>CP121339.1:0-3911877 GCA_043513735.1 Cohaesibacter sp. | reverse complement strand
CCATAATTCTCGGTTATCGTAACAGCGGCCGAACGCACAGGCCGGGTGGGTTGATGTGAAGCAATACTGTGCCACCAATCGCAACAGTTTAATAGTTTCTTAATTCTACACAGAATGGCCAGTCGTCAAACTTAATTTAGGCGAAGTCGACGCAAATCAGTCGGGGCTCGAAGTCTAAGGCAAACGTCAGGCGGCCCCGCATCTAAAAGCGAGGGCAGATGGCCAAATTGCAAATTGATGAATTCGAACTCTATTGCCGCGAACAATTGGGTTTGAGCGAGCACAGCCTCCGGGCTTATCACCAAGATCTGTCGACTTTTCTGAAGTTCTCCAGAGAGAAGCACATGCAAAACGCTCCTGTAAGCACAGACATCATTGCGTATCAAAAGTACCTCCGTGAGGAGCGTAGCGCGAGCCCCGCGACTATCCGCAGGCGTATTGTGACGCTTCGGTCCTACTTCAGTTGGGTGCAGAACATCGGTAAGGGCGAGCTATCTCCATTTGAAGGGCTCAGGTTGGATTTAAAGATTCCGAAGCGCTTGCCTCGCCCCATTGATCGCCCGACCCTAGGCCAGGTCTTTAAGAGGGCACAGCACCTTGTTCAAGTTGACCCAACGTCTATTTCAACAAAGGTAAGTAGAACGTCGGCTCTACAAATCACCGGCCTTGTTGCCAGACTTCTGGTCGTAACGGGGCTACGAATAAGCGAGCTTACATCGCTCCGTGTTCGTGATGTCAGTGCTGCTGCATCTCAAATCCGTGTTCGTGGCAAAGGGGACCGGGAGCGCACGGTTTTTGTGGCCAACGATCGATTGCAGACGGACTTTAAGAGACATTGGGAGCATCGCTCAGATATGTGTGGGTCTAGCGCATGGCTTTTCACAAACAGCGCTGGCAATCGCTTGACCCCACAAGCCTATCGCAAGCGATTAAGAACGCTGTCCAATTCACTTCGGATCGAACCGCATCTAACGCCCCATCGGTTCCGCCACTCGGCAGCGACGCTCCTCATCGAGGAGGGGGTCGACATACGCCTCGTTCAAAGGCTCCTTGGACACGCCAGCATCGCTACCACGGAGATTTACACAAAAGTCTCCGATAATTCACTGAGCAGCGCCGTGGCCGCAGCAGACACGCTTGCAAAGGTCGATACTGCCTAGACAACCATAGGCGATGAAGAAGTTTGACCGCTCCGACTACGTAGCCGGAGCGGCATCGATATTCCTGGACCGATAACTGGGAATTATATGTCCGAAGCGGATTTGGTCACGGAGCTTGTTCCTATCCAAGAGCGTACCGCTCGAAGCGTATTTGTTGTTCCGGAAGAAGAAATCTTTCCGAAAACCAGCAAAATCAATCACTCCACCACACTGTTCATTCGGGACGCAGATCAGCTGCAGAGTTTTTTGGATGAAAAAAGCGGGCGCCTAAACATCAACGCCCCAAATGCCAGAAACAGCGTACTGACGCGTTTAATTCTGAGCGCCACGATTAAGATAGCTCCAGTGGAAGTGGATCTTGGGCGAGCAATTTTCACGCCGAATCTGTCCCGCACTCTCGAGGCCTTTGATCAATATGTGATCTACGAGAATGGAATCGACGCCCCGCAATTTGCCGAACTATTTCAGCTATTTTTGGCTACACCAGCTCATCGCCGACCTTGCGTTCTTCTTATATCCAACAAGAACGGCTCCAATTTGATCGAGAAGTTGCGTTATTCTGAGGATTCGATCGAGTTCGTCGATATTAAAACTGGCGCAAATCGAATGATTGACGTTACGAGAAAAATACCAGCCGACAAACTTGATTACATCGATCTCTACTGTCGAGGCGTGTACAGGCCGACCGCACGAGCAGACGTTCTTTCTTTAGAAAATCATAACGCGCGCGCAGTTGATCAAGTAAAATCGTTGATGTCGAACGTCCTCAGGTATCAAGCGCGTCTGATGACCGAGGAGCGTCACCATGTTGAGCCCGACATCGACACTACCCTGGTTGAGCTTGCTGGCGAGACCGAAGCGTTGAACGATGGGCAAAGAGACCACTGGCTGCGTTTGAAATGCTACCTTCTGTTGCAAAAAACTTATTGCTCCGAGGAGAGGCAGCCCCTTGAAAAGGCAATGGCAATAGCAAGCGTTTTGGGCAACGACTTCGACAATGCACTCTGTTTACGATTTGCCCATTTGCTTGGACAGGAGCCCGCGCTTGAAATGCACATGTTGCAAAAAGCAGAGGAAGTTTTTCGAAAAAATCACTGCCTTGAGCTAGCTCTTTATGCCGCGAACAACCGGCATACTGCAGCGTTCTCGTCTATCGATAACCCCAATAGATCATTCCTCGATCTAGTGAGGGAGATCGAAGCGGTGGTGCCGCATCTCCATCGAAAGCACGACATCAAATACAACAGTGGGGTCGAAGCCCTCTTCTGCAACCGCTTCGACGAGGCGATATCTGTTTTCCGGGCCATAGATAATTCGGACGCGCGCGCACTTATAAAATGTAGCGCAGTTCTCTCCGGACTAATAGCTGACTGCCAAAACGGTAAGGCAATCACAGCTCCCTCGATTATTCAGTTTTTGAATTCGTTGTCCGGAACGGTTGATAAATCAAATGAGTGGCATCGCACCAATCTTGCTTTGAATGGCTTGGTACTTGCCAGTAACAATGGACTAAATTGGAAATTAATTTACGAGAATTTTCGTGATCTCGTGAACATCCGGAGCCAGATGGATGTTCGGGATATCTATAATGAAAATGAACTATTAGCTTCGCATCTTGGTTTGACCGCAATGCCAAAGCCAATCGATATTGGAGGTTCTTTTGGCCGCTTCTACCGACAGACCAATCTCTTAGTGCCTTATTATTTTATCTGGTCATGAGTGATTTTATACGTGCATTGACCAAGAGATACATCAACGCGCGCAAATGATCCGATGAGCAACTCCGGACAAAACTTGCAACAACAGAATTGTGGTCTTCGAGAAAAGCTGATGTTGACAGCAGAACGCTCACATCGTCGCTCAACGTCGGTAAGCAATTGATTTCCAAGAAACTCAGATCATCGGTTTCTATTTCCCCGCCCATTGGCTCATTTGTCATCCAACGGAAATCAAAACGAGCGATATCGCCAAAACCGAATGCCTCGCTTGCGCTCTTTAATGCGGTCTCAAGATCGGAAGATACAGAACCTAATCTGCGGTCGTATCTTTGACGATCGGAGAATTTTTCGATGTCGGAGAAATACCATTGTGACGGATTGTCTTGTTTAGGAAGATAGATAACAGGCTGCATAATTCTGTATTGATCATCGGTAGGATCGAATAAAACTGGTATTGAAACCTCATATCCCTCTACAAATTTCTCAAGCAGGTGATTTTTGGGTGAGTATTCTTTTGGAACAGATTGCCCTATTTCGATTAACCGAACGCCACGACTATTGCCCAGCGTCTTAGGTTTCATTATTGACCTTACAGGAACTCTGTCGCCTGCCATTGCTCCTATTTGTTCAGGTGTACTGAACCAGGAAGAGAAAAACCGGCTACAAATATCCTTTTTTTCACCGACAACTATGGTGTCCGCGTCATTGGGAAATGAATCTAATTGAAACCAGGACGCAATACACTGCACTACACCGATGTTAGAGACAGGTGTAGCGCCGGAATTAAGATTTATTACGAAATCTAAGTTTTTAGCTTCGCCACGTCCCATAGAAATGAAACGATCGATATCGATGATTAATGGCTCAACACCGATGAGGCTAACGGCTTTAGCGTAGTCGTTGATGATATCGTATCGCCAGCGATCGTACCAGAGATTACGTGAATTCGCAGGCGGATTGTAGGAATACACAATCGCCCAAGTTTCTTGTTTGAGATGCGCAATCGCGTGTTCTATGCTCTTCAAGGCCTAATAATTCCCAGTTATCATTCCTACTAGCGCAACCGATCCTCGGTTAGCACTTAACCCGAACTACAAGAATAACAGACCCGTCGATTGTCAACGTCTTGGTTGAATTCGAAAACGAGCTTCGAAAGGCGAAAGTCTCAAAGGTCCGCTTTGCTGTCTTCTAACTGAAGCGTCTTGAATGGCGGCTTTCGAGACAATCTGCAAAACGCAGTTAGCTTCATCCCGCCCCAAACCATACCGTGACACGCGGATGTTGGGTGTCTTACGGTGTGGGCATGAAACGCAAGCTCACCACCAAGCTGATCGACAGCCTGCCTCAGGCAACGGGCAAGCGCTACGAGGCGCGCGACACGATGATCCCTGGCCTGCACCTGCGTGTGTCAGCCACAGGTGGGAAAGTGTGGTACCTCTCCACACGCGTTGATCGTCGCAATCGACGCATCAAGCTTGGCACATATCCGACCCTCTCGCTCTCAGACGCGCGTGAGCGTGCTCGGGACGTTTTGCGCGACATCGACATCGGTACGTTCGAAAAAAGCAATGCTGGCTCGCCTGAGGCTCCAGTGCCAACACTTGGTGAGGTCATCCCACAGTTCATTGACCTGCACGCGAAGCCGCGCAATCGCGATTGGAAGGGGACCGAGAGTATCCTGACCAAGTTCGCAACGATGAACTCAACGCCCATCGATCAAATCAAACGCGCCGACGTGGTGCGTGAGCTTGATGCGATCGTTGCCGGTGGAGCGCCAACACGGGCGAACCGGGCACTGGCAGCGTTCAAAAAGCTCATGAACTGGTGCATCGATCGCGGCATCATCGAAACATCGCCTGTGGCTACCCTGAAGCCTCCCACAAAGGAGGTCGCACGCGAGCGTGTGCTTACGGAGACTGAATTGGTAGCGTCTTGGGATGCAGCGACCCAGGAAGCCTTCCCCTTCGAGCCGTTCCTTCGACTGCTCATCCTGACCGGCCAACGCCGTGGCGAGGTCGCAGGCATGCGATGGTCCGAACTTGATCTCGGCAAAGCCCTTTGGACCCTGCCAGCCAAGCGCACCAAGAATGCCTCGTCCCACATTGTGCCACTGGCACCCTTGGCGATCGACATCCTCAAATCTGTGCCAAGGTTTCTGGACAGCGATCTTGTCTTCACAACCAACGGCACAACGCCGATCTCCGGCTTCGGTCGGCTTAAGGAACGGCTGGACGCGGTCTTTGTTGATGCCGAGGGTTGGCGCTTCCACGATCTGCGCCGAACCATGGCGACCAACATGGCCATGATGCGCGTTCAGCCTCACATCATCGAAGCTATCCTCAACCATAAGACAGGTATCGTCTCCGGCGTTGCAGCTGTCTACAATCGCCACGCATATCTGGACGAAAAGCGTGAGGCGCTGGAGCGGTGGGCTAGGCATGTCGGAAAAATCTTCAACCAACAAACCGTACTACATGAAGTACGGGGAGCCGGCGTGGTACTATGAGAACATCAGGTTCCCCGAGGGACGTGACCCTCATACCGATCTCTTTAGTGACGCTACAATCAAGAAGATCAGTGATCTCGCAGGAAACCTGAGCGAGAAAGAACGCAGCCAATTTCAAGTCGAGCTCCGCGAAGTGGCGTTCCACTTCATGTGCGCGCTTTACACGACTCCATTACAACTTACTGAGGGCCCCAACGATGTGAAGCTATCGGCACGTGTCCGGCATCTTGAACGGCATGTCATCAAACCCTGCAGCATCCTCCTCGATGCTCTTTCCAATGACAAAACTCCTCTGCTGTCCGAGTGGCCAGAAACCCTGAATATGCCTGCGCCAAAGCGCAAGTGTTTGCTCAAAGAGCTGCGTAAGCTTCACAACCGTTCCACTGAGTTGACTGCTCTGCTTGCAGATCGCCTACCCAATGAGAGACTGACGCAAGAGTTTTTGACCGACTTGGGAAATGCATTATCCAGCGTGGTGAAGTCGTTCTACCCTGGCATCAGGGTCAGCCGAGGCACCTACTTCAAAACCGAGGGAACCGATGAACCCACCATGCATGGAACGTTCCTCTCCGTGATGGAAATCTGCATCAAAGAAATACTGCCCAAAGACAAATCTCTGTCTAGCAAGTTGATCGGCGAGATCAGAAAGCTGCAAGGGCCATGACAGGATTGGAACAAAGTGTTCCACGCCTATCATTCTGATAAATAGACATTTTTTCCGCTTCAGTGCTAACCATCCCCGGTCAATTGATCCTGATTGGAACGCGTTCCTTCAAGCCAATGAAGGAAAAGTGAAATGGCATCACCAGAACCGCAGGCCCAAAAGGTCTTTCTAACCCGAGCCGATCTTAAGGTTCTGGGAATTCAGGTCTCAAATAGCACCTTGCACAGATGGGAACGCGCCGGGCGCTTCCCCCGCAGAGCGCGTCTTGGCGGTACCACCGTTGCCTGGCCCCGTGATCTTGTTCTCAAATGGTGCGCGGAGCGCATCGCTGAGGCCGACGACTTCGTGTACGCAGACTTTTAGCCGTGCGAGCTCGAGCAAACAAGGCGAAAATCGATGAAGCCGTCGAGCACATTCTGTGGTGCGTGCAATGGCAAGATGACGGCTTCATCCCCATCAGGATCATGCGCGACGGAGCGCACGGCCAGCTAGTCGTTGACGAGACGCGTTGGTTTCACAACCGAGATGCTAGTCTTGGAAGAAAGCTGAAAGCGCTTCTGAAGAAGCACGCCCATCACGGCAAGACAGCGCTTTGCTCGCCGTGCGCATTTTCGAAAACGCAGGCCAAAGCCGCATACGCCGTAAAGAGCCAGATTGCGTATGTGGACGCGGACGGCGCTCAGCTTTGTGCGGGTTCTCCAAACCCTACACGAATAATCTCATCCAGCGCGTCAAATGAACACTGGTATTGGGTAATGTCCGAGCCAGTTTCGCCTAAGGATCTGCAGACAATCAATCGCGCCCTAACGCGGCTCGCCAAAGGCGACAAGGGCGGACACTCGCCTGCAAAGCTCTTTCGCATCCCCGGCTTTCTCAACTTGAAATATGACCCGCCGTTCCGTGTTCGTTTGAAAGAGGACACCGGCGAAATCCACGAGGCTGATGACCTATTGGCTTTGGCACGAGATACCGAAAAAATCTCCGGCAATAAAACTATCGATATCGGCGATGCGCTCACCACCTCCAAGCGCCTAGAGGTCAGTCGGATTATCAAGCGGTACAAGTCCAGACTGAGTTGGAACACTCGCGGCCGCCTACACCAGCGCACAATATGCGGCCAAATGACCGTTGTCTCCAAGGGCCGCGAACCCGCCCACTATCCCGGTGACGACCGCTCAGAAATCATCTGGGGCCTTGGTTGTGATCTCAGGCAAGCCGGTGCAACACCGACAGAAGTTCTTACTGTGCTGACCAGTACGATCTTCTGGAAAGCGCGAGAGCGCGACGGCAAGGCCGAAAACCCAGAACGGCTTATTGAGCGCATCTTCGATGCCGATCTGGGCGTGGACGACACCGGTCCCAATATCGATCAGGCCGACGACTTCAAATCCGCTCTCATGGCGATTGATCCAGCTGAATGGGAAGGGCTTCCGGTCCCGATCCGCCAGTGGATTATCAAAAACTGGATACCTTTGCTCAAGGTCACGCTTCTCTACGGTGACGGTGGGACCGGGAAGACATTGCTGGCGCTTATGCTGGCCGTATCCGTCGCTCTCGGTCACGAATTCCTAGGCATGGAGGTCACACAGGGACGCGTTTACGCGCTCTTGGGCGAGAACGATGAAACCGACACACATATCGCCCTTGCCGACATCTGCCGTCACTATGGCGTCGCACTCGGCGACTTGAGAGGCCGTGCCCGCATCGCGTCCCGTTCAAGCTTCGACAACATTCTTATGAACTTTGATAAGGGCACTGGAAAACACACCAAGCTATTCGACCAACTGCTTGCTGAGGTCACCGAGTTTGACGCCGACCTGATCATTCTTGAAACAGCTGCTGACCTATTCGGTGGCAATGAAAATGTTCGTGGCGAGGTGCGCCAATTCATCGCCGGGTGCTGCGAGGCACTCGCCAAGCAAGCCAATGCGGCAGTCGTCCTATGTGCCCATCCCAGCGTGACTGGACTGCGATCTGGAGACGGCACAGCGGGCAGCACAGCATGGAACAATTCTGCTCGGTCACGCCTCTACCTTCGCCGCGATATAGATGAAGACGGTCATGAGGTGCACCCGGATTTTCGGGTGCTTGAATGTCAACGGCGGGGTAAAAACCTACCACTGGGGCGGAGCAAAAGTCGGCCACTTGGTGCCGCGCTTTGGGGCGTGATGCCCTCAAGTAGCAAGCACGTTCCAAGGCGCGTTGTCCGATAGGCCAATCTGATGAAGATTAGCTTTTGGCGTGGCGAGATTTGCTTTGGTTGAGCCGATAGCTTTCGCCGTTCACCTCCAGAATGTTGACGTGATGTGTGAGCCGGTCGAGCAGTGCGCCGGTCAGTCGTTCTGATCCGAAGGTTTCGGTCCATTCCTCGAATGGCAGGTTACTTGTAATGAGTGTTGAGCCGCGTTCGTATCGCTGTGAGATAAGCTCGAACAGCAGTTCTGCACCGGTTTTGCTGAGCGGAACAAACCCCAGTTCGTCAATAATTAGCAGCTTGACCTTGGCCAGTTGGCGTTGCAATCGCAGCAGGCGCTTCTCATCTCTGGCCTCCATCAGTTCATGCACGAGAGAGGCTGCGGTAACGAAGCTGACGGGCATCCCTTTTTGGCAGGCGGCCAGCCCAAGACCGAGTGCGACGTGGGTTTTGCCAGTGCCAGATGGGCCAAGTGCGATGACGTTCTCGCGGCGATCAATCCAATCGCACCGCGCCAGGTCCAGCACCATCATCTTGTTCAGCGAAGGGATGGCTTTGAAGTCAAAGCTGTCCAGGCTTTTGACGGCAGGGAATTTAGCCGACTTGATCCTGCGCTCGACCATGCGGCGTTCACGGTCGATCAATTCCAGCTCGGTCAGCCGGGCCAAATACCGCACATGATCCACGCCCTCAGCAGCACAAATCCGTGCCAGCTTGTCATGTTCGCGCAGGAAGGTAGGCAGACGCAGGGCCTTGAGATGGTTGGCCAAGAGCAGTTCTGGTGCATCGCTCATGCGCCACCTCCACCAAGCAGGCTCATGTAGGATCTGGCTGATGTCGCGGTGACCTTTGTTCTGGGCAAGAACGGATAGAGGTCCAAGTCCAATCGAAGCTGCCTGCGTTCAACGCGACAGAGAACAAGGTGCTTGATGGCATCAAAGCTGATCGCCCCCATCTGTAAGGCATCTCTGACAGCACCGTGCAGCACTGCCATCTCAAAACGTTCCAGCAGCCGCAGAACCTGCACATACTCGCGCTTTCCAGATTTGCCCTGTCGCGCTTCCAACAACCGTTGCAGCGTTGCGAACACGTCGGGCAAATCCCAATCTTGCAACGGGGCTGCCTGATCGAAGGACATGATCTTGCGCTCAATCAACCGCAGATAATGCACTGGGTCAAAAGTGATGTCGTCTTTGTCGTAAGAGCGAACATGTTCTGCGATCACTTCAGCGGCGCAGCCAATGACAACCCGGTCGACAAAGCCTTTGATCCAGACCTCACGATGGCCGAACGCCACTGGCACCGAGTAATCATTGCCACGATAGCGCACCACGGATGTCGACGTGACTTGGCCGCTGCGCAGATCGCAGGCTTCGAACGGCGCGGCGGGCAAGCGCTGCATTGCCGCCAGATCAGCTTGCAGGCGTTCGCCAATACTGACCTTCCGACCGCGCAGGATATCTGTTTGCCGTTTGCGGCATTGGTCCTCGAGATAATCATTGAATGCAGCCCAACTTGGAAAGCGCGGCATGGGCACCATGAAGTTGCGACGTGCGTAGCCTACCAGTCCTTCGACCTTACCCTTGTCGTTCCCCTTGCCCGGACGGCCATACCGATCTCGGATCACATAATGCGACAACATCGCACTGAACCGCTGGGTCCGGTTACGCGTGCCGTCTGACATGATCTTGGCAACCAAACATCTATCGTTGTCATACAATACCGACTGCGGCACCGCTCCAAAGAACGCGAACCCATGCACGTGCCCGTCCAACCAAGCCTCGGTATTGGCGGCGGGATACGCGCGGACGTAACATGCATCACTGTGCGGCAGATCCAGTGCGAAGAAGTAAGCCTTCTGCTCAACACCACCGATGACGACCAGCGCTTCGCCAAAGTCAGCCTGCGCATGGCCGGGCGGGTGGCTCAACGGCACGAACATCTCGCGCGAGCCGCGCTTCTGTCCGCGCACATAATCCTTGACGATGGTGTAGCCGCCGTCGAACCCGCATTCGTCACGGAGCCGTTCAAAAATGCGCTTGGCCGTATGACGCTGCTTGCGCGGACGGCCTTTGTCTTCAGCCAGCCACTGATCAATCTGACCGATATAAGTATCCAGCTTTGGGCGCTTAATTGCAGCCGTCCGCCGATACCCAGGTGGTTCCGAATACGCCAACATCTTACGGACGCTATCCCGGCTGATTCCAAAATCCCGAGCAATCCGACGCCCACTCAACCCATCCTGAAAATGGGCGCGCCGCACCTTCAAATACAATTCCACGGTGAATATCCCCAAGCCCTCCCATCAAATGAAAGGGCAAAAGTGGACGACTTTTACGCCGCCCGCGACCGCACAACGCCGCCGCTACCGTGGCCGAGTATTGCTCCGCCGATTACAATCAACACATTCACAGATATCGCATAAGGCAGCAGCTCAGAAAGCTCAGGCAGTCGGCACACGATAGCTACTGGAGAGCGAAGAACATTCTCGCGTTCGCCCGTTCAAGATCTCCCATCGCAGCGGGCGACCAAATTGACATGCTTGTTTGGGCGGTAAGAAAGTCGCCAAATGATCCCGGCCCAAAGGTGTTAGACGAACTTCGTAGTGAGTATGGACGGTGGATAGCGGACAGTTTTGCGCGCGGATTTCAAAGTTACTGGAAGGCCAACCCCATTGAATACAGCGAGCGCAACACATACGGGGCACTGGTCGGCCTGACAGGCCTTGGGCTGGAAAACCACAATACCCTTTCTGGTTACTCGGACGAACTCGTTGAGAGAGCTTTTCAGTATGGGTTCTGCAACCTCAATAGCTTTCCGGGCTGGGTCGAAGAGCTTGCAAGCACGCGCCCGGAATTGTTCGTGGAGGTCACAGTTTCGATCCTTCGAAATGACATTCACTCACCCGACGACAGAACTTTCGCGTCCGATGGTTTCAGTAGAATTGAATACTCGTCTCCCAAGATCAGAAACCTAGTTGCACCTTCTCTTTTTCAGGAACTGAGGGTGATGGCTCCGCCGAAGGTGGAAGACCTTGAGATAGGGCTGAACATCGTCTCTGCCTCACCCTCGGTAGATGCAATCGATTTGGCAGAGTACCTACAATCGGGCTTTAAGGAGGCCGCGACCGCATCCGATTTCACGAAAGCATGGATTTGGTTGCGTGCCTTGTTCAGGGTAAGCGCTCATACAGCTTGGAGTTGCCTTGTCGACAAATATGGCGACGACTGGACCAACGCGAGCGCGGGTGTCTTTAGCGACTTCATTGGAAGAGACACAAGATCGTTCTCGAGGGCTGAGGATGCTGCAGAAGAGCGAGACAGTCTCGCTGAAAGCCCTGACATACTAGCAAAGGTGGTCAAGGCCACATACTTGGTGTGGCCTCCCGAAAAAGACCCTCATCACGAAGACGTCTACTCGCCAGGACCGAAAGACAGAGCAACAGAACGCCGTGGGCACTATCTCAATGCGCTGGCTCGTCAGGGTTCGCTCGAAGCTTTGGTCGCCCTCGACGAATTGGCTTCTGATCCAGAGCTTGCTCAGCACCGCGATACGTTCCTGTATCAGAAAGATCAGATGATACGGAGCACTTCGCGTCGCCCTCAGCATGGTGTCGACGAGACGATCTCGTTCCTTAACACCTATTCGAAGGCTCCCACCTCAGTCAGCGAATTCAGGCAACTTGTGAAACGCCATTTGGAGGCTCTGTTGGATCGGCTGCATCATTCCGACGATGATGAAGGCTTCCTCTTCAGGGACGGAAGGGCAACCGAAGATGATCTGAGGAACTGGCTTTCTGGCCGACTCTACGACGTTGGCAACATGTACTACACGATTGTTCGCGAGCAGGAGGTTGCTACGGAGAACCGTCCAGATTTGAGAGTGCATGCGCGAAAGCAAGAGCTCGGCAGAATTTCGATCGAAATCAAGCTCGCGGATGAAGCCCATTGGACGGGTGACGTTCTCGTTGACAAAATCGACACGCAACTTGCCCAGCAATACATGCACGATGACGAGTCGCACACGGGCTTCTATCTCCTGGCTAATGCGGCAAAGCCAAGGAAAAGGGAAGTGGACAACAAGACCGGAAAAACGAAGAGGAAGGCTTTCGCAAAGAGGGTCGCTGGAGCAAAGGTAGACTTTTCTGGGCTTGTGGACGCAGTCAAAGCCAAAGCCGTTGAGGTCACGGACACACTCAACCAGAACAAGGTTGTCGAGGTCATTGCAATCGACTTGTCCGAGAACTGAAGCATTCCATCCCATCCAAGCGCACGCTTCTGAAACCCAGAATGCAACCCCGGACATTCGGTGCGTGAGCTGGCCCGCACAGCATCAGACCTAACCAACTGTAATATATAAAGAAAAATGGTAGCGGAGGAGAGACTTGAACTCCCGACACGCGGATTATGATTGAGGCTAGGACTATGGGCACCCTGCCCCAAAATGCTTCAAGCTAACTCACGGACCGGTTGATCCCGTTTGGGAAATGCGCGCCAAACCCACTCAGATATTTGCAGCGTACCTCATTCAAGCGCAGCGATCTTGAATCCCATATGAAACCCACGCAATCAGCAATGTGGCTGACCCCTTTTGCAGGGGCGGGTACTATGGATTCTCCAACACTGTTTTAAGAGCATTTAGTTCCAAGCCGAGGGAACAATGTGGCCGCATGAGCCATTTATTGAGCCATACTTTGTGGTCATAAGATTACCGGCTGCAGTTGCGGGGTCGGTCAGTCCTCAATGAGTGCTCTAGAAAGATGATCAGATATGGGCTTGACCAGGTAGGAGAGAACTGTGCGCTCGCTGGTTTGGATGAGCACATCGATCGGCATGCCCGGGAGCAAGATGAGATCATCGCCCAGTCGCGCGATTTCTTCGTCTGTTACGGACAGGCGCGCCGTGTACCAAACCTCACCGGATTGCTCGTTAACGCTGCGGTCAGCGCTGAGATGTGTAACGGTGCCTGTCACTTCCGGCGTGGTGCGCTGATTGAAAGCGGAGAACCGCAAGGTTGCCTGCGAGCCGATGCTCACCTGATCGATGTCATGCGGTGCAATGCGCGCTTCAATGACCAGAAGGTTTTGAACAGGCACGATCTGAAGCACAGTGCGCTCAGCTGAGACCAGTGCACCTTGAGATGTGAGTTCCAACTCGTGCACGACACCGCCAAGCGGTGCACGCACCACAAGGCGATCCATGCGCTGAGTGACATCGCCCAGCTCTTCGGTGAGTTCAGCCAAACGGCTGGTGGTTTGGTTAAGCTCAGTGAGAACTTGCGTCTGATGATTGTTGGCCATCGACAGGATTTGCATCTCCGTCTCAGAGATCTGCCCCCGAGCTTGCGCGATTTGCGCCTCCAAGGCACCCCGGTCGCCATTGAGTTGCGCTGCTGTGCGCCGTAGGGCCAGCACGCGGCTGTTCTCAATCAGTCCCTGATCCAACAGCCCACGAAGAGCCTCCAACTCTTCGCCGATGAGGGCGATCTCACCGATCTTGGCATGGCGCTGTGAATCCAGGCCCGCAATCTCGTCGTTGATTTGAACGATGCGCTGGCGCAATTGGGCAGTCTGCCCCTCTAAGAACACCTGCCGCGCGTCGAACAAAGCCTCTTCAGAGAGCACCAGGTCAAGCACGTCTTCGTTGCTGGACGGAGATAGGAAGTCAGGGAAGACGATTGAGCCCGCACCATCTCGCTCGGCACGTAAGCGTGCACGGCGCGCCTGATGCTCGGCAACCTGCATGGTCAAGATCGCATGCGAGGCTTGTAGCCGTGTTGGGTCGAGCACAAAGAGGACATCACCGGCTACAACATGGTCGCCATCACGGACCGCCACGTGCTCGATGATGCCACCATCAGGATGCTGAACCTGATGGCTTCTACCCTCAACGATCAGTTCGCCTTGGGCAAAGATCGCGCCGGCAATGTTGGCCATGGCAGCCCATCCACCAACGCCTCCGAACAAAACCGCAATCAGCACAAGCGCGCCGACCAGATAGGCCTTGACGGATTTGGCCGGCTCTCTCGGCTGTTGTTGGGTTGCCCCTTCCATCACGCAGCCCCTTCCATAGGAACCACGGTAGCTTTGCGCAGCACCTCATCGCGCGGTCCAAAGGACATCTGCATGCCACCGTTCATGACCAGGACGTGATCGACCTTGGCCAGTGCACTTGGCCGGTGGGCGATGATGATGACAATGGCCCCGCGCTCTTTGGCGGCCGCAACGGCTTGCGCCAGCGCTTGGTCACCGACGGAATCCAGATTGGCATTGGGCTCATCCATCACAAGCAGGAACGGATTGCCGTAAAGCGCTCGCGCCAAGCCAACGCGTTGCTTTTGGCCAGCCGACAGGTTGATACCGCCGACACCTAGATGCGTTGCGTATCCATCGGGCAACGACAGCACCAATTCGTGCGCTCCAGCGCCAGAAGCAGCCGCAATGATGGCATCGGCGTCGGCGTTTGGATCAAACCGAGCGATGTTCTCCGCCACCGTGCCTTCAAACAGGCTGACCTCCTGCGGCAGGTACCCAATCGACTGCCCGAGCACATCGGGTGGCCACTGAACCAATTCGGCTCCGTCCAAGCGTACAGACCCTTTCAGCGGCGGCCATATCCCGACCAGCGAGCGCGCCAAAGAGGATTTGCCGCTTCCCGATGGCCCGATCACACCGATGGCATCGCCGGCCTTCGCGCTGAACTGCACATTCTTGACCAGCATGGCGTGTGAACCCGGCGCCGCTACGGCCAAACCTAGGGCATCCAGACTGCGCGTTGGTGCCGGTATCGGTAGTGTAGGCCTAGCCGGTGCCGTGATCGCCAGCAGACCTTCAAGGCGTTGATAAGCTTGTCGGGCCGACAGCAAAGGCCGCCATTGGCCGACAGCTTGCTCCACCGGGGCGATGGCGCGCGCGGTGATGATGGACGCCGCGATCATCACACCGGGCGTGATCACCTGCTGGATGGCGAGATAAGCACCGACGGCCAGCACTGCCGATTGCAGAAAGAGCCGAAACACCTTGGTGACCGAGCGTACCATGGTCATGTGATCGCCGACCTGGCGTTGGCTGCGCAGATGATCGGCATGTCCAGAAGCCCAACGCGCCGTGTAGTTGCCGCGCATCCCTAGCGCGCGTAACGCCTCGCTTGCCCGCTCGCCATCACTGAGCAGCGCATCGCGTTTGGCGGCTGACCGAGCCGCGTCCGACAGCGGCTGCTTCATAACAAACTCGCCGATGATGGTGATAACGATCAACAGCAAGGCGCCTGCCGCGGCGAGCCAGCCAAGCCATGGATGGAAGGCGAAGACGATGATCAAATAGAGCGGCAGCCAAGGCACATCGAAGATGGCGATCGGTCCTTGGCCGCCCAGGAATTGCCGGATGGTGTCGAGATCGCGAACCGGCGCAATACGGTTCTGTTTGCCGGGAGCCTTCAGCGGAATGTCCAAGGCAGCACCGAAAGCATCCGTGCCTATATCTGCGTCGAGCTTTTCGCCCAGGCGCAGCAAGATGCGCGCGCGGATGATCTCGAACAGGCCAAGGCAGAAGTACAGCGCGATCACTAGCCCAGATAGCACCACCAGTGTCGGCACGCTGCCGCTTGCCAGCACACGATCATAGATCTGCAGCATGAAGATAGGACCGGTGAGCATCAGCACATTGCTGACGGCACTCACCAGTCCAACACCCATCAAAGCCGACCGCATTGAGCGCAGCGATCGCGTTAGCGGATTGACCGTTTCCAAAACGCTACTCGACACTTCGTGTCAGATGACCAATCCCCTTACGCAACAAAGCGGAAATCATCGGCACTAAGGTCGGCCATAGTCGTGCTGTAAAACACGATGGTGTCGCCATTGCCGAAGTCGATGAAGGTGGTCGAACCACCCCAGTCATTCATGTAGGTCTGTAGATCGGCATAGTCGGACGCGAGCGTGTTCTGCACCTCGACGACATCGCCCATCCCGGCACCACCTTCAAACCCGCTAATGCCGTCATAGCCATAGCCTTCGCGGAAGATGAACGTGTCGTTGCCAGCGCCCCCAACAGCGAAATCATCATCAAGTCCCATGTCAATGAGATCATCGCCATCGCCGCCGAAAAGGTCATCGGAACCAGTCCCGCCGATCAATGTGTCGTTACCAGCGCCGCCATAGACTTCGTCAGCACCAGCGCCGCCTTCAACGGTGTCATTATCGTCACCAGAAATGGCATAATCATCACCATCGCCGAGCAACAGGATATCAGCACCCTCATAAGTGAAGACAGAGTCGTTGCCCTGCCCGCCGATGATGGTGTCATCGCCCTCAGCGGTATGGATCGTGTCATTGCCCAATCCACCGTCAACGGAAACGTCGCCTACCGAATAGCCAGTGATGTCATCATCACCATCGCCACCAACGAACGAAGTCGCATCTCCGATCAACGTATCCGCAAAGCTGGATCCCTCCACTATCTCGATGGAAGTGTAGCTGTCGCCGAGAGCATCGCCGGTGTTCTGAGCTGTATCGCCCATATGAATGTAAACGGCTTGGCCTGCCTTAATGTAGGAAACGGTATCGATGCCATTTCCGCCGTCAAAGCTATCAGCACCTGCCCCGCCGATCATCAAGTCGTCGCCGTCGCCGGCTACAAAGACATCGTCGCCACCATTGCCAACCAGACGATCCTTCTCAGCAGTGCCTGTCATGGTCTCAGCAGCCGCGGTTCCTAGTTGACCGGCGAATCTCGCAATGGCTGCACGGTCCCAAGTGTTTCCATTAGCAAACTCAATTTCCTCCAAACCAAGAGCGCCAGAACTCAACATCTGTTTGTCGATTTCGACTGACCCGCCATCTATTAGTCTGATCGTTAGATCTTTTCGATGTGACGGAGTCGTATCGAGAGTGACATTGGACTGCGTAATACCGACTCCAAATATCAGTCTGTCACCTAGGCTACCATCTGATTTCTCAATGATTTCATCATTTCCATCGCCGAGATTGTATATGTAAGTGTCTTCACCGGTCAGACCCCGCAAAACGTCATTTCCCACGCCTCCGGTGATTATATCTGCAGCATTATCAAAGCCGTAGATGGTGTCATCTCCAGCCGTTTGGTTGGCCGCCAGCGTCGCCAATTGGATATCTGCCAAATTTAGGCTGGAGCCATCAGCAAACGTGATCTCTTCGATCCCAGGCGTACCGAACTTGTTGAACTGTTCGTCCAAAAAGACCGAGCCGCTTCCGACAACAGTGATCGTGAGGTCATCAAAGTCGGTCGTTCCACGCGCAAATGTCAGATTGGCAATAGTGATACCAGCACCAAAAACAAGCTTGTCGACACCGCTATGATTCTGTTTCTCGATGATAATGTCGTCGCCATCGCCAAGCTCGTAGAAATAGCTATCGCCACCCGACAGTCCCTCAAGGGTGTCATTACCCAGACCGCCATCCAGCGTGTCATCTGAATTGTTGTACCCAACAACCAGATCATCAATGTCGGTCTGGCTGTCGGCCAAAATCATGGCCTTAAACGCGTCAGACTGCCAGACAACACCGTTCTGAAACTTGATGTTCTCAACTCCAGGCGATCCCACTTCGTATAGCTGACGATCGAGGCGTATAGACCCGCCATCAGCATATGTAAGAATTGCATCATCGCGATCTAGAGTACCGCGCTGCCATACGATGTTTTCTGGCGTGATGCCCGCACCGAATATCAATTCATCCCCTGGCCCTTGATAGTAAAGCTCATTGATAACGTCATCGCCGTCGCCCAATCGGTAGATGTAGGTATCGTTTCCGGCGCTGCTGTTGAAAACATCATCCCCTGAATCACCGAGAAAAACGTCATCGCCGATTGTTCCGCCTAAGGTGTCATCGGCGGTGGTTCCAATGATAGTGGGCGTGGGAATCTGCACCGTCGAACCAGCGAGAACAGCATCGATATCAGATCGGAACCAAATCGTTCCATTGTCAAAATGGAACTCCTCGATCTCAAATCGAATGTCTTCAAAGTATCGCTCGATGGTCAGTGAGTCAGAGCCCAAAGAAAGCGTCAGATCATTACCACTTTGGCTGACCGTTACATCGTTTGGGGTGATGCCAAGCGCGAACTCAACGCTATCAAAGGGTCGACCAGGGCCGGAGCTTGAGGACTCATCAAAAATGACGTCGTGGCCGTAGCCTAATGCCATGATGTATGTATCGCCGCCGTCATCACCTTCCATACGATCGTCGCCAGCGCCGCCGTCCAACAGGTCTGCAGTCTCAAAACCAATCAGCAGATCAGATCCAGAAGTAGACGCCAGCGCAAAGGTGCGGAGATCAGCGTCTGTCCAAATCAACCCATCTTCGAAGACAAATCGATCAACCGCCAAATCATACTGCTGGCCGATCGTCATCCAGTGCTGATCGATGATCGTCAAACTGTCTTGCCCATTGATGTGCGCTATGGTGGCGTCGCGACCGTTCCGCGTCACAAGCAGATCAGAAGCGGTGATTCCAGCTCCAAACATCAAAGTGTCAGTCCCGCTTAACGCCCAAATGGTACCGTCTTCATGTATTGTGTCATTCCCAGATCCGACACCAAACTCGTAAGTGTCGTCACCTGCCCAACCATTGAGGAAATCATCGCCGGAACTGGAAACAATTAAATCATCATCTCGAAACCCAATCGTGACATCATTGCCGGAGGTGATTGTGCTCGCCAGAATTAAGTCTTGCACATCGTCCAAAGTTAGAACGGTGCCATCGCTAAATTCGTAAGTCTCGATGTCATACAGCCCCTCGCCGATGGTCGCGGAACTGAATGTTTTCTCTACCGTTAAACGATCAAGTGTGCCGTCAACATCAATTACCAAGTCGTTGAGCGTACCGGCCGCTCGAGAAAACGTGACGTCTGATGTCGTCAGTGAACCGGTGAAAACAATTTTGTCGTCTTGGCCTGACAGAAGCATGTTCTCCAAACCTTCGAACACGATATCCTGCCCGTAACCAACGCCAAATATGTAAGTGTCGTTCTCACTGCCGCCGCTCAGCCAATCGTTGCCAGCACCACCGTCTAGGACATCCTCATAATCAAATCCGTAGATCACATCGTCGCCGGACGTAGGCGCCTCGGCATTGATTTGCTCGATGATCACGTCCCAGGTTAGCGAAGCCTGCTGATCCCCTGCAAACCTAAACCCTTCCACTCGATCCAAATGCACCTTTCCAAAAGGACCCGAGTAAAAAACATTGAACTGGTTCTGGATGGTGAGCGTGTCTGATGAACCAACCAGGCCGATGGTCAGGTCATTGGAATTGCCAACGCGGCTGAACGTGAGATCCACTAACGCAACATCAGCGTTAAAGATCACCTCGTCGTAACCATCACTCAGAATGATGTCTTGAGCTTCGAGTATGGTGTCATTGCCGTACCCATAGCCAAAAATGTAGGTGTCTGATTCTTCTGCCCCAGAAAGGAAGTCGTTTCCTGCGCCACCGTCGAGAACATCGTCGCGCGCGACACCGTAGATAACGTCATCGCCATCGGTGGACAGGTCCTCAAGCAAGGCATCAACGACCTCGCTCCAATCCATGCTCGAGCCGTCTGAGAATTGAAAACTCTCGATGCGGTCAAGCCATTGCAGCCCGAAGGGTCCTGAGTAAAATGAATCGAATTGGTCTATGATCGTAAGTGTGTCTGTGTGACCTTCGATAGAAACGGTCAGGTTCAATGAATCACCAGCTCGATCAAAAATGATGTTATCGCGCGTAATCCCGTCGCCGAGCATCAAAACGTCTGTTGCTTCGATGAGAACGTTGTCCTGCGCCTCTTCGATTGTGTCTTGGCCATATCCAACATCGAAGAAATAGAAATCAAGATTATCGCCGCCTGAAAGAAAGTCATTTCCGGCACCGCCATCAAGGAAATCGACGTGGTCGGTTCCGATGATGGTCTGATCGGTCGCATCAGGTCGTGAAACCGCCTTCGCGATATCGATAGAGGTCCAAACGGAACCATCGGCAAATACAATCTCTTCGATGGTTTCGTCTGGATTTAGGTTGCCACCGAACAAGCCAGGGGCAAGCTCGTGAAACTGGTTCCTGATCAGCACAGAGTTACTGGTGCCAACCTCCGTCAACCTCAAATCGAGCCCGATGCGCTCCGCCTCAATATCGTCAGCATTCAGGTGGGCGAAGCGAATGCTGTCGAACGATGATCCACTTTGCTGGATGTCTTCGATGGTGTCAGCGCCAAAATCCCGTCCAAAGACATAAACGTCGCCGCCATCGCTGCCACGGGCCGTGTCGTCACCCGTACCCATGTAAAACATGTCTGCGTCAATGCTGCCTTCTCGCACGCCCGATCCGAAGTCCAGCATCTCGGCAGGGATACCAAGCGCGACCGACGCTTGCTCCATACTGATCCCAGCGGCAGGCGTGTTCTCATAGGCAGCCACGATGTTCGTGAATAGGAAGGGCCGTGTGATCTGCAAATGCGACTCACCGCGATCATAGTCAGCAAGCATCGCTTGCAGCACCGGTGTCCAGCTCTCCAGCCAGTCCTGCGCCGTGGCTGAGGACGTTGCGCTGAAAATAGTCTCCAGCATTGGAACGAGTTGGGCACCTGTGGTGGGGCGGAACACGTCATCGACAGCATCATACGCGATGCCGGTGAAGTAAGGTTCCAACGGGCCCTGCATCGCCAGGCGCAGCGCAAGCAGCTCCATTTGTTGATGCAGTTGACCAACCAAGGCCGAGAGCGCAGGCCCAGACATCGCGTTGAACCCAACCATGTCATCAAGGGGCAGTTCCTCGCCCATGAACCGTTCCATGAAGTCTATCTCAGCGCCGCTGAGCACTTCCCAGGAAAGGTCGGGGTCACCGGTCGATTGCGCTAAGACATCCACAAGAGTTGGAGCGACGATGATTTGGCCACTACCATCAACAACGGCGCCGCCACCAACCAACTTGTAGTGCGTGGAACTGATCGTTCCCCCGCTCCCATCGGGAATGTCTTCGGTCACTAGGATGGCAAAATTCGAGACCGTTGGCCGTCCGCCACTACCCGAATTCATCAGAAGCGCCACATCAACATTGCCCCCTGCGCTTGGTACCGGCGTGGCATCCGCCCAAGCCTGCAGTATCGGCAAGGCTGCCTGACGCATGGCCGCCATATCGAGGGTGTTGAGGTTTGAAAGCTCAGCATTGATGGTCGTCGCCAATGCGCCACCGGCTCCTTGCAAGCTGATCGCCACATCGAGATCCGCTAACGTGCCGTAGCCCTTAAGCTTTGGCATGTTCGCCGTCAGCACTGGATCGACCGTGGTATCGCCCAAGAACGTGGTATTGAAATTGTTCACCTGGAACTCGACATCACCCATTGCGCCCGTGGAACCATCGGTGAAGGTGAACGTTCCTGTCCGCGCGATGATGTTCTCGGATACTTCGGTGGAGGTATCGGTGTAGGACAAGCTGATGGATTCGATACCCAGCTCAGCCAATGTCTTCAGTTCACCGGCGTCGGTGACCGCATCGCCATTGCTATCTTGCCAAATCCGCAGATCGCCAAATCCCGCATCCATAGCATCCACGACACCATCATCATTTGTGTCGTAGGCCTCCAATTCCGAGTAGCCGGTGGTTGACCCCTTGCCAAAAAGCTCATCGACATCATCGATCAAGCCATTGCCATTGGTGTCAACTGCCAGCAGCCCATCGTCGCGTCCGACCCAACCGGTCGCCTCGGCAAAGCCATCGCCATCGATGTCGAACTCGGCGCCTGTTCCATGTGAACGGACGATCGAAAGCTCGATACCGTCTCCATCCAAATCAAGAACCAATGGATCGGAACTGGCAACCTTGGCGTTGGCCTTCAAATCCTTGACCATCTGCGCCGCAAGTTTCCAAATATCTTCGCTACGCGCGGATAGGCCAGCAGGCTTTTCAACCAGCTTATAGACATCAATCGCAATTTCGGCGACGCGAATGCCGGCTGTTAGCTCCGCTGTGTCAGCCAAAGGATCCATGTTGGCGTTCATCAAATACATGAAAGAGGCTGCATCGCCTTGGCTAGAAGTCGCATTTCCAATGCCAAGTTCACCCGCAGAGTTGAAGGCGAGTTTGGCCGCGCCGCCCAGGGCAAACGCAAATGGGCTTTCGGATTCAGCGTTGCGCAGGGCGGACGACAGAATTTTCGAGTCATACATGATGACCCGATCCTCGCCGCTGGCGTCCGTGACACCTAGTCCGGCGCTCCAACCGATCATGTCGGCGCCGGCACCCGTCGTGATCAAGGCCCCAGGTTTTGCATATTTGAAAATGTCATCATGATCTGTGCCGATGACTTCTTCAACGCCGGACATTTTGATGCTTGAGTCGCCAATTTTTGCGGACTGCGCGCCCGCTTTTAGATCGAATTCGCCGCCTTTGGCCGCTGAACTCAGATCCAAGACATCGCGCTCATCTGGATGATTTCCCCCAAAGGCAATCTCAATCGACCGATTTTCCCAGTCTGATCCGTCTGTGATGTACCGATCAGCGTTAGATGTCAGTACCACGCGTTCAAAAGAGAAAAGGTCAATGGTACTACCGCCCTCTGAAACCTCGATCTGCACGATGTCGCTACCCGTCTCTGGAGCTTGATCAATCGCTGGCCCGTTGCGGACAATAAGTTCGAGAGGAGAAAGGTATCCCGCAAAAGTGAGCGTATCTAAGCCAGCACCACCGTGAAGTTCGTGAGCTACTGCACCCATGGAAAATGGATCACCAACATACCTAAATGTATCATTGCCGGACGCGCCTACGAATACTTCTCCACTTGTACTCGTCAAAACGCCGAATTCTACTTCATCGTCCCCCGGCGTAAGATATGTGATCGGCCTGCCTGCATCATCAATGTAATCAATCGATCCTGCAGCCTCGCGGTCCGCAAAAAAACCTCCAGCAAATGCATTCGTCATTTCAGCTATGAAATCGAATGCCGAGTCCGTTTCGACTGCATGCATATCACTATCTGATATCCAGTCTTGTGCTGTATAAGTGCCTGTAACCGGCGAAGCACCGGTGAACGCGATTTCCACTGGCATTTCAAAAATTTGTTGGTCTAGACCGAGGCCAAAAGGATCAATATTTGGCTCAAGTATCAAATCGTTTATCGGCTGTATTAAAGGATTCCCGGTGAAATCAAAATTATCCAAAATCGGCTCGATCGAGAGATCTGTTATTTGCAATTGCCCATTTAAAAAATGAAATTTTGTATTTTCATTTATCTTAAAACCTGACGTACCATATATAAAGGCTCGCTCTAAATAATCTGTCGAACTTGTATCGGTAATGTAATTTGAAACACTGATAGTGAATAAACTGCTAGATACTCCTTTATTTATCAACTCCTGTGCAGTAAAAACTTCTCCGTATTGTATTCCGTAAGTCTGCATTAGGTTTGACGAATTCGAAAAGAAATCGGAAACAAATTGGGCCTCTGATGCGCGGGCGTATCTGCCAGGCCCAAACGACATAAAATCAAAGGCTGGCATTTCGACGGTTATGCCACGTTCTGAATACGGCCTTACACGATCAACGTAGTGCTCTGGTATTTCTAGTGCACCATACAAATAAAGGCTAATAATGCTGTCAATATTCAATTCACTATAAGAATTAAGTGCTATCGTATTACTAGACATCTTCGAATTCCTCCATAGTGAGTTGGCAAGGGGGCACTAAATGGCCTCCGTAGTCTGATATTCGTCCATCGCTTCGAATTGTAACAACAATGGTATTCGAATGATTTTCACGGCATTCCAGGATTGGACCCAGATTACAGTATATTTTTACGGTTCTAAGCCCTGTAACGAAGTCAAGAAAATCAATAACACCCGATAGAAACATATCTGTTTGGCTAGTAATTTCACACACGCGCGGATTTTGCTCGATAAACCGAACTACTGACGCGTATTCTTGATCGGTTGGCGCCCTACGCTCTGAACTAACTGCGAGGCGCTCAAAAACATGAAGTATTGATGCACGAATGAGCTCGCCCTCATTTACGGATTCAGAAATCCGGCGTTCTTGAATCGGGATTAAGGCTAAACAGCATATGCACACTAGGCCGATTGCGACCCAGAGCTTTCGAACCTTTATTTTCAGCAATGACATTCTTGCTTCCGCGATTTTGTTGACTGAAACCGGCGCGGGACGACTTATTAAAGTGTCACCGAGTTTTGACCACTGGCCCAGTCATCTGACGGACCGTGGAGTAACAATCGGTGCAGGGTGCTCTTGTGTTACCGTGATCGGACTTCACGCTGAAGTTCCCGATCTTCTCACCGACCGGGTTCTCGTCCGCTTCTCCTTGTGCGTTTTCGCCTTCGATTTCCAACCCGCGACTATAACCACGGTTGTATGCATCCATCGCCAAAATGGCGTTGAAGAGATCATCGTAAGTTGGGGCAGTCATGGCAAAAATCCTACTCTGAAGTGTCCATAGTGCAGTGTGTTGGTCAGCTCTCGGCTGGACCTTATCCTTGCGCCATCAAGGTAGCCCCGTTTTCTAGAGGCCAACCACGGCAGCCGATCCTCAATTCCTGATGTCACGCGCGCGCGGGTCGTCCGCACATGAACGCTGCGCAGTTCCACGCCTTCACCAAAACTGGCAGCAAGATCGTATGGATTTACCCGGGTGACGCTCAGCGGGTCCGTTATGTCACCGAACCGAACCATCAAGGGCGCTCGGTTGAACGGCACGTCATCGTCGATCACACGGCCCGGTAGCGCGCGCACCGCTTCAGCGCTGCTCGCCCGCACCTCGAAAACGCCATTCATGAACTGGGCTGGACTGCTGACGCTATATCGCTCACGCAAAGAAGGATCATTCGAAGCCCCACTCGGACCAGTAAGCAGTATAAACAGCGTCCCGCGATCGCCTATATCGACGGCAACAGCTTCGCCTTTAAAGCTGCTCCGAGCAGCGGCTTCGGTCAAAATCTGCGGCTGAAGACCAAGTGTTACCTCGTGAACACCGGTCCCAGAATAAACTTCGCCGTCAGCTTCCACTTCAACGGTGATCTCATAGCGCAGAGATGCCCAGGGATAGGCCAGCCAGTAGAAGCCAACTGCGAGCACGACGATGAAGCCAAGAATGGTCAAACCGCGCTTCATGCCGCTGCCTTCTCTTTGATCGGGTAGGTAGGCGGCACGTTCCGTGCGTCCGCCCAAGCGAATGAACGGGCGATATTGCACCCCAAGCAATGACCGGATGCTAGAGTGGTACAACGTTTCAAAAGATTGTGCGGGATATTACGCCCTAAACCGCCACGGACGAATTGAGATCTGGCTACCTGCCCACTCAGAACCATAGAACACAAGCGCCTCAAATCGGTTTCAGTTGACCAACTACAACCAAGGCGGCATTTGATTTCAAGTAACGTATGATTGCAAAAAAGAATAAAATTTAGCGAGAAGTGCGAAAGTCCCAGCTTACGGGCTTTTTCGAGATGACAAGGTCGTATTCCTTCTTATCGAAATACTATAAGGCAAGACTGTTAATTGATGAACCGTCTAATAAAGATTTATCCTGAATGCACCAGCCATCGGAGATTTTTGGTCATTCTGAAGGACGAATTGCACAGATTCGCTCAAATCATAGACGCTTCAGACCATTGCGCTCGCTCAACCAGAGGGTGCCGCGAACTCACAACCTGGAGAAACTGGCAACCGACTGCACCGACTCCATCTCGCCCCAAACCGTACCCTGACACGCGGATATTGGGTGTCTTACGGTGTGGGCATGAAACGCAAGCTCACCACCAAGTTCATTGACAGTCTGCCGCCAGCGACGGGCAAGCGCTACGAGGCTCACGATACGCTTATTCCTGGCCTGCACCTGCGTGTGTCAGCCACAGGTGGGAAGGTCTGGTATCTCTCGACGCGTGTTGATCGTCGCAATCGGCGCATCAAGCTTGGCAGCTATCCTGCCCTATCGCTCTCAGACGCCCGTGAGCGTGCTCGCGACACCCTGCGTGACATCGAAATGGGCACGTTCGAAAAAGGCGATGCTGGCTCGCCTGAACCTCCAGCGCCAACCCTTAGTGAGGTCATCCCTCAATTCATCGAACTGCACGCGAAGCCACGCAATCGCGATTGGAAGGGCACAGAAAGCATCCTGACGAAGTTCGCGGCACTCAACTCCACACCCATCGATCAAATCAAACGCGCCGACGTTGTGCGTGCCCTTGATGCGATCGTTGCCAATGGAGCGCCAACACGGGCGAACCGGGCGCTGGCTGCGATCAAGAAGCTCATGAACTGGTGTATCGATCGCGGCATCATCGAAACATCACCTGTGGCTGCTCTGAAGCCTCCCACGAAGGAGGTCGCACGCGAGCGTGTGCTGACGGACACCGAACTGGCGGCGTCTTTGAGTGCTGCGACCGATGAAGGCTTCCCATTTGAACAGTTCGTTCAGCTGCTCATCCTTACCGGCCAACGCCGTGGCGAGGTCGCAGGCATGCGATGGTCCGAGCTCGATCTCGACAATGGCCTCTGGACCCTGCCTGCTAAGCGCACCAAAAACGCCTCATCGCACATCGTGCCCTTGGCACCCTTAGCGATAGACATTCTCAAGTCCGTGCCACGGTTTCTGGACAGCGATCTTGTCTTCACAACCAATGGCAAAACGCCGATTTCGGGGTTTGGTCGATTGAAAGAGCGCCTTGATGGTGCCGTCGGTCTCGAGGCCGAAGATTGGCGTTTCCACGATCTGCGCAGAACTATGGCGACCAACATGGCCATGATGCGCGTCCAGCCTCACATCATTGAGGCTATCCTCAACCACAAATCAGGTATCGTCTCAGGCGTTGCTGCCGTCTACAATCGCCACGCATATCTGGATGAGAAACGCGAGGCATTGGAGCGGTGGGCTAAGCATGTCGAAGAGCGCGTCAAAGAACAAAGTCGATCCCTATTACCGGAAGTTCGGCAAACCGGCTTGGTACAGAAAGCAGCCTCAATTTCCTGAAGGACGCAATCCATATCGCGATTTGTTCAACGACGAATTCATCTCGGAACTCGTCCAAAAAATCAGTCCGACATACAAGCCTAATGAAAAGGCGCTGCAGGCGGATCTGCGTGACCTCGCCTATGACTACTTGGCCGCTGCATGCTCCGCGCCATTCGGTATCGGAGGCGGTCCAAAGAAACTAAGTCGAGATGAGCGCAGGCGGTTTCTTCAAACCCATGTCGTCAATCCTGCCGGCAAACTGTTAGATGCTCTAGCCAAAGACAATGCGCATTTTTTCTTCGAGTGGACGGACGAAAAGACTGGTCCTAACCCAAATAGGGACAGACTCATCCAAGAGCTGGAGCACCTGGTTGATAGAGTTACAGTAGTGGTCGAAGGCCTTGAAGAACGGGCCAACGATGGCACCGACGCATTGACTGAGTTCAAACTGGACTTCGCAAATGCACTACGCATGGAATTCAAAAAGCACTATCCAACCCTGCCGTCACACGTTTCTGCGTACGATCGCGCTGAGCGTCCCGCTTCCGAGTATTTCAACTTCCTTCGCATGTGCTCCAAAGAGATATTCAAAGGTGAATTGGTGCTTGCCGTTGAACTCGTTGACAGCGTTACTGAGCCAAAACGCAAAAGGTGACTTGCGCAAAAGCTGCGCAAATCGCCAAACGCTATCGCGTGCAATCTACTCTAGACTCACACATGCTGACCCTCGTTGGAGCCGGCTCCTTCATCAACCGATGAAAGGAGAAACCAATGAGTACCGAACTACCTGGCCGTACCACGGCCAATGAACAGCTCGTGCTGAACCGAGCAGATCTGAAACGCCTCGGAATCCGAGTAAGCCCAGCCACATTGCTTCGCTGGGAATACGCCGGGCGCTTCCCTCGTCGCATCCGTATGGCTGGTACCAGCGTTGCCTGGCTCAAGTCCGAGGTCGAGGCATGGCTGAGTGAGCGCGCCAGTGAGCGTGCCAATCACCATTACGCCGATCCCTACTGATTAGCGCCGCCCCTCATTTTAAGACAGATCTCAAAAGGAGTTTCCTCATGGAGACTATGCGATCAACGCAGCCCGCCGTGCTGCTTTCCGAAACCGAATACAAGGCAAAAGAACACGGATATGGTTATAGAAAGTCAGTCCACAAAGGGTGGATTCAAAATTACTACCACCAGCACCTTAGGCCGGAAGGCTGGTCCGTTGACGCAGAAACCTTCCTTCAGAAAGTTGGTGAGTGCGACAGCAATAATAGTGTCCGAGTGTGTGCCGTGAACCCTAAGGGCGGGACCGAAGCCGAGCGGTTCTTGAACCCAACGAAGAACATGGCCATCGCGGATGTAGTCTACGACTGGGCCATCGGCTCATCGTGCAACATCATGTTCGATCCAGTGCCCTGGATAAGAGGCAAGCGGTCGAAACGCACGCGGCTAGGTTTTCGGACCATCGTTGGTGAACACCCGTTCGACTACCTCCCCAGCCCAACAATTTTCTGGGAGATCGGTGTTTCAGCGTATCAGTTTCTGACCCCACTGCCTCACCCTATGAAGGTGCGGGACATGATCGAGCTAATGGACAATGCCGGTCTGTCCCGAGCCCACAGGCTCCATCAGCCCAGCGATGAACTGCTCTATGTGCCCGGCTCATTGATTCACCGACCCGGCCTTCCACCATACACCGCCGAAGTATTGTTCGACGCGTTTTCGGAGGTGGACGTCGTAGGCGGCGACTGGCTTTGGACGCAGTACTGAAACTTAGAGCGGCCTAAGCGCCGCTCATTTCCCAAAAAATTGGAGACCAACGATGACGAACACCGTTCGCATCGACGGAGATCTTGCGTCTTCGTCAAAATCAAAAGCAGCGTGCGCATGGATCGATGCGGGGGCACAGGTGCTGGCCCTGCACGGTATCAATGAGGATGGCCATTGCACATGCGGCAACAAGCGGTGCAAATCGCCGGGCAAGCATCCCATTGCCGCCGTGTTCCCTCGCGGTCAGCACAGCGCAACGCGATCAAAGACCAAAATTAAGCGTGTGCTGAAGTCCTATCCTGACGCCAACCTTGGCGTCGTACTTCCTGACGACATTGTAGTCCTTGATGTCGATGGCCCAACGGGAAAGGACACGTACGAGCGGCTGGACCTTCCAAAAACGGCTACAGTGCAAACCGGGAGGGGGACGCACCGCTATTTTCGAACGCGTAAGCCGCTCCCCGAGAAGCGTCAGCGCCTAGACGGGATCGACATCAAAGACTGCAGAAGTGGCTACATTGTCGCCCCGCCCAGTAAGCATCAATCCGGCAAACACTACAGAATATGGACCATCTCGACGTCGAAGATGGCGTTGTTGCCGAACCGCTTTATTGACGGTTTGAGGCCGAAACAGTCAGCAACCGTCAATCTCGATCAGTCCGGTGTCGTCACCAAGGGCGGACGCAACAGTACGCTTGCAAGCTATGCGGGGTACTTGCGGTACAAGGGCCTTAATGGAATGGGGCTTGAGCGGGTCCTTGGCACGCTCAACCAGCAGATATGCAGCCCACCTTTAGACGAAGCTGAAATCAGTCAGATTGCGCAGAGCATCGGCAACTACCAAGCTGGATTTGAAGACGCTTTTGGCAGCCTGATCGACGTCGAAGAGGAAGAGGTTCAGCACCTCGCTTATCCCTACATCGTAAAGGGGGCGACCACAGTGCTCGACGGCAACATGGGGCAAGGTAAGTCGACCTTTACGGCAGCACTTGCGGCAGCCGTGACCACAGGTAAGCCACCGCCATATTTGAAGAGCATCGAGCAAGGCGACGTCTTGTTCCTGTCTGCAGAGGACGACCCAGCGAGGGTTTTGAAGCCACGTCTGGTGGAAAACGGCGCTGACGTTTCCAAGGTCCGCTACCAGGAAAAGGCGTTCACTCTTGATGCCAACGGCATGATGATGCTGCGCCAGGAGATCGAGGCACATCAGCCTGCGCTGGTCGTCATTGATCCGATTATCGCCTACATGGATGCCGGCATCGATGGGAACAAAGCCAATGACACGATGCGTTTCATGGTCGAGCTGGACCTCATCGCGCGCGAAATTGATGTCTCTATCCTGATCGTTCGGCATCTGCGCAAAGCCCGCGCGGAGAACGCCATGCACCAGGGCATTGGCTCGATTGCCATCTCGGCCAGGGTACGGTCTGGCCTCATTCTGGGCATACACCCAGATGATCCATCGAAACGAGCCATCGCGCATGCAAAAGCCAACTATTCGGAGAAAGGTCCAACAATCGTCTTCGAACTGCACAGTGAGAAAAAGGGGCGCCCGCCCGTCGTGAAGTGGCACGAGGTCGACCCGAACATCACCGAAGATGACCTTCTGTCCAAACAACCGGGGACAGTCGGCAGACCTAGTGAGGAACGTGACTTTGCCAAGGAGTTCTTGCGCGAAGTCTTGTCCAAAGGCCCAGTTGAAAAGCGCAAACTCCTCCAGGCGGCAGAGGCTCGATCAATATCGTCGGAAACCTTGAGGCGTGCAGCCGAGGATATGAACATCGTCAAAGAGCGCGGGGAAAAAGGCCTATCCGTGTGGTCGCTACCATAAGTCCGAAGATGAGAAGTCGATGAGCGCCCGTGACCTTTGGCGGGCGTTTTTTGTGTCACTTGTTCAGAACTCAGCTATGCGCATCACTTTTGAACAAGTGAGCGCTCCAATCGATGAGACGCATGCAGTCTCTCAAAAATGTGCATGAAGGATCATTGTGAACAACCACAATCGGCTACAGAGCCAAAACCTTGGCAGTCGATATGCCTGCTTGTCCGCGCATGGAGAGTTCGCGCATAAAAAAACGACCCTCCCCACCCCCCTTGTGGACTTCTGGTTCTAAGCGCCCCATGCAGGCCAGTCGTGCGCATCAAGACCGACACGCTGATTTAATATCAGCCTACCATTCGCCGGTTCAGCGCCAATTGCCTAACCCTTTCAACAGGTCCGATCTCACCGTCTCCTGTGGCTGCCTGCCCTGGGTGTCGGTTGGGCGGCAAAGTGGGTGTTTTGGGATGTATCCGGCGTCGATCGAGGCCGTCCAGCGCCCATGGACTCAAGCTGACGGTGCCAGCAAGGCAGCGACGCTTACAATAGACCCAGGAGGTGCGCTAAGGCGCTCGCCGGTAGGCGACATCGGAGATCATTGCCAATGGCGCTGCTGGCTCTGCTGTGCGTCGAGACGGGCCAACGCAACGCTGCCGCACGCGCCTAAGTCTGTCTCCCGGTTGGATTGGTTGCAGGCGCTATTTCCACTCGCCAGCGTCATACCTGCGCCATAGCTCACGCCTGACCCGGCGCCAGATGCCTTGCTTGAGGGTATCGCTGTAACGCCATGCGCGATCTTCCTCCATCATCGCTACATCCTCAGCACGCTCTCCATGCTCGGCGATCAGTGCATCGACCATGCGATCGATATCAGCCTTGGGGATGAACAGGGGCTTGAGGCGAAAGCGCCAGAGCTGCCACAGGCCAACTGCCCCAAAGACGCCAGCGACCAAGACGACCATTGGATGCGAACAGACGACCTCGAACAGCGCAAGCATATGGCAACCACAGGATTTGTTCTTATTAGACAGAACGTATCCTACATGGACGCGGTCAGGCCGTCAGGAACATTTTGTTCCGCATGGAGATATTCGCGAACAACCTAAAACGTCGGGCGCAAGAGCTTGGGTTATCGAATGCCGAGGTGGCGCGTCGTGCTGGGTTGAGCGAACGCCGCTATGCGCATTACGCGAGTGGCCGGAACGAGCCTGATCTGGCCATGCTGCTGAAAATCGCTGAAGTATTGCAGTCGACGCCAAACGACCTTCTAGGCCTTGCCGATCACACGCAGGCCAAAGGCGTAAGAGAAACGCTCTTGGAGCGACTACAGGCTGTTGCCCATGTGATGACCGAAGATGACCTGAAGGCAGCTATTGCGCAGGCCGAGGCCGTCGTTGCGCTGCGTCGCAGGTGAACTAGGCTTTTCCCTGACAAGGTCTCAGAGGTCGTCTTATTGGAATGATCGTTCAACCAACCAAGGAGACGATCAATGGCCGACATCATCACCCTCAAGCAGCTTTGCACGGAACTGAAGCTCGATCCTCGGGAGGCCCGTGAGCGCCTACGCGCTGCTGCACGTGACCCGAAGAAACACCCAGAACTGGCGAAGCTGCACAAGCCCCGCGCTCCATGGAGCTGGGTCAAAGGGTCAGCTGGGGAAAAGGAGGCAAGGGCGGTGCTCAAATAGCACTGGCAAAGATTGCTGTCGGCGCTTCTGGGTAAATCGAATATGCCAGGAACGACTTTCGTTTGGTCAGCCAGCGGTCGCCGAAAGGTGCATTCCAATACCAAATAGCCGCCCTCAGTAAGCTGAATTGGCGAGCCACGGATGCACAATGACCGAACTGAGCGTAGTGGTGTTAAATCAACACCAGCCTATTTATAGGACCCTCTTCCAAGCTCCGGTAATGGTCGACCTAGATCTGCTTCGGCGTTGACGACAGCTAAGTTCTCAAACTCTGCCGATGCTTCTGCTGTAACGGTAACGACGGTGACCTTGCTGTTCTCTCCGAGCCGCAGTGCGCCTGTCCTTCCCCCTTAGAACTGGGCCACTACACTGGCCGCGAGAGGGGGATTTGGCATGGCGAGGAAACGACATTCGGACGAGGACGTTCTGAAGCTTCTGCGAGAGATTGAGCTGAAGTTGTCGGCTGGCGAAGATGTTACGTCAGCATGCCGCAGCGTCGGGATCAGCGACGCGACGTATTACAATTGGCGCAAGAATTTTGGCGGGATGGGTCGGTCTCAGCTGTCCGAGATGAAGAGTCTGGAGAAAGAGAACGCCCGGCTGAAGAAGATCGTCGCGGAGCTCGAATTGGACAAGTTGATCCTCAAGGAAAGCCTGAACCACCTAAAGCCCAGGGCCTGACCACAGAGGAGCTCCGTCAGGCCATCATTCATACACGCCAGAAGCTGGCGACGTCTGAGCGACGGACGTGCCGGGTGATCGGCCTGGCGCGGAGCTCCCTGCAATACCGACCAGCCCCGAGAGATGACGATGCACTACGGTTGGCAATCATCCGATTGGCCAAACAGTATGGCCGATATGGCTATCGCAAGATCACCGAGCTGCTTCACGTTGAGGGCTGGCGGGTCAATCACAAGAAGGTTGAGCGGCTCTGGCGTGAAGAAGGGTTGCAGCTTCCGCAGCGACACAAGAAGCGCAAACGGCTCTATCACAAGGACAGCTCGATCATCCGCTTGAGGCCCACGCAACCGAACCACGTTTGGGCCATCGACTTCGTCCACGACAAGCTCAGCAACGGTCGCAGCTATAAGATGCTCACGGTTCTGGATGAGTACACCCGGCAGGCCTTGGCAGTGATCGTCCGTACCAAGATGGGAGCTGACGACATTCTCGAGGCGCTCTATCCGCTGCTCCTGAGGCATGGCAGCCCGGAGTACGTCAGATCGGATAACGGGCCGGAGTTCGCTGCTGAAGCAATGCAGAATTGGTTGCGGCGCGTCGGCATAACGCCGATCCGGATCTATCCGGGTTCCCCCTGGGAGAACGGATACAACGAACGGTTTAATGGGACACTGCGCCGGGAGGTTCTCAATGCCGAATGGTTCACCACGACCGAGCAGGCACAGATCGTCATCAACCACTGGCTCAAGCAGTACAACTACACCCGGCCGCATCAAGCCCTCAATATGCGCCCTCCAGTACCAGAAACCCTATTAGAGAAACCGCAAATTACCGGCCCAGATCCCGGGGGCTAGACAAGGCCTAGCTGAAAAAAGCCAAGCGTATCGGCTATCGTTTCACAAAACTGCAAATCGGTCCTATAAGTGTTAAATACTTTACTGTTTTCAGTGCGTGGTTTACAATTTACAATTTTACATTGATCAAATTTCACACTAGAATTTTTAGTATATATAATATCAAAACAAATACTATCGTAGAATTCGACGTTTGATAGGGATAAGTTTTTGACGTTTTCGCAGGTGAAGAAGCCATAAGAACATTCAAATACTTCACAGTCAACAATGCTGACGATATCGCATTCCGCTAACTCGAACCCATAAGTCCCGCATCCAAACAATCGACAATCTTTTACGTGGATTGCGGCACAGTCTGAGAATCTTAACACCGCTCCCCGACACTCTCCTATCTCCGGTCGGTGGCCGATCGATAACCCAGTAATCTCTATGCCGCTGGAGTTCTCGAAGCTTAATGTGGTCGCGTATCTTGGAGATACGGAAATCTCCGGCTCGCCTGCGCCAGAAATCGACACATTTTCAATTCCTCGTATTACGATCTCCTCGCCATCAAAGACCTCACGCGAAAAAACGTACTGATTATCTGGCACATCTACTCCGGTTAGTGAAAACCCTCTTCGGATGACTATCTCAACATTCGGCCTCAGCACGTTCAAAAATTCAGTGGCGGTATGTACATCAACCTTGAGTCGTGGATCATTTGTTACAGATCTTCCTTCCAGATTAGCCAGATATGTCGTTAGATCATAGAAATTTCCATGCCAGCAATCGTAATACTGGTATTGTGCAAAAGATATTCCATCAATCCTCGCACTGGGTATTTCGCAGTCTTCAATCCTAATCGGTATGACGAAAATCTCTCCAGCGGGTATTTGTGCAAGACGAGAGAGCGCCTGCCTAAATTCGGATTGAACATAACCTGTTTTTTGGACTGATATTTCGGAAAACAAAGGAATGAAGTACTTTGCTGAACTAATGGCATCCCGCAAGCGATCTTCCCAGAGTTCTCCTGGCTTTAGACCCTCCAATTGATACGGACGCGGCGGCTTATCCATCCATGGACGGAGCCCAAATTCCCTGAGACGCCTGTAAAGGGTCTGGGCAATGTGCAGGTCCTCACTCGCATACGAAATAAAGCAGTATCGATCACTCAAGTCACAGCCACCTCGAGAATAAGTTCATCACATTAGCTTCGAACACAGGCCACCATAGGACGCTACAAAGCGGCTTGGTAGAATAAAACTAAAGGCGATTTCAGGCCATCTATGCAACTTTGCAAAGCTCACCTCTGCGCATCGCTGATATTGAAATGCCGTTCTGTGTTTATGTTCTTGAGCCACGGGCCGTGAATGGCCGCCTGTTTTCGACTGACAACGGCCTCCCGCATCTGCGGCGAGCGGCGGCTTTCCGCTGAATTTGGGCGTGAGACTCAATGACGCTAAGGGCGGCTTTGGGGATCAAGTGGCTGGTGGTGGCTTCGCTTAGCAGCAGTGCTGGTTTGCAGACCATAGCTTCAATTGGCCCCAACCCATCGCATCCAAGCGCACGCATTTGTCACCCAGATTGCAACCCCGGGCGCTCCAAGTGTAAGCACGCCTGGAGTGCGACAGACCTAACCAACTGTAATATATAGAGAAAAATGGTAGCGGAGGAGAGACTTGAACTCCCGACACGCGGATTATGATTCCGCTGCTCTAACCAGCTGAGCTACTCCGCCCCAAAAGGCCACCGGGGCACTGAAATGCCCGAGTGAGAGGGCCGTATAGGGGGCGCTCCCGCCCCCTGTCAACCAAGTTTGGCCTTCAATAACCTTGCAAACGAACCTTAAGCGGCATCCTTTTCAAAGGCATTGATCGTGCGGGCGATAAACCCGCCGCCCAAGACCCGCGCACCAGGGCCGTCATGCGCGTAGAGCACGCAGGCTTGGCCTGGCGCGACACCGGTTTCACCCTCGATGAGATCGACATAGGCATGTCCATCGTGCACAACAACGCTGGCTGGTTTTGGCGGCCGTGTGGAACGCACGCGCGCTGCCACTTGAACGCCGTTGGAGAGATCGGCACTTGGTGCGCCAATCCAATTGAAGTCGCGCAATGCAACGCGGGCAACGCCCAAAGCGTCACGCGGACCGACAGTCACCTGCTTGGCCGGCGCATCAATCTTGACAACGTAAAGCGGCTCACTGGCAGCAATGCCCAACCCTCGCCGCTGCCCTACGGTATAGTGAATGATGCCGTCGTGGCGACCCAAAACCTTGCCCTGCACATCGACAATCTCACCAGGCTCAGCCGCTTCCGGTCGCAGCTTGGCAATGATGTCCGCATAGGAACCGTTCGGCACGAAACAGATGTCTTGGCTGTCGGGCTTGTCGGCAATCTCCAAACCCATGCGCTCGGCGTGGGCGCGGGTTTCAGCCTTGGTAAGATGCCCCAATGGAAAGCGCACGAAATCAAGCTGTTCCTGGGTTGTGGCAAAGAGAAAATAGCTCTGATCGCGGTCAAGATCGGCCGGGCGATACATCGCCATATGACCGGAGACCTCATCCAAACGCGTATCGGCATAGTGCCCCGTCACGAGTGCTGCCGCGCCAAGCTCGCGCGCGGTTTTTAGCAGGTCGACAAACTTCACGCTCTGGTTGCACGACACACAGGGGATCGGCGTTTCACCGGCTAGATAGCTGTCGGCAAAGGTGTCGATCACCTGCTCTTTGAAGCGGCTTTCATAGTCCAAAACATAGTGCGGCATGCCGAGCGTATCGGCGACATTGCGCGCATCATGGATGTCTTGGCCAGCACAGCACGCGCCTTTGCGGTGCATGGCTTCGCCGTGATCATAGAGCTGAAGGGTTATGCCCACCGCGTCGTAGCCCGCCTCTTTGACAAGGCCAGCCGTTACAGATGAGTCCACGCCCCCGGACATCGCCACGACAATGCGCGTGGCCGCCGGCTCCGGGTTGCCGGGCAGAAAAAGATCCATTGTTTTGCCTTCATGCAGCAGGGGTCAAGAGCCTGAGATGAGGCGTGCAGTCCTAGTCCAATGCGCCCTGCCCGGCAAGATGCGCCATCCACCCGGCAATCCTTGCCGCATCGGTGACAGCGAATTGACGCAACGCTCTCTGAAAGCCGTTGAAATATAGACACATTTTAAACTGGCACGGCACTTGAAACACCCTGCGCACATTGAAAGATGCACAGCGAGAGCCTGCCCCGTGTCCACATTGCCAGATCTTCTAGCCCCGATCGTACCAGCCGAGCGCCCAGCGCCGCGCGAGCGCAGCGTTCCCCGAGAGGATGAGCCACGCTTTTCAGATCGCCTGGAGAACGAGCGGACAGAGACGAAAAAGCCGAGGGAACGGGCTGAGGCGACCAGCGCCGACGACAAGAACACAACCGAGGCACCGGAAACGCCGGAAACGACGGCCGCCAGCGAAACGACCGAGAACAGTTCGGCCACTGAGGACAAAAGCGCTGAAAACACAGGCGTCCAGAATACAGAAGGTTCCGCCGCAAACAATGATGCGGCACCGGTCGATGAACCATTGGTTGTCACCGAGACCTTGCCCGATCCGCTGGCCGGGTTGGTGGACCCTGATCTGGGTATTGAAACCGATGGTGTCGCTGAAGAAATCATTGTCACCGCGCTCACCGGCGAAACGATCCCGATGGTACCACCGCAAGCCACCGGCCAGGCCGATCCCGGCGCTCTCGGTCGCTGGTTTGCGCAAGTGGCTGGCCCGGTCGAAAGTCCCTTGGGTCAAAATGCGCCCCTCTTAAACAAGCTAGCGAACCAAACCGGCCAACAAACATTGGGCAGCGCGTCCATTGATGGTGCCATGGACACTGCGATGGAAGGCGCGTTGAAAACCGCGCAGCCAGAGGGCCTCAGCCAATCCAAAACGATGAGCTTTGCCGATGCCATGGCGAGCACCTATATGACGAACGGCGGAATGGACGGTGAAAGCCTTGATGCGCTGGTCACCCAAGCCATGGCCAAAGCAAGCGCCGCCCTTGAACCTGGCAATTCCAACGCCCCTGTTCTGACGACCGGCCAAACCACGGCCACCGGCGCCCAGGCGGCGATGACCGCCGTGCCGCAAGCCGCAACTGGACAGGCTGTGCCGGTGACAGCGCTAGCTGTCGAGATCACCCGTCAGGCAATGAATGGCAAAACTCAGTTCGACATTCGCCTCGACCCGCCGGAGCTGGGGCGCTTGAATGTGCGCCTTGAAATGGATGCCAGTGGCCAGACGCGCGCCCATATGGTCGTGGAAAGGGCTGAAACGCTTGAGATGCTGACCACCGACGCGCGGAACCTCGAACGCGCACTCCAGCAGGCCGGTCTTAAGGCCGAACCGGGCTCGGTGAGTTTCGAACTGGCGCAGGACGCCGCTGACGGCTTTGCCCAAGACCAGCAAAGCGCCGGCGCCGATGATCAATCGGGCGAGCCAGGAGCCAGCGATTCACCCGCCGTGGGTCCTGACGATTCAATACTTTCCGACGAGTTGGCTTCGCCTGAAGCCATTCGCCAGCAACTCTATGTCACAGGCCATTTGGATGTCCGCATCTAGTATCGGCGTAAAGGGAGCCCGGACCAATGAGCACACTTGATCAACTCGCATCAGCCTCACAGGCTTCCGCGCAGCAGGCCAATGCACAGCGCGACCAGCAGATGCTGGCCGACGATTTTGATACCTTTTTGCAGTTGCTCACCACGCAGCTTCGCAATCAGGATCCCTTGGAGCCCATGGACACCAACCAGTTCACACAGCAGCTGGTTCAGTTCTCGGGCGTCGAGCAGCAAATTCAGACCAACTCCTATTTGGAGAACCTGATCACCTCCACTGAGGCGCAGTCAGTCAACGCGGCCGTCAACTATTTGGGCTCAACGGTTACCGTCGCTGGTGTGACGACGACGCTGAACAACGGCCAGGCCTCGTGGGAACTAGTCGCCGGCGTCGCGGCGCCGGACTCCACCATTTCGATCTATGATGCCAACGGCGCGGAAATCTTCACAACCCGCCATGCCGTTGACCGTGGCGAAAGTACCTTCACCTGGGATGGCAAGACCAATGATGGCACCGACGCGCCTGACGGCGTCTACTCCATCCGCGTGGTCGGCAACACCAATGATGGCCAGGCCGTCAACGTGTATGCGGCCGTGACCGGAAAGGTGACCGGCGTTGATTTCACCGGCAGCGAGCCGGTCCTGCAGATTGGTGAAGTGCGCGCCAACCTCAGCTCCGTGATGGAGATTCAGGCCCCAGCGTCCTAATCTCCAGCACCCTTTTTCGCGCCTGACCCTGTCAGGGTTGGCTGGTCGGTCGTCCTGACCCAGCCGCCTGCAAAATGATTTTTTCCATTAAAATCATGCACTTGAACGCGCAGATCGGAACGCGCGGACGTCCTATTAACGCTGTCACACAACGGCCGCAAAGTCCTAACGAAGCATGACCAGGCCCTTAGGGTGTTTTTAAGGACCATCGACTAATCTCACTCTCGCGTTATCGAGTGTTTTAGTGAGAGTACGATGACCGAGTTCAAGCGTCCGCGCGTTAAATATGTCATTGGGCCTGACGGTAGCCCGCTGACCATTGCGGATTTACCGCCAACATCTACCCGGCGATGGGTTATCCGTCGCAAGGCAGAAGTTGTTGCCGCCGTACGCGGTGGTTTGCTGTCGTTGGAGGAAGCGTGTGAGCGCTATCGCCTAACGGTGGAAGAATTCCTGTCTTGGCAAATGTCGATTGATCAACATGGCCTCGCCGGACTTCGCACAACGCGCATCCAACAATATCGGGCCTAACGCCCAACCGGTTCATCGAAGACGAGGGCTTTCCGCACCGCGTTTTTCACCAACCGTAACGTCCAAACCAAACAGCCGGCCGGGTTTAACCCATGGGCCGGCTTTTTGTGTTTGCGTCTTTTTTTGTCCTCCAGCGCAGCTTGAGCGCAAGAGTTAACGTCCTGTTTACCATCTACCAGGCAATTCTTGCCTATCGGCTTCGATAGCGCACCAATCGGTCTGCGCACGAAGCGATCGAGATGGGCTAACGGGCATTCATGGTTGCTTTCTTTCAGAACTTGGGTCCTGCCCGTTTGGGCGCGATGGGCATTGTCGCCGCGCTGCTCATTGGATTTTTCGCGTTCATCACGATGCGTGTCACCGCGCCGGTCATGGTGCCGTTGTTCACCGAAATGACGTTCGAGGACTCCTCCGAAGTCATTCGTCAACTCGACGCGAATGGCGTCACCTATGAACTGCGCAATGACGGCACCACAATTTTGGTGCCGCAGGAGCGCGTGCTTCGCCTGCGCATGGATATGGCCGAACAGGGCCTGCCCTCAGGCGGAACGGTCGGCTACGAGATTTTTGACCAATCAAGCACGCTCGGCGCGACCAGCTTCGTGCAGAACGTCAATCAACTGCGCGCCCTTGAAGGCGAACTGGCCCGCACCATCCAGTCGATCAACCGAGTGGCAGCTGCCCGCGTTCACCTAGTACTGCCCGAGCGCGAGCTGTTCCAGCGCAATCAGCGCGAGGCGACAGCCTCGATCGTCTTGCGCGTTCGCGGCGATCTGGATCCAGGTCAAATCCGTGCCATCCAACATCTGGCCGCATCGGCCGTTGATGGGCTTTCCGCCAACCGCGTGTCGATCGTCGATGAGGCCGGGCAGCTCTTGGCGTCGGGTGCGGGCGACAATGAGGAAGCCATGATGGCCGCCTCGTTGGACGAACGCTCGATCGCAATGGAAAACCGTGTCCGCACCCAGATTGAAGACATCTTGTCCGAAGTCGTTGGCCCAGGCCGGGCACGGGTCAATGTTGCTGTCGAACTCAACCACAATCGTATCTCTGAAACTTCTGAGATTTTTGACCCCGATGGCCAGGTCGTTCGATCAACGCAAGTGCGCGAAGAAAACGGCTCAACCAACGACACCACCGCCGGCGAAGTGACCGTCGGCAATGAGTTACCGGGCGCCGACGCCGGCGCAACCGCTGGCGGCATCCAGGAAGCGCGCGAGACGCTGGAAGAGGTCACGAACTTCGAAATCTCATCCACCAACCGGACGGAAATTCTCGAAGCTGGCCGTCTGGAACGGCTCTCCGTCGCCGTACTTGTCGACGGCGTCTACACCCAGGATGAAAATGGCGCCCCGGTCTACGCGCCCCGCACCCAGGAACAGCTCGACCAGATCGCCATGCTGGTTCGCTCCGCCGTCGGTTTTGATCAAACGCGCGGCGACGTCGTCGAAGTGGTGAACCTGCAGTTTGCCGCTCGCCCCGATCTCACATTGCCAGACGAAGAAGGTCTGTTCTCCTTCACCCGCGACGACATCTACCGCGCGGCAGAGCTCGCCATCATCGCCGTCTTGACGCTGATTGTGCTGTTCTTCGTCGTGCGCCCACTGCTCGCTCGCGTCTTCGAGGATGAAAGCGCTACGCCCGAGGCTTTGCCGGCCGGTGGACCCGACGCGGAAGGCACCGTGATCGGCCCGAACGGCGAGGTGTTGCAGTCGCCCATGCCGAACGTGCCAGCCATCGCGCTGGAAAGCACGACCGTGAAAGCCTTTGAAAACGCCGTTGCACTCGGCGCCCTGCAAAAGAAATCGCTGGAACAGGTCGGTGACCTGATCAAAGAGCGTCCTGATGACTCCGTCGGCGTCCTGCGCGCCTGGCTGTCCGAACCGGCGAAGGCGTAGCAGATGTCCGCAGCCAACGCCCTCGCCGAAGCCGCCGCAGCTTCTTCCGGTCCGCCGACAGCCAAACCCGGTCAGCAGCTAACGCTTGCTCAGCAAACCGCCGGCGGCGATCAATCCGCGGTTAAGCTTGAGCATCTCTCTGGCGCTGAGAAAGCCGCCGTTCTGCTGCTCGCCCTGGGTGACAAACATGGCGAACCGCTGTGGCGCGGCTTGGACGAGCTTGAACTGCGCGAAGTCTCGCAGTCCATGGCCGTGGTGGGACGTCTTTCGACAGATGTCATTGAAGGTGTGATGATCGAGTTCATCGACAATGTGACGACCAACAAAGCGCTCACCGGCGGGTATGAAGCCACTGAACGCTTGCTCGCATCCTTCATGGAAACGGACAAAGTCGCGGCGATCATGGAGGAGATCCGTGGCCCGGCCGGTCGTAATATGTGGGAGAAGCTTTCCAACGTTCAGGAGAACGTTCTGGCTAGCTATTTGAAGAACGAGTACCCGCAAACCACGGCGGTGGTTCTGTCGAAAATCCGTTCCGACCACGCCGCCAAAGTGCTGTCCCTGCTGCCTGAAGAACTTTCTCTGGAAGTCATTCAGCGCATGCTGAAGATGCAAAGCGTGCAGAAGGAAATTCTCGACAAGGTCGAAGAAACGCTACGCGTAGAATTCATGTCGAACCTGTCGACCACGCGCCGCCGTGACAGCCATGAAACCATGGCCGAGATATTCAACAATTTCGACCGCCAGACAGAGGCCAAATTCCTCGCAACGTTGGAAGAAGACAATCGCGAGTCGGCTGAAAAGATCAAAGCGCTGATGTTCACCTTCGAGGATCTCGGCAAGGTCGATGCTTCTTCGATCCAGATCCTGCTACGCAGCGCCGATATGGCCAAGCTGCCGGTCGCGCTCAAGGGCGCCAACGACACATTGCGCGACTTCTTCCTGGGCAATATGTCCACCCGCCAGGCCACGACCATTCGCGAGGAGATGGAAATCCTCGGTCCAGTGCGCTTGCGCGACGTGGACGAAGCGCAGATGTCGCTCGTCAACTTGGCTAAGGACCTCGCCGCCAAGGGCGAGATGGTGATTTCGAAAAATGCCGGCGACGATGAGGTGATCTATTGATGACCTCCTCAACCACGGTTCCGCGCTACCTGTTCGATCTTGATTTCGACGCGGAGCACCGCGCCAAAGAAGAGGTCGAGGTTGAACCAACGATCAGCCTGTACGAGCACGAAGCGCAGATGGCCGCGCTGGAACGGCGCGTGCGCACAGAGGCGCATGAAGCTGGTCGCCAAGAGGCGCTGGAGGAAGGCTCCAAGGCCTTGGCCGAAGAAACGCAGCGCCTGACCGGCGTTGTTCAAACGCTGCTCTCGCGGCTCGACAAAGAAATCGCGATGCGCGAGGAGCGCGCGGTTCGTATTGCCATCTCGGCATCGAAAAAGCTGGCCCGCCGGCTTCTGGACGCCGAACCAATTGGCGAAGTCGAAGCGCTGTTTCGTTCCTGCCTCGCGCCAATGTTCGATGCATCCCATCTGGTCGTACGCATGAGTGCCGATCATGTCGACGCGGTGCGCGATCGGCTGGAAACGATCGCCCAATCCCAAGGGTTTGAAGGCCGACTCATCTTCATGGGCGACGAAGACTTCGCGCCAAGCGACACCCGCATTGAATGGGCTGATGGCGGCCTCGCTCGTAGCCAAGACGACATCGAAAAGGCCATCGACGACCTGATCGGCGATTATCTGTCAGCCCGAGGCATATCCCCAAGTGCCACTCCCCCAACCCTATCTGAGGCCGACCAGGCCTCGCAGATGAAAGCCTCAATGGAGGGCTCCCTCGATGAGTGATACCGACGACGATCAGCTATCGGCCAATCAAGGCGTCGAGCTCGACCAGTTGGAAGGGCCAGGCAGCACCGAAACCGCAGACGATTACGACCCCAACAGTTCAAAGGACGCCAGCGACCTTGAAGCGGTGTTCGATGTTCCGGTCCGCGTTTCGGCCATTCTTGGGCGGTCGGGCATGCAGGTTTCTGAACTGCTCAATCTCGGCCCCGGCACCGTGGTCGAACTGGACCGGCGGGTAGGCGAGGCCATCGACATTTTCGTCAATGACCGGCTGGTGGCGCGCGGCGAGGTGGTTCTCGTCGAGGACAAGCTCGGCGTGACGATGACCGAAATCATCAAAAGCGACAAATAGACAAACGCAACAAGCAAGACTGCAGGCAGGACCGATACGATGCGACTTCTCATTTTTGGCAATCTTGGCGGACAGATGGCAAGCGCAACGCGCATGGCTATGGAACGCGGTGCAAAGGTCATTCATGCCGACGATCAAGCCACGGCGCTCGATGCGTTGCGTGGCGGCCAGGCCATCGATCTGGTGATGGTCGATGTCGCAGAAAACATCAAAGCGCTGATCCAGGCCATGGAGCGCGAACATATCTCCGCGCCGGTTATTGCTTGCGGCGTGAAAAACGATGCCGACGCCGCGGTCAAAGCCATCAAGGACGGTGCGCGCGAATACATTCCACTTCCGCCTGATCCTGCGCTCATCGCAGCCGTGTTGGCCGCCGTCACCACCGAAGAGCTGGACATGGTGTCCACCGATCCGGCGATGATGAAGGTGGTCCGCCTTGCCGAACAAATCGCGCCATCCGACGCGTCGATCCTGATCACTGGCGAGTCGGGCACCGGTAAAGAGGTCATGGCGCGTTACGTCCACGCCAAATCGAACCGCGCAACCATGCCGTTCGTGTCGGTCAATTGCGCGGCGATCCCGGAGAACCTTCTGGAGTCGGAACTGTTCGGCCATGAGAAAGGCGCCTTCACCGGCGCGCTCGCCCGCCGCATCGGCAAATTTGAAGAAGCTTCAGGCGGCACGCTGCTTCTTGATGAGATTTCCGAAATGGATGTGCGCCTTCAGGCCAAGCTCCTACGCGCGCTGCAAGAGCGGGTGATCGACCGTGTCGGCGGCTCCAAGCCCGTACCGGTGGACTTGCGTATCATTGCAACCTCCAACCGCAACCTAACCGATGCTGTCAAAGAGGGTTCGTTCCGTGAGGACCTTCTGTTCCGCCTCAACGTGGTGAACCTTGCCCTACCCGCCCTGCGCGAACGTCCAGCTGATATCCTGGCGCTATCCGATCATTTTGCCAAAAAATATGCCAAGGCCAACGGCTTCCCGCTGCGTCCGATATCCGAGCCCGCACGCACGCGCCTGATGTCCGCCCATTGGCAGGGCAATGTGCGTGAGTTGGAAAACACCATCCACCGCGCCGTTCTTTTGGCATCCGGTCCTGAAATTGGGCCCGAAGCTCTGATCACACCAGATGGATCAGACTTTGCGGCCCAAGCCACACCATCCTCAAGCGCTGTGCAAAAAGCGGCGATGACCGCCGAAGCGGTGACCCGCGCGCTCGTTGGCCGAACGGTGGCAGAGGTTGAACAAGAATTGATCCTCGACACGCTCGACCATTGCCTGGGCAACCGCACCCATGCCGCGAACATCCTCGGCATTTCAATCCGCACCCTGCGCAACAAGCTCAACGACTACAACGCCCACGGCGTGTCTGTGCCACAGCCTGGCCAAGCCCGCACGATGATGGCTGGTTAGGATGACGATCCTTCACTGTGTGTTCTGCCATCCCCTGGATGGCGCGGCTGATGATCTGCTGCAAACCATGACCGAACTGGCCAATTTCAGCGAGAGTTAGGACGGGGTCGAGGCGTTCCACTATGGCCCCAATCGTGACTTCGAAGGCAAATCCCCAGACCATAAAGCGGGCTTTGTCATCCGCTTTGCCTCAGCACAGGCTCTGGATCGCTATGCCGAACACCCAACCCACCAAGCGCTCGGCGCACGCTTGTGCGCGTCCTGTGTCGGCGGAGCCGATGGCATCATCGTGTACGACCTAGAGGTCTAAGCTCCGCAAGCACTGCATCCGGTCCAGCCGCAACCGCCGAGACGAGATCCGCCACCAAAACTTGGGCGCGGGAACCCTACCCGTGCGCGGCAATAGGCTGAGCAAGCGGTTGGCGCCGTCATTGACGACAATTTCCAACACGTCGAAGCCAAGCCATTAACCACCTGTTTACCCTAAAAGCGGCAAAAACTGCCTAGTCGCATTTTCCCGCCTGGAAGATGCCCAGCGAGGCACCGCGCATGGCCGACACGTCGGTATCTGACACAAGCACTTCCGGCACTGCCAAATCCGGCCTGCCTTTCCCGCTTCCCAGTCTGGAGCAACTGAAGGGCGCGCTTATCCGCGGCGATCTGGCGCTCGCCTTTGGCGTGATGACGATCCTCGTCGTCCTCATCATGCCGATGCCGCCCTTCATGCTGGATCTGTTTCTCGCGGTCTCCATCATCTTCTCGGTCCTCGTTTTGATGACGGCTTTGTTCATTCACAAGCCGCTGGAATTCTCCGCCTTCCCGACTGTACTCTTGATCGCCACGATGATGCGGCTGGCGCTGAACCTTGCCTCCACCCGCCTCATCCTGGCCGATGGCCACACCGGCGGCGATGCGGCCGGCGAGGTGATCGAAGCGTTCGGCTCATTCGTGATGGGCGGCAACTTCGTTATCGGTCTCATCGTCTTCGGCATCTTGGTGATCGTGAACTTCGTGGTCATCACCAAGGGTTCAGGGCGCATCGCGGAAGTCGCGGCACGCTTCACGCTGGACGCTATGCCCGGCAAGCAAATGGCCATCGATGCTGATCTATCCGCCGGACTGATCGACGAAGAAACCGCCAAGACACGGCGCAAGGAACTGGAAGACGAAAGCGCGTTTTTCGGGGCGATGGACGGTGCTTCGAAATTTGTGCGTGGCGATGCCATTGCCGGTTTGCTGATCACCTTCATCAATGTCATTGGCGGCATGATCATCGGTGTGGCCCAGATGGATATGTCCGCAGGCGATGCGGCCCGCGCCTATACGCTGCTGACGGTCGGCGATGGTCTGGTCAGCCAAATCCCGGCGCTCATCGTTTCCACCGCCGCCGGTCTTCTCGTCTCCAAGGCTGGCGTATCCGGCGCTGCCGACAAAGCACTGATGACCCAGCTCTCCGGCTATCCCAAAGCGCTCGGCATGTCGTCCTTCGTCATGGTGGTGCTCGCCATGCTGCCGGGTATTCCCGTGCTGCCCTTCCTCGGATTGGCAGGAGGCGCGGGCCATCTCGCCTGGCGATCTGCCAAAAAAGCCAAGGAGGCCGCCACCGAGGTCATAGCGCAAGAGGTGCTGGCCAAGGCAACCGCCGAAGCGCCGCCTGCCGAGGAGCCGATCTCCAAATCGCTGCGCATCGATGATCTGCGCATTGAACTCGGCTATGGCCTGCTCGGCTTGATCGATGATGGCGAAGGGGCCGACCGCCTAACCGAGCAGATCAAGGCGCTGCGTCGCTCGCTCGCCAGCGAGCTGGGTTTCGTCATGCCGTCGGTGCGCCTGCTCGACAACATGCAGATCGGCGCCAACACCTATGTGGTGAAGGTCAAAGAAGTCGAGGCCGGCACCGGCGAGGTGTTCTCCGGTCAGTTCATGACTATGAACCCCACAGGCGGCGCCGTGGAACTGCCAGGCCGCGAAACCACCGAACCGACCTTCGGCCTACCCGCCACCTGGATCGAAGGCAAATTCCGCGACCAAGCCGAGATCAAGGGCTACACCGTGGTCGATCCAGCCACAGTGATCTCCACCCATCTGACGGAGATCATCAAGGGTTCGACGGCCGACCTTCTCTCCTATGCGGACACGCAGAACCTCATCAACGAACTGCCCGCCGCCCAGCAGAAATTGGTCGACGACATCGTGCCAGGTCAGATTTCGGTCTCAGGCATCCAACGCGTCCTGCAAAGCCTGCTCGCCGAACGTATCTCCGTCCGTGATTTGCCGACGATCCTGGAGGGCGTCGCCGAAGCCAGCGCCTTTGCGCGTACGCCGCAAGCGATCACCGAGCATGTGCGCACGCGCCTCGCTCTGCAAATCTGCGCGGCCCACCAATCACCTGCCGGTTACTTGCCGCTCCTGCCGCTCTCCCCCACTTGGGAGCAGGCGTTCGCCGATGCACTCGTTGGTGAGGGTGACGACAAGCATCTGGCGATGGCGCCGACCAAGCTGCAGGAGTTCATCGCCTCGGTGAACACCGCCTTCAACGCAGCCGCCGAGCAAGGTGAAGTGCCTGTGATGCTCGTCTCGCCGGGTATTCGCCGCCATATCCGCGCAATCATCGAGCGTTTTCGTCCGCAGACCGCCATACTTAGCCAGGCCGAGGTTCATCCGCGCGCTAAGCTGAAGACCTTCGGGCAGGTCGCCTAATGACCAGTCCCTCCCTGCCGACCTCTCTTGCTCTGGAGAATGGGTTCGCCGTCGTTCCGGCGGGCCTGCTGGCCACCATCGAAACCAGCCTTGAAAGGACAACACCGCCGAACACGGCCACCTATCCCCTGCCGCCGGGCCACGCTTTCGTTCAGCCGGACCCGGTCGACCTCGATGACTTCAAAAAGCTCTACCGCGCCATTGGCGATCCCTGGCTTTGGTACGGTCGCTTACAGAAAAGCGACGAGGCTATTCGTTCTATCCTCACCGCGCCGAAGACAACGCTGCGCTATCTGCTTGATCCTTCCGGCCACCCCGTCGGACTGTTTGAGGCAGAGTTGCAAAACACCGACACCGTGGAGGTGACCTATTTTGGGCTGGTCCCCGAAGCGACCGGCAAGAAGCTTGGTCCAGTTCTCATGGAGCAGGGCATCGCCGCAGCTTGGACACCGGACATCAAACAGGTCTGGCTACACACTTGCACCTTCGACAGTCCCGCCGCCCTGTCATTTTATCGGCGACAAGGGTTCAGGCCTTTTCGCCAACGCCTTGAACTCAGCCCCGATCCCCGCTTGATTGGCGTTCTGCCGCGCGACACCGCGCCGCAAATTCCGCTCGCCGATTTCTCTGATCCTTAGGAAAGCAAAGCATGGAAAAACCGACCCCGCCAATGACGATCACACATCATGAAGAGGGGTCCAAGGGCGCCTACACCTCCCATATTGAGGGAATGCCCGACGCGGAACTCACCTACTCGCGCGCTAGCGATACGCTGATCATCATCGACCATACAGGTGTGCCCGATGAGTTGCGCGGCATGGGCGTGGGCGTGAAACTGGTCGAGCGGGCCATCATGGATGCGCGGGCGTCCGGAACCAAAATCATGCCGCTCTGCCCCTTCGCCAAGGCGCAAATGCAGCGTCACAAGGAGTGGCAGGATGTGTTGAACTAGCTGCACTCGCCGGGTTGAACCAAAGCCGCCCCAAAGTCAGATCAAAACTCGAATACCATACGTCCGTCCGGGCCAGTTTCTCGCCCGCGAGCCGGCTGATCGGTCCAGGACTTGATCAATTCATCTGTAAGACGTGCCGGCAGGGGTTTGGCAAACCAATAACCCTGCGCTGTGTCACAACCAAGCCGTTGCAGGGCGGCCGCTTCTTCCCTGCTTTCAACGCCTTCGCCCACTGTTTTGAGACCCAAACTGGCGCACAGACCAATAATCGATTCCACAATTACATGGCTATTATGGACCTTGTGACAGTCAGCAACGAAGGACTTGTCTATCTTAACGGTATCAAAGGGCAACTGGCTCAAATAGGTCAAGGATGAGTACCCAGTGCCGAAGTCGTCGAGCGCGAACCGAATGCCTTGAGCGCGAAGGCTTTTCATTGCTTCGCCCGCCGCGACCATATCGCCAACCACCGCGTTCTCCGTAATCTCGAGCACAAGCCCATCGGGGCTGAATTCGTATGTCCGCAACGACTCCAGCAACTTGTCCACGAACCGGTCATCCGCCAACTGAACGGGCGACACATTGACCGATACCTTGATTGGGTCGGGCCAATTGCGCGCACTGACACAGACCTTCTTCAGGAGAGCTTCGAATATATCGCCAATGATGCCCACCTCTTCGGCGGCCGTGATAAAGGCTCCAGGTGAGATAACGCCCCGTTTTGGATGCACCCAACGGGCCAGGGCTTCAAATCCGACGAGATGCCCCGACTTAAGTGAAATCAAAGGCTGGAAATACGGCTCGAATTGGTCTTCTTCCAGAGCCTTCTTTATTTCGGCGGTAAGCGCCACGAACTTGCGCTGTTCCTCGTCCAATGCCGCATCATAGGACACGGCAGAATTTTTGCCCGATCTGCCGGCCAGATGAACGGCGACTCCGGCGCAGCGCAAAAGAGTGTCTGGGGATGTGCCATCATTGGGATAGGTCGCGACGCCGAAGTTGGTTGAAAGGGCCGCAGGGAACCCTTGGTTGGTTTCAAGATCGGCCACCGCGCTGATGACGGGCTCAACAATGGATTCAGCGACATCCATCGGCCCATCCATCGTGATAACCAAAGCGAATGAACCATCCCGCATTCTTGCAACCAGGTGGTTGCCGGGTTGACTGTCGGCAAGCCGGGTCAGGTGCTGGCCAAACTCTTTGAGCAGATGATCGCCCGTTGCTTGGCCGAATAGGTCACAAACGCGCTGAACACCGTTCAGATGAATTAAGACAAGAGCGAAAAGTGAATCACCGCCGGCGGACACGCTAGTGCGCTGAAGCAGGTCTTCATTAAGCTGAATTTGATTGGGAAGGGACGTTACGATGTCACGCCGCACCAGGGAATGCAGGCGATCTTGCTCCAACCTGCGTTGATCAGCCTCTCGACGAACCCGCACTGCTAGCACGGCGAGGAGCGCGAGAAGCGTGGAAAAGGCGGCAATCACCATCTCATCCACCTCCCAGGCCTCATATGTCCTGGTCAGGTAATAAAGTCGCTCAAAGGCGTCGATATAGACAAGCAGCAGCGCCAGGGCGACACCAGCGCATAAGATAAATACATAAGGAATAGCGTCGAAAACGCGTGAATAATGTTTAGGCACCTGTCGAATGCTCGATTAGGGGGCGATTCTATTAGGTAGATTGCCGCCTAAGTATTAATTGCAGACCTCCAGGGCCGCAAGCAAAAATTGCAACAAGGAAGGTAGGCTAGCGATTTCCCCTGACTGGAGCCGGAAGGTATGACCTTATCATCCACTCGCTGATCGAATCTTTTTTGCCGCTCTTCAGTCGGCGGATCCGGCACCAAGATTATGCCGCTCTGCCCGTTCGCCAAGGCGCAAATGCAGCGCACAAAGAGTGGCAGGACGTGTTGAACTAAAGCGTGTTCAACAAAAAAGGCCCGGCGCTTGGCCGGGCCTAAACTCTCATGCGGAGAAAAAATCGATCAGCCGATCATGCCACCACGTGTGCGGCGCGCTTGGCTAAGCTCTTCCAGTTCGGCCTGTTCCCGGCTTGCCATCGTTGCACGCTGGGCTTCCTGATCGCGCTCCTCAAGCAGTTCGACCTTCTTCAGATCTTCCACCGCTTCGGCCAACTCGTCCTGTGCGGCCTCAAGCTGACCACGCAGATTATCGGCGGACTCGCGCAGATTGTCGCGGCGCTGGGCAGCCGCCTTGGCATAGTTCGGATAGGCATAGTGACCCATATCGGTGATACCGGCCTTTTCCTGCTCGATCGAAACTTCTCGATCCAGCTCACTCGCCATACGCTCAAAATCAGCCATCATGGCTTCAATCTGGCTCACCTGGCGGCGCTTCTCGTCGACTTGATACCGCTTCAGGCGGATCAGGCTTTCACGCGACTTCATGACTCAATACTCCCAATCACGCGTCAGGCTCCCGATCCACGATGCGGGCGAGAGCCTCATATCCTTCGTCAAGTGACGTCGATTCCCCTTTTTGCTGGCTCAAAAACGCCTCCAGCTGAGGGTTGAGGGCTATGGCCTCGTCAACATCACTGTCCGACCCCCGGCGGTACGCGCCTAAACGGATCAGCTCTTCCATATCGCCGAAAGAGCTTAACAAAGCGCGAGCACGGCGAACGGTTTCGCGCGCACTTTCCGGCACACACCCAGGCATAGTGCGCGAAACTGATTTAAGAATGTTGATGGCCGGATAACGGCCGCGTTCCGCAATGGCACGCTCCATGACGATGTGACCGTCAAGAATTGACCTTACGGCGTCAGCCACCGGCTCATTGTGATCATCGCCTTCCACCAGCACCGTGAAAAGACCGGTTGTTGTCCCCTCGCCTCTCAAGCCCGGCCCAGCGCGCTCTAGAAGGCGCGGCAGTTCGGTGAATACCGTCGGCGTGTACCCTTTCGTCGTCGGCGGCTCGCCGCCAGCAAGCCCGATCTCGCGTTGCGCCATGGCAAAACGGGTGACGCTGTCCATCATCAGAAGCACATTCTTGCCTTGCGCACGGAAGAACTCAGACACCGTCATCGCCATGTAGGCCGCTTGTCGGCGCATTAACGCGCTTTCATCCGACGTCGCAACGACCACCACGGCACGCTTCATGCCGTCGGCACCCAAATCATCCTCAATGAATTCCTGAAGCTCGCGGCCGCGCTCACCGATTAGCCCAATCACCGCGACATCAGCCTTGGTGTTCGTTGCCAGCATCGACATCAACACCGATTTACCGACGCCAGAGCCGGCAAAAATGCCTAGTCGCTGGCCCTCGCAGCAGGTCACAAATGTGTTGAGTGCCCGCACCCCCAAATCCAGCGGTCCGCCGACCCGGGCGCGATTGGCAGGCGGCGGTGGCGCAGCCCGCAAATCATAAGCGTCCGCACCGGTCGGCAGCAGACCTTTGCCGTCAATTGGGCGGCCAAGCGCATCGATGACGCGACCCAGCCAAGCTGGTGAGGGTTTGGTCAGCGCTTCGGATGCCACCAAAACCGCGCGGCACCCAAGACGCATACCGTCCAGCGGGTCATAGGGCAGACAAAGGGCGCGTTCAGGTTTGAAACCGACAATCTCAACCAAGACCGAACGGCTGTCGCTGATCTCCACCGCCAGGCGCGATCCAACTGCTAAAAGATGCAACGGACCGGCAACTTCCACCAACAATCCTTGAATGCCGGTGACGCGACCAAACACCTCACGGTCGAGAAGATCGTCGATTTGGTCGGCTAGGTCGTGCATGGCCAAACTTTCCGCAACGTCATTCGCCTATTCACCTAACTCTTTGCTCTGAAAACGGTTGCACCGCTGATTCGCTGTCTGATAAATCTTAACGCAAAGCGGGCGAATCACCCCGCATGCTTTCCAAAGTGTTGCGTAAATCGGTCCTGTGGAAGGTTGTCTTAACCTTTCGCTTACCACTCACGTTTAGCGTTAACGACGGGGCAGAACGAAGCCCTTCGTTGTTTCGCGTTTTCGAGCGGCGAAAACCTAGGATAGGGCAAAGGGGATTGGCATGCGTGTATTGCTAATCGAGGATGACATCGCAACGGCAGAAAGCATCGAGTTGATGCTGAAGTCCGAGGCGTTCAATGTCTACACGACGGACCTTGGTGAAGAAGGCGTCGACCTCGGAAAACTGTACGATTACGATATCATTCTTCTCGATTTGAACCTCCCGGACATGTCGGGCTACGAAGTGCTTCGCACGCTGCGCCTGTCGAAGGTTAAGACACCGATCTTAATCCTTTCCGGTCTAGCAGGCATCGAGGATAAGGTTCGCGGTCTCGGCTTTGGCGCCGATGACTATCTGACCAAACCATTCCACAAAGATGAGCTTGTCGCCCGCATCCACGCCATTGTGCGTCGGTCCAAGGGTCACGCTCAGTCGGTCATCACCACCGGTGATGTCACGGTCAATCTGGACACCAAAACGGTAGAAGCTGGCGGACAACGCGTCCACCTCACCGGCAAAGAATATCAGATGCTGGAGCTGCTTTCGCTCCGCAAGGGAACAACCCTGACCAAGGAAATGTTCCTCAATCACCTGTATGGTGGCATGGACGAGCCGGAACTGAAAATCATCGATGTCTTTATCTGTAAGCTGCGCAAGAAACTGTCGGTAGCCACCGGCGGTGCCAACTACATCGAAACTGTTTGGGGCCGCGGCTATGTCCTGCGCGAACCCGATGAGTCGACAATGAAGCAGAGCGCTTAAGGCGCCGCTTTAAACAAATCCCTATCCAGACACATGAAACGCCGCCCTGATCAGGGCGGCGTTTTTTGTTGCGGCCTGAGGGGGAAGTGTCGTGTCGGCTGGCGACCGACATCACAAACAAAAAAACCCGGCCAAAGGGCCGGGCTTTTTAAGAGCGGCAACCAACCGCCGAATTTCAAAGTGGCTTCTAAGCCGTTCGGCGAACCGGAAAGGTGGACGAGGATCCGGCAACGAAGTCCGGATTGGGTTGATAAAGCCCACGGCTGCCAGGAACAGCCTTAAAGGCATCCGTCAAACCGACCACCGTTTCAGCTGCGCCAAGCACCATGAAGCCATCCGGCGCCATCTGTTTGGCGACGCGCTCCAGGATTTCAATCTTGGCGGCTTGCTCGAAATAGATCAGCACGTTGCGAATGAACACGATATCGAACGTGCCAAGGGTCGAAAAACTGTCGAACAGGTTGAGCGGGCGAAACTGCACCATCTGTTTGATGGCCGGCGAGATGTCCCAGGTTTCACCCTTTTGGGTGAAATGATTGAGAAGCATCTGGATCGGCAGGCCGCGCTGGACCTCAAACTGCGAGTAGGATCCAGCCTTTGCGCGATCCAATACATCGCGCGAAATATCGGTCCCGACAATGTCGAAGCGGAACGCCGAAGCTTTCAGCCCCTGATCCTTGATGATCATGGCCAGCGAGTAAGGCTCCTGGCCAGTCGATGCCGCCGCGCACCAAATCCGGATTTTCCGCTGCGATTTACGTGCATCCATCATCTGCGGGAGCATCACATCGGAAAAATGATCGAACGGTGTCTTATCGCGAAAGAAAAAACTCTCATTGGTCGTCATCGCTTCGACGACCTTTTCGCCGGCCAAACGACCAAGCGGTGTCTTCAGTTTTGCGACCAGGACCGAGATCGTGTCGAGGCCTTCCTGCCGGGCGACCGGCATCAGGCGGCTTTCGATCAGATATTGCTTGTCATTGGACAGGATAAGGCCTGAGCGCTCTTTCAAAAAAGACCGCAGAAAATCGTAATCTGCCGGTGTCATGGGCGCTCCCCTTTCAATAGCTGGGCGATCTTGCTGGCCAATTGATCAAGCGGCAGCACCGCGCAACACGCTTTGTTCTGCACCACGGCCTGAGGCATGCCCCAAACCACCGATGTCGCTTCGTCCTGCGCGATCACGCTGCCGCCGGCATCGCTGATGCGCACCGCGCCCTTACCGCCATCATTGCCCATGCCGGTCAGTACCGTTGCCAACACCGCCGATCCGTAGACATCAGCAAGCGAGTCAAACAAAGGATCAACGGCAGGCTTACAAAAGTTCACCGGCGGTCCATCGGTCAGCGCGATTTTCGAGCCGTCCGGGCTGTTCTTGACGATCATGTGCTTGCCACCAGGCGCGACATAGATCTGACCAGGTTTCAACACTTCACCATCGCGGCCCTCAGCCGAGGGAAGGCCGGCGGCCTTGCCAAGGTTTTCAGCGAGGATCGCGGTGAACGTTGCCGGCATATGCTGAGTCACGACGATCGGCACGCGCTTTGCAACGGGGCCAACGGTCGCAAAGAACTTGGCGAGGGCCTGCGGCCCGCCAGTCGAGGACCCGATCGCCAGAATGCGCGGCACGCTGGACGACCAGCGGCGCATATTGGCCAACGACACGGCCGATTTGTTCACCAGAGGTGAAGCGGCAGATCGCTCGATTTTGACCGGAGCATCGGGTCGCGAAATGTGAGGCGAGCGCGCCGTTGTCTTGCCGCGCGTACCAAGCGCACGGACTTTTGCGACCAGGTCGCGGCGGAACTCAGGGCTTGTCGAAACCCCAGAATTGCTTTCCGGCTTGGGGACATAATCGGCCGCGCCAAGCGACAAGGCTTTAAGAGAAATCTCAGCGTTGCGGCGCGTCAGCGTCGATGCCATGACGATTTGGACGCCCGGGCGCGCCTTGAGGAGCAACGGAAGCGCCGTCAGGCCGTCCATCTCCGGCATCTCGATGTCGAGAACCACCACGTCCGGCTCAAGCGCTTCGATCTGTTCAACGGCCAGCTTGCCGGTGCGCAACGTGCCGACAACAGCAAGTGACGGTTCTTCGTCAATCCACCGTGCCATCAGACCGCGGGCCACGACGGAATCATCGACAACCATCACACGAACCGGATCGGTAACAGGTCTTGGTTGGCGAGCAGCAACTGCGGACATAAACGTTAACCTAAAAAGAGGACCCGCACGCGACGGCACGGAGGGGCAGCACGAGTTGCAAGGAAAGTGATCCGGTCGGGCGCAGTCAGCGCCAGACTAGGCAAGCCCAACTTCGGCGAACTTTGCCTCGACGATCTCGCGATCGAACGGTTTCATGATGTATTCGTTGGCGCCGGCGCGCATCGCCTTTGCAATGTGCGCAACATCGTTTTCGGTGGTGCAGAACACCACTTTAGGCACGTTTCCACCGTCTTCAGCGCGAAGCGTTTTCAAGAATTCCAGACCGTCCATGACCGGCATGTTCCAATCAAGAAAGATGGAGTCGGGCATCGACTGGCGGCATTTCTCCAACGCTTCCTGACCGTCGGCAGCCTCTTGGACCTCAAACTCCAGATCCTCAAGAATGCGCCGCGCGACTTTTCGAATGACGCTGGAATCATCAACAACCAGGCAGGTTTTCATTGCGCTGTGTCCTTTCAAGAACCGGTCAGAGCCGCGAGGCGGAGATCATTTAGGCAGCGACGCCAACACTCAATGATTGCAGCACGCTATCGACGTCGAGGATTACCATCAGGGTCCCTTCCAAACGGTGAACGCCCGCCGAGATCGCCGCCCATCGTGGATCAAGATTGACCGGATTGGGTTCGCGCTCGCCGATCGGCAGGTTCAAGACCTCGCCGACACGGTCGATGATCAAGCCGTAGCTTTCGCCCTTGTAGTCGATGCCCACAGCCATCCGCTTTACCTCCTCGTCCGCCATCGGCAGATCGAGTTTCCAGCGCATGTCGATCGCCGTGACGATGCGGCCGCGCAGATTGAGCACGCCGGCGATCTCCTTGTTCGACAGCGGCACCGGCGTCATGGCGTCCGGCATGAACACGTCGTGCACACGGCTGATCGGTAGACCGAACAGCTGATCGGCAATGTAAACCGTCACATATTGGGTGACATCTTTCGACAACACGTCGAGCCCTGAGGCGATACGGCTATCATCGTTGTTTGCATCACGAATGGCGCTCATGCCGCCAACTCCACTTCACTGGTTTGCTCTTTGATCGCGGCAATCAGACCGGTGCGGTCGAATTTCGCGACATAGTCGGAAAAGCCTGCGTCACGACCCTTTTGGATGGCCGCAGGGGTTGCATGCGCCGACATGGCGATAATCGGCGTGTTCGCGTAGCGCGCATCCTTGCGCACTTGCGTTGTGAATTCGTAACCGGACAGGCCTGGCATCTCGATATCAGAGACGATGGCATCAAACCGGCGCCCCTCTTCGAGCAGTTCCAGGGCTTCTTGTGCATCTTCACAGGCGGTCACGCTGTAGCCAGCAGCGCGCAGAACCGGGCCAAGCATGTTGCGGAAGAAGGTGGAGTCATCGACCAGCAGAACATCGAAGTCCTCCTGGGACGAGCCGACATCCTTCATCATGAACCAATCATCGAACGCAAGCGGCATGAAGTAACCGACGTCTATCACTTCGGTTGCCTTGCCTTTGATGACAGCCGACCCAAGCACACCTGGTTTCTCCGATGTCACTTCGATATCGAGGACCTCTTCGACGATATCGACGATCTCATCGACCATCAGACCCATAGAGCGATGCTCGTCGGCGAAGACCAGCATGGGTTGCGTGCCTTTATCGCGCAGCTGCATGCCATCGTTCACCTTCACCAGCGGCATCAGGCTGCCACGATACTGAACAAGGTCACGATCATTGGCGTGCTCGATGGCCTCGGTCTGAATCTCTTCAAGACGCGTGACCAGGGACAGCAAGACCGCCTTCGGTTCCTCGCCTCCGGCGCGGAAGACAAGAAGCGAAACCGGCTGAACCTCATCGGCTTCGGTGACCTGCTCTTCGGCTTGCGCCTGCTCGGCCACTTCGCTGTCGATGGCCGAACCAATGGCGTTGGCGATGCCGTTTGGATCAAGGATCATGATCACCGAGCCGTCACCGAGAATGGTGTTGCCAGAGAACATCGCCAGATGCCGCAGCATCGACGACATCGGTTTGACCACGATCTCTTCGGTATGGAACACGGCATCGACGACAAGGCCAAAGGTCTGATTGCCGACTTGCATGACGACAATGAAGCCCTCTTCACCGATATCGCCGTGCTCATTGACGGGTTCACCGCCGAGCAATTGCGACAAGGGCGAAAGCGGCAGAAGTTTGTCGCGCAGACGAAGAACCGGCGTGTTGCGGATCGTCTCGATCTTATGTTCGGAGTCTTTTTGAGCCCGGACCAGTTCCACGACAGCAAGCTGCGGGATCGCAAAACGCTCGCCCGAGGATTCCACGATGAGCGTCGAGACGATGGCCAGCGTCAGCGGGATCTTGATCATCACGACGGTGCCGTGACCTTCCTTACTCTTAAGGTCGATCGTGCCGCCGATGGCTTCGATGTTGGTGCGCACCACATCCATGCCGACACCACGGCCGGACACATTGGTCACCTTCGCTGCGGTCGAAAGGCCAGGATGGAAGATCAGCTTGTGGATCTGCGTTTCGGACATGCGCTCGATTTCGGCTTCGGTATAAAGCTCGTTATCGATCGCTTTCTTCTTGAGAAGCTCCGTCGGCAGACCCTTACCGTCATCGGCAATCTCGATGATGATGTGCCCACCTTCATGATAGGCTGACAACTTGATCGTGCCCTTTTCCGGCTTGCCAAGGGCAGCGCGGTCAGACGGCAGTTCAAGACCGTGATCGGCCGAGTTGCGGACCATATGGGTCAACGGGTCTTTGATGAGCTCGAGAACCTGACGATCAAGCTCGGTTTCCGCGCCCATCATCTCAAGGTCGATGTCTTTGCCAAGTTCGCCGGCAAGGTCACGCACGATACGTGGCAACTTTTGCCAGGCATTGCCAATCGGCTGCATGCGCGTCTTCATGACGCCTTCTTGCAGTTCAGCCGTCACGTTTGACAGACGCTGCAACGGGACCTTGAATTCAGAATCCTCGTGGCGACGGACGATTTCCAACAACTGGTTGCGGGTAAGCACCAGCTCGGAGACCATCGTCATCAGGTTCTCCAGCGTATCGACCGACACGCGGATAGATTGCGACGCCAGTGATTTTTCGCCGTTGGGCTTGGCTTCGCCAGCAGTACCAGGCGCGGCCTTCGCATCCGCCTTCTTGGCGAGCGCCGGCTTGGCTTCCGCCTTCGGCGCTTCAGCTTTCACCGGCTCGAGCGCCGCGTCTGCTTTAAGAGCATCTTCGGTTGCCTCAGCGTCAGCCTCATCACCGGCATTGGCCTTCACTTCGGCGAGCGCTTCTTCCATCTGCTGCTTGGCAGCAGCTTCGGCGTCATAATCGCTTTCGGTTTCATTGAAGATACGATCCAGCTCATCGAGGGGAACTTCGCCAACGCGCACTTCGCGCTCTTCTTCAGGCTCTGGCTCAGGCTCCGGTTCAGCAACAGCCTCGCCGCTCTCAGCAGCGATCGACAGGCGTTCCAGCTCACTAATCAAGTCCTGATCATCACCAACGGACTCAGAACCTGTGGCTTCCAGATCGGCCAGAATGGCTTTCAGACGGTCAATGGAAAGAAGAATAAGGCTAACGCCCTCGGTCGTGACGGGGCAGCCGTCACGATACTTGCCCATTAGGGTCTCGCCGGCATGCGCCAAGCTTTCCAGTCGTGGCAGACCGAGAAAGCCACAGGTTCCTTTGATCGTATGAACCAGACGGAAGATATTGTCCAAAATCTGAGCATTGTTGGGATCTTGCTCAAACTTCACCAATTCGACGTCGACAACGTCGAGGCTCTCATTGGTTTCCGTCAAGAATTCTAGAAGCAGGTCATCCATACTCACACCCCTGTTAGGCGCCTCGACAAGCGAAAGGCGGACACATGTCTGCGCCCGGATTGAGCCTGCAACGTCTCAAACCAAGCACTTTCACGTAGGAGTGTGAGCGGGAACGGTTAATTTAAGCTGAAACCACTCGCCGAGATTGTACCTCGTCCGTGGCCGTCAGTGGCACATGGTAAATGCGTTGGTCAGCTTTTCACGCGCAGTGCCAAATTGCCCTTAGGTCGATGGGAGTTTGGCTTAGGTCGGCACCGTTTTGAAGGTGATCGACGCCTCGTCCATATCAGGCTCGATACGAACACCAACTTCGTCGGCAACGCGGACCAGATGGAAAAGATGCACGTTGCGGGCGTGTACGCCATCGGCAAACCGGCGCGATAGGGCGTCTTCTGCACCTTGCGGGATGATGACCTTTTTTGCCTCGCCGCGCACCACAAACTGTGCCTTGCCGGTCAGATCGGTGCCATCAATCGTGATTTCGCCGCCGCGCGGCACAGCATCCTTGGTCAATGCCAACAGACCCATGGCGAGTTTGGCCACCGCTTTGGGCGTAATCAAACGCTCCAAGTTCCAGGACAGTGTCGTGCGATCATCGGCGATGTAAGGCACCGTTGCGTCTTTGGCTTCGCCGAGATCAACGTCACCGCCAACGTCGCCATAGGCGCCATAGGCCAGGCGAACAAAACTCAACTTATGCACCGCTTGCGCCGCCGACTTTTGCATCAGCGTCTGCGCCACCTCGCGGGTGGAGTCGTCTTTCGCCGTCATCCACATTTCCATCGCGCTGGAGGATGCGCCGACCGGCGAGATGATGTCGTGGCACGTCTTGCTCACAATCAATGAGGCCAACTCCATGGGGGTTGGTTCGGGAAATGCGGACATCGCGGATATTCCTTTGTGGCGGCGCGCCTGACCTGCGCAAAGTTCAAGACCCAGGCTTCATCGCCCCACTCGAACCCATTCTAGACGCGCTCTTTAGAGACCGAATCGCCACTAGTTTAGCAGTCCGAGGCCGCCACGACATGCTTGGCCGCATTCTTTCGCGCGGGAAGGCGCGTCAGGGCGCGAGCGTATCGCGTACATCGGGCCAAGCCGCATCAGCCTGATCGATCAAGGCGTCGGCCTCCAAGAGAAAAGCATAACGGGAAGCCTGATCGCGAAACAAAAACACGCGGCCCCCAACAGCAAGCCATACCGTTGGGTGCCCGATGGCAGCAGCGCCACGAGACACCATCAGCGCGCCATGACCACCATACGCCGGGACGAAGCGTTCGGGGTCCCGGACAAAGGCTTCCATATTGCCTTCATTGGCAAAGCGCCAAACCAACCGGTCGCGAACAAGCTCAAAGTCAGGCAGCCCAGGACGTGCCTCGCCATCGGCAAGGTAAGCAACCGGGTCAAACCCAAACAAAGCAATTCGATCAGAGGGATCAGAGATGATCCGCTCATTAGCGACAGCGACCGTGATTGGCGCAACAAGCGCGCCCACCAACGCAGCAGCCATAATCAATCGCGCCGTGAACCAATGCCCAGCGATTGCGTGCAGGCTCGTCATCGCCATTTGAACCATTCGTTCACCATATTGCCTGTATTCTTCCAAGAAAGTTGACGAACGGGCGGTTGCCCGTCCCAAAGCCGGCCGCGGCCTTACAATGGTCAAATCTTAGCGGTGATCGTTAAGCGGTCCGTTAAGCCAAACCAGAAAACCGCCGGCTGCTGAGTAAGCCCCACGCGTGCAGCATGTCGGCGCACGCCATCGGGATAGATTTTGGAAGGAACCGATCATGTCCCTCGCCTTTGCCATCTCGCCATCCGCCATCGCCACCGCTAGCTGGCGCCGCGCCCAAGGCACACTGCTCGCCATGGCGCTTGCTGCAGTGCTGACCCTCATCTCACCATTGATGGTCCATGCGCAGCAACAGTCTGGCGCCGGGAACACGTTCTCTTCGCAGGAGCTTGTAGATTCAGGACACGTCTTTTTCGGCAACATGGCCCGCGGCATGGCCGACGTGGTTGAAAGCTTGACCGGGCAATATGGCCAGCCGAACGGCTACATTTTGGGCGAAGAGGCAAGCGCCGCTTTCTTCGGCGGCCTGCGCTACGGCGAAGGCGTGCTTTACACGCGCAACGCCGGCAACCACCGCGTGTACTGGCAAGGCCCGTCGATCGGCTTTGACATGGGCGGCGACGGCACCCGCACCATGATCCTGGTTTACAATCTGCCGTCGGTCGACACCATGTATCAGCGCTTTCCCGGCGTCAGCGGATCGGCCTTTCTGGTCGGCGGCTTGTCAGCATCGGCAAACCAATCAGCGCAGGTCGTGGTTGCGCCCATTCGCGCCGGCATCGGTGCGCGCCTTGGGATCAATGTCGGCTATCTGAAATTTACCCGCCAACCGACCTGGAACCCGTTTTAACACGCTCTAAGTACGAGTTGAGCGCGCCGTTTCGCCGGCGCGCTTGGCGTTAGGGAAAGTATCGGCGCCAATACCGCCAAATTGTGACGACCGTCACGGGACCGTCAGGCTGTTTTGTTAAGCCTGTTGGCCAGTCGGGCCTTGCGTAAAAATCGCCCATGGTTGACAGTAGATTAACAGCGTTTGGCAGGTGGTAATCCAGTGACAGTAGCCGATATCGTCGTCTTTTTGCTCGGGTTTTTTAGCGCGTGCCTATTGGGGCTGATAGCATGCCGGCTCGTCTGGGTTCGTGCGGTTCGCTTGACCCGTGCACGCCTTGAACGCGACCGCCCAGAGACTTTACGCGCCTTCGAAGCGCGCATCGCCGGCGCCCAAGCACGCGCTGCCATCAGCATCCGTGAATTGGAACGTGCGCTCGATCGCGAGCGGCAAATTTCCGGCCAAGCCCGCCTGATGGCCGATCAAATGACGTCCTCCTCAGCACTGGCTCTCGCTGAGCGTGATGACACGCAATCCTCGCTGGTGAATTTGAGCGATACGCTGAACACCACACGCGAACGCTTGCGCGAGCATGAAGAGACCCTCATGCGCCGCAACGCTGAACTGGCCGACCTGCGCCGTGATCTGTCCGATGTGCGCCAGGAACTGGCGATGCGGGACGATGACATCGGTCGCCTGACACAAGAAGCAGAGAGCTTGCGCGCTGAACTGGCCGCCCATTTGGCTGGCGATGCCGATCCCAACACCGTTTCGCAGCTTGCCGAGACCGGCGATGCCGCTGCGATGGCACGCACCCAGATCGAAAACCTGCGCGAGACTGTGCGCACCTTGCGATCCGAAAAGAATACTGCTGAGGCTTCGGCCGCCCGGGCCCGACTTTTGCTCGATGCCCGCGACGATAATCAGGCGCTTGCTGCCGCCAAAGCCGATTTCGATGCCGAGCGCGATAGCCTGATCGCAAAAATCGCTGAGCTTGAAAGCGAGTTGCGCAATGCGCCGCGCCCCGGGCCACAACTGGTCAGCGTCGACGGCGAAGAACTTCCCGTGCCGCCCTTGGTATCCCCCGCAGCCAACACCGATACACCGCCAACCGATCTGGATAGCCTGCGCGCCTCGATTGATGAGATGACGGCCTCGTTGACGGCGAACGCAGCCATCGAGCTTGATGGCCAAGATCGCATCAACGCGCTTCTCGATGAGGCCGAACAGGATGGCGCGGACAGCAATCTGGTGACGTCGCTGGTCGAAGCGCGCGACCGATTGCGTTCGAAGAAAAAGACGCCGGCCCGTGGCAAGGCCTCAACAAAGGCCGCAGGCAAAACAACCAGCGGCCGGAAGACCGCGAAATCCGCGACCAGCAAGTCGAAAGATGCGTCTGGATCGAAGATCGTCGCCGCAACGGCGTCTGGCGCGCCGGCTGAGAAATCGAGCAGTATGCCCCGTGCCAGCGAGAATGACCTTAAGGTCATCTAGCGCCGCGAGGCTTCCGCCGAGGTAACATTACAGCCTTCGTCGCGAGCAAATACTTCTGTTTTGCTTAGCAGTGTTAGACTAACGCCGCTAAGCAACTGCACGAACGGGGTTCGCCCGACTTCCAAAGGTTTGGATTGCGTGGGATGGTCTCACCATTGGCGATCCTGTGATTCGCCAACGGGTGCCCCGGCATCCATCCTCCCTTGAATCGCCTGAGGTGCCGCAAGGCACCTTTTTTTTGGCAGATGTCGGAAAGAGCCGTCGGCGCTATCGAGAACGGAGGCCGGCCTGCCGATTAGCCCGTTTGTTCGACAGGCATGCCGTTTTCGTCCAGTGCCACACCGATCTGCGTGCGCAACTGACCTTCGTTCTGGCTGCGAGGCTCGGGACCGAAATACTCGTCCGTGCTCACAAAGCGGCGCGGGTAGAGAATGCAGTCGGCCATCCGGTTGTAGAGGGCTTTGGCCGACACAGGCTTTGACAGAAAATGGTTCACACCCAGTTTTGACGAGGCCAAAACGCGGCTGCGCTCGGTATGCCCCGACAGCATGATAATCGGCACGTAGGCGCAAACGAAGTTCGGCTGACGGATCAGCTTCACCAATTCCGCACCGTCGAGCACCGGCATCACCCAGTCGACAATGATCATGTCGGGCGGCTGCATCTCGATCTTTTCCAGGGCGTCTGCGCCGTCTTCGGCTTCATGGATACGCCGGGCGCCAAAACCGCGCAGCATGGCCGATACGATCCGGCGCATATAAGCCGAATCGTCGATCACCATGATGTCGAGAGGCGCAACGTCGATGTACATAGGCGCCAAACTAAACGACGCGCATTAAACCAACGGTAAACGAAAGGTGGCCTGAACCAACGTTTTTTAGCAAAAGCGCCAACGGAGAAGGTGCGCTACGGCCCTAATCGCAAAAGAAAAACGCCATCCATGCTGCACCGCATTGACCAGCCACTTTCGATGAGTAACGTCCGGCGCAACGGATTGCCCATGGAGATCACAATGGCTCATATGCCCCGCTATTCCTACGTTTCCCGAGCCGGCCTGCAGGTGGAAACCAGCCTGTGCACACTGATCGAAGAGGACGCTCTATCGGGCCTTGATGTCGCGCCTGACACCTTTTGGCAGGCGCTCGAGGCGCTTGTGCGCGATTTTGCGCCGCGCAATCGCGCGCTGTTGGAAAAACGCGAGGATTTGCAGACCAAGATCGATGCCTGGCACCGCGAACGCAAAGGTCAGCCCATTGATTTGGCTGCCTACAAGGCCTTCCTTGCCGATATCGGCTATCTTGTTCCCGAAGGGCCCGAATTCGAGATCGAAACCACCCAGGTCGATCCGGAGATAGCTTCTATTCCGGGGCCGCAGCTGGTCGTTCCGATCATGAACGCCCGCTATGCGCTCAACGCCGCCAATGCACGCTGGGGATCGCTTTACGATGCCCTTTACGGAACCGACGCGTTGGGCGACCGACCGCAAGGCAAAGACTATGATCCGCAGCGCGGCGCCCGCGTCATCGCCTGGGGACGGTCCTTTCTCGACAAAACCATCCCGCTGGAAGTCGGCAGCCATGCTGATGTCGTGACCTACGTCGTCGCCCATGACCGCCTGGTGCCGACGCTGGAAGACGGCACGATCACGGAAATGAAAGAACCGGAGAAATTCAAGGGCTTCCACGGCGACCCGATGGCACCGTCCATGCTGCTCTTCCAGAACAACAGCCTTTATTTTGAGATGTGGTTCGACGCTGAAAACGCTGTCGGAAAGGCCGACAAGGCGAACATCGCTGGCATCAATCTGGAAGCCGCCGTTTCCACGATCATGGATTGCGAGGACTCCGTTGCTGCGGTCGATGGGCCCGACAAGGCCCTCGCCTACCGCAATTGGCTCGGTCTGATGAAAGGCGACCTGGAAGAGACGCTTGAAAAGGGCGGCAAGACGATCACGCGCAAGCTCTTCGGCGATTTTGAATACAAAGCACCAAACGGCGAGCCCTTTATGGTCAAGACCCGCTCGCTGATGCTGGTGCGCAATGTCGGTCATCTGATGACGACGCCTGCGGTTCTTGACGCAGACGGCAACGAGATCCCCGAGGGCATCTTGGACGGTCTCGCCACCGCGATGATCGCGATGCACGACCTGAACAAGGACGCTGGTCACAAGAAGCGCAACTCTTCCCAAGGCTCGGTCTACATCGTCAAACCGAAAATGCACGGGCCCGACGAGGTGGCCTTCGCCAACGACTTGTTCGGCGCCATCGAAGCGCATCTCGGCTTGCCTGCTAACACATTGAAAATGGGCATTATGGACGAGGAACGCCGCACCACGGTGAACCTGAAAGAATGCATTCGCGCCGCGAAAAACCGGCTTATGTTCATCAACACCGGGTTCCTCGATCGGACCGGCGATGAGATGCACACCTCCCTGGAAGCCGGGGCGATGATCCGCAAAGGCGACATGAAATCGACACCCTGGATCGCAGCCTACGAGGATCACAACGTTGATGTGGGTCTTGCCTGCGGTCTGCCCGGCAAAGCGCAAATCGGCAAAGGCATGTGGGCGATGCCTGATCGGATGCATGCCATGTTGGAAGAGAAGATCGGCCACCCACAGGCCGGCGCGACTTGCGCCTGGGTGCCCTCCCCAACCGCCGCGACCCTTCACGCCACGCACTATCACGCGGTCGATGTGAGGGCCCGGCAGGATGAATTGCGATCACGCGCCGCAGCAGATCTCGATGGTGTGCTGACCATTCCTCTGGCCGACCGGCCCAACTGGCAGCCTGATGAGATCAGGGACGAGCTTGAAAACAATGCCCAAGGGGTCCTGGGTTATGTGGTGCGCTGGGTGAACCAGGGCATCGGCTGCTCAAAAGTGCCCGATATTCATGATGTCGGCCTGATGGAAGACCGCGCGACGCTGCGCATTTCATCCCAGCACATGGCCAATTGGCTGCACCATGGCGTTGTTTCGCAAGAGGAAGTGATGGCCGTGATGAAGCGCATGGCAAAAGTGGTCGACCAGCAGAATGCCGACGACCCCACCTATACGCCAATGACGCCGGACTATGATGGCATCGCCTTCAAAGCGGCCTGCGACCTGGTTTTCAAAGGCCGCGAGCAGCCATCGGGCTACACCGAACCATTGCTGCACCAGGCACGTTTGGCGCTGAAGGCGTCGGCTTAACAGACCGTCACCCTTGTGCTTTTCACAGGGGTCCATGCCTGAGGCCCATCTGCCTCAACCGGTTGCTCAGGATAGGGCATCGGATGGATCCCGGCTCACACACTAGGCGTGATGGCCGGGACGACACTCAGCGAGCCTATCCTGCCTCCCCTTTACCATTCCACGGCAGACGTCCTTCAATCTCCACCTGGAGGGCAAAGCTCAGAAACGTCCGGATCAACACGATCCCGCCGAGCAGCAGCACATTTTCCAGCGTCAGCTCAAAGGCCACCGTTTTGATAATGTCAGCGGCAACGAGGAACTCCAGCCCAAGCAAAATCGAGCGGCCGAGATTGGCCCTCAGCGCCTTGAAGGCATCATCATGCGGAAGCTTGCCGAGCCAATCACGCGCATAGAGGTAAAGCGAGACCACCGCGCCAATGACGATGGCGCCAATGCCCGCGACCTCAATCGCCAGAACGATAATGTCCAGAGTGTGCTCGATCATGATTGGGTCCCTAGGCCGTTGGCGTCATGCGCGCACCTTAGGACGAGACCGATGGATCGGGGTACAAATTGTCAGTTGCGATCAATGCGGACGGATGGCACGCGGCGATACCGCCAAAAATCCTTCAGTTGAGTGGCACCGACACGCTGACCGCCGCGCCATAGCTTTCCGCGTTGGTTCCAAGTCCGCCATATTGCCCTGCAAGAGACGCCGATGCGCCACCTGGCAAGGCAACATCAAACCCTGCCCGCATGGTTGCATCAAGACCATCTAGCTCATCAGCATAGGAACCCGCCGTCGCTGTGCCTGAGCTTGAAAACGCATAATGTCCGCTGCCTTCCATCCAGGTCGTGAGTTGCGCGCCACTTCCAAGCGCCCAAGCACGGCCAAGATAGGGTGAGAAACTCACCTGTCCTTGCGACACAGTTTGCTCTGCAACCACCACGCTCAAGGAATCGGTGTAGGCTTCCTGATGGTCAGCAATGTACTGAACCGTCACCACCGGCCGCACAGTCCATTGCTCAAAATGGAACTGGCCGACCAGAGACGCATCGACCATCCAGCGCGTCGTGTCGAATGCGTCGGAATAGGTGCCAACCGGTGAGATATCGTTGGACGAGACGCCCCAGCTGGCCGCGACATCCAGAAACAGCGCCTCACTCAGCGCCACTGTCGCATAGGGACCAACCATCACACCGATCCCCGAGACTGTGCCGGAGACATTGCCACTGTTGGCGGCGAAAGTCTGCTCGCCCCAATCCACCTGAGCCCGCGCACCCAGCAGAATGCGCGTGCTGAACAGATAATCGGCCCCGACATGCACAATGCCGAAATCGCCGCTTTGGTTGGACCCATCATCAAACAGGGCAAAGCGCCCCTCTGACCAAAAATCCCAGCGTCCCAAATCGGGCGTGTCCGCCGCACCACCAAGGGAGGCCACGGCGTGGCGCGCACTGCCCGAATAGGCCAGCATATTGCCCTGTAAGGACACTGAAACCGGCAAAGAACCAAAGGCAGCAAAGCCGGAAGCCATGCTGCGACGGTCACCGGTGGACGCTGGGAAGTTAGCGAAGCGATCAAGCCTACGGGTTCGGTCAGGCTGATGGTTCAGGATGAAGCTGTTGCGCGCGCCCAGAAAGTCGCCAATCATCTGCGATGGTTCGCCTATCACCACGTTAGCCGAGTTGATCTTGATATCGTCGACGCCATTGACCGTCACATCAACGCTCAGTGTTACCAGCAACCCACCAAGAGTGTTGGAGACGATGTAGGTCCCGCTGGTCAGAGGGCTTGCAACACGTTCGCACTCACCCGCGACAGTTGAGCCTCCGGGGATGATGCAGGTTTCAATGTCGGAAAGAAGCTCGCTCTCCGAGCCCAGGGTGGGATTGACGTGACCGAGGAATTCGTTGGGTGATGTCGCACTGTTCGCCAAAAAGTACAGCCGCATCGAGCCGACAGACGTGGCAGAGAAGGCCGTAGCATCTTCATCGATGATGCACGTTTGCGCTTCAAAATCGAAAATCACATTGGCAGCGGCAAATGCACCTGCAGCAGCGTCAACAGGAAGGCCCGTCGCCGATGTGCAGGTGACCGTGTTGGTCTGGGCCCAAAGCGGTGTCGCCTGAAGAAGAATGAGCGCGGCTGCGACCGACACCAGGACGATGCCAAAACGGACCAACGCCCGCGCCACCTGATCGACTCCAACGCGTTTCATGCAATTTACGCCCCTGGTCCGGACTGCCTTTGCAGCGTCCGAAAAGTACTGATTTACGCAACGTCAAAAAACGCCGCTAAGCCCCGAGCAAGGCTTTACAAATTCTAAAAATCAAGAATAGCCAAATAATATGAATAGCTTACATTCAGATCCTGAATGGTTGGCTGACGTAGGGGAAAATGATGAGCGTTTTGAAAGGGTTGGACCTTAACCTGCTAATCGTTTTCGAGGCCGTCTACTCATCCGGAAATATCTCTCAAGCCGCAAAAAGCCTCGGCATGAGCCAGCCGACCATCTCCAATGCGCTTGGCCGCTTGCGCGACACGTTGGACGATCCGCTGTTTGTGCGCGAAGGACGCGGCGTCAAACCAACGCCCAAAGCCGTCACCATGATCGGGCCGATCCGCGAGGCGCTTCAGATGATCGAGGGTGGAGTTTCCGGCGATGAAGGCTTCGACCCCACCACATCGCAGCGACATTTTCGTATCGTCGCCATGGACCCCATCGAGGCGTTCATCGCCCCCCACCTCATTAAGCTCGTGCAAAATCACCAATCGGTGACCATCGAGAACCTGCCCATCATCAGCACATCGATGGTTGACGGGCTCCATGACGGCTTGCTGGATGTGGTGCTCGCCAACTTTCTCAACGAAAGCCAGGATTGCACCTGCCTTCCCCTGCTGAACCCGGCGCTGTCGATGATTGCGCGCAAGGACCACCCCAAGATCGATGGGACATTCACGCTGGATCATTTTCAGCAACTCAGTCACATCGCCCTGGTGCCGAAGCTGCGGGCCCTTTCCCGCCTGGAAGAGGGTCTGCGCGCCCAGAACCTCACCCGCCACATCGTCTATTCGGTCACCAAGTTCTGGGCCTTCCCGCACATCGTCGCGACCACCGATCTTGTCGGCATCGTGCCGACCGCCTTTGCCCATGAAACGGCCAAAACCTACCCGCTGGCGATCTATCCTCTGCCGTTCGAGTACCCGCCGGAGAAGCTCTACATGACCTGGAAGACCAGCCGTACCAATGATCCGGGCCACCGCTGGCTGCGCGAGGAAATCATCCAGGTTCTGATGCCGCCTGGCGCATCGCCACCGCTGCCGGTGGTGGCGGGTAACGCGCCCGTCGCCGCCTCTGCGTCCTAGGTGCGGCAGATGCCGGCATTACTTCAGCCGGAACTTGTTGCGCAGGCCCAGCAGGCCGCACGATGCCCTTTTGCTCAGGTTACCAGACCCGTCGGTGGTCCATCCAAGGCTACAACCGGCGGCTGCGAGAAATATATCCTTGCGACAGCGGCGAGGATGACGACTAGAGTGGCGGAAATCCTTCCACGTCATGGCCGGACTTGATCCGGCCATCTAGCTCTCGGGCGTAGGTCAGCACAATGGCGCGGTCAAAAAGGACTGGATCACCGGGTCAAGCCCGGTGATGACGACCTGCGTTGAGAGAGAATGACGGCTTACCGCTCCAAAATACCCCGTATTTCACTCATGTTCGTGCGGGCCCTAAGAATGTTTTCGCTCATGATCGACAGATGATCGGGCATCAGAACACCATCCTCGCGGCCATTGGAGATGACCAGCGGATCCAACGCGGCCGCCTCGGCGATGTGCTGCTCCATGCGGTCCCAGACGCCACCCAAATTGCGCGAGGCAACCACATCGGCGAAGTCCTCGCGCGCCGCTTGAAGCAGCCCATGATAGGCGAACATCTGGCCGGAGGCTTCCATGAAGAGATTGTCGGCGCGGAAATCGAACCACCCTCTGTCATTGCCTTCGCCACGCACAAACGTGTCGAGCTCCGCATCATATTGCCGGCCCGTGGAGCGACGCGACAACTGATCGACTGACGAGCCGATGTCGCGGGCGACACGGTCCAGGAACTGAATGAGGTTGTCGGCGCGCGCATCAAACAGCGCATCGCACGCCTCCAGCCGATCATTGTAGCGCGCGTAAAGCGGGATGGCGTTGGCGTAGAGCCGAGAGGACGGTTGCACCGGCCCAAAGGGGCGCTGATCGTCAAACGGGTTGAACCACCAGGTCTGCTCATCAGTTTGCAGGCGCCCGCGCGCGGTTTCCAAATCACTATCGGCGCCCGATGTGCCGCGCTCACGACCGAGCACATCCACTAGTTCAACGGCGGTACGGCGCAGCGCGATCAAAACGCCGGTCTGGAAGGCCGCTTTGTTGTCGAAATAGGGCGTCGCCTCCCACTCCACCAAGCCAAGAATGCCCACCTTGTATTGCGGCATGGAGGGCACCCAGGCGTTGCGGTTCACCATCAGGTCGAGCAGGTAGATTTGCATATCGACGATCTGAGAGCGGTCGCAGGTGCGCGCATCAGACGGCGAGCCATCGACGGTCGCGGTCTCTTCGGTGGCCACCATCGCGTTGGCGCGCAGCACTTCCTGCGGATAGGTCAGCGTGTCGCCGCGCGTCCACAGCACGTTCCAGAAAAACGTGATGTTCCAAATGAGGAACAGGATGATGAAGATCAGCAGCCCGCCGCGCCAAAAGATACGACCGGTGGCGCGAACGCCGCGCATCTTCTCCGGGCCACCCTCTTCGGGCTTGGGCAGGCGCAGTTTGAACAGCGCGATAAACCCACGCCACAAGGATTTGATCCAGTCAATAATGGGGTCGAGCATGTCTCTCGTCCTTCTTGCGCGGGCCTAATGCAGCCCGAAAAACGCTTCGCGCACCTTGGCACGCATGCGCCAGCGGTCATGGGTGTTGGGCGCATAATGGGTGGTCAGATACTCCACCGCAAACGCCTTTTGCTGCTGCGTATACGTCTCATAGATCGCATAAAAACGACGCTTGTTGAGAATAAACGTCGAGAGCAGATCAAACGGCAGATGCTCCACGATGATGCGGTCAATGTCAGCTGCGCCCGGCGCATCAGATACCGCACGACGGAAGTAAAAGCGCTGCTCTGCGCTCAAGCGACGTTCATAGGCGGCGGCTTCGGCGGGGGTATCGAGCAGGCCGCGCATCTGGCTGATCACGCGGAACCGGCGGTCCGGGTTCAGCTTGGCCATGTTGTCGGCGATCCAGCGCGAGAGATACGCGTCATCAATCATCGGCGTCGCGTCAAACTCATGATCGCCGAGCATCAGCAGTTCGGCCACCAGCAGACGCAGGCGATGCTCCAAAATGCCGGATTCTTTCAGCCAGAGCGGGTTAAACGGTTCCAGCAGCCGCTCTTCTTCCAGATAGGAGAAAAGCACCGGCGTTTCGTGCAGCGCGATGATCGAGGCGCCAAAGGGTTTGGGCTGAAGCTGATCAGGATCGCCGATCATCACCGCGCCATCATCCTTAGCGATAACGTAGGCGCCACCGAAATGGCTGGTCCAAAACACGTTCGGCCACTGGAAGGAAAGCTTCTGCGGCAAGAACCCGTTGCGCCGCACGTCGCCCACGCGGCTCGCGCCGGACACAATCGCATCCAGCAGGTTCTGATCAGACCAGGCGTTCGGCTCCTTCAGGAACCGGTCCATCTTCACCTTTAGCGTCTGCGCCTCTTCCAAGAGGCCCGTGGGCGTGCGCACCAAAAACCGCACATCGCGGATGCCAAGCACATCGGCGGGACGCTCCACATCGAACACCAGGTTCTCGATCTCACCGTAGAGCGCGTCCTTCAGCGTGACCGCACGGATCATCCTGTCATTGGCGGAAAAGAACGCGCGGATCACCTGCCCATCGGCAGAAAACGAGGTGCGGATCAGCGGCAGATCAGCCTGGTCGGGCGAGAGAATGATGAACCGCCGATTGATCCCTTCCGGGTCCAAATAGCTGGCATTCTGCATCTCCAGCGCGACTTCGTAAGAGTAGCCCGACGCATCGATGTAGAAGTCAGAAAGCTCTGTTTCCGGCAGGCCAAGCGCGCGCAGCGCCGCGTTGTAGCGGGCCACCAGATGGGCGTGATCGACATGCAAAAGCCCGCCAAAACGCAGGCCCTCTTCAATTAGCCTCTGCATTGATCATCCCTGGCACTAGTCGTCCTCTAAATCGTCAAGGCGTTCAGACGCTTTCTGGCGCACACGGTGGTCACGCAAAAGCTCTTGGATTGCGGCTTCATCGGACTTGTCCGAGTAGCGGAACTCGCTGTCGGCGTAGCGATTGATCTCCTGCAAAATGAAGTCCATCGAGATCGGCTTTTGCAGCTCCTGGATCATCGCCAGCTTGTCGTCATAGCCCTTCTGCAAGAACGCCTCAGGATTCTCGAACCATTCGTCCGGCAGCTCCACATCCATCGCGCGATACTTGATCGCATCCGTCACGTTCTTAATCGCGCGACCGGTGAAACGCGGCTCGGCTAGCTTGATCTCGTGCAGGTAAAGGCCCACGTCACGGATCGTTTTCGGCGCGCCGTGCTCATCAATGAACCGCTCCCACACCGCAGCCAGTCCAGCTTCCTGTGGTCGGTTGTGCTGGGCATAGGATTTGGCCACCGCCTGCTTCAAAGCCTGGTCGGCAAAAAAGTCATCTTGGCCCAAAGGCACGTCATGTTTCTTGCCAAGCAGCAAGTGGAAGATGTCGATATAATCGTTCTGCGTCTGCGGCCCATCGACCAGCCAACGCGCACCTGCGCGTTGGCGCAAAGCATCATCGACCTTCTCTGGATAATTGGAAAACATGCCGAAACTGGCGTTACCACGCACAACGGTTTCCGCGCCGGAGAATGCGGCCATCAGAACACCGGTAACCTCTTGTTGTCCTGAGGAACTTTGCCGGTCATCGCGCTTGCCAGCCACCTGATCGATGTCGTCAATCGTGCCAAATCCAATAGCTTGCGGGTCCAAAACTCGGTCGATGAACGCGCGACAGTTCTGACCCGACTTACCCTGGTATTCGCTGATCTGATCGATGCCGAAATTCTCGTAAACGAATGGATATCCGGCCAGATCGCAATACTCTTTCACCAACCCTGCGGTCATTTGGATCAGCGTCGTCTTACCGGTGCCCGGAAAGCCATCGCCGACGAAGGTGAAGAGAAAGCCACCCAGCTCAACGAACGGGTTTTTCTGCCGTTCAAAATCATAGGCGACCAACATCTTGGCAAGTTTGATCGCCTGCGCCTTGGCGATGTGGTTGCCGACCACCTCATGCACTTGCTTGAACTGCATAACCAGCGGCTTGCGGCCTTTGGTGGACGCCGAGCGCTCAAACCCACGCACGTGAAACTCATCGGCTTCCACCGCATAGGTGCGTGCCAGAAACGCTGCCAAGCTGTCGCCCATGATCCGGTGGGCATCGCCCTCAACACGGTCGATGACGTCCGCCATAGCGCGGGCAATGCGTGGCCCAAGGTCTTCGTCATCCACGGCATCGGTCGCGGCTTTGGCCACATGCGCAACCACAAAACTCAAAGCATCGTTGGCCGTGTCATAGCCCGGCTCGCCCAGCGCGGTCGGATCGCCTGCCGGACTGTCGCCCAGCGCGTGAAGAAAATGACTGGCGGTCACGAACGCGGCGACCAAGGCCCTCGCCCGCACAAGCGAGCGAAACTGGGCTTCATCAGCGGCCGAGAGGCCAGAGGAACGCTTCTTCTCACCGAGGTCGAGATACCCCAGCGGCTCGATGAAGAACTCCGAGACCGTCATCCCGACACCCAAAGCCCGGCGCAGGGAAACCAAAATGCCATGCTCACGGGTAGATAGCAGCGGGTCATCGCCGCCGGACTTACGAAGCGCCGCTTCAAGGTTGGCGCGCACCATGCGGCGCGGCGCCGACGCTCCTGCAATGGGGGACACAAAGCGCGTCCTGCCAAGTTGGGCTTTGTGCGCATCGGCGGCGCGCGGCAGAGCCTCTTCCACCTGCGCGTTCTCCATCAAGCCAAGCGCTGCGGGATATGCTTCAACAATTCGCGCTTCGGGAATGCGAACCGAGCTAGCATCAACCATAATCAGACATCCTCAAACAGCTGGCCGCCGGGCGAAAGTGAGTGCACGCGCATGCCCCGCATCAGCGTGTCGATGCCGCCATCATAGCCCGCGAGCTTCTGGTGAGCGCGGTGTGGCAACAGCGCGTGGGCGCGCGAGGCGCTGGCGCCGCGTTCAGTCGCCAGACTATCGGTCGTGTCCACCGCATAGGTTTCGCGATAGCGCGTCGGCGCCAGAAACCAGCTTTTGGTTTCTTCGGTGCCCACGGATATCACCTCGTCCACATGCCAGACAAACATCCAGGCATCTTCGATGGGCAGGTCGGCAAACAGCGGCTCAAAGGCTGGCGGAACATCCATGAAAATGGGCGAATAGAACGGTCCCAACGTCCAGCGCTTGAGGCGTTTGAGCGCGATATCGTCAAACGCGTCATCAAACTCGATGGCGCTGGCCAGGGGCGTAAATCCGGTACCGGAAAACTTGCGCGCCAGAGCCTGCATTTCCGTGTGCGGAAAGGCGCGCGGCTGGCGAAACTCAAGCCAGGCCTGTGTATAGACCGGACGGTTCGTCCCGCCATCCCAATGATCCCAGGATATCTTTTTCAGCCGCCCATCATCCTGCGGGTTCAGCGAACGCCCTTCTGGCCAAAAGATCGGCAGTGCGCCGCGTACAGACTCCTGATAGATGGCTCGGCCAATCTCTTGCAGTTGCAGGGCACGTGGCACGCGCCGCCGCTCCATCATCTGGTCCAGCAGGCGTTCGCGCAGCTTTGCCGAGCTTTGGTCGGGCTCTTTGCGCTCTTTGACATCGCGCGCTAGCGCGATCACATCAGCGAGGATCGGCAAGCCGCTATCGTTGCGGTCCACGCGCGCCGGCAAGCCGCCAGCATCGCGCTTGTCGAGCAAGCCAAACAACGCATCCAACCGCGCCGCCAAATCCACCAACACGGTGTCGGAGGATTGCAGAAGTCCGCCGGTTAACCGCGCCAGTGTTTGGAAATAAACCCTGCGAACATCAGGGGTCGTTTGGTGGATCGCATTCAAGAGGAAAGGTGCCTATTCGACATATTTGCCGGATTCGACCTGCTCGACGATCTTGCCGAAACGCCGCGCAAACTCCGCGTTGGCCAGATCGGCCTTCTGGCGAATGTCGGCAGTGCGCTTCATGTATATCTCGTGCGCTTCCATCATCGAGACGATGCGGTTTTCTGAGGAAATGCCGATCTGCGTGATCATCGCTTCGGCCTGCGCATCGGTTTCGCGGCCCACATCGTCGATCCGGTGCCCGATGTTCTGCTGAGCCGATGTGCGCAGAGACTCCACCAGCGCATCGTACATGATGGTGCGCTGCTCGGTGTCGATGTTGAGCTTGGAAATCAGCGTTTGCTGCGCGGCCTTCTGCTTGGCCAAGCTTTCCACATAATTGGCGTAGATCGATCCGTAGCGCTCGAACGACTGTTGCGTTGCCACAAGCTCCTGTTTCTTGGCGGTGGCCTCATTGTAGGTGTTGGCAAGCACAGCGCGATCGGCCTGAAACGCCTTCAGCGCCTCGCCCGTCGCATCGGCAATCTGGGCATCGATGGCGGAAATTTGGGGGGCGAGCTCGTCAAGCTGCGCATCAGTCTCTTCGATCTGGCGCGCTGTCGTCTGCGCGCGATCCAACACGTCGGCCTGCGCGGTTTTCGACCTATCGAGCCGATCATCGATCACCGCCAACTGCTCTTCCAGCAGACCGCGGATCACTTCGGACTTTTCGATCAGATTGTTGAGGTTGGAGCGAATATCGGCGTTGCGGATGCGGCTTGTCTTCATCTCTTCGGAGCGTCGTTTGGAGAAGATGCCGGTCAGCTTCTCCATAAAAGTGCTCTCGCTCATCGATTGGAATTCAGAACCGAACGTCTGGGTAATTTCGTCCAAACCGTAGACAAGCGAGGCAATATTGCCCTGCAACTTGTCTTCGTTCTCCACCACCGACTTGAAGTCTTGATCGTCAATGTTGACGTCGATGGTCTGCATTTGGCTGTCGCCAAGCACCGTGCCAAGGCGGTCGTCGATCTTGGCTTGCGTGGAATTGATCTCCTGCACCTGGGCTCGCGTTTCGGCGATGCCGCGCTCCAACTCATCAAACTTTGCGCGTGCCATGCTCTTTCATTCCCCCGTAAGTCCGCTCGCTGCGGTGTGGTAAATCATACTTGGTGACGATTTGCCGGTTTTCACCGACGTCCTTGCGACTTAAGACCAAAGTTGAGCCACATGCTAGACCTTTGGCGCGTGGCTTCTGTGGCCCACCAGCAACGTTCAGGATCTGCCTCCATGAGCCAGTTACAAAGCGAGCGAACGCCAAGCGCGGTTGATGTGTGCGTGATCGGCGGCGGTATCAATGGAGCGGGCGTTGCCCGAGACGCCGTCGGGCGAGGCTATTCGGTGCTGCTGGTGGAAATGGGCGACATCGCCAGCGCAACGTCCAGCTGGTCCACTAAACTTATCCATGGCGGCTTGCGCTACCTGGAACACAACGAGTTCAACCTGGTCCGCGCCTCGCTTATCGAGCGGGCCCGGCTCCTCTCGGTGGCGTCGCACCTCGTCGAGCCACTGCGCTTCGTGCTGCCACATGGATCGGGCATGCGGCCCGCATGGCTCATCCGCCTTGGGCTCTTCCTCTATGACAATTTGTCCATGAGCCGGAAAGTGCCGGGCTCCAAGGGTATCAACCTGGCCGCCGATCCGGCCGGCGACGTCCTGAAACCCGATCTGCGTACGCGCGGCTTCACCTATTATGACTGCCAAGTGGATGATGTGCGGCTGACGCTCGCCAATCTCACCGACGCGGCCGAGCGCGGCGCCACCATCCAACCGCGCACGAAACTCATCGCGGCAACTGCCAGCGATGGCGTTTGGAAACTGACCTTGGAGCGCCAAAGCGACGGCGCCCGCTATCAGATCCACGCCCGCTACGTGGTCAACGCCGCCGGCCCCTGGGCCGACAAGGTCGCGCATCTGCTCACAGGGTCCAATTCGCCGATCGGGCTTCGCCTGGTGCGCGGCTCACACATTGTGGTGCGCAAACCTGCTGGCCTTGATGATGCCTATCTCTTCCAACAACCCGATGAACGCGTTGTCTTCATCATTCCCTATCAGGGCGATTTTGCGCTGATTGGCACGACGGACGCCGACCATAGCGATCCTGGCGAGGTGCACATATCGCAGGAAGAGACCGACTATCTTCTGAAAGCCGCTAATCTCTATCTCAACACGCCGCTCACCAGCGAGGATATCGCCTGGACCTTTGCCGGCGTGCGCCCGCTGCTCGATGATGGGTCAGAAAACGCGCAGGAAGTCACCCGCGACTACAAGATCATCACTGCCAAGCAGTTCAAAGCCGGGATTACCCATGTGTTCGGCGGCAAACTGACGACCTTCCGCACCCTGTCTCAAAAAGTCGTCGATGATCTGGCCACGATCACCAACCCGTCTTCGAGTGGCCTGGAAAGTGGTTGGACCGGTTACACCGCCTTCGATGATGCCTTTGTCGATGATATCGCGCGCGGTCACGTCCTGGAACAGGTTCAGGCGCAACTTTCTCAAGCTTTGGGCGTGGTTGATGCCGGGGCGCAGGCGGAGCGATTGGTCAAGCTCTATGGCCGATCAGCGCAATCGATCGCTGGCATCATCGGCGCCGGCAAAGAAGCCCCGCTGAGATGCGGCCTATTCCCGAGCGAAATCGCCCACATGGTTGAGGAAGAATGGGCGCGCACCGCCGAAGACGTACTGTTCCGCCGCTGCAAACTTGGCATCGACCAACCGCAAGAGGTGTTCGACCAAGTGCAAGCGGCGATTGACACCTTGATTGCGGGGCGCGCCGCCGCGTAACACCCAAACACGACACCAAAGCACAACACCCATGCCTGCACGAACAAACGGCGCCGGAAGAGCGTCGGCAACCTGATCGGGAGACCCACCATGAGCCTCATCCTCGCCATCGACCAAGGCACCACCTCCGCCCGCGCCCTGGTTTACGACGCCTCCTTGCGGGTGCTCGCCAGCGCGCAGGAAGAGCTGCCGCAAATCTATCCCGCCGATGGTTGGGTGGAACACGATGCTGAGGTGATCTGGTCGTTGGTGCAGTCGACAGTGAAAAGCGCCCTCGACAAGGCTGGCAAGACGCCATCCGATATCGCCGCGATCGGCATCACCAACCAGCGCGAGACGGTTGTGCTCTGGGATCGCGCGACCGGTAAGCCTCTGGGCCATGCCATCGTCTGGCAGGATCGGCGCACCGCCGAAACCTGTCGTCGCCTGAAGGCCGACGGCGCTGAACCCATGGTTCAGGAACAAACCGGCCTACTGCTCGATCCCTATTTCTCCGGCTCGAAACTCGCTTGGATGCTCGATCAGAATCGAGGGCTACGCACCCGCGCCCGCAACGGCGAGCTTGCCTTCGGCACCATCGACAGTTTCCTGATCTATCGCCTAACCGGCGGCAAGCGCCACGTCACCGACGCCAGCAATGCCTGCCGCACGCTGCTGTTTGATATCGGAACGCAGGACTGGTCGGATGACCTCCTGAATCTTTTCAACATCCCTGCGGCCCTACTGCCGGAGGTTCTCGACTGCGCCGATGATTTCGGCACCACCGACCCGTCGGTGTTCGGCGCGTCCGTGCCGATCTTGGGCTGTGCCGGCGACCAGCACGCAGCCACAATCGGCCAGGCTTGTTTCAAACCCGGCATGGTGAAAGCCACCTACGGCACAGGCCTTTTTGCGGTCTTGAACACCGGCAGCGAGCGCATCCAATCCAAGAACCGCCTGCTAACCACCCTCGCCTATCGACTGGACGGCAAACCGACCTACGCGCTGGAAGGCTCGGTGTTTATTGCCGGTGCCGCGGTGCAATGGCTGCGCGACGGGCTGAAACTGATCGAAAACGCGCCGCAGGTGAACGATCTGGCCAACAAAGGCGTGCGCGGCGCGATTACGCTGGTTCCGGCCTTTGTCGGTCTGGGTGCACCCTATTGGGACCCTGATGCGCGCGGCGCGATCTACGGCATCACCCGCGACACTGGGCCGGAAGACTTCGCCCATGCGGTGCTAGAAAGCGTCGCGTTCCAAACCCGCGACCTACTAGATGCCATGGCACGCGACTGGCCCGAGGGCGAGCGCTCAGTGCTACGCGTCGATGGTGGAATGACGCAATCGGACCTGACGCTGCAATTGCTTGCCGACATCTTGGACGCGCCGGTGGAACGTCCCGATGATCTGGAAACCACGGTGAAGGGCGCCGCCTATCTTGCGGGCCTGAAAGCGGGCCTTTGCCCAGACCTGGAAACCTTCGCGTCGACCTGGAAGAAGGATGCCGAGTTCACACCGCATCTCGACGCCGAAACCCGTCAATTCCACATGGACCGTTGGCACGATGCGGTAAAGCGCACGCTGTCGACGAACTAGTCGGCAAACCTCACTGTTGAGACGATCTGCCAAGTCGCCCGGTCGATCTCCAGGATCACCGGGCCGTCCTCGCCGCGCGCGCTGACGAACAGCGAGCGGTTGTCCACGCTGATGCCGTCAACGACGGCGCCTGGCACACTTTCCACGACGACCGTGCGAACCTCGTCGGCTGTTAGATTGGCCGGATAAGCCGACACCTGTCCATCGCTCGACGGATCGGACAGGGAGCGATAGAGAATGACCCCAAGGACCGCAAAAACACCCAGAAACATGATCCCCGATGACACCAGCGACAACCGCCGCATCTTTTGCGCGACCGCCTCAAGCCGCGGGTCGAGCGGTTCTTCCTCGTCTGGAGACTGGGATGCATTGGGGTTCTGAGACGCCATGAGCGATGAAATCCTGGAAAAAGGTGAGGAAGGCGATGTGCTGCGCCTTCAAGCATCTGACGAGCATCGGGGCAAGCGGCTCGACGCCGCGTTGGCCGCTAGTGCCGACGGAACCGGCCTATCACGCAGCCGCATAACCGCGCTGATCAAGGATGGGCACTGCGTTCTCAATGGCGCACCGCACACCAACCCTGCCGCCAAACTGCGGGGCGGCGAAACCATTGCCCTCACCATTCCCGAAGCTGAAGACCCCAACCCGCAACCCGAAGCGATTCCGCTGGATTTCTTGTTCGAGGATGACGCACTGATCGTGATCAACAAACCGGCGGGTCTCGTCGTGCACCCCGGTGCCGGCAACCCATCGGGAACGTTGGTCAATGCGCTGCTCTACCATTGCGGTGACAGCCTGTCCGGCATTGGCGGCGTCAAGCGACCGGGACTGGTCCATCGCCTCGACAAGGATACCTCTGGCGTTATGGTCGTGGCCAAAACTGACCAGGCGCACCAGCATCTTTCCGCGCAATTTGCCGATCATGGTCGCACCAACGATCTGGAACGGCTTTACACAGCGTTCGTTTGGGGCAGCACCAAGACCCAGTTCACCATCGATGCCCCGATAGGCCGCGACCGGGCCAATCGCTTGAAAATGGCCGTCTCCAAACGCCCCGATGCCCGCGAGGCGGTTACCCATGGCAAAAGGCTTGCAAGCTTTGGCGATCCCGACAATCCGGCGATCAGTAAGATCGCTTGTCGCCTCGAAACCGGGCGCACGCACCAAATCCGCGTGCACATGGCGCATATAGGCAATGGCGTGGTTGGCGACCCGGACTATGGGCGCGGTGGACGCACGCGCGCCAACCGCTTCGAAGAACCCGTCAAACAGGCGATTCTGGCCTTCCCCAGACAAGCCTTGCAGGCCAAAACCTTGAAATTTACCCACCCAACAAGCGGTGAGATCATGCGCTTTGAAGTGGAATTAGATAAGCAATTACAAGAGCTTGAGGCATTGCTCACCACAGCGTGAACAAACTGTAATACTCCCAGCCCCTGTTTTGGCCAATTCAATACCTATATCAAGCGCTCAAAATAGGGTCGCTTTGTCAAAAAGGGCCCGCGATCTCTCGCCGCTTTCGGGAGAGACATAAAAAGGGAGCGTGCATTCAAACATGGCACAATCAGTTTCCACCCTACCTTCCATTGATGGTGGTCTTTCGGGCTACCTCACCGAAATCCGCAAATTCCCAATGCTTGAGCCGGACCAAGAGTTCATGCTGGCCAAGCGCTTCGTTGAGCACCAAGATGCCAATGCTGCCCACAAGCTGGTGACCAGCCATTTGCGGCTCGTCGCCAAAATCGCCATGGGCTATCGCGGCTACGGCCTGCCGATCGGCGAAGTGGTGTCCGAAGGCAATGTCGGGCTCATGCAGGCGGTCAAGCGGTTCGACCCGGACAAGGGCTTCCGCTTGGCAACCTATGCGATGTGGTGGATCAAGGCCTCGATCCAGGAATACATTCTGCGCTCTTGGAGCCTTGTCAAAATGGGCACCACGGCCAACCAGAAGCGGCTGTTCTTCAACCTACGCAAGGTGAAGGGCAAGATCTCCGCGCTGGAAGAAGGCGATTTGAAGCCTGAGCAAGTAGCCGAAATCGCCAACCGGCTGAACGTGTCGGAGGCCGAGGTGATTTCGATGAACCGTCGCCTTGGCGGCGACACGTCGCTCAACGCCACGGTGCGTCAGGACTCTGAAAGCCTGGAATGGCAGGACTGGCTGGTCGATGATTCCGATAGCCAGGAAGTCATGCTGATCGACAGCGAAGAGAAGGACAATCGCCGCGCAATGCTGCGTGAATCCTTGGACGTGCTCAATGATCGCGAACGCCGCATCTTTGAGATGCGCCGCCTGTCGGACGACCCGATGACCCTTGAGGAGTTGTCTCAGGAGTTTGGTGTCAGCCGCGAGCGCGTGCGCCAGATCGAAGTGCGGGCTTTTGAGAAGGTTCAGGAGGCCGTTGTGGCAGCCTCAGCCGTGCTCGAAGAAGGCGGCATGGACGCGCGTTAGGCGCACCAAATCCCGCCATCCATCGACGCGCCGGATTGCTCAACCGAGCAGTCCGGCGTTTTCTTGTCTGCCGTCAGGTGCAGGGTGTTGTGGTCGTGCCACCAGTTGGGTAGCCAGTCATCTGTTTGAAAGATGCGCCACCCTTGCTCTTGTTGCACGGGAAATCAAATTCTGGCCCGGTCACATCCGGATTGTTGCCGTTTGGACCTGGGAACAGATCAATGGGCAGTGTGTCGATGCTTGGCAGCTGGGTGAGTGTCACACCATTGACGGTGCGTGTCGTGCCAACCGAGGGCAACTCGATTGACGCAATGATCTGCGACTGAACAGTGCCGGGCACCGCAGCGGGGCCAATCGGCGCGGCGCCGCTTGCCGGAACAAACACCCCAAACCCTTGGCGACGAATTTCCACCGAACCGCCGGCGGTCTCGACGGTCACGCGTCCGCGCTGCGTAATCCCGCCAAAGCTTGTCGAAGGTCCGCGCAAAACCACAAAGACCGCCGTCGCTGGATCGACTACCGTTCCCGGTGGGATCATGCCGGCCGCCTGTGCCAAGGCGACCGCCTCAGCGCCGACGACGATATCGAATGTGGTGCCGCGCGATCCGATGGTCGCCGATGGCGTTTGGATGGAAATGTTCTGCGGTGCAATGGCGCCAACGCCACCGGAGACGAACCGCAAAAAGCCCTGCGTTGATCGCGCAGCAATCTCGCCAACTGAACGGTCAGGATCATAGACGAACCGGTCGATCACAAGATCGTTGCTCTCGCCGATCGTGAACACACTTTCATCAAGCAGCAGCACCTGCATGCCCGACTGGCGCTGCGTCACCACGCGATCACCTAGCAGCATCGCCTCGCCGCCCGATGGTGCGCGGGCTGCGCCACCTGATTGCACTTGAACCGATCCACGTACAGCGGCTGCTACGCCGACTTGCGATTGTTGCGAATTCACCGGCACGACGACAGCGATCAGAAAGGCGCCGACAAGACCAATGAACGCAAACAGCGTCATCGGATGCTGGATCGCCTCGGTCATCGTTCTGCGCGTCCTCGTCATGCGCGTCATCGCATTGCGCCTCGTCATAGGGAGAACCGGCGGGCGAAGGAAAGCCCGACGGTCCAGTTGTCGCTGTCATAGACAGGAATGTTCGATTCATTGATTTCGTAGCGGCCAAAGGTCTCTAAGGACCAGCCGCTCGCCCACCTGCGATCGCCGTCAACGCCGAGATGATCAAAGATCAAGTTGAACGGCGCGGCAACGGCCACATCCAAGGCGTAGCGTCTTTCATCGCGCGCCACTGTGGCCGGGATCACATTGGGATTGATTGCATCATAAGCGACGTCGCGCACTGACCCGCCCAGCCGCACTTGATAGCCCGACGCATTGCGATACCGCACCGATAGCCCGCCCCCATAGGCATCGTAGCTAAACCAGGCGCTGCCAGCATCCTTGGTGGCGTAAAGCGCATGCGCCGTTACGTCCCAGCGGTCTGTGATGCGATAGGTGACCGAAGGTGTGGCCGAAAACTCCCAGCCATCGCCGTCACCGACATTGGTTGCTGAGAAGAGGTTCACATCGGCGCGGTCATGCGCGGCCTCCACGCGCAAGGTCGCCGACACGCGGTCAGACACATCAACGATGAGCTGCGCGCGCGCGCCCAATCGGCTGCCATAAAAGTGGCCACCGATGAACTCAGCCTGCGCCAAAGCCATCAGATCAAGAAAGGCAAAACCCAGATCGATGCGCGGACCGGCGGCAAGGCGGGCATAGGAATGGCCGCGCGAGTCATCCACGTGCGCGCGGGCAAAACCATGGCCTTCGACCCGCAGACTGTGGCCCTCCCCGCCGAGTGGAAGTTCGCCAACAAACTGAAGTTCGCCAAACCCACCAAAGGCGCCCTCGGCGGGAAACGCGAAAGTCTGGCCGCTGAGTGTAAAGGTGCCTGGCCGTTGTCCGGGGTTGCTGTCGTAGACGGCGCCAAACCGGATGACCCCATCAAGCGTCGCTGCGGATGGGTCGGAACGCACTTCAGCGGCCAGGCGGGCTGCCTCGGCACGATCCTCTGGCGAGAGCGGGCGGGCTTCCAAATAGGCCAAGTCGCTGGCCGCTCCGGCATCATCACCCAAGCGAAGAAACACGGCGACGCGCACCAGCCGCGCCTCATCGAAATTTGGGTTTTGCAAAAGGATACGTTGCAGCGTGACGGACGCCGCTTCGAATTCGCTATTGGCGAGTTGCGCTTCTAGAAGATCGACGTTTCTTTGCAGATCATCAGGGCTGGTAAGCACCGCATCGTAGGCCGCCTGGACACGTGCGCTGGAGGCAAAACCATAGGCAGGCTGAAGCAGGGCAAACCCAATTGCCAAGCAACACGCCAGCACCAAACGGTCGAGCACTCCACTCACGATACGCATGCATCTTACCCCGATACTGCCAGGCCAATGACGCGCGCCCCACCACCGTAACGTGTCGCAAGCCCTGATTTAACCTTTTGGTAAGAAATCGACGTACGGGCAAGTACCAGTCGGCAAGTTGACCTGGCAATTGCTCGGAAAACCGAAAGACTGTTGCCGATTCAGCGCACAGCACAGGCCCAGAGACTAAAAACCAGGCAACGGTAGCGCACCGACAATCGGCTGGACGACATACGAGTTAGGCCGCTAACGATAGGCCATGCAGCGCTTCGCCCGCCTTCTCATCCCCCTCATTCTTGGACTGGGCTGCCTCAGCGGCGGGATTTTGATCCGAGCGGCAGACCCTGGCTTCGTAGAAATTGTTCGCGAACGCGTCTTCGACCTCTACCAACGGGTTGATCCCCCGGCACTCGGTGCCGAGGTGCCGGTGAGGATTGTCGATGTCGATGATGCGTCGTTGGCGGCACTCGGCCAATGGCCTTGGCCGCGCACGCTTTTGGCCGACTTGGTAGACACGCTGCGCGATTCCGGTGCTGCGGTGATCGCCTTCGACATGCTGTTTCCTGAGCCCGATCGCGCAAGCCCGTTGCGCGCCATCGACGGCCTCACCCTACCCCGCGAACTGGCAGACGACTTACGCTCTGCGCTCACGGACCTGCCCACCAATGATGAAATTTTCGCTGGCGCTTTGGCATCTGCGCCAAGTGTTCTGGGCGTTGCGACCGCGCAAACGGGGTCTGGATTCCAGCCGCGTGCCGGCTTAGCGACTGTGGGACCGACACCTGCGAACGCGCTCACGAGAACCAACTCGATTGTGGGCAACCTCCGGGTTTTACAAGAGTCCGTCCAGGGCCTGGGCGGCATCCATGTTTCGGCTCGTGATGATGATGCTGTGGTCCGCCGCATCCCCGCGCTCACAACCGTTGGTGACGGCAACGAGCAGACGATCATGCCGAGCCTGTTCGTCGAGGCGCTACGCGTCGCGCAAGGCGCACAGAGCCTTCTTGTGCGCACCAACCCGTCGCCGACCGCGCCGGATGAGGGCATTCCGCAGGACTTGCGGGTCGGCGCCTTGACGGTGCCGCTCACCGCCGACGGCACCTATCGCATCCGCTATGGCACGCTCGACCCAACCCTCACGATACCCGCCGCCGACGTGCTCGCCGCCGGGTCCGATCCCTCGCGCCTTGCGTCGCGACTGGGCGGCACCATTGTCCTTGTCGGAACTTCGGCGCCAGGCCTGTTCGACCTGCGCGCCACGCCGCTCGGCACGATCGTGCCAGGTGTCACCATGCATGCGCAGGCCATCGCCAGTGTTGTCGCAGGAACGCATCTTGCCCGACCAGATTGGACCTTGGGCCTGGAACTAACCCTGATGGCGATCGCCGGATTGGTGGTGATCGCGGCGGCCCTCGTGCTGCGCCCCATCGGCGCGTCCTTGGTCGCAGGCATCACGCTTGTTGCGCTAGGCGCCGGCTCCTGGTGGGCTTTTTCGAACAGGTTGATGCTGGTCGATGCCAGCTTCCCAATCGCCCTGACCTTGCTCACGTTCGGCGCAGTCACAGTGCCTGTTCTCATCGGCACCGATCAACGCCAACGGTTCATCCGCAACGCCTTCGCCCACTATCTCGCCGAGCCGGTCTTGGCGCGCTTGGAGAGCAACCCAAGCGCCCTTAAGCTCGACGGCGAACGGCGCACCGTTACGGTGCTCTTTATGGACATTCGCGGTTTCACATCACGCTCAGAACACATGAAGCCGACGGATGCTGTCGATCTGCTCAATACACTACTTGAGCCGCTATCAGAAGCTGTGCTCGTCGAGGAAGGCACCATCGATAAATTCATGGGCGATGGGATGATGGCGTTTTGGAACGCCCCGCTCGATCAGCCCGATCATGCAGCAGGGGCCGTGCGCGCAGGCTTGGCGATGGTCAAAGCGATCGAAAACTACAATGCCAGCCAGCCGTCGGAGGCCGAACCGCTTGCCATCGGTGTTGGCATTCACACCGGCGAGGCTTTTGTGGGCAACATGGGATCAAAGCGGCGCTTTGCCTATTCAGCTGTCGGCGACAGCGTGAACCTCGCCGCTCGCGTCGAAACGCTGACCGGCACACTCAACCAGACAATCCTGATCACGGATCAGACCCGGCAAGAAGCCTTGACGCACGACCCCAGCTTGGCGGATCGGTTGGAGAAGGCAGGCGACCACCAAGTCAAAGGTCGTCGCCAGCCGGTCACTGTCCACGCACTGAAAGAGCCAATTTAGCGGCTAGTTCGACCAGGCGTTGAGAGCCTGCTGGAACACGGCGACCCCGTCATTGCCTTTTTCAAAGGTGATGATCGCGCGGCGATTGTCATCGTAAAGGATCGGCAAATCGAACCAGCGACCATCGCGCAGCAGCGGCACATTGACCGCTTGATCGGCTTCGCCAGCGGCCAAAGCCTGCCAGAACACCCCTTCGCCAAGATCGACGATTGCGCCACGAAGTGGATCGCCGCCCGACTGTTCCTGCGGCTTCACGACAACACCGACCAATTCGGCGATGCTTGTCGCCGGGAACGCCTCGGACAACTCGAAATCGAACTCGATCAGATGTGTGGCAGGCAGGGCATCATCAAGATTGCGGCTGATCCGCATGTTCATGAGAATACCGCGCGCAGGCACTTCGATGGTGCCCAGGATCGCCGGATTGTCGCCCTCTTCCAGACGCCAAACTGCACGGCCCGGTGCGGTGAAACCGTCAGCGTCGGGCGTCAAACCTTCCTCATAGAGAATGGCCGTTTGGGCAACCGGAAGACCGGATCCGGCCGGCTCGGTGCTGGCAACTTCAGGCGTTGTGGTTGGCGTCTCAGCAGGCGTTTGATCAACAGTGCCCTGATTGTCGGGCAACAGCCGTTCGCTGGACTGGGTTGGATCAGACCCAACGGTGCGAACCTCAGGCGCTTCTTCAAGCGGCTCCTCGGCGATGACCGCAACGTCCTCGCCCGGCTCTTGCTGCGTCAGATAGGGGTCAAGCAGGCCGAGTTGCCAGGCGGCGATGCCACCGCCTGCAACAACCAGCAGGCCAATGACGCCAACAAGCATGCCGGCCATGCCGCTGCGTTTTTTCGCAGGCTTGGCGTCAGGCTGGCTACGCTCGGGCTCAAAATCAGGAAGATCGGCAGCCGCCGGTTCATCCACAGTCACTGGCTGCGGATCGTCAAACGTCGGCGGCGGGTCAAACCGCGGTCCATCGGCTGTCGCTGGCACGCCAACCGGTGGCGTGGCGGCAGGCGGACGTGCAGCTGGCGGCGCGACCGGAGCTGCCGGTGTAACCGGCGCAGGCCGCACTGGGGCCGCAGTTGGGGCTGGTGGCGTGGTAGTCGCGGGTTGCGACGGCGCAACCGGTGTCGCCCGTGAAACCGGCGCTGGACGAGCCGCCGGCGTTGGCGCCGCTGCGGCAGGAGCTGCCACTGGCGGTGTAGCCGGGGCCGATGGAGCTGCCGGCGCGGCTGCACCAACCGGCGCTCCTGGCAGGATACCGCCATTGGCGGCCACATCAGCTTCAACCTTGCGGATGGCCGATTCCAGCGCCAGCCGCTGACGCGATATATCTTCCGGTGGAAGCGGGGGCTCGAAGCCGGTTAACTGACGGACAAGCGCCTGTCGCGCTCGCTCATAAATCTTGCGACGCTCTTCGCCAGGCGCGCCGGGCCGTGAAGCCAGCGCCTTGCGCAGAATTGCATCAAAATCTGCCATACTCACACCAATCTAGAAGCGTGCCGCCACCTGCGCGGAAACCAATCGCGCGCACCTCTTACGGCCAGTAATGCCCAATGAACACAGTGCCGGTCAATGGCTTGCACGCGGACAATGCGCCGGATCAAAGGCTTAGCACATCAAAGCCGACCACATCGTTAAGGTCGCAGCCATGCACAGCGCCGCTTAATCTTTAAAGGGGTCGTGGACCAAAATTGTGTCATCGCGCTGCGGGCTGGTGGAAAGCAGCGCCACCGGCGCGCCGATCAGCTCTTCGACTTGGCGCACATATTTCACCGCTTGCGCCGGCAAATCGGCCCAACTACGCGCGCCCGCTGTCGTGTCCGACCAGCCTTCCATGCGGGTATACACGGGCTTCGCACGAGCCTGTTGCCCCTGACTGGCCGGCAAATAGTCGATCACCTCGCCATCGACCTCATAGCCGGTGCAGATCATCAGCTCGTCCATGCCGTCGAGCACATCAAGCTTGGTGAGCGCGATGCCAGTGATGCCGGAGGTTTTCACCGTCTGGCGCACCAGCACCGCATCGAACCAGCCACAGCGTCGCTTGCGTCCTGTCACGACGCCGAACTCGTGACCCTTTGTGCCAAGAAACTCACCAATCTCGTTCAACTGCTCTGTCGGGAAAGGCCCCTCCCCGACCCGCGTCGTGTAGGCCTTGGTGATGCCAAGCACGTAATCGATGCCACCTGGACCGATGCCCGATCCAGTGGCCGCCTGCCCGGCCACCGTGTTGGAGGAGGTCACGAACGGATAGGTGCCGTGGTCGATGTCGAGAAGCGCCCCTTGCGCGCCTTCAAACAGAATGCGCGAACCCTTGGCGCGGTGCTCGTCCAACACCTGCCAGACCCGGTCAATAAACGGCGCGATCTTGTCGGCGACCTGAAGCAGCTCATCCAAAACAGCCTGCGCCTCTATCTCCGGCGCTTCCAGCCCGCGCCGCAGCGCATTGTGGTGGGCAAGCAAGCGATCAATCTTGGCTGGCAGCGTCGCCGGATTGGCAAGGTCCATCACGCGGATTGCCCGACGACCCACCTTGTCCTCATAGGCTGGGCCGATCCCACGACCCGTGGTGCCAATCTTTGTGCCGGTCTGCGAGGCCGCGCTCTCGCGCATACCGTCCAACTCGCGGTGCAGCGAGAGGATCAGCGTTGCGTTATCGGCGATGCGCAAACGCTCCGGCGTGATGGCCACGCCCTGTTCCTCAAGCGTCGCAATCTCTTTGACTAGGTGATGAGGATCGATCACCACGCCATTGCCGATCAGTGACAGTGTGCCCTCGCGCACAATGCCCGACGGCAAGAGGGAAAGCTTGTAGACCGTCTCGCCAACCACCAGCGTGTGCCCGGCATTGTGCCCGCCCTGGTAGCGCACCACCACATCGGCCCGCTCGGAGAGCCAGTCGACGATCTTGCCCTTGCCCTCGTCGCCCCACTGTGAGCCGACAACCACCACATTTGCCATTCTTGTCCATTCCCGATTTTGGCGCGCTGTTGTTTGCGCCAAACATGACTGCGCCCCGCATGTCGATTGAAGGCTCAACCGATCATCGGGGCGTTCGCTTTCCCTTAGCACATCTGCAAGCGATGCAAGCCCCTTCAGATGCCAAAGCCAGTTCGAGGCGATGCACGGCTTGCACCGGCCTACCAAAACGTGTTGGTGCGGACGATGAAGTTCTTCGACCGCCCCTATCTGTTGTTGACGCTGACCACGCTGTTTTGGGCTGGCAACGCGATCGCCGGCAAGCTGGCGGCCGGCGTGATTCCCCCGTTCACGCTGACCTTCGTGCGTTGGACGCTGGTGGTCGGCATCGTCTATGTGGTTGCCCGCCCACACCTGGCCACCCACCGCGAAACGATCCGCAAGCATGGGCTGTTTGTCGCGTTTTTGGGTGTGCTCGGATTTTCGTTCTTTAATTTCGCGCTGTATGGCGCGCTCAACTTCACCAGCGCCCTCAACGTCTCGATCGAGCAATCAGCGTTCCCCTCGGTCGTGATGCTGATGATGTTCATCATCTACCGCGAGCGCATTAGCGCGCTGCAGGGTCTGGGCGTTGCTCTCTCGGTCGTCGGGATCCTGATCACGGTGAGCCAAGGCAGTCTCGACCGGTTGATGGCGCTGGAGTTCAACATCGGCGACGTCATCATGATGCTCGGCGTCTTTGTCTACTCGCTCTATTCGATCCTGTTGCGCTACAAACCGCAGCTGCCCTGGCAAGTGTTTATGCTCCTGATGGCGGTGGGCGCGACCGTCACCGCCTTTCCGTTGGCGGTCTGGGAAGTGTCCCAAGGCGTCTACCCGCAGGCCAGTTGGAAGGTGCCGGCGCTGCTCGCCTATATCGTCATCTTTCCCTCGCTGTTGTCCCAAGTGTTCTGGGTGCGCGGTGTGGAGCTGATCGGGCCGAGCCGTGCCAGCGTGTTCATCAATCTGGTGCCGGTGTTCGGATCAGGCCTTGCCGTCGTCATCATCGGCGAAGCCTTTGCCAGCTATCACGCAGCAGGCATTGTGTTTGTGGTCAGCGGTGTCATGCTGGCCGAGTGGGCCGGCAAACGCCGCGCCGCACGTATCGCCGCAAAAACCACGCCTGAGTCCGTTCCCAAATAGTGCCACCGACACACCATGGCGAAGCTCTACTTCCACTACTCAACGATGAACGCCGGCAAATCGACCATGCTGTTGCAGGCGGCCTACAACTATGCCGAACGCGGCATGACGACGGTATTGTTGACGGCCCAGCTCGACCAGCGCGCCGGCGAAGGCGTCATCGGTTCGCGCATCGGCATCAAGGCCTCAGCCGATACCTACACGCGCGAGACGGATCTTTACGAGTTCACGGTCAGTCACCTCGCAAGCCTTGCCAAAAAAAGCGAAGAGCGCCCGGCCTGCATCCTGGTCGATGAGGCCCAGTTTTTGACCGAAGAACAGGTCTGGCAACTAGCGCGCATTGTCGACGACATCAAAATCCCGGTCATGGCCTATGGCCTGCGGGTGGATTTTGCTGGTCAGCTTTTTCCAGGTTCGAAGGCCCTGCTCGCGTTGGCAGATGAGCTTCGCGAAGTGCGGACAATCTGCTGGTGCGGCTCCAAGGCGACCATGGTGGTGCGCGTCGGTGAGGACGGAAAAGCGGTCACAGGCGGCGCACAAGTCGAGATCGGCGGCAATGACCGCTACATCTCGCTTTGCCGCAAGCATTGGCGCCATGCGATCAACGAAGCCCAGGGCGGCTCGATCAAACCGATTGACCCCGTTCATGGCACCTTCCGACCGGAAGACGGCGCCGAAACTTAGAGCGTTTTGTTTTAGGTGGCGCTGCGCCCCGCGAAGGCCTAAAGCGCACTCTTCCTTTGTTTTGAAAGCACGTCCATGGCCGTTGCCGCACCTCTCACCGCTCAAAAAACCATGTCCACTGCCGCGTGGGGATGGCTTCTTCTGCTCGGGGCACTGTGGGGTATGTCTTTTGTTTTCATCAAAGTGGCCATTGTCGAAATTCAGCCGCTGACGCTGGTCTTCTTGCGCACGCTGCTCGCCGCGTTGGTGCTTTTTGCGGTCTGTCGAATGACCGGCGTGCGCATGCCCACATCGTTCAAAGCATGGCGCGATTATGCCATCCTTGGCTTTTTCAGCAGCAGCTTGGCCTTCTCTCTCATCTTTTGGGCGCAGCAATTCATCGACGCGTCTTTGTCGTCCATCTTGATTGCAGCCACACCCTTTTTCACGGTCTTGTTGGCCGGTTTCATCCTCAGTGATGAGCGCTTCACTGCGCGAAAAATTATCGGCGTGATCATCGGCTTGGCTGGCGTGACCCTTGTCATCGGACCGCGCTATCTGCTTGGGTTGGGCGGCAGTTTGACCGCCGAATTGGCCGTTCTATTGGCCGCTGGCGCCTACGCCATCGCCAGCATTTGGGGTCGACGCTTCGCTGGAGAACCACCATTGGCAACGGCGACCGGGCAAATCTCCACCAGCGCTGTGATGCTGCTGCCATTGGCACTTCTCTTTGAAGACCCGTTGCGTATGGACACACCCTCCTGGTCGGTCATTGGCGCGGTCATCGCTTTGGCGGTCCTTTGCACTGCACTGACCTATTTGATCTTTTTCCACGTGCTGAAAATGGCCGGTGCCAGCAATGCATCCCTTGTGGGATTGGTGATCCCGGCCTTCACAATGCTGTTTGCCGTGCCATTGCTTGGTGAGGAGATCACACTACTGAAAATCGCCGGCATGCTGGTGATTGCCATCGGCATGATGGTTCTCGACGGACGCCCGCTTGCCGCCGTGCGCGGCCGGTGGCGAACACACTGATTGTTCGTTTTCGGGTGGTCGGTGTACCGACACTGAACTAGAGCAACCCCATGACCATCGCCGCCCCCCTCACCACACAAAAAACTATGTCCACGCTCGCCTGGGCGCTGTTGCTTTTCTTGGCCTTCATATGGGGTGGTTCGTTCGTTTTTGCCAAAGTGGCGGTGGCCGAAATTCCACCCTTCACGCTGGTGCTGCTGCGCGTTGGCCTTGCCGCCGCTACCTTATGGATCGTGTGCCTTGCCACCGGCGTCGCCATGCCGCGAACCTTCGCTGCCTGGGGCGCTTATGCCGTGATGGGCCTGCTCAACAATGTGATTGCCTTTTCGCTGATCTTCACCGGCCAGCAGGAGATCGGCGCCTCGCTCGCCTCCATCCTCAATGGCTCGATGCCGTTTTTCACCGTTCTTCTGGCCGGGCTGTTGTTGGCGGATGAAAAATTCTCAAAGCGTAAGATCGTCGGCATCGCCATCGGGTTTTTCGGCGTGGTGCTGATTATCGGTCCGCGCCATTTGCTCGGCTTGGGCGACCATTTGCTGTCGGAGTTGATGCTGATCGGCGCAGCGATTTCCTATGCGTTCGCCAGCGTTTGGGGCCGCCGTTTTGCGGGCCAGAACCCAATGGCGACAGCCACCGGTCAGCTCACCATGTCGACCCTGATGATGGTCCCCATCGCCAGCCTGATCGACCAGCCCTGGACGCTGCCCATGCCGTCCGTGGCGACGATAGGCTCGGTCATCGCTCTGGCCGTCATCTGCACAGCGTTTGCCTATGTGCTCTTTTTCAGGATTTTGGACATGGCTGGCGCCACCAACGTTTCGCTGGTGACCATGCTTGTGCCGGTATCAGCCACCCTGATAGCCGTGCCCCTGCTGGGTGAGCGGTTGGAATGGCTGACCATCCTGGGCTTCGCGGTTATCACGCTGGGCTTGATGGTGCTGGATGGCAGACCGGTTCGTTATTTGAGAGACCGGTTGCCAAGGGCGTAACAAGCCAAGAAAGATCGTCATGGCCGGGCTTGACCCGGCCATCCAGCTCTTATGTATTCCGACACGCTGGCACGCAAACACCAAGGCTGGATCCCCGGGTCAAGCCCGGGGATGACGTCCGGTTCTGAACGGCGGAGTCTAAAAACTCAGCCGCTTGGCCTGCACCACATTTTCCAGCTCTTCGATCTTTTTGAGAACATCTTCGCTCACCGGCTCATCGACCTGGACCAAAGCGATGGCATCATCGCCCTTCTCGGTGCGGCCAAGGTTGAAGGTTGCGATGTTGATGTTTTCCGCGCCAAGCAGCGAACCAAGGCGGCCGATAAAGCCAGGCTTATCGTTGTTGGTCACGTAAAGCATGTGCGCGCCGAACTCGCCTTCCATGTTGATGCCTTTGATCTGAATGAGGCGCGGCTTGCCATCGGCAAACACGGTGCCGGCGACGGAGCGTTTCTGACGTTCGGTCGTCACCGTCAGGCGCATATACGTCTCATACGCACCTTCCTGACCGCGCTTGGTTTCTTCCAGCGCGATGCCACGCTCTTTTGCCATCGCCGGTGCGGACACAACATTGACGGTGGAGAGGAGCGGACGCAGCACACCGGCCAAAGCTGCCGAGGAAAGCGCCTGGGTGTTGAGCTCGGCAATGTCGCCGGCATACTCAATGGTAATGCCTTCAATGGCCGTTTCGGTGAGCTGACCCGCGAACGAGCCGACCAATTCAGCCAACTTCACAAAAGGCGCCAGGCGCGGCGCTTCTTCTGCTGAGATTGACGGTGAATTAAGCGCGTTGGTGACCGCGCCAGTGGTGAGATAATCGGCCATCTGCTCGGCCACCTGAAGCGCAACATTTTCTTGTGCTTCGGTGGTCGCCGCACCCAGATGCGGCGTGCAGACAAGGTTCGGCGCGCCAAAAAGCACATTGTCGGTGGCCGGTTCTTCGGCAAACACATCCATGGCGGCGCCGGCCACGTGGCCGGAATCAAGCGCGGCCCGCAACGCGTTTTCATCCACCAAACCACCGCGGGCGCAGTTGATGATCCGCACGCCCTTTTTCATCTTGTTGATGGCATCCGCCGACAAAATGTTGGCCGTCTTGTCGGTTTTGGGCACATGAAGCGTGATGAAGTCGGCACGGGCAAAAAGCTCGTCCAGCTCAACCTTATCGACGCCAAGTTCCACCGCTCGCTCTTCGGTAAGGAAGGGATCGTAAGCCACGACCCGCATTTTCAGACCAATGGCGCGATCGGCGACGATGGAGCCGATATTGCCGCAGCCGATCAGGCCCAGCGTTTTGCCGGTGACTTCGACACCCATGAATTTCGATTTTTCCCACTTGCCTGCCTGCGTGGAGCTATCGGCAGCTGGGATCTGACGAGCGCAGGCGAACATCATCGAGATCGCGTGCTCGGCGGTCGTGATTGAGTTGCCGAACGGCGTGTTCATCACAATGATGCCGCGCGAGGTCGCGGCTGGGATATCGACATTGTCGACACCGATACCTGCACGGCCAATCACCTTCAGATTGTCGGCAGCGGCAATGAGTTTGTCCGTCGCTTTGGTGGCGGAGCGGATCGCCAGACCGTCATAGTCGCCGATCATGGACAGGAGCTTTTCCTTGTCCTTGCCGAGACCTGGCTCGAAGGTGACGTCGATGCCGCGAGACTTGAATATCTCCACGGCTGTGGGCGAAAGGCTGTCAGAAATGAGAACGCGAGGGGCCATGTGAGGCACTCCTGAATTTGAATTTTCGGGAAAAGACGCGATGCGCGAAGCTTTTTCAGCGCAACACGGTTGGGACGGCGACCAGCCGGACCAGAGAAACAAAAATGAACGTTAAGCTGCTTGAGAAAGCGCTGCTTTCTCAACAGCGAACGCCCAATCAAGCCAAGGCATTAAGGCTTCCATGTCGGAGGCTTCAATCGTGCCGCCTGCCCAGATGCGAAGACCGGCCGGTGCATCGCGGTAGCCCGCAATATCCAGCGCCACGCCTTCAGCTTCCAGCCGCTTGGCAATGGATTTAGCAAAGGCCGCTTGAGCATCATCATCGAGCGCCAAGATATCTGGATCAACGATCTTCACGCACACCGATGTGTTGGAACGCGTCTCCGGCAACTCTGCCAGATAATCGATCCAATCCGTCGCCTGCACGAAGGCATCAATGGCTTCAGCATTGGCATCAGCACGGCCAATCAAGCCTTTCAAACCACCGATGGATTCCGCCCAGTTCAGCGCGTCCAGATAGTCTTCGACGCAGAGCATGGAGGGCGTGTTGATCGTTTCGCCCTTGAAGATGCCTTCGATCAACTTCCCCCCCTTCGTCAGGCGGAAAATTTTTGGAAGCGGCCAGGCCGGCGTATAGGTTTCCAGGCGCTCAACAGCGCGCGGCGAGAGAATGAGGACGCCGTGCGCGGCTTCACCGCCCAGCACCTTCTGCCAGGAAAAAGTGACAACATCGAGCTTGTCGAAGGGCAAATCCTGCGCGAACGCCGCCGATGTGGCATCGCAGATGGTCAGCCCCTGCCGGTCAGCAGCGATGGCGTCGCCGTTTGGCATGCGCACGCCCGAGGTCGTACCATTCCAGGTGAAAACCACGTCGGTGTTATAGTCGATGGCGGCCATATCAGGCAGCGCACCATAGGGCGCTTCAACCTTGGTGGCATCGAGCTTCAACTGCTTGATAACATCGGTGACCCAGCCAGCGCCGAAGCTTTCCCAAGCGACCATCGTCACCGGGCGGGCGCCAAGCAGGCTCCACATCGCCATTTCAACAGCGCCGGTATCAGACGCGGGCACGATGCCGATGCGATAATCGTCCGGCACGCCCAAAATCGTGCGGGTTTTATCGATGGCTGACTTAAGCTTCGACTTACCGATGGATGATCTGTGAGAACGACCGAGGGCTGCATCTTGCAGTCCGTCGAGGGTCCAGCCAGGGCGCTTGGCGCATGGGCCGGAGGAAAAACGCGGGTTTGCCGGCCGCGTGCCGGGCATTGCAGTACTCATGATGGCTATCCTTCCAGATAGAAAGCCCTTCGTTGGGGAAGGGTGTCCCACCGCGGGCACTAAGCGATGGGACAAGCGCCGTCAATTGCGAAGTTACACCAACCGACCTTTGCGGCAGGCTGATGCAAAAAAGCCGCTGGCAGATCCAGCGGCTTGAAGTCGTGTGTACGGAAAGTTGCGCCTAATAGCTGGAGTGACCGTAGCCGCTGCTGTGGCCACCGCCGAAGCCACCCAAGGCATAGCGGAAACCGAAGGTCACGTCGTGGGACGTCAGACCGTTGAACTCCATCGGATTTGTGATGTTGTTGACGCCGGTATAGGTTATCACGTCGCCCGAAGACGCATCGCCAAGGTTGAGATAGCGATACCCAAAGTCGAGCGTCACGCGATCATTCACCTCGTAGCCAAGTCCAGCGTGCAGCGCCCAAGCGAATGCCCATTCGCCATTATCATCCGCATAAGCAACGCCGTCGTTCGGTACGTTGGTGTCGGTGAAATTATCGATCATGGTGTAAGACGCGCCAATGCCCGCGCCCACATAGGGTGTGATCCCGTGATAGGTGCCCATATCCAAGAAGGCGTTGGCCATGACGAGGAATTCTGACTTGTCAGCAGTGTACTGGTTCGTGCCGTCGAAATCGCCGTCATTATCCTCATCATAGCGGTCCAAGCCATCATAACCAGCCCGCATGCGATATTCAGCGCTGATGTCCGCGCGGAACCATTCGTTGAACTGGTAACCAATAGCTGCGCCGGCCAAACCGCTCGATTCAAATTCAGAGCTAAGGAACTCGAAACGCCCGTTATCGAACAAGACATTGTCCAGCTCATCCACTTCCTGATTGGTGAAGCCGATATAGCCGCGCAGATAGAGGTTGCCACCGATCTCGAACTCATACTCAGGCTCGAAATCGACGATTGGGGGAGGAATATAGTCGGCTGAGAAAGCCACGCCCGAGAACAGGGTCGAGGCGAGCGCACCGATGAACAGAGATTTGGATGTACCCATCACATCATTTCCTTCTTCGCTGTCGAACGGGCTCACGCCAAAGGTGGCAATGGGCCGTTTGCAAAGACAACTATGACGGGCAGAGGTTAAAGCAGACTTAACCTTGATTTTTAACGTTAAAAATTAAAGTAAACGGATAGTTAAGTGATATTAACAACGGATGAATACTTAATAAAAACTTTGTTCTGAAACGAAACAGGCCGCCCTTCCCCTTGGGAAGGTCGGCGTCGAGAAGTCCAGTTTTTTCAGAAAGTTAGGCGGCTTTACGAAGAGTGTCGCAAAGCTCATCGACCAGCGTTTCAACCAGCGCTGGATCGTCGCCCTCTGCCATCACACGGATCAGCGGCTCAGTGCCAGAGGGGCGAATAACGAGCCGTCCCTGATTGCCCAAACGCTGCTTGGCGGCCTCAATGGCGTCTTGAACCGCATCGCGCGCCAGCGGACTGTCGCCGTCAAACTGCACATTTTTCAGGATCTGCGGTACTGGCTCAAACCGGCTGCAGATTTCAGAAACGCTGCGCTCTTCCCGTGCCACGACTGAAAGAATCTGAAGCGCCGACACCAGCCCATCACCGGTTGTGACAAAATCGGAAAGAATGATGTGGCCGGATTGCTCGCCGCCGACATTGTAGCCATTGGCGCGCATATGTTCCACGACATAGCGGTCGCCAACCTGCGTGCGTACCAGCCCAAGGCCCTTGCCTTCCAGATAGCGCTCCAGGCCAAGGTTCGACATCACGGTCGCCACTACGCCCGGTTGCGTCAGCCGATCATCGGCGCGCCAGCTATCGGCAACCACAGCCATCAACTGGTCACCCTGCACGATGCTCCCGCGCTCGTCGACCAGCACCACGCGGTCAGCATCGCCATCCAGCGCGATCCCCACGTCAGCGCGCAATTCGCGCACCTTGTCGCACAGCGCTTGCGGCTGGGTAGACCCGCAGCCGGCATTGATGTTCACGCCATCGGGCTTGTCGCCAATGGTGATGACCTCGGCCCCAAGCTCCCAAAGCACGGCCGGCGCAACCTTGTAGGCCGCACCATTAGCGCAATCGAGCACAATGCGCAGGCCAGAAAGACTCATGGAACGCGGCAGCGTGCGCTTGGCAAATTCGATGTAACGCGCCTGCTCGCCATCAAGACGCTTGGCGCGGCCAATCTGTGCCGGTCCAGCCAAGAGATGCTCCACCGGCGCTTGCATTAGCGCTTCGATCTCCAACTCGATCTCATCGGACAGCTTGTAGCCATCCGGACCGAAGAGCTTGATGCCATTGTCATGGAAGGCGTTGTGCGAGGCGGAAATCATGACGCCAAGGTCGCAACGCAACGAACGCGTCAGCATGGCCACGGCAGGTGTTGGCATCGGTCCGACCAGGAACACATCCATGCCGACCGAGGTAAAACCGGCGACCAGCGCGCTTTCGATCATATAGCCAGAAAGACGCGTATCCTTGCCAATAACCACCCGGTGACGGTGGCCGCCATTGGTGAACAGCTTGCCGGCGGCCATGCCGACCTGCATCGCAACGCCTGCGGTCATGTTGCCCGCATTGGCCCGTCCACGAATGCCGTCCGTCCCGAAAAAACGCCGTACCACTGTCTAACCCCTAGCGACCCAATACCTCTGAAACCCAGACCCTAGCGTTTGCGGGCAAAGGACCGGTTAGCGCAAGCGCAAACGCCATCAAAGATCGTGACCAAGCTTTACACTCTACAAACAAAAACCCCGGCATCGCAGCCGGGGTTTTCTGTGATTTTGGTAAATTTGCAGGGTCAGGTTCAGAAACCTAGCTGGGCTGCGGCTCCATATCGCCAACGCCTTCATCGCCACCCTTGTCCTTCGGCTTGTGGCCAGCGCTGGGCACGGCAGACCCACGCGAGCGTGTCGGCGTGTCGTCGGCATCGTCTTCACGAACCGGTGGCTTACCGTCCAGAAGGTCTTTTATCTCCGTGCCCGAAAGCGTCTCATACTCCAACAAGCCGTTGGCGATCGTGTGGAGCTGGTCGATATTGTCGAGCGTGATCTTCTTGGCGGTTTGGTACCCCTGCTCGACAAAGGCTTTGACCTCTTCATCGACGAGTTGCTGTGTGGCTTCCGACACAGACTGGTTCTGCGCCACAGAATGACCTAAGAACACCTCTTGCTGGTTCTCACCATAAAGCAGCGGCCCCAGCTTGTCGGACATGCCGAACTGCGTGGCCATCGCTTTAGCAAGCTTGGTTGCCATCTGAATGTCGCCAGACGCACCAGAGGTGACTTTCTCGTAACCGAAGATTTCCTCTTCCGCCACGCGCCCACCCATGGCAACAGCCAAATCGGCGTAGCATTTGGCGCGCGTCAGCGAGACCTGATCTTTCTCCGGCAAGCGCATCACCATGCCCAGCGCGCGACCGCGTGGAATGATGGTCGCCTTGTGGATCGGATCAGACGCTGGCATGTGCATGGCCACCAAAGCATGACCCGCCTCATGATAAGCGGTCAGCTTCTTCTCTTCTTCGGTCATGACCAGCGTGCGGCGCTCCGCACCCATCATCACCTTATCTTTGGCGTCCTCAAACTCGCTCATCGTGACCAACCGCTTGGAGCGACGGGCAGCCAGAAGGGCAGCCTCATTGACGAGGTTCATCAAGTCGGCACCGGAGAAACCAGGGGTACCGCGCGCAAGCACTTTCAGGTCCACATCGGGGGCAAGCGGAACATTGCGCACATGCACTTTCAGGATCTTTTCACGGCCCACAATATCAGGGTTCGGCACAACAATCTGGCGGTCAAAACGGCCCGGACGCAGCAGCGCAGGGTCAAGCACATCAGGACGGTTGGTCGCCGCGATGATGATCACGCCTTCATTGGCCTCAAAACCATCCATCTCAACCAGCAACTGGTTCAGCGTCTGCTCGCGCTCATCATTACCGCCACCAAGACCGGCGCCACGATGACGACCGACAGCGTCGATCTCATCGATGAAGATGATGCAGGGAGAATGCTTTTTGGCCTGCTCGAACATGTCACGGACACGAGATGCACCCACACCGACGAACATTTCCACAAAGTCAGAACCAGAGATGGTGAAGAACGGCACATTGGCTTCACCGGCCACAGCGCGCGCGGTTAGCGTTTTACCAGTACCTGGAGGTCCAACCAGCAGAACACCACGCGGAATGCGTCCGCCCAGCCTCTGGAACTTTTGCGGATCACGCAGAAACTCAACGATCTCTTCCAGGTCTTCCTTGGCTTCATCAACACCGGCAACATCATCAAACGTTACCCGCCCATGCTCTTCAGTCAGGAGCTTGGCCTTTGACTTGCCAAAGCCCATGGCTTTGCCGCCGGCGCCGCCTTGCATCTGGCGCATGAAGTAAATCCAAACGGCGATCAAAAGCAGCATCGGACCGAAGGAAATCAGCACCGAGAACAGCGAGAAGCCCTCATCCTGCGGGCGTGCGCTGATGCGCACACCGGCATTGGTCAGATCCTGCACAAGATTGGGATCATCCGGTGCAAAGGTCTGGAACTGGCTTCCATCGGTGTAAACACCAGAAATCTGCTGGCCCATGATGGTCACATCGCGGATACGCCCGCTGTCCACTTCAGACAGGAACTGCGAATAGGCGATGTCCGATCCGCCGCCCTGCTGGGTCGGCCCGGAGAACATGTTGAACAGCGCCACCAGCAGCAGGCCGATCACCACCCAAAGGGCAAAATTACGGAAGTTGGAGTTCATAAAGGGTCCAATCCTCGACAGGAAAAGGTTTTGGGCCGGCCAGAAGACTGGCGTGCACGGTCCCGTTGATAGGGAAGATAGGTTCCAAACACCCTGTTGCCAAGGAATGAGCAGTGAATCGCGACAAGATTCCGCAGGATGAGGTTAAAGGATCGCCGCAATTTGGCATCAACGCACCCTATGTTGAATGTTTAGAGGCCAAAACGCCGATAAAAGCGGTGCCCGCGTCACGGGAATCCTCTCGGCTCGGGCCACCAACCATGCCGACCACGTCGCCCTCACACTCAGCAACCGGTAAGCTTGCCAAGATCGCGTGACCTAAACCATCACGATCCAACTGTGGCTTAGGGTCGCCCGGTTGCCAGGCCCGAACTGTCAGGGGCTTCTTGGTCCAATTGCAAATTTCAAAGCGATCGTCCCATAACCCGCTCTCGCCTGGGCCCAAATCAACCTGCGGAAATCCTGACCGACCAGCTTCGCCATAGACCGACACGGTCTCAGACTCTGGCTCGCGCTGCCAATCCAAAACGCCGCCGCCGCCAACCCACCTGCCCTTCGGCTCATTGGCGATGCGCCGTGCCAGCGCAATCATCCGCCCTAGATCGAAGGACAATTTGCCGTCGTTCGCAGGTCGCCTTTGACCGCGGGCTACAGCACTCAGAGTAAGGCGCAAAAACCGCGCCTGAACCGCAAGCGGCTGAGCGCGCAGTGCCAAGCGACCGTCGACAAATCCATAAGGTGCGCCACCAATGTGCTCAAAAAAGCGTCGGGCATAATGCTCCAGCGCTTCGTTTTCCTGGCCGGCGATGCGGGCTGTCTCCGCCAAACCATCGACAATGCTTCGCGCGCCATCAGGCATGGGGGCATCGGCAAGCCAGTTGCGAAACCGCACGCGCGTGTAGCTTTCATCGTCGTTGGACGGGTCGCGCGCGGGCTGCCACGGTGTACCGTCGAGAACCGCGTGAAGGTCGGCGCGTGGCCATTCCAAAAAGGGTCGCAGAACGGGAGCGCCCTGCAAACGCGTTCGGGGCCGGATGCCCGCCAGCCCTTCGCTGCCGGTGCCGCGTGCCGCGCGCATCAGCAACGTCTCGGCCTGATCATCGGCGGTATGGGCGGTCAGGATGACCGAGTTGGTTTCTTCGGCCGTTCTGGCCAACGCGCTGTAGCGCTCCGCCCGCGCCCAATCCTGAGCGTTCCTGGCAAAGGGTTTGCGACCAAGTTTTGTGACCTGAAAGGTCACATCAAGCTCGTCGCAAACCGCGCCCACCATAGCCGCCTCCGCCGCTGCCTCGGCGCGCAAACCATGGTCGATTGTCTGAACGCTAAGGGTCACGTCGAGCAAACCCGCCTCGCGAAGCTTGGCCAAACCGACCAACATCGCCAGAGAATCGGGACCACCTGAAACCGCCAAGAGCAAAGGTGGGTGGCGTGAGAGACTGGCTCCAACGGCCCGCCAAGCATCGCTAATCGTATCGGCGGTCGTTTCTGAGGATGTTTTCGCCAGCGTGCTTAGCACCCAGCAAGGCCCTGCTCGGTGCGCGCGGTGTCAAGCACGATCTGTGGTGCCCTCGGATAGTCGGTCAGCAGCTTGGTGAACGTTGCGCACGCCTGTTGTTGGGCGCCAAGGCGCTCCAGGCTCATGCCAAGCTTCAACAGCGCGTCGGGCACCTTCACGTCCTCAGGATAGTTGTTGAAGACGGCCAGAAACTGCTCGGCGGCCGGCGTATACGACCCCATGGCGAAATGCGATTCCCCGAGCCAAAAATGCGCGTTCGGGCGCAAGCGATCCTCAGGATAGATGTCGATGAAATCGCTGAACGTCGAGATTGCCTGACCGTAATCGCCGCGCAAAACATGATCATAGCCAAGCTCATACACATCGTTGGGACTGAGGCTTTCCAGCGGATCGATGCTCGCCACCGCTCCACTCAAAGGTGGTTGTGGGCGCACTTCCGGCGCGGCATTCAAGGTGAGCGAGGAAAGATCAAGTGGGCCGTTCGGATCGCCGATGGTCCCGCCGACCGGCTGGCCATCCTGACCGACGGCCAGCGTGCCAAGATCGCGCGGCGGCTCGCCGCGTTCGCGCGCCAAAAGCACATCGCGCAACTGCTCGTCGGTGACATTCCCATTGGTTTGGATGCCATCATTGGCGCCGCGCTCCATCGGAAAACCAGAGCCGTCGGTGATGCCGTTGCCTTCCAGTTCGCGCAGGCGAAACTCGGTGTCCTCGCGGGCGCGGGTCAGCTCATCCTGAAGTTGGCGCATCTGGAACATCAGTTGCTCCATCTGCCCAACCAAATTGCGCAACTCACCTTCAAGCCGATCGACCCGCAGATTGGTCTGCGCATCAGCAGCCGGGTTGGATTGGGCGAGGAACGTGCCGTTGGCACCAGCTCCCGGAACGACGGGCTGAACGCCAGCACCACCAACTGTGCCCGGCACATTGGCGGGCGGCAGCGGCACCTGTTGGCCAGGCGCGACCTGCGCCATCGCAGGCACGGCCAACGATGCGGACAGGAGACACAGGAAGAACAAACGAGAAAGGGAGGTCATAGACAATCTCATCGCAAAACATCGTGGCGCCAATCTGGCGCGTTGCGGCCTTCGTTTCCACCCAAAGGCGGCAAATGTGAGGACAAGACTAGCGTCAAAAGAGTCGCGACTTCGCGCTAGACCGTCTGGAATAAGTCGCGACAAACGACCCGGTAGTCGCGACAAACCACGCAACAAAAAGCCGGACACATGGCCCGGCTTTCAACTTCGCAAAGGCGCCGACCCTTAGCCGCCTTGCAGCACCGTTACGGCGCGGCGGTTCTGCGACCAGCAGGTGATGTCGTTACATGTCGCGACTGGCCGCTCCTTACCGTAGGAGACGGTGGAAAGACGGGTCGGCGAGACGCCACGCGAAATCAGATAGTCGCGGGTCGTGGCAGCGCGGCGCGCACCAAGCGCGAGGTTGTACTCGCGGGTGCCGCGCTCATCGGCATGACCTTCAACCTGCACCGCATACTGGGCGTACTGGGCAAGCCAAGCAGCCTGGCGATCGAGCGTCAGGCGACCCTCGGCGGTCAAAACGGTGGAGTCTGTTTCAAAGAACACCCGGTCACCAACGTTCACGGTGAAATCCTGCGCGCTGCCTGGAGGTGCGGCCTGCTGCGAAAGCGGAAGCTGATCCGGTGTCGTGGACGCACAAGCTGCCAGGAACAGCGCAAAAAACGACGCCATTGCAAGGCGAGCGAAAAGACTGACGTTCGTCAGGGCCACCGGGCGGGTCATGAGGCGGGTCATGGAAAGAGTCTTTCTCAAAGGTCGCGGGGCGATCCCGCCACAATCATCAGCGCACCAATTGATGCATTTCGGTCATACATTAGCAACGTTAAGCGCGGGTTGTCGTTCATGGTAAACGCGGGCTTTTTTGTGGCAAGTGCCTTAATCGCCAAGGATAGACAAAGGGTTGATGAACCTATGCTGAATGAACGGTAAACGCCGTGGTCCGTCAAACGGCCTCTGGCGCCACATCGAACCGGCCAAGCTTGGTATTCTTGGCGAGATCAGAGGCGGCAAACACCCGCCCATTCATCACACCATAAACGCCGGATGACAGTGTTTGCGCAGCGATCACGGCGCCACCCATATTGAACGAGGCATCGGAACGCCCGAACGAATGGGGCCGCATCGCGCCGGTGAGCACAACCGTCTTCTTGCCGACCTGGCCATCGAGAAACCGCGCTGTCACTTCCATCGTCCCGGTACCCTGGCTGACGACGATGGCATTCTGGTCTGCACCAAGCACGGCATCCAAGATCGCTTGGCGATCCTCGTCGGTGAAATCCAAGCTGTCCTTCATCATCAGCTCGAAAAGCCAGGCGTGATAACAGCGTGCGTTCTGCAAAAGATCGGCGATCTGCGCCTTGCCGCCCATCTCAAAGCCCAGACCCTCGGTCTGCCAGTCGTGCACCTTTTCAATGGTACCACCGGTGGTGAGGATCAGCACATCACGCATGTGAGCCGGCCTCAAAGCTAGGGCTAGTTGAGCAGCGGCGACCAGGCCGGGTCAGACCCAAACGATGGCGTGTCGACGCGCAACTCGTTGAAGCCGGTCAAATCGATGGTCCAAAGCTGCGGCCCACCGTTGGCGCCTGGCGTATCGCGGAAGAACATCATCACCCGGCCATTGGGCGCCCAGGTCGGCCCTTCATTGTGGAAGCCTTCGGTCAAGATACGCTCGCCCGATCCATCGGGGTTCATCACCCCGATCAGAAAACGCCCGCCCTGCTGTTTGGTAAAGGCGATCAGATCGCCACGCGGCGACCAGACCGGTGTGGAGTAGGTGCCCGAGCCGAAGGAAATGCGCTCCTGGCCGGAACCATCAGCGTTCATGACATAGATCTGCCCCGAGCCGGAGCGGTCCGAGGCAAAGGTCACGCGCCGACCGTCGGGTGCAAAACTCGGCGAGGTGTCGATGGACGGTGAGGAGGTCATCCGAGTGGTGGTCTGGCTTTGCAGATCGAAGCGATAGACGTCTGAGTAGCCATCGTTCTGCAACAGGCTGAAAACCAGGTTGCCGCCGTCCGGGGAAAAGCGCGGCGCAAACGTCATGCCGGGGAAATTGCCGACAATGCGCCGCTGACCGGTTTCGATGTTGAGCAGATAGACCTGCGGCTGCCCACCATCATAGGACATGTAGGTTATCTCTTGGCGGCCCGGCGAAAAGCGCGGCGTCAACACAAGATCGCTGCCAGTGGTCAGATAGCGCACATTGGCGCCGTCCTGATCCATGATTGCCAGCCGCTTGACGCGGTTTTCCTTTGGGCCGGTCTCATCGACGAAAACCACGCGCGTGTCGAAATAGCCGCTCTCGCCGGTCAGGCGCTGATAGATCGCATCGGAAATGATGTGCGCGACCCGGCGCCAATTGTCCGGCGTTGTAAAATATTGCTGACCGATCATGGATTCAGCGCCAAACACATCCCACAAGCGAAAATCGACGCGAAGCCGACCGTCGCCCTGGCGCTCCACCTGGCCTACGACCAGCGCCTGCGCGTTGATCACCCGCCACTCGGCAAAGTTCGGTCCGGCGCTAACCGTTAGGCCCTGCTCGATAAACGAGGCCGGATCAAGCGTTCGGAAAAGCCCGGAGCGGTTGAGGTTGCTGGAAATCACCTGGCTCATCTGCACCGCGATCTCGCCATCGCCCGTTGTCGAGGTAAAGGCCGGGATCGCGATCGGCAGTGGCTCAAGATTGCCCTGCGTGATGTCGATCTCAAGCACCGCATGCGCGGGCCTTAAGGAAACCAACAAGGCCGTGATGGCCATGGCAACGAACAGCATAAAGGGGTGGACGCTGCGGATCGCACCAGGTTTCAGCATCGACATATTCTTAACTCCTAAAACCGCGCGCCGTCGTTAACGCAACATCTCGCGCGGGTCGAAATTGACTATCACATTCTGCCAGGCAGCATACTTCTCAAAGGGCAGAGAATAAGGCGCGCAGCGGCGCACAGCGCGCACGGCGCTTTCCGCAGCCGCCTGGAAGGCTGGGTTGCCCGACGAGTTGATCACCGAGGCCCCGCCCCTCAACGACCCGTCCTCGGCAAGGTTCATTTGCACCCGCACAACCAGATCATCGGCACCGACCGCACCGACAGGCGGGTTCCAGCAGCGGGCGATCTGGCGGCGCAGGGCATCCATTTCGCTTTCTGAAAGCGTTTGGTCGCGCCCTTCGGCGGCGCCACGCGTTGCAGGCGCCTGATCGGCCGCGCCACCACCGCCTTGGTTTTCATCGCGATTGATGAGCGCCGCGATTTCATCAGGATTGAACTGGCTGTCATCTGGCTGCTGAACCGGTTCAGGCCGCTGCACAGGCTGCGGCGCGATATCGGGCCGCGCTAGGGGCGCTGGCGCCGAAAAACGTGACGTTTGGGTTGGTTCCGGCTCCGGTGCAGGCTCCTCAGCAGGGGTAGGTTCTGGCTCGGCCACCTCTGGCTCCGGCGCAGGCGCAGGTTCGGGTTCCGCTTCTACCGGCTCGGGTTCGGGCTCAGGCGGTGGAGGCGGCGGCGGTGGCGCAGCCGTGTCAGGCGTTGCACGCGCATTGTGGGCAGCCGTGGCCGCATCTTGTCGGCCTTCACCGCCGGTGTCCGTGCCGCGATCGACTTCAGATTGGCCGGCTGACGGCGGCGTTTCGGGCGTCGGCAGTGGCTCGGCCGTGCGCATCCCGCGTGTCACCTGGCTGAACTCTTCCGGCGAGAGGATGTCCACCGGCACGGCCTGGGCGGTAATGATGTCAAACGGTTCAGGCTCGGACAGATTGATCACCAGGCCGCCAAAAAGCGCGCCATGAAGAACCAAGGAGAGGGGGACACCAAGCCGCATAATCGATCCGTCAGCGTGCCAAAGGCCGGCCGCTTAAGACCCTTCCTCTTCTGCCGTCACAAGCCCCAAGCGCTGGTAGCCGGCACCAGAAATGCGCGCCATCACCTGCATGATCGTGCCGTAATCCGTGCCACGGTCACCACGCACAAAAATACGCGTATCGACGCCTTCGCCGGCAATCGCTTCCAAGGTGGCCAGCAATTGATCGAGCGTGGTCTCGGTTTCCTGCAGGAACACCCGGCCATCGGCGGTCACCGAGACGGTGATCGGCTCTTCTTCGCTTTCCAGCGCATTGGCCGAGGTCTCCGGCAGATCGATCGGCACGCCGACGACCAGCAAAGGCGCGGCGACCATGAAGATGATCAAAAGCACCAACATCACGTCGACAAACGGCGTGACGTTGATCTCGCTCATCGCGCGCGGACGCGCCCGGCGTCTGCGCCGCGAGCCACCTGATCCACCGCTAGCAACACCCATACCCATCTGAAGTTCCTACTCGGCTGCCGCAGGGCGCGCCGCCGCCGCGCGCTCGTCGATTTGGCGGGACAGGATGGACGAAAACTCGTCGGCAAAACCTTCCATCCGCGTCGTCTGCCGCGCGACATCAGACACGAACTTGTTGTAAAAAATTGTCGCCGGAATGGCTGCAACGAGGCCAAGCGCTGTCGCAAACAAGGCTTCAGCGATGCCAGGCGCAACAACCGCCAGGTTGGCGTTTTCGGTGGCAGCGATCGCTTGGAAGGCTGTCATGATGCCCCAAACGGTGCCGAACAGGCCGATGAAGGGACCGGCTGAACCGACCGAGGCAAGCACCAGAAGGCCGTTTTCCATCTTTTCGGACTCGCGCGCGATCGTGACGTCGAGCACCTTATCAATGCGCGTTTGCAGGCCGACAATGGCGCGCGCATTGCGCTCATGGCTGCGCTTCCATTCGCGCATTGCCGCCACAAAAAGCGCGGCCATCGTGGTGTTCGTGCGCTGCGCGGTGACGGTGTAGAGCTCTTCCAGCGACTGTCCGGACCAAAAAACGCGCTCAAAACGATCCATCGCCTTCTTGTTGCGCGAGAACATCAGATATTTGTCGATCACGATCCCCCAGCACCAAACCGAGGCGATCACCAGACCGATCATCACGATTTTCACCACGATATGGGCCTGGATGAAGAGGCCATAAAGCGACAGATCGTGGCTCTGCGCGTTCAAGGCGGTGGTAAGAACGTCCGTTCCGTCCATGGGGGTCCTCAGGTCTTCGTCAATAGGGGTGGTCGAGCTGGCGGGCGCTGGTGCGCTGCGATTGTGGCATCATCAGGACGCTATGCTGCGCCGCACATCCAGCGGGTCAGCCATCACGGCTTTGGCGACAAGCCTAACCACCCAACCCTAAGGCATGGTTAACCAAGGGTTAGCGCATCAGCCCTCGGTCGCGGGAAACAAGGCCCGTGCCATCGGCGGCATGCGCACGGGGCGACCCTTTGCGTTCATGCAGACGACGGTCACCATGGCTGTGCAGAGTTCGCGATCCTCCAGCAGCACCCGCTGGGCAATGGTTCCGCGCACGCCGGTTGTTGATATCGGTATCGCTTCAACCGTTAGCAGATCATCGATCCTGGCCGGTGATTTGAACGCGATATCCATCGCCGTGACGGTCAAGAAGACATCCTCTTCAGCCAGCCGCGTCTGGTCGATCCCATGGGTGCGCAAGGTCTCGGTGCGTGCCCGCTCCATGAATTTCAGATAGTTCGCATGGTAGACGATGCCCGCCAGATCGGTGTCTTCATAATAGACACGGACGCAAATCGTGTGGGCCATAGCGGCGGCATCGTTCTGGGACATCGGGGACCATCGGTGGGAGCGTTTGCTTGATCAAGCGACGCGCCACTGATCCAACACTTGATCGAGGCAAACAACCCCGCCAGTAACAATGTTCGAACGACACGCCACACAAAGTGATAATTGTGTGATGCGCACCACCTCGACTTGGCGATAGCGGTGTGGGAAGGAGCACAATCCTTCTTCACCCAAAGGCCGAACACCACGTGACGACGTCCGAACAGGCAGACCTGCGCCAACGAACCGAACCCGGTCGGGCCGAGTTTGTTATTTTGGTCGCGATGCTGATGTCGCTGATCGCCCTGTCGGTGGACATCATGCTGCCAGCGTTCGGCGATATCAGCGCCCATTTTCAGCTTGCCGAAGACAATGATCGTCAGGCGATCATCACCATCATTTTTGCCGGATTGATGGTCGGCCAAGTGATTTTCGGGCCTTTGTCAGATTACATCGGCCGCAAGCCCGCCATCCTGATTGGACTGGCCATCCATCTGGTTGGATCGCTCCTGTGCATCATCGCCCAGGATTTCATGGTTCTTCTGATCGGCCGTTTCCTGCAGGGTTTTGGCGGTGCTGCGCCGCGCATCGTGATCGTCGCCATGGTCCGCGACAAGTTTGCCGGTCCGCAAATGGCGCAGGTCATGTCGATCGCCCTGACGGTCTTCATTTTGGTGCCGACGTTTGCGCCGGCCATCGGTCAATTGATGCTCTTGGTTGCGCCCTGGCAGATGCTGTTTGTCGCACTGCTGGCGATGGCACTGATCAGCGGAACCTGGCTGACATTTCGCCAACCCGAAACGCACACGGACCTTGCGCCTTTTGAGGCAGGCAGACTGCTTGCCGCCGTCAAGACGGTGATTACGACGCCGGTCTCGATACTCTACGCCATGGCGGCGGGTTGCGCCTTCGGCACGCTGCTCGGCTATATCGTATCCTCGCAGCAGATCTTGCAGGACCTTTACGGCACCGGGGAGCTTTTCGCCTTTTACTTCGGCGCGACAGCAGCATTTATCGCCCTGTCGAACACCGCCAATGCCTGGCTCCTCAATCGTTACACGATGGAGGCCATCACCGCCTCTGCCATCGGTCTGCAAGTGATCTGGTCCCTCGCCTTCCTCGCCTGGATCAGCGTCACCGGCGGCAACCCCTCGCTGATGGTCTGGATGGTTTTTATCAGTGTGGCGCTGTTCTTCGTCGGCATCACCTTTGGCAATTACAACGCCATCGCGCTGCGACCTCTCGGCAAAATCGCCGGCATCGCCTCTTCAATCACAGCGTCAATCCAAACGCTGATCAGCGTCGTGGTCGCGGCATCCATCGGCGCAGCCTTCGACATGAATGTCATGCCGGTCGTCCTTGGGTCAGCCCTTATGGGCATCCTCGCCTCGGCCTTGATGGTGCTCGCCCGTTACCTCGCCAAAGGTCAAGCGGCGCTGGCCGACCCCGCCTCGTCGAGGTCGAGCGGTACATAGCGGAACGCCGCGCCGAGGCGCTCCACCTTGCCGAGCGCCGGGAACGGCATGTGATAGCCTGCGAACACCAGCTGTTCGTCGGCCGCGCGGCCCAGCCAGTGAGCACGCATGGCTGCTGCTTTTTCGCCATCGGCATCGAAGAGCATGTGCCATTCGGGATGGGCGAACGCCCAGACCGGATGGTTCGCGAGGTCGCTGGCGACCAGCACCGAGCCTGATGGCGTGGAGATCAGAACACCCAAATGCCCCGGCGTGTGACCGCGCATGTCGACAAGCACAATGCCGTGGAGCACTTCAAATCCCGGCGCCACGGGCTCGACGATGGCTCCAAGCGCGGCCAGCGTCGGATCGGAAGGCGCAGCGTTCGCCTCATCAACCGCGATCAAATGGCGAGCGTTGGCGAAGCGCGGCACGGCCTCATCAGTCAGAAGCCCGCCGGTGTGATCGCCATGCAGATGGGAAATCACCACCACATCGATGCTCCCGGGGTCTATGCCCAGCGCGGCAAGACCTTTCGGCAGACCGCCGCTGTGCGCCGGGCCAGAGGGGCCGAACCCAGCATCGATCAGCACCCGCTTCCCGCCCGACTCGATCAACGTCATGGTGACGGGAAAGTCGAATTCGGCCGGTGACGTGCCCAGCGAGATGCATTCCTCGTCAAAGGTCAGATCGTCGACATTGGTGCCGAAATAGTCGTGCGCGGGTGCGTGATGGTCCCAGCCATCGTGGATCTGGACAACGCAAACATCATCAAGGGCGAAGCGGTAAAAGCGACCGGGCATGACACGAAACTCAAAACGGGTGGCAAGTGTAGAAACAACCGTCCGCAGCGTCCAGCGCCAGATAGTCTAGGGTCAGAATCCTAGCTCCGACTGGGGTCGTCCTCATCGTCAAGCAGCAGAGCCATCTGGGCCGGATTGAGATCGCGTGGCGCGGCGATGCCAAGATGCGCAAACGCCGCCGGCGTCATCAGGCGCCCACGCGGCGTGCGTTGAATGAACCCCTGCTGCAACAGAAAGGGTTCAACGATTTCTTCCAACGCATCGCGCGGTTCAGAAAGCGCCGCCGCCAGCGTTTCGATACCCACCGGCCCGCCACCGAATTTTGAGGCAATCAGATCAAGATAGCGCCGGTCGAGCATATCGAGCCCGATGGAATCCACGTCCAATCGGGTCAGCGCTGCGTCGGCATTGTCCCGGTCGATAGCGCCGGAACCTTCCACCAGCGCAAAGTCACGCACCCGCCGCAGCAGTCGCCCGGCGATGCGCGGCGTGCCGCGCGAGCGTTTGGCAATCTCGCGCGCGCCATCATCGGATATTGGCACGCCAAACAGACGCGCGCCGCGGCGCACGATCTTTTCCAATTCTTCCGGCGAGTAGAATTGCAAGCGGATGGGAATGCCGAACCGGTCGCGCAGCGGGGTGGTCAATAAGCCCAGGCGTGTGGTCGCCGCGACAAGCGTAAACCGCGACAAATCGATCTTCACCGACCGCGCCGCTGGACCCTCACCGATGATGAGATCAAGCTGGAAATCCTCCATCGCAGGATAGAGCACTTCTTCGACCGCGGGATTGAGGCGATGGATTTCGTCAATGAACAAGACATCACGGTCTTCCAGATTGGTCAGGATCGCCGCCAGATCGCCGGCCTTGGCGATCACCGGGCCGGAAGTGGCGCGAAAGTTGACGCCAAGTTCGCGCGCCACAATCTGCGCCAGCGTCGTTTTGCCAAGCCCTGGCGGACCAACAAAAAGCACGTGATCGAGCGCTTCCTTGCGCGTGCTCGCCGCTTCAATGAAGACCTTCAGATTGGCGCGCGCGTCGGCCTGGCCGGTGAAATCATCCAGTGCATGGGGGCGCAGCGAAACCTCTTCGGCATCACGGTTTTCCGCATCGAGAAGTTCGGAGCGCTCACTCATCGCCAGCGGTCCTTGCTGGGCTCAGATGCGCCCGCAGATAAGGCTTCAGCGTGAACCAGAACAGGGTGGCGGCGAGCAGCGAGGTCACCATCAGCGTGAGGCTGGTGATGCCGCCGATCAACAACGACATGACGCCAAACCCGGCGACACCGCCACCGAGGATCGCAAGCGCGATCCAGCCAAAAGAAAGCTGCCGCCCCGACAAAACCACCCAGCCAAGAAATCCCGCCGAGAGCAGCGCTGGCACCAAGCCATAGAGATAGCCAACCAGCGTCCCAGCCGTCAGCAGCGCAAAGGCGGCGCGCGGGTAATCAGCCAGCGCCAGACGCGACAGATCGTAAGAGCTGTCGCCGAGCACCTGCAGAACCAACATCAGCATTCCGGCAAGCGGCGGTAAGAAGACCACCGCCAGCCCAGTCATCACGAACAGCAGCGGCCAGGGCTTGGTGCGAACGGAGACACGATCCTGACTCATGAGGACTGCCCATTGGCGACGATCGCAGGCGGATCATCCCGGCCCCAATAGCGCACCAATCGCGACAGGAGGTAGGTCGGCACGACGCACACAAGCACCCCGAAGGCCGCGCCATAGGTGCCACCTTCCAGCGCCAAGAACTCGCTGAACATGAAATAAAGCGCGCCGATCACCATGCCGAGCAACGCCGCGCTGAACCCGGTCGCTGGCCCACGCCAGCCTTCGTGCCATCCAATGAAGAGGCCAGCGGCAAGGGCAGGCGCGAAGCCGAGCCAATAGCCAAAGATCGCGCCATAAAGCGAGAACAACGCGGCGATGGGAAAGAAGGAAAAAATCGCTTCAAAAAGGGTCGCATCGCTACCCATCGCCGCCGCAACCGCAAGCGCCAAGCCGCCGGTGATGCCGCCAAGCGCTGGTCCAAGGATAACGAACACTATGACGATGCCGGCCAACCGCAGCCAGGGTTTGTCCGGCAGCGTTGGAACGTTTTCAGCTTGCTCGCTCTCAGAGGACAATCAGGATCACCGCCATTAGGACCACGACCAGAAACCCGCCGAGCCAGATCACACGACGTTGCAGCAACTCATAGCGCTGTTTGACAAAGGCGTCTTGCGTCACAAGCACCCACGGCTTGTCCCAAACATAGATACGGCCAAACACGTCGTTCTCAAATCGCCGCCGCAGGCCAAGCGCGAGGATCAGTCCTGCCGGTGCAATGGCAAACACCAGGATGAGGAGGATAATGAGGGCCTTCATTGAATTGGGTCCAGTTTACGCAAAGTCAGGTTCGCCGCCATGATGCGATGGTGATCTAACTTGATAAGGCCTTCAGTCCAAGCCGTATCAGCGTCGCAGCGGGTGCATCCTCGCCAGCATCCTTAACCGCCTGCGCCACAGCGCCCGACGCCTGCTGCGCCGAGTAGCCAAGGTTGCTCAGCGCCGAGACCGCATCGACGACCGCCGATGGCGCTACGCCCTCGCCCAGCTCTTGCTGCAAGCCGATGGTTCCGCTGCTATCGCCGGACAAGGTCGGTGCCTTGTCTTTCAACTCCGCGACGATGCGCTGGGCGACCTTCGGCCCGACGCCGGGGGCGCGCGCGACCATCCCCTTGTCCTGCAACGCTATCGCCGAGGCCAGATCACCGGTGGACAAAGTGCCCAGAATGGCCAGAGCCACTTTCGCGCCAACGCCTTGCACCGATTGCAACAAGCGGAACCATTGCCGTTCCTGCCGGCTGGAAAAGCCGTTGAGGCGGATCAGGTCTTCGCGCACCAGCGTGTCGATCCAAAGCTCGACGCCCTCTTCGCCGCCGCGGTAAAGCCCGAGCAGTTTTGACGAGCCGAACACCTCATAGCCGACACCCTTAACATCCAGGATTAGGCTATCCTCCAGCACCGCATCCACCCGGCCCTTGAGCTTACCGATCATCGCGCCGCCACCCTCATCTGGACCGTCGGCCTTTGGTGCGCATGGCAGATCGCGATGGCAAGCGCATCGGCCTCGTCGGCGGAGGAAAAATCTGCGCGCGGCAGGAGCACTTTGACCATCGCCTGAACCTGTTTTTTGTCGGCGTGTCCAACACCCACCACCGTCTTCTTGACCTGATTGGCGGCGTACTCCCCAACGGGGATGCCAAGCCGCGCCGGCGCAAGCACAGCCATGCCGCGCGCCTGGCCAAGCTTCAGGGTCGAGGCCGGATCCTTGTTGACGAACGTCTCTTCGACCGCCGCCTCGTCAGGTCGATGCTCACCCAGCAATGCCTCGAGCGCACCGTAAAGTGTGGCCAACCGCACCGGCAACGCGTCCTTGGCAGGCGGCGAGATCACCCCGCTGGCGACGTAGGAAAGCCGCGTTCCAGCCAACTCAACCACGCCCCACCCCATGTGGCGCAAGCCCGGATCGATGCCAAAGATGCGAATCGCTTGAGGTTCCATGCCATCTCAGCTACCGCACTCGGCTTCGCCGCTAAAGCGCCAAGCCCGTCGAACGCTTCCAAAGCCACAGCCAAAAAGGGCCGCCGCCCATGCCCGAGCTATTCCAAGCCGTCCATGACGCACTCTTGGTACTGGCCGACCACCCTGCGTTGATCCCGGCGCTGCTCGCCGTGGCGCTGGCGGGCACGGTGCGCGGTTTTGCAGGTTTTGGCGGCGCGATGCTCTTCATGCCGTTCGCAACCATCCTGTTTGATCCGCGACTGGCCGTGGTCGCGTTCTTCATCATCGACACCAGCATCACCCTGCCCCTGGTCGCCAATGCGCTCCGTCACTGGGATTGGCGCACCGTCATCCCATGCGCCATGGGGTCGTGGGCAGGCGTTTGGTTGGGGGCCTATCTGCTGGCGACCACCGACACGCTGACGCTGCGCTGGACGATCTGCCTCATCATCATTGTGATGGTTGGCGTGATGCTATCGGGTTGGCGCTACACAGCCCGCCCGAAACCGCCAATATCGCTGGGCGTTGGCACGGCGGCCGGCGTGCTGGGCGGGATCAGCCAAGTGTCGGCGCCGCCGCTGGTCGCCTATTGGTCAGCCGGTCGCTTCCCGGCTGAAGTCATCCGGGCCAACCTCATTTGCTTCTTCTTTTTCGCAACGCTTGGAAGCTTGGGCGCGTTTTTCGCCAATGGCGTGTTCACCGCGCAGACGGTTGCCTTAGCGCTCTGGCTGGCGCCGGCCTATGGGATTGCGATCTTCTTCGGCGCCAGACTGTTCGAAAGCGCCGATGAGCGGCTGTTCCGCCGAGTCGCTTTCGCGATCATCTTGTTGGCCGCGATCACATCGCTACCGCTGCTGGACCCGTTGCTAAGAGCCTAGGCGTCCGACAGGGCTGCCATAACCTCTTCGGACATCTCGAAGTTGGCGTAGACCGTCTGAACATCGTCATCATCTTCCAGCGTATCGATGAGACGCATCAGCGAGGCACCCTTGTCGGCATCGACCTCAATGGTGTTCTGCGGCTTCCAGATCGGATTGACCGATTCCGGTTCGCCAAGCGAGGCCGTCAGCGCTGCGGACACCTCATTGATATCTTCAAAGGCGCAATAAATCGTGTGGCCGTTGTCATCGGAGACCACGTCTTCCGCCCCGCCCTCAATGGCCGCTTCCATAACCGTGTCGGCATCGCCTGCCTCAGCCGGGAAGACGATCTCGCCAACCCGGTCGAACATGAACGACACCGAGCCTGTTTCACCCAACGATCCACCGCTTTTGGTGAAGTAAGAGCGCACGGCACTGGCGGTCCGGTTGCGGTTGTCGGTCATCGCCTCGACAACCACGGCAATGCCGCCGGGGCCATAGCCCTCGTAGCGGATTTCCTCGTAATCATCGCCTTCGCCAGCTTGGGATTTTTTGATCGCCCGCTCGATATTGTCCTTCGGCATCGACTGCGACCTGGCGTTCTGAACGGCCAGGCGAAGGCGCGGATTCATGTCCGGGTCCGGCATGCCCATTTTGGCTGCCACCGTGATCTCCTTGGCAAGCTTGGAGAACAGTTTGGAGCGCGCCTTATCCTGCCGCCCCTTGCGATGCATGATGTTTTTGAACTGACTGTGTCCGGCCATCGAAGCCTCAACTTTCAACACGATAGGAATGGGAATGGCGTTGCGCCTTGGGTCGGCTCTTAAAACGGCTCCGGTCGAAAATCCAGTCGCCGGGTCATCCCCCAATTAGAGCGTCGCCAGAACCGGTCGGCAAATTGCTCATCGCGCGACAACCTTCCGTTAACGTATCGGGAGCACAACTTGTTTCCATAACTGCAACTATTGCGAGTTATATTATACGCACTATTACGGATGGTCTCGGCGCGGGGGTGCCGGCCATCCGCCATTCGGGGGATACTATGTTTGGACTTTCACGCAAGGCGCAGAGCGCGCCTGAGCCTACACCTATGCACATTCGCGACCAACGCGTGGTGCTCAATGCCATGCTCGACCAGATGCCGATCAACGTCTTGGTCGCCGATCCGCAGACCTGCGACATCATCTATGCCAACGCCGCCAGCCGGGCGACGTTGCACACGATCCGCCATTTGCTGCCAGGCAGTGTCGATCCCGACGATATGGACGGCGTCAACATCGATATCTTCCATAAGAACCCGCAGCATCAGCGCAAAATTCTCGCCGATCCAAGCAATCTGCCGTGGAACGCCAAGATCAAACTCGGGCCGGAAACGCTCGCCCTAAAAGTTGGTGCGCTGCACGACGAGCAGGGAATCTACACTGGCGCGATGGTCACCTGGTCGGTGATGACCGAACTGACCAATGCCATCGACGGTTTTGAGACCGATACGCAAACCTCGCTGTCGCATCTGACCACCGCCGCCACCGAGATGAGCGCAGCGGCAGCCCAAATGACGCAGACCGCTCACACATCGTCCAACAGCGCCACCGGGGCTGCTGCAGGCGCTGAGGAAGCGACGGTAAACGTTGAAACCGTGGCCCACGCCGCGCAGGAGCTGAACGCCTCGATCGGCGAGATCACCGAGCAAGCGGCCAAATCCTCAGAGGTCGCGTTAAGCGCAGTGGAGCGGGCGCGCACGACCAATGTGACCGTGCGCGAGCTTTCCAATGCCTCGCAACGCATTGGCGATGTGGTGAAATTGATCTCCGACATTGCCGAACAGACCAATCTGTTGGCTTTGAACGCGACCATCGAGGCAGCCCGCGCCGGCGAGGCCGGACGCGGCTTTGCGGTGGTGGCAAGCGAGGTCAAAACCCTTGCCGGCCAGACGACCAAGGCAACCGAAGAGATCACGACACAGATCGGCGCCATCCAAGATGCCACCGGCGATGCTGTTGCAGCGATCGAGGAAATTTCCACTACGATCGATCAAATCAGCAGCGTGACGAGTTCGATTTCCGCAGCCGTCGAAGAGCAGAGCGCGACAACCGCCGAGATCAGCCGCAACGTTACCGAGGCTGCGGCGGGCACGCGCGACGTGTCGGCCAATATGGTCGACGTGCAAGACGCGGCCAACCAAACCGGCACGGCAGCCAGTCAGGTTGAGACTGCTGCCGGTCAACTCGGCGAGCAGGCGCACGATATGAACGCGGCGATTGCCAATTTCATCAAGACCGTTCGCGCCATTTAACCGACCGGTCACGCACTCCAGAAACTTGGAATGGCGGGCTCCAAGTGCCCGCCGATCCGGACCGGCGCGCAGGCGCTGGCAAGCCCAGATGCCGGATCAGCCTGCACTGCGATGCCCGCCAAGGTCGGCTCACCTTCGGCCGGTGAGAACCGCGCCTGCGGCACCTTGGTGAGAAACCTCTGCACCGGCTCGCCCTTGTCCATGCCAATGATCGAATCATAATCGCCGCACATGCCGGTATCGGTCTGAAACGCCGTACCGCCTGGCAAAACCCGGTGATCGGATGTCGGCACATGGGTGTGTGTGCCGACCACAAGTGTGACCCGTCCATCGACATGGGCGCCGATGGCCTGCTTCTCCGACGTCGCTTCGGCGTGAAAATCCACCATCGCGAAATCGGCAACCGTTCCCAGCGGACAGGCGTCCAGCTCACGGTCGATGGCGGCGAACGGATCCTCCATCGCATCCATAAAGAGCCGACCCATCGCATTGATCACCAAAACATTCTCGCCGGTTCGCGCCTGAAATAGACCCGCGCCGCGCCCAGGCGTTCCGGCCGGAAAGGTCACCGGACGCAGCAAATTGGGTAAACGCTCGATATAGACCAGCGTTTCGCGCTGATCGAAGGCATGGTTGCCCAGCGTGATAACATCGACACCCAGATCGAACAGCTGCTCGCAAATGTTTTCGTTGATGCCGAAACCATGGGCGGCGTTCTCGCCATTGCAGACGACGAAATGGATCGGGAAGCGCGCCAGCAGTTCGGGCAAATGATTTGCAACGGCCTCGCGGCCGGATTTGCCGACCACATCGCCGAGAAAAAGAAGATTGAAGCTCATGGGCGCGCCTTAGCAGGCAATGCTCAGGCCAGAAAGGGCAGAAGCGCCTCACGGCCATGCTCAAAAACGTGCAAGCCCGATGGCGTCAGCACGCCAAGGATCGGAATGTCGTGGGCCTCCGTGTCGAAGGGCGGCACCTCTTGCTCGTCAAATGCCAGGCCGACATAAGCTGGAAAGTGCCCAGAGGCATGCATCTTGGAAAGCGCGCGATCATAATGGCCTTTGCCATAGCCGATGCGCTGGCCTGTGGTCGAGAACGCCGCCAGCGGCGCCAAGATAAGATCCGGTATAACTTCCGACTGGCCGACATCCGGCCCGACCGTCCCAAAGCCCACCGGGACCAGGTTACGGCTCCGCTCCCATCGCCGAAACACCATGGTTTCTTTGTCGAGCAGAACCGGCAGCGCGAATTGGGCTCCCGTGCTTTCCAGTGCCTCAATTAGAGGCTCCGGATCGATCTCCGAACCGATGGCATGGTAGGCAGAAACCACCCGACGGTCGGCGTTGAACCGCGCCTTTCCAGCCAGCGCTTTGGCCGCGCTTTCGCGGCGGCTGGCAGGCAACGCGTCGCGCCGCGCGAGCGCGCTGCGACGAAGGTCGGTTTTGTTGGGAGATGCCTGCGGCATGAGATCACCGCCGAAAGAAAAAAGTGAAGCCGCAACGACCGTGTCAGCGTCGATCCTGGGAAACCTACAAAGTAGGTGGGCGCCGTGTAGTCCGGTCCACGGACCGGTCCAGGGACAGCTCCCTTAAGGATCGGTAAGGCCCCAGGGAAAATGCCGATGCACGAGAAGCGCAGCTTCACTTTTGAAGATAGGCTTCGGGTCGGCGAACTTCAATGCAATTCGATCGCACCTTACGATGATTGCACCGATTGTGTGATGTGCTCCAGCCGCCCTGCCAGTTCATCGACTTTCTGGCGCACTTTATCATCCGTTCCGGCATTGCTGTTTTGGGCCAGCGAAAGAGTGGCCTGCAACTCAGCAATCTGCGCCGAAAGCCGCTCGATCTGCGACTGCGCATCGCCCAGCTTGTCGGTCATCACCAGCCCCGCCATGACGGCAAGCCGCGTGTCACCCACTTCACCGAACGATCCGCGCAGCTCATTCACCGTCGCATCAAAGGTCTGCGCTAGGGCCGTCAGACGCGATTCATCGCCATCTTCGCAAGCCAACCGGAACGAACGCCCGGCAATGGTGACGACAACTTGGCCCATACCCGTCCTACAAACAGTTCGACGCGAAACAAACGATCAGCCGGCCGCGCCTTGCGAACCGGCTGGCCCACCGGCGGTCGAATCGCCGGCTAAAACGGTGCGTATGTTTTCCATAACATCCAACAGCCGCTGCGAGACAGCCTGATTGGCCGCCTCCATGGCGCGTGTCTCAGCGCGGGCACTGTCGAGCAGCTGCGCCAAATGCGCCCGATCTGTCGAAAGGCGCGCCACTTCCGCATAAAGTTTTTCGCGCTCTTCAAGCAGTGCGCGACGGTGACCGGTCTCGGCTTCCACGGCTGTGATCGCGCGATCCAGCCGCTCAAACGCCGATTGAAGATCACTGCCTGCCATTACATCCACCCACACCTTGCGCCCAGATCTTGCGCCCACATCTTGGCTGGCGGTCTGAAAAAACCCCCAAGCGTCATCCGCGTCATCTTTGCGTCGCCGCCGCCAATGTAGGAAGGAGCGCCAAGGGCCGTCAACGCATCGCAGCTGGAAATCGGCGCGTCGTCCAGCCCTGTCTTTCAGAGCGGTCTTTCCGGGCAGTCTTTTGGCGCATGTCTTTTCAAGCGCGCCTCCCTCCTTTAAGACGCCTCCGCATCCAGCGAAAACGCAAATTGCGTCGGCCCACCGCCGCGCACGATCAGACGGCTTATCACCATTATGACCGAGACCGACCGCCATACGGCCATGGCCAACGCCATCCGTTTTCTTTCCATGGACGCCGTTCAGAAGGCCAATTCCGGCCATCCCGGACTGCCGATGGGCGCCGCCGACATCGCCACGGTGCTGTTTTCCAAGTTCATGAAGTTCGATCCCACCGAACCGAACTGGCCGGACCGCGATCGCTTTGTGCTCTCAGCCGGCCATGGCTCGATGCTGCTCTATTCGCTGCTCTATCTTCTGGGCGTCGAAGACATGACGCTCGATGATCTGAAAAACTTCCGCCAGCTCGGCTCGAAAACCGCCGGTCACCCTGAATATGGTTTTGCCGGTGGCATCGAAACGACCACGGGACCTCTGGGTCAAGGTTTGGCCAACTCGGTCGGTATGGCGCTCGCCGAACGCATGCTGGCGGCCGATTTCGGCGACGATCTGGTCGACCATTACACCTATGTGCTCGCCTCCGATGGCGACCTGATGGAAGGTATCAGCCACGAAGCGATCTCCATCGCCGGCCATTTGAAGCTCAACAAGCTGATCGTCTTGTGGGATGACAATGACATTTCCATCGACGGCCGCGTCTCGCTGTCGGAGTCCGGCGACATGCTGGAACGGTTCGAGGCCGCCAATTGGGACACGGTGCGCATTGATGGGCACAACGCCGCCGACATTGAAGCGGCCATCGAGCGCGCCCGCGGCAGCGACAAGCCAAGCCTGATCGCCTGCAAGACCAAGATCGGCTTCGGCGCGCCGAATAAGGAAGACACAGCCAAAGCGCACGGCTCGCCGCTGGGCGATGATGAAATTGCCGCGACTCGTGAGGCGCTCGGCTGGGACCATCAACCGTTTGAAGTGCCTGTCGACACGCTCGATGCCTGGCGGATTGTTGGCGTCAAAGGCGTGCATGAGCGCGCCGAATGGGACAAGCGCCACGACGCGGCTGATGTGCAAACCCGCGCGGAGTTTGATCGGCGCATGCGCGGTGATTTGCCTGCCAATTTGGACGGCGCCGTCGAGGCTTTCATTGCGCAGGTCACCGAGGACGCGCCGAAAGTCGCGACCCGCAAAGCCTCCGAAATGACGCTTGAAGCGATCATTCCGCATCTGCCTGAAGCGGTGTCGGGCTCTGCTGATCTCACTGGTTCCAATAACACCCGCACCACGACGATGAAGCCCATTGCGCCAGGCGAATACGCTGGTAATTTCGTTCATTGGGGCATCCGCGAGCACGGCATGGCAGCAGCCATGAACGGCATGGCGCTGCATGGCGGCATCATCCCAATGTCCGGCACGTTCCTGGTGTTTTCCGACTACTCACGCCCGGCGATCCGTCTGGCCGCGATCATGCATCAGCGCGTGATCCATGTTTTGACCCACGACTCCATTGGTCTTGGCGAAGATGGCCCAACCCACCAACCGGTGGAACATTTGGCAGCGCTGCGCGCCATCCCGAACCTCAAAGTGTTCCGCCCAGCTGATATCATCGAAACCGCAGAATGCTGGCATCTCTCGCTGCTCAGTGAGGATGGTCCGAGCGTCCATGCCCTCACCCGCCAGGGCCTGCCGACCTTGCGCACCGAAAATGGCGGCAAGAACCAATCCGCCAAAGGCGCCTACGAACTGGCATCCGCCGGTGGCGACGCGCAGGTGAGCCTGTTCGCCTCCGGGTCCGAAGTTGAAATCGCCATGGATGCGCGCAAGCTGTTGCGCGATGCCGGCATCAACGCCCGCGTGGTCTCGGTGCCCTGCTTTGAACTGTTTGACGCGCAAGACGCCGACTACCAGGCCTCCACGATTGGTAAGGCGCCGGTCAACATCGCCATCGAGGCGGCCATCCGCATGGGCTGGGACCGATTCATCGGCACAGACGGCATCTTTATCGGCATGGACTCCTTCGGCGCCTCCGGCCCCTACAAGGAAGTCTACGCGCATTTCGGCATCACCGCCGAAGCGGCCGCCGAGGCAGCCGAGGCTGCCCTTGCTGACGACTGACGGCATTGCTGGTCGCGTGCTGCATAGCTGGCGCGCGCGATCAGCCCTTTATTGTCATGCAAAGGCGTCATACTGTGCGCCGAAAAGTGAGCCGATGCGGCATGCAAGAGTACCGGAAGCGGTTTTGATCATCGGCCTCACACAGAACATCACCACGACTGGTCTAGGAGACATGGAATGACGGTTAAAGTTGCCATCAACGGGTTTGGACGCATCGGGCGCAATGTTGTGCGCGCAATCTATGAGTCTGGCCGCAAGGACATCGACGTGGTCGCGATCAACGATCTGGGCCCGGTGGAAACCAACGCCCATTTGATGCGCTACGACTCGGTGCACGGCAAATTCCCCAAATCGGTGGAAGTCGATGGCGACACCATCAAAATCGAAGGCGGTGACAGCTTCAAAGTGCTGGCCGAGCGCGATCCGTCCAAGCTGCCCTGGGGCGATCTGGGCATCGACATCGTGATGGAATGCACCGGCATCTTTAACTCCAAAGATCAGGCCTCCATGCACTTGCAAGCCGGCGCCAAACGGGTGCTGGTTTCAGCCCCTGCCTCCGGCGCTGACAAAACCATCGTTTTCGGTGTGAACCATGATGTGCTGACCACCGATGATGTGGTGGTCTCCAATGCGTCCTGCACCACCAACTGCCTATCGCCGGTCGCCAAGGTCCTCAACGATGCCATCGGCATCGAAAAAGGCATGATGACGACGATCCACTCCTACACGGGCGACCAGCCAACGCTGGACACCATGCACAAGGATCTCTACCGCGCCCGCGCCGCAGCCATGTCGATGATCCCAACCACCACCGGTGCGGCCAAAGCGGTTGGCCTGGTGTTGCCGGAGCTCAACGGCAAGCTCGATGGCTTTGCCATGCGTGTGCCGACGCCGAACGTTTCGGTGGTTGATCTGAAATTCATCGCCAAAAACGCAACCTCGGTTGAGGCCGTGAACGCAGCGATCAAGGAAGCTGCCACATCCGGCCCGCTGAAAGGCATTCTCGGCTACACCGAAGAGAAGCTGGTCTCGATCGACTTCAACCATGATCCACACTCGTCGATCTTCCACATGGACCAGACCAAGGTCATGGACGGCACGTTCGTCTCGGTGCTGTCCTGGTACGACAATGAGTGGGGCTTCTCCTGCCGCATGGGCGACACGGCTGTCGCCATGGCCAAACTCATCTAGCGCAAATCTGAACGGGCGTGGCGAAAGCTGCGCCCGTTTTCTTTAAGGTTGCCGGATGGAACCCTACCTTGCGATCAAACTGGTCATCGCGCTTGTCTTCATTGTCGTGTTTGCTTTCATGCTGAAGGGCACGATGCGCAAACCTGATCGCGGCGACGGCGGTGGTGGAGACTAGACGATGCTTCAGAATATTCTGATCGGCGCCGGCATTGTCGCGCTCCTTTTTTACGCCTGGCTGGTGATACGCCTGCTTGGCCATTCCTTCGGGAAACTGGATCGCCTGAACGACACATTGGCTGAACGCGAAGCCGACAAAAAACGACTGGAAGCGAGAGGCAATATGTCCTTCAAAACACTCGACGACATGGATCTTGGCGACAAGATCGTCCTCACCCGGGTCGATATCAACGTGCCTGTCGAAGGCGGCAAGGTGACCGACGCAACGCGCATCGAGCGTATCGTGCCGACCATCAGGGACATCCAAAAGATGGGCGGCAAGCCAGTGCTGCTTGCCCATTTCGGCCGCCCCAAGGGCAAGCCGAACCCCGACTTCTCGTTGCGCATCACGCTGCCCGCCCTAGAATCTGCGCTCGGCCAATCGGTGACCTTCATCGAAAAACCCGATCGCGCCACGCTGGAAGCCGCGCCGGCCGATAGCGTGGTCCTGGTGGAAAACACCCGCTTCACGCCGATGGAAGAAGCCAACGACCCCAACATGGCGCAGTTTTTGGCCTCGCTCGGCGATGTTTTCTGCAACGATGCGTTTTCCGCTGCCCATCGTGCCCACGCTTCGACCGAAGGCGTTGCGCGCCTGTTGCCAGCCTGCGCTGGCCGCTTGATGGAAGCGGAACTCACCGCGCTCGGCAAAGCGCTTGGCGCGCCAGAGCATCCGCTGGTGGCGGTAGTTGGTGGCGCGAAAGTCTCCACCAAACTCGACCTCCTTTCCAATCTTCTGGCCAAGGTCGATCATTTGGTGATCGGTGGCGGCATGGCCAACACGTTCCTGGCGGCCAAGGGCGTTGAAGTTGGCAAGTCGCTCTGCGAGCACGATCTGGCCGACACGGCGCGCGCGATCATGGACAAAGCGACAAGCGAAAACTGCACCATCCACCTGCCGATCGATATCGTCGTCGCGGAGGAGTTTGCCGCCAATGCCTGGAACAAGACTGTTCCGGTCGATGAATGCCCACCCGACGCGATGATCCTTGACGCTGGGCCGCAAACGGTCGCCAATGTCGTCGCCACCATCAAGGCCTGCAAAACACTTGTCTGGAACGGCCCGCTCGGCGCGTTTGAGATCACGCCGTTTGATGCCGCCACGGTGGCAGCCGCCAAGGGCGCGGCGCAGGCCACCAAAGCCGGCACGCTGCTCTCGGTGGCCGGCGGCGGCGATACGGTTGCGGCCCTCAACCACGCCGGTGTCTCAGACGATTTCACCTACATCTCGACGGCAGGCGGCGCCTTCCTGGAATGGCTTGAGGGTAAGACGTTGCCCGGCGTTCAAGCTTTGGAAGACGCAGCATCTGCATAGAAAACGCCGGCAAAACCGGCTAAACTGACATCAATGAGGGCGCCGAACGCGCCAAAATCCAGACAAACAGGGGAAACTCCATGGCCCGCATCACGCTTCGCCAGCTTCTCGATCACGCCGCCGAACATGGCTATGGCGTGCCCGCCTTCAACATCAACAACATGGAACAGGCGCTGGCCATCATGGACGCGGCCAATGAGACTGACAGCCCAGTGATCATGGCCGCCTCGCGCGGTGCGCGCGGCTACGCGACCGATGTTATGATCGAAAAGATGATCGATGCCTGCGTCGAACTGTTCCCGCATATTCCGGTGTGTATGCACCAAGACCATGGCAACTCCGCCGGCACCTGCATGACTGCCATTCAGGCCGGCTTCACCTCCGTCATGATGGACGGTTCGCTGGAAGCCGACGGCAAAACCCCAGCCGACTGGGACTACAATGTCGGTGTCACCAAACAGGTGACCATGATTGCCCACCTTGGCGGGGCCTCAGTGGAAGGCGAGCTTGGCGTGCTTGGCTCGCTGGAAACCGGCACGGGCGAGGCTGAAGATGGTCACGGCGCCGAGGGCGAGCTTTCTCACGATCAACTGCTCACCGATCCCGATGAAGCCGTGCGCTTTGTGGCCGAAACCAAAGTCGATGCATTGGCTATCGCGATGGGCACCTCGCATGGCGCCTATAAGTTCACCCGCAAGCCCGATGGCGACATTCTGGCGATGAACGTGATTGAAGAGATCAACCAGAAGCTGCCGAATACTCACCTTGTTATGCACGGCTCATCCTCTGTGCCTCAGGAGCTTCAGGACATCATCAACGAATATGGTGGTGAGATGAACCAGACTTGGGGTGTGCCGGTTGAAGAAATTCAGCGCGGCATCAAGCACGGCGTGCGCAAGATCAATGTCGACACCGACAACCGCATGGCGATCACCGGCGCGATCCGCAAAGTGTTCGCCGAGAAGCCCTCGGAGTTCGATCCGCGCAAATATCTTGCCCCGGCCCGCGATGCGATGAAGAAGCTTTGCATGGAGCGCAACGAGCAGTTTGGCACGGCTGGTAAAGCGTCCAAAATGGGCCGCTGCTTCACGCTGGCTGAAATGGCAAAGCGCTACGAGTCGGGCGATCTCGACCCGAAGGTGGCTGCTACTGCGATGGCCGCGGAATAAAAACCTCAAATTGTCATCCCGGCCAAGCTGACGCATGTGTCAGCGCGAGCCGGGACCCATTCCGTTGAGTAGCCAGCTGCGACAGTGTTGCCGGCAAAATTTTGGGCATGGGTCCCGGATCGGCCTTTGGCCGTCCGGGATGACATCGATCAGGTTTCCACAAAATCGCCCTCATTCCCGCTCTTTTGGCCAGAAATGACCACCAGGACCATTCATGGCTTTTCTCGATTTCCGCTCCCGCCTTTTCCTGATCACACCGCGCACGCTGCCAGAAGATTTTTCGCAGCGATTTGCCAGTGCACTGGCCGGTGGTGATATCGGCTGCATGTTGTTTGATGGCGATCAGAGTGATGCGCGCACGTTCCAAGATAGTGCCGCGCCTTACGTTCAGACAGCGCAAGGGGCAAACGTGGCGGTGCTCATCGCTGACGACCAGCGCTTGGCCGATCGCCTCGATGCCGATGGCATACATCTCACCGACCCGAAGGTGCTGGACGAAGAGACACAGGCCAAACTGGCCGATCGCGGCATGATCGTCGGCATTGGCGGCATCAACACCCGCCATCTGGCGCTGGGCACCGGCGAGCGCGAGCCGGACTATTTGTTCTTTGGCCGCACCGATCGTGAGGCCACCGAAGAGACCCATCCCAAAACCGTGACGCTTGCCACCTGGTGGGCGCAGATGATGAAAATCCCCTGCGTTGCGCTTGCCGGTATGTCCGATGACGCCTTTACGGCTTTGGCGGAGTCTGGTGTGGAGTTTTTGGCCGTGCGCGAGCAAATCTGGAACGCGGATGATCCCGGCGCCGAAATCGCGCGGCTGAACACCATGCTCGACGCCATTGCCCACAAGCGGGCGGAGGCTGCTGCCTGATGCTGCGCACTCTTTTGGCCCTTCTGCTGCTTGCCTCGCCAGCCTTGGCGCAGGACACCGACACGCCGCCCAATCCCGAGCCCGTCGATCTGGAGGCTGAAGCGGCGCCGGAAACCGAGGACCCCTTCGCGCTTGATCCGCTGGTCGCGTTCGAGGCCTTCTTTGCCGGCAATTATCCACGCGCCTTTGACCTGGCCATCACCTTCGCCGGGCGCGGCGATGCGCCATCCATGCGCTTGCTTGGTCAGATGTATTCCGCCGGACTGGGCGTTGAGGCCAGCCAGGAAGAGGCCGCGCAATGGTATCGCCTCGCATCCGAAGCCGGTGACATAGACGCGAAGTTCTTGCTCGCCACCATGATCCTGGATGGCGCGTTTATTGAGCGCAATGAAGAGGAAGCGGCCAGCCTCCTGCAAACCGCAACGGCGGAGGGTCACACGGACTCCAAGCAGATGCTGGCCATGCTGCATTTGGAAGGGCGCGGCGTTGAGCGCGATCTCACCCGTGGCGCGCAGTTGATGCGCGAAGCCGCCGACGAAGGCAATGTCACCGCCATCTACACGCTCGGCATTCTCTACGCCGAAGGCGCCGGCGTGCGACAAGACACCCGCGAGGCCTATGAATGGTTTGACCAGGCCGCACGGCGCGGCAACACCGAAGCACAGATCGAACTCGCACTCGGTCTCTTGACCGGTGACGCTGGTGATGGGGATTTAACACAGGATCGGCGCACCGAAGATGCGATCTTCTGGTTCCGCCGGGCTGCCGAAGCTGGCAATCCAGTGGCGGAAAACCGCCTCGCCCATGCCTACAGCCAAGGGTTCGGCGTTCCGCTCGATCCGGTCGAAGCGGCCTATTACCATGCCCGCGCGGTGGCTGGTGGCTTGTCGGATGCCCGTCTTGACGCCTTTGTCAGCGCCTTGCCAGAAGCGCAACGTCAAGAAGCCCAGGACCGCATCGCTCGCGACCGCGCGCCGGACAACCCTCTGGACTGATCCAAGACCACTGGGGCAACATCCCTCCGGCGCGGCGACAAGAGTTGCCTTGCTTGGCTGAGTGTGGTCCACAGCCCACAAAGCGCGGCTCGCCCGCGCACGAACACCCAAGCAACGAGTACAGTTTCCATGAAGATCAATGGCAATGAAATCCGACCCGGCATGGTCATCGAGTATGATGGCGGCCTGTGGGCAGTGGTGAAAACCGGCGCTGTGAAGCCTGGCAAGGGCCCGGCCTACAACCAGGTTGAACTGAAAAACCTGATCGATGGCCGCAAGCTTAACAACCGCTTCGGCGCCGACGAGCGCGTCGAGCGCGCCCGTATCGACACCAAGGATTTTCAGTATCTTTATGAAGAGGGCGACATGCTGGTCTTCATGGATTCAGAAACCTATGAGCAGATCAACCTATCCAAAGACTTTGTCGGTGACCGCGCCGTCTTCCTGCAGGACGGCATGCAGGTGATGGTCGAACTGCACGATGAAACGCCTATCGGCTTCCAATTGCCAAGCCAGGTGACCCTTGAAATCGTCGAGGCCGACGCCGTCGTCAAAGGTCAGACCCAATCCTCTTCTTACAAACCGGCGATGCTGGAAAACGGGCTGAAGGTCATGGTGCCGCCCTTCATCAAATCGGGCGAGCGCATCATCGTTGATACCGCTGAAATCACCTATGTGAAGCGCGCGGACTAGAAACCACCACGATGGCAAAATCAGCCCTTCTCACCATTATGGAACGCGCCGCGCGCAAGGCCGGGCGCGGTCTGACGCGCGATTTCGGCGAGGTGGAACGCCTTCAAGTCTCCACCAAGGGGCCGAGCGATTTCGTCTCCGACGCTGACCGCCGCGCCGAAGAGCGCATCTATGACGTGTTGCAGGAAGCGCGCCCGACCTGGGGATTTCTCGGCGAAGAGGGCGGTGAGATTAAAGGCAAGGACAAGCAGCATCGCTGGATTGTCGATCCGCTCGATGGCACGACCAACTTCTTGCATGGGATGCCGCACTTTGCTGTCTCAATTGGCCTGGAACGCGACGGCGAAATGGTCGCGGCCCTCGTCTACAACCCAATTTCGGATGACATGTTCGCCGCTGAAAAGGGCCAAGGCGCTTTTTTGAACGACAAGCGCCTGCGCGTTGCTGCCCGCCGCAAGCTGGCCGACTGCGTGATCGTCAACGGCATGCCGCATCTTGGACGCGGCGATCACGCGCTGTTCCTGCGCGAAGCGGCCACCATGATGCGCAAGGTTTCCGGCCTGCGCCGTATGGGCGCGGCAGCGCTTGATCTTTGCTGGGTCGCCGCTGGCCGCCTCGACGGCTACTGGGAAGCCGGTCTTTCGCCTTGGGACATGGCGGCTGGCTTGTTAATCGTGCGCGAAGCCGGCGGCATCACCCGCGATACGCTCGGCGGCACCGCAATTTTTGATACTGGATCGGTTGTTGCCGGCAATGATCTGATCGTCGGTCAGATCCTCAAAGTGCTCGGTGAAGCCCGCGAGGCGCAGGCCAAGCTCGCCAACGCCAAAAAGGGTGCCTAACCCTTGGACAGAGCCACAATGAAGCACCACCCAAGGATGGTCACAATTGAAGGTTCTGTCTGGGCCGAGAACACGCTATGAGGGGTTGCGTCAGGGTCGCTGACCAGCACGCGAATCGATGACGACCTTAAGACCACAGTTGAGCATGAGGCATGCCGATGGCTGACAGTGCCGATCCCCACAGCCTTTCCCGCCCGACGATCTATTTGGCGCTGATGGCCGTGTTTGTTGGCTTGGCCGGCTTTCTTGTCCTGATCCTCTACCGCCCGATCGCCACCGCCTTTGCCGCCAATCCGGGGCTCAATGGCCTCATCATTGGCGTTTTGATCCTCGGCATCGTTCTTTCCGTGTTTCAGGTCATCCGCCTGATGCCGGAGATCAAATGGGTCAACGGCTTCCGTATGGTTGATTATGGTGCAGGTTTTGATCAGCCCAATCCGCGCCTCCTGTCCCAGCTCGCCAGCTATTTACGTGATTCCCAAGGCGCAGCCGGACCCACCATGTCGACCCAGACGGTGCGGTCGATCCTAGAATCAGTCGGCACCCGGCTCGATGAAGGGCGTGAAATTCTGCGCTACATGATCGGCCTATTGGTGTTTCTTGGGCTTCTCGGCACGTTCTGGGGCCTCACCCAGACAATCTCCTCGGTCGGCGACACGATTGATGGCCTCGACGTAACGTCGGGCGATTTCGGCACTATTTTTGAAAACCTGAAGACCGGGCTATCCGCCCCGCTCGACGGCATGGGCACGGCGTTTTCCTCTTCCCTGTTCGGTCTGGCAGGCTCGCTGGTCCTCGGCTTTCTTGATCTGCAAGCCGGCCAGGCGCAGAACCGCTTCTACACCGAGCTTGAAGACTGGATGTCGAACATGGCCGGCGTTGACGTTTCGCAAGCTGGCGCCGAAGCCAGCTCTACCGAAACTGCCATTGCCTCGCTAGAGCGGTCGGTTGATCGCCTGGCCCGTCAGATTGCGGCGCAAAACCAACTGTCATCCTCGCAAACCGGATCATCGCCCAGCGCCGCTGGCACCGGCGACCAAGCCGCCGTCAAGCAATCCATCGATAGCCTCGCCGCCGGCGTTCAATCGCTGGTCCAGCACATGCGTTCTGAGCAGCAGATGCTGCGCGATTGGGTCGAAGACCAGGGCGAACACACCAAGCGTCTGGCAACCGTCATGGAAGATGTCTCGCGCACCATGGCCAATGGCGGGCGCGGCCAGGAACCGGGCGAATAAGCGGCCATGGCGCTTTCCCGATCCCGACGGCGCTCTGGAGCGGTCGATTATTGGCCGGGGTTTGTCGATGCCATGGCCACGCTTTTGCTGGTCATCATCTTCCTGTTGTCGATCTTCATGCTGGCGCAGTTCTTCCTTAGCCAGGAGATCACCGGGCGTGACACGGTTCTCAACCGTCTCAACACGCAGATCGCTGAACTGACCGAACTCTTGGCGCTCGAACGCGCCACCGGCCAGGAACTGGAAAGCCGTCTGGCGACACTCAGCGCAAGCCTTGAAAGCGCCCGCGATGAACAGGATCGCCTAACCGGGCTTCTGCAAACCCCGGAGACCGAAGACACCAGCGGGTCGGTTATCGCTGGACTGCAGAACCAGGTTGACGACGAGCAGGCCATTTCACGCGAGGCGCTCAACCAGGTGGAGTTGCTCAACCAGCAAATCTCCGCCCTACGCCGGCAGATTGCCGCGCTGGAGGACGCGCTGGATGCGTCCGAGACCCGTGACCGTGAAAGCCAGACCCGCATCGCAAACCTTGGACAACGGCTCAATGTCGCGCTGGCCCAGCGCGTGCAGGAACTCTCACAATTCCGCTCCGATTTCTTTGGCCGCTTGCGACAAATCTTGTCGCAGCGCTCCGACATCCGTGTCGTTGGCGACCGCTTCGTCTTCCAGTCCGAGGTGCTGTTTGATTCTGGCTCCGCTGATATCAATCCAGGCGGCAGCGACGAACTCTCCCGCCTTGCCGAGGCTGTGCGCGAGCTTGAAGCGGCCATCCCTGAAGAGATCAATTGGGTGATCCGCGTCGATGGCCACACCGATTCCAGGCCGCTATCCGGCACTGGTCTCTACGCCACCAACTGGGAGCTCTCGACGGCACGCGCCACGTCGGTCGTCCGTTTCCTGGTCGATGAGGGCGTTTCGCCGGAGCATTTGATGGCGGCTGGGTTCGGCGAGTTTCAGCCGATCGCCGAAGGCGAGGATGATGACAGCCTGGCACGCAACAGGCGCATCGAGTTTAAGCTGACCGAGCGTTAGGACGCGGCTAAGCGGTTGAATTTGGCTTATGTCGCGAATGTCTGGTCCATGGACGACGCAGACCTTATTCAAAATAATGCCAGTGTCCGCTTAGCCTTTGATCTTAGGAGCGCTATTCGCTTCAGAATACTCCACATTGAATCCGCGCCAGGTGGATTTCTGTGTATTTGCCCAATGGAAGTTTGCTTTCGTCTTTTTGAAATTCTAACTCTTCCGCAAAATAGGTCGCTTCTGGGAAGACAGCACCATTATAAATTCCCGCGAGCCTCCACCCAACGTTTGTTCGCGTCACAATAGCACCACCGGACATTCCCTTCGCTCCAGCACCATCCAACAGGCGAAAAAAACGCGGTGAAGTAATGGAACAAGGAGTGCGCTTGATAAACATTGGCGTCGGACTCTCCGAAGCAGAATAACCATATGGGAAGCCGACAATAAACGCATCATCACCGATATCTAAGTGATATGAGCCTATGTCTTCACCTTTGAAGAAACGGGGAAACTCCTTGGCGAGATGGTCAACGTTTAAACGGACAACATCCCAGGAGGCTGGAGGCATCAATCCAGCCTCTGTTTCTTCAGGTAGTTGACCCTGCTCCCACGCGAAAGCTCCATTTTCGTCATAAAGTTCAATTTCGAAGTTGAGAAGGCCACCTATAGCTTCGACGCCATGACCTAGATGTCTTCGTCTCAATGTGTGAACTCTGACTTTAGTTCGCTTTCGAGGCATGTTTTCTGGTAATGGAAGCCTATGAGGATCAGCACCAGTAACTACATGCCAGCACGTGTAAAGCGATAGATAGTCCTCCTCTCGCACAACTACTCCAGATGACCAGCCCAATCTCTCTCCGTCGGCGGAGAGCAATTCTAGTCGGACAATTGCGTTAGATACATCTTGTGTGCTCTGCATTGTGGAACCATGCGAGATTACTCTCCAATTTACCACAACAGACATTCGAGTTTCGGTCGACTTCGAATACTTGGGCTCAAAGCCGACACCTGGCTAAACCCGCTCGACCGCCTTCTCCGGCACATCGGAAAACTGCAGATCAGCCAGGCGGGCGTAGAGCCCGTCGGAAGCCGCCAGCTCCGTATGCGTACCGCGCTCGACCACTTTGCCCTCGTCAAGCACGACGATTTGGTCGGCGCTGCGCACCGTCGCCAGGCGGTGGGCGATCACGATCACCGTGCGTCCCACCATCAACCGCTCCAGCGCATCCTGCACCAGATGTTCGCTTTCGGCGTCCAGCGCGCTCGTGGCTTCATCCAGCAACAGGATCGGCGCGTCTTGCAGCACGGCGCGGGCAATGGCGATCCGCTGGCGCTGACCGCCTGACAGGTTCACGCCGCGCTCACCCAGCATGGTGTTGATGCCATCCGACATGCCGTAAACAAAGGCCGAGGCGTTGGCGGCGGCAAGCGCTGCTTGAACATCGTCCTCGCTGGCATCGGGGCGGGCGAACGCAACATTGTCGCGCACGCTGGCGGCAAAGATCGCAACATCCTGCGGCACCAGCGCCATCTTCTGGCGCAGCGCGACCGGGTCTATCGCCGCCACCTTCTTGCCATCGACCAGCACGTCACCGCTTTCGGCATCGTAAAAGCGCATCAGCAATTGCAGCACCGTCGATTTACCGGCGCCCGATGGCCCAACCAGGGCCACCGTTTTGCCTGGCAGCGCCTCGAATGACACATCGCGCAGAACCGGCTTGCTGTTCGACTCACCGGGATCGCCATAGCGGAACGACACATGGTCGAACACCACATGGCCGATATCGCCGGCGACAGGCGTGACAGCCTTCGGGGCGTCATCCCGGTCGTCAGGCAGGATTTTGACATCCACTTTTAGCAAGCCGCACAGCCGGTCCGCCGCGCCGACGGCTTGCGCCACCTCGCCGACCACCTGGCTCACCTCGCCGAGCGCCCCGGCGGCAAACACCGCATAGAGCAGAAACTGACCCAGCTCGCCGGCCGTCATATCGCCGGCCACCACCGCGTTCGCGCCGTACCAAAGCACCAACACGACACTGGAAAAAATCACGAAGATCGCAAACGAGGTTAACAAGGCCCGAGCGATGATCGAATGCCGCGCCGCCTCGAACGAGGCCTCAACAGCGCTCGCGAAAGCGCGCGCCAACCGGCCTTGGGCTGTGTGCGCTTGAACCGTGCGCACTGAGCTGATCGCCTCGCTCGCCATCGCCGAAGCATCAGCAAGAACGTCTTGCGCCACCCGAGACCGCGCCCGCACCTGGCGGCCAAAAACGATGAGCGGCAGAACGATGAACGGGATCGCAATTAACACGGCGCCGGAAAGCGCCGGGCTCGTCACCACCATCATGATGCTGGCACCGACGAACATGAAAAAATTGCGCAGCGCCACCGAGACGCTCGATCCGACAGCAGATTTCATCTGCGTCGCATCGCTCGTCAGCCGCGACACCAACTCTCCGGCCCTTGCACGGTCGTGGAACGTCAAGTCGAACCGCATGATCCGCTTGAAGACCGCTGACCGCAGATCGGCGACCACGCGCTCGCCGAGCCAGGTGACAAGATAGAACCGCAGGGCGCTCATGACGGCCAGAATGCTGACCACCGCGATCAAACCGAGGAACACGCCGCCAAGTGGCACGCCATCTTCGCCGGTGAACCCACGGTCGATGACCATGCGCACCGACAGCGGGACCGTCAGCGTCGCGCCAGTCGATCCGACGAGAGCGAAAAACGCCGCCACGATGCGGCCCTTGTACGGCGCAATGAACGGCCAAAGGTCGCGCAGCGTTTGACGTGCGGATTGCACATCAAGGCGCGGTGGCGCGGCGGAGGTATCAGCGGAATTGGCCATGCCCTTCCCTACCGATCAATACGCTGCGATGGCAAGCCGGATAGGCATCTGAGAGCACAGGTGAGCCGATAGACCGCAGGTTGGCCGGTTGGACAGGCGCCTTCTGCGCGCCGGCTGCCGCAAACCCTTGCCAGCCGGGCAGCGTTCGTGTATCGACGCGCGCTGAAGCGATGGTTTGATGGCTGGTTGGCTGATCATCCTTAGCAGCTCTCTCACCATCCAAGATGAACGCAGCGCCGCCTGGGCGCCGGTCTTGCAACGACGGATTTGAACACGATGAAACAAGACATCCATCCCGATTATCACACCATCAAAGTGGTGATGACCGACGGCACCGAGTACGAAACCCGCTCGACCTACGGCAAGGAAGGCGACACGCTGCGCCTCGACATTGATCCGACGACCCACCCGGCTTGGACCGGCGGTCAGCAGACCCTGCTCGATCGCGGCGGCCGTCTGTCGAAATTCAAGAACAAGTTTGACGGGTTCCTCGGCTCAAAATAGGCCGAGCCACTCCGTTCAAAACGACAAAAGGCACCCGATGGGTGCCTTTTTTGTTTCCGCTTGCAAATAGTGGCGCTTAGCCAAACGCGTCCGATAGGCGCGCCATCTGCTCGGCCACGGGGTTGGCCGCCGGCTCTTCTTGCTGCACCCGTTCTCCGCGCTGATAGAAAATACCATCCAGGCGCTGCACGCGCGTTTGCAGATCCAGCGATGCTTCAACCAATTCGCGCAACGTGCTGGGCAACTCATCCCAGCCGGGACCTTGCGTCGGGCTGGATAGGCCATGAATGCGCACCTTGGCCTTTTCTTCGGCCGCTTGCTCCAAGGTCATTTCGCCTTCGTGCACGGCGCGCTGGAGGAGAAGCCAGGAGGCGAGCTGCATCAGCCGTGTGGTCAGCCGCATCGACTCGGTTGCATAAGCCATCGCGCCAGCGCGCGGCAGGTCTTTGGCCTCGTCGCGACCTTCTTTGTCGAGATATTCAGCGGTCGTTTCGACAAGCTGCATGCCATGCTCAAACAGGTCGTGAAACGCGTTCGATCCGACCAGCCTGTCGGCGAAGGACACCGGGTCATCCACGCCCGTCAGGCGATCATCGTCCATGCCGCTCGTTTGATCCATCGTCGTACGCCATCATTGTTGCTGCTTTTGACCGGCCCAGAGCATAGCCGATTTGGCCGAACCGTCTACATCCGGGCGCACCCTAGGGCCTGCGTTCTTCAGGCTCGGTTAACGCTGCTTGATCACCGATCGTGGGCCACGCCCTCAAATCTGAGCAAAAAAAAGCCGCAGCAGATGCCACGGCTGAATAATCAGTTTGAAAACAGGGAGGCGTCAATGAGCAACCAATCGCTCAGAAACTGTCGAGAAAACTCGATGACTTGAAGGTAAGTGAGAAAGGTTTCCGAAACCTTAACGCATCGCAATTGAGTGAATTTGTTTACTTCAATCTAGGCACGGCTTGTTTCGGCGACCGTTTGAAGCTCAGTGACCAACCAATTGATCATGGGGTTTTTCTCCTCGCGTATGTGCCGCACGGCCTGCACCTGAAAGGCGCGCACCTCCACCGGCGGCGGCGCAAAGGCTAGGCCAAACCGCGCCGCGTGCGCCCGCACCAAAGCAGCGGGGAGTGTTGCAAGCATGGTCTTGCCGGGCAACATCGCCAGCGCCGGCAGGAACAATGGCACCGACAGAACGACCCGCCGCTGCAATCCCTGCGCCGCCAATACCTGATCAACAATGCCGGACATGGTCACATCGCTGGACACCAACAGATGATCGGCATTGAGATACGCATCCAAACCTTGATCCTCTTGCAGGAACGGATGGTTTGGATGGGCAGCGACCAAGTAGGTCTCCTCAAGCAAAAAGGCACTCAAAAACGCCGCCGGCAGCTCCGGGAAAAACCCCAGCGCCACATCGACATCCCCAGCCTCCAATGCTTTCAACGCGTCTGGTTTGGCAAGCGCCTGAATGGAAAGGGTCATGCCAGGCGCCGCATCACGCAATCGCGCCAGCAGAGCCGGCACAATCGTGGCGATCTCATAATCCTGCGCCGCCAAACGCACATGGGCTTCACTGTGTGCCGGCTCGAAAAAGGCTGGCCCGGACAAGGCCCCCTGCAACGCCTCAAGTGCCGATTGAACCGCGGGCTCAATGGACCGCGCAAACGCCGTTGGCTCAAGACCGTGCGGCCGGCGCAGAAAGAGTTCATCGCCAAACACATCGCGCAATCGCCGCAGAGCATGGCTGATAGACGAGTTGGTGAGGCCAAGTTCCTCGGCAACCAGTGTCGCTTTGCCCAGCCGCATCAAGCCTGAAAAGACCAACAAGACGGTGACGTCTAACCGCCTGAGTTTATTTCTATCTAAATCAGACATGAAGCCATTTCAGTTTCATTGCATGGGTTCACTGCCTATCCCTATCGCTGAAAGCGCACAATAGCGCTCCACAAAAGGGAACTCCAAAGGGAACTCCAATGACCCATATTTTGATGATCGCATCCAACCCCGCCACCTCGCCCGTCACCGGCTGGCCAATCGGTTTTTGGTGGGCCGAACTCACCCACGCCTACAAGGAATTTGAGGAAGCCGGCTACACCATCACGATCGCCTCGCCCGATGGCGGCGATCTGGAGGCCGACGGCTACTCCGACCCGGAAGACGAAAGCGGCTATTCCGCCGAGGACACCATTTCGCTGGCTTTCAAACAGACGTCGGAAAAACTGGCGCTGCTGAAGGGCACGCCCAAACTCGCCGACCTTGATCCAGCCGCTTATGACGCGGTGTTCGTGGTTGGCGGCCAAGGACCGATGGTGACAATGATCGACGACGCGAAGACGCAAGCGTTCCTTGCCGACTTCTATGACGCGGGCAAACCCACCGCCGCCGTCTGCCACGGCACCTGCGTGCTCTTAAAAGCCAAGCTTTCCAACGGCCATCTTCTGGTGAAGGGCAAGCGCTGGACCGGCTTTGCCAACTCTGAAGAAGAATATGCCGAAAACGCCGTCGGCCAGAAAATCCAGCCGTTCTGGATCGAGACCGAAGCTCGGAAATTGCCCGACACGCGCTTTGAAGTTGCCGGCCCGATGGAAGAGTTCGCTATCCGCGATGGCAATTTGATCACCGGCCAGCAGCAGATGTCAGCCGCCGCCGCCGCGCGCGAAGTCATCGCCGCGTTGCGCGGTTAGGCCAGGCGCATGGGACAGATGATCCTCATCGCCATGGCGCTCGCCACCGGCGCCATGATCCCGCTCCAGCTGGCCTTCAACGGTCAGCTGGGCACCGCCCTGAAGGGGCCGGTGATGGCTTCCTTCTTCGTCTTCGTAACCGGCGTCCTGGCCACCGGCCTGGTGCTGCTGATCGCCCGAACGCCCATGCCCGACATGGCGACCATGAAGGCCGTGCCGGTTTCCGCCTGGGTCGGTGGCATCATCGCCACGCTCTACATTTTGGCAGTCGTCTATCTGGTGCCAAAGCTCGGGGTCGGGTCAGCGGCAGTGCTCATCATCGCCGGGCAGTTGGTCACCGCCCTGGTGCTCGATCATCTGGGTGCCTTCGGCACAGCGCAGGATTCGATAACCTGGATCAAAGCATCCGGCGCCGGCCTGGTGCTGGCCGGTGCGGCGTTGGTGAAGTTCGCTTGAGCCTCAGGACTTAGGCGTGCCGAACACGGAGTCGGCGGCAAGGCGGGCAGCATCCTTGGCCTTCATCGCCTCGTCGCAGCGCGTGATCTCTTCGCGCAACGCCTCGATCCGTTCGGCCAACTCGCCAACGGACGCATCGGAGAGATCATCGCCGACAGTGATTTTCGGTTTCGGCTTCGGTTCCAGATCGAGATCCATGCCCTTTGTCCCCCTTCAATGCAGCCCTTGGCCCGGTTATGCGTTGGGTTGAAGTGTATCGTCCCTCCCCAGCGCACAACAAGGGCCAACCATGGACAGCCTTTCTGATCTTCCCAGCAGCATTTCTGTGATCACCATCGACCGACCCGGCGGGCCGGACGTGTTGGTGCCTGGGACACGGCCGATGCCACAACATCTTGAAGACCATAAGATCCTGATCAAGGTGGAGGCCGCCGGCGTCAACCGACCCGATGTTCTGCAACGCGTCGGCGCATATCCGCCGCCGAAGGGCGCAAGCGACGTTCCAGGCTTGGAAGTGGCAGGCACCGTGGTCGCGCGGGCTCGCGGCGCCGACCGCCATGAGGTTGGCGATCAAGTGACGGCGCTAGTCATAGGCGGTGGCTACGCCAATTATTGCGTGGCTGACGAACGCCACGCTCTGCCCATCCCCGACGGCCTGTCCCTGGAGGAAGCCGCAGGCATTCCTGAAACCGCCTTCACCGTCTGGTCGAACGTCTTTGACCGGGGCGGCTTGACCGAAGGCGAGACGTTCCTGGTCCATGGCGGAACCTCGGGCATCGGGACCATGGCGATCCAACTGGCCAAAGCCCATGGCGCAACCGTGCTCGCCACCGCCGGTTCAGAGGAAAAATGCGAGGCGATGCACAAGCTCGGCGCCGATCACGCCTTCAACTATCTCCAAGAGGACTATGTGGACGGCACCAAGGCGGCCACAGGCGGCAAAGGCGCCAATGTCATCCTGGATATGGTCGGCGGCGATTACATCGAACGCAACTGGAAAGCCGCCGCCGTTGAAGGCCGGATCGTCCAGATCGCGTTTTTGAATGGCGCGAGCGTCGAAGCCGATTTTTCTCGGCTTATGCTCAAACGCCTCACCCATACCGGCTCCACGCTGCGCGCCCGCTCAGACGCCTTTAAGGCGCAACTTGCCGACGATGTGCTGCACCATGTTTGGCCTTTGATCGAGGCTGGCGACGTCACCATCCCTGTGGATTCGGTGTTCCCACTGAATGAGGCAAGCAAGGCGCATCAACGCATGGAAAGCTCCAAGCACATGGGCAAGATTATTCTGCGGCCCTAGGATCCCGACCAAGGTCAAACGCCAGCCAACGGGAACATCCACCCTTCAACCCAAGGCAAAATCAAATGACGAAAATCACACGGCTGGACTTTTATCCATTATCTTTGTATATACAAATATATAGAGAAATGGAATTTCCCATGAGCACACAAGCAAACCCTGCGCCGCACGCGATTGCTGCGCCGCAAACTGGGCCCGCGCCCTACAGCCCTCTGATGTTCCTCGCCGCGCTTGGCGCCGGAGGGCTGGTCGTCACCTTCTTTATGTTTTTGATGTTCTGGGTGCCGCATCCAGGCCAACTTGTACCGGTGTTTGAAGACGTCATGGCGGCCTTTTCTGGCGGTGGCTTGGCGATGCAAGCCGCCATTTCCATTGCCCTGGCCGGCATTGCCTTCTTCGGTGCAACCCTTGTCCGGCTCCTGGTCTGGAACGTACAGCGTTTGCGTCAGTTCGCACCCACCGAGGGCTATCAGGCGCTGATGGCCAGCAATGCCGGAAGCCAGATCATGGCGATGCCGCTGGCCTTCGCGATGGCGGTCAATGCCGGTTTCATTCTTGGCCTAGTGTTCGTGCCGGGCCTTTGGGGCGTGGTGGAAGTTCTCTTTCCGCTCGCCATGATCGCCTTTGCCGTCATCGGCTACTATGCGTTCAAACTGTTCGCCAGCTTTGCCAGCAATGCCCTGGGCGGTGGACTGGATTGCGCCAAAAACAATTCGCTGGCGCAGATATTGCCAGCGTTTGCCTTCGCCATGATCGGCGTTGGCTTGGCCGCCCCAGCCGCCATGTCCGGCAATGCCGTCACTGTGGCCGTGTCGCTTGGCCTTTCCACACTCTTCATCCTGGCCTCCATCGTTCAGGGCCTCATCGCGCTGACGCTTGGCGTGCGCTCCATGATGGAAAATGGCTTAGCCGCCGACGGTGCCCCGACGCTGATGATCGGCGTACCGATCCTCACCGTGCTTGGCATTGCCTTCTTGCGCCAGAACCATGGCCTGCATATCCATTTCGATGCGCACACATCGGCTGGCAGCACCTTCATGATGCTCACCACCTTGGTCGCCGCGCAGGTTCTGCTGCTGGCGGCAGGTTGGGGCGCGCTGAAAAAGACGGGCTACCTCGGTCGCTTCATAAGCGGACCGGAAACCTCGCCTGGATCGCTCGCCTTGCTCTGCCCGGTGGTTGCGTTCTCGGTGATGGGCCACTTCCTGATCAACAAGGGCCTGGTGGCCACCGGCCTCATCGCCAAGTTTGGTATCGCCTATTGGAGTGTCACGGCGATCCCACTGGCCTTCCAAATCCTTGCCATCTGGTTGTTCTTCAAGCTGCTTGCTAAGCTGATGCGGCAGGCGCCGACGGCACCCTTGAGCACGGCTGCCACAGCCTAACCCCCATCGATCACGGGCTGGACATTCAGCCCGTGACGTCTTGCGAGCCAACCATGTCGACCCAAACGCTTGATCGCCCCACACCTGCCGCCGACGCCATGGCGGACAATATCGGTGAGGTAACCGAAATCCTAAAACTGCTCAGCGCCCCGGCGCGGCTGCTGGCGGTGTGTCATCTGGTCGATGGCGAGAAATCAGTCGGCGCTTTGGCTGACCTCACCGGCAGCAAACCGACAACGCTGTCCCAGCATCTGGCGCTGCTGCGCGCGCGCGGGTTGGTCTCCACGCGCCGCGACGGCACGACGATCTATTACACGTTGGCATCGGACGACATTCGCGGCCTGATCGCCTATTTGCACCAAGCTTGGTGCAAAGCTTAAGCCGACATCCAGCAACCAAGCATTGCAACCGGTTTGTAAATTTACTATACGGCTCTCACCTCCCCGACATCTTCATTGTGATGCTCGGCCCCGCGATCGGAAACCTTCCGACCGGGCCTGAAGAGCCTTTTTGCTAGGATTCCACCATGGCCGAAACACTTTTGATGCCCAAAGCGACCGCCGTCTGGCTGGTCGATAACACTGCGCTCGCCTTCGATCAAATCGCCAAGTTCTGCGCGCTGCATCCCCTTGAGGTGAAAGCCATCGCCGACGGCGAAGCCGCGCAGGGCATCAAGGGCCTCGACCCGTTGCAGACCGGCCAGCTGACCCGCGAGCAGATCACGGCAGCGGAAGAAAACCCGGCGCTGGAACTGAAGATCCAGCCGGCCAAAACCGTGGTGGCCACGAGCACCAAAAAACGCGGCCCGCGCTACACGCCGGTGTCACGCCGCCATGACCGCCCCAACGCCATCCTGTGGTTGCTGCGCAATCATAAGGAGCTCAAGGACGCCCAGATCATGCGTCTGGTCGGCACCACCAAAAACACCATCGAATCGATCCGCTCCGGCGCCCACTGGAACGCGGCCAATTTGACGCCGATGGACCCGGTGACGCTCGGCCTCTGCAAGCAGATCGAGCTTGATCTGGAAGTGCAAAAAGCCTCGCGCAACGCACCGCCCGCCGTTGAAGCGGCCGGACCGGTTCTGTTGTCAGCTGAAGAGGCTCTGGCCGCGACGACGCCGACTGAATTCCAAAGCGAAGAAGAAGCTGGCATCGAAGAGGTGTTTGGCACCGCGTCCGAGCCGACCGCTGAGCAGGAAGAAGAGGCCGCCCAGGAAGCGCAGGACGATCTGGACGCCGATTCAGTGTTTGCTAAGCTGAAAGAACTGACCAGCCCGGCCGACGAAGGCGAAGAGAACAAGTCGTAGAGCGTCGAGCGTTAGGTGCTTGGTTCGACCGGCACCGTGTAGTTCAGGCCGAGCCGGCCGCCATCGGCGTAAAGCGTTTGACCGGTGACGTAGCTTGCCTGGTCACTGGCGAGAAACGCGGCAATCGCCGCGATCTCGTTGGCCTCGCCGATGCGGCCAAGCGGCGTGCGCGTCATCATCCGCTGGCGGATGTCATCGTCAGCCAGAACCTTTTCCACCATCTCCGTCATGATCGTGCCCGGCCCGATGGCGTTGACCCGTATACCATGCTTGGCAAGCGACAGCGCCATCACCTTGGTAAGCTGCCTCACCCCGCCTTTTGAGGCGACGTAGGGCACCTGGTTGGGGATCGCCAATTCCGCGTTGACGCTCGACATGGTGATGATCGTGCCAGGTTTTTCGCCCGCCTCAACGCGTTCCACCATGTGTTTGGCCACCGCCTGACAGGTCAGGAAAACGCCTTTCAAATTAACCCCGATCACGCGGTCAAAATCAGCTTCTTCCACGTCAAGGAAATCGGCGGTGTGGACGATCCCGGCATTGGCGACCAGCACGTCGATCTCGCCATAGGCTTCAAGGCTTTTGGCCAGCAGATTGCGCACGTCCAGCCGGTCGGAAACATCGCAATGCACGTAAAGCGCCTCGCCGGTCTTCGACAGGCGATCGGCAACGTCATGCCCCTTGCTGTTATCAACGTCAGCGATGATGACTTTCATCCCCTCCTCGACAAAGCGTTCAGCAATGGCCAGGCCAATGCCCTGCGCGCCGCCGGTGACAATCGCGGTCTTGCGTTCCAGTGCGAAGCTGACGGCCATGAAACATTCCTATGTCGGTGAGAGTGCGAGGCGTTTAACCCGCTGGCTATGGGCGAGACAACCAGCGAGCGATCACATCTGATTGCCCGCTGGGATCGTGTTGCCTCGCGCTAGGCGGCGTAGCCCTTGGTCTTCAGCGCGCCGGAAATTTCTTCCAGGATCGCTGGGTCATCGATGGTCGCCGGCATCTTGTAAGGCTCGCCATCGGCGATCTGCCGCATCGTACCGCGCAAAATCTTGCCCGATCGCGTTTTTGGCAAACGATCGACAACCATTACCGTCTTGAAGGCGGCGACAGGTCCGATCTTGTCGCGCACCAGCTTGACCAGTTCTTTTTCAAGCTGTTCCTGCCCCGTATCGACGCCGGATTTGATGACCACAAACCCTGCCGGCAATTGTCCTTTCAGCGCATCCGATACGCCGATCACAGCCGCCTCGGCGACGGCTGGATGCCCTGAAAGAACCTCCTCCATGCCGCCGGTGGAAAGGCGGTGCCCGGCCACATTGATGATGTCATCGGTGCGCGCCATGATGAACAGATAGCCGTCGGAATCGATCATGCCGGCATCGGCGGTTTTGTAGTAGCCTGGAAACTCTTCCAAATAGGACGCTTTGAAGCGCTCATCATTGTTCCACAGCGTCGGCAGGCAGCCGGGAGGCAGCGGCAGCTTGACCACGATATTGCCCAGCGTGTCGGGCGCGATCGGATGGCCGGCATCATCGATCACCTGCACATCATAGCCAGGCATCGCCACCGTCGGTGAGCCGAGCTTGATCGGCAGCTTGCCAAGACCAACCGGATTGCCGGCAATCGCCCAACCCGTCTCGGTCTGCCACCAATGGTCGATCACCGGTACACGCAATTTCTCCTGCGCCCATTCGATCGTGTCCGGGTCGGCCCGCTCACCGGCCAGGAACAGTGTCTTCAGCGTGTGCAGATCGTATTTCTTTATGTAGTTGCCGTCCGGGTCTTCCTTCTTGATCGCGCGGAACGCCGTCGGCGCGGTGAACAGCGAGGAAACCTTGTGCTCCTCGATCACCCGCCAAAAAGCGCCCGGATCAGGCGTGCCGACCGGCTTGCCCTCATAGAGAATGGTCGTGCAGCCAGCCAGCAGCGGCGCGTAAACGATGTAGGAATGGCCGACGACCCAGCCGACATCGGACGCCGCCCAGAACACGTCGCCTGGCTGCATGTCGTAAATCGCGCTCATCGTCCAATTGAGCGCCACCATGTGCCCGCCATGGTCGCGTACCACGCCTTTGGGAATGCCTGTGGTGCCCGATGTGTAGAGGATATAGAGCGGGTCCGTGGCCTCCATCGGCTCCGGATCGCTGTCGATCCCGCGCGCGTTCGCGTCGGTCAGGAGCTCATCATAATCATGATCGCGTCCGCCAATCAGCTCGCATGGCATCTGCTCGCGCTGCTTGATGACGGTTAGTTCCGGCTTGTGGGTGGAAAGCTCAATCGCTTCGTCCAACAAGGGTTTGTAGGCGATCACACGGTTCGGCTCGATGCCGCAGGAGGCTGAAATGATCGCCTTGGGACGGGCATCATCGATGCGCGTGGCCAGTTCGCTGGCAGCAAAGCCGCCGAAAACCACCGAGTGGATCGCCCCGATACGGGCGCAGGCAAGCATCGCAATCGCTGCTTCTGGGATCATCGGCATATAGACGACCACACGATCGCCCTTGGCCACGCCAAGGTTCTTCAAGACAGCACCAAAGGCGCTCACCTCATTGCGCAAATCTTCGTAAGAGTAGACCTTCTTGGAGCCGGTGATTGGGCTATCATAAATCAGCGCCGCCTGGCCCTTGCGCCCACGCTCCACATGGCGATCAAGGCAGTTGTAGGCGGTGTTACAGACCCCGCCAGGGAACCAACAGCCATAAACCCCGCCGCTTGGGTCGAACACGCGCTCAAACGGCTTCATCCAATCCACGCTTTGCGCCGCATGCGCCCAGAAGGCCAGCGGATCCTCCTGCCAGGACTGATAGGTCTGATGGTAATTCTGGCCGTTGGCGCTCATGGCGTTTCCCTTCCCACACATCCGTTCTTGGACTTGTTCTTTGTTCGCACCTGCAATCAGGTCCTGCCGACAGGTGTGCCCAATCCGCTTTTAGCGTGCAAGCTGGGCAAAAGGAGATGCGCTGGGTCAAACCGCACCTTGTTATCGGGCAACAAAAAAGCCGCCTGGCGCAATGCCAGACGGCTCGGTGACTTCAAACCCATGAATGCCGGCTAATTTGGCCTGGTATCAAAGGTTTCTTTACGCAAACGCTCAATCTCATCCTTCAAACTGAGTTTCTGCTTTTTCAGCGCCGCGATTTCCAAGCCATCCTTGGCCGGTCGCCGCTCTTCATCAGAAATTTTACTATCAATCGCGAGGTGCCGCCGCTCCAATTCGGCGAGATGAGATTCAACCGTCATGCAGTCCTCCTTTTTCCTAACCGGGGAAGGCTGCCATAGGGAATATTGGTCGTACAGCTTGACTTTTGGAATAATCGGGCTGTTCGCACCGTCAATTCCCAACAACTTGCGTTGCAGTGCATGAAAAACCGGTTGGGATTTCCAGGCCAGTGGCGCAGTGCAGCAGAGCATGATAACGCTGCGCGCTCGCAAGCCCGTTGTGTGGACAGTTCATTCGGTCGAGTTGCTCGTTCATGACCCCCATACCCTCCAATGATGATCAGGATGCGCGCCAGGAATTGGCCCGCCTTCGCCAGGAACATCGCGACTTGGATGCGGCCATCGAGGCGCTCTACGAGACCGGTCGGGCCGACCATTTGCAGATTCAACGGTTGAAAAAGCGCAAGCTGGTCTTGAAGGACCGCATCAACGTGCTCGAAGACCAATTGCTGCCCGACATCATCGCCTAAAAGACCACAACCATGTCCACGCCTCCTGCACCCGTCGCCATCATCATGGGCAGTCAATCCGATTGGCCGACGATGCGCCTTGCCGCCGAACGTTTGGATGATCTGGGTGTCGTTTACGTCGCCAAAATCGTCTCCGCGCACCGCACACCCGACCGCATGGTGGCGTTTGCCAAGGGTGCACAGGACGCCGGCCACAAGGTGATCATTGCTGGCGCTGGCGGCGCGGCGCACCTGCCGGGCATGGTTGCTTCGATGACGACGCTGCCGGTTCTCGGCGTTCCGGTCGGCGTGACGGCCCTTCAGGGGCAGGACAGCCTGCTCTCGATTGTTCAAATGCCCGCCGGGGTTCCCGTCGGAACGCTGGCCATCGGCAAGGCGGGCGCCGCCAATGCCGGCCTGATGGCGGCGAGCATTTTGGCCCTGTCAGACCCTGATCTGTCTGAGCGCCTGAGAGCCTGGCGCCAAGCGCGCACCGACGGCGTCGCCGACGCTCCCGTTGACGATCCAGCCTAATGCTGGCCGCGAACAAGAGCCTCAATCCGGGCGACACTGTTGGCATATTAGGTGGCGGTCAGCTTGGCCGCATGCTGGCCATGTCGGCAGCCCGCTACGGTTTGAAAGCCAATATCTTCGATCCGGCGCCCGACGCGCCAGCCGCCGATGTCGCAGCCGTCCACACCTGCGCCGCCTATACGGACACCGAGGCACTCTCAGCGTTCGCACGGGCCTGTCAGCTGGTCACCTTCGAGTTCGAAAACATCCCCAAGGCGAGCCTTGATCATCTGGCCGGCGCGGTAACCCTGCGACCGGGGCTGGCATCGCTGGAAACCAGCCAAGACCGCCTAGCCGAAAAACAGTTCCTGGAAGGGATCGGCCTGCAAGTCGCGCCGTACACGGCTGTCGATGGGCCGGAAACCATCCAAAGCGCTCACACCGCACTCGGCGGCGATACTATCTTGAAAACCCGCCGCCTTGGCTATGACGGCAAAGGCCAAGCGCGGCTGAAAACGCCAACCATCGACGCAAACGCAAGCTGGACGGCCATCGGCAAGGCTCCGGCGGTTCTGGAAGCTCGCATCGCCTTTGTTGCCGAGGTTTCGGCCATCATCGCTCGTGGCGCCGATGGCGCGACCGTCGCGTACGATCTGCCGGTGAACACGCACAAGGATGGCATCCTTGACACTTCGGCCATCGGGCACTTCGCATCGATCGAAATCGCGCCCATGATTGTGGCAGAGGCGCAGGCGGCAGCCATCAAGGTCGCCGAAGCGCTCGATCATGTCGGCGTGCTGGCGGTGGAATTCTTCCTCACCGACCGCGAGGTCCTGCTGGTCAATGAGATCGCGCCGCGCGTGCACAACTCCGGCCATTGGACAATGGATGCGTGCCTGAATGACCAGTTTGACAACCACATCCGGGCCGTTGCTGGTTGGCCACTCGGCTCGCCTGCCCGCCACAGCGACGCACTGATGACGAATCTCATCGGCGAAGACGTCTTGGACCTCGACCGTTACGTCATTGCAAGCGACACCCAGCTCCATCTCTATGGCAAGGTAGAGGCCCGAAAGGGCCGGAAAATGGGGCACATCACGCAGATCGCGCCAAGTTCGTGAGTGTAGGACCACCAGGCGCCAAAACCCTTGGCTCTTTGTGGACAAAGCACCCGCGATCTGGTATCCGCCCACCTCATTCCGCATTGCAGGTTGGATGAGGAACGCCCCCGGGCGCAGGTCTGGGTGTAGCTAAGGTCGTTCGAACGCGGCGTGTTGAGCGCTCAAGGCTCCGCATCATTCCTTCTGCAAAGCGCGACAAGCCAATTGACCCTTTTCGCCCTCTGGACCGCAAGAACCGGCCATGGCGGCAACGACAGGATGACACGTGCAGGTACTCGTTCGGGATAACAATGTTGATCAGGCGCTCAAGGCGCTGAAAAAGAAGATGCAACGCGAAGGCATCTTCCGTGAAATGAAGCTCCGTGGCCATTACGAAAAGCCGTCGGAAAAGAAAGCGCGCGAGAAAGCCGAAGCCATTCGCCGTGCGCGCAAGCTGGCACGCAAGCGCGCGCAGCGCGAAGGCCTGCTTCCGGGCAAGGGCCGCCGCTAGTTTCTGGCAGCAACTGGCTCCAAGCCCCTATTCTGCCAGAATAGCCCCTCACCAAAGCTGAAGCGATGCGCATGACGCGCATCATGGAATGGCTAACAAGGCGCGCTATAGTCAGGGCGTTCCAATCCGGGATTGAACCGGGCTTCCGCTGAGGGTTTTTATGGTTCGCGTTTCAAGACAGATCGACAGCAAACCACGCACCGATGGTCATCGATCGGTGCGCCATAACCCGATTCGTTTGGCGTCGCGTTTGGGTCTTCTTACCGGCGCCGCGCTTTTCCTGGCTGCCTGCCAGACAGCGGGCCTGAACCAGGCGACCGGCACTTTGGCCGCCAGTCAGGCGGTGAACATCGCCTCGCTCACCGAAGTGATCTCGTCCAATCCGCAGGACCCCGGCGCTTACAATATGCGCGGCACGGCCTATGGCCGCGAAGGTCGTCACAATGATGCCTTGGCCGACTTCAATCAGGCGCTTTCCCTGAACCCCAGCTTCTACCAGGCGCTCGCCAACCGCGCGCTGGTTCACCGAGAGCTTGGCAATGATGCGCAAGCGCTGGCCGACTACTCGGCTGCCATTTCCGTCAACCCGGCCTATGACGCGGCCTATGTCGGGCGCGGCAATATCTATCGCGAAGCCGGGCGCTATCCCGAAGCCTTGTCGGATTATGAGCGCGCCATCTTGCTCAACTCCTCCGATGCGCGCGCCTATTACAACCGCGCTTTGATCTTCCAGGCGCAGAACAATCATGTTTTGGCGATCGAAGATTTCACCACTGCCGTTGGCCTCAACCCGAACGCCATCGAGCCATATATGGCGCGCGGTCTCAGCTACCTGTCCTTGAGAGATTGGGGCGCAGCGATCGAGGATTTCGATGCCGTGCTTGGACGCGATTCGCGCAACATCGACGCCTGGATCAACCGCGGCATCGCGTATGAAGCCGCAGGCGATTTGGAAAACGCCCGCGTCTCCTACCAGCGCGCTCTAACGATCAATGAGAACAGCCGCGTCGCAATGCAGGGCCTCGGCCGCGTCAACTGACCAACCGGTTGAGACCTAAGCCTTCAAGGCCTGCGTCACCGCCAACCTGAACCCCGCATGGCGCACCAGCAAGTAAACGAACGCGTCCAGATCAAGCGTCCAGGCGGCGCGCTCTGCTGCGTGCGCCAACGCCTGTCTTTGCAACCCAAGCACCATGGGCATGCCATCGCGCAAAACCGGTCCGTGGCGCGAGCGATAGGTCCAAACACCCGGCAAGCGCTGCTTCAACCAAGGCACATGCACAGCCTGATCCAGCCAGACCCGATCATAGTTGGTGCCGACCGCCTCACTGGCATCGAGCCGCGCCAGATGATCCACCGGCACCAATTGCAAATGCATCGTCGCGTGTTGCCCCGTCCGCTCTGTCAGTGTTGCCGGCATCGCGCCATACCGGGCAATATGGGCTGAGTGCACTTTGGCATGGTCATTCAAGCGGACCGGCCCCTGAACCAGGTTGACCGGCTTGCTGCCAAACTTGCGGCGCAGCACCGGCACGGCAGCATTCGAGCCCACGGCCAGAATAGCGACACAGAGGCCAACGCCCTCCACGGCCACCATGCGGCCCTCCGGCAGTACCTTGCGCGGCGAGAAACGGCCGACCTTGCCCTCGCCAAACACAATCGGCGTGGCTGGCGGCGCATAGGGATAGTCAAAGGCGCGCGCCAAAAGATTGGCCTTGAACGAACAAACCCGCCCAGGCGAACCGGAGCGGGTTTGCGTATCCACTGTCTGCGACACCTATCCGGCCTTACAGGGCCTTGACGATGTCCTCGACCATCTTCTTGGCGTCTGAGAACAGCATCATGGTGTTGTCGCGGAAGAAAAGCTCGTTCTGCACGCCTGCATAGCCCGAGGCCATGCCGCGCTTGACGAAGAGCACGGTGCCGGAATCAGCGACGTTCAAGATCGGCATGCCGTAAATCGCCGATTGCGGATCGGTCTTGGCCGCCGGGTTGGTCACGTCGTTGGCGCCAATTACGAACGCCACATCAGCGGTCGAGAACTCCGAGTTGATGTCCTCAAGCTCGAACACCTCGTCATAGGGCACATTGGCCTCGGCCAAGAGTACGTTCATGTGGCCCGGCATACGCCCAGCCACCGGGTGGATCGCGTATTTCACGTCCACGCCTTCGGCTTTGAGGGTATCGGCCATCTCACGCAGCGCATGCTGCGCCTGCGCCACGGCCATGCCGTAGCCCGGCACGATGATGACCTTGGACGCGTTCTTCATCATGAAGGCCGCATCATCGGCGGATCCCTGCTTGACCGGGCGCGTCTCTTCCTCGCCATCACCACCAGCAGCAGCGTCATCGCCACCAAAGCCACCAAGGATCACGGAGATAAAGGAGCGGTTCATGCCCTTACACATGATGTAGGACAGGATTGCACCGGAGGAGCCGACCAGCGCACCGGTGATGATCAGCGCCGTGTTGCCCAGCGTGAAGCCGATGCCGGCCGCCGCCCAACCCGAATAGGAGTTGAGCATCGAGACGACCACCGGCATATCCGCGCCACCGATCGGAATGATGATCAAAATGCCGAGCACCAGCGCGGCGATCACGATCAACCAGAACACGACATGGCTCTCGGTCATCACCAGGATCGTGCAGAGCACAACAAGCGCAACCGCCAAAGCGATATTGATCATATGGCGCGCCGGCAGCATGATCGGCTTGCCCGACATACGCCCATCAAGCTTGGCAAAGGCGATGATCGACCCGGTAAAGGTGATCGCACCGATAGCCGCACCCAGCGCCATTTCAATCAGAGCGACGGCCTTCAGCGACCCAATTTCACCGATACCAAAGGCCTGTGGCGCGTAAAGCGCGGCTGCCGCCACAAGCACAGCGGCAAGACCAACCAGCGAGTGGAACGCTGCCACAAGCTGCGGCATCGCCGTCATCGGTATGCGTTTTGCAATGACCGCGCCGATGCCGCCGCCGATACCGATGCCCAAAAGAATGAGCAGGATCGACCCCATGGTGAGGTTGGTCAGGAACAGCGTCGTGACGACCGCAATGGCCATCCCGATCATGCCGTACATGTTGCCTTGGCGGGAGGATTCAGGGCTCGAAAGGCCCCGCAAACTCATAATGAATAGGACGCCTGCGACCAGATAGAACAGGGCTGCAAAATTAGCACTCATATCGTCAGTCCCGCCCTATCGTTCTTTTTTCTTGTACATGGCGAGCATTCTCTGGGTGACCAGAAAGCCACCGAAAATGTTCACCGAAGCAAGGATCAACGCCACGAACCCGAACGCGCGGGCAAGCCCAGCGCCGTCGGCACTCATCAGATCAACGCCCACCGCAAGCAGCGCACCAACCACGATCACCGAAGAGATCGCGTTGGTCACCGACATAAGCGGCGTGTGCAGGGCCGGGGTCACCGACCAGACCACGTAGTAGCCGACAAAAATCGCCAGCACGAAAATCGAAAGCCGGAAGACAAAAGGGTCGATCGCGCCACCGGACGCGCTATGGGCGGCAGCGGCCATCACATCGGCGCTGCCATCGGCGGCCATCTCAGCGGCGATCCGCGCGGCTTCCGCCGCAGCGTCGGCGGCGGCTTGCGCGGCCTCCTGCGCAGCCTCAACGGCGTTAGTCAATGCATCACTCATTTGCTTGCCTCCTCTTCAGGGGCGTCGGACTTTTCGGCCTCAGGTTCAGGCGCATCCGAATTGGGGGCGAAATTTGGGTGGACCACAGCGCCATCGCGGGTCAGCACCGTGGCCTTGACGAGTTCATCGTCCCAATTGATGGCAAGCGCCTTGCTCTCTTTGTCGATCAACGTCTCGACGAAGGAATAAAGGTTCTTGGCGTAAAGCAGCGATGCGGTCGCCGCGATCCGGCCTGGCACGTTCAAATAGCCAACCACTTTGGCCGGGCCGACATTGGCAACCTCACCGGCGACAGCCCCTTCGACGTTGCCGCCACGTTCCACCGCAAGGTCGACCAAGATCGATCCGGGCTTCATCGCGTTGACCATGTCTTTGCTCACCAAGCGCGGCGCGGGGCGGCCCGGGATCAGTGCGGTGGTGATGACAATGTCCTGCTTGGCGATATGCGCAGCAACAAGCTCAGCCTGCTGCTTCTTGTAGTCGTCGGACATTTCCTTGGCGTAGCCGCCAGCGGTCTCAGCCTGCTTGAACTCATCGTTTTCGACCGCGACAAATTTCGCGCCCAGCGACTCCACCTGCTCCTTGGCGGCGGGGCGAACGTCGGTCGCCGAGACGACAGCGCCAAGACGGCGGGCGGTTGCAATAGCCTGAAGGCCGGCAACGCCAGCACCCATGACGAAAACCCGCGCCGCAGGCACGGTGCCAGCAGCGGTCATCATCATCGGCATCGCGCGATCATATACGTCAGCGGCATCGATGACCGCCTGATAGCCTGCAAGGTTCGCTTGTGAGGACAGAACGTCCATCACCTGGGCGCGGGTGATGCGCGGCATGAACTCCATCGCGACGCCCGTGAGGCCGGCCTTGGCCATCGCCTCAACATCATCCTCATGGCCGTAAGGGTCCATCTGCGCGACGACCATGGCGCCCTTCGGATAGGCCTTCATCTCATCCTTGGATGGGCGGCGTACCCGCAGAACAATGTCCGCACCGGCAACGGTAGCCTTGGCGTCCTTGGCGATCTGCGCGCCTTCTTCTGTATAGGCGCTATCGAGCAAGCGAGACTGCTCGCCGGCGCCAGATTGCACCGCGATGTCGGCACCCAGCGCTTTAAAACGCTTGACCGTATCGGGCGTGATGGCAACCCGACCCTCATTGGGATCGGTTTCTGCCGGAACCGCTATTTTCACCATAAATTGCGTCCTTGACACGCAGGCCCACGAACGGGGGCCTTAGAAACAAATGAAGCCGCAACCAAGCATTGTGGTCACAGCAGTGCAACCGCACTTTGGGCGGGCGACGCCGCCACATAGGCCGAAAGACGGCTAGAGCAAGAAAATCGCCATCAAAATCAGGATCAGCACAACAAGCACAGTGCCCCATTTCGTCAGGTTGATGAAAACCTCGAACGTGCGGTTGTGCTCATTGTAATCATTGGCAATGGGCGTGGTGCGCTCGGCAGCGTCGGACATGGGCGCTCTCCTAAAAACCGAAGGGAAAGGGATCGACCAAGCGCTTACACCAGCAAGGTAAGCGCTGACAATCCACGTCGGCCAAGAGCGGGCGGTTATTGTGCCGCAACGGCCGATGGAACGGCATCAAGGCCGTGATCCTCAGCGCCAATCGGCTCCAACCCGGCGTCCGCCATGGCTTTGCTCTGCTTTTCGACCAGGGTAGCCGGATCGAAATTCTCGATCTCTTTTTGGAAGAGCTGATAGAAATTGAGCTCAGCGCGCAGATGCAGGAAGACACCGCCAAGGCCGATCGCAGCCCGGTCCATGAAGACGAACTCGCGCGGGATTTTCACCGGCCCAAGACGCTGAAGCTCCTTGCGCACCATAATCGCCTGCTCGCGGCCGTATTCCGTGGCGTTGACGCCAGCGGCAACGGCGCGCACCTTGTCTTCCAGCAGCGGGCCATTGATGAACCGCGCCCAGATGTTGAGCACATCGCGCAATTCCTTGGTCAGGTTCTCAAAACCCCACAGCTCATAGGCGTGGATGATCTGATCCTCATCATCCTTCATCAGCCCTTCATTGAGCTGCAACACGCCATCGACAAAGCGCGCCGGAAATTTGCGGATGCAGCCATAATCGAGAAGGTTGATGCCCGATGGTTGTCCTTGCGGCGCGCCATCCTCGCGGAACACCTGATAATTGCCCAAATGCGGATCGCCATGGATCACACCGATATGGGCAAAGGGCCGCCACCAGGCATGGAAAATCGCGGTGGAAAGCCGGTTGCGCACCTCTTGGCTTTCTTCTTTGAAATCAAGGATTTTTTCGCCATCGAGCCAGCCAAGCGTCAGCAGGCGACTGGTGGAAAGCTCATCCACCACATCCGGCACCCGCACCAACGCATCATCGGTGCCAAAGAAATTGCGATAGAGTTTTGCGTGCGCTGCTTCCAGATTGTAGTCCAACTCTTCGCGAAGCCGCTCAGCGATCTCCTGCTTCATTTCCGAAGGATCGATAGCCGCATCCATCCGCCGGAACAGCGAAAAGATGAAATCAAGCTGCTGAAGATCAGCCGCAACCGCTGAAGCCATATCAGGATATTGCAGCTTCACCGCCAGATCGTGGCCATCCAGCGAACGCGCCTTGTGCACCTGACCCAATGAGGCCGCCGCCGTTGGCGCGTGCTCGAAACTGTCGAACTTCTCCTGCCAGCCCGCACCCAGTTCAGCGCGCATGCGTCGCTTCACAAACGCCCAGCCCATTGGCGGCGCTTCGCTTTGAAGTTTTTGCAACTCGGCGGCATATTCAGCCGGCACCGCATCGGGGATGGTGGAAATGAGCTGCGCCACCTTCATCAGCGGGCCTTTCAGCCCACCAAGCGCCTCGGCCAAGGCTTCGGCATCGGCAGGATTGACCTTAGCCCCGCCAAACAACCGACGCCGCGCCATGGTCGCAGCCACGCCACCCACCGATGTACTGACACGGGCATAACGGCCAAGCCGTCCAGTCAGGCGGTTGCGTTCAGAATCGTTGCGTTCATCGGCCATTGCGGTCTTTCACATGCGAGGGGGACGCTCTGGTACGCATATAGGGCGTGAAAGGATTGCCACTAGGCCCGACAAAGCTGGATCGTCATTCCTGTGCTTGTCACAGGAATCCATTTCACCGCGCGTCGGCCTAACTCAAAGGAATGGACCTCTGTGACGAGCACAGAGGTGACGACATTGTTTTAACCAACCGCTTAAGCTTCCAGCGCTTCCAGTTCATCAATGAAACCGGAAATCACGTTCAGGCCGGCCTGCCAGAAATCGGGATCGCGGGCATCCAGGCCGAACGGTACCAAAAGCTCATTGTAGGGCTTGGATCCGCCAGCGCGTAGAAGGTCCAGATAGTGCTCGGTGAAACCTTCATGGGCATTTTCGTATCGAGCGTAAAGCGAATTCACCAGACAATCGCCGAAGGCATAGGCATAGACATAGAACGGCGAGTGAATGAAGTGGCCGATATAGGTCCAGTAGGGCCGGTAGCCATCGTCGAACTGAACCGCATCGCCGAGGCTTTCATGCTGAACCGAAATCCAAAGATCGCAAAGCTGCTCTGAGGTGAGTTCGCCCTCTTTGCGCGCCTCATGAACCTTACGTTCAAACGTGTAGAACGCGATCTGGCGCACCACCGTGTTTATCATGTCTTCGACCTTGCCGGCGAGCAGGCTCTTGCGCTGCGCCACGTCATCGGTCTGCGACAGCACCGAACGGAAGGTCAGCATCTCGCCAAAAACGCTAGCGGTCTCGGCAAGCGTCAGCGGGGTCTGTGCCATCAGAGCACCTTGCTTGCCCGCCAGCACTTGGTGCACGCCATGGCCAAGCTCGTGGGCTAGCGTCATCACATCGCGTGTGCGGCCTTGATAGTTGAGCAGAATGTAAGGATGCGCGCTCGGCACGGTCGGGTGAGAAAAGGCGCCCGGCGATTTGCCTTCGCGCGATGGCACATCGATCCAGTTTTCATCGAAGAACCGCTTGCCGATGGTCGCCATCTCCGGCGAGAAACCCTGATAAGCATCTAGCACGATACTCTTGGCTTCGTTCCAGCCGATCAGCTTCTTGTCGGCATTGGGCAGTGGCGCGTTGCGATCCCAATAATCGAGCGCATCCTGGCCCATCCATTTGGCCTTCAGCGCATAATAGCGATGCGACAGTTTGGGGAAGCTCGCGCGCACCGACGAGACCAAGGCATCGACCACCTCGCCTTCGACCCGGTTGGCGAGATGTCGGCTGTCGGCGACATCGGCAAAACCGCGCCAGCGGTCGGAGATTTCCTTGTCCTTGGCGAGAACATTGGTGATCAGCGTGAACGTGCGCAGCTCGCCACCCAATGTGGCGCTCAGCGCTTTGGCAGCCGCTTTACGCTTGCCGCCATCATTGTCCTGAAGCAGCGAAAGCGTCGGTTCAAGCGACAGTTCCTGCCCATCGACATCAAAGCGCAGGCTGGCAATCGTTTCATCGAACAATCGGTTCCAAGCCGCCCGCCCGGTCACCGATTTTTCGTGCAGCAACTGCTCCAGCTTGTCGTCCAGCTGGTAGGGCTTCTCGCGCAGCGTGTCGTCGATCCAGGGCTTGTAATAGGCCAGCGCCGCGTCGCCATAGCCTGCCGCAAGCGCCGCATCGTCGAGTTTTGTCAGTTCCAGGGTGAAAAAGATGAGGTGCGAGGATGCCGTGGTCAGCTTCTCCTGCACATCACCGAAAAACTTTGCCCGCTGCGGATCGGTGGTGTTTTCCGAATAGACCAGGCCGGCAAACGAATAGAGCCGCCCCATCAACTCATCGATTGCCTCGTACTCAGCAATGGCAGCAGCGAGTTTGTCGCCGCCAGCGCTCAAGAGTCCAGCCATTTTGCCCTTGGTGCGTGCCTCGAAGCTTTTGCAATCCTCCAAGACTTTCGCCAAATCAGCGGCGACTTTTGCGCTCCCGATTCCATCGTAAAGCGCGGACAAATCCCATTCTGGAAGGTTTTTTAGTGCAGCATTTTGCGCAGCCATACGTAGCTCAATCCCGATCCTAGATATCGACGAAGCGCAGCGGTACGCGCCGTCCCGCACCCACGCAAGCCCCGATATGCGTGCGGCAATAATCTCTAGTTACGAAGAAAGCGGGCAAACGGTTCTTATGCTTAATCGCCCGTTTACCCTATCGCGGCATGCTGTCCCCGTTCGAAACAAGCCGATTGTCTTGGCCTGTCAAAGCGTTGCGTGGAGAAGTGCGTGCCCTTGCGTTCCTCAGTTCTGGTCGTAGACGATGATCCTGTACAAAGGCGGCTGCTCGAAGCAGCCCTCACCCGGTTGGGCCATAGCCCAATCTGTATGGAAAGCGGCCAGGAGGCTTTGAACTTCCTGCGCGGCCCTGACGGCAAGGCCGTTCGCGCCATTCTGCTCGACCTCATTATGCCCGATCTTGACGGCATGGGCGTTCTGTCCGCGCTGAAAGCCGACGGCAACGCCGTCCCAGTCATCGTGCAGACCTCCCAGGGCTCCATCGACACCGTGGTCTCGGCGATGAAACACGGCGCCAGCGACTTTGTCGTCAAGCCGGTCTCGCCTGAGCGGCTGCGGGTGTGCCTGGCCAATGCGCTGAAGATGAGCGCGCTGGAAGACACGGTCAGCCAGATCAAGCGCTCCGCCGAAGGTCGCCTCACTGTTACCGACATCATCACCCGCTCACCGGCTATGGCCCGCGTGGTGCAACTGGCCGAGCGCGCCGCCAAATCGCAGATCCCGATCTTGATCGAGGGCGAATCCGGCGTCGGCAAGGAGATGATTGCGCGCGCCATCAAGGGCTCCAGCCCTCGCAAAAACAAACCGCTGGTCACCGTCAATTGCGGCGCGATCCCGGAAAAACTCGTCGAATCGGTGCTGTTCGGCCATGAGAAAGGCGCGTTCACCGGCGCCAACGACAAACATGTCGGCAAGTTTGCCGAAGCCCATGGCGGTACGCTGTTCCTTGATGAAATCGGCGAACTGCCGCTCGATATACAGGTCAAACTCCTGCGGGCCCTGCAGAACGGCGAGATCGATCCGATTGGCGCTAAGGCACCGACCCGTGCTGACTTCCGTCTGATCTCGGCGACCAACCGCCCGCTGATCGATCTCACCCGCGATGGTCATTTCCGCGAGGACCTTTATTACCGCCTCAATGTCTTCCCAATTTGGGTGCCGCCGCTGCGCGAGCGCATGGACGACATTGCGCATCTCATCGAGCATTTCCTGGTGCGCTTTGCCGCTGAAGAGGGCAAACGCCACATTCGCGGCATCTCCGCCCCAGCGCTAGAATTGGTCAGCGGTTACGACTGGCCCGGCAACATTCGCCAGTTGGAAAACGCAGTCTTCCGCGCTGTGGTCCTTTGCGATGGAGACCAGCTGACGCCGGCCGAGTTCCCACAGATCGCTGCCCGCGAAGGCATGGTGGTGCCGTTGGAGGCCGCCAAGTCTGGGGCAACGTCTGGCGCCAGTCACCCGGCCACATCCTCGTCCGCAAATGCGTCCATGTTGGGCGAAAGCGCCGTGCAGCCCGCCATGATCGATGCCGCCTCACGCTATGGCATGGCCGATCTGACCGACGGCGCCGGATCACCACGCACGCTGGCAGCCCTGGAAGAACAGGCGATCCGTTTCGCCATTGGCCATCTTGGCGGTCATATGAGCGAGGTTGCCCGCTCGCTCGGCATTGGCCGTTCGACGCTTTACCGAAAACTGACCGACTACCAGATCGACGCCTCCAATCCTGATGGCGCGGCGGAAGACGGAAAGTCTGTTGCACAAGAGCAACCCTCAAGGTTGACGGCCTAGTTTCACGCGGATTTGACCGGGGCGTGGCCCGCCTGCGCTTGCGAGCCCTGGGTCAGTCTGTCACGCCTCTGTCATCGGCTCGATCTTTGCGCAAGCACTGATTCGCGCCGTTAATGGGGCACGTTTCGGGGCATAGCTGTCGGCAGCAGGGAACTGCGACAGCGACGAGGAGATGAACGTTTTGACGAAACGCACCTGGCTCTTAGCCGCATTGCTGACCACCGCCCTGACCAGTCTTGGTCATGCCACCGATCGGCACCCCCTCGACCTGGAATGCGAAGTCGATCCGGTTTGCGTCGAAGATGCCATCGCGCGCGCGATCATCATCAATGCCGACTTCGACCTGATGGCCGAAGCCGGTGTTTTCCCCATCGACCCACGCCTTGAACTTGCCAAGCCCGCCGTAGTGGCGCCGCAAACTGGCGAGGCGCTCCCAAACCCAGCCCGACCAAACACGGTCATCGCGCGCACGATCACGCCTGCTGCCGCGCCGGCACCTGTCATCGACGAAGCAGCCATCGCCGCCCGCGATGCGCGCATGATCGACACGCTGACCACCCAATCCATTGCATCGATCATCGGTAGCGGATTGGAAAATGACGGCGAAACCACGAGTTCCGAGCGCCAAGCCGCGCAAGCTTTCTATGCCGCCCGCGATCATGCGCCACTGTTCCTGACAAGCGGACGTCTCAATGCGCGTGGTGAAACGCTGCTCGACCTTTTTCAGACCGCCGACGCCTATGGGTTAAACCCCGTCGATTTTGAAAACCCTGCGTTCATCGACGCCGACGCCAAAGCCTCCGACGCCATGGCCGCTGCCCGCGCTGATATTGGCATGACGCTTTGGGCGCTGCGCTATGCCCGTCACGCCATGACAGGCCGCGTCAATCCGGCGAGCATTGGCGGCGACATCACGCTTGAGCGCAACTTCGTTGACCCGGCAACAGTCATGCCGGCGCTTCTTGCCTCCGAAGATCTGGCCGGCGCGCTGGTCGCCTACCATCCGCAGCACGACCAATTCCACGCGCTGCGCCAAGAACTGGCCAATCTGCGCGAGCGGTCCGAAACCGAAATCCTGGAACCGATTGCCGAAGGTGGGACGATCCGTCTTGGCGACACCGATCCGCGCGTGCCACAATTGCGCGACCGGCTGGGTCTGCTCGACCCAATGATGACGGCCAGCATCGACGAGGCCGAGGTCCAACTTGTCAGCACACGGTCCGACGAAGACCCTGAACCTTCCTCACCCGACCCGCATCTGTTCGATGAAGCGCTCGACGCCGCGGTCAAAACCTTCCAGGCCGACCATAATCTGACCGCCGACGGCATTGTCGGTCCGGCGACCTTTGCCGCGCTCAATGAACAGGCCGGCGATCTGGTGCCGCACGTTATTGCCAACATGGAGCGCTGGCGCTGGATGCCGCGCGAACTTGGCGCGTTCCACGTCATCGCCAATGTGCCGGAGTATCGGCTGTGGGTGATGCGCGAGGGTGAGAGCATCTTCACCACCCGCACCGTTGTCGGCCAGAACCGCCACCGCACGGCCATCTTCTCTGACGAGATGGAGTACATGGCCGTGAACCCATATTGGAACGTGCCGTCCTCGATTGCGCGCAACGAAATCTTGCCGCGCCTTCTGCAAGATCCCGGCTATGCCAATCGTGGCAATTACGAAATTCTCTACAACGGCCAGAGCATTGATCCATTTGCCGTCAACTGGCAGGCCGCCGCCGAGCAGGGCATGCCGCGCATCCGCCAGCGTCCCGGTAGCCGCAACGCGCTGGGCGAAATCAAGTTCATGTTCCCCAACAGGCATGCGATCTACTTCCATGACACGCCGTCGCGCGGATTGTTTGGGCGTGACCAGCGCGCCTTCAGTCATGGCTGCGTCCGCGTGCTTGATCCCTGGGCCTTTGCCGAAGCTCTGTTGACCAATGAACCCGATTGGGACGTGGCGCGCGCACGGTCCCTACAGGGCCCGCGTGAGCGCAACCTAATCTTGGACAACCACATTCCGGTTCACCTGACCTATTTCACAGCCCGGGTGAACGAGGATGGTCGCTTGATCATGGCGCGCGACATTTATGGCCATCATGGCCGGGTTCTTGCCGCGCTTGGCTTCACCGGCAGCTGACCGGCTCGGGCTACTCGCACGGAAAGCGGTTTCGCTTTCGTAACCAAGGCTTAACCCTAATCGTGGAAGCCTAAGCCACTTGCGCTTGCTCAAGGCGCAGCGCCATGATTTGACCAAGTTTTACCGATGTTGGGTACAGTCGGTTGGGCATACGCAAGCGTCGCCTTGGGGCGACAGGCAGGCAAAGGCTCGGTGCTAGAACAAGCATCTCGTCAACTCTGCAGGGTCTTGCAACGCAAGCGAGGGCAATTTGGGACACGGGACGGCGCGAGTAGAGACGGCCTCAAAGGCCGAGGCGCGGGCAGGCAATAAACGCCTGTCGGGTGCATCCTCTCTTCCTTCCATTTTCAAACCCTCCATTGCCAAGCCTTTCGCTCTTCTCGTTCTTCTGACGGCCCTGACCTTCTTCACCACGGGTGCCAGCTTGGCCTCGGCGCAGGACCGCACGCTTTCGCTCTACAACACCCACACCCATGAGCGGCTGACCGTCACCTACAAGCGCAATGGCCGCTTCGTGCAGGCCGGGCTCAATCAACTCAATCGCTTCCTGCGCGACTGGCGCCGCGATGAGGTCACGCGCATCGACCCAGACCTGTTCGACGTGGTTTGGACGGTCTACCGCGAAGTCCGCGCCTCCGAACCCATCCATGTCGTGTCGGCCTATCGTTCACCGGCCACCAACAACATGTTGCGCCGTCGGTCATCCGGCGTTGCCCGTAACTCGCAGCATACCCAAGGCCGGGCAATGGATTTCTTCATTCCTGGCGTCGCGGCCTCTGAAATCCGCGCCGCAGGCCTTCGCCTTCAGCAAGGCGGTGTTGGCTTCTATCCGCGCTCACGGACGCCTTTTGTGCATTTGGACACAGGTACGGTGCGCATGTGGCCACGCATGACCCGCACACAGCTCTCGCGCGTGTTCCCCAATGGACGGACCATCCACGTTCCTGCTGACGGGCAGCCAATGCCAGGTTTCGAGCAGGCGCAACGCGAGCTGCAACGCGGCGGCGGTCGCACGATCTTCGCTTCGGCCGGCTCCAGCGCATCGTCGGCGCAAAACGACGGCGACGGCGATATCGTGCTGCCAGGCGAAAGCGGTGGCGGCTTCCTGCAGGCGCTCTTCGGCGGCAACACACCTGAACCAGAAGCCGATGTGCCCACCGCACCGACGCGGACAGTGGTCGCGAGCCTGCCCGAGCAGCCGGCGGTCGCCGAGACCGAAGTCGCCAGCGCACCGCGCGATCGCTACGCCGCACCATCACCGGTGCTGCCACCCAATGCCAGCGCCGATGGAACATGGGGGGCGCCCTCAACCGTGGCGGGCCTAGCGGTCCCCTCGCCGACACCGGCGCCGACCATCGACGATATCCAGCTTGCCGCCCTTGGCACGCGCCCAGCGCCAGCCGCGCCCGGCGCCGTCGCGCTCGACAACGCGTTTGCTCTGGCCCAATCGGCCCCGGCAACAGCGCCCTTGGCGCCGCCTGTCGCCGCTCAGCCAACCTTGGCGGCAGTGACACCAGCGGCTCAACCTGCATCGCAGACGCCAACCGCCTTGCCGGCGATCACCCGGGCGCAACAGATTGCGCAATCTGTGCCTGCGCCCGGCCAAATCGCCGCGATCATCGAAGCGCGCTTTGCTGAACAACGCGCCGCGCAAGCAAGCCTCACTGGACAGGTAGCCCAGGCCCTGGGGGTCACGCCCGCTGAGCCGTCCACAACAAGCCCTGCAACCACAGCGTCAGCGCCTGATCCGAACGAGTCGCTGTTGGCCTTCGCTCAACCGACCCAATCGCCGCTGACGCCCGGCAATGTGCTCAGCGAGACCGGCCAATTGGCGGCGGCGGCGCAAGCCGCTGATCCAGCCGCGCCACGCTTTATCCCGCCAGTACCAACGCCCTTGCCGACACTGGTTGCAGCAACTCCAACACCGACGCCATCATCCGCTCAGGGCAACGCATTGATTGCTGCCGCCTTCGCTGCGGAAGACCCGGCGCGCACCCCGGCCCAATCGGCCATCGACATACTAACCGGCTCGACCGACACAGCCTCGGGCACTGGCATCACCGGTCGCCTCTATCCGATTGCAGATGATCTTTCGCCGGCGCTCGCCAAACAGTCGATACGTGGCGCCCAACATGCAGCGCTCGTCGCGCCCACCGGCACCGTCAGCCTGTCGCCTACAGTCGTGCAGTCGAGCGGCTTTGTTCCCTCGAACACGTTCCAGCTGCGCACCGACGGCTTTGGCCGCTCCGGCAGCTAGCGCGTCTCGCCTTACAGAATGATCTAGCCGTCCACGTCAGTGGGCGACGGCGAGGCCGGCCCGCCCAAAGCTGCTAGATATAGATCCAGCAGCGCTTCTTGTTCCTGACGCTCGGCCTGATCCTGTTTGCGGATACGCACCACCTGGCGCAGCACCTTGGTGTCGAAGCCATTGGCTTTGGCTTCGCCGTAAACGTCCTTGATGTCGTCGGCGATGGCCTTCTTCTCTTCTTCAAGCCGCTCGATCCGCTCGATCAGGCTGCGCAATTGGCCGGCTGCTACGCTGCTATCCGCCATCAATTCTCTCCAAATGTGGGATGTCTGATCAACCAAAGGCCCGTTGACCGGTCAACCGCGCCAAGGATCAATGCCGTGGATGGTTGCCAGAAGGCTGGGGACAAGCGGCCGTTTGCGCCTCAATCGCTGTGTTCAGCTTGCGCTTTTTGAAAGGCGGCGACTTGCTCAGGCGTCGCCTCGGGCTGGTGCTTGGCCTTCCACTCCTCATACGGCATGCCGTAGACCAACTCCCGCGCGCCGGGCTTATCCAGATCGACGCCAGCCTCCTCTGCGGCATCAACCAGCCAGTTCGACAGGCAGTTGCGGCAAAAGCCGGCCTGCGTCATCAGGTCGATATTCTGCACATCGGTGCGCTTTTGAAAGTGCGCCACCAAACGGCGAAACGCCGCCGCTTCAAGATCGCGCTGGGTGGATTGGTCCATCGGTGGGTCCTTCTCTAGCGTTGGTCGACAGGCAGTATGTGGCGCAGGGTCGGCCGCTTCACAAGTTTGGCAAGCATCGGGATCAGGCGGTCCGCCCATGACTCGACGCCCGCATCGTCATGGATCAGGTCCTGCCGCACCTCCAACAAGGCATGGGGCAGGCCCTTACAGGTTCCGTGGCGATGCATCGTGTCGCCGGGAAGTTCCCCGCGATAGGGCTCGTTGTCGCCAACGATGAGGTCGCCTTCAGCGCACAAGGCCTCGATCAGCGGCACCGCCAAACGTGGGTCTTTGTGCCACAAAACCCCGGCGTGCCAGGGTCGCGGGTGGCCGCGCCAAATGGGCGTGAAGGAATGCACGGAGAACAGCACCGGCGCGCGCGATGTCGCCTGGTGGACATGGCCAATCGCGCCCGAAACCGCGTCATCATAGGGCTGATAATAGGTCGCGATGCGGTGCGCGCGTTCTGCCGCATCGTGATGGGCATTGCCCGGCACGACCGCGCCGTCTGACAGCCGCATGATGAGGGTCGGGTCATCGATGCCACGGTTGGGATCGATGAGAAGGCGGGAAAACCGCGTCATCACCAGCGTTGCATCAAGCGCATCAGCAAGCTTTTCGCACAGCGCTTTTGCGCCGATATCGTAGCCGATGTGCCGCTCCAACTGGCTGGCCTCAACGCCCAGCGCGCCATACTCCGGCGGCAGGGTGTTTTCAGCGTGATCGCACAAAATAATAAGACCATGATCGGTATCACGCAGGCGCACCTCGTAAGGCAGCGCGTCACGCGTAATCTGTGCCTGTCGATCGACCGGCTGATCCATGGCTTGTGCTTTCCGCGAGCATGTTAGCTGGGCGGGTCGGCCTCTTCGGCACGACCGCCCGCATCAGGTAGCGCTGATGATGCGCTGCATGCAAGGGTCAGAGCCCGCGACTTTCTATCAAAGAGCGCAAAGGCTTGTTCGTCGACTGGCCATCGAGCCGGCGGCCAAGAAAGGTTCGCGCTGCCGCAATTTCGACGCGGCATCAGGCCATGGACAGCGCCTTGAGTTGCACTTGATCCCCGACGAAGCACGGCGAAAACAATCGCGCCCTGCTTCGCCCTAGGCAGACGCTTGCACCTAGATGAGAGAACGATAATAAGACCGATATGAGGCTTCTCAATCCCACCGCAGGACGCGCCCGCAAGCCGGGCCTGACCTTTGCTTTTGTCGTCACCGCCTTTGCGGTCGCCGCCTTGGTGGTCGGCGGCTACGTGCTCTACAATCGCACCCAGGCGGTTGAAACGGCAGGCAATGAGGGCATTGAAGGCCGCCTCGTCGAAGGCACCGACGCCATGGAAGAGGCGAGTGCCGCGCCAAGCGGTCTTGGTGTCGGGCCGACAGGTTTTCGCGTTTGCAATGAGACCTCCAGCACCATCGGCGTCGCGCTCGGCTACGATTCCCGTCAGGGCTGGATTTCGGAAGGCTGGTGGAATTTGCCGACCGACACATGCGAAACGCTGCGCTCGGGCTCCCTCGTGTCACGCTACTATTATGTCTATGCGATTGACTATGACCGCGGCGGGGAGTGGAAAGGCCGCCACTATATGTGTACACACGCACGTATCTTCACCATTCGGGGATTCGAAGATTGCGCACAACGCGGGCTTGAGACGACCGGCTTCTTTGAAGTGGACACCGCCGGGCAGGCCAGTTGGACCGTGCAGTTGACCGAAGACTCCCTCCAATAGCGACAGGCCGCCCATGCACAAGCGCAACCGCAGCGTCAAGATCCTCGCCACCCTCGGGCCGGCCAGTTCCGAAGTCGAGCAAATCAAAGAGCTGCACCTTGCCGGTGCCGATGTCTTCCGCATCAATATGAGCCATGGCGACCCGGAAAAGATGCGGGCGATGATGGCCAAAATCCGTGAAGTGGAGGCCGATGTCGGCAGCACCATCGGCATTCTGGTCGATATCCAAGGCCCGAAACTGCGCGTCGGCATGTTCGCCGATGATGCAGTGATGTTGGAAAACGGCGCGTCGTTCCGTCTCGACACCAAAGACGAGCCGGGCACCGTGGAACGCGTGCGGCTGCCCCACCCTGAGATTTTCGAGGGCATGGATGTCGGCCACACGCTGATCCTTGATGACGGCAAGCTGCGCCTTGAATGCACAGGCACCGATAAGAAGAGCTATATCGACACCAAGGTGATCGTTGGCGGCAAACTGTCGAGCCGCAAGGGCGTGAGTTTGCCCGACACCACCATTTCCGGCGGCGCGCTGACCGAAAAGGATCGTCGCGATCTGGCTGCCGCGCTGGAAGCAGAAGCCGACTGGATCGCGCTGTCGTTCATTCAGCGACCAGAGGACGTGGCCGAGGTGCGCAAGATCGCCCGTGGCCGCTCCGGCATCCTGTCGAAAATCGAAAAGCCGCAAGCGGTAGAAAAGATCGAAGAGATCATCGAGCTTTCCGATGCCATCATGGTCGCCCGTGGCGATCTGGGCGTGGAGATGCCGCTGGCGTCCCTGCCCGGCACGCAAAAGCGCATTACCCGCGCCGCGCGCAAGGCCGGCAAGCCGGTGGTCGTGGCGACGCAAATGCTGGAATCGATGATCAATTCGCCTGTGCCGACGCGCGCCGAAGTCTCTGACGTCGCCACCGCCGTTTATGAAGGCGCTGACGCCATTATGCTCTCGGCAGAATCAGCTGCCGGCGACTATCCACACGAAGCGGTCTCGATGATGAACACCATCGCCATCGAAACCGAAAACGATCCGCTCTACCGCTCGATTATCAACGCACAGCGCACCGAGCCCGAGGCCACCGGCGCCGATGCGATCTCCGCAGCAGCCCGCCAGATCGCCGAAACGCTGCATCTCTCGGCGTTGGTTTGCTACACATCGTCCGGCGCCACCGGCATCCGCGCCGCCCGCGAACGCCCGCAAACGCCCATCATCGCGATCACCCCGCGTGCCCGCACGGCCCGCCGTTTGGCGCTGATCTGGGGCATTCATCCGGTCGCGACCGATGATGCCACCGACATTGATGATATGGTGGAACGGGCCTGCGCCGTAGCCATGAACCAGGGCTTTGCAAGCCCCGGCAACCGCATCATCGTGACAGCAGGCGTGCCCTTCGGAACGCCTGGCGCGACCAATTTGCTGCGCATTGCATTCGTGCGTGAGGATCAAAGCCACGGGCTGAGCTAAACAGGCTCCGCCGACCGGTCCACAGAATCCATAATCGCGTCGACCGCATCCAACACCAGTTCCGGATGAGTCTGGTGAGGCATATGCCCGCCACCTTCGATGACGATCTTTTGCGCACCTTCAATATCGCGTTCCAACCCATCGGAATGGATGTGCGGCAAGACCACGCCGTCTTCATCGCCGGTGATGATGTGAACCGGCATCGTGATGTCCGCATAGCTATCCGCTTCAGCGATGACGAATGGTTTGAGGCGGTGCACGTCCTGCGCGTTCGCTTGAAAGGCGTGCGGTCGCAGCACCATGCGTGGCATCAGCCGCTCCGCATACTCTGATCGTGGCGGGTCCGGCGCAAACACGCCCTCCACCCCCGATCTGATTTGGAACCATCCTGCCGGCAGGGCGATCAAGCGGGTGAACAGCCAGCCGAAAAAGGGGCGGTCAGCGATCCCGTAAAACCAGTCGACCCCACCCGGCCAAGGATGGGTCGCCGGTGCAACGAACACCGCGCCATCCAGAATATCACCGTGGTGCACGGCCATTTGCGCGACCACCGCCCCGCCCCAGCTGTGGCCGACCGCGATGATCCGCGTCGCGCCTGCCGCACGGGCCGCCGCAATCAATCGGTCCGCCTGCTCGCGTGGCGAGTGATCGCCGTCTAATCGTTCGCTGTGGCCTTGCCCCGGTCGATCCATATAAAGCGCGTGAGACGCCGCGCCGAAACGCTCCGGCACGTGCTCGCCAAGCGCAATCATGAACTCCCGATGATTGGAGCTCGCGCCATGGACGAAAAGCAGGCTTGGCCGGTCGACCGATGGCGTGCCGTGCTCGACCAGATGAACCATCGCGCCATCCACATCGACGAGACGACCGCTTGGTGGATGCGCGCGGTCCAACCATGCAGCGCCGACCTGCGTGACCAGGCCGGCGGAGCCGACAAGAACAACAAGAGCAACAAGAAATCCGGTCAAATGGGTGCGCCGCGCAATCGTCGCTCGATGGCACCCAGAACTTCGCGCGTGCGGCTCATATGAGGATGGACGCGCAAGGCCTCGGAGAGGAAGAGTTGCGCCTGACGGTCCTGACCGAGTTCTTCTAAAATGAACCCGATGCCGCTGAGCGCGCCGAAATGGCGCGGCTCGAGACGCAACACCTGTTCAACGTCAGCGATGGAAAGACCGTAATCTTCGCGCAGGAAATGAACCGTTGCGCGCCGGTTCCAGCCCTCCGCATAGTCCGGTTCAAGTACGATCACCGTGTCGAGCAAATCGAGCGCCATCGTGTAATTGCGCACGCGGATGGCAACACTCGAGCGACGCATCAAAAGATCGACCGTTTCGCTTCCCGATTGGTTCCAGAGATTTTGGATTTGCCGCGAAAGTTCGTCGGCGGCCTGTCCATCTTCGCTGAGCGCCAACGCATCAAGCAGCGAGCCAACGCTCTGGATGGGATCGGCCTCGCTATCCAGCGATCCGGGATCGGTGAGGATGGTATCGTTGATGCTGGTGGACGCAGCGGCGGTATCTTCGGCAGCTTGGGCCGGAAAAGCGAGCAGACCAAAGACGAGCATTGCGGCCGGCCATAGCGCAAGCGCCGTGTGCGAATCAGGCAGGCTTCGGGTAAAGAAAAACCGCATGGCCTGAAGTGTGCATCAGGTCATGCGGTTCGTCAAAATCACCAAGCCGTGAGCCAAAACCCAAGGCGAAAGGGGACAGCGTTTAGCCCTGGCGCGCTTTGAAGCGACCCTGGGTTTTGTTGATGATGTAAACGCGGCCGCGGCGACGCACCATGCGGTTATCGCGGTGACGCTTCATCAGCGATTTCAGCGAGTTCTTGATCTTCATAACAACGGACCTTCACATCAGATGGGCACTCGATCAGGCGGTGCCACAAACAAAAGGGCGCGCATTGCTGCGCGCCTCATCAAAAGCTTGGCCAGTCCATGCCAAGGTGGCCGGCGAAAGTCAAGCGGGCCACGCATTGATCGTCATCCCGGCCTTGAGCCGGGATCCTTGCCTGAGGCCTATAGGCAAACGCTGAACTGACTGAGCACTCACCGGAGTGGATCCCTGTGACAAGCACAGGGATGACGACCGGTAAGCGGGGGAAAAACGGTGGGCCCCTGCGGTTGAACCCGACGCCCAGTCGGGTTCAGAGCAACGGAAAATCCGCGCCATCTTGAACGAAGCGAAACATGCGGTCGGGCCATCATTCTTGACTCTGGACCTGCGGTCCAACCGCAGGGACACGGAGCGGGGAAGGAATGGTGGGCCTATGCGGTTGCGATTGGGGAACCCTATCGCAGAGCCAAAAAAAAACCGCGCCCGCCATGAGCGGAGCGAATGGTGGGCGCGGGCAGGATCGAACTGCCGACCCCTTCGATGTCAACGAAGTGCTCTCCCGCTGAGCTACGCGCCCTCAACGGTGGCGAGGTCTTATCGGGTAAGCTTCACCGATGCAAGCGCCTTTGCTGGCGTTCGGCCTCGGCCTTGACGGTCAGGCCGCCAGAAGCTTTTCGACCTGGTCCACCAGGTCTTTCAAGTGGAACGGTTTGGAGAGAACCTTGGCGTCTTTGGGCGTATTGGCATCCGGATTAAGCGCCACCGCAGCAAAGCCGGTGATGAACATCACTTTGATTTCCGGGTCGAGGGCAGTCGCCTTGCGGGCGAGTTCAATGCCATCCATTTCCGGCATCACAATGTCGGTTAGGAGCAACGTGAACGGCTCCTGGTTGAGCCGGTCGAAGGCACTTTGCCCATTATCAAAGGAGACGACGTCATAACCGGCATTTTCCAGCGCCTTGGCCAAAAAGCGGCGCATGTCATTATCGTCTTCGGCCAGAAGTATCCGCGTCATATCTGCAATCTCATCGCTCATCGGCAAAGGTCCAAAAGAGGCGGGCCAGGGTAAGGCCCGGGCCCGTGATTCGAAATCAGCCCGCTGGCGCCTACATACGGCGCTCCCTCAAGCTTGGAAAGGCAAAGGGGCCTCATTGGGGCGATAATGTCCCCAGCAAAGCACCGAATTGGTTGATAAATCACTCCGATTCGCAACCGCCACACCCAGTGGACTTCATGCGGCGAACCTGCGATCCTGAAATTCCTTTGTGATCGGCCACAATCGGGCCGCAAGCAAACACAACCTCGCCGATGCCACGTCAAGCCAAGGGCCTTTATGGACACCGTTGAATCGTTCGACAGCGCACCGCCTTATGATCTGCTCGTGCCGATCACCCAAACGGTGCCGTTTGTCTTCGGTTCACCGCATTCGGGCACCAGCTACCCACGCACTTTTTTGGAAGCCTCGCAGCTTTCCACCCTCGATCTTCGCCGGTCAGAAGACACCTATGTCGACCGGTTGATCACGCCTTCGGTACAAAAGGGCGCGCCGATGATCGCGGCCCGGTTCCCGCGCTGCTATTGCGACGTAAACCGTGAACCCTATGAGCTTGATCCGCGGATGTTTTCCGATGCGGTGCCGGCCTTTGCCAACACCGCCTCCTTGCGCGTCGCCGGTGGTCTGGGCACGGTGCCGCGCGTCGTTGGCGACCGGCAGCCGATCTACCGGCGCAAATTGCCCATCGCCGACGCAATGGAGCGGGTCGAAAAGCTCTACAAGCCCTATCATTCAGCACTCCGCCGGGCGCTGGCGCAAACCCATGTGCGGTTCGGCGCGTCGGTCTTGATGGATTGCCATTCCATGCCATCGATCATCCGTACGGCCAGTGGCACCTTGAGCACAGACTTTGTGGTCGGCGATCGCTTTGGCGCCAGTTGCGCGCCGGAAATCTCAGAAACGATTGTCGAAACGTTGCGTGACCTGGGGTTCACAGTCGCCCGCAACAAACCCTATGCCGGCGGCTTCATCACCGAACACTATGGCCGCCCCGATAAGGGCATTCACGCCGTGCAGTTGGAGATCAATCGCGGGCTCTATATGAACGAGCGCACGCTCGTGCCCAATGCCGGCTTCAACGCGGTGATGGATGCGCTGAGCGAGATGATGGACGCGCTGTTCATGCTGGACGTCGTCCGGTTCGCACCGATCGACCGCGCCGCCGCCGAGTAATACTTCAATCGCGCAAAAAAAAGCCGTTTAACCCGAAGGTCAAACGGCTCAAGTCTAGGGAGGAAACGCCCAAGGAGGGCATTACGTCACGCCGGGAGGGCCATGACGCACTGCAAAAATGATGTGTGCACCGCAGCAAGTCAAGAACAATCCGTCGGTTTTTGACCGAATGCTCAAAATTGTCGCGTCAAGACAACAGTCGCGAACAAAAGTTGCGCGCGATCGACATATGTTTATCCAAACTGGCTGAATACCTATGCATTTCTTCCACAGGCCCGACTGACAAAACGCAATCACTTGGCAAGATGGGTGCTCGTTTGGAGCACGAATTGGGAATCCCATTCCCTTCTGACGCGGTGCTCTAGATTTGCCCGCCACGGAAATCCATGGCATGCGCAAACCAACATCAACCACAATGGTTTCTTCCCATGACTGACCCGCGGCAGAACGCCATCGCGGCCCGCAGCACCTTGTTTGCCCAAATGCAGGCCATCGCCCGGCGCGAAACGCTGCCATTCTTTCGCACTGCGCTGGCGATCGACAACAAACAGGCGGACCAAGGCGGCTATGACCCCGTCACCGAGGCGGATCGCGGCTGCGAAGCGGCTTTGCGGAAACTGATCGAAGACCACTTTCCCGATGATGGCATTTTCGGCGAAGAATATGGTTCGGTGCGCCTCGACGCGCCGTTCATTTGGGTTATCGACCCCATCGACGGCACGCGCGCCTTCGTTGCCGGCGTTCCGCTCTGGGGCATGCTGGTCGGCCTGATGCATGAAGGCTCACCGGTCGCTGGCATCGCCCACCAGCCCTTTATCGACGAAGCTTTCAGCGCTGTCGGCAATGGCGGCGCGACCTGGAGCAAGGCCGGCGAAAGCCGGGCCATGACAACTCGCAAGGCCGACGGCCTCGCCTCGGCCGCTTTGATGACCACCACACCCGCCCTGTTCAACGCTAAAGAGCGCGCCGTCTACGACCGGCTTGAGGCCAAAGCACGCAATGTGCGCTATGGCACCGATTGGTATGGCTACGCCCTGATCGCCTGCGGCACGGCTGACATTGTCGTTGAAAGCGGGCTGAGCCCTTATGACATCCTGCCGCTGGTGCCGATCATTGAAGCGGCGGGCGGTACAGTGACCGACTGGCGCGGCGCGCCGCTGGCCGACGTCAACACAGCCTCCTCCGGACAAGTTCTCGCTGTCGGCGACCGGTCGTTGCTGGCCGAAACGACGGAAATCTTGGCGCCTGCAGCGCGCTAACGAACCGCTGAGACAAAGCGCTACAGCAGCGTGACGTCGAAATTTTCCAGCGACTGTTTCAGATTGCGGTCGCGCAGCTCGGGGATCGAATAGAACGCTTCGGTCGCGGCCAGAAACAAGTCGCGGATCGAGTCGCGCTCGAACATCGGCTCATGCTTGGAGCGCGGCAAGCGCAGCAGCGTCGCGGTTGGGATCGCGGCGGCCAAACGTTCAATCGCATCCGGCGACACGATGTCGTCATGGCCCGCTTGAACGAACATGCAGGGCGTCTTGATCCGGTCGAGAAAATCCTGATCCCACACACGCGCCATGCCCCGCGCCACACGATGCAGCCAACCGAAGGTCGGCCCGCCCAAGCCGAGCTCTGGATGGTCAGCGAGGATGCCCGACGCCGCCTCATAACGCTTGGTGTCGGACGTCACGGCGTTGTCTTTGAACGGTCCTGTCCCCGCCAGCGTTTCGCCAACGGTAGGCGGAAAAGCCTGACCCAACCCCAATCGCGTTGCCCACTTTGACCCCCGCACGATCGTCTCGTGTGACGCGGTCGAAACATTGTAGCGCAGCAGCGGTACCGACAGGACCATGCGGTCGAACCAGAGCGGCTTGCGCACCAGCATGTGCAGCGCGATCAAACCGCCCATCGAATGGGCCAGACCCATCAGCGGCAACGGACAGTCCGGCAACACGCCTTTTTCGATGACGATTTGCAGATCGCGCACATAGGCATCGAAATCGTGAATATGGCCCTTGCGCGGTTCCTCGCGCAGGACCCGGCTGGAGAGCCCCTGCCCGCGCCAATCGAACGTCACAACCGTGAAACCCAGCTTCACGTAGTGCGCAATGACGTGGGCGTATTTCTCGATATATTCCGCGCGCCCATGCATCAGCACCAGCGTACCGATGGAGGTGCCGAGCGGACGAAAATGCGCCACCCGCACACGCGCATTCCGGCGCAAGCCGACCGAGAGATAGAACACCCGTTGCAGACGCTGCATCGGCATACCGTCGACCCAATAAAGATACGCCCCATCTTCTCCGACAACGGATTCGGGGCGTTCGACATCGTCGATCATTTTGGGCAGGACAACAGCCATCGACGCTCTTTGCCTCACTCTACACAGCCATGCAACCAACGAGCGCGTGAAGACCAGAAGAGGTTGTACCGGCGCACAAAAAAAGGCTGGCGTCCCACATGGGGGACACCAGCCTCGGCCCTAGAAAGCCACCTGGAGGGCGGATCGGCGACCGTCTAAGTCCATTGCGTTAGCGCTGGGGGGAGCGCAAGCAGTCTTAGCGGCGACCCCAGCGCCAGATGATATTGCCGTTGAACTTGTTGACGGCGATCCGGCGATAACCGCGCTGGCCACGGGCTTCGAACACGTAGACCCGGTTGCGTTCGCGCAGGTACGAAATGTCACGGAAGCCGGCCTGTCGCAGAATGCGGCGCGCCTGACGCGGGCGCAGCTGCTCACGCTGAAAGTGGCGTGGCTGGTGGTAACGCGGCCGGTGGTGGTGTGGCCGATAATGATGGCCATTCGGGCCAAGCGTGAAAGTGCCTTGCGGCGTCGACCAGCTGAACGAAAAGTTGTTCGCCTGGGCCATGTTGGCGCCACCGGTCAGCGTACCAAGAGCCAGCACACCAGCGATGGCGGTTTTGATCAGGGTTTTGCGGTTGGTCATCATCGTCTCCTCAAACCATCTGTGCTGGGCAACGAAGGGTGGAAGCAGGTGGTGCTTGCCTCAGCGATGATCAGAAACTAGCAACCGGCCCCTGAACCCATTTGGAAGCGCGCGTTCATTTTCGGTTCAGGGAAAAAAGGCGGCCAAAAAAGGGGTTAGGGCGGCCCCAAGCACCCACCCCTTGAAAACGGCTCACCCAATACGCAGCTATAGGTTCGAAGGCGCCAAACGGGCCTTCTGCGCAGGTGGCAAAGCGATGGCCAAATGGGATCGCGACGCTGTTTCAACGGTATTGCCGCAGGCGCCAAACTCAACTTGTTGCTTCTTATGGAGAACACTCATGCGTGTTGATTATTCGCCCCTTTATCGTTCGACCGTTGGTTTTGATCGGCTTTTTTCCATGCTCGACCAGCAGGTCTCCAACGAGACAAATGCCTACCCGCCCTACAACATTGAGCGCACCGGCGAGAACGCCTACCGCATTTCCATGGCGGTGGCCGGCTTCGGCCCTGATGAGCTGCACGTGGAAACCAAAAACCACACGCTTCATGTGCGCGGTGAAAAGGCTGCGGACGTCGCCAGCGACACCCGCGAAATCCTCTATCGTGGCATCGCGGCCCGCAATTTCGAGCGCCGCTTCCAGCTTGCCGACTATGTCGAAGTCGCTGGCGCCTCGATGGAAAACGGTCTGCTTCACATTGAGCTGAAGCGTGAGCTGCCCGAAGCCATGAAGCCGCGCAAGATCGCCATTGATGGCGGCGCAACCAATGCCCAGGGCATCGGCAAATCCGACACGGCCGCCATCGAAGTGGACGCCCAAAAATCCTAACCGGTCCTAGCAACGAGCGCACTGCCTAGCGTTCGACCATTAAGGATCAAACGACGAGGCCCGGCAGCAATGCCGGGCCTTTTTTGTTGATGCCTTGACCTCGGCGCCACACACGTGAAGGTGGTAGGTCCAACCGGGGGGACACCAACAATGAAGAAAACCGTCGTTGCGCGCTGGAGCGAACTGGCCGACCGCAAACCTGAATACGCCTTGGTCGGGGAGGTTGACCTTGTCGTGGTGCGCTTCGACGATGAGGTGTCGGTGTTTTACGGTCGATGTTTGCACCGCGGTGCGCTGATGGCCGACGGGTTCGTGCGTGGCCAGAACCTTATCTGTGGCGTCCACGATTGGGATTACCGCCTCGACACCGGCATATCGGAATATGCCAATGAGGAGCAGCTTCCCAAATTCTCCTCCTGGATCGAAGGCGATGACGTTTACGCTGACGCCGACGAGATTATCGCCTGGGGCAAGGACAACCCGCAGCCGTTCGATCGCGATTCCTATCTCGGGCTCTACGCCGACACCTCACACGGCACGGCCGAAGAACCGCTCACCGGGCTCATCCAGCACTATGCCCGTGATGGCCTGTCGACAACTGGTCACCATGGCAAGGTCGAAGCGATGGGCGTTCCACGCGACGAGCTTCCCAGCTGGGACGATCTGCAAATTCTGACGGCCCAATTGCACAAACCGCCGCTGCTCGATGAGGATCCGGTCGGCACCGAGGTGGTGATTGGCCCCAATGCGCAAAAACCGCTGCGGCTCAAAATCCCGCTTTTCGTCTCCGACATGTCGTTCGGCGCACTGTCGGAACCCGCCAAAATTGCCCTCGCACGCGGCGCGGAGCTCGCCGGCACGGGCATCTGCTCCGGCGAAGGCGGCATGCTACCCGAAGAACAAGAGGCCAACTCGCGCTACTTCTACGAACTGGCGTCCTCCCGCTTCGGCTTCGACTGGGACAAGCTGGCCAAGGTTCAGGCCTTCCACTTCAAGGGCGGCCAGGGCGCAAAAACCGGAACCGGCGGCCATCTGCCCGGTTCGAAAAACACCGGCAAAATCGCCGAAGTGCGCGAGATCCCTGAAGGCGAGGACGCGATATCGCCACCGCGCTTCCCGGACTGGACCAAACCATCCGAAATCAAAACCTTCGCCGACGAAGTGCGCGACCGAACAGGCGGAATCCCGATCGGCTACAAGCTCTCTGCCCAGCACATCGAAAAGGACATCGACGCCGCGCTTGAGGTTGGTGTGGATTACATCATTTTGGATGGCCGTGGTGGCGGCACGGGCGCGGCCCCCATTCTGTTCCGCGACAACATTTCGGTGCCGACCATTCCCGCGCTCGCCCGCGCGCGCAGGCATCTTGATAGCCTGCAACGCAACGATGTCACGCTCGTCATCACTGGCGGCTTGCGCAAACCGGCGGACTTCATCAAAGCCCTGGCGCTCGGCGCTGACGCGGTTGCGGTTTCCAATGCCGCCATGCAGGCCATTGGTTGCATCGCCATGCGCGCCTGCCACACCAACAATTGCCCGGTCGGGATTGCGACGCAGAAGCCGCATTTGGTGAACCGCATCGTGGTGGAAAAGTCAGCGCGCCAGCTGACCAATTTCTTCGAAGCCTCGGTCGGTCTGATGCAGGTAATGGCCCGCGCTTGCGGTCACAATCATGTGGCACAGTTCAATCAACATGACCTGACCACGTGGAAAAAAGACATGGCCGCCCTGTCGGGCGTTGCCTATGGAGGTGTGGCATGAGCGAACTCGATTGGATCAGCGTCGGCAAGGTCGACGACCTGCCAGAGGGCCGCGTCAAAACCGTCTCGGCGCGCAACCTTTATCTCTGCCTGTCGCATTTCGATGGCCAGTGGGCGGCGATGGACAATCATTGTCCGCACCAAGGTGGTCCACTGGGCGAAGGCGCGATTGAGCGCGGCATTGACGACAAATGCTGGATCCGCTGCCCTTGGCATGGATGGGATTTTGATCCGCTCACCGGCGCGCCTCCAGGCGGTCACGAGGATAGCGGCCAGAAGACGTATCCCGTCGAGGTGCGCGACGGCGAGGTTTTCGTCGGGCTTGAGCCGGAACCAGACCACACGCGCACCGTCACCGATGCGATGGCCGAAACCATGGTCAATTGGGGCGTCAAACGCGTCTTCGGCATGGTCGGGCACTCCAATCTCGGCCTGGCGGACGCGATCCGCCGCCGCACGGTGGACGGAGACATGGCCTATGTCGGCATCCGCCATGAGGGTGCAGCCGGTTTCGCCGCTTCGGCCTATGGCAAGCTCACCGGTAAGCCCGCCGCCTGTCTCACCATCGCCGGTCCCGGCGCGACCAACCTTCTGACCGGCATGTGGGATGCCAAGGTCGATCGCGCGCCGGTGCTGGCGCTGACCGGCCAGGTGCAAACGCAGGTTTTCGGGCCTGGCGCCTTCCAGGACATTGATCTGAAATCGGCGTTCCAGGCCGTCAGTAAATTCTCTCAGCCTGTGCTCTCCACGTCCAACCACACCGAGCTTGCCTCGCTGGCCATCAAGACCGCGCTGATCGAACGCGACGTCGCCCATCTCATCTTCCCCGACGACGTCCAAACGCTGCCAAGCGACAAGCCCGCCACCTCGCCAAAAGGCCGGGTGAGCGGCCCAGTGGTCAAACCCGCCGACGAGGATGTCGAGGCCGCCTTGGACATGATCGGGTCGGCCAAGCGCCCCATCATCATCATCGGTCATGGCGCCTGGGAGGCACGCGACGGGATCATCAAGCTTGCCGAAACGCTCGGCGCGCCAGTGCTTACCACCTTCAAGGGCAAGGGGCTCATCCCCGACAGCCACCCCAACGCCGGCGGCGTTTTGGGCCGATCCGGCACGCCGATCGCCAGCTGGTTCATGAACGAGTGCGATTTGCAGATCGTTCTTGGTGCCTCTTTCTCCAACCACACCGGGATCGAGCGCAGCAAACCCACCATCCAAGTTGATTTTGAACGCATGCAACTTGGCAAGTTCCACCCGGTCACCTTGCCGGTTTGGGGCGAGATCGGCGCTTTCTGTGGCGCCGTCGCCGCCAAAGCAGTGCGGAATCCGGAGGCCGACGATCAGATCATCGAGCTTGCCGACCGTTGGCAGATGTGGCGCGAGGAAAAGCAAAATCGCCTGCGCGAAGAAGGTTCAAGCGGCGTGCACTCGGTGGCGATTTTCGAGGCGCTGTCCCGCATTGCCCCCGACGATGCGCTGATCGCCGTGGATGTCGGCAACAACACCTATTCCTTCGGCCGCTATTTCGAGACCAAGGGCCAGCATGTGATGATGTCGGGCTATCTGGGGTCCATCGGCTTTGCCCTGCCCGCCGCCATGGGCGCCTGGGCCGCAACGCAGGATTTTGAGGCGTTTCGCGGTCGCAAGGTGATCTCGATCTCCGGCGATGGCGGGTTCGGGCAATACGCCATGGAGCTCACCACCGCGGTGAAGTACGGCATGGACATCACCCATGTGCTACTCCACAATGACGAGCTCGGTAAGATTTCCAAGGAACAGCGCTCCGGCGAATGGCCGGTCTGGGAGACGTCCCTGGTCAACCCATCCTTTGCCGCGTTCGCCAAGCTCTGTGGCGCCCACGGCGCAAAGGTGACCAAGGGCGAGGATGTCGAAGCCGCGCTTGAAAAGGCGCTTGCCGTTGACGGCCCGGCCCTTGTCGAAGTGATGACGGACGCTGAGCTGGTCTAGGTCTGACGCCGAAGGGCCAAGCTAAGCCGCTTAAGCCGCCTCGGCCCGCTGCGCGGCTTCAAGGAACTGGTCGACATGATCATCTGTTGTGGCAAAACTCGCGACCAGGCGGATCATCACCTCACCCTCACCCGGCGCGACATCGGCCTCGGCGGTGTCCTTCGGCCAGTCGGCGAAAATCGCGCCCGCGGCTTGCAGTTTTTTGGCCATCGCTTGGGGAACGATCGCGAAAACTTCGTTGATCTCCGTTGGCGCCGCCAGACGGCAGCCCTCCAGCGCGACAACACCGTCTGAGAGCTTTTTGGCCATCCCATTGGCATGGGTGGCGAGCACCTTCCAATGATCATCGCTCAGCATCGCGAGCGCCTGCGCGGCGGCAAAACGGTTCTTGGAAAAAACCTGGCCCATCGCTTTCTGGCGATAGGTGAGATCGTCGCGCAAATCCTCTCGGAACGAGACCACCATCTCGCTCGCCCAAGCGCCGTTTTTCGTGAAGCCAAGCGACAGCAGATCAACGCCAGATTCGTGTGTGAGCGCCGCCGGTGTCACGTTCTGTGCCACCAGCGCGTTGGAAAACCGCGCTCCGTCCATGTGCAGCGTCAGCTTGTTGCGCCGTGCAATCGATCCAATGGCCGCCACGTCCATCACGCAATAAGTCGTGCCAAGCTCGGTGCCCTGCGTCATCGAAACGGCAATGCCGCGCCCGCGATGGACATGCTCACGTGGATAGGTGGCCAGCGCTTCGACCAATTCATTGGCGTTGATGCGGCCCTGGCGACCTTGCAGCGCGTGCAGCTTCATACCCACCAAGGACTCAGGACCAGCCGCTTCGTCGACCAGAATATGAGCATCGCGATGGGCAAAGACCACGCCACCCGGGCGCGCCACTGCGCTCAAGGAAAGCATATTGGCCGCAGACCCAGTGGCGGTGAAAAACACATCCACGTCACGGTCGAAAAAGGCGCCAAGGGCGTCGCGGGTCTTGGTGGTTAGATCGTCAGAGCCGTAGGCGCTGGCAAAGCCGCCGGCACAGGCCGACAGGGCCTCGGCCACGAGCGGCGAGACGCCGGCCCAATTGTCGCTTCCGAAATACATGCTTGCTCCGAGGGTCTTGATCCTAGATTGGCGACGGCTCTATCACCGTGGCCAATCTGAACCAAGCCGGATCAAGCTTTTTTGAACATCCGCCCAAGCAGGCCATCGACCGACAACAAGCCGGGGCCCTTAAGCACCAGATAGATCAGCGGAAAGAGCCAAAGCAGGCGCTGATCAAAAATGATCGAGTCGGGGAAACGGTCGAACCAGGCGCCCGCCGTTTCGGCATCCACGCCGTGGAACGTCAGATCGACATAGGATTGAACAATCACAAAACCGATCATGCCAAGCGCTGCTAACCGACCGAACAGCCCAATCACCAACAAGATCGGCAGGACGAACTCCGCATAGGTGCCAGCGTAGACCAACGCCGTCCACGGAAGCGCCACCGCGCTCTTGTCATAACCGGCCGCCTCAATGATCGGAGGAATGATCTGCGCATAGGCGCCGGTCGAAAGCTCGAAAATGCTGCCGTCGATTTTGGTCAGCGCAGCGTTCCAATAGTAACCGAACAAAGTTGCCAGGAAGACGAACCGCGCGGCAAGCCCAGGCAACCAGGCTGCCGTCAGCCAATCGATGGCGTCGGTGATGTCTTTCCAGACCGCACGGACGCTTCCAATCAGCGTCGGGGAATCGGATGGAGCAGGGGGTACGCTCATGGTGTCGGACTGATCTACGGAAGCCATCGGGGATTACTCCAGCGTCTTAATAAAACTCGGTGTCGAATGAAAGGCGGTGAACACGCCGGCGGTGAGGCAAAGTTCGAGGCTTGCTTGAAGGTCGAAATCCGGGTCGGCCTGGAAGCCGCTATCGGCGGCCGCGCCGAAGGGAACGCCGCGCGCACAGGCCTTGATGAAGGCGAATTCACCCGTACCGATCGGCTGCGAGGTCACGTCGTAAAATGGGCGGGCAATCAAAATCGCCTCGCCCTTGCGCATGTCCACCGTCGAGCGGTTCACCGGCGGTTCGGTGCCATCCAGCGTCGCCTTTTCGATGGCGTAGACCGTGGCGACGGGAAAGCGCGAAGCGATCAGCCGCACCGCCGGATGCACCACCAACGTGCCGGCGGACAGAATTTCCGGATCGATACCGCCGAGGGTGGCGCCGTCAAACACCGGCGCATCGACGGCGTGATACGCCTCGATACGGCGCCGTTCGAGCAGGGCCACGTCGCCCAAAAAGGGCCGGGCTTTGGTCGCTGGATGCTGGGCGAGGTAGCCGGGAAAGTCGCCGCCATAGGTGGAAAGCACGGCGTTTTTTGGCGGATGGGTGCGCACAAAATCCGCCATCAAGGCCCGCTGCAACCCTTCGCCAAGCAAGAGCGACGTGACGGGAAACGCGGCTTTCAATGCATCAGCAAGGCTCGCGACCACATTGTTGCGGTAAACATTGAAGGCTTCCAAAGGATCGCCGCCATTGGCCCGCCCAATGCCATCGGGCACAGGTTTTTTGGGATCAAGGACGGCTGATGCGAACGCACTATGGTGATGCGCGCCCGCCCCTGGATCAGGCGACATGACGGCAACCGAGGATCGGGTCGTTTTTGCAAAGGATCGCCTGGGCCTGCTGCGCCTCATGGGCAAGAACCGGGAACGCCGGCACATCATTGTCCCACTCGACGAGCGTCGGGCGTGGCCCGATGCGCCTGATCAACTGCTCGTAAAGCGCCCAGACCGGATCGGACACCGCGCGGTCATGCGCATCGATGAGAAGCTTCGCCCCATCGCTCAGCGTGACCGAGGCGTGGCCGGCCAAATGAATTTCGCCGACATGACCGACCGGGAAGTCAGCCAGGTACTCTTCAGCCGACGTCTGATGATTGGTGGCGGAGACAAACACATTGTTGACGTCCAAAAGCAGCCCGCAGCCGGTGCGCTTGGCGATGCTTTTGAGAAAATCGGTTTCGCTCATCTGCGAGCCCTCAAACACCACATAGGTGGAGGGGTTCTCAAGCAAGATGGTGCGGCCCAACGCCTCCTGAACCTCGTCGATATGATCGCAGACAAGGTCCAGCGTCGCTTGTGTATAGGGCAACGGAAGCAGGTCGTTGAGATAGCCCTCATCATGGCTCGACCAGGCCAGATGCTCGGAGAAAAGATCGGGCTCATAGCGCTCATTGAGCGCCGCAAGACGCGCCAAATGCTCCTTGTCCAGCGCCCGTTCACCGCCGATAGACAGCCCCACGCCATGAAGCGACAAACCGAAACGTTCGCGCAAATCGCTCAGCAGGCGATGCGGCATACCGCCCTCGCCCATGTAATTTTCTGGATGAACCTCGAACCACGCCACATCGTGCGCGCCGCCGAAAACCTCCTCGGCATGCTCATGCTTGAACCCGACACCAGCAAGGGCATCGGTGATCATCGGTTGTGAGGGCGGGACGAGCGTGATGCGAGACATGGTCAGCCTGGGGTGTAGGGGGATGGTCCGGATGGCGGGATACGGGCGATACGCCGCCATCCGGTAGACGATCTGGGGACCTGAAAGTTAGGCCGGCAGATCGCGGTCCAATTCTTCAAGCGAGCCCATGCGGCCGTCCGGAAGGTAGAGATCGTCGTCCATCATCGAGGCCGAACCGTACTGATCGCAGGTGCCTGTATCGACGAAAGTCCAGGCGTTGCCCTGGTAATCGACAGTGGAGGTGCCGGCACAGGTGGTGCCTGGGCCAGCGGCGCAATCGTTGGCGCCAGCCAGCGAGATACCGTAGCATTTTTCCTGGCCCTGGGCGTGGGCAGGCACAACGGCAGCAACAGAAGCAGCGACACCAGCAACGGCAGCGGCGATGACGGCGGTGTTCACAGCACGACGGGAAATGCTCATAAATAATGTCCTTTCAAGACGTTTACATGGGCGGTGCGGGGCATTGGCAGCACCGAAGTGAGAGTTGGGGGGAGAAGACATGTTCGCTTCTCGTCCCAAGTGATGACGGACCGACCGATAAAGAGGAAATGACAAAGGAAGGAAGTTTCACGCACCTGAATCTCACGCCACAGTGCGCGAGCGTGATGATGGATCACGCGGCCGTGAACGCCCTCACTTGAAATAATGTTTCAAGAGAAGAGAATTTCCTTTCAATTTGACCCCCAAAACCTCGCCTTTTCGTGCGAATGTGCCAATTTGCGGGTTGAGCGGTCGTTCACTTTCTGGCAGACAGCCGTGGAAAGGTCAGGGATGTTGTCCTAATTTTGGGCGAGTCTGACCTTGCGGCACCCCCGGTGATGCAACTGGGTCGGCCGCGACCCCCTCCGCGCTTGACGCTGCCCGCCTGGCGGGTCATGTCACGGCGGAGCTCTGCCAGGGCGGGCGCCCTGGTCCTGAAGAAGATGGCCTGGCGCCATCGCAGCGATTAAAGCCTTCCGCCTTGGCCGACGCATGGCTGGCGGTGTTGGCATAACAAACACACGGTTGGCGCAGACCAACGAGCCGCACTGAGGTGCGACCCGGCCTGTGACCTACGCTTCTGGCCATTTCCGGCTCCATACGAGCCACGATGGCAGCACACGGCGTCTAACGGCGTGAAGAGGGAAGGAAGAGACCCATGACGAACCATCAAGGGCCAAACCCGGCAACGCAGCGCGAAAGCTATACGCTGATCGATACGCGCGCCGCCAAACCGACCTCAACCGCTGCCATCAAAGCCGACTTGCGCGCCCAGGCCGCCGAACAGGGGCTTTATCGCCCAACGCATGAGAAGGATGCCTGCGGCGTCGGCTTTATCGCCAACATGAAAGGCGAGACCTCACACCGCATCGTGCGCGATGGATTGCAGATATTGGTGAACCTAACCCATCGCGGCGCCGTCGGTGCCGATCCGCTGATGGGCGACGGCGCCGGTATGTTGCTGCAGAAGCCCGACGCGTTTTTTCGCGAGGAAATGACAGCCCAGGGTGTCACGCTGCCTGACGACAGCGATGACTATGCCGTCGGCTTTCTGTTCATGCCCCAGGATGATGACTTGCGCGCCCGCTGCGAAGAGGTTGTGGAATCGGTCATCACTGCCGAAGGCCAGGTGCTGCTCGGTTGGCGCGATGTTCCGGTCGACAATTCTTCGCTTTCCCAAGCGCCTGACATCCAGGCGTCCGAGCCAGTGCATCGTCAGGTTTTCATCGGTCGTGGCGATACCACGCCCGGCGGCGACGATTTTGAGCGGCGTCTATTTATTCTGCGCAAGGTCATCTCCAACACGATCTATGGCGGCATCGCGTCCGGCGAGCAGTTCTACATTGTCTCGCTGTCCTCGCGCACAATCGTCTATAAAGGCATGTTCCTGGCCTATCAGCTTGGCGCCTATTTCAAGGACCTGACCGACGAGCGCTTCACATCCTCGCTCGCCCTGGTGCATCAGCGCTTTTCAACAAATACATTTCCGTCCTGGAAATTGGCTCATCCCTATCGAATGGTGGCTCATAATGGCGAAATCAATACACTTCGTGGCAATGTTAACTGGATGGCCGCGCGCCAGGCGTCGGTGGACTCCGAACTCTTCGGCAACGACATCTCCAAGCTTTGGCCGATTTCCTATGAAGGCCAGTCGGACACGGCCTGCTTCGACAATGCGCTCGAATTCCTCTTCATGGGTGGCTACCCCATGCACCATGCCGTGATGATGCTGGTGCCCGAAGCCTGGTCTGGCAACCAGGTCATGGATGATGAGCGCAAGGCGTTCTACGAATATCACGCCGCGTTGATGGAGCCATGGGATGGCCCGGCCGCAGTGGCATTCACCGATGGCCGCATGATCGGCGCGACGCTGGATCGTAACGGCTTGCGCCCGGCGCGTTATCTGGTCACTGACGATGGCGACATCCTGATGGCGTCCGAAGCTGGCACGCTGGATGTGCCCGAAGAGAAGATCGTCGAAAAATGGCGCCTCCAGCCTGGCAAAATGCTGCTGGTCGATCTGGAAGGTCAGCGCATCATTTCCGATGAAGACATCAAGCATGAGCTCGCCACCGCCAACCCCTATGGCGATTGGGTGGAGAAGTCGCAGGTCGTCCTGGAAGACTTGAAGCCGGTCGAAGCGCGCCCATCGCGCGCCGACGTGTCGCTGCTCGATCGCCAGCAGGCCTTTGGGTACACGCAGGAAGACTTGAAACTCCTGCTCGCACCGATGGCGATCACCGGCCAGGAAGCGCTCGGCTCCATGGGCACCGACACGCCGTTGTCGGCGCTCTCCGACAAGTCGAAGCTGCTCTATACTTATTTCAAACAGAACTTTGCTCAGGTCACAAACCCGCCGATCGACCCGATCCGCGAAGAGATTGTGATGAGCCTGGTGTCGTTTATCGGCCCACGGCCAAATCTGTTCGATCTGGAAGGCCTGTCGCGCCGCAAGCGCCTAGAGGTCCGCCAGCCGATCCTCACCAATGAGGATTTGGAAAAGATCCGTTCGATCTCGCTGTATGAGGACCGCTTCGAAACGAAGACCCTCAACATGACGTATGAGTCGGCGCGCGGTGCTGCCGGTATGCGCGAAGCGCTGACCATGCTCTGCGAGCGGGCTGAGGCTGCGGTTCGCGGCAGCTACAACATCATCATCCTGTCCGACCGCATGGTCGGCCCGGACCGCATCCCGATGCCTGCGCTTCTGGCGACGGCGGCGGTGCATAACCATCTGATCCGCAAGGGCCTGCGCACGTCCGTGGGCCTGGTGGTGGAAACCGGCGAAGCGCGCGAAGTGCACCATTTTGCCTGTCTTGCCGGCTATGGCGCGGAAGCCATCAACCCTTATCTCGCCTTTGAAACACTCGCCGATATGCACGCCAAGGAGCTCTTCCCGGACGTCGTCGACAAGTATGAAGTGGTCGAGCGTTACATCAAATCCATCGGCAAGGGCCTCCTCAAAGTGATGTCCAAAATGGGCATCTCCACGTATCAGTCATATTGCGGCGCTCAGATTTTCGACGCCGTCGGCCTCGGCCAAACGTTCATCGACGAGTTCTTCTTCGGTACCGCCTCCATGGTCGGCGGCGTTGGCCTGCTGGAAATCGCGCGCGAAACCGTGGAACGCCACACCGATGCCTTCTCCGACGATCCGGTGCTGGCGACCAATCTCGCTGTCGGTGGGGAGTATATGTTCCGCACGCGCGGCGAAGATCATATGTGGACGCCCGACATCGTGGCCACCATGCAGCATGCGGTGCGCAGCAACGTGCCCGAAAAGTGGGCCGAGTACGCCCGCGATGTGAACGACGAAAATGGTCGCTTCACCATGCGCGGCCAGTTCCGCATCAAGAACGCGGACGAAATCGGCACCGCGCCCGTGTCCTTGGATGAGGTGGAATCGGCAGAAGACATCGTCAAACGGTTTTCGACCGGCGCCATGTCTTTTGGTTCCATCAGCCGCGAAGCGCACGAGACGTTGGCGCTGGCGATGAACGCCATCGGCGGCAAATCCAACACCGGCGAAGGCGGCGAGGAAGTGGAACGCTTCACGCCGCTGCCCGATGGCCGCTCCAAACGCTCAGCGATCAAGCAGGTCGCCTCCGGCCGCTTTGGCGTGACGACCGAGTATTTGGTCAACGCCGACATGATCCAGATTAAGGTCGCGCAGGGCGCCAAGCCCGGCGAAGGCGGACAGTTGCCCGGCCATAAGGTGGACGCGGTGATCGCCAAAGTGCGCCACTCGACGCCGGGTGTCGGCCTCATCTCGCCACCGCCGCACCATGACATCTACTCGATCGAAGATTTGGCGCAGCTGATCTACGATCTGAAAAACACCAACCCTGCCGCTGACATTTCGGTGAAGCTGGTGTCCGAAGTCGGCGTCGGCACGGTCGCCGCTGGCGTTGCCAAGGCGCGCGCCGACCACATCACCATTTCTGGCTTCGAAGGCGGCACGGGGGCCTCCCCGCTCACCTCCATCAAGCATGCCGGCGCGCCGTGGGAGCTTGGCCTCGCCGAGACCCAGCAAACACTGATCACCAATGGCTTGCGCTCGCGCATTGCCCTGCAAGTCGATGGCGGTCTGCGCACCGGTCGCGACGTGGTCATCGGCGCGCTTCTGGGCGCGGACGAATTTGGTTTCTCCACTGCGCCGTTGATCGCGGCTGGCTGCATCATGATGCGCAAATGTCACCTCAACACCTGCCCGGTTGGCATCGCGACGCAAGATCCGGTGCTGCGCAAGCGCTTCAAAGGCACGCCGGAGCATGTGATCAACTTCTTCTTCTTCGTCGCCGAAGAGGTGCGCGCCATGATGGCCGAGCTTGGCATCACCAAGTTTGACGATCTGATCGGACGTTCCGATTGGCTGGATAAAGAAGCAGCGATTGACCACTGGAAGGCGCAGGGCTTGGATTTCACGCGCCTGTTCTGGAAGCCCGACGCTGAAGCCGAGGATATCCGCTGGACGCAGCTGCAAAAGCACCCGATTGACGATGTGCTGGATAGGCAGTTGATCGAATTGGCGCAGCCGGCCTTGGAGAACAAAACGCCAGTGCAGATTGATCTGCCGGTAAAAAATGTCGACCGCTCCGTCGGCGCGATGCTGTCAGGCGAAGTCGCCAAGCGCTACGGCTACAAAGGCCTGCCGGACGACACCATCGCCATCAAACTCACTGGCACGGCGGGTCAAAGCTTCGGCGCCTTTGTCGCCAGCGGCGTGACCATCGACCTGGTCGGCGACGGCAATGATTATGTCGGCAAGGGCCTTTGCGGTGGTCGTCTGGTCGTGCGTCCACCGGAAAACACCCGGATTACGCCGGACAAGTCGATCATCATCGGCAACACAGCCCTTTATGGCGCGGTCAAGGGCGAGTGCTACTTCCAAGGCATTGCCGGCGAGCGCTTCGGCGTGCGCAACTCAGGCGCCGTGGCGGTGGTCGAAGGCTGCGGCGATCATGGCTGCGAATACATGACCGGTGGCGTGATCGTTGTGCTCGGTGAAACGGGCCGCAACTTTGCTGCCGGCATGTCGGGCGGCATCGCCTATGTTCTCGACGAGCACAAGCTGTTCGCCGCGCGATGTAACCTGGCGATGGTCGAGCTGGAACCGGTGCCTGAAGAAGATGATCTGATGGAAAAGCTCCATCACCATGGCGGCGATCTGGAGAGCAAGGGCCGTGTGGACCTTTCTTCGGACATGACCCGCTTTGATGATGAACGGCTCTATCAGCTGATCACCAACCATGCCCGCTACACAGGCTCGGCCCGCGCGCAGATGATCCTCGACAATTGGGAAACCTACCGCCCGATGTTCGTGAAGGTGATGCCGGTGGAATACCGCCGCGCGCTGGAAGAGATGGAAGCCATGCAGCTGCAAGGCGTGGCGGCGGAATAAGCCGGACTTAGGAGAGAATGTAATGGGTAAAGTCACCGGCTTTCTGGAAATCGACCGCCAGGATTCAAAGTATCAACCGGCGGGCGACCGCATCCGGCATTTCAAGGAGTTCACGCTCCCCATGTCGGAAGCCGATGTGAAGAAACAGGCTGCGCGGTGCATGGACTGTGGCATCCCCTATTGCCATGGTCCCACCGGCTGTCCGGTGAACAACCAGATCCCCGATTGGAACGATCTGGTCTACCAGGGTGACTGGGAGGGTGCGATCCGCGATCTGCACTCCACCAACAACTTCCCTGAGTTCACCGGCCGCATTTGCCCGGCGCCGTGCGAAGAAGCCTGCGTGCTGAACCTGGAAAACACGCCAGTCGCCATCAAAACGGTCGAACAGGCGATTGCCGACAAAGCCTTTGAAAACGGCTGGGTGGTACCCGAGCCACCAGAGAGCAAGACCGGCAAGTCAGTCGCCGTCATCGGTTCAGGACCGGCTGGCATGGCCGCCGCCCAGCAACTCGCTCGTGTTGGCCATGATGTGCATGTCTATGAGCGCGAGCCTGATGCTGGCGGCCTGATGCGCTACGGCATTCCTGATTTCAAAATGGAAAAAATCCACATCCAGCGCCGCGTCGACCAGATGGAATCCGAGGGCGTGACGTTCCATTATGGGCAGAATATTGGAGACGATAGCCGCGGTAAGGCTGTCGCTCCTGGCGAGCTAATGGAAAAGCATGACGCCGTGCTCATCGCCGCTGGTGCCGAGCATCCACGCGACCCAGAACTGCCGGGCATGGACCTCACTGGCTGCCACTATGCGATGCCTTATCTGGTGCAGCAGAACCGCCGGGTGAACAAAGAAAAGACGATCCCCGAACCACCCATCCACGCCGCAGGCAAACATGTGGTGGTGATCGGTGGCGGCGACACCGCGTCCGACTGCATCGGCACCTCGATCCGCCAGGGCTGCCTGTCGGTGACGCAGCTCGATATTCGCCCGATCCCGCCGGTGCTCGAAGACAAGCTTGCCGTCTGGCCCTACTGGCCGACCAAGTTCCGCACCTCCTCCTCGCAAGCCGAAGGCGCGGAGCGCGAGTTCTCCGCCGCCACGCTAGGCATCAAGGGCGATGAAGACGGCAAGGTGATTGGCGTGGAATGCGCCCGTGTCGACGAAAAGCGCGTGCCGATTGAAGGCACCGAATTCATCCTGCGCGCCGATTTGGTGCTGATCGCCATCGGTTTCTCCGGCCCGAAGAAGAACGGCATTGCCGACGCCTTCGGCGCCGAGCTTGCGCGCGACCGCAGGCAGAACATTTTGGCCAATGACGACGACTACAAAACGTCGATTGACCGCCTTTATGTCGCCGGCGATATCCGCCGTGGTCAGTCGCTGGTGGTTTGGGCGATCCGCGAAGGCCGCCAGGCCGCACGCGCTATCGATCTAGACCTGATGGGCGAAACAACGCTGCCACGCTAGCGCTAGCGTAAATCGCGCGTTGCTAGCTGTCGGGGCTTTCCGGCCAGGCGAAATTGTCGGCGCGGCCAGCCGGCGCTGGCAAGGCGCCGCCGCGCAACAGCCTCTCGCGTGTTTCGGGCTCTTCGGGTAGAACCTCACTTGGATTCTGCGCCAGGGTGGCGGTTGGGTCGGCAAAGCCTGATGTCATCAGGATGACCGGGCCTATGCCGTCGGCCGAGAGGTTGCTGCCCTCAAACACCACTGACGAGACTTCCGGCTCGGGGCCGATCTGGCCGTCACGCGGCACGAACCGTTCGACAAAATGGGCGAACTTTTCCCGGCCAGCGCGGTTGAAGAAAACACCGTCGGACCGGCGCAGATTTTCCACCTGCCCGGCCATGTTTGGCCCGGCGCGGGTGTAGTTGCCGGCCAGATCGGCAAACCCGGAATAAACGCTCACGAACCGCGCCCGGGTCGGGGCCACGGCCTCTTCAATCACCTGATTAATCAGCCGAATATCTTCGTTGAGCGCCGGATCGCCCATCGGCGGCAAACCGACAAAAATCACCGGATGGCCCTCGGTCACCAGCGTCAGCGCGAAGCTCGACACCCGATTGCGATAGATGTCCCGCCAAGTCTCGGTGCCGAATGCATAAGACCGATCGCCCTCGATCAGAGGCCGACGGTCGCTGTAGCCAATCGCCACTGCAATCGCACCAACCTGGGTGTAATCGTCGAGCCGTCGCAGCGCTTCGATGTTCCAGTTGAAGTCTTCCAGATCGGTAAGGCCGCTGCCAGGTATGGAATCTCCCTGCGCCTCAATCAGCCGGTCGCCGTCAAAACGATCGATCAGCCCCTCGCGCAATTGGTCAGCAAATTCATCGCCAAAGGTCACAACGGTTATCGCGTCGGGGTCCTTCGGCGGCGGCAAATCGATGATCGGCGCCACCTCAACCTGAGGCAAAGCCTGACGCCGGGTTTGCCGTTGTGGCTCGAAACGGAAGATTCGGAATAGGCCGCCCCTGTTGCCGCCCGAACGCGCGCCGGAACCATCCGGCTGGCTTGGCAAAACGATGGCGCTGGGATCTTCTTGACGCCAGCTCTGCGCCTCGGCGCTGCCGGACCAAAGGAGCGGCGCGGCAAGGACCAAGGCCGCCAAGACGCGAAAGGGGAGAAGCATCGACATGGTCTCCCCTTAGCACAGGCCATTCGGCAAGAAAAAGGCGTTCTTAGCCGCCCAGACGACCGAGCAAAGCCGTTGACGCGTATCCGTCCGGCGTTAGCCCCACAGAAGCTTGAAACCCGCGAATGGCGCCCCGTGTCATCGGGCCAATACGGCCATCCACACCGCCGGTGGCGAACCCGCGCTGGGTCAGCAGCGTCTGCAACAGCTCAACTTGGGCACGGGCTAGCGGTTGCGAATTAAGCGGCCAACCGGACTGAAAACCACCAAGCCCTTTCAAGCGATCGGCCAGATGGCCAACCGCCAGCGCATAACTGTCAGCATTGTTGTAACGCTTGATGACTTCGAAATTACGCAGCATCAAAAAGGCTGGTCCGCCAGAACCGGCAGGCGCGAGGAGCCTAGCCTGGTCATTTGGACGCGGAAATTGTCGATCACCGGTGCGCACGATCCCCATTTGCTGCCACTGCGCCAAAGGGCGCTGCGTGCTTTCGTCGGCATAACGCCAATCAAATCCTGACGGGATGCGCACCTCATAACCCCAGGTGTGGCCTGGCACCCAGCCGGACGCCCGCAGATAATTAGCGGTCGAATAAAGGGCGTCGGGGATGTTCTGCCAAATGTCGGAGCGCCGATCGCCATCATAATCGGCCGAATGGGCCAAATAGGTGGTCGGGATGAATTGCGTGTGGCCCATCGCGCCAGCCCAACTGCCATACATTTGGTCTGCAGTTGTGTCGCCACGTTGCAGGATTTGCAGCGCTGCCAACAGCTGCTCACGGCCGAAACGGCGGCGGTCCTCATCGGCATAGGCAAGCGTTGCCAGCGAGCGGATCACTGGTTTGACGATGTTCTGGTTTTGCAGCACCTCGCCGTAAGAGGATTCCATCCCCCAAATCGCCACGACGATAAACTTGGAGACGCCGGTCGCCTCTTCGATTCGATCGAGCGCCACCGCATGTTCGCGCAACATCTCTTGGCCGTTGGTTATCCGCCTGGACGACACCGCACTGTCCAAATATTCCCAAATGGGCCGCACAAATTCCGGCTGATAACGCGCCGAGCGCAGCACGCTTTCATCAGGCGAGGTGACGCCCGCAAAGGCCTGGGCAAGGACGGCATCAGCGATGCCGGCCTGTCGCGCCTCGGCCTGGTATTGGGTAACCCAGTTCTGAAAGGCCGCATCAGCCCGCGCCGCCGACGGCGCAAAACTCAAACCGGCCCAAACGGCCAAAAAACCAGCAAAAACAAAGCGGATCATGGTCGATTCCTCAAAAAGACTGCCAGCCCTCCAGCTTGGCGAGATTCATTATGCCCCAGCAGTGTTGCGACCGGCCATCCTGGTTTCCCAGGCATAGGCATGGCCGACGATCACATCCAAATCATCATAGGTTGGCACCCAGCCCAACTCAGAACGCGCACGCTCGGCGACCGCCACCAGCGTCGCCGGATCACCGGCACGACGACCGGTTTCGCGGGCTTCAAACTCAACGCCCGACACGCGCCTCACCGCCTCCACAACTTGGCGCACTGTGTAGCCACGTCCATAGCCGCAATTCATCACCTGGCTGTCGCCACCGGCACGCAAACGATCAAGCGCAAGAACATGGGCGGCAATAAGATCACTGACGTGAATGTAGTCGCGCACGCCGGTCCCGTCCTGCGTGTCGTAGTCCGTGCCATAGATTTCCATATGGCTGCGCTGGCCCAACGCGGCCTGGCTCGCCACTTTGATGAGGTGCGTCGCGCGTGGCGAGCTTTGCCCCGTTCGCCCATCAGGATCAGCGCCGGCGACGTTGAAATAGCGCAGCGCCGTGTAGGTAAAATCATGCGCCCGCGCGGTATCGGCCAGCATCATCTCGGTCATCAGCTTCGAGGACCCATAGGGCGAAATCGGCACCGTGGGCGCCTCCTCGGCGATCATCGGTTGATCGGGCATGCCGTAGACAGCGGCGGTGGACGAAAAGATGAAGTGCTTCACACCACAGTTGACGGCTGCGGCCATCAAGGCGCGCGATTTCACCGTGTTGTTGGCATAATACCCCAGCGGATCGGCCACCGAGTCGGGCACGACGATGGAGCCGGCGAAATGCACCACGGCGTTGACGCCATGCTCGCGCACCACCTGCTCGACCAGGATCTGATCGCCGATGTCACCAATCACCACAGAAACGTCATCTGGCAGGTTGGGCCGGTAGCCGGTGGTCATATTGTCGATCACGACCAACGGCTCACCACGATCGGCAAGCGCATAGACCATGTGCGATCCGATATAGCCGGCACCACCGGTCACAAGAACAGTCATGGTATCGCAAACGCTCCGGTCTTGGATTCTGGAACCCTGGCCATGATACCTGGTTTCCAAAACTGGGCCTGATGCCCTAGGACTCATCTCAACGATTCATGAACACATAAGGTAAATGAAGCATGACGCGTCGCATTCGTAAGGCCGTTTTCCCGGTTGCCGGGCTTGGCACGAGGTTCCTTCCGGCCACCAAGGCCATGCCCAAAGAAATGCTGACCGTCGTCGATCGTCCCGTCATTCAATATGTGTTCGAGGAAGCCCGCGAGGCTGGCATCGAGCATTTTATCTTCGTCACCGGTCGCAACAAGTCCGTCATCGAAGACCATTTCGACGTACAGGTTGAGCTACGCGATACGCTCGGCAAGCGCGGCAAGTTCGCTGAACTGGAAACCTTGGACAACCAGACGCCCCAGGCCGGCAGCGTCAGTTACACCCGCCAGCAGGAACCGCTCGGCCTTGGCCATGCGATCTGGTGCGCCCGCGAAATGGTCGGCGAGGAGCCTTTTGCCGTCCTCCTGCCCGACATGATCATGCAGGCGCCCAAAGGCTGCCTGTCGCAGATGATGGAGGTCTACGAAAAGACTGGCGGAAACATCGTCTCGGTTGAAGAATGCGCGCCGGAAGAAACCTCAAAATATGGCATTGTCGGCAAGGGCGAGGAAGTTGCCAACGGTTTTGAAGTGACCGCCATGGTGGAAAAACCGGCGCCGGGCGAAGCGCCGTCCAACTTCTATATTTCAGGGCGCTACATCCTCCAGCCGGAAGTCATGGGCATTCTTGAAAACCAAGCCGCCGGCGCCGGCGGAGAAATTCAGCTCACCGACGCAATGCTCGCGCTTCATCAGAGCAGCCCATTCTTCGCCATGCCGTTCACCGGCTCGACCTATGATTGCGGCGCCAAATCAGGATTTCTGGCCGCCAACGTCGCCTTCGCCCTATCGCGCCCCGACATCGCACCAGGATTTCAGGAAGCGCTGCGCGACATCATCTCTCGGCGCGCCTGACCGGGCGGGCGGCGATCGGATGCTCTATGATATCGCCAAATTTCTGCATGTGACCGGCGTTGCCATGCTGATGGGCAACATTACCGTCACGGCGATCTGGAAGTTCTATGCCGACCGCGATGGGCGGTCCGAGGTGCTTGGATTTGCGCAGAAGCTGGTGACCTACACCGACTGGTCGATGACGGTTTGGGGCGTCGGGCTGCTGATGGGCAGCGGTTACTTCATGGCGTTTTCGGCGGGGTTCCCCTTGTACGAAGGCTGGCTCCTTTGGAGCCAAATCCTGTTCGTCTTGGCCGGGATGATCTGGCTTTTGCTGATCGTACCAATCCAGATAAAGCAGGCGCGTCTTGCCAAAACCTTCCCGTTAAACGGCGTCGGCGAGGATTATCGTGCGCTGTCGAGGCGTTGGCTGGTCTGGGGGCTGGTCGCCACGGTGCCGCTTGTGGCCGCCACATGGCTGATGATCGTCAAACCGACGTGAGCGCCCGCTATCACCCCTAGACTGGCATCCGCACCCTATCGGCGCAGCACGATCCCAGCCTCGGCGGTGAACCGATTGATGTCACCAGCTGAATCCGGCTCATGCTCAAACGCAGTGTCGAGCCGGAACGCCACCACCGGCGAAGCGCGCCACGTCAAGCCGGCGCGTCCTGTGTAAGTGCGCGTATCGGCATCAATGCCGCTGAACACCGTGTCATCCACGCCGACGCCAAGACGCAAATCGACGTTGCGGCGCAGCGCATGGGTTACGCCAAGCTCGGCTGATCGATTGACGCCAACGCCGGAGCCCGCTTGCGTTGTTGGATCAAGCGAGGTTTCCACATCCAGGGTGACGCTCGTCAGCTCTGTTACATCCCAGGTCAGCGAGGCGGCGGCGGTGACCTCCAAAACATCGTCAAGCTGGTCATCGGCAAACTGCTCACCGGCCAGCCCGACAGAGGCCTCACCGCGCAGCGGGCCATCATCAGAAATCGTCAGGCCGCCGCGCAGGCCGTAGTTCACGCTGTTGCGCTCAAAACCATTGCGGTCGAGCCGTTCATCGAACTGCCGAAGGCCAACCGATCCTTCCACGAAAGGACGGAACACCGGACCTGACGCCTGCGACAGTCGCAAAGTCGCCTCACCGTCCCAGCGATTGCGATCATCATTGGACTGGACCCCGCCGCCAGCTAAGTCGGTATCGCTGAACAGGCTGCGCGAAACACTGGCGCCAAGGCTTGCCTCGATTGGGCCGATCCGGCGGGCGACCGTCGCACCGGCTTCAAAATCATGGGTGTCGGTGCTGCCATCGGCGCCGGTGACAGCATTCGGGTCGCTGTCAGGCTCGCCCGTCAGCGTGTAACCGCCACGCAGCGTCGCGGTCGTTTCCATGCCGAGGTCAAGGCGAAGCTCGCTCTCCACGTCGAGCGAATGCCCCAGATCGCGATCATCATCGACATATTCCAGCGTGCCGCGCAGGCTACCGGTCCAGGCATGACGGCGCCAATCGCTTTCCACCCGCAGCTCCGGCGACAAACGCAAGGTGCGCACCTCGCGGGCATCCACGCTGCTGTCGGTGTTGCTGTCATAGCCAACCGCCAGATCGATGGCCGGAAACCAGGTCAGCGGTCCGGTGCGAACGCCGATCGGCGCATAAGGATCAACCGCGTCGATACCCTGCGCCTCCACCGGGTCCGGCACGCCGTCACCGTCCACCGAGCCCGTTACGAGTTCGCCATCTGGTACGGCGAATCCACGCAGATCAGCCTCGGTGATCACCTGCTGATTGGCGGCCTGAAATCCATCGCTTCCAGGTTGCGAGGCAGTGAAGTATCGCGCGCCAGGCTCTGATTCCTCGGCGCTCGCTGGCAGACCGCCCGTTGGCCGGACGGCTGGGCGCCCATCACGGGCGTCGGTTGGCCCAACGGTCGGGCGCAGTGCGACAAGGCCGCGCCCATCATCGTTGGTTGCTTGGTCCTGCGCATGCGCAATAGGGACCGCCAACAGCCCGCCGAACAGGACCGTGATCGCCAGAACTGGCGCACACAGAACCAGGAAAAAGAGACGCAAGCTCATACCGGCACAGTTGCTCTACCAGGCGCGCAAACCCCGACATGCGCGCTTCAAAAAAGGGTTAAGCAACCATAAACCGGCACGGTTAACGAGCCGTTTCCGCGCCGTTAACCCGCGCCTAACCCTAAATTGAGCTTTCGCCGACGCCAGAGATTTTCGCCCATCGCATTTAGCTCTCGTTTCCCACCTTTGGCGTAACTTTGCTGCTTGAAGCGCCGGTTTCGGCGATGCGCAAACCAACGCAAGGCCTGGGTGAACCCATGGATTTAGCAACGATTATTGGCATTTTGGCCGGCATGGTGGTCGTCCTGGTCGCTATGCTCTTGGGCGGCAACATCGGTCAGTTTATCGACTTGCCATCGGTTTTGATCGTGATCGGCGGTGGATTCGCTGCGACGCTTATTCGCTTTCCCTTGTCCGGCATTGGCGGCGCCCTGGTCATGGGCGGCAAAGCCGCTTTCACCCACAAGAAGGTGTCCCCAGGCGAGTTGGTCGAAGAAATTGCCAACCTTGGCGATGTCGTGCGCAAAAGCGGCCCGCTCGGGCTGGAGAATGTCGAGGTTTCCCACCCGCTCCTGCAAAAAGGCGCGCAATATGTCACCGACGGCTTCGAGCCGGCGTTCATCCGTGAAAGCCTGGAACGCGAACGCGACCTGTCGCTGGAACGGTTGGCCGAAGGTCAGCGTGTTTTCAAATCGCTCGGCGATGCCGCCCCTGCTTTTGGGATGATCGGAACGCTTGTCGGCCTGGTTCAGCTGCTTGCCAACATGGATGACCCATCGACCATTGGTCCAGCCATGGCGATCGCCCTTCTGACCACCATGTACGGCGCGATCCTTGCCAACCTGGTCTGTTTGCCGATTGCCGACAAACTGGAGTCGAAGTTCGCGGTTGATGAGGTAAATTTGTCGCTCGTCATCGACGGTGTCACCCAGATCCGCGAGAACAAGAGCCCGACGCTGATCCGTGAAATGCTGCTGGCCTATCTGCCGGAGAAGGCACGCGCTGAATTGACCGAAGCGGCAGAGGCCGCCTAGGCGGAGCGGCGAACGATGGCACGCAAAAAGGCATCAGGCGGCGGCGTCCCAGAATGGCTGGTCACATTTGCTGACCTGATGTCCATTCTGGTGTGCTTCTTCGTGCTCATCATTTCCTTCTCGATCCAGGATCAGCAAAAACTGCAGATTGTCGCCGGTTCCATGCGCGATGCGTTCGGTAGCCAGGAGATCATCCGCCGTTCTGGCATGATTGAGATCGAAGGGGCGCCGCTGCGCGACTTTGTGCGCCGCGTCGGCATCATCGAAACACCAGAAGACTCCGAATTTGCCAATGAGCGCCACGATATGCGCCCGTTGCAGGGTCCCGAGGCGAACACCCACACCATCGAGCAGGCCGAAACGGAAATTCCTCGGCGCTTCGCCACGGCTGCCGCTTCTCTGCGTCAAGCTTGGCAGGCGCTACCGGAGATCACTGAGCTTTCTCAACACATTATCTTGGAAGAAGATGAGGATGGGCTGCACGTCTCTCTGATCGACCAGGATGGCCGGTCCATGTTCCCCGAGGGGTCAAAATACCCCTATGAGACGACCCGCCTGCTGCTCGCCCAGATGGCGCCGACGCTGCGCCAGTTCCCCTACCGGGTACAGGTCACCGGGCACACATCGGCCTCGACCGCACCGCCGCTGAACGCCACCTACACCGATTGGGAACTCTCAGCCGATCGGGCCAACGCCGCGCGCCGCATCCTGCAGGATCATGGCGTGCCGCCAGAACGGTTCGCTGGCGTCATCGGTCGCGCCGACAGCGAGCCGCTGTTCACCAACGATCCGCAATTGCCGGCCAATCGCCGCGTCAGTATCCTGTTGATGCGCGAAGAGCCGCCGATCCCGCACGACCACGTGCCGTAAGGATCGCTCACGCAGGTTGGACTTGCTCCACCTCAAGCATGGCGCCGCGCACCGATATCACGCGGACCCGCGCGCCAGCAGGCAAATCCGGCCCTTCAATTCGCCACATCGTATCACCGATCTTCACCCGGCCAGCACCGCCGACAAGTGGTTCGGCCAATGTGATTTCACGTCCAAGATGCGACTTGCCGCGCTCGTTCAGCCCTGGTGCATCGGTCGTTTCCTCGCCATGGCGGGCGAAAAACCGTCGTCCAGCAATCACGAGAACAAGCGCTAGGACACCGAACAGGACGAGTTCGATCTGCCAGGACAGGTCGGTGAAAAAGGCAATCACCCCAACGCCAAGGGCGGCCAAGCCAAGCCACATGAAAAACGTGCCCGGCGCCAAAAGTTCCAAGCCTAGAAGCGCGATGCCCAGCGTGATCCAGGTCCACTCACCCAATTGCGAGAAGGCTTCCATGATCAGCTACCGCCCGTTTTTGTGTCGCTCTTGTCGCCCAACGCCGCCTTGGCGATCTCGCCGATACCAGCCACCGACCCGATGACCGAGGCTGCTTCCAGCGGGATCATTAGCGTTTTCTGGTTCGGTGACGCCGCGATCTCACCGAGCACTTTGACGTATTTTTCCGCCACGAAATAGTTCACTGCTTGGGCGGAGCCGTTCTCGATGGCCACCGACAGCATCTCGGTTGCCTTGGCGTCGGCTTGCGCCAACCGCTCGCGTGCCTCGGCATCGCGGAAGGCTGCCTCGCGCCGCCCTTCGGCTTCCAGCACCAGGGCCTGCTTTTCACCATCGGCGCGCAGCACTTCAGCCTGGCGCAAACCTTCAGCTTCCAGAACGGCGGCACGCTTGTCGCGTTCGGCTTTCATCTGCCGGGCCATAGAATCGACCAGATCACGCGGCGGATCGATATCCTTGATCTCGATACGGGTGATCTTCACACCCCACGGCTCGACGGCGGCATCGACAACGCGCAACAGACGCGCATTGATCTCATCGCGGTTCGACAACAGCTCATCTAGCTGCATGGAGCCCATCACGGTGCGGATGTTGGTCAGCGTGAGGTTCATGATCGCGTTCTGCAGCCCAAGCACCTCATAGGCGGCGCGCGGCGCATCGAGCACCTGATAAAAGGTGACGCCATTGACCGTCACCGTGGCGTTGTCCTTGGTGATGACCTCCTGGCTCGGCACGTCCAGGACCTGTTCCATCATGTTAAGGCGCGAACCGATCTGATCGAAAAACGGCACGATCAGATTAAGGCCCGGGCGCAGCGTCTTGGTGTAGCGGCCAAACCGCTCAACGGTGAAATTGTAACCCTGCGGCACCTGTTTGACGCCCAGAAAAATGAGCGCAACGACGAGCACCAAAAGCGCGATGATGACGACGTCAAAACCGCCGACCTGAAAATCCAAAAACATGGCTGCCTCGCGCTGTTTCGCTCAAATAGGGGGCCAAAAGAACCCGTGAGCGTTACATGCGCCGTCAATCGGCCCGTTTCAACGGAAAATACGACCTTTGGACGAGTGAACGATCCAACTGGCCGCGCGTCGCTCGCGGCAGGCAGAGACCTCATCAGTGGCCAGAACGAGCCAGAACGGGCCAAAACGGAAAAGGCCTTGTTGCAGCCCGGGAGAATTCCCACCTCTCCTCAGGGAAAGAACGGGAGCGACCACCATGCGGACATCACACATTGCGCCAGTGCTGCTGCTGGCAGCGACCCTATTTGCACCAGAACTAGGATTCGCCCAGCCAGCCGGTCAGGTGATTGAGGTCGAGGTTCCCGCACCCTCGCTGACAGGCAATCTTCTTGAAACCCCAGACATGCAAAGCGCAGCAGTCTATCTGCCACCAAGCTATGATCAACAGCCCGACCGCAGATACCCTGTGATCGTGCTGTTGCATGGCATTTTCGATGATTATGGCGTCTGGCTGGAGCACTTCGGCGTACCAACCATTCTTGACCGCCTCGTTGAAGCCGAAGAGATACCCGAACTGATTGTGGTTATGCCCAATGGCGGCAACCGATATGGCGGCGGGTTCTATCGCAATTCGTCCGTCAGCGGAAACTGGGCTGACTATATCGCAGATGATCTGCTGGGCTTTATCGATGAAAATTTCCGCACCCTTCCCAATGAGGAAAGCCGCGCGATCGTTGGTCACTCAATGGGCGGTTATGGTGCCATCAACCTCGCGATCACACGCCCAGGCTTGTTCGCGACGGTCTGGTCCATGAGCCCCTGCTGCCTCGCCGCCGATGATGATCTGGGTTTCGGCAACGATGCCTGGAAACGCACGGCGTCCGTTTCAACGCCGGAAGATGTGCAGCGGCTTGTGGACACCGATGATTTCTTCCCCATCGCGTTCTTGGGTCTCATCACAGCTTTCAGCCCTGCCCCCGATTCAGCGCCGATCTATAGTGATTTCCCCTTTGACTTGGTCAGAGGTGAAGTTGTCTTGGATACGCCGGCCTATGATCGCTATCTGGATGCTTTCCCGATACGCCAGGTTCGCGATGCGCGGCAAAACCTTCGCGATTTGCGAGGGCTTGCTCTTGGCGTCGGCCTTGGTGATCAGTTTTTGCACATACCCGCGGGCACGCTCGCGCTGTCCCAGCGTCTTGGCGAAGAACGGATACCCCATCGGCTGGACGTCTATGACGGGGACCACCGCCAGCAGGTCAGCGAGCGGCTCGAAACGGTCATTCTGCCTTGGGTTGGCCGGCGATTGGAAACGCCGCATTAGCGCAACCTAGCGTCTATGGAAACGATTGAGATCCCGTGTCGGTTTGGCCGTCCGGGACGACAGCTTAGCCTGTCACTTCACCCAGCCCTGTAGCTCGCGTCGGGTCAGCGCTTCGATCACGCGCATGCCATTCTCGCTGTCATTGAGACAGGGAATGTAGCTGAAGTTTTCGCCGCCATGCTCTTCAAAGATCTCATGAGCTTCCATGGCGATCTCTTCGAGCGTCTCCAGGCAATCCGACACAAAGCCAGGATTAAAGACGGCAATGTTTTTGACGCCCTCGGTGGCGAGCTTTTCCACCGTCTTGTCGGTGTAGGGCTGCAACCATTCTTCCGGGCCAAAGCGCGACTGGAAGCAGGTCATCAACCGGCCCTTTTCCCAGCCAAGACGCTCTTCGAGAAGCCGCGTCGTCTTGTGGCAATGGCAGTGATAGGGATCGCCCTTTTTGAAATAGCTTTCCGGAATGCCGTGATAGGAGGCGATCACTTTCTCCGGTTCGAAATCGAGCCTGGCCAGATGCTCTTCGATCGAGCGGGCCAGCGCGTCGATATAGACCGGCTCATCGTGATAGGCGGGCACCGTGCGGATCGCCGGCTGCCAGCGCAGCGACATCAGATGCTCAAACGCCTTATCGTTCACCGTAGCCGTCGTTGCCGAGGCGTACTGCGGGTAAAGCGGGAACAGAAGAATGCGGTCGCAGCCTTCGGCACGCAAAGCTTCCAGACGTGAGGCAATCGACGGGTTGCCATAGCGCATGCCCCAATCGACGACGACATTCTCGTGGTCTGCCAGCGCTTCGCTCAAAAGATCGGACTGCGAGCGCGTGTAGGTGCGCAAAAAGCTTTCATCCAGCTCTTCGTTCCAAATGGTCGCATAATCCTTGCCCTTGCGGCCCGGGCGCACCATCAAGACGATGCCGTAAAGGATCGGGTACCACAGCGCCTTCGGCCATTCGATGACCCGGCGGTCGGTGAGAAACTCTGCCAGATAACGCCGCATCGGCCAATAATCGGTGGCGTCTGGCGTGCCCAGATTAACCAGCAGGACGCCCACCTTGCCGAATTTCACCGGCGGATGGTCTTCCGGCAACACCGACAGTTCCAGCGAGCGGTTGGGCGCGGCAGGCGCCATCGATGCCTTGGAAAAAGCCTTGTAATCCTGCGTGTTCACGTTTGGAAACTCCTCACGGCCTGTCCGGGCAATCTGTGTCGGGTGCATAAGCATAGTCCCATACGTGGCAGCAAGGCATTTGGATGGATCAATCGCCGCAGTCTGCCATTGATTTCAAGCAATCGCCACGCTTGCGACCTGACATAAATCTGTCATGGTATCGTCACACCTGAGCGAGACAGCTCTGGCAAGAAATCATCAATCAACCCTACCACGTGCCTTGAGGGAGGCTTTTCATGCACCATACTCCAACCCGTTTGTTGGCCGCGCTCGGTCTATCGACCGCGCTGCTGACGGCCTCTGCCCTTGCGCAGGAGGTTACCAACGTCGATGTGACGTTCCTCCTGGTGAATGACATCTATTCGATCGACAATCGCTCAGACCAAGGCGGCTTTGCCCGCCTGTCTGCCGTGGTTCAGGCCGAACGCGACGCCAACGCCAACGTCATCTACGCCGTGGCCGGTGATTTCCTGTCGCCGTCGCTGCTCTCCTCGTTCGACCAGGGCGAGCACATTGTTGAGCTGTTCAACATGACGCCGCCGGACATCATCGTCCCCGGCAACCATGAGTTCGATTTCGGCGAAGACGTGTTCCGCACCCGCATGGCCGAAGTTGAGGGGTCCAACCTTCTGGCCGCCAACATGCGCAACGAAGACGGCACGGTGCTCGATGGCTTCTCCGACACCATGATGATGGATGTCGATGGCCTGATGATCGGCGTGATCGGCCTGGCGGCTGATGATTCCGATGAAAAGTCGAGCCCCGGCACGATTCAGATCTCCAGCGCGTTGGATACGGGTCTTGCCCAAGCCGATGCACTGCGCGATGCCGGCGCCGACATTATTGTCGCCGTCGCCCACGCCAACATCGCCGTTGACAATGCGATGTATGCCACCGGCGAATTCGACATCATCCTGTCCGGCGACGATCACGATCTGCGCCTGATGTATGATGGCCGCACGGCGTTGGTGGAATCCAGCGAGGAAGCTGAATATGTCACTGCCATCGATGTTTCCGCCACCATTGAGGTGGAAGGCGATGATCGCGATGTCGATTTCACGCTGGCGTTCCGCCCCATGTCGACGCTTGGGATGGAAGGCGATGCCGATGTCGCTGCGCGTGTCGATGAACTCAACGCTCTGCTTGATACCGAGCTCGACGTTGCGCTCGGCACGATCACCGCAGAACTCGACTCCCGCCGCGCGACGGTGCGCACACAGGAAGCGACGATGGGCAACCTCGTGGCCGACGGTATGCGCGCTGCGGTTGGCGCCGATATCGCCATCACCAATGGCGGCGGCATTCGTGCCGACAAGGTCTACGAGCCGGGCACGGAAATCACCCGTCGCGACATCCTGACCGAGCTGCCGTTCGGCAACGTCAACATCATGATCGAGCTGTCTGGCGCAGAAGTTCTGGCAGCCCTGGAAAACGGCTTCAGCCGCGTTGAAGATGTGTCGGGCCGCTTCCCGCAGGTCTCCGGCATGACAATCGAAGCCGATATCACCCGTGAGCCAGGTGACCGCGTGACGTCGGTCATGGTCGGTGGCGAGGCGCTCGATATGGGCGCAAGCTACACCGTGGCGACCAATGACTTCATGGGCCGCGGCGGCGACGGCTACACGATGTTCGCCGAAGCGCCTCGCGTCGTGCGTGAGGAAGATGCCAAGCTTATGGCCAATGATGTGATGGTCCATGTCCGCGCGCTGAGCGAGTTCGCCCCAGCCGTTGACGGCCGGATCATGCTGACACGCTAAGGGCTATACCCTTCAAGACAACAGAAGGCCGGGAGCGATCCCGGCCTTTTTTACAGGCCGTCATGGCCGGGCTTGACCCGGCCATCCAGCTCTTTCGTCCTCACCTGACAAACGTCGGTGGCCAGCATTTTTCTGGATGGCCGGGTCAAGCCCGGCCATGACGAAGATGACTAAGCCGCCATCAGCGCGAAGGTGCGGCCTGTGTTGCCGAACTGACCGGGAGCAACGCGCTCCAAACCCGGACGCAGGCCGGTCAGCGCTTCGAAACGGGCGAGCACATCGTCGTCGATCCAGTCGCCGGCCTCGGTTTCAACCTGAAGAATAGGCTCAGCCTCATCCTTGGAATGCGCGATGAGGCGCGCATCAAGCACATCCTCATGCTCACTGACCAAGGCCGCCACATCGCTTGCCTTCACCGCATGCTCTTGCACCGTGGCAACCGGCTGCGCGAAGCCCATCCAGCCTTGTAGACCAGGCGTGCGATAGCGATGCGGCACCTGCTCGAACGCCGAGAGTACGCCGGTGTGCAGGGCGGCGCCTGACTCTTCGCAAAGAACCACCTCGCCGATCATGCCCTGTGGCACAGCGTTTTCGCCACCGGCGCGACGCACCGAGACCTCGACACCATCGAGCAGCGTGTAAGCGTCCTCGCGGTTGGTCCGCGTGGCGTAAGGCCCGAAAACCGGATCGGTCATCATATCGCAGAGCGCAATGTCATGTTGACCTACGACCGTATGAACGATGGGAAACACCGCACCGCCACCGACAAGAGCATGGGTCAAGATCGGTGCGTAGCCAGCCTGACAAAGCGCAAAAAGCCGGTCCGGCGATCCAACGAAACAGGTGGCGACCAAGCTTTCGTCGGCCAGCATGTCTTCGCCGCTAACAGACGTGGCGCCCAGCGCGTTCAGCGCGTCATCGGCCATTGCCTGCAGCGTGCCATAGGCCGGCCCAAACCCGTTGAGCACGACCATGCCGTCGCCAATGCCGGCGCTTACTAGAGCGGTTTTCATGCGCCCGATAGCGCCACGCGACGGCGGTTCGGCCAAAGCTTCGCTTTGGTCAAGGAGGTCCTCAATCATGAAACGCTTCACTCCACACAACGCAACGCTTACTTAAGCGTTCAGTGTCGCCGCAAAGCCTTACCAAGTGGTGGACCCAAATTAACCATTTCCGCCCGCGTGCTATCGCCTAGCCGTCCATCGCTTTGACGCTAACGGTCTGCGTTTCCAGCTCGATTGGGCCAAAGGACGTCCAAAAGGCCACCTCAGAGGCATCGGTGCCAACACCAATCCGGGCGATACTGTCGGCCGGTGCCATCCCGGTTGCGTCCACCAGATGCCAGGTTCCATCAAGGAAAATCTCCGCCACGGCATGGAAATCCTGCGGGGTGACATCGGGCGCATAGACGCTGACAAAACGCGCCGGAATGGTTGCCGCGCGCGCCAAAGTGATCATCACATGAGCGAAGTCCCGGCAGACGCCCTGACGCTCCACGAAGGTGTCGATGGCTGAGGTTTGCGCACTGCTAGCCCCTGGAACATACGCGATGGATCGGTTCACCCAGTCACGCATCGCGACGATTTTGGCACCTGCTTCCAGCGCGCCGAACTCGGCAGCGGCAAAACTCTGAAACTGGTCGGACGGACAAAAACGCGATGGCATGAGGTAGCGCACCGTATCGCCGGGCAGCAGATGGGGTGGGACTTGCGCCAGGGCCGAGATGTCGAGCACTGGTCGGTCGATATGCACCTGCGCTGTGTAATGACAGCGCAACGGTTCATCGGTTCGAAGCCAAATGCGCTCGCCTAAACCCTCTTCAGCGGCAACACGGGCAAAATGGCTGGTGGTCGAGAGCTGCAAATTGCTCGACCGAACCTGTTGATCGGCCAAGTCGGCGACCTCGATCTGAAGCAGCAGATCGGTCGGCCCCGAAACCCGATAAGCAAGTTGGATATCGATTTCATGGTCCACGGCATCGGCTTTCATGAAGCGTCATTTCGACGGGTAGTGGCGCGGGGGAGGTGGCGTGGGATAGTGGCCGAAGACAGCCTAGGAAGACTCTGGCCGCAAAGAGGAACGCCTGAAGACAACGGGCCCAGACCCGCAAAGTTCCCGCCTGCCTGACCTATAGGCCGACAGACGCGCGATTGCTAATCGCATTTGGCTTGTGCCGAGGCTCACTCGTCCCAAGGAATCGGCTGACGATCACGGAATAGGGCGCCTGACGACCCGCCCTCGGGCAGGGTCGCCAAATAGAGCGCGGTGTCGGCGCCCTCTTCCGGCGTACGGTTGGCGCCGGCGCCGCCCATATCGGTACGCACCCAGCCTGGGCACATGGCATTGACCAGAACGCCGCGACCGGCTTCGCGCGCCGCCTTGATGGTGATCGCGTTCAAGAACGCCTTGGTGATGCCATAGGAGCCTGGCCCAAGCCCGTTCAACGACCCCCAACCTGAGGACATATTGACCACGCGGCCATAACCGCGCGCCGCCATGGCGGGCATCAACAAGCGCATGAGCTGGAGCGGCCCGAGCGCGTTGACGCGTGTCGAGGCCTCAATGTCCTCCCACGGCATGGTGAGCATATCGCCATCGGGCAAAATGCCGGCATTGTTGACCAACACATCGACGGAAACCTGATTGCGCGCCAGCTTGGCAAGGCCTCTCTCAATGGAGACCGGATCAGCCACATCCAGCTCCAGAGAGCGTGTCTCAACACCATGCGCGCGATGCAGATTGATCGCCAGCTCGCCAAGAGTCGCGCCATCGCGGCCAGCCAGGACGATGTTTAGGCCCTGCGCGGCCAAACCGTCGGCGATGGCTTTGCCGATGCCGCGATTGGCGCCGGTCACGAGGGCGGTGCGGGTCATGAAAGGCACTCCTGGTCTGAGGCAGGCAGGTCCCACCATTGACGGCGGTCAACTGTGATCCCTGCGATGGTTGGCATTTAGAGAGGCCGAAAACAAGGAGAGATACTGTGACGACCAAGCATCCCAACGTTGCTCTGATGGAGAAGCTGGACCCACGGGACCTTGCGGCATCTTCCGAGCTGTTCTCCCCCGATGTCGTCTTCCACTACGTCAATCCCAACCTTCCTGATCTTGAAGGCGAGTATCTTGGCCTTGATGGCATGCGCGCCTTTTTCCAGCGACTTGGCGGCAAATCTGGCGGCACGTTCAAAGTCGAGCCGATCTCCGTTACCGCCCATGGCGACGAGCTGGTGGTCACGCACACCAAGAACACGATGACCCTTGAGGGCCAGTCATTTGCCATCCATGCGGTGGTCGTTTGGCGCATCGTCGAAGGACGCATCGTCGAGGTCTGGGACATCCCGTCCGCCTACACGCTCGCCGACGCGCCGCAAAGCCCAGGGGATCGCAGCCGATCGCCAACCACCCAAACCGGACAAGTGCACCATGGCCAACCCCAAAACGATTGATGCCTACATCGATGACTGCCCGGAGACTGTTACGCCGCTCATCAAGGATCTTCGCGCCTTCATCGCCAAGACCTTGCCCGGCTCAAGCGAGGGCATGAAATATGGTGCGCCATGCTTCTACAACGCCAAGGGCGCAGCCGTGATCTACCTCTTCGGCGCGCGCGATCACGTCAATTTCGGGTTCTTGAAAAGCGCCGAACTGTCCGACCCGAACCGCGTTCTCAAAGGGTCAGGCGATCCAAGCAAACATGTCAAAGTCTATCCCGACCAGCCAATCGACTGGGACATGTTGGAAGGGTTCACCCAACAGTGCGAAGCGATGGCGCCTTAGCGGCCAAGGACACGGCGCCCGCCTGATCGGGCCAAAGAACCCGCTTGAAAACCTTTCATACGCTTCTGGCCCAAACGGGCGTATGCTGGTCGTGGGCTGGCAGAGAAGGAAGAAGCGATATGACCATCACTCTCGACATCCAACAGCCCCAGCCCTTCGACTTGGTTGGGTCAAGAATCTTGATCGCGGGAAACGCCACGGCCTTTGAAGGGACGCTCAGTATTCGCGTCTCTGACGGCCACGACGAGTACAGCTCGTTCACCACCGTCGGCGCTCTCGGGCTCAAGCAGTTTCAAGGCGCCATCGATATCCCCGACACGAACAGTTTCACGCTCAGCCGTCTGTTCCTGACGCTGGCCGATGACACCGGCAATGAAAACGGGCCCTCCGTCGTGATCCCAATTCTGTTTGGACCGAAAATCCTGCCAGGCTTTGGCGGCTGGCAGCCCTACACCGTGCAGCCGGGCGATACGCTGACCAGCATCGCCCAAGAGCAATATGGCAATGCCAATTTCCAACCCATCTTCCAGGCCAATCAGAACGTGCTCAGCGATCCCAATGTGATCTTCGCCGGGCAGGTGCTGCGCATCCCGCGCAACGATATCTAAAACGAACAAAGCAGCCGGGCGGCAACAAGACAGACCGCACCGGCTGCTTTGAGAACGGTGAACCCTGCCTGTCAGCTGTCACTCGACAACGGAAAGAATGTCCTCCAGCGGCTTCTTGATCTTAGCAACCGCAGGCACCGTTGCATTTTCGGCAGGATGGCCAACAGCCAGGATCATGATTGGCTTCTCGCTTTCAGGTCGGCCGAGAAGCTTGTTCAAGAACCGCATCGGATTGGGCGTATGCGTCAGACATACCAGCCCAGCATGATGCAGCGCTGCGATCAGAAACCCGGTTGCGATCCCCGTGCTTTCAGGCACGTAGTAATGCTTGAACTTGGTGCCATCATCGAAATGGCCCCACCGCTGCGCGAAAATCACGATCAACCAAGGCGCATCTTCCAAATGCGGTTTCAGATCATTGGTGCCGATAGGCTCCAGTGCTTTCAGCCAAGCATCGCCTGCACCACCATCATAGAAGCGACGCTCTTCTTCCTCGGCAGCTTCGCGGACTTTGGCCTTGATGGCAGGATTGCCAATGGCCACGAAATACCAGGGCTGATGATTGGCGCCCGACGGCGCGGTGCCGGCAGCGCGGATGCAGTCTTCAATCACAGCACGCGGCACAGATCGCTCAGCATAGTCGCGCACAGAATGGCGACGCTTCATGCGATTGTAAAAAGCCTGCGCTTCGGCAAGCATCTGCGCATCGGTGAGATCCATCCGGTCTGGCAGATCAAGTGGCGTATAGTTCATGGTCTTGCGGGCAAACAAGTCAGCGTCCTTGCAACGGGTGTTAGGGTTTGGCCAAGCCTCGCCCGGGCAGACGCTATCAAGGGACCTGCAAAAACGCCAACCGGTCAAAAAAACCCGCAAAGCGTAACGCTTCGCGGGTGTTTTTGGTGGCCGCAGCTATGAAGCTAGGTCAGCAGATCCGGCAGGATCGTGACGATGCCGGGGAAGAGCCATAACAGCCCGAGCGCCAGCACCTGGATGCCCACAAACGGCAGCACGCCGCGGTAGATGTTGCCGGTTGTCACCGAGGGTGGCGCCACCCCGCGCAGATAGAACAGCGCAAAGCCAAACGGTGGCGTGAGGAACGAGGTCTGCAGGTTCACCGCGATCATGATCGTCACCCAAGCGGGATCAAGCGTCCCGCCATAGATCACCGGCCCAACGATCGGGATCACGATGTAGATGATCTCCAGGAAGTCGAGCACAAATCCCAGAATGAACAGGATGAGCATCACGATGAGGAACACGACAAGCTCATTGTCGAAGGCGCGCAGGAACTGCTGAATGTAGTGCTCACCGCCGAACGAGATCAGCACAAGGTTGAGCAACTGACTACCGATGAGAATGGTGAACACCATCGACGTCACCTTGGCCGTCTCGCGCACCACCGGCGAGAGAACGTTGCCGCGGAACAGCACCCAACAGCTATAGAGCAGGCCGAGGAACGCGAAATGGTAGGCGCCTTGCGCGATCACATAGGCAACCCAGTCTTCGAAGGCGACCGATTCACGCGTGATGCGCAGATCGAAGTTCACGCCGAGCAGGATCATGACCACCAGCGCAAGACTAGAATAGATGACGATCTTCGACTTGCCGTCTTCTTCTTTCAGCTTGCGGTAAGCGGCAAGCATGATTGCCCCGGCCGCGCCAAGTGCGGCGGCGGGCGTCGGGTTGGTGATCCCTCCCAGAATCGAGCCGAGCACAGCAACGATCAGAACCAGCGGTGGGAACACCACGCGCAGAAGCTCGTTCTGCGCCAACCGTCCCATGGCCGCGCGCACACCGTAGAGCGCAAGCAAGGCTGGGATCGCCAAAATCATGAACTTGGCGCCTGGCCCCGTCAGCGGACCGATGAATAGCGCATCGAACACAAAGGCGAGCACCACCCCGCCTGCCCCGACCAGGAGCGGTGTCGGGTTGCCGCTTGCCGAAACACCGCGAGCAATCAGCAAGATCAACGCAAACAGCACGAAGATCGTGGTCACGCCGGAGCCGATGGGCGCGGTGTTGGCGAGCGCTTCTTCGCGCGCCACGGCCATTTCTTCTTCGGAGCGCTCATGCGCCTCTTCGCCGCCGCCGGAAGCCTCGATGGCCGCGCGTTCAGCAACGGCTCGATCCCAAGCGTCCTGGCCGTGCAAGTCGATCATTGAGGCCTGGCACTGCTCAGACACATTGGTCCGCAGGCTGGCCGCTTCGCCGCCTTGCGAGAAATTCGACACCGTGAACGACTGGCTGCCGATGATGCCACCGCTGACCGCAAGTCCGACGGCGAACAAAAGGCCAAGGGGTGCAGCGAGGAACCAGGTCATGCCACGGCGGCGACCAATCGGCTCCGAGCCGCTGCCCGCGCCAAGATCGACGGCAGGCGCCTTATCGGGATTCACCATCGCAAAGCCGAAGGCATAAACGCCGTAAAGCATGGCGATAAAGATGCCCGGCAGCAAAGCCGCCTGGAACAATGTGCCGACCGAAAGAACCGCCGGTTCGCCCAGGAACGTCAGCGCATCAGTACAACCGGCAAGCTGCGCACGAGTCTCCTGGCCAGCGGCATAAAGATCGCCGACCAGCGTGCCGAGCAGAACGATCACGATCGATGGCGGTATGATCTGCCCCAGCGTTCCGGATGCCGCGATAACGCCGGTGGCAAGTTCGGGAGAATAATTGTTACGCAGCATGGTAGGCAGGGCGAGCAGGCCCATGGTGACCACGGTTGCGCCGACGATGCCGGTGGAGGCAGCAAGGAAGGCACCGACCATCACGATGGACACAGCCAGGCCGCCAGGCAGCGGGCCAAAGACGCGGGCCATAGTGGTCAGCAGATCTTCAGCAATCCGCGAACGCTCAAGCGTGATGCCCATCATCACGAACATCGCCACAGCAAGCAGGGTTTCAATCGACTGACCGGCGATCACACGCTCGTTCATCCGATTGACGATAAAGGAGATATTGCGCTCCATCGCCAACTGCCAACCGCCCGGGAAAACCGGTTCCTCATATCGCGGTAAGTCTGGGTATCGGAAGGTGGATATCGATTCGCGCACCACCCCCTCTGCCAAGAGGGCTCGATATTCATCCGTACTGGTGTCGATCGCCTGGTGAATCAGGAGGCCAGCTGAGTCCAACCCTGCAATGATCGCGAACGAAATCACCCCGGCCCCGGCGATGGAAAACGCCACTGGGAAGCCGGTCAGGATTGCTGCGAACAATGTAAGGAAGACGATGATTAGGCCGACTTCGACCCCGTCCAATCCGAAAAGCATGATGTTGCCTTACCCTCTGGCCGCTTGCGAGCGACCGAAAAAATCTAAGTCGCTCGGTTAGGTCGAGCCAGAATGGACTTCATGGGCGAGGTCTTCGGCCTCATCACCCATTGTATCTTTGTCGAGATATTTGCCGGCGCTTTCCTCACCCTCGACATATTCGAGGTAGGAGCGCCAGAAAAATGCCATCCCGTGGATCAGCACCATCACGCAGAATGCCACGAGCAGCACTTTGAACAGGAAATAGGCGTTGAAACCATTCGGGCTAAAGCCGATGGTTTCGACATTCCACCGCAGCACCCGCGCCTGCATCAACATACGATCCAATTCGCTAGAGGCGGAGGGGTTGGGCACCACAAGGTGACGCCACATAAAGAACCATGCGTAGAGATAGGTGATCAGCGTGGCAGGGATCATGAACAGCAGGCAGCCCGCCATATCGATGATCTTCTTGGTGCGGTGAGACACCGCCGAATAAACCAGGTCGACGCGGACATGGCCGCCCTGCACAAACGTGTAGGTGCAGCACAGGCAAACGATCACACGCGGAAAATGCGCTGCAAAAAGACGATCATCACCTGCTGCAGCACCATGAGAAGACCGACCCAGGCGGCGGCGCGGCCAACCGTGTTGGCGAACCATTCCAGGCTGCGGACCCAGCCCCACAGGAACTCACGCTTCCAGAATATGCCAATCCCGGTAATCACCAGGAACAGGGTCAGCATGACAAAGAAAAATTCGATCGATCCACCATAATAGATGAATCGTACCAGCGCTTCAGGGTCGCCCCAGTTCAGCCAGGCCTGCGGATTGATGATCGCAAGAAACAGGTGATACGGCGCCAACGCAATGTTGGTCAAAACCCAGACGATGAAATCGATCATACCAGTGCACCCCGTGCGCGTTCCCCAAAGGGACGTCCCCGCGCGTCACCCCGGCATAGAGCGGGGCGGTGGAAGAAATCCCGCCCGGCAATGCGCCGGGCGGGACCTCTTATCTTACATGGCGTTGACGCGGTTGCGCTGACGCATGTACTCGCCGTCGGCCTGCTCGTACCAGCCAGCAGACTCTTCCATCGACGCGAAGTAGCTGTTGGCGATGTCCGCATAGATCGGATCGGCCATGTTCTCTTCGCGGATTTCCGCAGCGGCGGAGCCGAAGGCGGCCCACACATCTTCAGGGAACTGGCGAACTTGAACGCCACCGGCCTGCAGACGGGCAAGAGCTGCACCGTTTTCAGCCAGTGAGAGCGACAGGTTGTGCGCGTGCACGGCCTGAGCTGCCACTTCAACGATCCGCTGGTGTGCCGGCGAAAGGCTGTCGAACACTTCAAGGTTCATCGACAGCGTCAGAGCCGAGCCTGGCTCATGGAAGCCAGCAGCGTAGTAGATGTTGGTGATTTCCTGGAAGCCAAGACGCTCATCAGCGAACGGACCGATCCACTCAGCACCATCGATCTGACGCGACGCCAGAGCCTGATAGATTTCGCCGCCAGGAATGTTCTGCACCGATGCGCCGAGCTTACCGAGCACCTGACCACCTTGGCCGGGCATACGGAAGCGCAGACCCTGAAGGTCGTCAGCGGAGTTGATTTCGCTGTTGAACCAACCGCCCGGCTGCATCGCGGTGTTGCCGCAGATGAAGGACTTCAGGTTGAACAGGCTAGCCAGCTCTGTAGTACCAGTTTGCGAATTCCTGACCCGTCAAGCCAAATGGCACAGCGGTGAAGAACGCAAATGCGGGATGCTGGTTCAAGAAGTAGTAATCGGCTGAGTGATACATATCCGCCTGACCAGAGGACACGGCATCAAACACTTCGAATGCACCAACAAGGCTGCCTGCAGGCATTTTGTTGATGGTCAGCTGACCATCCGTCATTTCGGTGATGTACTGCGCAGCAAGCGAGGCAGCGTCATCGAAAATGGCGAAACCATCGGGCACCGAGGTGACCATGGTCAGGGTACGGTTGCCCTGCGCGATGGCAGGAGCGGCCAGCGTTGTTGTTGCGGCGGCGCCTGCACCAACAAGACCAGCTTTTTTGATAAATGAACGACGATCCATATAGAGTTCCTCCCGAACTTCTTTCAGCGGATAGCTTTTGCAGCCAAACACAAACAGCTATGCGTTTAACGCATAACCCCCATGCAGCTGGATGCACTTAAACCGCAAACCCCATCGGAGCACAAGGGTCAATGACTATGCGCCAAAGGGCGAAAGACCTTTAACCAAATCACATGGTATATCAGGCGTTTATGCCCAATGATGAGGCATAATTGACCACTGCCTGATTCCCCAGCACCTTGGACATACGTATGCAGACATCACGCCCCCTCGTTCTCGTTTCATCCGATGAACGCGAACTTCACGGCTTCACCTGGCATGCCGCCATCGACACCTATTTGAAGGCCCTGGCCGGTCCTGCCGGCGTCACGCCGGTCATCGTGCCCGCGCTTGGCAGCGCGATGATCAACGAGGACTTGATGAAGGCAGCGAGCGGGGTTTTGGTGACCGGCTCGCGCACCAATGTGCACCCTGATCTCTATGATGAAGACCCCAGCGAGGCCCATGAGCCCTATGATCCGGCGCGCGATGCGACCTCACTCCCCTTGATCCAAGCCGCGCTGAACCATGGCCTGCCGCTGCTTGCCATCTGCCGGGGGCATCAGGAACTAAATGTCGCCATGGGCGGCACGCTGGAAACCGAAATCCAGGATCAAGACGGCAGGCAAGATCATCGCGGCGGCCCCAATGACGCACCCCATCATGAACGCTTCGCGCACAATCACAGTGTCGCCATCACGCCTGGTGGCCTGCTGAACAGCATTTTGGGCACCAAAGAATTGATGGTGAACTCCGCCCACCGCCAGTCAATCGCTAAACTTGCTGATGGTCTGGACGTCGAAGCGAAGGCCGACGATGGAACCATTGAGGCCATCAGCGTGCGCGAGGCTGAAAGCTTTGCCCTCGGTGTTCAATGGCACCCGGAATATTGGGCGAGCCTTTCAGAGGACGCAGATGCGCCCTCAACAGAAATCTTTAGGGCCTTCGGGGATGCCGCCCGCGCCCACCACGCGGACAAGGCTGGTTAGCGGCTGAGCGAGGCGAGCAGCAGGAGCGCACCGAAGGCAACCACGACCAGCCCGCCAAGAAGGCTAAGCACCAGCGGTGCGTACCGCATCGCTGGCGACGTCGCGCTGCTTCGGTTGAACAGGCCCGACAATCCGCTGGCAAACACCGCCAGCGTGCCGACCGTGATCGCGGTGCCGACGCCCATCGCATAGGCCGACAACGCGCCGGCCCAGAGCAGGCCCTGTGACATGGCAAGCACCAAGACCAAGAGCGCGCCAGTGCAAGGCCGTGCGCCCGCACCAACAATCAGCATCAGCGATTGGCCAAGGCTTGCCGTGCGCGAAACCGCATCGGCATCGGGCATGTGCGCGTGATCGCAGCCGCAATGGGCATCGTGCACATGGTGGGGGTCCGCGTGCGCATGCTGATGACCGGCAGCCGCCAGAACCCCTGGCTGGGCCGGCTGCGGAACCAAACCTTTAGCCGTGCGCCACACCAGATAGAGCCCCAGCACCATGATCAACGCATACGAAAACCGCTCCAGCGTGATCGTCGCATCGGTCAAAAATGCCCGCGACAAACCGAACGCACCGGCGAGCACTGCCACCAAGACAACCGCGACCGTGGCCTGCACCAGCGCCGCCCCAAGGGCGAGCATCGCGCCGCGCCGCGCCGTATCGCCGCTTGCCAACATATAGGAGCTGATCACCACCTTGCCGTGGCCCGGCCCAGCCGCGTGCGCGACCCCATAGGCAAAAGACAAACCAAGCAGCGTCCAAAGCGCGGCAGGCGACTGGCTTACCTGACGCAGCGCGCCGGTGAGCCCATCATAGAACGCGCCTTGCGCGCCCGCCGTCCTGGCAATCAACCGGTCAAAGCCAAACCCTGGCACCGGTTCTGTGGGAACCACCGGCCCGAAGGGGTTGGCCGAGACAGCGCTGACTGCCGTTGCGGCAAAAATCGCAACGGCCAGCACAATAAGCAGAAGCAGCATGAAGCGGCGGCTCATGTGCACACAATCCGCGCGCGATTGGCCAGCTGCGTCGTCACCGACAGCAGTTCTTCCGGCACCGATTCTTCGGCCGGAATCATCGAAAGGATGCTGGCATAGCTATCGTCAAGCGGCGGCGGCTCATCGACGGTCAAACCGCAGCCCGCCGGCGCATTGGCCATCTGGATCGGGTCGGTCTCCACCAACGAAAACGCAACGAAATACTCCGGATCGAAAATGTCGAGGATCACCACATCATGCGACTGCGCCACCACCGGCTGATCCAGCGGCAGGGTGAAGTGCAGCGTGGTGTGCACGCCATCATGCTCCAAATAATAGTCGACCGGGGCGGCAAACGTTTCGGAAAAAAGGTCGCCCAACCGATCGGTCGTCGCAGCACCTGCCATGCTGGTGAAGAAATGAAAATCTGAAAGCGAAGTGACATTCACCTCGGCCAGCTCCGCCGTTTCCTCGCGCGAATAGATGCCATCGCCATTCACATCGAGGCCAAGCATCAGATAGGAGGAAAACGCCTCGTCGAACCGCCAGGCATGGCGAATGGCAACGATCGACCCGGCCTCATCGAACATCACCTCCGCCGCTGCATCCACCCAGACATGCGGGTGCGCTGACGCGCGCAGCGTCCCCATCAGCGCCAACAGACAGGTGAACAAAACCAGCCGAACCATAGAGCCGCGCTTAGGGAGCGAGCTTGGCAGGAGTGTGGCAAACCGGTGGACGCAGGGCGAACAGATGATCAACAATCGCCACCACGGCTGGCAAATCGCTCGGCAACAAAGTCGATAAAGGCCCGCTGCTTCTGCGTCATGTGCCGACGTTCGGCGTAAACGACATAGACGCCAACACCCTTCAGCTCAAACTCTTCGAGCACCGGCACGAGCCGCCCGGCGTCCACATCCTCTTGCACCGTCAGATAAGGAACCTGGCAAAACCCGAGGCCCGCGAGCGCGGCCATACGAATGGAATGGGGCGCGTTGATGCTCATCGCCGGATGAATGCGCACCGAGCGCCGCCCCTCCGGCGTATCGAATGTGTAGGCGCGCTTCACCCGGTGATTGCTGTCGGCGATAGTCGGCAAATTACCCATGTCTTCCGGCGCTTTGGGGGCACCATGGGCCGCGATCAGCTCCGGCGTTGCGCAGATAACGACGCGGTAGGGCGATAGCTTTTTGGCGATCAGGCTGGAATCGGCAAGCTCAGAAATGCGGATCGCCACATCGAAACGTTCAGCGACCATGTCGATGAAGCGATCCTCGAACACCACATCCAACTCCACCTGCGGATAGGCAGCAGCGAAGGCCATGATCGCCTTGCCGATCAGCCCATCGGAATGCGTGCGAGGCGCCGAAACGCGCAGCGGCCCACGTGGCGTGTCGCCCTGCTCGCGCATGCGTTCTTGCAGGCCGTCGATCCCGGCCAGCAGATCGAGCGCTTCTTCAAAGTAAGTCTGTCCAGCTTCGGTCGCGGCGACGGAACGGGTGGTGCGGGTCAGCAGACGCACGCCCAAGAAATCTTCAAGCTCGCGCACATCTTTCGACAGGATCGCCTTGGAGCGTCCCGTCGCCCGCGCGGCGGCCGAATAGCCGCCCTCGCGCACCACATCCACGAAAGAGCGCATGCGAGTTAGTGTGTCCATGGGCTTGTCTCCGCCAGAATCATGCCCTGGATTTAGGGCATGAAGGCGCGATTTTCCATGTCAATCGCCTTGGCGATCAGCGGCAGCTCAGTGAACGAATCTTCCGCCCCGTTTGGATTGCAGGAGTCAGCATTGCTTGCCGGGCGATCAGTTGATCACGCCCGGCAAAGTGTCGGGGCCAAAGTGACGATTAGCTTTCGAACAATGGGGAGGTGTCCCCGAATACGCGAATTGATGTCACGAGCCCCTCATCGTTTTTGTCCGTAAACGCCACGGCACGCACCGTGATCTTCTTGCCATCATGGCGCTCATAGTGATTGAGGGCCTCCAGGACATACGCATCGTCCGATCCGTAGATGTTGGTCAGATCATGCTCAATGCTCTTAAAGCTCTGCCAATACCCGCCGAGCATTTCCACGACCGCTTTCTTACCTGTAACGGCCGGGGCATTGCCAAACTCGATTGACACGTTATCGGCCAGAAATTCGGCGTAGGCATCAATATCCTTGGCGTCGAGCACAGTCAGATAGCGAAGATAGGATTGGAAAGCGCCGTCACTCAATTGGTTGATGCGAAGATTTGAGGTGATCATAGTCTTGGTCCTTGTTTCGGGTGCGGCGTGATTGCCGATGACCTGAAACTAGCGATCCCACCTCATACCTTCCAATTAATGGATTTAGTGAGTATCATAAGCATGGATTATGAGCTTACATCCCGATCTAAACCTGCTGATCGTCTTTGATGCGATCATGTCCGAGCGCAATCTAAGGCTCGCCGCAGAGCGTCTCGGCCGCAGTCAACCTGCCGTTAGTCAGTCTGTCGCCCGGCTTCGTGACATTCTCGGGGATCAGCTTTTTGAGAAAACACCAAAAGGTGTGAAGCCGACCCAAAGAGCCGAGGCGCTTTGGCTCGAAATACGCGATCCCTTGCATGTTATTGGCCAGGCGTTGACGCGTTCGCAGTTCGATCCGAGGTCTGTCACCGCTGAGGTGACCATCGGTCTGGCCGACGACGTGCATGAGATGGCGTTCGCCCAAATCGTGTCCCATCTACGAGAACGCGCTCCCGGATTGGTGATGAGGGTTGCCGAGGTTGATCACCAATCTGTTTGGCAGGACGTGGAAGAAGGCCGTGTCGACTTGGCCATATCGGTGGCGGGCCCTCCGCCACGTGGTCTGGGCGCATCCACCCTGTTCGAGCAGCCCTTTGTGATATTGCATCGGCCAGACGTTTCGCCGCCGGTTGCAATGAAGACCTATTTGAAGGCCACGCATGTCGCGGTCGGTTTTCGGAGGGAGGAGGCTGGCTATACCGATCTGCGCCTTGCAAATATGGGCCATGCGCGCCGAGTCATCGCTTGGACACCAAGGTTTGGCTCGATCCCCAAACTCGTGACGAGAACTGGCGCGTTGGCGACCATGCCCAAGCCCATTGCATCGTATCAAGCGCGCCAGTTCGGACTGGCGACGGCCTCACTACCGTTCAACCTAGACCCGGTGCCAGTGCGCCTATGCTGGCACGAGCGACGCCGGACCAATCCGCTGAACATGTGGCTGCGCGATCAGGTCAATGCGGTTGTGACGCAGCAGATGTCTGTATGACACCACCCGAATGCGGACATGCATTCACTGCACAAGAACGAGGGTTGAAGACCTAAGCTTCCCATGTCCGCCACCTATGACCACCGCACGGTGGATCTGACTTACCCGCCTTCGCCGGCCTTGTCGTAGACCTTGTCCTTCATCCTCGCGATGTAGGGCGTGAGGATCGGAACGAACAAAATCAGGATCGCGATCGCCAGGATCGAAGCGGTGAGTGGCCGCTCCCAAAGGAACGCCCAGCTGTCATCGGAAATGATCAGCGCGCGGCGCAAATTCTCTTCCATCATGCCGCCCAGAATGAACCCAAGAAGCATCGGCGCCATTGGGAAATCAAGCAGTCGCAGCACCAGCGCAACGATCGCAAACAGCACCATCAAATGAATGTCGAAGGTGTTGAACGAGACGAAATAGACGCCGATCAGCGAGAAGAAGAGAATGTAGGGCACCAGCACCGCGGAGGGCAGGGCGAGCACGCGAGCGATGTACGGGATCAGCGGCAGGTTCAGCACCAACAGCACGATGTTGCCGATGTACATGGAAATGATCACCGACCAGAAGACTTCCGGATTGTCGATGAAGAGCCGCGGCCCCGGCTGAATGCCATAGGACAACAGCGCGCCGAGCATGATCGCCGTCGTGCCCGAGCCTGGAATACCCAACGTTAGCAGTGGCACGAACGAACCCGAACACGCGGCGTTGTTGGCCGTCTCCGGCGCCGCAAGCCCACGGATCGACCCCTTGCCGAATTCCTTGCCTTTTTTTGGACCGGCCAAACGCTGCTCCACGCCATAGGCGAGGAACGAGGCGATGGTGGCACCGGCGCCCGGCAGAACGCCGATGAAAAAGCCGAGCACCGAGGAGCGTCCCACCACCGGTGCAATCTCTTTCACCTCGCCTTTGGAGAGTTTCATCGAGCCAAGGTTTTTCTGTGCTTCCAACTCCTTGGCCTGATCGGCGGCCGATTTTGGACGCAGCACGGCCATGAGCGCCTCCGACAGAGCGAACGTCGCCATCGCCAGAAGCAGGAACGAGATTCCGTCGATCAGATCGAGCATGCCCATCGTGAAGCGCGGCACGCCTTGCGCCTGGTCGGTTCCGACCGTTGAAAGCATCAGCCCTAGGATCGTCATCAGCAGCGCTTTGACCAGATTGCCTTTGCCTGCGAACGCGGCCACGGCGGTGAGGCCGAGCACCATAAGCGCGAAATAGTCGGTCGACTGGAACGACAGCGAAACCCGCGCCAGCGCAGGGGCGGCGATCAGCAGGAAGATTGCAGCGATCGTGCCGCCAGAGAACGAGGAATAGGCCGCGATCGCCAGCGCCTTGCCGGCGTGCCCGGCTTTGGCCAGCGGATAGCCATCAAAAGACGAGGCCACCGTGCCAGCAACGCCCGGCGCATTGATCAGGATCGAGGATGTGGAGCCGCCGAAGATCGCGCCGTAATAGACGCCCGCCATCAGGATGAGGCCGGTGGACGGATCAAAGCCATAGGTGATCGGGATCATCAGCGCGATGGCCGAGATCGGACCAAGGCCCGGCAACATGCCGATGAACGTGCCGGCGAAACAGCCGACCATCACCATCAAAAGGTTGATTGGCTGAGCGGCGACGCCGACGCCGGAGAGGATCCCGTCAAGCATCGCCCATCACCTCAAAAACTCTGGCAGCGGTTCGACAAACACGTCGAGCCCCTGCGTCATCAACACCCAGAAGCCGATGACGACGGGGATCGACGCGCCGATCAGCACCAGCCAGCGGCGCTCGCCCATGACCCAGAAGCCGCCCATCAAAAAGATGCTGGTGGAAAGAATGAAGCCGAGCAGCCGCACCGTCAGGCCATAAAAGATCATCAGGCCGCACAGCGTCGCCACGCGCTTGAACGTCATGCCACTGGTATCGACGGGCCGATCATCGCCGGGTTTCACCAGCAGAAAGAGCCCCAGCACAATGCCGGCAAAGGTCAGAAACTGCGGCGCGGTCCGCGCGTGAAAAGCCTGGTTCAACTGAAAGGGCAGCAGCGTAATGTTCGTGCTCAAATAGCCATAGGCCACAAAGAACACCAACAGCAGCAATGCGCCTACGCGGTCACGCGACATGAGATCCCCAAACCCAAGACCAAGATCAAGACCAGCAAGTCAGATCAAGAAAAAAGGCGCCGGGATCACATCCCGACGCCGTTTGTTTTATGCGATCAAAGGAACCCGAGCTCGCGCATCAAATCGCCGATGATCTGCTCCTGGTCTTCCAGGAAGCCGGTGAACTCATCACCTGGATTGAAAATCTCAACCCAGCCATTGCGATCGCGCACTTCAGCCCATTCGGCGGTGTCGTACATCGCTGCCAACTTGTTCTGATAGGCTTCTGAGAGTTCCGCCGAAAGATCGGGGGCACCGAAGAACCCACGCCAGTTGACGAATTCCGCGCCTGGCGCGCCGGCGCTGTCGCAGGTCGGCGCGTCTGGAGCGGCTGCCACAGGCTCAAGTGAAGTTACGCAAAGAATGCGAACCTGATCCTGACGGGCCATTTCAACAGCCTCAGAGAAACCGGTGGAAAGCGCCTGGGCCTCACCTGAAAGCAGGCCGGCCATCGCATCGCCACCAGCATCGTAAGGAATGTACTTCACTTCGGTGGGATCGCCACCAGCAGCGCGCATCACCAGCGCAGCCACCAGATGATCCATACCGCCGGCCACAGAGCCGCCTGCGATACCAACCGAACGTGGATCGGAGTTGTAGTCGGCCAGCAACTCTTCAAACGACTGATACTCAGAATCGTTGTGCACGACGATGGCAGCATAATCGCCAATTGTGCCGGCAACCGGCGTCAGATCGCGGAACGATTGCGGGAACACGCCCTGCAAGGAGCGGATCACGATGGGGGTGGAATTCACCATCAACGTGCCCTGCTGCTGCTCAGCGGTTTCGATCAGGTGGGCAATCGCCACACCGCCGCCGCCGCCGGACATGTTTTCATAAGATGCCGTGTCCAGAAGGCCAGCTTCGGTCAGTGCTTCGCCGGTGCCGCGCGCGGTGCCGTCCCAGCCGCCGCCTGCGCCGCCTGGAATCAAAAAGTGCAGCTCCGTGACCACATGGTGGTCAGCCTGTGCAGCGGTAAATCCGCCGCCGGCAAGCATGGCAGCAGCAGCCGTGCCCAAAAGGGCCCGTTTCAGTGTCTTGGTCATCATGGTCTCCCTAAACCGTGGGTTCGCGCGGCTTGTCCCGCGTCTTTCTTAAGCCCCGTAGCAGAGCTTGTCCGGCAATAGGGCATAGGTCCGGGGTGTTTGTCACGCCCCTATCGACGCAGCTTCAAGGTTTTTGCAACTGGTTGCAAAAACTCGGACAAACACTTTCGCCGTTACGGCAAGCAACAAAAAACAACAATAAAACCGAATATTTTATCCGGTTAATACTTGTGAAAGCGGTTTTATGTAAATGTACTTACGCAACGGAAAGACGTGAAACATACACGTCACAACCCAGGAAGGTATGTCGATGGATTTGGTAGGTCTTACCTATGTCAGCATTCGCCGGCACACCCCCAATGTCGATCCATTGCAAGAATTGCGCAGAATTCATCGATGTTCTGTCGATAACAACCCGGCATTGGGCGTCACTGGTGTCTTGTTGTGCACCAAGAACCACTACATTCAATTCATCGAGGGCGAGGACAAGGTGGTCAACGACCTGTTCGCCAGGATCGAGAAGGACAAGGCGCATTACAACGTCAAGCTGCGCCGATCGTCCATTCTGGAGGAACGTCAGTTCCCCGATTGGTCGATGAACGTGGTCTACATTCAGTCGATCAACCAGGCGCTTTATGGCTATGAGGACCCAACCTCGGACCTCAACCCCTACCACCTGACCAGCGATGTGCTGTTTGGGCTCTTGTCGGCCGGCACCAAACAGACGCTCTGCTCGCAGTTGCGCGTCGCCTAACTGCCCCTAAAATCAACGCTGCCGCCGCGCCACTGGCGATCTAAGAATTGATTCATAAGGCCTTGTTGAATGATCGAATGGCGGGCGATGGCCTGGTCCGTCACGACATTTCAAGCCCCGCCACTCACCAGTGATATCCACAGGGTTGCGATGTCACGAAGCGGTTGCTTTGGCAGGACATTACGCTGCCAGCGCGATAGAGGCCGACCCAGTCAGAGCCTGGCCCCCTTGGCTTTTTTGCAATTACCCAGAGCGCTTGCTACCCTAGGTGGTCAACGTCGTTCGACGAAACCAAGCCCAAACAGTTTTTTCCACGGCCAGCCAAACGGGTGGTTGGTCGGCAGACCTTTGAGGATTCATGCCCATTAAACCACCGATTACCGACCTTCCCATCCGCGTTGCCAAGTCTGGCTTCTATCGTGGTTTCACCAAAGACGTCACGATCACAGCCAAGATCCTTGTGGGTGGCTTGATCCTTTGGGCTATCGCCTTTCCCGATCAGGCAGCTTCCGTGCTCGGTGCGGTGAACAGCATTATTTTGGCCTCGTTCAACTATTGGTACATCTATTCTGTCGCCTTTTTTCTGATCCTATGTTTTGCCCTCGCGCTATGGCCAACGGCCGGGCGCATGAAGCTAGGGGTCGAGGAGGACAAGCCAGAGTTCACCAACTTCTCTTGGTTCTCGATGATGTTTGGTGCCGGCATCGGCATCGGCATGCTGACCTTCGCAACCGCTGAGCCCATGTACCATTTCGCCACCAATCCGGCGACCATTCAGGGCCTCACAGAAGGCAGTACAGCGGGCAATGTGCGCGATGCCTATATCTGGTCGTTCACACACTGGGGCCTGGCCGCTTGGGCCTGTTACGCCATCGTTGGTTTGGCACTGGCGTTCTTCTCCTACCGTCGCGGTTTGCCCCTAACGATCCGCTCGGCCCTCACCCCGATCTTTGGTCAGAAACTGTCCGGCCCGGTCGGACACGTGGTTGATATCGTCGCAGTGGTTGCCACCGTTCTTGGTGTCGCCCAAACGCTTGGCTTTGGTGTCGAACAGTTCATCTCCGGCCTATCGCGCATTGGCTTTGGCGATTGGCTCTACAGCGTGAATGAGGCTGGTGAGCGCTCATCATCGACCCTTGGCATCATCTTTGCGCTTATCGTCATCATGGGCGCGTCCACCCTTTCAGCCATGTCCGGTGTCGGCAAGGGCATCAAATGGCTCTCCAACATCAATATGGGCCTCAGCTTCTTCATATTGGCCTTCTTCCTGCTGTTTGGTTCCACCTTCTTTGGAGCCCAGGCACTTGTCCTCGGCCTGTTCGATTATCTGGTCTCGATCCCGGGTAACTTCCTCACCGTCTGGGCCGCTGATGGGACAGAGACCGGCGATGCGCTTGCCGGGTGGCAGGGTGGCTGGACCATCTTCTACTGGGCCTGGTGGATCGCGTTCGCGCCCTTTGTTGGCGTGTTCCTTGCCCGTATCTCCAAAGGCCGCACGATCCGTGAATATGTGCTCGGCGCGATGATGATCCCGGCGCTCATGTGCTTTGTCTGGTTCGCTCTGGTTGGCGGTACTGCCATCGATCTGGAACTCACCGGTGTTGCCGATGGCGCCATCGCCGGGGCAGGTCAAGCCGACCAACTGTTCGCGATGTTGGCGGTCATGCTTGATGGCGGCCTTGCCTACATCATGTCGGTTGTCGTGGTGATCTTGCTCCTGACCTATCTGGTCACCTCTGCCGACAGCGCCGTGTTGATCATCAACACGATCAACGCAGCCGGTGATGAAGGACCCAAGGCGCGCCCGCACATCCTCTTCTGGGGTGCAGCACTTGCCTTCGTGGTTGGTGGCCTCATCCTTGCTGGCGGATTGGGGGCTATCCAGACCGCCATGGTCATTGGAGCGTTGCCGTTTAGCGTCGTCATGGTGCTGATGGGTCTATCGCTGATCCGGGCCATCTATAAGGACGGACAGCGCGAAAAGCATGGTTTGCCAACCACCTTTGTCGACGACGAAGACGAAGGCTCGGCAACCGCCACGGCCCCGGCAGAGTAGCCACGCCGAGAGGCCCGAACAAAAACAGTGGCACGCTTCGGCGTGCCGCTGACAGGCTCAAGAGCAACAAAAGCGATGACCAAAAGTGGCTGGCCTAGGCCATCGCCTGGCCGCAATGCGCGCCAGAGAGAAACGCCAGCTCAATGCGTGGGCCGAGCATGCCATCGCCGGCAACACCAAGCGATCCATCGGCGCTAAGCAGATAAGGCTCACCCAGCGCGTCCTCGACCAGCGCATAACGCCAACGGTGCCCGGCGCCATAGATCGGCTGGGGCACATCAACACCCATCTCATCTTGGAAAAGGCGCAGAAGCACCGGCACCATCGCGTCCCGTTCTTCTTCGATATGGGCCGCTGAATAGGCCGCCGAGGCCTGCACGACCCACAAATCATGATCGCTCTGCCGGTCCGGACCGCGCGCCGCCTGCCGACACACCATGGAAAGCTGGCTTGCCTCACCAAGCTCCGGGACATCGGGCAGATCAAGCGGTTTGTCGAAGGCGGCAAGCAACGTGTAGCTCGGCGCATAGGATATATCGCCAAGGCGCTGAAACGCCTCGCCAAACGCTTCCAGCAGGTTGAGCGCCTGCGGCGCCGGCGCCGTCACGATCACCTTATCGAACGGTCCGTGATGGGTGCCGTCCTTGTCGGAAAGCACATAGCCTTCGGCCACTTTGCCGATATGAGCGACTTCGAAACCGGTCGCGACCGCAATGCCCTCTTGACCCTCAAAGCCGGCCTTGACCATCGCCGCCATGCCGGGCTTACCGATCATCGCGCCTTGTTTGACGCTGTCCCACACATGCACGGCGCCTTTCTCGTGAAGCTCGGCAATAAACTGCGAAAAGGCAGGATCGCGCACGGTCGCGTACTGCGCGCCATGGTCAAACGCACCGAATTCGGTACGCCGCGTCGACAGGCGCCCGCCAATACCGCGGCCCTTATCGAAAACCTGAACCGCATGACCGGCTGCCGCCAACGTTCGCGCGGCGGCCAGTCCCGCCATCCCGGCGCCAATCACTGCGACATCCAGGGTCATCAAAGGGCCTCGCCATTGTTGCTCTCAATTCCATATAGCGAGCGATGGCAGCAACTTCATCACAAAACGAAACCGTTGAGTCTGACCCAACGACGCAGGCCTGCACCGTCTATTACGATGGCGCCTGCCCGCTCTGCCAGCGCGAGATCGCCATGTATCAGGGCATGGACGGGTCCGATGCCATTCGCTGGCACGACGTCAGCACCAGCGGCACGGGCGCAGAGGATCTGGCAACCTCCGATGCGATGGCCCGCTTCCATGTGCGCCGCGCCGATGGAACGTTGGTGTCCGGCGCGCGCGGTTTCTTCGAGGTAATGAAGACGATCCCCAAATTGCGCTGGCTGGGGCACGCCTTGTCGGTGCCGCCGATCCCCTGGATCGCCGAGGGCGCCTACCGGCTGTTCTTGCCGCTGCGCCCGCTGCTCAAACGCATCGTGCCCGCCCCCAAAATAGGGCCGCGCAACGATGTCACTGGAAACGATGGCTAATTTCCCAGCCTCCCGCGACGCAGCTCTGGCGCGCCTTCAGGCTTTTGCACGCAGGGCTGGCCGCGCCTATGCCGCAGGGCGCAACACCGATCCTGGGCCCAACGAGCCAACCGCCGTCTCGATGCTCTCGCCCTATCTGCGGCGGCGTATGATCACCGAGCGCGAGGTGGTGGAAGAGGTGCTGAAGCACCATGCGCCGGAGGCCGCCGAAAAGTTCATCCAAGAAGTGTTTTGGCGCACCTATTGGAAGGGTTGGCTGGAAATGCGGCCCGCCGTCTGGGACCACTATCTGGCGGAGCGCGAAGCCGCACTAATGGACCCGCCGGAGGGCTATCAGGCCGCCATCGAGGGGCGCACCGGGATTGAAGGGTTCGATGATTGGGCCCGCGAATTGGTTACGACCGGCTGGTTACACAATCATGCGCGCATGTGGTTCGCCTCGATATGGATCTTTACGCTTAAGCTGCCCTGGGTGCTCGGCGCTGATTTCTTCTACCGGAATCTGATCGACGCCGACCCGGCTTCCAACACGCTCTCCTGGCGCTGGGTGGCCGGCCTTCACAGCCAGGGCAAGACCTATCTGGCGCGGCCCGACAACATCGAAAAATTCACCAAGGGGCGCTTCCGACCAACCGGCCTTGCCCCGTTTGCCGAGCCGGTGATGGAAGCCTTTGATATCCCCGATCCGCTGCCGCCAAGGCAAGGCGAGACCCACGTGCCCGACGGCTCGTATGCGCTGCTTCTAACGTCGGATGATCTGCATCCGGAAAGCTGGCCGGGCTATGAGACCAACCCGCCAGACCTCATCATCCATGTCGGGCAATTGCTGCAAGAGTCAGAGCTCAACAGCGGAACCATCGCCGCGAGTTTCACCCATGAGGCGATTGCAGACGCCGTTGCGCGGCTTGATCGCCCGAGCGTAGAAAGTGTCGCGACTAAGGAGGCTTTGTTGCGACCAATGCACGAGAAAGTCCTGAACGTTCTGGCCGTTTCCTACTGTTGTTCTGGAACAAGTCGGGCGTTCTTGAACCACATTTTGGTTAATTTGGTGAGCGAAGGCATCACCATCCACGAGATGAAACGCGCTTGGGACGATCGCGCCTGGCCGCACGCGACGGCAGGATTCTTTAAGCTGAAAAAGAAAATTCCGATCCTTCTCGCCAAAGCAGGACTGACTGCCTGAAGCAGCTTCAGGAAAAGTGGGAACCGGTTTTCCGTCCGAAACTGCGCCAAAAACTAGGCCGCCTGCTCCACGTCCAATCGGCCCTCTTCCACCGCATGACACGCCACTGAGCGACCGGCCACGGTGATGCTTTGTGGCACCTCGGCCTTGCAGCGCTTATTGGCGAATGGGCAACGCGGGTGAAACACGCAGCCGGACGGCGGATTGATCGGGTTGGGGATCTCGCCCTGCACCGGCTGACGCTCGCGACCCACCTGCGTGATCGACGGCACGGCATCAAGCAGCATGCGCGTATAGGGGTGGGCAGGATTGGAAAAAAGGTCTTTCGTATCAGAGACTTCCACCAAGCCGCCGAGATACATCACGCCGATGCGGTTGGCCATATAGCGCACGACAGCCAAATTGTGGCTGATGAACAGATAGGTGAGACCAAGCTCATCCTGCAGGTCGCGCATCAGGTTCAAAATCTGCGCCTGAACCGATACATCGAGCGCCGAGGTCGGTTCATCGCAAACCAGAAATTCCGGGTTCGACGACAACGCCCGGGCGATGCAAAGGCGCTGGCGCTGACCGCCGGAAAACTCGTGCGGGTACTTCACCGCATCGCGCGCATCCAAGCCCACCAACTCCAACAATTCGCCGACCCGGCGGTTGATCGCAGCTTCGTCGTCGATCAGGCCGAACACCCGAATGGGCTCGGAGATGATCCGGTCGATCCGCCAGCGTGGGTTGAGGCTGGCATAGGGATCCTGAAAAATCATTTGCATACGGCGCCTTAGCGCCGCGCGGGCAACCTCATCGGTGTTCTGATGGATCGACTGACCATCCACCGTGATGCTGCCATCGGTCGGATTGAGCAAGCCAATCACCATCTTGGCGACGGTGGATTTGCCGGACCCAGACTCGCCGACCAGGGCGAAAGTCTCACCCTTCTTAATGTCGAACGACACGCCAGAGACCGCCGTCAGCATCTGTTCCGGTAGACGCTCGATCACCCGGTTGAGCCAGGGCTTGGAGACGTTGAACTTTTTCACCAGGCCTTCGACTTCGACAAAGGAATTCGTCATTCGGCGGCCTCCTTGGTGGCAAGATGGGCATAGGCCGGATCATGCAGGAAGCAGGCAGCGTAGGACTGATCGACCGGCATCAAATCGGGACGATTGGTGGCGCATGGCTCAAACCGTCGCGGGCAGCGCGGATTGAAGGCACAGCCCTCCGGCAACCGGTCCAAGCGGGGCATCGATCCATGAATCTGCGCCAGCCGATCACCTTCGGTATCAAGGTCGGGGATCGCGCCCATCAGGCCCACCGTGTAGGGATGATGCGGGTTGTGAACGACATCATTGACCGGTCCGATCTCGGCAATCCGACCCGAATACATCACCGCCACGCGGTGCGCGGTTTCGGCGATCACGCCCATGTCGTGGGTGACCAAAATGACCGCAGTTCCGCGCTCAGCACAAAGACGTTTCAAGAGCGCGATCACCTGCGCCTGCACCGACACGTCGAGCGCTGTGGTCGGCTCATCGGCGATGATCAACTCCGGTTCGGCAGCCAGCGCCAGCGCGATCACAACCCGTTGCCGCATGCCGCCGGAGAACTCGTGCGGAAACGCGTCGAGCCGCTCAGCCGCGGCCGGAATGCCAACATCTTCAAGCAACGACACCGCCCGCTCGCGGGCCTGGGCATCGCTCATGCTCAGATGCGTCTGGATGGTTTCCGTCAGTTGACGACCGATGGAATAGAGCGGGTTCAGACTGGTCAGCGGGTCTTGGAAAATCATCGCGATCTTCTTGCCGCGGATCTTACGCATCTCTTCCAGGTTGAGCCCGTCAATGCGCTGACCGGCAAGCGTCACCGTTCCGCCGCCGATGCGCCCTGGGGGCTCCAAAAGACCGATAATCGCGGCGCCAGTGATCGATTTTCCGGCCCCGGACTCGCCGACAAGACCAAGAACTTCGCCGCGATGAACATCGAAAGACACGCCATCAATGGCGCGCAAAAGCGCATGGCGCGTCGGGAACTCCACCACCAGATCACGCACTTGAAGCAGCGCCTCTTCTGAAGGAGTGGCTTGGGCTTCGCTCGGGGCTTTGGGTTCATTCATAACAATCAGCCCCTAGCGCAATTTCGGGTTCAGCGCGTCGCGCAGCCAGTCACCCAACAGGTTCACCGACAGCGCAAGCGCCAGCAGCGTGATCGCCGGGAAGAGCAGGATCCACCACTCGCCGGAGAACAAGAAGTCCTGACCGGTGTTGATCAGGGTGCCGAGCGAAGGCGTGGTTTTCGGCATGCCCACACCTAGGAACGACAAGGTCGCCTCGGCGATGATGGCCAGCGCTAAGCCGATGGTCGCAATGACCAGAACCGGCCCCATCACATTGGGCAGCACGTGGCGCAGCATGATCGTGAACGGCTTCACGCCGATCACCCGCGCGGCCTGCACATACTCTTTGTTGCGCTCCACCAACGTCGCGCCACGCACGGTACGGGCATATTGCACCCAATCAGACAGGGCGATGGAGACGATCAGAATCCAGACCGCCAAATCGTTGCGCATGTCCGGAGGCACGAGCCCGCGTACAACGCCGAACACGAGCAAGGCGATGAGGATCGACGGGAAGGTCAACTGCACATCGGCGATGCGCATGATCACCACGTCGGCCCAGCCACCGCGATAGCCAGCAATCAGTCCCAAAACGATGCCAATCACCATGGCCAGGGCCACGGCGGAGACGCCCACAAACAGCGAGATACGCGAGCCGAAAAGGATGGTTGAAAAGATGTCGCGGCCCTGATCGTCAGTCCCCAGCCAGTAGACACTTCCCGTAAACTGATTGGGCTCCATCGGTGCCGTGAACCCGTCCATCAGATTTAGCTCGGCTGGATTGAACGGGTTTTGCGGTGAGATAAGCGGCGCAAAAATGGACGCCAGCACGATGATCAGCACGACGATAGCGGCGACGATGGCGACCGGCGAACGGGTGAAGGAGTACCAAACGTCGGAACGCTTGATGCGCGTAATCAAAGAGGGTGCTTCGGCCTTGGCGGCTTCGATCTTCTCGGCGACCGCCTTGGCGTCAACCAGGCTCTCGGTTTTGTCGATGGATGTATCGCTCATGCTCCGCGCTCCTACTTCGATGTACGGCGCTCGACCCGCAAACGCGGATCCACGGCAAAATAGAGAAGGTCGACGATGAGATTAACCAGCACGAAGAATACAGCGATCAGCATCAAATAGGTCGCCATCACTGGGATATCGACGAAATTGATGGCGTTGATGAACATCAGGCCAACGCCCGGCCACTGGAACACCGTCTCGGTGATGATGGCGAACGCGACAATCGAGCCCAGTTGCAAGCCGGTGATCGTGATCACCGGAATCATCGTGTTTTTCAGCGCATGGCCGAAATTCACCGCGCGCGCCGACAGCCCGCGCGCCCGCGCAAACTTGATGTAGTCAGTGCGTAGCACCTCCAACATCTCCGACCGCACCAGGCGCATGATAAGCGTCAGCTGGTAGAGCCCAAGCGTGATCGCTGGCAGGATCAGTGACTGAAGCCCTGACGCGGTCAGAAAACCGGTCGTCCATCCACCGATTTGAACCACTTCGCCGCGCCCATTGGAAGGCAGCCATTGCAGCTCGACGGCAAAAATCCAGATCAGCGCGATGCCGATCAAAAAGGTTGGAAGCGACACGCCTATCAACGACGTCGTCATGATGGCGGTGGCAATAAAGCCCTTGCGACGCAGCGCGGTGTAAACACCCAGCACCAAGCCACCGACCAGCGCGAACATGCCCGAGACGAACGCCAGCTCCAACGTCGCCGGCAAGCGCTCGCCGATTAACTGCGAAACCGGGACGCCGGCACGGTAGGAAATACCGAACTGGCCACCAATGGCGCCCCAAAGGAAATTGAAATATTGCACGATGAACGGGTCGTTGAGGCCGAGGCGTTCGCGCAAGTTTGCGATGTCCTCAAACGTGCGTTCCTGCCCGAGCAGGCTCTCGATGGGGTCACCAACATAGCGGAACATCAAGAACGCGATCAAACCAACGATCAGAAGAACAACGACCGATTGGAAGACACGGCGGATGACGAAGGCAATCATGCGCGACCCTCATATTATGATGGCGGGCCACTATGAGCAGCCCGCCATCTGGTTTCGTTAATTGACGGTGACCCACCGCAGAATGAAGAAATTGTCCGATCGCGGCGAGACATCGACGCCATCGCGCACACCCCAAAGGATCGGCTGCGAATAGAGCGGCACATAGGCCACCTCATCCTGGTAGATCGCCGTGATCTCATCGAGCATGCCCTGGCGAACGCCTTCATCGACTTCCGACTGAACGGCGGGCAGAAGCTCATCGACCCGTGCGTTAGAGAAGCCACCAAAGTTCCAGGAACCCAGGCGCGCTTCTTCGTTCGGGGTGGAGACCAGGAAGCGGATCGGGTGCTCGTGATCGAACGTGCCCGGGGACCAGCCAAGCAGGTACATGTCGAAATTGTCAGCGCGCAATTCCGGCCAGTAATTGGCGACCGGCATCGTGTTGAGATCAACCGTGATACCGACCTGCGCCAGCATACCAACCACCGCCTGACAAACGGCGGCATCATTGATGTAGCGATCGTTCGGGCACATCAGCGAGAAGGTGAAACCGTCCTCGTAGCCCGCCTCGGCAAGCAAGGCGCGCGCGCCGTCAGGATTGTAGTCCAGACGACCGGCATTGGCGTCGGAAAAGCCGCGCATGTCCGGCGTCACCAGCTGTGCAACCGGCTCGACCGCCCCGCGCATGATGGTGGTGTTGATCGCATCGACATTGACCGCGTGATAGACCGCGCGGCGCACACGTTCATCGGCAAACGGGTTAGGTGCGCCATCATAGGTCAGTGTGTCAGCTTCGTGCGGAAAGCCGAGCATCATGACCCGGGCTTCCTTGCCGACAATGACGTTCATGCCGTCGGTGTTTTGCAGGCGTTCGACATTCTGGATCGGCACCGGATTGATGAAATCGACATCGCCAGCGATCAGCGCCGCAAGCATCGTCGCGTCGGACTGGATGGGCGTGTAAATCGCCTCGGTGATCGTGTGCTCAACATCGCCCCACCAACCGTCGAACGGCTCCAAAACGGTGCGCACGCCAGGCGAACGCTGGACCATCGCGAAGGCCGCCGTGCCATTGGTGTTGAGGGTCGTGTAACGCTCCTCATCGGTCGCCGGCGTTTCAGCGCCATTCTCAACAGTCCAATCGCGATCCATGATCATGAAATTGGCGATGGAACCAGGAAAGATCGGGTTCGGCGCAGAGGTCATGAAGTCGATCGTGAAGTCGTCAACCACAGTTACCTCGGTCACCGACGCAAACCAGGAACGCACATCTGAGGTTTCGCCCGACGCGCGCTCGTAGGAAAAGAGCACATCATCAGCGGTGAAATCCGCGCCATTGTGGAAGGTCACGCCTTCACGCAAATGGAACCGCCAGCCCTCATCGCCCAGCGCTTCCCAGCGCACCGCAAGCGCCGGTTCAACGGCCATTGTGCGATCACGGCGCACCAGGCCTTCATAGACATTGTTGAGAAAGCCAAGCACCGGCGCTGAGGAGGCCGCATGCGGGTCCATCGTGTTGGGATCGGACGTCGTCGCCCAGCGGAAAGTGTCGGCCGAAGCGGGAACGGCAGCGCCAAGCGCAACAGCAAGCGCTAGCGTTGAAACAGCCAGACGCGATTTTGAATGGAACATGATTGGTTTCCTCCGAAATACGGCCACAGCGCGAGGATGCGGGGGCCGTTCTATCCAAATGTGGGCAAAGCATTGGAAGCCTTAGACCCTGGCCCGGATAGTGGGCCGACAGGGTGGCGGGGCAAGCCATAGCCTTGCAAACCCCGCCACCTTAGCGACATCGTGTTCTACGCGGTCATCAATTGAACGTGAGGAACTTGAAGTGCGGCTGATCTTCCGGCTGCACGTCAAAATTGATCGTGTCGCTCATGCCCCAGTTCAAAACCTGATTGTGAATGGGGATGTAGAGCACATCTTCCTGCACTTGCGCCCAGATCTCTCCGATGGTGGCGTTGCGCGCTTCCAGGTCGGTTTCCGATGCCAGCGAGACGATCATCTCATCGACCTCGGCGTTCGAGTACCCGGTGTTGTTCCACGAGCCGTAATCGCCTTCGGTCGTGTGGACCAGGAAGTTGAACACATACTCTGAATCAAACGTCGGAACGCCCCAACCGAGCAGATAGAACTCCGTTTCCTGGTTCTGGATCAGTGGGAAGTGGTTGGCGCGGGTCTGCGCTTCCAGATTGGCGGTGATGCCGATCTGAGCGAGCATACCAACGACAGCCTGACAGATTGCTTCATCGTTGATGTAGCGGTCGTTCGGGCAGTTGAAGATGATTTCAAAGCCATCTTCATAGCCCGCTTCAGCCATCAAAGCGCGGGCAGCATCAACGTCGGTCTCTGGCGCCATGTCCAGCTCTTCGGTCCAACCGTTGACGAACGGAGGCATGATGACGCCGGTCGGCGCCGACTGGCCACGCATCACGACCTGTTGGATCGCATCGCGGTTGACGGCTGTGTTGACCGCCTGGCGCACGCGCACATCAGCGAACGGGTTCGCACCCTCAACGCTGTCAGTGTCCAGATCGTCTTCGCCCTGCTGCATGCCGAGGAAAATCACCCGGTTTTGCGCCGCCGTCACGACCTTCAAGCCGTCGGTGGAACCCACCCGATCGAGATCCTGTACCGGGATGTCTTGGATAAGATCCACCTCACCGGACAGAAGGGCAGCAACACGGGTCGCCTGGTTCTGGATCGGGGTGTAGATGATTTCGGAAACTTCCAGCGGGAACTCGCCAATGCCCCAATAGTCTGGATTGGCTGTTAGAACCGTGCGCACTTCAGGCTCACGACTGGTCAGGCTGAAGGCGCCGGTGCCGTTAGCGTTGCGTGCAGCGAAGCTGTCTTCGCCAGCAGCGATGTCCTGCACAGCCACGACGTTGTTCGCCTCGGCCCAACCCTGATCCATCATGAACAGATTGGTCAAATTGTTCGGGAACAGCGGGTTCGGCCCTTCGGTGCGCACATGCACGGTGTAGTCGTCGACTTTTATCACTTCAGCAACCGAAGCCAGCAGCTCTTTCATGGCCGACGTTTCGCTCATCGCCCGGTTCAGCGAGAACACAACGTCGTCGGCGTTGAACGCGGCGCCATCGTGATAGGTCACGCCCTGGCGTAGGTTGAACACCCAGATCGTTGGATCATCGGAATGCGGCGCCCAATCGGTGGCAAGCGCCGGGATGATGGCGCCGGACATGTCACGCTGCAGCAGACCTTCATACATCTGGTGTGCGAGCGTATGGGTCGGACCCTCGTTTTGCGCATGCGGATCAAGGGTCAGCGAATCGCCGACGCGCGCCCAGCGCAGCGTCTCTGCGTTGGCAGCACCGGCGAGCATCGTTGCGCCCATGAGCACCGCTGCGGTGCGGATGAGAGTGGATTTCATCAATGTAGTCTCCCTGTTGCATCGCCGCGATCTTTGTGACCTGCGTGCGATGGAGGCCTGCATCTAAACGCATGGCGTAGGTCTTGTCACCTATGTTCGGTGTGCACAATCCGTGCCGAGCGCCCAAGGAACAGGCAACGATGCCTTTTTCAGCACGGGACGAAAGCCCACGTAACGTCAGCCCGCAGAGCTTGCCCCCGGGTCATCCCACCAATTGGGGATGAAACGTTCGACCTCCGCCAATAGAGTGACCATCTGCGCCGCCTGATGAGCGATGATCGCTCGGCCATCCTCTTCGCTGGCGGCAGCAGCATCTCCGACGGCGCCAGAGGCATTGAGATCATCGCCCATCCAGCCCATCCCAACCGGGCCGTAGGCGCGCAGGAGAGAGAACTCTGCCGCCAAGTCGCTTTGCAGCGACGGAAACGTCCTCGCTTGCTCGCGATCAACCAAGTCGGGCCGCAGCGCGAGCATGATCGATGTTTCCAGTTGACCGCCGTGAATGTCGATCGCCCGCTCATCAGGCGCGATGATGCCGTCGGGCAAGCCAAGCCGCATCCAATTGGTGGCAACACACACCATGTTGAGCTCAGCGCGGATAGCGTGGCTTGCATCCACCATGACGCCGACATTGCCACCATGGGCATTGATGATTACCAGCTTGCGCAGCCCGGCGCGGGCGATGCCGCGGGCGATCTCCAGGATAAGCCGGAAGGTCAGATCGCGTCCCAGCGACAGGGTGCCAGGGCGGTTGGTGTGTTCAACAGAATTGCTGACCGCCAGCACAGGCAAGGCCACCACCTTCGCAATCTCTGGAAGGCGGCCGACAACGGCCTCCACCATCCCGCCCGCGATCACCGAATCGGTGCCGAGCGGCAGGTGGGGACCGTGCTGTTCGGTCGCGCCCAAAGGAAGAATGGCAACATGATCACGGAACGGACCTGAGTCAAAGGCGTTAGAAGTGGTTTGGGTCCAATACCGGACAGACATCGTAGGTCTCACGATCGGAGGGGAGATCCACATCATGACCATTCCTTTTTCGGTCCTGGCAAGTACGGTTTTTTCGGGACAGGCCTTTGGTTGCGCTTGCACAATATTATCGATGCAGGCGATATACTGAATTTGCTGGGTATAGTGGGGGCGTATTATTGTTTAACCACCTAAAGACTGTAACATTTCGCTTGGTACAGGCGTCGAAAGCTTACCGTCAGCGGTCCGCAAACGTGCTTGCCGAATTGAGCCTGCATCCCGGTCAGGATCAGATTCTTAAGGCGCTTGCCGATCAGGACGGTCAGACGATGGGATCGCTGGCACAAGCGCTGTCGGTGCAACCGCCAACAATCACCAAAATGGTGGCGCGGCTCGGGGCACAGGGTCTGGTCGATCGGCGCCCAAGCCTAGACGATGGCCGGTCCTCACGGGTCTTCCTGACGGACAAGGGGCGCAACCTTATCGACGAACTTGATTCGCGTCTGAAACGTATGGAACGCGACGCGCTAAAGGGTTTTTCGGACAAAGACCGGAAACGGTTACGCAAAGCGCTCCGCCAGTTGGAAGAAAACCTCAACGCCGATCTCGAGCCGGAGACGGAGTTCGGGGAGGATGTGGCTGCCGACGCTTTTGATGGCGACAACGACGTGATCAGCGGCGACACGGAATCCTCGCTGCAATAGACCTCATCGTGCGGCGGTGGTACCCAGCGCCCATGATCCCCTCGCCCATGCCCCTTCATCCACGCCCCCGTCCTTGATGTCCCCGTCCTCCGTGACCCCACCGACAGCTGACGCTGCATCACCGACATCGCTGAAAACGACCTCCAACCTCGGCGCCATTGCACTGATGGTGGTCGCGGTCGGCATGTTCAGCTTTCTCGATGCGACGGCGAAATTCCTGTCCGAAAGCCTGCCGGTCATCCAGGTCGTCTGGATGCGCTTCGTGATGCATCTGGTGCTCGCCGTCGCGTTCTTGCAGCTCTGGAAGGGTTTTGACCGGTTCCGCATAGCAAGACCGGTGCTGCAAATCGCTCGCGGGCTTTTCTTGCTGGGCACCACGATGTTCAACTTCTGGGCCCTGCAATATCTTCAATTGGCCGAAACCGCCTCAATCATGTTCGCCGGCCCGATCGTTGTTACCGCCCTTGCCGTGCCGCTGCTGGGCGAGAAGGTGGGGCCACGGCGCTGGGCGGCCATTTTGGTCGGCTTCATCGGCGTTCTTGTCGTCACCCGGCCTGGCCTTGATGGCCTCGGCTGGCCGGCGCTGATCTCGGTGGGGGCTATGGTCAGCTTTGCCCTTTATTCGCTGGCAACCCGCGTTCTTGCGCAGACCGAGAACGAAGCTGGCCTAGTTCTTTTTACCGCTCTCATCCCCGCACTGGCGCTGGCGCCCTGGGCGATTGCGGTCTGGCAGTGGCCCAGCGATGCATTGACCTGGGCTTTGATGCTTTTCACCGGCCTCTTAGGTGGCGGTGGCCACTGGCTGCTCATCAAAGCCCATCAGGGCACTGGCGCATCGACTTTGGCGCCGTTCATGTACACGCAGATCGTTTGGATGGTGTTTCTCGGCTGGTTGGTGTTCGCCGACATTCCCACCTTCTGGACGATCCTCGGCGCCTCGATCATCATCGGGTCAGGGCTTTATTTGCTCTATCGCGAAGAGGTGGTGCGCCGCCGGGCCAAAGCGCATTCAGGCGCCGGCACAACAACCTCAAGAGACCTTCCAACCTGATGCAGGCCCAACATGATGCACACCATCGAAGCTTTTGATCGGATAGGCGAGGAGAACGCCTTCGCCGTGCTCGCCCGCGCGCAGGCGCTGGCAGCATCCGGCACGTCAGTGATCAACCTCGGCATCGGGCAGCCGGATTTCTCTACGCCAGACCATATCGTCGAGGCAGCGGTCAAAGCGCTCAAAGATGGTCATCACGGTTACACCGACGCCCGCGGCATTCCGGCTGTTCGCGAAGGCGTCGCCCGCTACACCTTGGATCGCACCGGCGTTGAGGTTTCGCCTGACAGTGTTTTGATCGTGCCCGGCGGCAAGGTGACCATGTTCGCCGCGATCCTGATGTTTGGTGAGCCGGGGGCGGACATCCTCTATCCCGATCCCGGCTTTCCGATCTATCGCTCGATGATCGAGTTCACTGGCGCTAACCCTGTGCCGATTCCGATCCGCCAAGAGAACGGTTTTGCGTTCAAGGCTGAGGATGTGCTGGCTCGCATCACACCAGCGACGCGCCTGATTATCGTCAATTCTCCCGCCAACCCCACCGGCGGCGTCACGCCAAAAGCCGAGATCGATGCGTTGGTGCAGGGGCTGGACGCGCACCCTGATGTCGCGATCCTATCAGACGAAATCTATGAGCGCATGACCTACGGCGCGGACGGCCCGGCCGACACGCATGTGTCTCTGCTCACCTATCCATCGATCCGCGACCGGCTGATCCTTTTGAGTGGCTGGTCGAAAACCTATGCGATGACTGGCTGGCGCATGGGCTGGTCGATCTGGCCCGATGGCCTTTACGACAAAGCACGTAAGCTCGCCGTCAACTGTTGGTCTTGCGTCAACGCACCAGCCCAATGGGCTGGCTTGGCCGCCCTCGACGGCCCGCAAGATGCGGTCGATGGCATGATGGCCGCATTCGCCGCCCGCCGCCGCTTGGTGGTGGATGGCCTGAATGCTCTGCCAAACGTTTCCTGCATTGAACCGCAGGGCGCATTCTACGCCTTTCCCGATATCACCAAGACTGGCTGGCAGGCCAAGCCACTGGCCAACGCGCTGCTCGATGAAACCGGCGTCGCGCTGATCGGCGGACCAGATTTCGGCATATTAGGCGAAGGGTTCATCCGGGTGTCCTATGCCGCCTCTGCGCAGCAGATCGAAGAGGCACTGGGCCGGATGAAGAGCTTTTTGGAAACTTAGGTCTTGACCTAACTTTCCGACCGACTTTAGTTAGGCATATGCCTAACAATCTCGATCTCACCTTCAAATCCCTTGCCGACCCAACGCGGCGTGCCGTGTTGGCGCGACTGACCACTGGGTCCGCACCGGTGAAGGATCTCGCCGCGCCCTTCGAAATGGCCTTACCCTCCTTTATGCAGCATGTGCGCCTGCTCGAAGAGGCCGGATTGGTGACCACCGAAAAACAGGGCCGCACCCGCATGTGCAGCCTCCAACTTGATGCCCTGACCGACGTGGAAAACTGGCTCAGCAGGCAACGCTCGGCTTGGAACGCCCGGTTCGATCGTTTGGAAACCTTTTTGGATGAGGAGACATCCGATGACGCATAACGAGACACTTGATCTCATCATCACACGCGAGCTGAAAGCTCCGCGCGCCAGGCTCTGGCTGGCCTGGACGGAGGCTGAGCTGCTCGCCAAATGGTGGACGCCTGCGCCCTGGAAGACCGAGGTCAAAGCGCTTGATGTTCGCCCCGGCGGCGCTTTTGAAACGGTGATGCTTGGCCCCGACGGCGAGCGCCATGAAGGGCCGGGCGCCTTCATCCATGTCGAGCCAGGACGGGTCATCGTCTTCACCTCCGTTCTGGAGGAAGGCTGGAGACCCGTGGCCGAACCCGGCTTTCCGATGACGGCGACCATCACCATGGAGGATCACGGTTCTGGCAGCCGCTACACCGCCCATGTGCTGCACGCCAGCGAAGCCCATAAGAAGCAGCATGAGGAGATGGGTTTCTTCGACGGCTGGAACACCATGATCAGCCAGCTTGATACGCTAGCCCAAACGCTTCCCTAAACAATCAGCTCCATCACCAGCCCCGTCAAAATCGGCACGGGCGCGGAGACAATCAACCGCTCGACGATCACTTTCTTGGGCACCGTCGCCAGCTCCCAGATCAGCAGCCGGTTGAGGCTGACAAGCGCCCAAGCTGTCACATAAACCACGACGATGGGCACCGACGCGCCTGCCTTGATCGCCGCCGCGCCAAGCGCAAAACCCACCACCGGGCCGCCGGGCGTCAGCGCGCCGATCACATAGGCGATGGCGTAGCCTGCCGCGCCAGATCCCTCGCCAAGATAGGTTTCGGCAAGCTCCGGTGGCATGAGCGCGGCGACGAACCCGGCACCCAATATGCCGACCGTCAGGGCCGGCAGGATGGCCAAAAACTGGTCCTTGGCTTCGTTGAACCCTTGGCCGACCAACGCCTTGTCGCGCTTTGCGGCCATGGCGATCATCACCGCCGCAATGACATAAAGTAGGAGCGCGAAACCAAGAACAATCATGGGTGAACGATCATTCTTCGATCTCCGGCCTGGGCTTGGTTTTGTCGACAGCACGTTGTTCTTCGGTACGCCCTGGCAACATACGCGCGGCAAGCCCGCAAAGGATCGGCACGGGCAATGAAATCAGCGTGCGCAGGATCACGAACTCCGCGCCGAAAAATGACAGCTCCCAGACGATCGCTCTGTTGATGCCGATGGTGAGCCAGGCGGTAATGAAAGCAATCGTCGAGCCGCGATCGGCACCGGAGAGATAAAGTGCGGTGGCAATCGGGAAGATGGTCATCGGCCCGCCGGGAATGATCGCACCGGCCAGCGTCGCCACGAAAAGTCCCCTTAGGCCCGACCGCTCGCCGATCCAGCGTGCCACTACCTCTTTGGGCAGAAGGATGCGCAGAAACGCCGCGACCAGAACGCCCGCCGCGACCTTCGGCAGCACCGTCAGCCAGAGCATCGCATCATCGAGCAGGATTTCTAAGAATCGCTCCCACCCGTCGCGCACATAAACCCCGAGCGCTGCGCCGACCGATAGCACCAGGATGAACAGGAATCCCACGTCCTTGTGCAGCGGTTTGTGCGTTGGTCCCGCCATCAGGCCACCAACACAATGAGCAAAATGGAAAGGCCAATCAGCGTGATACCGGCCACCTCGCGCGCGCTCACCGGCTCCTTGAAGTAAAGCCAGCTCGTAAGCGTCGAAAAGATCAGCTCCACCTGCGCCAGCGCCTTCACCAGCGCCGCGGTCTGCAAGGTGAGCGCGGTGAACCAACCGATGGACCCCGCGACGCCGGCCAAGGCGACCAATGCGCTCTCGCGCCAAAGCCCGAGGGTTTTGGTTATCTGGCCGGGCTCACGCCAGCGCAGCCAAACACCCATGATCAGTGTCTGCACCAGTGTCGCGGCAGCAAGCGTCCAACCGGCGCGCACGAACGCGCTGGAGTCTCCCAAAGAAAGCGATGCACCGCGATAGCTGACCGATGCCATGGCAAAGCCAGCGCCTGCCGCGACTCCGAACAACACCGCCTTGTCGGCCAAATTGAGCGCCCGCAGACCGTCTTCGCGCCGCTTGAAAGCCATCAGGGCAACGCCGGCAATACCGATCAGAACGGCGATCAACCCCCAAAGCGAGAGCAATTCTCCCAGCACAATGGCCGCGAACACCGCTGCTTGAAGCGCCTCGGTTTTGGAATAGGCCGTGCCGATGGCGAACGGTCCGTGGGCGAAACTTGCAAGCAGCAGATAAGTCGCGCCGATCTGCGCCACGGCGCCGGAGATCAAGAACGCGACAAAGGTGAGCGATGGAACGCCAGGCACCCAGCCGGTCAGGCCGGAAACAACCAGCGCGTAAGCAAGCGCCAGCGGAAAGGCGAACACAAACCTTGAAAACGTCGCGCCGCCCGTCGAGAGCCGCCCCGTCAGCCGCTTTTGCAACAGCGAGCGCAGGTTCTGCAAAAAAGCAGCAGCGATGACGATGGGAATCCAGAGAGGCATGCTGTTGAACTTCTATCATCTTGGCCAAGGCACGCGCCATGCCCAGCCGAGCATGGCTGCTATTCAGGCGGCAAGCTGATCAAGGAAGGTCAGTCCAAATCACGATAGCTGATGAGCGCAACGCCATTGTCGCGCGCAGCCTCAGCCACACGCGGATCGGTCAGCACGGCAAGACATGCCGCCCGATCTTCTGCGACATCCTCATAGCCCCGATGCCCCTGCGCCCGCATCTCATCAGAAAGAACAGCGGGATGATCGACAAAGATCGAGGACCCTGGCGCCAGACCGCCAAGCATTCCCACAAAGGCCGCGACACGCGGCTCAGCGTCACGAGGGAACGGTGGATACCCGGCCACACGAGGCAGAGTGTCCGAGCCAAGGCGATCATCGCGCAACCCATAATGCTCAGCGGACGCGCGAGCCACCTCACCTAATCGCGGATCGACGTCCTCAAAATGCCGGGTCATGTGCGAGCTGATATGGCTCGCCTGCGGAAACAGCTTTGTCCCAAGTTCGATTTGGGCGCGGAACTCCGCTTCGATCTCAGCAAGGCTCCAGGCGCTCGCCTCGAAGCGAGGCCGAAAGAACCCATGCCCGTCCACCAAGCTCGGCGCGTTCGTAAGAGGCCGCCATTTGACGCGATCCCATTCGCTGGTCAGCGTCAGATGAATGCCGATGTCGGCGCCAGGCAACTTGGCAAACCGATCTGCCGCATCGCACACCCATGCGCCCGGCATCATCACCTCGATGGAGCGCGCGATACCATCGCGCACGGCGCGCTCGCAGCCTTGGTTGGCCGCGAGACTCGTGCCTGCATCATCGACGCGAACAAGAAGCCGGGCGTTGGATGGGGTCAGAGGTTTACTCCGCAGGCTTTGGCGCTTCGTCCTTGGCCTGATCGCTCGACGGGCTTGGTTCATCTTTGCCCGTGCTCATGCGCGCCAGGAAGATACCGCCACCGGTGAGCACTGCCCCGACAACATCGGAGATCAGGCTGCCTTCGATCAAGAACAGAGCCGCGATCAGGAACATGATGCGCGGCACCTGCGGTAGGCGGCCCGTGAAGAAGTAGCCCTGCACACCACCGGAGAGCAGGCAGACGCCGATGGACGCTGTCACCAACGCTCGGGTGATTTCCAACCACGTGCCGTCGGCCAAAAGCGCTGGATTGTAGAAGAACATGAACGGCACGATGAACGCCGCCAGACCAATCTTGAACGAGGTCACCGATGTGCCCATCGGATTGGCGCCGGATATCCCCGCCGCTGCGTAACTGGCCAGCGCGACAGGCGGCGTGATCGCCGAAACCACCGCATAATAGAACACGAAGAAATGCGCCGTCAGCGGATTGATACCAAGCTGAATGAGACCGGGAGCCACGACGGACGCCGCGACCGCATAGGCCGCCGTGGTCGGCATGCCCATTCCCAGAAGGATCGCGATGCACATGGCAAAGAACAGCGCCAAAAGTTGGCTTGTGTCCGCCAAGCCGAGCAGCAATGAGGAGAACCGTGCGCCAACACCGGTGAGCGAAATCACACCAACAATGATACCTGCACACGCACAGACAGCGATGATCTGAATCGACATGGTGCCGGCCAGATTGAAGGCGCGGTAAATGTCGCGCGGCGTCATCTTGTTGGGCGACAGCCAGGAGACCACGGCCGCAGCAGCGGTTGCCAGCGTGCCGGCGCGGATCACGGAATACCCCATGAACAACGCCACAATCAGAATGAAGATCGGCAAGAACAAATAGGCCTGACGCACCAGTTTGGCGAATTTTGGCAACTCGTCTTCGCGCATGCCGCGCATGCCCAATTTGGCAGCCTCAAAGTCGACCATGAAGTAGACCGAGACGAAGTAAAGCACCGCAGGGATGATCGCCGCAACGGCGATGTCGGTGTAAGGAATGCCCGTGATCTCGGCCATGATGAACGCGCCAGCGCCCATGATTGGCGGCATGATCTGCCCGCCAGTGGAAGCCCCAGCCTCGATGGCCCCAGCCGACTTTGGCGGGTAGCCGATCTTCTTCATCAGCGGGATCGTCAGCGAGCCGGTGGCCACGACGTTGCCCGCCGAGGTGCCGTTGATCATGCCCATAAGGCCAGAGGCGAAGATCGCCACCTTAGCCGGACCGCCGCGCGTGCGGCCAGCAGCAGCGAAAGCAAAGTTGACGAAATAATCGCCGACCTTCGAGGCCTGAAGGAAGGCGGCGAAAATGATGAACAGGATGATGTAGGTCGACGACACCGCCGTAGTCGGCCCGAGGATCCCAGCATCGGAATAGACGTGGCCGAAAAAGCGCTGCCAAGTGTAGGCGTTCTGCACCGCCAGAATGCCTGGCAGAAGGTGCGCAGTGAACGTGTAGGCCAGGAATATGAACGTGATCGCGACCAGCGCGAGACCTGCCACACGGCGGGTCAGCTCTAGGATCAGTGCCGCGCCAGCCGTCGCAGCAAATGCCACGCCGATCGGCACGAAGGGCGTGCCAACAGAGTTGCGGGCCGCCGTGCCATAAATCGCCAGCAGATAGATCGCGGCGACGATCCCGCACAGCGCCAGCACCAAATCGCTGGCGGCAAAATTCTCGCGGCCGCGACGCTCGACCCAGCTCAACGTGATGCCACCCAGTGTAGCGATCAGAAGAGGCACGCCGAACCACATGACCTCGCGATCGTAGAGGGGCGTTCCTTCAAACGAGGCCCAGGTCGGCAGGCCACCCATTTCAGGCAGCGTGCCCGAGGCGACCGTGCGGGCGAAATCCAGCGCCGTCACCAGCGAAATCAGCGCCGGGATCAGAAGCAGCAACGCGGCGACACTGATCGCCGGCGTACGCTTGCCATGATTGGCGCCGCGGAACGGGTAGGCCGCAAACAGTAAAAACCCAAGACCGAGCGCGCCGGCGATGTGGACGATGCGGAAATTCCAGGTTTCAAGCGGCAGTTGCGGCAAGAAAGGAAGGTCGATCCCGGTGATGCCGGAAATCGAAATGCCATTAAGCGCGATCATGTGGAACGACGCGTAGACGACCGAGATGAAGCCGATCACAGCAAGCGCCCAACCGGCAAACAGGCGACGGTTCGGCTCAACGGCTTCCTCGTCCACGCCATCGGCCAGAACGATCGGATCGGACAGAACCGGCTCGCGGATCATCGCCGCTTCGCGAATGGATTCATCGCTCACACGTGGATCGTGCGGAGGAAGGGCGGACTGTGCCGTGGTGCCGCTTTCAGCGGTATCCTCGGGATCCCGGTCCTTATTGCTCATGCCATGCCCTCCCGCAGTGCCCTGTTAGGCATCAATTTTTGTAAGCCGGCCGCCCAGAGAAGGGCGACCGGCCATTTCATGTATTCAACTAAGCCTACATGGCCGAGTGGATCATGTCGTCGGCGATATCGGCGCCGGCATTTTCTTCAAACCATTGAGCAGCACCTGGGTGCCACATCATCACGGTGTTCTTGTCCCAATTCTCGGGCAGCGTCGAACGAGCGGCGCGGTGGATGTTCACCATGCGCTCATTGTCGGACATCACTGTATCGACCACGGCGTAAACGAAGCTCGCCGGAAGTTCGCAGTTGGCAATAGCGAAGTTCCACATGGATACCGAACGCGCATCGCTTTCCAGCGTTGTGTAGGTGTCAGCGGCGATATCGAAGTTCGACACCGGGAACGCCGCCATGATGGCTGCCTGTTCTTCCTCGGTGAACTCAATGATGTTCACGTCGGTCTGAACTTCCAGCTGCGACACGGCAGGAACCGGAACACCGGCAGCGAACGCGATCACGTCGAGCAGGCCATCCTGAAGCTGCGAGCCAAGGTCCGTCCAACCGCCATTACGACGATCGAAGTTGACGCCCAGCTCTTCCATCATGCGCGGGAAGTAGGTGTCGGACGTGGAACCAGCAGGACCGAAACCGATGCGTGCGCCATCAGGAATGTCGGCAACCGATGTAATGCCGGATGAGGAAAGCGCCGTCACCGAGAACGGCGTCTGATACATCGGGAACATCGCGCAAGCGCCGGTCATCTGAAGGCCGGGTGCGATAGGGTTTGTGCCGTTGATCGACTCAGACGCTGGACCCATCGTGGTCATGCCGAACTGCGCGTCGCCGGTGTGTACCAGCGCCATGTTCTGCATTGGACCGCCGGTGACTTCACCGCCGCCAGAAATGCCGAGCTCTTCAGCAACAAGGTTCGCCCAGCCGGAGCCGTAGGCAAAGTAGGTGCCGCCCTGCGACGCCGTACCAACGGTGAAGCTTTCAGGCCAGCCTTCGCGATCCTGAGCGATAGCAGCGCCAGCAACGGCAACCGAAAGGGCTGCGGTGGTAGCAAGAAAAGTAGCAAGTTTCATCGAAGATAATCCTCCCGTTAAGCCGATGTCTTCGGCTTTTCGTGCGCGTTGTCACGCATGCCTTTATCTTGGGCCAACACAGGTATGCGGCAACCACAAAAAGGACAGGCGCGGCAAAGGCGCCGCTTTTCTGCATGGCAGCTATGCACTGCGCAACTATTGCTTGCGAATCCAACCGCGCTTGGCAAAGCTTTTTCAGAAGATGGGTGGAAACGGTAACATCACCCGATTTTGATGGGTGACTTTCTACCCATCCACCCGTTCGGGTGCATCGCGGTGACGGAAATCCTCGCGTGAAAGATCGTATTTGCGCATCTTTTCGTAGAGCGATTTGCGCGAAATACCCAGCGCTTCATAGGTTGCTTTGAGGTTGCCCGCATGCGCGGCGATGGTCGCCGCAATCAGGCTTTTCTCATACGTCGCCACTTGCTGCGACAGGCCTCCAGACGAGATTGGCAACCCATCGACCGTCTCACCACCACCAGATTCAAGGTCCAAATCAAGATCAAGATCGAGCACGAACCTATCGGCGGCATTGCGCAATTCGCGCACATTGCCAGGCCAGGAACGCCGGGCAAGCGACGCCAGAAGCCGGTCCGGCACCACCCGCACCGGGCGCTTGTAGCGCACGCTGGCATCATGAACGAGCTGAATGAACAACCGCGGAATGTCCTCGCGGCGCTCGTCCAGCGCGGGCATGTGAATGTGAAGAACGTTGAGTCGGTAATAGAGATCATCGCGGAAAGTGCCCGCTTCGACAGCCTTTTCAAGATCGCTCTTGCTAGCAGCGATGAACCGCACATCCAGCTCAACCGGATCGTTGGAACCAAGCCGAGTGATGATGCGGTTTTGGATCGCGTGCAGCAGCTTGGCCTGCAATCGCATTGGCAAGCTATCGATCTCATCGAGAAAAACCGTGCCGCCGCGCGCATGTTCAAAACGCCCATAACGGGCACGTGTCGCACCAGGAAACGCGCCTGCTTCATGGCCGAACAATTCACTGTCGATCAACTCCGATGGCAGCGCCGCGCAGTTGATATGCACGAACGGTCCACTGGCCCTTTCGCTGGCCATTTGCAACGCCCGCGCCGCCACCTCCTTGCCCGTGCCCGTTTCTCCGACAATCAACACGTCGGCGTCTGTTTGGGCGACAGCGCGCACCTGCGCGCGCACCGCGACCATCGCCTCGCTGCGTCCCGCCAAACGCGCCTCAATGGGCCCACGGCCAACCACCTGATTGCGCAGCAGGCGGTTCTCCAGCGTCAACCGGCGCTTGTCGAGCGCGCGATGAACCGAGTCCACCAGCACTGCCGGCGCAAAGGGCTTCTCGATGAAATCGTACGCGCCATCGCGCATCGATTGAACCGCCAGTTCCACATCGCCATGGCCGGTTACCAGGATCACCGGAAATTCTGGATCGATCTCCAGACAGCGCCGCATCAACGTCAGACCGTCCATGCCAGCCATGCGAATATCGGTGACAAGCACGCCGGGGAAGGCGCGGCCAACATGGGCCAACGCCGCCTCAGCATCGGCAAAACACCGGGCGCTCAGCTCGGCCAGATCAAGCGTTTGCGCGGCAGCAAGGCGCAGATGCTCCTCATCATCGACGAAAAGGACTGTCTCCTCACTCATTCGGCCGCCACGCCTGTGGTTGCCGGTGCCTGCGCCGCGCGCAGCTCGATAGAAAACTCCGCACCGCCATCCTCGCGGTTGCGCGCCCGCAAGCGACCGCCAAAATCCTCCACGATGTTGTAGGAGATCGATAGGCCCAACCCCAGCCCCTTGCCTGGGCTCTTGGTGGTGAAGAAAGGATCGAACAGCTGCGCCAGCGCTTTCTCCTCCAGACCTTCCCCCCGGTCGCGCACATGGATGAGAACATGCGTTTGGCTGTCGGTCTCCACGGCAATCTCCAGGGATGGCGTCGGCTGGCCTTCCATCGCATCCAGAGCGTTGTTCAATAGGTTGATGATCACCTGTTGCAAACGCAATTGCCCGCCGATCACCCAGATCGGCGCATCAAGGCGATCATAGGCAACATCAGCGCCGGTTTTCTTAAACCGCGCCTCCATCAAGGCCATCGCATCATCAATAGCATGGAGCACTTCGACCGGGCCGATGTCCTCCTGCGGGCGGCGGGCAAAGTTACGCAGATGACCGGAAATTGCCGCCATCCGATCCGCCATCTTGGAAATGCGCGAGACATTCTCTCGCGCGTCTGACGGCCGGTCGCGATCAAGAAACGTGACAGCATTGTCGGCGTAGGTTTTCACGGCCGCCAGAGGTTGATTGATCTCGTGCGACAGCGCCGCCGACATTTGCCCAAGAGCGGCAAGCTTGCCGGCTTGCACCAATTCATGCTGCGTCTTGCGCAACCGCTGTTCGGCAGCGCGCCGCTCCTCGACCTCGACCAACAAATTGGCGTTGGCAGCGTTGAGATCGGCGGTGCGCTCGTCAACGCGCCGTTCCAACATATCCTGCGCGGCACGTTGTGCTTCCAGCCGCTCCAGAATGCGCGCGCGGCGCTGCAACAGGCTCATCAACACCAAGCCGACAAAAAGAACGAACAGCACAAAAACCAACAGCACGGTCAGCGCCTGCGCTTTGGCCGGACCGGCCGGCACGAGGATCGACACCCGCCATCCGACATCCTCAAGCAAGGTCGAGGAGGTAACGAAGTCTTGCCGCGTGCTGCCATCCTCGATGCGCAAAAAGCTCAGCGTATCGGTCAACCGGTCACGGCTGTTGTCGAGCGGCACCAATTCGTCCAGCGGGTATTGCTGGGTGTCAGCGACCTCCGCCAACACCTGCGCACTCAAGTCGGAAAGCGTGCGGAAATGCCAATCCTCGCGGCTCGACATAAACACAATGTCATTGAGATCGCTGACGATGATGTCGCTTGAGCCACCCCGCCAAGCGTCCTCAAAGGCATCGACGGTGAACTTCAGCGTCAACGCACCGACGATCTGGCCATTATCCAGGACCGGAGCCGCATAGAAATAGCCGCGTTCCAGCGACGTCGTGCCGAGCGCGAAATAGCGCCCGATGCCACCTGCGATCGCTTGAGTGAAATAGGGCCGGAAGGCGAAGCGCCGCCCCATAAACGAGCGTTCTTTGAGATAGTTGCTAGTGGCGATCGTCAGTCCGCCCGCATCAAGCAGATAGACATCCGAGGCGCCGAGTTCCTCTGCCGTCACGCGCAATTGCTCATTGACCTCGGCCTGCAGGCCGTCGTCGCTGGGATCGGCCAGCAGCTCGGCAAGGATGAGACGTTCGCCGATCAGGCCGGGCAGTGGCTCGAAACGCTGCAAGGCACCGCGCAGGCCTTCGACAGCCAGACGTAGCGTCGCAAGCCCTTGGTCACCCGCCCGGATCAGAAAAAGGCGTTCCACGCTCGGCAAAGCGGCTAAACCCAGCGCAATCACGACCAGCAAGCCAAGGGCCAGCCGTCCGCTGTCGGTTTTCAGAATCCGGCGCCTTAGAGAAGTGTCTGCCATGGCCCAAGTATGCTGGTCTTCGCGGCCCTTGCCTAGCTGTCCTCATCCGAGGACTTGCTTTCAGACTTAACGAAGATGAGGACGAGTGCAGCGCTGAGCAGCGCCAACGCCAACGCGATCCAGGCCAGGGTGGCATAGGCATCCAAAGAGGCCAGCCGATGCAACGCCTGATCATCGGCGCTGAGGCCGGGCGCACCAGGAACCGCAAAGCCGGGCAATCCGTCGGCGTTGCCATAGGCGAAAGCGCCCAGCGGCGCGAACGCCGCCACGGCAAAAAGTCCGCCGGCGCGCGAGACGGCATTGTTGATGCCCGACGCCACACCGGACTGCGCGTCGCTGACCGCATTGATGATCGCCGTCGACAACGGCGGGATGCAGAGGCCCATACCAAGCCCCAGCACCACGAGCGATCCACCAACCAAGATCAACGAGCCGGTTCCCGCCGCCAGGCTTGTCAGCCAGAACGAGACCCCGGCAATGCTCGCACCAATGGCAAGCGGCAGCCGCACGCCGATCGAGTCCACCAACGCGCCGACACGCGGCGTGATCAGCGCCATCACGGCGGTGAACGGCAGGAACACCGATCCAACCGCCAAAGCCGAGAAATCGTACGCGCTCAGCAGGGTGACCGGCAGGAAAAAGAGCAGGCCGGCGAGCGCTGCGTAGAGCAGGAATGTCGCGGCGTTGACCGCTGAAAATCCGGGCGCAGAAAACATGTCGAGCGGCATCATGGGATCGCCAGTGCGCCCCTCGTGCCAGAGGAACAATGCAGAGGCCACAAGACCGAGCACCACCAGACCCACGAGCATGGGCGTTCCAAGAGCAATCGTTTCGCCCAGCTCGCCGCCCTCGCCCATCAGCGTCAGCGAAAAGGCGAGCAGTCCCAGAGCGGCAACCGCCAGAAACGCGCCGATCCAATCGAGCTTCTGCGTGATCGTGCGATGCGCATCGTCCGGCACGCGTGTCCAAAGCAGCCAGAGCGTGACCGCGGCAATGGGCAGGTTGATGTAGAAGGTCGACCGCCACCCAAAGGCATCGACCAATGCACCGCCCAAGATCGGGCCGATGGCGGCCGAAACGCCTGATGCCGCAGCCCAGATACCAACCGCGCGGCCACGTTCCTCGCGCGGATAATAGGTTGCAATAAGCGCTAGCGAGGACGGTACCATCAAGGCAGCGCCCAATCCCTGGACGACGCGCGCACCAATCAACTGGCCACCGTTGAGTGAAATTGCGCAGGCAAGCGAGGCCAGAGCGAAGATCGCAATGCCGATCCCAAAGACCCGCCGCCGGCCGAATACGTCACCAGCGCTGCCGCCAACCAGAATGAACGCCGTCAACACCAGCGTGTAGCCGTTGACCACCCAGCTGAGTGTGGCGAGCGAAGCATCAAGATCAGCCCGGATAGCAGGGGCAATGATGGCGACAATCGTGCCGTCAATGAAGCCGAGCGTTGATCCGAGGATCGCCACCACAAGCACGATGAGTTGCTGGCGTTTCGAGCACGCCACATGGCTGATATCGGCAGGCGCGGCAACGGCGCCCTGCTGGGTAATCCCGCGCATCGATGGGCGCCTTTTGCTAACTCGCTTAGCGCAAGACTAGTACGACACCGCCACACCTGCCAGTCACGGCGTTACCTAATGCGAGCAAGCATGCAAAACGCCTAGCTGTCGTCGTCAGATGCCAACTCGTCATAGCCGAACTCATCGACCAGGGACGAGACGGTCGTCAGATCAAGCTCGTCGAACAGACGCAGGCCGTAACCTTCAGGGCGCGACGCCATGATCTGCGAATTGAGTTCCAGCCCGTCAATATAGATGATGACCTTCTCGCCGGTCCGGTCGAGCACATAGTTGGAGGCGACGCGAAACATCAGCCCGCCCTGGCTCATCTCCAAGACAGTGCCGTCGAGCACATAGCCGCGCGATATCACATGCATGGAGGCGATCACGCAGCAGGGGTAGCGTTTGTGGCGCCGCGAAAAGGTCTTCTTACGGCCAAAGCTCGGCTTCAGCTTCGATAGAAGCGAGCGCGGGCTACGCCGATAAACTTCGTGGCTTGGCGGCAGACCGCCAATTTGCATCGCTTCGTCCGGGGTCATCCGTTGGTTCCTTCACGCGCGCCAGATTCGTGCGACGGGACGGATTTGTCGCGCAACGCCATCGAACGGTGGAGCAATTGTGCATAGCCGACAAAAGCTGATTCCATGGCCCGTGACATGTCGGAAAAGCCTGTGCTAACCGCCTGCTCCAAACCTTCCTCGCTCGCCTGTTCGCCATCGTTCTTGGCCGTCAGGCGTTTCGCACCGTCCTGACCAGTCATGCCTTGAAGCACGCTCAACGCCTCGCGCTGGGCATGGGCACCGTGAGCGGCGACCTGCGCCAATTGCTGCATCGAATGGCGCATCGCCGCCAACTGTTCATGCTGGGCTTCCAACAGATCAAGAACGGCTTCGCGATGCTCAGCTTCATCCCGATCGCCATCAAGATCGGCCATGCTGGAAAGCCAGGATTCCAAACCGCCGCGCAAAATGCCCGTCGCCTCTGCCAGAAACCGGCCGAGCAATCCCAGTATGAGCGAGCCGAACAGGCCGAACAGCGAGGAGGAAAAACCGGTCGCCATGCCGACCAACGGCGCCTGCAAATCTTGGATGAGTTTGGTGAACGCCGCCGTCGGATCGCTCATATCCATATTGGCGATCGAGCCGATGATGCCGCCGACCGAGCCGACCATGTCCATCAGGCCGATAAAGGTCCCGATCAGACCCAGGAACACCAGGATACCGGTCACATATTGCAGCATCGCCCGGTCTTCGACGATCTTGGTCTTAAACTCCGACACAAGGCTCTGCATGGTCCCGATGGAGATCGTGATCTGCCGGGTGCGCATCATTTTTTCGTACGTGAGATCGAACACATGCCCAAGCAGACGCGGCTTGGTGAACACGATGCCCGGCTCCAGACAACGGTAATGGCGCCAATAGGGCGCATTCTTTGCGCGCTCTTCCTCAAACTTGATGTCGTCGTAGGATTCCTGCAGCGCAACGAAGGCAAGTTCTTCGTTTTTCAGACGAAACGCGCTGGAAAAGGCCAGCGTGATCCCGAAGAAGAACAGCGAGATGATGATCGAGTTGAGATAAATGTTGGACGTGATGCCCGTCCAAATGAACTCAAATTGCCAGCTCACCAGGCCCACAGTGCCCAGGAAGACAATCATCATTTTCAGGATTTGTCGTTGGATGCGTTTGCGCATAACGCGAAAAGCCTGCTGCCATACTCACACACGGGCGCAGAGCGACTGCCCCCATCCCTCGCACCCTGCCGAGCAGACGATAAGATTGGGTTAACCATGTCCGATTGAGCGCACGCGCTCACCGTTGACCTGTCCCGCATAGGGATCGCTGCACTGCAACAGGGATTCATCACCTTTTTACCGCTGCTGGGACACACTTGGTTCCGTTCGATGGAACGGGGATGCAAAAAGCAACATGTCTTGGAAACCGATCGCTGGCCTGCTGGCGAGCGTAACGATGCTGGCCGGAACCGCTCCGCTGGCGTCAGCGCAAAGCACTGATCAAGCTCTAATTTCGGCCGTTGAGGCCAACAGCGCGGCGCTGATGGCCGCCAAAACCAACATAGACATGGTCTGGGTACTGGTGGCCGCTGGCCTGGTTTTGCTGATGCAGGTCGGCTTCATGCTGCTTGAGGCTGGCATGGTGCGCTCGAAAAACTCCATCAATGTCGCCCAGAAAAACATGCTCGACTTCACCTTTACGGTGATGCTGTTCGCCTGCGTCGGCTTCATGTTCGCCTTTGGCGCGTCCAACGGGTTCTGGTTCGGCATCGATACCTCGTTTGCCTTTTTGGCAGGGCTCGATGCCTGGGGTCTGGCCTTCTTCACGTTCCAAGTGATGTTTTGCGGCACCGCAGCAACCATCGTATCGGGTGCAGTCGCCGAACGCATGCCGCTGGGCGCCTATGTGCTCGGCTCGATCATCATTGCCGCCTTCATCTATCCAGTCTTTGTCCATTGGGCCTGGGGGTCGGCGCTTGTGGAAAACGACAGCGCGTTCCTCGCCAATATGGGGTTCGTCGATTTTGCCGGTTCCACCGTGGTGCACGGTACCGGTGCGTGGGTCGCCTTGGCGGCCTGCCTTTTGATCGGGCCGCGCAAGGGGCGCTTTGATGAGAACGGTAAGGCCGTGCGCATTCAAGGGCACAGCCCCGTGCTCGCCACCGCTGGCGCGTTTTTGTTGTTCGTCGGCTGGATCGGTTTTAACGGCGGCTCGACGCTGGAAGCCTCGCCCGACATCGCCGCCATCATCGCCAACACAGTTCTTGCCGCCGCAACCGGCACCGCGGCTGGACACCTGATGGGTTGGTGGCAGGATCGGGTTCTTCTTCCGGAAAAATCAATCACCGGGCTATTGGGCGGGCTGGTCGCCGTTACCGCCGGCGCTTCCGTGCTTGAGGTTCAAGGCGCGCTGATCATCGGGGCAGCTGGTGGCGCCATCGCCGTTTGGGGCGTCGGTGCGCTGGAACGCTATCTGCGCGTTGATGATGCCGTCGGCGCCATCGGGGTCCACGGCTTTGCCGGCGTCGTCGGCACCATCGGCCTGGCGTTTCTGGCGCCCGTGGCGGCGCTACCGCTTGGCAGCCGGTGGGATCAAGCCATCGTGCAAGCTTTCGGCGTCGGCCTCAATTTCGTTTGGTCCTTTGGCCTCGGATATCTGGCCTTCCTCGGCATCGCTAAGTTCATGCGCCTTCGGGTCGCCAAAGCCAGCGAAGAAATCGGCCTCAACGATGCTGAACATGGCACGCGCATCGGCATCGGCCATGTTGAAGACGCGTTCGATCGCCTGGTCGAAGGGCGCGCCGACCTGTCGCTGCGCTTGGACATTGATGAGGGCGACGAGGCCGAACGCCTTGCCCGCCTGTTCAACGCGCTTATGGAAACGATTGAAGACGAGGAAACGGCCAAAAGCGCCGTCGCGGACAAACAACGCGCCGAAGAGGAGGCCGAACGGCTTTCGGCCCTTGCCAATGCCACCTTCGAAGCCATCGTGATTTCGGTCGATGGCAAGATCGTCGATGGCAACGCCGCGTTGGAACAGTTGGTTGGCGCACCGCTCACCGACCTGGAAAACCGGAAACTCGGCGATGTGGTTCACCAAGAAGACGCAGCGATCTTTGCCAAAAACTTCCACATCTCGGCAGGTGACCCCTATGAAATCCAGATTGTCCATGCCGATGGAACGCTGATCCCGGTTGAGGTGCGCTCGCGCGAAATCACCTATCGCGGCCAACGGACCAAGGTTGCCGCGATCGTCGATCTGCGCGATCGCAAAATCGCCGAGGAGAAAATCCGCTATCTGGCGCAGCACGACCCGCTGACAGGTCTGCCCAACCGGGCGGTGTTCTCCCACCACCTTCAGGACTTGGTGCGCAAGTCCAACAGCGATGAGCGCTGCTGGGCGCTGTTGCTTGTTGACCTTGATCATTTCAAGGACATCAACGATTTGCACGGTCATGCCGCTGGCGATCTTGTGATCTGCCAAACGGCCGATCGGCTCAAGACATGCACCGGCGACCAGGGTCACGTCGCCCGCCTGGGTGGTGATGAATTCGCGATCATCCTCAACCAGGCCGAGTTTACCAATCAGGCCGCTGATTTCGCCCACCGCCTGACCGTGGAGCTCTCCAAACCGATCGTCAGTGAAGAGGGCCTGGTGCTCCACACTGGCGGTAGCATCGGCATCGTCGTCTGCCCAGAGCACGGCAATGAGGCCGCCGAAATTCTTTCGCGTGCCGACACCGCGCTCTACAAAGCCAAACAGATGGGCCGCAACACCTATTGCGTGTTCGAGCGCGGTATGGGCGAGGAAGACCACCGCCGACGGGTGCTCGAAGCCGATTTGGCCGTGGCCTTGGACGAAGGTCAGTTCGAACTGTTCTTCCAACCGCGCATGACCGCCTCCAGCGGTGTCATCGACAGCTATGAAGCGCTTATTCGCTGGCAGCACCCCAAAAAGGGCATGATAGGCCCAGGCGACTTCATCCCCGTCGCCGAGCAGTCGGGAAAGATCGTCGCCATCGGAACCTGGGTGATCGAGGAAGCCTGCCGGATTGCCAAACAGAGGCTCGGCGCAGCACGGGTCAGCGTCAATGTCAGCCCGCTACAGTTCCGCGAGAAGAACCTGGTCGACAACATCGCTGCGATCTTGGAAAGAACCGGCCTGCCGCCGCATCAGCTGGAAATCGAGATAACCGAAAATGTGTTGATCGACGATGACGAGCGGGCCCTAACGGCGCTGCGCGCCCTGAAGAAGATCGGCTGCCGCGTTGCGCTGGACGATTTCGGCACCGGTTACTCCTCACTTGGCTACCTCAGCCGTTTCCCATTCGACTGCATCAAGATCGACCGCTCCTTCGTGCAAGCGATGCACACCACCGAGAATGCCGGCGCGATCGTGGAAACCATCATCCGCCTCGGCCGGGCCACCAATATGAGCATCGTTGCCGAAGGCGTGGAGCACGTCGATGAGCTGGAAACGCTGGTCAAACATGGCTGCGATGAGATCCAAGGCTTTTTGGTCGGTCGTCCGGCACCGCTGGCGAGCCTGCAACGCACGGCCCCTGACACCGTACTGGCCGCAATGGGGCAAATGCAGAGCACGACCGACGGACTGGTGGCGCAACTGCGGCGCACGCTACCGGCCAAGCAAGCCAACAAACCTCTTCGGGCAAAACGAACCCGCGCCAAACGGGTGTCGTAGACCTGACGCCGGCAACACGGATGGCTTACCGCCCGAACACCTTGACCTCTGAGCCTTCCTCCAGAGTCCGCACATCACGCACGCCGACCGCGATACGGCTTGCCGGCACGCCAGCCTCCATTAGCTGATTGCGGATCAGCATCGCGCGGTAATAAGCGACACGGCGCACATCGGTGGCGTTGCCCTGCAGTGTGTGGGCAAAGGCAATGATCTCCAACGTGCGATCGGACTGGGCCAGTTCGTGATTGGTGCCGAAATCGCGCACGACCTCCATCGCAGCCTCGTCGAGCCCGCTGTCGCCATCGGTAAACGCAACGGTTAGACCTTCCTGACTGATGGTCACAGCCTCTTGCGCCCCGCGATCGCGCACTTCGGCGGCCTCGATCGCGCGGGTCTGGTCTTCCTCGTCAACCGCAATCGACTGAACGTTCTGTTCCTGAGTCGCTTCCTCGTCCACCGTCACGATCGGTGGGGTGCCTTCATTGGTCGCGGTGGTGGTGGTTTCAGCATCGGTTTCCGATAGACGAACCATTTGGCTCGATCCCGCGCCGCCACCGACATTGGCTTGGGCGACCCGTTCCTGAATGATCGCCTGGCTGGTGTTTTGAATGAGCATGAAAACGACGACCACCAGGATCATCATGACGAAGGTCAGCACCATGGTCATCGTCGACAGCGCATCGACATAGCCCGGCCAGTAGTTTTCTTCTTCTTCGGCGTCGTCGGCCATCGGGCAAGTGCCTGTTCAAAGATCGTTGGTCTGACCCTAGTCCGCCAGGCGTTAGGCCTTCGTTAAGCCTGTCGGCGCGCTGTCGGGGCAGGTTCAGGCCGCGCGGAGGGCGTGCTACTGCCATTGATGCGTGCCAGGACCTCTTCTCGTGGTCCGTCCGCCATCACTGAACCCTGATCGAGCCAGATGATCCGGTCGCACAGCGACAAAAGGGCGGCCCGGTGCGTTGCCACAATCAAGGTGCGCCCACCAAGATACTGACGCAGATTGTCGATCAGTTGCGCTTCTAGCGTGTTGTCCATCGAGGCCGTCGGCTCGTCGAGCAAAAGCGCCGCTGGGTTCATGGCCAAGACACGAGCCAGAGCGACCGCTTGACGCTCGCCGCCGGAAAGATAGCTGCCGCGCGGGCCAACCGGCGTCGCATAGCCTTGCGGCAGATGGGCCGCGAACCCATGCACGCCAGACAGCTTCACAGCGCGCTCAAAATCATCATCCGACACAGTGCCGAGCCCAAGTGTGATCGCATCGCGCAGGGTCACGTCGAAAAGAACGCTGTCCTGGGTCATGTAGCCGAAGGATCGGCGGATATGCTCTGGCGCGAACTGGCGCGCATCAGCACCATCAAAGCGCACCGCGCCGCTGGCCACATCGTTGAGCCGCAGCATGGTGTGCAGCAAGGTCGACTTGCCCGATCCGATCCTGCCGATCAACGCGACGCGCTCGCCTCGCTTGATGGTGAACGACACGTCGTTGAGGCTCGGACGGGCCGCGCCAGGATAGGCAAAACTCACCGCTTGGAAATCGACTGAACCGGTCAGCGGTTTGCGGCGCGCGCCGATGTCCTCGCCGGCTTCCTCCTGCGCGCTGTCGAGCAACTGGGCAATGACATCGGCGGAAGGCTTCAAATGCAACAGCCGCACTGCATGGCCGATCAACTGCGCAATCGGCGTGAGCGCCCGACCGACGAGCAGCGTTGAGGCAGCAAGCGCACCGACACTCATTAGGCCGCTGCTCACCTGGTAGGCGCCGATCATCAGCGTCAGCACGATCACGAACTGGGTGATCACCATTTGCGCGTTCTGCGTCAGCCCAAGCCACAGCCGCGCAGTATGGCTTTCATAGGCGGCATCATCGCCAACCCGCTCCCAAGAGCGCATTAAGGATCCCGCAGCCCCAGACGTCTTCACCATCGGCAGACCGGCCAAGGTTTCGACAAGCTGGTTGGATTGATGGCGGGAAAACTCCGCGCCAGCCTCGATCGCGTGACGTGCCTGCGTGTGCGCATAGATGTGCAGCAGGCTGAGCAGGCAAAGCCCAAGCAATGGCGCCGCCAGGATGGGCCCACCGATGGAGTAGAGCAGAACGAGCAGCAGCACGAAAAACGGCACGTCGATCATCAAGGAAACGACCAGTTGCGGCACCGCCTGGGCCACCGCATCGATTTCCTGCGCCAGCCGCGACAATCCACCGGGCGCACGCGGCGCATCGCTGAGCTTGGCGCCCATCATCCGGCCATAAAGCTTGGCTTGCAGCTCGAGCCCAACCTTCAAGGAGACCGCATCGGCAAATCGGCTGCGCACGAAGCGCAAGGAGAGATCGACGGCCAGCGCAATCATCACACCAATCGACAGCGCCCAGAGCGTTTCCATCGCGCCGTGTGGGATCACCCGATCATAGACGGCCATGGTGAAAAGCGGCAGCGCCAGCATCAGCAGATTGGAGAGACCGGCCGCCAGAGCAAGCTTGCCGAGCGCCGATTGATGGCCGGTCATCGCCAGATCAAGCACACGGCGGTAAAGCCCGACGGCATCGCCGATCCTAACATCCGCCAACTGCCCATCAGCCGGGTGTGAACCTTTGCTCGCGCGATCATCGGCATGAGATTTCGGGCGAACATGGAACACCACGCCGGCAAAGCGCGCCTCCAGCGCATCAATGGTGATCGGTTTGACCGACCGCGATCCATCCTCGACGAACAACACCCCTTCGCCGCGTTCGGTAACAGTCAGACTCAAGCCATCATCCAACAAAAGGATGCAGGGGAATTCATCATCCGTCAGCGAGCGCAGCGCGCGTTCTTCATAGGAAAGTGCCATGTCGCAATCGGCAGCCCGGCGCCGCAGCTCTTCCGGCGTTGGCACACCGGGCGTGGACACCGCCAGACCACTGCGACGAACGGCACCATCGCCAAACCAACTGCCCGCGATCCGCTCCAAGGCGGCAAACACATGCTCGCCGGGCGGCACGCGCCGACTGGACAGATCGACATCATCAGTCTGGCTGGAACGCCCGAGCACACGTTGGATGCGGTCAAAGGTCATAGGCGTCGATCAAACGTGGAAACGCGGGGATGGAAGGTTGGTAAACCCGTCTTAAGAAATGGCGCCTTTATGCTTAACACTTCATGAACCGGCGGGCGTGCATGGTCATTGGCAGACGCTTTGCGTCCTAAGTTAGCTCCCAGGACCGCACCTATGTCCGTTGCCGCGACACACAATCCAGCCCTGCCCTTTCCCCGCCGCTGCGACACGCTCGCCAAGCGTGCTGACACGATGCTTTTGATCGCCGTCAGTTGTGCCCTGTCAGCCATCATGTTGTGGGCAGCCTTTGCGACCATTGATCAGGTGACGCGCGGCGCCGGGCGCGTCGTGCCGCAATTGCAGAACCAACTCATTCAACATCTTGAAGGCGGTATCGTCGCCGATGTTCTTGTCCGCGAGGGCGAACTCGTCGAAGCCGGGCAGACCTTGATGCGGGTGGAGAATTCGTTCTCTTCCGCCGAGCTTTCGCAGACTCGCCTGGAAATCACCGCCATCCGCGCCCGCTCACAGCGCTTGGAAGCCGAAGTGGCCGGCCTCGACCAGGTTGCGTTCGAGCCAGGCTTGGAAACGGCGATCCCCGATATTGTTCGCCGGGAACGCGAACTGTTTGCCAGCCGGCGGCAGAGCCACGTGGCGGAAATGCAAATCCTCGCATCGCAACTTCAGCAGAAAGAGCTGGAGCTTTCCGAGCTGGAGACTCGTTGGACCAACACGCAGCGCGAACGCGAACTGGTGCGCCAGCGCGTGGAAAGCATGCGCCGCCTTGCCGAGCGCGGCGCCGTCTCCAACAATGCCCTTCTGGATGAAGAGCGCATCTTGCAGCAGATCGAAACACGCCTGTCCGATCTGCTCTTCGCGGTGCCGCGCACTGAATCCGCCGTTGAAGAAATCCGCCAGCGCATGGAAGAATCCCGTCTTGGCTTCCGCGAGGCTGCGCAGGAGGATTTGATCGTCGCGGCGTTCGAAATGGCGCAACTCCAAGAAGCGGCCAACGCGATGCAAGACCGTTCCGCGCGCACCGACGTCACCGCGCCGGTCGCCGGCATCGTCAACCGCATCTATGTCAATACGCTTGGCGGTGTGGTCCGCCCTGCCGAGCCCTTGATCGAGCTTGTACCCGCCGACGCCGCTGTCGTGGTCGAGGCGCGACTTTCACCGTCGGACCGGGCCAAGATTTGGCCGGGCCTGCCAGCCGTTATCAAGATCACCGCCTACGAATATTCCGTCTATGGCGGGCTTGAGGGGCGTATCGTGGAAATCTCGCCGGATGCACTGACCGACGAAAACGGCGAACCCTATTTCCGTGTCCGCCTTGAAGCGGAGGCCGGTGGCTTTGGTCCTGACTTGCCGATTGTGCCGGGCATGACCGCTGATATCGACATCATCACCGGCGAGCGCACCGTGTTGAACACGATCCTCTCGCCGGTTCGCAACATCGCAGACAACGCCCTACGCCAGTAGAGGCCAGCGCCAGAAAAGACTCGCGCCTTAGGCCACCTCGTCCACGATCAACTGAGCGATCTGGTTGGTGAAACCGGCATCGGAATAGAACGTGTAGATGGTTTCGCTGCCGCTGGTGTTGCTCTGCATGAATTCGCCGCCGCCCGCCACGCCTGTAACGTCGTCGCCAGAGGTGTTGACGTTGATCCGCAGAACATTGTTGCCGTCTGTCATCTGCTGAACTTGCGAACCTTCCAAGCTGAGCGTTTCGTTGATGCCGGCATTGCTGAAGTCGATCACTTCGACATTGCTCACCACACTCACAAGCTGGCTCTCGGTCAGGCCGCCGGAATTGGCGTCGAACGAAACCGTGTCGGTATCGGCCCCGCCATCAATCGAGTCAGCGTTCAAGTTCACCATTTGGTCAGCATCGACCAGGAACGTGTCATTGCCCGTGCCGCCGGCATAATCATCGTCGTTGCCATCATCGCGCAGGATCAGCGTGTCGTTGCCGGCTCCGCCATCGACTGTGTCCACGCCAAAATCGCCATCGATGGTGTCATCGCCAGCACTGCCGGTGATCGTGTCGCCATTGTTGGAACCCTCGATCGTATCGACGCCGATCAGCGTGACGTTTGTCAGATCCCAGTTCATCGCACTGGAGGACGTCGATCCGATCGTTTCGCCGCTCGCCAAAACGCCGTTGATGACCTCGATGCCCGAGCTATCGTTGAAGGTGTGCTGCAGATAGTAGTCGCCATTGCCGCCATTCAAGATCATCGTGTCGGAACCTGTAAGGCCTGTGTCCGTGATGTCTTTGGCGTTGGATGTGCCCGTTCCATCGAAATAGATCGTATCGGTGCCATCACCGCCATCGACGGTGTCGGACCCAGAACCGGTATAGATGACATCATCGCCGGCATCGCCTTCCAGGGTGTCATCTCCGCCGCCGCCGCTAAGCGTATCTTTGCCATCGCCACCGCTGAACGTGTGGGTGAACGATCCCGAGCCGCCGGTCAGAACATTGTCGTTGGCATCGCCGATCACCGTGCCACCATCGGACATGATTTCCACGTTCTCGATGTTGGCAATCGTCCCGCGCGCGTTGCCCTGATAGGTGATCTCGCCTGTATCGAGGTTCCAAATGCGCGGGTTCGGCGCGGTACCGCCGGTGTAGCGGAACGTGTCGGTGCCAGACCCGCCATCAAACACTGGCAGATAAGACGAACCCGTGTCCCAAGAGTTGATCAAGAGGTCATCGCCCGAACCGGCATAGATCTGCGTGCTGTCATTGGAGCTCATATCGATGGTGTCAGCGCCGGCGCCGGTGAAGACGATGTCGCTACCATCCACGGTGATGATAGAATCATCCCCGCTTGTGCCGATGATGGTTTCCGATGCCGCCGTGCCGCTGGTCACGAAACTCGACACGTCATAGTCAACGCTGTTGAAGCGCAAGGTCTCGACGTTGGTAAGCGTGTCCGTGCCTTCATCGCCATTGCCAGTGACCGTATCAACCACCGTGATCGTGCCGCCCGACGCATCAACCGAATATTCGCCGACGGCCTGCGCGTAGACGGCAACATCGGTATTCGCGCCACCGTCGATGACGTCATTGCCGCCATTGCCGGTGATCGTATCGTTACCGCCAAGGCCATTGAACGTGTCGTCATTGGCCGAACCGGTCATGGTGTCTGGCCCAGACGTGCCGGTGATCGAAACCGCGCCGGTCGAGAGGTTGAGACGCACATCATTGAATTGAACGAATTCGATATTCTCCAGCCGGTCCGTGCCCTCATCGCCGCCAGCGGTTACATCGTCCTGCACCGTGTACACACCGCCACCCAAATCGGTGATGGTGAAGTCGGCGCGATTGCCTGCATAGACCGCGGTATCGGTGCCAGCCCCGCCATTGATCAGATCGTCTGATCCACCGCCTTCGATTGCATCGTCGCCATTGGCGCCAAACATCAAGTCGGCGCCGGAACCGCCGGTCAGCGTGTCATTGCTTGCATTGCCGGTCGTAAGCGCATGCACCGTGCCGCCAAGGTCGACCTCCTCGACACTGGTTAGTGTGTCGGTCCCTTCGCCGGTCGCCGACGCATCGAGCGTGACGGTTGCGCCATCGGCTGATGCCGAAGCACTGATTTGGCTGGCGCTTGCGGTATAGATTGCGCGGTCAGTGCCGGTGCCGCCATCGATTGTATCATCGCCGGCCCCGCCAGTGATGGTGTCATCATTGGCGCCACCGTCAATCTGATCGGCACCACCAAGACCAACAAGCGTGTCGCCGCCGGCGCCACCATCCAGGCTGTTGTCTGCGCCCGAACCGGTCAGACTATCGGCTTGCGCTGTACCGATCGCGCTTTCAAAACCGGTGATCGTGTCACCATTGGCATCGCCGGCGCCACCGACCGTGCTCGCGCCCAAATCGATGGTCACCGCGCTGCTGTCACCCGCATAGGAAACGATATCGTTGTTGCCGGCACCCCCATCCAGCGTGTCAGCGCCAGCGCCCCCTTGCAGCGTATCATCATCATCACCGCCTAGCAGCGTGTCGTCCTGACTGGACCCGGTCAGGGTATCGTTGCCAGCATTGCCCTCAAGGCGCACCGCCGTTGATGAGGCGTCAATCGCATCGCCTTGGGAAGATCCGAGCACCGTTTCGATGTTGGTCAGCGTATCGCCCGCCGCATCGCCGCCGCTGCCGGTTCCAGACCCTACCGTGATGTTGATCCCAGCGCTTGAGCTGACATAGCTCGCCGTGTCCGTGCCTGATCCACCATCCAGATCGTCAGCGCCTGACCCACCAATTAAGACATCATCATTGTCGCCACCGAACAGATCATCGGCGCCACCGCCACCGGTTAGGGTATCGTCGCCGAGCCCGCCGGTGAGCACATTGGCGCTGCCATCGCCGGTCAGGGTGTCGCCCTGGCTCGATCCAATGAGGTTCTCAATGCTGTTGTAGGTGTCACTCGCAGCTTCGCCTGTGTTGCCACCAGGGCTTGAAAGATTGGCGATCACGCCACTGGCAGCATTGGCATAGGTGGCCGTGTCGGTGCCACTACCGCCCACCAAGAAGTCGCCGCCGAGCCCGCCTTCAAGCGTGTCGTCTCCATTGCCGCCGGACAGCATGTTGGCGCCCGCATCGCCACGTAACGTGTCAGCGCTGGTGGAACCGATCAGATTTTCGATACCCGAATAGGTGTCACCCAACGCATCGCCGGTGTTGTTGGCCGAGTTGGAGAGGTCAGCGGTCAAACCGGCCGAGCCAGCATAGCTCGCCGCATCGGTGCCGCTGCCACCGATAAGCGTGTCGGCGTCTGCACCGCCGGTCAGCGTGTCATCGCCCGATCCACCATCCAGCGTGTCGGTTCCAGCATCGCCGCTCAGATCATCATTGCCACCTTCGCCAAGGAAGATGTTGGCATTGGTATCGCCGATGAAGCGATCATCATCGCCCGATCCTTCGAACCGCTCGATATTTGTGAACGTATCGCCAGCGGCCTCACCGGTGTTGGCCGCCGGGTTGACCAGGCTGACCAAGCTTGCCGACGTAAACCGAACCGTGTCCGTGCCAGCTCCGCCGTCGATGGTATCGCCGTCGGCGCCACCATAGATGATGTCGTCATTATCGCCTCCATCGATCACATCGGCGCCAGCACCGCCATAAAGCGTATCGGCGCCCAATCCACCATCGATCGTGTCGCCACCGCCTTCGCCGCGAATGATATTGGCATCGTCGTTGCCGGTCAGATCATCGACACCGTTGCTGCCGGTCAGATTCTCGATCGACACGTAGGTGTCGCCCGCTGCCTCGCCCGTCGTGCCGCCCGTAACAAGGTTCACTGTCACGCCACTGCCGGTGTTCAGATAGGTAACGGTATCGGTGTCCGCACCGCCGTCAAATGCGTCCGCACCCGCGCCGCCATCAAGAACATCATCGCCCGCACCGCCGTTGAGCGTATCGACATCATCGCCGCCAAACAGCGTGTCAGCTCCAGCGCCACCATCGAGCGTGTTGCGTCCTGTATCCCCGGTCAGCGTGTCATCGAAGTCAGAACCCGTCAGGTTCTCGATGCTGGTGTAGCTATCCCCGACGGCATCGCCTTGCGTGCCGGTTCCCGTCGCAAGGCTCGCGGTCACGGCGCTTGTGGCCGATGCGAAGGTCACCGTGTCAGTGTCGGCGCCGCCATCAAGAGTATCGCCGCCGGAACCACCATCAAGTACATCGTCATTGTTGCCGCCAAGAAGCGTATCCACGCCCTCGTCACCGATCAGCGTGTCGTTTCCGCCATCACCTTCAAGGCGATCATCGCCGGCATAGCCTTGCAAAGTGTCATTGTCCGCCTCGCCTTCAAGAACGTTGGCATCCAACGTCCCGCGCAAGATGTCGGCATGGTTGGAACCGCGAACATTTTCCACCGAATTGAGGAGATCACCGTCTGCATCGCCGCCTGACGCCGTACCGTTTTGCAGATCGATCGTTACGGCGCTCGACGAGAGCTGGTAGATGATCGTGTCGCTGCCATCACCGCCCAGGAAGGTGTCACCGCCGGCAAAGCCATCAAAGCTGTCATCACCGTCGCCACCTTCAAATGTCTCAATGCCAACGGTGCCCGTCACCATGTCATTACCTGCCCCGCCGAGCACGCGCTCGATGGAGTCGAAGGTGTCGCCTGCTGCCTGATCGCCGCTACCGGTGTTGGCGGTTAGGTTGATCGTGATGGCTGTCGATCCGGTGTAATCGACGGTATCGGTGCCCGAGCCACCCCAGTTCTGGTCGCTGCCAGCCGACCCAACGAAACGGTCATCATTGTCCTCGCCGCGCAGCACATCATCGCCATCGCCACCATCGATGAGGTCCGAACCGTTGCCGCCATAGACACTGTCATTGTCGGCCTCGCCATAAATGATGTCGTCGGAATTCTCGCCACGCAGCGTATCGGCCCCATCACCGCCCCAAAGCGTGTCCGAGCCAGAGCCGCCATAAAAATCATCGTTGCCGCCCATCCCATAGAGGACGTCATCACCGCCAAGGCCCTGGAGGTCATTGGCATTATCATCGCCGGTCAGCGTATCAGCATGAGAATTCGACCCCCGGATCGACTCAATGTCGATCAGCGTATCCCCTTCAGCAAAGCCGCCGCTATGCACACCGGTCGAAAGGTTCACCGTCACGCCAGAGGTTGAATAGTAATAATCAGCCGTGTCGCCGAGATACGCTGAATTGTTGCGATAATTGCCACTGTTCGACCCACCATCCAGCGTGTCGGCGCCATCGCCACCACGAAGCAGATCATCGCCGGCACCGCCTTCCAGCACATCATCGCCGCTGGCCGCTGTTGTCCAACCGCCGACCAAGGCGTCATCGCCGTCGCCGCCGCGCAACGTGTCGTTGCCGGCATTGCCATAGGAGGTGTCGTCACTGTTGCCCAACTCAATGATGTTCTCGCCATCATCACCATCGATCCGATCGGCCCACTGCGTTCCGACAACATTTTCGATGCTTGTGTAGGTGTCGCCATTGGCATCGCCGACGGTCCCGCTGCCGGTAGCCAGCGACAAGGTTACGCTGGCCGTCGCGCTGTCGAAGACCAACGTATCAGTGCCATCGCCACCATCGATCGCATCGGCGCCACCGCGACCCTCAATCGTATCATCGCCCGCCAAGCCCCAGAGCCCATGGGCGCCATCGGTCCCGCGGATCGTGTCGTTGTGGGCTGAGCCTTGTGCGCTCTCGACGGCGGTATAGGTGTCGCCCTCCGCGTGACCGCCCGAACCGGTCCCGGCTTCCAGGTCAACCGTTACGGCATCGTCAGAGTCATTGTAGTAAATCGTGTCCGTGCTCGCGCCTCCATCATGGTGGTCATTGCCGACATCGCTGTAGAAGCTGTCAACGCCATCACCACCAAGCATGGTGTCATTACCTAGTCCGCCATAGAGCGCATCATTTGACGCGCGGCCTTCTAGCGTGTTGTCGTTGTCGTCCCCGGTCAGCGTGTCGGAATAGCTTGAGCCGACGACATTCTCCACGCTATCGAAGGTGTCGCCGGTGGCGAACGAACCGCTGGCGGTATTGGTTGCAAGGTTGATGGTGACGGAGGCTTCGGCGTCTAGATAGACTGCCGTGTCCGTGCCATCGCCACCTTCTAGGCGGTCGGCGCCATCGCCGCCGCGCATTTCATCATCGCCGGTTCCGCCGCGCAGCGTATCGTCGCCAACCAGGCCCTGCAGGACATCGTCCAGCGCGCCGCCTTCAAGCGTGTTGGCGGCCGCGTTGCCGACGAGCGTGTCATTGAAATCCGTGCCAACGATGCGCTCCACATCCTGGAACGTATCGCCTTCGGCAAGGCCACCAGTGGCCGAACCCACATCCAGATTGACCGATATCCCGGCAACCGTCTGCGCCGAATAATCCGCCGTATCAAAACCGGTGCCGCCCCACATTTCATCCGCGCCCAGCGAACCGAGCAGCGTGTCGTCGCCGCCATGTCCATCGAGCCGGTTGGCATTATCGTCGCCGGTCAGACTATCGGAGAGGTTCGATCCTCGTATCCGCTCGATAGACGTGTAGACGTCGCCAACAGCATCGGCGCCGACATGCACACCGGTGCCCATATTGATCGTGACGGCTGTCGTTGAAAACGAATAATCCGCCATGTCGTTGCCATCGCCGCCGACGAGTTGGTCGGCTCCGCCATTGCCGATCAGCACATCATCGGCGTCACCGCCGGTCAGCACATTGACCGCGTCATCGCCCTCGATCGTGTCGGCAAAGGTCGACCCGATGATGTTCTCAATGGTCGAGAACGTATCGCCGAGCGCATGTCCGCCCGAACCAATGCCCTGCGAAAGATCGATCTGCACGGCATTGTTCGAGGCGGTGTAATCGGCCGTGTCGATACCATCTCCACCGATGAGGCTGTCGCCACCGTCGCCACCGATCAGCGTATCGTCACCGGCATTGCCTTCCAGCGTGTTCTGGCCGGTATCGCCGGTCAGGCTGTCATTGTTGGCCGACCCGAGCAGCCGCTCGATGGAATCGAAGGTATCGCCTTCGGCTTCTCCGCCCGTGCCGGTGTTGCCGGCAAGATTGATCGTCACCGCTGCGGAGTTGCGGTAATCGGCTGTATCGAAGCCCGCACCACCGACAAGCTGATCGCCGCCTCCGAGCCCTTCCAGAATGTCATCGCCGCTGGACCCGTCAAGCCGGTTGACAGCACCATCACCGTCAATCGTGTCGTTGCCGGTCGAGCCGATAATGTTTTCGATGCCGCTGAATGTGTCGCCATCCGCATCACCACCGGTGCCGCTGTTGGTTGTCAGCGAAACCGTCACGGCGACCGAGCTGTCATCATAGGCAATCGTGTCGTTGCCCGCGCCGCCGGTCAGGACATCGCCCAACGCCCCGCCATAGAGCAGATCATCATTGTCGCCGCCAAGCAACGTGTCCGCGCCGCCACCGCCGCGTAGCGTATCATTGCCGCCCTGGCCTTCCAGGGTGTTGGCGAAGACATCACCGGTTAGGTTGTCCGCCTGCGTAAGTGAGCCAAGGACACGCTCAATCGATATCAAGGTATCGCCTGCCGCATCACCATCGGCGCCGTTGCCTGGATCAAGGGTGACCGTCACACCGGCGGCACTTGCGGAATAGTCGGCGGTGTCAAAACCGGCGCCGCCATCCAGCGTGTCCGCACCACCAAGACCGATCAGCGTGTCATCGTTGGACCAGCCACGCAGAATGTTGGCATTGGCATCGCCATTCAAAGCATCGGCGAAGGTCGAGCCGATCACCTCTTCAATCGAGGTCAGCGTATCGCCAGCGGCGTGCCCGCCAGCATTGTTGGCATCGTCCGCCAGGTCGATGGTGATGGCAGCATCAGAGTTTGTGTAATCGGCAATGTCATTGCCGGTGCCGCCGTCAAGCGCATCGCCGCCGTCACCGCCGGCCAAACGATCATCGCCAATGCCGCCTTGTAGGTCATTGACGCCATCCGTTCCGGTGATCGTGTCGGAACGGTCCGATCCGATGACATTTTCGATCGCAATAAGCGAGTCGCCCTGAGCATCGCCGCCGGAACCCGAGCCACTGCTCAGATCGACGGTTACGGCGGCAAGGGAATTGGCATAGGTGACGGTGTCAGTTCCCGTTCCGCCATCCAGAGTGTCGCCACCAGCGCCACCATCTAGTGTATCGTCAAGGCCACCGCCGCGCAGCTCGTTGACATTGGCATCTCCGGTCAGACTATCGTTGTGTCCGGATCCAGTGACCCGTTCAATTTGGCTGAGCGTGTCGCCCTCAGCGAACCCACCAAGGCCGGTACCCAGTGCAAGGTTGACCGTCACACCTGCGTTGGAGCTTGAATAAAGGGCCGTGTCTTGGCCCCCGCCACCGATCAGCGCATCAGCTCCGAGACGACCATCCAGCGTGTCATTGCCGTCGCCACCATCAAGCGTATTGGCGTTATCATCGCCGAACAGCGTATCGCCTTGGACCGAGCCGGTGAGGTTTTGAATGTTCGTATAGGTATCGCCCGCCGCATCGCCGGACGACCCGATACCGGTGAACAGGCTCGCTGAAACAGCCGACGACGCGGTAGAATAACTGGCCGTGTCCGTGCCGGTGCCACCGTCAAGATCATCCGATCCTGCGCCGCCGATCAGAATGTCATCACCGGCATCGCCATTGAGCACATCGTCATTGCCAAGGCCAAGCAGCGTGTCCGCTTCGGCGCCGCCATCCAGTTGGTTGACTCGCGAGGAGCCTGTGAGCGTATCGGCGAAATCGGTGCCGATGAGGTTTTCAACACTGGTCAGCGTATCGCCGGTCGCTTCGCCGCCAGCCGTATCACCGGTATCGAGATTGACCTGCACCGCCTGCGTGGAGGAGTCGTAGGTCACCGTGTCGGACCCCGTTCCGCCGTCCAGCGAGTCAGCACCCGCCGAACTGACAAGCGTGTCATCGCCGCCTTCGCCAAACAGGTTTTCCGCATCCGCGCCACCAGTCAGCGTATCGCCAAGGCCCGAGCCGCGCACCGTTTCAATGCTGACCAGCGTGTCGCCTTCGGCGTCACCGCCCGTGCCTGAGTTGGTGGCAAGGCTCACCTGAACCGCAGCATCGGAGTTGCGATAATCGGCAGTGTCAGTGCCGTCACCCCCATCCAACGTGTCGGCGCCCAACGCGCCATCCAGCGTGTCGTTGCCCAGACCACCTTCCAGCACGTTGACAGCATCATCGCCGGTCAGCGTGTCGCCAGCGTCGGAACCGACGATGTTCTCGATCTCAGTGAGCGTATCGCCTTGCGCATCACCGCCGCTAGCGGTTCCGCCTTCAAGGTCAACGGTCACGCCTTGAACCGAGCTTGAATAGTCAGCGGTATCGACGCCGTCGCCGCCGGTCAGCGCATCAGCCCCGCCACGGCCTTCCAAGATGTCGTTTTGATCGCCGCCAACCAGAATGTTGTCCTGGGCGTTGCCGCGCAGCGTATCGGCCTGCGCCGATCCGACGATCCGCTCCACATTGACCAGCGTGTCGCCTTCAGCATCTCCACCCGTCGCCGTGCCGGCCTGGAGGTCAATCTGTACCGCCGTCGAGCCGCTGTAATCGGCGGTATCAAGGCCAGCGCCGCCATCCAAAAGGTCGGCCCCACCCAGACCAATAAGTGTGTCGTTGGCGCCACCACCGGAAAGCTCGTTCGCCGTCGCATCGCCAGTCAGCGTGTCGTCGCTGTTCGAACCCACCACGTTTTGAATGTTGGTCAGCGTATCGCCTTCGGCGTGTCCACCAGTGTTGACGCCGCCAATCGTGACATCCACGCCTGCCGATGACCCTGTATAGACGGCTGTGTTGGTGCCGGTGCCCCCATCGAGCGCGTCGGCGCCGGCACCGCCTTCGAGCGTGTCATCGTCGGCACCGCCTTGCAGCGTATCGTCGCTGTCACCGCCCGACAGCACATCATCGCCCGTCCCACCAGCCAGAACGTTGACACCAGCCGAGCCGGTTAGCGTGTCACCAAGCGTTGAGCCAGTGACGTTTTCGATGCTGGTCAGCGTATCCGCCGTCGCGTGTCCGCCGCTCGCATCGCCATTGGAAAGATCAATCGTCACAGCCGCATCGGAGGCGGTGTAATCCACCGTGTCGGTGCCGGTTCCGCCGACGAGATCATCGCCGCCAGCAAGCCCGATGAGCGTGTCGTCGCCGCCACCGCCCTCAAGCCGGTTGGCATCGGCATCCCCGGTCAAGCTGTCGATCTGGCCCGAACCGGTGAGGTTCTCAATGCTGGTGTAGGTGTCGCCAGCCGCATCGCCATCCTGACCAGTTGCGCCAAGCGCCACGGTCACACCGGCGGCGGAGGCGCTGTAGTCAGCCGTGTCCAATCCGTCGCCACCGATTAGCTCATCTGCACCGCCAAGACCGGACAGCGTGTCGTTGCTGCCGCCGCCTTCCAGACGGTTCACCCCGGCCTCACCGATCAGCGTGTCGGCCTGATTGGAACCAATGACATTCTCCACATCCAGATAGCTGTCGCCTTGGGCGTCGCCATTGCTGCCGAGCCCCTGGTCAAGATCGACGGTCACGCCAACCGACGAGTCCACATAGGTGATCGTGTCGGTGCCATCGCCACCATCGAGCAGATCGGAGCCGCCCAGACCCGCAAGCGTGTCATCACCACCAGCACCGCGCAGAACATTGTTCTCCACATCACCAGTCAGCGTGTCATTGTTGCCGGTGCCAATAACCCGCTCAATGGACGAGAACGTATCGCCATCCGCGTCGCCGCCAGAGGCGCTGTTGGTGCCGAGATTGACAGTCACGGCGGTCGAACCGGTGTAATCGATCGTGTCTTCGCCAGCCCCACCGATCAACTGGTCGCCGCCTCCGCGACCGACCAAAATGTCGTTGCTATCGCCACCGTCCAACCGGTTGGCATTGGCATCGCCAGACAGCGTATCGGCGCGCGTTGATCCAGTGACGTTTTCAATGCTGGTATAGGTATCGCCCTGCGCATCGCCGTTCGCCCCAGGGCCACTGGCCAGATCAACCGTCACGCCATCGCCCGACAGAGAATAGGACGCTGTATCGCTGCCATCGCCACCGATCAATTGGTCGGCGCTGGCGCCGCCTTCCAGAACGTCATCGCCGGCTTCACCGCGCAGCGTGTCCGTTCCAGCCATGCCGAAGAGCGTGTCGTTTTCTGCGCCGCCAAGCAGTTCTTCCGCGGCGGCACCGCCCGTGATCGAGTCGGCATGATCGGAACCGATCACCCGTTCAATGGAGGCGAAAGTGTCGCCATCAGCGATGTCGCCAGACGCGCTGTTCGTCGTCAGGTTGACCGTCACCGCAGAAGCCGCGCCGGCATAGGTCACGGTGTCGGTACCCGCGCCACCGTCCAGCACATCGGCGCCGGCACCGCCGTTAAGCGTGTCATCATCGCCTTCGCCGAACAATTGATCATCACCAGCCGCGCCGGATATCTGATCGGCGCCTAGGCCACCGCTGAGCACATTGGCATTGCCATCGCCGCCAAGCGTGTCAGCAAGGTTCGATCCTTCGATGTTTTCCACCTCGGTGATGACATCGCCTTCGGCATGGCCACCGGTTCCCGGGCCGCCGCCGAGCGTGACGGTCACCCCAGCATTGGATTGCGTGTAGCGAACGGTATCCAGACCATCGCCGCCGATAAGCGTGTCACCACCGGCGCGACCGTCCAGAATGTCATCGCCTGCGCCACCGTCGAACAAGTTGGCGGCCGCGCTGCCGATGAGTGTGTCGACGTGATTGGAGCCCAAGATCCGTTCGATCGAATCGAACGTGTCGCCGGTCGCATCACCGCCCGTGCCTGTTCCGACGGTCAGATTGACTTCAACGCCAGAGGTGGAAAGCGTGTAGCTGGCCGTATCATCGCCGGAGCCGCCGAATAGGGCATCAGCGCCGCCTGCACCAATCAGCGTGTCATTTTCCGCGCCACCGCTCAGTTGGTTGGCGCCTTCAGAACCGATCAGTGTATCGGCATGATTGGAGCCGATCGCCCGTTCAAAGCCGGTGACCGTATCGCCATCGGCGTGACCACCCGAGGCAGCACCGGTTGCAAGATTCACCGTCACCGCAGCATCCGACAGCGTGTAGGACACGGTATCAACGCCATCGCCGCCAAGCAGTGTATCACCACCGCCCGCGCCTTCGATCGTATCATCGCCTCCACGCCCGCTTATCTCGTTGGCGCTCGCATCACCGGTGATGGTGTCGGCTTCCGCCGTCCCGATGATGTTCTCAATCGAGGTGTAGGTGTCACCATCAGCATCGCCAGCCGTGCCGGTGCCAGCGGTCAAGCTGAGCGCGACCGCCGAGGTACTCGTTGTGAAATCCAACGTGTCGGTGCCATCGCCACCATCGATTGCGTCACCGTCGGCACCGCCAACCAAAGTGTCGTCACCAAGCCCACCGACGAGAGTGTCAACACCGCCAAGGCCGGACAGCGTGTCATTGCCGACGCCGCCGGTCAGCGTGTTGTCGAGATTGTTGCCCGTGAGAATATCATTGTGCGTCGAGCCGATAACACCTTCAATACCGGACAGAACATCACCACCAGCGTGCCCACCCGAGGCGGTGGACGTCAAAAGATTGATGCTGACCGCCGTGTCCGAGCCATCGTAGCTCACCGTGTCGAACCCATCGCCACCGGTCAGCGTGTCGGCACCGGCAAGGCCGCGCAGCGTGTCATTGCCGATACCGCCGAGAAGCACATTGTCGGCAGCATCACCGGTCAGAACATCATCCTGGTCGCTACCGGTGATGTTCTCAATGCCCGTGAACGTATCGCCGGTGGCATCCCCGCCGCTGGCCGAGTTGCCGTCCAAGTCGATGGTCACGCCAACAAGGCTGCCGCCATAATCGACCGTATCGATGCCGTCGCCACCGGTTAGGCTGTCGCCCAGCGCGCCGCCTTGCAGCGTGTCGTCGCCCGTTCCGCCGATCAGCGTATCGACACCACCGCCGCCAAAGAGTTGGTCATTGTTGGCGCCGCCATCGAGAACGTTGGCATTACCATCGCCAGTCAGACTGTCGGCGTTCGATGAACCGGTGAGGTTTTCAATGCTGGTGAACGTGTCGCCACCGGCGTCGCCACCACTGGTCGCGCCGGTTCCAAGATTGACCGTCACGCCGCTGGATGAAGAAACGTAGCTGGCCGTGTCGATCCCATCGCCGCCATCCAGGGCATCGCCTGCGCCGCCACCTTCCAGCGTGTCGTTCAGCGCGCCGCCGGACAGCGCATTGATGCCCAAGGTGCCGACCAGAACATCGTCATGGTCCGAGCCGGTGACGTTTTCAATGCTGTCGAACGTATCGCCAACCGCATGGCCACCGCTTACGTCACCCGTCGCCAAATTGACCGACACGCCGGCATCGGAGTTGGCGTAGGATGCCGTGTCTGTTCCGCCGTCACCACGCAGCGTATCGGACCCCGCACCGCCTTCCAGCACATCGCCGCCCGATCCGCCCTCCAGACGATCATCGCCTGCCGCGCCATCAAGCGTATCGTTCTCCAGGCCGCCGAGCAGCGTGTTGGCAGCCGCATCGCCGGTCAGCGTATCGGCAAAGTCCGAGCCGGTCAGATTCTCGATGTTGGTGAGCGTGTCGCCTTCAGCCACGTCGCCAAGTCCTGCGCCGGTTGTCAGGCTGACATCGACGGCGGCGCCCGCGTCATCGTAGCTCGCAGTATCGACGCCATCACCGCCATCAAGATCGTCGGCGCCACCGCCGCCTTCCAGCGTGTCGATGCCGTCGCCACCGTCCAGCGTGTCATCACCCAAACCACCCTGCAAAAGGTCGGTACCGCCGAGTCCGCGCAAGACATTGGCGCCATTGGAGCCAATCAGTGTGTCGTTCTGCGCCGATCCGTTAGCGTTCTCGATATCGACCAGCGTATCGCCCTGGGCATCGCCGCCGGACCCTTGGCCAGTGCCGAGATTGACTTCAACCGAGGCAGAGGAATTCACATAGGTCGCTGTGTCGCCGGTGCCGTCGCCGCCATTGAGCAGATCGTTGCCCTGACCGCCCTCAAGCGTGTCATCGCCAGCCTCGCCGAACAGCTGATCATCACCGCCAAGACCACGCACAGTGTCATCGCCAAGCCCAGCATTGATTGTGTTGGCGGCACCATCGCCGGTCAGCGTATCACCATTGGCCGACCCAATCAGACCTTCAATGCTGTCGAAGGTATCGCCTTGCGCATCGCCGCCGACGCCTGGACCGCCTGAAAGGTCGACGGTGACCGCATCGGTGGAATTGCTGTAATCGGCGGCATCGACACCGGTTCCGCCCTGAAGCGTGTCGGCGCCGCCGGACCCTTCCAGAACATCATCGCCGCCTGCCCCAAAGAGGACATTGTCACCGCCGTCGCCGGTCAGCGTATCGATCTGGCTAGAACCCGTTATGTTCTCAATGCTGGTATAGCTGTCGCCGGCGGCATCGCCGCCTAGGCCCGTGCCGGTGCCAAGATCAACATCAACACCGGTGTCTGAGCCGGTGTAGTCGGCTGTGTCCTGTCCGTCGCCACCTTGCAGATCATCAGCGCCCGCACCTCCCTGGACAATATCATCGCCATCGCCACCTTCCAGCGTGTCGTCGCCATCACGCCCGACCAGAGTGTCCGCACCTGCCGCGCCGACAAGCCGGTTGGCTTGAACATCGCCGCGCAAGGTATCGTCGGCGACTGTGCCGGTGACATTTTCAATATCATCCAAGCTGTCGCCGTCAGCATCGCCACCCGAGGCAGACCCGCCAGCGAGATCGACGACCACAGCCGTCGAGCCAGTGTAATCGGCGGTGTCCGAACCAAGGCCGCCCTGCAGGCTGTCGGCGCCAGCGCCACCGCGCAGCACGTCCGCGCCATTGTCACCGATCAGCGTATCGACGCCGTCGCCGCCCGACAGCGTGTCGGCGCCAAGACCACCTTCTAGCCGGTTGCCACCAGCATCACCGCTCAGCGTATCGTTGCCGTCAGAGCCGATCAGGTTTTCAATGTCGACCAGCGTATCGCCTTGGGCATGGCCATCGGTGCCGGTTCCAGCGACGAGATCCACCGTCACACCAGTCGAGGTTCCCGCGTAGCTTGCCGTATCGACGCCATCGCCGCCCTGAAGCGTGTCGCCATCGGCACCGCCGAGCAGCGTATCATCGCCAAGCCCACCAATCAGAGTATCGGCGCCGACACCACCGCGCAGATCATCGTTGGACCCGCCGCCGGTGAGCACATTGTCAGCAATGTCGCCGATCAGCGTATCGCCAGCCGCCGAGCCAATGACGTTCTCGATCGAGCTAAAGGTGTCACCCTGCGCATCCCCGCCAATGCCGAACCCGCCATCGAGATCGACGGTTACGCCGCCCAGGGAACCGGAATAATCGGCAGTATCAGTGCCGGTGCCACCGCGCAGCGCATCCGAGCCATCGCCACCGATCAGCGTGTCTTCGCCATCATCACCGTCCAGGCGATCATCACCATCAAGGCCGGTCAGCGTGTCGGCCTCATCGCCGCCACTCAACTCATTGGCGTCATTGTTGCCCTGAAGCGTGTCGGCGAAGGCTGAGCCACGCAAATCTTCAATCGACGTCAGCACATCGCTTTCAGCATGGCCGCCGGTTGCAGTGCCACCAAGCAAGTCTACATCAACCGCAGCATCGGACCCGCTATAATCGGCGGTGTCGTCGCCTAGCCCGCCGTCGAGCGTATCGGCTCCGGCACCGCCGGTCAGCTGGTCATCAGCATCACCGCCAAGCAGCGTGTCGGTACCAAGCCCGCCAATCAGTGTGTCGGCACCGCCTCGGCCTTCCAGCGTGTTGTCAGCATCATCGCCGGTCAGCGTATCGCCAAAGAAAGTGCCGATCACCCGCTCGATCGAGGTCAGCGTGTCGCCGGCGGCATCCGCGCCCGATCCGGTGCCCGCCGCCAGATCGATCGATATCGCACCGAGAGCCGAAGCATAGCTGGCGGTGTCGAAGCCATCGCCGCCGATCAGATCATCAGCGCCGACCCCGCCGGTCAGCACATCATCGCCCAACGCCCCATCGATGACATTTGCAAACTCATCGCCAGTCAGCGTGTCGGCCTGATCCGAACCGATCAGGTTTTCAATGTTGTAGAATGTGTCACCGGCAGCGTCGCCGCCACTGACGAATCCATTGCCCAGATTGACGGTCACCGCCGTCGAACCGGCATAGGACGCGGTATCCAATCCGGCGTCACCGCGCAGCTCGTCGGCGCCTGCGCCACCGATCAAAATATCGTCGCCAGCCTGCCCATAAAGGACGTCGTTGCCGGCCAGACCCGACAGCGTGTCGACTTCCAACCCGCCTTCGAAGATGTTGGCCGTCGCATCGCCGATCATCGTGTCAGCAAAGGCCGTGCCGGCGATGATCTCGATGTTGGAGAGCACATCGCCTTCAGCATGACCGCCGGTTGTTGTGCCAGAGGTCAGATTGATTGAAATCGCGGCATCGGAATCTGAATAGTCGGCCCGGTCTTCGCCATCGCCACCAATCAGTTGGTCAGCGCCGGCCAAACCCGCCAATGTGTCGTTTCCAGCACCACCGGTCAGGTCATTGTCCGCTGCGTCGCCGATCAAAGTGTCGGCTTGCGCCGAACCAACGACGTTTTCAATGCCGGTCAGTTGGTCACCACCGGCTGAACCGCCACTACCGGTTCCGGTGGAAAGATCGACGGTTACACCGGACAGCGAGTCTGAATAAAGCGCGGTGTCTTCGCCATCGCCTCCGAGCAGGACGTCAGCGCCGCCGCCACCGGTCAGTTGATCATCGCCGAGCCCGCCATCCAAACGGTTGGTTTCGCCGTCACCGACCAGTGTATCGGCGAAGCCCGACCCGGTGACCTCTTCAATCGAATTCAGGCTGTCGCCATCGGCGTGACCACCGGAATAGAGTTCATCCTCAAGGTTGATCGTGACCGCTGCGTTGGAGTTCTCATAGGTCACGCGGTCGGTGCCAAAGCCACCGATCAACGTGTCGGCGCCCAACCCGCCTTCCAGCGTGTCGTCGTCGAGACCGCCATCCAGGCGATCCGCGCCATCACCACCGCGCAAAATATCGTCACCGGCGCCACCAGCAAAATCATTGTCCAGCGCGTTGCCGGCAATCGTATCGGCAAAACCGGAGCCAAGAATGCGTTCAATGTCGATAAAGGTATCGCCATCTGCGTCGCCGCCCGTACCACTGCCGACCAAAAGGTCGATCTGCACCGAGGCCGATGAAACGGTGTAGTCAGCGGTGTCGAATCCAGTACCGCCATCCAACCTGTCGGCACCAACGCCACCGAACAGATTGTCGTCCCCGGCGCCGCCTTCCAGCGTGTCATCGCCATCGCGGCCATAAAGCTGGTCGGCGTCGAGCCCGCCTTGCAGCAGATTGGCGCCCGCCGTCCCGGACAAATTATCGGAGTAGGTCGAGCCAATAGCACGTTCGATCGAGCTCAGCGTATCGCCTTGTGCGTGCCCCCCCGAGGCCGTTCCGCTGTCAAGGTCGGCAGTCACGCCCGAGCTCGACAGGGAATAGTCGACCGTGTCTTCGCCCAGACCACCATTGATGCCGTCGCCGCCATCACCCCCGATCAACCGATCATCGCCGCCTTCGCCAAACAGCGAGTCGACACCATCCCCGCCATCGAGAACGTCACCGCCGTCGCCGCCGCGCAACGCATTGCCTGTGGCATCGCCAGTCAGCGTGTCGGCGTGGATCGAACCGGTGAGGTTTTCGATACCGGCAAGCACGTCACCATCGGCATGGCCACCCGTCGCAGACCCGGCCAAGAGCGAAACGGTGACGGCCGCATCGGAGTCGGCATAGCTGACCGTGTCGGACCCGGCGCCGCCGGTGAGCGAGTCGCCACCGTCACCGCCAACCAAGGTGTCATTGCCAACACCGCCATCGAAGGTGTTGACGAACGCATCACCGATCAAAAGGTCCGCAAACCCCGAGCCTTCAACGATTTCAATATCGGAATAGCTATCGCCATCCGCGTGTCCGCCAGATCCAGTGCCTGTATGGAGATTGACCGTCACCGCGCCGGACGAGTTGAGATAGGACAGCGTGTCGGTGCCATCACCGCCGTCCATCGTGTCGCTGCCCGCGCCACCTTCCAGCGTGTCATCGCCAAGCCCACCCTGCAGAACATCGGCGCCGCCAAGCCCGATCAACGTGTCGTTGTCATCGCCGCCAACCAGTCGGTTGGCTTGGCCGCTTCCGGTCAGCGTGTCGGCATAGTCGCCGCCGGTGATGTTCTCAATGCTTGAGAATGTGTCGCCAGCCGCGATATCGCCACTCGCCGAAGGCGCCGACAGATCAATGGTCAAAGCGCCTGTGGCATCGGTGTAGGTGACGGTGTCGATGCCGTCGCCGCCGACCAGGCTGTCGGCCCCGGCGCCACCAGCCAATGTGTCGTCGCCCGCGCCGCCCTGTAGGGTATCGGCGCCAAGTCCACCGGCAAGCACATCATCGCCTGCCAAGCCAGAAAGCAGGTTGGCACTATCATCGCCGGTCAGACTGTCAGCGAAGCCCGAGCCGGAAATGTTTTCAATACCCGAAAAGCTGTCACCATCAGCATCGCTACCCGAAGCCGTGTTGTTCTCAAGATCGACCGTTACGCCTGCGTCGGCGGTGGAATAATCGATCGTATCGATGCCATCGCCACCAGTCAGCGTGTCACCGCCGGCGCCACCGATCAGCGTATCGTTTTCGCCACCACCGAGCAGTTGATCGTCACCATCGCCGCCTTCGAGGTGATCCTGACCGAGCCCGCCTTCCAACGTGTTGGCAACCGCGTCGCCATAAAGACGGTCGTCATGGTTTGAACCGATCACCCGTTCGATATCGGTGTAGCTGTCGCCCTGTGCATCGCCATCGGCGCCGAGCCCGGTGTCCAGATGTACCGTGACTCCAACGCTCGATCCGGCATAGTTGGCGGTGTCGAACCCATCACCACCATACAACGTGTCGCCACCCGCGCCGCCGGTCAGCAAATCATCGCTTGCTAAACCACGCAGCACATTTGCCTGACCATCACCGGTCAGCGTGTCGCCAAGCGCTGAGCCGGTAACATTCTCGATCGAGGACAGCGTGTCGCCATCGGCATGCCCGCCGGAGGCCGATGGCACTTGCAGATCGACAACCACGGCATCGTTGGAATTGGTGTAGTCGGCAGTGTCCTGGCCAGTGCCACCGATCAGCGCATCCGATCCAAGGCCGCCCTCCAGAATGTCATCGCCATCCTCGCCGCGCAGCGTATCGTTACCGCCGGCGCCACGCAGTATGTCGGCCGAACCGCCGCCCCAGAACGCGTTGTTATCACCGCTCCCGATCAGCGTGTCGGACTGCGAGGAGCCAACAAGGTCTTCAATGTCGGTCAGCGTGTCGCCGTCCGCATCACCGCCGACGCCGATCCCCGTGATAGTCGTGAGGTCGATCTGAACGCCGGAGACCGACGCCGAATATTCGGCAACGTCAACGCCCGAACCGCCATCCAACGCATCGGCCCCGCCGGCTCCGATAAGCGTGTCATTGAGCGCGCCACCAAACAGCTGGTTCGTGCCCGACGTCCCGGTCAGCGTATCGCTGAACGCGGACCCGATGACGTTTTCCACGTCAAACAACTGGTCGCCTTCAGCATGGCCGCCGAGACCTGTGCCAAGCTGCAGATTGACTGTGACCGCTCCGGTCGATAGCCCATAATCGACTGTGTCGAGACCGCCCTCGCCGCGCAGTTCATCGCCGCCGCCGCGCCCATCAAGCACATCATCGCCAACGCCGCCGGTTAGAACATTGGCGCTATCGGTTCCCGTGAGATCATCATTGTGAGCTGAGCCGATCACATTCTCAAAGTTGGCGATCGTATCGCCGTCGGCATGGCCACCAGAGGCCGTGTCGGCATCCAAATCAACAGTGACAGCCGCGCTTGACCCCGAATAGTCCACGGTATCGAGGCCGGCACCACCATCCATATCATCGCCGCCTTCGCCGCCGACAATGCGATCGTTCGCGCCATCGCCCCGCAGCGTATCTGCGCCGGCGCGTCCCTCGATGACATCATTGCCGCCACCGCCGGACAGAACATCATCATCGGCCGAGCCACGCAGCGTGTCCGCCAGCCCCGAGCCGACAACCTCTTCGATGGAGAATAGCTGATCGCCCTGGGCATCGCCGCCCTGGCCGATACCCGATTGCAGGTCGATTGTGACGCCCGTCCCCGATCCGGCATAGGTGGCGATGTCATAGTCATCGCCGCCATCCATGATGTCTTCGTTGGCGCCGCCTTCCAGCGTGTCATCGCCGGCGCCGCCGCGCAGCGTGTCCTGGCCGTCGCGTCCGACAAGTGTGTCATTGCCCGCACCGCCTTCCAGCAGGTTGGCTGAACTGTTGCCGGTCAGACTATCGCCTTCGTTCGAACCGAGCAGATTTTCGATACTGCTCAACGTGTCGCCATCGGCATCACCGCCGGAGGCCGTGCCAGCCTGCAGATCGATTGATACCGCAAAGGTCGAACCGGTGTATCGCGCGGTATCCAGGCCATCACCGCCGGCCAACGCATCCGATCCGGCGCCGCCTTCCAGCACGTCATTGCCGCTGCCGCCGCGCAGATCATCGTCGGCATCGCCACCGGATAGGGTGTCGACGCCATCGCCACCATCGAAGCGGTTGGTCTGACCATCCCCGGTGATCGTGTCATCATACGCCGAACCGACGATACGCTCGATCGATACAAGCGTGTCGTCTTGAGCGTGCCCACCGCTGCTTGTTCCCGCATCAAGGTCGATCGTGATCGCGTCGGATGATGAGGTGTAATCGGCCGTATCCAGACCGATACCGCCATCAAGCGTGTCGCCGCCACCGCGCCCAACAAGCACGTCATCGCCCGCCGCACCCGACAGCGTGTTGGCCGCAGCATCGCCGGTCAGCGTGTCGGCCTGCGCCGATCCAGTGAGGTTCTCAATGCTAGAAAGCGTATCACCATCGGCGTCGCCGCCGGTGCCAAAACCCGACTGCAGATCAACCGAAACACCCGCCGTCGAGCCGGTGTAGGCTGCCGTATCCGTACCATCGCCACCGACCAGCGTGTCCGAACCGCCTCGGCCGAGCAACGTGTCATCGCCCGCGCCGCCATCCAAACGGTTGACGAATTCATCGCCCGACAGCGTATCGCTTTGACCCGAACCGGTCAGGTCCTCAATATCGATCAGCGTGTCGCCAGCCGCATCGCCGGACGTGTTGCCTCCAAGCGCGAGATCGACATCCACACCAACGGTGGAGCTTTCATAGGTCGCGACATCGGTGCCATCGCCACCATCAAGCGTGTCGCCGGCGCCACGCCCCTCCAGCGTGTCGTCTCCTTCACCGCCGCGCAGCGCATTGGCTTGATCATCGCCGCGCAGAATATCATTGCGACCGGACCCGGTGACGTTCTCAACATTCAAGATCGTGTCGCCCTGGGCGTCACCGTTCTCGCCGCTTCCGGCCTCAAGGTCGACGCGCACGGCTTGGAAGGATTGCGAATAATCGACCGTGTCGACATCGTCACCGCCATCCAAACGGTCGGCGCCACCGCGACCGATCAGAACGTCGTCACCCGCTCCGCCAGCCAGATCATTGTCGTTGGCATCGCCTGCGAGCCTGTCATTGTGCGATGAGCCGATCAGCTGCTCGATGCCACTCAGAGTGTCGCCTTCAGCATCACCGCCCGTCGACGTACCAGCCGTCAGATCGATGTCCACCGCCGTCGCCGAGGATGCATAGGTGGCGGCATCATATCCCTCGCCACCATCGATCACATCGCCAGCTGCACCGCCATCCAACGTGTCGTCGCCCGCGCCGCCGCGCAGCGTATCGGCTGAGGCTCCAGCGACCAGATCATCATTGTCATCGCCGCCCTCAAGCGTGTCGATGCCGGCACCACCTGTCAGCGTATCGTTGCCGCCTAGACCTTCCAGAATGCCATTGTCATCATCATTCAGCGTCAGCGTGTCGTCGAAGGCGCTCCCGGCAACCCCTTCGATGCTGGAGAAGGTATCACCATTGGCATCGCCGCCGGTTCCAGTGTTGGTGACCAGTGACACCGCCACACCAACAGCGGCCTCGCTGTAGGAGGCAATGTCGCGGCCATCGCCGCCCTGCAGGCTGTCACCCCCAGCGCCACCTTCCAGCCGATCATCGCCATCACCACCGCTTAGCGTGTCGGCGGCGCCACCACCGAACAAACGGTCAGACCCATCGCGGCCCTGCAATGTGTTGGCGGCGGCATCGCCGCGTAACGTGTCATCGAAAGCCGAACCGCCGACATTTTCGATGTTCGCGTAGCTGTCGCCTAGCGCCTCACCGGCCGTGCCGGCGCCAGTAGAAAGGTCAACCCCAACGCCGCTGGCGGCACTGCCATACTCCACACGGTCCGTGCCGCCCAAGCCATCAAGCGTGTCCGCCCCGGCACCGCCTTCCAAGACGTTTGCGCCGCCATCACCGGTCAACGTATCATCATGGGCCGACCCGATGAGGTTCTCAAAGCCTGTTATCGTATCGTTCTTGGCGTAGCCGCCGGATGCGCTGCTTGTCGCAAGGTCCACATCAACGCCAATGTGCGAATAGAAATAGGAAAGCGTGTCGTTGCCGGCACCACCTGTCAGGCTGTCATAGCCGGCCCCGGCATAGACCAGATCGTCGCCATCGCCGGCGTCGATGATGTTGCCCGTCGGATCGGCCCAAAGCACTTGAACCATATCGAGCGTGAGCGGGTTTTCGTAGAAGGCGTCGTCTTCGCTATCGACGTCCCGCACACCGGTGTAAACGGTGCCGGCGACCGTGCTCGTTCCTGTCGGCGTTTCGGTAACAAAATCAATGGTGAAGGAGTTGCGACTGTAAAAGTCTTCAGCGCCAAGCGTGTCACCGTCGTCCGGCAAGGAATAGGCAAGTTCGAGCCGCATTTCGTTCGGCTCTGCGTCCTCATCGAGGTCCATTACAAAGACGCCATCCTCAAGAACGGCGTTGGTGACGGAATAGCCCAGCGGCACGCTTATCCGCGCTGCCAGTGCAAGATAATCTTCCTCTGGCATCTCGATATCGATGTCGAGGACACGCACAAAGGTGCCCGCGGCGAAGATATCGGGGTCCTCAGCGTAGATGACGTCATTGCCCGACGAACCGGTGAGCGTCTCAACACCGGCCTGCGTGGCATAGGCCGGATCAGTATCCGCCGGCGAGGCCGCGCCCATACCGCGAATTTCCAGCCCGCCGGACGGCAGCACCGATACTGTCGGCGTGACCAGCGACAACAGCTCGATGATCAAGTCTGCCTGGGGGACATTGGCTTCGTTGTTGCTGGTGTTGGTGTTGGCGTCGACTTCCTCTTGTTGTTGCGGCGTTCCGGGCGTCGTCAAAGGCGCCGTCGTGTCGAACTCAGCCACGCCATCAAGCGTTGAGGTGTTGATGTTGTCGTCTTCGGCGGTCGACGTCGCCGCACCCTGCTGTTGCACGGGCGTGTTGGTCGCTGTGGGCGTCGCCCGAGCCTCAGCCTGGTTTTGAGCCTCGTCCTGCGCCTCGGCCTCGCTCTCGGATTCGTTGGAATCGATCGAGGTGATCTGCAGCGCAGGCACGTCCTCGACCAGACGCACATCTTCAATCAGCGCCATAAACCCTTGAGGATCAAGTGACATTTCTGGAAAGTGCACGGCAGGTGGATTGGGACTAACCACCGACATCGCAAAGCCCGGCAGGATGATCCGCGAGCCGTCGGGGAAGAGCATCAAGACGTCGACGTCGAGAATAACGATCTGGGCGTCTTCGACGTTGAAGGCAAATTCAATGTCCGAGGCGCGCTGAGTATCGACGACTTCGACCTCACCAGCCTCAGGCTTAACGACAACAACGCGGCCAGCCCCGTCAGCCACTTGGACAACCGATGCCTCGCCCTCACCGGCTTCGTCATCATCTTCGCTGCCTGGTAGCCCCGGAACCTGAGCCTGCGCGACCTCGATAGCCTCGTCGCCTTCGGAAAGATCGGCTTCCTCAACGGCTACGTCATTGGTCTCATCGTCATTGGTCATGATCGAACGCGATACCCCTACGCGCCGGTTACCAGATGGGGAGAGTGATGGCTCTGACGAGAGCCCCTGGTTTCCGGGCGTAATTCCCCATTAACCATGGAATCACAGGCCCCTAACCAAGCCGTTAACGCTGCGCGTCAAGCGTCTGAAAATTCTGGAAAAACACCGGCTCCACGCCAAAAAAAGGCTCAGCCTGGCTGATTAAGAATGGTCGACGTCAGTCGACCCGTTGAACGCAAGACACTGTACGCTGCTTCCAGTTCGGAGAACTGGCTCATGATTAGCTCTTGCTCGGCGGAAAACAGCGCGTTTTGCGCATCGAGAAGCTCGAAGATCGTCCGCTCGCCAGCCTGGAACTGCTCGGTGTAAAGCGACTGGACCTGTCGGCTCGACTGTAGACCGGACCGCAGGTCACCCAGCTTGCGCCGAGCCGACGCGATGGCGCGGTAGGCTTGGCGGATATCGGCCTCAACCTGGTCGCGCGTGTCAGTGTAACGCGCCCGCGCCTGACGAATACGCGCTTCGACTTCGCGCTGCTCGCCCTCGGCATTGCCGGCATCAAACAAAGAATAGGAGAACACGACCATCCCACGGGCATCGTTTTCGGTACGCGTGTCGGAGGAGATATAGGTCTTCGAGTTGGCCTCAAGCTCCAGATCAATGCGTGCCCGGCCATCGCCATTGACCACATCAAGCTCATGCTGGGCAGCCCGAACGGTAAAGGCCAGAGACAACAGGCGAGGATTGCCGGACAAGGCCCGGTCGATGGCGTCATCGGCAGATGGTGCCAGCCTGGAAACCACCGGCGCTGGCGGCTGAAGTCGGCCAGGGGCGATGCGGGCCAGACGCTCAAACGCGTCCTCGGCGGCATCAAGGCCAGCGGCCAGATCGGTACGCGCCGAGCGCACTTCGCTGAGCCGCGCAGCAACACGGTTCACATCGGCCATAGTCGAGTTGCCATCGGCTTCATTGAGTTCAACGATCTCAAGCAGCCGTTCGTGCTCGACAATATTGCGGTCGATGAGCGCGAGCAGTTGGCGCTGTTGGAAGATGCGCAGATAAGCCTGCGCCGTGCGCAGCGCCAAATCTTCGGTCACGTCGATGGTCCGCAACCGCGCCGCGTCGGACGTCGCGAGCGTCGAAAGCACCTGATCACGGGTGACGTTGAAGTCGAAGAGAAGCTGGCGCAGCCGAACAGTGCCATCCAATCGCGCTTCGGCATCCGCGCTACGATTGTTCAGGTCAAAGTCGGTTGGGTCGTAGGTGCCAGTAGCCGTCTGCCCAGCGGCCAGTGTCAGATTGACCTGCGGGCCAAGGCCGGAGCGCGCGCGTTGCACGCCGGCACGCGCCTCATCGACGCGCGCCAAAGCAAGCGTGATTTCCGGGTGCATGGTCGCCGCGCGGGTTACAACATCGGCAAGGGTCATGCGTGGCCCGTCGCCCGGATCGGCCGTGACTGAGATATCGCCGTCGAACTGGCGGGCGGGCGGCAAAGGATCGTTGCTGTCGAACCCTTCCGCACCAGCAAGTTCAACATCGCCTCTCTCACCTGCCTCAGCGTTGCCGGCCAGTTGTGGCGCGGCAAAAGACGCCTGCTGAATGGGCGGATCGAGCGTGAGCGGCGAGTCGCTGGCCCGCAGCTCCAATTCGTCAGCGTTGGCCATCGGTGACGCCGCAGGCGGCACGGCAGACGATGAAGCTGGTGCTTGATGGAGCTGCAACGGATCGCTTGTCGCAGCCGGCAATTCCGATGCATCGCTGGCGGTGAAAGGTGTCAGGCGCAAGGCCGGACCAAGCGCCAGCTCGGCCGTCGGCTCACCGGTGGTCCCAACGCGATCCGGCAGCGCCTGCACAGCCAAGCCGGTTGGCTCATCGCTTGTTTCCAATATCGCATCGGGCTCAACGGCCGCCGTGGCGGCGTTGCCGATCGACCCTGTCGTCAGCGCGGCATCATCATTGTAGCCGCCGACCGAATAGACCGGTCCGTGGCACTGCGGAACTGTAACGGGACAGGAAAGACCAGCGCCAGCCGGCGGGCGGGTCATACACCCGGCAAGGGCAAAGGCGGCGACCATCGGCAATACCCATGCCGAACGCCTATCAACGACCGAACGAAACACAACACCCACCCCGAAACGCAAAACATCGCAGCAAGAACACGCTGCTTCGGAGTGAGATCAGACATCATTAACCTTAATGTTCCCTAAAAAGAGCCTTAAGAAACAGTTAGTTCGCTCAATTCACAAACGTGCCGTTCTGAAGCAATCAGAGGTCTTGGTCGGAAGGTTTGACGTCGAAAACCAACGCCTGAACCGAAAAACTCCGCCCTGTTGGGCGGAGTTCAAACAGTCAGCCTATGGAGGTTGGCGCTCAGTAGCGCTCGGAAATCTGCAGCGTTGCCGGGATGCCGCTGCCACGATTGTAAGACCCGATCCAAATATCGTACTGGCCCGACGGTGCATTGCCGATGCGCAACTGCGCACCGAGATCGATCCCGCCATCATCATCAAAATACCAGTTGCCGAACGGATCGTTGACCAACAGCACCGTATCCACGTTCGACTGAATGATGAACGTCAGCGCTGACGCGCCGCTCGTGCTGTACTGCACCCGGTAGTCCGGACGGCGTGCCACCCAACCCCAGGCGCCAATGCCACAGTTGGAAATCTCGTTGCGACCGCCGGCTGTCACGCTGCGGTTCCACGGGTCCGGCAAGAACCCTTCTGTCAAGTTGACCGTCCCGAAATGAGGGTTGCCCTGATAGGTCGGGCAGGCTGCGTGGGCGTCATTGACCAGGGTAAAAGACCCGCCAACGGCAACCAGCGCAACGGCCATCGCGCCACCCAGCATAGACAAAAATGTTCGTTTCATTGTTTTAATCCCCTAACTTTCCGACTTGCCTAATTCGGTCCGCCATTCCCGACACCCGCATTGAAAATCGCGCAAGGCGGCATGTCAAACCTTGCTATTTGGCAGGTCCGTCAACGAAGCGAGCCAAGCACACCCTCAAGGATTGATCGGTGACATTTGTCACACAATCGTCAGGCCCTCAGCCTGTTCGGCGGTGCCTCTTGTCAAATCCCGCGATCGCGACAGCTATCGTGGCCGCAACGCAGCAGGAGCGATAGGACGCACATGACAGACGGACCCGACCTCACCTCGTTACCCTCGGGCGGCCTGGCAGTTGTCGTTGGAGCGAGCGGGGGCATCGGCGCGGCGGTAGCAGCAGCGGTGGAAGCGAGCGGAACATTCGCTGAGATCATCACGGCCTCGCGTAGCAGCGAGCCTTCTTATGACATCACCCATGAGGATGATGTCGCAACCCTGGCCGAAGAGATCAAAGCGTCTGGACACAATCTGCGCCTGGTGTTTGATGCGACCGGTTATCTGCATGGGTCACAAGGAGGGCCGGAAAAAAGCTGGTCGGCCATCGACCCAGCCGCCATGGCGCATCAGTTTGCCGTCAACACCATCGGTCCGGCGCTGTTGATCAAACATCTGCTGCCGCTATTCCCACGTGATGGCAAAGCCGTGTTTGCAACAATTTCCGCCAAAGTCGGTTCGATTTCCGACAATCAGCTGGGCGGGTGGTACGGCTACCGCGCGGCCAAAGCGGCGCTCAACCAGATCGTCAAAACGGCATCGATAGAACTGGCCCGCAAGCGGCCAGAGTCCATCTGCCTGGCACTGCATCCTGGAACGGTGGCAACGCCGCTGTCCGATCCGTTCGCCAAACACGGTGTTCGCCTGCAAACACCACAGAATTCCGCAACGTCAATGCTTGCAGTCATCAACAAAGCCAGCACAGCGCAGTCCGGGCAGCTTATCGCCTATGATGGAGAAGTCCTGCCTTACTGAGCGTCCTAAGCAACATCGCCGATCGGTCGATTCCCGGGCCACACGACAACTCCACCCAGCCAATCCGGTTCCGTCTTTGCGCAATAACGCAGCAATGCGCCTGCATTTTGTGCGGTGCACAGACCTTGAGCACCCCCAACCCCTGTGTTAGCCCTCCCTATCCTTTTGTCGAGATGGACCGAGAACACTCGGCCTCCGACGCGAGGGTGGCACGTGTCCGCTGAGGGGTTGGGCGAAACTGACGGGTTCATCTCTGTTGCTCGCCAAAGCTCCTGACTCGTGTCTGCGTAAACAAGGGAAGGACCAACAATGAAAAAACTTTCGATTGCTGCAACAGCAGCATCGGCCATCGCGCTGACCGTATCGGCAATGCCAGCTCAGGCTGGCGATCAGCTCGATGCGATCATCGATCGAGGCGAACTGATCTGCGGCGTGAACACCGGCCTGGCCGGTTTCGGCATTGCAGACAGCCAAGGCGTATGGACTGGTTTCGACGTCGATTACTGTAAAGCAATGGCAATCGCGATCTTCGACGATTCCAGCGCTGTGCAATATGTCCCGCTTTCCTCCGTGCAGCGCTTCCCCGCTCTGCAGGCTGGCGAAGTCGACATTCTTTCGCGCAACACCACCTGGACGCTTACCCGCGACGCATCGCTGGGCGCAACGTTCGCCGGCACATGGTTCTATGACGGACAGGGCTTCATGGTTCGTGCCGAAGACGGCATCGAGTCGCTTGAAGACATGAACGGCGCTTCGGTTTGTGTCGAATCCGGCACCACTACGGAACTCAACCTAGCAGACGTTTTTGCAGCACGCGGCATCGATTATGAGCCAGTGTTGTTTGAAGCGCTTCAGGAAGTTCTGACCGCCTTCTTCGAAGGTCGTTGCGACGTCTACACCACGGACGCCTCGGCTCTGGCCGCTGTGCGTACTGCCAACGCGCCGAACCCGGATGATTATGTGATCCTGCCGGATCTGATCTCCAAAGAACCGCTTGGCCCAATGCTGCGCCGTGGCGATGATGAACTCTATGCGATCTCTCGCTGGGTTCTTTTCGCGGCTCTGGAAGCTGAAGAAAAAGGTGTGACGTCAGCAAACGCGGCTGACATGCTCGCCAACTCTTCCGATCCCACCGTTCAGCGTTTGCTTGGCGGTTCTGGCGAAATGGGTTCGCTTCTCGGCCTGCGTAGTGACTGGGCGCTCGACATCATCACCGAGCTCGGAAACTACGGCGAAATGTACGAGCGCAACATTACGCCGCTCGGCCTGCCGCGTGGCCTCAACGCGCTATGGACCGAAGGGGGCATCCAGTACGCTCCGCCGGTTCGCTAAAACGGCAACTAATACGGGCCATGGTGCACACGCACTGTGGCCCGTTTCCGTTTCAAGCCTGCGGGGAACTGGGGCTGCGATGCGCCAGCTTGAGCGCACCTTGGCACCGCACCTTTCCAACGGCCATATTGCGTCTCGCGCTGACACGACGAACGGCAAAACGTTCGCATTTTTCAACAGCGCTCACAGGGAACAGGTTCGAGATCACGCATGACTGATCACGCGCATAGCGGAGCAGGATTTCCGGGGCCTTCAGCTCCGCAACCTAAGGCCGCACCAAAAACTAATCTCTTCTACAGCGAGAAATTTCGCGCCATCATCTATCAGGTCGTCCTGATCGCCGTTGTCATCGGCGTTGGCTTTTTCCTGGTTTCCAATACCTTGGCCAACCTTGCCGCGCGCGGCATTCAGTCGGGCTATGGGTTCCTTGATGTGCGCGCCGGTTTTGATATCGGCGAGGCCCTAATCGACTACACCAATGATGACACCTATGGCCGGGCGCTGTTGGTCGGGATCTTGAACACGATCAAGGTCGCGTTCTTCGGCATCATCCTGGCGACCATCGTCGGCGTCGTCATGGGCATCGCCCGCCTGTCATCAAACTTCCTAATCGCCAAGTTCGCCTCGATCTATGTCGAGGTGCTGCGCAACATCCCGCTGCTCCTGCACCTGTTCTTTCTCTATGGGCTGCTCATCAACATTCTACCGCGACCACGCGATAGTTGGACCCTTCTTCCAGGCGTATTCCTCTCCAACCGTGGCCTAAAATACCCGGTCATGGCGGACCACCAAATCTGGACCTGGGTTCTTCTGGCCATGCTTGTCGGTGCCATTGGCGCCTACTTCCTAGCGCGGCGGGCCGATCGCATTCAGGCCGATACCGGCGTTCGCCCGAAGACGCTTTTGCCGTCCTTGGGTCTCATTTTCGGCCTTGGCGCCGTGGTTTGGTTGATCGGTGGCGCGCCCACCGAGGTCAACGCGCCTGAATTGCGTGGCTTCAACTTCGCTGGCGGCCAATCGCTCTCACCAGAGTTCTTGGCCCTGCTGCTTGGCCTGACAATCTATACCAGCGCCTTTATTGCTGAGATCGTGCGTTCCGGCATCCAGGCGGTGAATTACGGCCAGACCGAAGCGGCCAAGGCTGTCGGCCTTAACCCCGGCAACACGCTGCGCCTGGTGGTTCTGCCGCAGGCCCTGCGGGTGATCATTCCACCGATCACCAGCCAGTATTTGAACCTCACAAAGAACTCCTCGCTGGCAATTGCCATTGGTTATCCGGACCTTGTTTCGGTCGGCAACACCGCGCTCAACCAGTCGGGACAAGCGATCGAAATCATCGCCGTGTTTATGACCGTTTATCTTTCCTTGTCACTGATCACCTCGTTGTTCATGAATTGGTACAACGGGCGCATCGCGCTGACTGAGCGCTAGGCGGAGGAGTTAAGACATGACCGATACAACAAGCTCCGCCGTGAACGATCGCCCGACCACATCGGCACCGTTCGCTGACGCAAAAAACTTCGTCCCCGCAGAAGCCCGTCCAGCACCGGCCTATATCCGGCCCGGCCCCATGACGTGGCTGAAGGAGAATCTGTTCAACACCTGGTACAATGCCGCGTTCACGCTGCTGGCCATCTGGGCCCTTGCGAACTGGATTCCTGCTCTGTTCGACTGGTTCGTCACCAGCGCCTTGTGGGAAGCCGCACCCGCCGATGCCTGCCGCGAAGTGGCTGGTGCGTGCTGGGCCTTCGTCTATGAGAAATGGCGCTTTATTCTGTTCGGCACCTACCCGTTCGAACAGCAATGGCGCCCGGGGGCTGCGGTTACGATCTTCATCGGCCTGGTCATCATCTCCTGCTTCAAACCGATGTGGAACAAAAGCCTTTTGGTGATCTGGCCGGTCGGATTGATCATCTGCTGGATCTTGCTGTCCGGCGGTATCCTCGGCCTTGATAGCGTGCCCAACAATCTCTGGGGTGGCCTGCCCATCACATTGATGCTGGCCGTGATCGGGTGTGGCCTTGCTTTCCCGATCTCCATCGCCTTGGCGCTTGGTCGTCGCTCAAACATGCCCATCATCAAGGCGTTCTGCGTGGGCTATATCGAACTGATCCGCGGCGTGCCGCTGATCACGGTGCTCTTCATGGCCTCGGTCATGTTCCCGCTGTTCATGCCCGAAGGCATCACCATCGATAAGCTTCTGCGGGCCCAGGTCGCGATCATCATGTTCGCCGCCGCCTATTTGGCGGAAGTCGTTCGCGGTGGCCTTCAGGCCATTCCCAAAGGCCAGTACGAGGCCGCCGATGCGATGGGCCTGTCTTATTGGCAGTCCATGACCTTCATCGTTCTGCCACAGGCGCTGAAGATCACCATCCCGCCGCAGGTCAACACCTTCATCGGCATGTTCAAGGACACCTCGCTGGTGCTGATCGTCGGCATCTTCGATCTCATGTTCACCATGCGCGTGGCCATCAACGATCTTGAATGGCGTTCCTACTACATCGAAGGCATGGTGTTCGTCGCCATCCTCTATTTCCTGTTCTGCTTCTCCATGTCGAAATACAGCCAATGGCTGGAGCACGAATTGCATCGCGGCCACAAGCGTACCTAAGCGCCGGCAGCCCTCAACCGTTTTTGCGTAAGGACACCAGACAATGGCAACCACCGCACCCGCTTCAACCGCAGCCTCCACCATGGGCGCCGCCGACGTCATCACGATGTCGGGCGTCAACAAATGGTATGGCGATTTTCACGTCTTGAAAGACATCAACCTGTCGGTGAAATCCGGCGAACGCATCGTTGTGTGCGGACCGTCAGGCTCCGGCAAATCGACGCTCATTCGCTGCATCAACCGCCTGGAAGAGCATCAGGAAGGCGACATCAGCGTTGATGGCATTGAGCTCACCGACAACATCAAGAACATCGACGCAGTCCGCGCCGAAGTCGGCATGGTGTTTCAGCACTTCAACCTGTTCCCGCACCTCTCGGTGCTCGACAACTGCACACTGGCGCCGATCTGGGTGAAGAAAACGCCCAAGGCGGAAGCCGAGGCGCTGGGCATGAAATATCTTGAGCGTGTGCGCATCGGCGAACAGGCCCTGAAGTACCCTGGTCAACTCTCCGGTGGTCAGCAGCAACGCGTGGCCATCGCCCGGGCCTTGTGCATGACACCGAAAATTATGCTGTTTGATGAGCCGACCTCGGCCCTTGATCCGGAGATGGTCAAAGAAGTGCTCGACACCATGGTCGACTTGGCGAAAGAGGGCATGACGATGCTCTGCGTGACACACGAGATGGGCTTTGCCAAGGCCGTTGCCGACCGCGTGATCTTCATGGACCAGGGCGAGATTGTTGAACAGAATGAGCCAAACGCCTTCTTCGACAATCCGCAGAACGAGCGCACACAGAATTTCCTGAACCAGATTCTGTAACCGACCATCTGCCAAGCGGACACGGCGCGCCCTCCAGGACCTATTGGCTCAGGCATATATGGGCGCGCTGGTTCACCCAGCTGTGCATAAGCGACGCGGCCTGGCGCGCCCGTCATCGCATCGTCACACAAGCGACCTAAGCGGCTGGCCCAAGGCGCGCCTCACCCTTCGACGTGCCGATCAGGTGGCGCCAGGTTCAAAGTGGCACGCGGTGGCGCTTGACACCTGACCGCCAGGGCGCCGAAAAACGGACGGTCCGATGCAGAACGTTCTTCGCCAAGATAGGTCAGCGCATAACGGCGCGACGATCAACGCCAGTGAAAGCAGCACGCCGTTTGTCGGCGGTGCCGGCATCACCCTGACTGATTGCGCGAAAACTTTTCCCGACGGCACGCGGGCTTTGCTGCCCCTCTCGCTGCACATTGCACCGCGCGAAAAGATGGTCATCCTCGGGCCGTCCGGCTGCGGAAAGACAACCCTGCTTCGGCTCATCGCCGGCCTTGAAACGCCAGACCTGGAAGGCTCGGTCCATTTCGACGAGGACGACGTCACCGGCCTACCCATCGAGGCCCGGCGCGTCGGCATGGTCTTCCAATCCTACGCCCTGTTTCCAACGCTTACCGTCGCCGGCAATATCCTCTTCCCGCTTCATCTGAAGAAAGCGCCCAAGAACGTTCAAGCCGAACGCTTGGCGCAGCTTGCGTCCTTTGTTGGCATCGAAGGCCTCGAACATCGCCAAGTGCATGAGCTTTCGGGCGGCCAGAAACAGCGTGTCGCGCTGGCCCGGGCGCTTGCCGTCGAGCCGCGCATTCTTCTGCTCGACGAACCACTGACTGCCCTCGATGCAAGCCTTCGCGAGCGGCTTCGTGCCGAACTATCCGGATTGCTCGACAAGCTCGGCGTGACCGCGATCTATGTGACCCACGATCAGGCTGAAGCGATGGCGCTGGCCGACCGGATCGTGGTCATGGATCGCGGCGCCATCGCCCAGGTCGGCACACCGTTTGAGATCTATGAAAAACCAGCCTCGCCCTTCGTCGCCAAGTTCATCGGCGCGGCAGCGCTTATCCCAGCCCACGCCCATGACGGCAGCATCCATGTCCAAGGTCAGCGCATTGCCGCCTATCCCGACAAGCGCGGTGATGTGTTTCTGGTTGCCCGACCGGAGGACCTCACCCCTGCCGCCGATGGTCCGCTCCAGGGCGAAGTCACGGCGGCCACCTATTTCGGCGACCGCAAGCGGTTACACATCACGCTCAATGACGGGCCGCCGATCATCGTTGATACCTCACCCGAAACACCGCTGGAGGCGGGCGACACCACCTGCCTCAGCCTCACATCCGACACGCCGCGTATTCTGGCGCCCTGACTTTCCCAATGGAAGTCCGCTGGGCGTCATAGCCTTGTGATGAAGCCTCACTAGGCACGCCATCAACCATCCCTTGCATTTGGAGTCTGAAATGTCCGCATCGCGTTCCGTAAAATCCTTGGCCGCTGCTCTGGCCCTCACCATCGCCGCGCCTCTTGCCGTGCAGGCCGCCGAAGGCCGTCTGGTGCTCTACACCTCGCAGCCCAACGCCGATGCGCAGGCAACCGTCGATGCCTTCACAGCCGCGCATCCGGGTGTCGAGGTGGAGTGGGTGCGCGATGGCACCACGCAGATGATGGCGCGTCTTGCCACCGAATTCGAAGCCGGCAGCCCTCAGCCCGACGTGTTGCTGATCGCCGACATGGTGACCATGGAAGGTTTGAAGCAAGAAGGCCGCCTGATGGCCCACCCTGACGCTGACACCTCTGCCTATGATGATGGCTTGATGGACGCTGAAGGCTATTATTTCTCCACCAAGCTGATCACCACAGGCATCGTCTACAACACCGCCGCGCCATTCACGCCGGAGAGCTGGCTTGACCTGTTGGGCGAGGAAGCCGTTGGTCAGGTTCGCATCCCATCACCGCTTACCTCAGGCGCTGCGCTCATCCATCTGGAAACGCTGACCAGCAACCTCGACATGGGCTGGGACTATTACGAAACCCTGGCTGAACACGACACCATCGCCGCTGGCGGCAATGGCGGCACGTTCAACGCCGTGGCCGGCGGCGAGCAGCTGTTCGGCATGGTCGTCGACTTCTTGGCCATTCGCGAAAAAGCCAATGGGGCGCCGGTCGAGTTCGTCTTCCCAACCGAGGGCGTCTCAGCAGTGACCGAGCCGGTGGCCATCCTTTCCACCGCCCAGAACCCGGATGCCGCCAAAGCCTTTGTAGACTTCCTGCTTTCGCCGGAAGGTCAGCAGCTTGCCGCCGATCAGGGCTATGTTCCGGCCCATCCAGCCATCGAACTGCCAGCTGGGTTCCCGTCCCGCGATGCCATCTCTGTGATGCCCTTCGACCCGGCGCAAGCGCTGGCGAATTCGGAAGAAAACCGCATCCGCTTTGCCGACATGTTCGGCCAGTAGGTCGCACGAAGGTAACGACATTGACATTGGCAGGCGCGCCACTCCAAACAGATCGTGAGATTGCCACATGAGCGATCAAACGATAGGCGCGCCCGTCCTGCCTCGCACGCGACACCATGTAGAACCCAAAGACTCCGCCAAAAGCCTGAGCCAGCGCGTCCCCTTCGCGCTCTCGCGCATGGATGCCTTCACGCCCTATTTGGTCCTGGGCATTGCCGTGCTGCTGCTCGCCCTTGTCCCAATTGCACGCTTGCTGATCGCGGCCTTCGCGCCGGGACTTGAAGCCTTTTGGACCGAGATCAGCCGCACAGCCTCAGTACGCGCGACGGTCAACACGTTCGATGTCGCGCTCTGGTCATCGTTCCTGTCACTTGGCCTTGGCAGCTTGCTGGCCTTTCTTGTCGGCGCCACCGATATGCGCGGCAAACGGCTTTTGTCGGTGGCGTTTCTGCTGCCGCTGATGATCGCGCCCCAAGTCACCGCGCTCGCTTGGCTGCAACTCTTCGGCCCGTCCTCAGCCTTGCTGCAATCGATTGGGCTTGCCCCGCCGCCCGGCTCTGCCAACCCGATGTATGGCCGCGAGGGCATCATCCTGCTGCTTGGTGTCCAGCACACAGCACTCGCCTTCATCACCTTGCGCGCTGGCCTGCGCGCCATCCCTGGCGATGTGATTGAAGCCGCCCGTGCCTGCGGTGCCAACTCCTGGCGCGCCTTCTCCTTTGTCGGGCTGCCGATGCTAGCGCCGTTTCTGGCCGCCGCCTTCGCGCTGTGCTTCGTTTCCTCGATTGGCAATTTCGGCATTCCGGCGCTGCTCGGTATGCCGGAAAACTATCTGACCTTGCCGACGCTCATCTATCAACGCCTGGCAAGCTTCGGCACCGGCATGATCCCGCGCGTTGCGACGCTGGCCGTACTCGTCTCCTTCATCGCAGGTGTCGGCACTGTCATCACCGCCTTCGTGCTGGCCCGCTATGCGACACGCATCGAGGCCGACAAACCGCTGACACCCTTTGCCCTTGGCCGGTTCCGCTTGCCCGCAGAAATCGGTGTTTGGACACTCAACGCCCTCTTGCTGGTGGCACCGCTCACCGCGCTGATCGCCGCCTCGCTGCTGCCCTCCTACGGCATGGCCCTCAATGCCGAGACGTTCACGCTCAACAATTATGTCGAAGTGCTGTTCCGTCAGGATGTCACGACGCGGGCGTTCATGAATTCCTTCCTCCTCGCTGGCAGCGCCGCGCTGATCCTGATGGCGATATCTTTGCCGTCGGGCTATGCACTGTCGCGGCTATCCGGGCGGCGGCGCGTGCTGTTCGAGGCACTGGTCGAAACGCCCTACGCCCTGCCCGGCATCGTTCTGGCCATCGCGATGATCTTGCTCTTCATCCGCCCGCTGCCGGTGATCGGTGTCAGTCTCTACGGCACCTATGGCATCATTCTCATCGCCTATCTGTCGAGCTTCTACATCCTTGCGCTGCGGCCCGTGACGGCCGCCTTCAGCCAGCTAGACCCGCGGTTGGAAGAAGCTGCCGCTATGTGCGGCGCGGGCTTCTGGCAGCGCTTCAATTTGGTTCTGGTCCCTGGCGTTTTGCCCGCAGCGGCGGCGGGCGCGGTGCTTGTGTTTCTGACCGCTTTCAACGAACTGACGGTGTCAGCCTTGCTCTGGTCATCCGGCACGGAAACGCTGGGTGTCGTCCTCTTCAACTTCGAAGATGGCGGCTACACCACCCTTGCCTCAGCTGTCGCCGTGGTCACCGTTCTGGTCGTCCTGGCACTCGTGGCATTGCTCGACAGCCTGCATCAGCGCCTGCCCAAAGGCACGCTTCCCTGGCGTTAAGTGCGCTGCTAACAAGCGGGAATGAACCAGCCCAACCTTCTCCGCTCGCTCTTTGACGAAGCCGTTCGGGTCGCCGACCCGATGATCTGTGTGCCGGCGCACCTGCCGCCGAAACCTGATGGCAAATTGCTCGTCATCGGCGCTGGCAAAGCCTCCGCACGCATGGGCGAAGCACTCGAGAGCGTTTGGGGGCCGTGCGAGGGCCTGATCATTACCCGCTATGGCTATGAGCGCCCCTTGCAGGGCATCCAACTGAAAAGTGCTTCGCACCCCGTGCCCGACGAGGCCGGCTTGCTGGCAACGCGCGCGCTGCGCGCGCTACTGGAAGACGCCGACAAAGACACGTTTATATTGGCCCTCATCTCCGGCGGTGGGTCCTCGCTGATGATCGACCCGGCAGGCGACATGACTCTAGCCGACAAAATGGCCGTCAACGCCGCGCTTCTGGCCTCCGGCGCACCCATCGATGAGATGAACGTGGTTCGCAAACACCTCTCGCGCATCAAGGGCGGGCAACTTGCCGCTGCCGCCTGTCCGGCAACGCTGCACGCCCTGATGATCTCCGACGTACCAGGCGACGATCCGGCCTACATCGCCTCTGGCCCGACCGTAGGCGACAGCTCAACACCTGCTGATGCACTCGCCATCATTGTGCGTTACGGCATCGATCTTCCGGCTTCCGCCAAAGCCGTGCTCTCTGGCAAAACCGGTGTGATCCCACCGGGCGATGACCGCCTCTCGACCACCACCAACACCATCATCGCCGCGCCGTCCCAGTCATTGGAGGCTGCGAAAGCAATCGCGGAAACCGAGGGTATCGACGTCACCATTCTGGGTGATGCGCTGGAAGGCGAAGCCCGTGATCTTGCCCGCGAACAGGCTGCGCTCGCGCTGAAACTGCAAAACGAGATCAGCAAACCCCACCTGCTTCTTTCAGGCGGCGAATGCACCGTCACGCGCACGGGCGATGGTGTCGGCGGGCCGAATGCAGAATACGCTCTGTCGCTCGCCATAGCGCTGGACGGCGCGGCGGGCATCCATGCGCTCGCCTGTGACACCGATGGTGTGGATGGCGCGGCGGAGGTTGCCGGTGCCATAGTGACGCCCGATACGCTCGCCAAGGCCAGCGCCAAAGGCATCGATCCGCAGACATCGCTCACCAACAATGATGCACACAGCTTCTTTGCCAGCATCGATGATCAAGTCATCACCGGCCCGACGCTGACCAACGTCAATGATTTCCGCGCGATCCTAATCGAACCTGTCTAAACATCGACGGTATCGACGGCGCCTGATGTCTGGGCCAACGCCACCGACTTGATGACAGCGTAAACGCCAATTCCCGGCTGCAAACCCATCTGCTCCACTGAGCGACGGGTGACCTGCGCAACAAGACTGTCCTCACCGCAGGCAAGCATCACATCGACCGCAGACGGGTTGGTGCCTGATGCGCGCAGTTCAGTGATCTGGCAGGCCAGCACGTTGAGCGCGCTGAGGCCCTCTGGCGGGTACAGCGAGAGCATCACATCGCGCGCGGCGATCTCCACCTGGAGCACCCAGCCAAGCGGGGATTCAACCTGCGGCACAAACAGCCGCCCACCAGCCAGCGCCAGTTCCGACAATCCATCGGAGCTGTTCTTCATCACCAACCGGGCACGGACTGTGCGGGCCAACCCGGTCCCACTACCGCCGAGCAGCGCATCCGGCGCGCCCCGATCCACGCATTTTCCATCGGCGATGATGGCCACTTGATTGGCCAGCCGCAGCACCTCTTCGCGGGCGTGGCTAACGTAGAGGATCGGCACGCCCACCACATCGCGCACTTTTTCAATGAGTGCGAGCACATCGGCTTTGCGCGCCTGATCAAGCCCGGCCAATGGCTCATCCATCATCAGAAGTTTCGGTTTGGAGAGCAGCGCCCGACCAATCGCCACCCGCTGCGCTTCACCGCCTGATAGGCCAGAGGGTTTGCGGTCAAGCAAGCCATCGAGCCCCAAAAGCTCGGCCATCGCCACGGCATCGGCCCGTTTCACCGAGCCATCAGAAAAGCGTGCTCCGTAAAGCAGGTTCTTCAATACCGAAAGGTGTGGAAAGAGCCGCGCATCTTGAAACACCAGACCGATCCGCCTTTTGTACACCGGCAGATAGGTTCGGCTCGCGCTATCAAACAGCACCTGATCACCCAGCTGAATATGTCCGCTATCGGGTGTCACCAACCCGGCGACGGCCTTGATCACCGTGCTCTTTCCAGCCCCGGAGCGACCGAACAGAGCTGTCACGCCATCGCCCGCGCTGATATCGAGGTCGAGCGAAAACTCGCCCTGCTGTTTCTGGATGGCGATCTGCAGCGTCATGGCCGATCCACCCGCGCCGCTGTCGCGCGCCTAGCCAACAGCTCAGCCATCAACACCGCACCAATCGAAACAGCAATCGAAACCACGATCAGGCGGAACGCGCTTTCTTCACCGCCCGGCACTTGCAGAAAGGCGTAGATCGCCGAGGGGATCGTCTGCGTGCGCCCCGGGATGTTGGAGACGAAGGTGATGGTGGCCCCGAACTCACCCATCGCCTTGGCAAAGGCGAGCACCATGCCGGCGATGATTCCCGGCAGCGCCAGCGGCAAGGTGACGGTGGCGAGCACCATCAGCCTGTTGGCACCCAGCGTGGACGCAGCCTCTTCAAGTTTCGGGTCAATGGCTTCGAACGCCAAACGTATCGCCCGCACCATGAGCGGGAACCCCATCACCGCACTGGCCAGTGCCGCACCCGTCCACTCAAAGGCAAAGCGGATGCCGAAGGCCTCGTCCAAAAAACCACCAATCGGCCCCTGACGGCCGAAACCGATCAGCAGCAGATAGCCAGTGACCACCGGCGGCAAAACCAGCGGTAGATGCACCAGCGCGTTGAGCAGACCGTGGCCATAAAACCGCCAACGGGCCAGCGCATAGGCGATGAACAAACCAAACGGCAGGCTCGCCAGCGTTGCCACCAACGCAACGCGCAAGGAAAGCGCCAAGGCCTGCCATTCGTCGGAGCCAAGCCATTCGCTCATCAGCGCTCAGTCCCCACCATCGCAATGGCCAAGGTTAGGAACCCGAGGGCAAGAGGCAAGGGAAAAGCCGTTTTCCGATAGGCTTTGCTGCGCTTCGGGCGAGCGAAGAAACCGCACGAACGCGATCGCCTGCGGGTGTTCGGTATCGCCTGTGACGGCAACATCGTAACCGATGGTCTGATGAAGCGACGGATCAAACGCAGCCACCACCGCCACACGCGGCTCGGCCACCGCGTCGCTGGCGTAGACAATTCCGAGCGGCGCTTCGCCGAGCGCCACCAGAAACAGGGCAGCGCGCACATTGTCCGCCTGCGCCAGACGTGACTCCAAAGCCTCCCAGATGCCGAGATTTTCCATCGCTGCGCGTGTATAAATGCCAGCAGGCACGGCATCCACCAGCGCAACGGCAAGGCGACCAGCCTCACCCAGGACAGCCAGTAGATCATTGGCCGAAGTAAGGTCCGGCGGCGCCTCAAACATTAAGGTTTGCGGCGCGATCAGCACCAGGCGATTGCCGGCGACGATGCCGCGCGTTTCTGCGTTGATCAGCCCGCGCTCGTCGAGATAATCCATCCAAACCGGATGGGCGGAAACAAATATGTCCGCCGGTGCACCCTGCTCTATCTGGCGAGCTAAAATCGAAGTCCCGGCGTAAGAAAATACCACCTCAACGCCGGTTTCTTGCGTGAATGCGTCACCGATTTCATCGAACGCGTTTTTCAGGCTGGCCGCGGCGAAAACCGTCAGCGGTTCGGCCCGCAAAGGCAGCGCCATCAACGCGAGAAAAAGTGCTGCCGCAAACGCGCGCATCAGGCCGTCCCTGCAACCCAATCTGTCAGCCCCAGTTCGCCTTGCAGCTTCTTGGTCAACCCGCCTGCCATGATTCTGTGCGCCTCACGGATGTAAGCGGCAAGGTCCTCGTCACTCAGCGGATTTTCCTCCACCACGCGGATCCACTGACCCTTGGCCATATAGGGCGCTTGAGCGATGCCAGCCTCTTGGGTCAGCATTTCAAAGCTCATCGGTGCGACCTTCAGCACAATGCCGTGCTGCCCGCTATTCGGATCATCGGGGCCGCCATCTTTGCCAAGCCAGAAGGTCGACATGGCAAAAACCTTGTTCTTGCCCTTGGCGGCCTGGTCGCCGACTTTCCAAACATGGGAATTGCCCCACTGCACCACCAAAAAGGTGGCGGGAAGAGCCTTGCACAGGGCATCGAAGGCGGCACGATCCATCATCGTGCAAGCTTACGAGAAAGCCTCGCGCAAATCGAGCGTGCAGCGTTGGCCGACATCATCAAAATGCGCATCGAGAAATTGTGAGGCGGCGTTGCGCCCGACATCGCGCAATCGGGTGAAAAAAGCCCAGCTGGTGTTGAACTTCGATCCAGCACCCATCGATGCCAGTTCTTCGCCCGCATCAATGCGATGAACCCGGTTGCGGCGATAGTCGCCGCCTTCCAGCCTGCCATCATCAATCAGGCGATTGACGAAATCGATGGCGCGAAACTCCCGCAGCAGCGAGGCGTTGAAGGTGACCTCAGAAACACGCTCCAAGATTTCCTGAGCCGTTTTGGGCGTTTCAGCCCGTTCGATCGGGTTGATCTGGATGAGCACAATGTCCTCGCACGCGGTCTCGGTGAAGAACGGAAAGAGCGCCGGATTACCGGTGTAGCCGCCATCCCAATAGGGTTCGTCATCAATCTCCACCGCCTGGAAGGCATAGGGCAGGCACGCCGAGGCAAGCACCGCATCAGCCGTCACATCGCCGCGCCGAAACAGCCGAATTTTGCCCGAATGCACCCGCGTGGCCGCGATGAAGAGTTTGAAATCGTTGCACTTGGCCACACGCTCAAAATCGACCAAGCGCTCCACCACATCGCGCAGCGGATTGATGTTGAGCGGGTTCACATCATAGGGACTGGTGAGCTGGGAGGTGAACGGGTTAGCCCAGGGCGCAAGCGGAAACAATTTGGCAAAGGCTTCGGCGCCACCGCCATTGCGCATCGGCCACATCCAAAAACTCAAGAACCGATCGAGCACTTCCTGTTGCTGATCGGTGACAGAAAACGAGCCGTTGCGCGAAATCGCCCGCCAGAAGGTTTCAAGCTTCTCGCGCGCGCCATCAGCGCCGCCTTTGCCATCGGCCCCACCATACCAACCATCGGCAAGCACCACCGCATTCATCGCGCCCGCGCTGGTGCCAGAAATGCCCTCAAAACCCAGGCGGCCATCCTCCAACAGCCGATCAAGCACGCCCCAGGTGAATGCCCCATGGGCACCGCCGCCTTGCAGGGCGAGATTGACCATTTTTCTGTTGGTCGACTTGGAGGTCATCCCTCCTCCCATTTCATCAGGAGATCAGAGACCAAAATGCCATTGATGGTCATATTGGTGAGGTTGGCGTTGGTTATCGCAACGTCGCTAAGATTGACGTCGTGGAACTTGGCAGCGGACAAATTTACGTTTTCAAAAACCATGTCCGATGCGTTCACATCATTGAAGGACGCGCCGGTGATCACCGTGTCTGCGAAGCTCGTTTCCGACAAATTCACGCGGCTGAAGCGCGAACCGCACAAATTCCTATTGTCGATATTGAGCGTGTCGGAGCCTGCTTCGTCTTCGGCCACAATACGTCTCCCCACCTCTGCGTTTACATCGCCGTCCAGCCGCCGTCGGCAGGCAGCGCCGCACCGGTGATCTGCGCGCCCATGTCGGAGGCGAGGAACACGGCAAACGTGCCCATCTGCTCCACAGTCACGAACTCTTTGGTCGGTTGGCGGTCCAGCATGACATTTTTGATGACGTCGTCACGCGACATGTTGTGCGCCTTCATCTGGTCCGGAATTTGCCCCTCAACAAGCGGCGTCAGGACGTAGCCCGGGCAGATGGCGTTGCAGGTGCCGCCGCATTCAGCCAGCTCCAACGCGATGGTCTTGGTGAGACCCACCAGACCATGCTTGGCCGACACATAGGCGCTCTTGTAAGGCGAAGCGGTCAGGCCATGGGCTGAGGCGATATTGATAATCCGGCCCCACTTCTTTTCCTTCATGCCGGGCACAGCGGCGCGGATTGTGTGGAAGGCCGATGACAGGTTGATCGCCATGATGGCGTCCCACTTGGAGACCGGGAAATCTTCCACCGGCGCGACATATTGAATGCCGGCATTGTTGACGAGAATATCGACAGTGCCGAGCTTTTCTGCTGCCGTCTCCACGAGCTTCACGCAGGCCTCCCCGTTCGACATATCCGCCTGAACGTAGATCACGTCAGTGCCGGTTTCTTCGGCCAAATCAGCGGCAATTTTGTAGTCTTCCTCGCGATCAAGATGGCTGTTGAGCGCCACTTTTGCGCCAGCCTGTGCCAAGCTTTTCGCGATGCCCAGGCCAATGCCGGACGTGGAACCGGTGACGACGGCGACGTGGCCGGTAAGATCGAGGGTCAAAGCCATGCTGGCCTCCAAAAGTCATGAGATAGGTTTGGCCGGAACATACGCGCTTGGCTTCATTTTGCAATGCAGCATTGGCGTCACAGCCCTGACGGATCCATCCAGTCAATCTCGGGTTGGTCGGCGACAAGACCAAACGGATTGTGCGAGCCATCGTTGAGGTAATAGCCGCGCCGAATCTCGTCAAAATCGACGGTCTGCGCGATGCCGGGCATCTGATAGATGCGCCGGGTAAAGCGCCACTGAGCAGGGAAGTCGGTCAGCCTGTAACGAGTGCAGCGGAAATGCGTGGCATACACTGTGTCGTAACGCACCAGCGTGGCAAACAGGCGCAAATCAGCTGCGGTGATAGCTTCGCCAAACAGATAGGTTTGGGTCGACAGGCGCTCCTCAAGCGCGTGCAAGGTCGCATAGACCGACGCGGTGGCCTCTTCATATTCGTCCTGCCGCTGGGCCATCCCAGCCCGGTAGACGGCGTTCGAGAGGCCATTGAACAGTTGCGGTAGAAACGCCTCCATTTCATCGGCAAGGTCCACCGGATAGAGGCCCAGCCCTCTTCCCGCCTTGTCGAGCGCCACCATGATGTCTTCCGACGAATTGGAGAGCACAGCCCGCCCGCGCCCATCCCAAAGCACGGGAACCGTCGCGCGCCCGGTATAGGTCGAGTCTGTGGCGGCGTAGAGTTGATGAACATGCCGAATATCGGCGGGAAGCGGTCCGTCCGGCAGGATCGCGTAGCCTTCCACGCGCGGCCCACCAGCCATCTGTCGCGGCAACCGCTCGGCGAACCCCTTGAGCTGCCAAGCAAGCATAGCGCCATGTGACCAGGGGCAACTCGAGGACGCCACCAACACGAAACGCTCAGGCGTCTGTTTGAGCGCGGCCAAAATCGCCTCATCGAGATGCGATGGCAGCGTACTCGCCTCCCGCCTGTATGCGCCGTTCTGCATAGTCCGATCAGCATCATCATGCCATCGGCCATCAATCAGCATGCCCATACGCTCAGATCACCTTGTCTCTCGGTTGCGATGCCATTGGACCAGCCCTATACCTAAACCATGCTTGATCGACCCGCACCACATCCCGGTTTGACCGGATATCTCTCCACCATCCTGCCGCGCCGCAAGAGCGTGCCCGTCAGCGTCGGCGGCGTTGTCGTTGGCGGCGATGCGCCGGTTGTTGTCCAGTCGATGACCAACACGGACACCGCCGATATCCGCGCCACCGCCATCCAGGTCGCGGCGCTCGCCAAGGCCGGCTCGGAATTGGTGCGCATTACGGTGGATCGTGACGAAGCGGCCGCCGCTGTGCCGCATGTGAAGGAAAAGCTGGACAAATGGGGCGTCGATGTCCCGCTGGTCGGCGATTTTCACTATATCGGCCACCAGCTTTTGCAGGATCATCCCGCTTGCGCAGCGGCGCTGGCAAAATACCGCATCAACCCCGGCAATGTCGGCTTTAAAGCCAAGAAAGATGTACAGTTCGGCGCGATCATCGAAGAAGCGATGAAGCGCGACAAAACGGTGCGCATCGGCGTCAATTGGGGCTCGCTCGACCAAGTCTTGCTGACCAAGCTGATGGACGAAAACGCCGAACAAGGCTCACCGCTCACCGCCCGTCAGGTGACCCACGAAGCGATGGTCCAATCGGCGCTTCTCTCCGCCGACTATGCCGAAAAGCTTGGCATGGGCCGCGACAAGATCATTTTGTCCGCCAAAGTCAGCCAAGTGCAAGATTTGGTGGCCTGTTACACTGCACTTGCCGCACGTTCTGACTACGCCTTGCATCTCGGCTTGACCGAGGCGGGTATGGGCTCCAAGGGCATCGTCGCTTCGTCGGCAGCGCTTGGTATTTTGCTGCAACAGGGGATCGGCGACACGATCCGCATCTCGCTGACACCCGAACCCGGCGGGGATCGCACCAAGGAGGTGCAGGTCGCCCAAGAGCTTCTGCAAACCATGGGCATCCGTTCCTTCGTGCCAGTGGTCGCTGCCTGCCCGGGCTGCGGTCGCACAACCTCCACGACGTTCCAAGAACTGGCGCAGGACGTGCAGACCATGATCCGTGAAAAGATGCCAAGCTGGAAAGAGAGCTATCCGGGCGTGGAAAGCCTGACCTTTGCTGTCATGGGGTGCATTGTGAACGGCCCTGGCGAGAGCAAGCATGCTGACATCGGCATCTCCCTGCCCGGCACCGGCGAGCAACCCGCAGCTCCAGTGTTTATCGATGGCAAAAAGGCGATGACCTTGCGCGGCCCGAACCTCTCGTCTGACTTCAAGGACTTGGTTGAGGACTATATCGAAAAGCGTTTTGGGGCGGGCGGCACCAACTGACCAAGTCCCGGACGCAACAGCGAACCGGGACCTCGATGATCATTTGGCGCGAGGCCCCGGTTCACGACCGGGGCTTTTTTAGGGCTTACGCGGCAGCACAAACCACGCATCGAAATCCAAAATCACGCCGTCCGCATAGCCATCATCGGTTTTGAAGGGGAAATCGGCACAAGGCAGGTCTGTTGTGGCCACCAGCCGCATGCGCGTTGCGCCTATATCCGTCCGCCCAGCTATCTCAGCGCGGTCCAGCACTTCGCTCCAAGCATAGACCGTGTCGCCAGCAAACAGCGGTGCCACATGCCGCCCACCATTGATCGCCGCCAGATGAAACGCGTTGGCACAGCCGTTAAACGCAAGCGCCCGCGCCAGAGAGATCACGTGGCCGCCATAAATCAGCCGTCGCCCAAACCGGCCCTGCCCTTCGGTATGCTGGTTGAAGTGCACCTTGGCGGTGTTCTGGTAGAGCCGGGTGGCGAGCATGTGGTCACTCTCCTCGACCGTCATGCCGTCAACATGGTCGATCTTTTCACCGACGTGATAATCATTCCAGAAAAACGGCGATCCGGACAATGCTGCATCCCAATTGGAGATATCCAACGCAGGTACCGCTTTGCCGAGATCCGCTGCATCCACGACGGAGATGAGCTCAGGCACCCGCGGTTCAGGCGCAGGGTTGGCCGCATCGCGCTTTCGCACCATCACCCAGCGCACATAGGAAAGCACCGTCTCGCCGTGCTGGTTGGTGCCGGTCGTGCGCACATAAACGGTGCCGGTTTTGCCGTTGGAGTTCTCTTTAACGCCGATCACCTCGCTAACCGAGGTCACGGTGTCACCGGGATAAACAGCACGATGAAACACACCTTCGGCATAGCCAAGATTGGCGACGGCATTTAGCGAAATGTCGGGCACCGTTTTGCCAAACACGGCGTGAAACACCAGCATATCATCCAGCGGAGCTTGGGCGTAGCCAATCGCCTGCGCAAAACTATCCGCCGACAGGACAGCCGTCCGAGTGCCGTAAAGCGCGCGGTAGAGACTGGCATCACCTTGGGTCAGCGTCAGCGGCGTGGCATGGGTCAGCACACGCCCGACGGTAAAATCTTCAAAGAAATTGCCCGCATTCGTCTTCGACATGCTTCTGCCAACTCCCAAGCTGTGCCATCTGTTGGATCGATGTGGACCCGCATGCTGCACTGCGGCAAGGGCGACTTTGGGGTAGCGTAGACTTTAGGGGCTCGTTGACGATGGCAACCGAGAAAATTTCTTTCGCGACGCCCGGCGTCGAGGATGATGGCCGTCTTTTTGCGCCCGCCGCAGCCCGCAACGCTGATGCCATCCTCGCGGCATTGGTGCCCCACCTGCCAAGCTCTGGCAATGCATTGGAAGTTGCGTCGGGTACAGGCGAGCATGTTGTGCGTCTGGCCAATGCCACCCCAAACCTGGTTTGGCATCCCTCTGACGTTGATCCCGAGCGGCTGACCAGCATCACCGCCTGGACGATCCACAGCGGTGCGACCAACATTCGCGCGCCATCGGCCTACAATGCGGTTGCGGAGGCGTGGTCCGGCACACCGATGGAGGCGGTTTACCTTTCAAACCTCATCCATCTGATCCCGATCGAGGCAGCCGAAACCCTTCTTGCCCATTTGGCAGGCGCGCTCGCGCCTGGGGGAATCTTAGCGATCTATGGCCCGTTCAGGCGCGGCACCAACTATGCCAGCGACGGCGATGCGCGGTTCGACGCGGCCATCCGCGCCGAACGGCCCGGCGCGGGCTATAAAGATATCGGTTGGGTGGAAAACCTGCTCGCCAAAAAGCTTCTCGTTCGCAAGGATACCATCACCATGCCCGCCAACAATTTGATGACCATCTGGACCCAACCGTCATGACTCGTTGCTCCACACGCCCTGGCCTTGCGCTTGCCTGCCTTGCTTTTCTTGCGCCCAGCACTTTGCTGCATGCGCAGACAATCGACGTCGCCCAGCTGCCCGGTGGCATCGACCTGACGATAACACTTCTGGCCGACGAGAACGCGCAGGTGCTGGCCGCTAATGGCACCGAGATCCTGCGTGCGCCAGCGATCACCATCGACCTCGACTTGGTCGATACCAACGGTGAGGCGGCAGGGTTGATCGTTCAGGCCGCAGCCGAAGATCCTGCCTGCGCCGCCTCGCCCTACGGGATCACCATCCAGTTTGGGCAACCTTGGTTGCATGGCCCGATTGGCCAGCCCTGCATCCCCTATGCGAGCGCCGGCTATCCAGGCGGCGCGCTTCTCTTCAGCCCGCCGGAGCTCTATCGCGACGGCGACGCTGTGATGCTTGATTTGGAACAGGGCGCGTACCGTCTCGGCCCAATCGCCTACGCACCGCAAGAAGGTCGCGGCTGGGACGCGTTGGACGGCGAAGTCGGCGGCTACAATGATTTGAGCACGCTTGATCTATACGCTGCTCGGCCCGTGTTTGATGCGCTTCAGGCCGCTTGGCAGGACGAGTTGACGGTCTTCGCGCGTCACCTTGGCAGCCGCACCATCCCGGTGATCGAAGGCAACTTTCTGCTGCAGACAGGATGCCTTCCCGGCCAATGTGCGTTTGCCATCGGCATGCTCGCCGTCGATCCCGCCCAAGAGACCATTTATTCCGCCTTCCTCAATGAGGGCGCGCCCGCCATTCGTCCGCCGCTGGAGGAGTGGAGCCCGGAGGCGCAAAGCCTCTATGAGCGCTGGTCAGCAGGCGAGTTTCGATGACCCGCAGGCTGATATCGTCGGGTTCACCCTTTGAAGAGCAAGCCGGCTACTCGCGCGCTGTGGTCGATGGCGATTGGGTGTTTGTGTCCGGCACCACCGGCTACGATTACATCACGATGAGGATGCCCGAAGGCGTGGAGGCGCAGGCGCGCAATACTTTTGCGACCATCCAAAATGCGCTGGAGGAAGCCGGCGCATCGATGGCCGACATTGTGCGCGTGCACTATTACGTCACCAGGCGCGAGGATGCCGCTGCCGTCATGACGGTCGCTGGCGAGGTTCTGGGCGCTATCCGGCCCGCCGCCACGCTCATCCTTTGCGATCTTCTTGAAGAGGCAATGCTGGTCGAAATCGAAGTCACCGCCAAGCGCCAGCCAGTCTAAAGCGTTTTGCGTTTTATATGAGACAGGCATATCGCAAAGCGCGTTCGACCGAAGGGAGAGGCAGCGAATTGCGATTCAGATCAAACGAAAATGCTTAATCGACCAACACTTCAATCGTCAGCGTGTCGATCACCACGCCATCGCGGATCAACTGGGCCTGGCCACGATATCGACCGGGCACGACCGACCGGCGCTCGCCGGCAAAGGCGGATCGACTGGCTTGATTGCGTTGGAAGGGTTCGCTGGTGTGGTCGAACGGGCTGCCATCTGGACCGGTAAACGAGAGATCGAACCGGTCGCCAGCGCGCACATTGATCGCCCATCCCCAGGCGACAACGGCACTCGCGCCGGCGTGAAGCGGCAGCGGGTCGGCCCGCATTAAGCTGGCATGCTCGATGGGCGCTGCCGATAGCCCTGCCCCGATCAATTGCGATGCCGATTGCACAGCATCTGTCACCGCCGGGTCGGCCCACAGCGACGCGCTTGCGCCTTCGCATCCGCCGCCGGCCGTGCGGCCAGAGAACGGGTCAACAACCGCGCCGCCTTGGCGTACGATAAATTCCAGATGTGGGAACTGGGTGTTGCCGGAAAGGCCAATGGCGCCAAGGGTCTGCCCCGCCTCGACAATTTCGCCGGGCGCGACCGAAACGCTGCCGCGCGCCAGATGGCAATATTGGGTTTGCAAGCCATCGGCATGGTCGATGACGACGCCATTGCCGCATTGCTGATCGCTGACGGCCGCGCGATCTTCCGGCGAGAGCGTCAACCGGTCGGCGCTGTCATTGCGGATCGCCCGAACGGTGCCTGATAGTGCGGCAACCACGGTTCCAGCGGCGGCGAGATCCACGATCTGTGGCGTGCGAATGTCGGTGCCGGTGTGGCCATCGTAGGAGGCGAAACCGCAGGCCGCATCGCGCGCGTCGGGTCCTGGATCAAGGTCCACGAACTGCTGGATGAAACAGGTCTCGCCAAGCGTGCAAAGAACCGGCCAGCCCAGCTTGTTCTCGGCAAGCGCGGCGCCTGGCCAAAGCACCAGAACGGCAGCCAGCCAAGGTTTCACTTTTTGCCCCGATTGAGCCGTTTCAGCATCGGGTCGATCAAGTCCGGGCGGTGATCCATGATGAACTGCATCACCTTGCGCCCACCTCCATAGACGAACAGAGACGGGATCCAGAGCCCCTTGGCGCCAAACATGAAGCGGGTGAAACGGCTTTGCGGAATGCGCCCGTCGAGCAGGATCAGCCAGACGCCGCGCACCACCAACTCGCCAACATGCTCCCATTCAAATTCCGTGGTGCCCAGGCCAAGCCGCATACGGTGGATGGTCACCCCATCGGTTGTCGCAAGTGGCGTGCGCCGAAAGATCGCCTTGGCAAACTGCAAGCCTGGCCAGATGAAAACCGCGCCCAGAGCCAAAAAGATCAGCGCTAGGATTGCTGTCAGGGGCGTTGCGCGGGCGCTGGGCGTGATGAACATCAGGTAGTGCGGCAGCGCAACCAGCGCCAAACCCAAGGTGATCAAAAACACCGCAAGCACGCCACCCTTGATTGGCGACACGTAGAGTTCGGTGACTTTATCCTGTGACTGCTTTTTGTTCAGCTTGGCGTTCATGCCAGCGGCTTAGGACGCGGGCGCTGCGCCCGCAAGCGCCTCTTCGATGATGGGAAGAAAATCTTCTTCAACATGGCGTGCATCGAAAACGCCGATATGCTTGTGCAAGATCACGCCGTCCGGCCCGACAATGAAGGTTTCCGGCACCCCGTAAACACCCCATTCGATCGACGCACGACCGTTAGGATCAACGCCAATGCGATCATAGGGATTGCCCAGCGTCGCCAGAAAGCGGCGGGCATCGGCCGGTTGATCCTTCTGGTTGATGCCGATAATCTGAAACCGATCATCGCGCGACAATTGCATCAACATTGGATGCTCCTGTCGGCAGGGCGCGCACCAACTCGCAAAGACATTGAGCAGCGTGACTTGGCCCTCGAAATCCGCTGGCCCAAAACCTGGAACTGCGCTGTCCGCTAGCGGCTCCAAGGTCACGACCGGGGCCTCCTGGCCGATCAATACTGAAGGAATTTCATTGGCCGGGTTGCCAAACAGCAACTGATAACCAAACACGCCACCGAGCGCGAGAAACACCAGCAGTGGCGAGAGCGCCAGCCAACTCACTTTTCGCTTGGGCGCATCCTTGGAGGTCGCAATGCTCTGTTCGCTCATGAAATCTCTTTCGCGCGCGCGACATCCAAGCCCTTGGCTTCCAGCTCAAGAAGCTGGGCGTTTAACGCCTTGCGGTCGCGCCAAATCCAAATGGCTAGGCCAGCAAATCCGATGATGCCGGCCAACCACGCAAACACGATAAACCCAAAATGGTGATCGATCACCATCAGACTGCGCTCCCTTCAGCAAGGGTTGGCGGCTCAGGCGCAGTGCGGCGCGCGGCGCGCATCTGCATCGCCCGAATGCGCCGCCGCTTCAGCTCATTCTCCATCGCCGCAAAGTGCAGATAGAAAAACACCAGCGTGAACCCGACGGCGCAGATCAGCAGCGGATAGAGCATCGCCGGATAAATCGTCGGCCCATCGACGCGGAACACCGAGGCCGGCTGATGCAGCGTGTACCACCAATCAACAGAAAATTTGATGATCGGTAGATTGATCGCACCCACCAGCGTGATGATCGCCGTCACCTTGCCCGCCTTGATCGGCTCTTCAATCGCCTGCCAAAGCGCGATGATGCCAAGATAGACCAGGAACAAGATAAGCACGCTGGTGAGCCGCGCATCCCACACCCACCAGGTGTTCCACATCGGCTTGCCCCAAAGCGAGCCTGTGATGAGACAGATCGCGGTGAACGTCGCACCAATCGGCGCCAACGCTTTGGCGGACACATCGGCCATCGGATGCTTGAAGCCCAACGTGCCAATCGCCGAGAGCGCCATCATCGAATAGGCCATCATCGCAAGCCAGGCCATCGGCACATGCAGATACATGATGCGGATCGTCTCGCCCTGCTGGTAATCGGCCGGCGCAGTCACGAACGCGCCGTAAAGCCCAACCGCCAGCGTGATCAGGCCAAGACCAAGAAACCACGGTTTGACGGCGCGCGAAAAGCGCATCACCCGTGTTGGATTGGCATAGTCCAGAATGCCCATAAGAGCCGTCTCAATATGTTTGTGTTTGAGGCGCTTAGCATGACCCCAAAAACCTATCCAGTAAGGGCCTATCCGTCCCCGATCTTCAAAGTGGCCGCCGCGCCCAGTGTGCCGATCACCGCGTAGATGAGACTGGTTGCCGTCAGCAGCGCAAAGGGCGGCCAAAACGGATCAGGCTCAACAATGGCGGCACGGGTGGCAGCGACACCAAAGATAAGTACCGGGATTGAAAAGGGTAGAATGATGACCGCCATCAAAAGTGCGCCGCGACGCAAGGTCACAGCCAGCGCCGCCCCGACGGCGCCAAGAAAGGAGAGCGCCGGCGTTCCGACAGCAAGTGTCGCCGTAAGCGCCAGGATCGCACGCGGCTCCAACGCCAAGAGCAACGACAGCAGCGGCGTCACCAATACCAGCGGCAGGCTCGATCCCAACCAATGGGCAATCACCTTGGCGATGACAAAGCTGGAAACAGGGCTGTCGGTCAGGCGCAGCAAATCCAGCGCGCCATCGTCTTTGTCCGACTGAAAGAGCCGCTCCAGCCCGATAAGCGTGGCAAGCAGCGCCGCGATCCACATGATCGCCGGACCGATCCGCGAAAGCAGGTTGAGGTCCGGACCAACGCCAAACGGGATTGTCACGATGACCGCCAGAAAAAACAGCGTACCCGTCAGCGCACCGCCGCCGACGCGTGTCGAAAGCCGCACGTCGCGCGCGATCAAAGCTCGAAACGCGCTCATGACGCGCCTTCCAGCCAGTACGACTCTGCATCCTTCATGGTGTGCTCACCGTCTTGGCCGTGCGCGGGATAATCGCCAAGATCGAGCGTTTTGAGATCCGCCAGAGCAAGAGCCGTGTGTGTCGCTGCGATGACGATGCCACCTGCTTGCCGATGCGCCTCGACCAAAGCCAGGAAGCGCGCCGTCGACGCAGTATCCAACGCAGCGGTCGGCTCATCGAGAAGCCAAATGGGGCGCGGCGCCACCAAAAGCCGGGCAAGCGCGACCCGCCGTTTTTGGCCTTGGCTGAGGATCGCGGCAGGCAGATCGATTACATGGCCAACGCCAAGCTTGTCGAGGGCATCAGCGATGCTCAAACCCGCACCGCCGTAATACGCGATCCAAAATTCAAGATTCTGTCGGACCGTCAGCGCACCCTTGAGCCCATCCTGATGGCCGCCCAAATGCACCAACGCGTTGCGCGGCAGGTCTGCATCGGCGCCCTTCACCGACATGATCAAGTCACCTGCCGTTGGCTCGGCCAACCCGGCGAGAACGCGCAAAAGCGAGGTTTTGCCCGATCCGTTGGGCCCGACAAGGGCCACAGCATCCCCGCCAGCCAGCTTCATGGAAAGCCCAGCCACCAGCGCCCTCTCGCCGCGCGACAGTGCCAGCCCCTCCATCACCAATTGTGCCTCAGCCCACACGGCATCTCCCGACCATCGCGCCGGAATGGCCGCGACCTTTGTTGCCCTTTGAAAGCCTTATAAAACCGGCTATCTCAAGCGCAACCTGCCAAAATCGGGAACGCAGGAACCAGGTGCAGACCAACGAACCGGATCACCAGTCCGCAAATCACGGCAGCGCCGGTGAAAACCCGCCAGACATAGTTTTTGACACGATAGGACGCCGATGTCGCTCGATAGCTTCAAAAGTCGCCAGACCCTGACCGCAGGCGGTCAGACGGTCACCGTCTACAACCCACTGGAAGCCGAAAAGAACGGGCTTTCGGGGGTCTCCAAGCTGCCCTATTCGCTGAAGGTGCTCTTGGAAAACCTGCTACGCAACGAAGATGACAAGACCGTCACCAAGGCCGACATCGAAGCGATGAGCACTTGGGTGGAGGCCAAAACGTCAACCCAAGAAATCGCCTACCGTCCGGCCCGCGTACTGATGCAAGATTTCACCGGCGTGCCAGCCGTGGTCGATCTGGCCGCGATGCGCGATGCTATGGTTTCGCTCGGCGGCGACCCGGAAAAGATCAACCCGCTCTCGCCGGTCGATCTGGTTATCGACCACTCGGTGATGGTGGATGAGTACGGCAACCCGCGCGCCTTCCAGGCCAATGTCACCCGCGAGTATGAGCGCAATGGTGAGCGGTATGAGTTTTTGAAATGGGGTCAGGACGCGTTTGACAATTTCCGCGTCGTACCTCCCGGCACCGGCATCTGCCACCAGGTGAATCTGGAGTATTTGGCCCAAGTCGTCTGGACCAAGGACGACAATGGCGAGACGGTCGCCTATCCCGACACGCTGGTCGGCACCGATAGCCACACCACCATGGTCAATGGCTTGGCCGTGCTCGGTTGGGGCGTTGGCGGCATTGAGGCTGAAGCGGCCATGCTTGGCCAGCCGATTTCCATGCTGATCCCAGAGGTTGTGGGCTTTAAGCTCAACGGCAAGCTGCGCGAGGGCGTCACGGCCACCGATTTGGTGCTCACCGTCACGCAGATGCTGCGCAAACAGGGTGTTGTCGGCAAGTTCGTGGAATTCTATGGCCCAGGCCTCTCGGACCTGCCGCTGGCAGACCGCGCAACCATCGCCAATATGGCACCGGAATATGGCGCGACCTGCGGCTTCTTCCCGGTCGACGATGAAACCCTGCGCTACATGCGCGTGTCTGGCCGCGATGAAGACCGCATCGCGCTGGTCGAAGAGTACGCGAAGACCTGCGGTTTCTGGCGCGACGACAGCGCCGAACCGGTGTTCACCGCCACGCTGGAACTCGACATGGGCACGGTCGTGGCCTCGCTCGCCGGTCCCAAGCGCCCGCAAGACCGTGTGCTGCTCACCAACGCCACATCGGACTTCAAAAAATCGCTGGCTGGCGAGTTTGAAAAATCCGACTCCCCGGAGATTGCCGTCAAAGATGCCGATTACAGCATCACCCACGGCAATGTGGTCATTGCAGCCATCACCTCCTGCACCAACACCTCTAACCCGTATGTGATGGTCGCTGCCGGTCTGGTTGCCCGCAAGGCACGCGAAAAGGGCCTTGCCAGCCAGCCATGGGTGAAAACCTCGCTTGCACCAGGTTCGAAAGTCGTCTCGGCCTATCTGGAAGCCGCCGGCCTGCAAGAGGATCTGGATGCCCTCGGCTTCAACCTTGTCGGCTATGGCTGCACCACCTGCATTGGCAACTCCGGCCCGCTGGATGAGCCGATTTCTGATGCCATCAATGAAGGCGATCTGGTCGCCGCCTCGGTGCTGTCGGGCAACCGTAACTTCGAAGGCCGCGTGAACCCTCATGTGAAGGCCAACTATCTGGCCTCCCCGCCGCTGGTCGTCGCGTACGCCATCGCTGGCACGCTGCTCAAAGACGTCACCCGCGAGCCCCTCGGCCAGGACAAAGACGGCAACGATGTCTATTTGAAAGACATCTGGCCGACCCAGGCTGAGATCGCCCATCTGGTCGAACAGACCGTGACGCGCGAAAGCTTCCAGGAAAAATACGCCGACGTTTTTGCCGGCGATGACGCCTGGCAGGGCGTGGAAACCTCCGGTGGCCTCACCTACACATGGCCGTCGGCCTCCACCTATGTGCAGAACCCGCCTTATTTTGAAGGCATGGGCAAGGAAGCCGGCACCATCGACAATGTCGATAAGGCCCGCATCCTCGCGGTTCTGGCCGACTCGATTACCACCGACCACATTTCACCGGCCGGGTCCTTCACGTCTGAAACGCCAGCCGGCAATTACCTCACCGAGCGTCAAGTGCCGGCCCGCGAATTCAACTCCTATGGTGCCCGTCGCGGCAATCATCAGGTGATGATGCGCGGCACGTTCGCCAACATCCGCATCAAGAACCAGATGGTGCCGGGCGTTGAAGGTGGTTTCACCAAGCACATTCCATCCGGCGAGCAGATGCCGATCTTCGATGCCGCCATGAAGTACAAAGAAGAGGGCACGCCGCTGGTTGTCATCGCTGGCAAAGAGTACGGCACCGGTTCTTCGCGCGACTGGGCCGCTAAAGGAACGGCACTTCTCGGCGTCAAAGCCGTGATCGCCGAAAGCTTTGAGCGCATCCACCGCTCCAACCTGGTGGGCATGGGCGTCGTGCCGTTGCAGTTTACTGGTGATGATAGCCGCGAGTCGCTGGGCATCACCGGCGAAGAAATCATCTCTGTCGAGGGGCTCTCCGGCGAATTGAAACCGCGCCAGAATGTCAAAGCGACCATCGAATACACCGATGGCTCGACCAAAGAGATCGAGCTGCTCTGCCGCATCGATACCGAGGTTGAGATTGAATATGTCGAGCATGGCGGTGTGCTGCACTATGTGCTGCGCAACCTCGCCGCTTAACGCACGTCATCGCCGCTGAAACACAAACCGCCGGGGCGAAAGCTCTGGCGATTTCTTTTTGAGGCTAGGTTCAGGACCCTAAGACGCGCCGTCAAAAGTGATATCGGTGCGCTGTGAAAACGCCTCAACAAGGTGATCGATGAACGCCGTCAGCTTTTTCGGTGCAAAGCGCTTGGACGGATAGACGGCATAGAGACCGCGCGTGCGGGCAGCTTGGTCCGCAAGCACCAGGCGTAACGTTCCCTGCTCGACCAGCGGCAGCACGACATTGCTGCCCACTTGCGCCAATCCCATGCCAAGAACTGCCGCCTGCGCCGCGCTCTGTGGATCATTCATGATCGTTGATGGCGAGAGCTGAATACGACGCGGTTCGCTCGGGCTCGCTCCGGCAAACTCCCAGGCAAAAACCCGCTGCGATGGGTTGGAGCGCATGCCGATGATGCGGTGCTGGTTGAGCGCATCGACGGTCCCCGGTGACCCGTGCTTTTCGAGATAGCCCGGCGCGGCGCAGACCAAAGGTGTCACGGGCACAAGCAAACGGGCGATATAGTCGCTGTCGGGCAGAATGCCACCACGGATGGCAAGATCGAACTCCTCGGCCACCAGATCGACAAAGCCATCGGAAAGCGAAAGCTCAACTTCCAAATTCGGATGCGCCGCTTGAAACGACGCAATCAGCGGCAGGATTTCAGAACGTCCAAAGGCGGTGGTCGACGTGATCCGAAGTCGCCCGGTGAACGCTTCGCGCTCTTCCTCAAGCTCGGTGGCCGCCGCTGAAAGCGCCTCCACGGCAGGCGCGCAGCGTTGCAAAAACCGCTGGCCCTCTGGCGTCAATTTCACCTGCCGCGTTGTGCGGGTGAAGAGCCTCGTCTGGAGCTGCTCTTCCAACGATTTGATGTTCTGACTGACGGCCCCAGGGCTGACGCGCAGCGCCTTCGCCGCAGCAGAGAAACTCTCCCGACGCGCAGCTTGGATGAAGGTCTCGATGAGGCGCAGATCAATCACACCTCATTAATCAGTAAAACTAATAAGTCATGTCAATAGAAGCTCTCTACTAAAAAGACGGGTCTTCCAGCACTCTGTGATCAACAACTGATGGAGATCACACGATGCACATCACAGCGCCCCATCCTCGCCTGTCCAAACGGCTTGCTCCTATGCTGCTCGCGCCGATCGTTCGGCGCGTCGTCGACAGCCTCACAGATTGAACGGAGACCCGTCCCATGAACGCCCACACCCCACCAACAATCTCGACCTTCGCCATCGGCGGCGATCTCACGGTCAACCGCCTCGGCTTTGGCGCGATGCGCCTGACCGGTCAGCCAGCCAATTTTGGTCCCTATCCGGACTGGGAGCAGGGCAAACAGCTGCTGCGTCGCGCCGCTGAACTGGGCGTGAACTTCTTCGACACAGCCCGGGCCTACGGACCGCAATGGAATGAAAAACTGCTCGGCGAAGCCTTAGAAGATATGCCCGGCGTCGTGATCGCCACCAAGGGCGGTATCGACAAGCTTTCGCCGACCGAGATGGTCAAAGACGCGAGCCCTGGCACCCTGATGCAGCAGGTCGAAGACGCGCTGGCCAATCTGCGCGTTGAACAGATTGATCTGTTCCAGCTGCATTGGGTTGACCCGGAGACGCCCATCGAAGTGTCCATACAGGCGCTTGCCGACGCCCAGAAGCAAGGCAAAATCCGCCATATCGGCGTCTCGAACGTCTCGGTGGAACAGTTGCGTGCGGCGCAATCGGTCGCACCCATCGCCTCGGTGCAAAATCGCTACAACATTGTGGAACGCGACCAAGATGCGATGATCGACCTGACCGCAGCAGAAGGGATCGCCTTCATTCCGTACGGGCCGCTCGGCGCCCACCCCATGAAAAAAGGTTCGCCACTCGCTGCCCAGCCAGTCGCAGAAGGCAAGACCGGTGCGCAGTTGGCCTTGCGCGCCCTGCTTGATCGCTCACCCAACATCGTCGTCATCCCCGGCACGACCTCGATCACACACCTGGAAGAGAATATGGCTTCCTAAGCGACAAAAGGGGCGGAGGCGCGCTTGGCGCCTCAGATCCGCAAAATACGCCGATGTCCCCAAGTCGAGCCAACCATTCCTCCCGGGTAGAGGTGGAAGTAATACCTGCCCCTCAACTGCGCATTAGGCGGGTAATTCTCAGCAGCCCACCTCCGTTTTATCACTTATTAACAGGCTCAACCTACAACCGGGGGTTGGAGGAAGGTGCTATGAGAATTTTGGCCATTACGGATGGATCGATTGCAGCGCTCGACATCATCGAGCCGCTCAACGGCATTGTTCCGATCGACGTTCATGTTTTGCCACACCCCATCCCCAATGGGCTCAAGCGCACGGAAGTTGTGGTGCTTGCGTTCGATCATTTTCCCACACGGTCGCTCGAAAAACTGTTCGATTGGCTGCGCGAACAAGGCGTGCAGCGCGCGCCAGTCGTGCTCTGCTTGACGGCCGAAGAGGTTGCGCGATTTTCCAGTGCCATGCGCCAGATTTCGGCGACCGTCGTCTCTGTGCCGGCGACGTCGGACCACCTGCTCGACGCTGTTGAAAAGGTTTATCGGCCCTTTCGAAGCTGCCGTCGCCAGGCCACGACGGCAACCGCACGATCCGTCCAATCTCTGTCAAGCTGCTACGCCTCTGTGCTGAGCGGCAAAAAACCACCGGCCAAAGGATCAGTGAGCCAGATCGCCGAAGCCGGCGCCGACGTCAGCAAGGTGGTGCGCACGCATGGGCTTGAAAGCTGGATGGCGGCCGTTGGCTTGCACCATTCCTATACAGCACGCCACTGCATGAGCGTTGCCGGTTTTGCCGCCGACTGGGCCCACAAGCTCCAGTTCAGCGAGGCCGACCAAAAACTGTTCACGCAGGCAGGGCTTTTGCACGACATTGGCAAGATGAATGTGCCGCTCGAAATTTTGGACAAGCCAACAAAGCTGACGGATGAAGAGCGCGCCATCATCAACCGTCATCCCGAGGATGGGCTGGCGATCGTCAATCAAGACCTCAATGTGAGCCCCATCGTCAAAGACATCATCCATTCGCACCACGAATTGCTAGATGGCTCAGGCTATCCGCGCGGCATCAGCGGCGCGGATATCAGCGACGTGGTACGGTGCATGACCATTATCGATATCTACAGTGCCCTGGTGGATACCCGGGCCTACAAGCGTGCGATGAGCCCTGATGAGGCCTACCAGATCTTGGTCTCCATGCAGGGCAAGATCGACGAAGAGCTTTTGCACTCGTTCCGTGCTGTGGTCGAGGAACACAAAACCGCGTTTGCCGACTCCAGTGTGGCAGCTTAAGCGTTAGCCGATTACTGGAACCGCCCGCGCTGGCGCATCCGCGTCTGCCGCAGCGTTTCCACCAGCATCGCCGTCAGCAAACCGAACACCAACAACCCGTTGGCCGCCGCGAGCCCTCCGAGCAGACGCCACTCCACGGGCAAAAGCACATCGCCAAAGCCAAGCGTGGTGAAGACGACAAGCGAGAAATAGACCGACGCCTCGGTGGTCGGGAAGATTTCCAGAACCCGAAGGGTGAGCGCCCAAATCCAAACGGACGCCGTCACCATGGCCACGCTCCAAAGCATCGCCAGGCAGAGCACGATCGTCAGTTTCGGCCCATGCGGTTCGCGTTCTACCCAGCCATGGGTGCGGTTCAAAAAGGATTCCAGGCCCCACCAGGAAAGCGCAGCCACCATGGCTGTCAGAATGATAAGGCCGCTACCGAGGATCAGTTGAACGAGCATGACCGGTCTCTTAGAGCGTTTTGCGTTTGACTTGAATCGCAATTCGCTGCCTCTCCCTTCGGTCGAACGCGAATTGCGATAAATCTGCCTCAGATTAAACGCCAAACGCTTTAGGTCAGGGTCCAGGCGCACCGCAACCTCCATTGCTGCAAAGCGTCGCCACCGATTGTGACCGGCAACCAAAAAACCCGCCAAGGCGACGGGCGCCAAGGCGGGTTTGGAAAACAGTCAGTCTGGCCTGATCAGAGCCGCCCCACCTTTGTGTATGCCGCGGGTGTCTGGCTCTCGCAGCTCGGGTTTGGAAAAACCGAAGCTGCGTAGATGGTTGCTATGGTGCACGACGCCGAGAAATCAGGGGCTGGGGGCTGGAGGGTCTGATGACCCAGCGCCGCGCTACCAAGCAACACGGGCAATGGAACCCGCCAGTTTGTTCGGCAAAGGGCGCGATCAGGGCTGTTTCTGGGCAATAATGTGGCGCTGTGGATAACGCAGGAGAAAAGATTGCCGCCACTCGCCCAAAAAACGCCCATTGCCTGGATCCCACGCAGCGCGAATTGTCGGCTTGCCAAGGGCTAGACTGCCTGAAAGACTCGTGGGCCAAACATCACGCGAACATTGAGATCGTATGACGGACACCACGGACCCATCGCTTCCCGTCGAACTGGAGGCCCATCGCCGAGCGCGGACCTCCATCCGCCGCGATGACAAGCGAGCAAAGGTCGATCAAGCCGCCTCATCTTCTGACGACATTGTCCGCATCGTCACCTCCAACAACGCACCGCCATCGGCCAGTCAGCCTGCACAGATAAGCTTCAACCGGCGTGAGCTGGACATGATCCTCAACGTCTATGGGCGCATGGTTGCCGAGGGCGAGTGGCGCGACTATGCCATTGATCTTTTGAAAGAAAGGGCTGTGTTTTCGGTCTTTCGCCGCGCCGCGGAAGTGCCGCTCTACACGATTGAAAAAGACCCAAAAATGGCCCGCCGCCAAGGCGCCTACAAAGTAGTCGCAGCGTCGGGACATATCCTCAAACGCGGCCATGATTTGAGCCAGGTGCTCAAGGTCTTCGACAAGAAACCGAAGTTGGAATTGGTCTAGCCGCCAGCCACTTTTGCTTCATAAGCCGCCTGTAAGCGCTCCATCACCAGCGGCCGATCAGCGACTGCCGGCGCCCCAAGGTGAACGGCGCGCAGATCGGCCATGAAATCCTCCCACAGGGCCGGCCCGCCTTCTTCCAGCACCTGCGCGCGGATGCTCAACTCTTCGCTCGCCGGCAAGTGTCGGCGGCCCCAGGCGCCAAGCTGAACGATCAGCGGGACTAGCTGGATTGCCTTCTCGGTGAGACTGAAAATGGCCCGCTGCTTGTGGCCGGGATCGGACATCTTGGTGAGGAGCCCTTCGGCCACCATGCTTTTCAGGCGGTCGGCCAATATGTTCGAGGCGATGCCTTCCAGCGAGTTGGTCAACAACTCGCGGTAGGTGCGAAAATTGCCGAACATGATGTCGCGCACGATCACCATCGTCCAACCGTCACCCAGCAACTCCACCGACAAATTGATCGGACAACCGGACCGTACTTTCACGCGACATCACCTCGAATTACAAACCGCTTGCATTTTACAATCAGATAGGCGACCTTCAACTGATTGCAAGTCACAAGCAGTTCGAGGGAGGATGGAATGACCTACATTGACGGATTTGTTGCCGCTGTCCCCAAAGCCAGGAAGCAGGAATTCATCGACCACGCCGAAAAATCTGCCGAAAGCTTCAAACAGCACGGCGCTCTTAAGGTCGTTGAAAACTGGGGCGATGATGTGCCCGATGGCAAAGTCACGTCCTTGCCGATGGCTGTGCAATGCAAAGACGATGAGGTGGTCGTTTTCTCCTGGATCGTCTGGCCATCGCGCGAGGCGCGCAATGCCGGGATGGAAAAAGCCATGGCGGATCCGGCGATGAGCCAAGACACCAACCCGATGCCGTTTGACGGCAAACGTCTGATCTATGGCGGTTTCGAAACCGTAGTTGATCTTTGACCAACAACAAAAACCCCGACCGATTGGCCGGGGTTTTCGCAATGTTTAGAGGCGGGGTCGGACATTACGATCCCGGCGTATCGCGGACAAAATCGTTGCCGCGCTGGGCCGTGGCGGTGAAGGTCATGGCATTGACCTTCCAGCCATCCTCGGTGCGCTCAAAGCCGTGCACATAGGTGCCCCAAACTTCCCAAAGCGCTTCGCCGCCATTTTCTTCCAGCGCGCCGCGCTCCATCTGGTTCCAGGCATAGCCATGCGAGACCATTGTCGCGCTATCGGCTGAGTGGAACGTCACACGGTGATTGCCGCGCAGATGGAAGGACGTTTTCTCTGCCGTCAAATTGGCGGACCAACCGGCGATCAGGCCATCGGCAGGGATCGTGGCAGGCTCACCGCCGACCAAGGACGAAAAATCAACCGTGATCTCGTCGGTTAAAAAGCTGCGTGTGGTCTCCCAGTCTTTGGCATCGACGCCGGCATCGATAGCATCGGCAATGCGAACCATCTCAGCCTGTTCGACAAGGGTTTCAACGGTCAGCGGCGAGCCGCCAAGGTGGACATCAGCGGCCAGCGTGGCCGATGCGCTCATGGCGAGCGCTGCGATTGTTGTTGCCGTCAGTTTCATCGGATTGAACCTTTTTCAAAGCGCTGCACCGGCAACAACCGGTGCAGCATTCAACATGGTGGGGTTAGGAGGAGAAGTGAGCGGCCATCGTGTCGGCGGCGCGGGTCACGTCTTCAGGGTTGTCGTAGAAGTCGAACTGCGAGACGTCTTCCAGCCACTGAAGCGTCGATTCGCCGGCGAAGCCGCCCAGGAAGTCACGCACACCCTGTGGAATGGCAGCGGCCTCGGAGTGAACGATGGCCAAAGGCTTATCGAGCGCGGCGCCGTGGTCGGCAGGGTGATAGGTCAACCAGCCTTCCCAGCCGGAGTGGTTCCACTGGTTGTCATACTCAGGGATCGCACCGCGATCGGCCTCATAGTAGTAACCACCCAGCGGCATCAACACGCCTTCAGCGCCTTCCGGGCCAGCGGCAGGGATGATCATCCCACCGTCTGCCTGAGCCGTGCGGCCAAGTTCGATGAGGCCGTTGACACCTTCCTCACCGCCATAGACGGCACTGACGAGCGCTTCGTTCTGAAGCCATGGCGCAACAAGGCCAACGCGGTTGATCAACGGATTACCGGCGACAGCGTCGATCATGTAGCCAGCCGAGGCGCAGATACCCAGGCCATGGATGTTGGCCGCATCCACTTCGGGAAGATCGGCGATGAAAGCGATGGCCGCTTCAATGTCTTCGATCTTGGCGGATGGGTTCTCTTCAAAGCGAACATTCTGTGGCAGATCGCCGGACTGGCCCCAGCCACGGAAGTCAAAAGTGAAGGCGGCAAAGCCGCGCTCGGCCATCTCACGGGCATAGGTTGCGGGCATCTGCTGCTGAACCGACGTCCAAGCGCCGGTGACGACGACGGTCGGCAGGGCTGATCCATCATGATCGGCAGGCAGGAAGAGTGTGCCAGCCATCGATGTGCCGTTGCTTTCAAACGTCACGGTGCGGGTTTGGATGTCCGATGCCAGGGCTGTCGAGGACATCAGGGCGGATGCGATGGCTGCGGTTGCAAGTGTCTTGGTCGTGTTGGTCACGGGTCTGTCTCCTGTTGGAAGCACCGGCCGGGTTGGTCAGTGCGATGAGGAGACAATGCCGAATGCCCCGCCGGCCCACAGGCGCGATTCTTGCCGTCGGTTGGGTCATTCTTGCGGTTGTGAAAAAATCAGTTGGCGCGGTGCTGCGCCGGGGTCGCGCCAAAGGCCCGCTTGAAATGCTTGCCGAAACGCGAGGTGTCCTCATAGCCGACCCGCAACGCGATCTCGGCGACCGGCAGACCCGTTGTTTTCAGCAGCACGCCAGCCACCCGCATCCGTTCTGCAATGACATATTGCAGTGGTGAGGCACCCAGCGCGCTCTTAAACGCGCGCGCGAAATGGTAGGCGCTCATCGCCGCCTCACCGGCCAAAACATCCAGCGAGATATCCTCGGCCAAGTGATCATGGATGTAAGCGGCAGCCCGCCGCATCCGGGCATCATCGAGCGCCGCAACATCGGGATGGGCAGGTTGAACGCTTTGCGCCAGATGCGCGGCCAGGGCGCGATGCATGGTTTCGCGGTAAAGCGCACTCGGCGCATTGGCCACATCAAGCGCCGCTTTGGCCATCTGCAAGGTCAACGGATCGAAGGCACCAAAGGTCGGCGCCACGGCGCCAGGATCGTCGAGCCCGACTTCGCGCAGCAATGACGCGTCGAGCTCAACCGCCAGATAGCTGTGATCGTCCTCATAGTGGCAAAGACCGCTCGACCCAGCCGGCAGGATGAACCCCTCATCTTTTTGCAGCGGCGTATGCACCGTGCGGTCCGACCCAACCGAGATTTGGTGGGCCGGTTGATCGTTCAAAAAAACGCCAATGGAAAGATTGGGCAAATCGAACGCGCCGCCACCGGCGGGCGTCTCAAGCCGCGCGGCGCGTACCGGTGGCCCAACGTCTTTTTTCTTTCCCGAACGGCTCATCGGCAAAACATGACATCAACGGGCAGAACTTCAAGAGCAAGGCGAACCCAAGTCACCGAACGCCTACGGGCCAAAACGACCTTGCAGAGGCGCGCTGAGAACGCCTAGCTGCGCCTGTCATGTCCATGCCAAAACCCGACAATCTGCCGCTTGCCGTCGGCACGATCCTCTTCACGGTCTTTGCCATGTCGGCTGGCGATGCGCTGGTCAAAAGTATGGGCGCGGCGTCCACGGTCGGCCTCTGGCAGCTATTTGCCGTGCGCTCGCTGCTGGTGCTGCCGGTGCTTATCGCCGCTGGCTTGTACTTTGGCGTGCGCAGCAGCCTTCTGCCCAAGTCGATCCTTTGGGTCGGCCTGCGCGCGGCTTTGTTGGTGATGGTCTGGATCGCCTATTACGCCGCCCTGCCGAACCTGCCCCTGTCGGCGGCAGCCGCCGCGCTCTACACCTTGCCATTGTTCATCGTAGGCTTTTCCGCGCTATGGACCCATGACCGCGTGACACCGCTTCAAGGCGTGGCAGCCGCACTCGGCTTTGTCGGCGTCGCTCTTGTGCTCCGACCTGGGACAGAGGCGTTTTCGCCCTATGCACTGTTGCCGATCCTGGCCGCGATGTTGTTTGCCGGCGCCATGGTGCTCACCCGCACCCGCTGCCAAGAAGAACATCCCTTGGCCATGGTGTTTGGCCTACATCTGGCCTTCATTCTGACCGGTGCGATCGGGCTCATTTTCCTGGCCTTGGTTCCCTCGCTGGCAGGCGACAGCTTTCTATCCGACACCTGGCATAGCCTCACCTGGCCGGAATGGCAGATCATGGTGCTGCTCGCGCTGTCGATTCTTATCGCCTCGGTTGGGACTGCCGTCGCCTACCAGAAGGCGCCGACCTCGATCATCGGCACGTTCGAGTTTGCTTATGTCGGCTTTGCGGTGCTTTGGGGCATCCTGTTTTTCGCCGAGCGGCCCGATCTGCTCACGCTCGCTGGCCTGGCGCTGATCGTCCTCGCCGGCGTACTCACGGTCCGCAAATAGCGTGTAAGCAAACGCTAGATCGACCGGATATTCACCCGCTTGGAAAGCTCTTCGCGAGTCTCTACCCGTTCCGAATAACGGTCGACGAGATGTGCGGCCCGGCCACGCGTGAGATGGGTGAACTTCATCAGTTCCTCCATAACATCGACCATCCGGTTGTAATAGGTCGAGGCAAGCATACGCCCATCCTCGTCAAATTCGGTGAAGGCTTTGGGCACCGAGGATTGGTTCGGGATGACGATCATCCGCATCCAACGCCCCAAAATCCGAAGCTGATTGACAGTGTTGAAGCTTTGCGACCCGCCGGAAACCTGCATCAGCGCAAGGGTGCGCCCTTGTGTCGGTCGTACGCCGCCAATCGGCGCCAAAGGCAGCCAATCGATCTGCGTTTTCATGATCCCGGTCATCGCTCCGTGGCGCTCCGGTGAGCACCAAACCTGCGCTTCGGACCACAGCGAGAGCTCACGCAATTCTTGAACCTTGGGGTGATCGGTCGGCGGATCATAGCCTTGGCCATCATCGATGAGCGGCAGGCCGGTTGGATCAAACACCCGCACCTCGGAACCAAGAACCTCAAGCACGCGCTTGGCTTCGAGCGTCAGAAGCTTGGAATAGGAGCGTTGGCGCAAACTGCCATAGAGCATCAAGACGCGCGGCTTGTGGGTCAGTGTGTCGCCCAGAAGCGCTGCATCGATGGGGTGCAACTCATCGCGCTGAAGGTTGGGAAGGTCGCTCATCGCTCACTGCGCTGAAGATGCGGGTCTGAGCGTTCAGGGAAACGGCCACGCGTCCTATTGGCGATGGCGACCAGCGAAAGCATGACCGGCACCTCCACAAGAACGCCGACCACAGTCGCCAACGCAGCGCCAGAGTTCAGCCCAAACAGGCTGATGGCAACGGCCACGGCAAGCTCAAAGAAATTTGACGTGCCAATCATCGCGCACGGTGCTGCAATTCGATGGGGAACTTTCAATGCCCAGGCCGCGCCATAGGCCAGGGCAAAAATCGCATAGCTTTGCACAATGATGGGGATGGCGATCAGCACAATCGTCAGCGGTCGCTCGATGATCACCCGGCCTTGCAGGCTGAACAGAATGGCCACCGTGACAATCAGCCCAACGATCGACCAGGGCTTAATGACAGCCATAAAGCGTTCGATCCGCTCCGGCGTTGCCAGGATTTTTCGCGTGGCAAGCCCGGCAAGCAGCGGCAGAACGACGTAAAGCACGGTTGCCAGCAGAAGCGTCTGCCAGGGTACGATGATGTTCGTAACGCCAAGCAGAAAGGCCACGATCGGCGCAAATGCGAAGATCATGATCACATCGTTCACCGAGACCTGGACGAGCGTGTAGGTCTCATCACCCTTGGTGAGCTGCGACCACACAAACACCATCGCGGTGCACGGCGCGGCACCCAGCAGGATCAGACCTGCGATATATTGCTGCGCATCAGCCGGCTGGATGAGATCGGCGAAGACGACCTCGAAGAACAAAACCGCAAGGGCTGCCATCGTGAACGGCTTGATCAACCAGTTGACGACCAGCGTCACCAGAAGGCCGCGAGGCGCTCGGGCGACGCCGCTAACCGCGCCCAGGTCGACGCCCACCATCATCGGATAGACCATCGCCCAGATGAGCACTGCCACCACCAGGTTGATCGACGCGACCTCGGCAGCGGCCACCGCCGTCACCAAGCCAGGGGCGATGAAGCCGAGCGCAATGCCAGCCAGCATGGCCAGCGCAACCCAAACCGTCAGCCAGCGTTCGAAAAGTCCCATTGGTCCTGCCGCCCGTTAGTCGTTCACGTTGCTGATCTCTTTGATCAGCGGTTGGCAAAGTTCAGGACGTCCGCCGCAGCAATCCTCCAGCATGAAGCCAAGCAGGCCGCGCATGGAGTCGAAGTCGGCAAAGTATCGGATCGTGCGGCCATACCGCTCGCGCCGCACAAGGCCGGCATGCAGCAGGACAGCCAGATTGGCTGACATGGTGTTTTGGCGCACGTCCAATTGACGCGCGATATCGCCTGCCATCACGCCGTCTTCACCGGCTTTGACCAGCAATCGAAACGCCTCCAAGCGCGACGGCTGGCTAAGGGCGGCAAACGCCTCGGTCGCATTCAATATATCCATACATCATGATTAATCGATATTTTTAGTCAATGCAAATGGGGCTCGACCGTTATGCGAGGCTGCCTCGTTGATCGCGTGACCACGTGCTCTGACGCCTATTGGGAGGGTTCCGATCCTTGCGGCCAGCGCGCCAACTGTACGCCACCAACAAAAAACCCGGTGTCGCCACCGGGGTTTCTGATCTTGCAAGTCTGGCTCAGCGACTATTCGCGCTGACCGAACAGCTGCAGCAACAGGATGAACATGTTGATGAAGTTGAGGTAGAGGCTGAGCGCGCCCATGATGGCCTTGCGGCCAGAGGCTTCCACGCTGTCGCCTTCATAATACATCGTCTTGATGCGCTGCGTGTCGTATGCGGTGAGGCCAGCGAACACCAGAACACCGATCACCGAGATCGCGAACTGCAGGGCCGAGGAGCCCAAGAAGATGTTCACGACCGACGCGATGATCACACCGATCAAACCCATGAAGAGGAACGAGCCCCAACCGGAAATATCCCGCTTGGTGGTGTAGCCCCAAAGGCTCAGCGCTCCGAAGGCAGCCGAGGTGATGAAGAACACCCGCGTGATCGATTCAGCGGTGTAGACCAGGAAAATCGACGACAGGGAAACACCCATCACGGCCGCAAAGGCCCAGAAGGTGAACTGCGCCGCCGGCACACTCATCTTAGAGATGCGGAAGCTTAGGAAGAACACAGCACCCAGCGGCGCCAGCATGATCACCCAGCGCAGGGGCGAGGTGTAAATGGCTTCACCGATGGCTGTCAGTCCAATGACTGAGCCGGAAGCATCCTGCACCACAGCAAGCTGGAACATGCCCATCGCGGCGATGCCGGTGATGGCAAGGCCAATGGCCATGTAGTTGTAGACCCTCAACATGTAGGCGCGAAGGCCCTCATCAATGCCTGCGGCTGTTTGTGCGCCCTGTTGGACGTAACCGTCGCGAAGCGGGTTGTTCATGTTTTCATTCTCCAAATGGTCGTAAACGGCCAAAAAGGTGGGTCAAACGCCATGTTTGCCCACGAAACTCGGGTATTGGGGATAATATGTATATGAATGGCAACAATCTCAAGGGCAATCCGAGTGGAATCGTACGATCGTTAAGGGAAAGCTGATGCGACAATGTCGCGGGTGCTAGAACCAGTGCTAGCCCCAGGGTGTTACCCGCGAAAAATATTCTCGAATTTCTTCCCTCGGGCCAGTTCGTCGATCATTTTGTCGAGGTAACGGATTTCCTTCATCACTGGGTCTTCAATGTCCTCAACACGAACGCCGCAAACGACACCTTTTATGAGAACCCGGTTCGGGTTTTTCGCGGGTGCTTGGGCAAAGAAGCTTTCAATATCGCGCTCATCGGCCAAAGCCTCAGCCAGGCCATCAGCATCATAACCCGTCAACCATGAGATGATCTCATCCAGTTGAGCCTTGGTTTTCCCCTTCTTCTCAACCTTGTTGATCAGCAAAGGATACACCTTTGCAAAGCTCATCTTGAAGACTTTAGACGCCATTTTATCCTCACCATCCTGCAGCACGCGGATACGCGCAAGCAACAGATCTGAGTTCCAAGTTTACCTGCAGTTCCAAACCTACCTACAAGTTTCTGAGCACTGGTGCCGGTTTTTGGCCAAGTATCTGCCAGGTCCCAATCAGTCCAAGACCAACGGTCAGAAGCAGCGCAACGCCAACGGCGCCGAACGCCACCGATGGCAAGAAGGTGAACCCGGCCGTCATCACATATTCCAGCACCGCAAACGCTGCGAACGATCCTGCGGCGAGTCCAAAGACCGCCGCTGCAAGCCCGAGCATGGCATATTCCAGCAGGAACGCACCGAGAATCCGCCCGCGCGTTGCGCCAAGTGTTTTGAGGATCACCGCGTCGTAAAGCCTATGCCGGTGCCCAGCGGCCAATGCGCCAGCCAGCACCAGGATCGAGGCGATCAAGGTGATCGACGCCGCCCCGCGCACGGCGAGTGCCAGATCTTCCACCAGCGCGTTCACCTCATCCAGCGCATCGGAAATGCGCACCGATGTGATGCTGGGGAACGCCGCCGTGACATCGCGCAGCAAAGCCAATTCGGTCTCATCGCTCTGTTCGCTTTCATAGGTCACGGTCGCAAGATGGGCGTGCGGCGCGCCAGCAAAGGTGTTGGGCGAGAAAACCATGGCAAAATTGATCGCCAGCGATTGCCATTCCACATCACGGAAATTGGCGATCCGCGCGGTTATTTCACGGCCAAGCACGTTGACGGTGAGTTCGTCGCCAATCTCGAGGCCAAGCTGCCTGCCTTCCTCATCGATGAACGACACCAGCGGCTCACCGCTATAGTCGGCGGGCCACCATTCGCCTTCGGTGAGTTCGGTGCCTTCCGGCGCTTGCGCCTCGTATGTGATGCCGCGATCACCGCTGAGAACCCAGGCCGCTTCCGGTGGCGCATCAAACTCTGCGGACGGAATGCCTTGCAAGGAGATCAACCGCCCGCGCAGCATCGGCACGCTTTCCAGCGTCGCATTGGGCGCCTGGTCGGCCACCAAGCTAGTAAAGGCGTCAAGCTGGCTGTTTTGAATATCGAGAAAGAAAAAGCTCGGCGCGACTTCCGGGATCGAGCCGGTGAGCTGGCGGCGAAGATTGGCATCGATAAGCGCCAGCGCGACCAGCAGTGTCAGCCCGAGGCCAAGCGACAGAATCACCGACGGCGTCAGCGCGCCCGGGCGATGAATGTTGCCGAGCGCCAATTTGGCGGCCGTCGATTTTGGTCGCGGACTGCGTTTGGCAATCGCCATCACTGCCCAGCCGACCAGCCGCAAAATGACGAAGCTCACACCCGCCGCAGCCAAATAAATCGCTGCGATAAACCGGCTGTCGGAAACCAGGAACGCGACCACGCCCAGCCCGATCATCGCTGCGGCCGCACCGATCAAATAGATCCATCGCGGGAAGCGCCGCGAATTGCCGCCAATGTCACGAAACAGTGCGGTAGCGGGAACGTCACGCACCGTGCCAAACGGCCAGAGCGCAAAGGCCAGCGCGACCAGTATACCGTACAGCGCGGCAAGCCCCAGAGCATCGGGATAGAGACGGGTTTCAAGCGGCACAGGAAGAAAACCGCCAAAAAACAGTTGCACCGCCCAGGGCACCAAGGCGCCGATGACCAGACCGATGCCAATCCCCAAGAAAGCAATCGCCATCACCTGGAAGAACTGCACGCGAAAAACGAACGGACCCGCGGCGCCAAGCGACTTGAAGGTGGCGATCACCTTGCGCTTGGCTTCAACAAAAGCGCGCACGGCGTTGGCAACGCCGACACCGCCGACCACCAGAGCGGTGAGGCCGACAAGCGTCAGAAACTGCGCAAACTGGTCGATAGCGCTGGAAAGGCGTGGGCTGGCCTCAGTGCGATCGCGGATACGCCACCCGGCATCGGGATTCGCTTCGTTGGCTTCCACTTCAAAGGCGGCAAGTCCGGCCTCATCCAGCGGTTCTGGGAACGCAAGCGTGTACTCCCATTCCACCAGACTGCCCGGCTGCACCAGTTCACTGGCGGCCAAGCCATCGGAGGAAATCATGGCACGCGGGCCGAAACCGAAACCGGACGACAGCCGATCCGGCTCGCGCTCGATAATGCCGCGCAGTTCGAAGGCATGTTCGCCAAGGCGGATCGTCTCGCCAATCTCGATATCGAGCCGCGCCGCCAAAGTTCCCTCGGCGAGCAAACCAAACACGCCCTCCCGTTGGTCGAGAGCGGTGTGCACATCCGTGCGCAGAGCGCCGCCTTGATCGACGAATGTCAGTTCCGAAACCATCGGATAGGGATCATCAACCGCCTTGATCTCGACAACGGTCTGGTTCTGTTCGTCGCCCGTGCGCGCCATGCCGCGCAAATCGGCACGGGCGTTAAGGGTCGCGCCGGTGCCGGTCAGAAACGCGATCTCGTCCGCCGTTGCTTCCCGCTGGATGAGTTCCAGCGAAACATCACCGCCCAAGATGGCCCGGCCCTCATTGGCAAGGCCGCCGGTCATGGATTGGGCAAGCGCGTTGACGCCGGCAATGGAGGCGACGCCAAGCGCAATGCAGGCGAGAAAAATTGCAAAACCACGCAAGCCCCCGCGCAACTCGCGCATGGCGTAGGTGAAGCTTAGGGCCAACGAGGACGGGGTGCGACCGATTGATGGCCCAGTCGTGAGGGTCACGTCAGCCATCTATTCCGCCGCCTCGGGCAACGCCTTGTGCGTGTCCTCGACAATGCAGCCGGCTTCCAGATGCACCTGCCGGTCACAGCGCTGCGCCAGCGCCAGATCATGCGTCACCAGCATCAAGGTCGTACCGCGCGTCGCAGGTGCCTCGAACAACAGGTCAGCGATTTGCCGTCCAGTCGAGCCATCCAGATTGCCGGTCGGCTCGTCGGCCACCAGAATCGCGGGCTTCGGCGCCAGGGCGCGGGCCACCGCCACGCGCTGCTGTTCGCCACCGGAAAGTTGCGTTGGATAATGCGCGGTGCGCTCGCCAAGCCCCACTGCTTCAAGCTCTGCCCGCGCGGTCCCAAACGGATCGTCATGGCCGGCCAATTCCAGCGGCACGGCAACATTTTCCAGCGCCGTCATCGTTGGGATCAGATGGAAAGACTGGAAAACGATGCCGATCTGGCGTCCGCGAAACGCCGCCAGCCGGTCTTCCGACAGATCGGTCAGCATCGCATCGGCAACACGCACAGTCCCCGCCGTTGGCCGCTCCAACCCGGCAAGCACCATTAAAAGCGTCGACTTGCCCGACCCCGAAGGCCCCACCAATCCGACCGATGTGCCCGGCGCAACAGCAAGTGAGGCGCCTTTCAAGATATCGACGCGCGCCGCGCCAGAGCCGAGAGAAAGATGCACATCATCAAGCGCGATGATCGAATCTGCGGAGGGAGAGATCACAAGAGTTTCCGTTCAAGCTGGAAAAAGGGGGGTATGCGCCTTACGTCGCATCTATCGTGTCCGATCAAATAGGAATGCCGAGCCCATGCTCCAAGGCAAAATGCTTGCGAATGTCATACCAACGTTCCTGCGCCCCGTATCTAAACTCTCTGTCATCTTGGCAGCTTTCCTGCTGATGGCGGCCCCCGCGCGCGCAGAACCGATCACTGTTCTCGCCCTTGGTGACAGTTTGACGGCGGGCTTTGGGCTGGCGCCCGGCGAGGGTTTCCCGGCCCAGCTTGAAGACGCGCTAATCACGCGCGGCCATGATGTGCGCGTTCTCGACGCCGGTGTATCGGGCGACACGAGTTCTGGCGGATTGGCGCGGCTTGACTGGTCGCTCGACCCCGCGACCGATGCAGTGATTGTCGAGCTCGGCGCCAATGATGCGCTGCGCGGCATCGACCCCAGCGTCACCGAAGCCTCTCTGGACGGCATCATGGCCAACCTGTCCGAGCGCGGCCTGCCAGTTCTGCTTGCCGGTATGATCGCCCCACCGAACATGGGTGAGGCTTATGGCGCAGCCTTCAATCCGATTTATGGCCGCCTCGCGCAAACCTATGATGCTCTCTATTACCCATTCTTTCTCGAAGGCGTCGCCGGCGAGCGCGCCCTCAACCTGGATGACGGCATCCACCCGACCGCGCAAGGCATTGCCTTGATCGTGGAGCGCATCATGCCTTACGTTGAAGATCTCCTCTCCCGCGTTGCCGCCGACGATCAAACCGACGGCTAAACCCCGCATCTTCTAAAACACTAAAGGAATTCACCCATGGAAAAGCGCCCACTGGGACGCACCGGCATGGATGTGTCGGTGATCTGCCTTGGCACCATGACCTGGGGCCAGCAGAACACCGAAGCTGACGGCCACGACCAAATGGACTACGCCCTCGATCAGGGCATCAACTTCTTCGACACCGCTGAACTTTATGCCATCCCACCCAAGGCCGAAACGCAGGGCTCAACGGAGCAAATCATCGGCTCCTGGTTCGCCAGCCGCAAAAACCGCGACAAGGTTATTTTGGCAAGCAAAGTCGTCGGCGCGACATCCAACAAATGGTTCCGTGGCCAGGAGGAAGGCGTTGCCCTTCCGACCAAGAAAAACGTCTTTGACGCGGTCGATGCCTCACTGAAACGCCTGCAGACCGATTATATCGATCTCTACCAGTTGCACTGGCCGGGCCGGCCCTTTTCGATCTTCGGCACCAACCCCATTGTGTGGGAGCCGACCGATGGACCGGAGGTCGCTGTTGCCGAGACCCTTGATGCCTTCGATGAGCTGGTGAAGTCGGGCAAGGTGCGGGCCATTGGGCTTTCCAATGAAAGCTCCTGGGGCGCGATGCGCTGGATCACCGAGTCGGAAAAATCAGGCAAAGCGCGCATCGCCTCGATCCAGAACGCCTACAACATTCTGAACCGCACTTTTGAGGTGAATCTCGCCGAAGTGGGCACGCGCGAAGATGTCAGCCTGCTTGCTTATTCGCCGCTCGGACAGGGCTATTTGACCGGCAAGTACCGAAACGGTGCCAAACCGGCCGGCGCACGCGGCACCCTGTTTGGACGCTTGGGCCGCTACCAGACCCCTGGAGCCGACGCGGCGCTTGAGGCGTATTTCGATTTCTGCGACGCGCGCGGCCTGGATTACTCGCAAACTGCCATCCGCTTCACCACGTCCAAACCGTTCGTTGCCTCGTCCATCATCGGCGCAACATCGATGGACCAGCTGAAACACGACATCGCCGCCTGGCAAATGCCCTGGGACGATGATCTCGACAAGGCGATCAACGAGTTGCACATGGCTCGGCCCAACGTCTGTCCGTAAAGAAACGAAGTCCCGGACGCTCCAGCGATCCGGGACCTCGAGGGTCAATGGCGCGGGGCCCCGGCTCAAGGCCGGGGCTTGACGAGCGGACCTTCCGTCCACTATCAGTAACACATGGATACTTTAGTGGACAAATCCGGTCAGGCCATCGCGCGGCGCATCCAGTTGGAGCGCAAGGCGCGCAAATGGTCGATGTCCGACCTTGCCGCCCGCTCCGACATCTCCAAAGCAGCGATTTCCAAGATCGAACGTGGCGAAATGAGCCCCACCGCCTCGGTGCTGGTGCGCTTGGCGCATGCTTTCGACATGACGCTGGCGGGCCTCTTAATGCGCGCCGAGCAGGAAGAAGGCCAGGTCCAGCGCGCGGGCAATCAGCCCATGTGGCAGGACCCGGAGACAAGATATATCCGCCGGCAGATTTTCCGCGCCCCAAGCATCCCAGTGGAAATGGCCAAGATTTACCTGCCAGCGGGCGCCTCGGTGACCCTTCCGGCCACCGCCTTCGAAATCATGCGCGAGGTCATCTACGTGCTCGATGGTCGTCTTTCGATCACCGACGCCGGCGCCTCCCATGATCTTGAAACCGGCGACAGCTATGGCCTGTCGAAAACCGCCGAGGTGACGTTCTTCAACCCGACCAACGAGCCATGCACCTACATCGTCGCGCTGGCTCGCAATTAGCTCGCCCTAAGATGGAGCCTCCAATGCAGATTGTTCCCGGCGATCTCGACCATCCGGCCATCATCGATCTTCTGAAATTCCACCTCGACACCAACATCGCCGTCACCCCGCCAGGCAGCGTGCACGCGCTTGATCTGGACGGGTTGAAAGTGCCCGAGATTGCGTTCTTCGCCGGATGGGAGAAGAATGACTTGCTGGTCATCGGCGCGGTGAAGGAAATTGCATCAGAGGCCGATGGCCGCCGCCATGGTGAGATCAAATCTATGCGGACCGTCGAAGCGCGACGCGGCAACGGTATTGGCGCGCAAATGCTCGACCACTTGATCGCGCACGCCAGCGACAAGGGCATGGAGCGCCTCTCGCTGGAAACCGGCTCGTTTGACTATTTTGAACCCGCCCGCAAGCTCTATGAAAAGCGCGGCTTTACCGAGTGCGAGCCCTTTGGCGATTACACACTCGACCCGAATTCCGTGTTCATGACGAAGGTGCTATGAGCGAGGGCCTTACCTTTGGAGAAGGTTACACCCCGACACTGATCGGGCAAATCGTCTCAATGCACGCGTCCTACTATGCCGATCTGGTCGGCTTCGGCGCAGCTTTCGAGGTCAAAGTGGCAAGCGAGCTTGCACCCTTTGTCGCTCGATTGAGCCACCCTCACAATGCGATATGGTGGGCCGCTATCGATGACACACTTGCCGCCAGCATTGCCATTGACGGACAATGCGCGCCAGAAAAACCGGCAATCCTTCACTGGTTCATCGTCGATCCCAAGCTGCAGGGTCGCGGCGTCGGTCGACGCCTGATGGATTCGGCGATGGCTTTTTGCGACGAACATGGATTCCCTCAGGTCGAACTATCAACCTTTGCAGGCTTGGACGCAGCGCGCGCACTCTATGAACAAGCTGGCTTCGTCATAGCCCAAGAGCACGCGGGGCAATCATGGGGCAAGAAGGTGGTGGAGCAAACCTTCGTTCGGCTCCACCCTTAGATCGACCAAACGGCTTAAAGAATGCTCTGGCCGGTTTTTGCCCAGTCGGCCATGAACGCATCGATGCCTTTGTCGGTCAGCGGATGCTTGGCCAGACCCTTCAAAACCCCGGGCGGGATGGTCGCAACATCGGCGCCGATGATCGCCGCCTGCTTCACATGGTTGGCGGTGCGGATGGAGGCAGCGAGAATTTCCGTCTCCAGCGCCGGGAAATTGTCGTAGATCGCGCGGATTTCGGCGATCAGCTCCATGCCGTCGATGTTGATGTCGTCCAAACGGCCAATGAACGGCGATATGAACGTCGCGCCGCATTTGGCAGCGAGCAGTGCCTGATTGGCGGAGAAGCACAGCGTGACATTGACCATCGTGCCTTCGCTCGAAAGCGCCTTACAGGCTTTCAGGCCATCCAGCGTCAGCGGCACTTTCACCGTCACGTTTTTGGCAATCTTGGCAAGTTCCTTGCCCTCTTTGATCATGCCATCGGCATCAAGCGCAGTGACCTCAGCGGACACTGGCCCTTCCACCAGACCACAGATTTCAGCGATCACTTCTTTGAAATCGCGGCCCGATTTGGCAATCAGCGACGGGTTGGTTGTAACGCCGTCCAGCAGCCCCAAATCATCCAACTCTGCAATGTCGCTGGTATCGGCGGTGTCCACGAAAAACTTCATCACTTTGATCCTTACGCTGCTGATCTGCGGGCTACCCGCAACTTTGCCGCTCGTCTAACCTGTCTGCATGCTCGCGTCATCCCCTTCCAAGCCGATTGATTCGCCAGCCGCTTATGCGCCTGGAACCAATGTGGCCGTCATGGTGCCTGCACCGATGCCGACGGCGCTGACCTACCAAGTTGCCGAGGAGCAGCACGTGGTGGATGGGTCCATCGTCAAGGTGCCGCTCGGCAAACGGCTGGTGCTCGGCACGGTTTGGGGGGCGAGCCAGGATGAGGTGAGCCCAAAACGCCTCAAACCGATCGAAGCGGTGGTGGATGCCCCACCGATCCGTGCGCCACTGCGTCAGTTCATCGATTGGGTTGCCGATTGGACGCTGGCCGCACCCGGCATGGTCGCGCGCATGGTCACACGTGGCGAAGAGCTGATGCAGCGCGATCCGCCGGTGACCGCCGTGCGCAAAGTAGGTGAACCACCCGAGCGTATGACACCGGCGCGCACCAAAGTGCTGGAGGTTATTGACGGCCAAGGCGGACCAGATGCGGCCTACACCAAGCCTGGTCTGGCCGATTTGGCCGGCGTCTCCACCGCCGTTATCGACGGTTTAGTGAAGTCCGGCACGCTGGAAACCATCCAGGTTCAGCGAGAACCAGGCCGCATCGAACCCGACCCTGATTTCGATCCGCGCACGCTCACCGAAGGGCAGGCCGATGCGGTGCATGCGCTCATTGCCGATGGCCGGAAAGATGGCACCCTGGATGTCGCGCTGCTGGAGGGCGTCACCGGATCAGGCAAGACGGAGGTCTATTTTGAGGCCATTGCCAACACCCTACGACACTATCGCCAAGCACTGATTCTGTTGCCGGAAATCGCTCTCACCGCCGCGCTGCTGGATCGCTTCGCCGAACGCTTTGGCGCCATGCCTGGGGAATGGCATTCAGGCATCACGCCGAAAACCCGTCGTCAGGTCTGGCGCGGCACGGCGGAATGCAAGATCAAGGTCGTGATCGGTGCACGCTCAGCGCTTTACCTGCCTTTTGAGGATCTCGGCCTCATCATCATCGACGAGGAACATGAGGCCGCCTACAAGCAGGAAGAATGGGTCAGCTACAACGCCCGCGACATGGCGATTGTGCGGGCACGGTTCGAGAAGGCGCAGGTGATCCTGGCCTCCGCCACACCCTCGGTGGAAAGCCGCATCAACGCCAAGGCCGGTCGCTATCGCCATATTCCGCTCCCGGCGCGCTATGCCTCTCGTCCACTGCCCTCGCTGGCCGCCATCGATCTGCGCCTCACGCCACCGGAGCGCGGAACTTGGCTGGCACCGCCTTTGATCGAAGCGGTCAACGACACGCTGGAGCGCGGCGAGCAAAGCCTTCTGTTCCTCAACCGGCGCGGCTACGCCCCGCTCACCCTCTGCCGTACATGTGGCCACCGTTTTGAGTGCGCGCTCTGCTCGGCCTGGCTGGTGCAACATCGGTTCACCCAAACGCTCAACTGCCACCATTGCGGTCACGTCGAACCGATGCCCAAGACCTGCCCGGAATGCGGTAATGCCGACACGCTTGTGCCATCCGGCCCGGGTGTGGAACGCATCGCCGAAGAGGTCGCCACCCGTTTTCCTGATGCCCGCACGCTGGTCCTGTCCTCCGACATGATGGGCGGGCCCAAGCGCCTGAAAGCTGAGCTAGAAGCCGTCGCCGCTGGAGAGGTCGATATTGTCGTCGGCACACAGCTTGTCGCCAAGGGTCACAACTTTCCCGGCCTGACCCTGGTGGGCGTGGTCGATGCCGATGTCGGTTTCGGCCAGGGCGATCCGCGAGCGTCGGAACGCACCTTCCAGCTTCTCACCCAGGTAACGGGGCGTGCCGGTCGCGCCGAAAAGCCGGGCATCGGCCTCATCCAAACCCACATGCCCGACCATCCGGTGTTGCAGGCACTTCTCGCCCACGACACGGAGCGCTTTTATGCGCTGGAAGAAGAGGCGCGCCGCCGCGCCCATCTGCCGCCCTTCGTACGCTTTGTTGCCGTTATCGTATCGGGCACCGACGGGATTGCTGTGAAAAAACACGCCAATCATTTGAAAACCATCGCTCGCCCGCCCGAAACCATTGATGTGCTCGGCCCGGTGGATGCACCGCTTGCCATGTTGCGTGGGCGCCATCGCCAGCGGCTTTTGGTGCGTGGGCCAAGGGGGCGTGAAACCCAAAGCTTCGTCAAAGCCTGGCTCGCCAAATCCGACAGGACGCGCGGCGACATGCGCATTGATGTCGACGTCGATCCGCAAAGCTTTGTGTGAACCAGCGCGCGACGGTGCGCGTAAGGGTTCCAAGAAGCGCGTCCCCCCATGCACTCCATGCATATCCCGCACATGTCTCCCCCCGACATGTCTCCCCCCACCTGGCGCGCTCTCTTTGGAGCAGACCCATGGACATGATCGTCAACGGTCTCAACGTCGTTCTTGCCCTGGCCACGATTGGGCTTGGGCTTTTCGGCTGGGTTCGCCCCAATTTCACGATGGAGGTCCTCGGCCTCAAAGCAACCGACGAGACTGGCCTTGGCAAATCAGAAATCCGAGCCGCCTCCGGCGGCCTTTGGGTCGGCTCGGGCGTCTTTGCGCTGGTCCTGTTCTCGCCCACCGCCTTCGTCATGTTGGCTGCCGTTTGGCTCGGCGCCAGCATTGGCCGGCTGACGGCCATCATCGCCGATGGTGCCAACAAGGGTCAGCCGGTTGTCTTCTTCGTGGTTGAAGCGGTCTTTGCAGCCCTGCTCCTGGCGATCAACGTGCCTGCCCTCCTTTCTACGTAGGTCTTCCTGCCCGCGACATGTTTGCCCTTTTGGCTTGGTTGCGTCCCATGAAACCGTGTGTTAATTCCCACGCGCTTTCCGGGAAAAGCGCCTTTTTCACAAAGGCCTGCGAGCGGAAATTTTAAAGAATTTCAACGCGTTACGTTGGGCTTGTCGAGCCCCTCGCTAACTACGTCACATCCGACCTACCAGCTGGGGCTCCTTTGTCGTCATCATCCCTGACTTCCGGTGTTGCAGGACGTTACGCTGCTGCGCTGTTTGAGCTGGCCAAAAGCGCCAAGGGCGGCGCCAAGGCCATCGACGCCGTGGAATCCGATCTCGACGGCCTCCAGGGCCTGCTCGACGAGAGCGATGATCTGCGTCGTTTGGTCGAGAGCCCGGCCTTCACCAAAGAGGCGCAAGGCAAGGCGTTGGCCGCCGTTCTTGATAAGGCCGGCATCAAAGGTCTAACGGCGCAGTTCATTGGCGTCGTTGCTGATAACCGCCGCCTGTTTGCCCTGCCGGGCATGATCAAAGCTTATAAGCAGATGGCCGCAGAGGGCCGCGGCGAAATCGCTGCGCAGGTGACCTCGGCCATCGCTTTGACGGCCGCGCAACGCAAGGCGCTTTCGGAATCCTTGAAAGAAAAATTGGGCAGCAAGGTCACGCTCAGCGAGACCGTTGACTCCTCCATCCTTGGTGGCCTCGTTGTGAAGGTCGGCTCACGGATGATCGATACGTCGCTTAAGACGAAACTCAACGCACTCAAATACGCTATGAAAGAGGCTGGCTGATGGAACTTCGCGCCGCTGAAATATCCGCGATTCTAAAGGAACAGATCGCGAGCTTTGGCCAAGAGGCTGAAGTCACCGAAGTTGGTCAGGTGCTGTCCGTCGGCGATGGTATCGCCCGCGTCTACGGCCTGGACCAGGTGCAAGCCGGTGAAATGGTCGAATTCCCCGGTGGCATTCAGGGCATGGCTCTGAACCTGGAAAGCGACAATGTCGGCGTCGTGCTTTTCGGCGATGACCGCGGCATTAAAGAAGGCGACACCGTTAAACGGACCGGCGCCATCGTGGAAGTTCCGGTCGGTAAAGGTCTTCTTGGCCGCGTTGTCGATGCGCTCGGCAATCCGATCGATGGTAAAGGCCCGATCGAAGGCGCCGAAATGCGTCAGGTCGATGTGAAGGCGCCCGGCATTATCCCACGCAAGTCGGTGCACGAGCCGATGTCCACCGGCCTGAAAGCCGTTGACGCGCTGATCCCGATCGGTCGTGGCCAGCGCGAGCTCGTGATTGGTGACCGTCAAACCGGTAAGACCGCAATTATCCTCGACACCTTCTTGAACCAGAAGCCGCTCAACGATGGCGACGATGAGAGCAAGAAGCTCTACTGCGTCTATGTCGCGGTCGGTCAGAAGCGCTCCACCGTTGCGCAGCTGGTGAAGGTGCTCGAAGAGCGCGGCGCGATGGAATATTCCATCATCGTAGCCGCCACCGCCTCCGATCCGGCGCCGATGCAGTTCATCGCACCGTTCGCCGGTTGTGCCATGGGCGAATATTTCCGCGACAACGGCATGCATGCTGTGATCGCCTATGACGATCTGTCCAAACAGGCCGTCTCCTACCGTCAGATGTCCCTGCTTCTGCGTCGCCCACCAGGGCGTGAAGCGTTTCCTGGCGATGTATTTTATCTGCACTCGCGCCTGCTTGAGCGCGCCGCGAAGATGAACGATGACTTCGGCGCTGGCTCGCTAACCGCGTTGCCGGTTATTGAGACGCAAGGCAATGACGTGTCGGCGTTTATTCCCACCAACGTGATTTCGATTACCGATGGTCAAATCTTCCTGGAATCCGATCTCTTCTTCCAAGGCATCCGACCAGCCGTGAACGTTGGTCTGTCGGTGTCGCGTGTGGGTTCTGCCGCTCAGGTGAAAGCCATGAAGCAAGTCGCCGGTAAGATTAAGGGTGAGCTTGCCCAGTACCGTGAGATGGCGGCCTTTGCGCAGTTCGGCTCCGACCTTGATGCCACCACTCAGCAGCTGCTGGCCCGTGGCGCACGCCTGACCGAGCTTCTGAAGCAGCCACAGTTCTCGCCGCTCAAAACCGAAGAGCAGGTTGTGGTGATTTTCGCTGGTGTGAACGGCTACCTCGATAAGGTCGACGTGTCTCAGGTTGGTGATTTCGAGCAGAAATTCCTTGGCCTGATGCGCGACAAGCATGCCGATGTGCTGACCACCATCCGCGATGAAGGCAAGGTGTCGGACGAGGTGGACGCGAAACTGCGCGCAACCCTCGACGATTTCCTGAAAAACTTCGCCTAAGCTGAAGACGTACCTGGAGGCTTGAGGCCGCAATGCCATCGTTGAAGGACCTGCGCAATCGCATCGCGTCTGTGACGGCGACGCGCAAGATCACCAAGGCCATGCAGATGGTCGCGGCTGCAAAATTGCGTCGCGCCCAAACGTCTGCCGAAGCCGCTCGGCCCTATGCCGATAAGATGAGCGCCGTTCTATCAAACCTTGCTGCCGGCCAGATGTCGGGCGGCGGCGAGGGCGCATCACCGCTGATCGCCGGCACCGGATCCGATCAAGTGCATCTGCTGGTGGTCGCCACCGCCGAGCGTGGGCTATGCGGTGGTTTCAATTCCTCTATCGTGCGCCTCGCCCGCCAAGCCGCACGCAAATTGATCAATGACGGCAAGCAAGTCAAAATTCTCACCGTCGGCAAAAAAGGCCATGATCAGCTCAAGCGCGATATGTCCTCGCGCATCGAGGGCACGATTGAATTTCGCGGTGTAAAATCCGTCGGCTATGTTCAGGCTGAAGAAGTCTCGTCCAAGATCATGGAGATGTTCGAGGCTGGCGAATTTGATGTCTGTACGCTCTATTATGCCGCCTTCAAATCGGTGATCTCACAGGTGCCAACCGCGCACCAGCTGATCCCGGCCGAATTTGAAGTTTCCGAAGACCCCGTCTTCTATGAATATGAGCCGGACGAGAACGCCATTTTGGACGATCTCTTGCCGCGCAATCTGACGGTCCAGGTGTTCAAGGCGCTGCTCGAAAATGCCGCCTCTGAACAAGGTGCGCGCATGGCCGCGATGGACAATGCCACGCGCAATGCGGGCGAAATGATCGACGCGCTGACATTGTCCTACAACAGGCAACGCCAGGCGCAGATTACCAAAGAACTGATCGAAATTATTTCAGGCGCTGAAGCGCTTTAGATGGTGTAAACTCGTTGCATGACCGAAGAGACCGAAAACCTGGTTTTGGAACAGCTACGCCGCATCCGCGCTTCGCAAGAGCGCACCGAAATTGATCTGCAGGAATTGAAAACACGCGTTTCTGCAATCGAAGTCCATCAGGGTCAGATATTGACGCTTTTGGGCAGCATGAATCAGCGAATGGACCGCTTTGACGAGCGGCTCGGCCGCATTGAACGACGTCTCGATTTGGTCGAGGCATAAGCAATTAAGTGAGCGTAAGGCTTCGGCCATGACGCTTGGATGACAAAAGCGAGTAGCACTATGGCAGATGCAACAGGGCGCGTATTTCAGGTGATCGGGGCCGTCGTCGACGTGCAGTTCGATGGCGAACTGCCGCCGATCCTGAACGCGCTGGAAACCGACAACAATGGCAACCGCCTGGTTTTGGAAGTGGCACAGCACCTTGGCGAAAACGCCGTGCGCTGCATCGCCATGGACACTTCCGAGGGCCTGGTGCGCGGCCAACCGGTGAGTGACACCGGATCACCCATCATGATGCCGGTCGGTGCTGGCACCCTTGGTCGCATCATGAACGTGATCGGCGAGCCCATCGATGACGCCGGCCCCGTGACCCATGACGCCAAGCGCCCCATTCACGCGCCTGCGCCATCCTTTGCCGAACAGTCGACCGAAGCTGAAATTCTGGTCACCGGCATTAAGGTTGTGGACCTTCTGGCCCCTTACGCTCGTGGCGGTAAGATTGGCCTGTTCGGCGGTGCCGGCGTTGGTAAAACCGTTCTCATTCAGGAACTGATCAACAACGTTGCGAAAGCACACGGTGGTTATTCGGTGTTTGCCGGCGTGGGTGAGCGTACCCGTGAGGGCAACGATCTCTACTGGGAGATGATCGAATCCGGCGTGAACAAGGAAGGCGGCGGCGAAGGCTCCAAATGTGCACTGGTGTTTGGCCAGATGAACGAGCCTCCCGGAGCGCGTGCCCGTGTTGCGTTGAGCGGCCTGACAATTGCTGAGCAGTTCCGGGATGAAGGACAGGATGTTCTGTTCTTCGTGGACAATATTTTCCGCTTTACACAGGCTGGCTCTGAGGTGTCGGCGCTTCTTGGTCGCATTCCATCGGCTGTGGGTTATCAGCCAACGTTGGCGACCGACATGGGCGCCCTGCAGGAGCGCATCACCACCACCACCAAGGGTTCGGTAACTTCCGTGCAGGCGATTTACGTGCCTGCGGATGATTTGACCGATCCCGCTCCTGCAACTTCGTTTGCCCACTTGGACGCGACAACCGTTTTGAACCGTGCAATTTCGGAAAAAGGTATTTACCCGGCTGTGGATCCGCTGGATTCCACCTCGCGTATGCTCGACCCGCAGATCATCGGCGAAGAACACTATGCAGTGGCCCGCGGCGTGCAGGAAATGCTGCAACGCTACAAATCGCTTCAAGACATCATCGCCATTCTGGGCATGGATGAACTGTCGGAAGAAGACAAGTTGACCGTTGCTCGGGCCCGTAAAATCGAGCGGTTTTTGTCTCAGCCTTTCCACGTGGCCGAAGTCTTCACCGGCTCACCGGGTCTGTTCGTGTCGCTGGAAGACACAATCCGTTCGTTCAGAGGCCTTGTCGACGGCGAGTATGATCATCTTCCGGAAGCTGCATTCTATATGGTCGGCACCATCGATGATGCCGTGGCCAAGGCGCAAGCTCTGGCCGAAGCCGCTTAAGCGAAAAGGTTCGATCGCATGGCAGACGCCTTCCCCTTTGAACTTGTCTCGCCCGAACGCCAACTGGTGACCGGTGAAGCAACGCAGGTCGTCGTGCCTGGCGCCGAGGGCCAGTTCACCGTGCTCGCCAACCACGCGCCATTCCTGTCGACGCTGAAACCCGGCGTGCTGGACGTGACGATGGCCGACGGCACGACCGACCGCATTTTCGTGCGTGGCGGTTTCGCCGATGCCAATCCGGATGGCCTGACGCTGCTCGCCGAAGAGGCGCAGCGTGTCGCCGACATGGACATGAGCTCGCTTGATCAGGCGATTCAGGACGCCCGCGAGGACGTCGCCGACGCCAAGGACGATGCGACCAAAACGGCCGCTGAAACCAAATTGGCGCAGCTGGAAGAAGTCAAAGCAGTTCTCTAAAGCCCGCTCCCTCGTCTTAAGACATTCAAAGCCCGGCCATCTGGCCGGGCTTTTTTGTGTTGATCACCCAAGACTCAGCAGATGAGCACCCAGGTTTTGAAAATGCATTGCACTTCATCGACACCGCGCTAACCTTTGCCCATCTTCTTTGTTCCATCGACGAGCGCCTGCAGCGCATGATGCCCCGATCTGCGATCCAACCCTCCGCGAAGGCATAGAGCATGCAAGAGGCGACATCGGCACCAGCGCCCCTGCTCAGCCGACGGGTACAGCCGCTTGCGACCCGCGAAACCCTTACCGAAGTCGCCTGGTTCCTAACCTTCTTGTCCTGGGTCCCGATTATCACGGGAACCAATTCCCATCCGATACTTGGATGGCTCGGCCTGTCGGACGACTCGGCCTATCTACTGGCAGAACATCGCAGTATCCTTATCGAGCCCTTAGGGCTTTTCGCCCTGTGCACTGTGATGATGGCGTGGCTTGCCTGGACTCTCCGATCGCGGATCTTCGCGCTGGCGGTCGTCCCCTTGGCAATCAGCTGCCTGTTGTTTCTTTTCAGTGACAACACGGTTCCGGACTTCGCCTACCTGCCGCTCTACTCTGTCTACGTCGCGCTCTGCATGCTCATGAGCCTGCTGTTTGTCGGGTATGGCCGTATCTTGTCGCCGTCCTTCCTGGCGTTCACCGCGCTTCTGTTCATCGATGCGACCATCTACAGCGTCACCGAAGTCTCTTGGATGGCGAGCATACCAGCCAACGCGCCCTGGCCGGGTGAGCCTTTCACGGTGCTTGGCCAGGTGCTCAACGGCTACGCGCCTTCCTTTGGCAAGGCGGCGGTGTTTGTCTTCGCCATCGTGTTGATGCGGCTCATCTACATGGCCTACCGCGACAACCGAACGTTGGCCAAAGCGCTCGGTCCCAAGCGCATTTGGGAAACCTTCAAACCAACCGTCCTTTTGTGGTGGCCGGTCCTGGCCGTGTTCGCCATGATGACGATCATCTATTCGATGCTGGCAGACCGCGCCGAACACGTGCTCATGTGCCAGCTCGAGCCAAGTTTCGTGCTTGAAGTCCAGATACTGACAAGCTCAGGAACCGAGATCGAGCAGCGCTGCCTACCGCGCGGCGACGCCACGCTTGAAAGCACGTTGCAGACCTACCTCGACGCGCAATACGCGCAGATGGAAGACCAGCTCAACCAGGCCATCGATGACGCGGTGCGCAGCTCAAACGATGCCACCGACAATGCGCCCGGTGCCATTGTTGGGCGGATCGATGAGAGCACATCCGGCCGCCTGCCAGGCACACGCCACAAGCGCTGTGGCATAGACATCATTGTTTGCCCCGTTGCCAACGGCCTGCGCTCCATGGCGAACTCCTCCTACCAAAAGTCCCGAACCGCTGCGATCCGTGACCTTGATCAAGAATTAAACGATCTGGCCGCCGAGTTCGAAGGCGATGTTGAGGGCTATGAGACCGCCGCACGTGCCTTGGTGGAGAACCGGCTGAACCAGGCCAAACGTGCCACCCAATCGGCCAACAATGGCGCGTTCGCGATCTACCGTTTCGCCTCTTATCTGCTGCTGCTCTACAGCGGCATCATTCTGCTCAAAACCTTCTTGATGGTATTCGCCCGCGTCCTGTTTGACCCGGCGGGCAAGCACAGCATGTCGGCGCCCTTTACCGATGATCCGACCAAACCCGGCCAAGGCACGCTGAAGGTCAAGAAGACAGAAATCCTGGTGCGCAAAGATGTCCGTGATGATCGCTTTTACGTTTATGGAAGCGTTCAAATCTCAGGGCCGAAAAAAGCCCGCAGCTTTGTGCTCGGCCTGCGGTTCTTGATAACTCGCTTGCTGTCGCGCCGGTTCTCGTTCTTGCACGTGCCCGGCAAGCGTACCACGCGAACCGACCATTCTGTGAAGCTGAACGTTGAAGCGCCCAACCAACTGATCGAATGGACTTTGAAGCCCGGCGAGCGCGTGTTCTTCCGCTTCTCGGACCTGGTGGGTTTTTCAGACACCGTTGCGTTCGGGCGGCTTGCGTCGATGAGTGTGACGACCCTCTATTTTGGCCGCATCTTCCACTATTACGCCAAGGGCCCCGGCACGCTCTACTTCAAAACCAAAGCCAAACCGGTGACGAGCGGTGAGCGCGCCGGCAACCGTCCGTTCGATCCAGCATTGCTTGTGGCCTGGACAGCACCGATCCGGTTCTTCGTCGATGCCAAGCTCGATATCCGCAACACGTTTTTGAGCAGCTACAATCTCTGCTGGGATAAGAGCGGCCACTATTTGCGCGACACGTCACCCACCCGTGAAGGCGGGACGACGACAGGCATCATTCGCTTCATCAAACATTTTTTGTTGCCAGTCTAACGCTCACTCGCTCCAAGGCCTCAAGCATCCATCGCGCGATGGATTGTTAGCCTGCCTTTGGCGCCCTAGGCTCGGTGCTCATGGAACTGGCCGCCACGATCAACGCCACCCGTGAGGACAGGTTCAGCCGGACAAGGATGGCATGAACATGGTCCTTTACAATGCCCAAGGCGATGCCCAATCGGCCTGCGATTTCTTGATTGGATTGTCCGGCGATCACTGGCTGGCAACCTAAGATAACCCGATGAAGCCGGTGGTGAGCGCCATGCGCTATAGAATCCAGGATCGCGTCAACCTTCCGGCGACGCCGTCGCGCTTAGAGAATACCCTGCGCCACAATTATCAGCGCGCCACCAGCCAGAACATAACCGGCATCCACCAGGGTGGCCTTGCCCGATTTCTGGCTGAACAAGTCCATACCGGCGACGAACAAGGCCACCGAGAGGATGGCAAGAATTGCGACGACAAGCGCCCCAGTGGTCTCGGTCAGGCCAACCACCAGCGCCAGGGCAAGCGTTGCCAGCAATTGGACAATCATCGCCAAAATAGGCGGCGAGGATGGTGGCTGGATGTTGTGACTGCCTGTTGACCAGGCTTTGCCAAACAGGCGCGGGCTGAACCACAGCATGCCAAGGGCGAATGCCGCCGCCGTTCCAAGCGCAACGGCGGGCCAGTTGATGAGGGAGATATCCATGTCGAGATCTCCGCTCTAGCTTAGCGAACTGTCGAGCGCCGCCAAAATACCGACCCAACCACCCTGGTGATTGTCGCGCGCTTGCTCATCGGCAAACCGCACATGGGTCAGCGTGACGTGCGTGCCGTCATCCTTCGGCGCAAACGTCAGCGTGACGGTGCTACCGTCGACCGAAAACGGACTCTCCCAAGTGAACACGATCCGCTCGTGCGGCGTGATCTCTTTGTAGGTGCCGGCATGAGGAATCTGATCCTCACCAGCCTGCATCACGAGATCGAAGCGTCCGCCAACTTTGGGATCGTTGGACGCGTTGGGCACGCTCATGCCAGGCGCGGGCATCATGAACTTGCGCAACATCGCCGGGTCCAGCCAGGCTTTGAAAACATCTTCTTGGGCAGCTTTGATCGTCCGTTCGACGGTTAGCGTCAGGTCAGTCATCGTCCTTGGCTCCATTGGTCATCAGGGTGTCGAGCGCCTCCAGCCGGAGTTCCCAGATAGAGCGCAAGGCTGCAAACCAATCATCAACCTGCGACAGCGGCGCCATCTGTAGTTCGATCAGATGTTCGCGCCACTCCGTGCGGCGAACAACAAGCCCTGCCCGCTCCAGCACCTTGATGTGCTTGGAAACGGCATTGAGGCTCATGTCGAACTGGCGGTGAATGTCCGTGACGCGTAACGGACCGTTCTGCGCAAGCAGCGTTAGAATGGCCCGGCGCGTCGGATCGCTCGCCGCTTTGAGAACATCGCTGAGCAGGTCGGGTTCAGTTCGTTCAACCATTTGGGTGAATAACTCCAAAAATCCATTCAGTCAACCTAATGGGTGAATGAAGCGAGGCTGAACCTGATGAGGGACCGGTCTCGGCGCATTTACAAACCCCAAAAAGGCTTATAGCCAGAGTGCGCAATGATTTTTCGGCGTTGAGCGCGGCATTCCGTTCCAGGGGGCAACCGCAGCGCTACCCGGAAAGCGACGCTGTGGATTTCCGGGTCACATAAACCGGAGAACCCAGATGAAAACCATCATTGAACCCTTTCGCATCAAATCGGTTGAACCAATCCGCTTGACGACGCGCGCCGAGCGCGAGGAAAAGCTCGCCGCCGCGCATTACAATCTGTTCGCCCTGAAATCTGAGGACGTGCTGATCGATCTGCTGACCGACAGCGGCACCGGCGCGATGAGCGCCAAGCAATGGGCCGCTGTGATGCAGGGCGATGAAAGCTATGCGGGTTCGCCATCGTTTGAGCGCTTCAAGGCCGCCGTACAGAACCTGATGCCGTTCAAGCACATTATCCCAACCCATCAGGGACGCGCCGCCGAAGCGATCCTGATGGCGCTCATTGGCGGGCCGGGGCGCACCATTCCCTCCAACACCCATTTCGATACGACCCGCGGCAACATCGAAGCCTCCGGTGCGCAGGCCGTTGATCTCAACATCGCTGAAGGTCGCGACTCCAATTCTCTGTACCCATTCAAGGGCAACATCGATCTAGACGCCCTTGATCAGTTCTTGGTGAAGAACGGCGATGCGGTGCCGGCGGTGATGATCACGATCACCAACAATGCCGGCGGCGGCCAACCGGTGAGCCTGGAGAATATCCGCGCCACCGCCGACCTCGCCCACCGCCATGGCAAACCCTTCATCATCGATGGCTGCCGTTTTGCCGAAAACGCCTGGTTCATCAGGCAGCGTGAGCCAGGCCAATCGGACCGCTCGATCAGCGATATCGTCCGTGACTGTTTTGCCTGCGCCGATGGCATGACCATGAGTGCCAAGAAGGACGCCTTCGGCAACATTGGAGGCTGGCTGGCGCTCAATGACGATGAATGGGCCGAACAGGCGCGCGTCAAACTGATCCAAACCGAGGGGTTTCCGACCTATGGCGGCCTGGCCGGGCGCGACCTGGACGCTCTGGCCGAGGGGCTCACCGAAATCGTCGATGAGCACTATCTGCAGTACCGCATCCGCACCAACGAATACATCGTCGAGCGGCTCGACGCGCTCGGCGTCCCGGTGGTCAAACCCGCTGGCGGGCACGCGGTGTTCGTCGATGCCAAGCAATGGCTGCCCGACATGGATCCGCTCGACTACCCGGCCCACGCCATTGCTTGCAAACTCTACGAGATCGCCGGCATCCGTTCCTGCGAAATCGGCAGCGTCATGTTCGGCCGCCAAACCGACGGATCAGAAAAACCCGCCGCCATGGAGCTGGTACGCCTCGCCTTCCCAAGACGCACCTACACCCAGTCGCACGCTGATTATGTCGTCGAAGCCTTTGAACTCCTGAAAGAGGAAATTGACCGCCTGCGCGGTTTCGCGATCACCTGGGAGCCGAAACAGATGCGCCATTTCACCTGTAAGTTCCTTGTCAAACCGCGCTGGTAACGTCGATGGGCAGCAGCAGCGTTAGATGAGGACGACGGTCTGACGCGAATACCCGTCTCCCTGCCCGGCGCGCAGGATAAAATGGGCGACATCGGCGCGCGAAATCATGCCCATATGCCAAGATGCCGGATCGGTCAGCGCTTTGTAGCGACCGGTCAGGCTGCCGCCGGTCAAAAGCCCGGGCCGCGCCAGTGTCCAATCCAGATCGCTGGCCTTGATCATGTCTTCTTGGCGAGTCTTGTCGTCATAGACTCGGCCAAGCACGGCCTGCTGCGCCATGCGCGCTGGCAGGCTCATATGGTGCAGGCCCTCGCCCGCGCCGATCCCGGTGACGGTGATCAGGCGATCCACGCCGGCTGTCTCCATTGCTGGTAGAAGGATCGCCGTTGCCTCGGAGAACAAAGTCTCTTCTTCCCAGATCATCGCCGGTCGCTCACGCACGCCCAGTGTTTGGACGACCACGTCCACACCTTCCAAGGCGCGCGCCACATCCTCAACGTTCAAAGCATCACCTTTGAACGGCTCGACACCATCCTCGAAGGAAACCTCGTCGGCGCTGCGCCCAAAGGCGCGCACAAGCAAGCCCGACTGCGCCGCCTGACGCGCGACCTCGCGCCCAATGCCGGAAGTCGCGCCGATAACGAGCCAAAGAGCGGGGTCAGACATGAGAAATCCTATACGTCCAGACGGGTGATGCGGCGCACATCGTGCCACGCCTTGATGTAAGGGGCCTACCGAAAAGCGCCAGAGCCTGTGTCGTGATGCCTCAACACCAGCTGCGACGGTCTTCCCACCAGTGCGCCAAACCTTCGCGCACCAATATTGTGCCAGCCCAGCCGCGCTCCAACCGCAGCTTGGCGAGCGTTCGGCCATAACGATCGGTGCCATCGCGCACCACGCGCCATGGTTCTGCGGACAGGATGTCGGCCAACCTGTCGCGCGCATGGGCCGCCAACTGGTACTCAGCTTCACATCGCGGGCTGAACAGTTCTGGCGCATCAATGGCCAACAGCCGGATGCGCTCACCCTCCAACCGGATCGTATCGCCATCAATGACGCAGGTCGGGTCGCTTGACCGGTTGCAAATCGGAACATCCAACCGCGCCAAAGGCGGCTGAAGCGATGCATGCCAGGCAAGGATCGATGCGACCGAGTCGCGCAAATGATCGAAAACCGCCTCGCGGTTGACCGTCGCCGAGACGACCATCGCGCCCAGCAGCAGGCCCGCGAAGGCCCACAGGATCAGCCGGTCGGTGGTTCGGCGATGCCGCCGGGCGCGCGCAGGCGCCAACGCAACACTGTCGACCGATTTTCTCCAAGGGTTCATGCTCGGCAATGTGAGGGCATTTCACCAACAAAGAACGAACGCGGCACTTTCAATGCCTTGGGTTGAGCGCCAGCGAAAACGCCAATCCACCCAGACGCATCATCTTGACATAACTAGTTTTATAGTTTTATTGAGACGTATGACAAATCACGCCAACACTGCTGCCTCTCTTGCCGCCCTTGGCCATGAAACGCGCCTTGCCATCTATCGGCTGCTTGTGCGCGCGGGGGATGAGGGCCTCAATGTCGGTGAAATCGGCCTGCATTTGGGCCAGGCGCCCTCCACGCTTGCCCATCATCTGGGGACGTTGGTCGATGCCGGCCTGGTGATCCAAGAGCGGCGCGGGCGTCAGATTATCAACCGGGTGGATTACGCGGCGATGCGCCAGACGGTGGCGTTTCTGACTGACGAATGCTGCGTCGGCGTCACACTAGCAGAACAGGACGCGGCATGACCGATCTCGTGCTCAATGTTCGATCGGCAACCGCCGATCTGGCGCAGCGGCTTTGGACCAAGGAAAAGGTCTGGCTTTTTTCCGCCGGCCTTCTGGCGGCGCTACTTATCATCCTTCCCGAGCAGGGCGTGGAAAGCGCGCGGTTCACGCTGCAAAACCTGGTCGACGTCGCGCCTTTCCTGTTGCTGTCGATCACCATTGCCGCCTATGCCGGGGCCACCGGCGCCGATGGCTTGATCGCCCGCGCCTTCACCGGCTCACCCGCGCTGATGATCCTGATCGCGGCGGCCGCTGGCGGGCTCTCGCCCTTCTGTTCGTGCGGGGTGATCCCGCTGATCGCCGCGCTTCTGGCGATGGGTGTGCCGCTTTCGGCGGTCATGGCTTTTTGGCTCGCCTCGCCGGTGATGGACCCCTCCATGTTCGTCCTGACGACAGGCGTATTGGGCTTTGAGTTCGCCGTCGCCAAGACGCTTGCAGCCATCGGCCTGGGGCTGTTCGGTGGTTTCGTTGTTCACAGCCTTGCTAAAACTGGCGCCCTTGCCGATCCGCTGCGCGAAGGCGTTGGCAATGGCGGTTGCGGCGGTGCCAAGGTGCGCACCGCAAAACCCGTCATCTGGGCCTTCTGGCAGGATGAGGAGCGCGTTGCCAAATTCGTGCGCGAAGCCATCAAGACCACGCTGTTTCTCGCCAAATGGCTGACGCTCGCATTCGTGCTGGAAAGCCTGATGCTCGCGTGGCTTCCTGCCGATCTCGTCGCCCAATCCGTCGGCGGAACAGGCATCGCCCCCATCGCCATAGCGACGCTGGTGGGCGTGCCGGCCTATTTGAATGGCTATGCGGCCTTGCCGCTGGTCGGCGGCCTGATCGGTCAGGGCATGGCACCAGGCGCCGGACTTGCTTTTTTGGTTGCTGGCGGCGTCACGTCACTGCCTGCCGCGATTGCCGTTTGGGCCTTGGTCAAGCGGCAGGTCTTCGCCCTTTATCTGATGATCGCCCTGTCAGGATCGCTCACCATCGGGCTGCTCTTTCAGTTCTGGACCACGCTCTGAGCACACCGTTCTGACGCGCCGAGGAGACTCTCTAGCGCGCCTCATCCCTATCCTCGCGATCCATAATTCTACCGTTTACGTCAAAGTAAAGTTTGCGCGACGAAAAACCCCGCCCGGTTTCGACCTTGGTCGGCTCGACCGACTCTGGTATCGACGCTACAACCTGTGATGCAATTCGCGTGAATTGCGACAGTGCCACGTCGTGCGCTTGGCCATCATGGCCCACCGGCGCAGGCAACTTTCAACAGGTTCCCGGCAACCGCCAGCAGGTTAGACGTCAACGCGCCATGGCAAACACTGATACGCGGGCCAATCGGCCGCTTTCACCCCATCTCCAGGTCTACAAGATGCTGTTCACGATGCTGATGTCGATCGTGCATCGCATCACCGGAACGGCGCTCTACTTCGGCACGATTCTGATGGTCTACTGGCTGCTGGCCGGCGCATCCGGACCCGAAGCGTACAACACGGCGACGGACCTGTTCGGCTCGTTCCTTGGACGGCTGATCCTGTTCGGCTTCACCTGGGCGCTGATGCACCACATGCTCGGCGGCATCCGCCATTTCATCTGGGACACCGGGCGCGGCCTGGATGCGAAAAGCCGCAATTGGCTCGCCCGCGCGACGCTCGCCGGTTCCCTTTCCCTCACCTTGATCCTCTGGATCATCGGCTACGCGGTTTAATAGGAGGCATTCACATGGGCGATATGCGCACCCCTCTCTCCCGCGTTCGCGGCCTTGGCTCGGCCAAGGAAGGCACCGATCATTTCTGGCGTCAGCGCGTTACCGCGCTCGCCAACGTACCGCTGTTGCTGTTTTTCGTTGTCATGGTCATCGGCCTGCAGGATGCAAGCCACGCCAGCTTCGTTGCCATTATGGGCTCACCGCTGGTTGCGATCATCATGCTGCTCGTCATCATCTCAGGCGCGATCCATATGCGCCTAGGTATGCAGGTCATCATTGAAGACTATGTGAGCAACGAACTGACCAAAGTTCTGGCGCTCCTTGCCAACACCTTTTTCACCATTCTCATCGCGGCAGCATCCATCTACGCGATCTTGAAAATGAGCTTCGGAGGCTAACCGAGTATGGCATCTGCTGATTCTGCTCCCGCGACCAACGGGGCCGCCTACCCGATTACCGATCACACTTATGATGTTGTGGTGGTTGGTGCCGGCGGCGCCGGCCTTCGCGCTGTCGTCGGTGCGGCGCAAGCTGGGCTGAAAGTGGCCTGCATTTCCAAAGTCTTCCCAACCCGCTCGCATACGGTTGCGGCGCAGGGCGGCATCTCCGCCTCGCTTGGCAATATGGGTCAGGATGATTGGCGCTGGCACATGTATGACACCGTGAAGGGGTCTGACTGGCTGGGCGACCAGGACGCCATTGAGTATCTCTGCAAGAACGCGCCAGAGGCCGTCTATGAGCTGGAGCATTGGGGCGTGCCGTTTTCGCGCACCGAAGAAGGCAAGATTTATCAGCGCCCGTTCGGCGGCATGACCACCCAATATGGCGAAGGCCCCGCCGCCCAGCGCACCTGCGCTGCCGCCGATCGCACCGGCCACGCCATTTTGCACACGCTTTATGGTCAGGCGCTACGCAACTCCTCTGAATTCTTCATCGAGTATTTCGCCATTGATCTCATCATGGACGAAGGCGCCTGCCGCGGTGTGGTTGCCATGTGCATGGAAGATGGCTCGATCCACCGCTTCCGCGCTCACAAAACCGTTCTCGCCACCGGCGGTTATGGCCGCGCTTACTTCTCGGCCACATCTGCCCACACCTGCACCGGTGACGGCAACGCCATGGTGCTGCGCGCCGGCCTGCCGTTGCAGGACATGGAGTTCGTGCAGTTCCACCCGACCGGCATTTACGGCGCGGGCTGCCTAATCACCGAAGGCGCGCGCGGCGAAGGCGGGTATCTGGTCAACTCCGAGGGCGAGCGCTTCATGGAGCGTTATGCCCCATCGGCGAAAGACCTTGCCTCACGCGACGTGGTCTCACGGTCCATGACCATGGAGATCCGCGAGGGCCGCGGCGTCGGCAAAAACGGCGACCACATCTTCCTGCATCTGGACCATTTGGACCCGGACATTCTGCACGAACGCCTGCCGGGGATTTCTGAATCCGCACGCATCTTTGCCGGCGTCGATGTCACCAAAGAGCCGATCCCCGTGCTGCCAACCGTGCACTACAATATGGGCGGCATTCCGACCAACTATCACGGCGAAGTGCTGACCAAGGTCGGTGGCGATGCCGACACGGTGGTGCCTGGCCTGATGGCCATCGGCGAAGCCGCCTGCGTCTCGGTGCATGGCGCCAACCGTTTGGGTTCCAACTCGCTCATTGATTTGGTCGTGTTCGGCCGCGCCGCCGGTGCGCGGTGCGCCGAAACGCTGGACGGCGGCGAGAAGCATCCTGAGCTGCCAGCCGACAGCGCCGACATGTCGCTCTCGCGTCTCGATGCTGCCCGCTATGCCGACGGGTCACGCTCGACCGCCGATCTGCGCCTGGAAATGCAGCGCGTCATGCAGAACAACTGCGCGGTCTTCCGCACCGGCGACGTGCTGGATGAAGGCGTCAAGCTGATCAACGCCACCTGGGCCGCCTCGGACGATATCAAAACCACCGACAGGTCTCTCATCTGGAACACTGATCTCATCGAGACGCTGGAGTATGAGAACCTCATCTCCCAGGCGGTGGTGACGGTGGAATCGGCGGCTAACCGCAAGGAAAGCCGTGGCGCCCATGCCCGCGAAGATTTCTCCGAGCGCGATGACAAGGACTGGATGAAGCACACGCTGGCGTTTGTCGATGTGGACGAGAAGACGGTGAAACTGGATGACCGTCCGGTGCACACCTACACCATGTCGAACGACATCGCGTATATCGAGCCTAAGGCGCGGGTGTATTAGCTCGTTGAGCGGTCGTTCGGAACGGACGGAGCGAAACGAGAGGGAAAATGATGCGAACATTGCTCTCACTTGTCCTAATCACCTTGGTGGCCCCTGCCATCGCGCAACCCATGTCCGGCGAGATTACGGCGGCCTGCATGCAGGCGATGGATGAGACTGAAACCATCTGCGCCTGCATCGAAGAGGATGCGGCCACGACGCTAACACCCGATCAGCAGACCTTTCTGCTCGCCATCCTCACCGAAGACGAAACGCTTGTGCAATCGCTGGACGGTTTCGCCAATGAAGACGCGCAAGTCGTACAAAATCAAATGGTCAATGCCGGCCTAAGCTGCCTGAGCTAGACAGTCAAAAGAGTTGAGACGGACGCCACCATGGTTCAACTGACACTTCCGAAAAACTCGCAGATGAGCGCGGGCAAAACCTGGCCCAAGCCTGACGGCGCCAACAATGTGCGCGAGTTCCGCATCTATCGCTGGAGCCCGGATGATGAGGCCAACCCGGCCATCGACACCTATTATGTCGATATGGACGACTGCGGTCCGATGGTGCTCGACGCGCTCATCTGGATCAAAAACAATGTCGATCCGACGCTGACCTTCCGCCGTTCCTGCCGCGAGGGAATTTGCGGCTCCTGCGCGATGAACATTGACGGCACCAACACGCTGGCCTGCACCAAGGGCATGGACGAGGTGTCGGGCGCGGTGAAAATTTACCCGCTGCCACACATGGAAGTGATCAAGGACCTGGTGCCGGATCTGTCGAATTTCTATGCCCAGCACGCGAGCATCGAGCCCTGGCTTCAGACCGCCACGCCGCAGCCGCAGAGCGAATGGAAACAGAGCCATGAGGACCGCGCCAAACTGGATGGGCTTTACGAGTGCATCCTCTGCGCCTGCTGCTCGACAAGCTGCCCAAGCTATTGGTGGAATGGTGACCGCTATCTTGGTCCTGCAGTTCTGTTGCAATCCTATCGCTGGCTGATTGACAGCCGGGATGAAGAAACCGGCAAGCGGCTGGACAATCTGGAAGACCCGTTCCGGCTCTATCGCTGCCACACGATCATGAACTGCGCCCAGGCATGCCCAAAGGGGCTGAACCCCGCCCTGGCGATTGCCGAGATCAAGAAAATGATGGTCGAGCGGCGGGTTTAGGCGCTCGCGGTTGGGCCGAAGGCCCAGAGCAAAAAAGACGATGGTGAAGCGGCAGGTCTAGGCAGCCTGGCTTTGGTCCCTTACGCGCTGGGCTATGTCATCCAAGGCCGTGGCTAGCTCGTCAGCCGGCACGGGCCTTGAATAATGGTACCCCTGCACCGCGGTGACACCGAGTTTTTCGACAAACGAAACCTCGTTGGCGTCTTCGGCACCCTCAACGACAACAGAAAGGCGCAGCCCCTTGCCTAGGCCAATGATCCCTTTGAGCAGTTTCTCGCGCTGACGATCGCCCGGAGCCTTACGCACGAATGCGCGGTCGATCTTGAGCTCGTCAAACGGCAGTCTGTCTAGATAGCTCAGCGATGAGTAGCCCGAACCAAAATCATCCAGCGACAGACGGATACCAAGCCTGCGCAAATCGTTCATGATCGCAACAATGCAACTGTCATCGAAGTCGGCAAAGACGCTTTCGGTAACTTCGACGCACAGATGGCGTCCATCGAGCTTGTGCCGGGCAAGGCGTTCCTCGACCTTTGCAACAAACCCTTGTTGCCACAATTGGATGGCCGACACGTTCACCGCCACATGGTCGAACGCCAGCCCTTGATCGATCCATTTGCGGGCTTGCGCACAGGCTTCATTGAGCACCCAGTCGCCCAAATCGACAATGAGGCCGGAGCGTTCGGCGACGCCAATGAACTCGCTCGGTGGGATAAATCCTTCGGTCGGATGCTCCCAGCGCGCCAGAGCCTCAAGACCTGTCAGACGGCCGGACGCAGGATCGATCTGTGGCTGATAATGCAAGGCAAAACTGCCATCTTCCATGGCTTTGCGCAGGCCGTTTTCCAGAAACAGCTCACGCGCCGTGCCGTCGACCAAGTCGGTTGAGAACACCACGCAGCGGTCCGCGTCCGGTGCGAGAGCTGCCTTTAAGGCAAGGTCTGCATTCCGCAGGGCACCCTCTAGATTGGAGGCGTGCTCGGGCAGCAAACAAATGCCAATCGCCGCATCCAGTTGAACCTCGCCGGCGCTGATCTTGATAGGACTGGCCAAGGCATCAATCAGGCGCTTGGCCAGCAATGTCACCTCTTTAGCTGTAGCCCGGCCTTCGACAAGAACGGCAAACTTATCGTCACCTTGGCGCGCCACCGTGGCCTTGGCATCCAATGCGTCCAGCGTGGCCGCGATGACATTGCCTGCCGAACGCAAGACCTGGTCGCCCGCCGCAGTTCCATAGGCAGTGTTCACCCGCGAAAAGCGGACCATGTCGATATGCAGTAGCGTGTGGTGCTTGCCGTGCTCAGCCGCATTCAACGCCGCGTCAAGGTCGCGAATGTACCGGGCCCTGTTGCCTTGACCCGTCATAGTGTCCGTGTAGGCCAGAAACTCCAGCTCGTCCTGCAGACGCGCAACGCGCCCAAGACCATGCGCGAGCGCGCCGATCTCATCCTCACGCTCTTGAAACGGGACTTCTCGGTCATCCTCGCCAGCGGCCATGTCGTTGGCGAACTTGGCAAGCTGGCGCAGTGGCTTCATCTCACGCCTGAAAGAAGAAATGCCGAAGCTCGCCACCAAAACCAACACAACCAGCGCCGAACCAAAGAGGATCACGCGAAGCTGGTCACGTGCGAGCGTCAAATCATCGGCCCAGCCGACGTCAACGGCCAAGGCTCCGGCAATGGCGCCGTTCACGTCCAAAATGGGCGTGAGATAGGCCAGCCGCAGACGACCCATGACTGGCACCTCGCCGCCAAAAGGCTGGGAGGCGGCGAGTGCTGCAAACGCCGGATGCCCCGCCCCAATCGACATGGGCGGCGGCATGGAGCCGTCAGGACGACGGAACGTGGTCGCAAAACGATCGAAAGCGTGCGCCTGTGCGTTCCAGACAAAGAGGTTTGCCGCGCCCTGATTGTTTCCACCAATCTCGGCAAGCAACTGGTCGAAAAAGAGCGAGAATTGCAGCACGTCTTCCGTGTTGGCACTGCTTAATTGAAGCGCCTGCGGAAGGCCGCTTTCCGACCGCTCGACAGAAAACTCGCCATCGGTGGCATGTTCCATCAGGCTGGCGGCGACTTTCGCAGCACGGTCAATCCGGATCTCTGCGTTTTCTTCGGTCACCTCCGACAGACGGGCATAGCCGAGGCTTGCCATCACCACGATGCCCAAGGTCACAAGGCAAACCAACAGTCCGGTCAAGCGGACCGGCAAGGAAGCAGCAGATCTGGCAACAGACGCAAACATGGAAAAATCCTGGCGGCGAACGAAATTAGTCAGCCTCATGGGCTAACCCAACCGGGTAAAGTACGCGCTTACAGCCGCTGAAATTTGGTTAGATGGTAAAGAAAGTGCTGTAGAGCCGCCGTCCAAAACCGGTCGAACACGCCTGGCCAGTAAAAAGAAAAATCCCTGGCGCCGTAGCCCTCTTGTGGCCCTGCCTCATCCTGGTTCTCATGCAAAGCCCCCTTCCCTTTGCTCCGCGGGCGTGCGATTCCGCTGGCGATGACCGGTGATCAAATTGCCTTGTTCGCGCTGTTCGGCGTGCTGTTCGGCTTCCTCATTTGGGGCCGGGTTCGCTATGATTTGGTGGCGTTCAGCGCGCTGTTGATCGCCGTGTTCGCTGGCTATGTCGCGCCGTCCGACGCCTTTGCCGGTTTCGGTCATCCGGCAGTCGTGATCATCGCGCTGGTGCTCATCGTCTCGCGCGGCCTGGTGAACTCCGGTGCGGTAGAGCTGATCGCCCGCTTCGTGGTCGCGCCAGATAGAGCGTTGCCCACCCACATCTCCATCATGGCGGTGGCCGGCGCGGCGCTGTCGGCGGTGATCAACAATGTTGCCGCGCTGGCGCTGCTGATGACGCTCGACATGGACGTCGCTCGCAAGGCCAAGCGCGCGGTCTCGCTGACGCTGATGCCGCTCTCCTTCGCCACCATCCTCGGTGGCATGATCACGCTGATCGGCACGCCGCCGAACATCGTCATCGCGCAGTACCGCCAGGATGCATTGGGCGAGGCGTTTTCCATGTTCGATTTCACGCCCGTCGGGCTGGTCGTCTCCACGGTCGGCATTCTGTTTGTTGCGTTGATCGGCTGGCGGCTGATCCCAGCGCGCGATGGCACCGGGTCGCTGGAGGATGATGCCGGGCTCTATGTCGCCGAAGCGCGGGTGAAAGAAGAGTCCAAAACCATCGGACAGATGGTGCGCGACCTTTATCCCGATGCCGTCGAGAAAGATGTGCAGATCCTTGGCCTGGTCCGGCGCGGCAAACGCCTGCCCGGCTTTTCGCGCACCCAGGAGGTGCGCAAGGGCGATTATCTTGTGCTGGAGGGTGACCCCAAAGCCATCGAAGCGTTCATGGGCGCGGCGGGCCTGGATTTTGCCGGTTCCGAACGCCATGGCGGCCTGCGCGGCAACAATCTGAAGCTCATTGAGGCGATTGTGCCGGATGGCGCGCGCATCGCCAACCGCTCGGAGATGGATGTGCGCTTGCTCTCGCGCCATGGTGTCACGCTGCTTGGCGTCTCGCGCGAAGGCAAGCGCTTTCGCGACCGCGTGCGGCGGCTAACCATCAAGCCCGGCGATGTTTTGCTGCTGCTCGGCCCGGACGACCGAATGGATCAGGTCGCCTCCTGGCTCGGCATCTATCCCATTGCCGACCGCAAGACCAATGTCATCCAGCGGCGCAAAGCTTTTGCCGCCATCGGTGCGTTTGCGATTGCGATCGCGCTGGCCGTCATGGGCGTCACCACGCTCGCCATAGCGCTGGGCGCCTGCGTGGTCGCCTACATCGCGATGGGCCTGCTCGGCGGCGAAGATTTCTACGCGATGATCGAGTGGAAGGTGATCGTGCTGCTCGCCTCGCTCATTCCATTGTCTGCTGCGCTGGAAGCCTCCGGCGGCACGCAATTGATCGCCGATGGAATTGTCGGCGGCACGGAAGGCTGGCCAGCCTGGGCGATCTTGTTGGTGCTGATGGTCGTCACCATGACGCTGAGTGATTTTTTGAACAATGTCGCCACCGCGCTGATCGCCGCGCCGATTGGCGTCTCAGTTGCCCAATCGATCGGCGCCAACCCCGACCCGTTCTTGATGGGCGTGGCGGTGGCGGCCTCCTGCGCGTTCCTCACCCCTATCGGCCACAAGAACAACACCATCATCATGGGCCCGGGCGGCTATCAGTTCGGCGACTATTGGCGCATGGGGTTGGCGCTTGAGGTGATCGTCATTGCCGTCGCGGTGCCAACCATTTTGCTGGTTTGGCCTTTGTAGCGGCGCGCCAGGTCCAAACACAAAAACGTTGACCAAGACGCCGGCCAGTTCACGTTACGGCCACGTCAACAATTGACCTCGAACCCTGAAGACCGGGCCCCTCAACACACCGTTTCGCCCGCAAACACACGCTTTCTTAGCCTTTTCTTGGTGCACTGCCCGTCTGACAGCCGACTTTCTTTGCTAGGCGGCGAACCGAAAAGGTTGAGTGACGCGTGTTCTTCGGGGGAACGCAGTGAACCAGAAATCTATCCGACCGGGATTGATCGCAGCGGGCATCGCGTTCCTGGTGACCGTTGCCGTCGGTTACTTTGCCGACCATCAAAACCGCGCCGTTTACCGCGAACAGGCGCGTGCCGATGTTGCCGAAAGCTTAGGGCAGGTGCGCGCCGAGCTTGAGAGCAACATCAACAGCAACATCCAGCTTGTGCGCGGCCTGGTTGCCGTTATCGCCATGGACCCCGACATCGATCAGGCGCGGTTTGAACGCATCGCGTCGGCGCTGATTGGTGAGCATTCGCAGCTTCGCAACATCGCCGCCGCGCCCGACCTGGTCATCCAGATGATGTATCCGCTGGCCGGTAACGAGCGCGCCCTTGGGCTCAATTACGCGACCCATCCGACGCAGCGCGATGGCGCGTTTGCCGCCCTTCAATCCAGGCAGATGGTCCTGGCGGGGCCAGTTGACCTGGTCCAAGGCGGACGCGGGTTCATTGGGCGCTTTCCGGTTTTCCTCAATAGCGGCGATGTCGATGAGCGCGTTTGGGGCTTGGTCTCGGCGGTTATCGATGTCGATAGCCTTTACAGCGCCAGCGGTCTTTTGGACGAGGATCGAACGATCGATCTGGTCCTGATCGGGCGCGATGCGGACCCGTCCAACAACTCCGTTTTCTTCGGCGATGCACAGATCTTGGATCAAAACCCGGTACTTGCCGAGATCTCCCTTCAGACCGGAGGTTGGCGCATCGCCGCGGTCCCGCGTGGCGGATGGAAAGAGACGCCGCCCAACGCTCGGCAATTTCGCGGGCTTATTGTCTTAGCGGCGCTTGTCATCCTCCTGCCCATCGCCATCGCCGGTCATTTCTACGACCAGCACCGCAATCATGTCGGCGAACTCGGACGCCGGGAAAGCGACATGCGGCTGCTTTCCCAACGCTTGGAACTAGCGCTTGAGACCTCGAAGATTGGCGTCTGGGAACTGAACCTTGGCACTGGCGAGCTACGCTGGGATGAGCGCATGAAGGAGCTCTACGGGATCCCGGCCGATGTGACGCCGAACGCCGTCGATCATTGGGAAGAGAAGCTCCACCCCGAAGATCGCGATCAGGCGATCAAGGAGTTCAAAGACGCGGTCGCCACACGCGGCACCTACAACTCGGTGTTTCGTGTCCTAGAAGGCGAGGACAAGACGCGATGGATACGCACCATTGGCGCATCCCACATCGACGCATCCGGTCATCAGCGCATCCTCGGCGTGAATTGGGACATTTCCGATGATGTTGCGCTCAAGACCAAGCTCATCGAAGCCAATAGAGACGCCAAGGTCCGCAACCGCGAGCTTGAAGAGGCCCGCCTGCAGATGGAGCACAACTCACTCCATGACAGCCTGACTGGCCTACCAAACCGCCGCTTCCTCGATGATCGAGTTCTGAACGAAGAGGTCGCGGAGAAACCCTCGGCGCTGATCCATATCGATCTCGATCGCTTCAAACATATCAACGACACGCTCGGCCATGCCGCCGGTGACGCGATGCTCGTCCATGCGGCCAACGTGCTGCGCGAAAACACCCGCGATGGCGATTTTGTCGCGCGGGTCGGCGGCGATGAATTTGTGATCGCAACCACCCAGCCGGTCGATCAGAATGCCTTGGCCATGCTTGCCGGCCGGGTCATCGAACAGATGCGCCAACCAGTGCCCTACAAGGATCACAAGTGCCGCTTCGGCGCGAGCATCGGCATCGCGATCAGCGATGGCTGCGGCAAGGCGGCGCCAAAGCAGTTGCTGATCGATGCCGACCTCGCTCTCTATCGCGCCAAGAAACGTGGGCGCAATCGCTACGAGTTTTTCAACGCCTCGCTGAAGGCCGAAATCGTGTCCAACAAGACGTTGGCCGACGAAATCCTAACCGGCTTGGAGCGCCGCGAATTCCTGCCCTATTTCCAACCCCAGTTCGACACGCAAAGCCTTGATATTGTCGGCGTTGAAGCGCTCGCACGCTGGCATCATCCAACGCGCGGCGTGCTGGCACCGGACTGCTTCCTGGATACCGCCGACGAGCTCAATGTCGTGCCGCTCATCGATCGGGCGATTCTGGAAGAGACGCTTTGGCAGTCGGCGCGCTGGGAGGCGGCGGGCATCCAGATACCGAAAAAATCGGTTAACGTGTCGGCCGGCCAGTTGCAGGATCCGGAATTGATCACACGCCTGGACGATTTGCCGATCAAACGCGGCGAACTGTCGTTTGAGCTGCTGGAATCGATCTTTCTGGATGAGCAGAACGCCACGGTCGCCAGCAACATCGAACAGCTCACCAAGCGCGGCATCGAAATCGAGATCGATGACTTCGGCACCGGCTATGCGTCGATCATCAGCCTGTTGCAGCTACGCCCAGCCCGCCTGAAGATCGAGCGCCGATTGATCGCCCCGATTGCCACCTCCACCAGCCAACGCCAGCTTGTCGCCTCCATCATCGAGATCGGCAAGTCGCTTGGCATCAAGGTGGTCGCCGAAGGCGTCGAAACCTACGATCACGTGACGGTCCTGCGCGAGCTTGGCTGCGATGTGCTGCAAGGTTTTGCCTTTGCTAAGCCAATGCCATCGGAAGACCTGATCGGCTTCGTGCGCAAGAACCGTTGGCGCGAGGCCGCCTAGGCCGGGCTCGCTCCGCCTCGCCGCTGGAAACCTTTCACGCCTAGCGATCCTCGTGGCAAAAAAGCCCGCGCAATCGGCCGGCCATTGGTCTTCCTCAAGGTCCCTAAAGAGCCCAAAGTGCTCGATGCTGCGCTTTGCTCAAATGGCAGCTTCGGCGTCAATTAGTTCATGAAGTAATACGCGCTCAGCACGAAGCCTACGATGATGACAACGATGCGCAGCGCGCCTGCTGGAATGCGCCTCGCCAAACGTGCCCCGCCGTAGCCCCCAATTAGTGCCCCGAACAGGACTGCGATGGTTTGAGGCCAGGCAACAACGCCTGCCAAAGCGAACACCAGCACCGAGAATGTCGTGATGATCGTTGCGAGCCAGTTTTTTTGGGCGTTGGCCATCTGCACATCACGGATGCCGATGATCGTTAAGGCCGCCATCAGCAAAACACCAAGACCAGCTCCAAAGTAGCCGCCATAAACGGCAAACAGAAATTCGACGCCGCTCGTCATCCAACGGGATTCGGACCGCAACCGCGCAGACACGGACGCAAGGGCGGGACCAAATGCGAACAGTAAGGTCGCTGCAAGAAGAAGCCATGGGACTAGTCCTTCAAATGCAACGGCCCCTGTTTGAAGGAGCAGACCTGCTCCAAGAAGCCCACCGAGGGCAACGATTGCACTTCGAAGAAGCAACGGTCGTCCTGCCGATCTGAGTTCTTCCCGATAGGCGGGTACCGCCGCCGCATGGCCCGGATAGATCGCCACGGCGTTCGACGCATTTGCTGTCAGTGGATCAAGGCCAGAAGCGATCATGGCAGGGAAGGTGAAGAATGTCCCACCGCCCGCGATGGCGTTCACGCCGCCGCCGACGATGCCTGCTAAAAACAGAAACGAGAGGATCAAAGGGTCCACAGGAATACCACGCCTAAACAGTTGCTTGCAGCCAATAGTCTAGGGTCTGATTGATAGGCGGTATGGTACGTTTGTGACCGGAAAAGGTCAGCTGTTGGCGTAGCGGCCCGGAGACGTCCCATAGCTGGCTTTGAACTGACGTCCCAGATGTGCTTGGTCCGTAAAGCCGAGGTCAGCCGCCACGGATGCGATACTCTCTCCCTCGGCAATCCTGCGCCGCGCCTGATTGAGTTGTGTTGCCTTCATGTGGGCATAAGGCGAGATACCTGCCTCCCGGCGATACCGCCTGATCTGCCCTTCCCGGCTCGCGGGCCAATCTGTTGTATCGGCAGCAGCAAAGGAGAACGGCTCGATGCTCGGGTCTTCCCAAATAGGTGTCGCGTCGGAAATGAGGTCGAGAAGGGCATCACAGTGTTGGCCCAAGCACGCTTCATCCGTCTCGACGGTCCAATACGGAAGGCTTTCCAATCGCAAAAGGCGGGCGACTGAGTTCGAAAGTTGATCTGTTTCAACGTATGCGTTGAAGCCCGTCCAAGCCCCTTCACGTGCCACATGAACGACACCGGCTGGAATAATCAACGCGCATGATGTTTCGACACAAATTGCCGCTGTTCCAAGAGTGACCTGGCGCGACCCTTCGGTGATCAGCATCACTTGGACGACATCATGCAAATGTGGCTTGAGCTGCGCGTCCGGAACACCGTCCGGGACCCCAAACTCAACATCGTCGCTGCGAAAATAGGTCCACATACTCGTAGTTTAACAGGAATGGTGAAGCGCACCAAAGCGGACATTTGTGAGGACACAGCAAAATGTCGCTTTGTCCGCAAAACTGCCGTTCTGCAACCGGCATTGACCCGCTCCACGATGGGGCCAGACAAATCACTGAACCGGGCACAACGCCTACTCTTATCCCCGCCTCCTCGTCTTCATGCATCATCGCCTCACCTTCCATCATGTGACCTAGGGAAGCTCGGGGTCGTGCCCGGGCCGGTGGAAGGGTGAAGCGCCCATCGTCGCTGTCGGGGTCACGACCCGCGAGCGCACATTGTGCTCTGTGCCACGCAACGCCTTTGCCTCAGCAGAGCCGCGCGCAGCACAACGGCGTCATGGGGGCAGAACCGGATCGGTGTCGGCCTTTCAGTGCAGGTAGGCGTGGCGTCGGCAAGACAGGCGAAAATCTGCTTGCCTGGTGCGCTGCGCATGGGTGGAACCACAGCTTGGCACCCAGGGCACCGGTTCGATACGCCCAAAATCGCTTCGCGCGGGGTGCCATGCGGCATCGAACACATAATTTCAGACACGGCGATGCTTCACGGCACCCCGCTTCCTATTCCTCACGTTGCTTCCGATGCGAAGCGACGTCGTTTGCGCATCGGCTTTGCCAAACCATGATCGTCATGGCCGGGCTCAAGCCGGCCATCCAGCTTCGGCGGCAGACACCGGTGCGATCCTGCCGGGCAGGCCCGAAAACGCCCTATTGGTTCACCGAGACAGCCGTGCCCAACTGCCGGAAGATCAAACAAGTTTGTTGTCGATAAAGCAGTAGCGCCAGCGCTCGCCGACTTCATAGGAGGTGATAATCGGGTGGTTATCGGTTTCCGCATGGGCACGGGCGTGGCGGTTTGGGCTGTCATCACAGCAGCCGACTTTGCCGCACGTCATGCACATGCGCAGGTGCAGCCATGTGCTGCCGATCTCCTGACACGCCTGGCAAACGGCACCCTGCTTTGCATCATCGCTGGGCAGATCCAGCTTTATCTGGTCGCGATGTTCACAGCGCATGGGCCGACTCCTTGTCACGCTACCTTACCGGCCAAGAGGACCATGTCGACTCGATAGCGCGCCCAAACAGCATCCCCTTTTGCTCTGGGCCTGCGGCCCAACCGCGCCCAAACCTCTCCCAACTCTCACCGCACGTAACGCCAACCTCTGCCACAATTGGCCACTAGCCAGTCACGCCGGGGCGCAAGCGCGGATGAAAACCGCGCACGAATTCTAGGCGACACTTTTCATGGCCACTTCCTTTGTCGATGCATCCGGGCGTTTCATGCGCTCGCCGGGTTTCAAATTTTTCACCCTTGGCGTGCTGTCGCTGCTGCTGCTCATTCCAGCTTCGCTGATCTGGCTCTTGGTTTCTGAACGTGAAGACCGCGCCCGTGACGTGGCCCGCGAAATCGCCCAAACCTGGGGCGGGTCGCAACGGCTCATCGGTCCGTTCATCACCGTGCCGTACGAGGTGGATGAAACGCGCATCGTCGACAATGAAGAAACCACCATCACCGTGCGCCGCGAGGCCGTCTTTCTGCCCGATGACCTCACCATCACCGCCGACGCGACCACCGAAGTGCGCTCACGCGGCATTTTCGATGTCACCGTTTACGGCGCCGACATCACCTTTGAAGGCAGTTTCGCCGAACCCTCCGGCGAGGCGATATCCGGCCAGAACGCCAGGTTCCGCTGGTCCGAAGCGCGGTTGTCGCTGGCCATCTCGTCGGTGCGCGCCATCCGCAACGCGGTAACGCTGCAAATGGACGGTGAGCCGCGCCCATTCGAACCAAGTCTCGGCATCGAGGGGCCGCTGCCCAACCAAGCAGACTATGCCGGCCCGCGATCCGTCGAAAGGAACACTCTTACCGGCATTCACGTGCCGAACCTTTTTCTGGTCAATCCGCGTGGGTTTGAATTCCGCATCGACCTGGCGCTCAACGGCTCGGACTCGCTGTTCATCGCGCCGACGGCGCGCGACACGACCGCCTCCATTGTTAGTAACTGGCCGCACCCGTCTTTCACCGGCGCGGCACTTCCCGAAGCCTCGACAATCCGCGAGGATGTCGGCTTTTCCGCCCAGTGGCAGGTGCCGCATCTGGCGCGCGCGGTACCACTCGCCTTCACCCTTGGCAGCAACGCCTACCTCAACCAGCTCAACCAGGACGCCTTTGGCGTGCGCTTCTTCCAGCCGGTGGACTATTACGCGCTGGTCGATCGCGCGCTGAAATACGCGATCCTTTTCATCGGCGTCGTCTTTCTCTGCGTTTTCGTGATCGAGGTGCGCACCGGCAAACGCGTGCACGTGGTGCAATATGTTTTTGTCGGCCTGGCGCTGGTGCTGTTCTACATCCTGCTGCTCTCGCTCGCCGAGCATCTTGGCTTCCTGATCGCCTACGTGCTGGCCGGTACCGCAACCGCCTTGCTGATCGGAACCTACTGTGCACGCTCGCTGGAAAGCCCGAAATATGGCGCGCTTGTCGTGGCGCTGATCGCCTCCATTTTCGGTGTGCTCTATCTTTTCCTGCGGCTGGAAGACTATGCGCTTCTCGCTGGGTCGATCTTCGCCTTCGCCGTATTGGCGGTGACGATGTTCACCACCCAGAAGATCGATTGGTCCGGTCGCCTTCAAAAAGATGGTCCGCCGCACTTGCCTGACGAACCGCTAACGCAGCCGTGATGCATTGCGATTGGCGCGGCGCGAGCAAAGCGACCATATAGGCCGCATCGAACAAACTGATGGAGACCATCATGGCCCTTTTCTCCCGCCGCGCCGCCCTTGCCCTGGGCTCAGCCGCTCTGGCTGCCTTGGGCGGTCTTGCCCTTGCATCTGGCGCGCAAAGCCAGTCGTCCACCACCGAGCAACCCGTCAGCGCGTCGGGCGAGACGCAAACCGCGATCTTTGCCGGTGGATGCTTCTGGTGTGTTGAGAAGGACTTCGATCACGTCGAAGGTGTGCTTCAGACGACATCCGGCTATATCGGCGGGCGGCTGCCGAACCCAACCTACCAAACCCATGTCGGCTCGGGCGACCGCGAGGCTGTGGAGATCATCTACGATCCATCCGTCGTCTCGTATGAAGAACTGACCCACAGCTTCTTCCGCACCGTCGATCCGCTTGATGGTGGTGGCCAGTTCTGTGACCGCGGCCATTCCTATTCGACGGCCATCTACGTTATGGACGAGGACCAGCGCGCGATCGCTGAAGCTGCCGCCGCAAGCGCCTCCGACGCGCTGGGTGAAATGGTGGCCACAGAAATCGTCGATGCGCCGCGCTTCTGGCCGGCCGAGGACTACCACCAGAACTATTATCAGAATAATCCGCTGCGCTATCAATTCTACCGCGCCTCTTGCCGCCGCGACCGCACAGTCGAAGCGCGCTGGGGCGAAGACGCCTATGCCGGGGTAGATCATTAGGATGGGCGTTGTTGTTAGGCATGCTTTTGCCTCTTGCTTGCACCGCGCGGCGGCCCGTGAGACGGTAAACGCATGGCCACGACGACACCGAAAAAAGATAAGCCGATCCGGCTGATCACCGCGACCAACGCCGACGGCACCCATGTGCCGGCCGACCAGGTTTGCGTCAGTGTCAGTGCCGACGGCGTCGTGTCCATCGCCATCCCCGACGGCGATATCCCGCTGCATCCGCGCGCCGTGGCTCTAGTCGCGGCGGCCATGCAGCTGGAGGATGAGTCCACTGTGGCTTCCCTTGTCGGCACCTTGCAGGACTGACCAGAAACCGGTATCGGTCGTGTCATACTTTTGTTGAGATTGGGGCCTACGTCCCGCTCATCAAAAGCGTCCGGCGCGGCAAGATTCGGTCAACCGATTCGGGGCATAAGACCCCATCCATCCGCGCCTATCGTGACGCGACCACCGGGAGCATAAAAGGCGGACTATGTTTGATCGCAGTGTTTTGTTTGTCGGCGCTGAAGGCGTTGGTTTGGGCATGTTGGCTGAAGCGTTGGCGCTCGATTGCGCGCGCAACGCCGCTGGTCCGATGCCGCTGCGCGTCTATTCGGCAACAACTAGCGACGCCGCCAATTCCGACCCTGTGATGCTGCGCGCAATGCAGCGGCTGAAGCTCGATACGGCAGGCCTGTCGTTGAAACCGCTGGCGCTCTACGCGTTCGCCGGCGCACCGCGCATCGACCATGTCGTGCTCTTGGGCGCCAAGCTTCCAACAGCCACCAAACTCGCCCTCGGCGAGGGTGTCGATGTGCGCCACTGGGACATCACCCCGCCAACGGCATCCGACAAGGGCGATGCCCCCGGCACGCGCTATCTGGATTTCCTGCGCCTTGCCGAAGAGCTGCGCGGCCCAGTCAAGGATCTGGTTGCCGAGTTGACAGCCATGGACGCGGTTGCCGACAATCCCTTCGCCAACTCCGCTTGATCACCGGGCCCAGCGCCCATCAAAAGCGATTCGCCCAAGCGCCTGTAACGCTTGGTCGGATGGCGTGTTGTGCATTGTTTAAGCCGTTGGCTATAAAGCGCCTGTTGGGCTCGACCCGACCCGCAACACATGGCTGCAATGGCAGAGGATCGGCCCCAATGGTTTTTTCAGCGCGCGCAAGGGCGGCAACGCCCGCAGCCAGACCCGCGCTTACTCCGCTTCTCATGACTTGCGCGTCAGTCTTGCTGCTCGCCGGCTGCATGAGCGGCGGCAACACGCTGCGTCCTCTACCACCGGTGCCAACAACGACCGTCACCGCCAATAGCCTGCCGCAACCGATTACCTTCGGACAGGAACCCAGCGTTGAAAGCCAGACGCTGGAAGATGTTGCCGGAACCGACCCCAACGCGCCTTTCGATCCCAATGCACCCTTTGATCCAAACGCGCCTTTGGACGGCACTGTCGAAGCGACGACCTTGGAAAGCGCGCCTCTTCCAGAGCCACCTGGCGGCGCGTCGGACGTGAGCGAAGACGATCTCATCGGTGCATGGTCGGCGGCAACGCCAGTCGCCACCTGCTCGATCAACCTGTCGCTGACCACCTGGCAGGGCGGTTACCGCGCTTCGACCCGCAACTGCGGCGATGTGCAACTGAGCGGTCTGACCGCCTGGTCGATCGAGGGCCAGCAAGTGCTGCTGCGCGATACCGAAGGCGCACCCATCGGTCGCCTCTTCCGCACCGGCCCGACCCGCTATGCCGGCCAACTTGATACCGGCGGCGCGCTGACGCTGTTCCGCTAGGCCCGCGACGTTGGCCTCCAACCGCCTGTCCGATCCCAAACCAGCCGCCCCGCTGCTGCCGGCCCATCTGCGGGTCAGCGAGCGCTACCAAGCTTTGATCCAGGCCGGCGAGCTAAGCGACGATCCGGTCCAACGCCGCGCCGCATCCACGCTTGATCAGCTCAACGCGGAACTTGCCGAACTGCGCCTGGCGCGCAAGTCCAGTGCACTTGGCTGGCTCTTTGCCAAGCGCAAGGCTGCCGCCCCGCCAATCAAAGGGCTCTATCTGTGGGGCGGCGTCGGGCGCGGCAAAACCATGCTGATGGACCTCTTTTTCGATGTCGCCGCCATCAAGCGCAAACGCCGCTCGCATTTCCACACCTTCATGGCCGACGTCCACGAGCGCATCCACGCGCACCGACAAGCACTGAAGGCCGGCACCACGAAGCAGGACGATCCCATTCCGCCAGTGGCGCAAGCTATCGCCAACGAGTCCATGCTCATCTGTTTCGACGAGTTCCACGTCGTCGATATCGCCGACGCGATGATCCTTGGCCGCCTATTCACCCAGCTTTTCCAGCGCGGCGTGGTTCTGGTTGCCACCTCGAACGTCATTCCGTCCGAACTCTACAAAGACGGCCTCAACCGCGCCCTGTTCATGCCGTTCGTTGAGATGTTGCACCGCCACGTCGATATCTTCGAGCTTGATGCTGACAAGGACTATCGCATCGACAAGCTGGGTGCCGCGCCAACCTGGTACAATCCACTCGGTCCAGTGTCCGATCATGCCATGGACGACGCCTGGGGGCGCCTGACCAATCATCATGAAGGCGAGGCCTACGCGATCAAAGTGAAAGGCCGTGATGTGCCCGTACCGCATCAGGCCCATGGCGTTGCCCGTTTCACCTTCGACCAATTATGCGCGCAGCCGTTGGGCGCCGAGGATTACCTGGCGCTTTGTCACCACTTTCACACGCTGATGATCGACGGCATCCCGCGCATGAGCGCTGAAAAACGCAACGAGGCCAAACGCTTCATCACACTGATCGACGCGATGTACGACACGCGGACCAAACTGATCGCCTCGGCTGATGGCGAACCGCATGAACTCTATTCGGCACCGAATGGAAATGAGGCCTTTGCCTTCGACCGCACTGCATCCCGGCTTATCGACATGCGCTCAGAGGATTATCTGCGCGCCCAGCGGCGCGCCATGGCGGCCTGACCAGCCGTCTCACCGCCGCAACGACCGTGTGCTGGCATTACCTTAACGTAAGCTATTGAGAAGCCAGCGATCTTATGCGTTTGCCCAACTTGCCTTGGGCCAACCTTGCGTATACCACCCCAACGACGGCAACGAGGCACTTTACCTTAACGTCACCTGTGTTCTATCGGCGCGAAATCGGCGCCTGACGCTGCGCTTCCGCGATCGGTTTGAAGCGATAGGCGTCCTAACGGGACGAGCGTCCCAGGGGGAATGAATGGCTCGCAAGAAACTTGCAATGATCGGTTCCGGCCAGATTGGTGGAACGCTGGCCCATTTGGCAGGCCTGAAAGAACTCGGCGACATCGTGATGTTCGACATCGCCGACGGCATCCCCCAGGGCAAAGCATTGGACATTGCAGAGAGTTCGCCGGTTGATGGTTTTGACGCCAAGCTGTCCGGCACCACCGGCTATGAAGCCATTGAAGGCGCCGATGTGTGCATCGTCACGGCCGGCGTACCGCGCAAGCCTGGCATGAGCCGCGATGATTTGCTGGAAATCAACTTGAAGGTCATGGAACAGGTTGGCGCCGGCATCGCAAAATACGCGCCCAACGCTTTTGTGATCTGCATCACCAACCCGCTGGATGCCATGGTCTGGGCATTGCAGAAATTTTCCGGCCTGCCCCGCAACAAGGTTTGCGGCATGGCCGGTGTTTTGGATTCAGCGCGCTTCCGTTACTTCATCGCCGAGGAGCTGGATGTGTCGGTCGAAGACGTGAATGCCTTCGTGCTCGGCGGCCACGGTGACACCATGGTGCCGCTGACCCGCTATTCCTCCGTCGGCGGCATCTCCTTGGATGACGTCGTTTCCATGGGTTGGATGAGCCAGGAAAAGCTTGACCAAATCGTACAGCGCACGCGCGATGGCGGTGCGGAAATCGTTGGCCTTCTGAAAACCGGCTCCGCCTTCTACGCCCCGGCAGCCTCGGCGATCATGATGGCCGAGAGCTATCTGAAGGACAAAAAGCGCGTTCTGCCGTGCGCGGCGGCGTTGAAGGGCGAATATGGCCTGGATGACATGTATGTCGGCGTGCCCACCATCATCGGTGAGAACGGCGTGGAGAAAGTCATCGAGATCGACCTCGACATTGCCGAGCGCGAAGAGTTCGACAAGTCGGTGAACTCAGTGAAGGGCTTGATGGACGCCTGCAAATCCATCGACGCCTCGCTGGTTTAATCCTCGCGAGACCAACGGCCCCAAAGGACGGCACGTATGCCATCGCCTCTTCCTGCGCAGCGCGGATCGGTCTCAGCGCCAGCGGCTTTTGCCCTGGCGCTCAGCACTGTGCTGCTCGCAGGCAATGGTGACGCGCTGGCGCAAAAGGGGCCGTCCACGCAAACGCCCGCACCGGCAGAAACGCCGGTTCCGGTTGATGAGAATGCGATCTCCTTCGCCGAGGGTTTACAGCCGATGATCGATCGGTTGAGTGCGGACACGGACCTTGGCGATGCCGATCGGTTCACCTTGGCGGGCGCGCAGTTTCTTCGCGGCGTCGAACTGGCGCTGCAAACGCGTTACAGCGTCGGCGTGACCGAAGGCTTGGACTTTCTGCCGGTCCTGCGCCTGGATCTGCCGGAAAACCCAAGTCCCGAAGCCTTTTCTGGCGCCGTGATCGAAACGATCTTTGCCGATCTCGACGCTCAGATGGACGCAGCGCGCGCAACACTCGGCCAGATCGATGAGGATGCGCAGTTCACCGCAACCATCGATCTTTCTAGCGTCTGGATGGACGCCAACACGGACGGCGTGCGCCAAGACGCCGAACAGCTTCTCACCATTGGCGCGGTGGCTATTGGGGGCAGGCAAGCAGTCGCCGCACTCGACGATTTACCGGGTGCACTGGTGATCGACTTCGACCAATCTGATGCCGCATGGCTGGCCGCCTATACCCACATGTTGTCGAGCGCCAGCGACATGGTGCTGGCGTTTGCACCAGCCGCGGTCATCGACGAAGTGATGGGCGCCGGTGCGCAATTGGAAGCCTTGAGCCGCCGCGACAATCCTGGGTTCACGGGAAATGACGCGCGCTGGGCGGACCTCGCCGCGACGATCATCCGTGTGCTCGAACAGCAACCGGGCGCCGACCGCACGCAAAGCGCACGTCTTCATATGCTGGCCATGGTCGCGCAAAACCGAACATTCTGGCGGCGTGTCGGCGCCGAAACCGATCAAACGCGCGAATGGATCCCCAATGATGCGCAAAGCTCCGGGCTCGGCATCGATTTTCCCGGCGGGACCGGTCCGGCCTGGCTTGCCATTCTCGACGATCTGGAAGCGCTGCTTGAAGGCGAGCTTCTCGCGCCGCATTGGCGCCTGGGCGCCCGCAGCGGAAGCCATGGCATCAATATCCGCACCATGCTGGATGAACCACAATCGTTCGATCTGCTCGGCATCATCCAGGGCGCTGGCATTCTTTATGCCGTCGAAGACGGCACCCTTATCAGCGACGCCAACTGGCGCAGCTTCCAAACCCTTGTCGGCCGCCAACGCGGCTTCTTCCCGTTTCTCTTGAACTGAACCAACCGATACGCGTCCAACTTAGGATATGACATGAACATCCATGAATATCAGGCCAAGGCCCTCCTGAAGACTTTTGGCGCCCCGGTCGCCGATGGCGTCCCGCTGCTTGATGCCGCCGACGCACCTGCCGCCGTCGACGAGCTTGGTGGCCCGGTCTGGGTGGTGAAAAGCCAAATCCATGCCGGCGGTCGCGGCAAAGGCAAGTTCAAGGAACTGGGTCCCGACGCCAAAGGTGGCGTGCGGCTCGCCTTCTCCAAGGACGAAGTGCTCTCCCATGTCGGTGAGATGCTCGGCAACACGCTGGTCACCAAACAGACCGGCGAGGCCGGCAAGCAGGTCAATCGTCTCTATTTGGAAGACGGCGCCGACATTGAGAGCGAACTCTACTGCTCGATCCTGGTCAACCGCGAAACCGGCAAGGTCTCGTTCGTCGCGTCCACCGAGGGTGGCATGGACATCGAAGCGGTCGCTGAAGACACACCGGATAAAATCCACACCATCGATGTGGATGTGGACGCAGGCGTCGATGATGCCACAGTCGCCAAGCTGAACACGGCCTTCGAGCTATCTGGCGCGGCCGCTGAGGACGGCAATTCGCTGTTCCCGATCCTCTACAAAGCGTTCACCGAAAAAGACATGAGCTTGTTGGAGATCAACCCGCTGATCGTCATGAAGGACGGTCATTTGCGGGTGCTTGACGCCAAAGTCTCCTTCGATGGCAACGCGCTTTTCCGCCACGCCGACGTAATGGAGCTGCGCGACAAAACCGAGGAAGACGAGAAAGAAATCGAAGCCTCGAAATACGACCTCGCCTATGTCGCGCTTGATGGCGATATCGGTTGCATGGTCAACGGCGCCGGCCTTGCCATGGCAACGATGGACATCATCAAGCTTTACGGCAAAGAGCCCGCCAACTTCCTTGATGTCGGTGGCGGCGCCACAACCTTTCAAAATCATCACTGCGGATCCGAATGTGAAAGGTATTTTGGTGAATATCTTTGGCGGCATCATGCGCTGCGATGTGATCGCCGAAGGCGTGGTGCAGGCGGTCAAAGATGTCGGCCTGCAAGTGCCGCTGGTTGTTCGGCTGGAAGGCACTAAGGTTGAAGAGGGCAAGGCCATTATCAACTCTTCGGGTCTCAACGTCATCGCCGCCGATGATCTCGACGACGCCGCCCAGAAAATAGTCAAGGCTGTGGGCTAGCGCCGCAGAAGAGAAGATCACCGTGCTTCAGAACCTTCTCCCCTTTGTGCCCTACCCGTTCGTTGGAAGCGATGAAGCTTGCGACCTGTGTGGCAGTGCGGAAAAGGTTCTGATCTGCTCAACCGACCGGCGGCTGAAGCCTTTGAACACCATTGCGTGCGTCGATTGTGGCCTCATGCGCACCGATCCAATGCCGACGGACGATGAACTCAATGCCTATTATTCGTCCGGCTATCGCAAAGACTATCAGTTCGCGGGATCAAGACCGCCCAGAGCGCACATTGCCAACTCAATGCGGATAGCCGAGGCCCGCATGTCGGAGTTGGAGCCTTGGATCAAGCCGGGCACAAGACTGCTCGACTTCGGCTGCGGCAGTGGAGAGTTTGCCTATTTGGCCCAGGAAGCTGGCTGCACGGTTACCGCCTTTGACCCAGGCAGTGATTATCTGGATTTCGCCAAGCAAGAGTACGGCGTGGATGCGTTTTCCTCGCGCTGGGAAGATGCTGATCTTGACGCTGGTTCATTTGACGTCATCACCTGCTTTCACGTGGTGGAGCATCTTCGCAAACCGGTCGAAGCTATCTCCAAAATGGCAGAATGGCTGGACGACAACGGGATGGTGCATATCGCCGTTCCCGACATGCGGCCAAACCACAAACCGTCCTTCGACCGATTCCATTTCGCTCATGTGCATGGTTTCGTTGCCGAGACACTGGAAGCAGCAGCTTTGAAGGCCGGCTTGGCACCCGTTGGCGAGCACCTGGCTACAACCAGCGGGCTGTTCGCCAAACCTGATAGCGCCCACGAGACCATCACCGACTTGCCCATCCGTGACCCTAAGCGCGCGGAATACTTGGTCAGCAGTTATCCAGACGATTCCCCGGCAGCCTTTGTGTTCAGCGGCAAATGGGCCGTTCAAGCAAGCCATCGCTTCGCCAGATGGCGACGTGATTTTCTCTCGCCAACGAAGCACTAGACCCGACACAGTTTCTCCCAACCCTCGGAGCGTTCCTTTTCATGTCCATCATTGTCGACAAGAACACCAAGATCATCGTGCAGGGCCTGACCGGCAAAACCGGCACGTTCCACACCGAGCAGGCGCTGGCCTATCACGGCACGCAGATGGTCGCCGGTATCCACCCCAAAAAGGGTGGCACCAATTGGACCGCTGGCGAGGGCGCTGGCCCGGCAGCGGGCAAAGACCTGCCGATCTACGCCACGGTTGCCGAAGCCAAAGACGCGACCGGCGCTAACGCTTCGGTCGTTTATGTGCCGCCAGCAGGTGCAGCAGCAGCGATCATCGAGGCGATTGATGCCGAGATTTCCTTCATTACCTGCATCACCGAAGGCATTCCTGTTGTCGACATGGTGAAGGTGAAGGATCATCTGGCGGGTTCAAAATCCCGTTTGCTTGGCCCCAATTGCCCGGGCATCATGACACCGGATGAGTGCAAGATCGGCATTATGCCAGGCAACATCTTCAAGAAGGGCAATGTTGGCATCGTTTCACGGTCCGGCACGCTGACCTATGAAGCGGTCTTCCAGACCACCAATGAAAATCTTGGTCAGTCGACCGCTGTCGGTATTGGCGGCGATCCGGTGAAGGGCACAGAATTCATTGACGTGTTGGAAATGTTCCTCGCCGACTGAAAAGAAAAAGGGCCGTTGGAAGCCGACTGTCGGCTTCATTGCTGGGCGCACAGCGCCTCCAGGACGGACCATGGGCCATGCCGGCGCGGTGATTTCCGGCGGTAAGGGCGGCGCAGAAGACAAAATCGCCGCTATGGAAGAAGTGGGCATTGCCGTTTCGCCGTCACCGGCCCAACTTGGCAAGACTTTGGTCAAGATTCTGAACGGATAGTGAAAACGGTTTCGTTCATGCCTATCTGGGCTGGACGAACCGACAATCAGGCCGCGTGACAGGCATGCGGCCGACATAGGGAGCACGGGGACACCCCCCGCGAAATGAGCCGATGGCACGGCAGGATGCGAACGCGGCTTTCGCCGCCACGTCATTCCTTTACGGCGGCAATGCCGCCTATCTGGATCAACTTTACGCTGACTACCAGAATGACCCTTCCCAATTCGGCGCTGAATGGGCCGCGTTCTTCGCTGAGCTTGGCGATGACGCGAGCGATGTTGCCGAGAACGCACGCGGCGCCTCCTGGAAACGGTCCGATTGGCCGATCGCCGGCAATGGCGAACTGGTCTCCGCGCTCGACAGCCATTGGGGTGTGGATGAACGTGCCGCCGCCAAGGCCGTCGGCGAGAAGCTGAAAAAGAACGCACAGGTCGCCGGCGTCGAGGTCTCCGCCGAGCAGGTGCAGCAGGCGACGCGCGACTCGGTCCGTGCGATCATGATGATCCGTGCCTATCGCATGCGCGGCCACCTTGCCGCCGACCTTGACCCGTTGGAACTGAAAGAGCCCGAGGATCATCCCGAGCTCGATCCACGCAGCTATGGCTGGACGGACGCGGATTTCAGCCGCAAGATTTTCCTCGACAACGTGCTGGGTCTTGATTTCGCGACCATCCCCGAGATGCTCGACATCTTGAAGCGCACCTATTGCTCCACCTTCGGCGTGGAGTTCCAGCACATCTCCGATGGCGAAGAAAAAAGCTGGATCCAGCAGCGCATCGAAGGCCCCAAGCCACACCGGGCGATTTTCCATGAATTCAAGGGCGGCTCTTTTGCGCCGGATGATGTGGAAGGCTCCGGCGATGTGAAATATCACCTTGGTGCCTCCTCCGACCGCGAATTCGACGGCAACAAGGTGCACCTGTCGCTGACCGCGAACCCCTCCCACCTGGAGATCGTCAACCCGGTGGTGCTCGGCAAAGTGCGGGCCAAGCAAGACCAAATCGGAAACTTCGATGAGGACACTGAGGTCGTGCCGCTTGAAGAGCGCGCCAAGGTATTGCCGCTGCTTCTGCACGGTGATGCGGCCTTTGCCGGCCAAGGCGTTGTTGCCGAGTGCTTTGGCCTGTCGGGTCTGCGCGGACACAGAACGTCTGGCTCGATACATTTCATCATCAACAACCAGATTGGCTTTACCACCGATCCACGTCTCTCTCGTTCTTCGCCTTACCCATCGGACGTGGCGAAGATGGTCGAGGCACCGGTGTTCCATTGCAACGGCGATGACCCCGAATCCGTCACCTATGCGGCCAAGATCGCGATCGAATTCCGGCAGAAGTTCCACAAGCCAGTGGTTATCGATATGTTCTGCTATCGCCGCTATGGCCATAATGAGGGCGATGAGCCGGCCTTCACGCAGCCGATCATGTACAAGAAGATCCGCTCGCACCCGACCACGCTGACGCTTTACTCTGAAAAGCTGGTCAAAGAAGGTGTGCTGAGCGAAGCCGATATCGATCAGCGCAAGGCCGACTACCGTGCAGATCTCGACAAGGAATTTGAGATTGGCCAGGCCTATAAACCCAACAAGGCCGATTGGCTGGATGGAAAGTGGGCCGGCCTTTCGCAAGCCAAGGTTGATGATGATCCGCGCAAGGGCAAAACCGGCGTGGATATGGACGTGCTGAAGGATATCGGCGCCAAACTCACCACCACACCTGAAGGCTTTGAGGCCCACCGCACGATCAAGCGCTTTTTGGCCAACCGCAAAGCCATGATTGATTCCGGCGAAGGCATCGATTGGGCGACCGGCGAAGCGCTGGCTTTTGGCACTTTGGCGCTGGACGGCCATCCAATCCGCCTGTCCGGACAGGACTGCGAGCGCGGCACGTTCTCACAGCGCCATTCGGTGCTCTACGATCAACGTGACGAAAAACGCCTGATCCCGCTGAACAATCTCAAAGAGGGCCAGGCGCGGTACGAAGTCATCAACTCGATGCTATCGGAAGAAGCGGTGCTCGGGTTTGAGTACGGCTACTCGATGGCCGAGCCGAATGCGCTGACGCTTTGGGAAGCGCAATTTGGCGACTTCGCCAACGGTGCACAGGTTCTGTTCGACCAGTTCATTTCCTCTGGTGAGCGCAAATGGCTGCGCATGTCGGGCCTGGTCTGCTTGCTGCCGCATGGCTATGAAGGCCAAGGACCAGAGCACTCTTCGGCTCGTCTGGAGCGCTTCCTGCAAATGTGTGCCGAAGACAATATGCAAGTCGCCAACTGCACAACGCCGGCCAACTACTTCCACGTGCTGCGCCGCCAGTTGAAACGCGACTTCCGTAAGCCGCTCATCCTGATGACGCCAAAGTCGCTTCTGCGGAACAAGCGTGCAACCTCGCGGCTTAATGAGTTCGGCCCGGACAGCACCTTCCACCGCGTCTTGTGGGACGATGCTGAAGTCCTGAAGGACGAACCGATCCAGTTGGTGAAAGACGACAAGATCCGTCGCGTTGTGCTCTGTTCGGGCAAGGTCTACTTCGACCTTTACGAGGAGCGCGAAAAGCGCGGCGTCAACGACGTCCAAATCCTGCGCGTTGAACAGCTTTACCCGTTCCCAGCCCGGGCGCTGATCACCGAACTGTCCCGCTTCAAGCAGGCAGAGGTCGTTTGGTGCCAGGAAGAGCCAAAAAACATGGGCTCCTGGACCTTCATCGAACCGAACATTGAGTGGGTGCTCAACAAGATCGACGCCAAGCACAAACGCCCGCATTACGCCGGCCGTTCAGCGGCGGCGGCCACGGCAACCGGCCTGATGTCGAAGCACCAGGCGCAGCTCAAGGCCTTCCTCGACGAAGCCTTGGGCGAGTAATTCTTTTTCCGGCTTCCAGCCGGGCAATCGCGCCGGATGTGACCGGCTGCATGGAGACCGAAAATGGCGAGTGAAATCCGCGTTCCGACCCTTGGTGAGTCCGTCACCGAAGCCACCGTGGCCAGTTGGTACAAAAAGTCAGGCGAAGCGGTGAACGCCGATGAACCCTTGGTGGAACTGGAGACCGACAAGGTCACCGTTGAGGTGCCCGCCCCGGCCTCCGGTGCGCTGGGCGAAATCCTGGTCAAGGAAGGCGAAACGGTTGAAGTCGGCACCCTGCTCGGCATGCTCGAAGCAGGCGATGGCGCGACCCCTGCACCTGCCGCAAAAAAGGAAACAGCGCCAGCCGATGCTGCTCCAGCAGCCTCTGGCGGCAAACTGGTCGATGTGATCACGCCGAGCGCCGGCGAATCTGTCACCGAAGCCGAGGTCGGCGAAATCTCCGTCAAAGTCGGCGATGCCGTGAAGGCCGACGATTTGCTGCTGGAACTAGAAACCGACAAGGCGGCCCAGGAAATTCCAGCACCCGTCTCAGGCAAGATTGCGGAGATCGTTGTGAAGACCGGCGACATCGTCGAGCCGGGCAATCTTCTCTTGAAGATCGAAGAAGGTGCGGCGGCAGGCGCCAGTGCATCGAGCGCGAATAGCTCCGATGCCGTCAGCCCGGCCATCCCGAATGAGGCGCCGCAGCCCAATACCTCCGTTCCACCTTCGGTCACCGAGATGCCGCCCGCACCATCGGCCAGCCGCATGATGGCTGAGACCGGCGTCAGCGTGGCCGCCGGCACCGGCAAGCGCGGTCAGGTTCTCAAGGGCGACGTGATCAACGCCATCAACTCAGGCCAAACCGCGCCGGCGACCTCCGCCCCGGCATCGGCGCGCGCACCGTCGTCGGCCCAGGACGAGCCACGCGAAGATCGCGTGCGCATGACCCGTCTGCGCCAGACCATCGCCCGCCGCCTGAAGGACGCACAAAACAGTGCCGCGATGCTCACCACCTACAATGAAGTGGACATGGGTCCGGTGATGGACATCCGCAAACAGTACAAGGAACTGTTTGAGAAGAAGCACGGCGTAAAGCTTGGCTTTATGGGTTTCTTCACCAAGGCGGTGACGCACGCGCTGAAAGAAATTCCGGCGGTGAACGCTGAGATCGATGGCACCGACATCATCTACAAAAATTTCGCGCATATTGGTGTCGCGGTGGGCACCGACAAAGGTCTCGTCGTACCTGTGGTGCGCGATGCTGATCAGATGTCGATCGCCGAGATTGAAAAAGAGATCGGTCGCCTGGGTCTGGCCGCCCGCGACGGCAAGCTCGGCATTGACGACATGCAGGGCGCGAGCTTCACCATCTCCAATGGCGGCGTGTACGGCTCGCTGATGTCCTCACCGATCTTGAACGCCCCCCAGTCGGGTATCCTTGGCATGCACAAGATCCAGGAACGCCCCATGGCGGTGAATGGTCAGGTTGTCATCCGTCCAATGATGTATCTGGCGCTTTCATAGGATCACCGCATTGTTGACGGCAAGGAAGCTGTGACATTCCTGGTGCGTGTGAAAGAAAGCCTGGAAGACGTTCAACGGTTGGTCTTGGACCTATAAAGGATCTAACGATGCGCACCGCTTTTGCCGCCTTCGCAGCGATGGGATTGACGCTCGCTTTTTTGGCGACATCAACCTCATTAGCGACGGCACAAAAATCCGATCGCGCGTCAATCCACGATGAGGAATATGCCAACCTCCTGGAAGACTTCCTTTCGGTGTTGCCCAACAGCTTTGATGTTGTCGGAACCAACACCGATGGCAGCACCTATCGCGGCACCGCCTATCTGAGTTTTGAAACCCAAAGCGGCGACCTAACAGTCGACTGGCAAATCGCCGGACAAAGCTTTTCCGGGCGAGGCCCGCTGGTCGGCGGCGAATTCGTCGTTGATTGGGGGCAATCAAGCCCCGTCATCTACACCGTGCAGCGTAATGGCGACCTGTTTGGCACATGGGCCAACGGTACTGCCTCCGAAACGCTGACATTGGCACCTTAGGAAAGCAGAACACTTATGGCTGACGCATACGACCTCATTGTCATCGGAACCGGCCCTGGCGGCTATGTCTGCGCCATCCGCGCTGCGCAGCTCGGCATGAAAGTGGCGGTGGTAGAAAAGCGCGCCACCCATGGGGGGACCTGCCTCAACATTGGCTGCATTCCTTCCAAAGCGCTGCTGCATGCGTCTGAAGTGTTCGAAGAAGCCGGGCACACCTTCGAGACGTTGGGCATCAAGGTCACCAAGCCAAAGCTCGAACTGGCCAAGATGATGGGCTTCAAGGACGATGTGGTGAAGGACAATGTCAACGGCATCGCCTACCTCTTCAAGAAGAACAAAATCACCGACTATATTGGCAGCGGCGCCATCACCGCGCCCGGCAAGGTCACCGTGACGGCTGAGGATGGCAAGACGACCGACCTGGAAACCAAGAACATCGTGATTGCCACCGGTTCGGATTCCGCCGGCATTCCAGGCGTCGCGCTCGACATCGATGAGAAGTCCATTGTCACCTCCACCGGCGGCTTGGAACTCGACAAGGTTCCCGGCCATGTGGTCGTGGTCGGCGGCGGCGTGATCGGGCTTGAACTTGGCTCGGTCTGGCGGCGCCTTGGGTCCAAGGTCACCGTGGTTGAGTTCCTCGACCATATTCTCGGCGCCATGGATCTTGATACGTCCAAACAGTTCCTGCGCATCCTGAAAAAGCAGGGCATGGAGTTCATGCTTTCCTCCAAGGTGACAGCCGTGGAGAAGAAGGCGCGCGGCAAGCTGGCCGTCACCGTCGAACATGCCGGCGGCGAGGCCGATGCCGAAACTCTGACCGCCGATGTGGTGCTCGTTTCGACCGGCCGCGTTCCCTACACCAAGGGCCTTGGTCTGGAAGAGGTCGGCGTGGAGCTGGACGAACGCGGGCGGGTGAAAACTGACGGCCACTTCAAGACCAATGTGGAGGGCATCTTCGCCATCGGTGATGTCATCGACGGCCCGATGCTGGCCCACAAGGCCGAAGATGAAGGCTTGGCCTTGGCCGAACTGATCGCCGGCAAAGCAGGCCACGTGAACTACGACGTCATTCCGTCGGTTGTCTACACCGAGCCGGAAGTCGCCTCCGTCGGCAAAACCGAGGAAGAGCTGAAGGCCGCAGGCATCGAGTATAAGTCCGGCAAGTTCCCCTTCTCGGCCAATGGCCGCGCCCGCGCGATGAACGCGACGGACGGCTTTGCTAAAGTGCTCGCCGATGCCACTAGCGACAAAGTGCTCGGCGTGCACATCGTTGGCAAAGGCGCCGGCGACCTCATCCACGAAGCCGCCGTTCTGATGGAGTTTGGCGGTTCATCAGAGGACATGGCCCGCACCTGCCACGCGCACCCGACGATGTCGGAGGCCGTCAAAGAGGCCGCGATGGCCGTGGAAAAACGCCAGATCCATCTGTAGTTGTGAGGCGACAGCGATGATGGCAAGCACCGTTCATGAAGTCGCACTTGCTCTGCCCCACCCGGCTTTCCCGCAAGCCGACTGGGGCGACACATTCGAGGTGCGCACCAGTCGCCGTTTCGACGACGCCGAGCACGCGGCTCGCACCATCATGAACTCGCTACCCGGCTGGGCAAGCGGCCTGATGGAATTGCGCGACAAAGTCGTTGGCCCGCTGGGTCTGAAGACCGGCGAGGCCATGATGGCGGCACCGGATGTCGAATGCGTTGGCTTCTTTCCAGTAATCGCCAAATCTCCGAACCGAATCCTCCTTGGCGAGGATGACCGGCACCTCGATTTCCGCGTCGCCGTTGATCTGCATACCGATGACAAAGGTCAGCGGGTGAGCCTATCAACGCTGGTCCACCGCAATAATGCCTTGGGCACCGGCTATCTGGCGGCGATTATGCCGTTTCACAAACTGATCGCCAAAGCGATGTTGCGCAGCATCCGCTAAACAGCTTTCGGGCCGACGGTACCAACGGCGACAATCGGCTCGAAACCACCCATGATCATGCGCTTGCCATCCAACGGCAAAGCGGAGAAATGCTGTTCCATGCGCGGGTCTTCAAAGACATCCGCGTTGCCTTTGTCGCGGGTGGTTTTGTCCGGCCAGACAATCCAGGAAAACACCACCGTCTCATCCTCAGCTTTTTTCACCGCCATCGGAAAACTGGTGATCTCCCCATCCGGGACTTCTACGCCCCAACACTCGCAAACCGATAGCGCCCCAAACTCTTGAAAAACATCGGCAAGCGCTCGCGCTTGAGTGCGAAAATCGTCCTTGCGGGCGGTGGGAACGGCAAAAACAAAACCATCGACATACGACATGATGACCTCCTTTTTTGCGGAGATCATACCATGCTTGGAAGGCTATCGCTTGCGCAGCCGCTCGATCTCGTCAATCGGGTCGAACATCACCTTCACGCGCTCAGTGAGCGCCTCAAGCGATTCCAGGTGGCGATCCAGCTCGGCCATGCGCTGGCGAGCGTAGAGCGCGTCGCTTTCCACCTTGGTGAGCTGCTGTTCAGCGCCCTCTTCGCGCTCGCCGTCGTAACCGGTATCGACAAGCTGGGAGGCCTGGCCAACAAAGTCGGCATAGCGGCGTTCCAGCCCGCGACGCTCCTTCATCACACCGGTGCGCACCTCATTGATCTGCCGCACCAACGCGGCAACCCGTGCCTGATCGCTGGTTTTATCGCGTGCCGAACTTCGCGCTTTGAAGAACACCATGCCGTTTCTATTGCCACGCAACGCGCGATTCGGGCAATCGACAAACCTGGTTCAGGCCGGTGGGCACACAACCTATTGAGGCGGTTTCATATTCGCACCACATTTGGCTGTCAGCGCCTTAACCTTGGGTTTGATAATTGTGCTTTACCGGCACGCACTTGGCGCGATACACCCCACGCATGGCACCACTTCGGCGTTCCCTCAGACGGATCAAGGTCGGCAAAGACCCTGCGCTCAATCTTGAGCCGCAAAAGCCCTCCGGCGTCGAACATCGCGGCGTCAGCTTCAAATGGCTTTTCAGCACAGTCGTCACAGGTCTTGCGTCCACCGGTCTGATGATCGGCGCGCTCTACGCCGCCGTCGACGGCCGCCAGCAGGTCGCGGTACCCCCGAACGTTGCCCAGACCGAGCTATTGGCAAGCCTGGTCGATGAAGATGGCCGCATCGCCAAGGGCGATCGCTTGACCCGGATCGCCGAGCCGATTGCCAACCGCCAGCTGATCGACGTGTCCACCATCCATCGCGAAGGAGACATGGACGTGGTGCGGTTGCAACCGTTCGCCCGTGTCATCGCTACCTTGGCTTTGGAATCCAGCGAAATCAGCGCCGAACGGCCGCCCTTCAACCCGCTGAATCTTTTTGCCGGCAACAACGACATCATCAGCGCCGACGCGGCATCGCTCATTTACGATGCCGATGTCGAGGGTGAAATCGCGGTGCGCGAGATAGCCTTTCCCTACGATTATGCCGCGCTCGATCAAAATGCCATTCCAGCGCCCGAGCAGGTCGCCTTTGAAGTTGCCGACATTGCGCGCTTCACGATTGGCCAAAGCGCTCCTCAGGCCGTCGCCGCAGGGTTCTCGCCTTCCTTGGACTTTGGTGCACAATCGACCCTGGCCTTTGCCGATCCTACCCGCGCCTCGACAGCCTTCGCCTCGCTCAACGCCGCCGAAGCGGATGCGCAAGCCGCGCTCAACGCCTTGGAAAGCTTCGCCACCGTCCGCGTTATTCCGGAAAACTTCTCTGTCATCGGCAAGGTGGAAGACCAACCCGTGGCGCCATCCGATGGCCTTGATGAAGTCATTGTCGCATTGCGCGATGGCGACACGCTTGGCTCGGTTCTCCTGGCCAATGGCGCCCGCGAAGGCTCGGTCGCACCGGTCGAAACCGCCTTTGAAACCTTCCTCAACACCACGCAGATGCGCGAGGGCCACCGCCTTCGCATTGCCATGGCGCCGGCCGACGAGACCGGCGAGACGTCCGATCCAATCCGCGTCAGCCTCTATGATCAACGCTCGCACCTGCTAACCATCGCGCTCACCGAAAACGGTCGCTACCAGGTCGACGAAGAACCGCGCATCGTTGATCTCAGCGCCTTTGCCGCTGTCGAACAGGAAGCGCAGGGTTCCGCCCGGCTCTATTCCTCGATCTACGAAACGGCGCTCGCCAACGAAATCCCGATGGATGTCGCCAACGAGCTTATTCAGATTTTCGCCTATGATTTAGATTATCAGCGCGTCGTCCAGCCCAGCGACACGATGGAAGTTCTCTACGAGCTTGACGAAGATGGCGACGCGTCCGGCGATGTCGTGTTTGCGTCTATATCCACCGGCACAACGACGCACAAATTCTACCGCTTCACCGCCGAAGATGGCTCACTGCTCTACTTCGATGAAGAAGGTGTGTCGGCCAACAAGTTCCTTATTCGCAACCCAGTGCCCAATGGCCGCTTCCGCTCCGCCTTCGGCATGCGCCGCCACCCGATCCTCGGCTACAACCGCATGCACAATGGCGTCGATTGGTCGGCGCCACGCGGCACGCCGATCATCGCTGCCGGCAACGGCACGGTCACCGATGCGCGCTGGAACTCGGGCTTCGGTCGTTGGGTTCGTATCCAGCACGCCAACGGCTATGTGACGACCTATTCGCACCAAACACGCTTTGCAGACGGCATCGCGCCGGGCGCGGAAGTGCGCCAGGGTCAGGTGATTGGCTATGTCGGCTCAACCGGCCTCTCCACCGGCCCGCACCTTCACTATGAGGTGCTGGTGAACGGCCGCAATGTGGACCCGATGGGAATTCGCGTTGCGCGCGAAGAAACCCTCGCCGGCCAGCGTTTGGTCGATTTCGAGCGTGAGCGCAATCGGATCGACGAGCTGATGGAACGCGATCGCGGCGCCACCATCCGCGTGGCATCGACAATCAACTAGAGACGCCGCTACCCGCTAACGCGGAATGTACCAATCACGCCGGTGATTGAAGGCGATCAAGCCGTTGAGAACGACCGCCCCGAGCAGCGAATACATCACCACCGAAAGCGGGAACAAGAACGCCGCCACCGCAAAAAGCACGGCATCGAAGCCGAGTTGAATATAGCCGGCGCGTATGCCGAACTTGTCCTGAATCCAGATCGCCACGACGCCAAGTCCGCCGAGCGAGCTTTTGTGGCGGAAGATGGCAAGCAAGCCAATCCCAGTGACCACCCCGAACATGATCGCGCCAAGTGTCGGGTCGAGCCGCTCGATGGCAAACCCCAGCGGCACTAGTTCCGTACCCAGCGACAACGCGGCAACGCAGGCCATCGACTTCAGCGTGAACTCCCAGCCCATAGCCTTGATGGCAAACAGATAAAACGGGATGTTGATCAGAAAGAAGATCAGTCCAAACGACCCGCCGGTGAGATAGGAAATCACCACCGCAAGGCCGGCCGTCTGTCCGGTGATCAACCCCAAATGGGTCAGGATCACCAGCCCCATCGTGCACATCACGACGCCGGTCGCCAGCCCCTGCGCATCCTCCAGCGGTGTGTGCTTGATGGTGGATTGCGCGACGGGGACCGGACTTGGCATGAAGGGTTATCCGCCGAATTTCTTGGCGCGGGCCGCGAGCGTGCGCAACCGCAACGCGTTGAGCTTGATGAAGCCTTGCGCGTCGGTTTGGTCGTACGCGCCTTGATCGTCTTCAAACGTCACAAGTTCTTCGGAATAGAGCGACTTGTCGGACGCCCGACCGGTCACAATCACATTGCCCTTGTAAAGCGTCAGCGAGACCTCGCCCTCCACATGCGCCTGGCTGTGATCAATGGCGGCTTGCAGCATCTCGCGCTCGGGCGAGAACCAGAAGCCGTTATAGATCAGCTCAGCGTAGCGCGGCATGAGCTCATCCTTGAGGTGGGCCGCACCTCGATCAAGCGTGATCGATTCCATCGCCCGGTGCGCCTCAAGCAAGATGGTGCCACCTGGGGTCTCATAAACCCCGCGGGATTTCATGCCGACAAACCGGTTCTCCACCAAATCGAGCCGGCCAATGCCATTGTCACGACCCAAATCGTTGAGCCTGGCCAAGAGTGTCGCCGGCGACAGGCGTTCCCCGTTGATCGAAACCGCATCGCCCATTTCAAACCCGATGGTGATCTTGGTCGGCACATCCGGCGCATCCATCGGCGAAACGGTGCGCATATGGACATATTCCGGCGCATCGACATTCGGGTCTTCGAGAACCTTGCCTTCCGACGAGGAGTGCAAAAGGTTCGCGTCGACGGAAAACGGTGCCTCGCCGCGCTTGTCTTTGGGCACCGGGATTTGGTGCATCTCAGCAAATTCAAGCAGCGCTTCGCGGGACTTGAAATCCCACTCCCGCCACGGCGCGATCACCTTTATGTCGGGGTCAAGCGCATAGGCGTTGAGCTCAAAACGGATTTGATCATTGCCCTTGCCAGTCGCGCCATGGGCCACCGCATCAGCGCCGGTTTCGCGGGCAATTTCGACAAGCCGTTTGGAGATCAGCGGCCGAGCGATCGATGTGCCGAGCAGATAAACGCCTTCGTAGACGGCATTGGCGCGGAACATCGGAAACACGAAATCGGCCACGAATTCTTCGCGCAAATCATCAATGTAGATTTCTTTGATGCCCAGCATTTCCGCTTTTTGGCGCGCCGGTTCCAGCTCTTCGCCCTGGCCAAGGTCAGCGGTGAACGTCACCACTTCGGCGTCGTACTCGGTCTGCAGCCATTTCAGGATAATCGAGGTGTCCAGACCACCCGAATAGGCAAGCACGACCTTGTTGACGTCACCCGTGTGGGCCATGGCATTTCACTCCAGAACAAGAAATCAATGTGAGGACTTGCGTTTAAGCGCGCGCGTCGCGCGCTTGCAAGCATGGAAAAGGAGCAGCCTGCTTATCCGGCGCTCAGCGCAAAAAACCAGAACACAACGAGCAGCACAAAAAGCTGCAGCATGTTCATGCGCAGCGACCAGGCATGCAGCATTTTCGCCGGGCCGGCCTGGATCGTTGAACCGCGTGCGACCTCATCATTGAGCGCATTGATCCGCGGCGTCATGACTTGGCGGGCAAAAAGAAACCCGCCGGCAATGACAGCAAGAACCAAGCCAGCGGCCACATTGACCAGGAAACCCGCGATCGCCGCCAACCCCGCCATGATGGCCAAAACCAGATAGTAGACCGGGAAGATCGCACGGGTCAGCGTGCGGGCGCGCTCCTTGTCGAGCACCTTGTGCACCAAGGGTGCGACGGCGGCGGCAAACAGCACCATCGCGCCAGAGGCCAGCGCGGTGAAAAACAGCGCCGAATAAAGCGCAAGGTGAGCAGCGAACGCAGCGTCCATCAGTTGATCCTTTTTGCCGTCTGACAGCGGCCTATCATGGCCTGCGATATTGGAGGAACCCGGCATTGTGCCCCACCTTGTCGTAAAGCGCGCGGCCGGCCGCGTTCGTCTCATGGGTGTGCCAATAGACGCGCGCGGCACCAATATCATCGGCCAGGCCATAGACGGCCTCGATCAAGGCCCGACCCACGCCGCGTCCGCGTGCTTGTGGCACCGTGAAGAGGTCTTCCAGATAAAGGTACCAGCCGTCAGTCCAGGTGGCGCGATGCTTGACGCAATGGACAATGCCGATCAGCGCCTGCCCCTCAAAAGCGCCAAGCGCATACATCGGCTCATCAGCATCGTGAAACCGCTGCCACGTGACATCGGACACGGCCGGGTCGAGCTCGGCCTTGTAAAAGGCCAGATAGCCCTGCCAGAGCGGGAGCCACGCCTCATGATCATCCGAAACCAAAGGTCGGATGGAAAAAGGCTGGCGCGTCGGGCTTGATGCGGTCACAACAACTTGCTCTGGATGAACGCCCGCTCCTGGCGGGCCAACGCCACATAGGACGTCCCTCGCCGCAATGGCAACACCCACCGCCTCTCCCGCCGAATTGACCAAGGCGCAGTATGCCAAGCGCTTGGCGACCATCACTGTGGCTGTTGTCGCGGTGCGTCTTACCGTGCTGCTGCTGACCCCGCTCGATCTCTTCTACGACGAAGCGCAATATTGGTACTGGGCGCAGGATCCGGCCCTTGGCTATTTTTCCAAACCGCCACTTATCGGCTGGCTGATTGCTGCCACAACCGCCATTTGCGGCGACACCGAGGGCTGCGTTCGCTCCGCCGCGCCGCTGTTCCATGGCGTGACGACAATGCTGGTGTTTGGCCTCGCCGCCACGCTCTATGCCCCGCGCACGGCGTTCTTCGCCGCGCTCGCCTATCTATTCGCCATCGCGGTCTCCGCGTCCTCGCTTTTGATCTCCACCGACGTGCCGTTGCTGGTTTGCTGGGTGGCGGGGCTTTGGGCCTTTGTGCATTACACCCGCGCGCCCAGCGCCAAACTTGCCATCGGTTTCGGCCTCGCGATCGCCATTGGCCTCAATGCCAAATATGCGATGATCTACTTTCCGCTGTGCGCCCTGGCCTATCTCGCCTTCACGCGTGATCGGCGCCCCTTGCTCAAACGCGGCGATCTCTGGCTCGGCATCGTGGTTGGCATGCTCGGCTTCCTCCCCAACCTCATTTGGAACATCCAGCACGAGTTTATCACCTTCAGCCACACTGGCGAGAACATATCCGGCGGTGGGCTCACCTTCGATCCGCTGAGCTTCTTGGAGTTCTTCGGAAGCCAATTCGCGGTGGCGGGCCCCATCCTGTTCGCCGCCCTTCTTTATGCGCTCGTCAAACGCTGGCACAGCGACACGCCATCCGCCGACCGGCTGTTGCTCTTTTTCTCGCTGCCGATTTTGGGGCTCTTAAGCCTGCAAGCTTTTCAATCGAGCGCCAATTACAACTGGGCGGCCACCGCTTACCCGGCGCTCATCATTGTCACCACGGCGATCCTTATGGATCGCGCGCGCTGGCAATGGGTGCGATGGAACCTGATCATCTGCGTTGCCTTGGCTGGGATTATGCTCGCCGGCGCGCTTGCGGCACTGACCGTGCGACCGGATCATCCGGTCATTGCCAGCACCAACCTTGAAGACATGTTCGGTTGGGCCGAACACGCAGACGAGCTAGACAAAAGGCTTGATCGCCTCGAACCCGACACCATCATCACCGTTGGACGGCGTTATGCGGCAGGCTTTTCTTACTATCTGCGCGACCGCGAGGAACCGCTGCGCGCCTTCCGCCATGAAGGCAGCCCGGCCCGCAATCATTTCGAGTTTACCGCCCCTTGGAGCGGACCATCGCCCGGCGAACGGGCCGTCATCATTTCACCGGGCAACATCAGTCCGCTGCGTGACGCACGGTTGGTCGGCGTCGTGGAGGCCAATGACGGGGCGGCGCCCTTCCGTTCCAACAGCTACCTTTTCCTCGCCGTCGGTCCCGAAGAGTAGGTACGATTTCGGGTGGCACAGATCACCCGACCGCGTTAAACGCGATTTATGTTTGAGTTCGTCCCATCACTGGCCACACTTGCCGCTTTCTCATTGGCTGCCGTTGCCCTGACCCTGACACCTGGCCCGGACATGACGCTGTTCCTTGGCCAGACGGTGGCCAATGGTCGCCGCGCTGGCTTCATGTCGATGGCCGGGGCGTCTTCGGGCATCGTTGTGCATTCACTGGCGGCCGCCATCGGATTGTCGGCGCTGATCGCCGCGTCCCCGCAGGCCTTTGAGGTGCTGAAATGGGTGGGCGCGGCCTATCTGGCCTATCTTGCTTATGAGGTGTTGCGCCATGGGTCCGGTCTTACGGGCGACGGGCCGGCGAAATCTAGCTCGCTGCGAAAAGCCTATATGAAGGGCCTGACGATCAACCTGCTCAATCCGAAAATCATTCTCTTCTTCGTGACCTTCTTGCCGCAGTTCGTTTCGCCGACCGATCCGCACGCCTCGGGAAAGCTGATGTTTTTGGGCCTGTTTTTCCTGGTCATCGCGATCCCGATGGTCATCCCGATGATCCTGGGCGCTGAACGGATCTCGGGCTTTCTGCGGCGCTCCAAACGCGCAACGCGCATCTTCGATTGGTTGTTCGCAGGCGTGATGGGCGGTTTCGCGCTTAAGCTTCTGGCGACCCAGGCGCGTTGACCGGCGCAGCGACGTAGCGCCGCTCACGATAGGCCCCTGCCGTGCGCCCAGCGATGAGCCAGTAGACAAACCCGCCGACAATGCCGACCGCAGCGGCAATGAGCACCCGGCGATCGGCAAAATCGACCTGCGAACCAAGCGCAAGAGTCGCGCTGTAAAGCCCGACAAGGCCGCCCGCCAAGCCAAAGATCACTGCGCTGCGCAGGCGAAAAATCTCAGTGGCGAGCATAACGATCACAGAGGGCAGGAACGCTGTATGGGCAACCGCGAAAACAGCTAAGTTCGCCGTACCCCAATAAAACGCTTCATAAGCCTCATCGCCTTCAAGGCCGCGATAAAGCGCGAAGGTTCCAACCAAACCGGCAGCGACGACGGCCACCAGAAACGCAAACAGGCAAAGCAGGAAACGCATAAAAACCAGCGTGAACGATAGCCGTCCCTCACTTGCAGCCGGAGGCAAAGCTGGCGGCTGATCAGCCATTCTCGGCGACGGCCTGTTGCGCGGCCAGACGCTCAGCATCAAGGTGCGCTGCATCGTGCGGGTCCGGCGCTTCACCGGCCAACGCTGCGCTCATGGCGCGCTTTTTCCAGGCCGGAATGCGTTCGGATTCGGATTTTAGCTGGCCGCACGCCGCCAGAATATCGCGGCCTCTGGGCGTACGCACCGGCGAGGCATAACCAGCCCGGTTCACCACATCAGCAAAGCGCTCAATCTGATCCCAGTCGGAACATTCGTAGCGCGTGCCTGGCCAGGGGTTGAACGGAATAAGATTGATCTTTGCCGGAATGCCGCTGAGCAGCCGCACCAACTCTTTGGCATCAGCCAAACTGTCATTCACGCCCTTCAACATCACATATTCAAACGTGATGCGCCGCGCGTTCGAGGCACCTGGGTAGGTGCGGCAGGCCTCCAGCAATTCGGCAATCGGGTATTTTTTGTTTAGTGGCACCAGCTCATTGCGCAACTCATCGCGCACCGCATGCAAGGATATCGCAAGACCGACGCCGATCTCGTTGCCGCAGCGGGTAATCTCCGGCACGACGCCCGACGTCGACAGCGTAATCCGCCGCTTGGACATGGAAACGCCCTCGCCATCCGATGCGATCAGCAACGCTTTTTTCACATGGTCAAAATTGTAGAGCGGTTCGCCCATACCCATCATCACGACGTTGGAGATGGCGCGGCCGCCATCGCGCGGCGCGGTCATACCTTCCGGCGTTTCCTGATCGGGCCAATCGCCGAGCCGGTCGCGGGCAACCAAAATCTGCGCCAGAACCTCATCGGCGGTCAGATTGCGCACCAGCTTCTGCGTGCCGGTATGGCAGAAGGTGCAAGTCAGCGTGCAACCGACCTGGCTGGACACACACAAGGTGCCGCGATCGCTTTCAGGAATGTAAACGGTCTCAACGTCCACAGGCTGCTCGGTGGCATCGCGCGCCGGAAAGCGCATCAGCCATTTGGCCGTCCCGTCTTTGCTGATCTGTTCAACGACGATCTGCGGTCTGGCAATCGAATAGGCATCGGCCAGCGCCTGCCGCACGTCTTTGGCGATGTTGGTCATCGCGTCATAATCATGGACGCCGCGCACATAGAGCCAGTTCCACAGCTGGCGGGCGCGCATGCGCCGCTGCTTCTCTGGTACGCCGAGCGATTCCAACGTCGTCAGAAGGTCCGCCCTGTCCAGGCCGACAAGCTGCGGCTTGGGCTGCACGAAATCGGCCACCGCGTCGATCATCGGCGCGTTGGGATTCTGGCGGGCAAGGTCAAGAGTGGCGGCCATAGCGGGCAGCTTCCATGCAGTCAGGGGTCGCGGGGGGCAGAAGACCGCGTCCATAACGTAAAAACCGCCGCCCGGCAAACCGGACGGCGGTTCCAATTCAGCCTGTCCTAAGCCTGTTAGGCTGGGCAGTCGGCCGCTGTACGGTTGGTGCCTGCGGTCACGCCGGACAGCGAAAACACATAGGTCACGTTGGTGCCGCGCGAAGATGTTCCCGAAACCCGCATATCGCTGCCGGCACGCATAGCCGCCAAAAGGTTCGGCCCCTCGGCTGGGTTGTTCAAGAAGGCGCGCGGACCTTGGGTAAGGAAGGTGAAACTGCTTGACCCGACCGTCGTGGTCACCTGCGATCCCTCGGCAAAGGAATACCCCACCAGGATCAGCGGCTCGGCGGTTACGCTGGCAGCGGGACGACGTGTCAGATAAAAGAACACATCGCCGTGGCGGCTCTCTGGCATCGGATCATAGGAACGCGGTTTGGAGACGATGAAGCACGCCTGCGCGCCCTCGATCGTTGTGGTGAACACATCCCAATCGCGTGACTGCTCAACAAAGGTCGGCTCCTGCGCCAAAACAACGCCGGGGGCCATCATGCCAAAGGCAAGCGCGACGGCTATCAAGGCACGGCGGGCGGGGGAGAAAGAAAGCGGAAAGACAGACATCGTGAAACTCGCTCGGTCGCTTGTCAGTTCTGGGCCACTTCGGGATGGCTCCTGACGGTTAACACATGCCTAAGGCACACCATCAAAGGCGAAGCTGGTCCGCAAGGTCCAATTCACCATGATATTGCGTCAAAGGTCGTTAAATGCCGGTTAAGGACTGCCGCACACGCCGCCGCTCTTCTCCGGGCTACCGCCCGCGCGCATCCCTAGCGGCGAGTGGGGCAAGAGTGTGACCAAGCAATTGCCTCGTAGGCCGACGGGGTGGCTGCGTCAAAATGCCGACAGACACGCCAGCTGTTTACCTGGTGGAACAAATCAATCAGATTTGGGAAGTATGCATAGGCAGTGTTAGGCGTTTGATCTAAGGACAAATCGTTCATGAGTCCTATCTTTGGCATTCCCTCGGCTATTTCAATTTCCAAAGAACCTCAAACGGACCTTTGAATGCCGCGTTCCTCGCAGCCTGACACCCGATCTGAAGCCGCCAAAGCCGACGCCCAACGCCATGCCGGTTGGCTTGAGGCGGTGGCGCAGCGGCAGGATCGCGCCGCGTTCGCCGACCTGTTCAACCATTTCGGACCGCGCGTGAAAGCGTATTTGATGCGTCTGGGCGCAGACGATGCGATGGCTGAAGAGGTTGCCCAGGATGTAATGGTCACGGTCTGGCGCAAGGCCGCTCTGTTCGACCGGTCGAAAAGCTCCGCGGCGACCTGGCTTTTTCGCATCGCGCGCAACCGCCGCATCGATGTCTTGCGGCGCAAGCGCACCATAAATGTCGACACCGAGACGATGGTGATCGAGGATGAAAACCTGCCCGACCCCAACGAAACGTTGGACGAGGAAAAGCGTCAGAAGCGTATCCGCCAGGCGCTATCTGAATTACCTGAGCAGCAACTGCAATTGGTGGAACTTGCCTTTTTCACCGAGCTTTCCCACAGCCAAATCGCCGAAGAGACGGGCTTGCCGCTGGGCACGGTGAAATCACGCATTCGCTTGGCGTTTGGTCGTCTGCGCCGCCTCCTTGAGGAAGATAACGAAGTCGACGCGCCGACCAGCTAGGGTCAAAATTCAATGTGCTAGGATCCAAGCGTGATGATCAAGCGCAATGCATGCCTCCTTGCCATCGGGCACGATGACTAAACCAACCCTACCTAAGAAAGAACTTCAATGATCGCTTTCGATGACGCCCGCAAACGCTTGAAATCCCGCCTGGCGGAGCTCGATCATCGCCTGGTCGACATCGAGCATGATCTGGACGAAGCCAAGCCCGCTGATTTTGAGGAAGCTGCCAGCGATCGCGAGGGCGATGAAATGCTGGAAGAGTTGGGGTCCGTCGGCTTGATGGAAGTGCGCATGATCGAAGCCGCCTTAAAACGCTTGGATCAGGGCACCTATGGCACCTGCGTTTCCTGCGGCGAGGAAATTTCAGCCGAGCGCCTCGAAGCCGTCCCGCACACGCCGCTCTGCCGGACCTGCGCTGGCGCGGGCAAGCACTAAAACGCCCAAGCTCTAGAAGTCTGACGTCAGACCTTTGATTTCCCAATCGTCATAACGAACCGGATCAAGCCCGCCGCGGCCATCGACCTCCTTCGGCGCGTCTTTGGCCTTCTTGGCCGTCTCGGCGCGGCGCGCCTCGGCCTCAGCTTTGGCGCGCGCGGCAGCGGCCTTGCGGCGTGCAGCTTTTTCGTTCTCTTGATCGCGCATCGTCCAGCTCTCCAACGGGGATGCAAACGGGTTTAGGGCTGCGGCCATGGCAGGTCAAACCTTGTGAGCGGCTGTGTCGCACCCCATAACTGGGAAGACACACGCATCAATCACGACGGACAGCCTTTCAATGAGCGTTATGCGCACTGGTATCCTTCTCGCCGGCCTCACGGCCCTTTTCATGGGCGTTGGCTTTATGATCGGCGGCACGAGCGGCATGGCGATTGCGTTCGTCATCGCCGCCGGCATGAACCTTTTCAGCTATTGGAAATCCGACAAGATGGTGCTGCGCATGCACAATGCGCAGGAAGTCGACGAGCGCTCCGCGCCGCAACTTTTTGGCATGGTGCGCCAACTTGCCGAGCACGCCAATCTGCCGATGCCTAAAGTGTATGTCATCAACACGCCGCAGCCGAACGCTTTTGCCACGGGCCGCAACCCGGAAAATGCCGCCGTCGCCGCCACCACCGGCCTGCTGGAAACCCTGACTCAGGAAGAGGTTGTCGGCGTGATGGCCCACGAATTGGCGCATGTGAAAAACCGCGACACGCTGACCATGACCATCACGGCGACGCTGGCTGGTGCAATTTCGATGCTCGGCAATTTCGCGCTGTTCTTCGGCAACAACCGCAACAATCCGCTTGGCCTTATTGGCGTACTGGCGGCGATGATCGTCGCACCGATGGCGGCCATGATGGTGCAGATGGCGATCTCGCGCACCCGCGAATTTGCCGCCGATAAGCTGGCGGCTGAAATTTGTGGCCGCCCCGATTGGTTGGCCTCGGCCTTGGCTCGCATCGGTCAACTGTCCCAGCGTGGCAGGATCGAAAGCGCTGAACGCAATCCGGCGACCGCCCATTTGTTCATCGCCAATCCGCTGTCTGGGTCGCGCTTTGCTGGCCTGTTCGCGACCCACCCGCCGATGGAACAGCGCATCGCCAAGCTCAACGAGCTCGGCATGAGCTGGGGCGATGACCCCTTCGACCTTGGCGGCTCAACCGGCGACCGCAACACCACGCCGTCCAAAGGCCCCTGGGGTTGAGCGGCCAAGGCGCGCGCCAAGCCGCAAACAAAGCCAATCGCCGCCGAACGCCAACGCCTCAAAACAGCAAGCTGATCCCTGGCCTGACCGCGCGGCGACGCGCTGCTGATCTCGTTCATGGCGTGCTTATTGAGCGCAAGGCTCTTGATGGCGCCTTTCAGGGTAAACTCGGGCAAGAAGACCACGCCGCCGCCGACCGCGCGCTGACCCAAGCCTTGGTGCTGACCACCCTGCGACGCCTGCCGACGCTCGACCATGCGATCAATGCCTGTCTCGACAAGCCGCTGCATGCCAGCGCCGCCAAGGCCATGGCCATATTGCGCGTGATGGCGGCCCAATTGTTGGTGCTCGACATGGCCGACCATGCCGCTGTCACGCTAGCGGTCGAAGATGCCGCGCGCCGCAAGGACGCCCGCAAGCTAAAGGGCCTCATCAACGCCGTCGGTCGCCGCATGGTGCGAGAAAAAGATGCGCTTCTCGCCGCCGCACCTGCGTCCGATCTGCCGTCCTGGCTCGCAGAGCGGTGGACACGAGCGTATGGCGCTGAGACCGTTCAAAAGATCGCAGACACGATGCGGTCCCAACCGGCCATTGATCTAACGCTGAAGCCTGGCGCCAATGGCAATGATTGGCTTGCAACGTTCGCCGATCATGAGCCGGTCGCCCTGGGTGATCAATCGATACGCCTCACCAAACCCGGCAGCATTGAGCGCCTGCCCGGCTATGACGACGGCCTCTGGTGGGTGCAGGATATCGCCGCAACGCTACCTGCGCGCATCTTGCTGGAAACGCTCGCCAACCCGAAGCAAGCCAGCGTTCTCGACCTTTGCGCAGCGCCGGGCGGTAAGACAGCGCAATTGGCGAGCGCTGGATGCCAGGTGACAGCTATCGATCAATCGGCCGCGCGTATGAAACGGCTCACCACCAACATGAAGCGCCTGCAGCTCATCGTTGAGACGCAGGTTGCGGACGCCTTGGCCTACGCGCCGAAAAAACGCTTTGATGCGGTGCTGCTCGATGCGCCGTGCTCCGCCACAGGGACGCTGCGCCGCAATCCCGACATCGGCTATCTCCGGCAAGAGGGCGACATCATCGCAATGGCCAAACTGCAAGCGGACCTGCTCACCCATGCCGCCACGCTGGTGTCGCCAGGCGGTAGTCTGGTGTTCGCGACCTGCTCGCTGGAACCTGAAGAAGGCGACGCACAGATCAAACGGTTCTTGCGAAACCATGATGGATGGGCGCTCGCGCCAGTCGATCCAAACCTCGCGCCGCCCGGGTCCGTGCAGCGTGATGGCACGCTTCGCACCCTGCCCCATCTGGCCGCCAACCCCGACGGTTCCGCAGAGGGCATGGATGGCTTTTTTGCGGCCTGTTTGCGCGCGCCGAATTGATCCAACCTGCCAAATCGACCTAAAGGCAAGTCGAGGGCAGCATTAACCGGAAATTCAATTTTCTTAACCGCTTAGCTCGAATTTGAGCTATTGCGTGCCCCTCATCACAGATCGTGAGTCCGAACGACATCACAACGACGCACTTGGTGTGATTTTGGGGGCATAACGGTGGCGTTGGCATCGACCTTCCGACCACTCTTTGAGGGATTCCGGCACGCCAGCGCGTCTTTGACGAGCCGGCGACGGGCGATCAGTGCCAGTTTTTCAACACTTATGGTTGGCACCTGGTCGACCCGACGCGCCTATTTCCAACTCGTCCCACGTGACATGCGCACCGCCGACCCAACGCGGGCCAGCGAATGGATCGAAGGCTACATCGCACTGGCCGACGGGGTTATCGAGCTCAAAGGCCGTAAGCTGTTTGCCATCGAACCGCCAAGCGATGCCTTCGCCCGCGAGCTCCATGCGTTCGGTTGGCTGCACCATTTGCGCGCCTATGAGCTTTCCTCGACCAGCGCCAAGCAGGCCCAAGCGATTGCCGCCGACCATGCTCGTGGTCACGTGCTCGATTGGATCGCCAACCGCCGCAAGCACGCCGCCTTGGCGCGCACGCCGATGATGGCGGCAAACCGAGCCCTGGCGCTCACGCAACATGCTGCGTTTCTGCTCGATGAGGCCGATCCGCAGGACTATCGCACGATCATGGCAAGCATTTTGGAAGATGCGCGCTTTGCCTTCACGCGCCGGGCCGAGGTCAGCGATCCGAGCGAACATTGCTTGCTGGTTCTAGCCTGTGCCTCCGTGGCGCACGCCCTGCGCGAGCACCTGGCGCTACGCCAATTGACCCGTGAAGCGCTGACACTGGCGCTAAAGAACGCCTTCCACGCCGATGGTGGGCCGCGCACCCGTCGCCCTGGTGATCTGCCGCCGCTGCTTGCAGCCATGCTGTCGTTGAAGGCGCTGATGCAAGCGCGCGATATGACGGTGCCGCAAAGGCTTCTTCAATCGATCGAGAACGGCCTGCGCGTGCTGCGCATGCTGCGTCATCCCGATGGCACGCTCGCGCGGTTCCAAGGCACCGGCAGCATTGTCGGTCTGGAAAGCGACCTTGTCGCGACGATCCTCTTTTTCGATACCGAGCGTGGGCCGCTGCCGATCCTTGCACCGGACACCGGCTACGCCCGCCTGGAAGCTCCAGATTCGGTGGTGCTTCTCGACTGCGGCATAGCCCCACCACCTGACGCGAGCCGCCAGGCCCACGCCTCAACGCTTGCCTTTGAATGGAGCTTCGGCGCCACGAAGATCATCACCAGTGCGCCGGAAATTGGCTACACGGTCGATGTCGACCTGCTGGACCAACGGCGAACGGGCGCACAATCCACGCTGTCGGTTGGCGGTGTGTCGTCGGCAAACTTCCCTGAAAGCCGACCCGATAGCGTCATGATGGCCGACGGTTTGGCGATCACGGCGGAAAAATCACAGGACGCACCGACCCGCAGCCTACGGGCTCGCCACACGGGCTATCGGCAGAAATTCGGCGTTGATCATGCGCGTTCCATCACCGTGTCGGACAATGGACGCGTGATCGAAGGGCAGGACCAGTTGCTGCTGCCGTCAGGCGCCATCGCGTCCAACAATCGCAGCCCGTTTGCGCTCGCCTTCCAGCTTCAACCGGGTGCGCGTGTGCGCAGCGAGGGGGACCGGCGCCTGCGCGTTACGCTGCGCCACCACACGATCATGTTTGAAACCGAGGCAGGCACGGTGTCGGTGGTCGATCCGACCGATCGACCGACCTATCGCGGACCGAGCCGCGCCCGGCGCATCATTGTCGATGGCTCGGTTTCTGGCCCCGCCGAGGTGCATTGGCGTTTCATCGTCCAACTGGGCGGTGGCTACGAAACCGCAACAAGCGCGCCAGCCGAGACTGGTACACCCGCCTCGTCCCCAGATTAGGCATCCAGCCAGCTTCCGCCGGGGGCGGTGCGCGTGTTAGCGCCAAAGCCTAAGCATCCCGTGCAGCCACAAACGATCGAAAGTGCCCCGCGATGAGCGACCTCGCCCCCATCCGCCGCGCCCTCCTGTCTGTTTCCGATAAAGAGGGACTGGTGCCGTTTGCACAAAAGCTCGCTGAGCGCGGCGTCAACATCCTCTCCACCGGCGGAACGGCACGTACACTGAAGGAGGCAGGGATCGCTGTCACGGATGTATCGGATGTGACGGGTTTTCCGGAGATCATGGATGGCCGGGTGAAAACGCTGCACCCCAACATCCACGGCGGCCTACTCGCGGTGCGCGACAATACCGATCACCAGGCAGCCATGGCTGATAAAGGCATCGAACCGATCGATCTTTTGGTGGTGAACCTCTACCCGTTCGAGGCGGCCGTCGCCTCCGATGCTGATGACGCCACGGTGATCGAAAACATCGATATTGGCGGCCCGGCCATGATCCGCGCCGCAGCGAAAAACCATGGCGACGTCACGGTCGTCACCGCCCCGGAGGACTACCAAACCGTCCTGGATGAATTGGCCGCCCATGATGGCCAGACCAGCCTTGCCACCCGCGCCGCGCTCGCTGGCAAGGCCTATGCCCGCACGGCTGCTTATGATGCTGCGGTGGCAGCCTGGTTCGCCCGCAAGACCCCCGACGCCCTGCCGACCCATGTGACACTCGGCGGCACCAAGGCGCTCGATATGCGCTACGGCGAAAACCCGCACCAAGCAGCCGCGCTCTATATGACCGGCGAAAAGCGACCAGGCGTTGCGCGCGCGCAGCTAGTGCAGGGCAAACCGCTCTCCTTCAACAATATCAACGATGCCGACGCGGCTTTTGAGCTTGCTTCAAGCTTCCATTCTCAAGACGGACCGGCAGTTTCGATCATCAAGCACGCCAATCCATGTGGCGTGGCCCAAGCATCATCTCTGGAAGAGGCCTATGCGCTCGCCCTGCGCTGCGATCCGGTCTCGGCTTTTGGCGGTATTGTGGCGATGAACACACCGCTGACGGAGGCGGCGGCAAAAAAAATCACCGACATTTTCACCGAGGTAATCGTCGCGCCTGATGCCGACGACGAGGCCAAAGCAATGGTCGCCAAGAAAAAGAACTTGCGCCTCCTACTGACGGGCGGCTTGGCCGATCCACGGGCTGCCGGTCACACGATCCGCACGGTGGCCGGCGGGTTTCTGGTCCAGGGCCGCGACACGCTGGAGGCCGAGGATTTGGAATTGACCGTCGCCACCAAAATCGCCCCGAGCGAGGCGCAAATGCGCGATCTACGCTTTGCCTTCAAGGTCGCCAAACATGTCAAATCAAACGCCATCGTCTATGCCAAGAACCGCGCCACGGTCGGCGTTGGCGCTGGGCAGATGAACCGGCTAGATTCCTCGCGCATCGCGGCGATGAAGGCCGCCGAAGCAGCAGAAGCCGCAGGGCTCGATCAATCACTCGCCATCGGGTCGGTCGTCGCGTCCGATGCGTTTTTCCCGTTCCCCGATGGGTTGCTCGCCGCTGCTGAAGCCGGGGCGACAGCCGTCATCCAACCGGGTGGGTCGATGCGCGACGATGATGTGATCAAGGCCGCCGACGCGGCGGGCCTTGCGATGGTTTTGACCGGGATGCGCCACTTTCGGCACTAAGGCGCATCGAGTAGCCCCCGCGTGGCAAGCGCTGCGGAAAGCCGACTTGGGTGTTGAACCCCTGCTCGCGAATCTCACGACCCAAACGAAGACCAGCGATCACATCACCGCCGGGCGAGCTGAACACCACGGTCAGTCCCTGGCCTTCCAACCGATAGGCCTTGATGAAATCGCGGAACTGCGCGGCGGTGAAATCTTCAATATCGCCGACGGCGCGTATGTAACGGCACGTGTCGCAATCAACATCATCATCGATAAGCAAAAACCGCATCGGCTGAAGCGGCTGCGGCAGTTGCTCCTGCGCAATGGCTTTGCTGGCGACGGGGGCATAGGCGATCGCCACAGCTCCAAGGAGTGTGGCAATCGAGCGCTGAAAGATCATCAATCGGCATCCCCTGCTTCGGCCCTGGTGCCAAGACTTGGCCAAAATCCGCCGCGGATCAAGCCTCTATCGGCTCGCGCCGCGTACGTTCACCCGCATAAGCAGCAGGCCGCCGGCGACAAAAAACAGGATGAGCACCGAAATACCGGCGCGTTGATCAAGCGTCAGAGCCGTTATCGTGGCGACCGCCCAAGGCCCGATGAAGCTCGTCACCTTGCCGGACAAGGCGAACAGGCCAAAGGTCCGCGCCCGCGCTTCTACCGGTGCTAGGCGGGCCAGAAGTGCCCGCGAGGAGGCCTGCAAAGGCCCGGCGGCGGCACCCATCAGCCCGCCGAGCAACAGGTAGAGCTTCTCCGGCGTAGTCGCAAAAAGTCCCTCGGCCGGTGCAACCGGGATGATGAAAAACATGCGATCGGCGCTGAGGCTCACCACGGAAAGGCTGGCAAGCGTCAGCACAACAAGGCTGGTGAGGATAACCGGCTTGGCGCCCAATCTGTCCTCAAGCGGGCCGCCGACCAACGCACCAACGGTGCCGGTGAGCGTCAAGAGAATGCCGAACAGACCGACCTCGGTGATCGTCCAGCCGAAGACGCCGGTGCCGTAAATGCCGCCAAAGGCAAACAGCGCCACCAACCCATCGGCATAGATCATGTGCGCGATCAAAAAGGTGGTCAGCGGCTTGTCGCCCTTCAGTGCAGCAAGCCCGGCGCGCAAATCGGCAAGCCCTTGGCCGACAGCCTGGCGCATCGGCATCATCACCGGTCTGTCGGGGGTGAACAGCATCAAGGGGAGCACGAGAATCGCGAACCAGATCGCCGTCATCGGCCCAACCGCCCGGTCACCTTCACGCGTTGCTGGATCAAGGCCGAACAAAGGTTCCAGACCAAGGATCGTCAGGCCCGTATCGGGGGCTCCGACCAGGAGACCAAGGGCGATGAGGATCGAAACCACCGCCGCGATATAACCGGACGCCCAACCATGGGCCGACAGGCGGCCAAGGCGATCCGCCGGAACGAGGCTCGGCATCATCGCATTGTTGAACACGCCCGCCATTTCAGCCGCGACCGTGCCGACGGCAAACAAGACAAGCGCCAGCGTCAGTCCGTAGGGCACGCGCGGCTCAGCAAACCAAAGCCCACAGGCGCAAATCGCCATGATCAAGCCGAGCATTGCAATCCACGGTTTGCGCGGACCGGCGGCATCGGCAATCGCGCCCAGCGGCGGCGAGAGAAGCGCAATCGTCAGCCCGGCAAACCCAGCCGCATAACCCCACATGGCTTGACCCTCAGCAGGCGAGGCAGCAAGCGCCGACACCACATAGGGCCCAAACACGAACGTGGTGACCAACGTGAACCAAGGCTGCATGGCTGCATCAAAAAAGATCCAGCCAAAAACACCCTTCCGATCCGCCGGCGGATCGGAAAGGCTATCGGCCACTTCAGCCATATGATGAGACGGATCGCTAGGAGAGGTCGTCAAGCAGCCCGCCCGCCACTGAAAGTTTGGAAACCGTCAACGCCCCACCATCAATGATGTCGCCCATCGCGTGGGCGACACGGTCGACCTTAGCGGCGCGCTCGGCCTTCCAGGCGTCCAACCCGCCTTCGTGCTGGAGTATGTCGATGGTCAGGCGGCGGCGCACCGAGGCCAGCGACTGCCGCGCCCGATCGAGCGCCAAGGCATCATAATAGTCGGTGACCTGCAAATCGCGGGCGGCGGCATCCAGACGGCCTAGACCGAAAATCGCGCCAAGCTCAAAGTAGGTCTTGGCGACCTCTTCGGTATCAAGGCTGCAAGCATCGCGCACCAGGATCATGTCCGGCAAAATGGAATACACCGCCATCGACGCAATACGCGCTGAAAGTTCCTCCGGCACGCCGCGAGCGACCAGTTCCTGGGTGTCGCCAGCTATCCGTTCGGCCACGGGCCGCGCCATTGTGCGCTCCAGGACCGGCGCAAAGGCGGCAATCCCATCGCGGTAATGATCGACAACGCCAGCCAAACCGTCGCTGAAATCGACATTGGTCAGAAACCAGCCAATCCGGTCGATCACCAAACGCTGAACCGCGCTGTAAAGTGAAAGCTGCAGGGCGCCACCGATCTTCGTGTCGAGCGCATCAATCTCTTCGTTGAGTGCCGTCAATTGATAGGCATCGCGCACGATGGCAAAGGCACACGCAATGTCGGCCTTCGACGCTCCTGTGGTGTCGGAGACGATCTGAATGAGCGTCGCGCCACCTCGGTTGATCATCGAGTTGGAAAGCTGCGTGGCGATGATCTCGCGACGCAGGCGATGGTTCTCGACTTCCTCGCCATAGGGCTCGTGCATGGGCGTCGGGAAGTAGCGATACATTTCTCGCCCAAGATAAGGATCATCCGGCACGTCGCTTTCAAGCAGTGAGGAGAAGAGATCGATCTTCGCGTAGGCAAGCAGCACCGCAAGCTCCGGCCGCGTCAGCCACTGCCCAGCCTCGCGACGCTCGGCAAGCGTGATCGCGTCGGGCAGGAACTCGACCTCTCGGTCCAACAGACCAGACGTCTCCAGCGTGTTCATCAACCGCGCCTGATAACCGAAATCATTCTCGTTTTTGGCCTCGGTCAGCGAGACAGACAGGGTCTGCAGATAGTTGTTGCGCAGGACGAGCGCCGCCACCTCTTCGGTCATCTCCACCAAAAGTGTGTTTCGGTCCTCGCGCGTCAGCTTGCCGGTCGCTTCGGCCGCGCCAAGCGCGATCTTGATATTCACCTCAAGGTCGGAGGAGTTCACGCCGGCGGAATTGTCGATGGCATCGGTGTTGAGCCGCACGCCATGCAGACCTGCTTCGATGCGCGCTTTCTGGGTGATGCCGAGATTGGCACCTTCGCCAATCACCTTCACGCGCAACTCCGGCGCATTGATGCGGATCGCATCGTTGGCGCGGTCGCCAGCGTCAAGCTGGCTTTCGCTGGTCGCCTTGATGTAGGTGCCGATGCCGCCGAACCAGAGCAGATCGGCCTCTGATTTCAAGATCGCCGTCATCAGCGCGTTCGGCGTCACGGTCGATAATTCCAGCCCAAGCACGGCCTGCACTTCACTCGACAGCGTGATCGATTTGGATGAGCGCGGGAAAATCCCACCGCCTTTGGAGATCAGATCGGGATTGTAGTCCTGCCAGCTGGAGCGCCCAAGATCGAACAAGCGTTGGCGCTCGGCAAAACTCATCGACGGATCAGGGTCAGGATCGATGAAAATGTCACGGTGATCGAACGCCGCCAGCAGTTTGATCGCCGGCGAAAGCAGCATGCCATTGCCGAAAACGTCGCCCGACATGTCGCCGACACCAACCACGGTGAACGGCTCGGTCTGGATATCGACATCCATCTCGCGGAAGTGGCGCTTGACCGCCTCCCAGCCACCACGCGCGGTGATGCCCATCTTCTTGTGGTCGTAACCCTGGCTACCGCCGGAGGCGAACGCATCGCCCAGCCAGAAGCCGCGCGCTTCGGAAATGCTGTTGGCGGTGTCGGAAAAGGTCGCCGTGCCTTTGTCGGCGGCGACGACCAGATAGGGATCATCGCCATCAAGCCGCACCACGGCGTCTGGTGGTTCAATGCCATCGAGGGAAAGATTGTCGGTGACGTCGAGCAGCGAGGAAATGAAAATCTTGTAGGCCTCAGTGCCTTCGGCAAACCAGGCTTCGCGATCATCGCGCGGCGGCAGCTGCTTGGGCACGAACCCACCCTTCGCCCCAAACGGCACGATGACGGCGTTCTTCACCTGCTGGGCTTTGGCCAAGCCAAGCACCTCGGTGCGGAAATCCTGCGGGCGATCCGACCAACGCAGACCGCCGCGGGCGATCATCCCGCCACGCAGGTGCACGCCTTCCACGCGCGGCGAATAGACCGAAATCTCGCGCAAGGGACGTGGCTCGGGCAGCCCATCGACATTCTTGGAATCGATCTTGAAAGCAAAGGTCGGCTTCGGTTTGCCATCCTGGTCCGGTTGGAAAAAGTTCGTCCGCAGGATCGACTGGATGAGGTTCAAAAACCGGCGAAGGATCGTGTCTTCGTCAAGGCTCGAGACGTCTTCCAGCGCCATCGTGATGACGGCGGCGATCTTCTCGGATTGTTGATCGCGTTCCGCTTCGGTTTTGCGCGGGTCGAGACGCGCATGGAAGAGATCGACCAACGACGTCGTGATCGCCTCGTGTTTGATCAGCGTCTCCCAGACATAGTCGGGACTGAAGGCAAGCAGCGCCTGGCGCAAATAGCGCGCCAGCGCCCGCAGCATGGCCACATCGCGCCAAGGCAGGCTGGCGCTGGCGATCAGCGTGTTGAACCCGTCATTTTCCGCCTGGCCGTACCAGACCGCCAGGAACCCGGCCTTCAGTGGTTCAGCCAGCGTTTCCAGATCGATGGCCTCGCCATTGGCGCGCTCCAGCAGAATGTCATGGATCCACACTGCCTCGGCGTCGCGGCGCTCCACCCGGTAGGTCCGCTCATTGATCGCCCGGAATCCCATCGCCTCGATGATCGGCATACGGTCCGACAGCGCGATCGGCTTGCCGACGTGATAGAGCTTCAAATCGATGCGCTTGCCGTCGGTTTCCTCGCGCCCGCGAAAGGCAAGTTGCAGGCTGCGGTTCTCGCCAAGGCTTTCCATCATCAGCGCATCATCAAGCGCCGCTTCACCGGAAAAGGCCTCGCGATAGGCGCCGGTAAAAGCATCAGAATAGCGGGTGAGAAGCAGCGCCCCACGCACGCTGTCCTGGCTCGCACGCACCGCTGAGCGAAACGCGTCCGCCCAAGTGCGCACGATCTCCGAAACGCCCTCTTCGAGCACCTCTTGTGCGATTTCCGGCGTCTCGCCTTCCGAGCGCCCGATGATGAAATGCACCCGCGCCAGCGGACCTTCAGGATAGGCAACGTACCAGGCCGAAACGCGGCCCTGATATTGCTCGGCGAGCCACTCGCCGATCTTCATGCGCATGCTGGTGGAGTAGCGTTCGCGGGGCACATAGACGAGCGAGGAGACAAAGCGATCGAACTTGTCGATACGCGACAGAACCCGCACGCGGGGCCGCTCACCAAGCTGCAGGATCGCGGTTGAAAACCGGTGCAGCGTTTCAAGGTCAAGCTGGAACAGCTCATCGCGCGGATAGCTTTCCAGCACGTTGGCCAGCGCCCGGCCCGAATGGCTATCGGGGTCGTAGCCCGCCCGCTCCATCACCTGATCGGTCTTGCGCCGCAGATAGGGAATGTTGCGCGTCGAACGCGTGTAGGCCGTCGCCGAGAAGAGCCCGACGATGCGGAGCTCGCCAAACAGCGTGCCGTCCTCGGCGTAGGTCTTCAGGCCGATGTAATCCATGTAAGTGCGGCGGTGGACGCGGCTGCGAATGTTCGCCTTGGTCACCAAAAGCGGCTCCGGGCGTCGCATGAAATCCAGCAGCTCCGGCGTGTGCGTGACAAAGGTCGCGCCCTTGCGCAGCACCATCAGATCCGGGTCGGACAGCAGCCCAAGCCCCGGCACTTCCACCCGCTCCAGCGACCCACCTTCGCCATCATCGATGAACTTGTAATCGCGCATCCCAAGGAACGTGAAATTATCCTCCAGCACCCAATCGACGAACTGAATGCCTTCGGCCAATTCATCCACCGGCAGCGACGGCGGATCGGATTTGTAGCCCATGACGACCTGATTGACGCGGTGGCGCATCGCTTTCCAGTCGCGCACCGCCACGCGCACATCGCGCAGCACGGCGTGAATGCCGTCTTCCAGAGAATCGCGATCGGACACGCTGTCCATCTGTTCGACATGGAAAAGGATCACGCTTTCGCGGATGGCCGATTCATCGCCTTCAGGCCGCTGGTGCCCATGTACCTCGCTCAAATGGCCATTGCCATCGCGCGTCACCCAAAGCACCGGATGCAGCACAAGGCGCAGATCAACGCTCGCGCCCTGCAATTCACTCATCACCGAGTCGACAAGAAACGGCATATTGTCGTTGACGATCTCAACAGCGGAGACATCGCTCAACACGCCATCGGACGACACCGGTTTCGGATTGAAAACCCGCACAAACGCTTGGCCTGACCGCCGGTCGGCCATGCGCTCAAAAGCATCGCGCGCAATCGACGCCAACTCGGCCGCCGAATAGGTGACCAAATCCTCGGCGGCCCCTTCGCGAAACAGCGCCGCAGCAAACTTTGAAAGGGCCTCGCCAACATCGCCCTCCTCGCCCAGCACTTTGATAGCGCCTTCGATGAGCTTGCGTTTTTGCACTTGCGCGGATTGGCTCATGGCACATCCCCTCCCGATTTGCCGAGCGTCACGTTTCTGCCCGCCGCGGGCAAGGGGAACGCTTTTGTTGTTGTCTCGTGCACCGCTTTGATTCCTTCGGCGCTGGTCCCTGGCCGCGACTATTGACGAAGCCGCGAACCCTGTCGAGACGCCATGACCTTCACCGAGCGGTTGAAGTGCGCTTGAAGCGCCCCATTCACGTCTTTATGTAGCCTTGTGAGGGGCAGACCGGTGATCCGACTGGTAGCCTGCGGGCACATCCGTCTATTTTGACCGCCAGGACCGGAACCATCATGGGCCAGAAACTTCCCGACTTCCCTGCCAATCGGTGGGCCGACGCGATGGCGCCGACGCTGGATGATTTTGCGGCCATGGCCCGCGATGCCTTGCGCGACCTGCCACAGCCCTTTGCCGATTTGGCCCTTCAAGTGACCGTGCGCATTGATGATTTCGCCGACGCAGAAACGCTTGCCCAGCTCGACATGGAGTCGCCGTTTGAACTGCTCGGCTTGTTCGTCGGCGAGGGCATCGCGCAGGGCGGTGCATTGACCGAGTCCGGGCAATTGGACAATGCCATCTGGCTCTACCGCCGACCGATCCTCGATTATTGGGCTGAACATGAAGAAACGCTGGGCGCCGTCGTGCGCCACGTCTTCATTCATGAAATGGGTCACCATATCGGCCTGTCCGATGATGATATGGACCGGATCGAGGCTGAGAGCCCCTAGGTCATCTAGACCAAAAACCAGGTCCAACCGGCAGCAAACACCATCGCGGCGAACATGGCCCAAACGGCGCTTCGGGTTGCCAGCATGACCAGAATGGCAATGCCCACAGCAATCGCTTCGCGCGTGCCATTGTTGACGATGAACGTCACCACGATCGCCGCAAGCACCGAGGCCGACATCGCTTCCAGGAAGCCCGTCACGCGCGGCGAGAGCGTAACGAACCGCATGACGAAGGCGCCGCCAAGCCGGGTGCCGAGCGTCACAAGCGCCATCATAGCGATAGCAAGATAGGCGGTGGGCGCATCAACCATCAGGGCATCGCCTTGCTGTCGGTCGGAAACACCGCGCCGACCAGCCCACCCGCCAAAGCCGCAGCGATGATGTTCCAGCCAGTCGGCAATATCGGCAAGGTGAGAAACGCGACCACGCACGCGACAGCCACCGGCATGGCCGCCTTCAAGTTCGGCACCATGCCAACGGCCAGCGCGCCAAAAAACGCCGCCATAACAACATCGACGCCGAAACGCTCCAACTCGCCAAGCAGCGTACCGGCAAAAACGCCGACAGTCGTGGCCACCGCCCAGACAGCCCAGAGCACGAGACCACCGCCGAGAATGTGCGCCGCATCGCGCTCGCCCTCTTTCATCGCCTGATAGCTGTCGGCAAAATTGACGTCGGACAAAAGCATCAGCGACCCAAACCAGTGACGAGCAGGCAAGGCGTTCACATATGGCGAAATCGCCGCGCCAAGAATGAAATGGCGGGCGTTCACCGCAAGCACCACGAGCGCCAGCGACAGGAACGGTAGCGGGCTCTGCCACAAGTCCAGTGCGGCGAATTGCGAGGCCCCGGCAAACACAATCAGGCTCATGACGATGGCTTGATCGGCAGAGAGCCCGCTCTCAATCGCGGCGGCGCCATAGGCAACGCCAAATGGCAAAACGAACACCGAAACCGGCAGCAGTCTTTGCCCGCCACGCACCAACCCATGGGCGGTGAAACGCAGGCCTTTTCCGGCGGTCGAAGAAGCATCGGTCATACAGTGCCAGTGTCAGAGACATGAGGTCTGGTCAAGCAACCTACGGTACAGTCTTGTGGCGCCGTCTGGGCCTTGCTAACAGGACGGCTCATCAGGAGAATTTGCGTCTAATGGAAAAGTTCACAACGCTGACCTCGGTCGCCGCACCGATGCCCGTGATCAATGTCGACACCGACATGATCATCCCCAAACAGTTCTTGAAGACCATCAAGCGAACCGGCCTAGGCAAAAGCCTCTTCTACGAAATGCGCTTCAACGAGGATGGCACGGAGAACGCCGATTTCGTGCTCAACAAACCAGCCTATCGCGGTGCCAACATTCTTGTCGCCGGCGACAATTTCGGCTGCGGGTCGAGCCGCGAGCACGCGCCCTGGGCATTGCTCGATTATGGCATTCGCTGCGTGATCTCGACCAGCTTTGCCGATATTTTCTACAATAACTGCTTCAAGAACGGCATTCTGCCCATCGTCGTGACGCCGGATGAACTCGACAAGCTGATGGACGATGCGCAGCGCGGCTCCAACGCCACGTTGAGCATCGACCTAGAAGGTCAGACCATCAAAGGCCCCGATGGCGGCACGATCAATTTTGAGATCGATCCGTTCCGCAAACACTGCCTGATGAACGGTCTGGATGACATTGGCCTGACAATGGAAAAGGCCCCACACATCGACAGCTTCGAAGGCAAGATGGAAGCGGATCGCCCCTGGGTGTAACATCGCTATAGTGAAATTCGTCTGGCACCTCCGCTGCCATTGCAGGTTGCTTGATGGGTAGGGCACAGCTGCGCTATCGCTGGGCGGTCTCCCCCCGGCCATAGAGTCTGCCCGTGTCCGTTCTGCTAGCCGCCCTCCCTCTTGTCTGCGTGCTCATCGGCATGGCGGTGTTGCACACTTCAGCGATCCTTGCCGGGCTAGCGGGCTTTACGATTGCTGCCGGATTGGCGCTGGTCGGGCCGTTCAATCTCGCTGACGCGGTCGGCTTGCCCTTGGGTTCCGCCGCGACGGGAACATTCGCCGAAGCGGCACATTCCACCATCACGATCCTTTGGATCGTCTTCCCGGCGCTGGCGCTCTATGCCTATCAAAGCCACGTTGGCGCCATTGACCGTATCCGCGACGCGCTGGCTGGCCTCACCGACAACCGTCGCATTCAAGCGCTTCTGATTGCTTGGTTTTTCGGCCTCTTCATCGAAGGGGCGGCAGGCTTTGGCACACCGGTCGCGCTCGCCGCACCCCTCTTGCTGGGCATTGGCTATTCCCCCATTCGTGCCGTCACGCTGGCCTTGCTTGGCCATGCCGCTGGCGTTTCCTTCGGTGCGGTCGGCACGCCGACACTGGCGCAGTTGGAATTGACCGGCCTGGGCGCCGAGGCACTGGCAGGACACGTCGCGCTGCTCCATGCCTGCCTTGGCTGGATCTTGCTTTTTGCCATGGTGCGTCTTGCCGACGATGGACCGGTGACGCGCTCCGAAATCGGCTGGACACTGCTGGCGGGCGTCTGTTTCTTCGTGCCGTTTTTGGCGTTGGCGGTTCTCGCCGGGCCGGAGCTGCCCTCACTCGCAGGCGCACTAATCGGCACAGCGGTGTTCGTCACGCTGCTGCGTCGGCGCGGCGCGGGCAAACCCATCGCACTGCGCTCTCTGGCGACGGATTTGACGCCGTATCTCATCATCGTTGCGCTCGTGCTGGCCACGCGATTGATCGAACCATTGAGGGCGCTCACCAGCGAAGCGGCTCTCAGCTGGTCGCTGTTCGAGCAGTTTTCGGGAAACTTTGCACCGCTCTACCACCCAGGCACGTTGCTCTGGGGTGGGTTGATTTTGGGGGCTCTGATCACCAGCCGGACCAGCGCCATTTGGCCGGCAACACGTGAGGCGTTGAAGCGGCTGATCGCGGTTGCGATGGCGCTGTTCGTGATGCTCGCCCTGTCGCGGCTGATGGTGCAGTCGGGCATGATCACAACGCTTGCCGACGCTGCGGCCACCACAGGTACATTCTGGCCGCTGTTCGCGCCTGCTGTCGGCGTGCTCGGAACGTTCATCACCGGTTCGGCAACGACGTCCAACATCCTCTTCACCGAGCTTCAGGTCTCCGCGGCAGAGGCGCTGAACCTGCCGATAACAACCATGGTCGCGGCTCAAGGATTCGGATCCGCCATCGGCAACATCATCGCACCCCACAACATCATTGCTGGTGCGGCAACGGTCGGGCTTGTCGGCAAAGAGGGGAAAGTGATGGCGCGCACGGTGCTTTGGTGCGCGCTCTACACAGGGTTGGGCGGGGCCGCCATCTTGGTGGCGACCCAGCTTTTCTAATGTGGCCGTCTAAGCAGCACGCAGATTCACGGCTGTCAGTTTGCCGCGCTTTTCCTCGGCCAGCTCATAATGGAAAGTTTGGCCTTCATTGACGGCTTTCAGACCGGCTTTTTCCACCGCGCTGATATGCACGAACACATCTGGCCCGCCATTGTCCTGCGCCAAGAAGCCATAGCCCTTGCGGTTGTTGAACCATTTCACCGCACCGCTTGATCCATCGCCCGCACGACCAGCAGGACCATCGGCCTTGCGCTCCTGGCGGCTCGGTTTTTTGCCCTGGGCGGCAACCTCGGTTGGGTTCAACGGATCAAAACCAAAGGTTTCACGCTTGCCGCCTTTTTTCATCGACGGCTTGGTCATTTGGGCGTCACGGCGAGACTCATCGCTCGGTGCGCGGCGCTTGCCTTTGTCCTTGGCATTCACCCGGTCGCGATGGCGGTCTTTCTTCTTGCCGCCTTTTTCGGCCTGCGGTTGCGTGGCAACCTCGACCTTAATGCGCTCCACCTCGTCCACATCGCCGTGCACCGGCACGCTCTGCTTGATGAGGCGTTCAATATCGCGGAGCAGTTTACGCTCAGCCGGATCAACCAGTGAGATCGCGATACCGCTTGCGCCGGCACGGGCGGTGCGGCCAATGCGGTGCACATAAGCTTCCGGCACGTTGGGCAGCTCAAAATTTACCACATGAGAGACGCCATCGATATCGATGCCGCGCGCGGCCACATCAGTGGCGATCAGGGCTTTGACATCACCACGCTTGAACGCCTGAAGCGCCTTCTCGCGCTGGCCCTGGCTGCGATTGCCGTGGATGACGGCGTTCTTTAGCCTGTAGGAGGTCAGAAACTTCGACACCTTGTCGGCGCCATGCTTGGTGCGGGTGAAGACAATTGCGCGCTCCACATCCAGCGGGGCCAGAAGGTCGAGCAGCTTGTCACGTTTCTGCGCCGCAGGGATATGCAGCACCGATTGCGCAATACGGTCGATGGGTTTGGATTGCGGCGCGACGGAAATCTTCTCAGGGTTTTCCTGAAAATCTTTCGCTAAGGCCGCCAGAGGCTTGGGCATCGTCGCCGACAAAAGGATTGTCTGGCGCGGGCTTGCCACGGCGCCGAGAATACGGCGCATCGCCGGAATAAAGCCCATGTCCAGCATCTGGTCGGCTTCATCAAGCACCACCAGATCGGTGTCGCTGAGACGCACCGCACCGGTGCGCATATGGTCTTCCAAGCGACCCGGCGTTGCGACAAGAATATCGACGCCATCAGCCATGGCTTTGGTCTGCACAGACGCGCTGGCGCCGCCGACAATCACGCCAACGACAGGCTTCAGATTGCGGCCATAGGTCTTCACGGCAACGGAAATTTGCTGGGCAAGCTCGCGCGTCGGAACCAGGATCAGCGCCTTGGCGGTTTTGGGTTTGCGCGGCACAAAGGCTTTGTGAACGCGCTTATCGTTCAACTCGCCCTGCTTCAGGTCAGCTTTTTCTAGCGCCAGCGCGTGCAGCAGCGGCAGCACGAAGGCGGCCGTCTTGCCGGTGCCGGTTTGGGCAATGCCGAGCACATCGCGCCCGGCCAACATGGAGGGGATCACCTGGCCCTGGATGGGCGTCGCGGTGGAATATCCTTCACCCGAAACGGCATGAAGGATTGGCTCGGCGAGGCCGAGGTCCGAAAACTGTGTCAAATCTGTTCTTTCAAAGAGGTTGGCGCCGCTGCGCCTCATTCGGGCAAACAGCGCGTGGAACACCGGGTCGTACTCGTTGGTGAGCACGAAAAGTGCGCCTCAGGTCAGGACCTTTGGCGCAGCCGGTGCTCGCATACCGATCGTCTGTATGCTTCAGGGGGATGCTACCCAAGAACCGTTAAATCTTTGGGCAAAACGCCTAAGCGTTGAAGTCTATCTGGCGATGCGCCAATGAAACGTCAAGCTAGGCTTGCGCGTCTGGTGGACCATCGCCGGACTTAAGTCAATGAAATTCAAGGCATCTACCGGTTAATCGATCAAGCCATACTGACGCGCTTTGCCGCGCAAGAACGGCAGCCCTTCGCCGATCACCTCTTCGGTGCTGTCTGCAACAGGGCGCCAAACCGAAAGCCCAAAGGCAATCTCCGGTGGCATGTTCATGAAGCTTTCCATCGCCAGGCCACCCTTGAACTCAATAGCGGCAAGCGTCGCATAAATCTCATCCCAGTCGCAGGTGCCTTTGCCGGGCACACCGCGATCGGACTCCGACAAATGGATGTAGCGAAGATGCTCGCGCGCCGCCAAAATGCCATTCGCCGCACCCTTCTCCTCGATGTTCATGTGGTAGGTATCAAGGTGGATGAAGAGGTTGTCAGCACCGACCCTGTCCAACATCTCCACCGCTTGCCAGCCCGTGTTGATGAGGTGCGTTTCATAACGGTTCACCGGCTCAATCCCAAACGCGATGCCCAGCGACTTGGCGTGCTTGGCGGTGGCCTCCAAGCAGCGTGCGACATTATCGAGCTCGCGTTCCGTCGGCGGCTCACCGCTGCGCTCGCCGATCCCGCCATAGGTGACGCCGGTCAGCGCTTGCGCGCCCATGGCCGCGGTTTTGTCCAGCGCGACCTTTAGGAAGTCGATCCCCGGCTGCGGATCGCGCGACGGCCAACACACTTCCGGCAATCCCAACGAACAGACGGCTTTGACGCCTGAGGCCTCAAAAAGCTTGGCGCTGTGGGCGGCATCAACGATAGCCGGATCGAGCAAGGCAACTTCCACAAAGTCGAAGCCATGGCGCACCGCCTCTCCGACGGCATGTTCGGCAGCCTCCGGCGTCCAGCGCATGGTCCAGATCGAGGAATGAATGCCAAAACCCTGCATCGCGCGATCTCCTTAGGCGAAGGTGGCTGGATCGGGACCCAAACGATCATCAGCATCCAGGCCGGCAATCGCCGTCATATCATCGGCGGTGAGTTCAAAATCGAACAGCGCCATGTTTTGCGCCATGCGCTCAGGGTTCGTGGAGCGCGGGATCACAGAGCAGCCAAGCTGCACATGCCAACGTAGAATGATCTGCGCCGGTGTTTTGCCCAATCGCTCCCCGATGGAGGCGATCACCGGATCATCGAAGCTTTTCGACTTGCCCAGCGGCGTCCAGCTTTGGGTGATGATGGTGTGCTCGGCGTGGAAAGCGCGCAGCTCGCTCTGCTGAAAACGCGGGTGCAGCTCAATCTGGTTGAGCACAGGCGTCACGCCGGTCTCGCCAATGATGCGTTCAAGATGGTCCGGCGCGAAGTTGGACACGCCGATGGAGCGCAGCTTGCCCTCCTCCTTAGCGCGGACAAAGGCTTTCCACGTCTCCACATAAAGCCCTTTGTTTGGGCACGGCCAGTGGATGAGGCAGAGATCAACGGCATCGAGGCCCAAACGATTGAGGCTCGCATCAATGGCCTTCAACGTGCTGTCGAAACCCTGATTGTCGTTCCACACCTTGGTGGTCACGAACACATCGTCGCGTGGCGGACCGGAGGCGCGGACGCCCTCGCCTTGGCCAACTTCGTTGCCATAGATCGCTGCGCCATCAAGCAGGCGATAGCCAAGCTGCAAAGCCTGCGCCACGGTCTGGCCGGTCGTGTCTTCAGGCACCTGCCAGAGACCAAAACCAAGCTGCGGGATGGATCTACCGTCGAGAAGGGAAAGGGAAGGAATCACGGTCATCGGTTTGTCTTTCTTCTCAGAGGGAAAGCCCATCGAGACGGGCATAAAAGGGCTGTGCCGCCGTATAGAGATCGGCGTAGATCGGCATCATCTCATCATAGAGCGCGACAGTTTGCGGGTCGGGATGCACATCTTCGACAAACCGCACCATAGCGCGCGTTGCCTCGGTCACATCAGCCGTATCGCCAGCGGCAACAGAGGCCAGTATGGCCGCACCGACGATGCCGCACTCCAGCTCTTCGGGCACCGCATAGGGCACGTTGTACATGCTGGCTTTGATTTCAAGCCAGAGGCGCGATTTGGCGCCGCCGCTGGCGGCCACAATTCGCTCGGGCCGCCCGTGACCGCCCTGCAAATCATCCAGCCGATGCCGCACGGAAAACGCAACGCCTTCCAGCACGGCACGGTGCATGTCCGGCAAGCCATGCGATGAGGTCAGGCCAAAAAACTGCGCACGCGAATTGGCGTGATCACCAAAACGCTCGCCAGAAAGATAGGGCAGGAAGAACAACCCTTTCGATCCAGCCTTCGCTTGCGTGGCAGCTTCGGCAACCTCAGCGTAACTGCGCCGATTGTCATGAAACGCGCGCCTCGCCCAGCGCACCGCATCACCGCCGGCATCCAGCAGCGTGAAGCTGCCCCATGTCCCCCCAGCGCCGATGACGTTGGACACGTTCGGATCGAGCACAGGTGTCTCATTCATCAGGGTGATGATGGTCGAGGTGCCAGTGACATCCGATCCGGTGCCCGGCTCCGTCACGCCGGAGCCAAGCAGCGCCAGCGGATAATCCCCTGCCCCGACCAACACAGGAATGCCGGCGCTCAAACCCAGCAAGGGGGCGGCCTCATCTGACAATCCTGCCAGCACGTCCTGGGGATTGTGAAGCGAAGGGAGCAAGTCACCCGGGACGCCGGTGAGTGAAACCATCTCATCCGACCATGACCGCGTTTTCCAATCCATCAGGAAGCTCAACGAGGCTTCTGTAACGTCCTGCGCGCGTTCGCCGGTCAGCTTGTAGTTGATCCAATCCTTCGGCATCAGCAGACTGGATGCCCGCGCGACGCTTTGTGGGTCGTTCTCCATCAACCAGGCAAGCTTGAACGCCGGCCAAGCCGGCGACGGGGCGTTGGCTGTGCGGCGCAGACCGTCTTCAGAGCGCACCCTCCCCTCAAAGGCCTCAACCTGCGGCGCCGTGCGCTTATCGTTCCAAAGCAGCGCTGCCTCGCGGGTCAGTTGGCCATCATCATCGATGAGCACCGATCCATGCATCTGACCGCAGGCACATATCGCGGCGACACGATCCGGCGCGTTCTCCACCTTGCTCAGCACCTCGCGGATGCTTTCCACGGTGCCCGTCCACCAATCGGCAGGGCGTTGCTCCGACCAACCATGCTGCGGCACGATTTGATCGTGTTCACGACTGGCAAAGGCAAGGATCCGGCCCGATCGATCGACCAGAGCCGCCCGCAGGCTGCCCGTGCCGACATCGATGGCCAGGTAGAGATCCCGCATCAGAGACGCTGCTCGGTTTCCGGATCAAAGAAGTGCGCTTGGGTCATATCGACCGTGATCGGGCAGGACTCATTGACCGTCACATCAAAACGCGGGTCCACCTGCGCTGTCACCTTCTCGCCATTCACCGTGCCGAGCACCAGCGTGTGGGCGCCCAGCGGTTCGATCACCACCGGATCAATGGTGAGCGTCGCGGCATGCGCAGACTGGCGCATATGTTCAGGCCGTATGCCAAACATAACCGCGCCTCGATTGCCAAGACGCTGCGCTTCCTCCGCTGGCAAGGGCAATGACTGGCCGGCAAGCTTCACCGCGCCGTCTTGGATCTCGGCCTTGAAAACGTTCATCGAGGGAGAGCCAATGAAATCGGCAACAAACAGATTGGCGGGCTTCTCGTAAAGCGTAATCGGTTCAGCGGCTTGCTCGATATTGCCGTTGCGCATTACCACCACGCGGTCGGCCATGGTCATGGCTTCCACCTGATCGTGCGTCACATAGACAGCGGTTGTGCCTAAGCGCCGCTGCAACAGCTTGATTTCGGTGCGCATCTCCACGCGCAATTTGGCATCCAAGTTCGAGAGCGGCTCATCGAACAGAAACACTTCTGGCTGGCGCACCAGCGCACGGCCAATGGCGACGCGCTGACGCTGGCCGCCGGAGAGGTTTTTCGGTTTGCGGTCAAGATACGGATCAAGGCCAAGCAGCTTAGCGGCCTCATCAACGCGTTCCTCGATCAACGCCTTCTCGGTGCCGTGCACCTTCATGGCGTAACCGATATTGTTGCGCACACTCATATGCGGATAGAGCGCGTAATTTTGAAACACCATCGCGCAATCGCGCTCACCCGGGCGCACGAACGTAACGTCCTTGCCAGCGATACTGATCTGCCCACTCGTCGGCAGTTCTAGGCCCGCCAACATGCGCAGCGTCGTGGTTTTGCCGCAGCCCGACGGCCCCACCAGTACGATGAACTCACCCTGCTCAATGGTCAGAGAGAGCGGGGGAATAACATTCACGTCTCCGAAATTCTTGGTGACGTCTTTCAGTTCAACGTGCGACACGCGGGAATTCCTTCAAGGTAAGGTCGCCTTCAAGAACGTGCCCCCCGGCCCGAAGCCGGGAGGCACAAAAGGTTAGCCTTAAAATGGCTTACATGGGAGGCAGGCCAACCGAAGCACGATAGGCCGCCAATTGGGTGTCGCGACCAAACTCGTCGGTCAGGGCATCCCATTCGGCAGCGATCGCATCAAGCGCTTCCTGCGGCGTCACCTGACCGGCCAGCGCGCGTGAGAGTTCAATCTCCAACACCTCAGTGTAGGAGAAGAAGCCTGGCAGCCGCAGATCGAGCGCAACATTGGGTGCATCCAATGAGGCTCGCTGCGCACCTAGATAGCTGGCAGCCTCTTCTTCTGAGAAGACTGAGGACCAGTTTTCCAGATTGTCATAGTGGCTGAAGCGATAGGGGTTCACGCCGGAGTTGGCCGTGACAATGGCCTGACCGGAGACTTCCGGGCTGATCACTTCGGCGACAAAGTCCCAAGCCGCTTCTGGGTTTTCACTGTCGGCCGGAACCGCCAGCTGCCACCCACCAAAGGCCAGGAACGGCGAGTGGACGACCTCGTCATAGCTGTCCCATTCACCCGACACATGGTTCCAGATTTCCGTCGAGCCGGGCAACATGGCCGTGCGCACATGGCCTTCAATGGAACCCTCGGTGGAACCCAGAACGCCAGAATCCGCCCAGTCGATGTTCATGGCAACCGTGCCACCGGCATAAAGCGGGCGCACATCGCCTGACCCATTGTTCAAGGCACCAGGGGGGTTGTAGTCGAGCCCGCGCTTATACTCTTCAAGCGCCCGCAGCCAACCGGGGTTGTTGATCTGCGCTTCCATGGTCTCTGGATCAAAGAACATGGACCCTGGATTATCCGGATGGTTGGTGTAGCTGGCAGCGTGCGAGAAGAAGTACCAGAACTGCTGGCCACCGCGGCGATAGGCCTCAGCCGTGCCGAACAGACCATCATCAGGGCGATGGAAGAACTCCGCCTGATCATAATACTGGGCCCACGTCACCGGCGCGGCGAGCGGATAGCCATAGGCAGCCTCGAACGCAGCTTGCTCGTCTGCGTCATCCAGCAGATCGGCGCGCAGGTTCAGCATGTGCATGTCGCCGTCCATCGTCGCCGACTTCACTTCACCGTTCCAAACCATCAACCGCTCGCGGTAGACCGGGTGAATGTCCTCCCAGTTCGAGCCTTCTTGCAGGGCGTCGGGCATGGTCGACAGGAACGGCGCAAAGTCTGGGAGCCAGGCCGGAACGAAGCCGATGGCATCGAAGTCGCCGGTTTGCTGGCTCATGGCCGTCAGGAATTTCGGATAGAGCTCACCGAACGGGAATTCGATCACATTGACCGTGCCGCAGGTACGCTCTTCCCAACTCACCGCAGCCGCCGCCAGAGCCGACGCAATGGCAGGCCCGTTCTGCGTGGAGACGTTGAGCGTAACGCCGGTGTAGTCTGGTTCACATGCCATGGCCGTCCCAGCGCCAAGCGCTGCAAAAGCCACGGTGGATAGTAGAAGTCTCTTCATGGTTTCCTCCCTTGTGAAGACTATTTTATTGAACCGGAGAGCAGGCCAGATCGCATCATCCGGCCCAAAATTGCAGCGATGACGACCATCGGAATGATAGCAATCAGCGCCGCAACGGAAATCGCCCACCATTCATCGCCGCGGCTTGATTGCTGGCCGGCAAGAAGGATGGGCAGGGTCTGCCAGTCACCGGAAGTGAGCAGCAGGGCAAACAGGAATTCGTTCCAGATGAAGGCAAGCACGATCATCGATGTCGCCAACAAGCCAGGCAGCGACATCGGCAAAACGATCTGAACAAAGATGCGCATACGTCCGATGTTATCGACCTGCGCCGCCTCCTCCACCTCGACAGGCACGGTGGAGAAAAAGTCACGCATCAGCCACACCGCGAACGGCAGCCCGAAGGCGGTGTAGGCGAGCACCATGCCAAAAAAACTGTCGAGCAGCGGAAAGCCCGCCCGACCGACTTCGGCATAAAGAAGAAACAGCGCAAAGGCCGACACAATGGGCGGGAACATGCGCTGTGAGACGAACCAGAATGTCACGTCGTTGTTGCCTAGAACCGGGCCAGGCAGGCGAAACTTGTTCATCCAGATCGAGACGACCAGCGCCAGCACCAAAACGATGAGCAGGGCATAGGGCACGTCCACATCGAACATGCCGTTGAGCAAGACGAAACCACCGATTGAGATGACGCCAAACATCAGCCCTGACATCAGGCGGATGCGAAATTCAAACCGCACCAGCGCGTAGGCGGCCATCGAGCCGAGAAAAACCGACAGCACAGTGGCGACCAGTGAGATCATCACCGAGGCCATGATCGGTCCGTAGAAGTCGCCGCGAATGCCGGAAAACGCATCGCGAAACGCCTGCAAGGTCGGCTGGAAGTCTATGAACGGAATGTAGGTCGCGCCCTGCGAGACTGCGAGCGGCGGTTTGAACGCCGTCACGAACACCCAATAGAGCGGGAAGAACGAGAAGAAGAGCCAAACCAAACAACCCACAAGGCCGATGGTGCGAAGCGTGCGGTTCTCCATCACGCGTACCTGCGCATCACGCGCCGCGCCGCAGCGAGGTAGATGGTGCCGAAGATGATCACGACGATCAGGAAGACGAAGGAGAGCGCCGACGTCATACCGAGATTGAACTTCTTGAAGCCCTCATTGTAGGCAAACAGCGTCAGCGTTTCCGTCGCTGTTCCCGGTCCGCCGCCGGTGAGCACGAACACCGTGTCGATGACCTTGAAACCCTCGATCAACCGAATGAAAATCACCGCCACCGACAGCGGCAAAAGCATCGGGAAGGTGAGGTCCCAGAAGCGCCGCCAGGGGCCGATGTCGTCGACCCGCGCCGCCTCGAAAACCTCGCTGGGCATGCTCTGCAAGCCAGCCAGCATCAGCAGCGTCACAAACGGCGTCCACTGCCAGGTCTCGATGGATATCAGCACCATGATCGCGAGCGCTGGCTCAGTGAGGAACGGCAAATTGCCAAACCCCAGGCCCACCATCGCGTCGTTCACCGGGCCAAGATAGGGGTGGAAAACCATGCGGGCGATCAGCGCTACGCAAACCGGCGCGATGAACATCGGTAGCAAAAACACCACGCGATAGAGCGAGGAACCGCGCACATTGTGGTGCAGCGCCAAGGCCAGGAGAAAGCCAAGCGCATATTGGAAGGCCACGGATACGAAAACGATAGTGGCTGTTGTCCAGGTCGATCCCCAAAAGCGCGAGGACGATAAAATGTCGACGTAATTGTCGACGCCGACAAAGCGCGGCGGGAGCGGCGGCACCAAGCGCACGGATTGGAAGCTGACGGTGAGCGCATAGATCAGCGGGAAGATCGTTATCACCAGGACGATGATAAACGCTGGCCAGATGAAGGCGTACTTCACCCGATCGTGTCTGACCGCGTCCCCCTGCATCCTCTCTCCCTTCGTTTTTTCTGAAGGTTGCCCTGAACGGGCGCCGAGTTCAACCCGTTTTGTAGTTCTACTATGAAAAACTAACATGTCACCGACTTTTGATGAACCAAAAATACAAAAGTATGCTGATATCTGGCCAGCTAGGGGCGCACAGGCCGAATTTCCCTGGTTTCGGCCTACACTTGGTTGCCAATCTGATCCATTTTGGTAATTATACTACAAAATTGAGGAGTTCAGCATGCTGGTTGCGCCGTCAGCCCACACCATTGACCCGAGCACCGGAGCGCTCGCCGCGCACACAGGCCGCTATCAAAAACACTTATCAGACTTGCGCGGCCTTTACGCTGACGGGGACACCTTCGAGCGCGCGTTGAACGACGAAGGCGACCGCATCGTCTACACCGTGGAAGATGTGCGACCGGAAGCCAGCTCCGGCGATCTGATCTTCGGCACCACCTTCATGGAACCGGGACGCATCGGCGATGAGTTCTTCATGACCCGCGGCCACATCCACGCCACCGCCAACCGTCCGGAAACCTATTATGGAGAATCCGGCGAAGGCCTCATGCTGATGGAGGCACCGGACGGCGAGATCGCGATCCTGGAAGTCCGCCCCAAGGTCATGATCTATGTGCCGCCGCTGTGGATACACCGCTCGGTGAACACCGGCGATGAGCCTCTGGTGATGAGCTTTTGCTACCCGGTCGATTCCGGCCAAGACTATGACGTCATCGCCAAATCAGGCGGCATGGCCGTGCGCATTGTCGCCGATGGTGACGGCTGGGCGAGCGTGGCCAATGCAAGCTACCGCCCACGGACGCAAGCCGAGATCGACGCCATTCTGGCAACGCAGGATCTTGGCTGATGGCTTACAAACCCGCCACCAAACCAACCTTCTATTTCATCGGTGTCACGACCGGAAAATCCTCCATCATGAAGGTCTTTCCCAAATGGGCGGAGCATCTTGGCCTTGGCGATGTCGCGATGCACGGGATCGATTTCGTGCCGCATGACAGGCCGGAACGCTACCGCGAGATGGTCGCTTTTCTGAAGGATGACCCCTTGTCGCTGGGCGCGCTGGTCACCACCCACAAGCTGGACTTGTTTGACGCCTGCCGCTATCAGTTCGATGCAATCGATCCACTGGCCACGATGATGGCCGAGACTAGCTGCCTGTCGAAACGTGATGGCCGGCTGATCTGCCACGCCAAGGACCCGATGTCCTCCGGCCTTTCGCTCGATGGATTTTTGCCACAGAGCCATTTCGCCGACACCGGGGCAGGGATTTTCAGCATGGGTGCTGGCGGCTCGACCATCGCGCTGACCTGGCATCTGATGCAGGCCTCGCGCGGCGTGAACCGTCCCTCGCGCATTGTAGTCTCCAACCGGTCCCAGCCACGCCTTGATCATATCCGCAGCATTCACGAGGCGCTGGGCAGCGATGTTCCGGTCGACTATGTACTGGCGCCGAAACCGGAGGATAATGACGCCATCCTCGCCACCTTGAAACCTGGCAGCCTCGTCATCAATGCCACCGGTCTTGGCAAAGATGCGCCTGGTTCACCGCTGACTGATGCGGCCGAGTTTCCGCAAGACGGCATTGTCTGGGAGCTGAATTATCGCGGCGACTTGGTCTTCCTCGACCAGGCGAACGCGCAGGCCAGCGCCCGCAATCTCCAAGTGGAAGATGGCTGGACCTATTTCATCCATGGCTGGACCCAGGTGATCGCCGAGGTCTTCGACATCGCCCTTCCAACGTCTGGTCCCGCGTTCGACGCGATCGCGGCGATTGCCGCAGAAGCAACGGGCAGAAACCCACCGGCGGCAGCGCATTATGCAGGTTAGGCGCGAACAGGGCTTTCCACAGACTGGCGAACGGGCACTGTTCTGGCTCGGCCAGGCCGGCTTCTGGTTTGACACCGGCGATCATCGCGTCCTCATCGACCCTTATCTCTCCGACAGTCTGGCCAAGAAATATGCCGGGCAAGTCAACGATCACCAGCGCATGATGCCGCCGCCGATCACGCCGGAAAACCTGCCGAAGCCAGACCTGGTGCTTGTCACCCATGCCCACACCGACCACATGGATCCCGAAACGCTTGGACCCTTGGCGGCGCGGTTTCCCGGCCTGCCGTTTGTTGTGCCGCGCGCAAAACTTCCGATCGCGCGCGAGCGCATCGGGGCAACCGCCAACCTGATCACGGTCTCAGATGGTCAGACGCTCGCGCCACTGCCCGGCCTGACGCTGCATGTACTGCCCGCCGCGCATGAGACGCTGGAGCGCGACAGCGACGGCAATGCGCATTTCCTCGGTTACGCGATCGAGGCTGGTGGCATCGCTCTCTACCACTCCGGCGACTCCATTCCTTTTGATGGATTGATAGATTCCGTTCGTGCGCTCTCGCCGGATATCGCTCTCTTGCCCGTCAATGGCCGCGATGAAACCAGACTTGCGGCGGGCATCCCCGGCAATTTCACGCTGGAAGAAGCCATCGCCCTTTGCCAGGATGCGGGCATCCCATGGCTGATTCCGCATCATTTCGGCATGTTCGCATTCAACACACTGAACGAAGAGGCTATCGACGCGGCATCTGCCAGTACCGAAACGCCGCACATCGTCAAACCGGTGATCGGCGAAAGGCTACAGCTTGACCTCGCCTAGCCTTCCCATCGATCCCGTCGCCAGAACCGAGGTTGACGACAACCTTTTGGAGGTCATTACCCGCAGCCTGCCGGACCTGCGCAAATCCGAACGCCGCGTTGCTGAAGCGGTCCTTGCCGACCCGGCAAGCGCCCTCTCGGTGACGCTGGCTGAACTCGCCCGCCGTTCCAATGTCAGTGAACCGACCGTCATCCGGTTCGCGATGGCCATTGGCTGCGAGGGGTTTCGCGATCTTCGCGTCAAGCTTGCCCGCTCGCTCGCCTTCGCTCGCACGACGTCCCATTCGGCGATCTCGACCTCTGATGATCTACCGGCGCTGATCGGCAAAGTGTTCGACTTCAATCTCTCCAATCTCAATTGGGTAAGCACGCGGCTCGATCAGAAGGTCGTTGGCGAGGCCGTCAACGTGCTGTCGCAGGCCAATCGGATCGAGTTTTTCGGGTATGGCGCCTCAGCCATCGTGGCACTCGACGCACAACAGAAATTTCCGATGTTCGGCGTGCCGTGCGGTGCGCCGCTTGACGGCCACCAGATGCTCATGACCGCCGCGATGCTGAAGCCAGGAGACGTCGCAGTCGCGATTTCCAACACCGGCGAAACCGAGGCCGTCCGCCGCGCCGCGCGGCTCGCCCGTGAGCAAGGCGCGACCGTCATCGGTATATCAGGCTCGCAAAGCCCGCTTCTCGAAGATTGCGACATTGGCCTTGTTATCGAGACGCTGGAAAACACCGACATCTATACGCCCACCGTCTCGCGCCTATCGGCCATGGTGGTGATCGACATTCTGTCCACCGCCGTCAGCCTTGCCCGCGATGAGGCCGAGCAAGAGCGCTTTGCCGCCATGAAAGCGGTGCTCGCCAAAACGCGGGCCGGCCAGCGCGATGATGGCGAAACATGAAGCCAACTACGGCACTGCACATTTGCGTAATCGATTTGACAAAGTTTCCATTGATGCGGTAGCCGAAACACCTCGCACGGTTCGCCTCCAGCCCCGATAAGGCCATCGCCTCATGCCCAAGCAGTTGCTCGTCGATCCGCAGGAAACCCGTCAATCCGGCGCACTTTCCCTGTCACCGATCCCGGTCCACGCTTACAACACGAGCCTCGATACCGAACGCAAGGCACGCGGCGATGAGGCTCTGCGGCAAGCGCTGCGCCACATGATGGTGATCCGCGAGTTCGAGACGATGCTCGCCTCCTTCAAGGGTACCGGCGCCTATCAGGGGATCGACTATCTCTACAAAGGCCCCGCGCATCTTTCCATCGGCCAAGAAGGCGCTGCCGTCGGCGCGGCGATGGCGCTGAAGGCTGACGATTACATTCTCGGCTCGCACCGCAGCCATGGCGAGTTCATCGCCAAGGGCCTGGCGGCCATCGCCGGGCTTTCCAATGACCGCTTGACGTCGATTCTTGAAACGTATGAAGGCGGCAAGCTGCTCGACACCGTCGCCAAGCATGTCGGCGGCACCGATAAAGCGCTTGGCGAAAATGTCCTGCTCTTCGGCCTGCTTGCTGAAATTTTCATGCGTGAGAACGGCTTCAATGGCGGCATGGGCGGCTCGATGCACGCCTTCTTCCCGCCCTTTGGCGCTTACCCCAATAACGCCATCGTCGGCGCCAGCGCTGGGATCGCTACAGGCGCCGCGCTGCGCCGCAAACTGACGCAAGATGATGGCATCGTTGTCGCCAACGCCGGCGACGGCTCCACCGGCTGCGGTCCGGTCTGGGAAGCGATGAATTTCGCCGCCATGTCGCAATACGACACCCTTTGGGAGGACGCCTACAAGGGTGGCCTGCCAGTGCTCTTTTTCTTCACCAACAATTTTTACGCCATGGGCGGCCAGACCAAGGGCGAGACCATGGGCTGGGAGCGTTTGGCCCGCATCGGCGCAGGCGTGAACCCGTCGCAGATGCATGCCGAAACAGTTGATGGTTCCAACCCATTGGCCGTCGCCGATGCCGTCGCGCGCAAGCGTCAACTTCTCGTTAAGCGCAAGGGTCCCGCCCTCCTAGACGTGGAATGCTACCGGCTGGTCGGCCACTCAACCACCGACGCCAACGCCTACCGCACCCGCGATGAAATTAAGATGTGGACCGAGCAGGACCCGATCAGCCAATTCGCCGCCGCACTGACGCAGGCCGGCATCCTGTCCGACGCTGACGTTGAGAGCCTGCGCGAAACGGTGACCGAGCAGATTTTGGCGGTCACCCGCGCGGCCGTCGATCCAAAGATCGCGCCGCCAGTCGACGTCGAAGCCGAACCAACCCGCATCGGCCAGCTGATGTTTTCCGGTACAGAAATCCCTGTGCCCTCGACACCTGCGCCACTGACCAAGCCGATCGAGGAGGCCGCCGCTTTCCGCCAACTGGGCCGCAAAGCGCGTTTCGGGCTCGATGAGGACAGTAAGGCTTTGTCTGGCCTCAAGACCGTGACACTGCGCGATGGGTTAACTGAGGCCGTGCTCCATCATATGGTGAACGATGAGAGCCTCGTCGCCTATGGCGAAGAGTGCCGCGAATGGGGCGGTGCCTTCGGCGTCTATCGCGGCCTAAGCGACATCCTGCCTCATCACCGCTTGTTCAATTCACCGATCTCCGAAGCCGCCATCGTTGCCACCGCCATCGGGCACGCGCTCGCTGGCGGGCGCAGCCTGGTGGAGCTGATGTATGGCGACTTCATCGGCCGCGCCGGCGATGAAATCTTCAATCAGCTCGCCAAATGGCAGGCGATGTCTGCCGGACTGCTCACCATGCCTGTGGTTTTGCGCGCCTCAGTCGGCTCCAAATACGGCGCCCAGCACTCACAAGACTGGACGTCCCTCATCGCCCATATTCCAGGTCTTAAAGTCGTTTACCCCGCAACCCCCTATGACGCGAAAGGGCTCATGGCCTCTGCCCTCTCGTCCAACGATCCTGTCGTCTTCTTCGAAAGCCAGCGGCTGTACGATCAGATCGAAATCTTCCAAAAAGACGGGGTGCCAACCGACTATTACTGCATTCCGCTCGGCGAACCCGACATCAAGCGCGCGGGCAGCGACGTCACAGTGCTCACCATTGGCCCGTCGCTCTACCCAGCCCTGAAGGCCGCCGACGAGTTGGCGGACAATGGCATTGAAACCGAAATCATCGATGCCCGCTCGCTCGTGCCCTTCAATTATGAAGCGCTGCTTGCCTCGGTGAAAAAGACCGGCCATTTGCTCATCGTTTCGGAAGCCTCCGAACGCGGCAGTTTCGCGATGACTATCTCCAGCAACGTGACCCGCTTCGCGTTTGCCGACCTCAAAGCGCCGCCACGTGTGCTGGGATGCCCCAATTGGATCGTCCCTGGCGCCGAAATGGAAACCACCTATTTCCCTCAAGCACACGACATCATCGACGTGATAACCGGCGAGTTCTTCCCATCCAAACGCACCAACAGAAGCGGGGTGCGGACATGGGATGATCTCGACCTCGCTCGTAAAGCGCTCTGAACAGGACCCCTTCCATGGCAACACCCATTCTCGTGCCCCAGTTGGGCAATGAAATCACCGAGGCCGAAGTAACCGAATGGGTCGCATCCGAAGGCGACGCGGTGAAGAAGGGCGATCTTATCGTCGTCATCACGACCACCAAAATGGCCATCGAGCTCGAGGCGCCCGCCGACGGCAAACTGACCACAATCGCCATGCCTGAGGGCGAGATCGTCGAGGTAGGCGTGACCTTGGGAGAAATCGACTGACCCATGGCGCCGGTGATGCATCACATTGGAGGCGACGGCCCAGCAGTGGTCCTCATCCATGGATTTGGCGCCGACCGGCTGGGCTGGGTCGCCAACTCGCCGGCGTTGCTCGACACCTACGCCGTCTGGGCGGCCGAGCTTCCCGCTCATGGAACGGCCGAACCAGGCCCGACCACACCCATCGACATCGCGACCGCGCTTGCCGAGATGCTCCCGGAGACCGGTGCGCCCATCGCCTTGATCGGTCATTCCTTGGGTGGCGCGATCGCCGCCCACCTGACAGCCTTACAGCCCGATCGCATGGGCAAAACCGTGCTCATTGCGCCCGCAGGACTTGGCTCAGGGGCGGTTGCAGCCGATTTTTTGACCGACTTTCCAAACCTTCAAAGCGAAGATGAGGCTTTGAACCATCTGCGCCAGTTAGTGGTGCGCGAGCGGCTGATCATGCCGCAAATGGCGCAATACGTTCTGAAACATCTGGAAAAACCGGGCCGTCGTGAGGCGCTGGCACAGATCGCAGAAGCCGCGTTGAGCTTCGAGCGACCAGCGCTGCCGGAGGATGCACTCGTCCTTTGGGGTGAAGATGATACCATCAATCCACCTGATACCCGATGGCTGGAAAGCCTTGGCGATCAGGCGATGCTCTTGCCGCAGACTGGCCACCTGCCCCATGTGGAGGCAGCAACCAAGGTCAACCGGCGCATCATGGATTATCTGAAAAGTTAGTCTGGCGCCTGAAGCGCCAATAGGGCCTTTGCGGCGGCCTCGTCGGTGACCAGGGTTTTGCATCCGGTCCGCGCCAGCGTGGCCTTGATAGCCGCCGCGCGCCGCGCGCCTCCGGACGCCAATATGCCGTGCTTAGCGGTCGCGATGGTATCAAGATCAACCGCCATCACACGGTCATGGATCGGGTGCGCCACGGTGTTGCCGTTGCCATCCAGAAACTGACAAAGCGTGTCGCAGATCGCGCCAGCCTTCAGCAGATCGGCATATTCTTCCTGCGACAAAAACTGATGGCTAAGCGAGGATCCCGCCACACCGATGTCGCCGCAACTGAGCACAGCCACATCAAGCTCTTCGGCGGCTTTTTCGACTTGCCACAGCCCGCAGCGTTCGATCAGCCGCGTTTTGGTATCGTGGCTGTCAACGACCAGCGGCGCTAGATAAAGCAGGCAGTCTGCGCCTAACCGCCCGGCCATGCGCCAGGAGAAATCGATCGGGTTGACGCTGCTCGCTTCGAGCAATCCACCCTGCAGCGAGATCACTCGCATGCCGGCGCGACGTTGCGGCCGAAAGGTGGAGAGCGAAGCGTTGAGCGTGCGACCCCAACCGACACCGATGGTCATGTCATCGGTGAGAACATCGGACAGCAATTGACCAAGCGCAGCGCCGACGTCGCGCGCGGTCTCTTCAGCCGTCCCGGCACCAGGCACGACAATGGCCTCGTCAAGACCGAGCGCTTCCTCCAGTTCAACGGCGAGCGCTGTGCAATCGCCAGGGCTGGTGTTGATCCAGATTTGGACTTCGCCGCGTTTGCGCGCCTCATCGAGCATGCGCACGACCGTCGAGCGGCTGACGCCCAGCGCTTCGGCAATCTCCTTTTGCGTCAGGCTGCGGTTGAAATAGAGCCAAGCGGCGCGTACCCGCAGCGAGGCCGTATCGGAAAGGGTGATCTGCCCGGCGCGTGTCAGTCGGGCCATTTTAAGCCTCACTCGCCAGGCGCTGCAGAACGGCCGCGCGCGGCGGTGGAGCGCAGCCGGACTGTTCGCAATTCATCGCGGCCGCCGTCACCCCATAGCGCAAAATCTCACCCAGCGCTTCGCAAGTAAGCCCTTCCAACGCGGCGGGTGTGGTCAGGTCGCGCAGCATCAACTCCGCCATCATCCCGCCCATCAACGTGTCGCCTGCGCCGACCGAGTCGACTATGGCGGCGGGGCGGCCCTCAACCTCCACCATGCCGTCAGCGCAGAAGCCGAGGGCGCCCTTCTCGCCAAGCGTCACCACCACCAACCCGGCTGCCTCTCCAAGCTTTTCGGCAGCAAAGTCGGCGGGAGATTGGCCAGGCGCCAACATCTCCAAATCTTCATCGCTTAGGCGAATAACACCGGCCTTGGCCGCGATTGCATTGATGCGTTCGCGCCATGCATCCACGTCCGGCGTCATGCTTGGACGGGCGTTCGGATCAAGCGCGATCATAGTCGTGTCCGCATGCGCCAATGCAAAGGCTGCGATGTTGTCGGCCCCTGGCCGATCGATCAACGAGATCGAGCCAAACGAGAGAATATCGCCGTCGCGAGGCACAAACGCATTGGGATCGGGATTCATCAAAGCCGTCGCCGACAGAGCGTTAAAAAACGCGTAGCGCGCGACACCATCCGTCAGTTCAACAAAGGCAAGCGTGCAGGGACCTTCAGTGCGTGGTGTGGCGCTTGTGTCGACGCCATGCGCCTCAAGGTCGGCGATCAGCCGTTCACCAAAAAGGTCGGTCGATATGGCGCCGAGAAAACCCGAGTGAGCGCCGGCCTGAGCGGCGGCCTTGGCGGCGTTAAAGGGCGAGCCACCGGCGCGCGGCGCGAAGGCATCGCCAATAGGCGAGTCGGTCGGAACAAAGTCGATCAACGCCTCGCCCATAAACCAAACCGTGCCCATGCCGCAGCATCCCCTTCATCCAGAACTGCCTTCTTGTGCAGCAGGATCAAAGGGATAACAAGCGTCAACCAGCCCGCTCGGTGGACGTACCAAAGGTTGCCGCATTGCACGCGGTACGTCATGGGACTTGTTCTTGAATCTCTTTGATCGCTATTGCCGCTGATCAGGAGTGAAGGCTTGGTGCGCGCACGCGCTGAGCCAGAGTTGGCGGCTTTTTCTGCACCTTTGCTTCCGACCACATCGCATTATCCCCACCTAATATTCTCAAGTTCCTTTTACTTGGCCAAGCGCCGAGCCTTTAACGGTCCGTAACGGCAAGCCGCGCTTTGGCTGGTCAAAATCCAGCAAACACACTGTTGACGCCAAGTAATCGGCACAAAGTAGTACGCGTTGCCCCGCAATCAGGGGTTCCAATCACCTCCAAGGTCCTATCTACAATTGCAAAAAGAGGTGCATCGATGAGTGCGGGTAAGACCACCGTTGCAGCAAAAAAGAAGCGCGCACAGCGATCACCCAAGGTTGAATTTTGGGTTGGCATTGGTGCATCGGCAGGCGGGCTGGAAGCGCTTCGAAGTTTTGTGCGCAACCTCTCCGGCGACACTGGCGCGTCTTACATCGTTGCGCAGCATATGGCGCCGCACCACCGTAGCATGCTCTCAGAAATCACTGGCCGCGAGACCGAACTGCCGGTCCTTGATGTGGTCGACCGGTTGGTGCCCAAGCCTGACACGATCTACATCACGCCGCCCAACCACAACATTGTCTTTGAGAAGAACCGTTTACGGCTGATCGACCCCAGCCCAGAACCGGCGGCGCCCAAACCATCCGTTGACCGGTTTTTTTCCTCTTTGGCCGAAGCCAAGGGCGAGCGTGCCATAGGCATAATCCTATCAGGCACCGGGTCCGACGGTGCCCAGGGCATGCGGGCAATCCGGGCGGCCGGCGGCGTAACGGTCGCGCAAGATGAGATGACGGCGAAATACACGAGCATGCCGGTCAAGGCGATTGAGACAGGGTGCGTCGACCTCGTCATGTCGCCCGACGAGATGGGTGTTCAGTTTCAGAAGATCATGTCGCTCCCACGCGACTTGGAAAGCCTGAAGGCCTCGCCCATCGATCTGGATAATGTTTCTGAGCTCATTCAGCTGTTGCTCAAAGAAACGAAGGTCAATTTTCGCCACTACAAGACGGCCACCTTCCAACGGCGCGTGGAACGCCGCATGGCGGCCCTCAAGGTGGGCAATCTTGAAGACTATGTATCAATAGCCAAATCCTCACCCCGGGAAGTGCAATTGCTCTTCCAGGACTTGTTGATTTCCGTCACGTCGTTCTTCCGAGACCCGGCCGAGTTTGATGCGCTGCGCTCGCACATCGCGACGATTGTTGAACGGAAGAAGGATGACTTCATCCGCGTCTGGATTCCCGGCACTGCGACTGGTGAAGAAGCCTACACCATCGCCATCTTGTTCGCCGAGGCCGTTGGCGGCGCCAAGGCATTCGCCAGCACCAAGATACAGATTTTTGCAACCGACATCGACGCCAATGCCATCGAAGTCGCTCGGCGCGGCTTCTATCCTGAATTGGCCTTGGATGTCATCAATCCCAATATAGTCAGCGAGTATTTCGACACAGCACCGACAGGCTATTCGGTTAGGAAAGTCATCCGCGAAAAGATCGTTTTCTCGATCCACAATGTGGCGCAAGACCCTCCTTTTCTAAACCTTGACCTCGTCAGTTGCCGCAATCTGCTGATCTATTTTCAATCGTCACTGCAGGCGCAAGTGTTTTCGCGTTTTCACTATGCCTTGGCGGCCACCGGGATCCTGTTTCTGGGCAAGTCCGAAGCGGTCGGAGCCTCAGAATCGCTGTTCCGCATTTCCAGTCCCGACAAGCACATTTTCACCAAGCGCCCGTCTCTTGAGCGCACGGCATTCCCCGAACCGTTCTTCGACAAACCGAAGATCCAGCGAAGCACGACCACCAATTATCCGCCGCCGGAAGCCCGCGAGCTTGTTATAGCGAACGCCAAGTTTGATGGGTTGGTCAAGGCGCTCGGCGGCAATGGCTTGCTGATTACCTCTGACATGCAAGTTCGCAAAGCCTACGGCGATGTCGATCAATATATTGGGCTATCCTCCGGCACAGTCAGCACATCGGCCTTGTCGCTTTTACGCGAACCCTTTCGACAAGATGTGCGCATCGCTTTGCCAGCCGCCATGCGCAGCATGGCGCATGTGAGGGGGGCTGCGCGGCCGGATAAGGGAAACCCAGAGCTACGTCGTCGCATAAACGTCTACCCGATCGATTCAGGTCCTGGGGAAGAGCAGGTCGCCCTGGTCATTTTCAATGAGTGGGAAGAACCGGTTGCGGTTGCTGAAGAAAACGCTGACCCTTCGGTGCAGGGCTATCGACAGCAACTGGACGAACTGACCGAAGAGCTGACAATCGCCCGGTCGAACTTGCAGCAGACAGTTGAGGAACTTGAGACCTCCAATGAGGAACTGCAGGCTCTCAATGAAGAGCTTCAGTCCAGCAATGAAGAGTTGCAGTCAACCAATGAGGAACTGGAAACTTCGAACGAAGAGCTGCAATCGACGAACGAAGAGCTGATTACCGTCAACGAGGAACTGCAGGTCAACTCTCAGCAGCTCAACGACATCAATCAGAGCCTTCACAGCATACTCGACAACATCACCATCCCAATGATCGTCGTCGATCGTGGCCTCAACATCACCAATATGAGCCGCGAGGCCGAAACGGTCTTCGGCGTTTCCAGCGACCTGTCTTTGCCGCATGTGAGCCGTTGCAGCTTACCGCCTGGCTACCCCAACCTGACTGACGCCCTCAACCAAGCGATGGCTTCGGGCAACCGCCTCGACCTAAGCATCAACCACGACGATGCCAGTGCCATTTTGACGGTTGCTCCGCATTTCTCGTCCGCCGACGAGCTAGTCGGCGCCATTGTACTGCTGCGCGACGACACCTTGGATTTGAAAACCACGCGTGCGGAGCTTCAAGTCATTTTCGACAATGTGCCTCTTGCCATCATGGTGCGCGATGAAGAGGGACGGATCATCAAGGCCAACCCGCATTCCAATGCGCTTTTGGGTAGCCAAGGTCACGAGACGACCGGCAAGCTGTTTTACGACTTCTTCGATCAGGAGACGGCAGATCAGTTCAAACAGGACGATCTAGACGTACTACGCTCTGGCGAGCCTACAATTGGACTGTTGCGCCAGGCCGTTTTTAAGCATGGGTCAACCGCCTGGGTTCGCATGAGCCGGATCATCAAGGAGCACCCCAGCACCGGCAAACCCACCATCTTCGCCGTGACGCAAAACGTGACCGAGCAGCAGCAGGCTGAGGACTTGCTCAAGACCAGTCAAAAACGCTTGGACCTTGCCGTCGCATCGTCCGGCGTCGGCTTGTGGGAGTGGGACGTGGAGTCCAACGCCCTTTATTGGTCCGATCGCTTCAAAGACATTGTTGGGGTCGATGAGACAACGTTCGGCGGCACGCTCGATGACTTCTCCGACCGGCTTCACCCCGAGGACCGCGACACCGTCCTGGCAGCGGTTCAATCGCACGTCGATAACAATACCCCCTATGCGATTGTCTATCGACTGCGCCACGAAGATGGGAGCTATCGATGGATACAGGCCTATGGAAAAGCCAGCCGAGATGAGGCTGGCAAGGCGCTGAAATTCGTCGGCACAGTGGAGGATATCACCAGCGACCGGCTCACCTTGATGGCGCTGCGCGAAAGAAACCAACAACTCACGCTAGCCTCCTCACTTTCCGGCCTCGGCTATTGGAAAATCGATCTGATCGACAACAGTGTGTTCTGGTCCGATCAGATCTTTGTCATTCATGGCGTGTCGCCGGATGACTACGAGCCAGAACTGGAAAGCGCGATTAAGTTCTATCACCCCGACGATGTGGACCGGGTGCAAACTCTGGTTCAGGAAGCCTTGGCTAAAGGCGGTGCGTTCGATTTTGAGGCTCGCATTGTGCGACCAAACGGGGAAGTGCGCCACGTTCACAGCACATGCTCTCCGGACTTGGCCGAAGACGGCAAACCGACTGCCGTTTTTGGGGTTTTTCTGGACTACACCGACGTAAAACTTCGCGAGGACAAACTGAAGGAAACGTTGGCCGAGCTATCTCAATCCAACGAAGAGCTGAACCGGTTTTCTTATGTCTGCTCACACGACATGAAAGAGCCTGTGCGCATGATCGAAGCGATGTCGGGGCTTCTTTTGGCACCCGAATTTGAACTTGATGACGACAAACGCGTCGAAATCCTGGAGCGCATCAACAACAACACTGGTCGGCTGCGCGGTATCATTGATGGACTGCTCGCCTATTCGCGGATCGACTCCGCAATGGAGCGCGGGCCGGTTGATCTGAATTCCGTGCTTTCGGACGTCTTGGATGCGCTGTCGCTTGTGATCAAAGAAAAGGACGCAACGATAGATAGTGGCCCGCTGCCGACGGTTGAGGGCGCCCGTGTCCACTTCTCACAACTGTTCCAAAACCTCATTGGCAACGGATTGAAGTTTTCCGACAAGCCATCGCCAAAGATCGAGGTCACGGCCGAAAAACGCGGCGACCGTTACATCTTCAGCGTTCAGGACAATGGACCTGGCGTGCCGGAGGCGCAGCGCAGCACCATCTTTGCTGTGTTTAACCGATTGAAGCGTCGCGACGAAATTGAGGGAACAGGCCTCGGCTTATCCATCGCCCAGCGGATCGTGAGCCAATATGGCGGAACCATACGCTGCACAGAAGGTTCTATGGGTGGTGCGAATTTTGTTTTCGATATCCCTGTTGAAATCGAAGCAACCGCGACGCTGGAGCAGCTGGCGACCGGGACCTAATCGTGATGGACCAGATCAAAAAGCTCTATTTCATCGACGATTCCGACGACGAATTTTTTATGTCGTCATTGGTGTTTGAAATGCAAAAAATCCAATTGGAGATCGTCCACTTTCCCGATTTTGAGTCTTTTTTCGAGCGGCTGAACTCTGGTGAAATCGCCAATCCGGCATCGCATTTGTTTCTTATCGACATGAACCTAACCGTTATGAAAGGCACCGAAGGCGTCCGGTTGATACGGGCGGAAGACAAATGGGAAAGATTGATTGTCGGCATATGCTCGGGTTCAGCCGATCCAGCAGACGTGAAGAACGCTATGGAGGCCGGGGCTAATGTATTTGCGCCAAAACCGCTCGACAGGTCCTGCCTGCAGTTCATATGCGACCATATCGAGGAGCTTCACCTCAATGAGAGACCCGACGGCGCGGTTGAACTTTTCCGAAATCAATCAACGCCGGCGCCCCTAGCACTCCAATAACACTGCCCTAGATGTAGTTGCTTTCACGCACGTGTTTGTCGCTATGGCGTCGGCCCTGCCCGACGTTTCGAGAAGGCGGCGTCAGAATTTGGGGGCAACGAGTGACACAGATATTGATTGTCGATGACAACAGCCATCAACACGAGCTGTTTCGTTGTTATGCGACGCAGCTCAAGGATGTTCTGCTTTCCCATGCCGTTGATTTGGACGAGGCCGTTGAGCGATTGTCGAACAGGGCAGTAGAACTGATCCTCCTGGACAATCGCATCCCACCCTACAGTGACTATCGAGAGACAGTTCCCGCTCTGAGAGCCACCGGCTACAGCGGTAAAATCGTGGTCATTTCAGCTGACACCAAGGACGGCGTCTTTGGCGAAATCGAAGCCTATTCTGTCGACAAGGTTATCGACAAGTTTGAGTTCTCGCTGACGAATTTCTCAGAAAAGCTTTGGGGATTATTGGGCGCCGACCGGTCGCCGTAACGTGCGTTTGTCGGCTGTGCATCTTCCGACCAGATGTGCTGCTGGCGTCACCAGAAAGCGCAATAACAGCGCGCGATCTTGCTGCCACTAAGCGCTTCGCGCTTTACCGGTCACGCAGGAGGCGCGCACGGGCGCGCAACTCTCCGGCTTCTCCACGCAACGAACTTGCCATACTGCGCAACTCCGATGATGCCTCGATGAGCAGCTGCGTACGCGCCAGCTGCTTTGCTATGTCATTGTCGTTATCGCACAGGGCTGAGCGAGACCTGGCGGTGGACACGTTAGGTTGTGGATTCATCGGATCGTTGCTCGGTACAAGCTGATTGACTAGGTAGACCTACCTAAGGATTTCTTGGTTAACAAAGTCCGAATGAACTTCCAAATTGAGATAGCGAAACGCCACGGATCGCCACGATCCGATGTTGGTTTTACCATTTCGCCAGACAATCAGCCTTGCCTGCTAGCGCCTTGTAATTGATCGTGATTTACCCGGTGACGAGCATGACATACGAGGCAAAGCGCACGCATGTTCAACAATCGAACGGCGACGTCGGTTTTTCGTTCGGTGAATTTTTCTAGCTCCAGAAACCAGCCTGCTTTTCGGTCTGAGACAGCCATAATTGGCTCGTTTGGCCGTGCTCGGCCTGTTCGATCAATCAATAGAAGTCTTCGGTTCAAGTATCGGCGTTTGTGCCCGCGAAAACCCCCGCCAGCAGACCGCCGACGTCGGGTGCATCGGAAAAATCATCGGCTATCAGCCCCAAACGCATCAAAGTGATCTCCGAGTGACGTCACTAAGATACGCATTTCTTCGGATAGGGCTTAGCGAACCTTTATCCACCTGAAAATTTTCTCTCAATAATTCAATATCTTGCTTCAATCGCCATTGAAATTTCAAATTAACAATAAAATTATTGACGAAAATATCAACGTGGAGAATAGTCAGCGCCACGGTCCGTGAGAGGCCGAACAAGGGAGTTGTCTCAATGAACACGATTTTGAAGGTCTCGGTGCTCGGCCTCGCCGCACTGGGTGCAACCACCGCGCTGACCCAAGCCCAAACCATTTCGCTGTGGAGCCACTGGGCCGATCAGCAGACCAAAGTCGACTTCGTCGAAGGCGCCGCACGCGCCTTCGAAGCCGCCAATCCGGGCGTCACCGTCGAGGTCACTTGGTATCAGAAGGATGCGCTGTACGCCGCCCTGCGCACCGCACTAACAGCCGGCCAAGCACCTGACATCTTCTATGCCGAGCCCGATCAGACCGAATATATGGCCAATGATCTAATCATGGACCTTTCTGACCAGCTGAACTGGGAGAACATCGAACCCTGGGCGACGCAAGTCTGGGGCTATGAAGGCGGCGTTTACGGCTTCCCCTTGGAGGCGTGGACGGTAGAATCCTACGTCAACACCGATGTGCTTTCCGATCTTGGTATCGACTATCCGGTTGGTGGGCTAGAAGGCGAAGCGTTTGTTGCTGCGGTCGAAACCGCCGCAGCCGCTGACGTCACGCCATTGGCCCAGGGCGTCGGGGATCGGCCTTACCCTGGCGCGTTCCTGATTCACGAAATTCTGCTCAAACGCATCGGCGCCGACGACTATCGCTCGCTGCTTCGCGGTGACAGCGTGGAGTGGACCGATCCTCGTGTGCGCGAAGCATTGGAATATGCGCAGCAGATCATCGCGGCTGGTGCCTTTCCAGCCTCATTCTCATCGCTGAAGCTGGGCGAGGCGCACCGCTATTTCCACACCACACCTGGTGCCATGATGTTTCAAATGGGTTCGTTCTACCCCTCACGCGCCTTTACTACACCTGATGAAGGCGGCCAGCCCGACGATTTCCCGCTGGGCATTGTCAATAGCCCAATCCCGCCCAATGCTGAATGCGCTGAGTGCAAGACTATCGCTGTTGGCGGTTCTTTCGTGGTGAACGCCGCCACCGAACATCCCGATCTTGCCGTTGGCTTCCTCAACTCCATGGCCACGCCCGATATGGGCAACGCCTGGCTGGAAGCCAACCTTGTGCAAACCGGTATTCGCGCCGACCCATCCTCGCTGACCGGGGACAACGCGACTTACTTCCAGATGCTGGCCGCGGCCAATGAAGGCGCGCAATACACCTTCGGCATTCCGGTCCAGCAGATGACCGGCGAGGCGCGCGAAACGTTTACGCAGACCATCAATCAGGCCTTCCCCGCCGGTCTGATCGGCGTCGATGAAGTCATCGACCTCATGAGCGCGGCTTACTAGAGCAGCGCTTCGTCACCAGGTCCTCCCGACGCCCGGTTGTGGCACTCCTTCGCCGCAGCCGGGCAATTCTTCCCCTGTCGTTATCCAACCGCCTGATTGGCAACTGAGCACCAACCGATGTCCGCTGTAGATATGCCCGACACAAAAGCTCAAGGCACAAAGCTCAGCGCCAAAACCACCAAGGTGCGCGACCACGCCAACCCGGCCTCGGCCATCGCGATGTTTCTGCTGCCGGCCTTGCTCGTCTATGCGGCACTGACGGCTTTGCCGGTCTTTCGAACATTCTACAACTCAACCCACCTGGTCGTGCCCAACCGAGCTGCCGAGTGGGTGGGCTTCACCCATTATCTCGACCTCTGGACGGATCACATTTTTTGGAAGGCCGTCGGCAACACGCTTACCTGGGCGGGCGCCGCTCCTTTGCTTGAGGTATCGATTGCCACCATCCTGGCGCTGGCGCTCTACGCCAAGGTACCGTTCGCCCGCTTCTTGCGCGTCGCCTGGTTCACACCGGTCCTGATGTCCTATGTCGTCGTCGGCATCTTGTGGATGTGGATCTACAATTTCGAATGGGGCGCACTGAACACGTTCCTGCGCTTCGTCGGTCTGGGTGACCTCGCGCAAGCCTGGCTGGCACAGCCCGACACTGCCCTGCCTGCACTCATCGCGGTGACCACTTGGATGTGGACCGGGTTCAACATGGTGGTCATTCTGGCCGCCATGTCCTCCCTGCCCTCAGAAGTCTTGGAGGCGGCTGAGTTGGACAATTGCGGCTGGTTCGCGAAGCTCTGGTTCGTCATTCTACCCCTGATCCGCCCGACGCTGTTGAACCTGATCGTGCTCTCTTTCATCGGCAAGATGAAGATTTTCGATCTGGTCTGGGTCACGACACAGGGCAACCCGCTTTGGGCCACCGAAACAGTGTCCACCTACGTCTACAAACGCGCCTTCCAATGGAACACGTTTGATCTCGGCTATCCATCAGCCATCGCCGTGGTCTGGTTCGTCATCGTCATGGTTGGCGTGCTCGCGCTCACCTTCCTGTTTAAGCAACGCGACAAGGTGGAGTACTGATGAGCGCCACCCGTCTCGCCACGTCAATCGATCAACGACAGGCCGCCAACCGCTTGCGCCATCTGGCGTTGATGATCGGGCTGGCGCTCTACACCATGTATGCCGCCGGGCCGTTTGCCTGGGTGGCGCTCATGTCGCTGCGCACGACAACAGAGATCGCCGCCGACCCCTACGCTTTGCCCTGGCCAATACACTGGGACAAGTTCCTATCGGCCTGGGTGGACAGCAATTACGACGTCTACTTTCTCAATTCGGTGACCATCGTTCTGTCGGCAGTCGCGATCCTGACGGTTGTCGGTGGCATGGCAGCGCATTGCTTTGCCCGCTACAAATTCCCTTACAAGGGCTTCCTCTATTTCCTGATTTTTTCAACGATCATTTTCCCGCCGCAGGTGACGGTGATCGGCCTTTTCCAAATCTTGGTCGAATACGGCCTGTTCAACAATCGGCTCGGCTTGGTGCTGGTCTACGTCTCCATCCAGATGCCGATCACGATCTACATTCTGGAGGCCTTCTTCGCCCGCATTCCCAACGATCTGTTCGATGCCGCACGCATGGATGGCTACTCGGAATGGGAAATTTTTTGGAAGATCGCCTTTCCGGTCGCGCTGCCGGCCATCTCCACAACGATCATCTTGAACACGATCCTGCTTTGGAACGAGTTTCTCTACGCCGTCGTCCTCATTTCCGATGATGACAAGCGCACGCTCCCCTTGGGTGTCCTACGCTTCATGGGCGACCAGCTGGAAGATGTCGGCATGCTCGCGACCGGGTTGATGATCGCCATCGTGCCGGTCGTCCTCATCTACATCTTTTTCTCCGAACGGCTGATCCAAGGCATGACAGCCGGCGCGGTCAAATAGGAACACGCTATGGCCGTCGTTAGCCTCGACACGATCTGCAAGAGCTATGATGCCAGCCACGAATTGGCCGTGGACTCCGTCTCGCTGACCATCAACGACGGCGAGTTCATGGTCCTGCTCGGCCCGTCCGGCTGCGGCAAATCCACCACGCTTCGCATGATCGCTGGGCTGGAAAGCATCACATCGGGAACCTTGTCGATTGACGATGCGCCGATGAACGCCATACCGGCCAAAAACCGCGACATCGCCATGGTGTTCCAATCCTACGCGCTCTACCCGCATATGAGTGTACGCGACAATCTTGGGTTTGGGCTGAAGCGGCGCAAAATCCCTAAAGCCGAGGTCACCAAACGCGTTGAGGCCGTCGCTCGGTCGATAGGGCTCAGCGACTATCTGGAGCGCAAACCACACGCTCTTTCTGGTGGCCAGCGCCAGCGCGTTGCCCTCGGCCGCGCCATTGTGCGCGACCCCAAGGTGTTTCTGTTCGACGAGCCACTTTCAAACCTCGATGCCGCCTTGCGTGTGTCGACCCGAACCGAACTGGTACGCCTGCACCGCGAGCTGGCGGCCACGATGATCTACGTCACCCACGATCAGGTGGAAGCGATGACCATGGGCGACCGCGTCTGCATCATGTCAAAAGGCGAAGTGGCGCAAGTTGGCACACCGATGGAGGTCTACCTCAATCCCGCATCGACCTTTGTCGCCTCATTCCTTGGCAATCCGCCCATGAACCTCTTGCCCTGCGTGGCCAGCGAAACAGGCGTCACAGTTGCCGGTCGTTCCTGGGCCGGTGAAACCGATGGCGTCGCCCCAGGTTCCGATCTCTTCTTCGGCATCCGCCCGGAGGACCTTGTCCACCTACCGGGTGAGGACGGTGCCGATCTGTCTGGGGAAATTCTTGCCGTTGAGCCGCTGGGCGCCGAAACGCTCATTTACGTCCAAACCCAAGCCCAGAAGCAACCGCTCATCGTCCGCGAAGGGCGCGCCACAACCGCCAAGCTTGGCCAGGCCATTCATCTAGCCTGCAAACCAGGGATGGTGCGCCTGTTTGACGCCCAGACCGGTCTTGCCTTGCCTCAATCGACCGGAGAACCCGCATGAGTACCGCCGACGTTCTAAAGGCAGCACGAACGATAAACCGCGCTCGTGACGAGGATTGCCAGAAATTCGAAGGCGCGATGGTCGGCAACATTGTTGATGCCATAGGACGCGTCGGAGCGCTTAAACCGGCCATCAAAGCCGTCACAACAGCGAAGAACTTTGTCGGCTCAGCGCTGACCATCGATGCTGGGCCACGCGACAATCTGGCCCCCTGGGCGGCGCTGCGCTTGGCTCAACCCGGCGATATTTTGATGATCGCGACCGGCGGCCACATGGAGGCATCGGTCGCCGGTGATCTGCTGATGGGCATGGCGAAGAATGCTGGTGTCCGGGCAATTGTTACCGATGGTGTGGTGCGCGATTTGTCGGGCGCCGATGGTGTCGGCATTCCGGTGTTTGCCGCCGGCATCAGTCCCAACTCTCCCCAAAAGAACGGCCCAGGATCGGTCGGCCTACCCATCGTGATCGGCGGAGTCGCCGTGCAATCCGGCGACATTGTGTGCGGTGACGAAGACGGCGTCGTGGTGGTTCCAACGGGCCGGGTCGATGAAGCGGCCTCCGAGCTTGAGGCCATACGCACCAAGGAAGCGGCGATGGAGAAGGCCGTGCATGCCGGCGCCACCGCGCCAACATGGCTGGCTGATCAGCCATTGGACGACATTTTCACCTTCATCGACGCACCAGCGGAGTAAACCTGATCATGAGCGCACCGCTGACCATCTTCTACAACAGCTTCGGCTCGCCGGACATGTACCAGATGATCCGCGGGCATCTGCGCCCAGGCATGAGCCTTGTGACGCTCGACAGCGACGACGATACTGAACGGCGTAACAAGATCGCTGAATGTGACGTCGCCATTGTCGCCGCCAAGCCGTTGACGGCACCGACCATCGGCGCCGCATCCAAGCTCAAGCTCGTCCACCATCAGGGTGTCGGTTATCACGACACCATCGACATGAAGGCGCTAAGCGAACGCAAAGTTCCCCTGGCTCTGACGCCCGACGGCACCAGCATCTCAGTGGCCGAGCATACCGTTATGCTGGCTCTAGCAGCGGCAAGGCGGGCTGCCTTCGCCGATGCGGAGCTGCGCCGCGGACGGTGGCACATCAACGCCTTGCGTCCCGTGTCGGTGGAGCTGTTCGGCAAAACGATTGGCTATATCGGGTTCGGTCGCATCGGCCAGGAAACCGCCAAGCGCTTTGCCGCCTTTGGCACCCGGGGGTACTATTTTGATCCGGCAGCGGTGCTGCACGACAATGCCAATTTGGCCGAACCGGCAGACTTCGATTGGATCATCGAAAACGCTGACATCCTCACCCTCCATCTGCCGCTGACAGACACGAGCCGCCACCTGATCGGCGCCGACGTGATCGCGCGGATGAAACAAGACGCCATTCTCATCAACACCGCCCGCGGCGGCATTGTCGATGACCGAGCCCTTGTTGCTGCACTCACCTCCGGCAAACTTTTGGCCGCCGGTCTGGATGTGTTTGAAGGTGAACCCATTGGCCAAGATCACCCCTTATGCGCCTTGCCAAACGTGGTGCTAACGCCGCACATTTCGGCTGGTACGCGCGATGCGCTTTCGCAAAAAATGGCAGCCTTGTTCGCAAATGTGGCCCGCTTCCAGCGCGGCGAGCCGTTAAAAAACCAGGTGAGCTACTAGCGTTGCACGTGTCCGCACCCACCATCGATACGCAGGTGCATCTCATCGATCCGCAGCGCTACCCCTATCCCGATCCGCCAGCAGGCTACCTGCCAAAAACCGATGAAATCGGCACCCTTGCATCGCTAGTCTGCACGCTTGATGCACACAGAATTGAACGCGCTGTTCTTGTACCCGCCAGCGTCTACGGATCCGACAATCGCATTTTGGTCGACGCGCTTCATCTCCATCCAGACCGGTTGTGCGCGATGGCAACGGTGGCAGGTGAGAACGATTTGCAAGACTTGGTCAGCCTACCGGGTATGGTCGGCGTGCGCCTCAATCTTGTGGATGGAAAGACCAATCAAACCGACGCCACACAGCTCGCTCGTCGGATCGCGGACGCGGGCTTAATCCTCCAGCTACAAGCCGCGCCTGATCTCACGCGTCAGGTGCTTGAGACGATGGATCGGCCGGACGCCTGTGTCATCCTTGATCACTTTGGCCGAGCCGACCTTGCGAAGACGGTGGGGGAATTTGATGGCCTGCTTGCGCTCTCAAAGAGGCCCAACACCTACCTCAAGGTTTCGGCGGCCTTTCGCCTGAATCATCGCCCCATAGCCAGCGTATCGGACCGCTACGGACAGCGGAAACTGATCGAGGCCTATGGCCGCCACCGTATCCTCTGGGGCTCCGATTGGCCTTTCATCAACGTCGCTGGCACCAAGCCGCCCTATGACGACACACGCAGGACGCTAAGGTCATTGATGGGTGAAGATTGGCAGGCCGCAGCCGACGAAAACGCGCGGGACCTATTCGGATGGCCGCCATGAGCGAAAGCCTAAATGTCGGTCTTGTCGGTGCGGGCATGGTCGCCAAGCACCACGTCAAAGCGTGGCAAGCCTGCCAGGGCGCCGACCTCGTCGCGATCGCCGACCCCGATCTGGGACGCGCCAAAGCCCGCGCCGACCAGGTCGGCGAGCTGCCCGTATTCACCAGCATGGGCGAGATGGCATCCGCTCGGCAACTCGACGCCGTGGATATCGTGGCGCCGGTCGAGTTGCACGATGCTCTGATCCGACAAGCCCTTGACCTTGGTTGCCATGTGCTCTGCCAGAAGCCGTTGGTTCCAACGGCTGCCGTCGGACGGGCTTTGCTTGCTCACCTTCCAGCCTCACCGCGTGTCATGGTCCACGAGAATTGGCGCTGGCGCGCTCCTTATCAGGCGCTCAAGGCGAGCGCGCTCGAAGGCGCAGAAAGCTTTGAGATGCGCGTTGAAAGCGCCGGTCTCCTGAAAGATGCGTCTGGCAATTACCCTGCTCTACTACGCCAACCATTCTTCACCGATCTAGAGCGCTTTCTGGTGCTCGAAGTTTTGATTCATCACCTCGACACACTGGCTTTCCTGTTTGGCCCGGTGACCATCCAAAACGCGAACCTTAGTCGGCGTTGCCCAAAAATTCGCGGTGAAGACTATGCGCGAATAGAACTCAAAGCCGGTGATGTCAGAGGAACCATGATCGGTGATTTTTGCGTAGAAGGCGCGCCGCCAATCCCCACCGATCGGCTGCACGTGAGAGGGCGGCTTGACGCCTTGATCGAGGGTTGGAGCATAACGCTGGCCGGCTCACCTACCCAACATTGGCAGGCCGATACAGCCTATCAGGCCAGCTACAACGCCACGATCCAACACTTTATCGACGCCCTAGCATCTGGCGAGGCGTTCGCGACGCCAGCAGAAACGGGCGTGGATATTTTGGACCAAGCTGAACAGATTTACCACTTGGCTGGTTGGGGCGAATAAGGAGACATTCAAACCGGGCGAAGATACCGCCCCTGCTCTTCGAGATATTTGTCGCGCGAGGGCTCGATATGTTCCACGCACAGCTTGAGCAGCGCGTCCCGATCACCGGCTTCGGCTGCTTCGATGATCGCCAAATGCTCGCGCTCGGCCTGCGCAAGCAGTCCCGGATCGCCGATCCGATAGGAGCGAATCGCATGGGTCATCCATGCATGGTGACGAATGCTTTCGGCGAGATAGCGGTTCTGACACTGGTCGAACAGGATGTCGTGAAACATGTTGTTCTGCTTGATGACGTCAGCCAAATCACCATCAGCGATAGCACGCCGATGGGCCTCGTAGACGTCGCGTAGATCGGCAATCACGTCCGCCGAAAGAGGCAGTTTCATGCGATCAACAGCCATGGTGTGGAGCAGCGCGCGGAACTGATAAAGCTCGTTGACCTCCTCAGGGGTGTATTCGCGCACCACGGCGCCACGATTGGGGCGTCGGTCGACCAGACCAAGGCGCTCCATCTCGGTAAGTGCCGAACGGATAACATGACGTTTGGCATGGAACTGCGCGATCAGCTCGTCTTCGATCAACCGTTCACGCGGACGCAGACGCCCCAGAACGACATCAAGCTCCAAGGCTTTAACGACGTCATCCGACGTAGGGCCGGCACTGGACGATCGTTCGGCACGTTGTGCGCTGGATTTCATGGTCAGACCTCAAGATCGAACGCGCGGACAGGTTCGGCAGTTTTCACCGGTGTCACCAAAGTTGGATTACGCCCATGCGCTTCGAGAACTGGGCGTGCCGTTGCTTGCAATTCTTCCATTGCCAAGACGACCTTGTCCAGTCGTTCCGTCGTAACACCGGCAATGCGATACTACTCTGGTCGTCAAGCATTAGCTTCGCAGGCCCGGCCCGATATCCTCGCTCAACTTTCCAGCAACCTCATGGTTTCAACGCGCTTGGTCTCCACCATAGCGGCAACCGCCGCATCGAATTGGCGAAAATGTTCGCTGTCGAGATGAAGATCGAAGGCAGCGCGATCATCGTAAATCTCGTACAGGAAGACCGCGCTGGCATCGCTCTCTGGTTGGCAAACGTCGAAGCGATGGCAACCTGGTTCGCGCGTCAGCGAGTTGCGCGCCTGCTCCCGCATCAAATCGTCAAACGCCTCGCGGTGCTCTGGCTTGACCTGAAAATGCACGGTCACAACATACATAGCTGCCCCCCTTAGAGCGCATGCGTGTTGAGAAAATCGGAGATATCGGCCACGCCCTGCAACTCAAGCTCTTGGCTGCGATGACACGCCACTGCACCCTCGCCGGATGCGACCGTCTGCAAGTCAGGACGCACTGACCGGCATTGATCCTCGGCGTAGAGACAGCGTGGGTGAAACGCACAACCTGGTGAGCGATTGGCCGGATCAGCGATCTCGCCGGGCGCCAGGCGGCGCGCCTGCAAGGTGCCGGGCACCAGCGATGGCGCGGCGTTCATGAGCGTTTCAACATAGGGATGCTTAGGTTGGCTGAAGATCGTGTTGGTCCGGCCGGTCTCAACAACACGACCGGAATACATCACCATCACCCGATCGCAGAGATGCTGCACCACACCCAGATCGTGGGAAATGAACAGGTAGGTGAGACCAAGCTCGCCTTTCAGGCGGTCCAGGAGGTTGAGAATCTGCGCCTGCACGGATACGTCGAGCGCGGACACCGGTTCATCAGCCACCAGGATTTCCGGCTTCAGCGCGAGCGCGCGGGCCAAGCCGATACGCTGGCGTTGCCCGCCAGAAAAGGCGTGCGGGAACCTGTCCATCAAGCGTGGATTCAACCCAACCATGTCGAGCAGATCGGCCACCTCTCGGCGCAAGGCGGCGCCACGAAGGCCTCGATTCACAAAAAGCGGTTCGCCAACGATCTGCGCCACCGACATGCGCGGATTGAGTGATGAAAACGGATCCTGGAACACCATCTGAATGCGCTGGCGTGCCCGTTGCAGCCCATTTTTGTCCAGCTTTGCTAGATCGACAGGCCTGCCGGTTACGTCATCGTGCAACCAGATCTCACCGGCGGTTGGCGCAAGAGCTGTGACGATCATCCGCGCAAGCGTTGACTTGCCGCAGCCCGATTCCCCAACAATGCCGAGCACATCGCCGCGTGCAACCGACAGGCTGACATCCTCCACCGCATTGAAGCTGCGCACCACACGCCTCAGCGGACCTTTGCAAATGTCGAAACTGCGGGTCAGCCCCTTCACCTCCAACAGGGGCCAGTCAACACGAGCGGTCATGACACCACCTCTTCGCGTGCATCGCTATGCAGAAAGCAGCGCACGCTGCGCCGGGCATCCATTTCTGCCAGTTGTGGAACGGCGTGGTTGCAGCGCCCCGCCATGGCGTCATCGCACCGAGGGTGAAAGGCGCAGCCCGACACCATATCGCCTGGCCCTGGAACAGCGCCCCGAATTGGCTCAAACGCACCGTCGCGCCGCACGCCAAGCAACGGTACTGAACGCAACAGGCCACGCGTGTAGGGATGCATCGGATTGGCCAGCAGGTCGCGGGTTGTCGCCGCTTCAACAACGCGGCCCATATACATCACCGCCACGGCGTCACAGGCCTGCGCCACCACGCCAAGATTGTGGGTGATCAACATGATCGCCATGCCGTTGTCACGCTGCAATTCGGCGAGAAGCTGAAGGATCTGCGCCTGGATCGTCACATCGAGCGCGGTCGTCGGCTCATCTGCAATCAGGATGTCGGGATCACAGGCCAGCGCCATGGCGATCATGGCGCGTTGCCGCATGCCGCCGGAAAGCTGAAAGGGATAAGCATCAAGCTTTGCGTGCGGATCAGGGATGCCGACCCGCTCCAGCAGATCACCGGCACGTTGCCGCGCATCGGCCTGGCTCACAGGTCGATGCAAGCGGATCGCTTCAACGATCTGGCTGCCGACCGTGTGCACGGGGCTAAAGGAGGTCATGGGCTCCTGGAACACCATGGCAATGCGGTCGCCGCGCAGGCTGCGGATCGCTGGCCCATCAATCGGTAAGCTGGTCAGATCAACATCACCACCCGATCCATGAAATAGGATGCGCCCAGCCGACACCTGTCCAGGGTTGGGCGCGATGCCGAGGATCGCCCGCGCCGTCATGCTTTTGCCGCAGCCACTTTCGCCGACCACACCAAGCGTCTGACCATGGCGCAGTGTCAGATCGACACCATTGACGACGTTCACCGAACCGTGCCGCGTTGGAAACGATACCGCCAGATCCTGAACCGATAGGACCGGATCACCGATGGCAAGCGATGCATCAGACATGGTGATTGTGCGGGTCCGCCGCATCGCGAAGACCGTCACCGACAAAATTGAAAGCAAGCACGGTCAAGATGACGAACACACCAGGCAACAGCAACCAGGGGTAAAGAGCCACCGAATGAATGTTTTGCGCTTCCTGCATCAGAACACCCCAGCTGATCACGGGCGCCCGCAGCCCTATGCCGAGAAAAGACAAAGCCGTTTCAGCCAGGATCATCGCCGGAATGGCAAGGCTGGCTGAGGCAATGATGTGGCTGTAAACGCTTGGCACCATGTGCCGCGTGATGATCCGCCATCGGCTACAGTTTGAGAGCCGGGCGGCCATCACAAACTCTTCCTCACGCAGCGCCAGGAACCTGCCTCTGACCTCACGTGCCATGCCCGTCCAACCGATGGCACTCAAGATGAGTGTAATGGCAAAATAGACCGTGATCGGCGACCACCAGGTGGGCAAAGCGGCGCTGAGCGCCATCCACAAAGGCAGCGAAGGAATAGCAATCGCGACCTCGGTGAGACGCTGGACGCCATTATCGACCCAGCCGCCGAAGTAACCCGCCGCGCCGCCGATAAGCACACCCAAAACCAAACTGATGGCGACGCCTAACATGCCGACGGTCAATGAAACGCGCGCGCCATGCATGATGCGCGAAAGCGTGTCGCGGCCAAGCCGATCTGTGCCAAGCGGATACCAGACGCCCTCAGCCGTGCCAAAAAGGTGCCGATCCCATGTGATCAACCCCCAGAAATCGTAACTGTCGCCCTTGCTGAACAGGGTCAGCGGCAAATGGGTGTCTGTATCGAATGTCCAGGTACGCGTGCCGGTAGCAATGTCGAAACTGCGCCCCATCGGATAGACGAACGGGCGCAGATGAAAGTTGCCGTCAGCATCCACCAAGCGCGGCATTTGCGGCGGGGCGTACTGATAAGCCGCATTGACCTTGCCTGGATCATGCGGCGCCAAAAACTCAGCGAAGCCCGCCATCAGAAACGCCGCGATGATGAAATAGAGCCCGACCATAGCCAGCTTGTGCTTGCGGAACCGAAGGCGAAAAAGCTGCCCTTGCGAGAGGTCTTCAACGCTCTTCTGACCGGATTGCTCCGGCGCATCGATGGCTGAGGGGTGCGTCGGATCAGTCATAGCGGATCCGCGGATCAAGCCATGCGAGCAGCACGTCGGAAATCACCGTGCCGATCACCACGAGGACGCTCAAAAGCATGATGATCGACCCGGCCAAATACATGTCTTGGCTCATCAAGGCGCGCAGGAGAAGCGGCCCAGCGGTCGGCAGATTAAGCACGACGCTGACGATGGCCTCGCCAGAGATCAGCGTCGGCAATATCCAACCAATGGTGCTGACAAAGGGATTGAGCGCCAAGCGCAAGGGATAGCGCGGCAGAAGCTGCCTCCAGCTCAGCCCTTTGGCCCGCGCCGTTTCCACATAGGGTTTGCGCAACTCATCGAGCATGTTGGCGCGCATCACACGGATCAAACCTGCTGTGCCCGCCGTGGCAATAACAACAATCGGAATCCAAATACGCGTCAGGAAGTCGAGAACCTTGCCCCAACTCCATGGCGCATCGCGATACTCCGGCGAAAACAGCCCGCCGACCGAGAAGCCGAGCACATCGAAAGAGAACCACATGAGGACCAGAGCCAGCATGAAATTGGGCGTCGCCAGCCCGATATAACCGAGCACCTGCGCAGCGTAGTCACCCGCTGAGTACTGACGAACCGCCGAATAGACACCAACTGGGATCGCAATCAGCCAGATCAATGCCAGCGACGATACCGACAGCGCGAGTGTCATGCCAAGGCGATCCCAAACCAATTGACTGACCGGTTGGCCCCATTCGAATGACCAGCCGAAATCGCCGCGCAGCATGTTGGTGAACCAAGACAGAAACTGAACGTGCCAAGGGTCATCCAAACCAAACCGCAAACGCAACGCATCAAGACGGGCGTGATCAATGTTCCCGCCTTCGGCCATACGCGCCATCATCGTCGTCAAATAGTCGCCCGGCGGTAACTGAATGATGATGAAGGTCAGCACCGCAACGATGAACAGGACAATGGCCATGTTCACCATGCGGGTCAGGGTGAAGGTGAGCAATCCACTGTTCCTTGCAAGGCCCGGATGGCGATCAAGCCGGCGCTTTCACCGGCCTGATCCCGACCCTTTTTACTGACTGAAATACCAGCTTTCCGGGTGGAACACACCAGGCGCTTCCAGGCTATCGCCGAACGCATCGGGGATATTGCGCAAGGCATTGTTGGCCACCGCAAACTCTGGTGGGCGTGGCGCAATGCCAAGGACCCAGAGATTGTCGGCGGCGATCGCAATTATCTGGCGCATCAGATCGGCCTGGCGGTCCGGGTCACCGGTTACGAGCACCTCGTCGAACAGCTCCATCGCCCGGCGCATGTCGCCTTCCGGCTCTCGGCCGCTTTGACCGCCGGAGACACGCCACTCGGCATAGTCCATCGCCCAGGTCGAGTTGGTGTCCATGCTGTAGGGCAAATAGGTGCCTGGATCGAAGAGCACGTGGTTTGTCGTGCCTCCGAGCGCCGACCAAAGCCAAACATCGAAATCGCGGGCCAAGCGCCGCTCTTGATGCAGCTCGCGACTTTGGACGCTGACCGTCGCTTGAACGCCAACCTCGGTCCAGTAGCGCGCCACCTGTTCGGAGGCATCGATCCGGTTCTGACGGCCGGCTGGCGCCTGAATCACCAAGCGGATCGGCTCGCCATCGGGACGCAGCCGAATGCCATCGGCATTGCGTTCGCTCAGACCCAGTTCATCCAGCATCGCGTTGGCAAGGTCCGGATCAAACGTGATCGCAGCGTTGGTCAGGTTCGCATCGTAAAACGGCGTGCTTTCGAAGGGAGAAGGCTGCCGGGGTGAGGTAATTCCAAAATGCACCAACTCAACAATCGTCTGGCGGTCAATCGCGTGCGACATCGCTTTGCGGAAATCGGCCTGGTGGAAAAGCTCGTTGAGGAATGCATCGCCATGGCTAAGGTTGAAATAGTAGGCGGCGAAAGCTGAGACCGGCGAAGAAACCTCGATCAAACGATAACTTCCTCGCTCCTCGTTCTCGCGGAACATGGATAGCTGGTCGAGCGGCGCCACATCCTTCAACTGCCAGTCGAACGCACCATCAAGCGCCATCAGGTTAAGCACCTGCGCATCCTGGACCAATTGAATCTCGACACGGTCGAAATACGGCAGCTGATTACCGTCCGTATCGACCTTCCAGTAGTAAGGATTGCGCTCGTACGCCACGCGATCAAGCCCATCACCAAACGGCTCCACCAAGACCCAAGGGCGCAAAACCGGGCGATCTGGGTTCAGCAATGCGTTTTGGCGCAGCTCCCAAAGCTCGGTCCAAGTGGACAGATCAGCCTCGACAATCCGAGCGTCCAAATCAGCGCTTTCGGCATGGTCGACATGGAACTGGCTAAGGTAATGGGCGGGCATCGGCACATCGACAGCGTTCCAGCGCGCGGCCTGCAACTGGAACAAGGCATTGGGTTGGTTGAACGTGATGGTCACGCTGTTAGGGTCATCCGAGGTAAACACGCCCACTTCACCGTCAGTCGAAATCCAGTCCGGCGGTGTCGGCGTGATGCGCGTGTCCGTGAGCACGCTCTCGTACCAGAACATGAAATCATCGGCCGTGAGCGGTTCGCCGTCGGACCAACGCATGCCATCACGCAAAGTCAGGGTGTAAGACGTTGCGTCGGCGCTCGCTTCGATACTCTCCACCAGGTTGGGAACAACCGAGCCGTCGGGGGTCAGGCGGGTGATGCCCTCATAGGCAACAAAGTTGAGATACGCCTCATCGGCGCCACGGGCATCGCCGAAGCGCCAGGTGCCACCATATTGGCCAACGCCGTCCAGCGGCTCGACGACAAACGCGTTGGCCGGCAGGCGCTCTTCTAAGGCTGGCAAGCTTCCATCGGCGACCATCGCAGCCAAAGCCGGAGCTTCATTGGCGGCCAGAACCGGCCCGGCCATCGCCGTCGTCCAGCCGACAATTCCGCAGAGTATAGCGGTTTTCATGCGCATTTATCCCTCCCTAAACATGGCTTTGTGCCACTTATCGAGCGAGCATGGCAGAGCAAATTCTTTTTATCAATATTTTTTTCAATATTATTTTTGATGGCCAGAAAGCGCGGTCTTGATCCAAAAACACGGACCATCACGTTCAGGCCTTCGAACGGTTGATTGGAATACGATCTAACGATTTCGGCGCACCAGCTGCCTTCTGGATGCCTCTGGCCATTTGACCACACGACGACAACCACTGCGGCTGAAGACTCGGCAAAATGCCAAAGAAATTGTCCGGAAATTTCGGTGCCCAAGATTACAACGTCACGATCGCGGAAAACGCATGGCCATAAATGCCATCGCCCAATGATCTCACGGGCGAGTCCACAATGTCGGTTCACATATCATTTGGCGCGGTGCAAAGTTCGACGCTATGGACCTGCGCCAACTAAAGTCATTCATTGCCGTTGCTGAAGAGTTGCATTTCAGGCGTGCTGCCGAGCGCTTGGGCATGGCGCAGACGGCACTGTCTTCTCAGGTGCGCGGCTTGGAGGAAGAGCTTGGGTTCCCTTTGCTGTTTCGCACAACGCGACACGTCAGCCTTACCCAGGCCGGTGCGGTGTTTCTTGATGAGGTGCGCGCGGTGCTCGACCGGTTGGAAACAGGTGTTGAGCGCGCCATGACCCCTTTTTCCACGCTCACAGCCATCGCGGCGCCATTGCCGCAGCCCAACATCGACACCGATGTGATCATGCCCAAGCAATTCCTGAAGCGCATTGACCGCGAAGGTTTGGCCGAGGGCGCCTTTCATGATGTGCGCTTCAAGAACGGAAAGCCTGACCCTGCCTTCGTGCTCAACCAACTGCCTTATGACAGCGCGAAAATTCTCGTGTGTGGCGACAATTTCGGCTGCGGGTCGAGCCGGGAATATGCCGTTTGGGGCCTGATGCAGTTGGGCATGCGCGCGATCATTGCGCCCTCTATCGCTGGTATCTTCTTCGGCAATTGCGAGATGAATGGCCTGCTGGCCATCACGCTGCCCGATGATGAGGTCACAATGCTTTTGGCACGTGTCGCCAATCCCGACAGCGCGACGCTCACCATAGACTTGCCGAGCCAAACCATTGAAGCGCCGGGCATGACGGCGCTGTCGTTTTCGATTGGTGAGGCGCGCAAGCGCAACCTTATGGCGGGCGTTGATCACGTCGGCCAGACACTCGGCTGGGCAGAGGACATCAGGGCTTTTGAAGCCCAACAAAGCGATGCGCGATCCTGGATGTGGAGCAGAGCTCGAGTCTAATGCAATGGGTCTTCGATAGTTCGTTTTGGCGGTGCGGCTACCCATCTCGACTGTATCGATGGGGCCTAGCTGGAGATCCGCAAGTAAAAGGCGTAGAGTTGTGGCAGGATGGCAGCCGGGTCCTCCAGACCAAGCTCACGCGCCGCGCGGTATGGCCAGTTGGGGTCGCGCAAGAATTCGCGGGCCATAGCCACCAGGTCGGCGCGCCCTTCAGCTACGATTGCATTGGCCTGAGCGGGTTCCGTTATCGCACCGACAGCCAAGGTCGGCAGGCCCGTCTCGCGCCGGATCCGGTCGGCATAGGGCACTTGAAAGCCCGGCGCAGGCTTTTGTGCGGCCAGCCGCTGGCCGCTAGGAAGGCCGCCGCCCGAACAGTCCATCAGATCGACGCCCGCCTTCCTCAGTTCTGCTGCCAGCGCGACCGTGTCGTCCAGCGTCAGCGCGCCTCCTTCGCTATCAACGCAAGACGCACGATACAGAACAGGTGTTGCGTCCGGCACCGACGCTCGCACAGCGCGCGCCACCTCGATTGGCAGGCGCATGCGGCCAGCGAGATCGCCGCCATAGGCGTCGTCGCGACGGTTGGACCAGGGCGACATGAAACTGTGCAAGAGATAGCCATGCGCACCATGGATCTCGACCCCGTCGAATCCGGCGGCGAGCGCGCGCCGCGCGGCGGCGGCAAAAGCATCAACAAGCGCCGGGATCTCATCCACCTCAAGCGCCCGAGGAACAGGCCACCCGTCGCGTGCCGGGATCGCCGAAGGCGCAACAGTTTGCCAGGGTGCTTCGTGCGACCCTGCTTCCAGAGGACCGGCACCATCCCAGGGGCGCTTGGTCGATGCCTTAGCACCGGCATGCCCAAGCTGTAGGAAGACCGGGATGCCTTGGCGGCGGTAGAGCGCGGTCACACGTGCCCAGGCCGCCACTTGATCGTCGCGATAGATTCCTGTGCATCCCGGGCTGATGCGACCCTCTGGGGTGACACCGGTCGACTCGGCAATCGCTCCGCCCAGGCCCGAGGCCGCGTAGCGCCCATGGTGGGTGATGTGCCAATCGTTCGGTGCGCCGTCATCGGCCTGATACTGGCACATTGGCGCCAGCACGATGCGACTCGCGAAGGTCACACCGCGAAGGCTGAACGGGGTGAAAAGTGGTGGCAGGACAGTCATGCCGGCACCTCGCTGTAATTATAAACACCAATTTCGCCAGCGGAGGCCTGCCAGTTTCGCAGGCTCTTCGTCGAACGTGGGCCGGGCGCCAGGTTCAGAATTGCGTCAAAATGCCGCATCCAAAATCGCCTAAGAAATGCGGGCGGGTCGCCCCGCAAGATGTTCGTATCTCGAACAAAAGTTGGTATAACGAACATACTGCGTCCTTTCCTGAACTGGCAGTCAGCCCGTGCCCGCCCTCATGGATCGTGAGAATCCCATGGACAAGAACTGCAAGGCGTGACTAAATTTTTTTAACTTGGGTAAAAATATTTCACAACAACCCAAGTTCGTGCCCCGGTAGTGACGCTGTGTCGACCTGTGGCAACAAGGAGGATAGTCATGAAATATTGGAGGTCGCGGCTCGCTGCCGCCGTCCTGATCGCCGCTTCGCCAAGTATGGCGCTGGCAGAGGACGTGCTGACCATTGGCGTGCGGTCCGAAGCCGCCAGTATGGACCCGCACTGGACTCAGCTTTCGGGCGACACGCAGGTTCAGGAACACATCTTTGAGCGGCTGGTCGGCCTGTCCTCGACGTCGCAGCCGATCCCCGGTCTGGCGGTTTCCTGGGAGCCGATTGACGAAACCACATGGGAGTTCAGGCTGCGTGAAGGTGTTAAATGGCACGACGGAGAGGACTTCACCGCTGAGGATGTGGTGTTTTCCTTTGACCGCTTGCGTGCGGGCGTGTCAGGCGCTCCCGCTTCTCCCGCCTTCCAGCTTGAGAAGGGCGGCAAGCAGTGGGAAATGATCGACGATTACACGATCCACATCACGACTGACGGCCCGTATCCGACCATGGCCGAGGACCTGGCGATGCTGCCGATCATCGCCGAGCACGCTGCGGCCGGAGCTGAGCCCTCGGTTGATTTCAATAGCGGCGAAGCCGCCATCGGTACCGGGCCTTACATGTTCAGCGAATATACGCCTGGCAGCCAGATCGTTGTGACCAGGTTCGATGACTACTGGGGCGGCGAGCCGCATTGGGATAGCGTTGTCTTCCGACCCGTGGGGCAGGATTCAGCGCGTCTGGCGGCACTGCTGAACGGTGATGTCGACATGATCAATTATCCGCCGACGGTCGATCTACCGCAACTGGAGGCCGACCCAGACTTTACCATTTCGAGCATTGCGTCTGACCGGCTCATCTACATCATGCCCGGCAACAAGCATGTGGAGCCCTTCATCACCGACGCCAATGGCGAGGTAATGGTGCCCAACCCGCTGCGCGACTGGCGGGTGCGCCGCGCGCTCAGCCTCGCGATCAACCGCGACGCGATCCGCGACAGGATCATGGGCGGTGCCTCGCTGCCGACCAGGAACATCGTGCCACCAGGCTTCTTTGGTTATGTCGACGAACTGGAAGCAGATCCCTACAACCCTGAGCAGGCGCAGGTCTTGCTAGCCGAGGCTGGCTATGGTGACGGCTTTAACGTTACGCTGCACGGCCCCAACGATCGCTACATCAACGATGCTCGCATCCTGGAAGCGGTGGCGCAGATGTGGTCTCGGGTTGGCATCACCACCGAAGTCGACGCGATGCCACGGAACATCTTCTTTTCCCGCCTGATCCGCGGGGATGAGCTGTCAATGCCTGGCTTCGATGTCCCTGAGTTCTCGATTGCGATGACCGGTTGGGGCACCGTCGCGGGCGAGGCCACCTATACGGTCAGCGGCACGCTGGAGACTTACAACGCGGCAACCGGCGGAGGAAATGGCAATTTCGGACGCTATTCGAACGCCGAAGTCGATGCGCGTTCGGTTTTGGCCAAACGCACGATCGACAACGATGAACGTCGCGAGATTCTGGAAGAGGCGATCACTGTCGGCATGGATGACTACGCCTACATTCCGATCCACTTCCAGGTGAACCAGTGGGGCATGCGATCCGATCTGATGCATGAACCGCGGACCAACGAGCGCACACGCGCCATGGATGTGACTCGGGTCGAGTAGGACCAGGCATCTCGACAAAAACCCCCGTCCGGCTGGTGCCGGGCGGGGGCACGCCACCTCTAATCACATCAAAATGAACGTTGCAGGTCCCAAGGCTTGTGATCTCGTCTGGTTTCCCGACAGGAGGCGCCAGCCATGCCGAAGAGCGGAGAAGGCCATGCAGACATTCGCCCTTTCTGCCGCCGCATTGGTCAGAGTCTTAAAACCCAAAAGCTCACAGGCCACGCACGATATTGGCATGACTGACGGCTTTTCGGGTCGCGGTCTTAGCCTGTTCCAAGACAGATGGGTTCGCGCGCTATGACCGAGTTCATCGTCAGACGCCTTGTGCAAGCTCTGCTGGTTCTGGCCGTGATGACGGTCTTGGTGTTCTTCGGCGTGAACGTGATCGGCAACCCGGTCTACATCTTTGCATCATCGGAATGCGACCAGCCCTGTCTGGACGCGATCATCAAGGATCTCGGCCTGGACCTGCCGATCTGGGAACAGTACCTGGTTTTCGTCGGCAACTTGCTGGAGGGTGATCTGGGCAACTCTTTCACCCATGGCGTGCCGGCCATGTCGCTGATCCTGGAGCGTTTACCGGCCACTCTGGAGCTTGCCTTCTGCGCGCTTGTGATCGCCCTGTTTGTCGGCCTGCCGCTCGGCGTAGCTGCGGGGCTGCGTCCGAATGCCATTTCATCAAAGATCATTATGGGGTTTTCGATGCTGGCCTTTTCGGTGCCGGTGTTTTGGATCGGCCTGATCATGATCATCGTCTTTTCCGTGATGCTGGGCTGGATGCCAGCTGTTGGGCGAGGCGACACGGTCGATGTGCTGGGCGTCCATCTCAGCCTTTTCACAATCGATGGGTTGCATCATCTTGTGATGCCGGCCGTCACCTTGTCGCTGATTATGATGGCAATGGTGATCCGGCTGACCCGCGCGGGAATGCGCGAAGTGTTGTTCGCCGACTACATCAAGTTCGCCCGCGCCAACGGTATCCGCCAAAGCCGCATCCTCAGTCTGCACGTGATGCGCAACATCCTGATCCCCATCGTGACCGTTCTGGGGATGGAGTTTGGCGGCGTGATTGCCTTTGCCGTGGTCGTTGAATCGATCTTCTCATGGCCTGGCGTCGGTAAGATGCTGATTGATGCAATCGCCGTGCTCGACCGTCCACTGATCGTTGCCTACCTCCTCTTTGTTGTCGTCATGTTCGTGTTGCTGAACCTGATCATCGACATTCTCTATTCCTTGCTAGACCCACGCGTCCGGCTCGGCGGGAATTCGGCGTGAGCGGGGCGGCTTTGACAGGTCCAACCCCGGGCGTTTGGCGGGTCTTTTTGCGCTCGCCCTCGGCTGTGGCAGCGCTGATCGTTTTTTCCGGGTTTTGTGCCATCGCGCTTTTGGCGCCTTGGATTACAACCCAGAATCCTTACGACCTGGCTCAAGTCGATATCATGGACTCCTTGTTGCCTCCAGGATCTGAGAGCTGGACAGGCGCGCCCTATTACCTTGGGACTGACGGTCAGGGCCGCGACATGCTCTCGGCGATGATCTACGGCATCCGCATATCTTTGCTGGTGGGCGTCGTGTCCGGAGTCATAGCATTGCTTGTGGGAACAATCGTCGGGCTGGTGGCAGCCTATCGCGGCGGTTGGGTCGATACCGTTCTGATGCGGATCGTTGATTTGCAATTGAGCTTTCCGACCATTCTCGTGGCGCTGATCCTGGTGGTGATCCTGGGACGCGGCGTCGACAAAATCATCTTTGCGCTGGTGGTGGTGCAATGGGCCTATTTTGCGCGCACCGTGCGCGGCGTGGCGCTGGTGGAAAGCGCACGAGAATATGTTGATGCCGCCCGGGGGCTTAAACTTGGGCATTTGCGCATCCTCTTTCTCCACATTCTGCCCAATTGCCTGCCAACGATGCTGGTGGTTGCAACGATGCAAATGGCGGCTGCTATCTCGCTGGAGGCGACCCTTAGCTTTCTTGGCCTCGGCCTGCCGCCAACGCGCCCCTCACTGGGACTGCTGATCGCCAACGGTTTCGACTACCTGCAATCGGGGCGCTATTGGATCAGCGTGCTGCCAGGCCTTGTGCTTCTATCCATCATCGTCAGCGCCAATGTACTGGGTGACCGGCTGCGCGACACTTTGAATCCGCACCTCTCATGACCGCGTCCCCCGAGCCCTCCCCCCCGGTTCTCGATGTCGAGAACTTGAACACCTCCTTCATGCTGCCGGCGGGGGAACTGAAGGTGCTGCGCGATTTGAGCTTTTCCGTCGCGCGTGGCGAAATCCTTGGTCTGGTCGGTGAGTCCGGATCGGGGAAGTCAATCACCGGGTTTTCGATCAACGGCTTGCTCAGTCCACCTGGGCGCGTGGTGTCGGGTTCAATCCGCCTTAATGGAGCAGAGATCACTAGGCTGCCACCGACCGAGATGCGCAAGCTCCGCGGGGCGAAGATCGCCATGGTGTTCCAAGATCCCATGATGACGCTGAACCCGGTGTTGAAGATCCGTGTCCAGATGAGCGACGCGCTTCGTGCTCATGCGCGGTTGGGGCGCAGCGAGATTCGTGCCAAAAGCCTGGCCGCGCTGGAAGAGGTGGGTATCCCATCGCCGGAAGATCGGCTCGATGCCTATCCGCACCAACTCTCGGGCGGTATGCGTCAGCGCGTGGCCATCGCCATCGCGATGCTTCACGAGCCTGATCTCATCATCATGGATGAACCCACGACGGCGCTCGATGTCACCATCCAGGGGCAGATTCTGGCACTGGTTCAGCGGCTCTGCCGGGATCGTGGAACGGCGCTGATCTGGATCACCCACGACCTTGCTGTTGTAGCGGGGATCGCCGATCGCCTGATGGTCATGTACGCCGGTCGCATCGTTGAGGAGGGCCCTGTTGATGCTGTCCTCGACACGCCGGCGCATCCCTATACGCGTGGTCTGATCGACAGCGTGCCGACCAGAGGCATGCGCGGGAAGCGGCTGACACAAATCCCAGGCCGCATGCCAGCACTTACTGACTTACCGGAAGGCTGTGCCTTTCAGCCAAGATGTCAGCGGGCGACTGACGCCTGCAAAACACCACCTACCATTCAAGCACTGTCGCCCGACCGCAAAGTGCGCTGCGTCTTGCCCTTGCCTGAAGCGTCCACGGCGGGGGCTTCCGCATGAGCGCTCCCATCTTGAAAGTGAGCAACGTTTCTCGACGCTTCGGTGGGAAAGGCGACATTGTGGCCCGGCTGCTGGCGCGTCTGGGATTGGTTCGGCCAAAACCTGTCGTGACCGCGGTTGATGACGTCTCGTTCACGCTCGAACGCGGACGCGTCCTAGGCGTGGTCGGCGAATCTGGCTGCGGAAAATCGACGCTCGGGCGCATGATCGCTGGCCTGTTGCCACCGTCGGACGGCGAAATAACACTGGACCAGGGTGATGGTGAGCATCGGGCAATGCCGATGCAAATGATTTTTCAGGACCCGTTTTCATCTCTCAATCCCCGCAAACGCGTGCGCGAACTGGTGGGCGAGGCACCGCGGGTGCACCGGATCGTCGAGCCGGCCGAACTGCAAACCTATGTCGAGCAGCTGGTGGAGCGGTGCGGGATTGATCCCTCGGTCCGCGACCGCTATGCGCACCAGTTTTCCGGCGGTCAGCGCCAGCGCATCGGAATCGCGCGCGCCTTGGCGGTCGAGCCCGAGATCTTGGTCGCCGACGAAGCAGTCAGCGCGCTCGACGTATCGGTTCAGGCGCAGATCATCAACCTGTTCCTGGATTTGCGCGACGAGTTTGGGCTGACCTACGTCTTCATCTCGCACGATTTGGGCGTCATCGAGCACATCGCCGACACGATCCTGGTGATGTATCTGGGCCGGGTGGTGGAGCATGGGCCTGCCGAAGACGTCTTTGCCCGGCCGCTGCATCCCTACACGCGCGCTTTGATGGACGGGGTCCCACGGCTTGACCGGCGCCGCGTGACCTATGAGCCCATCAAGGGCGATATCCCATCGCCCATCAACCCACCTTCGGGTTGCCACTTCCATCCCCGCTGTCCCTTTGCCCAGCCGCAGTGCCGGCAAGAGCGCCCCGAAACCCGCCAGGTGGAGAGCCGCCAGGTTGCGTGCCACTTGGCCGAAGAGATCATCAATCAAAAGGAGCCATCTGCATGGCAAGTTACGCCGAGCGCCTGACCCGATTCCAAAACGGCCTGACCAATCAGGCCGACCTTGTGTTCTTCCCGATCGGGACCGATCTGGATTATCTGACAGGCCTCCATCGAGATATTCCCAACTACGGTCGTAATCTACATCCGGGGATGTGGCTTGAAGGCGCTTGGATCGCGCCAGGCAAAGACCCCATCCTGACGCTGCCACGGATGACGGTTGAGTTCGGCTTGTCCGAGGGGCTCGATGCGCTGGATGTCCGTGTTTTGGGCGACTGGGATGATCCGGCGCAACTGGTGTCCGGAATTCTCGACGAGTTGGGCGTGGGCGATGCCCCACGCATCGCGGTCAGCGACGACGCCGAAGCCGAAACCTTGATCGAGCTCCAGCACCTACGCCCCGGCGTGCGCTTCCTGTCAGGCACGAACCTTCTGCGTCCGCAACGCGTGATCAAGGACGCCGACGAGATCGAGAAGCTGCACCGCGCTGGCGCCATCACAGAGGCGGCGTTTGCCGCCACAGTCAAGCAGATGAAGATCGGCATGACCGAGCTGGACGTGTTGTCAGAAATCGATCACCAGATGAAAGCGCATGGCTCTCTGGGGCCGTCCTTCACCACGTCGATGTACAACACCGGTCCCAACATCACGCTGGAGTTCGGCAACAAGCTGAAATCCTGGCCGCGCAAGCTGGAAGCACCAACCAGCGTGCTGTTTGACTTCGGCGCCGTACTGGATGGCATGTGCTATGATTTTGGCCGTACCGCCTGCATGGGCGAGCCGTCCGCAGAACAGATCAAGGTCCACCGATTGGTCATGGAAAGCCAGGCGGCTGGTATAGCAACCCTCAAAGCTGGGGCGATCACCTGTGAGGAGGTGGACAAAGCGGCACGCGATGTGTTGGAGGATGCAGGCTACGGCGAAGCGTTCCGCCATCGGTTGGGCCATGGTATCGGCTGGGATGTCCATGAACCGCCCTTTTTGACCAATGGCGACAAAACGCTGGTCGAGGAAGGTATGATTTTTACCATTGAGCCGTCGATTTTCCGGGACGGGGATTCGAGCGCTCGGGTCGAGGATTGTGTCGTGGCTCGCCCCGATGGTGGGGAAGCACTGACCCGCGGCTTCCAAGAGTTGATCGTAATTGCCTAAACACGGGAACGGCTGATCGACGGCTAAAGCTTCCGGGCTGGAGTTGAGCCGAGGCGATGCCTGGCCCGCCGGACGCTGCGTCCGCAATTGGAGTGACGATGCAAGACACAAATTCCCTGCAGGACACGGCGTCTGAGGCGTTCCGAATCGGCCCGCCCATGCGCGCTTCGCGTCAGAAGGCGGGCATGACCTTGCAGGATGTCGCGCGTTTGGCCGGTGTGTCTATCGGTTATCTCAGCCTGATTGAACGCGATCAAGCTACGCCCACTCTGACGACCTTGGATCGCATTGCGCAGGCTTTAGGGGTCGGGGTAGAGCGTTTCGTGGTCCGCCCGGAACCGGTAGAATGTGTGACCCGAGCCGCCGAAAGGCAGCGGTTTCAGGTCGGCTCCGACTTACTGGGCTATGAGCGGGTCAGCGCACAATTCCCTGGATCGGAACTATCTAGCTATGTGTTGACGATCGCGCCGGGCTATCACTCCGAAACGGTCGACCATGTGGGCGAAGAGCATGTCTATGTCCTTTCAGGCGCCCTTGAGGTTCGACTGGATGGCAAGCTGCTGTGCCTGACGCCAGGCGACAGCGTGCATTACCCGTCGACCCGATCCCATGCTTGGGCCAACCCATATGAAACGGTCGCCCAGGTGCTATGGACCGGCACGCACGACATCTTCACCCCAAGAAACGTCACCAAGGCCGATCGATGAGCGGGAGATCGATGACAGAAGTCCAAATGCCATGATTACCTTCTTCTACAGCATGGCGCCGAACCCCATGAAGGTCGCGCTGTTTCTTGAAGAATCTGGGCTGGACTACGAGGCCGTTCCCGTTGACACCAAAAAGGCCGAGCAGCACACCGATGCGTTCAAGGCCATGAACCCCAATGCGAAGCTGCCGGTGATTACGGATGGCGAGACGACGGTCTTCGACAGCAACGCGATCCTGCTTTATCTCGCTGAAAAGACGGGGAAGTTCTTACCCTCACTCAATCAGCGCGGCGCCTTGCTGTCCTGGATCATGTTCGTGGCCTCGGGGTTGGGTCCGTTTTCCGGCCAGGCGGTTCATTTTCGCAATTTCGCGCCTGAGAAAAATCCCTACGGTATCAAGCGATATGATTACGAGGCGCGGCGGCACTGGCAGATCGTGGACGATCAGCTTGGGCGAGGGCCTTACATGTTGGGCGATGTCTACACGATTGTCGATATGGCGGTTTGGGGCTGGGGCGACCGGCTGACCTACATGATGGGCGAGGATAATATCATGCAGACTTACCCAAATCTCGACCGCTTGATGAAAGAGATAGAAGCTCGGCCGGCTGCTCAGCGGGCGCGGGAGATCAAAGACCTCCATACATTCCAGCAAACCATGGACGAGGTTGCGCGCCGATCGCTTTACCCGCAACTCTACGTGCCGGATCCAGTTTGACGCGTAGCCTGTAGCGAGCGACGCTTGGGCTGAATTGGATCACGTGTAGCGGGAGCCGCCGCACCTTTCCCTCCTGCCAGATGGTGGGCCCTTACGATGGCGTGGTCGAAAACCCGCAGTATTGGGTTCAACCCGGCTACCAGCCACCGGCGCTCGAAGCGATCATGCGCCCAACCTGGCCGCCACTATGTGGAACCACCAGCCCGATCGGCCTTCCCTCAGGACTAGCGCCAAGCTTACATAAACCGTGGCTGCGCCATCGGGGTCTCGTCACAAAGCTCCGCATCCTGGTCAGACGCCTAGTGAAAAAATACCGCCACCCACCCGACCTAGCGCCAGGAGCAATCAATACGGTTCTCAACCAGGCCAAAACTTTACTGGTTTGAGGCAATCATTGAGCTTCAATTGGCCGCCAAATAGAGCGGAAGCGGCCTTGTTGCAGGGCATTTTTCGGACAAAAACGGACATGGATACAAGGCCTGGTGAAGAGCTCAGCAAATACAAAAATTTCCATTATTATTGAAAGGTTGGTCGCGAGGGGCTCGCAACCACCGAAAACAACACTTCTTGCTGATGTCAGTATAGACGCCCAGCGCCACCGGGCGAAGTGCAGCACAGAAAGCCAAACTATTTATTGCTTCGCCACGTGCATGGTCCGAAACATCAACCACGAGATAGTCTGTGGACGTGTACGCCTGTCATATCCCCAAAACGGATGGGGTGGATGGCTCCTGCACCCCCGGCGTCGCGATGCGCCATAGTGCAGTTGTTACGAACTGCTGGAGAGGAGCCACCGCATCCGCCGTTTGACGTTTTTATGTCTGGTTTGCCGCCAGAAACGGCCGGGGTCTCGAACGGCAGCTTGGAGCCAATTATGGACATTGCAGGAGATGCATAGCAGGTTCTCATAGATCACCCGCCGGCCGTAAAACGTGTCTGTATTTGGCCGCTCGGCGTCAAACAACTCCTCAGGAGATGGACGGGCGATACAAGATACATTCAGGTCCTGGCAGCCTCGAATTTTTCCCACGCTTGTTCGAACTTTTCAAAGTTGAAATCAGGGGCGCGTGCCGGGCTAAGCACAATGGCTTCATTGGCGATCACCGTTTCAATGGCCGCTTCAAGTGTGGGCAATACCTCTGGCGGGATGACCAGTGCACCGTGCCTGTCTGCGTGCACAAGATCACCCTGAGCAATAGCGAGGTCAAAAACGGTGATCGGTGCGCCAACCTCCATCACATGCACAAACCCATGGCTCACCCCAATGGACCCGGCGAGTACAGGGAAGCCATCATCGATCACATCCAGGTCGCGCATCACGCCATTGGTCACCGCGCCAGCCAGGCCAAAGCCCTTATGCACGGCCACGTGCACTTCGCCCCACCACCCGGCGATGCAATTGGGAAAGTCCGAATCCTCGATAACTGCGACCGATGGGTGTGGACCTGCAGCCATGGAGCGAAAATAGTCCATCCGGCGGGCACGAATAGTTTCGGCGGGTTCGGTGGGGGGTTGCAGCCCTGCGATCGTTGCGGTGCGCGCAAAGCCAACCATTGCAGGCTCGCCGGGCCTGGAGTGCTGCATGGTGCCCCTGGTAAAGCCGTTAAAGCCGCGCTGGCCTTGCGCCACCTCGATGGCGTTGCAAATGGTAGGGGTGTCCACCGAGCGCAGCAACGCAAGCAGCAATGGTGTTAGCTCCGGTTCAGCCATGCCGATAAGGCCTCGTTTGTTTCACGGGGTTTTTCCAGGGTTGGCAGATGGCCTGCGCCATCAATCACAACCAGTTTGGATTGGGGCACCAGATCATGCATCAGCGTGTGCCGCTCCAGCGGGCAAAGGCGATCATCGCGCCCGCACAGGATGAGCGTGGGCACAGTGATATTGCGCAGTGTGTCTTGCTGATCAGGCCGAGTCTTGATGGCCTGTGACTGGTCGGCAAACACCTGCGGACCCAGATCGGACGCCATGTCCATACACAGATCAAGGATCGTTGCCCGGTCAGGCCCGTCGGCCAGATAGTTCGGCTTCATTTCATCGCGCATCACGGTCACCAGCTCACCTGCAAGCGCACGCCGTGATTGCGCCTCGCGCACCGGCGCAAGCTTTTCAGGATCAGGCAGCGCGTTGGTATCGAGCAGCGCCAGACGCATGATCCGCTCCGGTGCCTGACGGATCATTTCCATCGCGCAAATACCACCCATAGAGAGGCCCGCAAGGGCAAAGGTGGGCGGGGCATGGCGCAGGATAGTGGCGGCCAGCGCTTGAAAGCTGTCCGCTCCAACCAGCGCACCTGTCGTTACCAAACGCTGCGCCGAGAATGCCTCAATCTGAGGGGTAAACAGCCGCCCGTCGCACATCATGCCGGGCAGAAGGAGAAGCGGTTCGTGCATCAGTTTGGATATTGGGTCGGGCCCGGCGCATCATCGGTTTTGCGCACGCGGTAAAGGCTCGCCTCGCCCATCATCGACGGGGCAACGGAGCGCTTTGCGCCAGCAGGCACCAGACAGGTGTCGCCGCCATTGATGGTGGTTGCCTTGCCGTCAATCTCCACCCGCCAATGGCCGCGTACGGGCATGAGAACTTCAGGCTGATCGCAGACATAGGGCTCCGGCGAGATCGATGCGCGGGTGATGAAATCCACCTCAAAACCGGGACGATCATAGAGGTAGCCGTCAGCGCCGATCACTTTGGCAGGGGCGTTTGCCGCCATGGCCGTAAGGTCGAGATAGCGCGCAACAAACTGGCGCACCACCTCACTCGCATCAGGTTCTGGAAACCCTTTGAGCTCATCGGCGCTGAGCACCGGCATGGGCTTCAAATCTGCGGGCAGATGCTCACCCTTGGATGTATCGTACAGACGCCCGTTCTCGCCGAGTACCAGGCCGTGAGAAGCCGCGCCCTCGATAACCTGCGGGGCCCACACCACGCCGCCGCCGGCATCATCACCGCCAAGGATGGCCATGATCATTCCGTAGTCGGTGCCGATGTTTTCAAAGCCACGGAAAATACCGGTGGGAATGTTGAAGATGTCGCCCTCCGCAAGGATCACCTCACCAGCATCGCCGTGATTGCCCCAGAAGAAACGCCAGCGGCCCGACTGCACAAAGAACACCTCAGCGGTGTGGTGACAGTGGAGCGAATTGGTGCAGTAAGGCGGCTGGCCAGCAGCCCCAATGTTGAAGCCCGGTGTATCGCGAATATGCACGTGTTGATCCGCGCTTTCGCTAACCCCGCCACCAATGATGGTGAAGTTTTCCTTCAAGTTCGACCCCGGCGTATTGGCGTCGATGAAGGCGGTTTTGCAGGGCACCAGGTCACCGCGTCTGACGATCATCTGTTCTAGCGGATGCGGCATGGTTTCAGGTTCCTGATGAGTTGGGGGAGGAGCTAGGAAGCGGATGGGTGCGGGCCATACCGGCTGGCAGGCGCGCTGTGCCACGGATGACCAAATGGCTATCGATCTGCACGCTTCGGTCGGGCTGCGCGCCATGCTCAATGGCGTCCAGCAGCACGCGAACCGTGACATCCACCATGCGGCGCGCAGGCTGGCGCACGGTCGTAAGATCAAAGATCTGCCAGGCCGCCATGCCGACATCATCAAACCCGACCAGCGAAACATCGCCGGGCACATCAAGATTTAGGCGGCAGCGAAGCGTCTCGAGCACGGCGAAGGCCATGTGGTCATTGCCGGCAAAGATCGCGTCTGGCGGAACCGGCGCATCGAAGAGAGCAAGCGTTGCCTCAATGGCTTTGTCGCGCTGAAAGTGGCTATCGATGCAGGCAACCGGTTCAAGGTCATGCTCACGCAGCGCTTCGGTAAAGCCCTGCTGGCGTTCTTGTCCGGTTTGTGACCCTTGCCAGCCGGAGATATGCGCGATGCGCGTGTGTCCGCCTTCCACCAAAAAGCGCGCGACAGACCGACCGCCTTCCACATTTTTGGCTGTAACCGAGGGCAGGCCTTTCGCCTCCTGGCCTCGGTTGAACAGCACGAAGGGTATGTTCAGATCCTTGATCCGCTCCGTCAACTGGTTGGAGAGGCTGACCGAAGCAAGAATAATCCCCTCAACCTGATGCGCAGCCAACCCCTCGATGACCGGGTCGATTTCTTCCTCAAGGTTGGCCGCAAAGAACACCATCACATGGTAGTTTTCCGCGCTCAGCGCTTCAGACAGGCGCTGCAACGCCTCCGTGTAGAACGGGTTGTCGAGGTAGGCGAGCACGACACCAATGGTGCGCGAACGCCCGGATGTCAGCGAGCGGGCAAGCGTGTTGGGCTTGTAGCCAAGCCGCGCCGCCGCGCGAATGACCCGCTCAGCTTTTTCAGCAGAAACCGACGCATCGGCGCTGAAGACACGGCTGACCGTTGGCTGACTGACGCCCGCCAATTTGGCCACATCGATGGAGGTTGCGCGATCCGGCATCAGCCCCTGGCGATCCGCTCGCCAGAGTTGGGGTCAAACAGATAGAGATGATTCTCGTTCAGGGTCACCGAAATCATGTCGTCTTGCTCTTTGCGCAAATGGCGGTCACCGCGCGCGATCACACGTTGCTCTCCCCATTGCACAGTGAGCAGCGTGCTTTCGCCGGTGTTCTCGAAGGCGTAGATGGTCACATCAATTTCGCCCAGGCCCGGCTCACCGACCATCATGTCATCGGCGCGCACGCCCAGAATGACCGATGCGCGATCCTCGCCGCCGACCTTCACAAGGCGCGTGCCGCCAGTGGTGACGAACATGCCGCCCTCAACCGATCCGTTGATGAGGTTCATCGCAGGCGAACCGATGAACCCAGCCACAAAGAGGTTCGCCGGATCATTATAGATCTCATCGGGCGTTCCAAGTTGCTGGATGACACCGTTCTTCATAACCGCGACACGGTCGGCCAGTGTCATCGCCTCGATCTGATCATGGGTCACATAGACCGTGGTGATCTTCAATTCTCGGCTGAGGTGCTTCAACTCGGCACGCATCGAAACGCGCAATTTGGCATCAAGATTGGACAGCGGCTCATCCATCAGGAACACTTGCGGGGTACGCACAATGGCGCGGGCGAGCGCCACACGTTGGCGCTGGCCACCGGAAAGCGCCTTAGGCTTGCGCTGCAGAAACTCTGTCAGTTCCACCTGCTCGGCAGCCTTGTGCACGCGCGGCTCGATCTCCGCCTTCGGCGTGCCGCGCACGCGCAACGGGTATGCGATGTTGTCGAAGATCGTCATGTGCGGATAGAGGCCGTAATTCTGGAAGACCATGGCCACATCGCGGTCTTTGGGCAGATCATCATTGACCAGCCGATCGCCAATCCAGATCTCGCCATCGGTGGGCTCTTCCAGCCCGGCAATCATCCGCATAGTGGTGGTCTTGCCACAGCCAGAAGGCCCAAGCAGCACCAAAAATTCGCGGTCATGAATGTGCAGCGACTGGTCGTCGACGCCAGCAAAATCGCCCCATCGCTTGGACAGGTTTTTCAGCGCAATCTCAGCCATTAGCGCACCGCTCCCATGGTCATGCCTTGTACGAAATACTTGCGGATCAATGTTGCCAGCACGAACATCGGCACCATGATGATGATGCCGGCGGCGCTGAGCAGGTTCCAGAGATCGCCTTCCTCCGCGCGGAACAACGCTAGGCCGATGGGCAGCGTCACTGCGTCCCTATTGGTCAGGATGAGCGCAAACAGAAACTCGTTCCACGCGATGATGAAACAGAAGATGCCGGACGTCAGCAGCCCCGGCGCGGCCATCGGCAGCACGATGTTCTTGATCACCTGAAGGCGCGAGGATCCATCCACCATCGCGGCCTCTTCGGTGTCCATGGGGATGCCATCAATGAAGCCTTTGATCATCCAGATCGCGAACGGCATCACTATGGCGAGGTTTACGAGGATAAGGCCGAGGCGCGTATCGAGCAGGCCAACGTCGCGGAACATGACGAAGAACGGCAAGATGATCACCACCGCCGGCACGAACTGTGTGGCGAGGATCGTCACCAGCATCAGCGTTTCACCGCGCAGGGTAAACCGGCTGAATGAGTAGGCCGCGGCTGTGGCAATCGGGATCGCGAAGACTACCGTCACCAGCGCGACGATGGTGGAATTCACCAGCTTCTCACCCAGATTGTAGGGCGAGCGGAAGACTTCGGCAAAGTTCTCCAGCGTCGGGGTGAAGAACAGTTTCAGCTGAAACACATCGAGATGGTTCTTAAACGCCGCCATGAAAATCCAGAGGATCGGCACCAGCATGATGAAGGCGGCGATGACGATCAGCGTCACCTGAATGGCGTTGCTGATCTTTTTCTTCTGGCGTCCGGTGAGGCCGCTTGGGGCGGCCTGCGGGCGCACTTGATCGGAGTTGATCGTTGTCATCGCCTTACGCCTTCTTGAACACGAACTTGGCGTAGAAATAGGTGAGGATCACCATGGGGATCACCATCAGCCAGGCCACCGAAGCGGCGTATCCAATCTGGCCGTACTTCATGCCGTTGAAATAGATGTAGTGACTGAGCGTCTGTGTCGCCGTGCCCGGCCCACCATTGGTGAGCATGTAAATTTGGTCGAAGGTTTTGAGGCTGAAGATCGCCTTCAAGATGATCACCACCGCCAGAACAGGCAGCAGCTGGGGCAGTGTGATGTCCTTGAACACGCGCCAGCCCGACGCGCCGTCCACTTGCGCCGCTTCCATCGTGTCTTTTGGCACAGAGGCCAGGCCGCCGATAAGCACAAGCGTCAGAAACGGTATCCAGCCCCACACATCGGCCATCACGGCCACGGCGAAGGCAAGTGTTGGGTCGGCCAGCCAGCTGACATCGGCGAGCGGTGGAATGAGCACGCCAAAGAAGGCATCAAACAGACCAAACTCTGGGTTGAACATGAAGCGGAACGACACGCCGATCAGCGCGGGGCTCATGGCAAAGGGCAGGATCAGCAGCATCTGAACGCCGGAGCGCAACTTGCCGCCAGGCGCGAGCAGCATGGCCAAACCCAAGGCCAAGAGCGTGGTGAGGCCCACCGTCCAGAACGTGTAGGTGGCCGTCACCCAGACGGAGTTCCAAAAGGCGGGCTCCTGCGTGATAGCCCAGGTGAAGTTCTCCCAACCCAAATACTGATCCAGAGAGCCTGGCCGGTTCAACCGGCCGACGGTAAACGCTAGCCTCAGGCTCTCAATCAGCGGCCAGATGGCTGTGGCGAAAACAACAATCACCGCTGGAAAGACCAGCAGATATTTCAGGGTCTGATCACGCATGGCATCCTCCCACGGTCCAACCACTCGCGCGGCCGCGCACCTGTCATGAAGGGGTGGCCCGCCCCTTAAAGCTTCAAAAAGGGGCGGGCCGGTTCCAACCGGGCACTCTAAAGTGTCCGGCCAGGGAGGAGGCTATTCGATGCGGCCCGCGCGACGCAGCACGCGGTTAGCCTGCTCAGCGGCATCCATCATGAGCTGACGGGTGTCGCCACCGGCTGCAGCTTCAGCGATGGCAGCGGACAAGAGATCGCCAACTTCGGGCCACTCAGGGATTTGCGGCATGATGTCAGAGTTCTGCAGCGATGCGAGCGCTGCCTGCTGAATGCCGTCATTGGCGGCGTTCACCTCAGGGTCGCCAAGCGAAGAAATGTGCGTGACCACATTGTTGACAATGGGCTGGCCAGCAACTTCACGCTCAATGGCGTTGGCACGGTCCATGTCGGGGTTGGAGAGCCATTTCAGGAACTCCCATGCCGCGTCCTGGTTCTCGGAGTAGCTGGAGATTGAGAACGGCATGGAGATTGCGTAGCTGACCGTCTCGCCTTGATAGGTTGGCATGCCAACGAAGCTGACCTGCTCGGGCGTAAGCGTGGAGATCTCCGGGTTTTGGAAGCCAGAATAGAACCACCACCAGCCAGGAATCATCGCCGAATTGCCCTGCATGAAGGACTGGCGTGCATCTTGCTCGACAAAGGCAAGCGAGCTTGGGTTAGCAACACCATCTTCGGTCAGCAGCGCGACATAGTCGTCGGTTGCTTGAAGGGCAGCCTCAGTGGTCCAACCGGCCGTGCCGTCTTCATTGAAAACATTCGCGCCTGCGGCCCATAGGAAGTTGAGCCAGATGAAGAGGTTCTGACGGTTGCCGTCATTGTTGTAATAGAGCGCCAGCGGAGCAACATCGTCATTGTCCCAGGTCTCTGACAGGGCTGCCACTTCCTCCCAGGAGGATGGCGGAGTATCGATGAGATCGGTGCGATAGAACAGCACTTGTGGGTGGGCGCGAAGCGGGAAGCCGAGCGTCTGGCCTTCAAACTGCGCCGAACGAGCAAAGGCTGCCGGATATCGATCCATGGAGATGCCATCGCGCTCCATCAGCTCATCAATTGGCATCAACCAATGCGCGTTTGGCGGGCCCCAGCTATCGAGATAGTTGACCACGTCGAAGGTCCCCGTTGCGGCCAAACCTTCAGCGTTGATTTTCTCCTGCAGGCCGCCAAATGGAATGAAGGTCCATTCGACCTCAATGCCGGTCATCTCGGTGAATTCATCATCGCGCAGCATAAGCCCGTCAAACTGTGGGGTTACAACGCTGAGCACGTTGATGGTCGTGCCTTCGAAGGGTTTGCCTTCAAGCAGGCCGTAGGGCAGTTCGCCATCCATCGCCAAAACTGGCGCGGTAAGCATGGTGCTTGCGAGTGCAACCGTGGTGAGAAAAGTCCGTCTACGCATTGGGTCCTCCCGTTTTTCATATGCGTGTGGGCGTCAGGCTAACGTGTTTTGAATACGTATTCAAGCGGTCGACGATGAAACGAATAGCGACGCCATTTCTAGGGTCAATCCACGCTCACTTCCGGTAGTCGCCAGCGATAGCATCAGATGTTCGCTCAGCAGGCACACAGAAACCGGGTGTCTGACAGCGTTGTCCGCAGTTTGTGTGAAAACACTACGTGTCGCTAAAGTCGTAGAATAACGTTCCCCGAACAAGAGCTTCGCGACAGTGGCCTGGCATGAATTTACCACCCTTGTGTGAGCAAGGAATGGTATCCTCAAGCCCAGCGCTGATCTGGAGTTTTCACACGGCATCTCAGCGAAGCCGTTAGTCGGTTATGTCTGCAATGCCGCCACCAGCGGACGGCTACGGTCGATGTATGGTAAGGTGGCTCAGGGCCGAAAACACCTGACTTTGACTGTTTCCGATGACTTGCGTTGCAAGTGATGTAAGCGGCTTCGGCGCCTCGGTGATGCGATCAACTGACAGGCTTTGTCAGTTGGGCTCATCTACCATCTCCACAATTAAGAACTCGAAGTGGAGATGAGAGCATGACCAAGCACGTTATTGAGACCGTAACCTTCCGGCTCAATGAGGGCGTAAGCCGTGAACAGTTTTCCACCTCCGCCCAATCGATGAATGATTTTGTGACCGCACGACCTGGCTTCATCTCCCGCCGCCTGTCTTGTGGCGAAGACGGTGCGTGGATTGAGCATATCGAGTGGGAGACAATGGAAGCGGCCAAAGGTGCCGCTGCTGTGATTGGGTCGGTGGAATCCAACCGTTCTTTTCTATCGGCAATCGACGGTTCAACCGTAAAAATGCATCACACCGAGCTTGAAGTGTCGGTGAACTGATCGACAGACATGAGGCGCAGTGAGCGGCTCAGCGAGATTGTGGAGATCGTCCGTGATGGACGGCTTCACCCGGCTCGCGAATTGGCAGAGGCTTTGGAAGTCTCTGAGCGCACGATTTACAGGGACATCGGCACGCTCGTTGCGTCCGGTGTGCCGATCGAAGGCGAGCGGGGCGTGGGCTATTTGTTGCGCGAGCCGATCTTTCTTCCGCCTCTAGCCTTATCGCTCAGTGAACTTGAAGCCCTCAGCCTCGGGATGTCGATTGTACAGGAAGTGGCGGATACCGAACTTCAGGGCGCCGCTAGAACGCTGCATGAGAAAATCGCAAATCATGCGCCGAACAGACGAAAGACGCCTGATAGCTGGGGTTTCGGTCTTTACGAGTTTGAGCGTGTCAGAGGTGGACTCAAATATATGCCGCTTTTGCGGCGCGCCATCCGGGACAGGCTGAAGGTAAAGCTCACCTATCTAAGCTTATCTGACAAACTGAGTGAGCGTGTGATCCGCCCGCTGCAAACCGATTATTGGGGGCGCGTTTGGACGTGTTCAGCCTGGTGTGAACTGCGCCAGGGTTTTCGGGCTTTTCGCATCGATCGAATGACAGCGTGTGACGTTACTGGAGAGGTCTTTGCAGCCGAGCCAGGGAAAACCATTGAGGACTATCTACTTCATGTCGCAAAGCACATGGATCGCAATCAGCAGCGTGCATGATCATTTCATGGCGCGACTGTCGGGCGTCATCCCAAGGCAGGCCTGGGGTGAAACATCTTACTTCTACAATCCAGGAGAGGCTTTGAAGCGCGGCACCTACTTTGCCACTATCAAAGAAAAGGATGGCGAGAATGACCGCGGCTCAAACCTCGATCGTGAAGGTATCTGGCGGCTCAACATAGGCGTTCAGAAAACAACCTATGTTTCGATGTTTGGCGCGACACCGCAGCGACCTGGCAAGGGCGCAACCATCGAAGGGCCTTGGGACTTCGCCCAAGCAGACATGATCATGCCACATCCAGTCTATGCCTGGATGGGGTGGATTGCGGTTCTCTCACCCACTGAAGCAACGTGGCAGGACTGCGTTCCGCTGATCGCTGATGCGCACAAGCGAGCGAAAAAGACCTTTGAGCAACGCACACGCCGCTAAACCTAGATGGTCTGAGCGTCGATACCGAACAGCTTGCTCATGATTTGCAGGTGGTGGGCTTTGACCGTCGCGATGTCATACTTGGTATCAGCAATTTCAAACCTGACCCGGCCCCTTTGAGCCCAGTTTGCTTGATACTGGATGTCGGACTAACGTCGGCTTTTCGCACAGAAATGGGGTTTTCAAAGTTAGCGCTCTATGGGTTCGACTGAGACGGACGAGGTAAATTCGTGACACCCCAAAGAATCCTCATCTGCACCTAAGGGACACGTGGCGATGTGGAGCCCTTTGTTGCCCTTGCCAAGGGCCTTCAGACTTCAGGCTGCAACGTTCTGCTTGCCACCTCTGGGCGGTTCGGCACCTTCGCAGAGGAAAACGATGTGCCCTTCTTTGCCATGTCCGACCAGTCGCTGGCCGCCATCGAGTCGCCGGATGGCCGTGCCATGCTGGAAGGCGGCGCGGGCCTTTTGCGGCGGATCGCGGCAGGTGTCCGGCTGGCCCGGCGCTCCGGTCCCATCAATGAGCAGCTGATGCGGCAGGTCTGGCAGGTCGCTCAAACCCATGCGCCCCATGCCATAGTGTTTCATTCCAAGCTCTTCGCAGCCGCGCATGTGGCGGAAAGGTTGGACATTCCGGCCTTTCTGGGGGCACTTCAACCGATGATCGTGCCAACGCAGGCCTTTCCAGCGATGGGGATGCCGAACCTCTCACTGCCGGGTTACAACCGGCTGTCGTACGGCCTGGTCAATGCCTCGTTCGGGGCATTGCGCAAGAGCATCAACCGGTTCCGCAAAGAGGTGCTTGATCTATCTGCGGTCAAGGGCGCTCGCTCTGTGCTGTTTCCACCCGGCGTGGGGACCATTCCGGTACTGCACGCCCATAGCCCTGCCGTATTGCCCCGCCCGTATGATTGGCCAGGCGAGGCCCATGTCACAGGCTATTGGCGTCCGGCGCGCAGCAAGACCTTTGTCCCGTCACAAGAGCTTGACGCCTTTCTGGCAAGCGGCCCGCCTCCCGTCTTCATCGGCTTTGGAAGCATGACGAGCATGGATCCGAAGGCGCTAGGCGCGCTTGTGGCTGGAGCTGTGCGTAAGGCCGGACAGCGCGGTGTGGTCGCACAGGGCTGGGCAAAATTGGAGGTCGATAGCAACCAGGACGTGATCACTATTCCACCTGTGCCCTATAGCTGGCTGTTTCCGCGTATGGCAGCGGTCGTGCATCATGGTGGCGCGGGAACGACGGCAGAAGGCTTTCATGCGGGCGTACCAACCATCATCTGTCCCTTCTTCGGTGATCAGCCTGGTTGGGCGCGTCTCAGCGTTGATCTTGGCGTCGGCGCACAACCGGTCAAGCGCAGCCGGTTGACAAAGGACCGCCTCGCAGCGGCAATCATCGAAGCGACAAGCAACCCTTCCCTATCGAAAAACGCTCAGGAACTTGCGGCGCGGCTGTCTGATGAGGATGGCGTGCAAAGCTCCGAGCGCATCATTTTGATGAAGTAGCCGGGACACAGTCTGCAAGTGATCCGTCTCTTCGAAAATGTGGGTGTGGCTCACGAAGATGGCATCTTGATAAGCGGTTCTTCGTTCAACCGTAGCGAGAGCGCGCTTCGTCCGGATACTGTTGAAAAAGTCGCTTGATTGTCGGGTACGCGGCTGATTCAGTTTCCCCGGTGATTTGGGAGACTGAATGCAATGATGGGTTTGAAGAAGGAACCACAAGCGGCGCTGTTTTATGAGTTCAACTTGGACCGGCATGTGCCGAACAATCATGTGTTGCGGCAGATTGACCGGTTCGTTGACCTGTCTGACGTCCGCAGACACCTTGCGCCTTTCTACAGCTCCACCGGTCGCTCTTCTATCGATCCCGAACTGATGGTCCGCATGCTGCTGGTCGGCTATTGCATGGGTATCCGGTCTGAGCGGCGCTTGTGTGAAGAGGTCCATCTCAACCTGGCCTATCGTTGGTTCTGTCGGCTGAACTTGAACGATGCGATCCCTGATCATTCGACCTTCTCCGAGAACAGGCACGGTCGCTTCCGTGAGAGCGATTTGTTCCGGCATCTGTTCAACACAGTGCTGGCACGCTGTATCGCCGAAGGGCTGGTCGGTGGCAAGGACTTCGGTGTTGATGCGTCGCTCATCAAGGCCGATGCCAGCCGCTACACGAAGATCGACCGGGCTGACTGGTCCGTGCCTGATCAGAGTCTCGCGCGCGACACAGGAATATCTCGACACGCTGGATGATGCTGCCTTCGGCGCTTCCACGCCTGTCCAACCCAAATCGATCTCTCCGGCCGATCCAGCAGCGCGCTACACTGGCGTCAATGGCGACAGGCCATTCTTCGCCTATTCCACCAACTATCTGGTCGACCTGGACAATGCCGTCATTGTTGACGTGGATGCGACCGCTCCCATCCGACAGGCGGAAGTCGAGATCACCAAGGACATGATCCTGCGAACCAGAGATCGGTTCGGTCTGTACCCTGAGAAGCTGGTGGCCGATACAGCTTACGGTTCGGCGCCCATGCTGGGCTGGCTTGTCGAAGAAGAAGGGATCGAGCCCTACATTCCCGTGATTGATAAGTCTGAACGCAAAGACGGTACCTTCTCGCGTGACGACTTCACCTATGACCGGAAGGCAGACGCCTACACCTGTCCCGGCGGCAAACAGCTCGTGCAGTTCAGACGCACGTATAAGGTGCCTAGGTCAGGCGTCGATAAGGAAGGCTTGATGCGCTACCGCGCCAGCAAAAAGGACTGTGATGTCTGTCCGCTGAAGCAGAGCTGTTGCCCGAAAGAACCGGCGCGGAAGATCCTACGTTCCATCCATGAAGGTGCCCGCCAAACGGCGCGCGACATCACCAAGACCGACGCCTATGTGACCGCCAGCTACGCCCGCAAGAAGGTCGAGATGCTGTTCGCCCATCTCAAGCGAATTATGGGCCTGGACCGATTGCGCCTTCGAGGACCAAATGGAGCCAAAGATGAGTTTATCCTGGCAGCAACAGTCCAAAATCTGCGTAAACTCGCAAAGCTGGTACCCAATCCAGCGTGACAGCCCAACCAACCCCGCTCATCGCCATGTGCTACCCGACTTAAACAACGACTTTTTCAACGGTATCTCCGCACTCCGGCCATTTGGGTGATCAGCACACGTGGGCTTTCGTCAATGGCAGCTTTCGGGAACGTGCGCTGCAGCAGTACCACTGCTCATGAGCGGCGGCTATGGGCCGTGAGCGTCAACGCGACCTCTGCAAAGCTTGCGCTTTTGCTGCAAAGCGCTGAAAAAACACTGATTGATCCTCGCGCCTTATAGGACCAAAATAACCCTGGAAACCGATGGCTAGAAAGCAAAAACGGACGCTGTGAAAGCGCCCGTTTGAGATGTTGGAAAACTAGTGCCGAGTGAAGAAATCATCGAGCATGGCACTTAACTCTTCAGGGAGCGTCTCTGGGATCCAATGCCCGCTGTCGAGTGCGGCGCCTTCCACAATTGTTGCGATAGGTTCCATCATCTGAACAACATAGGGGAACGGCGCAAGGCGTCCGGCATTCACGCCAAGAACTGGCATCTCCAAAGGCGTTTCCATGAAAATCCGGTTTTGCTCGGCATCCTGGGGGAAGGTGCGATACCATTCAAACCCTGCCCTGGCGTTCGCCGGATTGGAGTAAGCCTCAACGGTGATCGCGATTTCACAATCGGTGATACCGCCCGAACCGGCGTCCAACTCTTGCATGAAATGACCATAGTAAAAAGCCTCGTTGCCCGCGGTCAGTCGCTCGGGCACATCGGCGGCGGCGTGGAACGAAAAGTGCCAGGCGCGAGGGTCGATCGAGATGGCATCGAAGATCGGGGTTCCTGGCAATGGGACATCGATGATAGTCACCGTGTCGGTGACCTCGGGGAATTGGCTGGCAAAGGCAAAGGCCGTCATGCCGCCGATATCATGACCGACGATGTTCGCCGAGGTAACACCCAGTTCGTCCATCAGAGCGCGGATATCGGCAGCCATGGTCGCCTTGTCGTGGCCACCTTCCGGCTTATCGGAGGCCCCAGCCCCGCGCAGATCAACAGCAATGACATCGTAATCGGCTGAAAGCAGCGGCATCACTTCAATCCAGGAAGCCCAGGTCTGTGGCCAGCCATGCAACAGTATGACGGCCTCGCCAGGACCGCCATCGCGAACATAGTGCAGGTTGACATCCAAGCCCTCGGTGAGCGCGGCGGTAAAGCCTTCTGGCGGCGTGGGATCGGCAAGAGCAAAGCCTGTCGATGCGATAAGGGCTACGGCGGTGGTGGAAAGAAGATGTATCATTGTCTTGGTTCCTTGTGGGGGGAGGTGAAGTGATGGAAGACTAGGACCAGTCAGTCAGGTTTCGGCCTGCTCTGCGTCCAATCTCGCCAGCGTCCAGCGCGTCCATGGCGTCGGAGAAAAGTTCAGGCCCGACTTGGCGGTATGCGCCAATCTCTTTGAGGATCGATACCGTGGTTGAGAGATCGAAGTCTCCGTCACCGGCAAACAAGCGATGGTGCAGAAGGTCGTTGAGAAGGTCCCCGTTCAAGGCCCTCTTTGCATCGACAAGTTGAACGTCGAAGATGCACTCGCCAGGGATCGTGCGCAGAAGGTCATGATCAGGTTCGGCCCGCCAGAAATGCCATGTGTCAAATGTCAGGCCCAGATTGTCGCGCGCCACGCCTTGTACCAGGTCCCAACCCTGGGCGAGTGTTGCGATAGACGAAATCGGCATCGGCTCGAGCCCGAGGCGCAAACCCTGAACGGCTGCACGGTCGGCCAGCCCGCCAAGTGCATCGACCAGGGCCGATCGGTCATAGTGCTGCCCCAACCCCTCGACGACATTCACCTGCGAGGCGCCCAGCGTATCGGCCATCGCGAAAACCTCGTCCTCGCTGTGGTCGATAAAGGCGATGTTTTCCTGTGGGTACCCGTCCGGGATGCTGAAATTTGGGACCCATTGGACAAAGGGATCGACGATTGCCGCATCGACATTCGCATCGGCGAACTGTCTGCAAATTTGTGCACCGCTCATACCCGACTCACGCCAGGCCTTGTAATCGATCGGGAAGACTGACATCGCGTCGAAACCGCCCTCGACCGCCGCGATCAAACGCTCACTCAGGGATTTGGTGCGTACATTGGCTGCCCAAAGAACGCGGTATTGGTCGCTGTTCACTATGAGTTCCTCCCGCGAAAGCATTGAGTTGGTTTCCAGAGCACTTGCTGGAACGAACCTAAGAGGCGTCAATTGGATTGATTAGTTGATCATTTTAAATATTATTAATCCATGAATGGATTAATTGATGCGATGCTTTCAGACCTCGCTCTGCTGGTGCGGGTGTCAGACAGTGGCGGGTTCACAGCTGCGTCAAAACTGACGAAGATGCCGCAAGCAACTGTCAGTCGCCGGATCGCGGCCCTTGAAGACAGTCTGCAAGTGCGGCTTTTTGATCGTACAACGCGTAGCGTGGCGCTCACTGCGGCGGGTCAGCAAGTTTATCAACACGCCAAACTGATGCTCGAGCAAGGCGAGGCTGCTGCCGCTTCTTTGCAGGCGATGCAAGCCCGACCGACCGGAACGCTACGTGTCACTTGCCCTGTTATTTTGGGACAGGCCTTTGTCGACGACATTGCGGCAGAGTTCATGACAGCCAATCCGGATGTGCGCATCCGGATGGAACTGACGGGTCGGCGCGTGGACATGGTCGAGGAAGGCTTTGACGTCGCGATCCGAGTTGGCCGCCTGCCGGATTCGAACTTGGCCGTAACGAAGCTAGCCAACGCACGGACGGGTCTCTACGCCTGTCCGGGCTACCTGTCATCCCGAGGCCCAATCGAGGTACCGTCGGACCTGAGCGGTCATGATTTGCTTGTTTTTGCGAACAGCCTTGATCCGCGCCCGATTACGCTCACCAAAGATCAAGATCAACAGCAAGAGACTGTCACGGCCCCAGTCCGCATGGCATGCAACGATCCGACCCCGCCCTTAACAGCTGCCAGGCGCTCGCTCGGCATTGTTGAACTGCCGCGGTTCATTGCAACGTCGGATGTCGCGCGCGGTACGCTTGTCGAACTGCTTCCCGACTGGCGCATGGCGGAAACTGAAATCAATGCATTGACGCCATCTTATCGCGGCACTCTCCCGGTGGTGCGTGAGTTTCTCGAACTGGCAAAGAAACTGTTTAAGACTGCATTTGATTGATCGATGAAAACGCATGGCCGCGCCAAACAAGAAGATAATGATTGTACTTTTTGCTGAGGCTAAATTCCCATTTCGAGGAATGGTATGACGCTGGGCTCTCGGGCGAATGCTCCCCCAAAATGGACTTTCGCGCACTCGCTTTCTACCAAATTCCATAGATTGGAAAACTCGGTGATTGGTTGCTTGGTCCGCGAAGCCGCAGTCTGGTTATGTCCGCTTCGCCGCCAATAGCTGCCTATTCCGTTCATTGATCAAAGGAATCAAATGGGCAGGATTCCGGGGTTTTTCTGCGCTCGCGACGTTTCTAGCCGGAGATGCGGAAGTGAACCTTCCAGCTCCTCCTGAAGCGAACATTTTTCTGCACTGTAGTGAGGCGACTCGATGCACGATCCGGCCTTGATATGCCAGTTCACGCGTGCAAAGCTGAACGTGAAGTCATGGCGATACAATGTCACCGGTCCTCGCCCATGCGACAGCATCTTCCAGTCGATCGTCACCCCAGAACAGTTCATTGCCGACCGTAAAGCTGGGCGCACCGAAGATACCCAGCTTTTGCGCACGCTCTGTTTGGGCGCGAAGCTCCGCCTTCGTCGCGTCGTTCTGTGCCCGCGCCATCCACACAGCGGGATCGACGCCGCACGCTTTGAGCGCGCCAGCAAGCGCGGGCTTGGTTGAGATATTCTCATCCCGCTGGAACTGTGCAGCAAACACGGCGCGGGCGAAAGCGCCACACCAGGGCTCATTCAATACCGCCGTCATGATCCGCGCGGCATAGAGGCCATTCATGGGGAAGATGGACGGGCGCTCGAAGGACAAACCGTGTTGTTTGGCTCGACGTTCCACGTCTCTCCACATGTAGGCGCCCTTGATCGGATCGAGGATGAATGGCGAAGTGTCCCACCCCTTCACATAGAAGATTGGTCCCAATAGGAACGGTCGCCATTCAAGATCGATGCCCGCTCGCCTCAACATTTTCTCAGCGCGCATAACCGTGAGATAGGAATAGGTGCTGGCAAATTCGAACCAGATCTCGATTTTCATGCACCCAGCATCCTAGCGCGATGTCGATTGCTGGCTAACCAAAACGTCGAGTGTGATGTCCTTGAGAACACCCATCATCGCTTGCGCCATGGATGATGCGCCGGGCGATACAAGCAACCGTAACTCGACCGGCGGAAGCAACGGTAGGCGGTCCCAGTGACCGACATCGACGATGTCATCTGGCACACTATGCGCAATCCGAACACCGATACCGAACCCAGATCGTAGCGCGGCCCAAACGGCGTGCAGGCTTGGCGTGGTTAGCGCGGCGCGACATGCAATCCCAGCGCGATCCATCGAGGCCAGAGCAGCCTGACGGAAAAGACACGGGTGATTGAACAGCACCAAGGGCACTGTGGTGTCTGCCGACGGTTCGGCAAAGCCGTGATGGGCCAGCCAGTGAAGTGGCAAGGTATCGAGCAACTTGCCTCGTCGGCTGCCGGCCTGCGGAAAGAAAGCGATCGCCGCATCGAGGCGCCCGGCATCGATGTCCTCTGCGATCGTGTGGTTGTTACCGGCGCGTACCGAGATGTGCACATCAGAATGCTTTTCTGAGAACGCGCGGACCACGGCGGGCATCACGTCGTCGTAGAAATCCTGCGGTAAGCCAAGTCGCAAGGTTTCCGGCATCACGGTGGCCCCCAGCGCGCGCGCAGCCTCATCATTTAGCGCGATCATCTGGCGCGCATATTGGACCAGCGCTTCCCCGGCTTCCGTGGGCACAAGACCACGTCCTTTTCGCACAAAGAGCCGGACGCCGGCCTGTTGCTCCAGTTTCTTCAGCTGCATGCTGATAGCAGATTGAGACCGGCCAAGTTCATTGGCAGCGCGTGCGAAACTTCCATGCTCGATGCCGGTGACGACCGCCCGCAATGCGTCGATATCGAAGTTTGCTTTCACTTTCGAATACCCAAACTGAGAGTTCTCTTATATTCGTTATTCAGAACGGTACTCTACGGCTAGGTTATGGGTCAAGCCACGCCGAGCCGCTTGAAGGATCAAGTCGCCGGAATGGCTCCGAACTAGGATCCACCGCCCTGACTCACTCAAACACTCTCTCAAGCGCCCGACTTCTCAGCGATCCGCGGCTGGTCCTTATTGCGGGATCACTGGTCGCCTTGATTGCGATCGGTATGCGCCACGCATTTGGGCTGTTCCTCAACCCGGTAACAGAAGGGCTGCCCACGATTGACCGAGAAAGCTTCGGATTCGCGGTCGCTTTGCAGAACTTGATGTGGGGCCTGGCACAGCCCTTCGCGGGCATGCTCGCCGACCGTTATGGCAGCGCGCGTGTAATCTTTGTCGGGGGCGCCCTTTACGCCATTGGCCTACTCGTGGCCTCGGCAAGTTCGACCGCACTTGGCTTGACCCTCGGGCTCGGCGTTTTCGTCGGCGTCGGGCTCAGCGCTACAACCTATGCGGTGGTTCTGGCAGCGGTTGGGCGCCGCTTCCCGCCAGAGCGTCGATCAATGGCTCTCGGCCTCGCCTCGCTTGGTGGATCCATCGGCATCTTCCTATCGGTTCCGGTCACTCTGTCGCTGATCGATGTGCTCGACTGGTCGTTGGCTTTTGTGGCGCTGGCGTGCATCGCGATTACGATCTCTCTCATGGCCCCGGCGCTGTCCGGCAAAGCTCAGTCCGAAGGCCCGGAACAATCCCTCGGCGCGGCGTTGACCGAGGCGCTGAACCACAAAGGATTTGCGCTCCTAATACTCGGTTTTTTTGTCTGCGGTTTCCAACTTGCCTTTATCGGTACGCACCTGCCTGCCTACTTGCTTGACCGACACCTTGATCCTTGGCTCGGCGGCACAGCGCTGGCAACAATCGGCATCGCGAACATCTTTGGCACGCTTGCCTTTGGGGCGATTGGAGACCGGGTTAGCAAGAAAAACACGCTTGCCATATTGTACCTGGTGCGGGCTGCAGTGGTGACAATCTTCATTCTCTTGCCGCCCTCAAACACTTCCACGCTTGCCTTCGCTGCGGTGATCGGCCTGACATGGCTCGGCACCGTGCCCCTTACAACTGGGATCGTCGCCCAGGTGTTTGGCCCTCGATATCTTGCAACACTGGTGGGCATCGTTTTCCTGATGCACCAAACGGGCAGCTTTCTTGGTGCCTGGCTTGGCGGGCTCGCGTTCGAGCGGACCGGCTCCTACGACCTCATTTGGTGGAGCGTGGTTTTGCTAGGGGTGATGGCAGCGCTGTTGCATTGGCCGATTGATGAGAGACCGCTGGCCAGGAACGCTTGGAGTAGTGACCAGGCGGTGAGCCATGACTGATGCAGTATGGATCATCGGTGGAGTCGGGCTACTTGCTGTGGTGGCTAGCCTCTTTGCCTCGGTGGAACTGCAGGATGGATATTTCCGATATTTCCTTGAGGTTGGAGCGGAGCAATTCCTTTGTTGACCAGCAGCGCTGTGTCCTTGGCCAAAATTGACGAAAGGAAGAAGAAAAAATGGAGAGCAAACGCGCTGAGGATGGACCTATTATGCGCCTGTTCCAGGTCCGGGTGAAAGATGGCTGCGCGGACGAGTTGCTGCGCCAATTCGCAACAACATCCGCCGATGTGGTTCGCAGTGAGCCAGGCAATCGGGGCTACTTCTTCGGCCAGGGCGTCGCAGCGGACGGTAACAAGCTGGTCTTTGCCTCTTTTTGGGCGAACCTGGAAGCCGTCAAGCAGCGCTTCGGTGAGGATTGGCAGGCGTCATACCTGCCGGCAGGCTACCAGGATCTGATCGAAGAGCACTCCATTTGCCACCTGAATGTTGGTGACGGTTGGTTCGTTGACATGAGCAAAGTCTAGGCTGAAAGGGGCCAATCCAAGTCGGTGCACGACTATGGTCAACGATCTTCTTCTCCTATGGATCGCAGCTTTCCCGCTCATGGGCAGTCCTGGCCCTGCGACGCTGAGCCTAGCCGGTATCGGGACGGCGTTCGGATTCCGAATGGGGCTGCCCTATCTGGCGGGTATCGTACTTGGAACGATCAGTGTGCTGCTGCTCGTCGCGACCGGTGTGACGGCCATCATGCTAGCGCAGCCCGTTCTGGTTGGCGCGCTCACGATAATCGCCGTCGGATACATCCTTTACCTTGCTTGGAAAATCGTCACAGCTCCTGTGGGCACTGGCAGCGTTCAGACGACAGGCGCCCCCGATCTTATGTCGGGCATCATCTTGGCAATCGCCAATCCTAAAGCCTTTGCCGCCATCGGGGCGGTCTATGCCAGCCAAAACTTATCCCCAGACAACCTCGCAACCGATGCAATCGCCAAGACTGCAGCACTTGTGTTCGTCATCATCGTCGTGAGCACGACCTGGTTGGGATTTGGATCGGCCTTTGCCGGTCTGTTGAGCCACCCTCGTTTTGGTCGGATCGTGAACGTCCTTTTCGCACTCATGTTGGTGACGTCGGTTGGCGTTGCGCTGCTGGACTTCTGAAAGCTGGATGGTGCTCGTCAAACTTGGTTGGAAGCCGGAATGTGAGCCAATACGCTGATGTCCACCCACGCAGCCAGAAATCAGATGCTATTCCTAGAATGAAGGCATGCCCCGACCAAGCGCGTTTGGAGAAATCTCCGCCGCAAACCAGCAAGTGCATCTCTTGATTGCTTGGACTGTGCGCCTCAGCGCGGCGAACGTCTACAATCAGCGTTCAAAATCGTCCAACTCCATTGATAGCGTTGAGCCGGAATCGCTCATTTATCTTACGGCTGCTTAGCCGCCAGAAGCCGACGCAGCGATCTAGCGGTATCGCTCAGCGGTCAGGCTTTTGTAGGTAGTTTCTTTCGGGCTATTTCGCTCGACAATCAAAAAGCGGAATACCAAGCTTGCGAGCTTTGTCAGCGAGGTTATCGGTGACGCCGGAACCAGGGAAGACGATGAGACCGATCGGCATGGTTTCGAGGAGCTGATCATTGCGCCGGAACGGCGCGGCCTTCGCGTGGTTTGTCCAATCCGGCTTGAACACGATCTGCGGGACGTTTCGATTGTCGGCCCAGCAGGCCGCGATCTTTTCGGCGCCACGCGGCGTCCCGCCATGCAAGAACACCATGTCGGAATGCTTGGCGTGTACGCGGTCGAGGGTGCTCCAAATATGGTCATGATCGTTGCAGTCGATGCCACCGGCAAAGGCGATGCGCGTGCCTTGCGGGATCAGCACTTCGGTTTCGGCACGCCGACGGGCATTCAGGAAATCGCGGCTGTCGATCACCGCAGCGGTTAACGACCGGTGCGCAACCTTAGAGCCAGAGCGTGGTAGCCAAGCTTGGCCGATATGGATCTTGTGAAGGTCGCTGGCGACATCGCGCATGAACTCGAAGGCATTGCGCCGTTCGATCAGGGTCAGCCCCTTTGCGATAAAACGTTCGAGTTCGACCGAGCGAACTTCCGATCCGTCCTGTTCGCCCTGGCTGCGCCTCTGCCGATCCTCGTTGGTATCCAGTTCACGCTGCACGCGGTCGATCCGGCGGTGGAACAGATTGACCAGCGACCAGAGAAGATCATGAAGATCGGGTTCGAGCCTTGTATCGGACAGGGTGGAGACACAGGCATCGAAGATATCTGCGAGCGCGCCTTCGACTTGAACCTGATCAGGCAGCGGTCGTGGGTCAGGGTCGTCCTCGAACGGATGATGCCCATAGAGCTGGAGCTCATCAAGCAGATGTGCGGTTGGCGATGCATTGGCTCGTTCGGATGGATCGGTGAAAATATCTCTGGGCATGGCTGGGTTCCTCGCGTTCGGGCCGCGCCATCGCGGCCTTCCGGCGATCACCGAGGCGGGACCGGCGTGGCTCGGCACCCTTGACCATTGTCGCACGCCATGACGCTGGTTCGCATGGGGCCACAGCGCAGCGGAGGACGGCGCAGCCGTTGCGGCGCCACGCCGGTTCCGGCGCGATCGCCCTCTGGAAGGCCGGGCGCGGCCAAAGGCGGGAGTGCGCCAGGTGGGTCCGAAGCACCGAACCTCGCCCCTTAACGGTCAGACTGGCGCTTCAGCCGGCACCAGAAAGCGCGCGACATCCTCAGGGGCGAGTTGCGAACGCAGTGTGGATGCTAAGGCCCCGGGCCCAAGTGTGCGCATGTCGGTGTTGACGTCATCGGCTGTAGAGACCAGCGGCAGTGCGTCGATACCAGCTTTCCGCGCGCGAATTGTCAGTTGCGACGCCGCAGACCGGCCGGCGGCATCATTGTCAGCGGCGATGTAGAGCCAGCGCGGCGAGTCCGGCGGGATCAGTGCGGCCAGATGGGCGGTCAATAGGGCGGCAACCATAGACATGGCAGGCATCACACACCGCAGCGACAGAATGGTCTCGATGCCTTCGCCGACCGCTAGCACGTCGGCCGGTTTGCCGAACCGGACGCCATGGCCGAGCAGATCGCCTATGGCCCGTCGCGGTGTGGCGAGTGGAGCCTTGTCTGAACCATCGCGGGCAAGCCAGGTTCGATGCACACCGGTGATCGCGCCATCAAGATCGGTGACGGCGGCCAACAGCGCCGGCCATTCTTCGAGCGGCGCCTCGTCATGAGCACGATGGAAGCAGCGCGGATGGAACCGCAAAGCCGGAACGTTGCCGAGATTTATGATCCCGCGATGGCGCAAATAGGTCTCGGCAAGTGTCCCGCAGATGGGTTGGCCCATGGCGAAGAGACGGCGTGCGGCCTCGGGCGAACCGAACATAATGACGGGTTGGGCGGGCTGTCGGTCCTCGCGGGAGAGGCTGAGAAACCGTCGGGCCTCGTCAAGCACGTCTCGAAACTCATCCAGCTGCTGATTTGCGGCGATCAGATCAAGCAGGTCGCCATGTTCGCTCGTCGCGGCATCGGTCCATTTGCCGGCTGCGCCCTTGCCGCTGTCCGGGCCAGTCAGGCGCACGAATAGGCTGCGACCCAGCGTGTTATCGACATCACCGACCAGCCAGTAGCGGCCCTGCCTGCGCCCATTCGAGAGATAATGCCGGCAAACGGCTTCGGCGTTCCAGGCCAGCCGGCGTGCTATGTCAGCTGCGTCGTTACGCATGATATCCTCCAAAGAAAAAGGCCCGCCGAAACGACGGGCCCCGTTGGATCGGGAGGTGGTTCACTCGGCTGCGATGACCACCGGCGGCGAGGCCTCGTCAGTATCGACTGCCGTTTGTCCGGGGTCGATGGCCGTTGTGCCGCCGTCCTCCGCCGAGTGCGCGATCGGTTCGGCGGCGGGGATGCTTTGGTCGAAACCCACCACCGGCACGCCCTCACCCGGCGTACGCAGTGGCTCCGGTAGCCAGCCGGTATCGGCCAGATCGGTTTCGGCTGCTCTCGCCATATCTGTCTTCTTAAGATGATCGATCATCTGAGCGGCAGCCGTGCCCTTCGCCTCGCGCAAAGCGTCGAGGATCTGCGCCTTGGTGACACGGCCGAGATAGGTGTCGACCGTCGGCGTCCAACCGCGCTCCGCCATGTCGAGACCGACGGCCTGCGCCAGCTGATCGGCATGGGCGATGCCCTTCGGACGCGGATTGGTGCTATCGCGGGCTGCATTGACGGTGAGCGCAACACAATGGGCGAAGAGATGCTTCAGATCGTCCGGTTTGAAAGCGAGGATCGCTTCCCACAGATTGTTGGCGTCTTTGGGCAGTTTCGCTGCCCAGACCGCATGACGCTCCTCGACCGCCCTGGCATAGCTGGTGTCCTCCAGCCCAGGCGCCCGCGATCCGAACATCGCTCTGGTCGGCTGGAGTTCGAGGCACGATTCCAGGCCGTAGCGATAGAACAGTTTCAGGCTCAACGCATGCAGTGCGGCGGCAAAGGCGATTTCAGGATTGCTCGCCACGGCGTCGCGCAAGGCCACTGTGCGGTGCGCGGTCAGTTCGGTGACCAGCCGATCCGGCAGTGGACGGGATGCGTCATCGTCGTCCTCATCCTCGCTGGACGCGACTGCGCCTTTGCTGACGATGTTTTCGCTGCCGCCCGATACACCGTCTGCCGATGCATTGGCCTCGGTAGCATTGCCATCAGCATCGTCGTCAGATGCGACAGTCGCTTCGTCCTCCGGCCTCACATAGCCGCGCTCGACGTGAAGCGTGCCGTTGCCATCAATGCTAACGAAGACCCCGGCGTGGGCTTTCTCTTCATCCGCAAAAACCAGCGGCCGGTCTTCAAAAGCGGCGGTCGCGGTTTTGAGTTCTGAGAACCGCGCATCGGCAACTTCTGGGAACTCCTCGGCCTCGGCATACTGTTCTTCCAATTGCTCGATCTCGGTCTTGAGAACGTCGAGCGTGGATTGCTCCTCCTCGGTCAGGGTTTCCGCCTCGCCGACGATCCGCCGCAGATCATAGGTGTGGCCATAGGGAAAGCCGAACGCCACCTCGATCCACTTCCAGCCTTGGGCGCGGATGGTGTCGGCCTCCTTGTCGAGTTTTGCCAGAACCAGCTGATCAAGCAGCGCAGCATCCTGCAGCCAGCCGCCATCATCGGTCTGGAACAGATCGCGCAGGATGGCACCACCGGCTTCTTCATAGGCCTCGTTTCCGATGAACAGCACCCGCTTGTCCGACGCCCGCACCGCGCCTTCGGTGAGCATGCGCTTGATCTCATAGGGCTGGCGGGAATATGAGCGCTGGATAGCCTCGAACACCTGCTCCTGGCGCTCATGGTCGGGATTGACCGTGAACGCCATCAACTGGTCGAGCGTCATCTCGTCTTCAGCATAGATGTCCAGCAACTTGGGGGAGACAGCAGCGTGCCGCAGCCACTGCTTGACCACACCAACCGAGACGAAGAAGGCCGCGGCGATCTCTTCTTCTGTCTGGCCTTTCTCGCGCAAGGCCTGAAAGGCGCGGAACTGATCCAGCGGATGCAGGGGCGCGCGCTGGACATTCTCGGCGAGGCTGTCTTCTTCGGCGATGCCCTAGGTGCGAACGACGCACGGGATAGGCGCGTTGCGGGCGAGCCGCTTCTGCTTGACCAGCAATTCCAGCGCCCGGAAGCGACGGCCGCCGGCCGGAACCTCGAACATGTCGGTCTCCGCGCCGTTGTCGTCAACGACGGCCCGCACCGTCAGGCTCTGCAGGAGCGTGTGCCGGGCAATGTCTTCGGCCAGTTCCTCGACTGACACGTTCGCCTTGATCCGGCGGACATTGGCCTGGCGGAGCACAAGCTTGTCGAAGGGAATGTCGCGCGATTCACTCAGCGCGATCTTGGGCGTTCTTTTCGACGTTTTCGTCGTGGCTCTTTTGGTCATGGGACTTCTCCGCGACGGACGGCCGAAAGCCTCTCTCTCGACCTACCAATCCGTCACGAAAACCACAGCCCACCTCTGTCTCTGGAGGCGGGCCGCGGAAATCAGGATTGGCCAGAAGGGGCGCGGATCAGGCCGCAGTCTCCATGAGCTTCTTCGCACGGGTTTCCATAGTGAGCCGCGCATCCTGCTGCGGTTTCGAGCGGGCGAAGGCCGTGATGCCCTGAACGAAGTCGAAGACACTTTCGGGCGGACGGCCTTCTTCGGCCAGCACGGTCTCGACGATCTTGCCGCTCTCCGCTTTCGAGAAGCCCCGCTTGCGCAGGAAGTCAGTGCGGTCCTCGTCGCTGCGGGCAACGATCCGCTCCCGAGCGGCGCGGATGCCCTGAATGAAGGGGCGCGGTGAGGAGTCGGCGAAACGCGCGAGCCCGGTGCTGCCTCATGAGCGAAGCGGTTGACGGCGTATTTGGAATGGCGAATGCTGATCGCTTGAAAGTCCTCAACACCCCAGAGATCGCGGTTCTGGCAGACGGCGCGGAGATAGAAGCTGGCGATGCCGAGAGCCTTGGCGCCGACCTCGGAATTCCAGGAGTAAAAGCCCCGGAAAAACAGATCGGGCGAGCCATCTGGCAGCGTGCCAGCCTCGATGGGGTTCAAATCGTCGACCAGGAAGAGGCAGACGTCGCAGTCGGAGGCGTAGAGCGTCGTCGTGTCTCGTGTGATGTCGACCATCGGATTGTAGACGCCGGTCGACCAGTCGAGGACGCCCGGCACCTTCCAGCGCGTGTCGCCGACGCCGTCGCCCGCGATGCGTTGGACTGCCGAGACGAGCTCTTGATCGTAGATGCGGCCATAGTCCGGGCCGGTGACCGCGCGAAGTTCTGTCCGACCATTTGCGACCTCCATGGTCTTCACCTGCTCGACTCGATGGTTGGTGAGGCCGTATTGGAGGTTGATGCCGGCCAGCGGCGCCGGAAGCTGACGAAGATAGGCCGCCGGGGCGCCGACGAGGCTCGCAAGCTGGCCGAAGGACCAATGGGTCGGCGACACCGGCGCCTCGGCGTCCGGCAGGACGAGCGCCAGCCTTTCCGGATCGTCGCGATGGGCTTCGACGCGAATGGCCGCGCTCCCCACGGTCCGTGTCCGGCTGCGATCGGCGCGACCCTTCACGGATTCATATAGCTCAGACAGGGACAGGAACTTCTCGTCGTCGGGTCGTGAAAACCACTCTGAGGACACGCGACCATTGTGGGCGCCTCGGGACACATCCACCTTGTAGCCGCCGCTCGCATCGCGCCGGCTGCCCAGAATCTCAACATTCGTCATGGGATCATCTCCGTGACGGGCGGCCGAAAGACTCTCTCAACCTCCAAACCCGTCATCGAAATGACCGCCAAACTCTCACTCTGGGAACGCAACGACGGGCCAAACGCATGATTTCTCGACGCAAGGCGAACGAACCTTGCTCGGTCGAAGACGTAATCAGACAAGGGGGTGCGGCATGCTGCCGCAGACAAACGCACGCCACGACTTGATGCCGGGTGCTTCCACGAGCGCTCAAAAGGTGTTTAAGCCTATGATCCAGACTCTCAAAAAACTTCCTGGAATCAATTGCTTAAAGTGGTTGCGGGGGCAGGATTTGAACCTGCGACCTTCAGGTTATGAGCCTGACGAGCTACCGGGCTGCTCCACCCCGCGACACGGCACGTCGATCAGTTTTGCAACTTATCGTCTTATTCGTGCGAGCGCCTGATGTACGAGCCTTGGACTGGGATTACAAGGGGGGTCGGATGCGATTTATGACAGATATTGGCTACCAACACTGGCTGCAATCCAGCCATGCACTAAGCGCTTGGCTCGTCCTTTTTCTCAAGCGCCTTGGCGACCCTTAAGGTGCGAAGGAACGCCGTGTTGAGCGCGAAAACAAAGCCCTTCCAGCCACCCAGCCAGTGTCCGCGCAGAAAATAGTTGCGCAGGAACTGCAAGGGCATCTCGGTGACCAGGCGAACCATCAACACCCAACGTGGTTTGGCGGCAATCCTGTCGATCTCATGACTGGTGAACCTATTGGCCTTGTCCACCATGTGAAACCAGCTGGTGATCGAATGATGATGGATTGGCGCAGCAAGCTGTTGTGGCGCGATGGCGTCCTGAAGCACCACGCGGTCATACACCGGGTCATCACGATAACGGCCAGCCGCGCGGTGGTAAAGCCGCACGACATTGTAATCATTGGCAAAGGGTCGCGGCTTGGCATCCCCTGGATAGAGGTTGTGAATGCGAACTTTGAAGGCGCCCGGCGCGGGTTCGTTGGAGGCGAATAAGGCACTCAGCTCATAATGCAACGCCGGGGTGATGACCTCGTCGGCATCCAGATTCAATAACCAATCATTTCGGCATTGGTCTTCGGCGTAGCGCTTTTGCGCCCCATAGCCTGTCCAATCCCGGTGAAACACGCGCGCGCCCTTCGCTTCGGCGATTGCGATAGTGTCATCCACGGATCCGCCATCCACGACGACAACATCGTCGCTCAAGCCCTCAATCGCATCGAGCACCTGGCCAAGACGGGCCTCTTCATTGCGCGTGATCAGAAAGATGGAAAGCGGCATAGGGGCACTCGGCGAACATATGCCCCTATGTCCAGCAGTTCACTTGAGATTGCAATCACCTGCTGCGGCGCTGGTTAGTGCCAGTTCAGCAAGCGGCCCAATCCCTGCACCCTCTAGCCCGCTATGGTGCCTCACCACCTGCGGTGCGCCGGCTGCCGATGAGTGCTTCGAGCGTGTAGACCAAGATCGCCATGCCAATCGCGCCAAGAATGGCAATGCCGAGAAGCACGACGACATCCACTGGTCCGCCGATGTCGGCAAAGGATGAGTCGGTCACCGCCTGCACAAACAAGACTGCAGCAATCGCGCCGACGGGCATCGACAGCTGCGCCAGCAGAAATTTCCGCCAACTCACCGAGCGATCGCGCACCAACACGAACAGATAGGCCACCGTGATCAGTACGGAGACGATGACCATCGCCCAAAACAGGCCGCGTCCGAAGATCTCCTCAAAAACGGCGAGCATGGTTCCAAATGTCAACTCTTTCATCGATCCATTCTCCCTAAGCGCGGCCGCGCAACATCGCGTTATAGGTCGCCTTCAGTGCGACTTCCTTCATGAGCCAACTGATCCAAAGCTCTTCCAGCGGCGCAATCACACCGGGGAACGAGGGGACGAGGTTGTTGCCATAATCGAACTCGACCAGCATTGCTCGCCCGACCCGGGTGATCAGCGGGCAGGACGTATAGCCATCATAAAGCTCGGTTCCGTCCTCACCGGCGATGGCGGCGACCAAATGATCTTCAACCACCGGCACCTGCCATTTTACGCTCGCCGCCGTCTTGCCTTTGGGAACACCGGCAATGTCGCCGACCGCGAAGATGTCATCATAACGGCGATGGCGCAGAGTCTGCGGATCGACTTCCACCCAACCCTGATCGACCCATCGGTCGGCCCAGGAAAGACCAGACTGGCGCACGAAATCCGGCGCCCGCTGCGGCGGAATGACGTGAAGATAGTCGTAAGCCATCTCCGCATCGCCGCTGGACGTGGCGAACGTCGCGCGCTTACGCCCCGCATCAATGGATTTCAGCGTGTAGCCGTGGATCGCCGCAATGTCGCGGTCCTCGAACAACATACGCACCTTCTCCGCGACGATGGGTACGCCAAAGAGCGAGCCTTGCGGCGCGGCATAGACCATGTTCATTCGACTGCGGGTGCCTGCACGGTCGCCAATGTCCTCGATCAGGAACGTATGTTTCAGCGGCGCGCCCGCGCATTTCATTTCAGTCGCCGGGCGGGTGAAAAGGCCAGTGCCGCCTTCTTCGGTGAAGCGTTGGGCCGCCTGCCAGGTGCGGGCGGCGTATTCCGGTCCGGCGTAAAGGGCGCCGATACCGTTCTCGCCAACCATATCCAGCGAGAAACCTTCGATCGCGTCGTGATCAAGAACCAAGCCTGGCGCCAACACCAACCAATCATAGTCGAGCGTTTGGCCGCCGTCGGTCGAAACGGTTTTTGCCTCGGCGTCCACGGCAGCCACCGCCTCAGCGATCAGCGTCACGCCGTTGGGCAGCCAGTCAGTCGTCTGGGAGACCACATAGTCGGCTGGCTTCAAGCCTGCAGCGACCAAGGTCAGACCAGGCTGATAAAGGTGCTGCGGCCGTGGGTCGATAATGGTGATAGTCGCCCCATCAAGGCGCCGCGAAAGACGATTGGCAAGCGCCGTGCCCGCTGCACCGGCGCCGACGATAACAATGCGTGCATTGGTCGAAATCGGCGCGGTTTGCGTTGAACCTGCAGCCGGCCAGGCAAGCCCTCCCAGCCCCGTCATCGCACCGGCAAGCGCCGTCGCGCTCAAAACCTGTCGTCTGTCCAGCATCCCAATATCTCCTCCCGAATGGCCATCGCATGGCTGAGCGGACCCGGCCGCAACGCAATTGTGGGGGTCCAGAACTATCGTCGAAGCTGCGCCTCGATCGCGGCACTGAGTGCACACCTGCTATCCAGGCGACGGTGACCTAGTCACCAAACCCGATCCGACTTCGGTACTAAGGGAGGACACGCATGCACCGGCTGATCAGGATCAATTGCCGGCAGGAGCGGGTCTGCAGGCAAGCCAATCGCCCTGGCTTTGGGATGATCACGCACCTGGACCTCTGTCATCGCATGACATGGACAGTGCAGGTGGCGTGACGCACCACGCGCGACGCCGTCGAACCGAGGAAATAATCCTGAATGCCTGGTCGGTGGGAGGCGATCACAATGCAGTCCACGTCCTGCTCCCGCGCGAACTCAAGTATGGTGGAAGCGGCGTGACCCCAAATGACGACCGTCTTGGCGGACGCATCCACCTCCTTGGCCATCAAGGTCAGTTTGGTTTCCGCCGCCTCGCGGTTTTGATCAAAAACGCTCTGCGGGATGTAAGTCGACGCGTAGCTTGGAATGTCCTCAATCACGTGCAGCAGCGTGATCGCGCCGCCCGGCTTAAGGAGCGCACGCGCCGTCTCGATCGCAGGTCCTGAACGACCGCTATGGTCCAACGCAATTGGCACAAGAATAGAAGTGTACATGGCAAAAGCCTCCTGGTTTGAGGCCACCATATTGCCTGGGCTCGCCGCCTTCGAACTGATGTTGGTCAGCACCATCGACTGTGTTTCCAGCCATGACGCGGCTCAAGCCTGCCGATGTTTAAGGGGCGCTCGCCACGCAATCGTCAGATTGCGGTTCGGCAAAATAAGCCGCCTCGCCCATGAACAGCCGCTGATAGGGTTCATTGGTCAGAAAGCACTGTTCGGCACGCGCTCGTTCGTCCGCCGAAAGCCGCGCAGCCGTGATCGGCAAAAGCTCAGCGATGCGCTCCCTTGTTACCGGAAGCGGGCGAGCGTCATCGGGCCACGTCGCTTCCCCGCGCAGCAGAAGCATATGGAGGATGTCATCGGGCAGATCGAGACTGTCGATTTCGAGGGCGAGCTCAACAAGCATCACGCCCGCCGGTCCGTAATTCTGGCGGCTGGGGTCAGTCGCCATCTCGATAAGCTGCCAATAATTCCAATCACGGCCGCCATGCAGCGTTCCAAGCCCAGAAAACCAAGACTGATGGTGCTGAAAAGGACGAACAAGCGTTCGCGTACCGGTCACCACCTCGCTGTGGCGGGCGATAAGCAACGACAGCGTTCTGGCATCCTGGGCGTAGAGGCAGGCTGCAAGCGCGGGAAAAAAATTCTGATAGAGCTGCGTTAGTTCGCGGTCGAATGCACTGTCATCGCGAAGGCCCACCATAAAGGGTCGCTCTTCAACCCATTGCCGCCAAACCAAATCTTTCGCCAATCGGCAATCACGCGCCTCAATAGCGGTTTCATAGAACGCTTGTATCGTAACATTCGCTGCGAAGAAGTACTCCGTGGCGTCGAGCCTCGCCCCGATCTCGTCCAACACGACATCGCGCACAGCTCTGGTGATATTTGCATAGCGATTGAGATCCTCCGCCATCTCCTCCATGCTCTCCCGGAGATAAGGGCGCGTCGGAAAATAATGAAACGGATCGTTGTCAGGTTTTGCCGCATAGCCATCGCTAACCGTGTAGGATTCGGCGCGGCTCGGCGCGCCACTCAATAGCGCGATGAGCCCGAGCGCCCCAACCATAACCACCGCCATCACGGCGACGTTGGGCCAGCAGAGCGCGGTTGCGCGTGAGAGGAAGCCGTCAGCCTTCACAATCATTGGCCAATAGAGCGTCGCCACTGCTCGCCAGCTGTTCTTCGATAGTTTCCCATCTTGCACGCCTCATCGGTAATTCCCGCCTTCCGGTCTGCAATTCCTGCTCCTTGGCACGGATGTTGCAGCGCAGGGTCACGATCGCAGCTCCGATAGTGGCGGCTCGTAGAGATTGCACGACGGCCCACGCAGCAGGATTTCTTGTTGCCAATCCAACAGCTGGTCCAGCGGCTCGGTCACCCGCCTCAAGGGTTCTCAGCTCAACTTATAGCTGCTGCAAATCTCCAGGTATCCGTTCCAATCGACTGTGTAAATCAATGTATTCCCGATAAACTATGGAACGTTCGCGATTTAGACGATTGATATTTTCACGAATGAACGCACAGTCTCTACTGGCTGCCACTTTTCTGATCCTTTTAATGAGAGTAATCAAGCCAATCGAATTATTAGTACTGGTAAGCTTCATGCCTTACGGCACTTCCACACCCAGCCTATCAACGTGGTGGTCTTCCACGATTCTCAAGGGAATACTGGTTTTGAGGCTGGTTTCCCGCTTAGATGCCTTCAGCGGTTATCCGTTCCAAACATAGCTACCCTGCAATGCGGCTGGCGCCACAACAGGTCCACCAGAGGTCTGTCCATCCCGGTCCTCTCGTACTAGGGACAGATCCTCGCAATATTCCTACACCCACGGCAGATAGGGACCGAACTGTCTCACGACGTTCTAAACCCAGCTCACGTACCGCTTTAATTGGCGAACAGCCAAACCCTTGGGACCTGCTCCAGCCCCAGGATGCGATGAGCCGACATCGAGGTGCCAAACAACGCCGTCGATATGGACTCTTGGGCGTCATCAGCCTGTTATCCCCGGCGTACCTTTTATCCGTTGAGCGATGGCCCTTCCACACGGGACCACCGGATCACTATGACCGTCTTTCGACTCTGCTCGACTTGTCAGTCTCGCAGTCAGGCAGGCTTATGCCATTGCACTCGACGACCGATTTCCGACCGGTCTGAGCCTACCTTCGCGCGCCTCCGTTACTCTTTGGGAGGCGACCGCCCCAGTCAAACTACCCACCACACACTGTCCCGGGCGTTGTTGCGCCGCGGTTAGACAATCATGACTTCAAGGGTGGTATTTCAAGGATGACTCCAGAACAGCTGGCGCTGCCTTTCATAGTCTACCGCCTATCCTACACATGCCGTTACAAATGCCAGTGTAAAGTTGTAGTAAAGGTGCACGGGGTCTTTCCGTCTAACCGCAGTTACCCCGCATCTTCACGGGGAATTCAATTTCACTGAGTCTATGCTGGAGACAGCGGGGAAGTCGTTACGCCATTCGTGCAGGTCGGAACTTACCCGACAAGGAATTTCGCTACCTTAGGACCGTTATAGTTACGGCCGCCGTTTACCGGGGCTTCAATTCGACGCTCTCACATCTCCTCTTAACCTTCCGGCACCGGGCAGGCGTCAGACCCTATACGTCGTTTTGCAACTTCGCAGAGCCCTGTGTTTTTAATAAACAGTCGCCACCCCCTGGTCTGTGCCACCCTCATCGGCTTGCGCCAACAAGGGTCTCCCTTCTCGCGAACTTACGGGAGCATTTTGCCGAGTTCCTTCAGCATAGTTCTCTCAAGCGCCTTGGTATACTCTACCAGTCCACCTGTGTCGGTTTCGGGTACGGTCAATATTGGTGGAGCTATTTCCTGGAACACCTTCGCTGCCCAACCAATCCAATAAGGATGGACAACACACAGCATTCGTCACTACCACCTGGCCCACGAATATTAACGTGGTTCCCATCGTCTACGCATTTCTGCCTCGACTTAGGGGCCGGCTAACCCTGCGCAGATTAGCTTTACGCAGGAACCCTTGGACTTTCGGCGAGAGTGTCTCTCACACTCTTTATCGTTACTCATGTCAGCATTCGCACTTCTGATATCTCCAGGACCCCTCACGGTGTATCCCTTCGCAGACTTACAGAACGCTCCGCTACCGCGTGCAGTAAACTGCACACCCGCAATTTCGGTGCATGGCTTTAGCCCCGTTACATTTTCGGCGCAAAGACCCTTATTTAGACCAGTGAGCTGTTACGCTTTCTTTAAATGATGGCTGCTTCTAAGCCAACATCCTGGTTGTTTTGGGATCCTCACATCCTTTCCCACTTAGCCATGACTTGGGGACCTTAGCTGGAGGTCTGGGTTGTTTCCCTCTCCACGACGGACGTTAGCACCCGCCGTGTGTCTGCTGGATAGTACTCTCAGGTATTCGGAGTTTGGTTAGGATCAGTAAGACGGTGAGTCCCCATAGCCCATCCAGTGCTCTACCCCCTGAGGTATTCGTCCAACGCTCTACCTAAATAGATTTCGCGGAGAACCAGCTATTTCGAAGTTTGATTGGCCTTTCACCCCTAGGCACAGCTCATCCCCGTCTTTTTCAACAGACGTGGGTTCGGTCCTCCAGTGCGTGTTACCGCACCTTCAACCTGGCCATACCTAGATCACTTCGTTTCGGGTCTAATTCATCGTACTGAACGCCCTGTTCAGACTCGCTTTCGCTGCGCCTACACCTAACGGCTTAAGCTTGCACGATAAACTAACTCGCTGACCCATTATACAAAAGGTACGCCGTCACCCTTGCGGGCTCCGACTGTTTGTATGCATCCGGTTTCAGGAACTATTTCACTCCCCTTGTCGGGGTGCTTTTCACCTTTCCCTCACGGTACTTGTTCGCTATCGGTCGGTAGAGAGTACTTAGCCTTGGAGGGTGGTCCCCCCATGTTCAGACAGAATTTCACGTGTTCCGCCTTACTCTAACGATCTGCTTTTCTACCCATACGGGGCTATCACCCTCTATGGCGCGACTTTCCAGACGCTTTTGGTTTTATAACAGATACGGGCTGGTCCGCGTTCGCTCGCCGCTACTAACGGAGTCTCGGTTGATGTCCTTTCCTCCGGGTACTTAGATGTTTCAGTTCCCCGGGTTCGCTTCCCTTGCGGGATACCTCAAAAGAGGTGGGTTTCCCCATTCGGAAATTCACGGATCAAAGCTTGTTCGCAGCTCCCCATGACTTATCGCAGCGTACCACGTCCTTCATCGCCTCTTAGCGCCAAGGCATCCACCAGATGCTCTTAAGACACTTGATTACTCTCATTATCGATACACACGCAAACCGTCGGGATAGGACGGTCACGATCAAGCTGCATCTCAATAAGAACAGTTTTTATTAGACCAAAATCACGCGATAATACCCAGATGAGTGCGGTCAGGCCCTCACGGTGGCTAACGTTTAAGGAGCACGCTAGCCCTGGATACATCGTCTCTTCACCATGTAAAGGAACAGGCCGCATCGGAACTTGATGCGGCGATCGATGTTTGCCGAAGATAATAGGAACGGTGAAGCCACCAGCGGTTGGGCAGTAAGCCCAGAGTGGACAAATATGTCGACTGGCGACACCAGAGCAAAGCGATGGTGGAGCCAGTCGGGATCGAACCGACGACCCCCTGCTTGCAAAGCAGGTGCTCTCCCAGCTGAGCTATGGCCCCTAGTTGATTTTGCGAAGCAAAATCGACGTTGAGCGCACAGTGAGTTGCGAATGGGCCTGGCAGGATTCGAACCTGCGACCTCACCCTTATCAGGGGTGCGCTCTAACCAACTGAGCTACAAGCCCGGACCCCAAATGCCGGCGCTCCACGCGGTTGTTCGCAAGCGAACAGAGCCCACAAACGTGAGGCCAGCAACTTCGGCAAGAGAAAGAGAAACGAAGGCGGCAATGTTCCGCGTAATGCCAGTGTATCAGCGAACTGATACCTAGCTAATGTTCTAAGCGATCTTGAAGATCTTCACTTAGCCCGAAGGCCAAGCTGTCTGGTCAAGATCATTCCTTAGAAAGGAGGTGATCCAGCCGCAGGTTCCCCTACGGCTACCTTGTTACGACTTCACCCCAGTCGCTGAGCCTACCGTGGTTGGCTGCCTCCATTGCTGGTTAGCGCACCACCTTCGGGTAAACCCAACTCCCATGGTGTGACGGGCGGTGTGTACAAGGCCCGGGAACGTATTCACCGTGGCATGCTGATCCACGATTACTAGCGATTCCAACTTCATGCTCTCGAGTTGCAGAGAACAATCCGAACTGAGATGGCTTTTAGGGATTAGCTCCTCCTCGCGAAGTCGCTGCCCTCTGTCACCACCATTGTAGTACGTGTGTAGCCCAGGATGTAAGGGGCATGATGACTTGACGTCATCCACACCTTCCTCCGGTTTATCACCGGCGGTCTCTCTAGAGTGCCCAACTCAATGCTGGCAACTAAAGACGTGGGTTGCGCTCGTTGCGGGACTTAACCCAACATCTCACGACACGAGCTGACGACAGCCATGCACCACCTGTATCCAATCCAGCCGAACTGAAGGAATCCGTCTCCGGAAACCGCGATCGGGATGTCAAGAGCTGGTAAGGTTCTGCGCGTTGCTTCGAATTAAACCACATGCTCCACCGCTTGTGCGGGCCCCCGTCAATTTCTTTGAGTTTTAGTCTTGCGACCGTACTCCCCAGGCGGGATGCTTAATGCGTTAGCTGCGCCACTGAACAGTATACTGCCCAACAGCTAGCATCCATCGTTTACGGCGTGGACTACCAGGGTATCTAATCCTGTTTGCTCCCCACGCTTTCGCACCTCAGCGTCAGTATCGAGCCAGTGAGCCGCCTTCGCCACTGGTGTTCCTCCGAATATCTACGAATTTCACCTCTACACTCGGAATTCCACTCACCTCTCTCGAACTCAAGGTATCCAGTATCAAAGGCAGTTCCGGAGTTGAGCTCCGGGATTTCACCCCTGACTTAAATACCCGCCTACGTGCGCTTTACGCCCAGTAATTCCGAACAACGCTAGCCCCCTTCGTATTACCGCGGCTGCTGGCACGAAGTTAGCCGGGGCTTCTTTACTGGGTACCGTCATTATCTTCCCCAGCGAAAGAGCTTTACAACCCTAAGGCCTTCATCACTCACGCGGCATGGCTGGATCAGGGTTTCCCCCATTGTCCAATATTCCCCACTGCTGCCTCCCGTAGGAGTCTGGACCGTGTCTCAGTTCCAGTGTGGCTGATCATCCTCTCAAACCAGCTATGGATCGTCGCCTTGGTGAGCCGTTACCTCACCAACTAGCTAATCCAACGCGGGCCCATCTTTAGGCGATAAATCTTTCCCCTCTCGGGCACATACGGTATTAGCAGTCATTTCTAACTGTTATTCCGTACCTAAAGGTAGGTTCCCACGCGTTACTCACCCGTCTGCCACTCCCTCCGAAGAGGGCGTTCGACTTGCATGTGTTAAGCCTGCCGCCAGCGTTCGTTCTGAGCCAGAATCAAACTCTCAAGTTGAATTTGAGATTTTGAACCGACTTTAATCACGCTTGACGAGGACACACTTCATTTCATGACGCTGCTTAAAGCGTCACGACCTGTGATGAGACCGAAATCTCATCGGGTGTGTCTTCTAAAAAACGTGTCTGTCGAAACTCTTCGATCAGCCTTTTGGGCCGATCCGCAAGAACATCGCCGACCACGTTTCTCTTTCTTTATTCACTTGTCAAAGAACCCTCATCACAAGCCCTGCGGCTTAGACGATGAGACAGAAACAGAAGCGCGCACCCTGGCAGGGCGCGTTTTGTCGCCTTCGTTTCTGAAGAACCACAAGAGCGCAAGCAGCTGTCGCCAGCGGCGTTCCGCTCTCGGTGTTGCGGTTTATAGGGCGGTGACCTCTCGCCTGTCAACGACCCATTCTCAAAAAAACGCATCTTTTTGACCAACCGGAAAAGCGTCCCCCTCAGTACGCCAGGTGAAGCCCAGAAATCCCGGGCTTTTCGCCGATTCCTACCCTGTGGAGCGTCGTCAAAAAAATGTCATGCAGCCCCGTCTAAACGGTTTTGAACCACCCGCCTTCGGCCCTAACGTAGCGCCTGCTATTCGCATGGCCGCGCAATCGTGCGCAAATCGCGGCGAACTAGCCATAGCGAAGGGGAATCGCATGACAATCGGCTTCATCGGACTTGGCAATATGGGCGCGCCAATGGCAGTCAATCTAGCCAATGCCGGACATGAGGTGATGGGACTGGATGTTAATGCACCGGTTCCAGATGCGCTGGAGCCGGCCTCCTCGCTCGCCGACTTGGCAGGGCAAGCTGACACCATCATCACCATGCTGCCCAATGGCACCATCATGCGCGACGTTGTTACCAGCGCCCTGCCTTATGCGAGGCCTGGCACGCTTTTCCTGGATTGCTCCACCGTGGATGTCGCCAGCGCGCGCGATGCTGCTGATCAAATAAAAACCGCCGGTCATGCAGCTCTCGATGCTCCGGTCTCGGGCGGCACGGCGGGCGCATCCGCTGGCACCCTCACCTTTATGGTCGGCGGCAGCGACGAGGCTTTCGCCCGCGCCCAGCCTCTGTTTGACAGTATGGGCGCCAAGACGTTCCACTGCGGCGGCAATGGATCAGGCCAGGCCGCCAAGATCTGCAACAACATGATTCTCGGCATCACCATGATCGCTACCTGCGAAGCGTTTGCCTTGGCCGACGGGTTGGAACTCGACCGACAGGCCCTGTTTGATGTGGTGTCGGCCTCCTCCGGCCAAAGCTGGTCGATGACATCCTATTGCCCCGCCCCCGACGTCGGCCCGCAAACTCCAGCTGACAATGACTATCAACCTGGCTTTGCCACCGATCTGATGCTGAAGGACCTCACGCTCAGCCAACAAGCGGCAGAGGCAAGCGGTGTCGATACAGCCCTCGGCGAACACGCAAGGGCGATTTATCAAGCCTTTGCCGAAGATGGCGGCGCTGACCGCGATTTCTCCGCCATATTGGGCAGAATCAAAGCCGCGTCGCGCTAACCGGTCAACAACCGCATTCAACAAAGCGATCATCGTCTCGCCATGTCTGCCTTGCATCGTCGCGATGCCAGCGCACCACGATCAATGGAACAAGCTTGTCGATCGGGCGTTGGAGTCATGCACAGGAGGGCATTCTGCGCAGCTGCAGCGAGGAACCAATCATGATGATCCTATCCCTGACATCGAAGGCCTTTCGCGGGTCGACGGCCATTGTTTTGGCCTTGGCGATGACAAGTCCCATCACCGGCCCGTCAAGTCTCAGCCTGGCGCAAACCGCCCAAGTCGATCCTGGAACGCTTGCTATCGATTGCGCGGCCAACCCGGCCGATCCGGCTTGCGATGTCGAGTCGCCGATAGAGCTGGACGCGCTTCCCGAAACGCCTGTTGAAGAAAGCGTCATTGATGACAGCGTTGTCCAAGATACTGCGGTCGATGATACGATTGTAGAGGTCCTTCCGCTGGAGGCGCCCGCCGCCGAGGCAGCAGCCGAACCGGTTCTGGAATCCGAGGAGGTAGTCACACAACAGCCTGCAACCGAAGACATCGTCGTTGAGGAACCGGTCGCCGAAGTCGTGAGCGAAGACCCAGCGCCACAAGAGTTGGTGACCGAAGAGATCGTGACAGACGAGCCAGCAATCGAAGAGCCGCTCGCAGAAACACCCCTCGCAGAAGAAACACCAACACCGGAACAAGACACAGCCGAAACCGAGCCGACTGCAGAAGAGCCCGCCGAGCCGCCCGTTGAAGCAGAGGTAACCGAGGCGCCAGCCGATCCGCAGGTAGAACCAACCGCTGAAACAACGACTGCGACCGAAGAACAGCCAGCCGAAGCGGCAGCGCAAGATGGCAACCTTGCCGAAACACCACCCGCGCCCGAGCCAGCACCGACGCAGGCCGCATCGGACGAGCCAGCACCGGAAGCATCGAGAGAGACGGCGATTGTACCCGATGATGCCCCGGCAGCCGTTATCCCCGATGACGTGACCGAAGAGCAGGCCACCGAAATCCGCGCCCAAGAAGATCGCCGACGCGAGGAAGCCCGCGATCGTCGTGCGGAGCTTCTAGGCGCCGCCGCGGTTGGTGCCGTAGTCGGCGCTCTGATCCCCGCGCTCGGTGGACGCGTGGTGGAAGACCAGGGCGACCGCCTCATCGTCGAGCGCGACGGCGAGTACTTTGTGCGTGGCGATGAAAGCAGTCTGCTCCGCGATGGCGATGCGCAAGTGCGCATCGAACGGTTGCGCGGCGGCCTTACCCAGGAAACCATCACGCGGCGCAATGGCGCGCAGATCATTACCATTCGCGATGAGGGCGGCTATATCTTGTATCGCTCCCGCATTCGTCCCAACGGGCGCGAGATTGTTCTCATCGACAACCGCAACATCGATGACCGCGCGTTTGTCGAAGTGCGCGACCTGCCGCCCTTGCAACTGACCATCCCGCGCGACCAGTACATCGTGCCGGCCCAGCGGGCGGATTTCGACGTGTTCTTTGAAACCTTTGCCGCGCCCACGGTGGTGGAGTTGGATGAAGCCTACTCCCTTCGCCAAGTGCGCGAGAACGTGGCCGTGCGCGACCTTGTGCGCCGCGTCGATCTTGATTCGATAACCTTCGAGACCGGTCAGGCCACTGTTCGCCGTAGCCAAGTACCGCTGCTTGAAGACATTGCGCTTGCAACGCTGGCCTTGGTCGAGCGCGATCCAAGCACGCTGCTCCTCGTTGAAGGGCACACCGATGCCATCGGATCGGATATCTCCAATCTGGCGCTGTCGGATCGGCGTGCCGAAACGGTCGCGCGCATTCTGGTCAACTTCTACGATGTGCCACCGGAGAACTTGGTGATCCAGGGTTATGGCGAGCGGTTCCTCAAAATCGAAACCCAAGCCGCCGAAGAGCAGAACCGCCGCGTAACCATCCGCAACATCTCGCCGCTGATCGGGTCTGCCAATTAGACTTAGCAGTCCAATGCTAAAAACCGGCGCCGTCAGGGAACACCGTTCCTTCGCGGCGCCCGATCCTTGTGGATATTGATGCCTGGCGCCCGACTACCCTTACGAAATCCTGGCCATCACCCTGTCCAATAAGCGCTTGCTTAAGTACACTGTCGCACGCCGATCATGTGTTGCGTCTAAGGAAGATCGGCGTTGATCGGACCGCGGGGTGTCCGATCGCAGAACAAAAGGACAGTCCCATGAATCTCAGTGCGCCCACGATGATCGTTTTCATCATTTCGCTCGTTATCGCCGCGCTCGGCATCCTGGCAGCGCTTGGCATTTTTTCCATCATTCCGATCGCATCGGTGTGGATCGTGACCATCGCCTATGTCGTGCTGTTGGCCGGTGTCTTGCTCAAAGGCGTCTAGCAACGCTTCGCCATCGAAGGGAATGTGTCGCGCCGCCATAAGCGGCGCTTCACTTGTCAGCGCGCACTCCACTGTCTACATGAGCCATCAGATGCGCCGCGCCGTTGCGTGGCCCTTTTGCGATAAGTGGAGCCAAGCATGCGAGCGGTCCTTGATGTCATCATGTTGGCACTGAACCTTTACTGGTGGATCATCATCATTTCGGCGATCCTTAGCTGGCTCGTAGCGTTCAATGTCATCAATCCGCGCAATGAGATTGTCGGCACGATCGGCCGCGTCGTTTACGGGCTCACCGAGCCGGCGCTAAGGCCCATTCGCCGTTTCCTGCCCAATCTTGGCGGGATCGACATTTCGCCGATCGTCCTGCTGCTTGGCATCTTCTTCCTGCAACAGCTTATCGTGCGCTACGCCTATCCGAACGTCTTCTAAGCGTCGCGCTAGAAAACAGCGCTCCACGGATGCACGTTAGGGCGCTCGTCTGGATTTTCCCGCAAAAAATGATGCAGCACATGCAACAGCTCGCGCTCATGCACGACATTGCCCTCGGCTTGCGCGACGCGAATATCGTCGATGATCATGTCGCGCACCCGTGCCAGACCTTCATGGTTGCCTGACAGGTAGGACCCGAGGTTCGTCGCGACGCTTGGCGGCACATGCTCATGCTCAGCGATGGCAAGAATTTCTTCCTCGCTCAGCCCGCTCATGCCCACCATGTCTTCTAGGCTAATCATGGTCACCTCCCGATTGGACCACCTCAGCCTAGACTGTCACAAACCTGTCATAAACGGGTTGCGCGGAATCAATGCCTTCGCTGGAGCAGCGCTGAAACGAAAAAGGGCGCCCGAGGGCGCCCTTGAGAAAATCTCAGACTCGACCGTTCAGCCGCCGGACTTTGCCCGCTCGATCGCCTCGCGCACCATGTCTTTGGCTTCGTCGACGCCGGCCCAACGTTCGATCTTCACCCATTTGTTGGGCTCGAGATCTTTGTAGTGCGCGAAAAAGTGCTCGATCTGGCTCGTCAAAATGGTCGGCAGATCGGTGTAATTCTGCACACCATCATAGCGGCTGGTCAGCTTCTCGGTGGGCACCGCCACCAGCTTCTCATCGCCACCGCCATCATCTTCCATCACCAGTGCACCAACCACCCGGCAATTCATCACAGCGCCGGGCACGATGGGCCGCGTGTTGCAGACCACCACATCGATCGGGTCGCCGTCGGCCGACAGCGTGTGCGGCACAAAGCCATAATTCCCCGGATAGCGCATCGGTGTGTAGAGAAACCGATCGACAAAGAGCGCGCCGGAATCTTTCTCGATCTCATATTTGATCGGCTCGCCGCCAATCGGCACTTCGATGATCACGTTCACATCGTGCGGCGGGTTCTTTCCGATGGGAATGGCTTCAATGCGCATAGGGGTCTCGCAGCTCCGCTAAGGGGATGGTGTCGTGGCCGCGACCCTATCAGCGCCAGCGCGTCGATGCCTTAAGTAAGAGGGCTAACCGCCAAAGGTCGAAAAGCGCCTGCCAGCGAGCGTCAGCCGGCCTCGCCCGTTCCCCATATGAAGGCAAGTTTGCGGCATTGCCCCGCCAGGTGCACCGTCGCCTGCGTGCCCCCATCACCAATGCTGTCGCGGACGGATTGCTGCGTTGGGCCAAAGGTCTCCACACCATGGGCCACCGGCTCGCCGCCCATCGCCTGATAGAAGCCGATCGCCGAGGCATTGTCCTCCAGCGCCCAGACGACGAAATGGCCAAGCCTTGCTGCCTTCAACCGATCGCGCGCGGCGTTGAACAGGCGCGCGCCAAAGCCCAGCCCCTGATAGGCCGGATCGATATAAAGCTCGTAGATTTCGCCGTGCACACGAAGCGTTTTGGATCGATTGGCGCCAAGCGTCGCATAGCCGGCAATCGTGCCATGCACTTCCAAAACCAAAACGCTGCGTTGATGCCGTATCAGGCGTGCCCACCAGCGCGGACCGCGCCGTTCGACCATACGTTCCAGTGCCACACCGGGGATAATGCCCCGATAGGCGCCGCGCCAGGCCCGATCATGCACCTGCGCCACGGCGGTCGCGTCGCGGGTTTCGGCAGGCCTGATCGTGATCTGGTCAAGGCTCATAAGGAGAGCCTAGGACCAATTGACGAAAACGCAAGGCGCTTTTCGCCCTTAGGTAAAAAGTTGAGACGGGCAAGCGCCCGTCTTCTTGGCCTTCTTTAGGCGGCGGCTTTGGCCTTCGCCGCGCGCTTACGCTCGTGCGGATCAAGATGGCGTTTGCGCAAACGGATCGACTTCGGCGTCACTTCCACCAACTCATCATCGCTGATGTAAGCAAGTGCCTTTTCCAGCGTCATCTGGATCGGTGTGGTCAGCCGCACAGCTTCATCCTTGCCGGAGGCGCGCATGTTCGTCAGCTGTTTGCCCTTGAGCACATTCACTTCCAGATCGTTGCCGCGCGTATGCTCACCGATGATCATGCCCTGATAGACAGGCGTGCCGGGCTCGATCAGCATCGGTCCGCGATCTTCCAGATTCCAAAGCGCGTAGGCCACCGCATCACCTTGCGCCATGGCAAGCAAAACGCCGGTGTGGCGATCCTTGATGGTGCCCTTGTGCGGCGCATATTGAAGAAAAGCACGGTTCATGATGCCGGTGCCGCGCGTATCGGTCAGAAACTCACCATGATAGCCGATCAGCCCGCGCGTTGGCACGTGCAGCACCAAGCGCTGCTTGCCACCACCCGAGGGCGTCATCTCCACCAGGTCGCCCCGCCGCTCGGCGATCTTCTGCACCACCGTGCCGGAAAATTCCTCGTCGACATCGACGGTCACTTCTTCGATGGGCTCCAAGAGCGAGCCGTTCTCGTCCTTTTGGAACACGACTTGAGGCCGCGAAACGCCAAGCTCAAAACCTTCTCGGCGCATCTGCTCGATCAGTACAGCCAGTTGAAGCTCGCCGCGTCCGGACACGATGAAGGCGTCTTTGTTTTCGCCCTCTTCGATGTGCAGCGCCACATTGCCTTCCGCTTCGGCCATCAGGCGGGCGCGGATCACACGGCTTTGCAGCTTGTCGCCTTCACGGCCAGCCAGCGGGCTATCGTTGACCATGAAGGTCATGGAGAGCGTCGGCGGATCGATCGGCTGGGCTTCGATCGGCTCTTTCACTTGCGGATCGCAAATCGTGTCGGCGACAGTTGCCTCGGCCAGTCCGGCCAGCGCGACGATGTCGCCAGCATGGGCTTCGTCCACCGGCACCATATCCAGGCCCTTGAACGTCATGACCTTCGAGGCACGTCCGGCTTCGACCTGCGTGCCATCACGGCGCAGCGCTTTGATCGCCATGTTGGCCTTCAACGTGCCCGACGCGATGCGGCCGGTGAGAATGCGGCCAAGATAGGGGTTCGCCGAGAGCGTGGTCGCCAGCAGGCGGAACGGACCTTCTTCGGTCGCAGGCGCCGGCACATGGTCCATCACCAGTTCAAACAGCGGCGTCATATCGTCTTTGGGGCCTTCGGCATCGCGCGCCATCCAGCCTTGTTTCGCCGAGCCATAAAGCACCGGGAAATCGAGTTGTTCGTCGGTGGCGTCCAGCGCAGCAAACAGATCGAACACTTCGTCAAGCACGGCATCGGGCCGGCTTTCAGGCTTGTCGATCTTGTTGATCGCGACGATCGGTTTCAGGCCCAGTTTCAGCGCTTTGGACAGCACGAATTTGGTCTGCGGCATCGGTCCCTCGGCGGCATCGACCAACAGGATCACGCCATCGACCATGTGCAGGATGCGCTCCACCTCGCCACCAAAGTCAGCGTGGCCAGGCGTATCGACAATGTTGATACGATTGCTCTGCCATGTCAGCGAGGTGACCTTGGCCAGAATGGTGATGCCGCGCTCACGCTCCAGATCGTTGGAGTCCATGGCACGTTCAGCCACTTGCTCGTTCTCGCGGAACAGGCCAGACTCGCGCAGGAGCACGTCAATTAGGGTGGTTTTGCCATGGTCAACATGGGCGATAATGGCAATGTTACGCAGCGCTTCAGACGCCGGAGCCGAAGGATTGGCCATACGGGGTTCACTTTTCAAATCTCGGAGGTTGCGCTCCTTTACGTCGATTGTCCCGCAATTGCTAGCCGATAAAGACGGCACGCCTAAACACACCGACAAAAACACCCCGGACGGCGGGGCGGCCATCCAGGGTGCAGCCCCCGCAGCTTTTTGAAGGCTCATGGGGCTCGGGGGGATAGTAATTCAGAATGTTGAACGCTGGCCCGACCTGACGGCCGGGCCAGCCAGTATGGCTATTCCATCATGGCCGCCATCGCCTCATACTCGTCCTGGGTGAGAACGGTGTCGCCATTTACATCGGCTGACGCGAAGGTTTCGGCCGTAGCTTCCGGCATCGCCATGAGGAATTCATCCTCGCTCACCACGCCATCGACATTCTGATCGACATCAGAAAAGCCGGGCGCGTCCTGTGCCTGCGCCATATAAGGCGACAGGGCCACACCGAGCGTAAGCCCGCCGGTTAGCAGGGCCATTTTCCAGGTGCGAAGAAATCCATAAGTACGTTTGATCATCGTGTGTCTCCTTTAAGTAAGACGCGGATGGTCGCGGATCATTTGGGAGGATGGGCACCGGGTAGGGCCTTTGGTTGTGAGGGTGCGCAAACCACCAATCTGGCCATCCCGGTGCCCGTGCCCGCTGCGGCTATCCGCTGCCACCGCGCCGAGCACGGATCGCAAACTGGCGCCCGAATGTGGCTCGATCTGCACCGTTTTGCGGCGAGGTCGCGGCAGCCGAACACGCTGTGTTGCTCACTGTAAGTTACAGCCAGATTTTGCCACATCCCTTGACATAATACCTTTTCGTATCATATCTAATGATACCGTTTGGCATTATGAAAGGAAGACCCATGATCCAACCCGCCATCCTGGCTGCGTCTCCGCCACCGCAGCAGATCGTGCAAGGCGCCTTCCGCGCGCTTGCCGACCCAACGCGGCGGAAAATCCTGCTTCACCTTGGCAAGCAGGACATGACCATCGGTGAGGTCGCCGCCCAGTTCGACATGACCCGCGCGGCGGTGAAAAAGCATCTGACCATCCTCGCCGAGGGCGATCTGATCTCAGTCCATCCCCAAGGCCGTGAGCGGATCAACCGGCTTGAGCCCTTGGCACTGAAGTCCGTTGCCGACTGGCTTAATCACTTCAACCGTTTCTGGGACGAGCGCCTGGCGCAGTTGCAGCACGCGGTCGAAGCCGAAGAAACCGCCAAATCCTCCAAATCCATCAAACCATCGAAAAAGTGAAACCAATCATGCTTATGCAACCCATGACCGACACATCTCAGGCTGACGCCACCATCATCACCAAAACCGTGCTCTTTGCCGCCGCCCGGCAAGCCGTTTGGTCGTTCCTGACCGACAAGACCAAGCTCGGCGCCTGGTTCCATCTTTCCGACGCCGACCTGGCCTTGGGCGAGCGCTACACGCTTTACCGCATCGATGAGGGCGGCAACAAAATCCCCCAGATTTATGGCGAGGTGCTGGAGATGGACGCCCCCAACCGGCTGGTCACCACCTTCTGCATCGAACCCTTTGGCGACAAATCCACCACCGTCACCTGGGTGCTGGAGGAAGCCGCTGGTGGCACCCGCCTACACCTCACCCATGAAGGGGTGGCAGAAGCCGCAGGCGAGATCACCGGCCGGATGCTGCTCGCCCTCGACGCCGGTTGGGACCAGCATTTCGTCAGCCTACGCGGCGCTGTGGCCGCCTAGCCAAACTTCTTGCAGTCTAGAACCAAACGGACGTGGCGGGGATAAACCTGACACGCCCTTCCCATGCATCGGTTGTTTTTGATCAGACAGCAGCGCCGACAGGCCGCTATGCTGCCTTTCATTGATCCAATGCATCGAGGCCTACCATGCGCATTCTTTTCACCGGCGGAACCGGCAAAGCCGGGCGTCACGCCATCGCCCATCTCATCGACCAGGGCCACCGGGTGCTCAATCTGGACTTGCTTCCGCTTGATCATCCCAAGGTGGACAACCGCATCGCCGACATCACCGATGCCGGTCAGGTGTTCGATGTGATGGCAAGCTATGCCGGGTTCGACGAGTTGGAGCCGGGCAACGGTGTCCCCCGCTTTGATGCGGTTGTGCATTTCGCCGCCATTCCGCGCCTACTGCTGACCTCGGACAATGAATGCTACCGCATCAACACGCTGGGTACCTACAATGTCATCGACGCGGCGGTGAAGTACGGCATCAAGAAGATCATCTTCGCATCCTCCGAAACGACGTATGGCGTGTGCTTTGCCGATGGCGAACGCAAGCCGGACTATCTGCCGCTCGATGAAGACCATCCCGTCGTGCCCGAAGACAGCTACGCCATGTCCAAGGTCGTCAACGAGGTGACGGCGCGCAGCTTCCAGAAGCGCTCCGGCGTCGATATCTATGGCTTGCGCATCAACAATGTGATCGAGCCACACGAGTATGCGCAGAATTTTCCCGCTTACCTCGCCGATCCCGCCCTGCGCCGGCGCAACTTCTTTGCCTATATCGACGCGCGCGACCTCGGCCACATGGTCGATTGTTGCCTGAAAACCGACGGGCTCGGCTTTGAGGTTTTCAACGTCTCCAATGACGATCATTCGGTCGCCGCGACGACGCACGAACTCATCGACCAATTTTACCAGGGCGTGCCGGTCGGCGACATGGGCGAGTTTGAAACCTTCTATTCCAACGCCAAGGCCAAAAAGCTGGTGGGCTATCAACCCAAGCACAGTTGGCGCGATGTCCTGGAGAGCTAAATCCGTTCACATCACCAGGCGAGTCTCAGGAAACGCCGCATGCCAACCGAACCAGAAGGCGCGGTGCGCCGGAAGCCTCGGCAGCGTGCGCCCATCTTCCGCGGTGAGCGCATCCTCAGTGAGGGTCCATGCGACACCTTCAGCATCGACAATCGCGCCATCGCCATCATAGCTTGCGAAAGAGACCCCTTGCGGATCATAAACCCGGTTCGCGCCGCTTGAGTCGGTGAAAATGACGATCTGCTGAAAGCCGACATCGGCGGTGTAGATCGGGTTATCGGCCAGAAACGCGGTATCAACGGCCAGTTGATCGTTCGGCGCGCCCGGGAAACGAAGCCCGAGCACCTCCTGCTTGTTGTCGAGATCGTCATTGTTGAACGGCGTGTTGAACATCAGTTCGTCGGTGGCGAAATATTGCTGGTAGGCAATGCCCTCGCCATAATCGCGGGTGTGACCCGTATTGAGCGAGAGCACCGTCGTGTCAGGGTGGCGCTGACGCCACGCGCCCCAGGTCGTTGTGACAATCGGTTCGGATTCCATGACGATGCCCTGATCAACAAGCGGGCCGACCACCGGCTCGCCGCGCATGGTACTCCACAGGCTTTGTGTTGCCTGATCGTACATCAGCTTGTTGGAGCGATAGAGAAAACCCGACGTACCCATCACATGGTTGGTGCCATCGACGCTGGTGCGATAGGGGATGACGGTGCCGCACAGCGTGCAATAGACGCCGGCGATCTCGACGCCGCCAATCGTATCAACGAACATCTCGTGCCAGGCGAGAATGCGCTGCGGATAGGCGCGCGCATCGCCATTGATCTCCAGACCAAAGACGATGTTGCTGTCGTCCAGATAGTCCGCCTCATCGGCGGCCAGCATCTCTGGCGCGCGCAGCGGCGGAATGCCGTCCTGCACCACACCGCCCCAACGGATTTCATCCAGACGAATGCGGGCGCTGTCGGTGCGCCCAGCGAAATAGGTCTCAAAGCGCGGATCGACCAACCGATAGATCAGCGATTTGAAATCGGCATAGTCAGCCGTGATCGCCTCGGGTTGGTTCCAAAGCCATTGAAACCAGGCTTGCGAATCGGTACCCAGCGACTGGCCGCTCATGCGTTCCAGAAAATCGAACGTGGCGAGCCGCGCCACCCAATTGCTGGTGAAGGCGGTGGTCTCGATCAGCGGCGCGTAATAGCCATCGCTCCAATTGTCTTCCAGAACCTGAAATACTTGCTCCAAGCGCTCGGCATTGCGCGTTCGATAGAGGATGGCCAACGCGGTCAGCGGCAACTCAGCCTCAACGATTGTGGGCCCCGCGCCTGCCTCTTGCGCCCGCACCAAGGTTACCGGCGCCACCGCCATCACGGCCGCCAAAACGCCAGATACCATGACGCGGGACGCCGTCAGTTTGCCAATCCACCTCATCGCACACTCCTTGCTTTGACTGACTGGAAGGCTAGGGGCGCGGTTCTCACACGGTCAAATGGCGATGCATCACATTCTGGTTAGTTGCCCGTGGGCGGCGCAAGCGATCGGGCTAAAGGCCCGGAGCGGGCTGCAAGAAATGCCAAGCGGTCGTTCCGCAGGAACGGAGCGGGCAAAGGAGAATGCGCGAGCGGCCGGGCCGATAGGTCAGGCGCAGTTGACCGCAATCAAAACCTGGCAGGGGATGAGCACCGAGAGTGCGGCAATGGGCACCACCACTCAAACGGAACCAAGACGCCGGACGGCAAGACTAAGGGCCGCCAGCATGCTGTGCGGCTTGGGACTACTGGCAACGCCAGGCCTTGCTCAAATCGCCTGCCCGGAAGTCGCCTTTTCCATCACCGCCGAACCAGAGCTGGCGCCACAGATGTGCGCCATCGCAGCCGACGCGCTGGACAGCCTCTCGACCTGCAACATCGATCTTGATCGCCCACTCCATATTGAGATCGTGGAGAGCCTTCCGACCGGCTGCCTGGGCGAATATCATTGTGGGCAGGACCGCATCACCTTGCTCTCGCCGGAGGCGGTGAGCCGCGAACTGAACGATGATCACCCGCTGCGCCGGATCGATGCGGAAACCTATCTCACCAGCATCCTCGTCCATGAGTTGGCCCACGCCGCACTGGAGAGCATGCCCTGCCCCTTCGCCAGTTGTGTGGCAAGCCAGGAATATGTGGCGTATGCGATGCAGATGCGCAGTCTTCCGGCGCAAGCGCGGTTTGCCCTGCTCACACGGCCGACGCTCAATCGGACCATCATGGATGACGAGATCAATCCGATCATCGCCCAGATGGCACCCGACCTCTTCATGCAAAAGGCTTGGCTGCATTTTTCACAACAAGAAGACCCCTGCGGCTTCATCCAACAGATTGCCGAAGGGGCCTTCCTGTTCGATCACGACATGCGCTGAACCCCAGCGTCAGGCCGCCATGATCAAGACCGGGGGCGGAAACGCCCGTCCCCGGTCACTCCTGCTGCTGGATACTCGCCAGATACTCAACCAGCGCCAGGATTCTGAATTGCGCGTAAGTCTTGGCCTCTTCTTCCTGGAAGTCAGGATTGGCCACCAACGCGCCTCGGGTTTGAAAACGGCTGCCCCAGGCGGGCATGTCGCTGGTGCCGTGCACCCCGCTCGTGCCCGACCCATCGATCAGCCGAAACACATCGGTGACGGGAAAAACGCCACCATTGTTGGCTTGAATCATCGTCAGATCGGGAAGCGTGGCATTCAAATATCCCGCCAAAGGCCCGTCACCCATGCCCGAGCCGCCATGGCACTGCGCGCAGCTATCCATATACTCCTGCTGCCCGATGCTCTGCGCGTTGGCTCCAGCCGGAAACGCCACAACGCAACAGAGCGCCAGTGCAAGCGATCCAATTTTCATCATCATCGTCCTCCCCTCTTGTTCATTAGAGTTAGGTGATGGACGTTAGTGCGCGCTGGGACGGCCCGATTGACGCAAGTCAACGGAAGGACGGAGGCGAGCGTGCACACGCAATGCGTCGGCGACCCCCCAGGAGATCGCAGAGACGAATGCAAGGTGCGCCTTGCTTTCCACACAGTTAGACCGTACTGACGGGCGTCGACACTGGATACTGGTCTTGTCTTTTTCGCCCATCACCGATGGCAGCGCACTCTTCAAGCATCTCTACATTGTTCGAAAAGGCAGCAGGCACGCAATGAGGCGTACCTGTCGCGCCGCGCACGTCATTGATGAAAGGAAAATTCATGACAAACGGAACCGTCAAATTCTACAACAGCCAAAAAGGCTTCGGCTTCATTGAGCCTGATGATGGTGGGACAGATGTTTTCGTCCACGCCACAGCGCTGGAACGCGCTGGCATCAGCACGCTGACCGATGGCCAGAAGGTTTCTTATGAAACCGAAGTCGATCAGCGCAGCGGCAAAACCGCTGTCAGCACGATCAAGCTTGCCTAGCTGATAGGCCCTGCGCTTTGGGCGCGGGGACAACAGACTTTGATGAAACGGCGCGGCCTAAGGCCCGCGCCGTTTTTTGTTGCGCGTCGCTGTGGCGTAGGGACAGGGCAAAGTTGAGAGGGTGTCCCGCGCCGCCCAGCGGGACGAACGGTGGAAAACGGCGAGGCGGCGGATCGAGGCGATGAAGAAGATGGCTTGAATGTCACCACCTGAAAACGCGAAACTCTATCTCTAATTGCTTACTACCCTTCGCTCTGCCCTCCTAGCCATCAACTCTAGCCAATCCTTCAGATCGTTCCACTCCTCACGGGACAGTTCAACCGGCAACTGGACGGAAACCAAACCGCCGTTCACGAAATTGAAGATATCCGCTGCCGGCAATGGATCAGATAGTCTCCCCACCGCATCGGCGCGCGCGGTTGCGAATTGCCAACCATCTCTGAAGCCAACTTCAGAATCATAATGCACTTCTTGGTCATCGTTCTGCTCGCCCTCAGCCTCTCGCGTAACACCACTTTGCTCAAGAAATTGGCAAGTTTCTAAGTACGCGGAGCTAATAGGCTTAATTGCGCGCTCCAAATACCCCTCGCGTTTTAGGTAAGACTCCAAAGCGCCTGCCGATGGTGTGACATCGAACCGATCAAAAAGCTGGGCAAACAGTGAAGGATGTCGAGCTGCCTTTGCAATTGCCTCTGCCTTGGCTCCACTTGAAACAGGGTGCAGAATATCAACAGCAAGCGAGGATACCCGTAGCTCACCCTTAGCCACCTTTTCCAAAAGACCGTAGTGAGAGAGCGTGGAAATTGCCTTGTCAGACGCACCACTAAGACCACGATATCCGATGTGCTGAGCAATGGTTTCACGGTCGACCGGGTTCTGCCGATCAGCATCGAAGACATGTTCAACGCGAGAAATTGCCTCCGAAAGCGGAAAGCTAGGGTACGACGGACTTCTAGATCTGGACAAATCACTTCTCCAAGAATATTTTTCGCCTCATTTATAAGCGTATTTTTTGTCACAGAAAGCCTGAAAAATCAATTCTCTTAGAAACTACGCTTGATTTGAGAGCTTGTAAGGCTGAAGAAAAGCGTGAAAATACGCGATTTCCTTGACAGCCCTTCCGATTCTCGCTTTGATTAACCCGCGCGAATCTGTCGCGCGCGAGCATGCCACGGAGCAAAACGTTGAACTGGATATGTACTTAGCCTCAGCGCGCCACGAACACCGTGCGTTGCGGCGATAACAAAAAGGGCCACAAAGCAAGACCGGCTAGCGACCGAAAATGCGATGTGACCCGTGGTGTCAGTGAACAAGCCCAACTCACTGGGTGAGCTCGCTGAGAATGTCGATCCTGACGCCTCTTGCACACGCAGAATCGCACTTCCCGGCTCTCACTTCAAGGGCATTTTCTCCATGGAGTAACTGCCATGAAAGACCGCAAGGTCACGCCGGAGATGGTGCCGGTAATCAAGTTAGCTCGCGCGAAGCGCATTAACTACAGCGTTATCGCGAGCTACTTCATCATCAATCAGGGCCGCATCGCAGACATTGTGAAGGGACGGTTGTTCCCGGACATCCCGCCTGCAACGCGGCTACCCGCCGATTTCCCGACGGCGTAAGTGTGAGGGGCGGCCTTTAATGCCGCCCCTTTTTTTGGCTGCCTAAGCCGCCACTTGCTCTGAGCCCGACTCATCGCTGTCGGGCGACCCGACGACCTGGAAGATGAGGCGGTCGGCGCCGTTCTCGAACTTACCGGCGGACACTTTCACCAGATCGCCATCCTTCACTGACCCTTCGAGGATTTTCTCCGCCAGCGGATCCTGAAGGTCGCGCTGGATGACGCGTTTCAGCGGACGCGCGCCATAGGCCGGGTCATAGCCTTTATCGGCCAGCCACTCGCGAGCGGTGCCATCAAGATCGACTACGATTTTGCGATCTTCCAGCAGCGCGTGCAGACGGCCCATCTGGATATCGACAATCGCGCCCATCTCGGTGCGTTTCAGCCGCTCAAAGAGCACGATCTCGTCCAGCCGGTTGAGGAACTCTGGCCGGAAGTGCCCGCGCACCATTTCCATCACATTGTCGCGCACGCCCGACATGTCCTCGTCGTCCTTGGCGGCTACCAGATATTCCGCTCCAAGATTGGAGGTCATGATGATGAGCGTGTTTTTGAAGTCGACCGTGCGGCCCTGGCCATCGGTCAGGCGGCCGTCGTCAAGCACCTGCAAGAGCACGTTGAAGACGTCCGGATGGGCTTTCTCCACCTCGTCAAACAACACCACCTGATAGGGCCGGCGCCGCACTGCTTCGGTCAGAACACCACCCTCATCATAGCCAACATATCCAGGAGGCGCGCCGATGAGACGCGACACCGCGTGTTTCTCCATGAACTCCGACATATCGAGCCGCACCATGGCGTGCTCATCGTCGAACAGGAAGGTGGCCAGCGCCTTGGTGAGCTCGGTTTTACCGACGCCCGTTGGCCCCAGGAACAGGAACGAGCCAAGCGGTCGGTTCGGGTCCTGCAAACCAGCGCGCGAGCGGCGCACGGCAGTCGAAACCGCATGCACGGCTTCCGCTTGGCCGACAACGCGGTTCGCCAGCTCGTCTTCCATACGCAGCAACTTTTCGCGCTCGCCTTCGAGCATCTTGTCGACCGGCACGCCAGTCCAGCGGCTAACCACATGGGCGATCATATCGGGGGTCACCGCCTCTTCGACCATGTCGCCCGTGCCAGACGAGTCTGCGCCAGCCTCTTCAGCTTCCGTCAGCTTCTTTTCAAGGTCCGGGATCGCGCCATAGGCAAGCTCGCCAGCTTTAGCCAGGTCACCCATGCGCTGCGCCTGCTCAAGCTGCGTGCGCGCTTCGTCGAGCTGCTCTTTAAGCGTATTGGCGTCGGCAAGCTTGTCTTTTTCCGCCTGCCAGCGCGCCGTCAATTCGGCGGACTTTTGCTCAAGTTCAGAAAGTTCAGCTTCCAGCTTTTCCAAACGATCCTTGGAAGCAGAATCGGTCTCTTTCTTCAGCGCCTCTCGCTCGATTTTGAGCTGAATGACGCGGCGGTCGAGCGCATCCAGCTCTTCCGGCTTCGAATCCACCTCCATCCGCAGACGCGACGCCGCCTCGTCCATCAAATCGATGGCTTTGTCAGGCAGAAACCGGTCGGTGATATAGCGGTTGGACAGCGACGCCGCCGACACAAGCGCCGCATCCAGGATGCGCACGCCATGGTGCAGCTCATACTTTTCTTTGAGACCGCGCAGGATCGAGACAGTGTCTTCCACCGTCGGCTCGCTGACCATCACCGGCTGGAACCGGCGAGCGAGAGCGGCGTCTTTTTCGACATGCTTGCGGTACTCATCGAGCGTTGTCGCGCCGACGCAGTGCAGCTCGCCACGCGCCAAAGCAGGCTTCAAAAGGTTGGAGGCGTCCATCGCGCCGTCGGCCTTACCGGCGCCGACCAGCGTGTGCATTTCATCGATGAAAAGGATAATGCCGCCGGCGGCGCTCTCCACTTCGGAAAGCACGGCTTTCAGCCGCTCTTCAAACTCGCCACGGAACTTCGCACCAGCGATCAGCGAGCCCATATCCAGCGCCATCAACTGCTTGTCGCGCAGGCTTTCGGGCACATCGCCATTTACGATGCGCAGGGCCAAGCCTTCGGCAATCGCGGTTTTACCGACACCAGGCTCACCGATCAGAACAGGGTTGTTTTTCGTCCGGCGCGAGAGCACCTGGATCGCACGGCGAATTTCTTCGTCCCGCCCAATCACCGGGTCAAGCTTGCCCTCGCGGGCCGCTTCGGTGAGATCGCGGGCGTATTTCTTCAGCGCGTCATAGCCTTCTTCAGCCGACGCGGAGTCCGCGGTTCGGCCCTGACGTACACCTTCAATGGCAGCGTTCAAGCTCTGCGGCGTCACGCCACCGGCTTTCAGCGCCTTGCCGGCATCGCTCTTGGCGTCCAGTGCCAGCGCAAGCAGCAGCCGTTCGACGGTCACATAGCTGTCGCCAGCCTTTTTGGCGGCCTCGTCGGCGGTGGTGAACACCCGCGCCATGGCCGGGTCCATGTAGAGCTGGCCACCGCCACCCTCGACAGCAGGCTGCTTGGCGAGGCTCTGTTCGACCTGCGTTTTGACGACATCGGGCTTACCGCCAGCAGCCTCGATGAGCCGCGCTGCAAAGCCTTCGCTATCGTCGATCAGGGCTTTCAAGAGATGGTCGGGCAACAGCCGCTGATGGCCTTTGGCCAACGCGCTCGTCTGGGCGGCTTGCAAAAAGCCGCGCGCCCGTTCGGTGTAGTTATCAAGATTCATTTGTCATCCTCCATGCACCCGCCGACACCCCTTCAGGTCGTCGCGCAGGTCTCACACAAGGCCGGAACCCATAAGGCGCCCCGGTCACACATCGCCGAACCCGCTAGGCAGCGTTCAGCGTCGAGGGAGATATGGGGATTGAGAAAGCGGTTTGAAGGGGGTTTCGGCACAGTACCCTCCGTCATCCTCGCCCTTGTGGCGGGGATCCATTCCTATGGCCAACCCGCATGCATGGATTCCGCAAGTACAGCCCAAGGAATGGACCTCTGTGACAAGCACAGAGATGACGACCTAGGTCACAACGACCCCGAATAAACATCCGCCGGTTCGCGCGTGAAGCCGAGCGAGGCATAAAACCCCCGCGCTTCGGAATTGCCGACATCGGTGGCAAGCCACACGCTATCGCAGCCGGAATCGCGGCCCCACGCCATGGCGGCATCGAATAGGCCGCGCGCCACACCTTGGCGTTTGAACGGCGGCGCCACACCCAAATTGTCGATGTAAAGCTGCGGCGGACGATCGGCCTGAAACTGGATCATCGCCAGAAGCTGACCCACCACGGCCTCGCCGCCGATGCCAACGAACAGCGCGTGTCCTGGCATCAAGGCGAGCTTTTCCAGATGCTCGCCCGATGGCTCGGCATCAAAAACGTCCTCCGCCACCGATGGGAAGGACGAGGCAAGCTCGGGCGTGAGCCGTCGGATCGAAACACCAATCATGGCGGTGATTCTAACGATAAGCGCGGCGAAAATCGAGCGCGCAGTCAGCTTTTTGCAACGCGTGTTACGCGCCAGTCGCCAGCGCCCGGGCACGCGCCCGCATTGCCGCCGACGGATCATCAAGTGCCGCCTCGATCAGCGGCACTGCCTCATCTGGCGCCAGGCGAGCCAAAGCATCCAGTGCCCAAACCCGCACCAGGGCGCGCTTGTGGGCAAGAAACGGGCGCACATCCTCGACCGCCGCATAGGGCGCATGCTGCACCATCTGCAAAAGATGCAGAATGGCGTCTGGTGCGTTGAGCTTTGGCAGGTGCACATAGACGCTCTTTTGCGCCACTTCGCCCAGCAGACCGGCTTCCAACCGCGCCTTCAAAACCCAGGTCGCGGCGATCTCGTGCAGCCCAGGAAGCAACGCCAGCAGATCAGCATCGGCGATATCGGCTTTCACCAGCGCCTTGAGGCCGGCAACGCGCTTGCCGTCAAACGCATAAAGTGCCGCGAGAGCGTCGGCCGCCATCCTACCTACCTTGCGCGCGTTCGAATGCGGTTGCCGCGCGGTTTGTGCTCCAGCTCAGCATAGCCAAGCAACTCCAAGACCGGCGAGACATAGTTCGCGAAGCGCCCGCGATAGCCTTTGCGCAAGCCAAAATAGCCACCCACCGGATTGGCCCCATCGCGCGCCCAGGCTTCCAGCGATCCATCCTTCACCGGCTTGCCTTCATCGGCATTGCCAAGCTCCATCCAATCGCCCTTTTCAGCCAACATCGCCGCTGCGTCCTCCAGCGCCCGCAACTGGTAGGATAGCCGCGTCTTGCCGACCTGCACCACCAAAGCCGGCGGCTCAGCTGACTCATCCCGCCACGCCTCATACTGCGACGAGCCTGGTGGCGTTTTCAACGTCCAGGGATCGTCCGCCGTGCCCTCGCCATAGGTGATCATGTCGCTTCTCCTTCTGCGTCGGACTCGGCAGCTTGTTTCAGTGCATCGGCAAACTGATCAAAGCTCGGCTGCAAGTCTGGCATCGACTTGCCGATCATTCCGGCCATCGGACCGGTGAACATTTCTTCAACCGAAAAGTCGGTTCCCTCGCCCGCCAACGTCAGCGTGAACGCACGCCGACCAGTGAACAGCCCAAACGGCATACCGCCGGTCCAGACCATGCGTCGGTCGGGTTCAAAAGCGCTGACCCTCAGTTTGAAGGTCTGCTTTGGCGCGATGGAGGCCCGCAACACTAGTTTACCACCAGGCGCGAGATCGCCATCAAGCTGCGTGATACCGAAATCCCCAGCCAACAAGGCCTCTCTGTCGGTGAGCACCGACCACACAAGGTTTGGCGGCGCGGCGATGGTGCGGTGCGCGGTGTAAGAAAAGCCCATGAAACATCCTTTGTGTCGCGATTGCCTTGACCTGCGTCCGGCTCTAGACCCCTAAATACGACATCTTCTGTCATGTTTCCCGAACCCCTTGGCGAGGCCATCATGCGCGCATCGCGACTTTTGCGCATTCTTTTGATCTTGCAAAACCGTGGCCGGCAGACCAGCCAGCAGCTGGCGGCCGAATTGGAAGTCGCGCCGCGCACCATTCTGCGCGACGTCGATGCCATGAGCGAAGCTGGCTTGCCGATTGTCGTGTTTCAGGGCCAGGGCGGCGGCATCGAGCTCGGCTTCAATTATCGGACCCGCCTCACCGGCCTGACGACCCAGGAAGCTGAAGCAATGGCGCTGCAACTGGCAGCTCCCAACGCAGCCATCGACGCTCTGGGTCTTCGCGGCATTTATGAGACGGCGCGCGCGAAACTCTTTGAAAGCTTGCCAGATCGGACCCGTGCGATCTTTGAGGCCACAGGCGACCGGCTCGTCCTGCCCGATCGGTCAAACACAGCCCCCGACCCCTATGTGATGGCGCTGGCAGAGGCCGTGCGCGAAAAGCAGATCGTCACCTTGCAAGCCCGCTCGGCGCACCCGCGCAAAATCCACCCGCTCGCGTTGACGTTTGCCGATGACGGCTGGTGGCTCACCGATGCTCTCGACCCCGACACGCCGCTCCATCAGGCCCAGTGGGGCAACCTCAACATCTCATCCAGACGCTTTTCTTAAGCGGTTGCGGCGCGGCGCCAACGATCAATCAGTGTCGCACCGCCGACAACCACGCCAAGCCCAACCAGGATCTGCCCAAAGATCTGATAACCCTGCGCATACCCAACGGCGTGCATGACCGGCTGGCTGAAAACTGGCGACAGAAAATGCCCAGAAAACAAAGCTGCCGACGCCAGGCCGACAGCGCGGCCACGCAGCGCATCCGGCACGATGCTGGTCATCCAATTGGCGCCATGGGGGAACATCAAACCGATGGAGGCTCCGCCAAGCACCAGCGTCGCCAGCACCATGGGATAGCTGGTCGCGTTGGCCAGCAGGATGTTGGTGAGCCCGAGCAACGCATAGACCACGGCCACCAACCCGAGATCGCCAAAGAGGTTCCGGGCGCGGCCATAGAGCAAGCCAGTCACCGCGGTGGTGCCCGACGCACACCCGATCGCCAGGCCAACGGCAGCGCCGCTGAGGTTGAAGCGTTCACCGAGGAAGAACGGCAATTGCGTCGGCCAGAGGTAAAAGGCGATTTGCGCGATGAGCACGAACAGCATGATCATCGCGACGGTCGCCAGCGGCCATGGCACATCCGGTTCACCGGTCGCACGCGGTGCGGCGCGCTTCGGCTCGTCCACGTACGCCCACACCAGCGCCAAAACAAAGAGCGATGCCACATATATGCCGAAGGGCGCCCGCCAACCGATCTCGGCCAGCCATCCGCCGAGCAGCAAAAAGGCGACGCCGCCAATGCCCATGAACGCCGACTGGCGCCCCAGCGCCTTGGCGCGCTCCGACCCGCTGTAGAGATCGGCAAAAAGCGTTGTCGCCGCCGTCATGTTGCAGGCCACCGCCAGCCCAAGCGCGGCGCGTCCAACCAACAGGCCCATGAGACTGTCGACATAGAGCCCGCTGGTGCCGGCCACCGCATAAAGAACCAAACCGACCATCAAGAGTGGCTTGCGGCCGAAGCGATCAACAAACAAGCCGGCAAGCGGCGAGCCGATAACGGTGAAGATCGCCGTCACCGTCAGCACCAGTCGCGTTAGCAACTCCACTTGCGGGGTTCCGGCAAAAGTCGCCTCGATTTGCGGCAGCGCCGGCGCGATGGTGGCGCCCGCCATCACCGTGAGCGAGGACGCCAGCAGCAAAGCCCAGAGCGTCGCCGCGCGGGGCGCCGAGGCGGCCGCCTGATTTGGAAGGTCTGATGAGGACACGGAAAACTCCAAGACGCGCCAAAACTGTAGAATGACATAGGGCACGTCGGCCTTGACCTTACGCCCCAATCCCAGCTTGGCCAAGCGCCTGCGACCGGGCGGCCTGCCTCTCAGGCCGATCTCGCCAATTGGACGGGGCAGCGCTAGAAGCAGCCAGCATTAAGAAGGATCGATTCGATGACTGAAGCCGCCACAATCACCCATCTTTGGCGCTGGCCCGTGAAGGGCCTTGGTGGTGAAAGCCTTGATGGCGTGGACGTCGTACCCGGGGCGCTGTTCCCGTTCGACCGGGCCTTCGCGCTGGAAAACGGGCCGTCAGCGTTCGATCCAGCCAATCCCAAACATGTCGCCAAGCTGCAATTCGTCTGCATGGTCCATCAACCAAGCACAGGCCGCATGAGCGCGCGTTACGACGAAGGCGCTGGCACGCTGGCCATCACCACCCTTGATGGGCGCACGCTCACCATCGATCCCAACGCCCCATCCGACCTGGAAGCGCTGGCCGAAGAGCTGGTCGATCACGGCGTTCGCGGCCCCTTGCGGCTGAAAAAGGCCGATGACCTCTCCTTAGGTCACGGGTTTACTGACGTATCGGGGCGTTGGGTTTCGCTTCAAAACCAGGCGTCCATCGACTGGCTTGGCGGGAAGGTCGGCGCCGACCTCGATCCAAGGCGGCTGCGCGCCAACGTGCTCGTTGAAGGATGGGAAGCGTTTGAGGAAGAGGAACTGGTCGGCAAGACCATCGCGCTTGGCAGTGCGGAGATATTCATCGAAGTGCCGATCAACCGCTGCCGAGCCATCGACGTGAACCCGGACACCGCAAACCAGGATCAGGAACTGGTCCGCGCGCTCCAAGGCCATCGCGGCAAGCCGAGCCTTGGGCTCTACGCAACGATCAAAAAAGCCGGGCGCATAGCGCCCGGCGATCAGGTGGTCGTGCTCTAGAAAAGAGCGCTAGGTGTCGTCGGAGGCAGCCTGAACCGGCGGCACATCATCACCGAGAGACACCGGCTTAGGCGCTTCCGGCGCAGGCTTGTTTTCAGCATCTGCCAGACCGTCGTCGCCCTGCCCACTTGCCTGCGCTTCATCGCCGTCAAAACGATCGGCGACGTCAACGCGGGCCTTGCGCTGACGCGGTGCGCGGCGCGGCCGCTCTTCGCTATCCGTGTCGTTGGATGGATTGTTGGCGAGCGCGTTATCATCGGCTGAAGCGGTAGTTGGCTGATCCGATTGGTTGGCCGATGGATTGGCATCATCGCGCGGCCGGTCCGATCCATTGCCGTCTCGGCTCGCATCGCGGTTGCCATCGCCATTGTCATTACGGCCATTGTCATCGCGGCGGCCACCTTCGGAGCGTGCATCGGCGCGCGATTCATCGCCACGATCATCATCACCGCGACCACGGCGCTGGCGGCCACGGTTGCGGCGCGAGCGACGGTCACCGTCATCATCATCGTCTCGGTTACGATCGCGGCGGTTCTCGTTGCGATTTTGACCCGACCCATTGGCGCTGGCGTCTGGCTGCGGCGAATCCGGATCGGAGGGGTCGAAACCCTCCTTGCCGTCGCGATCATCGCCTTCATCGCTGTCCAGGGGATCGTCGGCGCGCTTCACATTGACCGCCTGGTTCATTTGCTGCTGGGCGGCGGCGACAATGCGATAAAAGTGCTCGGCATGCTGAAAATACGCTTCCGACAATACCGTATCACCCGACGACTGCGCGTCGCGGGCAAGGTTGATGTATTTGTCGGCAATATGCTGAGCGGTGCCGCGAATTTTTACATCCGGCCCATTTGACTCATAACTGCGCGACAGCGGGCTCGGCCCCTTACGCCCGCCGCGACCGCGACCACGCTTGTTCGATTGACCAGGTCTCATTGCCAATGTCTTGTTCTCTTTTTCTCTAAAAATCCAAAAGGTTGACGGCTATTCGACCGCAGCGCCACGCGCCACCGATCCGTTGCCAAACCCCGCAAAGCTCCAAGCTCCACACCCCAAAGCGATCAACGGCCAAGGCCGGACCCATCCAGTGTTGTGCCAACACGTCACATTGCATCAAGTCCGCGATCTTGATCGCAAGCGATCGAGACCAAACCCGTTCAACTGTGAGGTTCGCTTGCTGCGCCCTACCTGGCCCACCTGCCATCGCCGGGTGGTGTCTTGGCTGTCGTTTCCAGGTGCCCTGCAGCACCAACACCCCTAGCTGCTTCGTCGCGGTTTTCCAAGCTTTTTTTGGTTAAGGCCGATCACGCGGCCCTTCACTGCCTAGCAATCAGCCTTGGAAAACCACAACGCGGTCATAGCCGGAAAGGTCTTGCCGGGTTCCCAAGGGCCGAAATCCGCTCGCCATCCCGAGAGCCTGAACCGCCTCTGCCTGATCATGTCCGATCTCCACCAGCAAAGGACCGCCGGATTTCAGCTTGGCGGCCGCTTGAGGAAATATCGCGCGGTAGGCATCCAAACCATCATCCCCAGCGACCAGGGCACGTTGCGGATCGTGCAACCGAACCTCATCGGCAAGCGCCGTCATCGCACGGCGCGGGATATAAGGGGGATTGGAGACGATCATGTCGAGCGGACCATCGACCGCATCAAGCCAATAGCTTTCCAAAAACGTCAGCCGATCTATAAGTCCAAGACCAGCAGCGTTGGCATGCGCTTGGGCAACGGCGTCCGCTGCAATATCTAGCCCGGTTCCAGTGATGTGGGGACGCTCGCGGGCCAATGCAAGCAGGATGATGCCGCTGCCCGTGCCCACATCAACGACATGGGCCCTGCTTTCCTCCGGCAGCAGCGCCAAGGCCGCCTCGACCAACGCCGCTGTATCATCGCGTGGAATGAGCGTTGCCGCGTTAAGGTCAGCCTCGAAATCCCAAAAGGCCGCTCGTCCCAAAATCCGCGCCAATGGCTCACCAGCCTCGCGCCGTGCAAGCAAAGCCATAAGGGCCTCATGGTCGCTTTGCGGAACGGCATGGTCGCCAACCACGATCTGCGCCGCTGTGGAATGACCGGTGACATGCTCCACCAACAGGCGTGCTTCACGTAAGCCGTTCGCGTGGGGCCGCGTGTCGATGCGCGCGGCCATATCGCGCACGAGCACATTGAATGTTGGGCTCAATTGGCTTCGCTCTCGGCGAGCAACTCCATCTGATGCTGCGCGATCAAAGGCTCGATCACACTATCCAGGCTATCGCCGGAGATCACCTGATCAAGCGAATAAAGCGTCAGACCAATACGGTGATCGGTGACACGGCCCTGCGGGAAATTGTAGGTGCGAATGCGTTCTGAACGGTCGCCGGACCCCACCTGCCCCTTGCGCGCATCGGCCCGTTCTTCAGCCGCCTCCTGCCGTTCCCTATCGTAGAGCCGCGCTTTGAGCACTTCCATCGCGCGGGCCCGGTTCTGGTGCTGCGACTTTTCACTTTGCAAGACAACGATACCGGTCGGTAAATGGGTGATGCGCACTGCCGAGTCGGTCGTGTTCACGTGCTGACCGCCAGCACCAGAGGCGCGCATCGTGTCGATGCGAATGTCTTCGTTGCGCACCTCGATATCGATATCCTTGGCTTCCGGCAGCACCGCAACGGTGGCCGCCGAGGTATGGATGCGCCCACCGGATTCGGTCTCCGGCACCCGCTGGACGCGGTGAACGCCCGACTCGAATTTGAGCAGACCGTAGGCGCCCTGACCGCGCACCTCGGCCACGATCTCTTTGAAGCCGCCGACCTCACCTTCAGATTGCGAAAGCACCTCGACCTTGAAGCCCTTGGTCTGGGCATAACGCTGATACATGCGAAACAACGAGCCGGCGAACAGCGCCGCCTCATCGCCGCCGGTCCCGGCGCGCACTTCCAAAATCACACCACCGGCATCGGCCTTGTCTTTGGGCAAAAGCGCCACTTGCAGCGCCGCTTGAAGCGCCTCAAAACGCGCTTCAAGATCGGCGATCTCAGCTTCCGTGAGCGCCTTCATCTCCTCGTCGAGATCAGGATCGGCAAGCATTTGGCGCGCTTCGTCGAGCTCATCGCGGGTTTTCTGCAACTCCTTGGCCTGCTCGGCCACCGGTTCCAGCTCGGCATAGTCGCGCGAGAGCTGCACGAACTCTTCGGACTGCGCGCCAGACGCCATCTTGGCCGCTATGCCTTCAAAGCGCGCGATCAGCGCATCGATTTTTTGGTCTGAGATCATAGTGGTAAATCCTGGCCCTAGCGGACGTCTCTGATTTGTAGATTTGCGCCGAAAAGGGTGGATATCGAGCACCGGAGCGCAGCATACATAGAGGTATGTGAGCACCGGATGCGCAGAAATCTGCCCTTTGCAGGCCAAAGATGCATGTCAGCGACAGCCGCTAGAGGCTTATGCTATGTTCGTTCGCATAGGCAACCAATGCCTCGCGCACCGAGACGGTCGCCAGCGGATCAGCGAGCATGGCATCCATCGCTTCAGTGAGCGGCTCCATACGTACGTCGATCACCATCGCCTTCACTGGCCCAACCGAGGCTGGCGACATGGATAGGCGGCGGAACCCGAGCCCAAGCAGCGCCAGCGCTTCAATGGGGCGACCTGCCATCTCACCACACACCGTGACCGGGCAACGGTTGCGTTCACTGGCCTCAGCAATGGCTTTCAGGGGCCGCAGGAAGCTTGGCGAAAGAATGTCGAATCGGCCGGAGAGCCGCGTGTTGCCACGATCGGTGGCGGTCATGAATTGGAACAGATCGTTCGAGCCGACCGAGACAAAGTCGCACCGGCTCATCAGCGCGTCGAGTTCATAAAGCAGCGCCGGCACCTCGATCATCGAGCCAATTTTGAGGTCCGTCGGCACTTTGTAGCCGTGCTTCAACAGGTGCGAAATTTCCCGCCGCACCAGCCCCTTGGCAGCATCGAGCTCGGCCACATCGGTGACCATCGGGAACATTAACCGCAAACTGCGGCCAGCGGCCGCCATGAGCAGCGCACGAATTTGCAGGCGCATCAGCCCCGGACGATCCAAGCCAAGCCGCACCGCCCGCCAACCAAGCGCCGGGTTCTCCTCGGCAAAGGTGCGCATATAGGGCAGCACCTTGTCGCCACCGATATCGAGCGTACGAAAGGTCACCGGGCGCTCGCCAGCAGCATCGAGCACACGGGCATAAAGATGCTCCTGCTCCTTGGTGCGCGGCAGCGAGCGCGCCACCATGAACTGAAGCTCGGTGCGGAAAAGACCGATGCCATCAGCGCCAGTTTCTTCAAGGCTCGGCAGGTCGATCAGCAGGCCAGCATTGTGCTGCAACATGATTGGCACACCACAGGCGGTCGCCGATTCCCGGTCTTTCAGGGCGCGATATTGCGCCTGCCGCCTAGCGCGAAACTTGACCTTTTCCACATAGGCACGCTCAACATCGACCTGCGGACGCACATGCACCGCGCCTTCCTCGCCATCGAGGATGATCGGATCGCCATCTTCAACCAGCGCCACGACACCAGCAACGCGGCCGACGACCGGCACACCCATGGCACGCGCAACGACGGCCACATGGCTAGTCGGGCCACCCTCTTCAAGCACCAGGCCGCGAATTTTCGCTCGCTCATAATCGAGCAGTTCAGCCGCGCCCATCATACGGGCCACAATCACCGCATCGTCAGGCATTTGATCCTGGTGGCGGCCATTTTCACCAGAAAGCTCACGGAACAGGCGGTAGGCCAGATCATCAAAATCGTTCAGCCGCTCGCGGATCAGCGGGTCTTTCTGGCGCATCAGTTTGGCGCGGGTATCCGACTGCACGCGCTCCACCGCCGCCTCGGCTGTGAGCCCGGATTCAATCGCCTCGCGCATCCGCCGCGCCCATCCACGGTCATAGGCGAACATACGATAGGCTTCGAGAATATCACGGTGCTCGCCGTGATGGGCCACGTCGCCGGACTCAACAATGCTGTCGATGGACAGGCGTAGCCGCGCAACCGCCTGGTCGAGTCGGTCAATCTCCTCATCGAGATTTTCAGCGATCATGTCGGTGACGATGAGGCGCGGCTCATGCAACACCACATGGCCAAGACCGACGCCCTCGGCGAAGCCCGTGCCTTCCAAGTGCAATTGGCGGTTCGCTTCAAGGTCAAGGCCAGACCGCGAGACCCCCTGCAATTCGCCGGCAGCCATCATCTCGGCGATGACCATGGCGACCGTTTGCAGCGCTTCGACTTCTTCTTCGGAATAGCTACGCCGCGCCTGGTTTTGCACCGTGAGAACGCCAAGCACGCGGCCAACGCGCATCACCGGCACACCGAGGAAGGAGTGGTAGTCTTCCTCGCCCGTCTCCGGCAGATAGGCAAAGCTTGGATGCTTTTGGGCGTCGGCAAGGTTGAGCGGCTCAGCGCTGGCGGCAATCACACCCACCAAGCCCTCACCAACCTTCAGGCCAGTTTGGTGGACCGCTTCCTTGTTCAGGCCCTCGGTGGAGGAAAGCTCCAGCACCCCGTCGGCGCGCAACAGATAGACCGAGCACACCTCGGCCACCATGTTGGCCGCGATGAGCACCGTGATCTTATCCAGCCGCTCCTGCCCGCTGATGCGCTCGGCCATAACCTCGCGCAAGCGCCGCAACAGGACACGCGGCCCCGCCAGAGAACTGCGCGTGGGCATAATGGCCTCGCCTGTCAGGTGGTTTGTGACGCCGTTATCTCAGAAGGAAACAAGCAGCGCCGCCGCACCGTTGCGGCAATCGGTTTTGTCCGTTTATGCCGCGTCGAGTCCGTATAGCGAATGCAGCGTACGCACGGCAAGCTCAGTATATGCCGCATCAATGAGCACCGAGATCTTGATCTCAGAGGTGGTGATGGCGCGGATATTGATGTTTTTCTCCGACAACGCCTTGAATGCATCGGCTGCAACACCGGCATGACTGCGCATGCCAATGCCAATAACCGACACCTTCACAACGTCTTTCGAACCGTTAAGCGCATCGAACTCGATGCCGCTGTCGGGATGCTCCAAGATACCCACTGCCCGGTCATAATCGCCTTCTGGCAAGGTGAAGGTGATGTCAGTCGTTGCACCGTCGGCGGAGATGATCTGCACGATCATATCGACATTAATGCCCGCCTCTGCCAGAGGCCCGAAAACACCGGCGGCGACGCCTGGGCGATCCTTAACCCGGCGCAGCGAAATCTGCGCTTCATCGCGCGAAAAGGCGATGCCGGTGACGACCTGCTCTTCCATTATCTCTTCCTCATCGCAAATCAGCGTCCCAACAGGCGTATCGGTCGCAAGTTCAGGTGCACCAGGATCGTCGAACGACGAACGCACGAACACCCGCACACCATGCACCATGGCAAGTTCAACCGAGCGCACCTGAAGGACTTTGGCGCCCAATGATGCCATCTCAAGCATCTCTTCAAAGGCGATCTTGTCCATCCGTTGCGCTTTGGAGGCAACGCGCGGATCGGTTGTGTAGACGCCATCCACATCGGTGTAGATATCGCAGCGATCTGCGCCGACGGCTGCCGCAATCGCCACCGCTGAGGTGTCCGAGCCGCCCCGACCAAGCGTCGCGATCCGGCCATCCGGTGAGATGCCCTGGAAACCGGCAATGACTGCGACTTGCGGCGAGCCGGTCTCGCGACCCGACATCCGGCCAACCAACGTTTCGGCATCAATGGAATCGATCCGCGCGGCGCCGTGACTGGCATCGGTCTTCAACGGAATTTGCCAACCTTGCCAGGAGCGCGCATCAACGCCCATCGCCTGCAAGGCAATCGCCAAAAGGCCGGACGTCACCTGCTCACCGGAGGCAACAACGGCATCATATTCGCGGGCGTCGTAAATCGGTGCATTGGCCCCGGCAACGCGCGGCATATCCTGCACCCAGCCAACCAGCTCATTGGTCTTGCCCGACATGGCCGATACGACCACCGCAACCTCGTGCCCGGCCTCAACCTCGCGTTTCACGTGACGCGCGACGGTGCGAATACGCTCCAAGTCGGCAACAGACGTGCCGCCAAATTTCAGGACCAAACGAGCCATGGGCGTTGAACTGAACTTTCAGTCGCTGGAAGGGCGGGGCCGATGCGCCCCAAACGAACGGGCGCGTGTTAGCCGCAAAGCCCGCTGAAGTCCATTGCCGCTTTCGGCAGAACCGCTCAGGGACGCCTCTACGCAACTCGACGTCAGCCCGAAAGGCGGCGGCTCATCGCACTTTCTTAAGAAGTTTTACGGATAAGGACTGCTTTGGGAGAGGGCCTTACGTCTCCGTCACGTTAAAGGCTCTCAAAATCAGGCTTGATCGGCGCGGCGCGTCCGCGCCCGGCAACAGCATAGTGGGGGTTCCGCGTGAAGAACTTGTCGATCGGAATGCGCTTGAGTGCGCTGTCTGCGGTTTTCATGGTGGGCGTTTTCGCGCTCGCCGCTGCCTTTCTTTATCTTTCCAATCAAATGCTCAATGAGCAGCGTCAAGCCGAGCTCGTCAGCATCACCGATTCAGCACTGTCTCAGGTTACCGCGCAACATGCGCGCGCCGAGGCGGGCCAGATCACGATGGAACAGGCGCAAACAAACGCGATGGATATCATCCGCGACGTTCGTTATCGCGAGATCGAGTATTTCTTCATCCATGACCTTCAAGGCAACATGCTCATGCATGCTGTGCGCCCCGATCTGGACGGGCAAAACCTCAACGATCTTCAGGATCCCAACGGAACCTATCTGTTCCGCGAGTTGATCGCAGCAGCCCAGTCTCCTGAGCGTTCCGGTTTTGTTGACTATTATTGGCCGCGCGCCGGATCAGAGGAACCAATCCACAAGCTGTCCTATGTTGTGCAGTTCGAACCATGGGGTTGGGCGATTGGTACCGGCCTCTATACAGACGATCTAACAGCCTCTTTGATAGCCAAGGCCGGCAAGTTCGCCATCATCGGTGGCCTCATTATCTTGCTTGGCGCCGTTGCCGGCTGGTGGATCGGCCGGTCCATTTCGCGGCCCGTTCGCGCCATCACCGCGACTATGCAGGAGCTTGCCAACGGCACCACCGATCTGACCGTTCCGGCACGCGAAGAAGCCTATGAAATCGGCGCCATGGCCAACGCGGTTGAGGTGTTCCGCGAAAACGCCGTCAAACAGGCTGAAATGGCCGGTGTCGTGAAGGGCAATGCCAATGAGCAAATGGCCCGTCAAGCCCGCATCGAGGAATTGATCGCTGGTTTCCGCGCTTCAGTCTCCGAGGTCCTGGACAGCGTTGCTGAACGGGTCGCCGAGATGGAAGAGGTTGCAACCGGTGTTGCCGGGGTTGCGGAAGACACCGCCGAGCGCGCGTCAACAGCAGCGCATGCCGCCGAAGATGCGTCCTCCAACGTTCAAACTGTGGCCAGTGCCACGGAGGAGCTAACGGCATCGATTTCGGAAATCTCCCGCCAAGTGGACGAAACAACCACCACGGTCGGCCAGGCAACCACAAGCGTGCGCGCCACCAACGACAAGGTCGAAAGCCTGTCCGAAGCGGCACAGCGCATTGGCGATGTGGTCAAGCTGATCTCCGACATCGCCGAGCAGACCAATCTGTTGGCGCTGAACGCCACCATTGAGGCGGCCCGCGCCGGTGAAGCGGGCAAGGGCTTTGCGGTCGTGGCCAGCGAAGTGAAAACGTTGGCCTCGCAAACCGCCAAGGCGACCGAGGACATCTCTGAACAGATCGGCTCGATCCAGAATGCCACCGGCGAAACCGTGGTCGCGATCCGCGACATCGGAACGGTGATCGAGAACATTAACGGCACGATCGACATGATCGCTCAGGCTACGCAGCAACAAGGCGCCGCCACTGCGGAAATTTCTTCCTCGGTGATGGAAGTGGTCCAGGGCACATCGAACGTGGCGGAGAATGTGGGCGTTTTGAAACAGTCCGCCGGCGAAACATCCAACTCCGCCGGATCGGTTCGCGCGGCGGCCAAAGACGTGTCCGACAAAGCCGACAATCTGCGCCGCGAGATCGATACGTTCCTCAGCGAAGTATCGGCCGCCTAATCTCCGCGCTGGACAAATCATGCAAAGGCGCGCCGTTCTGCACGGCGCGCCTTTTTTGATTGGAGGCCTAGTCGCAGGCTGGGAGGCGCGACATGTGGCCACTGGCGCTTGCTGGCCCGCATCGGATAGATAGGTCAACCGAGACACGCATCAGGCATTCCCCTTCATGACGGACAGCGCATCCAGCACCACCACCCCAGTCAGCTCCATCGACGCGGATGAAGTTGCGCGCTTTTCCGCTCTGGCCGCCGAGTGGTGGGACCCCAAGGGTAAGTTCGGTGTGCTGCACAAGTTCAACCCGGTGCGCCTTGCCTATATCCGCGAAAAGCTTTGCGCGCATTTTGACCTCGATGAGAAGCTGGCCCACCCTTTCGATGGGCTTCGCATTCTCGATATCGGCTGTGGCGGCGGTTTGATTTGCGAGCCCATGGCACGCCTTGGCGCAACCATTGTTGGCGTCGATGCCTCGCAAAAAAACATCAACACCGCATCGGTCCACGCACGCGAGCAGGGCCTGGCCATTGAATACCGGGCAACGACCGCCGAAGCGCTACTCGCTGAAGGCGAAACCTTCGATGTGGTGCTCAATATGGAAGTCGTCGAACATGTCGCCGACGTCGAAAGCTTCGTTGCCGATTGCGCCGCGATGGTGAAACCCGGCGGACTGATGGTAATCGCCACGATCAATCGCACAGCCAAAGCCTTTTTCATGGCCATCATTGGCGCGGAGCGACTTCTACGCTGGTTGCCGGTCGGCACGCACCAATATGAAAAACTCGTCAAACCGGAAGAACTCGCCAGCGCGCTCGCCCCGACAGGCATGGCAATCATCGACAAGGCGGGCGTTGCGTTCAACCCGTTGGAAGATCGCTGGAAACGCGTGCCGAACGATCTCGATGTCAACTACATGGTGCTGGCAGCACGACCAAAGGTTTAGCGGACTTGCGCGATCAAGCCTCAGTCATTATAACATTTGTTATAACGATGAGGATTGAGCCATGACAGCTTTACGAATCCGCAAAGTCGGCAACTCCCTGGGTGTCGTTATGCCGAAGGACGTTGTGTCCAAATTGAACGTCAAAGATGGCGACAGCGTTTTCCTAACCGAGGCGCCGGACGGTTCCTTGCGCATCACACCTTATGATCCAGCCTTTGAGAAACAGATGGATGCTGCGCGCAAGGGCATGGCAGCTTATCGCAATACATTGCGAGAACTTGCCAAATGAGCGAACCCGTATGGGTTATGCGTTCAGTGATTGATGCCATGCACGATATGCAGTTGGCAGAACACGGCGGAGCATCAGGCATTCGCGATGAAGGTCTATTTGACTCCGCGCTGGCCCGACCACAAAACGTCCATGCCTATGGGGAAAGTGACCTTTGCGCGTTGGCAGCCGCCTACGCCTTCGGCATCGCGCGCAACCACCCTTACATTGATGGCAACAAGCGCACGGCCTTCCTTGCAGCCTATGTGTTCCTGAATATCAACGGATTGACGCTGACCGCCAATGAAGTTGATGCCACTCGCGCTATGCTTGGGCTGGCATCAGGGGCCGACGACGAAGAAACCTTTGCATCCTGGCTAAGGTCAAACACCTCGGATGCGCCATAGGGAAAGATTGCCAGCTTTAGTGCCCATCTTCCGGCAGGGGTGGGATGACGAAGACGTCGATGCCTTCTTCGTCGAGCGCCGCGGCGTCTTCCAAACTTGCCTCACCACGAATAGGGCGTTCTTCGGCCTCGCCATGGTGCATCTTGCGCGCCTCATCGGCGAAGCGCTTGCCGACATCTTCTGAATTGGCTTCCACTTCCGCGCGCAGCTTGCGCACTGTCTCCACATAGGCCTTGACCGGCGCCGGGGCATCTTTCAGCGAGGGTGTCGCCGCCATGGGCGCCGGTTGGCCGGACGGTGCGGTTTCTGCCGACAAAACTTCGCCATCGACCGGTTTGTTTGCCGCTTCGGCATCCATTGCGGCCTTGGCATGAACCATGGCGGTGTGCACTTCGCGCGCCGCCTTTTCCTTGGTGCGCGTCGTCGAGACGTTCGGCGCCATCAATGCCTTGCTGATCGCACCATCGCCGCATACCGGGCAGACCAACAGCCCGCTGTCGACCTGTTTGTCGAAATCACCGCTGCCCCGGAACCAGCCATCAAAGGCATGGTCATTTGCACATCGAAGCGCATAGGAAATCATGCGACAGCCTTTGCTTGGGCGGCTGAGACGAGATCGAGCGTGAAGTCTCGGTCGTGCTTTAGCGCCGGAATTTTCTCGCGTGCATCAGCGACCTTGGACACATCAAGCTCGGCCAGAAGAACACCGGGCGCATCGTCAGCCTTTTCAGCGATCACATCGCCCCAAGGATCAATGACGATCGAATGACCAAAGGTCTCGCGGCCATCCTCATGGGTTCCGCCTTGGGCGGCGGCAAGCACATAGGATCCGGTCTCGATGGCGCGCGCCCGCAAGAGCACATGCCAATGCGCCTCGCCAGTCTGGCGTGTGAAGGCAGCCGGCACCGTCAATACATCGGCCCCAGATTGCGCCTGCGCACGGAACAATCCGGCAAAGCGCAGATCATAGCAAATGCCCAAGGCCACACGCGCCTGGCCCAAATCAGCGACCACACAGCGCTCTCCGGGCGCGTAAATCGCGCTTTCACGCCAGCTTTCGCCACCGGCCAGATCGACGTCGAACATATGAATTTTGTTGTAGCTCGTAACCAACGCACCGTCCGGCCCAAACAGATGCGCGCGGTTGGCAAACCGACCATCTGCCAAAGGCATGGCCATGGACCCGATGTGCAGCGTAATGCCAAACGATGCGGCAAGGTTGGCAAACCGGTCCGCTGCACGATTGGCGGCATCCTCGGTCACCTGCGCCGTCATCCGCGAACGATCGCGCTCAACCAAGGTCGTCATCTCAGGCGTTTGTACATAGGTCGCACCTTGGGCGGCGGCCTCTTCAATCAGTGCGCAGGCATCATCGACATTGGCGGCCAAAGCGCGTTTGGAGCGCATCTGCACAAGGGCGATCTTCATTTTTGGGCTCCTTAAGCGGCGAGCAATGGATCGAGCTTGCCGGCGCGCTCCAAGGCGAAAAGATCATCGCAGCCGCCAACATGATCGTCGCCGATGAAGATCTGCGGGAAGGTTGCCGCGCCGCCAGATTTTGACACCATTTCCGCTTTCACGGCCGGTTTCATGGTTGCGTCATGCTCAACGAACGCGACGCCTTTCTGTTTGAACAACGCTTTGGCGCGCGAGCAAAACCCGCACATGGCGCGGGTGTAAATTGTAACGTTGGCCATCAGGCTCTCCATAAACGGGGCAGGCTCTGCGTTTCGAGCCCAGTTGGACGCCGTTATATGGTGCTGTTGCCGTCCTGCACAACGGTGGTGGAAAAGACCAACGCATCAACCTGTTTTGGTCGCGCCACAGCGTTTTGCGATGTCAGGGTCTGGGTCAGCGCATCGAGCGTGGCGCCGGTGGTGTGCACGTCATCGATGAGAACCACATGCTTGTCGGCCAACGCCGCCTCGCCTCGGCCGGTCAGCTTGAAAGCGCCGCGTACATTGCGCAGCCGATCGCCACGCGACAGGGCCAACTGCTGCCGGGTACTTTTGATGCGCCGAACGCCATTGTGCACCACGGGCGCACCGGTGATGGCGCTGATGGCACGGGCGAGCAGCGCTGACTGATTGTAACGCCGCTGCAATTGCCGCAAGGGGTGCAACGGCACCGGCACAAGAATAGTGTTCGGCTCGCCAAGAAGCGCGCGTCCAGCGCGCGCCATCATCGCGCCCAAGGCATCGGCCAGATGGCGTTGGTTGGCGAATTTCAGCGCGTGCACCAGTTGCGGGGCAACGCCGTCATGGGTGCACACCGCGCGCAGACGATCGAACTCTGGTGGATTGGCCAGCGCCTCGGCGGAAACGGCGCCTGGCCCAAGATCATACGCGAGCGGCAGGCCGAGCCGGTTGCAGACTGGACCGTCGATCCAGGGCACCTGGCGCCAGCATGCGCCGCACAGACCGCCATCCATCTGCACCAGTTGGCGGCAGATCGGACAGCTGGGCGGAACGACGAAATCAAGTGTGTTGGTGAACGTGGCCCGCGCCGCAGCAAGCGTCTGGTGACCAAGCCGAACAAGATTCCCGGGTGCGGCGACCTGTGCGCCTTCACTGGTGGCGCGAACAGAGGATGAAGAAGGGCCGGACATCACGGATGTGTGCGACGCAGCAGAGATCGAAGACCCGCCAAAAGTCGATATGCGCTTCGTCATTTTCCCCCCAGAAATCGACCTCGCGCATGACCAAATCGGGGCTTTTGCCCATTGCTCGGGCTAATTTCCACCAAGGTCATACACCGTTAGTCGTAGGGTATGACAAAGGTGCTGTCATGCGCAGATTCCCCATTAGGGTGCACTGCAATAAGACCCAGACTGTTGTGGATGGGATCAGTCACCTCTACATGGAAGTCAAGCCTTGACACAGTCGGCGGTTCGAACCGTTGCTGACGCCCGACAAACGAAACCAATGATGACCACGCCCTCTTCCCATTCAGATTCCGGCGCACCGCTGATCTTCGACAGGGATCTGTTGCGCCAGCGAAAGCGGCGCGCTCTGCGCGATTCCAAAAAGCCGGGCACGCGCGATGGTGGGTTTCTGCGTGATCTGGCAGCGGCCGATGTGCGTGAACGGCTCGATACGGTCGAACGCACATTCAGTCAGGGCCTCGACGTATCTGACGATAACGGCAAGGCTGCCGAGCTTTTTGCCGCTAGCGAACGTGTGCAGGCGATGACGCGGCTCGTTAGCGACCCGATCCTCGTCGTCGAGGAAGATGTTGATGCGACCGTCGGCACGCAGGACCATCTTCCCGCTGCCCCCAACAGCCTCAATCTCGTCACCTCTGTGCTTGGCCTGCAATGGGTGAACGATCTGCCTGGCACGTTGATCCAGATACGACGTGCGTTGAAGCCTGATGGCCTGTTCCTCGGCGCCTTGATCGGCGGCAACTCGCTGCATGAGCTGCGCGATGTTCTTGCCGCCGAAGAGGATGAGGCAACGGGCGGGGCGAGCCCTCGGGTCATCCCATTTGTCGATGTGCGTGACTTTGGCGGCCTGTTGCAACGCGCCGGCTTTGCCTTGCCGGTGACGGACGTCGACACCCTGACCGTGCGCTATGGCAATCTTTTCGTGTTGATGGCCGATCTGCGGGCCATGGGCGCGACCAACCCGCTTGTCCATCGCAGCCGCCGCCCATGGACCAAAACGCGCGCCGTTCGCGCGGCCCAAATCTATGCCGAGCGCCACGCCGATCCGGATGGGCGCATTCGCGCGACGATTCAGATTCTATCGTTTTCCGGGTGGGCGCCATCGGATGTGCAGCAAAAGCCGCTACGGCCGGGCTCAGCGAAAGCGCGGCTTGCCGATGCATTGGGAACGTCGGAACGATCAGCCAACGACAAAACCGGGTCGTGACACTTTCAGCCTAAAACAAGGTTCCAATGTCGGTGTAGACGCCGTCGCTCATGTTTGTCCCGGCCTGATCGACTGCAACCACAATAACCAGGGCGATAGCCAGGGCGATGATCCCATATTCAATGGCGGTTGCCCCATCATCGTTTTTGGCAAACCTGATCAGTAATTCCATGACATCACCCCAACCTATCTCGTGGAATTCCTAGCAAACCGGCCTCAAAGTTGGGCAAAAGAAACCGCTCAAATTTTAGGTTTTGCCGCATTGGGCAGCGCATTGGGCCTCAAGCCCGGCGCCTTTCACCGGCCGACTCGTTCGCTTTCTGCGCACGATCCTTCCAGAACACCGGGTTGAATCCGTAGTCGGACTCAATCTGAGCGGCGTCCAGACAGGCTTCGTGAAACGGCTTGGGTTTAGCGAAGAAGAACCCTTGCACGACCTCGCAGCCTAAGTCTGAGATGATCTGAAGCTCGCTCTCGGTCTCGACACCTTCGACGATAATTCCGAGCCCGAGCCCTTTGCCAAGACCAATAATGCCCTGCAGTAATCGCTTCTTATCCGGGTGCTGATCGCAATTGCCGACAAACAAGCGGTCGATCTTCACTTTGTCGAACGACAGATCGTTGAGATATTGCAGCGAGGAATAACCGGTCCCGAAATCATCAAGGGCGATTTTGACTCCAAGATTTTTCAGCGCAGCAAAAAGGCGCTGGATGCGCGGCATTGCCTCATCGCTGAACACGGTCTCCGTTAGTTCCACGCATAGCAATTCAGGTGGGAAACTGGTGTCTTCCAGCGCGCTAGTGATATCCCTTTCCACATCGCGATGCCAAAGCTGCGCGACGGAGAGATTAACAGCCATTTCCAGCGGTGCACCGCCAGCATCCAGCCAGGCGCGACCTTGACGGCAGACATTGCGCACCATCCACGCCCCCAGATCGGCGATCAGCCGTGAACTCTCCGCGATGGGAATAAACGTTGAGGGCGGTATCGAACCGCGCGTTGGGTGGTTCCAACGCGCCAAGGCTTCAAAGCCTTGAACCTTGCCTTCCACGACATCGATCTGAAGTTGATAATGCGCCTCCAACGCGTCGTCTTTGATGGCTTCACGAAGGTCGCGGGCCAGGTTCACGCGATCCTGCACATCCTTGTCGAGCGCCGCATGAAACAGAAGCGCGCGATTGCGACCGGCATTCTTGGCCTCATAAAGCGCCAGATCCGCGTAGCGCATGCCCTCGTCGGGATCGCTTGTCTGATCCGGCAGCATCACCATACCGATGCTGGTGGAAATATGAACGGCGCCGTCATTCAACTTCACGGTGCCGGAGAAGGCTGAAATGATGGCCGTGGCCAATGCGCCCAGTTCTTCCGCCGAGCGCGCGTTTGGGACGATGGCAGCGAACTCATCGCCGCCCAACCGGAACACCGTTCCGCAATCGCAGACCGTCATCGACAGGCGTTCAGCAACACGGCGCAACAGTTCATCACCCGCCGCATGTCCCAGCGAGTCGTTGACCTCCTTGAAATGATCAAGGTCGAGCAAAAGGAGCCCGGCGTTTTGGCCGGCGTTGGCGGCGTGTTCCAGCGCGGCGTTGAGTTCGCGCGCAAAGTAGGCGCGATTACCTAGCCCCGTAAGTGGATCGTGGAAGGCCAGAGCTTCCAGGGCACGTTCGGCCTTCTTGCGCTCAGTGATGTCCTGAACCGTTCCGAAGATCTCGTAGACGCGACCATGAGCGTCCTGCCTGGCGCGGGCGATGACACTGAGATCCATCTCGCAGCAAGGCGAAATCCAAGTGACATCGACAGCATCCTCACCTTTGCTGCGCAGTACTTTGCGGAACGAGCGCTGCACAACTAAACGCGATTCCGGCGAGAAAAATCGCATGGCATCATCGAGCGGCATTGTCGCGCGATGATTGGGCATACCCACCAACTCCAGATATTCGGGGCTCAAAGTCACCATCTTGGTGCGTTGGCTGAATGACCAGGAACCAAGACCGCCCAGGCGGTTGGCCTCAGCCAATTCCTGCGCGCGGCGGGCCGCTTGTTCACGCGCTTCGATCTCGTCGGTGATGTTCGTGCCGGTGCCCCGATACCCCAGAAAGGTGCCATCACGATCGAAGCGCGGCCGGCCATTGGCGCGCGCCCACATGACCCGACCGTTGTCGAGATGCAGTTGGTAGACGAAGTTGGAAAAGGGTCGCCTGGCGGCGATCATGGCCTTGTGGCCCTCCACCACCTCGGCATTGTCCGGCGCCACAAAAAGGTCAAACCGTGATATGCCGATATAGGACGAGGATGGCTGACCTGTGAAGCTCTCAATCGCCGGGCTCATCATCGTGATGATGTGGTCGGCATCGACCTCCCACAACCAATCCGAAGCCGTGTTGGCAAAATCCTCCATCGCCGCTTTCTGCTCATCGGCGGCTTTGCGTGCATCAATTTCAGCCGTGATGTTGGAGCTGGTGCCGCGATAGCCGAGAAACGCGCCAGCGTCAGAGAAACGCGGCGTGCCACTCGCGCGCACCCACATGATGCCACCGTCGTCGCGAAAGCCCTTGTACACCTGGTTGGCAAACGGTTCGTGCGCATCGAATGCCTGGCGCATTTTAACAAACACCTCAACGTTGTCCGGTACGTTCTCCAACTCGAACCAGTTCACGCCGATGTAACGATCAGGATCGGCACCGGTCTGCTCACGAATCGCCTTGCTCATAAAGGTGAAGGCGTGGTCGGCGTTGGTTTCCCACATCCAGTCAGAGGCGACGTTCGCGAAGTCTTCCATCGCAGCCTTGCGCTCTTCAAGCGCACGCTTGGCCTCGACCTCGGCGGTGATGTTGCTGCCCGTACCACGATAGCCCAGAAAGACGCCGTCCGGATCGAAACGTGGGACACCGTTGATACGTAGCCAACGGTCTTTGCAGTCTGCTCCCTTTATCTTGTATACCAGTCCCCGAAACGGCTCGTGTGCATCCACTTCCTTGCGGTGCTCTTCGAAGATGGCGGCGTTCTCAGGATCGTTGGCAAAAGAAAAACGGCTTCGGCCAACATAGTGCGAAGGCGGGTGTCCAGTCGCCACCTCAACCGCCTCTGTGAGCATGGTCATATTGTGCTCGGTGTCGGCTTCCCAAAGCCAATCTGACGCCGTGCGCGCAAAGTCCGCCATCGCCTCTTTGTGGGCGTCTGCCGATTCGCGGGCCACAATATATTCGGTGTCATCGGTCAGTGAAAAAACCGGTTGGTTGGCGTCGCCAATGACCTTCAGTTGAAAGGTCCGGCCAAACCGTTCCATGGAATCGGGGATTTCACAGCCGAGCGCTTTGATGCCATCAGGCGCATCCTGAATAGCGCGAATTTCCTCAATCGTAAGAGGTCGGCCGAACAGATGCGTCAGCCGATCCATCCGTTGCAGGCCAAACACATCAACCGGATCGGACAGCGACAGAAGCGCGAAGTCGACAAGCACACCATCATCCAAAACAGGTTCCAAAGTCCCGCCCAAGAACCCGATATCGCGGCTGAAGTCGGCGAGGATATCGGCAACCAGAGCGACCGGACGCACGAAGGCCAAGACACGTGGACATTCGAAACCGTCACCGGGGGGAATGGGAAACAGCAGCCGTTCCCAACTATGGGTGTGGTGGGTCTTGTTGGCTTTGTGGACCGCGTAGATCGGCGTCTTTTGCAGCAGCGTTTCGCGGTAGCAATGCGCGAAAAACGTTCCGATGCTGGAGTTGAAATCTGCGGTCGATTTGCCACGCATGTCCAAACCGGATGCCTGCGATACGCGCTCGCCATAGTGATGGTAGTAAAACTCGCCCCGACCGTCGGATTCAACAATAACGAGGTCTCCGGCAACTGATGCCAAAGGACCGCTATCAAGATCGGTTAGCCGCTCAACGGGCTCCTGGTACCAGGCATCGACCACCGGTTTTAGGTCGGGCGACCGTTGGAGATCGAGCGGAGCGATCGGCCGAAGCGTGCCCTGATTACGTCTCACCGTTTGTCCCCATCCCTAATCAACTTATGGAGGTACGGGATTTCGGTTCACGCAAGGTTAAGCCACTGGGTAAAACCCCGCATAGCGGGACGGTCAGGGCCCTACAACAGATCGATCAATGGCGCGATCAGGGGGCCATCTGCGTCAGGCATCGGATATTGGCGCAGTTGGTTCGGTCGGACCCAGGCCAATTCTTGCCCCTCTTGCGCCATTGGTGTGCCCTGCCAGCGGCGAATGACATAGAGCGGCATCAACAGGTGAAACCCGTCATAGCCATGACTTGCAAAGGTCAGCGGCGCCAGACAGGCGGTCTGCGTTTCAACGCCGAGCTCTTCGCGCAACTCGCGCAGCAGCGCGTCTTCAGGACGCTCACCGGCCTCGACCTTGCCGCCGGGAAATTCCCATAGACCGGCCATGGCTTTGCCCTGCGGCCGCTTGGCAATCAGCACACGATGATCGGCGTCCACCAAGGCCGCCGCTGCAACCAGAACCAGTTTCAGGCTCATGTGCGATAGTCGCCATTGATCGCGACATAGGCCTTGGTGAGATCGCAGGTCCAGATCGTCGCTGTACCATCACCAAGCCCCAGATCGACCCGCAGCGTGATTTCCGGGTGCTTCATCACGGCAGCCGCCGCCTCTTCGCTGTAGGCCGGGTCTCGCGCGCCTTCCACGGCCACCCTCACATCCTGACCCTCAGCACCAAACCAAATCGCCAACCTGTCGCGGTCTGCCGGCTCACCAGCCTTGCCAACCGCCATGACCACCCGGCCCCAGTTGGCATCCTCGCCGGCAAAAGCCGTCTTCACCAAGGGCGAGTTGCCGATGGCGCGCCCAATGACATCGGCGCTTTTGTCAGACACGGCGCCGTCTACCTGAACAGTGACAAATTTCGACAGCCCCTCGCCGTCTTTGACGATCGCATGAGCAAGCTCCAGCGACAGATCATTGAGCGCCTTTTGAAGCGCTCCACGTCTCGGATCATCCAAGCCAGTGATCGGCGCGTCGGAGAGTGTCTTGCCGGTGGCGAACACCAAGACCGTGTCGGAGGTCGAGGTGTCGCTGTCGATCGTGATGCGGTTGAAGCTACCATCCACTGCCTCGCTCACCATCGTCTGCAAGATTTCAGGCGCGATGGCGGCGTCGGTGGCGATAAACGACAGCATCGTCGCCATATCCGGCGCGATCATCCCGGCACCCTTGGAGATGCCACTGATCGTCACTGTCTCGCCGTCGATCTCCATCTGCCGCGATGCCGCCTTGGGGAAGGTATCGGTCGTCATGATGGCGCGTGCCGCATCGATCCAACGATCCGAACCGCCATCAAGCGCATCAACCAAACCCGTCATGACGCCGGCGAACTTATCCGCCGTCAGCGGCTCACCGATGACGCCGGTGGAGGCGAGAAAAACCTGCGCTGGGTCGATCGCAAGAGCGTCGGCGACAATGTCCGCCGAGCGCTCAACCGATTGCCGGCCCTTCATGCCGGTAAAGGCATTCGCGTTGCCGGAATTGACCAGCAGCGCCCGCGCCGCGCCGCCCGCCAGCTGCGCCTTGCACCAATCGACAGGCGCCGACGCGCAAGCCGATTGCGTGAACGTGCCAGCCACGCTCGTGCCGGCGTCCAGCGCCATCAACAATACATCGGTGCGCCCGGCATATTTGATACCGGCAGCCGCCGTCGCCAAGCGCACGCCCGCAACCGGCAATACCGCCGGATCGCCGTCAGGCGTAAACGGCGAGGGAAAGTCGATCCCGCCCATGCAGTCTGGTCCTTGCGGTTTACTCAGGTGCCGCTGGCGGCTCCAGGCCTTCCACCTCATAGGTGATCGAGGCATCCTCACGCAGACCGCCAATCGCCTCGATGAACGCCTGCTGCAACAGGCCCTGCTGAATTTGCGGCGCCAATTCAGCAAAAGACGGCGCCGCGCTCTCGCGCACCTCTTCCAGATAGATCACATGCCAACCAAACTGGCTTTCCACTGGATCGGGTGTGTAGCTGTCAACGTCCAAGGTGAACGCAGCATCTTCAAACACCGGCACCATGCGGCCACGGCTGAAGAAGCCCAGATCGCCACCATTGGCGGCGCTCGGACCAGTGGAGCGCTCGGTGGCAAGCGTGGCAAAATCCGCCCCGCCGTCGAGCTCTTCGATCACCGCACGGGCATCCTCTTCGGTTTCCACCAGGATGTGACGTGCCTTACGTTCTTCTTCCGGCTCAAAACCGGCGACCGCTTCATCATAGGCGCTTTGCAACGCCTCTTCATCGACCTCGGCGGCGAGCACTTCGACCAGATAGTTGGTGCGCAAAGTGCGTGCCCGCTGATAGGCCATGCGCCGCTGGAAGGCTTCGGAGTCCGCAAGCCCTGCCTCGTCGCCAGCCCCAGCCAGCAAATGTAAGTCAATCAGCGCATCAACAATCACCGCGCGGCGCTGTTCGTTTGGCACCCGCTGCAATTGCTCGGCGAAATCCTGGCTTGCCATCATCGCTTCATCTTCGGTGATCTCATAGCCGTTGACGATTGCAAGCACCGTTGACGGATCAAGCTCTTCCTGCGCGATTGCGGCGCTCGATAGCGCGCCGGTCATGGCAAAGGCGGCAAACCCGGCGACAGCCAGGCGGGTGAAAAAGTGCGACATGCGGACATTCCTTGAATGGGTCATGGGGAGGGAACGCGACCCTGTCCCGTTAAATCGGGCCGGACCATGGCGATGTTTCACCACGTTGACAAGCAAAAGGGCCATTCTTATCTGTGTGGCGCTTTCTCACCCGCTGCCCTGGGCTCATCCGCCGAGCAGCAAGCTTTGCTTTTCTTGTCATCGCACCCTGCCCTTGATGTGGCCCATAAGGGTGCGCGGAGATATTTCCCGCCATGCTCGGCCTCGGTTCCATCGCGTCCAAACTGTTCGGCTCATCCAACGATCGTCTCGTCAAAGGCTACCAAGCCCGCGTTGACGCCATCAACGCTCTTGAACCGGAAATGGAAACCCTCTCCGATGAAGAGTTGCGCGGCAAGACGGTGGAGTTCCGCCAGCGCATGGCTGATGGCGAAAAACTCGACAGTCTGTTGCCTGAAGCCTTTGCCGTTGTGCGCGAAGGCGGCAAGCGCGCGCTCGGCCAACGCCACTATGATGTGCAGTTGATTGGCGGCATGGTCCTCCATGAGGGCAAGATCGCCGAGATGAAGACCGGTGAAGGTAAGACGCTCGTTGCGACCCTCGCCGTTTATCTCAATGCCTTGGAGAGCAACGGCGTCCACGTCGTCACGGTGAACGACTATCTCGCCAGTCGCGACGCCGCCTGGATGGGCCAGGTCTATGGCTTCCTCGGGCTGACCACCGGCACCATCGTCCATGGCCTGACCGACGAGGAACGCCGCGCTGCCTACCGCTGTGACGTCACCTATGGCACCAACAACGAGTTCGGTTTCGACTATCTGCGGGACAACATGAAATACCGCCGCTCCGAAATGGCCCAGCGCGCCCACAACTTCGCCATTGTTGATGAGGTGGATTCCATTCTCATCGATGAGGCGCGTACCCCGCTGATTCGCTGGTGCCGCAGCTCAATGAAGACGATTATGAGATCGACGAGAAACAGCGCACCGCCAACTTCACCGAACAGGGCTCGGAGTCGCTGGAAACGATCCTCGCTGAAGCCGGCCTGATTGTTGAAGGCACCAGCCTCTACGACACCGAGAACATCCAAGTCGTTCACCACATGAACCAAGCGCTGCGCGCCCATCAGCTTTTCCAGCGGGACAAAGACTACATTGTCCGCAACGGTGAAGTGATCATCATCGATGAGTTCACCGGCCGCATGATGCCTGGCCGCCGCTTTTCCGATGGTTTGCACCAAGCGCTGGAAGCCAAAGAAAAAGTCGCCATCAACCCGGAAAACCAGACGCTCGCATCGGTCACCTTCCAGAACTATTTCCGCCTCTACGACAAACTTGGCGGCATGACCGGGACGGCATCGACCGAGGCCGAAGAATTCGGCAACATTTACGGCCTGGAAGTGGTGGAAATTCCGACAAACGTGTCTGTCGCCCGTATCGATGATGATGATGAGGTCTACCGGACCTTCGACGACAAATACCGCGCCATCGTCGCTCTGATCGCCGATTGTTCCCGCCGTGGTCAGCCTATTCTTGTTGGTACGACGAGCATCGAAAAGTCCGAACTTCTCTCGCAGATGCTGTCAGACAAAAAGGCGGTCACGGCGATCGCCGACAAGCTGATCGAGCAGGCCGACAACACCGACAAAGGCGAAGCAGACTTTGCCGATTATTTGCGCCAGTCCGGGGAATTTCTGAAGGAAACCGCCAAGGGTGTGAAGGGCAAAAAACCGGCAATCCCGCACCAGGTTTTGAACGCCCGTTTCCACGAACAGGAAGCGCTGATCGTCACCCAGGCCGGTGTGCCTGGCGCGGTCACCATCGCCACCAACATGGCCGGTCGCGGCACTGATATTCAACTTGGCGGCAACGCCGACATGCGCATTGTCGCTGAGCTGGGTGAAATGGAAGACGGCCCGGATAAAGACGCCAAAGCCCAAGCCATCCGCGAGGAAGTCGCCAAGCTCAAACAACAGGCTCTCGATGCGGGCGGGCTTTATGTGGTCGGCACCGAGCGCCATGAAAGCCGCCGCATCGACAACCAGCTGCGCGGACGCTCCGGTCGCCAGGGCGACCCGGGTCACTCGAAATTCTTTCTGTCCTTGCAAGACGATCTGATGCGCATCTTCGGTTCGGACCGAATGGATGGCATGCTGCAAAAGCTTGGCCTGAAAGAGGGCGAAGCGATCATCCATAATTGGATCAACAAGGCGCTGGAAAAGGCCCAGCAGAAGGTCGAGGCGCGCAACTTCGATATCCGCAAAAACCTGCTGAAATATGATGACGTGATGAACGATCAGCGCCGCGTGGTCTTCGATCAGCGCCTGGAACTGATGGAAGAGGACGACCTGGCCGAACCGGTCAAGGATATGCGCCACGACGTCATCGAAGACATGGTCGCCGCGCACATTCCAGAAAAAGCCTATCCTGAACAATGGGATACCGAAGGTCTTCAAGAGCAAGTGAAAACCGTGCTCAACCTTGATTTGCCGGTCGTTGATTGGGCCGACGAAGAAGGCATCGCCGAAGACGATGTGATGGAGCGCCTGAAACGCTCCGCCGACGAAGCCTATGCTTCACGGGTTGCCCGCTTTGGTCCCGATGTCATGCGTCAGGTTGAGCGCGCCGTGCTGTTGCAGACCCTCGACGGGCTGTGGCGCGAGCATTTGGCAACGCTGGACAATCTGCGTTCCGTGGTCGGCTTCCGTGGCTACGGCCAGCGCGATCCGCTGCAAGAATACCGCACCGAGGCTTTCCAGCTATTTGAAGCACTGCTCGCCAATCTGCGCGAAACGGTCACCAAACATTTGATGGTCGTTGAGGTGCGCACCGAAGCGCCGCCGCAACTGCCACGCGAAGGCGCTTTGCCGGGTGAAGGCCACCACGCCAACCCGCAAACCGGTGAGGATGAGATGGCGTCTCCTGCCATGTCACCAGCAATGGCGAAGGCTGCTTCCGGCATGGCTGCGCTACGTGGTGAGGCGATGCCTGCCCAAGTGGCGCCCGAAGCGCGTGACCCAGAGCGCCTCGAAACCTGGGGCAAGGTCGGTCGCAACGAGCCGTGCCCCTGCGGCTCGGGCAAGAAATACAAGCACTGCCACGGCGCCGTGTAACAACTTTTTTCTAATGGTTTAGCGGGCGCGGATCAGCGCCCGCATCGCCCAAACACCAGCGACTGGTCCTAGCGCCATCACCACAAGAACGGGCTGCCAGCCCCAAAGGTCGGCGAGCACAGGCGTGACCTGTACCGTCACCATGGTGAGCGCAAATCCCAGCGCCGTTTGGAAGGTCAGCAGACTGCCGGTCTGATCGGCCGGTGCGTGATCGGCGACCAATGCCGAAAGCTGCGGCGAATCCGGGATCACGCTGGCGCCCCAAAGCAGAAGCACCGGCAGAACCAGCCAAAGCGGCCCGCCAAAAGTGAGCGCGGCGAGCAGGGCCGATCCGCCACTGACCACCATCGCGCCGGCGGCTACCTGGGCCTTACCGAGCCTGTCGGCTAGCCATCCGGTTGGAACGCAGACCACCGCGCCCAGCGCAATCACCAAAAACGCCGTCAAGGTTGCCAGTTGCAGCGCTTCGTCTTGCGCCATGACAGCGGCGAAGGAAGCCGCCGCGATGAGACCAACCCAGGCCCACATGGCATAAAGCTCCCACATATGGCCAAGATAGCCGAGGATCGCCAAGCGCACGCCCTTGTTCGTCCAGGCCGTGCCGATGGCCCTTGGGTTGAACGCCGCCGCCGTCACATGATGCGGGCCAAGCTTCGCGCCAAGAGCCAGCAGCCCGCCAACAATCGCCAGTCCCGATGCCAGCATCACCGTGGTTCGCCAGTCGCCTCCGCTTGCGGCCCCGCCGGTGAGCGCCAAAATATGCGGCGAGGCAGACCCCAAGGCCACCGCGCCGACCAAAGCACCAACGAGCAAGCCCCTGTCTGTGGATCCCCAGCCAACCGCGATTTTCATGCCCACCGGATAAACCCCGGCAAGCAAGGCACCAGTAACCACGCGCAACAGCACCGCGCCGAGCGTATCAGGCGGCACGACCAACAGCGCAGCGTTCGCAAGGCCCGCCAAAACCGCGCATCCGGCAAAAACGAAACGAGGATCGAGGCGATCCGGCAGTCCGGAAATCGCCAGCGCCAACGCCCCGAGCACGAACCCGCCCTGCACACCGCTGGAAAGTGCCGCCTGCTGGCCGGCCGACATTGGAAACTCCGCCACCATGCCCGGCAACACCGCCGCCGACACGAACCACAGGCTCATGCCGCACACTTCGGCGATCATGAGCAGAAGGATGGAGCGCGTTTTCACATCGGATGCCTAGCGCGCGTCGCTCGCCCGAGCAATTGGCCTCTCGGCACGATGCCGTGTGGTCAAAGTGAAGCGTAGAACCCGCGCATCGCCGCCTCGAAAGCATCAGGCACCTGAACCGGCGCCAAATGGCCGGCATTCTCCAGAATTGCCAGCTGCGCGCCAGGAATGGCATCGGCAAGCGCCTTGGGGTGCTCTTGCGGGAAAGACAGATCGCGATCCGCCCCAACCACCAAGACCGGCGTCGCGATGGCGCCCAAGCGGTCAAGCACATCATGGGCTTTCACCGCTAGGCCACAGGACACGGCACCGGCCACCGACGTACCGGCAATCATACGCGCCACTGGATCGAGATCGGCCGGGCCAAACCCATCGATAACCCCGTCGCCATACCAGCGCTTAATGCTTTCTTCGATCTGCGCCCAGAGACCTTTGCTGGCGATCTTATCAAGCCGTCCGTCCCAAAGCGCGACCGCTTCAGGCGGCAACCGTCCCGTGGTGCAGGCCAGAACCAGCGAATGGAGCCGGTCACCATGGGAGAGGCCCAGATGCTGGCCGATCATGCCGCCGATCGACAGCCCACAAACATGGGCGCGCTCAATACCAGCATCGTCGAGCACAGCCACCACGCTTTCCGCCAGAAAGCTCATCTCAGACGCGCGGCCATTCGGCTCGGACTGACCGTGGCCGGGCAGATCAAGCGCCAAACAGCGATAGTCCGGTGCAAAACGGGCAATCATCCCATCCCAAAGCGTCAGATTGCAGGTGTAGGCGTGCACGAACAGAAGCGCTAGCTGGCCGTCCGCACCGCCAGTATCGGTGTAATGGACGCGCCGACCGTCAAGCGTGGCATGAGGCATGGAAAATCCTTGAAGCAGGCCGATCAGTTGCCGGAGAAGAGACCGTCAAACAGATCGCCAGCCCGCGCCATAAACGAGTTGTTGGCGGTCGGCTCGGCTGCAGGCACCGGTTCAGCGGCCGCAGCAACTTCGACGCCTGGTGGCGGTGTCGGCGCAGGCGCAACAGTGGCACCTGAAGCAGCGCCTGGAGCGGCTGTCGTCTCAACTAGCGGCGGGGGCGTTGGAGCGGCGGGCGCAGCGGCAACCGTTTCGGTGCCCAGCGGTGCGATAGGTGGGGGCGCGACCGGTTGTGGCGTGCTCGCGACCAACACCTGATCAGCGGCAATCACCGGCTCGCCAACCGCAGGCGCGATCACGCCATTGGGATGATAATCAGCCAACGCGACTTCGAACGCCGCGCGGTGTTCGGCCTGAGCCGCCTGGAACGAGGAAGCGATGGGCTCGGGCATCGCGTAGTCAGGGCATTGCTCAGCGGCGGAGAATTGTTCGGCGGCCACAGCGTTGAAGATGTAGCGCCTGTCGCAGACATCCACCTGTGGAGGGAGCTGCGTCAGCTCAAAATGCTGATAACCTTCCTGCAACATTTCCCAGAACGGGAAATGTTGATGACCGGCATGCCGCGCCATGTTTTCCGGCGTCATGCGGAACGGAAAAGCATGGACCTGGAAGGCACGCTGGCCGCCTTCAAACGCTTCGCGCGCCAGGGCGTAAATCTCGGCAATTTGATCATCGGTCATGGCGTAGCAGCCCGCCGAGGAACAGGCGCCATGCACCATCAAATGAGAACCTGTGCGACCGTGCGAGCGGTCATAGGCATTGGGAAAGCCGAGATTGAACGACAGATAGAACGAGGAATTGGGATTCATCTGCGCCGGGGTGATCGTATAAAATCCTTCCGGCGCCTGGCGATCCCCTTCCTGGAATTTCGGGCCAAGCTCGCCCGACCAGGTGCAGATTTCATAGCTTTCCAGAAGCATGTACCGGCCACTCGGCCCACGCTTCCAAACCTCAAGCTCACCCTCTTCCTTGAAGATACGCATGAAGATCGGATCGCCCTCGCTCATCGCGAGACGCTCCATCTTCAGCTGCAACGAGGCAGGCAAGGGCCGCAAATGCTTGGCGCCATACTCAGACTGACAGGCGGCCAGCACGGGCGCGGCGCTGGCAAGCAGCAAGCCTTTCACCACGGTGCGGCGGTTCAACGCAAATTTCTGGGAAACAGGCGACATCGTACGCAATACCTTCACGACGCAAAACAAACAGACGGTACACTCACCATACAATTTGCCCTTTTGAGCTTACGAAAGGTTTACCAAACCTAGCACCGCCTGCCCTGGGAAGGAAGGCGAGGGCGTGAGGCCTCACGCAATCGTCATCACGTAAGATTACGCCACGTTACGCGCGATTATGGCGGCAGAATGACATTGCCCATGCGCTATGACAACCAAGCTCGTCGCCTCTGTGCTTGTCACAGGCGCGAGGGTGACGGGTGATCGATCTAAACGCCGAGCGTGCGGCCAATGGCAAGAAACTTGTCCTGCCGAAGCGCCCGCCAATCGGTGTGCGGCGCGCCATCGAACGCATTGAAGCTCAAAGCGATCTGGCTGCGCACATTTGCAATGGCCTGCGCCGGGTCGCGGTGGGCGCCGCCAAGCGGCTCCTCGATCACCCCATCGACCACTTTCAGCTGCGTCAGGTCTTCGGCTGTGACTTTCAGCGCCGATGCCGCGTCTGGCGCGCGCGCAGAATCGCGCCAAAGAATGCTGGCCGCGCCTTCCGGCGAAATCACCGAGTAGATCGCATGCTCCAACATGAAGACCGTGTTGGCGGTTGCCAGCGCAATCGCGCCGCCCGATCCGCCCTCACCGATGATCACGCTGACCGTCGGCACTTTGACGCTGAGGCATTGCTCCGTCGAGCGGGCAATTGCCTCCGCCTGGCCGCGTTCTTCGGCGCCAATGCCTGGATAGGCGCCTGCGGTATCGACAAAGGTAATGATTGGCAGATTGAAGCGGTCGGCAAGCTTCATCGCGCGCACCGCTTTGCGATAACCTTCCGGACGCGCCATCCCAAAATTGTGCTTCAGCCGCGAGGCGGTGTCGTCGCCCTTCTCATGGCCGATCACCATCACCGCCCGGCCATCGAAACGCGCCATCCCCATTTGGATCGCGTAATCGTCGGCATAGGCCCGGTCACCGGCAAGCGGTGTAAAATCGGTGAAAAGCGCCTGCGCGTAGGCCTTGAAATGCGGCCGATCGGGATGCCGGGCGATCTGCGTTTTCTGCCAGGGCGTGAGCTTGGTGTAGAGGTCGGTCAGCGCCTTCTGGGCCTTGGCTTCCAGCCGGGCGATCTCATCGGCAACGTCGACGGCGGCGTCTTCAGCCTGCAAAGCCTTCAACTCGGCTACCTTGCCTTCAAGGTCGGCGACCGGCTTTTCAAAATCGAGATAGGTGTGCATCACGCCTCAAAACTGGCTGGCATAGGGGCGGCCACGCCCCGCCAAAACGTGGCCGGACTTGAAGTCTCTTCGGCCTTGGAAGTCAAGGGATTGCGCCTGTTGCAATCGCAACAGGCTTAAGACCCATCGCTGAGCGGATGGCAACTGGTCACCAGCCCGTGCAGCCGTTCGTCCAGCACATGGGTATAGATTTGCGTGGTGGCAATATCCTTATGCCCAAGCAGCGACTGAACCGTGCGCAAATCCGCGCCATGGGCCAACAAATGGCTAGCAAAGGCGTGCCGCAGGACATGCGGTGAGAGCTGTTTTACTGACAGGCCCGCCGCTGCGCCAAGCGTTTTGAGATCACGGGCAAAAGCCTGGCGCGTCAGATGACCCTCCGCGCTGTCAGCCGGGAAGAGAAATTTTGATCGAACCTGGCGCTTGTCAGCATCAAAAGCCTCCAGATAAGCCGCCATCGCCGAGCGCGCGATGGGCGTCAGGGGCACAAGGCGTTCACGCCCACCCTTCCCACGAACAACGAACGCTTCGCCGCCGCTGGCGACGGAGCGCGGCAGGCTGACAAGTTCGGAGACGCGCAAACCCGTGGCGTAGAGCAGTTCCAGCAACGCGCGCATGCGCAGAGCCGTGAGGCGTTTGATGGGCGTCAGGTCCGGCTGCTCGCAAACCCGCTTGGCTTCACCAAGCAGACGATCAACGGCACCTTCATCCATCACCTTTGGCAGCGGCTTGGGTTTTTTCGGTCCGCGCAATGGCTCGCACGGATCATCGGAACGCATGCCTTCAGCATAGAGGAACTGAAAATACTGTTTGAGCGCCGACAATCGGCGCGCCGCCGTTGACGCTTTCGCGCCATGGACTTCCAACCGCGCCAAATAGGCCCGCACATCGTCGGTGGTCGCGGCATTCAAGTCGCCGGAAAGGTCGTCGGCAAAATCTGTTAGGTCGCGCCGATAGGCATCCAACGTGTTCGGCGAGGCATTGCGCTCGACGGCCAACATGTCCAGGAACAATCCGATATCGCCGGCGCTGCCCATGACGAGCTTACTCCACGAACCGTTCAGGCGGGATACGAACTGACACCGGCTCGGGCGTCGGCTCGATGTAGGTCGCGAGCGCATAGATGATGCCGGCGAAGATCACGCCAAGCAGGGCAAGCCGAGTCAAAAAGCGAAGAGTGGTGGGCATCGAACCTTGCTGACCGACGGGCGGCCCTATCGCGTCACATCTTGGATGCGTAAAGCGCTGGAAATCTTTTGCACGCAATCGCCTTTTCACTCTGGCGGAAAACGCTTAAGCAAATCTACATGACGTCACACGCTTCTTCAAATGCCGCCGCCATTGTGGACGAGGCCGCGCCGCCGCGTGCCAATGCTGCCGATATAGCGCGCATTCGCGATGGTTTGGGTGACCGCGCCATCGTTGTCATCGGCATGATGGGCGCGGGAAAATCGTCCATCGGGCGCCGGCTCGCGCAAGCCCTGCATATTGAGTTCGTCGATTCCGACGATGAGATCGAAAAAGCCGCCAATCTCACCATTCCCGAGATATTTGAAAGCTATGGCGAGGCGCATTTTCGCGATGGCGAACGCAAGGTCATTGCCCGTCTGCTTTCCGATGGACCGAAGGTAATCGCCGTCGGTGGCGGTGCGTTCGAAAATCCTCAAACCCGCACCGACATTGCCGAACGCGGGCTGTCGATCTGGCTGAAGGCCGATTTTGAGACCCTTATGGCGCGCGTACGCCGCCGCTCGCACCGTCCCCTCCTGCGCAATCCTGATCCGGAAGGCACGATGACGCGGCTCCTCGAAGCCCGTTCGCCGAACTATGCCCTGGCCGATCTCACCATTCCCTCCCGCGACGGCGCCCATGCTGACGTCGTGCAGGCCTGTCTGCGTGCCCTCGGCGATTGTCTCAGCGCCGATCCCAAGTCTGATTGAAAGGCTGATCGAAAGCCCGATCCGCATGCCAATGGCAAACCGGCGTAACAAAACCCCTGTGAGCACCAGAACGTGAGCACACCTCTTAAGATCGTTCGCGTCGAACTCGGCGAGCGCGGCTACGACATCCTCATCGGCAAAGGCGCGATAAAGGACGCTGGCAAACGCATTGCAACGCTCGTACCAGGCGCCCGCGCCGTCATCATCACCGATGGCCGCGTCGCCCGCCTGCATCTCGACGCCCTTGAAGCAAGCCTCACCGCGGCAGGCATCGAGAGCTTTGCCGCCATTGTGCCTCCTGGCGAAACGTCCAAGAGTTGGCATGGTGTGCAATCGGTGACCGACGCGATCCTCGGCGGACGCTTGGAACGCGGCGACGTGGTCATCGCCCTTGGTGGCGGAGTCATCGGCGATCTGGCCGGCTTTGCCGCCGCCATCGCGCGCCGCGGCATGCGCTTTGTCCAGGTGCCAACCACCCTATTGGCGCAGGTCGATAGCTCGGTCGGCGGCAAAACAGGCATCAACACCGAACATGGAAAAAACCTTGTCGGCGCGTTTCATCAGCCGATCCTGGTCGTAGCCGATACCGACACGCTCGACACGCTGCCCGACCGTGAAATGAAGGCCGGCTACGCTGAAGTGGTCAAATATGGCCTTATCGACGATCGCGACTTTTTTGAATGGCTGGAGGGCAAGGCGTCGGGCCTGCTGGCCGGTGACGATGCCTTACGCAGCGAAGCCATTGCCCGCTCGTGCGCCGCCAAAGCCCGCGTCGTCGCACAGGATGAGCGCGAAGGCGGACGCCGTGCCCTGCTTAATCTTGGCCACACCTTTGGCCATGCCCTGGAAGTGCTCTGCGGCTATGATCCGGCCAAGCTCGTGCACGGCGAAGGCGTCGCCATCGGCATGGTGCTCGCCCACCGGTTCTCCCACCATCTTGGCCATTGCTCCGGCCAGGATGTGCAGCGTGTCGTCGCTCACCTTGAAGCGGTCGGTCTGCCGACCGATATCAGCGCCATAGAAGGGTTCCGTCCGACGCTTGATGAACTGGTCGATGCCATGAAGCAGGACAAGAAGGTCTCACGCGGCGCGCTCACCTTCATTCTAACGCGCGGCATTGGTCAAAGCTTCATCGCCAAAGATGTACCCGAAGACCAGTTGCGCAATTTTCTCTCATCCACGCTCACCTTGTCATAGGTCCTGACCTTAGATGATCACCACCGAAGTTTGGCTCACCGGCCTCGCGGTCCTCGGCCTTTTGGTTCTTTCCGCCTTTTTCTCCGGCTCAGAAACGGCGCTGACGGCGGTGTCGCGCGCCCGCATGATGCAGCGCGAGAAAGCAGGTAACAAACGCGCCGGGCTTGTTGGCAAGCTCACCGAGGCGCGCGAACGGCTAATCGGCGCGCTGCTGCTTGGCAACAATCTGGTCAACATTTTCGCCTCGGCACTCACCACGGTATTGTTTACCGGGCTTTTTGGTGACAGCGGCGTTGCCTATGCCACCTTGGTGATGACGGCACTGGTGCTGATCTTTGCCGAGGTGCTGCCCAAGACGCTGGCCATCTCCAACACAGACCGGTTTGCGATGTTCGTCGCCCCGATCGTGCGTGTTGTCGTGTTCCTGTTCGCACCGGTAACGGCAACTGTGCAGTGGTTTATTCGCGGTCTTTTACGATTGTTCGGCATCGATGTGGAGAACATGGATGTCCTCTCGGCGCACGAGGAAATTCGTGGTCAGCTCGACTATCTTCATCAGGAAGGCGCGGTGGTCAAAGACGACCGCTACCGCCTCGGCGGCGTGCTTGATCTGCACGATTTGGAAGTGTCCGACGTGATGATCCACCGCACGAAGATGCAGTCCATCGATATCGACTTGCCGAACGAGAAGATCATCGATGAAATCCTGAACAGCCCTTACACCCGCATCCCGCTGTGGAAGGAGCGCTCCGACAACATTATCGGCGTGATCCACGCCAAGGATGTATTGCGCGCGCTGCGGGCCAAGGGCGAACCAGCCGATGTCGACGTCACCGAGATCGCGCAGACGCCGTGGTTCGTGCCCGACACCAACACGCTACAAGCCCAGCTCAACGCGTTTTTGAAACGCAAGGCGCACATCGCTTTGGTAGTCGATGAGTATGGCGAGGTGCAGGGCCTCATCACCCTGGAAGACATTCTAGAAGAGATTGTCGGCGATATCACCGATGAGCACGATGTGTCCGCCGAAGGCGTGCGCCCGATGCCCGATGGTTCAGTGGTCGTCGATGGCGGCGTGCCAATCCGTGACCTCAACCGCGTGATGGATTGGGACCTACCCGATGATGAAGCCACGACCATCGCCGGTCTTGTGATTCACGAAGCGCGGCTCATCCCCGAGCGCGGCCAGGCCTTCACCTTTCATGGCTTCCGCTTCAACGTGCTGCGCCGTCAAGGCAACAGGGTGACAAGCCTGAAGATTGCGCCACTGACGGTAAATCCAAGGCCAGGATTGTGACCGGAGTCATCCCCGCCCTTGTGGCGGGGATCCATTCCAGTGAGCTTTCGCCAACGCGGGACACTGCCGGATAACTCAACGGCATGGGTCCCTGTGACAAGCACAGGGACGACGACCGAACCAGCGTCAATCCGCGAGCGTGAACTGGCCAAGCATCGTGTCGGTCGGGCGACCGGCTTGATTGTAGTCGTTGGTCACTTCCACATTGATCTGGTGACCGGTTAGCTCAAGGCGCATCAACCGTGTCGCGGTAAACGTGAAGAACACCGCCCGCAGCGACGGGCCATCGGCTTCGGCCTCCTCGGCAAAACTCCAGGTGCAAAGCGCGCGCCCGCAGCGCGTTTCGGCCTTCACCCGTACACCGCTGACGACATCGTCAATACAGCGCAGATCGACCGTGATGCGCGCCAAATCATTCTGCGCCGGACGCCGCGCCTCCCAGATCGTTTGCCCCTGATAGCGACACCAATCTGGGACCGGCACGGTCAGCGACGTCTGAGCCAGGGACGGCCCAGTAGTCATAAGCAGCAGAACACAAAGCGCCAGAACGATCCGCATTGCACTACTCCTGCACTCGCGCCCTTGGATGGGCTTGGCGGTAGCTTGCCATCAGCGCGGCACTATCAACACGCGTATAGACCTGCGTGGTCGAAAGGCTGGCATGGCCGAGCAGGTCCTGGATCGTGCGCAGGTCGCCACCGGCGGCCAGCAAGTGCGTAGCAAAGGCATGGCGCAGCGCGTGCGGGGTCGCGGTTGAAGGAAGGCCGAGCCTGCCCCGCGCCGCTTCGGTGACACGGCGCACGATCCGCTGATCCAGCGGGCCACCGCGTGCACCGCGAAAGAATGCTTCATCAGCATCAAGCGAAAAAGGCACCATGCGCGCATAAGCATCGCAGGCTTCGCTGATCGCGGGCAACACAGGCACAATTCGCGTTTTGCCGCCCTTACCGGTGATGCGCAGCGAGCGCGTGTCCTGCGTCGCCGACGGAGCCTCACCCTTGGTGATCGACAGTGCCTCCGAAACACGCAGACCCGCGCCATACATCAGCGCAAAGACCGCCGCGTTGCGCGCCACAATCCAAGGTTCAGCTTCCAGATCATCGGCCTTGCCGCGCGCCATTTGCAGCGCGGCATCGGCATCGACCGGGCGCGGCAAACGATCGGGCAGTTTCGGGGTTTTGACGGCGCGCGCCGGCGCGGCTTCCGCCAATCCCTCACGTTCCAAAAAGGTCAAATACGAGCGAAGCGCCGCCAGATTGCGCGCCCGGGTCCTCGCGCTGGCCCCAGCTTCCACCCGCCGCGCCAGGAACCGCCGGATCATGGCTGGGCGCAAAGTGGCTAGCGCTTCCATCAGATCGTCCGACACACTGTCGAGAAAAGCCAGGAAAGCCCGCACATCAGTTGCATAGGCGTGAAGCGTCGCCTCGGCCAAACGCCGCTCGGACCGCAAATGCGTTTGCCAATCGGCAAACCGGCTGGCAGGTGGGGGTGTCACCATGAGACCCGCATCGTCTTTCATGGCCTGATTATACCACATCGTGCGTTAGCCACTTGTTAATCACTTGACGTCGCGGCGCGCTGGCGATCATCCCAAATTCAAGAGTAATTCCTGCCATGCTGTTGACATATCCTCGGCCCAAGGTAGGTTCCGGCCTCTCCACCGGAGTTTTGTTGTCCTTTGCGCGAGACGCGCTGAAGTCTTGCGCGCTTAAGTATTCTTTACTTTTGTTCTTTCGTGATTTGAGGATAGCGCCGGTGGACTGACAAATCAGGGAGATAATTTTGTCTATCAAGAATTTATTCTTGGGCGTGGGTGTCGCTCTTGTTGCCACGACCGGCGCCGCCGCGCTCGCACCAACCCAAGCACAAGCCTGCGACCTCGACCGCGATATCGTCTTCGGTGATCTGGATTGGGCTTCCGCCCAGTTCCACAACCGGGTTGCCCAATTCATCCTGGAAGAGGGCTATGGCTGCTCAACGGATGTGATTCCGGGCTCCACTCTGCCGATCTACAACGGCATGGCGCGCGGTGATGTCGATATCACCATGGAAATCTGGGTACCGAACGTTCAGGAATGGTGGGATGAAGAAACCGGCAAGGGCACCGTCGAAGCCGTGGGTCTTGCCTACCCCGACGCCGTTCAGGGTTGGTTCGTGCCGCGTTATCTGGTCGATGGCGACGACGCACCGGCCGCCGGTCTGACATCGGTCAGCCAGTTGGGTGAGTACGCCGAGGTTTTCCGCGATCCTGAAGACCCCGATATGGGCCGCTTCTACAACTGCATTGCTGGGTGGGGCTGCGAAGATGCCAACACCCGCAAACTGTCGGCCTATGGATTGGATGAAACCTTCACCAACTTCCGCCCCGGCACCGGCGGCGCGCTGGCAGCAGCCATCGAGTCCTCGATCCTGCGCGAACAACCGATCGTGTTCTACTATTGGGGCCCGACATGGGTCATGGGTAAGATCGGCGACGAAGTCATTCAGCTCGAAGAACCGGCCTATGACGCTGACACCTGGGCAGAAATGATGGCTGCCGATCCAGCAGATTCGGCCGAAGTTGCCACCGCCTATCCGGTGATCCCGGTGGAAATCGGCGTCAACTCAGAGTTTGCTGCCGAAGCACCGGAAATCATCAGCTTCCTCGGTGAATACGGCATGACTGGTGCCGATGTTTCCTCGGCGCTGCTGTTCATGCAGGAGAACGATGTGGAAGCCGACGAGGCCGCTGAAGAGTTCCTGCGCACCCGTGAAGACCTCTGGACCGCATGGGTCAGCGCCGATGTTGCTGACCGGGTTCGTGGCGCACTGGCCGACATGTAAGAATTGGTCTTGGCCTTCGTTTGTTCGAAGGTCATTTCCACGCGCAGATAACAAAACGCCGGGGTTCGTCCCCGGCGTTTTTTGTTTTTAGCCACGAAAAATCGATGTCATCCCGAGTCAGCTTAGCCGCCCAGGATGACAAGCTATCGGGTTTAGACTTCCCGAATGTCCACAAAGTGCCCGGCAATCGCCGCCGCCGCCGCCATGGCCGGCGAGACGAGGTGCGTGCGGCCTTTGAAGCCTTGGCGGCCTTCAAAGTTACGGTTCGAGGTCGAGGCGCAGCGCTCTTCGGGCGACAGCTTGTCGGCGTTCATGGCCAAACACATGGAGCAACCCGGCTCGCGCCAATCAAACCCTGCCTCAACGAAAATCTTGTCCAGACCCTCTTGCTCGGCCTGCTGCTTCACAAGGCCTGAACCTGGCACGATCATCGCCGACAGCGTGTCGGAGACTTTCCTGTCCTTCACCACCTTGGCGACCTCGCGCAAATCCTCGATCCGGCCATTGGTGCACGAACCGATGAATACCCGATCAAGCTTAATGTCGGTCATCCGGGTGCCCGCCTCAAGGCCCATATAGGCAAGCGCCCGTTCTTTGGAGGCGCGTGTGTTGGGGTCTTCGATCTTCGCAGGATCCGGCACCGCGCCGGTTACCGACACAACGTCTTCCGGGCTGGTGCCCCACGTCACGATAGGCGGCAGATTGGCGGCATCGAGCACGACCTCGCGGTCGAATTGCGCGCCTTCGTCGCTCGGCAGTGTCTGCCAATAGGCATTAGCCATGTCCCAGGCCGTGCCCTGCGGCGCGCGCGGGCGCCCTTCAATGTAGGCGTAGGTCTTTTCATCCGGCGCGATCAGGCCAGCGCGTGCGCCGCCCTCGATCGACATGTTGCAGACGGTCATCCGCCCTTCCATCGACAGCGCCTGGATCGCCTCGCCGGCATATTCAATCACCGAGCCGGTACCGCCAGCAGTCCCAATCTCGCCGATGATGGCGAGGATGATGTCCTTGGCCGTCACGCCCTCGGGCAGCGCGCCATTGACGGTGACGCGCATGTTTTTCGCTTTTTTCTGGATCAGCGTCTGCGTGGCGAGCACATGCTCAACCTCCGACGTCCCGATGCCATGCGCCAAGGCGCCAAAAGCACCGTGGGTGGAGGTGTGGCTGTCGCCGCAGACAATCGTCATGCCCGGCAGCGTGAACCCCTGCTCGGGCCCGACGATGTGAACGATGCCCTGGCGGATATCGACTTCACTGTAATACTCCACGCCAAATTCAGCGGCATTCTTGGCAAGCGTATCCACCTGCAGCGCGCTTTCAGGATCATCAATGCCCTTGGAGCGATCCGTCGTTGGAACGTTGTGGTCCACCACGGCCAGCGTGCGCTCAGGCGCGCGCACTTTACGGCCCGTCATGCGCAGGCCTTCGAACGCCTGAGGACTCGTCACTTCGTGCACAAGATGCCGGTCAATGTAGAGCAGCCCGGTGCCGTCATCCTGCATATGAACCAGATGATCGTCCCAAATCTTGTCGTACATCGTGCGGGGAAGGGTCGTCTGCTTGCCCGAAGCGTCGGCCATGGTGAAATCCTGCGGTTTGGAAGAGTTTCTAGCGCCTCAGATAGCCCCTCCGCCGCGCTGTTGCAACGCCTGTCCCACCAGCGCCACGCGACGCACGGCGATACATTAGCAATTGATTATGATCAGCGCGGACGCGCTGCCACCTGTTAGGCCCGATCTCGACGCGAAAACAGGAAAGGCGCTCATCATGGCGACACACCGCACCCCTCATCAACACGCAATCCAAGCAGCAAGTCTCACCCTGCTTCTTGGACTTACCGCAGGCGCTGGCATCCAAACAGCGCATGCGCAAAGCGCCCATTTCGACCCCACCTATGGCTACATCAATGTGGCGCGCGGCTTCGGCAGTCAGAGCTTTTCCTTGCAGGCTGGCGGCCAAATCACGGCGTCGGATGTCGGCAGCAATTGCTCCGGTTACATCGCCAATGCGCCCGACTACACCATCGATTTCCAAGGGGCCGGCCGAGTACCGCTTGATATCAGCGTCAACTCCAGCACCGACACCACGCTGGTGGTTATGGGGCCGGACGGGTCGGTGTACTGCAACGACGATAGCGACGGCCTCAACCCCGCGCTCAGCATTGGCCACCCAAGAGCCGGCAACTATGCCGTGTGGGTCGGCACCTACTCCGACGGCGACACCTATCCAGACGCGACACTGACCGTGTCAGCACGTCCCGGCGGTGTTCGGCAGCCCGTCGGCTTCAACGCCCAGGCGGCGCCGACCTACGGCATCATCGAGGTCGCGCGCGGCTTTGGCAGCCAGAGTTTTGACCTTCAGGCCGGAGGCATGGTCAGCGCCAATGCGATCAACAGCAGCTGCTCTGGCTACATCGCCGATGCGCCCGATTACACCATCGATTTTCAAGGGCTAGGGCGCGTGCCACTCGACCTCGCCGTGCAATCAAGCACCGACACCACGCTGGTGGTCGTTGGACCAGGCGGGGACGTCTATTGCAATGATGACGACAACGATCTCAATCCGGCGCTCAGAATCGCCAGCCCACGCGCCGGCGCCTACACCGTTTGGGTCGGCACGTTCTCACGCACGGAATCCTATCCAAATGCAACCCTGACGATCACCGCAGGCCCGGGCGGCGGGCGGCCAACGCAGCGTCCGCCGGTTGCCTTCAACGCCAATGCTGAGCCAACCTACGGCTATATCAGCGTTCAGCGCGGATTTGGATCGCACGACTTTGACCTGTTGGCCGGTGGCGGCCTGCGCGCATCCTCAGTCAATGGCAATTGTTCCGGGTGGGTCGCCGATGTGCCTGATTACACCATCGATTTCCAAGGCGCAGGCCGGGTGCCCCTGGAGGTGAGTGTCCAGTCGCACATCGACACAACGCTGGTTGTGGTTGCACCGGATGGCACGGTCTATTGCAACGACGATGCCAACGGCCTCAACCCAGCGATCAGCATCAATGGCCCAATGGCCGGCGACTATGCGGTTTGGGTCGGCACCTACTCGGAGAGCAGCGACTATCCCAATGCGACACTTACCGTTGCCGCAGGTCGTGGTGGCGATCGCCCAGTTCTGGTGAAGTAGCCAGTCGTAAAACTGGCGCTGGCGACGATCCCTTGTGTCGTTCAGCGCCGGTTCAGCTGCGCCGACCCTAGTGTGACGTCCGTCACGGCGCAGATGCATCGCTCTGTTAACTGAGGGTTCGCCACGCTCTTTCGGCATGGCCACTGCTCGGTGGACAAGCTGCCAAAGCGAGGCGTAACCTCGCGCGCGTCGAAACGACCGGGCAAACACCAAGGGCAGCAATCCGCCGCTGCCTGCAAACCAACAAGGGGATCCCGCACGCATGGCTATCCAAAACTCAACAAAACCCGCCATCAAACTGCTCGCAGGGGTCGCCACCACCGCGCTTTCTCTCGGCCTCGTCGCGTCGGCATCAGCGCAGAACAGCCAACTTGATCCAACCTTCGGCACCGTCAGCCAAGGACAGGGATTCGGGTCCGCCTCGCAGACGATCCAGGCCGGCGGCGACATCGACGCCAGCGGCTTCGCACCAGGGTGCAATGGTTTCATCGCCGACGCACCGGACCTGATCTTTGATTACAGTGGCAGTGCGTCGGTTTTGATCGAGGGTTCATCGAACGCCGACACAACCATGGTCATCGAAGCGCCGGACGGGCAAATCCTCTGCAATGACGATTTCGACGGCCTCAACCCTGGCATCGAAACCTCCTCCGGTGAGCCCGGTCGCTACGCCATTTGGATCGGCACGTTCGAACCCATTCAAAACAACACGTTTCCTGACGCCGATATCATTTTGTCCGAACAGACAGTCTCAGCCCAACCAGTCACGCCTGCGCCAAATCCGACCGCGACCGGCTTCAACACCAATCAGCCGCCGACCTTCGGGGAAGTGGAAATTGGCGCAGGCTTTGGGACGCAAGATTTCACGCTGCAAGCCGGCGGCCAAATCAATGCCTTTGACACCAACCAGAGCTGCGCCGGGTTCGTTGCTGATGTCCCTGACTATCAGCTAACGGTCGCGCCCGGCATGGGCAGTCCGATCGATCTGGCGGTGACCTCCGACGTCGATACGACGCTGGTCGTGGTGACGCCCAATGGGTCGGTGCTCTGCAACGATGATGCTGTCGATCTCAATCCTGGTCTGCAAATCAGCAACCCATCCGCCGGCAGCTATGCCATTTGGGTCGGCACCTATCTGCCGATCGAGAACGATTTCTTCCCCGACGCGCAGTTGACCATCTCGACCTCAGGCGCACCCTCACCACCTACCACCACGCCAGCCCCCGGACCAACCGGTAGCGGCTTCAACGCCAACCAAGCGCCAACCTTCGGCGAAATAGCAGTCACGACCGGCTTTGGCAGCCAGACCTTCAATCTCCAAGCCGGCGGTGACATGGACGCGTTTGGCATCAACAATGCCTGCGCGGGCTTTGTCGCTGACGTGCCTGACTATGTGATCAGCTATCAGGGCGGCAGCCGCGGCCCGCTGGATTTGGGCGTGGAGTCGGTCGAAGACACGACCCTTGTGGTTGTCGATCCCAACGGCCAGGTCTTCTGTAACGATGATGATCTTGACCTTAACCCGGCGCTCAGCATCGCCTCACCGGCGATCGGCAATTACGGCGTCTGGGTCGGGACCTTCAATCCGATCCAGAACGACGTCTACCCCGACGCCACGCTGACGGTCACGGCCGGTCCCGGCAGCGATCGCGGTTCTGTCGCACCTGGCCCTCTGGGAGATCGCCTGCGCCTAGCGCCCACTTTCGGCTCGGTCCAGCTAAATTCCGGCTTCGGCGGGCATTCGATTGACCTTCAAGCCGGCGGCGCGATGGAAGGCGCCACGCTTGGCCAGTTCTGCAACGGCTTCGTCGCCGAAGCGCCAGACTACGTGGTCAGCTATTCGGGAAATCTAGCGCTGCGTATCACGGCAACGTCCGACGATGACACGACCATGGCGGTCGCGCTGCCCAATGGCGAGGTCCAGTGCAATGACGATTTTGCCGGCCTCAACCCCGGGCTGATCGGGCCGGAAGGATTGACCGGCGACTATGCAATTTGGATCGGCACCTTCAACCCGATCGAAGGCGATGTTTTCCCGCCAGCCAATCTGCTGATTGAGGAAGTGTCGACGACCAAGACGCACCCCTCTGGCGCGATCAACTCGATGTCGCTGACCGCGGGCTTCACCCCCGATCCGTTTACGACAACGCTCGCCGCCGGTGGCGTGGTCGATGCCAGTTCGGTCGATCCGTCCTGCTGGGGCAACATAGCAAGCACGCCCGATTTCGTGCTCAACTACACCTCTGGCAACTTTCCATTGCGCGTGTTCGTCAACTCCGATGCTGACACCACGCTGCTGATGCGCACGCCAACCGGCGAAGTGCTCTGCAATGATGACACCGATGGCCTCAACCCATCGCTGACGCTGACCGCACCAGTGTCGGGCCCTTATGAGATCTTTATCGGCACCTATGACCCGACCGCCGGCAACCCCAACGCCACGCTGGCCATCAGCGAGATCCTCGATGAAAAAGTCTTGCCCGATGGCGCGGTGACCGAGACCTCGGTGTCGGCCGGCATGGCACGTCAGGAATTTGAGCTGCTCGCTGGCGGTTCGTTTGAGGCCTTCGACACCTTCGGCAACAACTGCAACGGCTTCGTCGCATCCAGCGCCGATTTCGTGGCCTTCGTCGATGGCGGGGGTGTCGATGTTGAGTTCACCGCTCGCTCGGCCGAAGACACCACACTGGTCGTTCGTGGGCCGGACGGCAGGGTGTTCTGCGATGATGATTCCGGCGGCGACTTTAACCCGCTGGTGCTTGTCGGTGGCGCCCCCAGCGGTCCGTATGAAGTCTGGCTCGGCACCTTCTCCTCCGTCGGCAACGCGCCGGCCACCTTGTCGATCCGCGATATCAATGCTGGCACGGGCACCGCACCGAACGTACCAGGCGACGGCAAGAAATAGATTGCTTGCAGCAAACCGAACCGAAAACGGCGGCGCCGAGGAGTTTCGCCGTTTTCTTCATCAATCGCTCACCGAGGCGGCAACCAAACCGCTCCTGTAGCGTTTCGTGATCAAGGCATTGACGGCGATCAATCGACAGACGTGCCTTAGACATGCATCCTACCGGCGCCGCGCGCTGACGGGATGGCGCGTCCACCGCACTTAGGAGATGATCGTGATGTCACACACTCAAACCCTCAGCCCAGCCGCCAAACGTGGTTCCAAGCGCATTATCGCCAGCATCGTGCTGGCCGGCGCTTTGGCCATGACCGGCTGCCAATCGATGAGCCGTGTTGAGCAAAACACGTTGGCCGGCGGCGTTATCGGAGGTGGTCTTGGCGCTCTGACAGCGGCGGCCTTTGGCGCAAGTGCCGGATGGGTCATCGTTGCTGGCGCAGCTGGCGCGGCAGCAGGCGCAATCTACGCCCGCAACACAACGACCAACGAATGCGCCGTCTCAAACGGCGACGGCACCTACCGCATCGTTCGCTGCTAAAAAAACTGCGATCCTTGTAAATTAACAACCCGGCTCATGGATGCGTGAGCCGGGTTTTTTCTGTCATCTGCCAAGGCCTGACCCGTGAAAGACAATGCGTTCGTCCGCCCTATTGAGCAAACCGTGCTCTCCGACAATTGGGGGACCCTGACCAAGCACACCTTCGCGCTGAAACGGCGCGATGGAACCTGGCAGAACCAAACCCGGGAGGCCTATGATCGCGGCAATGGCGCGGCCTGCCTGCTCTACAATCGCGATCAAAACACTGTCTTGCTGGTCAAACAGTTTCGCCTACCGGCTATGCTCAACGGCCATGATGGCTTTTTGATCGAAGCTCCAGCCGGTTTGTTGGAGGGGCTCGACCCTGCCGAGCGCATGCGCGCCGAACTTGAGGAAGAAACCGGCTACAGCGTCTCCAAGCTCACCTTGGCGTTCGACACCTTTATGAGCCCTGGTTCAGTGACCGAAAAACTGGCCTGTTTCATCGGCACTTATTCGGCCAAGGACCAAGTATCGGCGGGTGGCGGCCATCCCGATGAGGGTGAAGATATCGAGGTTTTGCACATCCCGTTCGAGGATGCGCTGGCCATGATCGCGTCCGGCGAGATCGCCGACGCCAAAACGATCATGCTGCTTCAGCATCTGGCGCTCAACCACGACCAGCTCTGATGGGTTGTCGCGACCAGACACAAAAAAGGCGGCCGAACGACCGCCTTTTCCAAATCAATTAGGCGCGAAAGCCTAGTCGGCTTTGTCTTCAGCCGGTGCTTCAGCTTCGGCAGCGGCGGCCTCTGCGGCAGCGGCTTCGGCTTCAGCAGCAGCGGCGGCTGCAGCTTTGGCTTCTTCCTTGGCAGCCTGGGCAGCAGCTTTCTCAGCAGCGATGCCGGCACGCACTTCATCATTGAGAGCACGGGCACGCACGTTGGTTGCCTCAGCGATACGCGCCGACTTACCGCGACGGTCGCGCAGGTAGTAAAGCTTCGCGCGACGCACCTTACCGCGGCGGATCACTTCGATGCTGTCGAGCAGAGGCGAGTAGAGCGGGAACACACGTTCCACGCCTTCACCGTACGAAATCTTGCGCACCGTGAAGCTCTCATTCAGGCCACCGCCGGAACGCGCAATGCACACCCCTTCATAAGCCTGCACACGGGTGCGGGTGCCTTCAGTCACGCGTACATTCACCTTCAAGGTGTCGCCCGGTGAGAAGGTCGGGATCGGACGCTTGGCTTCAAGCTCAGCGGCGTGTTCTTTTTCCAGTTCAGCGATGAGGTTCATCGGCTGATCTCCATATGTCTCGGTCCAGAGGCATCACAAGGGCCCTGCGCAAGGATGCGCCGGAAGAAAGGCCGCGGGATGCGTGCGTGTTCGAACAAAGCCCGTCGGTGACGATCGGTCGATCTACTTGGTGCGCAACAAGCGCGCCAAGTGCACAGGCTATTTTAAAATCCAAAAGCCCGGCAGTCGCCTACCGGGTGAGCGGATCGCATACACCACGGGTTTGCGCTTGTCGAGAGTTCTAAAGCGTGTTGCGTCCATTGGATTGATCTAATCATCTTACTTGGGGAGGCAGCGTTTGCAACGCACAACACGTTCAGCCAGAAAGATGAATTCCATTAAGCGCAACGAGCTCTAGGACAACAAATCCGGACGCCGCGTGCGGGTCAATGCCTCGGCCTGCTCGCGGCGCCACTGTTCGATCTTCTTGTGATCGCCGGAGCGCAACACATCTGGAATTGTCCGCCCCTCCCACTCAACTGGCCGGGTGTAATGGGGATGCTCCAGAAGCCCGTCTTCAAAGCTTTCATGCGTGCCAGACACGTCGTTGCCCATGACGCCTGGCAGCAGGCGGACCACCGCATCGAGCAGCACCTGGGCGGCCGCTTCGCCGCCCGAAAGCACATAGTCGCCAATGGAAACCTCAGCCAAGCCGCGCGCTTCGATCACGCGCTCATCCACGCCTTCAAACCGCCCGCAAACGATCACCGCGCCAGGACCATCGGCCAAGTCCCGCACCATGTCTTGTGTCAGTGGAACGCCGCGCGGCGACATCAACAGCTTCGGGCGCGGATCATCAATAGGCACATGCGCATCAAGCGCCTTGGCCAAAATATCAGCGCGCAGCACCATGCCCGCACCACCGCCCGCTGGCGTATCATCCACCGAGCGGTGCTTATCGGTGGCGCTGTCGCGGATGTTGTGTGTCTCAAGCGACCAAAGACCGTCCGCCAAAGCTTTGCCAGCCAGAGCCGCCCCGAGCGTGCCGGGGAACATGTCGGGGTAGAGCGTGAAGACGTCAGCTTTGAACGTCATCCGTCGTCCCCGTCAGCCTCGGCAGGCTTTTTCTTCGGCGGGTCGAGCAGCCCGTCAGGTGGGTCGAGCACCACGTACCCATCGGTGATCTTAACCGAAGGAACGATGGCCTTGGTGAACGGCACAAGAACCGAGGGGCCACCCCGGTCTGGCTTCACATCAAGCAGATCATCGGCGCCGTAATTGGCCACCTGGATGATCTCGCCAAAGCGTGATCCGTCACCAAGCCGTGCTTCCAGGCCGATGAGATCGGCATGGTAGAAATCGTCCTCATCGTCCGGCGCGGGTAACGCCGACCGCGGCAGACCAAGCTCAACACCTTTGAGCTCGGCCACCTGCTCGCGGCTGGTGACGCCATCAAATGTCGCCACCACCATATCTGGCGATTTGCCTGGTCGCAGACCGGTCACCGTTAGCGTGCCCTTGCCATCGGCCCGCCGCAACGGGCCATAATCGGCAAGGCCAGCGGGATCATCACCAAACAGCTTCACCCGCGCCGCACCGCGCACCCCATTGGGCGCACCGATGCGGGCAAGGATGATGAGCTGATCGTCGGATGAACCCGGCATGGGCAAGAAAAGCCGTAGGTCGTGACCCTAGGGTCAAGACCCTAGCTAGCTTTCTCTTCTTCGGCGCTGGCGTCTTCAGTGGCAGCTTCTTCGGCAGGAGCTTCCTCTGCCGGAGCCTCTTCAGCGGGTGCCTCTTCAGCGGGCACTTCTTCAGCCGGTGCAGCAGTAGCTTCAGCTTCGGCCTCAGCCAACGCGGCAGCCTTGTCCGCTTTTTCCTGCTCGCGCTCTTTGGCTTTCTCGCCAGGAACAGCCTTGTTGGGGTTGTTGCGCGCTTCGCGCTTGGCAAGGCCAGCTTCGTCCAGGAAACGCAGGACGCGGTCGGTCGGCTGCGCACCAACAGACAGCCAATGCTGAATGCGTTCCACGTTCAGCTTCACGCGGTCTTCGGAGTCCTTTGGCAGCAGCGGATTGTAACTACCGACTTTTTCTACGTAGCGACCATCGCGCGGCGCGCGCGCATCGGCAGCAACGATGGAATAGTAGGGGCGTTTTTTTGACCCGCCACGGGCGAGACGCAGTTTGATAGCCATGGGTGAATGTCCTTTTTGTTCAGCTGTTTAAGAATTGGGAAGGCGGAAGGTGCCGATAGACATCGGCGGTAAAACTGGTGACCGTTTCGGTGCGCTCAAAGGTGGCGCCAAGGCGCTCGGCGAGCTTGCGAGAGGCAATGTTGTCGGTGTCGATGAGGCTGACGGCGGTTCGCCAGCCAAGCACCTCATAGGCAAAGCGCAGCGAAGCGCGCGCCGCCTCAAGAGCGTATCCCTTGCCTTGGAAACGCTTGATCAGGCCCCAGCCAATCTCCTGCTCCGGCCAGCCTTCAGGGAAATTGGGGCCAGCATGGCCGATGAATTGCCCTGAACTTTTCTCTTCGAGCGCAAACATGGCAAAGCCTCGCAGATGCCATTGGCCGATACGCTGCGCCACCATGCGCCACGCATCCCAAGGCGCCATCACGCCGCCGATGAACTTGGCGTTTTCTTCATCGCCATAAAGCTCCGCGTATCCCGTCGCATCGGCCTCTTTCCAGCCACGCAGAATTAGCCGCTCAGTCTCGATTGTTGGAATGGTCAGCGCATAGTTGGTGATCAATGGACCATCTCCTCGCGCGTGCCGATCTGGTGACGGTAAAAGAAAGACGTGCGGCCATCGAAAACAAAGTCTTCGCCACGCACCGCGCCAAGCTTTTCCGCTACGCGCTGCGAGCCGATATTCTCCGGATGCGTCATAGAGAAAGGAGCTGGCTGGTCTTCGATCTGCGTCCACCAGACAAGCGCGGCACCCGCCGCTTCGTGGGCATAGCCCTGGCCGGTATGCGCAGGAAAAATGCTCCAGCAAAGCTCCGGCTCTTCAAGGCGCGACGGGTGCCAAAGACCGGCCCATCCGACGAGGTCCCCGGTTTCTTTGTCCTCGACCGCAAAGGTTCCGTAGCCGCGCAATGCCCATTGACCAGCCAGACCTTCCAGATGGGTCCAGGCCGCATTGCGCTCGACCGCGCCGCCTCGAAAACGGTTCGCCTCATCGTCGGCCAGAAACGTCGCCAACGTGGAAAAATCATCAAGATGCCAACCGCGCAGGATCAGCCGCTCGGTTTCCAGCGTTGGTGCAAAGATCGGCGCGTCGTCGCTCATTTGCGCTTCTTCTTTTTTCCGCCACGGACCTGACCGCCCAATCCTGGCAACCCGGGCAGGCCCGGCATGCCGCCTCCCAAACCAGGCAGTCCACCGGGAGCGCCCAAACCCGGCAATCCGCCCCCCGCCTGCTGTGCCATCTTGGCCAGCGCATCCGGGTCAAGGCTCGGTGCCTCTCCAGCACCACCTTCGGCGGCCTGCGCCGCCGCAATTTCTTCAGGGCTTGGCATGCCACCACCGAACATATTGCCCAGCATGCCGCCTTTTTTCTTACCCATGGCCTTCATCATGTCGGCCATCTGGCGGTGCATTTTCAGAAGCTTGTTGACGTCGGCGACGTGCATGCCGGAACCGGCAGCGATCCGCCTTTTGCGGCTGGCCTTCAAAAGATCAGGCTTGGACCGTTCCTTCGGCGTCATCGATTGAATGATCGCGATCTGGCGGGTGATGGCTTTGTCATCGATCCCGGACTGATCAATCTGCTTCTTCATCTTGCCGATGCCGGGCATCATGCCCATCAGGCCGCCCATGCCGCCGAGCTTTTGCATCTGCTGCATCTGCTCTTTGAGGTCATTGAGATCGAACGCGCCCTTTTGCAGGCGCCTGGCCATCTTGGCCGCTTTTTCCTGATCGATGTCCTGGGCGGCTTTTTCGACCAACGAGACGATATCGCCCTGCCCCAGAATCCGCCCGGCGATGCGTTGCGGGTGAAACTCCTCAAGCGCGTCGACCTTCTCGCCTGTACCGATCAGCTTGATCGGTTTGCCGGTAACGGCGCGCATGGCGAGCGCCGCACCGCCGCGTCCATCGCCATCGACGCGGGTGAGCACAATACCGGTGACATCGAGGCGCTGATCGAAGGCGCGCGCGGTGTTCACCGCGTCCTGACCGGTCAGCGCATCGACAACGAGCAGCACTTCATGCGGTTTGGCGACCTGCTCGATCTCGGCGGTCTCAGCCATCAACGCTTCATCAACGGTGGTGCGCCCAGCGGTATCCAAGAGCACCACGTCATGACCGCCCAGACGCGCCGCCTCCATCGCCCGCTTGGCGATTTGGACCGCGCTTTGACCGTCGACGATCGGAAGCGTCGGCACTTCAAGCTGCTCGCCGAGCACGCGCAGCTGCTCCATCGCCGCCGGACGGCGCGTATCGAGCGAGGCCATCAGGACCTTTTTCTTCTCGCGCTCAACAAGCCGCTTGGCGATCTTCGCTGTGGTCGTCGTTTTACCCGAACCCTGCAGACCGACCATCAGGATCGGCACCGGCGGCACCGAGGCCAGGTCGATGGTCTGCGCTTCGGAGCCAAGCACGGCCACCAACTCGTCATGGACGATCTTGATGACCTGCTGGCCCGGCGAAACGCTCTTCAGAACCTCAACGCCCACCGCGCGGGTCCGCACCTGCTCGACGAAGGCGCGCACAACCTCTAGCGCAACGTCGGCCTCCAAAAGCGCGCGGCGAACCTCACGCAGAGCTTCGCTCACGTCTTTTTCGCTGAGCGCACCACGTTTGGTGAGCCCATCGAAAATGCCGGAAAGGCGGTCAGAAAGCGTATCGAACATGGTGTCGGTCCAGTCTGGTTGCTGCGGCGCGCGAAAAACAGGGAGCCAAGCGGTAAGCGCACCCAAGGGCATGACGCTCTGGCACAACGGCTAAGCCGACGACGCCAAAACACACCCACAGGTGCAACGCGCTGGCGCAACTGCGGAGCAAACAACGCCAAAACACACCCGAGAGCGCAACGCGCTGGCGGGTGTTGACCTCCGGTATCACCCACAGATAGGGGTCCCGGTCGGCTCATGCAAAACGATTGCATCAGCAAGAGAGCGACCCGCTACGGCCTCCGCCAGGAAAAGTCAAGGAAAGCACGCAGACCCAAGGCAGGATTCAGAACGAGATCCGGACCATGATCCAGACAAACCGAACAACACGCATTAGGTGCTGTTAAGCAAACTACAACTTATACGAGCATATCTCTACGCACATTCACGTGCACGCTTGCAACGAAAGCCGAGCATCCGCCCACCACCGAACCGCTCTGCTCGCTAGGAGACAATGATGCGCCGAACTCTGCAACGCCTTTCCCCTCTGGCGCTTGCGCTGGCGATGAGCCTGCCAGCTCTCCCGGCCGCGGCCGAGGTCTCCCCGCTGCTTCTGGATGCAACCGTGGAGGCTCTGCGGCTCGATCAACAATTGCGCGCCGACTTCACTTGGATGCTGACCTGCGCTGGACTGGTGCTCCTGATGCAGATCGGTTTTCTGATGCTAGAGGCGGGCACAGCACGGTCCAAAAATTCTATCAATGTTGCTCAGAAGAACCTCTGCGACTTGCTCATCTCGATCTCCGCCTTCGCCCTGTTCGGCTTTTCCTTCATGTTTGGCGCCAGCCAGCTTGGCACCATCGGTTGGAACAAGGACCACCTCATCACCGGGTTTCAGGATGAGTGGACCTACGCGTTCTTCGCCTTTCAAGCGATGTTTGTCGGCACCGCCGCCACCATCGTCTCCGGCGCGGTCTCTGAACGCATGAAACTCAAAGCCTATGCACTAATCGCGATGTTAATTGGGGTGCTAATCTATCCTGTTTATGGGCATTGGGCTTGGGGCAACTTGCTTCTGCCCACCAACACCGCCTGGCTTGCCGATCTTGGGTTTATTGATTTTGCTGGCTCCACGGTTGTGCATGCAACAGGCGCTTGGGTGGCACTGGTTGCGATTTGGCTCGTCGGGCCGCGCCGCGACAAATTCGATGAGCATGGCAATCCGCGAAAAATCCATGGTCACTCCATGGTGCTGGCAACGGCCGGTGCGGTTATTCTTTTTGTCGGGTGGATCGGTTTCAACGGCGGTTCGACCACCGCTGCCACCATCGATCTTGGGCACATCATCATCAACACCCTTCTCGCCGGCACAGCCGGAGGGGTTGCGTCCTTAGCTCTGGGCAAGGAGCGCGATGGCCTGTTTCAGCCCCATCGTTCGATCAACGGCCTTCTGGGCGGCTTGGTCGCCGTCACCGCAGGCGTTGATGCCGTGGCCCCGCTTGGGGCCGTGCTGATCGGCGCGAGCGCGGGCATTTTTGTCGTGCTGGCCGAAGACTTCATCGAGAGGCGCTTGAAGCTTGATGATGTCGTTGGCGCGGTGGCGGTGCATGGCGTGGCCGGCGCATACGGCACGCTCGCCGTGGCCCTCTTCGCGTTGGATGGAAAACTGGCTGCTGACACCCGACTTGCCCAATTGGGTGTGCAGTTCATCGGCGTCGCCGTGAACATCGTCTGGGTCGGCGCCATAGCTGTGCCAGGCATCTGGTTGATCGACAAAACGGTCGGCTTGCGGGTCAGTGACGAAGCCGAGGCAATGGGGCTCAATGCCGCCGAGCACGGCGCTTCTCTGGGCACGCACGCCTTGCAGCAAAGCCTTCAAGCCATCGCCGAGGGACGGGCAGATCTTGCCACGCGCCTTGATGAGACCACCGGCGACGAAGCCGCGGACCTGGCCCTCATCATCAACCCGTTTCTCGACAAGGTTCAAACCCTGGTCGGCGATGTCTCGGAGACGTCGGGCCGGTTGGCAGCCGAGCTAAACTCCGTTGCCCACGAGGTCAGCAAATCCGCCAAAGTGGTGCACACCCGGACCGGAGAAGTTCAAATCTCGTCGAAAACTGTCGCGCAGAGCGCCAACCACGCCGTCGATGACGCCAAGACGTTACGCCGCAAGAGCACCGAACTTGCCCAATCGGCTGGCGTCGTTTCCGGCGACATTCGCCAGATCGCGGCTTTCGTCGAAAACCTGTCGAACGCCGTCAGCGGTGTTGCCGAGGGCGCAAACGAGGCAAAAGAAGTCTCGGGCGAGGCGGTTGCCTTGTCGCAGAACGCCAGTGCAACCGTTTCCAAACTTGGCGCAGCCGCCGACGACATCGAAGCAGTCGTCGATCTGATCATCGGCATCCAAAACCAAACCAACCTCCTCGCCCTCAACGCCACCATTGAGGCGGCGCGCGCCGGTGACCATGGCAAGGGCTTCGCGGTCGTTGCCAATGAAATCAAAGCTCTTTCTGAGCGCACCGCCAGCGCCACCGAAGACATTCGCGGTGCCATCCTGAAAGTGCGCGACAGCTCGCTTGGTTCGCGCGACATGATCAGCGAAGTCGGCACGATCTTGGAATCAATCGTCGGCGCTGTGGCCGACATCCATGCCACCGCCGAGCGCGAACGCGAGACAGTGAGCGCGATTTCAAACGGTATGGGCGATGCCGCCAGCCGCATCGCGGCCCTGTCTGAGGGCGTAAGCGCCTTCGAAGACGAAACCAAAGCGGTTGAACGAGCGATCAGTCACGCTGCAATTCATGCCAACACGGCCGACGAGGCGGTGAACGACCTACGCCAACAGGCCGATCAGAGCTTGGAAACCAGCCGCTCGGTGTCGGCATCGTCCCATGAGATGGAAGGTGTCGCGGTTGGCCTCAGCCATCGTGCCGGAGCACTGAAAACCGGCAACAATTGACCCGTATTGGTCGCAAAAACGTGCGCTTCTTGGGGGTGATTCGCGGCGTTTTATGCGCTTGGCGACAAAAATCACTGCCAATTTCAACCCAAATTGGTACGATGAACCTGCCTTCTACGGTTAAATGCCAATGTCCAAGAGGCTAAGCAGATCAACCATTAGAGGTCGCTTAGACAAGCCAGGTGCCGTTACGATAGTATCGGGAAATGCGGGAGAAAGCCTGCCAACTGCCCTGTGGGTAAAGGATGGCAAAAGGTTAAAAATTTCATAAATTAGTGGACACTTATGCCAAAACGCCTACATACAAAGGCAGAATCGCAGCGCATGCTCGTATTATTCCGTACGCACTGATGAGAGTTCTTAACAATCCGTTAATTCTCAACTCGAAAAGGTCGTGATTATGCAGGAATTTGTTTCCGAAGCGCCTTCACTGCCTCTGCGTGTCCTGGTGGTAGATGATGATGAGCTGGATAGGTTTGTCATTCGACGCAGTTTCAACACTTTGGGGATGCCCATAGAGTTGATCGAAATTGCTGACTCCCGCCAAGCAGTCGATGCCATCACACGGCATGAACCCGACGTCACGTTGCTCGATATTCAAATGCCGAACATGAATGGCTTTGATGTGCTGACTGCACTACGCAAGAAGCGCCCCAAAGATCCCGCCGAGCCCTGCCCGGTGATGATGTTGTCGAGTTCCTCCCAGCAAGACGACCGCGAAAAGGCATTTGCGTTGGGCGCAACAGAGTATCGCACCAAGCCTTCAACACTGAATGATTATATTAGGCTTGCCGAAGATATCCGTGAGGCCTATCTTCCTCACTAAGGTTGGAGTCTCACGGTCGTTCATTGAGGTCGTTACCTCGTCAACATGCGCGACAGTTTTTGAAATGAGTGAGGTACCGGACAGCGTTCTCGTCCACCAATAATGCTGGGAGCGCTAACGGCAATGACCGTTTCAATTCGACTACTTTATCTCGACGATTGCGACATCGATCATCGCCTGATGCAGGCGTATCTAAGCCTTGACGACAAACATTCCTACGACATGACAGCGTGTACCACTCTGGAGGAGGCGCGCGACGCGCTTGCTCAGCAGGAGTATGATGCGCTCATTCTTGATAACCGCGTCCCCCCACACGCCAATTACCACCAAGCCTATGAGACATTGAAGGAAGCGACTGGTTTTTGCGGTTGCACGATGGTGATCTCGGCCGATGTATCGGGCGAGGAGTTCAAGCCCGAACAGCGCCACGGCGAAGAGATCATTCTCGACAAATCCGAGTTGCTTGGTGTGATCCGTACCGGCGTCTTTGCCGACGTCATCGCGCAGGCAGCGACAGCGCCGGTCACGCCGATCGATAGCCATCGCCGGCACTGACGCCGAGTTTGGGCCGACCGCCTAGAGCGTTTTCAACAAACCGCCTGCCCCGGACTTGTTCCGGGGGCAGCTACCGGTTTGCGCAGAAAAGGGCGGCAAAATAATCGTTTAGAGCCGTCAAGGCCTGCCGGCGTTCGCAGAACAGTCTACCGGTCAGGTGCCGTTGGCAGCATCCTTGTCGATCGATCCTCGTATCGTGAAGGCGACATGCGCGCCGCTGAGCCGCTCGTTTTCGGGCAGCCCAGTCGGTTCAGCGAGCCACATCTTCCCGCCGCGTGACTCGATCATCCGCTGCGCACTGGCCAGTCCGAACCCGCTTGTTGGCAGTTGCAAGCGTGACTGCGCCGATTGATCGCTGAGCACCGCGCCATCAGCGAAGCCTGGCCCGTCATCGGAGGCAACAAAGCGCAAGAACGCCGGTTCATCGTCGCTCACGCTCAAGGAGATTGTGCAGCGCGCGTTGCCGAACTTCACAGCATTCTCAAGCAGGTTGCGCAACGTGATCTGTAAAATGACCCGTTCGGCCACAATGGTTTCTGCTGGATAATCAAAGTCGAACGATCGGGTGGCATCGACGAGCCCGGTAAGATCGGCAAACAGCATGCCCAGATCCACTGGCTCAAGCGTTGCTTCGCTCGGCAGTTCCAGGGCGCGTGCATAACTCAAAATGCTGTCGACATGCTGCAAGGTGGAATCGGCGATCTGCCCAATCGACTCCGCCAGCACTTTTTCTTCGCCGGTCAACGTCAAAGGCGCATCGGGTTCTGACCCATTGGTGATGCCGGCAAAGATCAGCTCGCTGATTACTTTGATCTTGCGCAGCGGCCCGCGCACATCATGCGCTGCCATCGACGTATAAGTGTTGATCTCTTCGTTCAGTTTGCGCAGGTCGGCCAACGCCTTCGCGTCCCGAATTTCCTGCATTTTGTGGGCAGTGATGTCTATGGCGGTGCCAACGATGCCGATCACCCGGCCATCATCGAAAATCAGTGGCGAGAGCGTTGTCTGCCACCAGATTTCGCCAGCCGGGAACTGCAAGACTTCTTCATAGGTGTGCGGTGCACGCGAGCGTAGACAGGTGAGGTACTTCGCTTGAACATTTTCCGCCATGCGCGGCGGCAGGACATCGAACGGCGTCTTGCCCTCCAAATCCTCGCTTCTCAGACCCGATATGGTCTCGTGGAACCGGTTGAGTTTGCGAAAGATGAACGTCTCATCCTGGCCAACCTCTAGGATGAAGATCGCCAGATCCAGCTTGTCGCAGAGCGTGATGACATCGGCCAGTCGCTGTTGTGGCATGCCCCACTCCGGTTCTTTTGTGGCAAGGTCAGCAGGACGTGTTGGGATCGTCAAACCAAAATCGTTGGCACCACCAACGCTCGGCCCAAAGACATCATGCAAAAAACAAAAAAGCCGGACGCAGAGCCCGGCTTTCCTCAGCACTCCAGCTTTGCGGGCCGGAACGTTATCTGACGGTGATCAATCGTCTTGAACCTGAAGCTGCGCTGCAGCCATGCGGCCGTTGCGGCCTTCTTCCAGTTCGTAGGTGATTTTCTGATTATCTTTGAGGGTCTGAAGGCCCGCGCGCTCAACAGCTGAAATATGCACGAACACATCCTTGCCGCCTTCATCGGGAACGATAAACCCGAAACCCTTCGTGGCATCGAACCACTTAACCGTACCTGTAGCCATGAAACGTCTCCTGCCGTGGCATAAAAAGCAGCCTCACGTGCGAGAAGCCGCTTGTTCTGAACCGGCGATCTTTTGCGTTCCAACTGCTAGAAGCAGGTTAGGCTCTTCAAAAAAAATGCCGCCGCACGTTGAACAAATGTAGCATAAAACCGATTTTTAGCAAGGTGTGCACTGCACCCTGTTAGGGTCAGAACCCATGTATATGGTCTAAATGGTTGGAGGGCATTTGTGCGGATGCAAGTAGTAAGTCCGCAGGAAGTCTTGCGACTTTCAAGAGCTTTTCCTTGCATTGCTTGTCATCTCGAACGCCATTTCGACCATAGCCAGGGCGCCTGACCCTTAAAAAACTGGCCTTCAAATCAACCTTCGGGCATAGATCGCGCCCGATGAATGTAGAGCACCCAATGCAACAGTCGAACGCCCTTGCTGGACGCCGCGCGCGGGTGATGAATGGCGCTGGCAATAAGATAACGGTTCTTGACCTCACCGACAGCGATCACATCGTGTCGGAAGGCGAAGCGCGGGCGATTGCACACCAGTCTGAGACCGCCTTCGACCAGTTGATGGTGTTGCACGCGCCTGCCACGGATAGCACGGCAGCGCTGATCCGCATTTACAACACTGATGGATCGTTGGCCGAGGCCTGTGGCAATGGCACCCGCTGCGTCGCCTGGCATTTGGACCAGACCCAAGGACCGCAAGAAACCCGGTTGGTGGAAACCGCGCGCGGGTTGCTTGCCATCACCAAACCAGAAGCGGCTCTTACTTACACAGTCGATATGGGAACGCCGCGTTTTGCTTGGGACGAGATCCCGTTGTCTGAAGCCTTCCAGGACACCCGCTTCATCGAACTGCATGTTGGGCCGGCAGGCGATCCGATCCTGTCCTCGCCTGCGGTCGTCAACATGGGCAACCCGCACGCGATTTTCTGGGTGGACGATACGGCCTCCATCGGTCTCGATAAGATCGGCCCAATGCTTGAACACCATCCGCTGTTCCCACAGCGCGCCAACATTTCCATCGTCCAGGTCGTTGATCGGCAAACGCTCGTCATGCGCACATGGGAACGCGGCGCGGGTCTGACGCTCGCCTGTGGGTCAGCAGGGTGTGCGGCGGCTGTCTCAGCCGCACGTTTGCGCCGCACAGATCGCTTGGTCACCGTGCACCAGCCCGGCGGCACGCTTCAGATCGAATGGGCAAACAATGATCATGTGCTGATGACCGGACCGGTGGAACATGAGCGCGACGTCGTGCTCACCGATGCTTTCTTTGCAAATTTGGCCGCCTAGTGACCGTCGACGTTCTCACCCTTGGTTGCCGCCTCAACACGGTGGAATCCGAAGCGATGCGCCAATCGGCGCAGGCCGCCGGCCATAGCAACACGATCATCGTCAACACCTGCGCAGTCACCGGCGAAGCCGTGCGCCAGGCGCGCCAAACCATCCGCAAGGCCAAACGCGACAACCCCACCGCCCGCGTTGTGGTGACGGGCTGCGCGGCGCAGATCGAGCCAGACATCTTCGCAGCGATGGACGAGGTCGATCTGGTGCTGGGCAACGAGGCCAAAACGGCGCCCGCCACCTGGGCAACGCTGCCCGCCTCAACACCAAACAAACTTCATGTCACCGACATCATGCGCGTGAAGGAAACCGCACCAGCCTTCACCAATGGTTTCGGTCAGCGCACCCGCGCCTTCGTCGAAGTGCAAAATGGCTGCGACCATCGCTGCACCTTCTGCATCATCCCCTATGGCAGGGGCAACGCGCGCTCCGTGCCGATGGGGATCGCCGTTGATCAAATCAAAGCGCTGGTCGATCAAGGCTATGCCGAAGCGGTGCTGACCGGCGTTGACCTCACCAGCTACGGGCCGGACCTACCGGGATCACCTAAGCTGGGTAATCTTGTTCAGCAAATCCTGCGCCACGTGCCTGACCTTCAGCGTCTGCGTCTCTCCTCGATCGACTCCATTGAGGCAGACCCAGCGCTGGTCGATGCCATCAAAAGCGATGAACGCCTCATGCCCCACCTGCATCTCTCACTTCAGGCGGGCGATGATATGATCCTGAAGCGTATGAAGCGGCGCCATCTGCGCGACGACGCGATTGCGTTTTGCGAAGAGATGCGCGCAGCTCGGCCAGACATCGTCTACGGCGCCGACATCATTGCCGGGTTCCCGACCGAGACCGAGGCGATGTTTGAAAACTCACTGAAGTTGGTGGACGATTGCCACCTCACCTTCCTGCACGTCTTCCCGTTTTCGCCACGCCAGGGCACACCGGCAGCCAAGATGCCGCAAGTCGACCGCCAGGTGATCAAGGCGCGAGCAGAGCGTTTGCGTGCCAGGGGCCGCGAGGCGCTCGCCAAGCATCTGGCCGCCCAGTCCGGCACCACGCAGCCGGTGCTCATCGAGCGCGTCGCCGATGGTCTGGCGCGCGGGCGCATCCCGGCCTACACGGAAGTCGCCATCCAGGTCAGCGGCAACGGCCCGGCGGCGGGCGACATCCTGCCCGTCATCATCACCGGGCACGAAGGCCAGAGGCTTACTGGAAACCTGATTGAAAAGGCCTACCAGGCAGCATGAGTGACTTGAACTACATTGCCATCACGCCGGAAAAGCGCACCGAGACGCCATCCAATGAACCGGCCAAAAAGGGCTGGCTGTCACGACTGACCGGCGGGCTGAAACGCTCCTCCAACGCCATCACCCAGGGCGTGGTCTCGCTGGTCACCAAGAAGAAGCTCGACAGCGAAGCGTTGGAAGAGCTGGAAGATATCCTGATCCAAGCCGATCTTGGCGTTGATACCGCCATGGCCATCACCACGCGGCTGGAAGATGAGCGCTTCGGCAAGGAAGTCTCCGAGGAAGAGATCAAACAGGTGCTGGCCGACGAGGTGGCCAAGGTGCTTGAACCCATCGCACAGCCACTGCGCGTCGCGCCATCGCGCAAGCCCCATGTGATCTTGATGGTCGGGGTGAATGGCGCCGGCAAGACCACCACCATCGGCAAGCTGGCATCCAAAATCTCCGCACTTGGCATGAAGCCGATGCTCGCCGCCGGTGACACGTTTCGCGCCGCCGCCATCGAACAGCTGAAAATTTGGGGCGAACGCACCGGCGCGCCCGTCATCACCCGACCACAAGGCTCAGACGCAGCCGGCCTTGCCTTCGATGCACTGACAGAGGCCAAAGAAAACGGCACGGATGTGCTGCTGATCGACACCGCAGGACGGCTGCAGAACCGTACCGAACTGATGGCCGAACTGGAAAAAGTCATTCGGGTGATCAAGAAGATCGACCCTGATGCGCCGCATGATGTGCTGCTGACGCTCGATGCCACGACGGGCCAAAACGCTCTCAATCAAGTGGACGTTTTTGGCAAAACCGCTGGCGTCACCGGCCTGGTCATGACCAAGCTGGACGGCACAGCCAAGGGCGGCATCCTTGTGGCCATCGCCAAGAAGCACCAGATACCGGTGCACCTGATCGGCGTTGGCGAGGCCGTCGACGATCTTGAAGCCTTCGACCCCACCAGTTTCGCCCGCGCCATCGCCGGGCTCGACGACACCACAGAAAACGAGCCAGCATGAGCGAGACCACCCTGCCCGAAAAGAAAGAGACCAAAAATCCCTTCATCAAGCTTGCGCTTGAGCTGGGCCCGCTGGTCATCTTCTTCTTCGTCAACGCGCGTGGCGCGTCCTTGATGGAGAGTTACCCGGCGCTGGCAGGGTTCCGCGAGCCGATCTTCTTGGCAACCGCCGTGTTCATGGTCGCGATCACCATCTCGCTGATCGCCTCGCGCATCTATCTCGGCAAGCTGCCGATCATGCCGCTGGTCTCCGGCGTCGTCGTGCTGTTCTTCGGCGCGCTGACACTGTTTTTGCAGGATGATCTTTTCATCAAGCTCAAACCCACCATCGTAAACATGCTGTTCGCCACGGTGCTGCTCGGCGGGCTTTGGATTTTCAGACTCTCGCTGCTCTCTTACGTGTTCGATGATGCCTTCAACCTCAAAGAAGAAGGCTGGCGCATCCTCACCCTACGCTGGGGCCTGTTCTTCATCTTCTTGGCCGTGCTCAACGAGGTCGTCTGGCGCACGCAAACCACCGACTTCTGGGTCGCCTTCAAGGTCTGGGGCGTCATGCCAATCACATTCGCCTTCACGCTATTCCAGATCCCAGTGATGAACCGCTACAGCGAAGAAGAGCCTGAGGAAGAGGTGGAAGCCTAGGTCAAGAAAGCCGTCATGGCCGGGCTTGACCCGGCCATCCAGCTTTCTCGCTTTCATCTCCACCTAACATGCAAATCGACCCGCATGAGGATGGATGGCCGGGTCAAGCCCGGCCATGACGATGTATGATGAGGCACACTAAAGCGCCTTGCGGAAGATGATCTTGTCCTCCCCGACCGCATAGAACTCACGGATGTGCGCTTCTTCCTCGTATCCCGCTTGGAGGTAGAACCCGCGGGTGCGAGCGAACCCAGCATCGCCGGAAGTTTCCACCAGCAGCACACGCACGCCTTCAACCGACAGCGTGTCTTCGACATAGCGCAGCAGCGCCTGCCCAATACCCTGGCTGTGATGGTCACTGTGCACCGCGATCAAGTAGAGATTCCAGCAGCCTTCGGTCATCGGCTCAGGAGCCGCATAAGCGATAGCCAGAGGGTCAGGATTGGCGAACGTGAGCCAGAGAACGGCATCAGATGTACCGTTCAAATGGCCTTCCATCATGCCGTCCAGCATGTCCGGCGGAAACAAATCTGTGCTGGCAATGACTCGTTTCAGCGCCGGCAGATCGGCCCGCACAATGGGCCGGATGAGCGTTCGGTCTTTCATAATTTTGGTCTTTCTAGCGGTTGTCCAACTGGGGGCGTACGCAGACGCGGCCCAGTTGCGTGATGCGGTAGGGTTTTCCGCCCGTTGAGCGGATAAGCTTGCGCTTCTTCAGGCGTTCAAAAACGCGAAGTGTGCAGTCGGTCAGCACGTGGCTATCGCGGGTGAAGCAGATGATCTCCTGCACCTTGCCGTTGGCACTGCGCTTAAAGTGGATGGACCCACCTTGGGCGAGCACGTGCAGCACACGTTGTTCGTGTTTGGAGATGTTCATGGGATTGTCTTGAATTTGGAACGGCAAACGCAAAGCATCGCTCGCCGACACGCAAGGGCGCGGCAAGGTGCTTATGATCGGTTCCTAAGCGACAGCAGGTCGTGCCGTGCTTCTATGCCGGAACCTTAGCGAATGCGGACAATCTCAGACATAGGCGTTCCAAAAAAGGCGCCACGTGGCGGCGCGCTGGGCTCATCTAGGCGATGGTGTACAGAGGATCAAGACGCAGCGTAAAGCTGGCGCATCAATTTCAGCGCTCGTGTCGAACGGGCCACAATGGCCGCTTCAGACAATGGCTTCAAAGCACCCGTCACACGTCTGATCTGCACGTCACCAAGCAACAGGCTGATGTAAATCTCCGCCGCCTCATCGGGGTTTGTGATCTGAAGCGCTCCTTCTGCATCGGCATGCGCCAGGAGCTTGGCGATCAGTGGCACCAACTTGTCTCGCCCACCTTTGGCAAGCGCTTCACCGAGCGTGCCCGTGTCATAGACATCGCCAGCGGCTGCCCGGTTCAGCGCCACCGCCCGCTCGCTGGTCACCAGCTGCAACAACACCGGGCCGAGCTTTTCCAAGGCTCTCAAGGACGCTTGATCCTCGTCCAGCGCTTTGCCAAGCAAGGCGCGCGCCGCCTCGGCATTGCGCTCCACCAGTGAGGCAAACAGTCCCTGCTTGTTGCCATACCATCGGTAGAGCGTCTGGTTGGAGGCTTTGGCTTCCTTGGCAATCGCCAGAATAGAGGCAGCTTTGTAGCCATCGCGCACCAGCACGCGATAGGCGGCCTCTTCGATCGCCTCGCGTCGGTTGTCCGCTCTGGACCCCGTTTTAGTTGGCACTGCACCATCCATGTCAGGTCACCACCCGATCTTGCCAAAAATTCATTTGCACCTAACCGTAAACTCTTTTACACAATCTACAAGCGTAAAGTTATTTACGTTTTTTGAAGGCTCATCATTTGAAAGGACCAATCATGCCCTCCCGCCTCCCCCATGCCGCCCTTGGCACCTTGATCATTCTGCAACTGGTGATGTTGGCGAGCCTCTTCGCCGGACTTTCCCCGCACCCGCCACGCGCTATCCCGCTGTTCGCCATGGCGCCGTTCCTGGCGGCCTCCATGGCCATCGCCACCATGTCCTTGGTGCTTGGACCACTTTCCGGCGGGTTGGCCCGCGCGCTGACCGGGTTGGCCGTCATCACAGCGCTGATCTCTTATGGCCCGCAGAAATGGATCGATCCGGCCATTGGCGAAATCTGGCCAGCGGTTCTGCTAGGGCAGATCGTTTCTATAGTGTTGTTGGTGTTGGTCGCGCGGCCGCGGCTGGCAATGCGCTAACGCCCTTGCCAGCGCTGGGGCATCCCGCTACGCACGGGCCTCTTCTTCCTGACAGTTTATGAGGCCCGTTCCATGTCGCCTTCTTCGGCTCCTGCCCGCTCCAACGTTCTCGTCCTGCCCGGTGATGGCATCGGCCCGGAGGCCATGGCCGAGGTCGATAAGATCATCGCGTGGACGAATGCACAGGGGCTAACCGACATCGAGACAGAGGTCGATCTGGTCGGTGGCGCGGCCTATGATGATCATGGCGCCGCGATCTCCGACGCTGCCATGGACAAGGCGCTGGCCGCCGATGCGGTGCTGTTCGGCGCGGTTGGCGGGCCAAAATGGGATGAGGTGCCCTACGACGCCCGTCCCGAAGCCGGTCTCCTGCGCCTGCGCAAGGATCTGGCGCTGTTTGCCAATCTGCGCCCAGCCATCTGCTACCCGGCGCTTGCGTCGGCCTCATCCCTCAAACCGGAATTGGTCGAAGGCCTCGATATTCTGATCGTGCGCGAGCTGACCGGCGGCGTCTATTTCGGTGAGCCCAAAGAGATGGTGACGCTGGAAAACGGTGAGCAGCGCGCCGTCGATACGCAGGTCTACACCACCCACGAGATCGACCGCATCGCCCGCGTGGCGTTTGAACTCGCCCGCACCCGCGACAAGCGCGTCTGCTCGATGGAAAAGCGCAATGTGATGCGCTCCGGCGTTCTGTGGAACCGGGTGGTCACCGCGACGCACGCTGATTTCCAGGACGTGGAACTCGGCCATATGCTTGCGGACGCTGGCGGCATGCAGCTGGTGCGCGCGCCCAAACAGTTCGATGTCATCGTCACCGACAACCTCTTCGGCGACATGCTGTCGGATGTGGCGGCGATGCTGACCGGCTCGCTCGGCATGCTGCCTTCAGCGTCACTGGGCGCGGAAGATGCCGCTACCGGCAAGCGCAAAGCCATGTATGAACCAGTCCATGGCTCGGCGCCTGATATTGCCGGCCAAGGCAAAGCCAACCCCATCGCCATGGTGGCAAGCTTTGCGATGATGCTGCGCTACTCGCTGGGTATGGCGGATCTCGCCACACAGGTTGAAACCGCCATCGCCAACGTGCTCGATGCGGGCATCCGCACCGGCGACATCGCAGGTGGCGGCATCAAGCCGGTGAGCACGTCGCAGATGGGCGATGCGTTGCTGGCCGAAGTGCAGAAGGTGGTAGCGGGTTAGATTAGGTTAAGAGCCAAGGGAGAATTCAAAGGCTAACGCTGCTTTTGGCAGCCAGAATAGATCGCCACTTCGTCCTTGTCCCTGAAAAGCGATCTGCAGCCATTGTCCGTCTAGAGTATTACTGACCACGTTAACACGGTCGCCCTGTCGAACAACACCGAGCTGGGCAGCTTTGGTACTAGGGCCTGCCAGCAAAACGTGTTCGTCAACTAACTCTGCCTGTACAGCAAATCGATGAAGCTGATCATCGCGCAAAGCCCTCTCAATATCGAGCATGGTGTGACCCGCACTAACAGCAAGCCCCACAGGGATTCCATCGTCAGCATCAGGCAACCGAAGCAAGTCATAACCATCGCGATGTTCGCGAGTAAAAATTCTGGTCAACCCGCCATTCGAAGCATCATAGAGAGCTTGCGATACGAATGGTTCGGCTGCTACTTCCAGCATAACCTGCTGTCGATCAGGAAAAGTGGTTGCACGACCGAGTTGCCCTATGGAAAAGAAAGGTTGACTGGGATTGTTATCGGCTAAGAAGTACTCCCAGGACGTGACACCAAATCCTGCGGACCATTCTTTGAGAATTCCGACGTCCTCATACCCATCCATATTAAGATCGATAACCAGCATTCCAGATGGTGCGTCAGCGGGTAAACCAGAATGCTCCTTCGTGAAAAGTTCCATTCGCGACGACCCAGATTCAAACCAAATGTCACCATTTTCCATGCGAAAAAACGCCCCCTCTTCTTGCATAGGGTGCGTGACGTTGGCGGTCGTGGTGTGCATATCGTCGATAATTGCTGAGACTCCATGATCAACGCGATCTCCGAAAGAATTGAAGTTCACATGGATGTAGACCAGCAAGGCTACTACAGCAGCGACACAAACAACTAGCGAGACAGACTTGCGTAACATTATATCCACTCGAACGCTTTGTTCTGAGTATGATGCGTGTGACGTCACCGCAATAAGAAGATGTTATCGACGTGAACAAATCGTTATATGGATTCGCTGGTCTAATTGGCATCGGTGACCTGGCAAACACTATGGCTACCGAAATCCCCCCGATCTCAAACCAAGAAATCAGCGATGCGCTGCTGGCCGAAGTGCAGAAGGTGGTGGCTGGTTAGCAATTCTCTTCGTCATGGCCGGGTAAAGCCCGGCCATGACGTTAAAATTGGTGCCCTACCCCTGCGGCAAAACCAAATCCTCCGCACGCATCCATCCGGTGGTCGTGACCTGCGTTTCATCATGGGTGAACACCAGGAAAAACCAGTCGCCGGTTTCGCTCACATCGCTCACCTGACCAACATCACCTTCCACAAGATAAGCCCCGCGCCGAGTCGTCTCATCGGGCGCGTCGTAAAAATAGGCACGGCCTGGATTGGTCGAGATCGCCAACTGGTGAAACGCTGGGTCTTCCAACGCGTCCGCATCCCACGGGTCGGGCGCGATGGTTGGGATAATCCCACGCTGCACCGCCCCACCTTTGCGCTCGCCGGGAAACGTGACCAGATCGAACTCACCCCAATGGGTGCGGCTGAGAACATGGTCGAGGCCCTCGCCCTGCGGCCGATAAACATCCGTCGTCCAAAACGGACCGGAGCGTGACGGCGCACGGATCGTGCCCATAATATCGTCACGCTCGGGGTTGGGGAACGTGCCGACCGGCACGAACAGGCGCTCGGCATCCGCGCTGTGGAAGGACCAGAAAAAGTTCACGCCGCCATAGCCGACGCCATCGAGCACCCCGACATCCAAATAGCCGTCAAAATCAACGTCCATCAGCAAAACCGCCATTTCATCGTTCCACTGGCTGGCAGGGTCGTAGGTGGCAAGCGTCAGCGCATCATTGTCTGTGCCCGCCAGCACGCGCCCATTCTCGATACGCACCGTGGCGCGGGCGCCCTCATAGGCCGGATGGGCAAACTCCAGGCTGCCGGTTCCGGACGCCGGAACGGTCAGTCTTGTTCCATAATCAGGAATCGAAACCGCCCCATCAGAAGCGATCGCGGGAAAGGTGCCAGCAAGCAAAAAGGCAACAGCGAGCGCAGGAACGTGGCTCATCGGGGCTCTCCACATTGACATCGCCGCCCGTCTGTGGCGGTAAAGCGCACCATGCGCCAGGAAAGCATCCTAACCAAGGCATTCGATCTCGTTGTGACGTCGCTCACAACGGCGTTGATGCTGGGCGCAACCAAAACCACCACCAAGACGACCGAGCTCTAACCAGCCCGTCCCTTCCGCGCGTTCGGCCACCGCCCAACCCGGAGTTCGGGAGGGGTAACTTGCGGTTGTGCCGCCGGCACAGAGCAGGGAAAAAGGCAAACTTGCGCGCAGGCCGCGTTTTCGATCATACAGCGGGCAGAAAAGAAGGATTGATCCCATGGGATATACCGTTGCAGTTGTCGGCGCGACCGGCAATGTCGGCCGCGAGGCGCTGGATATTTTGGCCGAGCGCGGCTTTCCCGCTGACACCGTGCTGGCCGTCGCCTCGCGCAAGAGCGCTGGCCAAGACGCCTATTTCGGCGACACCAGGCTGAAAGTCGTGGCGCTTGATAGCGTTGATTTTTCCAAAGTCGACATCGCCATAATGTCCGCCGGTGGAGACATCTCGCGCGAATGGGCACCAAAAATCGGCGCGAGCGGCTGCGTTGTTATCGACAACTCCTCAGCCTTCCGCATGGACAGCCAGGTGCCGCTGATCGTGCCGGAAGTGAACGCCGATGCGATCGAGGGTTTCCGGCAGAAAAACATCATCGCCAACCCCAACTGCTCCACCGCGCAGCTGGTTGTGGCGCTGAAACCCTTGCACGACGCGGCCACCATCAAACGCGTGGTCGTGGCCACCTATCAGTCGGTGTCCGGCGCTGGCAAACAGGGCATGGATGAGCTTTTCGCGCAGACCAAATCTGTGTTCTCAGTGGGCGAGGTGAAGGCTGAAAAATTCACCAAGCGCATCGCCTTCAACGCCATCCCGCACATCGATGTGTTCATGGAAGACGGCTTCACCAAAGAAGAGTGGAAGATGATGGCGGAGACCAAGAAAATCTTGGATCCCAAAATCAAGCTCACAGCGACCTGCGTGCGCGTGCCGGTGTTCGTCTCGCACTCTGAAGCGGTGAATGTGGAGTTTGAAAGCCCGATTACAGCCGAGGAAGCCAAAGGCATTCTGCGCAACGCGCCGGGCTGCCTGCTCATCGATAAGCACGAGGATGGCGGCTACATTACCCCGCATGAAGCAGCTGGTGAGGATGCCACCTACATTTCGCGTGTGCGCGAAGACATCACGGTGGAGAACGGCCTCGCCTTCTGGTGCGTGTCGGACAATCTGCGCAAAGGCGCAGCGCTCAACACGGTGCAGATCGCCGAGGTTCTGGTGAACCGCGGCCTGATTGAGCCCAAACAGGCCGCCGCCTAATGCCAAACTCTGAAGGGCGCGCGGATATCGTTCTGCGCCCCTTCACCGGCGCAGACATCGGCCCGCTCGGCGTGCTGTTCGGGGCGTCTCGCGCCTCCATGCAGCTGTTTGACGATCCCTACACCACCAGCGAGCACACCGCTTACATCGCTGGCCTTGCTGTTGGCTGCGCCATCACCGTCGCCGAGGCTGATGGTCTCTTGGCCGGTTTCTTGAACTTTGCCCGCAAGCCTGGCGAGACCATGGGCGAGATCAGCCACCTTTTCGTCCACCCCGATCGACAAGGCCAAGGTGTTGGAGCAGCGCTGCTAGACGATGCCATCACACGCCATGGACCGCCGCTGCACCTTTGGGTTTTCGAGGCCAATGCCCGCGCCCGCGCCCTTTATGAGAGCCGTGGGTTCGTCATGACCGAGCGCACCGATGGGTCCGGCAACGACGAAAAACTGCCAGACATGCGCTACGACCTGCGAGCCTAAGGGCAAGTCACCGACGTCACGCGGACCTGGAAGAACGGAAAATAGTCCGGCGTTCCGTAAAAATTTCCCGCGTGAACGACGGTCGGCACCGTGAACCCCTCGAAGGATTGGAACTCCGAAAGATCGCCACCAAAGGGCTGAATCTGAAATACTTTCTGCGGATTGGCATCCGACCAGCGCGGGAAGACGACGTAGGTCGGCGCACCACGCGCATCCACATGCAGCTCAACCGGCTGCTCCATGCTGAATGCGGTCAGCGTCACCTGCGCGCTGTCGGGGCCGAGCGGCTCCCAGTTGACGCCCTCACCGGGCAGCAGGGCCGCCGGCGTCCAAAACAGTGCTTCGCCGACATAGCGCCCATAAGCCGCGCGCGCATGGTCGGCGTTGCCACCAGCCCGTACAACCGGGAAAAGACCCAGCAACCAAAAGCGTGTCCAACTCGTGCCGCGCAGCGCGGCGTCCGATCCGCTCATGGAAAGACCGCCTGCCGACGCTTGAGGCTGCCACACGAATCCATCGGGCGCCCCCAGCACCTGGCGTGCGGTCATCGGCATCCAATTGGGATTGTCTGCCGTGCCCTGGCTCAGCCGGCCTTCCATCGCGATGTCGGCGACGGTGAAAAGCGGCGTGCCAGGCGCAATGGAAAAGCGGAAATAGCGCTGCGCCGGTTCCGGCAGGCCTTCCAGCAAGGTCTCATCGAACCGCGGCGGCGTTTCGGGCTGCACCGCGTGCAAGGCCGCCATCACCCGCGCGTCGGCGCGTTTGTCGAGCGCCCGCCAGCCGGCAAGCACACCCGTAACAAGGACAATTAGAATCAGAAAAGACAGCGCAAGTCCGGTCCAGAGCGACACAACAGGTTCTCCCAGCAAAAAATGTCTTGGCAACCCTGAGGCTTACAGAAGCCGAGCCACCTGCGCTGGGTCAATGCCCTGCGCATCTTGGCAGCCTTCTCACCGCCTTTGTCGCAATCGCCTCAGCGTTCCTCCAGCATCGGCCCGATCACCTCAATCCGGTTGGTCCAGACATAGCCGTCAAAACCATCGGGCACGTGGGCAAGCGTCTCTGCATCATCGATGCCAACCGAAAATCCGCCGCCATCATAGGGGCCAACCAAGATCACCGATGTGCCTTGCACTGCCAATCGCTCGGTCAGACGGTGCGGAAAACCCCAGACAAAAGGGGCGATGTTGATCGGCAAAACGAGCAGCGTGTTACGGCAGGGCTCGGGCACATAGCCGCTCCATCCAAGTGCCAGCAGGGGCCTGCCACAGTCGAGCAAAGAGCGGCGCGTGTACCCACGCAGTCCCTCGACATTGGCGAGCGCCATCTGCGTGGGGAGATCGCCACCATAGACGCCAAAGGTTGCCGCACGGGCAACCAGGCTGCCGTTGAGGAGTTCGGCCAAGGCCTCTCCCTCGCCGGAACGCCTCGATTTAAAATTGATCAGAAACTGCCGGTTGGGAAAGAGATCAAAGACCTCCACCAGCGTCGGCATCATGCCAACGCCCAGCCCACGAAACGGAAATGTCTCGCCATCATCGGCGGTGTAACCAAAGCCGATGTCGAGGCTGCGCAACGTGGCCATGTCGGTTTCATGGGTGACGCCCGATCCGTCCGTCCGGCAATCGAGCGTCCAATCGTGGAAAACCGCAAAATGCCCATCCGGCGTCAGATGCACATCCAATTCCACAACGCTGGCGCCCGCCTCAAAAGCAGCGTTCATCGAAGGAATGGTGTTTTCCAAAAACCGATGCGTCGGCTCACGGATACGCTCGGCGGTGCAGGTATCGTTGCCAACGCCTTCCAGGGAAAAGGTCTGGTGCACACCGCGATGGGCAAGCAGGCGCGTTTCACCGCCTGTCGAAAAGGACGACGTGTTGGCAGCCCAAAGCCCGCCGCCAACCAGTGCCAGAACAGCCAAGAAACGCAGCAACCACCGCATACCAATGTCTCCCCGTCAGAGGAAACAGGGCTAGGCCGCAACTATGGCGCCAAGCAGGTCACATTGGGAAAATGTCTGCGCTTTAGTATTCGTGCCGAGGCCAGCCCTCGGCTTCCATCTTGCGGTAAAAATCCACCAGTTGCTTGCCGCGTTCGGGCTTGAATTTGGGGCCGACATCCACAGGCATTACGACGCGATCGACCCGAAACCCGCGAAAGTCATCGCGCAGCTCACACCAGGCCAGCAGCGTCCAAACCTTACCCCAGAAATAGAGCCCGAGCGGACGTACCGTGCGTTGCGTCGCATCGCCCTTGGCATCGGTGTAGTCCATCGTCACTTTTTGTGAGCGGTCTATAGCGTGGTCCAGCACATCCAGCGTTTCGCGCTGCTCTTCTGCAAACTCAAAGCTTGGTGCAAAGATCGCGGTGGCATCCACCGTTGTGCGCTTGGCATCGGGCAGCACGGCACCAATTTTCACCAGCGCCTCCTCGGCGGCCCGCGCCATCGACAGCCCGCCCCAGGCGCGCACCATGCGCGCGCCGGCAACAAGCGAAGCAATCTCATCGCGGGTGAACATCAGTGGCGGCAGATCATAGCCATCGCGCATGATGTAGCCCACGCCAGCTTCGCCTTCGACGGGCACGCCGGACCCCTGCAGGTCGACAATATCGCGGTAGATGGTGCGCTCGGAAACTTCCAATTTGTCAGCAAGCATGCGCGCGGTGACAAGCCTGCCACCGCGCAAAAGCTGAACGATCTGAAAGAGGCGGTCCGCCCGTCTCATTGTTTACCCATCGTCTGCATCAGCTATCCTTGAAACGGAACCAGCCAATGGAGTTCCCGTCGGGGTCCAGCGTGTAGATGAAGGCCCCCATCGGTATATCGATGGCGGGCGACAGAACCTTGCCACCGGCCTCGACGACGCGGTCGGCGGTATCTTCCAAGCTAACCGGTGCCAACAGGTGCACCGTCGGTCCGATGCCCTCTGGCGCGGGTTTGCCGGCGTAAAGATGGGCCGAAATGCCGCCCTTGTCGTCAGCCACTGGCAGGAAGACCACTTTGTTCGGGCCGCCATCGGCTTCGGCAAGCTCGCGGCCCAGGACGGCGCTGTAGAACTGGCGACCCTTCTCAAGGTCGGCGACAGGGATTTCAGCCCAGACGAGTTGGTGTTCTGGAAGCGTCATGGGAATGGCCTTTGTGTTGGTTGCGATGGCAGGACCATGACACACCCCTCCTGACACCATTCTGTCAGGAGGCTTGACGTTAAGATAACTAAGCCCAGATGGCGATCTCCAAGCCGTGATTATCGCGCTCCGGCGGATCGGGAAAGCTTACCGCGTCGCCTCGTGCCACCCGCCCAGCGACCAGCCAACACACCGCGGCGTCAAGCACATCGTCAGCGCCGACGCCCGTAGGCGGTGGGTCTGTAAGGAACGACGATGTCAGCCCGTGGCGCGCCAGAAGCGTCCGGCGTTCCTCCATCCCTGCCTGATTCACCTGGCCCTTAATCTTCTTCGGCAAGCGCATCGCCTGACCGCCATTGAGCACGGTGAAGGCCACTTCGGGATGGCTTTCTTTGACATGGGTGCACAACGCAGGGTCGGCGCGCAGCAGCGCATCAATCTCCAGGATTTTGGGAAAGAGGTAGAACCCCTGGATCGAAACGCCTTTGGGCGGCTCCGACAGCGTCTTGGCCAGCGCGCTCGCCTCGCGGTGCAAGGGATAGTCGTCGCCCGTGCGGCCCGTCATCCGCTCACCCATCTCGACGACAGCGCGCGCCGGCATCGCAAACACACTCGACTGGCGGGCACCAAGCGTTGGACGCACCAGCTTTTCCGGCGAGCGTCCGCCACCACTGATCAGTTCCGGCAGTCCGATGGGCATATCGACCATGACCTGCGCACCCGGCCAGTCGGCAAGGATCTCTTCAAAGGTCGGATAAACGCGAAGCTCAGACCCATCGCCGGCAACCGCGACCCAGCCGCGCTTGCATCCATCGACGCCGACACAGAGCCGCGCTGTCATTTGGCGCGAGCGGCTGCCAGGTGGCGGGTCGTTACCATCGTCATCGGCGAAATTAGGCTCGCCTGCTCGCGCGCCACCAACAACTCATCGCTCCCGGCCTTCACCGAGCGCGTCACCATTTCAAACACCGAAGCTGTCGCCTGCATAACCGCCTTGTCGATCGGCTGGCCCATCAGCAGATGCGCCGTCAGCAGCGCAGAAAAAACATCACCCGTGCCGTGTGGCGCACCTGGCACCAAAGCATGCTCGGCAAGCGTTGCCGTGCGTCCCTCGACGAGAAGCGTGCCAATCGCGTTCTTCATCATGCCGAACGCCGATGTCACAACCACCCGATTTATTCCAAGAGCACGCGCGCTCTCAACCAGCGCCGCATTGTCAGCAACCTCGCCCGTGCCCGCGAAAGCGGCCGCCTCGAAGCGGTTGGGCGTTGCCACATCGCAGCGCGGCAAAAGCTCCTCGCGGATCGCCGTCACCACTTCATCGGGTACATACGTCCCATGGGCATCGGCGCTTACCGGATCGCACACCACCAACACGTCAGGCGACGCGGCGCGAACTTGATCGATCGCACGGCACGTCGCCTGCACCTGCCCGGCGCTGGCAAAATAACCGGTGAGGATCGCGCCAACCTCATCAACAACCGGCAGACCGACAAGCGCTTGAAGGCTGGCCTCGAAAGCCTCATCGGGCATCGCATGGCGTGGCGGCACACCGAAACGGCGCGCGTGCCCCGGATGCCAAGGCAGCCAGATCGTCGGCACCTTCCACAAGGGCAAGCCCAGACGCTCGATAGCGAAGCCTGCGGCGCGCAGGCCCACCGAGCCGCGGGCAACATGAGAAGAAAGGGCGAGAACCGCCTTGGGCGAAGAAGCATCAATCATGGCGGCGCTCTTGCCATAGCTCCAGACGAATGACCACCTCGGCAGCGCAGCATCAAAACGCTATTGCGGTGCAGCAAACACTTTTCAGGAGCACGATTATGATGAGCCCGCTTCGCACCGTCCTTTACATGCCCGGCTCCAACGCTCGCGCGATTGAAAAAGCCCGATCGCTCGATTGCGATGGCGTGATCCTCGATCTGGAAGATGCGGTAGCGCCAGACGCCAAGGAAGAAGCGCGGTCACTCGTTGCGCAGGCGCTGCACGAGGGCGGTTTCGGGCATCGCTTCATGATCCTGCGCGTCAACGCCGCCGATACCGCTTGGCACGACGAGGACATGAAGCTCGCCGCCAGCGTGAAGGCCGATGCGGTGCTGATCCCCAAGATCAACAGCGCCCAAGATGTGCAAACCGCCCGCGCCAAGCTAGCCGACACGCCACTCTGGGCGATGATGGAAACCCCGCTTGCGATGCTGGGTGCACAAAGCATCGCCAGTGCTGGCCTGCAGGGTTTCGTGATGGGCACCAACGATCTGTCCAAGGACACCGGCGCGCGTCTGATACCCGGACGAGCGCCTATGCTCGCATGGCTCTCCACCTGCGTCGCCGCCGCCCGCGCCTACGGGCTGACCATTCTCGACGGCGTGTTCAATTCGATCGAGGATGCCGAGGGCTTTCTGGCCGAGTGCGAGCAGGGCCGCGATTTGGGCATGGATGGCAAGACGGTGATCCATCCCAAACAGCTGGAACCCTGCAACGCCGTTTTCGCGCCCAACGCTGAGGACGTGGCCTTCGCGCAGAAGATCATTGATGCGTTTGCCGAGCCGGCCAACGCTGACAAAGGCGCCTTGCGTATCGATGGCAAGATGGTGGAGCGTCTTCACGCTGAAATGGCGGCCAAAACCGTCGCCATGGCCAACGCCATCTCTGCACGAGCCGGCTAGTTGATAATCGCAGAAAGAGGCCCGAGACCGATGAAACTCTATCGCCTGCTGACCGCCGCTGACATCGACGACCAGTTTTGCCGCAAAGTAACCCGCGCTCTGAATGATGGGTGGGAGCTTTACGGCAGTCCAGCCATGACAACCGATCCAAACTCCGGCGAGGTCATCTGCGCCCAAGCGGTCATCAAATCGCAGGCCGGCGATTACCGCGAGGACGAGCCGCTTTCAAAGCAGACCGGCAAATCAGCGCAGCACTAAGGTTCAAGCTTCGCCCGACGCTGAGGCATGAATGGCCAGTGCGTGCACAGGGCCAGCCAGCTCGTCGGCCAGAACCTCGTTGATCATCCGGTGCATGTCCACGCGGTTTTTGCCCTCGAACGCCTCGGCGATGATGTAGACGCGAAAATGCGTTTCCCCGCCCGGCTTCCAGCCCGAATGGCCCTCATGCTGGCTCGACTCATCGCGCACATCCAGAGCCTTCGGACGGAAGGCGAGCTTCAATTTGGCTTCAAGGATGGATTGAACGGACATTGAGAGCCTTCTGCTGACAGCATGCGGAGGGGCGGATCGGTCGCGTGCGCAAGACCAGAGCCTGTAAGCTAGGAAGCGCCCTGTCAGGAACAAGCCGGCACAGGGTACAAATGCCCGGCGGTTTGATGCAGTTTACGCATCAGCACTTTCCCGTAACTTCAGGGCCCTGACCCTGGTCTAACGAGAACCGGCGATGATCGTTCCCAATCTCATGGTCACTGATATGCAGGCGTCAGTCGCCTTTTTCCGCGATCTGCTCGGATTCACCCTGACCTTCGCGCTGGATAATGAGCGCGGCATGCATGACGACCCAGCGGGCAAGGCGATCGTCTTCGCCTCGCTCAAATGGGAAGAGGCAGAACTGATGCTGCAATCGGTCGAGAGCCTCGCCGAGGAGCTTCCCGTTTTCACCAACGCCTCGCGGCCTACCGCCAGCGGGACGATCATGCTTCGCGGCTACCACCCCGATGCGCTCGCCGACACGGACGTCAGCGCGATCACCGTCAAAGGGCCGGTCAAGCAATGGTACGGAATGATCGAACTCTATCTGCGCGATCCCGACGGCTACATTATCTGCCTTGCGGCGCCGGAAGGCCCGCCACCCGCCTGAAGAAGATCACGAGCTAAAGGAACGGGCTTGCCCCGTCAGGGCAGTCTAACGGCACGAAAAATGTGCCTGCGGGGGTAGACCGGGGGCGGTCCGTCCACCCTGACGGGACAAACGGGTTAGGCGGCGCGGATCGTCGCCAGGAAAGCGTCGATGTTGCGCCGCATGTCGGCGGCTTTGTCGTTGACGACGACCGAGGATTGCAGAACGTCGGTGGACGACTGGCCGGTGGCATCGGCGGCTTCGCGCACGCCGTGAATGTTCCTAGAAACCTCGTTGGTTCCCTCGGCCACCTGCTGCACGCTGCGGGCGATGTCCTGCGTCGCCGAGCCTTGTTCTTCGACCGCGGCCGCAATGGCGGATGCAGCTTCGTCCATGGCCTCGATCTTGCCGGTGATCGACTGGATCGCGGTCACAGAGCTTTGCGTTGCCGATTGGATCGCGGTCACCTGATCACCAATCTGCTCGGTCGCCTTGGCCGTCTGCTCGGCGAGCGCCTTAACTTCGCTTGCCACGACGGCAAAGCCCTTGCCTGCATCGCCGGCACGCGCCGCTTCGATCGTGGCATTCAGCGCCAGAAGGTTGGTTTGTTCAGCAATGTCCATAATCAGGCTGACCACCTGGCCGATGCGCTCGGCGGTTTCGGCAAGCGATTCCACCTGCTGGCTGGTCGTTTGAGCCGAGCCCACCGCTTCGCGCGACATATCAGCAGAATTGGCCACCTGCTGGCCGATCTCTGCGATGGAGGCTGAGAGCTCTTCCGCCGCGCCAGCCACGGTCTGCACATTGGCGCTGACCTCTTCGGACGCCGACGCGACGGCTTGCGACTGGGCGTTGGTTTCATTGGCGGTCGCCGATAGGGACTCCGATGAATTTTGCATCGACTCAGCCGATTGCAAAACGGCGCCCAGCGCTTCCTGACTGGCCGTCTCAAAGGCGTTAATCGCCTTCTCGATGGTTTCGGCACGCTCCAGGCGTTTGGCCTGTTCGGCCTCCTGCTCTTCGCGCAACCGGTCGCCTTCCATCATGCTCGATTTGAACACATCAATGGCCGTGGCCATCGACCCCAGTTCGTCCTTGCGATCGAGCGCAGGAATCGTGACCGAATAGTCGCGCTCGCGCAGTCGGCCCATCACATCGGTCAAGCCGACGATCGGTCGCGAAATACTGGTCGCAAGCACGAAGCCGAATATGCTGGCGATGATAACGCCGACGGCGCCAACGATCATCGCCAGGGTCCGCTGGGTCTCAAAGTTCGCGCTAAGCGCTGGCCCAATCGTGTCCTGCGCCGCGATTTGGTTGGTGTTGATCGCAACCGCCTCGTCCATGATACGCGGTCCAACGACATCGAGCGTTCCGGTATAGATGGAGTTGCGCTCGTAGATTGCGGCGACAATGTCTGCCAGCGTGGACTCATAGAGGGCAAAATCAGCGACGACATCTTCGGCTATTGCCCGTCGCGTCGGATTGTCGAGCACGCGGAACAGACGCGGCATGAACTCCTGCGCAAACGCGATCTCTTCAACCGCACGGGCCTGAAGGCGATCTTGATTGTCGATGATGAACCGAGAGCTGTAGGCGCGCGCCAGCAACAAATGCTGAAGCGCACTGCCGGCGTAATAGGCAGCCTCCGGATCACGATCCTCATAGGCCCCCAGCATGATCTGCGTCAGAGCGAGCCTCGCCCTGGTTCCTGTCGGCTGCAGTGTTTCGGTGAGTAATGTGTCGATGGCCATTTGCTGGTCGGCCGCCACGTCCATGGCCGCCTGATACTGCTCCGCGTCATCGACCATGTTTTCAAACTGGCTGGCCAAATCCGGATTGCGCGCTTGAATGAGCCCATGGGCATCGCGAATGCGGTCCACCGATTGGGCGATGGCAGCGTTCGGGTCGTCCAGCACGCCAGACCGAAAACGCATCACATCGAGTCGCATGGTTGTCACGGCTTTGGAAAACTCAGAGCTGCCATTGGAGAGCAGGGCGGCCGCGCGGTAGGACCCAAAGGCGGATTGGTTTTTCAGTCCGTTCCAAATGGCATAGCCAGCCATTAAGCCAACGATCAAAACAGTAATGCCAAATCCTGCGTAGAGTTTACCCTTCAAGGATAAAGAAGACATCGCGCACCCGATTCCAACTGAAGTTTCGGGTCTGAATCATCAAACCCCTGATCGTTTAAGAAACGCCTCAATATGGTTAATACAGTGTTACTACGATGTATTTGATCGACAATATACGCACCGGTTGACAGAAATTTGCGCATTATTAGATGGATAAATTCTGAACACAAATATCGAAACCGATATCTCCCTGGCGTCATTGCAATTTCCGACAAGAAAATACCGTATAATAACAACGAATCACGCAAATAAGTGGCGGAAATACTTTTAGCTGTAGTATTATATTATACAACTTAAAGTTGAATACTGTTAGCGTGATCACTTGCGCCCTGCCTCTGTACCCGGAGCCCAAGACAGGCTAAACCAGCGCTCCGCTGTTTTCCCCGTGATCCGTGCGCGGCAGGCATGCGCTCCCAAGTCTTTGGTCGTGCCCTTGTTCGCCGCGCAAGCCTACCCATAATGGTTGTCTATGACGTCCGACTCCCCTCTTTTTGATTCCATCCGCATCAAGCCGCGCGGCAAGGCCAAAGCCGCCAAGCCGAAGGCCGAAGCACCGCCATGCGGCTGGGAGGGATGCGAGAAAAAAGGCGAGCACCGTGCGCCAAAAGGCCGTGACCAGGAGGGCGAGTTCCACTGGTTCTGCCTTGAGCATGTGCAGGCCTACAACAAGTCGTATAACTATTTCTCCGGCATGAATGACGAGGATCTGACCAAGTACCAAAAGGCCTCAATGACCGGCCATCGCCCGACCTGGGAATGGGGCAAAAATGGCAAGGCGGAGGCCGTGAAAAAACGCCGCGGTCCAAAGCCAACCGCTTCCGGTAAACCCCGCAAGCCCTGGGCCGATGATGCAGGCGCTGATCCGTTTGGACTGTTCGGCGCAGCTGGTGATGCGGCGGCCGCTGAGAAGGCCAAGCGCCAGACCCGAACGGTCGGCAACGCCGCCCGCAAGAGTTTCTCCGCCCTTGGGCTCGATACCGATGCCGACGCGGAGGCGATCAAGGCGCGCTTTAAGGACCTTGCCAAGCGGCTGCACCCGGACCTCAACAAGGGTGACCGTGGCTCTGAGGAACGCCTGCGCGACGTTATTCAGGCCTACAACACCTTGAAAGCCGCTGGCTTCTGCTAGACAAACGGGGCAAGCGGCCAAAAGCTCGCCCCACCCCCATTTCTGCGATCAGGATACCGAACGCATGACCCTTGCTGCCCCGACCCCCTTTGGGAGCGTTGCCTCCGCCGACGAAAATGCCGTGCCAACCGAAACCATCGATGTGCGCAAGGTCTTCGGCATCGACACCGATATGCAGGTCAAAGGGTTCGCCGAAGCCGACGCGCATGTGCCCGACTTCGACCCTGACTACATCTTTGACCGCGACACGACGTTGGCGATCCTGGCAGGGTTTGTGCACAACCGCCGGGTGATGGTTCAGGGCTATCACGGCACCGGTAAATCGACCCACATCGAGCAAGTCGCCGCCCGTCTCAACTGGCCGACCGTGCGCGTCAATCTCGATAGCCACATCTCCCGTATCGATCTGGTCGGCAAGGATTCAATCGTCATCCGCGACGGACTTCAGGTCACCGAGTTCAAAGACGGAATCCTGCCCTGGGCGCTTCAAACCAACACCGCGCTCGTGTTCGATGAGTATGATGCCGGTCGCCCGGACGTGATGTTCGTTATCCAGCGCGTGTTGGAAGTGTCTGGCCGCCTGACGCTGCTTGACCAAAACCGCGTGATCCGCCCGCATCCGTCGTTCCGTCTGTTCGCCACCGCCAACACGATCGGATTGGGCGATACGTCTGGCCTCTATCACGGCACGCAGCAGATCAACCAAGGCCAGATGGACCGCTGGTCGGTGGTCACGGTGCTGAACTATCTGCCGCATGACACCGAGGTTGATATCGTGCTTGCCAAGGCGCCGACCTACAAGACCGGCGAAGGACGCGAGCAGGTCGCCAACATGGTGCGTCTGGCCGATCTCAGCCGCGAAGCCTTCATCAATGGCGATCTGTCCACCGTGATGAGCCCGCGCACGGTGATCACCTGGGCGCAGAACGCCAAAATCTTCGGCGGTATCGGCTTTTCGTTCCGTGTTTCGTTCCTCAACAAGTGCGATGAGACCGAGCGCCCGCTGGTGGCCGAATTCTACCAGCGCTGCTTTGGCGAAGAGATTCCGGACTCAGCGCTCAACGTCGCCTTGAGCTAGTCAGCCATGGCAGATGCCCGCACGCGCCCTGGCTCCAATCAACGCACCTCCAGCCGATCAGCCGCGCACAATGAGCCGCTGAAGAAGGCCGTCTCCGGCTGCCTGAAAGCCATCGCCGGGCGTGAGGATGTGGAGATCGCGTTCGCGGCCGACCGCCCTGTGCTAACGGGCAACACCGCGCGCCTGCCCGAGCCACCGCGCCGCATGACCGCCGAAGATGGCGCGATCCTGCGCGGCCTGTCTGATGCGATGGCGCTGCGTCTGGCCTGTCACGACACCAAGCTGCACAAGAGCATGGCCCCGGACGGCCAGGCGGCCCGCGCGATTTACGACGCCGTCGAACAGGCGCGCGTAGAGGCCATTGGCGCCGGTCGTATGAAGGGCGTGCGCGGCAACCTCTCAGCGATGCTGGAAGACAAATACCATCGCGGTAATTTTGAAGAGATCACCGACAAGGCCGACGCGCCGCTAGAAGATGCGATCTCACTTATGGTGCGCGAAAAGCTGGCCGATATGCCGGTACCGAAAAGCGCAGAGAAAATCGTCGACATCTGGCGCAAAGACATCGAGGCCAAGGCTGGCAATGATCTGAAATCGCTGGCCGATGCCGTTGATGATCAGGAGGGTTTTGCCCGCGTCATTCGCGAGCTCCTGGTTTCGCTGGATATGGCCGACGAGCTGGCGCCCGAATCCACCGACAATGATGAGGATGACGAGGATTCCGACGTCAACGATGATGGCGAGTCCGACAGCCAGAACGATGATGAGGCCACCGGCGATGAGATGACTGGCTCGGTGGAGGCCGAGGCCGCCGAAGCTGGTGAGGACGATGAGGCCGGCGAGAGCGAGGCCTCCGAAGAATCCGTCGCCGAAATGTCGGAGGGCGACGAGCCCGATCAAGGCGAGGACGCCGGTAGCCCGCAGAACCAGCGTCAGAACCAAGGTTATCTTGAGCCGCTCACCGATTACAAAGCCTACACCTCCAAATTCGATGAAGAGGTGAAGGTTGAGGATCTTTGCGATGCGCAGGAACTGGAACGCCTGCGTGCATTTCTCGACAAGCAGTTACAAAACCTTGCCGGCGCCGTCGCCCGTCTGGCCAACCGCTTGCAGCGCCGCCTGATGGCACAGCAAAACCGTGGTTGGGACTTCGACCTGGAAGAGGGCATCTTGGATTCAGCGCGCCTTACCCGCGTCGTCACCGACCCGATGCAGCCGCTCGCCTTTAAGATGGAGCAGGACACCGATTTCCGCGACACGGTGGTCACCCTGTTGCTGGACAATTCTGGCTCCATGCGCGGACGGCCTATCACGGTTGCTGCCACCTGCGCCGATATTCTGGCGCGCACGCTGGAACGCTGTGGTGTCAAAGTCGAAATTCTGGGCTTCACCACTCGCGCCTGGAAAGGTGGCCAGGCCCGTGAAAGCTGGCTCAACGCTGGTAAACCGGCGATGCCGGGCCGCCTCAATGATCTGCGCCACATCATCTACAAATCCGCCGATGAGCCTTGGCGCCGCGCCAAGCGCAATCTCGGCCTGATGATGCGCGAAGGTCTGTTGAAAGAAAACATCGATGGCGAGGCGCTGGAATGGGCGCATAACCGCTTGCTCGGACGTCCAGAACAGCGCCGCATCCTGATGGTGATTTCCGATGGTGCGCCGGTGGATGACAGCACCCTGTCGGTCAACACCGGTAACTATCTGGAGCGGCATCTGCGCCACGTGATCGACCAGATCGAAACTCGCTCACCGGTGGATCTCATCGCCATCGGCATCGGCCACGACGTGACCCGCTACTACCGGCGTGCCGTCACCATCGTCGATGCCGAAGAACTGGCAGGCGCGATGACCGATCAGCTCGCTTCGCTGTTTGAAGAAGAAAGCGCTGCGTCCGGACGCCAAATGAGCCGCAAACTTGCGTCTTAGGGCGCTCGCATTTGCAGCCGCGGTATCCCTATCGCCTGCCTTCGCTGACGAACCTATCACCATCAACGCCACATCGCTGCCGGTCTTTGACAGGTCGGTACCGAGCAACCAGTTCGGCCCGCTGACCTATCTGGGTGGTCTGGCGCTCACCAGCCGACATCGCGACTTCGAAGCCCTGTCGGGGCTCACCATGCAAGGCGACCGGTTGATCATGGTGACCGATGAGGGCGACTGGGTAACAGCAACGCTGCAATCGGAAACCGATGGTTCGCCCACCGGGATCGCCGGTGCACGCATCGGCCCGCTGCGCAACACTGACGGTACGCCCATGCGGTCCAAGCGCTTGGCGGATGCCGAGGCCGTCACGCTGGTGGGCGATGAACTCTGGGTGGCAAACGAACGCAATCAGCCCATCCGCGCCTATGATCTGCGCGATGGAGCGCTCACAGGTCCGGCCCGTCTGCCCCTCGGATCACAGGCACCGCTGCAAAGCAGCCGCAATGCTGGCGCTGAAGCGCTGGTGCATGTCACAGCGGGCTCGCTATCCGGCCAAACCATCCTGTTCCTGGAAGAGCAATGGCGACGGGCGTCACTCGACAATGCCGCCCGGATTCAGCCCGATGGCGGGCTTACCCTGTTTCAAATCCGGCGCATGGACCGCTATGCGATCACCGGTGCAGCGATGCTGCCAAACGGCGATCTTGTGATCGTCGAACGATTTTTTGCCTGGGATGATGGCATCTTCATGCGGCTGCGCTGGCTACCGGCCAACGAGATCGCCAGCGGTGCTGTGGAAGGCCGCATGTTGCTCGATGCCGATGGCAGCACGATCATCGACAATATGGAAGGGCTTGCCGTGAGCGATCACCCGGACGGGCCGATCCTGACGCTGATTTCCGATGACAATGGCAACTTCTTCCAGCGCACAGTTCTGCTGCGCTTTCAGATCACCGCCGATCTGAACGATCTGCCTGCGCTTACGCCGCCTGCGCCCGTGGCGCGTCCAGACCTGTAGCGAGTAGCAACAGGCGATAAGGGAAGAGCAGCACGGGAATTGCCAGCAGCTTGATCGAAAGATCGCCAAGCGCCCAACTCACCCAGCGCGGTGCGTCCACAGCCAGCAGCCCAAACAGCGGCGCGGCTTCCGTCGCAAACCCATCGCCGAAACCAACCAGCGGCGTCAGGAAAGCAGCAAAGGCCAGGGTGAAAAACAGCGCCGTATCGACCATCGACCCGAAGAATGAGGAAACCGCAGGCGGCTGCCACCAGGCAGCTTTCTTTTCACCACGATTAAGATGAGCAAACAGCTGCACATCGAGCATCTGCGCTACCAGGAACGACAGGCCAGACGCCAGCGCGATGCGCGGCGTGGCGAAAACAAACGACAAAACCACCGCTACCGCAAAACCGACAAGCACGACCTGGCGCGCTTTGGCAGCACCAAAGGCACGATTGGCAAAATCGGTGACCAGGAAAGCCAGCGGGAAGGTGAACGCGCCCCAGGTGAGCAGATCGCCTAGCGCCAACGGCCCAAGAGATCCGGCCAGCGGGTATTGCACCAGCACGTTGGAAACAACGATAACCGCCGCCATGCCAAGCATAGAGGCGATAAAGAAAGCAGTTCTGGTCATGTAGGCAGAGCCTTGAACGGCGAAGCTTAAGCGGCTTGCGCTTTAAGAACTTCTTTTTTCACCTTCAGCGCATTGGCTGAAAGTTCCGTATCGCGTGCCTTCAGCAGGAACGCGTCCAAACCACCGCGATGCTCCACCGAGCGCAGCGCGCTAGCGGAAATGCGCAGGCGAACCGTGCGGCCAAGCGCATCGGAAACAAGCGAAACGGTGTTCAGGTTCGGCAGCCAGCGACGACGGGTTTTGTTGTTGGCATGGCTGACATTGTTGCCAGTCTGCACACCCTTGCCGGTCAATTCACAACGACGCGCCATGGTCGGTCATCCTTAAACGTTGGTTTGCTGCAAAGCGTCACCCGGATTGGCACTGCCTTGCGTGCGAACAAGAGATCCTGTCGGACAAGGCGCAAATGGCGCTCTTCCCGCGGGACTTTTGCCGCTTTTGGAAACGAGGCGTGTCTATAGGCACCACTGCGCATTCTCGTCAAGCGTTGCCGCGCTTCCTCAGGCTGTGGGTGCGCCAAAAACCGCACCAAAAATGCCACATTGGCAGGCAACCACCAGAAGGTGGGGCACGAATCGCGCATGGTTAACGGCTGGTCAACGGCTTTGACTTAGCGTTTTGCCAATTCTGACGCCCGCCTTGCGGGTGATGGCACTGAATGCATGGGTCTTGCTGTGGCTTTTCGGCTGTGGCGGGCGCCCGAATGAGGACCAAAACCGTGACCCGGACCAACCACCGTTTTCTATCGCGTCTTTTCAAAACCAGCGCAGCACTGGCGCTAGGTACGGCAACCTTTCTTGGCTCGGTGCAAACCATCGACCGCGTCGCGCAGGTGAGTCCCGTTGCTGGCCCGCAGCCCGCTCAAGCCTCCGTCTCCAGCCTTCGCGTCACCTATGCCGCGCGCCTCGCCGGCATCCGCATCGGCACCGGCGTTCTGTCCGCCAACATCGATAGCGGGCGCTACACGGCCACCATCTCAGCACAAACAAGCTCCGTCGGCCGCTTGGTCAGCCAGGGCCAGGGCGAGGCGGTCGCGCGCGGTGTATTCGGTAACACGATCGCCGTCCCGGTGAGTTATGATCTGTCGGCTTCCGAAGAAGACCTCACCAACATCGTGCGCATGCGCCTTTCGCGCGGCGATATTTCTGAGCTTTCCGCCGAGCCGCCGCTGTCGGCGCATCCCAATCGGGTAACCGTGCGCTCACAGCATCGCCGCGACGTGGTCGATCCGGTCTCCGCGCTACTGATGCCGGTGCCCAATGTGGAAAGTGCCCGTGGTCCTGCCGCTTGCGAGCGCACGCTTCCATTGTTTGATGGGCGCCAGCGCTACGACATAGCGATGACCTTTGTACGCATGGAGCAGGTTCAGTTCGGCAATGGTCAGGCCGCGGTCTGCCGGCTTCGCTATCGCCCGATCGCCGGCCACCGCTCCAACCGCCGGGTGAACCAAGATCTGGCACAGAACCCCAACATGTATGTCTGGCTGTCACAGGTCGGCGATCAGGCACTGGTGGCACCGGTGCGCATGGAAATCGGTCTGGATTTCGGCACCCTGTCGATCCAAGCACTCGACTTCGCGGCGCGATAGCTGCTTAGTCGCGGCCAGTTGTCTCGCGAAAACACCATGTCCGCCGACACACGCCTTGCCAGCTATGGGACGCTGGCGCCGGGCCGCGAAAACCATGCGCAAGTGGCCCACCTCAACGGGACGTGGCGCCAAGGCACCGTGCGTGGCCGCGCCACCACCAATCCCTCAGGACGTTGGGCCGGTTATCCAGGTTTCGTGCTTGATCGGTATGCCGGAGAGATCGAAGTCTTTATCTTCGAGTCCGCCGACCTCCCTGGGCATTGGCCGCATCTGGATGCGTTTGAAGGCGAGGCCTATCGGCGCGTAACTGTAACCGCGCAGGCCGCGAACGGTCCCGTTGATGTCTCGATCTACGAACTCAAACAGGGCTAGAGAACGCTCTGTCGTCTCTGCCCAAAAACCTGCGTCCTAGCGCTGCCAATGGGCTGCAAGTTCCTCGGAACGTTCTGGAAGGTTAAACATTGCACGTAATTGTCGAAGCGAGCTCGCCTTGCTTGCGGCTTCGCGTTGCGCTGCCTCGCGCGCCAGCTGTTTGCGCGCAAGCCTTTCGATCAGTTCCGGCAATACTTCCGATTGGACGACCACTTCGATGGCGTCGCGTTGACTGGCCGGCGTCCATGGTTGTGGAAAACCCATAGTGCACCTGTGCGTTTGACGGACCGTGTGCAGGATGCGCGCAATCCATGCTGTCAGCGTGCGTCAGGCCTCGAATTTTCTCAAGACGATGCTAATGCGTAAGGTTTCTTGCCTATAGCCAGCAACCCTAGGCTGATTCCGCGACTCCACGTTGCATCGCCGCCCTCTGATACCGATCAATCGATGCGCGCAGTCGGCGCCTAGAGTCCAAAGCCACAATGCTTGGATTCATGAGCTGCGGAGGCCGCAATGCAGGAGCGATATCGGCGCCCAATGCTGCGCAGGGCCGCCCAGCTGACCGTTCTGGTGGTGGCCCTCTTTTGGTTCACGTTCGCCGCGCTATCGGGCGCTGAAAACGGCCTCGCCGGATTCTGGTAGAACCTTCCCAACACCTTGCCGTGGGTGGCACTGCTCGCCCTATTGGTTGTGTCACTGCGATGGCCAGTTGCCGGTGGCTCACTTATCATTGCAGCCGGCATTGGTTCGCTGATCTATTTCAATGCCTGGACGAATGCTTTGCTACTGGCTGCGCTTATTCTGCCGCTCATCGCGGCCGGCGCAGCGCTGATCATCAGCCAATGGCCCATTCTGGGACAGAATCATTAATGCCGAGCAGGCAAGCCGCCGAAAACACAGCCCGTCTTGTGGCAGCAATGACCCAGGCACCCCATATCGAGCGTGAACGAACCCTGAAAATCGGCGCAACCACCGATTCGGACACGCCTTGTTCTGGGCACGTTCCTTAGGTTAACACCGAAGCACTCCCATTCGCGCTTAAGGCCTCTCCCCCTCCATGCCCTACACCTCCCGCTCCAAGGCGCCCGGTGCTGGTGTGACGGCCATTCTTGGCCCCACCAACACCGGCAAGACCTACATGGCGATCGAGCGCATGATGACGCACCAGACCGGTGTCATCGGGCTGCCGCTGCGCCTGTTGGCGCGCGAGGTTTATCTCAAGCTCTGCGACCGAGCGGGCCAAGAGAAGGTCGCGCTGGTCACGGGCGAGGAAAAGATCATCCCGATGGAGCCGCGCTACTGGGTCTCCACCGTGGAGGCTATGCCGCGCGATCTGGATGTGGATTTCGTCGCCGTTGATGAAGTGCAGATGGCCGCGAACCTGGAACGTGGCCACGTTTTCACCGACCGCATCTTGAATGTGCGCGGCAAGCTGGAAACCATGCTGCTCGGCGCGGCGACTATTCGCGGTCTGCTCGCCAATCTTCTGCCCGGCATCACCATCATCCAACGCCCGCGCATGTCGCTCATCACCTATGCCGGCTCCAAGAAGATCACCCGCCAGCCGCGCCGCACCGCCATCGTCGCGTTTTCTGCCAATGATGTCTATTCGGTCGCCGAGCTGATCCGACGTCAGCGCGGTGGCGCCGCCGTGGTGCTTGGCGCACTGTCCCCGCGCACCCGCAACGCACAAGTCGATCTCTACCAGAACGGCGATGTGGATTTTCTCGTCGCCACCGATGCCATCGGCATGGGTCTTAATCTCGATGTCGACCATGTGGCCTTTGCCGGTCGGCACAAATTCGATGGCTTTGACTATCGCGAACTGACGGCCGGTGAGATGGGCCAGATTTCAGGGCGCGCCGGACGCCACACCCGCGACGGCACCTTTGGCGTAACAGGTCGCACTGAACCGCTGGACGATTATCTGGTCGAGAAACTCGAAACCCATAGTTTTGAGCCGGTCAAACGTCTGCAATGGCGCAACGCCAACCTTGATTTCACCTCCATCGAAGCGCTGCGCGACAGCTTGGACGATATCCCCGGCCATGACCTACTCACCCGCGCGCTTCCGCAGGAAGATGCCGATACGCTCGATGGCGTGCTGCGCGACAAGGCTTTGCGCGAACGGGCCACCAGCCGACAGCGCGTGGAAATGCTGTGGGATGCCTGCCAATTGCCGGACTACCGCAAGATTGCGCCTGCCCAGCACATCGAGATTGTCGGCCAGCTTTTTGCCCATATTGCCGATCGCGGCACGGTGCCCGATGATTGGATGGACGCGCAACTGAAGAACTCCGACCGCGTTGACGGAGATATCGATGCGCTGTCGGCGCGCATTGCTCAGGTCCGCACTTGGACCTTTGTCGCCAACAGAAATGCGTGGCTCGATGATCCCACGCATTGGCAGGAGCGCACGCGCGCGCTAGAGGACCGGCTGTCGGATGCGCTTCATGAAAAGCTGACACAAAGGTTTGTGGACCGACGCACCAGCGTGCTTATGCGACGCTTGAGGGAGAAGACGATGCTTGAGGCGATGATCGCCAGCGATGGCGATGTTCAAGTCGAGGGCCAGCATGTGGGCTGGCTGGCGGGATTTCGGTTTACCCCGGATTCGACCGCCGAGGATTTGGACGGCAAGGCGGTACGCGCCGCCGCGCAAAAAGCGCTGGCCGCCGAAATTCAACGTCGCGCCGAAAAACTCTCGCTCGCCGACGATGCCGCTTTCGTGCTCGATGCCGAGGGCGCTGTGCGCTGGACAGGCGAAGTGGTCGCGAAACTGTCCGCCTCCGAAGACATCTTAAAACCGAAGATCATCCTGCTTGCTGATGAGCAACTGACCGGCGGCGCCCGCGAGATCGTCGATGCCCGGCTCACCAAATGGCTGACCGATCAAATCGAAAAGCATCTAGGCAGTCTGCTCGCGCTGCGCAATGGCGATGGCTTGGACGGCATCGCCCGCGGCATCGGCTTCCGCTTGGCCGAGGAGTTCGGTGCCATCGACCGGCGCGAAATCGCCGGCGACGTCAAAGCGCTGGAGCAGGAAGCCCGCGCCACGCTGCGCAAGCATGGCGTGCGGTTCGGCGCCTACGCGCTTTTCGTCCCGCAACTCTTGAAGCCCGCGCCCGCCGGATTGCTCGCAACCCTTTGGGCGCTGCAAAATGGTGGCATGGATCAGCCGGGCTTGCGCGAGTTGCCACAGCTCAACGCGTCCGGTCGCACGTCCATTCCGGTCGATGAAAGCTTTGACAAGCGCCTCTATCCCATCGCCGGGTTTCGTGTCTGCGGACGTCGTGCTGTGCGCTTTGACATCCTGGAGCGTCTGGCCGATCTCATCCGCCCCCTGGTGTCGTTCCGCGTCGGCCAGACCGAGGGCGAAGCGCCTGAAGGTGCGGCCGAAGGCGCCGGGTTCACCGTCACCGTCGAAATGACCTCCCTGCTCGGGTGCGCAGGCGATGATTTCTCCGAAGTTCTGAAATCGCTCGGCTACAAGATGGACCGCAAGACGGTTCCGATCGAGCCACCGGCCCTTGCGACCGACGATGCCGCTGAACCGTCAGCAGACGAGACGGCGTCGGCTGAACCTACTGCCGATGCGGGAGCGCCACCGACCGAGCTAGCCGTAGAAGGCTCAGCGCCGAGCGAAACCGCGACGCTCGAGGCTACGCCAGTGCTTGAGACGACGGCCGAGCCTGCGCCTGCCGCTGCCCCAGCCTCTGAGGAAGCAACCGCCAGCCAGAGCGCGACCGAAACCCCAGCAATTGAGGCCCCAGAAGCACCTATTGATCAAACAGCCGATGCGCAGGCGGATGCTGCTATTGCCGAGACGGTCGAGACGGCCGAGACACCTGCAGAACCGGAAGACGAACCCACAGAGCAAGTGATCGAGATCTGGCGCCCGGCGCCGAACCGTCCGCGTAATCAAGGGCGTCCTGGTAATCGCCGGCAAAACGCTGGACAGGGTCAAGAATCCGGCAACGGTCAGGAACGTCAGCCGCGCCAAAAAACCGGCAAAGGCAAACGTCCAGACCGTGGTGACGGACGCGGCGACAAGCGCGGCAAGGGTCCAAGGCGCCAAGATGGGCGTGATGGCGGCAAGCCGTCAGGTCCGCGCACCTACACTGCCGCTCCGCCGAAGAAGGAACGCAAGGCCGATCCGGATTCGCCGTTCGCGGCGCTTGCTGGCCTGCTCGACAAGCAAGATGGCGACTCCTGACACGCCGACGGAAGGCTCCACCGACAAGCTGCGGCTTGATCGCTGGCTGTTTTTCTCACGGCTGGTGAAAAGCCGCTCGCTTGCCGCCAAGATGATTGAAAACGGCCAAGTCCGGGTCAATGGCGAAAAGACGCATCAGGTCAAGCGGGCCGTTGGTCCCGGCGATGTGCTCACGGTCGCGCTGCCGCGCACAGGCGCCGATGCGGTTAAGATCATCAAGCTGATCGCCTGCGGCACACGGCGAGGGCCCGCCGCCGAGGCGCAGGCGCTTTACGACGATTTAACACCGCCACCGCCGCCCAAGGAAGACAGCGGTCTGGCTGCCGCGCGCCGCGCGCCCAGCCCAGGGCGGCGACCGACAAAGCATGAGCGCGACCGGCTGCAAAAGCTAAAACGCAGCCTGCCCGACAGCGCATGAACGCGGCGCTACGTACGACCCTTCACTGCCTTGACAAGCAGGGGTCGATAACGATTTGGAAAGACAGGCGCATCCGTCAGGCGCGCCAAACCCATCCCCGATTGGAGCCCCTCTGAATGACCTACATCGTCACGGAAAACTGCATCAAATGTAAGTACACCGATTGTGTGGAGGTCTGTCCGGTCGATTGCTTCTATGAGGGCGAGAACATGCTCGTCATCCATCCCGACGAGTGCATCGACTGCGGTGTGTGTGAACCCGAATGCCCGGCCGACGCGATCAAACCGGACACCGAACCCGGCCTTGAGTCCTGGCTGACGCTGAACACGAAATACGCCTCCGAATGGCCGAACATCACCATGAAGAAAGACCAGATGCCGGACGCGGAAGCCTTTGACGGCAAATCCGGCAAGCTGGAGCTTTTCTCCGCCGATCCAGGCGAAGGCGATTGATTGGCCTTTGCCAGCTAAGGTCTGACGCGGCGACGCCATCTGAGAGCTGATTGTCGCGTTAACGAAAATGACCACGGATTAACCATTTGGCGGCAAGAGTTTGATTTTTGCCGCTTTTTGAGGTATGGTCTACCTTCGTTTCTGAGACAACTCGACCAGGCCGGACCCTTTTGCCGCCTCTTTCTCGTTAGTTCGATCTGACATCACACCGCCCAGCGCGGCTGTAAAAGGCCCGCCGCTGATGGCGGTCGCTTGTGTCTGATCGCACCTGTTCCGGTGCCCCAACCTGCGGACCGGACCGGTTGAGAGCGAGTTTGTCGCGAAGCGCCACATCGAAATCGCATGCGCCGCGCGCATGCACATGGTCGGGGTGTTCCCCCCCCTTTGCCCGACCCAACAGGAGTTTGTCAGCGTATGGCGACCGCAAAAAAAACGACGCAGAAACAGGGTTTCAAAGTCAATGAGCAGGTGGTGTATCCCGCTCATGGTGTTGGCCGCATCGTGGCCATCGAAAAGCAAGAAATTGCCGGCCTGACGCTTGAGCTTTTTGTTATCACTTTCGACAAGGACAAGATGACGCTGCGAGTGCCTGTGGCGAAAGTTGAAAGCGTTGGCATGCGTAAGCTTGCCGAAGACGGATTGGTGGAAAAGTCCCTGAAAACGATCAAGGGCCGCGCCCGTGTGAAACGCGCGATGTGGTCGCGTCGTGCGCAGGAATATGAAGCCAAGATCAATTCCGGCGATCTGATCCAGATCGCTGAAGTGGTGCGCGACCTTTTCCGTGCCGAAACGCAGCCGGAGCAGTCCTATTCCGAGCGTCAGCTTTATGAAGCTGCACTTGACCGGATGGCCCGTGAAATTGCCGCTGTGAACAGCATGACTGAGACCGAAGCGGTGCGTCTGATCGAGCAGACTTTGGCCAAAAGCCCGAGTCGCATGAAAGTCGCCGAAGAGGCTGAAGAAGGTGGTTCTGAGGACCAAAGCGCCGCCGCTTAGTCCAAATAAACACATAATCGAAAATTAATTTAAACCCGGCCAACAAGGCCGGGTTTTTCTTTGCGCGCGTAAATATTGATACAGTTTCAGCAACTTAGCCCGAGAGACTGATCCTAGCTTTGGAGCCGCTGGCGACCAATTTTAAGGTCGCAGTGATCTAGGGCCTTTCGCGCTCCGTAAATTCCCTTAAGGTGTCGGCAAGGCACAAGTCGAACTGATTTGATCCAAATCGAATAAGTTCGACGACTGCGTCCAATCACGCAGCGAGGGAGCGTGCGATGAACGATGGATCAGGTCCACGGCGGGACTTCGTCAAAAAGGCGATGCAGGCCCCCTACCTTGAACGCGACGAAGAGCATGCGCTGGCCGTTTCCTGGAAGGAACGGCAAGACCAGGACGCCCTGCACCAATTGACCCAGGCCCATATGCGCTTGGTGATCGCCATTGCCGCCCGTTTCCGCCATTTCGGCCTGCCTATGAGCGATCTCATCCAGGAAGGCCATGTCGGGCTGCTGGAAGCGGCTGCACGGTTCGACCCGGCGCGCGAAGTGCGCTTCTCCACCTATGCAACATGGTGGATACGCGCCTCGATCCAAGATTTCATCCTACGCAACTGGTCAATCGTGCGCGGCGGCACATCTTCGGCGCAGAAGGCTTTGTTCTTTAATTTGCGGCGTTTACGCGCCCGCATCACTCAAGACGGCACCGTCTCCCCCTCCGAGATGCACCGCCAGGTCGCCTCGGCCATCGGTGTCTCGGTCAACGATGTCGCCACCATGGATGTCCGCCTGTCGGGCTCCGACGCCTCACTTAACGCGCCGATCTCCGATGGTGAAGATGGCGGCAGCGCCGACCGGCAGGACTTTCTGCCGGACAACGCCCCGCTCCAGGATGAGAGGGTCGGCGACGTGATCGACTCCGAACGCCGCAACAATTGGCTCGCCAAGGCGCTGGAAGTGCTCAATGAGCGCGAATTACAGATCGTGCGCGAGCGGCGTCTGGCCGAAGATGGCGCGACGCTGGAAGCCCTTGGCCAAACGCTAGGCATCTCCAAAGAGCGCGTGCGCCAGCTCGAAAGCCGGGCGCTGGAAAAGCTGAAAATGGCGCTTCTCGACCAGCAAAGCTCCGGCTCTTACGTCTGATCTCTTGAGCCGGCGAACGGTCGCGACAAAGACGCGATTGTTCCAGAACAATTGTCGATTGGTCGCGACAAACCTACCTGTAGTCGCGACAAACGGATGGTCACCGAAAGCCTATTCCCTGACCAGCTTCACACGGTCGCCGGCGCGCACGCGATCGCCCGGTCCAAGCGCGTTGAGGATGCGAAACAGCGCCTCAGGATCGCCGCCGGCGTCCATCCGCCGCGCCAGAGACGCAACGCTGTCGCCTCGACTGACGGTCACCACATCGATGCGCAATGGCTCGATGCCACCGCGCTCATCGGCTGACATCTGCCGGAACGAGGCGACGACGCTCGCCGCCGCCTGCGCGAAAGCATCGGTGCGCCGATCATTGGCGAAAATGAACCGGTAGACCCGGTTCTGAACCTCGATCACCGCCACCTTGAAAATCCAGCCGCCAGCAGCGGCATTGGCGGTCGCCACGCGCAACCCGTTGGTCGTCGCGAGCACAATACTGCTGGCATCAAGACCGTCGATCCAGCCGGATTGCAGATACGCTTCCAAGCCCTGCCCGCGCCGCAGTTCTACACCGTCAAAGCGCAGCGCCCGACCATCCTCATGGGCGCCGAGCACAGCTTGCGGGGTGTTGTCGAGCCGGAACCCTGCCGGTGCCTCGAAGGCAATCCCAAGACCAGGGTGCAGGAACCGGCGACCGCGCACCACGCCTTCATCGGTCGGCTCGCCAAACACCATGCCATCGATGGCATCCAGATACCGCTCACGCTCGGTGGTGCCGATGCCCGGTGCGCCGAACTGGCGGGCCAGACGAACCGCCGCGTCAATGCGCGCCGGCGTGGACGGATGGCTGGACAAAAAGCTTGGCACGCCTCCATCGCCGGGCAGTGCATCCAGCGCACTGAATCGCGCCATGGTCTCTAGGAACCGCGCCGCCGCATAGGGATCATAGCCCGCGCGCCCAATCGTGCGCACACCCAGCTCATCGGCCTCAAGTTCTTGATTTTGCGAGAATTGCGCCAGCGATACACCGTTGGCGAGCACCGCCATTTGCGCTGCCGACGGGTCTGACAAAACGTCAGTCAACACCCGGTCGATCAGTGCAGCGGTGCGCACCTCCTGCTCGCGTGCGATGGCATGACGACGGGTCACATGGCCGATTTCGTGGGCCACGACAGCCGCCACTTCGGACTCATCGTTCGCCAGCGCCAACAGACCCCGCGTCACGTAGAGATAACCACCGGGCAGCGCGAAAGCGTTGACGCTCGCCGAATCAAGCAAGGTCAGACGATAGACCCGCCCCGGCTCATCGGAGGACGCAATCACCTGGCGCAGCATGGCCACAAGCCGGGTTTCCAGCTCAGGGTCTTCGTAAACCCCGCCAAAGGCATCGAGAATGCGCGGATGTTCGCGCGCGCCAATCGCTTCCTCGGCAGCGAGCGTGGCCGTCGGCCCCGGCTCGGCCCCTTCCATCGTCAGCGGGATCAGCGGGCCATCGCCATCCACGGACAGGCATGCGGCGACCACAAGGGCCGCCAGCGCGGTGCTTGCCAGACGTGCAATCAAAGGAAGGCGCAAAGGTTTTCTGGTCCTCAGAATTGGGCGTCTACAGCCTCAGCGGTTGTCCGTCGTCAGCCGCTCAATGGCCTCGGGATGATCCACGCGGATCATCGGCCCGCCATCGTCCATCACCCAACCACGCACGCGAACCGGCGCGCCGTGCAGGGCATTGAGATCTACTCTGCTGTCCTCAAACACGGGATCATGCTCTCGATCAATGGTGACGGTGAAATCTTCGCGCCAAGTTTCGCCAAAATTAAGGTACCAGCGCGCCCGATGCGAGGCGACGTTCAGAACGATGCCTTCAACAAGCTCAAAATGGTTGGTGCGCTCCAACAAAGCATCGGCGTCGCGGGCATCGCGCACCGCATAATAGGGATGATCCCAAACCGCGCGCTGTTGATCGCGCGCGACATGTTCGCGCAGCAGCAGATCGGAGATCAGCGATCGATTGTCGGCAAAGGTGTAAACCCTGGCAAGCCCCGCCAGCACCATCGACCCCTGCAACCAGATGGGACCATCCGGACCATCATTGAGAACAATATGTGCCAGGTGACGCCCATGGCGGTCACCGCGTCGGCCTCCAAAGAAAAGCTGCGCGTCCGCGCCGCCGACATCCACCAGCTCTTCCAGTAAGCGTTTGGCCGCCCGCGCCAGCGGCCACTCGGTCACATGATCGCGCCCCAATGGCAGTTTCGGCGCCTGTGTGCCGACCATGCGCACGTCCGGACCACGTTCCAGTTCAACCGTATCACCATCGACAATGGCCTTGATGCGAACCTGCGGGCCGGCCTCCAAAGTGGACCAGTCGGGATGGGGAAGCGTGTCGGACATGAAGGCTTGGGTTGGCGAAGACGATGCGGCCGCGAATGGCACGCGCCAGACACCAGAGCCAGTTTGCGGCCCAAAGGCAAGCCCACCGACGAGCCCAGACGTCAGCGGCAGAGCGGCGCCCAACAGTTTGCGCCGTGTCAGCTGGCGTGTGCGGCCCCGGTCCAACCCTGTCCTCTCCTTGTTTCGCGCTTGGTTTGGCGCGTGCGGTTCCTAACTGTCTCAACAGGCATGCCTACCGCGAATGGCATAATCTCACCCAGTGTAAGGCAGGCTGCAGCGCGCTCAAGCATGCATTTTCGCATATATTGAATGGTGATTTCGGCAATGGTTCTGCTTTTTCTCAATATGTAGGCAGGCGCTCCATCGGAGACCAGCATGCCCCGCCTTATCGCCCCCCATATACCGTCACGTTCCGCCTTCAATCCTCTGCCAGCGGCAAACTTTTCAAGCCGTCTGGCTTGGCTTGCCAAGCATCGCACGACCCTCGGTCTTTTGACGCTCGCTGTGATTCCACTAGCGTTTGCGCTCTTCCGTCTTGCCTGGCTGGCCGATGCGCCAGCGCTAACGGCGCAGGATGCCAAAGCGCGCACCTTCCTTGCAGAGCCGTTGCCGCTGGTTTTGCATGTCACGTCCGCGCCACTGTTCGCTGGCCTTGGCGCACTCTTGTTCTCAACGCCGTTGCTCGCCAAGCGGCCGGACGTGCACCGTCTGCTGGGCAGGGCGGTGGCGATCAGCGGCTTGGTCGCTGCTCTTTCCGGTCTGTGGCTCACGCTATCGCTGCACGTCGCCGACCCCTCCGTGCCGGTTCGCACGGGGCTGCGCTTGATAGTCGGTTCGACGATGCTCGCGTCCATCCTTGTCGCGCTCTTTGCGATCGCTTTGCGCCGCGTGCGCGCCCATCGCGCTTGGATGACCCGCGCTTATGCCATTGGCCTTAGCGAGAGCACCCAGGCGATCATGCTCTTTCTGACCTTTCTCGCGCTCGGCGAACTGACCCCGAGCATAGCCACGCTGGTGATCGCGCTCGGCTGGGCGATCAATCTCAGCATCGCCGAACACCACCTGCGCAGATACCGCCCCCCGCGCCGACCGCGCCGCATGTCAGCAATCTGACAGCCTCCGGTTTCCAAGCGGCACACTTCGTCCTACATCCACAGGCCAACCAAAGAATTGTGATTTCCATGACCCAAGCGACCTCCGCAGGCCCGATGATCGCCATCAGCGGCTTGCAAAAAACCTATGGCAGCGGCTTCGAAGCGCTGAAGAATGTCGATTTGACCATCGAGAAAGGCGAGATTCTCGCGCTTCTCGGGCCGAACGGCGCCGGTAAAACCACCCTGATTTCAGCCATTTGCGGGATCACAGTGCCAACCGGCGGTTCGATCGAAGTCGGCGGCCACGATATTCTGGCCGAGCCTGGTAAAACCCGACGTCTGATCGGCCTTGTGCCGCAAGAAATCACGCTGGAGCCGTTCGAGACCGTGCTCAACACGATGCGGTTTTCTCGCGGCCTGTTTGGCCTTGGCGCCAATCCGGCGCTGATGGAAGACACGCTGAAAAAGCTCAGCCTGTGGGACAAAAAGGACACGCAGATCAAAGAACTGTCCGGTGGCATGAAACGCCGCGTACTGATCGCCAAGGCGATGGCGCACGAGCCGCAGGTGCTGTTTCTGGATGAACCGACCGCCGGGGTCGATGTCGAGCTGCGCAAGGACATGTGGTCGGTGGTCAGCGATCTGAAGGATGCTGGCGTGACGATCATCCTCACCACCCACTATATCGAGGAAGCCGAGGCGATTGCCGATCGCGTGGCGATCATTTCCAAGGGCCGCATTCTGCTGGTCGATGAAAAGAGCGCGCTCATTGAGCGGATGGGCAAGCGCAGCCTGACCATCGATTTCGACAAAAAGCTCGATCCGGTGCCAGAGGGCCTTGAGCCTTATGATCTGGTCCTGACCGAGGACGGGACGAGCGCGACCTACACCTATGACACACGCGCCGACCGCACCGGCATCGGCGCGCTGCTGCGCGACGTCAACGCCGCTGGCCTCTCGGTGCGCGACATCCACACGGCCCAAAGCTCGCTGGAGGAGATCTTCGTCAGCCTCGTCGAACACGATGTCAGCGGCCAAGGCGACGCAAACAATAAAAACGCGACGCCTGCGGGAGAAGCGGCATGATAAACTTCTACGCCATTGTCGCTATCTTCAACTATGAGATGGCACGAGCCTTTCGCACCGCTTTGCAGTCGATCATCTCGCCCGTGGTCTCCACCTCGCTCTATTTCGTGGTGTTTGGCGCGGCCATCGGCAGCCGCATTGATCAGGTTGAGGGCGTGACCTACGGCGCCTTCATCGTGCCCGGCCTGATCATGCTCAGCGTGATGACGCAAGCCATCTCCAACGCCTCCTTCGGGATATATTTCCCGAAATTCATCGGCACGATCTACGAGGTTCTGTCCGCGCCCGTCGGCGTAGTGGAAGTGGTGGCTGGCTATGTCGGCGCGGCGGCGACCAAGTCGCTGATCATCGGCGTGATCATCATGATCACCGCCGCGTTTTTCATCGATATCGACATCGCCCATCCGGTGGCCATGGTTTTTCTGCTGGTGACGATCTGCTTTGCCTTCTCGCTGTTCGGCTTCATCATCGGCATTTGGGCACAAAGCTTTGAGCAGCTGCAACTCGTGCCGCTGCTGATCATCACACCCTTGGTGTTCTTGGGCGGCAGCTTCTACTCGATCACCATGCTGCCGCCGTTCTGGCAGACGGTCTCGCTGTTCAATCCGGTGGTGTATCTGATTTCGGCCTTCCGCTGGAGCTTCTTCGGCACCGCCGATGTGGCGATCGGAGTCTCGCTGGCGGCCATCGCGCTGTTCACGACCGTGTGCATCACCATCATCTGGTGGATCTTCAAAACCGGCTACCGCTTGAAAAGCTAAAGCGTTTGCAGCAAAAGTGGGAACCGGTTTTGCGTCCGAAAACGCGACGAAACGAATGTCGACTTAGTCGATAAGGACAGTCATGGTGGGCCCCGTAGCTCAGCAGGATAGAGCATCAGATTCCTAATCTGAGGGCCACTGGTTCGAATCCAGTCGGGGACACCAAAGCGTTTGGCTTTCGCCAAACGAGGAACAAGCGACAGGTGATCGCACAGCGATCAACGAGAGCGCCAAGCGTCACATCAGGGGTGCAGGGAAGCTGGATGGCCGGATCAAGCCTGCCCCGGACGTGTTCCGGGGTCCGACCATGACGCCAAGAGACGCTGGCCAAACAGGCAGCAGCGCCCAAACTTTTCGCACGCCTATGGATTGCGCGTTTGCATGCCGATAGCCTTATATGTCAGCCGGTTCGACGCATCCCCTTGAGGTTTCATGGCAATTCGCAAATCCATCCGCTTTCTGCTCAACGATCAGGTGATCGAGCTTAAGTCGGTGCGGGCAACGCTGACGCTGCTTGACTTTCTGCGGTTGGAGCGCGGGCTGACCGGCACCAAAGAGGGCTGCAACGAGGGTGATTGCGGCGCTTGCACAGTCTTAGTCGGCCGTCTTGGGCCAGACGGCTTGCAGTACCAAAGCCTCAATGCTTGCATCCGCTTTTTAGGCTCGCTCGATGGCTGCCATGTCGTGACGGTGGAAAGCCTAGCGGGTGGCGGCACGCTGCATCCGGTGCAGCAAGCGATGGTTGATTTCCATGGCTCGCAGTGCGGCTTCTGCACGCCGGGCATCGTGATGAGCCTCTACGCGCTTTGGATGGCGACCCCAAACCCAACGGAAGGACAGATCGAAACCGCACTTCAAGGCAATCTCTGCCGCTGCACCGGTTATGAGCCGATCATAAAGGCCGCCAAGGCGATCTCGACCTATGGCAGCGTTGCCGATGATGTCTTGACCGCCGAGCGCGAGCGCGTCACCGAGCAACTGACCGCCTGGGCCGACGAAAGCCTGGTCGATGTCACGACGACGAGCGAGGCGGGCACCGAACGCTTTTTCCTTCCGCAAACGCCGGAGCAACTGGCCGACCTTCTGGCCGCCCATCCGGACGCCACCATCGTCGCCGGCGCCACTGATGTCGGGCTCTGGGTCAACAAGGACCACCGCGCCATTTCGCCGGTGATATTCATCGGCGGCATGAACGCGCTGCAAAAAGTCACCGTCACCGATGACGCTGTGACCATCGGCGCGGGCGTCAGCTACTCGGCCTTCGTGCCGGTGCTGCAAGAGCATTTCCCGCACATGGAGGAACTCTGGTGGCGCATTGGCGGCGAGCAGGTCCGCAACATGGGCACGCTGGGCGGCAACATCGCCAATGGCTCGCCCATCGGCGACACGCCACCAGCCTTCATCGCGCTCGGTGCGACGCTCACCCTGCGCTCCAAATCCAGCACACGCACCCTGCCACTGGAGGACTTTTTCCTCACTTACGGCAAGCAGGACCGTCGCCCCGACGAATTTGTCGAAAGCCTCACCCTGCCAAGGCCGCCCGAGGGGTCGTTGGACGCCGCTTACAAGATTTCCAAGCGGCGCGATGAGGACATTTCCGCGCTTTGCGGGGCGTTCTCGCTCACCGTGACAGCCGGCACGGTATCTTCAGCGCGCATAGCCTTTGGCGGAATGGCTGGCACGCCCGCCCGCGCCAAACATGTTGAGCAAGCGCTGATCGGCAAGCCGTGGAAACAAGACGCCATTGACGTGGCTAAAGTGGAATTTTCCAAGGATTATCAGCCTCTTACCGACTGGCGTGCGACATCCCACTATCGCCTGAAAGCGGCCGAAAATCTGCTCACCCGCTTCTATTTGGAGCATGCCAAGAGCGATCATCCGGTGCGCCTCACCCGTGAGGTGGCGGCATGAATGAGCATGTGAGCGAGGCAAAAGCCATCAAAGGTGGAGTGCATCAGCCGATCAAGCACGATTCCGGCCACAAGCACGTCACCGGCCAGGCGATCTACACTGACGACATCGAAACGCCGGCAAGCACGCTGCACGCCTATCTCGGCCTATCGACATGCGCCAACGGCTCCATAGAGGCGATGGACCTTTCGGCCGTGCGCTCCAGCCCCGGCGTGGTCGGCGTGCTGACGAGCCGCGATATGCCCGCCTCCAACGACATTTCGCCCACCCATCTCCACGATGAGCCAGTGCTGGCGGACGGCGAAGTGCATTTTTATGGCCAAGCGATGTTCGCCGTCATCGCCACGAGCCGGGCATCCGCCCGCGCCGCTGCCCAAAAAGCCAAGGTGGAGTATGGCGAGAGACCTTTTGCCCGCACGGTCGAGGAAGCGCGCGCCGCGAATTACCCAGATGTCACCAAACCGCTGACCCTGAAGCGCGGCGATGCCGCAAGCGCGCTAGACTCGGCCACCAACCGTCTGCAGGGCCGCTACGAGATCGGCGGCCAGGACCATATGTATCTGGAAGGCCATATCGCACTCGCCATTCCCGGCGAGGATGACGATATGACCGTCTACTCCTCCACCCAGCACCCGTCGGAGGTGCAGCACATGGTGGGTCATGTGCTCGGCATTCCGTCAGCAGCCGTCACCGTGAATGTGCGGCGCATGGGCGGTGGGTTCGGTGGCAAGGAAACGCAGTCCAACCAGTTCGCGGCGGTCGCGGCCGTTGCGGCGAGAAAATTCGACAAACCGGTCAAAATCCGTCCCGACCGCGATGATGATATGATCACCACCGGCAAGCGGCACGATTTCATCGTCGATTATGATGTCGGCTATGATAATGATGGCCGCATCGAAGCGGTCGACGCGACGTTTGCCGCGCGCTGCGGTTTCTCCGCTGATCTGTCCGGCCCGGTCACCGACCGCGCGCTGTTTCACGCCGACAATTGCTACTACTTCCCGCACGTTCTGCTGCAGTCGCAGCCGCTGAAAACCAACACGGTCTCCAACACAGCATTCAGAGGCTTTGGCGGCCCGCAGGGGCTGATTGTTGGCGAGCGGATCGTCGAAGAGATCGCCTACAAGCTGGGTAAAGACCCGCTCGACATCCGGCGGATCAATTTCTACGACCGCGAAGGCGAAGAAAACGCCAGGACCGTCACGCCCTACCACCAGAAAGTCACCGACAACATCATCCACCGGATCGTCGATGAGCTGGAAGAATCCTGCGATTATCAGGCCCGCCGTGAAGCCATTCTCGCCTTCAACGCAACAAGCTCGATCATCAAGAAGGGCATCGCGCTCACCCCGGTGAAATTCGGCATCTCGTTCACCGCCACCTGGTACAATCAGGCCGGTGCGCTGGTCCACGTCTACCGCGATGGTTCGGTGCACTTGAACCATGGCGGCACGGAGATGGGCCAAGGGCTCAACACTAAAGTCGCCCAGGTCGTCGCCGACACTTTTCAGATCGACGTGGACAAGGTGAAGATCACCGCCACCACCACCGAAAAGGTGCCCAATACATCGGCGACAGCGGCGTCTTCCGGCTCGGATCTTAACGGCATGGCCGCCGACAATGCGGCAAACCAAATCAAAAACCGGCTTATCGATTTTGCCTGCGAGGAATACCAGGTGACGCGAGAGCAAGTGGTGTTTGAAGCCAATGTGGTGCGCATCGGTGGGCATGAGATGGGCAACCAGCGCATCCCATTCCCCGATCTCGTGGATCAAGCCTATATGAAGCGCATTCACCTTTCGGCGGCGGGCTTCTACAAAACGCCCGGCATCCACTGGAACCGCGACACCGGCCAGGGCAATCCGTTCTACTACTTTGCCTACGGCGCGGCGGTCTCAGAGGTTTCGATCGACACCCTGACCGGTGAGTATCATGTCGACAGGACCGACTTGCTGCACGATGTCGGAAAATCACTCAACCCGGCCATCGATATCGGCCAGGTGGAAGGCGCGTTCATCCAAGGCATGGGGTGGCTAACGACCGAGGAGCTTTGGTGGGACGATAAGGGCCAACTGCGCACCCACGCGCCCTCAACCTACAAGATTCCGCTCGCCTCAGACCGACCGGCGATATTCAACACCAAGCTTGTCGAATGGTCGGCCAACAAGGAGCGCACCATTCGTCGCTCTAAGGCGGTGGGCGAGCCGCCCTTTATGCTCGCGGCCAGCGTGGTCGAGGCACTGTCCATGGCGGTGGCATCGGTTGGCAACTATACCGAGTGCCCGCGCCTTGACACGCCCTGTACGCCTGAACGTATTCTGATGGCGGTGGAGCGGTTGAAGGCGGGGGCTTAGCCCGTTCTGCCGGAGCAACGCGATGCTTGATATTTCAGATTCGAAAGTAATCGTGCGCTTTGCCCGCGCCGCGCCAACTATTCTTGTCACCGTCGATGATGCTCAAGGCTCCACCCCTCGCGTTCAAGGCACGCAGATGCTGGTCTCGGCAACAGCGGTGCTCGGCACAATCGGTGGCGGCCAGTTGGAATACATGGCCATCGATGCGGCGCGCGCCATGCTGTCCACTGGCGAGGCATCACAACGCCTGACCATTCCGCTTGGACCGGAGATCGGCCAATGCTGCGGCGGCCGCGTTATACTCCTTTTGTCTAAATGCGATGCCGCAAAGGCGGCAAACCTAACGTCAAGTGTTGAGACAGCTAAAGAAAAGCAACCTTCCGTTTACATCTTCGGTGCAGGTCATGTGGGCAGAGCATTGGCCCACGCGCTTTTGCCCCTGCCTGTGAACAGTCTGCTGATCGACAGTCGCGAGGATGAGCTTGCACTGGCCGATCCAGCCATTGATCAGGAATTGACCCCCTTGCCGGAAACGCACATCCGCGCCGCCGCAGCTGGCAGCGCCTTTGTCATGCTGACGCATGACCACGCTCTTGATTTTCTTCTCACCCGCGAAGCCCTCGCCCGCAACGATGCGGCTTACATCGGTATGATTGGCTCCAAGACCAAACGCGCCACCTTTGCCCGCTGGCTGGAACAGGAAACCGGCAGCCGCGACGGACTGGACCGTCTGACCATGCCGATCGGCGCCTCCAAGCTGAAGGACAAACGCCCAACCGTCATCGCCGCCATGGTGGCCGCCGAAGTGGTGGAAGCGGTCGGTGTCTATCCTGGCGTGGACGGCCAACCAGTCGGCGTTGCTGAGACGAGCCGCACAGGCGCGTTGCAGGTGTCCGCATGAGGTCCTTGCTGCGCGGCCGCACGCTGACCTTCCACCGCCGACCCGCCAATGGAGATGATCGCCAAGCCTACACCTATGATGGCGATGGGTCGGTTTTGATTGAAGACGGCAAGATCATCGCCAATGGTCCGTTCGATGCGCTAAAAACGGCCCATCCGGAGGTCGATGTCATCGACCACCGCCCGCACCTGATCCTGCCGGGCTTCATCGATCCGCACATTCATTATTCGCAGATGCAGGTCGTCGGATCCTATGCCGGCAGCCTGCTGGAATGGCTGAAACGCTACACGTTCATCGAAGAACAGCGCTTTGCCGACAAGGCCCATGCCGAGCGCATCGCCGACCTCTTCATGAACGAACTGATCCGCTACGGGACGACGACAGCAGTGGCATTTTGCTCCGTCCATCCGCACAGCGCGGATGCCTTTTTCCAGGCTGCCGCCAAACGCAATATGGCCATGGCCGGCGGCAAAGTGATGATGGATCGCGAGGCGCCGGAGGCGCTGACCGACACCGCGCAATCCTCCTATGATGACACCAAGGCGCTGATCGAACGTTGGCACCAAAAAGGTCGCGCAACTTACGCCATCACGCCGCGCTTTGCGATCACCTCCACGCCAGAACAGCTGGAGGCCGCCGGCACGCTTGCCCGTGAGCATCCAACATGCCTGATCCAATCGCATCTGTCGGAAAATGATGGCGAGATTGCCCGTGTCGCCGAGCTTTATCCCGATGATGAAGACTACACCGCCGTCTATGAGCGCTTCGGGCTGCTCACCGACCGCGCGCTTTACGGCCATTGCATCCATTTGAAGCCGCGCGAACGCGCCGCCATGGCCGAGGCGGGTGCCGTGGCCGTGTCTTGCCCAACGTCGAACCTGTTCCTCGGGTCCGGCCTGTTTCGCCACAAGGTCCTGCAGGAAGATGGCATCCGCATCGCCTACGCCACCGACATTGGCGGCGGCACCAGCTATTCCATGCTGCGCACCATGGATGTCGGCTACAAGGTCGCCCAACTTCAGGGCGATCGCATGCACCCGTTGCAGACCTTTTACGCCATGACGCGCGGCAACGCCGAGGCGCTTGGCATGGAACACCAGATCGGCACGCTTGGTCCGGGAACCGACGCTGACCTTGTTGTGCTCAACGCGTCAGCGATGCCGACCTCGGCGCTCAAGATGGAACGCGTGGAAACGCTGGAAGAAGAGCTGTTTCTGCTGCAAACCCTCGCCGACAATCGCATGGTCGCCGAGACCTATGTGGCCGGCGTGCCGATGAAATCGGGCCTGTGAACGCAGAGATCGCGGCTGGCGCGGGACAACACCCGCGCGAACCGGTTCTTGCGGTCAAAGCTAACCACGCGCGGCAGCCACGCCAAAGTCAAGGAAGAACGCAGCCGGCAACGCACCGACGCGCTCCAGCATGCTCGCTTTGAGATCGTCGGCAGTGCTTGTGTCGGCCAGAGCGGCTTCCCAAGCGTCCAGATAGCGGCGCGTGTGGGCGATACCCGAAGCATCGTTCATCGAGGTCTCAGTGCGGTGACCGGGCACCAACGTACCGACGCCCATGTTTTCCAGCGCGGTCAGATTGTCACGCCACAACTCCATGCGCTCGGGCGTTAGGTTTTCCGTCACCCAGACATGGGTGTCGTTGTACACCACGTCGCTGGCAACCAGCGTGTCGAACTGCGGCATGTGAACCGGTGTGATGATGTCAGTATCACCATGCATGGGTGCAAGAACATCAAAGCGCTCACTCTCAAGGGTAAGGTGATCGCCAGCCAGCGCTTCAGGGATCACAACCCGATCCGGGATGGTGCCTGCCGGAAAAGCTTCGGCCCGCGCCGCGCGGATATTTTCTGCGGTGGCTTCAATCAGCGGTGCAACCGACGCATGGGCTACCGGCTTAGCGTTTGGAAATCGATCCATCAGCACCGACAGTCCAAAATGATGGTCCGGATGATAGTGTGTGATGAAAATCGTCTCCAACTCTTTGCCGGTGGCTGCCAGCACATCGGCGAGCCGCTCGGCGTTGGGGACAGTGAACTGCGCATCGATCAGAAGCATCTTGTCCTCACCGGCCACAACCACGGAATCGACCAACCCACCAAAGGGATCGGCGGTGAACACATCGGCGGATGCGCGGCCATCAGCCATGGCAACGGATGACCCGGCAAAGGCGGTCGCTGCGGCTGTACCTGCGGCGAGTTCGAGAAAGTTTCGACGATTAAGAAGGAACATGGGTGACATCTCCAATTGGCTCGAAATGAGACTTGGTTTTTCAAAGGCACCTAGTTATTAGTAGTAACCTTCTTCGTTTGAGAAGGAGGCACTTTTTTGTAACCGCAAAAAAAATCGCGCCCATGCCCATCGTCATTGATGAATCGAACCCCTTTTTTGATCCAAACATTTGCCCGGTGCGTCATGTGCTCGACCAGATCGGCGACAAATGGTCGATCCTGATCCTCACCGCGCTCAAGCTCAAAAGCCATCGGTTTTCGGAGTTGAAACGGGCCATTCCTGATGTGTCGCAGCGCATGCTGACTAAGACGCTGCGAAGCTTGGAACGTGACGGCTTGATCGAGCGCCATGTGACGCCAACCACGCCGCCGCGCGTCGATTACAATCTCACCGCACTCGGGAAGTCACTTGTGCAGGTGCTGGAGCCATTGGCCGGTTGGGCGCTCAACAAGAAAACCGACATTGCCAAATCGCGCGCCGTTTTCGACCAGAAAGCGGCCGATGGACATCCATGACCGCGGCCTTCGTCACCGGGGCGGTTGAGGTCATGGCAGCGAATGCCCACTGGCGCACGGGCCTCGCCTTGCGGTAGAGCGGTGCGCAAAGAGAATACGTCTAAAGGGTTTTTCCAATGACCAATCCTGTCCGATGGGGCGTGCTCGGCGCCGCCAATTTCGCCCGTGAGCAGATGGCCCGCGCGATCCATGCCGCCGAGGGCGCAGCGTTTACGGCGCTGGCAACATCGAGCGCGGACAAAGCGGCAGGGTTCACCGCCTTCAATCCTGGCCTGCGCGTCCACGAAAGCTATGAGGCGCTGCTGGCAGACCCCGATATCGAGGCCGTTTACATTCCGCTGCCCAACCATCTGCATGTGGAATGGACAAAGAAAGCCCTGGCCGCTGGCAAGCATGTGCTGACAGAAAAGCCGATCGCGATGCACGCGTCTCAGATCGACGAACTCATCGCCGCGCGCGACACCTCAAACCTGTTTGCGACCGAGGCGTACATGATTGTCCATCACGCTCAGTGGCAGCGAGCGCGCGAGCTCTATCGCGATGGTGCCATCGGCAAGCTGATCCACGTCGAGGGCCTGTTCAGTTACGACAATGCAGAGGACCCGGACAATGTACGCAACCGTCCGGAAACCGGCGGCGGCGGCATTCCCGATATCGGCGTCTACACCTATGGCGCGACCCGCTGGATGACCGGACAAGAACCGACAGCCATCACCCATGCCGATGTGGATTATGAAAACGGCGTCGATGTTCTGGCGCGGGTTTCGGCGCAGTTTGACGGATTTTCGGCCCATTGGATCAACTCCATGCGGATGCATCCGTTTCAGGAGATGATTTTTATGGGCGAGGAGGGTGTCATCAAGCTGACCGCCCCCTTCAACGCCAACCTTTATGGCCCAGCGGTGTTGGAGCTGCACCGCAACATCAACAATGGCCATGGCGCGTCGGTGACCACTGAACGCTTCGCCGCCGCCAACCATTATGTCGACCAGGTCGAAGCCTTCTGCCGCACCGTGCGCAATGGCGATGACTACCCATGGACCTTGGAAGATGCCCGCGGAACACAGGCGATGATTGATGCGGTCTTTGCCAAGACAAAAGAAACCTAGGGGTTGGGCTTGAGCGCCGCCGAGCAGCATTGTCTTGCCGATCAAAAAAAGACCTGCATCCCCAGAAGGGCGCAGGTCAGTTTGCTAGCTCGGCAAACCACTTCAAGGGAAGTCGATTAGGTTGGCCTAGCCAGTGCGCAAAAGAGCCGTGATCGGCCCATCCACCGACGACATGGGATCCCTCACGCCGCCAAGGCAAACGGGTCCCCATAGAATGCAGATTGGTGCAGATGATTTGCTGGACGCAGGCACCCCAAAGACCAGGGTCAAGGCGACACGCCTGACCGCAGTTCCGATAAGGTTATCAAGACTGTACACCAGCAGAGGCCCGATCACGCCCCCAGGGTGAAACAGGTCCTGCTGAAGGGTACCATCGCGCCCGCGCTGTGTAAACTTGTCGCAGGCCTAGTGGCCGCTAAACTGACCAGCCTGTAAGGTCAAGCGCACTACTTGGCGGCGTCCACTTTGGTGCCGCACACGAGCACGTTGATGTTCTCAATGGCGATTTTCTCAGACATTTTTCCTGGTCATTGTTCACCAAGTCCCGGACGGCACTGCCGAGCCGGGACCCAGATGATGTCTTGGCGCGAGGCCCCGGATCACACACTGACGTGGTGTCCGGGGCCTGGTAGGTGTTAAAACGCCTGCCCCACGACCTCATAAGGCGCATCGAACCAATGCTCTTCCAGATTTGGCGTCTCGCCAATGCGGTCGATGACGGCGAACAGTCCATTTCCCGCCAACGGCATCAGAACACCGTGCCAGGTGCCGCGATGGAAATTAATGCCCTCGCCGGTGTGGGTGAGGAACGCGACCGGCTCCGCAGGCTTGCCATCATCATCGTCGGCGACGATCACCAGGAATGGATGCACGTCCATAGGCAGAAACGCCTGTGACCCCTCCGGGTGTCGTTCCATCATATCGAGCGAAAAGGGCAGCGAACGAAGTTGCGCCTTGAAGAGGCTGATGCCAGCGCGCCCGTCATCACCAAAATCGAGCTTGGCCCGATCATGGTAGCGTCCACAAAGCCCCTGATTGATCTGTCTGTCCGGCTCGCCCTCCACCGACAGAACATCGCCATAGGGCGCGAACGCTTCAACAGTCAGAGGGCGCGCGATGATCCGGCTCATCGCAGGAAGGAACCAGGTCGCCCGAGACGCGGCAGCCGGTTCATGTCCTTGTAAAGCAGGTAGCGAAAGCGCCCCGGGCCACCGGCGTAGCAGGCCTGCGGGCAGAAGGCGCGCAGCCACATAAAGTCGCCCGCTTCCACCTCCATCCAATCCTGGTTGAGCTTGTAAACGGCCTTGCCTTCCAGCACGTAAAGCCCGTGCTCCATAACGTGGGTCTCTTCAAACGGGATACTGCCGCCCGGCTCAAACGTCACGATATTGACGTGCATATCATGCGCCAGATCATCGGGCTCAACAAAGCGCGTGGTGCCCCAACGCTCTTCCGTCTCCGGCATCCAGTTGATGGGTTGCTCTTGATCAGACGTCACAAACGGCTTGGGCGCATCAATACCATCCACCGCTTCATAAGCCTTGCGAATCCAGTGGAATGTCGCGGGCTCGTCACTTTCGTTCGCAAGCGACCAGGCGCACCCAGCTGGCAGATAGGCATAACCGCCCGCTTCAAGCACCTGATCAATGCCGTCAAACCCGGATGCCTGGGTGGCGGTGAATCCAAGATTGGCCTTGGCAGCGCCCGCCTCGACCGTGAGCCGCAGCGCACCGCCGACCACGAACAATACGCCTTCAGCCATGGAATCCGGTTCAGGCTTTTGCGAACCGCCGCCCGGGGCGACTTCCATAATGAGGTGCGCAAAGGTTTCAGCAAACCCAGAAAGAGGGCGCGCGATGGTCCAGCTTCGGGTTTTTTCCCAATTCGGCAGCGGGCTGGTGACGATATCGCGCATCACGCCTTTAGGGATCACCGCATAGGCCTCGGTGAAAATCGCTCGGCCCGTCATCAAGGCGCTTTGTGGCGGCAAGCCACCGAGATCGGTTGGGTAACTCATTGGTCACCCCACAAGGCATCAAGCCGCAGCCGCGCAATGCGCTCCACTTGGGAGCATGCTTCATCGAACTCGGTGTCCCGGTCGTTCTCAAGCCGTCGCTCAAAGGCCGAGAGGATACTTGCCTTGGTGTTGTCCTTCACCGCGATGATGAAGGGAAAACCGAAACGACCGGTGTAACTTGCATTCAGCCGCTCAAAGGTCCGACGCTCATCGTCTGTGAGCGCATCCAGCCCAGCAGAGGATTGTTCAGCCGTGGACGCCTCCGTCAACCGCTCGGCTTGCGCGAGCTTGCCAGCCAAATCCGGGTGCGCGGTCAGCACGCCGAGCCGCTCCTCCTCACTGGCAGCACGAAACGCGCGGCACAGAGCATTGTGCACCCCAGCAGCCGTGTCATGCGCAGGGCCGAGCTCCAGCTTGTAGGCACGCTTAGCGACCCAAGGTGAGTGCTCGAAGATGCCGCCGAAGGTCTCCGCAAAGTCATCTTTTTTCATATTTGAGGGCTTCGTCGTTCCGTTCCCTTGGAACGACCACTCCGAAGCTGGGTGCACCTTCTTCCAATGCTTCGCGATCTCAATCCTTTTGGCAAACCACACATCCTCATGGCCCATCGCGTGTTCCAGGAACCGTTTCAACGCCATGATTCGCCCTGGCCGCCCGGCAAGGCGACAATGCAAGCCGATGGACATCATCTTCGGCACCCCAGCTTCACCTTCAGCGTAGAGCGCATCAAAACTGTCGGTGAGATAAGCAAAAAACTGATCGCCGGAGTTGAAACCCTGCGGCGTGGCGAACCGCATATCATTGGCATCGAGCGTGTAAGGCACAACCAACTGGTCGCGCCCGCCAGCCTCTACCCAATAAGGCAAATCATCGGCATAGCTGTCAGAAACATAGGCAAAGCCACCCTCTTCGGCCGCCAGGTCGACCGTCTGCATGCTGGTCCGGCCGGTGTACCAACCGCGCGGACGCTCGCCGACCACTTGCGCGTGCAGGGCGATCGCCTCGTCCATATGATTGCGCTCGTCCTTGCGCGAAAAATCCTTGTACTCGATCCATTTCAAACCGTGGCTGGCAATCTCCCAGTCCGCCGCCTTCATCGCCTCAACCTGTTCCGGTGAGCGAGCCAGCGCCGTCGCCACGCCATAAACCGTCAGCGGAATATCCATGCCGGTGAACAGCCGACGCAGCCGCCAAAAGCCAGCCCGCGCGCCATACTCGTAGATCGATTCCATGTTCGCGTGGCGCTTGCCTTCCCAGGAGGCGGCGCCAACGATCTCGGACAGAAACGCCTCGGACCCCGCATCGCCATGGATGGTCGCGTTTTCGCCACCTTCCTCGTAGTTGAGGACGATCTGAACGGCGATTTTCGCGTTGCCGCTGCCGCCCGGATTTGGCCATTGCGGGTCTGGCGAGTTCGCGCCATAGCCAATCATGTCGCGGGGATAGCGTGGGGGTGTCATCAGGCGGTACTCCGGGGCGCAAGGCAAGCGGCTCGCACCTGCATACACTTTAGGCAGACAGCGAGACCAACGGGTTTGCCAAACGCGGTAAACCTGTGCAGTCCTCGCCACAACGAACTGAAGCAGGAGACGGGCCACAATGGCAAGCGCCGAACAAACGAGCCAGGAAGAAACCAGCAAGAATGGATTTCTCACAACGCATGTGCTCGACACCGCGCGCGGCATGCCGGCGGAAGGCCTAACGATCTGGCTCTACAAAATCACCAACGAGGGCCAGCACAAGATCGCCGAGGCGGTGACCAATGCTGATGGCCGTACCAATGAGCCGATCCTGCCCAAAGAGGCCTTTGAGCCAGGGCAATATGAGCTGATCTTTTTCGTCGGCAACTATCTGCGCGCCAATGGCTTGGCCGGCGCGGAACCGCTGTTCGTCGATCATGTGCCCATCCGGTTCGGCATGAGCGAGGATGATCACTACCACGTGCCGCTGCTGCTCTCACCCTATGGCTATTCGACCTATCGGGGGAGTTAGCCGCGGTTGGGCCGAAGGCTCAGAGCAAAAGAGAATGCTGGTTGGGCCGATGGCCCAGAGCAGAGAGAAAAGACGGTTGAGCCGTAGGCCCAGAGCAAAAGCGGATGCCTCACCCGCGATCGTCATCCTCGCCCTTGTGGCGGGGATCCATTCCTAAAAACGTCCGGGCAGGATTGCGTTTGCCTGAGACTCTTCCGGAATGGATTCCTGTGACAAGCACAGGAATGACGATGGAGGCTGTGGCCAACGCACCCAAGTCGCGGCCTTGCGCCGGGACCTTGATGATCTTTTTGTCGCTAGGCCCCGGATCAGGTCCGGGGCTTGATTGAATGTCCCTTCCCCTCTGGCGCGTTCCTTGCAAGGATCACTCCAAGCGTTGCGCGTAGAAGGCCCCCTGCATGTTTGATCTTTTTGTCCTTGGCGACTGGCTGGAATTTGTCGTCCGCTGGCTGCATGTCATCACCGCCATCGCCTGGATCGGATCAAGCTTCTACTTCATCGCGCTTGATCTTGGCTTGCGAAAAGAAGGCCCGTTGCCCGAAGGCGTGTCCGGCGAGGAATGGCAGGTGCATGGCGGCGGGTTCTACCACATCAACAAATACATGGTGGCGCCATCCAACCTGCCCGAGCACCTGGTCTGGTTCAAATGGGAAGCCTATTGGACCTGGATGTCAGGCTTCGCTCTGCTGGTGCTGGTCTACTATTTCGGCGCTGATCTTTTTCTGATCGATCCCCATGTGATGGACCTTGCCACTTGGCAGGCCATCTGCATCTCGGTGGTCTCGCTGGTGGCCGGCTGGGTGCTTTATTCCAGCCTTTGCAACTCCAAGCTTGGCGACAATCCGCCGGTGATGATGGGCGTTCTGTTCCTCATCATCGTGGCGTTCAGCTGGTTCTATGCGCAGGTGTTTTCCGGCCGCGCGGCGCTCTTACATTTGGGTGCGTTCACCGCCACGATCATGGCCGCCAATGTCGCCATGGTGATCATCCCCAACCAAAAAATCGTGGTCGCCGATATGAAGGCGGGCCGCGTGCCGGACGCCAAGTATGGCAAGATCGCCAAGCTGCGCTCCACCCACAACAACTACCTCACCCTGCCTGTGCTGTTTTTGATGCTGTCGATCCATTATCCGCTGGCCTTTGCGAGCCAGTACAACTGGATCATTGCGGCCTTGGTGTTCTTGGTCGGCGTTTTTGTGCGCCACTTCTTCAACACCATGCACGCCACCAAAGAAAAGCTCATCTGGCCCTGGTTCGCCGCTGCCGCCACCATGCTGGTGATCGCTGTTCTTTCCATGGCGCCCATGTGGAACGGCCATGATCCGTGGGAGGACGAGACCTCCATGTCACCCCGCCAGGAACGCTTTGCTGCCGCGCCGGGCTTTGAAGAGGTATCGGCCATCGTGCTGGGGCGTTGTTCCATGTGCCATGCGCAAGAGCCGACCTGGTTCGACACCTATTGGGCACCCAAGGGCGTGCGACTGGAAACACCCTGGCAGATCGCCCAACACGCCCACACGCTGACCATGCAGGCCGGCTACACCCATGCCATGCCACCACAGAACGTTTCTGGCATCACCGAGGAAGAACGCGCGCTGATCGTCGCCTGGTATCGCGCCGGGCGCCAGGGTATCCGTGCGGATGAGCTGGCCGCTCAGTGAACAAGCATGCTCCTCTGCCCGCCTTCCAACGAACGTCGGGGCGCGGACGGATAACCACAAAATTAGGCGGCAAGCGAACCCGCATCGATAGGCTGTACCAAGAAGGCGCGGCGCGCATCCGCGTGCCCGATCATCCAGGCCGCACCGATCTGGAAGCGGTGATCATCAACACAGCAGGCGGTGTAACCGGCGGCGATGATCTGGCGTGGGAGGCCTCAGCTGGCACGGGTACGCACCTGACCGTTACCACCCAAGCCTGCGAAAAAGTCTACAAAGCCGGTCAAGATACCGCGAACGTAAACGTAACGTTAACGGTTGCAGCAGGCGCGGCACTCAATTGGCTGCCGCAGGAGACAATCTTCTTCGACAAAGCGCACCTGTCACGCTCGATCCACGTCGATATGGCTGAACACTCCTCCTTGTTGCTGGTCGAGCCGGTGATCTTTGGGCGTCGCGCCATGAACGAGACCGTACACTCTGGTCTCTGGCGCGATACATGGCGCATCCACCATAAGGGTGCGCTGATACACGCCGAAAATGTACGACTTTCAGGTGAAGTTGCCCAAATTTTAGACAGTATGGCCAGTCTCGGCGGCCACACGGCGCTTGCCACCCTTGCGCTGGTCGGCAACCATGCCGAAGGCAAGCTGGATGGCGCACGTGCTCTGATCAATCGCGTACCCGGCTGCAAAGGGGGCGTAATGGGAGGGGCCTCCTTTTGGGCGGTGGCTGATGCGAACAAACTCATTGTGCGGCTCGCCGCGACCGACGGCTACACGCTGCGCCAGGCGCTCATCCCGCTGATCAACCATTTGGCCGCCCAGCCCGGCGCACCCTCTACCAGCGTCCCGAAAATTTGGTCGCTTTGATGCTCTAAGGACTCTTGCATGCAGCTTACCCCCCGCGAAAAAGACAAACTTCTGGTCTCTATGGCCGCCATTGTCGCCCGCAAACGGCTGGAACGCGGTGTGAAACTGAACCACCCCGAGGCCATCGCTTTGATCACCGATTTCGTCGTCGAAGGCGCTCGCGATGGTCGCGCCGTGGCCGATCTGATGGAGGCCGGTGCCCACGTCATCACGCGCGATCAGGTAATGGAAGGCATCGCTGAGATGATCCATGACGTGCAGGTGGAAGCCACGTTCCCTGATGGGACAAAACTCGTTACCGTGCACGAGCCGATCCGGTAAGTCATGAACCTCAACACTTTCCACCCTCTGGCGAGCTTCGATCTGCTGGCCATCGGCGTTGCGCTGGTGGTCGTCATGAGCGTGATCGGCTTCAAAATTCTGACTGGTCGACCCTGGCGGCGCACCCTGCCTCCCGATGAGATCGACGCGGACAGCTTCTCCTCGACCAGCACCACGCGCCCGCGCGCGACACCCCCTTTGCTCAACAAGGATACCGATCATGATCCGAGATAGGCTTGTTCCTGGTGAGGTCATCACAGCCCCCGGCGATATCACACTGAATGCGGGCGCGAACGCGGTCACGCTGAAGGTCGCGAACACCGGCGACCGGCCCGTTCAGGTCGGCTCGCACTATCATTTCTTCGAGACCAACCCAGCGCTTGATTTTGATCGCGCAGCCGCGCGCGGCATGCGGCTGGATATCGCCGCCGGCACCGCCGTGCGCTTTGAACCCGGACAGGCGCGCGATGTGACGCTCGTGCCGCTGTCGGGCAAACGCGAAGTCTATGGCTTCCGCAAAGATGTGATGGGGGCGCTTTGATCCCCTCGCTCACCCTATTCAAGCGCCGAAACCGGCGGGGCCGTAGAACCGGCAACGCACCGGCACGCTCCTTCCAAGAACAAGACCAACAAAGGCATCAAATCAGCATGAAAAAAGCAAGCGCCAGCGCGGTGATGGACCTCAATTTTGCGCTCTGGCGGATGGGTTTTGAGGCCCAGTCGGTGATCGCCATGCGGACCATGGGCGCGGCAGGTTTCTGGAACCACTCGGATCTGGAAAACCAGCTGATGGTGCGTGAAAAACAGGTGGCTTTGGCCAAGGGCACAGCGGGGGCGGCCCGCGCACTGATGCGTGGCGAGAGCCCAGCGGCGATCATGCTGGAGGCGGTGAAGCCGATGCAGAAAAAGACCGGCGCCAACGCCCGCCGCCTCACCAAACGCGGCCCGCGCATTCCCGGCCTAGTGGGTTAGGTGATGCGCATCCTGCTCGCTCTGGCCGTGATGACCGCTGACATTGCCCTGGCATCACAAACCATCGCGCAAGACAAAACCAATTGTACGGACTCAGCCAATCTCACCCAGTCAGAGATGAACCATTGCGCCGGTGAGGACTATCAAGCCGCTGATGATGAACTGAATGCCGTGTGGTCCGACCTGCGCGCGCGTCGCGGCGACGGCGACACGTGGCAGCCCATCTTGGACGCTCAGCGTCTGTGGATCCCGTTCCGCGATGCCCATTGCGACGCCGAGGCGGCGTTCTACGAGGGTGGTTCGATCCAACCGCTCATCCGCTTTTCCTGCCTCGCCGGTGTCACCGAACAACGCACCGCGCAGCTGCGCGACTTGCTGATGCAGCCTTAGTCCACCTTTCAAAGGAGCACCCCCATGCCCGCCACGCTTTCCCGCGCCGCCTATGCCGGCATGTACGGCCCGACCACCGGCGACAGAGTGCGCCTGGCCGATACCGAACTGTTCATCGAGGTGGAGCGCGATCTGACCACCTATGGCGAAGAGGTGAAGTTTGGCGGCGGCAAGGTGATCCGCGATGGCATGGGCCAGAGCCAAGTGACGCGCGCGGGCGGCGCGGTGGATACAGTGATCACCAACGCGCTGATCGTTGATCATACCGGCATCTATAAAGCCGATGTCGGCCTGAAAGACGGACGCATTCATTCCATCGGCAAGGCGGGCAACCCGGATACCCAGCCGAATGTCGATATCATCATTGGTCCGGGCACCGAGGCGATTGCTGGCGAGGGCAAAATTCTCACCGCTGGCGGGTTCGACGCGCACATTCACTTCATCTGCCCGCAGCAGATCGATGAAGCGCTGATGTCCGGCGTCACCACCATGCTCGGCGGCGGCACCGGCCCCGCCCATGGCACGCTCGCCACCACTTGCACGCCGGGCAGCTGGCACATTGGCCGGATGATCCAGAGCTTTGATGCTTTCCCGATGAACATCGGCCTGTCCTGCAAGGGCAACGCATCGCAGCCCGCCGCGCTAGAAGAAATGGTTTTGGGCGGTGCCTGCGCCATGAAACTGCACGAGGATTGGGGCACGACCCCTGCCGCCATCGATTGCTGCCTGTCGGTCGCCGATGCATATGATGTGCAGGTGATGATCCATACCGACACGTTGAACGAATCCGGCTTTGTGGAATCCACCATCGACTCCATTGCTGGCCGCACCATCCACGCCTTCCACACCGAGGGTGCTGGTGGCGGCCACGCGCCAGACATCATCAAGGTGTGTGGGCTGGATAACATCTTGCCGTCATCCACCAACCCGACGCGCCCTTACACGGTGAACACGGTGGCCGAGCATTTGGATATGCTCATGGTCTGCCATCACCTTGATAGCCGCATTCCCGAAGACATCGCGTTTGCTGAATCGCGCATCCGCAAAGAAACCATCGCTGCAGAAGATATTCTGCACGATATGGGCGCGTTCTCCATCATCGCATCTGACAGTCAGGCCATGGGCCGTGTCGGTGAGGTTATCATCCGCACTTGGCAGACCGCTGATAAAATGAAGCGCCAGCGCGGCGCACTGCCCGAAGAGACGGGCGAGAACGACAATATGCGCGTGCGCCGCTACATCGCCAAATACACGATCAACCCGGCCATCGCGCACGGGCTTTCCAAAGAGATCGGCTCGATTGAAGTCGGCAAACGGGCCGATCTGGTGCTCTGGAACACGGCCTTTTTTGGCGTCAAACCCGACATGGTGCTGGTGGGCGGAAGCATCGCCGCTGCCCCGATGGGCGACCCGAACGCCTCGATCCCTACGCCCCAGCCAGTACATATGCGCCCGATGTTCGGCGCCTTCGGCAAGGCGATCACGAACAGCTCTGTGACGTTTGTTAGCCAAGCCGCCTTGGATGCAGGCTTGCAGGAGTCGCTGGGTGTCGAAAAAGGCATGGTCGCCTGCGAAAACACCCGTGGCGGCATCTCCAAAGCGAGCATGGTGCACAACAACGCCACGCCGGATGTGGAAGTGGACCCTGAAACCTACGAGGTCCGCGCGGACGGTGAGCTGCTCACCTGCGAACCGGCAGATGTGCTACCGATGGCACAACGGTACTTTATGTTTTGAGCGATCTGGAACTCAGCGAAAAAGTTGTGGCGGACATACTTACGACGCTCCTCCCAAGGGGCCTGCGTCCTTTAGACATTACCGACTCATCGGCGGTTACTAACGAAGAGTTAGATACGGCATTCTTTCGCTCGATCATGCTCTGGCTATACCGGGAAGGGGTTATCGACTTCGAATTCCGAGACACCAGTTCGATGGGTCAACCGAGGAGTTGTTTCTACCTCCAAGCGGTTCTTACAAGTCGAGGGTTTGAGTTGCTCGGGCACAACTTTGAACCAGCCGAAGGAATTACCGTTGGACAAGCTGCTGAATAGGTCTCGGCAGGTGAGGCAAGCTATGTTCGTGTGGGCAGCTTTGTCGGAGGCCTACTAGGAGGCTTCACTAAGTCGATTGGTAAGTAGAATAGGGATTCTATGAAAGCGCACGGCCCGAGGGTGCGGCGCGGTTGGGCCGCAGACCTAGAGCACGACAGTGCGTAGCGCCCGCCCATTGGGGCGGGACGGGCGCTATCCATTGCTATCGCAATGGGAAGCATTTTGTTCAGGGAACGTAAGCTGGGCTAATCGGAACACCAGAGCACCAATAACTATTATTGCTCTACCTCCCATGTTACCGTCTGCCCACGGAGGACTGCCCCATGCCTATCTCTGCTGATCTTGGAAAACCGCTCGAAGCGTTCGTCGAGAACCTCGTGAAGTCGGGCCGCTACGGCTCGAAATCCGAAGTCCTGCGCGAGGGCATTCGCCTTGTACAAGAGCGCGAGGCAAAAATGGCCGAGTTCAAGGCCATGATCCAGGAAGGGATCGATGCCGCCGACCGTGGTGAGCTCTACGATCTCGATGAGGTTTTCGACGAGATTTTAGGTGAAGTCGACGCGACCTCATGAGGGTTCGCATTACCCGGCCAGCGCGTGGCGACATTCGTCAACTCTTCGATCATCTAAAGACAGAAGCCGGACGCCGGAAGGCGCAAGAGATCGTCACCGAAATACGTGAGCGTTGCCATGGGTTGAGCCGTATGCCGGAACGATATCAGCATTTGGAAGGCTTCGAACAAATCGGGCTGAGACGCCGCGTCTACCGCGATTACCTGCTCGTCTATCGTATCCTGGGCGCCGAGGTTGAGGTCCTGAGAATTATCCACGGCGCATCTGACTATTCAAAGCTGTTTGAAGCCAAGCCCTAACACCGCTTGACTCTTCGTAAGCATGAACTTACCGTAAGTGATGGCTTACGAAACAAATCTCGCCGTCCTGCCGCCATCACAGGTGTTTGCCGCGCTGGCTGACGACACCCGCCGCGACATTTTTGAAGCGCTGCGCACCGGCCCGAAAACGGTCACCACCATCGCCCATGGCCGCCCGATTTCGCGGCCTGCCGTCTCCCAACACCTCAAAGTGCTCGCCGATGCGGGCTTGGTGACCGCAACGCCCAAGGGAACCAGCCGTCTTTACGCTGTCGATCCGCAAGGACTCGCGCCGCTACGCGCCTATCTCGACAGCGTTTGGGGCGATGTCCTCGGTGCCTTTGCAGCCGAAGTGCACAACCAAATCGAACCATCAGACAAGGAGCCAAACTCATGATCGCGCCTATCGAGAAAACCATCAGCGTGCCCTGCTCGCCGGACACCGCCTTTGCCGTCTTCACCCGCGACATCACCAAATGGTGGCCGCTGGGCGTGAACTCCGTCTCGGCCATGGACGGCAAGGCCGCGCAAGCCGTCGAGCTGGAATTGAAGCAAGGCGGACGGCTGCGCGAGATCGGACACGATGGAACGGTGCACAATTGGGGCTCGGTCAAAGTGTTTGCGCCCGGCGAGCATCTGCAACTGGCCTGGCACATTGGTACGCCCGAAGAGAACGCCACCCTGGTGGACGTCCACTTCACACCTGCCGGGTCTGGAACGCAGGTGAAACTCACCCACACCCATTGGGAACGCATGGGCGATGGCGCCGCTGATGCCCGCGAAAGCTACAACAATGGCTGGGTCGGCGTGTTCGAGGAATCCTACAAAAACGCCACCCAGGCAGAGGCCGCCTAGCAAAGGTCTACCGCTAACCTTGCCAAAGATTCACACTTCCCAGACGAAGCAAAAGGCATAAGGTGGCTCGGCATTTCGCCGATCACCTTTTCTTACCCATCTCGTCTGGCCATGAACCTGTTGTTGCGTACTCGATCTTTTGCCGGGCTGCTGCTCGCCTGTTTGCTACTGGCGGGCTGCGCCTCGCGCGCTGAAATCGTCTATCTGCCCGCCGACGAGGGCACTGGCGCCCTTGAGACAGTGTTTTTGGGCACAACGCGCGCGCTGACCGCTGAGGGCTTCACCACCGACCGGCAACCGGGCACGCGTTTTGCCCGCTACACCATTTCGGTGCCGGCGCAACGCGAAGCCGGATCCATCCCGCATGCGGAAAATGCACCCAACCCGGCGGAGCATTTTCTGGTCGCTGGTCAGCAAGGCTATGGTGACGCTGCCAGTTTTCAAGCCGCCCTGTCGCAAGCGCTCAGCGAGCGGCCAGAAGGCGAGCGCGACCTCATTGTCTATGTGCACGGCTACAACAACACCTTTGCACAAAGCCTCTACCGCACCGCGCAAATGCGCCATGATTATCAGGTGCCAGGCCTTGCGGTGCATTTCGCCTGGCCATCGCTGCAAAATCCGGCAGGCTATGTTTATGACAGCGATAGCGTACTCGCCGCGCGCGATGAGTTCGAGCGGTTCTTGCGCACCCTTACCCACGTCGAGGCCCGCAACATCATCCTAATGGCGCATTCCATGGGCTCGCATCTGGCGATGGAAACATTGCGCTCGCTCTCCATCGCCGGCGATCGCGAAACGCTGCAGCAGATCGATGGCGTCATCCTAATGTCGCCGGACATCGATGTTGATGTGTTCCGCACGCAGGCGGCGCGCATTGCGCCGCTGCCACAGCCCTTCATCATCTTCACCTCGCAGCGTGACCGCGCCTTGCGCCTGTCGGCCCGCATCTCCAATCAGCCTGAACGCTTGGGCAATATCGGAACGGTGGACGATGTGGCCGACTTCGACATCACACTGATCGATATTAGCGAATTTACCGGCGGGGATGGCGACCGCCTCAACCATATGGCGGCGGTAACGTCGCCTGCCATGGTTGCTCTGCTGCGACGCGCGGCGCAGGTGGACGCCGCCTTGCAGGATGATCCATCGGCACGCGAAGGGCTCTTGCCCGGCACGGTTCAAACCGTGCGGAATGCCACCCAGATTGTGCTCGATCCGCTCAATTAAAGCGTTTTTGCGTTTCATCTGCGACAGTCTTATCGCAAATCGCATTCGACCGACGGGAGAGGCAGCGAATTGCAATTCCCACCAAGCGCAAGGCGCTTTTTTCGGCACGCCAATACCTTGCGCGGGCCGGTGATCCATGGCGCAATGGAGCTCCCAGCCATCCACCTTTGCGCCCCATGACACTTCCGACAGCCTCAACCATTCTCGACCACACGCACCACCCATCCGACACGATTACGCTGGATGAAACCGACCGGCACCGCCGGCGCATGAAGATGATCTCCGACGGCGGGGTCGGTTTTTTGCTCGATCTGCCAGAGGCGCGGCTTCTGAAGCATGGGCAGGGACTGAAACTTTCCGACGGTCGGGTGATCGAGGTGCGTGCCGTGCCCGAAGCGCTTTACGAAGTCACTGGGCGCGACGCGCGCCATCTGGTCCAATTGGCCTGGCAAATCGGCAACCGCCATCTGGCAGCCGACATCAGCGAATGCCGCATCCGCATCCGCGCCGACCATGTTATCAAGGCGATGCTGGAAGGGCTTGGCGCCACCGTCACCGAGATCGACGCGCCGTTTGATCCCGAAGGCGGCGCTTATGGTGGCGCCCATCAGGGTCATCGCCATCATGATCACGCAGAGCATACCCATGATTAGACCGGCCCTCGCGATGCTCTCACTGATAGCGTTCGCCGCACCGGCCACCGGCCAGACGGTTGAAGAATGCGACTGGCGCGCCTCGGCCCAGGCCCTGGTGGAACCATGGGATGCCCCTTACAACAGCCGCACCTTTGCCAATGGCGATGTGCGCCTTGCCGTCACCGATGTGATCGAACCGGCCGCCGGCGCCTTTCACCTGATCATTCTCTCCCCGCCCTATGACGAATTGGGTGGTCGCCAGTGCCGCATCGTCTCTGCCGATGGCACGATTGGCTTTTCGGGGCTGACGCTGGAAGCCATGATTGCCGACTATGATCCCGCCGTCGGCCTCAGATTCGCCATGCAATCGGGCGCTTACGACCCCAAAACCGGCACAACTTTGCCCATGACACTGCGCGTGACGCTCAACCAAGCCACCGGCGCCATCACCGCCGAGCTTGAACATCTACCGTGAGCGCATCCTCCCTTGCACGCCTGATGGCCTGGCTGTCGCCAGTGTTCCCCACCGGTGGCTTCGCCTATTCCGCTGGACTGGAGCAAGCGGTCGCAGATGGCCTGGTGCGTGATGAAGACACACTGCGATCCTGGCTGGAAACGCTTCTCACACGTGGCAGTTTTTGGAACGAGGCGGTGCTGATCGCTGGAGCCTACAACCAAGAGCAACGCGTTGCGCAACTCAGCGCGCTTGCAGCATCGCTGGCACCTTCAGCCGAGCGCCACCGCGAGACCTTGGACCAAGGTGCGGCGTTCCTGGATGCCGCGAGCGCCTGGGGCGATCACACCCTGCCACGCGAAACACCCTTACCCGTCGCCATCGGGACTGTGTGCCGGCAGTCCGGGTTACCACTGGCCGACACCCTCACAGCGACGCTGCAAACGCTGGTCTCCAATCAGCTGCAAGTGACCATCCGCTTGTCGCTCATTGGCCAAACGGGCGCAGCGCGCTTGCTGGCCGCATTGGAACCAACCGTGCTTGCAACCGCTGAAAAGACCGTCCGTGCGACACTGGATGATCTGGGCGGCGCGGCCTTCCTGGCCGATATCATGAGTGCCCGCCACGAGACTCTCGAACCAAGGTTGTTCCTGTCATGACCACCTCCCATGGACCTCTGCGCATCGGCATTGGCGGCCCAGTCGGCTCAGGCAAAACCACGCTGACCGCCGCGCTTTGCCTGGCGTTGCGTGACACCCACTCGGTGGGAGTTGTGACCAACGACATCTACACCAAAGAGGATGCCGACGCGCTAGTGCGCATGCAGGCGCTGACGTCGGATCGCATCATGGGTGTGGAGACCGGCGGCTGCCCGCACACCGCCATCCGCGAGGATGCGTCGATCAACCTGCGCGCCATCGAGCGGCTGACCGAACGCCATCCTGATTTGGACGTGGTGTTGATTGAGTCCGGCGGCGACAATCTGGCGGCGACCTTCTCACCGGATTTGGCCGATCTTTCGCTTTATGTAATTTCGGTCTGCCAGGGCGAGGACATCCCGCGCAAAGGCGGTCCGGCGATCACGCGCTCGGATATGCTGATCATCAACAAAGCGGACCTCGCGCCCTATGTTGGCGCCAATCTCGACACCATGCAGGCCGACGCACAAAAGGCCCGCGCCGGACGCCCCTTTGTGTTCACCGATCTGAAATCGGGACAGGGCGTCACCGAAATCGTCAGTTATCTGACCGAGACCGGTGGCCTTCAGGCGGCCTAAGAGCCATCGATTCGTGATGTAAGCGCACCCAGTGCGCCAAACCGCTCACGGGCCCGCGACCTTCCTCGTCGGAGGTGGCCTCTGTGGACCCCTCAATGGGAAAATTCATCGCCGCGATGCACAAAAATGCATCTGAAGATCATGCCTCACACGCGGCTGATCACGCAGCTTGTGTAAACCTTTCAGTGACTGGAAGGCCGCGAATGCTGGCGTTCCTACCGACGCGCTTGGGTGTATTCACACACCCTTCACCAATCGGTCGCAGCCAACTCACGCCCGCGTGACGCCATGTGATGGCCGCACCCGTTGTGAATTTTCCAAATCCGAATACCTTCAACCCATCGAACGAGACACAGCGTCTCTTCAACAACGTGAAAGAAAAGACAAAAATCTTTTCAATAAAAAGGACAATAAAAATGAAAAAATTCGCTCTTACAACTGCCGCTCTCGCTGTTGCTTTCGGCGTTGCTTCACCTGCCTTTGCTGGAAGCAATGAGAACGACGGTCTCTATGACTTCAACGCCAACATCGTATCGCTGGACCGTGAAGCTGGCATCATCAACCTGTCCACCGGTCAAACGCTGGACCAGTCGATTGAATGGTTTGCCTTTCCTCCGCGCGCATCGGCTGGCGACAAAGTTCGTGTCGACATCGGCCAGGACAACACGCTGAAGGGTGTTCGCGTCCTCAACTAACGCGATAAATCGACCGCGCCTGGCGGGGCCTCCTTCCTCCCTGCCAGGCGCGTGTCCGACCGATCCTAGCGGAAGGACAAAACGCATGACCACCAAACGTGTGTTCGCCGTAAGCGCCGCCCTCGCCGGTTTGATGTCGCTGTCCACCGCGTCTTTGGCATCCGAGCAGCACAGCGCGCTCAAGCCAGATGACCTTAACAGCCGCGCCGGCACCGTCGCTCTCCTCAATGACCTTGCAGACTGCCAGCCAAACCCGCGTTTGGCCGATAAGCTGATCGACGTTTCGGACCGGTCAAAGCAAGAAGACGCGCGGTACCGCGCGTCAGCCGGCTAGCCATACCCAGGCAGCCGATGCGATCAATTGGATCGCGAGCAACGTCAGCACCCATTTGAAGGCCATGCGAAACGTCGCTTCCGGCAGCGCGTGCAGCAACCTTGTGCCAAGCAGTGTGCCGAGAAATCCTGCCCCGACCATGGCGACCATCACCGGCACCCAGGCACCGAAGGCAAACCCAAGGAAGCCGAAAACCACGACCTTCAATCCGTGCTGCATGACCATGGCGGCCGCATGGGTTCCGGCGTAGTTCTTGCGATCATCCAGGCGCGGCGCGAGCAATGCGGCCACAAACGGTCCCGTCGCACCGACAAACATGGTGAGGATCGTCGCGAACACCCCACCGACCGCCAAGCCCAACGGCCCGCCCTTCGACCCCCTTACCTTTGGTGCCCAGAGCGTGAACAGCACGAACAGGCCGACAAAGGTCTTCAGCAGAGCTTCGGGCAGTGTGACGACAAGCTGACCGCCGATCAGCGCGCCAATAAGCGCGCCGACGGTGAAAATGCCAAGCATCGGCCAAACGACCTGGCGCAGTTGGACCAGCGCCCGCCCCGCATTGGCGCCCAATTGCACAACACCATGCACCGGGATGAGAACGGCCACCGGCACGATCGACGCCATCACGGCCAGCAGCGCCACACCGCCGCCAATACCGAAGGCGGCTGTCAACGCGGCGGTAAAAAATGCCGTGACGATGAGCAGCAGCGCAAGGCCGAGCGACAAGCCGTCCGGCAGCAAGGCTTCAAGACCAGCAAGGGCTTGCATTGTTTACCTGTTGTTGACCATTGCGCACAGATCTCGCTGTGGCAGGACAGCCCGATGAACGCAAGGCCAGTTCAAAGAAGGCATAATCGAAATTCAAGAAAATCAGCGACTTAAGCGATCAACGGGTAACCAGAACCATCACTTTCAACGGCAAAGTCAGCGGCATTGGACCGGCGAAAATGACCAAATGGTAACGCTGAACTAAGGACACCTGGTCTACGTACGACATACAAGAATTCACACCTGATGATCGGCTGAAGCGGCGGTGTTCCGGCGCCATCTGCAGCCTTCATGGCCAACTTTCCCCGCTTGGAGATATCCCCCCGATGACCAAGACTTTGAGCCCTGCCAACACTTTGACACCTGTTTTGTTCGCTAGCGTTGCGTTGGCAAGCCTCGCCGCCACGCCAGCGCTGGCGCAATCACCCTTTGATCGCGTTGAACAAGGTTGGCACTTCTTTGGCCATGGCGGCCAACCTGCCGAGGTGCGCCTCGGGCTGGGCGCGGGCTTTAGCCCAGACTACCAAGGCTCGGATGAATATGAGGCAATGGCTCTGCCCATTATCACCGCGCGCAACGTGTTCGGCTTCAATTTCACGCCCTTCGCATTGAGCTACAACCTCGCGCAGTACAACAGCGCGGGTGGCGTTTGGAGCGTCGGCTTCGGTCCGCGCGTGGCGTTCGATTTCGGACGCGATCAGGATGACAACATCGCACTTGCTGGCCTCGGCGATGTCGATCACAGCATCCTGCCCGGCGGCTTCGTCAACGTTCGTTTGGGCCCGGCGCTTGCAACCGCCTCGTTCGGCCAAGACGTTGCCGACGGCCATGATGGCGCGGTCGTCGATCTCGGCTTGAGCACCTTCGTGCCGGTAACCCAGCAAATCACGCTCATGCCAGGCATCACGGCGAGCTGGGCCGACGATGATTACATGCAGTCTTACTTCGGCATTAGCACCGCACAGGCCGGGACCAGCGCATACGGTGCTTACATTGCTGAGGGCGGCTTCAAAAGCATCGGCGCCAACGTCAACGCCATCTACGCCATCAACGAGAATTGGGCCGCCAACACGCGGCTGAGCTATGAGCGCCTGCTGGGCGATGCCGCCGACAGCCCGATTGTCGATGGACCAGGCAGCGCCAATCAGTTCTCGGTGATGGTCGGCGTCACGCGCGGCTTTAGCTTCTAGGGCAGACCGTTGTTCGCCAAGTCCCGGGCTTGACCCGGGACCTCGCCATCTATCGACGCCGAAATGGCGCGAGGCCCCGGCTCAGCTACGCTGTCCGAGGCTTGTTAGTTTGGCTACCCAGCCAGCCGCGTCTCCACCAGTTCCACCCAATAGCTGGCGCCGAGCGGGATGATCTCGTCGTTGAAATCATAGTGCGGCGAATGCAGGTTGGCTGAGCCCTCGCCGTTGCCGGTGAAGATGAACGCGCCGGGGCGCCCTTCCAGCATGAACGCGAAGTCCTCGCCGCCCATCACCGGCGCCATGTCGGTGTCGACCTTGTCGGCGCCAACAACTTTGGAGGCGATGGTCGCGGCAAACGCCGTCTCGCGCTCATGGTTCACGACCACCGGATAGTTGCGCTCATAATCGAGAACCGCCGTGCAGCCCATGGCCGCTGACACGCTCTCCACGATCTCACCGATGCGCTTTTCGGCCAGGTCGCGCATGTCTGGTATCAGCGTGCGCACGGTACCGGTCAGCTTCACGCGCTCGGGGATCACATTGTCCGCATCGCCAGCGTGAATGGTGGTGACCGAAACGACGATGCTCTCCAGCGGATCGGCGTTCCGCGAGGCAATGGTCTGGAGCATGGTGATGATCTGCGCGGACGTGACCACCGGATCGATGCCGGTGTGCGGGCGCGCGGCATGACCACCCTGGCCGGTGACGACGATTTCAAAAATGTCCGTGGCCGCCATCGTCGGCCCAGCGCGCATGGCAAACTGGCCGACCGGAATGCCTGGATAATTGTGCATGCCATAGACCTCTTCGATGCCAAAGCGCTCGAACAGACCGTCATCCATCATCGCTTTGGCGCCGGCGCCGCCCTCTTCGGCGGGCTGAAAAATCACGGCTACGGAACCCGCAAACCCACGCGTTTCGCAAAGATGTTCCGCCGCGCCAAGCAGCATCGCTGTGTGCCCATCATGGCCGCAGGCATGCATCATGCCCAGCTTGGTGGAGGCGTGCGCCACGCCGGTTTCTTCTTCGATTGGCAGCGCGTCCATATCTGAGCGCAGACCCACAGTGGGTCCGTCACCCTTGGCGCCGTTGATGATGCCCACAACACCGGTTTGCCCCAAGCCCTCGACCACTTCGTCGCAGCCAAACGCGCGCAGCTTCTCCGCCACAAAGGCCGCAGTTTCCTGCACCTCATACATGATTTCGGGGTTCTGATGCAGATGGCGTCGCCACGCTTTGATGGTGTCAGCACGATCAGCAAGGCGGTTGTTTACGGGCATAGGGGTCTCCGGATGACGTTTGACATCACCCTAACGCGCCAGCCGCCACGATCAAAGCTTGGGATCGCGCCTGCGTTCAGAACAGGTGGGAAAGGGCCAGCTAATAGCGTCGCGCCCGAATCCGAAACACACGCCATCGCCAAACAATCATCACCACCGATAGGGCGCAAAGGGCGATCACGCTCGCGGCAATCGAAAAAATCCAGGCATCAATCCGATAGGATGGGAGCGTCTCTGCAGGCAGGAAAATCTCAGAGTTAAGCCGCGAGGAAATAACCAGAACCTCATCGTTCTCTCGCACCGTATTCTGATGGCTGGGAACGAGGTAGGCGTTGACCACCGGTTCGCCCCTGTGATCCACAAACCTAACGGTCACCTCATCGACATTGTTTGAAAAATCCCGATCAATCGACGCGCCCATTTCTATGATGTCTTCAGTCGAAAATGATCCGATCCTAGCGACTGACAAGACCGTTGATTGTGTTTCAAAACCAGTGGTCGTCAATACGATGTACTTCAACCCACCGTAAAATGTCTGATAGGCGAAAAGAAGCATCGCCGAAGACAGGAAAAATGCCGCAACGATGCTCAAGGCATGTTGGTCTTCTTTAGCCTCGTTCGGTCGAAAGCTCGTGCTCATCCATCAAAGTATAGTCGCCAGCCGGTGAAAACTCAAAACAGTTACCTTGGCACTATCCCGCCGCCTGCCGTTCCCGATCCTTCTTGATGCTCCAGGCCAAAATCCCCAGCACGACGAGCGCCCCTGCTGTCTCCAACAAGGGCGTATTCGGCCACATCAGAGCAACGCCGGAGGCAGCGGTCAGGATGCGCAGCGGCCAGTTGAGTGGGTACTCCATATGCCCTTCGATGGCCGCGCCAAGCGCATAGACGCCAAGCGTGGCCGCCATGAAGATGAAGATCGATTCCAGAAAATCACCGCCCAAAAAGTTGGTGTAGGCGAAGAGCACCGGCATCAGATAGATGCCCTTGGCGAGCTTCCAACTCATCACGCCGGTGGCCATCGGTCGTGTCTTGGCGATCGCCGCCGCCGCAAACGCCGTCAAACACACCGGTGGCGTGACGTTGGAATCCTGGGAGAGCCAGAAGATGATCATGTGTGCCGAGAGCAGCGCAGTTGTGATCAGCACTGGATCGAGCACCTGCGGATAGACCACGGACAGCAGTTCCTGCGGCATCGACGCGACCAGCGCCCGCGCCGCATCCGGAGCCATGGGTTCGGCAAGCAACGGCATCACCGATGGGTCGGCGAGCATGAAGCTCATCCGCGCCACTTCCGGGATCGTGCCATCCACCAAAGCGGAGACCAGGTGGGCGTTCTGGATCAGCGCATGAAGCGCAGGCGCCGACAGCGTGGCAAGCACGATGTAGGCTGCTGTCACCGGTAGGCCCATGCCGAGCACCAGCGAGGCAAGCGCGATCAATGCGATCGCGATCATCAAATTGCCGCCTGCCCAATCGGCGATCATTAGGCTGAACGTGTTGCCGATGCCGGTCATGGCGATGACATTCACCATCGCGCCAACCGCGACCAACAGAACGCCGGTCATGATCATGTTTTTCGCGCCGAGAATCAGCGCCTCCATGATCGCTTTCGGGCCCATCTTGTTGGGCGTCAACCAACTGGCGACGATCACCGAGAGGATCGCCCAGATGGCCGCGAAAACCGGCGTGAAGCCATAGATCAACAGACTGATCAACGTGACGACAGGGATCAGGAACGACGGACCACCGCGTTTCAGAACGTCCATGGCAGAGGGCGCATCATCACCGGCGACCTGCATGTTCAGCTTCTTGGCTTCGATGCGCACGAAGAAGCCGACCGAGAGGAAATAGACCATCGCAGGCAGGAAGCTGACCGCGACAATGTCGAGATACGGAATCTGCGTGTAGCTCGCCATCACGAACGCACCGGCGCCCATGATCGGCGGCATCAACTGCCCGCCCGTGGATGACGCCGCTTCAACGCCAGCCGCAAAGCGCGGCGGGAAGCCCGAGCGCTTCATCAGCGGGATCGTGATAACGCCGGTGGAGACCGTGTTGGCCACCGCCGAGCCGGAGATCGTGCCGGTGAGACCGGAGGAAAACACCGCCACATAGCCCGGCCCGCCGATAAATTTACCGGCGACCGCGCGCGCCAGATCGATGATGAATTCGCCAGCGCCTGAGCGCACAAGAAACGCGCCGAACAGGATGAACAGGAAGACGAACGTCGCCGAGATGTTGGCGATCGTGCCGAACATGCCCTCATCAGTGAAGATCGTGCGGAAGACGATGGTTTCTACCGAAAGCCCGGCGAACCGGAAAACGTTGTCCAAATGCTGACCCCAAAAGGCCGGGTAGGTCAGCGCTAGAATGATCAGAATGGGGATGATGAGGCCGGTCGCACGGCGGGTCAGCTCAATCGCGCCGATAATGACGATGATCGCATAGACCCATTCCTGCGGCGCCAGCGTCACCCCGCGCGCATAGATCGCATTCTCTGACGCAATCAGTAAAAGCGTCGCCACCGAAACGACAACGCCAAACGCCAGATCGAAAGCGAGCACCGCCTTGCGCGCGCCCTCTGATCGGGTGCGGATCACCGGGTAGCGCATTGAGGCAAGCATGGCGAAGCCGGCAAAGTGAATGCCGGTCAGCCAAAAAGTCGACATGGTGCCGATGAAATTGGCGTAGAGGTGGAAGATCGAGACGGCCAACGCTAGGCCGGAGAACACCAGGCCGATGAACCCCGCGTCAAGCGGGCGGGTTTCGTCTTCGACGTGGTCTTCGTCGATGCTCACTTCCGAATTGGCCATGTGGTCCTCACACCTTCGCAACGCAAAAACCCCGCGCCATCGGTGGGGCGCGGGGCGAAGTGTTCAGCAGATCAAATGCTCTGCCAACCCCTTACATATCAGGACGCAAGCGATCGGGAATATCGAGACCGGCTTCTTCATAGTAGCGGATCGCGCCCGGGTGCAGCGGCAAGGGCAGACCGGCAATGGCCGAATCCAGGCTCATCGCTTGGGTGGCCGGGTGAATACCACCGAGGAACGCTAAGTTCTCATAGATCGTCTTGGTGATCTGATAGATCGTTTCCTCGTCAACATCATCGCGCACCATCAGGAAGTTCGGCTGTGCAACAGTCTGCACATCCTCATCAACGCCTGGATAAGTGCCCGCCGCAATGGTGTAGCGGGTCCACAGCTCATCGAAATCGCCATTGGCGGCCGCCATCTGCTCATCGGTAAAGTTGAGCAGCGTGATATCATCACCCATCGCGGCGAAGGCCCGCGAAACGGCGCCAACCGGTGCACCGGCGGGCGTTGACATCCCGGCGATCTGACCGTTCTGCAACGCATCGGCCGAGGGGCCGTAGCCAGCGAAGACCAGGTCGTAGGTCTCTTCCATATCGATGCCCAGACCAGCCAAGATCGTTCGGTTCGACCCAATGGTGCCGGAGTTCTGGCGACCCATCGACATGGATTCGCCGGTCAGCGCTTCAATGTCGGAAACCGTGCCAGTGTCGACATGTTCAGAGCGAACGATGAAATGCTCCACATTCGGCCACAACATCGTGATTGAACGCAAGCTTTCCTGTGGACCCGCATCGGCCAGCGGACCTGTGCCAGTCGCGGCATAGGCGCCGAACAAGCCTTGAACGATGGCGAACTGGGCTTCGTTGTCACGCAGAAGCGCGACGTTTTCGCCCGAGCCAGCGGAGTTGATCGCCGACACGTTGATGCCCATGGATGGCTGCAAACGCACCTTGATCAAAGTGGAAAGCGCAACGCCAACCGGATAGTAAGTGCCACCTGTGGAGGCGGTCGCAAGCAGATAATCCTGCGCGTCCTGCGCCTGTGCACTGGCTGGAGCACCCACGACGCCGAGCGTCAGCGCAGCAGCAAGCGCGCTGGCGCCGAGCACCGAGCGGCGAGTCGGTTTGGTTGCGGATTGTTTGGAATTGGTCATTCAGGTCTCCCTCGAACTGGCGCTGATTGTTGTGCCTCGCCTCCGTTTGGAGGGGGCGCCAGCGCTCATCCGTATTTCTTAGTACGGGGCACACGCGCAGGTAAAGCCCAACTGATGAGCAGTCGCCTTTGGGCATCGCCGGAAGGAATTCCCCACGCGAGGGCGATCAACCTTCCCTTTTGCCTTGCTCGTGCCACATCGGTTAGAAACGAGATGACAGTCGGTGTGAGTCGCGCAAACGCTCACCAATCGGCGCCAAGCATGTCATCGTCATCCTGAACGCCAAAATGGGCTGAAGAACCGTGCCATCCATCCGCTTTCCACTGTTCGCCTGTATGGTCTTTGCCCTTGGGCTGCTGTCGTCCGGGTTTGCCCAGGCGCAGACCTCGTCCGGCCTTGGCCCCTATGACGGCCCGAACATCACCATCGATGTCGGATCGATGCGCGTGCTTTCCTCCAATCGGGCCTTGGATGCCTGGTATCCAGCGTCCACGACAAAACTGATGACCGCCTATGTGGTGTTTCAGGCGGTGCGCGAGGGACGGGTGACGATGCAGTCACCGGTCACCATCTCCGCCAACGCCGCCGCCCAGCCACCGTCCAAGGCGGGCCTTGCCGTCGGCCAGGTGCTGACCGTGGAAAACGCCCTGCGCGTGCTGATGGTAAAAAGCGCCAACGACATTGCGGTCGCACTGGCCGAAAGCGTCGCCGGATCAGAACCGGCCTTTATCGACCAAATGAACACAGCCGCCCGCGCGCTGGGCATGAGCCGGTCGACATTCACCAATCCGCACGGCCTGCCCGATCACGGCCAAGTGACGACGGCTTACGATCTGGCGCTGCTGACGCTGGCCTTGATGCGCGACTACCCTGAGCGCAACGACTTTTATTCCATGGGCGCCGTGCGGCTTGGGCAAGCCCGCTGGGTCAATCATAATCTCCTGCTTCAGCGCTATCGTGGCGCGTTCGGCTTCAAAACCGGCTACATCTGCGACAGCGGCTTCAATCTGGTCGCCGGCGCGCGACGTGGCGGTCGCACCTTGATCACTGTGACGCTCGGCGCCCGGTCTGGCCTGGAGCGGGCAGCCGCCTCCGCCCACCAGCTTGATGAGGGCTTTCGCCGTGGCGGCGGTCTGTTTGGCGATGCCGCGGGCACGCCGCTGGCCGATTTCCGCCCACGCGGCACGGTGCAGACAACCGCCACCCGCTTGCGGCCCATTGTCTGCCAAAGCCCACGCGTGCGCCCAACCTTTGAAGAGATCGCAGGCCAATTCGGCACGTCCGGTCCAGGGTTCAACCCGACCGCCGTCGCCAGTGCTTTTTCCAGCGACAACAGCGCGGTGTTGCTGCCCAACTCCGGCGCCGCCAGCAGCGGCGAGAATGACGGTGCCGACCAGATCGATGTTCTCGACACGCTGCTCGGCCCAGTGATCCGCGAGCCCCAGCCCATCCGTTTGGCCTTGGGCGGCGCGACCGGTCCGGCTGTTGCCCCCACTGGCCGTTGGCTGGTGCCGAACCCGATCGCCAGACCAACACCTGGACAGCTCGCCGCCGCGCCAGTCGTGACGCCTGCGACCCAGGCCCCGGCAGCAGCACAGACCGCCGCGACATCAACAGCGCTTCCAGGCCAGATCGCGCCTGCCGCCAGCGGACCAGCCGTGCAGCTGACACCGCCAGCGGAAACGGCCAACCCCGGTGCTATTTTGGGCACAGTTGGCCAAGCGGTGCCGATCCCCGTGCCTTCCCCTTTACCGCGTCCGAACTAAGCCGAGCCCCATGGACCCTAAACGTCCGGACCGCATGCCGGTGCTCGTCGTCTCGGGCTTTCTGGGCGCCGGCAAGACGACTTTTCTCAACCAACTGCTCAGCGCCTACGCGCTGGCCGACTCCATGGTCATCGTCAACGAATTCGGTGATGCCGGGCTCGACAGCTTGTTCCTGGAAGCCGAGAACGAAAGCCAGGATTCCGGCCTGATGATCGAGGAACTGACCTCCGGCTGCCTCTGCTGCACCTTGCAGGGCCCGCTGGTCACCACCTTGGAGGATTTGCTGCGCGCCCGCGACAATGGCCGTACCAAGCCGTTCAAACAGTTGATCATCGAGACGACGGGCCTTGCCGATCCGGCGCCGATCCTCGGCGCCTTCGCCAAACATCCCTATCTGTCGCTGCGCTATCTCGTCGGCGGGATCATCACCGTGGTCGATGCGGCGCAAGAGATTGACCAGTTGGACGCGACGCCAGAAGCCACCGCGCAGATCGCGGTTGCCGATGTGCTTGCCGTCTCTAAAACCGACCTTGTTGATGACAAAACGCGCCAGACGCTGGACGCCGCCCTTAGCGCCCGCAACCCGCATGCCGAGCGCCAGACCACCGCTAATCTGGCAGGCGACACCGCCTGGCTGGAAAACCTTTTGGCGCAGGCAGGCCCCATTGTACCGGCTGCCGATAACCCGCACGAGCATCACCACGACCACGACCATGATCACCAGCACGCCTTCTCAGTTATCCTTGAATCCGACCTTCCACTGGAGAGTCGAACTCTGACCATGTTTATGGACCTGCTTGCCATGAACCTGCCGGGCGATCTGCTGCGCGTGAAAGGCATTGCCTGGGTGCAGAGTGCAGACAAAGCAGAGCCCTGGGCGGTGCATGCTGCCGGGCCACTACAGCATCCCGCCCGTCCAATAAACGGGCCGATCATCAGCAAGTTGACACCCAATGCGACGCAGATCGTCGCGATCACCCGCACCGATCAGACGCAGCGGATCAAGGACCTTTTTGCCGCCTGCCTGAAGCAGAACAAATTGGCGGAAGCTAGCCGCGCCTGATCCAGAACGTCGCCCGCTCACCATCGACCTGTTGCCCGACGACAACGTGTCCTTCTTGGCGCGCCATATGCGGCAGATCGAGAATGGCCATCGGGTCAGTGCTTTCCACCTGAACGACTTTGCCGGGTGTCAGGCCTAACAACGCCTTGCGCGCGCGCAGCACCGGCAACGGGCATTTCAGCCCGATGCAGTCCACAAGGTGCACACTGTGTTCATCCATGATCGGCTCGTCAGTCATGCCGTTATGTGTCACCGTCTGCCGACAAATGCCACACAAGGATACGATGATGGATGATCGCGCGCTGGAGCTTTTAGATGCCTGGTGGGAGATCGGCGAAGAGGGTTGGTACAGCCAGTCCGATGAAACCGATGCCATGCTGAAGGACCGGTTCGGCGACATGGTCGAGGCTGCGCGCGCTGGCAAGCTCGACCATTGGCAGGACGCGCCGCACACGACGCTCGCGCTATTGCTGCTGCTGGACCAATTGCCGCGCAATATCTTTCGCGGCACGCCAGAGGCTTTTTCATCGGACGGACAGGCGATGAAAATTGCCGGCGCCGCCCGCGCGAAAAACTTCGACAAGGCCTATTACGGCATCGCGCGCGGCTTCTTCTACATGCCCTACATGCATTGCGAGGATTTGGAGGCGCAGAACACTTGCTGCGACATCTTCCGCGCTATCGGCAATCAGAACAGCTACTATTACGCGCTGGTGCACATGGATGCGATCCGCCGGTTTGGGCGCTTCCCGCACAGAAACAAAATCCTCGGGCGCGTCACCACGCCCGAGGAAGAAGAGTACATGAAAACTGGTGGGTTTTCGGCTTAACGCACGTTCGCGAAAAGTGTTTGCGGTTTTCGGATTAGAACATGCGCCAAAACAGAGGCATTGAGGAATTCCGGTGAGCAGGCGCTCACCGGAATTCTCTTATGCGGCCGCCACATCGGTAAGGAATTGATCCACCATCCCGCGCAGCTTGTGCGAGCGCTCGGTGACTTCACCCGAGGCCTGCTGAACCTGGCCAGCCGACTGTGAAGTCTCGTCCACGGCCTGGCTCATGGTGGCCATCGCTTCGGCGACCTGACCGGTGCCCTGGGCGGCTTCATTGATGTTGCGCGAGATTTCCGACGTGGCTGACCCCTGCTCTTCAACCGCCGCCGCAATGGCGTTGGTGTAGGTCTGCACATCGCGCATTGTCTGCGCAATCGCTTCAATGGCCTGCGCGGAATCGGTCGTCGATCCCTGGATGCCGGAGATCTGGCTGGCGATCTCTTCGGTGGCCTTTGCGGTTTGATTGGCGAGCGATTTCACTTCGCTGGCCACGACCGCAAAGCCCTTACCCATTTCGCCGGCGCGCGCCGCCTCAATGGTGGCGTTGAGCGCCAAAAGGTTGGTCTGCTCGGCAATATCCTGGATCAGAGACACAACATCACCAATCTGCTGCGCAGCGGCGGCAAGCTGGGTCACCTTTTCACTGGAGTCGACCGCCGAACGGGTGGCCTGATCGACGATCTCATTGGTTTGGACAACCTGGCGGGAGATTTCCTCAACCGACGAGGAAAGCTCTTCGGTCGCCGCCGCCACGGTTTGCACATTGGCGGAGGCTTCTTCGGATGCCGCGCTGGTCGTCATCACCTGATCGCGCGAGGTGTCGGCCACGCCGTTAAGCGCGGTCACGGACCCTTCCATGGAGCGTGTGTTGTCCATGACGGAATCTAGCATGGCTGAGGATTCGGTGCGAAACGCCGTGACCAGCTCGTCCACGCGGGCCTGGCGTTGCAGACGCGCGGCCTGCTCGGCATCGGATTCTTCGCGCATTTTGATGCGTTCCAACGCACTGTCGCGGAAGCTCACCAAACCACGCGCGATCGTTCCGATTTCGTCTTTCGCATCGGCATCGGCAATGTCGACATCAAAGTGCTGTTCGGCGAACTGATCCATCGTCTTGGCGACACGGCCAATCCCGCCGGTAATCTGGCCAGCAACACGCAGGCTGAACACGGTCGTGCCAACAAGCACAGCAATCACCAATGCGAGCTCGATGTAGAACAAGCGCATTGCCGAAGAGGACTCATTCTGCGCCAAATCTTCAAGCTCGTGAACGACATCGACTTCAACGTCGCGGATTGCATCAATGCGCGCCGTGCTAGCAGCGAACCATTGCGGCCCAGTGACCGAAGAAATGTCTCCGCCAAAGGGGCTGGATTGTGCAACCTGGCGATAGGCTTCAACCGGTCCTGTAACGGCGTCGGACATTGCAGCGTCGAACCGGGCAACCATAGTGTCAGACCCCAAACGACGGAAAATGGAAATATCGGTTTGCTGCGTGCCCTGAAGAGTGAGCATGCGCGCATACACCGCCTCATTGAAGGTTCCCGAGCCGAAGCCGGCTGCCCCCATGGCCCGCTCCAGACCAGCGGCTTCCTTGGCTTCAACCAGCGCGATGTACGATTCCACCCGTTCGGCCATCAGCCCGCTATGAGCGAAGTCTTCGATGCCTTCGAGCGCAACGATCAAATGGTGGATTGTCGATGTGTAGACGCCGGCCATGTCGGCAACGCTGGCGCGACCTGCATCGATCTGCGCGCGGATGTCAGTGATACGTGCTTCATCGGCGAGGATGGTCGTTACATAGTCGGCGAACGCCGCCTCAATGACAGGCGACATGTTGGCAAGCATAGCCTCGACCTCACCATAGGCTGAGTCAGAGGTTGCGCGCTGCTGCGGCAGGGTATCAGCGAAATTGGTACCCGAAGAGGCGATAAACCCGGCGCTTTGCCCGCGTTCGCGCTGCAGTTCATGCACCACGGTGCCGAGGATTTCAGCCTTGTGAAGCAGAAGGTTCATGTCCTTCGACGCCGAGGCTTCGGTCCATGTCGAGTAAAGCGTGAATGTGGAAAGAGCGGCTAGCGCCACCAAAGGTAGAGTGCAGCAAAGTAAGATGCGCTGCTTGATGGACAATGCGGACAAAGACATGGAGTACCCCCCGATACAATCTCTGATACCCATCGCCTACGCAGATTGACGAAGCGTTAAACCGCCCAACTTAACGATCCGGTCACCATCGTCGCGAACCCGCCCTTAAGTGCTGACCGGCTAAAACGCCCTGAACCCAAAGGGATTTTTTGCGCGTGCACCTGTTTTCCAACCTTTCGGCAAAACTGCCGGCTAATATGAGCGAAAAACTAGCGCCGGTTAGCGCGAAGCTCGACCTGGCTTTTTCCGATGATGGCCCGCGTTCCAAGGCTGCGCGGGCCGCGCTGTTCACTTTCGCGGTGCGCGTTTTCAATGCCGGTCTTGCCTACATCTCCCAGATCATTCTCGCCCGCTTGATGGGGCAATATGAGTATGGCGTGTTCGCCATCATCTGGGTTTGGGTGATGGTCCTGGCGACGTTTTGCGCGCTCGGTTACCCGACGGGCCTGCTGCGCTTCCTCCCCGAGCTTCACAAAACCGGTCGCTACCGTGAGTTGCGCATGGTGATGATCCGCGGCAGCCTGGTGAATGTCGGGTTCGCCAGCCTGCTCGGCGCCACTGGCATCGCCATCGTGCTGTTGATGCCAGGCCTGTTCGAACAACCGTTCGTCTGGCCGCTGATCTTTGCGGCCATCTGCGTGCCGATGCTCACCCTGCTCGACAACCAAGACGCCATCGCCCAAGCCTTCGATTGGCCGGACTTGGTCAACATTCCAAGTTTCGTGGCGCGCCCAACCTTTGTGCTCGTGCTGTTTGTGCTGTTTGTCCTGGTTGGCATCGAAGCCAACGCCGCCACCGCCATGCTCGCCAGCTTGGTTGGCGTCTGGCTGGTTATCGTTGGACAGTTCTTCATCCTGCGCCATCGGCTTGCCAAAATGCTTGGGCCCCGCATCGAAGACGCGCCCGACAGCGAAGGCGGCACGATCACGCCCTATGTGCGCGCGGCCCTGCCGATGCTGGCGGTGGAAGGCATTTTCTATCTGATCATCAACACCGACATCATGGTCGCCGGCCTGTTTGTCGCGCCGGAGGATGTTGCCGTCTATTACGCCGCCGCCAAGACACTGGCGCTGGTGCATTTCGTCTATTTCGCAATTCGCGTCGCCACCGCACACAAGATCGCCGAATACCATGCGCTCGGCAATGACGGCGCGCTGCGCTCAACCTTGCGTGATGCGATCCACTGGACCTTTTGGCCCTCATTGGGGCTGGCACTGGCGCTTTGGGCCTTTGGCGGCTTGATCCTTGGTCTGTTCGGCGAAGGTTATGCCGAAGAGGGCATGATCTTCCTGGCCATCCTTTTGGTCGGCGTGGTGATCCGGGCCTCGATCGGTCCGGCCGAAGCGATCCTGACCATGGCCAACGCGCAAAAGCTCGCCGCGTGGCTCTATGCCGGGGTGTTTGTGGTCAATCTGACGCTCAACTTTGCGCTGATCCCGCTGTTCGGGTTGATTGGCGCCGCCGTCGCGACAGCCCTTTCCATGGTCGTTGAAACTCTGCTCCTTGTGATCGCCGTGCACCGAACGCTGGGCGTGGTCACCTTCATCGGCGTCGTCGGCCGGCTGAAACCGGCGGCATCCGAAGGGCCCGTGCCGGATCTTCCCGCCCCAAGACCTGCCGAATGAGCGTCGCGATGGCCAGCGCGCAGACGCCTGATCTGCCCCATGGCTACGCCTGGCTGGCGGACAATGCCGTGGAGCGGAACCTCTTTTTCGAACCGGCGATGATCGAACCTGCGCTGCGCCATCTGGCGCCTGGCGGCGTGGATCTTTGCATGGCCACGGATGCCGAATTTGCCATTCCTCGCGCTGCCATGCCGGTTTTCCGCGCCCGCGGACGCTTTGGTCCGGTTCCGACGCCGGTGCCGCTGGCCGTTTGGCACCATCCCTACTCCATGGTCGGCACGCCATTGGTCTCGCCCGAAGAGCCAGAAAAGGCCTTGGACGCGCTGTTCGCCAAGGCCGCCCGCCGCCAGGATTGCCCGCCGGTGCTGCTGATGCAAAAGGTGCTGGCCGATGGCCCGGTTTGGCCGCTGATCCAAAAGGTCGTCGAAGACAGCGACCGCCGCCTGCATGTCTTGGAAACGACGTCGCGCGCTGGCCTTCGCCTGGACGCTGGCGCTGCAAAATCAGCGACCTTGCGCAGTATACTCGGCGGAAAAAGCGCCCAATCGGTCAAAGCAAGTCGCCGCAAACTTGGCGAGCATGGCGCGCTATCGCACACCACGGCGACATCGCCCGATGAGGTGCGCAACGCACTGGCGATTTTCCTGGCCCTTGAGGCAGGAGGCTGGAAAGGCCGCGGCGGCACCGCACTTATCAGCAGTGGCCATGACGATTTTGCCCGCCAGATCGGCAGCAACCTTGCCCAAGAGGGTCGAACGCGCGTCGACCTGACGATGCTGCACGAGGAAGGCAAGAACCCCAGAGCCATCGCTGGAACCTTTTCGATCAGAGCCGGGACGGATGACGCGCCGATCTGGATGCCCTGGAAGATCGCTTTTGATGAAGCCTTTATGCGGGCCGGGCCGGGCGCCCTTACCCTCGCCGACCTCACGGAACGATTGTTGCAAGAGGCCAAAGAGTCCGAGCAGCCATTTATGATCGACAGTTTGGCGGCGCCTGAGAGCCTGTTGGCCCGCCGTCTTTGGCACGACCAATGGACGCTGGTCGATGTGTTGATCGATCTGAAGCCTGGTGGCAGCGGTGCCTTTGGTCCCATCCTCCTGGCTGAGAAGGCGCGCAAGTCAGCCTATGCCGCTGGCAAAACCGCCCGCGCAGCCATCAAGCACGCCGCCAGCCAAGCCCAGAACGCGCTTAAGCGTTGACCGCAGGCATCAATCCTGGTGTTTCAGCATCCGGCGGATGATCTTGCCGGTGGTCGTCATCGGCAGCGTGTCCACAAAGCGGATATCGCGCGGATATTCGTGGGCGGCAAGATTGGCCCGCACATGCGCCCGCAACGCGGTCGCCAGCGTCTCGCCCGGCTCATGACCATCGCGCAGCACAACGAAGGCCCGCACGATCTCCGTGCGCAGATCATCGGGCACACCGACAACCGCCGCCATCGCCACCGCCGGATGACCGGTAAGACAGTCTTCGATTTCTCCCGGACCAATGCGATGGCCCGAAGATGTGATCACATCATCATCGCGGCCCATGAACCAAATGAACCCGTCAACATCGCGCATCGCCATGTCGCCGGTCATCAGCAGGGTTCCGAGCGTCGCGGAGGCAAGATATTTGCGCTCGCTCGCCTGCTCGGCTTTCCAATAGCCAAGAAACATCACTGGATCAGGCGAACGCACGGCGATCTCGCCAAGCTCGCCCGGCTCGGCCTGGCTGCCATCCTCGCGCACCACAAACACATCGTGCCCCGGCACCGCCTTGCCGGTGGCGCCGGCACGGGTCGCGCCATAGGTCGCTGAGGATCCGATGATGAGATTGCATTCGGTCTGGCCATAGGCCTCGCTGATCGCAAATCCGAAGGCTCGTTCGGCCCATTCATACGTCGCCCGGCCAAGCGCCTCGCCCGCCGACATAACCGAGCGCAAGCCGATACCCCTCATCGCCTCATCCGAAACGCTGGCCCGCATCAGCTTCAGCGCTGTTGGCGGCAAAAAAGCGTGTGTCACGCCACGCTCGGCCATCATGGCCGCGACGCGCGCCGGATCGAAGCCTTTGGCATCGGAAAACGAGACAACAGGTGCACCCAGCGACAGGGCAGGAAAGAGCAGGTTGAGCAATCCACCCGCCCATGCCCAATCGGCCGGCGTGTAGAAAACATCCTGGTCGCACACCGATCCGCCATGGGCAAATAGAAAGCCCGGCATGTGACCGGCGAGCACACGATGGCCGTGCAGTGCGCCCTTGGCCGGACCAGTGGTGCCGGAGGTGTAGATCATCAAACAGGGGTCATCCGGTCCGGTGTCGGCCGGTGGCACGACAGCGCCCTTGTCGGCAAGCAGTTTCTCATAGGAAAGCGCGTCATCGACCGGTTCCAGCGCGACCGTGTGCGCCAAGTCCGGCAAGTCACCATCGATACTGGCTAGGCTTGAAGCGCCAGCCGCTGAGACGAAGGCAAAACGCGCGCCGCTGTCCTGCATGCGGTGGGCCAGTGCCTCGCGCCCATAACGTTCAGAGAGCGGCACACTGATCAATCCGGAGCGCAAGATCGCCGCCTGAACCACAAGCGTGCGCGCACCCTGCGGCGCGATCACAGCCACACGGTCACCGCGCTTGGCACCCAATGAGAGCAGCGCACCGGCCAGACGTGCGGCCTCTTCAGCCAGTTCGCCGAAAGTTGCCACCTCACCGGTGACACCATCAATGATCGCCGGTGCGGCCGGATTGAGCGCTGCGGGTGCATCAAGAATCTGCACGCCCATGTTCAACCTGTCGGGCACGTCCCAGGCAAAGGTCGAGCGGGCTTCCTCATAGGTGGTTGCGGGTGCCAACATCGCCATCAACCCCGACCGACAGGGCCGTCATCAGGTGATGGTTCGGCCTCGGTTTCCACTGTACGGTCGACCTTCACGTCAGCTTTGGATTCTGGCTCCGGTGCTGGAACGGTGCTGACACCGGTCTGCTTGATGGCCTCATCACCAGACAGTCCGCCGGCGCCAAGCCCTTCGGGCAGCGTCGCACCGGCCTTCGACAGCACCTCCAAAATGTTGTCCAGATTGCGGATCGTGACATCGGACTGCGCGAACGGAATCTCAATGCCCTCTTCGGTAAAACGGCGGAAGATTTCAAAGCGCAAGTCCGAGCGCACCCCATAGCCATTGCCGACATCGGCCAGATAGGCAAACAGCATGAAATCCAGCGAGCTGGCGCCAAACTCGATGAAGAAGGCAGCGGGCTCGGGATAGCTCAGCGTCATCGGATGCTCGTTAGCGACCTCCAAGAGGATTTCCTTCACCTTCTGCGGATCGCTGTCATAGCCGACGCCGACCGGCACATCGATGCGCCCCAACGTGTCGCGATGCACCCGGTTTTTCACCGTACCGGCGATGAAATCTTGGTTCGGAATCAGCACCGTAGCCCGGTCAAACGTCTGCAACTCCGTGGCACGCACATTGATGCGTTTGACGATGCCCTGTTCCTCGCCGACGACGATCCAGTCGCCCTGCTTGAAGGGCCGCTCGGCAAGCAGGATCAGACCCGAGACAAAGTTCGACACGATCGACTGCAGACCAAAACCGACGCCGACCGAGAGCGCACCGGCGACCAGCGCGATGTTCTCTAGGTTGAGGCCAAGCGAGGAAAGCCCGATCGAGGCTGCAATGATGACGCCGACATAGCCGATGCCGGTGCGGATCGAGGCTTTCAGACCGGCGTCGAGCGAGGTACGCGGCAGGTAGCGGTTCTCCAGCCAGCCCTGAACGCCACGGGTGACCACCACACCGATAAAGACCAGCGCCAGCGCGATCAGCACCGATGTCAGCGAGAAGGAGAAACCGCCGATCTCAATGCCGGTGAAAACGCGCCGGAAGATGTCGGTCAGTTGCCCGGTTTCAACGCCGAAGGGCGCAATGATCAGCGACGCCGCCGCGATGATCAGAACCAGCTTGACGATACCAGAGAGCAGCACACCGAACTGACCAAGGCCAGTCCGCGACAGACCGATATTGTCGTGCAGCCAGACCGAGGCGCGCGTGTCTTCTTGCAACGTCGCCGACGTCATCCCTTCGACCAGTGCGGCGGCCAGATGCAGGCCGGCCAATACCACCGATGTCCAGATCAACCGATCGACGATGAAGGCACTGAACGCCAAAAACCCGAACAGCTGCGCGACGATGACGGCAAACGCGGCAAGGCCTGTAATCGGCAGGGTCCAACGCCATAGCATGTGGGAAATCGGCGGGGTCTCTTCCGCATCGCTCGGCGCAAGGCCGCGAAGCAGGGCGCGCAACGCAACCAAAATCGAAAGCGCGGCAACCAACGAGGGCAGCGCTTCCAACAGTTGGACGACCACCAAGGGCGAGACAAACACCGCAGCAATGGCGCGAAGGAGTTCGCCGACCAGATAGGCAAAGGCAGCAAGCCGGAAGAAGGTTTCTGCCGTGCTTGCATAGCCGTCCGCGACCGGCACCAAACGCCATGCGGGAAGACCGGGGGCTAGAAAAGCCCGTACAATCCCGCTGATCAGGAAGAACAGAATGGTGTTGCCGGCAACAGCGTTCAAAACCGCCTTGGCGCGCAGCGACAATCCGCCGACACTCTCCAACCCGAACAGCAACATCAAGAACCCGATGGCCGGGATCAGCGTGCTGACGAGAACAATGCGCAAGGCGCCAAGCGTCTTGTCGAAATTCGTTGGATCAACGGTATCGGCACGCGCCGCCTTGCGCAGTGCAAATCGGCGAAGCGGAACGGCCAGCACCAGAAGAATGAGCACCAGAACGCCCAGCCCAGCAAAAGAGGCCGGCGTCGCGCGCGATCTGACCGAGTTCCACGAGTTCTCGGTCAGTTCGACGAGCCGCTGGGTGAGGCGCGGCATGTCGCCCAGACCATCAACCCAGAGCTGCGGCGTCAGAATGGAGGAGGAGCGCTCGAACAAGCGGCCGGTGAACTCCACCGCCCGCCGCGAAATGATATCGTCGCGCAACGTGTTGGCGCGGCCCAGCAGCAATTCAGCCGGCTGCAATTCGCGCTCAAGTTCGGCAATCCGCTCCTGCTGCGCCTGGATTTCCGGCGTCTCGGCCAGCTCGCCATCGGCAGGTGCAAGGCCTTCCAGCAAGGCGCGTTGCTCGGCAAGGCGCGGCGCAACCTCATCGACAAGCACTTGGATGTCGTTGCGCACCGCCGTGACCTCGTCACGCAGCGTGGCCAGCGCATCAAGCGTCAAACTATCGCGCGCGAGTTCCTCACGCAGCGTATCAAGCTCAGTTGACCATTCGGCAAGCTGCTGAACCGGGCCCTCGGCAAGCGCCGCCGCTTCGGCGTCAGCTTCCAGTTCGCCTTGCGCGATATCGGCAAAAACATCCGGATTGCTCGGCGTTTCAATATCGTTCTGCGCCAGCGCCGGTCCGGCGAGCATCAGCAATGCAACAATAAGCAGAGAACGCAGTGTTATCGCCATGGTCACGCGCCTGGCTCCGACCAGTAGCCCACCTTCGGCAACACTGGACCACCGGATGTGGCCGTGGGCCTTTTGGCGATCATATCGATTTCGACCAGAGCGCCGACAGCCAGGCCGGTGACGCCAACGGTCGTGCGGGTCGGGCGTCGGTCAGGAGGAAAATAGGTCTGATAGGTTTCGTTGAAGGCGGCATAATCGCGCTCGAACTGGGTCAGGAAACAGCGGCATTGCATCACGTGGGAAAGATCCAACGTCAGTCCGCGCAGCACAATTTCAAGGTTGCGCATGACCGCATGCGTCTGCGCCCCGATGCCATCGGGCAGTGGCGCATTGGGATCGTCCGGATCGGTCGGCATCTGGCCGGTGAGGATCACCCAGCCATCAGCCTCAACGGCGTGAGAAAAGGGGGCAACGGGCTGGGCCGCACCGGCGACCATGTGAAACTTCGGATCATCGCTCATGCGCGTGTCTTAAAAGCGTTCGTCTTGCGGCGCAACAAACGGCGCAAACGCTCGGAAAAACTGTCTAGGCGCTGGCCTTGCGCTCGTCCGTCTCGACCGCGGTTTCTGTCTCGGACGCCGACTCATCTTTGTCCTTGTCGGCATCATCAGTCGCAACAGACGTGGGTTTCACATCATCTGTCCTATCCGATGGCGCATCGGGGGTCTCGACAGTCTCTCCAGCATCGGTGTCCGACTCGTCGTTGGTAGCGCCCATTGGCTTGGCCGAGTCATCCTTCGCATCGACAGCGTCCGCCATCTCTTCAGGCGGCGTGTCGTCATTGACGGCCTGAACGGCAGAGGGCGACAGCACCTCGCCGACATGGTCCGGATAGAGCACACCGGCCAGACCGCCATCCTCGCCCACAACGGGAACTGGATGGTTGGTATCAAGCACGGTTGGCAGCGCGTCTTCAATGGAGCTTGAATATTCAAGCTGCTGGCCATCATCGGCCACATCGCTCAAGCTCGGCGAGCCCGGCGCGGCAATCGCCTCTTCCAAACTGTCTTCGGTGACAAAGCCAACATAGCTGCCGCTATCTTCGACGACATAGCCGACATCGGCGCCATTGCTGCGCATGGTGGCCAGCGCGTTTTCCAGATTTTCGTTGGTCAAACGCAGCTTCGGCGGCTTGGCGACCACATCGACCGTCAGCACGCGGGCGCGGTTCACGTCGCGCACAAACTGCGCCACATAGTCGTCTGCCGGATGCATCAAGATGTCCGCTGGCGTCCCGACTTGGCTCAAAACGCCGTCTTTCAGGATCGCGATCTTGTCGCCGATCTTCAGCGCCTCGTCCAAATCATGGGTGATGAAGACGATGGTCTTGTGGAACTGATCTTGCAGTTCCACGAGTTGGTCCTGCATCTGCGAGCGGATCAGCGGATCGAGCGCGGAAAACGCCTCATCCATCAGCAGAATGTCGGCGTCAGTCGCCAGGGCACGGGCAAGGCCAACGCGCTGCTGCATACCGCCCGACAACTGGCTTGGAAATTGGTCCTCATAGCCTTCAAGCCCGACCTGGATGATCCATTCGCGCGCCGCCTTGCTGCGCTCATCCAGCCCAACGCCCTGCACTTCCAGCCCATAGCCGACATTCTCCAGCACCGTACGATGCGGGAACAGGCCAAAGCGCTGAAACACCATCGACATGCGGCTTCGGCGGAAACCCTCAAGCCCCTTGTTGCTGAGCTTCAGAACGTCCTCGCCGTCCACCACGATCTTGCCGTCGGTCGGATCGATCAGCCGATTGAAATGCCGGATCAGCGTCGATTTGCCCGATCCCGACAGGCCCATAATGACGAAAATTTCGCCCTGCTCGATGGACAGCGACACATCGTGAATGCCCAGCGTGTGGCCGGTTTCGGCCAACAGCTCGGTCTTGCCCATGCCGGCCTTCACCTTGCGCAAGGCGACCTTGGGTGTCGGACCAAAAATCTTGGTTACGTTTTGAACGTCGATGAGTGCCACGTGCGGCCCCTACTCTGTTTGTACTTAGTGACCGGCGGTGCGGTAGCTTTGCATCCGCGCGCCATAGGCCTGGGTGATGCGGTCGAAGACAATCGCCAGCACCACAATCGCCAGGCCACCAAGAAGACCACGGCCCGGATCGTTGCGTTGCAGACCAAGCAGCACCGTTTCGCCAACACCGCGCGCACCGATCATCGAGGCGATCACCACCATGGCCAGCGCCATCATCGTGGTTTGGTTGATGCCTTGCATGATGCTTGGCATCGCCAGCGGCAGTTGCACATCTTTGAGGATTTGGAAGCGCGTCGCGCCAAAGGCCCGGCTAGCCTCGGTGACCTCGCCATCGACCTGGCGAATGCCGAGATCGGTTAGGCGGATGAGCGGCGGCACGGCATAGATAACCGTCGCAATGATGGCCGGCACTTTGCCCAGACCAAACAGCATCACCGCCGGGATCAGATAGACAAAGCTCGGAATGGTCTGCATCAAATCGAGAACCGGATTGACCACCGATCGCGTGCGGTTGGAGCGGGCGATGATCACGCCCACCGGCACGCCGATGACCACGGAAATCAAGATCGAGACCAGCATGATGGCAATGGTCTGCATCGCCTGGTCCCAAAGATCGAAGGCGCCGATGACGTACATCGCAACGCCCATTGCCAACACCAAGCCCATTTTGCGGCTCGCCGAATAGGCGATCAGCATGATCAGCGCGATGATCTGGAGTTCCTGCACCCACAGCCATTCCATCGGCTGGATGGTTTCCTCGCCGACTGTCGTGGTGTAGCGCGAGATGAAGAACAGCGCCGCCTCCACGGCGAAGACAGCGCCTGCCAGGATGCTGTTCTTCGAAATCAGGTAGACGAACAGGCTGATCAGCCCGCCAAAGACGACGAGCAGAATAATTTCCGGTTCGGAACGGCCCAAAAGCAGACGCTCAATCCAAACCAGAATGCCGAGGATGGAATTGGAGAAAGTTTCGAACTGGTCACCATAGGTGATGACCAGAAACTCCACGAAATCGTTGGTCGCGCGGCGCACCATCCGACCGACATCGACAAAGATGCCGTTCCATTCCAACTCATCAAACATCGCTTAAGTATCCTGCCTTTGGCCCGGAATAGAAAATCACAAAGAAAAAAACGTGCGACGCGGTGATCGGTCACCGCCGCCGCACGTTCCATTGTTGCATACTTAGAGGGCGGCGCGCACCCGGCTGACCACATCCGCCGGTACCCAGCTTTCCCACTCGGTCGTGGTTTCAAGGTAGTTGGCGGCCGCTTCATCGGCGTCAGCGTCATTGTCCTGCATGTAGGCTACCGCTTGCGAGGTGGAGAGGGTCGTTGTTTCATAACGCTCCAACAGCTCGGCAAGTTCCGGCGCTGCCTCAACAAATTCGGCATTGGCGCCAACATGCACAGGCGAAGACGGGTAGGCCGTCGTTGCGGTCGGCTCATCGCTTTCGCGCATCGCATCCCAGATTTCCTGGTCGAACGGCTCTTCTTCCAGCTGGATCAGGTCATCACCGATCTGACCGAAGAGACCCGTGGGCGCCCAATAGTAGAAGACAACTGGGCGTTCGCGGCGCACGCGCGAAACGATGTCGGCCGCCATCGCGCCGCCGGAACCGGGGCGGAAATTGGTGTAGAGGTCCGTGAGACCATAAACTTCAAGCTTCTTGGTGTTGATCTCTTCACACACCCAACCGGCCACGCAGTTGTAGAACCGGCCCTTGTCCGGATCTTCCGGATCAGCGAACAACTCGGCATAGCGGGCAAGATCCTGCGGCGTGCGCAGATCAGGCGCCGGTGCATCCGGGCCTTCGACCAGATAGCGCGGCACGAACCAGCCCTCCAGAGCCGCCGGGAAGTTCGGGCCAAGGTCAACCAGGGTGCCGGAATCCAAGCCTTCCTGCCACGCTGGCGGCGGGTTGGCCGTCCAGATTTCCATGTTGGCGTCAAGATCGCCACGCGCCAGGCCGGTAAAGCCAGCCAGCGTTTCGACCGGGATAATCTCCACCTCGCAATCATAGCCTTCGCGCATGATGGTCGCGACGACTTCGGTGTGGAATGCGTGAGACTCATAGCCAAGACCGGCCATATTGATGGGCCGATCGATTGGACATTCCTGTGCGCTCGCAGGCGCGATAGCGAAAGCTGAGACAGCCGTAAGGGTTGCAAGGCCAAGGCCTGCGGCGGTGAGGATTTTCATGAACTGATCTCCCGTGCCCATTGGCACCTAAGTGGCAGTGCGCGTGGGTGGGAAGTGCTCTGCCCTCATTGGCACAGCACCTCCACGCGCTTCCATGAAGGTCAGCATAATGCGTCAGCGGGGCCTGTCCACCCGTCGCATCAGAAAAGTACCACCACCAGCTGCAATCCTCCTGACGCGCATTGCCACACCAGATTTGGTCAGCCGGCTCAGCACCACCGGCGCGGTGAGATTTCGTTAAGCCTGTGTCGTTTTTCGTTGCGAACGCTGGGAGGTGTTAACCGGTGTTTGAAACCGAGAGTTGTACAAACCGGGATAGTACGGACCCCTCCAGATTGAGCGTCACCCGATGCGTCTGCTTTCAACACTTTGCGCCTTTGCACTGGCAACATCCATGGCCCTCGGTACGGCAAGCACCGCCCAGGCTGAGCATCTGGCAATCGGTGTCATCAGCAATGATGCGCGAACCTCTATCGAGCGCTACACGCCTCTCGCCACCTATTTGGAAGCTGAGCTCAACGCCCTGGATATCGCGCGTGTTGAGATCACGGTTTACCCAACCATCGAAGCGATAAGCAACGCTGTGCAAAGCGGCGATGTGGACCTTTTGTTCGACAGCCCGTTGGTGACAGCGTCTGTGTCGCAGCGAACAGGCGCCGTACCATTTCTGCGGCGCTGGAAAAATGGGACCGGCACCTACCATTCCCTGATCATCGTTCCCACCAACAGCTCTGTTCGCTCGCTCGCCGATCTCGACGGCATGACCATTGCCTTTGAGGAACCGCACTCCACCTCGGGCTATTTGGTGCCCGCCGCCATGATCCGCCGCGCCGGCCTGACCCTGGTGGAACGCCCTGACGATCAATCCGTGCTTGCCGCTGACGTCGGCTACGTTTTCACCGAGTCAGACCGTAACTCGGCCTATTGGATGGCCCTGGGCTTGGTCGATGCCACGGCCACCGATCCCCGCGGCTGGGCCTGGCTAAATGACGCGCAACCAGGAAATTTCCGCATCTTGGCCCGCAGTGCGGACATGCCGCGCAATGTGGTGCTTCATCGCCGCGACCTCGACCCTGAGATCGTCAATGAAATTGTGGCCCTTCTCATGGCCATGGAATCCACCCCTGAAGGCCGCGAAATACTGGCATCGTTTGAAGACACCAATCGCTTCGACTTGTTGCCTGAAGACAGGACCATCACCTTTGATCCCATCTTCCAGCTCCTCGATGAGTTGGTGACGATGGGCGTGATGTAGGAGCCGCCGATGGAACCGGACAAGCGCGCGCTATTCAGCCTCCGTTCTGCGACCTACGGCCTTGGCCGGCGTCTGACGCTCGTGCTGTCCGGTCTCATTATCGTGTTCGTGGCAGCTGTTCTCGTCATCAATATGCACACGCAGCGTGCGCAACTGTTTGAGCGTATGGAGCACTCGGCAGACCATTTGATCGACTTGGCGCAAGAAGTCTCCTTGCCACACATTTTGGACGATGATCCGGCGGCGCTTGAGGTGTTTTTTAAAGAAGTCGGAAATCAGCACGATGTCGAGCGGGTGCTTCTGGTCGGGCCGCATCGCTGGCTGCTCGCATCAGGTGGCAATGTAGAGGGCGAGTTTCTTTCCTTCGTCGCCGACCCGTTTGTGGAACAGGCACTTGCAACCGGCGTTCGCCACCAAACCTATGCCAACCAGACGCTCAGCATTGCCTCCCCGATTTATGTTGGCACGCAGCTCATCGGCATATTGCGCCTCGATTACTGCCAGAAAGAGCTGGTCGCTAAGATGCAAACCGTGCTGACCAACAATCTGGTCGCCGGGTTCGTCTTTCTCTTGGCCGGCCTGCTGTTCAGCCGCTGGGTGGCCTATCGTTTGGCCTCGCCGCTGACCCAGCTAACCGATGCGGCCCGCAAGGCCGCCGACGGCAATCTGGATACCGAACTCGCGCTCCACACCAACGATGAGTTTTCGCAGGTTGGCGACGCCTTCAACACCATGATGGCGAACCTCAGAACCTCGATGCACGAGATCCACCGCGTTGCCTACGAAGACAAATTAACAGGCGTGCCCAACCGCAGTTGGCTCAACAACCAGCTGGAACATCTGGCCCTGCGCTACACTAAAAGCGAAACCGCCTTTGCCGTGATGTTCCTCGATCTTGATAAGTTCAAGGCCGTCAACGACACGCACGGGCACCATGTCGGCGACCTTTTGCTGCGCGCGTTTTCTCGGCGTCTCGCCCGCTGCATGCGTGAAGAAGGGCTGACCGTGCGCGGTGTCAGCGTTGATGACCGCCACGCGGATATGGAGCAAGACGAAGGGGTTTTGGCCCGCTTGGGTGGCGATGAGTTCACGCTGATCGTACCCAGCGCCAAGGCCGACGATCTGGCGGCGCGCATTGTTGCGGCCATGACAGAACCGTTCAAACTAGAAGGGTGTCATTTGAACAGCTCCACCAGCATCGGCATCGCGCTTTACCCGCGCCACGCCACCAGCCGCGAACATCTTTTGAAGTGCGCCGATGTTGCCATGTACCAGGCCAAGCGCAGTGGTCGGAACACCCACCGTTACTATGACCATTCCAGCCACACAAAAATGATGGAACAGTCGGCGCTGGAACGCGATCTGGAAAAAGCGATCGCCGAAGACAGCTTCGACATGGTGTTGCAGCCGAAGTTGGCTGTGGAATCCGGCAAGGTTGTCGGTGCCGAAGCGCTGATCCGCTGGAACCACCCAACGCGCGGGCCGGTCGCGCCCAACATCTTCTTGCCCGTCGCTGCCGGGATTGGACAATTGCCAAAGATTGGGAATCTGATGATCGCCAAAGCTATCAGGGCAACGGCTGACATCAACGCCAATCGCGCCGAGCGCCTGGCGATCGCCGTCAACGTTGCGATCGAAGATCTCAACGAAGAAGGCTTCGCCGACACGGTCAAGCACCTGCTCGATCTGCATGGCGCGCAACCCGACATGCTGGAAATTGAAATCACCGAAAGCACGGCAATGGAAGAAAGCGTCGTCGTCGAACGTCAGGTCGCCGAATTACGCGCACTGGGCGTGCGGTTTGCCATCGACGATTTCGGCATGGGCTATTCCAACCTCGGTCGCTTGAAGGCGCTCGCCTTTGAAACCTTGAAGATCGACCGCAGCCTCGTGACCGGTGTGGGCGAGGACCCGGCCTCAGAAAGTCTGCTGCACACCATCTTGGACATGGCCGAGGCGATTGATGCGGACGTGGTTGCCGAGGGCATTGAGACGGTCGAGCAGCTGGAGTTTCTGCGCAAGGCCGGCTGCGCCTGTTACCAGGGTTATTTCGGCGGCAAGCCGATGATGGCCGATCAGTTCGCCGATTGGGTCGAAGCGCATGAACGTCAACTGTCCGGCGCCCACGCTCAAGACAATGAGCCGGCCCTGAAGCAAGCTTCTTAACCGCCCGATTGGGTCCCACGCGACAAGCCGTTGGGCCGAAGGCCCGGAGAAAACAAAAAATGGTGCCCCCCGCCGGAATCGAACCGGCACTCCCGTTAAGGAACGGGATTTTGAATCCCGCGCGTCTACCAGTTCCGCCAGAGGGGCAATCCTAAAGCATCCTGTGCGGTAGATGGCGCGGACCATACTGCGATCCGCTGCACGGTCAATCCTCTTTTGCAGCGGTTTTGGCACCAACCGCCATCATTGCGCCGTAACCATAGCTGGTAACCCGGCGGCAGCTTCTTTTTGCTAGTCTGATCCCAAAGCTAAGCACCAAAGGGCCATAGTTCAGGATGACCGCCATTTCGACCGCCGCCACGCCTTCTTCACCTGCCGGAGACTCCGCAACTGCCTTTGATCGCATTGATGCGGTGCTTGCCGAAGTTGAGGCGAACGGCGCCACGCGCCTCAGCCTTGGCGCATTGGCGGAGGCGCTTCAGGAGCGAGCGTTCGGCCTTATGGTGCTGGCGCTGGCCCTGCCCTGTTGCCTGCCGTTTGTGTATTTGATCCCGCAGATCGTTGCGCTGCCCATCCTGGTACTCACCGGCCAGATGGCCTCCGGTCGCCATGTGCCTTGGCTGCCGGAAAAACTGAAAACCCGTGACTTTGACGTCGCTGCCATGCGCTCGGTGGTGGCGCGCGGCAAGAAATGGTTCGGCTGGACCGAGCACATCTCGCGCCCGCGCCTGTTGGCGTTGTCCGGCCCCCGTGCCACCCGCATTGTCGGCGCGCTGATGATGATCCCGGCAGCCTCCATTCTGGTGCCGCTTCCGTCAACCAACACGGTGCCAGGCATCGGCGTGACGATCACGTCTATCGGCCTCATCGAGCGCGATGGTCTGATGATCTTGGCTGGTTTGGTGATCGGTCTTGCCTGGGTAGCGTTTTTGCTGGTTTCAGCGCCCCTCTTGGCCATGTGGGTGCTCAGCTATGTGGGCGGTTGACTTCTTCACCGCTTGAGGGTGGTTTCGCTGCCATGAGCGCAGCACTCCAATCCGACGATTTCTACCCAGCCGACGGCCGACAGGCACGCATTGCCCTGGCCGTGATTGCCGCCTCAATCCTTATCCTGGCCATCGCTTGGGCGTTCCAGCTCGTCGGCGGCTATACGCCGTGTAAACTTTGCCTGGAACAGCGCGAAGGCTATTACACCGCCATCCCCATCCTTGGCTTGGTCGCCCTGGCCGTGGCGCTGAAATGGTCGGCCTGCGTACCGCGCGGATTGCTCGCTGTGGCCGGCGTTCTTTTTGCCATGTCCATGGTCACCGGCATCTATCAGGCGGGCGCGGAATGGAATTTTTGGGCCGGACCCAATGATTGTGGCTCTGGCGGTCTGCCCACGGTGTCAAGCGGCAGTTTGCTCGATGAAATCAGCGAAACGACCATTATCTTCTGCGATGAAGCAGCGCTGCGCGTGTTCGGCCTGTCGTTTGCCGGGTGGAACGTTTTGTCGGCAGCGGCCTTGATGAAAGTCTGCTTCGCAGCAGCACTCTGGCCACCGAAAAACGCCTGAACCTCAAGGATCCAGCTCGGTATCCCAGTACAAAAAGTCCATCCAGCTTTCGTGCAGATAGTTGGGCGGGAACTGCCGGCCATTGGCCTGCAGATCGTGCACAGTTGGCGGATAAGGCGCCTGGCGCGGGACCATCTGCGCGACCTTCGGCATCTTGCCACCCTTGCGCAGATTGCACGGGCTACACGCCGTCACGATGTTCTTCCAAGTGGTCTGCCCGCCACGAGAGCGCGGCACCACATGATCAAATGTCAGATCGTCCGGTGAGCCGCAATATTGGCACTCGAACCGGTCACGCAAAAACACGTTGAACCGGGTGAAGGCAGGGTTGCGCTGCGGCTTCACATAGGTTTTCAGCGAAACGACGCTGGGCAGCCGAAACTCCGTCGTCGGGCTGTGCACGCAGGTATCGTATTCCGACAGGATGTTCACCCGATCGAGGAACACCGCCTTCACAGCTTCCTGCCAGGGCCAGAGCGATAGCGGATAGTAGGAAAGCGGCCGGAAGTCGGCATTGAGCACCAAGGCCGGGCAAGCCTCGGGCTTCATGATCCGGGAAGCAGGTGAAACCACCGGGCGTCCGGTGGCCTTAAACTCTTCCTGTGAAACGGCGACGGTCAAGCTTTGCTCCCGGTCCGATTCGCACAACCAACTGTTACGCACGGGCGTATGTATAGCGCGTGTGACAGGCTTGTGAAGCCACACAAAGTCACAGGCGAAATCCGACTGATGAGCGGCAATCCATCCAGGCTAAAGTGCAATTCCCGAGCGGCCATCCTGCACCACCGCATGGTAGGACCAAAAAAGCCGCGCGGCTACGCCGCGCCAAGGCGCCCAGACTTCCGCCCGTTCGGCCAACGCCTCCGCGCTCAACCTTTCCTCCTGTCCCAACGCCCAGGCGGCCGCTTTTTGCAACGCCAGATCACCCACCGGCATGGTGTCGGCATGGCCAACGCAGAAGAGCACATAGATCTGCGCCGTCCAGGGACCGACCCCTTTGATGGTCACCAATTCCTCTTCCATCGCCGCCACGCCAAGCGCGTTGAGCCGGGCAAAGGCTTGATCATCCGGCAGAGCATCGGCAATCGCCCGCAAGGTGCGCTGCTTCGGCCGCGAAAGGCCGCAGGCTTTCAGCGCCTCATCATCAGCCACGGAAAATCGCTGCGCCTCCAAGGCGCCCAACGTGTCGATGGTCCGCGCGGTGATCGCCTTGGCACTTGCAACCGACACTTGCTGGGCGATCACGATGCGCGCCAAACCACCAAAGTCAGGCGTCGAGCGCCGCAGCGGTACCTGCTCCACCGCATCCATGGCAGGGTGCAGCGCAGGGTCGGCGGCCCTAAGGGCAGCTAGGCCCTCGACCACATCCGCGTCACATTCTATGCATCGATACATGAGCCAGCCGGTTTTGAGATTCGCGCCATCGCCCAATGGCTATCTGCATTTGGGGCACGCGTTAAGTGCGCTTGAATGCCAGCGCTGGGCGCAGGCGCTCGGCGGACGGTTGCTGCTGCGCATCGAAGACACCGACCTGTCGCGCGCGCGTCCGCACTATGTCGAGGCCATTTTGGACGATCTGGCTTGGCTCGGCCTCACCTGGGAAGAGCCGGTGCGCGTCCAGTCGCAGCATCTCGACACTTATGATGTTGTGCTGCGCGCGCTCTACGAACAGGGCCTTGCCTATCCGGCACCTGCCTCGCGCACGCAGATTGCCCGTGCCTTGGACGGACTAAAGGCCGAGGGCATCGCCTGGGACAGCGATCCTGACGGCAGCCCACACTATCCCTTTGGCGAGCGTGATCGCGCCGACCGTCCCAATCAAATGCCCGGCGATGTGCCGATCCGCCTTGATATGCAGGCCGCCTTGGAGAAACTCGGCGTCAGCAAAGTTGCTGAAAAGCGCCTGGCCTCGCCGACATCAGCGCCAGTCACGACCATGACCGACCCCTCCGTCTGGGGCGATATCCTGCTGCGTGGGCGCGATCGACCCGCCACCTACCATCTGGCGGTGGTCGTCGATGATGCCCACCAAGGTGTGACCCATGTGGTGCGCGGGCTTGATCTTGAGCCGTCAACATCGGTTCAGCGCCTGTTGCAGGAACTGCTTAGCCTGCCGGCGCCGATCTACCACCATCACCGACTGATCTTGGGCGAAGATGGTCGCAAGCTTTCCAAATCCGAAGGCGCGAAAAGCTTGCGATCCGTCAGGCGCACCGGCATCGAACGCGACGCGCTGATTGCCCAATTGCTCGCTACTCCACCGTCACCGTGATCACATCAGACGCGATCGGCGGATCGTGTGGAATGTGATTGTGGTCGCCGACCAGCAACTGCATCGTGTGCGTGCCCGCAGGCAGCTCCAACGTCACCTCGGTCTGACCGCCGCCAAAGTGACGATGATTATCATCGTTCGGTAGGGCGGCTTCCATATCCACTTGGTCGAGCGGCATATTGATCAACAGATGGTGGTGGCCGGTGTTCATCTGCTCAACACCTGCCGGCGCAACACCCATGCCGCGCAGACCGAACTGCACAGTGACCGGGTTGGTCAAAGTCGCCCCGCCCTCGGGCGCGATGATATAAACCTCAGCGCCTTCCGGTGCCGGTGTTTGATTATCCATGGCAACGGCAGCAAGCGGCATTGTGGCGAGCATGGCTGCGACTGCGCTCATTTTCAGTGTCTGCTTTAACAACATTGTCTGTCCTCCCGTTTTTGTTTGGGAGTTTGAAAATAGAGCGCGCGGCCAAAGCGGCCAATCACAATTGCAAGACTAGCCAGGTGCCCAGCTCGTTAATACCCAGAGCCAGCCGGTGACGGATATGATGGCCAGCGCCGTTGATAGCGCAATCGACGAGGACGCGATGCGCACCCCGGTGCCATAGCGATTGGCGAGCAGATAGGCGTTGATCCCCGATGGACAAGCGGCAAAGAGCACAGCAGCGCCGAGCCAAATCGGCGGCAATTGCAACACGTAAGCCCCGAACAAAAACACCAGGCCGGGCTGCACAATCAGCTTCAAAAAGCTCACCGTCAGCGTGATCCGCAGATCGCCGGCCAAACCGTAGCGTTTGAGCGCCATGCCGGCCGAAAACAGTGCACACGGCACCGCCGTCGAGCCGAGCATATCCAAAATCTGGAACGGGATCGGCGGGATCTGCCAGCCGGTGAAGCGCCACGCTAAACCGAGCAAAATACCGATGATGATCGGGTGGGTGAAGATCGAGATCGCCAGTTTGCGTAGCGTTTGGCCAAAGTTGCCGCGCTCTGACCCACCAAGTTCAATCGACAGCGTCGCCGCGCTCATCATAATCGGCAGATGGATGGCAATCAGCAGGAAGATCGGCACCCGCCCGGCGTCACCATAGGTGGTGAGAATAAGCGGAATGCCGATGAGAACGGTGTTTGCCTGCGCGGCGGAAAACCCGGCCACCGTGCCGGTCGGTTTGTCGCGGCCAAACCCGCGCGTAACGATCAGATGAGCGCTCGCCCAAACCACGATCACCGCGGCAAAATAAACCACCCAATAGGCCCACGGTGATGCTTCGGGCACGTCCGCGGTCGCCAACGTCTTGAACAGGAGACAGGGCACCGCAACGGTGAACACGAAATCAGACAACCCGTCGCCGACATGGTCCTTGATAAGACCAGTGCGCGCGGCGGTGAAACCAATGGCGATAAGACCGAAAACAGGGAGAACAATGGCGAGAAGCGACATGGCCTTCCTGTGGCACCGCCTGTCAGGAGGCGCAAGCGCTCACGCGACTGTGCAGTGACAGCACGTGTCCCTATGGCATGCTAGCGGCGCAATCAGCATCAATCGGGGAGAGAAACGATGACATTGCAAGACATTGCCGACGCACTGGCCGGCCATTGCCGCAACGGGACCGAGGAAGAAGGCCTTAAAACACTGTTTGCCGAGGATGCCGTATCGGTCGAGGCGCTTGCCCAGCCTGGGGGCGGCCCGCAGGTTTTCGAAGGCCTTGAGGCCATTCGGGGCAAACACGACTACTGGAACAACACCATGGAGATCAAATCCATGGAGGTGCTCGGTCCCTACCCGCACCAGCCCGACAAATTCGCCTTGTTGTTCAAAGGTGAGGCCTTGGTGAAGGAATCCGGTGAGTCATTCCCGATGGACGAGGTGGCCATCTACACCGTCAAAGACGGCAAGATCGTCCGCGAAGAGTTCTTCTATTCCATGTGACGACGGCTCCCTGATGCGCTGCGGCGTATCGCGCAAAACACGATAGCCTTTTTGACCTAAGCGGAAGAATGGGAAAGGATGGGCCATGCTTGGTCCCTCCTCCCCATCGACCTCGCCACGCAAGGCGAAACCCTTCGACGCGGTCGTGCGCGCCTTTGGGCTGCTCTACAACCGGCTGCCGGGTACCTATAATGGGCTCGTCGGCGCGCTCGGCTATCGGGCGCCGGAGCTCGTCGCCGACGCGCTTTGCGACCATCTGAAGCTGGAGCGCCCGAGCCTGCTCGATGCCGGCTGCGGCACCGGACTGACCGCCAAAGCGGTGCTGGCACGCCTGCCAAAAGCAAAGCTTGATGGGTTCGATCTCTCGACCAAAATGCTCGCCGAGGCGACCAAGACGCGGCACTATCAGACGCTGAAGACCGCCGACGCCACAAAGCCGCTTCCCTTTGCGTCAAATCACTATGATGCGGCCGTCTCAAGTGGCCTTTACACGCTCGGCCATGTTGGGCCCGAGGCGCTACGACCGGTGCTCGACGTGATCAAGCCTGGCGGGCTCTTCGCGCTTAATATCTACGATGCGGCGTGGGAGAAGCTCAACTTCGAGGAGGCCATCGACCAAATGGTGGCCGACAGCCTCATCACAGTGTGTATGCACTCCAAGGCGACCCATTTTGGCCGTATCGGCCAGACCTGTCGCGTGGTCGTGCTGGAAAAGACCGGCGCGGGCTAACAGCCGGTCAAACGAAAATCACCATCGACGAAGGTTAGCGCACCCTCATCGCCACTGCGACAGGTGTGGGTGAGCGATGAAGCTTGGGCTTGCGGATTGTGCAAGGTGAAGGGGCCGATGACCACGCCGTCCTTGTTGCTGGCAAAGGCCGTGACGGCACAGCCACCGGAGCCGCAGAACAGGCTCGCCGCGCCATCGCAATAGGCCTTCTCGGCGATCAGGACAAAATCAGCAACGCCGTCGTCGGTGAACGTCACCTCGACCAGATGGCCATCATCATAGACCATGGTGCCACCCATCGCGGCGCAGGACTGGTGCATGCCGCGCAGCTCGTCGATGGCGGCCTCATAGGCTGGACCATTGCCGGATGACTGGGAGGCGTGTGCGGCCTGCGCGGTGCTGATTGCCAAAGCGGCGGTCAATGCGGCGCCTGCCATCAGAAATTCCGGTCGAACCATCTGCAAACCTCGTCCAAATCATGGCCGTTTCGATCTGAAAGAGCCATGCCACCTGGCCAGCTAAAGCGCGGTTATCGCGGCCCGGACAATTTGAACGGTTTGTTGTTTTTGTTGAAGGCTTACGCGGCTTTATCCGCTGTTTCGGCGACGATCCGCACAATATCGGCCATGATCGTGTTCACCTTGAAGTCTTTGGGCGTGTAAACCGCAGCAACGCCCATGGCTTTGAGCGCCGTTTCATCTTCCGGCGGGATGATTCCACCTACAACCACAGGTATATCATCAGCGCCTTCTTTGCGCAGACGGTCCATCACATCTTTCAGAAGCGCCACATGGCTGCCTGAGAGGATAGACAAACCGACAATGTGCACATCTTCCTCAATGGCGGCATTGACGATCTCAGCCGGCGTCAAGCGAATGCCTTCATAGACAACCTCCATGCCGCAATCGCGGGCGCGCACCGCGATCTGCTCGGCACCATTGGAGTGGCCATCAAGGCCGGGCTTGCCGACCAGCATTTTGAGGCGCCGGCCCATTGTGGCGGATACCGCATCGACATCAGCGCGAACCTCGGCAAGATCATCGACATCGGCGCGCGCGGCTTTGCCGACGCCCGTCGGCGCGCGGTATTCGCCATAGACCGAGCGCAGGGCGGCACCCCACTCGCCTGTTGTCACACCGGCTTTGGCAGCCTTAACAGAGGCATCCATGATATTAGCGTTCCCCTCAGCGGCGTTTTTCAGGCCAGCAATTGCGACTTCAACCGCTGCGTCATCACGCTGCGACCGCCAGGCATTGAGCGTCGCCACGGTTTCCTCTTCCACCCCTTCTGGCACGACCATGATCGCTCCTTCACCGGTGCCAAGGGGTGACTCTTCGCTCTCCTCGTAGCGATTGACGCCGACCACCGTTTGCTCGCCCTTCTCGATGCCTTCCAAGCGCGCGGTGTTCGACGCCACGAGTTGCTGCTTCATGTAGCTAGTTTCAATGGCGGCAATCGCCCCGCCCATCGCTTCGATCTGGGCAAGCTCGGCCCGCGCTTCCTCTTTCAGCGCCTCGACTTTAGCGTCGACCTCTTTGGAGCCATCGAACAGATCGCCGAACTCCAGAAGATCGGTCTCGAACGCCATTACCTGCTGCATGCGCAGCGACCATTGCTGATCCCAGGGGCGCGGCAAACCAAGCGCTTCATTCCAAGCTGGAAGTTGTACGGCGCGGGCACGGGCTTTTTTGGAAAGCACCACAGCGAGCATCTGAATGAGGATACGGTAGACATTGTTTTCCGCCTGCGGCTCGGTCAGCCCCAGCGAGTTCACCTGCACGCCATAGCGAAAACGGCGATATTTGGGGTCTTCCACGCCATAGCGCTGCTCGCAGATTTCGTCCCAGAGATCGACAAACGCCCGCATTTTGCACATCTCGGTGACAAACCGCATGCCGGCATTCACAAAAAACGAGATACGTCCAACGGCCTTGGGAAAGTCCTCGTCCGGAATGATCCCGCGCGCCTTCACCGTATCAAGCACGGCAATCGCCGTGGCCAGCGCAAAACTTAGCTCCTGCACCGGCGTCGCGCCTGCCTCCTGCAAATGGTAGGAACAGACGTTCATCGGGTTCCATTTCGGCGTCTCACGATACGTCCAGCCGATCATATCGGTGGTCAGCCACATCGACGGTTCGGGGGGGAACACATAGGTGCCGCGGGAAAGATACTCTTTGATGATGTCGTTTTGCGTCGTGCCAGCCAGCTTACCGCGGTCCGCGCCCTGTTCGTCCGCCACAGCGACATAAAGCGCCAGAAGCCAGGGCGCCGTGGCGTTGATGGTCATCGACGTGTTCATGGCATCGAGTGGAATGCCATCGAACAGCGTGCGCATATCGCCCAGATGCGCGACAGGCACGCCGACCTTGCCCACTTCGCCGCGCGCCAACACATGGTCGGGGTCGTAGCCCGTCTGCGTCGGCAAATCGAAGGCGACCGACAGGCCCGTCTGACCCTTGGAGAGGTTCGTCTTATAGAGCGCGTTGGAATCCTTGGCCGTGGAATGCCCCGCATAGGTGCGGAAAATCCAGGGCCGATCTTTGGGTTGGTCGCGGACTGGGGTTTCGGTCCGGGTATCGCTCATGCTTTTGCGCCTCGTGCCAGCGCAGCGTCACCCATTGTAAGTGTGCGCTGCAACATGAGGCACAATAGGGTGCCGAGGGACCGGCGTCACCTCACCTTTGGGCGCAAAGCGCTAGCGCGCCACATTTACCGGGTCACAAGGCGCTTGAGGAAACACGCACCAAGGATCAGCGTTGACGCGCCGGCCACAGCGGCAAAGAACGGCAGATGGGGCTGGTTCATGACCTGGTTGGCCGAGCCGATATAGATCATCAGCCACGTCGCGCCGACCAGCGATCCGATCATCAACAGGATGTAATTGCCCATCAACCCGAACGCATTGTCCTTAAACGCGCCATCGGCGAGCCAGGCCATCGGCCAGGTGAGCACCGAAGCGATGAGAAAGATGAACCATAAATTGTCCATCACGAATGGCGGCAAGAGCGCAGGCATCGGTCAAAATCCTTCAAATGGGCATGTGGAGGCCACCACGAGGGCGGCCAGCCTTCCCTTACGGTTGTCTTTATAACGCCAGCCCATGAACAGCCGGTTTATCGATGCCCGCCCAGAAGGTTAACCGGCGTTAACGACGTTGGCAGGCAAGCAGCGGCGCAGTTCGAAGATCAAAACCGCTTGACCAACAAGAGGCGTCATCCCGGAAATGCGTAGCGTTATCCGGGATCGGCGACCGACGTTCAGGCAGCAGATCCCAGACAGCCGTTGACTTCCGGGATGACGCCAGGTGGATGGCTCACGCCCCTAACGGACATTGGTCGTATGGTTTTTTGCAGCGCAGCAATGCATAGTTCGCCGCACATAAAGCTGATCATGAGAGGCCCCCAACCATGGCTCTTGCCGAAACCTCCGGTGACATCAAAGACTTGTACGAAATCGGTGAAATCCCGCCGCTCGGCCATGTCCCCGCCAACATGTATGCCTGGGCCGTGCGCCGCGAACGCCATGGCGAGCCGGAAGTCGCGATGCAGCAAGAAGTCGTGCCGGTCTGGGAGATTGGCGATGATGAAGTGCTGGTCTTCGTCATGGCCGCTGGCGTCAATTACAACGCCATTTGGGCAGGTTTAGGCGAACCGATTTCCCCGTTTGATTTCATCAAGAACGACTATGTCGTCAACGGTTCGGACGCGTCGGGCATCGTCTGGGCCGTCGGCTCGAAGGTAAAGCGTTGGAAGGTCGGCGATGAAGTTGTTATCCATTGCAACCAAGACGATGGCGACGATGAGGAGTGCAATGGCGGCGATCCGATGTTCTCCCCCAGCCAACGGATCTGGGGCTACGAGACCATGGACGGCTCCTTCGCCCAGTTCACGCGAGTTCAAGCGCGCCAACTCATGGCGCGACCCAAGCATCTGACCTGGGAAGAGGCTTCCTGCTACACGCTGACGCTCGCCACCGCCTACCGCATGCTTTACGGCCACCGCCCACACGTTCTGCGCCCTGGTGACAATGTGCTGGTCTGGGGCGCGTCAGGCGGCCTTGGCGTGTTTGCAACGCAAATCTGCGCTGCTGCCGGTGCGAATGCCATCGGTGTGATTTCCGATGAGGACAAGCGCGACTTCGTCATGTCGCTCGGTGCCAAGGGCGTGCTCAACCGCAAAGACTTCAACTGCTGGGGCCAACTGCCCAAGGTTGGGTCGGACGAGTACGACACCTGGTTTTCCGAAGTGCGCAAATTCGGCAAGGCCATCTGGGACATCACCGGCAAAGGCGTGAACGTCGATTTCGTCTTCGAGCACCCCGGCGAAAGCACGTTTCCAGTTTCCACCTTCGTCTGCAAGCGCGGCGGCATGATCGTGATTTGCGCGGGCACCACCGGCTTCAACCTCACCATGGATGCGCGTTATGTCTGGATGCACCAGAAGCGCGTGCAAGGCAGCCACTTTGCCCATCTGAAACAGGCCGCTGCTGCCAACAAGCTGGTGATCGAGCGCCGTATCGACCCCTGCATGTCAGAGGTTTTTGCCTGGCGCGACATCCCCAAGGCGCACACCAAAATGTACAAAAACCAGCACGCGCCGGGGAACATGGCGTGCCTGGTCGGCTCGCCGAAGCCTGGTCTGCGCACCTTTGAGGATGTGCTCGACGCAGCGAATTAGCCCGCCCCAACATCAAACGTCATCCTCGCCCTTGGGGCGGGGATCCATTTCAGTGCGCTTTCCGGTCGACTCGATGATCCAAACTATTCGGCAGAATGGATCCCCGGGACAAGCCTGGGGATGACGCCTTGAGTTTGGGGCGCGTCTCAACACAACGTCGACGAGCTAATGACAGACGCCGCTTAACTCGCTAAGCCCCGGCCTCCGTCTTCGCCTGTTCCCCGAAAGCTGCCCATGCTGCTGCGCTTTGCGCCCGTCTTCTTCGTGCTCATTTGGTCGACGGGTTGGATCACCGCACGGGCCGCTGCGCCGCTCGCCGATCCGCTGACATTTCTGGCCGCGCGCTATGCGCTGGCCGCCCTGGCGCTCTTCTTCATCATGCTCGCCTTCAAGGTGAAACTGCCCGCTGATCGACGCCTCTGGGCACACGGGCTAGCGTCCGGGGTGCTCTTGCACGCGATCTATCTCGGCGGCGTTTGGTATGTGATTGATGAAGGCCTTGCCACGCCACTTTCCGGCCTCATCGCCGCGCTGCAACCGCTTCTAACCGCCGTGCTGGCCGTGACCTTGCTCGCCGAACATTTGACGAAAAAACAATGGCTTGGCCTGGCGCTCGGCTTTGTTGGCTTGGTGATTGCGCTGCTCCCACGCCTCTTTGCTCTTGAGGGCGAAGCGTTCGCTGCCGCGTCCTGGCTCATCCTCATCAATGTGGTGGCGATGGTCTCGGTGACGCTCGGCACACTCTACCAGAAACGCTTCCTGCAAGGCGGCGATTTGCGTGCCATCACGCTGCTGCAATATGTCGGCGCGACGCTCGCCACCTTACCGTTCGCCTTGTTGATGGAAGAGATGCACATCACCATCAATGCGCAGAGCCTTCTGATCATGGCTTGGTCGGTATTTGGCTTATCGCTGGCCGCCATCGGCCTGTTGCTATTGCTCATCCGCCATGGCGCGGTGTCGCGGGCGGCAACGTTGATCTATTTGATCCCACCCTTGGTTGCGATCGAAGCCTGGCTGCTGTTTGGCGAAGAGCTCGCGCCGATTGCCATCCTCGGCATGGCGATCACTGTGTTCGGCGTCTACCTGGTCAACAAGAAACCGGTCTGAACCTCGCAGGAGCCGGTTCTCTAGGTCCATCGGCGGGGTTGTTGCAGTGCAAACTGTTGATCATTTTGCGCTGCACAAATACGCTGACGCAAGCCACATCAGGCAAACCGCGAGGACATCACCATGAGTTTGGCCGAGGATCTCACGATGGACGATGCCAACAGTCTCGACTTGGCGACCGACGCTCTGGAAGCGGTAAACACCGTTTATGACGCCGCCAAGAGCGTCGTCGCCGCGATGACCATGGAAGGCGGCCGCGTCAAAGGCGCGCTGCTCGAACAGCATCAGCACGCCGCCCATGGCCTTGCCTGGCTTGCCACCTACCGTGAAGCCTTGCGCGAACTGATGGCCTATGCACAGCGCCTGCAAAACGATGGCCTCTTTGGTGAAACAGAAACGCTGATCCTGGAAATCGGTTTTGCCGAATACCTGGCGCAGATCGAAGGCGGCATTCCGATGAACCAAGGCGAGATCATTCGCCTTGCTGCCCTTGGCGTGACGCCGGAAAGCGCCCGCGCCTTTTCCGACAACCCCTCAGTGCGTGCGCTGATTGCGCTGGGGTCCGACCCCGCCAAACGCGCCGCTCTGGTCGCCGCCATGATGGAGGATGGCGGTGCGGCCACAGTTGGCGCCGACGGTCTGGACGAGACGATGGAAGCGTTTCGCAGCGAAATGCGCCGCTTTGCCGCCGATGCCGTCGAGCCGCACGCCCACGAATGGCATCTGGCCAACGATTACATCCCGATGGAAATCATCGAGCAAATGTCCGAACTCGGCGTCTTCGGTCTGACGATCCCCGAAGAGTATGGCGGCCTGGGCCTTGGAAAAGAAGCGATGTGTGTCGTCTCCGAGGAACTGTCGCGGGCCTATATCGGCGTCGGCTCGCTCGGCACGCGCTCAGAAATCGCCGCCGAACTCATCCTATGCGGCGGCACCGATGCGCAGAAGGAAAAATGGCTACCACAGATCGCTTCGGGCGAGATCCTGCCGACCGCCGTCTTCACCGAACCCAACACCGGCTCGGACCTGGCGTCCTTGAAAACCCGCGCCACGTTGGACGGCGAGACCTATACGCTGAACGGCAACAAAACCTGGATCACCCATCCGGTGCGCGCCGACATCATGACCGTGCTTGCCCGCACCAATCCCGCTGAGCCGGGCTATAAGGGCCTTTCCATGTTCATCGCGGAAAAGCCGCGCGGCTCGGATGAAGACCCCTTCCCCCATCCCAACATGTCCGGCGGCGAGATCGAAGTTCTCGGCTATCGCGGCATGAAGGAGTACGAGATCGCCTTTGACGGCTTTAAGGTTCCTGCGGCCAATCTGCTGGGTGAAGCGCAGGGCAATGGCTTCAAACAGTTGATGGAAACCTTTGAATCCGCTCGTATTCAAACCGCCGCCCGCGCTGTCGGTGTCGCCCAATCCGCGCTTGATCTTGGCCTGCAATACGCCAAGGACCGCCAACAGTTCGCCAAGGCACTCATCCAGTTCCCCCGCGTCGCCGATAAGCTTGCCATGATGGCGGTGGAAACCATGATCGGTCGCCAGCTCACCTACTTCTCCGCCCGCGAGAAGGATGAGGGACGCCGCTGCGACGTGGAAGCCGGCATGGCCAAGCTGCTCTGCGCGCGCATCGCCTGGGCGAATGCCGACAATGCGCTGCAAATCCACGGCGGCAATGGTTTCGCGCTGGAATATGCGATTTCCCGCGTGCTCTGCGATGCTCGCATTCTCAACATCTTTGAGGGCGCCGCGGAGATTCAGGCACAAGTCATCGCCAAGCGACTGCTTGAAGCATAGGCAAAAGCAGGAACGATCCGGCGATAACGCCAAAGGATGCAGATTGCGAAACGCCTGCTAGAAGCGCAAGGGCACAGCACCGCGATCCGGTCGATCACGCAACCAAGAATGCTGATCGCGAAACGCCTCTTGGAAGCGTGAGGCCACACGGACAGTCCGCCGCGTCAAACTTGATTGCATTTAACACAAATGCAACTTGAAGTAGAGAAACTGCCATCTTCAGTCAGAAGGTTGGTTGCATGCCGCTCTACACCATCACCTACATCAGTCGCGCGCCTGAAGTGCGCGGAGAGCAGCGTCGCATCTTTCTTGGAAATCTCGTCAAGCAAGCCGACAAGAACAACAGGCCGCACGGCGTTTCAGGTTGCCTCATCCATGTGGACGATTTCTTCATTCAGGTGATGGAAGGCCCCCGCGGCCCCTTAAGCGAGACCTACAATCGGATCGCCCAGGATGAGCGCCACCACGACATCAATCTGGTGCATGCCGAACCGGCGGTGACGCGGCAATTCACCTCGCCCTCGCTGGCAGCTTTCGACATCGCCAGTGACACCAATCCGGTCTTCTCCAAATACAAGGTGCGCCCGAAATTCTGCCCGTATCAGCTGGCCCCGCATGCGCTGGGCGACTTGATCGAGCAGATCGCGCTTGTCTGCGCTAAACTCGACAGTTCCAATCGCCGCGACAAAACGCTCGCCGCCTAACGCGCTTGGCGAAAATTCTTACCTATCAAGTACGACATAACGCGTTGAAATCTTTGAATTCAGGCAGAGTTCCATAATTCAAAGAACTCGCGAAGTGCTATAGCCTGGTGGCAATCAGCAGGCTAAGGCGGGCGTATGACAAACGCCTCCAAGCCTCGCCGCGCGATACTGATCACCGGCGCCTCGACCGGCATCGGCCACCATGCCGCCCATGCGTTGAACAAGCGCGGCTGGCAGGTGATCGCCGCCGCCCGCAAACCGGATGATGTCGCCCGCCTGCGCGAGGAAGGCCTTGCGTCTGTGCAGCTCGACTATGCCGATGAGACAAGCATCACCGCCGCGTTCGACGCCGCATTGGAACAAACCGGCGGCCGGCTCGATGCCCTGTTCAACAATGGCGCCTATGGGCAGGTCGGCGCGCTGGAGGATGTCTCGACGCAACACATGCGGGCGCAGTTTGAGGCCAACTTTTTCGGGATTCACAGACTGACCCAATTGGCGCTTCCGGTGATGCGCGCGCAGGGCTCTGGTCACATCGTTCAGTGCTCCAGCGTTCTCGGTTTCATCGCCGCGCCCTATCGCGGGCCCTATGTCGCTTCGAAATTCGCGCTTGAAGGCTATTCCGACACGCTGCGCGCTGAAGTCAGCCGTTTTGGCATCAAGGTGGTTTCCATCCAACCTGGCCCGATCACCAGCCGCTTCCGCGCCAATGCGCTTGCGGTCTTCCAGCGCACTGTCGATGCGGATGCATCCGCCTATGCCGACGACTACTCGGCCCAATTGAAGCGCTTGACCTCCCGCGACAAAGCCTCCTTTGAGTTGGGTCCCGAAGCAGTGACGCGGGTGGTCGTTAAGGCGCTGGAAAGCGCCAACCCCAAACCGGTCTATCGGGTCACGACGCCAACCCATTTGATGGCGCTGATCAAACGGGTTGCACCCTCGCGCCTGCAAGCGGCCATGCTGGCCCGCGCCCGCGACAAATAGCCGGCGCAACTCTGAGCGCAGTTGCGCGTCGACCGGGTACAATCGCTTTCGTCTGAAGGAACATCATGGCCACCCCGTCTCCAACGCCAGCCCCCGCTCTGCCGAAATCTGGCGCAAGCTGGATCACACTTGCGCTTTACGTGGCGGTTACTGCGGCCGCATCGCTCACCGGCAGCCTTGCCAGCGACCCTGACACAAGCGCCTGGTACCAAGCGCTCAACCAACCGCCATTTCAGCCGCCGTCTTGGGCGTTCGGTGTCGTCTGGCCGATCCTTTATCTGATGATGGCCTATGCCGGTTGGCGCGCCGATACGGCCGCCAGCTCCGATCAAACCGGCAGATTGCGCTTCGCTTTTGGGGTGCAACTGCTCTTCAATGCCGGCTGGACCATCGCCTTTTTCGCGCTGCAATCGATTGTCGGTGGACTTGTGGTCATCCTCGGGCTTTTGGCGTCGATCCTGGTGTGGATGATGCTGGCACGCCAGAGCGACCGCCTCGCATTCTGGCTGTTTGCGCCCTATCTCGCTTGGGTCTCGTTTGCCACAGTGCTCAACGGGTCGTATGTCCTGCTCAACTGATCGCCAAACCAAGCCGATCATTGAGTGACCCAGCCGCCGCCCTGAACCGTAAGACGCCTCATGACCACCTTTTTCCAGATAGTTTCGTTTCTCGCCCTTGGCGCCGTCGCGGTGGTTCTCTTGCTGGGCCTTGCCAACATGATGAAAGGCGGCAGCGCCAACCGCTCGCAGCAATTGATGCGCTGGCGGGTCATCTTGCAGGCCATCGCGATCGTTGTGATCATGGTCGTCGCCTGGCTGGCGAGCCGCAGTTAGAAACAAACCTGCGCCCGCAAACACCTGTGCAGAAATGTCACACCCAGCGGTCGATACGCCCCAATTTCCCTGACAAACGTTGAAGTCGGCGCCCGACGGCTTTAACGCATTGGTAACGAACTGCTGGGCGCCTCGTTATGATTCCATCCCGATTTCTTTCTGCTGCCGCTTTGGCGTTGCCTTTTTTGTTGGCGTCGCTTGGGTCGGCCAGCGCTGACTCCTTCGACACGCGCTTTGCCACCGCCGCATCGCATGAAGTGCGCGTCGGCGTCATGTACCGCGAGCCGGACGGCCCTGAGACCGGCTTTGACGTCGATGTCGAGGCGCTTGCCAATATCGGGTGGACGTTTTCGATCTTTGACCGCCTAGCGGCGGTTCGCCCCTTGGTCGGCGCCTCCATCAGCACCGAAGGATACACGCATTTCGGCTATGCCCAGCTTGCGTTGACGGTTGATGTCACTGAGCGGGTTTTCATTGAAGGCGCGTTCGGCGGCACGGTTCATAACGGCGATACGAACGGCACCGATCCCGACCGGTTGAACCTCGGCTGCAACCTTCTTTTCCGCGAATCGGGAACACTTGGCTACCGCGTGACCGAACAGGTCAGCGTCATGGCGACGATCAGCCATTCTTCGAATTCCGGTCTTTGCGATTTCAATCGCGGCATGACCAATTTTGGCGCTAGGGTCGGTTTCAACTTTTAAACCGATTCGGCGGCACCAATGGTCGTTCTGACAAAAATCTACACCAAGACCGGCGACGATGGCACGACCGGCCTTGGCTCGGGCGAGCGGCGCAAAAAGTTCGATCTGCGCGTCGAAGCTTATGGCACAGTCGATGAAACCAACGCCGCCATCGGCATGGCGCGGCTCTCCACAGGCGGTGATCCAGCCTTTGCTGATCTCGATGCCATGTTGATGCGCATTCAGAACGATTTGTTCGATCTGGGCGCTGATCTCTCCACGCCACCGACGGACGAAGATCTTGGTTACGAACCACTGCGTGTCGTCACTGCTCAGGTGGAACGGCTGGAAAGTGAGATTGACACGCTGAACGCCGATCTTTCGCCGCTCAATTCCTTCGTTCTGCCGGGCGGCACACCCGCCGCTGCGGCCCTGCATGTGGCACGCACTGTGTCGCGCCGTGCCGAACGCCTGTCGGTGGAACTGGCTGACCAGGAACCGGGCATGGTGAGCGATGCCGTGCGGCGGTATCTGAACCGCTTGTCCGATTTTCTCTTCGTGGCCGCACGCTGGACAAATGACAAGGGCGCCGCCGACGTCTTGTGGGTGCCGGGCAAAAACCGCTAAGAGCCAGGACGCTCATGCCCTTGCGGCAGGAAACCGGGGCCGTCGCTTATGTTCTTGCCGTTCTTCGATTCCAATCCGAAAAAGCGCATCACCGTTCAGGCAGTGACCGTTGGGCTGATCGTCCTCAATGTCGCGATGTTCCTGGTCTTCCAGGGCGCGGTCGTCGACTACCCCGATTACCGGCTGGCGCTCATTCCGGTCACGCTGTTTGCTGAACAAGCCAGACCGGCCGACCTCATCCTCATCCCGGAAGAAACGACTCTCCTCAGCTACGCTTTTCTGCACGGCTCCTGGCTGCATCTGGCCGGTAACATGCTGTTCCTCTGGGTCTTTGGCGACAATGTTGAAGATGCGATGGGGCATGTGAAATTTCTCATCTTTTTCGTTCTCTGCGGCATTGCCGGCGGCCTCGCCTATGCGATCATGACCCCTGACCCATCCGCGCCACTGGTCGGCGCGTCCGGTGCCACATCAGGCGTCGTGGCAGCCTATCTGATGCTGCATCCCAAGGTGAAAGTCTGGGTGCTGGTGACGCTGCTGATCAAGTTCCCGTTCCAGCTCCCCGCCTGGATTGTGCTCGGCGCTTACGTGGTCTGGAACGTTCTGATGGTGCTGTCCGGAGAGAACGGTTCGAACACAGCCTGGTGGGCCCATATTGGTGGCCTTGTCGCCGGCGCCGCGTTGACGCCACTTTTCAAGCATCGCGACGTCAAATTGTTCGATCGCGATCTTCCCGATCCGGCCATTGCTACAAAACGATGACCGACACCGCCCATGTGGCCACTCCAACGCCCGACTTAGGGATCGTTGACACGCAGGTGAGCCCCCCCTAGCTTGGCGCCGGCGTTTTTGCTGCGATGCACAACCTGCGGACGATCCTGATCCGTCAGCGCGGGCCATGCGCGCCAGCGCCGCTACAGCCCAACCGCAACGATAGGAAGTCTGCGTGAAGATCTTGGTGCCGGTCAAACGGGTGGTCGACTACAACGTGACCATCACGGTGAAAGAAGACGGGTCGGGGGTGAACCTCGCCAATGTGAAAATGTCGATGAACCCCTTCGACGAGATCGCCATCGAGGAAGCGTTGCGCTTGAAAGAGGCCGGCAAGGCCGAAGAAATCATCGCCGTTTCCATCGGGCCGGAAAAGGCGCAGGAAACGTTGCGCACGGCGCTGGCCATGGGCGCCGATCGGGCGATCCTGGTGAAAACCGACGAGACCACCGAACCACTGGCCGTCGCCAAGGCGCTCAAAGCCATTATCGCCGAGGAAGACCCCAACCTCGTCATCCTGGGCAAGCAAGCCATTGATGATGATTGCAACCAGACCGGCCAAATGCTGGCCGCCCTGCTCGGCTGGGGCCAAGGTACCTTCGCCTCCAAGGTGGAACTCGAGAGCGATAGCGTAGCGGTGACTCGCGAAGTCGATGGCGGTCTGGAAACCGTGAAACTTGTTCTGCCGGCTATCATCACCACCGATCTGCGCCTTAACGAGCCGCGCTACGCCTCCCTGCCCAACATCATGAAGGCGAAGAAGAAGCCACTCGACATCAAAACACCTGAAGAGATCGGCGTTGAATTCGCCCCGCGCTTGGAGGTCCTCGCGACCGCCGCCCCACCGAAACGCGAAGCCGGCGTGAAGGTCGCCGATGTCGGCGAACTGGTGGCCAAATTGAAATCCGAAGCTGGCGTGCTCTAGGAGATATGACAATGACCACACTCCTGATCGCCGATCACGACAACACCGCGCTTTCGGCAGAAACCGCCAAGGCGCTGACCGCCGCCAAAGAGTTAGGCGCGCCAGTCGATGTGCTTGTTGCAGGCTCCGGCGCCGATGCCGCCGCCAAAGGAGCCGCAGCGCTGGAGGGCGTGCAAAAGGTGCTGCATGCTGATGATGTCGCGTTGGAACACGCGCTTGCCGAACCGATGGCGGCGCTCGTCCTGTCGCTGGCCGATGGCTACGGCGCTTTTGTCGCGCCAGCGACCACGACCGGTAAAAACGTCATGCCGCGCGTCGCGGCCCTGCTCGACGTCATGCAGCTGTCCGACATCATCGCGGTGGAAAGCGCCGACACCTTCCAGCGCCCGATCTATGCCGGCAACGCAATACAAACGGTGAAATCCTCCGACGCCAAGAAGGTAATCACGGTGCGCGGTACAGCCTTCGATGCGGCGGGCGATGGCGGATCGGCCCCGGTCGAAACCATCGCCGTGCCGGCTCTTCCCGCCGTGTCGAGCTTTCTCTCCGCCGACATGGCCGAGAGCGAACGTCCGGAACTCACCAGCGCTAAAGTCATCCTTTCCGGTGGCCGCGCGCTGGGTTCCAAGGAAGAGTTCGAACGCATCATCTTGCCACTCGCCGATGCCCTGGGCGCCGCCGTCGGTGCCTCACGCGCCGCCGTCGATGCGGGGTATGCGCCCAACGATTGGCAGGTCGGCCAGACCGGCAAAGTCGTCGCGCCAGACCTCTATATCGCCGCCGGCATTTCCGGGGCTATTCAGCATCTGGCGGGCATGAAGGACAGCCGGGTTATCGTCGCCATCAACAAGGATGAGGATGCTCCCATCTTCGATGTCGCCGACTATGGCTTGGTGGCGGACTTGTTTGAGGTACTGCCAGAGTTGAAATCAGCCGTTGAATCCTAGAAAGGTATCGCACGCTCTTTGAGCTTGGCGCTGCGTACAGAAAGAACAAACGAACAATGAGTGGCACGGAATCGGCGAGTTTGAATAAGGCTGGCATCCAGAAAGTGGGCATTGTCGGTGCCGGGCAGATGGGATCGGGCATCGCCCATGTCTGCGCGCTTTCCGGCATGGACGTGGTTCTGCAAGACCTTTCCATGGACAAAGTCGAAGAGGGCCTAGCCACCATCTCCGGCAATATGACCCGGCAGGCGTCCAAGGCCATCATCGAGGAAAGCCAGATCAAGCCGGCGCTCGCCCGCATCCAGGCGTCCGACAGCTATGACAACATGGCCGACTGTGACCTGGTGATTGAGTCAGCCACCGAAGACGAAACCATCAAGCGCAAAATCCTGTCGCAACTGGCGCCGGTGGTGAAATCAGACTCCATCCTGGCCACCAACACATCCTCCATTTCCATCACCCGCCTGGCCGCCTCCACCGACCGGCCGGAAAAGTTCATCGGCATTCACTTCATGAACCCGGTGCCGCTGATGGAGTTGGTCGAAGTGGTGCGCGGCATCGCCACCGACGATGAGACCTATGAAGCCTCGCGCGGGTTCGTTGCCAATATCGGCAAGCAGATCACGGTGGCCGAAGACTTCCCGGCCTTCATCGTCAACCGCATCCTGCTGCCGATGATCAATGAAGCCATCTACACGCTTTATGAGGGCGTCGGCTCGGTGGAATCGATCGACACCGCCATGAAGCTGGGCGCCAACCACCCGATGGGTCCGTTACAGCTTGCTGATTTCATCGGTCTGGACACCTGCCTGTCGGTGATGCAGGTGCTCTATGATGGCCTGGCTGACACCAAATATCGGCCCTGCCCGCTGCTGGTTAAATATGTCGAAGCCGGCTGGGTGGGCCGCAAAGCCGGGCGCGGGTTCTACGATTATCGCGGCGAAGTGCCCGTCCCGACTAGGTAGCTTCAAGGAACGTCATGGCCGGGCTTGACCCGGCCATCCATCCCTGAACCCATGGGTTCATGGCAGCTTGGGTATATGTCCTAGCCAATCGAAAACGCGGTGCTCTCTACATTGGCGTCACGGCCAACTTGATGGCACGTGTCCACAAGCATCGCACCGACCCGCAGGGATTTGTGCGAGAATTCGATGTGCGTAGGCTCACTTGGTACGAGGAGCACGATCGGATCGAAGAAGCGATCCAACGTGAAACTTCGCTCAAGCGTTGGAAACGCGATTGGAAAATCGAGCTCATAGAAAAGAATAATCCAGATTGGCGTAATCTGTTTCTAGAGTTTACTGCATAGAGATGGATGGCCGGGTCGAGCCCGGCCATGACAACAAAGCTAAGTTCAACACAACCCTTTCCATCAACCGAACGGAAAGCATTTGCCCCTAAGCTCCCGCCAAGCTTAGGAGTTTACCCGTGGAACCAGTCGCAATTGCCTCTTCGGCGATGGCCAACAATCAGGCGCAGATCGGCGCCGCCGCTGCGCAAAAGGTCATGAAAATGAACCAGGAAGCAGCGCAGCAACTGGTCGCCATGATCGATCAGGCGGCAGCCAACTCTGCTGCCTTGGCCGATGCGCAGGCCGTTGGCTCGGCAACCGCATCCGGCGTCGGCACCCGCGTTGATCGCCAGGCCTGAGACAATCCAATGAGCGGCATCATCCTTGTTGGCATTCTGTCCGGCATGATCTTCGGCGCCTTGGCGACGATGGTGCGCCCCTATGCCAGCGCCATCATCTTGGCGCCGGTCATCTTGGCGCCCCTGGTGTTCCTGTTCATGTGGCGCGATGCACTGATCGGCCACTGCTTCTTTGCCAGCAATTTCAGCACCGACACCTGCACACCCATGCGCGCGCTGGTCTCAACAACGCTCGCCCATGCCGGTGACACCGTCATCGTGGTGGTTTCCCATATCGTGATTGCGTTTATCATGGTCGCGCTGTTGTCCGTTCTGCGCGATCTCATCGCGCGGGCCAACATGAAGTCGCCGCATCAACGCGAGATGGAGCGCAAGGCCTTCGAACAAAAGGTCGAGGCGCAGTTGCGGCTGAAAAAGAAGATGGAAGAGGACATGGAGGCCGCCACCAAGGCCATTCATGCCTCGCGCGCCGCCCGCAAGCAGGCCGAGGAAGCGCGGCTCGAACCGTCGACCTAAAGCCGCTTAAGGCACCCGCGCGGCATCGATAAGCGCCACCGCATCGGCGCTGTCCCAATGGGCGGGTCCGGCCAGAAACCCAAGCAAACACCCATCATCATCGATCAGAAGCGTCGTCGGCATGCCGAACGCCAACCCTTCGGCGCGCAGATTTTGAAAGAGGTCAGCGGTGTCATCCTGATAGAAATCCAGGGCACCAACCTCGATCTCTTCAAGAAACCCTTGCGGATCGGCGCTCTCATTGGTGTCGATGCTGACTGCCACCACTTCAAAATCCTCGCCACCAAGATTGGCCTGTAGGCGGTCAAGGGCTGGCATTTCCTCGCGGCACGGCGCGCACCAGGTTGCCCAGAGATTGAAAAGCACCGTTTCGCCGCGCCACTCCTCAATCGTACGTGGCGTACCCTCGGCATCATGAAACGCCATCATCGGCGATGGGCGCGCGTCATCAACGACCGCAAAAGCCGCCACTTCACCGCGCGCGGCAGCGTCCAAAGCGGTGCGCCGTTCCTCGCTGATCGTGCAAGCCGCCGCCGTTTCATCATTTGCAGGCGCGTCATTGTTGATATAGACCGCAAGCCCACCGGACGCGACGCCAAGCACGGCGGCGACCAACAGCAAAACCGTGAGCCTAACCTTGCCCCCATCCCGTTTTGGGGAGGGATTGTTTGGGTCTTGCGGTGACGACATAACAGCTTCCTTCAGGGCGACAGCAGAACAGATTGGGCGATACTGGCCACATGAGTGATACAGGCAAAGACACGGGCAAAAACACCATGTGGGGCGGACGCTTTGCCGCAGGCCCCGCCGCCATCATGGAAGACATCAACGCCTCCATCGGCTTTGACCAGAAGCTCTACCGCCAAGACATTCAAGGCTCTAAGGCGCATGCCACCATGCTTGCCGAGGTCGGCATTCTGACCGCAGACGATCGCGATGCCATCATCAACGGGCTCACGCAGATTGGCGAAGAGATCGAACACGGTCACTTCACATTTTCGCGCGGTCTTGAAGACATCCATATGAACATCGAGGCGCGGCTGCGCGAGCTGATCGGCGAGGCTGCTGGTCGCCTGCACACCGGACGGTCCCGCAACGATCAGGTGGCGACAGATACGAAGCTTTACGTGCGCGCGGCCATTGATGGCATCGATGCCGCACTGGCTGACCTCCAAAAAGCGCTGGCCGAAAAGGCGCTGGAGTATGCCGGCACGGTGATGCCGGGCTTCACCCACCTACAGTCCGCGCAGCCGGTGACGTTCGGCCACCATTTGCTTGCCTATGTGGAGATGATTGCCCGCGATCGGGGTCGGTTTCAGGATGCTCGCAAGCGCCTCAACGAGTCTCCGCTCGGCGCGGCAGCACTAGCTGGCACCAGCTTTCCTATCGACCGGCAAATGACCGCCGAAGCGCTTGGCTTTGATCGGCCGACCGCTAACTCGCTAGATTCGGTGTCCGACCGCGATTACGCGCTAGAAGCGCTGGCAGCCGCCTCGATCCTGTCCATGCATCTGTCGCGCTTTGCTGAAGAAATCGTCATCTGGTCGTCCGCCCAGTTCCAATTCATCCAGCTGTCTGATGCGCTGACCACGGGCTCATCGATCATGCCGCAAAAGAAAAACCCTGACGCCGCTGAGTTGGTGCGTGCCAAAATCGGCCGCGTGATGGGCGCCTTCACAGCGCTGATGACGGTGATGAAGGGCCTGCCCATGGCCTATGCCAAGGATATGCAGGAAGACAAAGAGCCGATCTTCGACGCGCTGGAAACGTTGGAACTGACCATCGCGGCGACCACCGGCATGGTGTCTGACATGGTGCCCAACGCCAAAGCGCTAAAAAAGGCCGCGGGCTCGGGCTATGCCACCGCCACGGACCTCGCTGACTGGCTGGTTCGCGTGCTCGACCTGCCGTTCCGCGATGCGCACCATGTGACCGGCACGCTGGTCGGCATGGCGGCGGAGCGGAAAACCGATCTTCACAAACTTTCGCTTGAAGAGATGCAAAGCGTTGAGCCGGGCATAACCCAGGATGTTTATTCGGTGCTTTCGGTCGACAAATCGGTGCGTTCGCGCCTGAGCTATGGCGGCACCGCGCCACAGAATGTCCGCAAGCAGGCAAGACGCTGGCTGAAAAAGCTGGGTTGATAAGGTCAGCCAAGACGGCCTAAGGATTGGCATCATGATTTTGAGGTTGGCACCATGCGCCTTCGCACATTGATTCTGACCAGTTTGCTCGCCCTGACCGTTGCCGGTTGCGGCGTAAAGGGCCCGCTTGAGCCGCCGTCAGCCCGCAACGCGCCAGAAGGCGCGGAGGCCGTTGAACCGGCGCCGGTCGAGGATCGCCCGTTCATTCTCGATGGGCTTCTCCTCTAGCCGAGCGCTGCCATGCATCATTTCAGCTACCGTGATGGCAGCCTCTTTGCCGAGGACGTGCCGGTTGAAACGCTCGCCCGTGAGGTGGGCACGCCGTTCTACGTCTATTCAACGGCCACCTTAGAGCGACACTATCAGGTGTTCACCGACGCGTTTGGCGACCTTCCGGTGCTGGTCTGTTACGCGCTGAAAGCCAACTCCAACCAGGCGGTGATGGAAACCTTGGCCCGCCTCGGATCCGGCGCCGACGTCGTGTCTGGCGGCGAACTGAAACGGGCGTTGCGCGCTGGGGTTCCAGCCAAAAAAATCATGTTTTCTGGCGTCGGAAAAACCCGCGCGGAAATGGAAGCGGCGCTTGCCGCCGGCATTCTCTGCTTCAACGTGGAAAGCGAGCCGGAGCTGGGGCGGCTGTCCGCTGTTGCCACGGCGATGGGCAAAGACGCGCCGGTTTCCTTGCGCATCAACCCCGATGTGGATGCCAAGACCCACGCCAAAATCACCACCGGCCTGTCGGAAAACAAGTTCGGCATCCCCTGGGCGCGTGCGCGCGATGCCTATGCCCGCGCAGCCAGCCTGCCGGGCATCCAGGTGATCGGCATCGATATGCATATCGGCTCGCAAATCACTCAGTTGGAACCGTTCGACCAGGCGTTCGGCAAGCTGGGTGGACTGATCGAGACCTTGCGTGGCGACGGTCACACGATCCACCATGTCGATCTGGGCGGTGGTCTCGGCATTCCCTACACCGACGACAATGACCCGCCGCCGCACCCGGACGACTATGCAACCGTGGTGAAAAAGCATGTCGATCAGCTCGACTGCGAAATCATCTTTGAGCCGGGCCGACTGATCGCTGGCAATGCCGGCATTCTCGTCACCAAGGTGGAGTATGTGAAGCCGGCCGAGGGCAAGACGTTCGTGATCATCGATGCGGCGATGAACGATCTTATCCGTCCGACGCTTTACGATGCACACCACACCATCCGCCCGGTGGTCGAGCCGACCTCGCCGGAGCTATGGCCAGTGGTCGATCTGGTGGGGCCGGTGTGCGAGACGGGCGACTATATCGCCAAGGATCGCTCGTTCCCGCCGGTGAAAGAAGATGATCTGATCGCGGTGTTTTCCGCTGGTGCCTATGGCGCGGTGCAGGCAGGCACGTACAATTCGCGCCTTTTGGTGCCCGAAGTGATGGTCAACGGCGATCAGTTCCATGTGGTGCGCCCACGCACCACGATGGACGAACTGATTGGCCTTGATTCCCGGCCAGATTGGTTTGGGTGATCCTCGCTAGGCCTAGATGCTGTCATCCCGGGCTTGACCCAGGATCTGCAAGGGACTTGAGATCGGCAGATCCCGGATAGCCTTCGGCTTCCGGGATGACATCTTTGTCATCGCGCTGTGCCTGCCTTGCCTTCACCACACCCGCGCGCCAAACTCGCTTGAGATCGACTGCTCGAGAACCGGATTCAGTGCCAGACACCGAACCCCTGTCACCGCTTTCCAAACGCATCGCCCGCGCCACCCGCCGGGCGATGCTTTATGCGTTCCTTGAGCGTCTTTGGCCGCGACTGGTGGTCGCCGGATCGGTGCTCGGCGTCTTCCTTAGCTTCTCCTGGCTCGGCCTTTGGCCGTTGATGCCCGACATCATCCGCTTTGCTTTGGTCGGGGTTCTCGCCATTACCTTCCTTGCCAGCCTTGTCTGGGCGGCACGCACGCCACGAATTGCCCGCGAACAAGGCGTGTCGCGCGTTGAAGCAGCGTCCGGCCTCAAAGGCCGCCCACTCTCGGCGCTGGAAGATGCACCCTTCGACACGCGCAATCCGCAAGGCCAGGCGCTCTGGCAAGCCCACCAGGCGCGCATGGCGGGCAGAGTCAAACGCCTTGCCGCCGGGTTGCCTGCACCGCGCACCGAACTGCTCGATCGCTGGGCGCTGCGTGCCCCGGTTCTCCTGGTACTGATTGTCGCGTTCTTCGTTGCCGGCCCGCAGCGCACCGACCGCATTGTCCAAGCCTTCGCGCCGCCGCAATCGGCACCGAGCGTGCCGGTCCGCATCGATGTCTGGGCGACGCCACCCGCCTACACCGGCCTGCCGCCACGCACCTTGCTCGCCGCCGCAACATTCCGCGATGACGAGGACCGCCCCACCGGCGCCATGTTGCCGACCGGCAGCCGCCTGACGATCCTTCTCAGCGAACCCGACGCGATCAGCGCCTCTTTGACGCCGATGAACGGCACCAATGAAATTCCCTTGATGTTAACGGAAGAAGCCGGTGGACTCGAAGCGGAACTGAGCGAGGACGTCACGCTAGAGCTTTCCGCGCGCAATGGCGCCATCGCGCTGCCCATGCTCATCACGCCCGACACGCCGCCAACGATCCGTTTTGCCGGCGAGCCGCAAGCCACGGCGGTCGGGGCTATCGAGATCCTCTATAAAGCCGAAGATGACTACGCGGTCGAAAGCGCCCACGCTGATGTTGAACCGGCGGATGAGCGCTATGCCGACGCGACACCGCTGATCGCCGCCCCGCGCATCGATCTCATCCTGCCACCATCTGGGTCCAGCGATACCGTTGAAACGACCCGCGATCTTTCCGCCCACCCCTGGGCCGGGCTCGAGGTCGACATGACGCTGGTTGCCACCGATGGCGCCGGTCAGGAGGCAACCAGCGACACGATTACCGTAGGCATGCCCGAGCGCCCGTTCCGCGAACCCTTGGCGCGCGCGCTGGTCGAGCAACGCCGCTTGCTCGCCGTCGATACCCGCACCCGAACGGCGGTGCTCACCGCCTTAGAAGGGCTGGCGCTGGCACCGGAAGATTTCATGGAAGGCGAGCTCTCGACATTTCTCGCCCTAACGGTCACCACCCAACGCCTACGCTTTGCTGATGCCGAAGACGATCTGCTCGCCGTAGTCGACATGCTTTGGCAATTGGCGTTGCAGGTGGAGGATGGCGACCTGTCGCTGGCCGCCGAGCGTCTGCGCGAAGCTGAAGAAAACCTCGCCGACGCGCTAGAGAATGGCGCAAGCGATGAAGAAATCGCCGAACTGATGGATGAGCTACGCGAGGCTTTCCAGGAGTACATGCAAGCGCTGGCCGAGCGCTTGCAGAATCAAGACACGGCGCAAATGCCGCAAGACATGCCGATGGCCAACCTCAATCCGCTGGCCATGCAGGACATGATGGATCAGATCCAAGATTTGGCCGAGCTGGGCGCATCGGAGGCCGCGCGCCAGCTGTTGGAGCAATTGCGTGAACAGCTCGATCAGTTGCGCGGCGCCCAAGCCATGGAACAGCGCGAACCAACGCCGCAGGAACAGCAGCTGCGCGAATCCGTCCAGGAGCTCCAGGCAATCACCCGTGAGCAGCAGCGCCTGCTCGACGAGACCTTCCCCTTTTCCTCCGATGCCGAGCGCCAGCAGGTGCGCCCACCGCGCGAGTTTACGCCACCGGGCAGTCAGAACGACCAGGCCGAACGCCCCGACGGCAACCAGAACAGCACGCCAGACGGCGATCCGCTTCAAAGGCTTTCCGAAGAGCAACAGGCACTCGAAGACCGGCTAAGGGAACTCATGGACGAGCTTCGCGATCTCGGCCTTGATCCCGACCAATTCGGCGAGGCCGGCGAGGCCATGGAAGGCGCCGGCGACCGGCTCGGCGAGGGCGATGCGACGACGGCACTTGGCGAGCAAGGCCGCGCTTTGGAAGCCTTGCGTCAGGGCGCACAGGACATGATGGAACAGCTTGCCGAAGGTCAGGGTCAAGGTGGCGAGGGTCAGGCGCAAGGGCCAGGCCAAAGCCCGGGTCCCGGTCAAGGTCTGCCCCGGATCACCTTCGGGCCCGGGGGTGATGGTCAGCGCGGCACCGATCCGCTCGGCCGGCCCCAGCGTGAATCAGGCGGGCAGCGCGCCGATGGAACGGTGCGCATTCCCGAAGAAAGCGATATCCAGCGCGCCCGCGATATCTTGAACGAGATCCAGCGCCGCCTTGGCCAGCAAGTCCGCCCGCAGGTGGAGCGCGATTATCTGGATCGGCTTATTGATCGGTTTTAGGTTTTTCAGGTTTGTCATGGCCGGGCTTGACCCGGCCATCCATCCTAAGCGCGATCAATCTGCACCAAGGCTCCAATGGAAACTTCAAGAGCTGGATGGCCGGGTCAAGCCCGGCCATGACGTCTGATGGGGAGGGGCGTCTAAGCCGCGCGTTTGTCCAAAACGCCGCCCACAGCATCGCGAATATCGGCTAGCGAAAATGGCTTCATGATCACGTCTTCCACCAGCGACTCCAGCCCATGCGCGCGCTCGCGCTGGTTGGCGTAGCCAGTCATCAAAAGGATCGGCATACCGGGATAATCGCGCACCGCCGAGAGCGCCAGCGCGATCCCATCCATCACCGGCATCTGAATATCGGTGAGAAGCAGGTCAAACGCGCCCTCTTCGGAGGCCAGAACCTCCAGCGCCATGGCGCCGTCCTCGGCCGTGCGCACTTCATGACCATCAAGCTCGAACGCCTTCTCCAGGAAGGCGCGAACCGCTTCATCGTCCTCTGCAACCAACAATCGCGCCATCGCGATGCCATCCTGTGTTTCGTCCGGAAACCCAAAACGTGATTCTGTTCAGTTTAACACGGGGTGAACGGGCGGCTAGATAGAACCATTGGTCCACAAGGAGCAGCGCCAAATAAACTGGGAATCAGAAAATCTGGCCGGGCATGCGCTCGCCATCTTGCAAGAACCGCACTGAGACACTGGCCACCGTTTCCGGCGGCGCCGTCAATTCGCTGAACACCGGCACGCTTTGTTCCGGCAACAGGTCGGTGGTTGGCGGTTCGATGCGCCAAACGAAAAGTTCAGCGCCGGTATCAGCAAGCAAGGCTAAGCGGAGCGGCGCAACCGAGCGCGCCTCATCATCGGCGTTGGTCATCGTGCCTTCGATACGAAGCACCGTCAGCCCAGCGACCAGAGCTCGCTCCGCCGTGAAAGGTGAAAACTCAATGCCGCGCACGTTTACATCCAACCCGACCATCGCATAGAGCGGCGCAAGGTCTGGGATCAGGCGCACCACCGCATCGCGCTGCGGCACGGCGATGATCAAACCGGCTAGACCGACCGCAACGCCAACGGGCGCTGCAACCTTGGCGGCCTGACGCAAGATGCGTTCAATCGCCGAAGTTCCATTGCGCTGACCTTTCAACCGGACCTTGCGGAATTTGCGCGCACGCGGCGCTACAACACCGGCATCAACCGGGCCGGAGGACAGCGCGGCATCATCGCCGGAGACAGCGGCATCGCCCCAGCCCTCCATATCCGCATCGAAATTGGGGTTCTCATCGGCGGCTGACGTATCGGCATTGGCAAACACGTCATCGACATCTGTCACCGTTTTGTCGACATCATCAGCCTCGACAAAGGCATCATTGGTGGCGATGGGTGCTTCTTCCACCGGCGTGGCGAGCCACACCTTTTGGCACGAGGCGCACTTTACCTTGCGCCCATTGGGGCCAAGCATATCGTCGGTGACGGTGTAGTCCGAGGAACAGTTGGGGCAGACAATTTTCACGCGCGGACCATCTCTATCCAGCAAACAGCCGTGCAACGGCCGGTCCACAACAGGTAACGCGCGAGCGTTAAAGGGCTGTTAACCATGAAGCGTGCGAGTGGTATCACACGAAAAACCCCGCACGCGTTCCGTCCAAACGCCGTGTGAGCAGGAGCATACAGCCGTGCTGATGATGGAAAATGTAGGCCTACGCTACGATGGAGGCCCGGAGGTTCTCTCCGATCTCTCCTTCGGCATTGAGCCGCGCAGTTTCCAATATCTCACCGGACCCTCGGGCGCCGGCAAGACCAGCATGTTGAAACTGATGTCGCTCGCCATGCGCCCGACCCGCGGTGTGGTCTCCGCTTTTGGCAAGAACACCGCCCGCGCCAGCGCCCGCGATATACCCGCGCTGCGCCAACGGATCGGTGTGGTGTTTCAGGATTTTCGCCTGCTCGATCACTTGACGACGTTTGAAAATGTCGCGCTGCCGCTGCGGGTGCAAGGCAAGGAGGAGGCAAGCTACGGCGCCGATGTGCGCGAGCTTCTCGGCTGGGTTGGCCTGGGCGAGCGCATGTATGCCATGCCGCCCGTGCTGTCCGGCGGTGAAAAACAACGCGCCGCGATCGCCCGCGCGGTGATCGGACAGCCAGATTTGCTGCTTGCCGATGAGCCGACCGGCAATGTCGATCCGCAGCTTGGCCGCCGTCTGCTGCGCCTGTTTGTTGAGCTCAACAAGCTTGGCACCTCGATCGTGATCGCCACCCATGACGTTTTGTTGATGCAGCAACACCAGGCCCGGCGCCTCGTTCTCCACGATGGTCAGGTGCAGATTTATGATTGAGGGTGGCCAATCATGCTGAGACCGGAAAGGGCGAGCGCCAAAGGCTCAAGCCGCGATAGGGAGACCGCCGACAAGCCGCTGCGCGACACGTCCAAGCCCGAACCCATTGTGCCCGAGCGTTCGATCGCCGGTTCAGCGCTGATGCTGGTGATCGCCATCATGGGTTGCCTGGCCTGCCTGTCGGTCGGCGCCGTGACCTTGGTCGATCGCGCCGCCAGCGAGTGGAGCGCCGACATTGGCCGCGAACTCACCATCGAAGTCTCCGCCATCGATCCGGCCACCATGGAAGAACGCCTGGCGCGCGCCGCCGATCTTGCCCGCGTGTCACCGGGCATTGGGGCGGTGTCTGTCGTCAGTGAGGCGGAAACGCAGGCGCTGCTAGAACCCTGGCTTGGTGTTCTGGGCTCCGAAGCGGCCCTGGAAGAGCTTCCCATTCCCCGCCTGGTCGCCATGCGCGTCATCGACGCAAGCGCCCTCAACGTCACCACGCTGCAAGCCGCGCTCGATCAAGAGGTGCCCGGCGCCACGGTCGATGATCACCGCGTCTGGACCGATCAACTCGCCCGCATGGCTGGCGCGATGGTGCTTGGCGGGCTGGGAGTCTTGGTCCTCGTCTTGTCGGCCACCATTCTCTGCGTGATTTTCGCCACCCGCGCCGCCATGGCTGGTAACAAGGATGTGGTCGAGGTGCTGCACTTTGTCGGCGCAAGCCACACCTTCATCGCCGGCCAGTTTCAGCGCCACTTCTTGATGCTGGGCATGCGCGGCGGACTGATCGGTGGGGTCAGCGCCATCCTGCTGTTCCTCATCTTTCAGGTCTGGGTGATGGCACGGCGCGGCGCGGCCGATGCGGCGCAGGTCGAGGCACTGATCGGATCACCAGCCCTTGGGCTCTACGGCTATGCCGGCTGTGCGCTGGTGGTGTTTCTTATCGCCTTTCTCACCGCCGCGACCTCGCGCATCACGGTCAGCCGATTCCTGCGTGGACGATAGGCAAGCGCCATCGCGAGGGCTTAAATCAAGCCTCACCATGCCCACAACACGCCAAGCACGCGCCAACAACATGTCACCTAGGCACCATAGTTTGACCGCAACGTATGGTTAGTTGATCTGCCGCATTTGACGCACCGATGATGCAGGGTGAAATTGGACACATCCCGTGAACGTTGATTCCGCAACCATGTCGACGCAGGCCCCAAATAAGGCCCCAGAGCAACCTAAAGACCCGGCCACCAACGCCGATGGCCTTGCCGCGTCCGAATCCAAGCGCCGCAAACGGGCGATGGCCTCACGTCTCGGCGCGACCGCGCTGCTCGGCGGACTGGCGGTTTTTGCTTTCATGGCGTTCGCCGACTTCGTCAGCCAAGTGAACGCGCTTTCCGCGCCAAATCCCGCTGACGCCGATGGCATTGTCGTCGTCACCGGTGGCGCCGATAGGATCGAAGTCGCGTTGCAGCTCTTGAGCGATGGCGCCGCCCAACGACTGCTGATCTCCGGCGTTCATGATCGCACGACCGCGCGCTCGCTTGTCACCCGCACCCAGGCCGATCCGGCCCTGTTCGATTGCTGCGTCGATCTTGATCATGATGCGCTCGACACCGCCGGCAATGCCCGTGAAACCGCCCGTTGGGCGCAGGAACAAGGCTTTTCCTCCCTGCTTGTGGTCACCAGCGCCTATCACATCCCGCGCACGACCAGCGAGATCGCCCGCCTGCTGCCAGGCGTTGAGCTGATCCCCTTTCCCATCATTCCTGACGGCCACGAACAGCCAGCCGTCGCCGAGTCTGACATGTCCTGGCCGGTAGGGCTGTTGGCACGCGAGTTCATGAAACTGCAATTGTCGCGCGTGCGCCATCTTGTCGGAGCCACCGGATAGGCCGATAAGGCGGGCCAATCGCCCTCCTGGTTTGCCGGACCCGTCATGCCAAAGCTTCGCGCCATCGCGGCCAACATCGCCTTCTACCTAAACGTAATCCTCTGGATGGTGATCTGTTCGCCGATTCTGCTCGGCCCACGCCGTTGGACGATCAGCGCCATGAAAGGCTGGGCGAAATCAACCATGTGGCTGATCCAACTGACGGCTGGCATCACATGGGAGATTCGGGGTCTGGAGAATGTTCCACGCAACACAGATGGCTCGATGCAAGGCTGCATCATTGCTTGCAAGCACCAGTCGACCTGGGAAACCTTCGGCCTACTGCCCTACTTGGATGACCCGGCTTACATCCTGAAGCAGGAACTGATGCGTATTCCGTTGTTTGGCTGGTACGCCGCCAGTGCGGGCATGATTTCGGTGGAACGCGCAAAAAGCGCGCAAGCGCTGCGCATCATGACAAAGGCGGCGCGAAAGGCTGTCGAGCACAATCGCCAGCTGATCATTTTTCCCGAAGGCACGCGCCGGGCCGTCGACGCCGAACCCGACTACAAGTCCGGCGTTGCTCACATGTACAAGCAGCTGGAGGTGCCGATGGTGCCCGCTGGCCTCAACTCAGGGCTCTTCTGGCCGCGTCGTCAGGGCAAGCGATTTCCTGGCGCGCTGGTGATATCGCTGCTACCAGCGATCCCCGCTGGTGGCGACACCAAAGCCGTCCGCGCCGAGGTCCAGGACTTGATCGAGACCGAGACCGACAGTCTGGTCACCGCGGAACGCCAATCCAATCCCGGCTTGCAAGGCTAGAACACGTCTTGATTAGACGTCGTCCGCAAGCCGCGTGGCGAGCCAGTGCAGCGTCGCATCATGGACACCGAGCCGCTCCAACGCTGCTGACGTTTCAATGACATATTCCGGGTTCTCGCCGGACTGACCGACGCCGCGGCGCACAATGGCGAGTTGATCCTCGCGTGACAGAGCGCCAGCATATTGTTGGTGCAGCCGGTCAACGCAATAGGTCAGGGCCGACACAGTTTGCGGCGCGTCCTTGGAACGGTGAAGCAGATGCACCGGTTGAACACGTTCCTGATAGACCATCGTTGCCTGCTCACGTTCGCGCAGATAACGCAGAACCTCGTCGGCGTGCGCCGCATCAACGTGGAAGGCAACGCCCTGACACGACCCGCCGCGATCGAGCCCCATCACAAGGCCAGGCCGTTCCGGTGTGCCGCGATGAACATGGCTGTAGACGCAGAGCGAGCGGTGGAAACCGAACAGACGCGCCGGATAGGCCGCGCGATGCGCAAAGCCCGGCCGCCAGATCAGCGATCCATACCCAAATACCCAAAGATCGCTCACCGCCACCTCATCTTGCGCCCCGTTGATCAGGCGCTTGTAACCAAGCGCTGGCCGTGGTGGAAGGACCAACACGACGCTTGAATCAAGGATAGCTTCATGAGCGCGACATCGCCCGCCAGCGCAAGCCCCTTCGGACGCAAGATCAAAATCCTGGCGATCGTGGCGGTTTCCGTCGTCGTTCTGGTCGTTGCCGGCTGGTTCATCTGCGCGCAGATTTATCGCGCCGCTATTGATGAGGGCCGCGCGGCCCTTGCCCGCGAAGGCGTGACGCTCGTCTGCGCCGACGAAACACTCGTTGGCTTTCCAGCCCGGTTCGAGTGGCGCTGTTCTAACCTTGCCCTTTCCATGGCGGGTGGCGCGCAAATCTCCGGTGGTGCCTTCAACACGGTCTCGCCGGTCTGGAACCCGCTGTTCACCATTGCCGAATGGACCGGACCGTTTCGCAGCGTGTCGGCGAACGGCTTTGATGCCGACATTGCCTCTAACCTGTTGCGCGCCAGCATCCGCATGAACACATCGCTTGAGCTGCAACGCCTTTCGGCCGTGCTCGACCCCTTCGCTGTTTCCTTGCAAGACGCACCGCAGCCCATCGCGTCGGGTGAGCAGGCCGAAATGCACGTGCGCCAACCTGAAAATACCTCTGACGGCACCGATGAAACCAACGCCGACCTGGAAGTCGCCCTCGTGCTTTTTGGCATGGAAAGCCTGTTTTTGGGCGGCGTGGACCGGATCGATACCTCACTGACCGCCACCCTTGAGGAGCTTGCCAATGTGCGTGCTCGCTCGGTGCAAGAGGGCTTGCGCAATTGGGTAGCGCGATCAGGCGCCGTCGCGCCCTTGGCTTGGCGGGTGCGCTTGGACGATCACGGGATCAATCTGGACGGCGACGCGACCATCGGCATTGACGGGCTGGTCGATTTTGATGGCACCATCGCCACCAATGATGTCGCCGCGCTGGTCGATTTGATCGGGATCGACAGCCGCAATGGTGCCGCAGCGATCACCGCCGGCGCGACCTTGTTTGGTCGGCAAGTCGAACGCGCCGACATGACCATGACGGAGCTACCGCTGCGCGTCAGTCGCAATGCCGTCAGCATCGGCCCAGTTCCGCTTGGCGTGCTGCCACCGCTACAATTCTAGCCTGGCCTACTCGCCGCCATAGGGTTTGGGCATCGGCTCAGCGCGCGAGCGGCGACCGAAATCGACTTCGTCGGTGTCCTGACCAAGTTCAACGATCCCTTGGCGGATTGCGCGGGTCCGGTCGAACCAATCTTCCAGCCGGTCGCCTTCGCCCCAGCGGATCGCCCGTTGCAGCGCCGTCAGATCCTCCGAGAACCGGCCAAGCACCTCCAGCACCGCTTCCTTGTTGTTGAGGAAAACGTCCCGCCACATCACCGGATCGGAGGCGGCGATGCGGGTGAAATCGCGAAAACCGCCAGCGGAATATTTCATCACTTCCTGCTTGGTCACGCTTTCCAGATCGTCCGCAGTGCCGACAATCGTGTAGGCGATGAGGTGCGGCAAGTGCGAGGTGATCGCCAGCACCAGATCATGATGCTCAGCCTCCATCACCTCGACCATGGCGCCAAGTCGCCGCCAGAAACGCGTCAGGTTTTGTAGCGCTTCGATGTTGAAGTCTTCGCCAGGCGTCAGAATCACATAACGGTTCTCAAACAGTTCGGCGAACCCGGCACGCGGCCCCGATTGCTCGCTACCGGCCACCGGATGGCCTGCTATCACGTGCACTTCGGGACCAAAGGCCTCGCGCATCGCCTCCATGACGCTGCGCTTGACCGAACCAACATCGCTGACGGTCGCGCCGGGCTTCACATGCGCGGCGATCTGGCCGCTGACGATGCCGACCGCGCCAACCGGAACACAAAGCATCACAAGGTCAGCATCGCGAACCGCTTTAGCCGGATCGGTGCTTGCCACGCTGTCAGGGAAAAGCTCGCCAAGCGCCGCGACAGTGTCAGGATTGCTGTCAGCAAAACTGATCAAGCATTCGGGATCACGGGCCCGAATGGCGTGCGCAATCGATGTCCCGATCAGCCCGGCACCGAGGATCGCCACCCGCTCATAGGGCAGCCGAATGGGCGAAGAGACCGCCATCACGACTGAACCGGCGCTTGAGCCATAAACTGGGTCAGCCGGTCGATCAGCAGCCTGTTTGCTTCATCGGTACCGATGGTGATACGCAGCGCATTGGGCAGCTTGTAGGCGCCCACCTTACGCGCCACCAGGCCACGCGCGACGAGAAAATTGTCGGCCTCGTCGGCTGTCTTGCCAGGCGTTTCGGGAAAATGCACCAGCAGAAAATTGCCGACGCTCGGCGTGACCTCCAGCCCGATATTTTCCAGCGCCTCGGTCAGCTCAGGCAACCAGTGATCATTATGCGCCACCGCCTGTTCGATGAAGCCAATATCACCCATCGCGGCCGCACCGGCGGCAATCGCAGGACCGGTCATATTGAATGGCCCGCGCACACGGTTCACCGCATCGATCACATGCGCCGGGCCATACATCCAGCCGATGCGCAGCTTTGCCAGGCCATAAATCTTCGAAAAGGTGCGCGTCATCACCACGTTGGGCGCGGTGGCGGCAAGCTCCATGCCGCTTTCATAATCATTGCGACGCACATACTCCGCATAGGCAGCATCGAGCACCAGAAGCACGTGCGGAGGCAGCCCGGCATGCAGGCGCCGGACCTCTGAGAACGGCATATAAGTGCCCGTCGGATTGTTCGGGTTGGCCAGAAACACGATCTTGGTGCGCTCGGTCACTGCAGCCAGGAACGCATCCACATCGGCGGTAAGGTCGGTGTCTTTGACCTCCACCGGCGTTGCGCCGGCAGCTTTGGTGGTGATCGGATAGACCAGAAAACCATGCTCTGAGAACACCGCCTCATCGCCCGGCGAAAGGTAGGTCTGGGCGAGCAGCGCCAACAATTCATCCGACCCGTTGCCGCAGACAATCCGGTCAGCGGCGATGCCGTGACGTTTGGCAATCGCCTCGCGCAGGACCAACGCCGATCCATCGGGGTAGCTCGCCAAATCATCGGCCACGCCATGAAACGCCTCAACGGCTTTCGGACTTGGCCCAAGCGGCGTCTCGTTGGAGGAAAGCTTGTAGAGCTTGACGCCGGGCGCAGCCTTGTCGCGTCCCGGCACATAGGCCGCAATGTCAAGAACGCCCTTGCGGGGCTGGGGAAAGGAAGGCGTGGCCCGGTTCGGGCTTTCAGTGGTCATTACGCACCAGACTTGCGGCAAAATAGGAAGCCGCGCTTGTGCCCCGGAACGGGCGCCTTGTCCATGGCAGCATACTACCCCTGGGGGCGAAACACTGGTGCATGGCTGCCCACTAGGACAGCCGTAGCGTCAAGTGCCTGAACCGCCGCAAGCGCCTCGCTGGTCGTCGCACTAACCAAGGCCCGGTCTTGCGACCGGGTAAGCATGTCGACGCCATTGGGCAATGCAGCGTCCTGCTCCAGGGTCGTCGACAACACGGTCGCCGCCATCACTTCGCGATCGATCGGCGCATTGGCCACCACCAAGCACGGCATGCCGGCAGGATGATCGGGCCGTTCGACAAACGGCAGACGGGCAATCACATTGGGCGCATTAGGCGCTTCCAACGCCTGCCACCAAGCACCATGGCTTGCCAGCGGGATCACCCCCAGCGCATCGCCGCGTGTGCCGACCGATTTGAGAACTTCGGCCGGCTCATCAACCGCAACCACGGGCACGGTGTAGCCAAAGTGGAAACGGGCAACGTCGCGCATCGTCAACCCATCGCCGGCGCGCGCATAGATCACGTCATAGGGCGCCTGGACGTAGGTAAAGGTGGAAATGATCACCCGCCAGATGCTTTCCACCGTGTCGAGCGGCAAAAGCCCGGAGTGTCGCTCGACGATCTCGCGCATCATGGAAGCTTCACGCGCCGGGCGAAACGCCGAGGTCCGCCGCGCCGGGTCATCACCGGCCTGCACAGGCTGAACCTTCTTAATGGCAATCAGATCGGAGATCACCGCGCTGCGCTCGATCAGCAGCGCGTGCATCGCCGCGTCGATCCGGTCGATTTCCTCGCGCACCTCGGCAAGCGAGGTCGGGCGCGCATCATCGCGTTTTTGGGCGGAAGGGTCTTGCATCGCCTCCCCTTTACTGCGCCGGGCGTGAATCGCCAACCGATGGCGTGCGGCAAACGCGGATCAGGATCGCGCTTGTCGCCCTTTTCTGCGACCGCCAAAGGGTTTAGGGAACACCGCTCTGGCTTTCTTCACCAACACAGTATGAGATGACCGCCCAACCGACCGCCCCCGTCAGCGCCAATCCGTCCGGCACCGTGTTTGAGGTCGCCGAGCCCTTTGTGCTGGCTTCCGGCGAGACGCTGGAGCGCTGCCAGATCGCCTACACGACCCACGGCACGCTGAACGCCGACAGGTCCAACGCCATCCTCGTCTGCCATGCGCTGACCGGCGATCAATACATGCTCGGCACCCATCCGATGACCGGCAAGGGCGGCTGGTGGGAAACGCTGGCTGGTCCCGGCAAACCGCTCGATACTGATCGCTATTTTCTCATCTGCGCCAATGTGCTGGGCGGCTGCATGGGCTCGACCGGCCCTGGATCGCCGAATCCGGCCAATGGTGAGATTTACGGCCTGTCCTTCCCGCTTGTGACGATCACCGACATGGTCGATGCCCAAGCCAAGCTTATCGATCATCTGGGCATCGAGCGCCTATTGGCGGTCGTCGGCGGCTCCATGGGCGGTATGCAAGTGCTGCAATGGGCAGCGCGCTATCCCGACCGCGTCATCAGCGCCATTCCGATCGCAGCAGCGGCCAAACATTCCAGCCAGAACATAGCCTTTCACGAAGTCGGTCGGCAGGCGGTGATGGCCGACCCGGAGTGGCACGGCGGCAAATATGCAAGCCTTGGCACCCGGCCAACCAAGGGCCTGGCCGTGGCACGCATGGGCGCCCACATCACCTACATGTCGGACGAGGCGCTGCACGGCAAATTCGGACGCGCGCTTCAGAACCGCTCCAACATTTCCTTCGGATTCGATGCGGACTTTCAGATCGAAAGCTATTTGCGCCACCAAGGCATGACGTTCGTCGATCGGTTCGATGCCAACTCCTATCTCTATGTCACCCGCGCGATGGACTATTTTGATCTCGCTGCCGATCATGACGGCGTGCTCGCTAACGCCTTCGCCGGTGCCCACACGCGCTTCTGTGTGATTTCGTTCACCTCCGACTGGCTGTTCCCGACGTCTGAAAGCCGCGCCATCGTGCACGCATTGAACGCCACCACGGCCAAGGTTTCGTTCGTCGAGATCGAGACCGACCGTGGCCATGACGCGTTTTTGCTTGAGGAACCGGAACTGTTCGCCACCGTGCGGGCGTTTCTGTCGAGTGTGGCGGACCGTGAGGGGCTCAAGTCATGAGTGTGCCTGACAGTCGGGTGGATTATGCCATCATCGCCGGTTTCGTGCCCCAGGGTGCGCGGGTGCTCGACGTTGGCTGTGGCAACGGCACGCTGCTCGCGCTTTTGGAAGAGAAAAAGCAGGTGGATGGCCGCGGCCTGGAACTCTCCCAGGATGGCGTAAACGAGGCGGTGGCGCGCGGGCTGTCGGTGGTGCAGGGCGATGCAGATACTGACCTTGCGACCTACCCGGATGGCTCCTTCGATGTCGTGATCCTGTCGCAGACTTTGCAGGCGACCCAGGCGCCTAAAAAAGTGCTTGAGGAGCTGCTGCGGATCGGCAAACGCGTGATCGTGACCATCCCCAATTTCGGCAATTGGCGCGCCCGTCTTCACCTGCTCGTTCAGGGTCGCATGCCGGTCACGAAATCGCTGCCCTATTCCTGGTACGACACGCCGAACATCCATTTCTGCACGTTGCGCGATTTTCTCAATCTGGCCGGTGAAGTAGACGCGACCATTGAGGAGTCCGCCGCCCTCAACGCCCAAGGCCAACGCCTTGCCTTGAACGCCCCCTGGGCGGTGTGGAACCTCATCGGCGCACAGGGCATTTTCGTTCTGACATCCGATCCGAAAGCGCCTTGAGGGTGACCAACCCTCCGCCTTCGTCAGCCCAACCCGATCAATCCGGCGACAATCTCAAGGCCATCGTCTTGATGGCCCTTTCGATGGTGCTGTTTGCCTTTGACGATGCGGCGATCAAGGCAGCCGGCAATCTGGGCGCCACCTCGGCCTCGCCGGGAGAAATTCTCATTATCAAAGGCGTGCTCGGTGTCATCGTTTATGGCGCGCTCATGCTGCGCGAAGGCAACCGCATGACGCCGGCACTGCTGCGCGGCATGGCGGGCGACAAGGCCATCGTTTGGCGCACCTTTGGCGACCTGTTGGCAGCCGGAGCCATCGTCACCGCGCTCACGCTGATGCCGCTCTCCAACGTCGCGGCGATCCTTCAGGTGCTGCCGCTCGTCGTGACCCTAGGCGCGGCTTTGGTGCTTGGCGAAGCCGTCGGCTGGCGTCGCTGGAGCGCCATTCTGATTGGCTTTGCCGGCGTCATGATCATCATCCGTCCAGGCACCAGCGGCTATGACTTCAACACAATCTGGGCGCTGCTCGCCGTGGCCGGCCTTGCGATCCGTGACCTCGCCGCCCGGCGGATGCAGGCGCGCTTTTCCACCTTTTCGATTGTCACCATGGTGGCCGCGCTGCTGATCCCCACCGGGCTCGCCATGCACACGATTATGGAAGGCGAGCCTTTGTTCACGCAGATCGCGCCGGCCGCCTGGGCCTACATCATCGGCGGTGGATTTTTCGGCATGGCAGCCTATTACGCCATTACGCTATCGACCCGGATGGGCGAACTGTCCGTCGTCGCGCCCTACCGCTACACGCGCCTCGTCGCAGCGCTGATCCTGGCCTACATTTTCTTTGGCGAAGTGCCCGACATTTGGATGGTCCTCGGCGCCACGCTGGTCATCGGCGCCGGCCTCTTCACCCTCTATCGCGAACAAAAGCTGAGAGTGGTGAAAAGCGTTTAGCAGGTGTTTTGTGGATGGTGGCTAGCGGACAAAGCTCCCGTTGAAGCTACTTGAAAAGCATAGCTTTAGGATACCCCGGCATAGATTGCTTCAACGCCACTTTGGGTCAATGACAGAGAACCCCATCATCTCAGCGAGTCGCCCAAATGTAGCTCCAGCGAAATCTGCCGCCCCTTTGGGAAGCCGCGCGTCATAGCTCCCTGAGTTGCCCAAGATGCGCCCAGCGGCAGCGAATTTCATTGGGTTTTTCGGTAGGCCCAGCTTATCAAGCGCGATCTTGCCCTCAGCTTCCCACTCGAACATCGTGAATAAGAAACCAAGCGTATCTTGAACCGCCTTGGGACCATGGCCGGTAAGCTTGGTGTGCTGCTCCATAACCATGGGTTCAGCGAGCGCGTTCATCGGGTGAATGTGATTCACCTTCTCCGGCATTGAGACGGTTTCACCGGCTTTAACGCGGCCCTCTTCTCCACCCAATACATAAGTGCCTTCACCGGAAAGCACTTTGAAGTCCTCATGCCAGCCCACATGAAAGTGCTCAGCGAAATCTGGAACCGGCGTTTTGTCGTTCATGGTGTACCGCATGACGAAGCCTGCGGGGTCGATCTCGAGGAGTTCGAACTGTGTTCCCGACCTTTGATTGGTCACCTTTGCGCCTGCTTCTAACATGATATTACCCCTGATTGCCCTAGCGGCAAGCTAGCCTGCATTGCCGGTTGGCGATACCAAATAGTTCACATAGGCTCTTCCAACACGTGTCCGTGACAAATGAAATGTCCACCCTGCGTTCAGACTTGTTATTGGCCGTGCAAGTTTTGAAAGTCGGACGAGGGTTCCCAACCACCATCGATGCCTTCAAGCCGCGGTACCACGCCCCCATCCATAAAACGCCGCCCCATGCTCTAGCCCGTCATTGGCCAAAACACGGAGCGGCGTTCTCATGCCTGCAGCATTAGGTCAGTCACCGTAGAAAACGGCCACCTGAGGCTCGCTAAGCCCCCATTTTTCTCCAGCGATCGGCGAGTTTTTCTCGTTGGCAGCCGCCCGCAGCGCATTGTTCACCGCGTCCTCATAGGCATCCATGCCCTTGGCTTAGGCGCCGATGCCCTGACCACTAGCAAACTCAATATCAAGCGTGGCATTGCCAGCGCCAGCTGAGATCCTTGAAGGCCGCAGGTCACCAGAAAACTTGTCGATGAGTTTGCTAAGCAGGAATGTCACCGCGCCGGCGGTGAGTGCCTTGCTGAACAGCGCCACCACTTCAACGGCAAGGGTGTTCTGCGCCGCATCGACCACCGACAGGTCAACGTCAGAGGATGACGGCAGATCGCCGGCCACCCACTTGCCCTCACTGGTGTAGCTGATGGTTTGACTCGCCACGCCTCCGGAGAACGTGACCGACCCTGCATTGGACACGTTGTGGGCGATGATCGTGCCGGTGTTCTGATAGGAATCGAACCAGATCTGGTATTCGTCGATCGGCGTCAACGTCGATTGGCCGATGTCCATGCCACTGTAATCATTGACGTAAATTGTGTTGCCTTCATTGTCATTGAGGATCGCGTTGGGGTTGCCCTGCAATTGGTTATCGATGGTGAGCACCCCAGTCGTTCCGGTGTTGGTGGGCGTGGCGAAGATGCCTTGGCTGCTGAGCGCCACGCTCTGCCCCTCGTCAATGTTGACCGCCTTGCCGCCGGCGGAAAACGAGATGGCGCCCTGCGTGTCCGTCACCGTGCCGTAATTCACCTGGTAGGAAGGAATGGTGATGTTGAAGGTGTTCTTGTATTCGTAGACCGCCGGGTTGGTGACCGTCGCCAGCGGTCCCTTGGACTGCCAAACCACGGTGTAATTGCCGTTGACCTTCTTGGCCAAATACAGACTGTAATTGTTGGCTTTCTGCGCCGCCAATTGGTTGGTGTCGATGTAGACGATGATTTGTTCACTAGCAATGATAAGACTCCTTTAAATTGTATTGCAGTATTGCAACAACTAAAGGTTGTAGTAGATCATTAGGCTAGGAAATTACTCCGTTGGGGTATCGCGCCGGCGATTGTGTCGAACGACCTGAACCAATTCGGCAACCGAGTGCACACCCATGAGCCGAAACAGATTTCGACGATGCGTGCGCACCGTCAGCGGGCTGATCCCGAGCTCACGGGCGATAAGTTTGGACGTCTTGCCCTCAGCCACGAGGATAGCGACGGCCTTTTGCCGCGCGCTAAGGACCTCCAGGGTGGCTGAAACTTTGGGTCGGGCTGATCGGCATCGAAATAGTGCTCGACAGCAAAAGCTTGCAATTGAGCAGCATCGTGCAAATCGAGCTTAGGCAAGATGTTGGAGCGGTGTTTGCGCACCGTGAAGTAGGAAATGCCAAGCATTGCGGCGATCTGGCGACTGTTCAAACCTTTGGCAATGAGAGCGATGATTTCGCGCTCACGTGGCGTTATTCTTGAACCGGCCTTATCGAACACATTTTCACTCCGCGACGACGACAAGCATGTCGGCAGAACGGATTTACTTTACGACTTCTTGACCTGAAAAAGAAACAAGTCACCCGAGAATTGACGAAAACGCCAATTCTTGCCGGTTAGGTCACAACATTCCATGACCCCTCGCCTAATTCGGCACAGCGCCCACGGGCACGAGCACCGGTTTGGCGCGGACCTTGGCGCCTTCGGTTACCGGCAGGCCACGGAACATGTGCTTCGTCGCTTCCAGGATGATCACCCCGCCCAGCGGCGAGACGACGCTTTTGCCCATGCGTTCAAAAAAGCCCGCCGTGCGCAGGGCCAACCGGTTCTGGAACGGAAAAAAGTGCAGCGCTTCCGACCACGCTGTCGGTGAAAACTGCGTATCCCGACACAGGCGGATCATCTGACCCTTGGAAAACGGTCGGCCATGGCCAAAGGGCGTGGAATCCACCCGCGCCAAAAGCCCGCGCCGGTTGGGCACCACGGCGATCATTCGACCACCTGGGGCCAGCACGCGCCAGACCTCTTCCATCAATTGGCGCGGGTGCGGCGAGAATTCCAACGCATGGATCAGAAACACCCGGTCGAGCGTCGCATTGGCCAGCGGCAGCGCATCCTCATCCACCAGAACCGAGGCGTTCGGCCCGCTCGATGGCCAGTTCACACAGCCCTGTACGCCCGGCATGAAACTTATCATCCGTTCGGCTTCACTGCGAAACTGACCAAGATAGGGATTGGCAAATCCGATGCCGGCCACGTCCATACCCTTGGCGTCGGGCAGGTGGCGGCGCAGCGCGACGCGCAAAAAGCCGCGGGTGCGCAGGCCCAGAGGGCTGGTGTAAAAATCGCGCAGATCGATAATATCAACTTGCATGCGCGCCGTTCTACCGCGAACCTGCTAAGGCGACCATAACCAACGAGCTTAATGCATGCCCGTCAGCTGCCACCTTTACGCCTGCCGCTCCGACAATTACGGCGTTTTGGTGCGCGATGACGCCACCGGCAAGGTCGCGCTGATTGACGTACCCGAGGAGATGGCAACCCGCGAGGCGATCGAAGAAACCGGTTGGACACCGACCCACATCTTCATCACCCATCATCATCACGACCACATTGATGGCGTCGGCGGGATTCGCTCCAGCTTCGATGTCGAGGTCATCGGCAACGCCGCCGATGCCCATCGCCTGCCGCGCCTCACGCACGAGGTAAGCCCCGGCGACACGGTGATGTTGGGGCAAACAGCCTTTGAGATCATCGACACGCCCGGCCACACGATCGGCCACATCGCCTATGTTTCTCGGGGGGACAAAATCGCCTTCGTCGCCGACACGCTGTTCGCCATGGGCTGTGGGCGGATGTTCGAAGGCACGCCGGAGCAATTCTTTGAGAGCCTGCAAAAACTTGCCGCGCTTGATCCGGAGACCGAGATCTATTGCGGCCATGAGTACACCTTGGCCAATGCCCGCTTTGCCGTCGCGATGGACCCGGACAGTTCCACGCTTGCCGATCATGCCCGCCAGATCGAGGGCTTGCGCGCCACCGGCATGCCGACCGTGCCGACCAAGCTGAAAACCGAGTTGGCCTTCAATCCGTTTTTGCGCGCCAAAGATGCCGATGATTTTGCCCGCCTGCGCGCCGCCAAAGACTCGTTCTAGAAAGCCATTTGTATGAGCCTCGAATTTCTTGTCACCTCGCTTGTCGTTGTCCTGCTGCCGGGCACCGGCGTGCTCTACACGCTCGCCATCGGGCTGGGACGCGGCTTTCGCGCCAGTATCGCAGCAGCCGTGGGCTGCACACTGGGCATTGTGCCCGCCATGATCGCAAGCATTGTTGGCTTGGCCGCGCTGTTTCACACCTCCGCGCTCGCCTTTCAGCTGATCAAATATGCCGGCGTCGCCTACCTCTTCTACATGGCTTGGAGCATTTTGCGCCAAGGCGGCGCCTTGGACGTGTCCGAAGACCGCCGACCCTTAAGCGCCTTTCAAACCGCGCGTGACGGCGTTTTTCTCAACGTGCTCAATCCCAAACTGTCGCTGTTCTTCCTGGCGTTTCTGCCGCAATTCGTGCCTGCCACCGCCACCAACACAACGCTCACCATGGTGATGCTCGGTCTGACATTCATGGCACTCACCTTCCTGGTCTTTGTCGGCTATGGCGCCTGCGCCGCGCTGGCGCGCGACTATGTGGTCTCCAAACCATCCGTCATGGTGTGGCTGCGCCGCTCGTTTGCCGCGACGTTTGGGCTGCTGGGTCTGCGGCTCGCTCTGGCTGAACGATGACCCTTAAAGAGATCATCGCGGCGCTCGATCTGCAGCCGCATCCAGAAGGTGGCCATTACAAGGAAACCTTCCGCGATCCGCGCGATGAGGGTGGCCGCTCGGTCGGCACGGCGATCTATTATGCGCTGGGCGTTGGCGATTGCTCCGCCTGGCACAAGGTAGACGCCACCGAGATCTGGCATTGGTATGCCGGCAGTCCGCTGGCGCTGACGCTTTCGCCCAATGGTCATGACGCAGAAGCGCATCGGCTGGGTCCGAACCTGGCGCAGGGCGAGCGCCCGCAGGTCGTGGTGCCCGCCGGGTGGTGGCAGACAGCGGAGAGTCTTGGCGAATGGACGCTTGTCGGCTGCACGGTCGCACCCGGTTTCGACTTTGCTGGCTTTGAGATGGCGCCGCCAGACTGGCGCCCGACACCACGGTCACCGGCCTCCTAGCAACATCTCTTTGGCGGCAATCATAGCGCCAAGCGTCACCAGCAGACAGGCAATGACCACTGGCCAGGTGAAAGCGCCGAAGCCGAACGCGATCAACAGCAGCGTGGAGAGAATCGGCGTTGCATAGGCCGCCGCGCCCAGCACCTGAATGTCGCCGCGCTTCATACCGATATCCCAGACGAAAAACGCCGCACCAACTGGGAACAGACCGAGCGCCACCACGCCGACCCAATTGGTCCAGGTCGCTGGCCAGACCGTGGTCTCAAACAACAGATGGCAAACCACCGACAAGACCGAAGTGATGAGGCATGCGCCAGCCACCGCGCCTGTTGGCACATTGGGAAACAGCCGTGAGAGCACCGAATAGCTCGACCAGGCGAGCGCCGAACCGATCGCCGCGCCATAACCAAGGGCAAAACCGGCGTCGAAACTCGCGCCTTGCGCCCAGATGAGGAGGCCAGCGCCTGCGAAACCAAGCACCGCGCCAAGGCCATGGAACCAACGCAACCGCTCGCCTGGCAGAAAGCCGGAAAAGACAACGATAAGAAGCGGCCAAAGATAGTTGATGAGGTTGGCTTCCACCGCCGGCGCATTGCGCAGGGCGGTGAAGTAAAGCGCGTGGTAGCCAAACAGTCCGGCCACCGTCAGCGACAGGGCCGCTGGTGTCGTCGCGGTCACATCGCGTAACCGACCCTGACGCCAAAGAACGATCAGCGCGAGCAGGCCAGCCAGACCAAAACACAGCGCATTCAATAGAAACGGCGGCACCGATGCCCCGCCAGACGTCCCGTTTTCCCCGGTCATAGCGGTAAAGAGACCAAGCGTTGCCCACATGGCCACCGCGCCAAGACCAATCAGCGTTGCCCGTCGCCGCGCCTTGCTCTTCTCAAATTCACCCAACGTCAAACCTTAACAATCTCATTTTTGCCGTCTTCTGTGCCCCTCCTAGAACCAGATGGTGGGGCGATACCATCGAAATCACGAGTTAACTGCCTGATTGGGTTGTGCTTGTCGCCAGCACGGCTGTGCCATACCTCCGCAGGCACCACATCGCTGCACGAAACTTGAAGAGGGCCGACCACCATGATGACCAGCTTGTTGCTTGTCGACGTCCAAGGCTTTGAGGCGCTGGCCAAAGGTCAGGCCAACCCCGCCGCCCTGGTCGGCGAACTGTCCCACACCATGCACGGGCTGACCCGCCAGATCGCGGTCATGCGCGCTTATTGCTCCAACCGAGTATCGAGCTACCGCCGCACCGCTTATCGCGAGGCCGGTTTTGAGATCGTCGAAACCAATGGACCCGATGAGACGCTGATCCGCATGAGCTTCGATCTGTATGAATTCTCGTCAAGCGACGCGACTTATGAGGAAGCGATCCTGCTCGGCGGCTCCACCGACTACACCGCGCTGGCGCGCCTTGCCCGCGAACGGTTGATGATGGTGTCGGTGGTCGACCATGCGACGATTTCCTCCGCGCTTGAAGCGCTCGCCGACGGCCTGATCGATCTTGATGATTTTGAGATCGACCGCAGCGCCAGCATCGCCCCGGCGCCGAGCTACACACCGCGCGAGCGAAAACCGCTTGAACCGCTTGCCCCTCGTGCGCCGCTTCTGAACCGCACAGAAAAGGTTCAGGACAAGGCGCAAGACAAGGCTGACAACAAAACCGACGCGACGGCGGCCGAGGATAAGCCAGCTGATGCCAAGTCTGACGCCAAATCTGATGACGACAAGCCGCATCTCGATCATCCCGAGCAGCACCGGCCCGATTCTGACCGCACCGACGGCGATGCCTGGCCCGATCCGAAAACCGGCCCGATTCTTGTCGCCGGAGCCGCAGCCGGTGCTGGGGCGGCGGCGCTGATCGCATCGGATGAACCCGAAGCGGACGCTGGCAAAGCTGATGCGGCGGAAACAAAATCAGACACCGATGGGAAAGCCGAGGCGTCAGCCGATAGCGACGACGACACCAAAGTGGAAAGCACCGATGCGCCCGCTATCGATGTCGGGCTGGAGGATGCGATCGCAGCCTCGTTGAGCGATGATCTGGCCGTCAGTCTTTCTGAAGACCTCGGCACCGATCTTGATGCGGAGCTTGAGGCAGAACTTGCCGCTGAGCTGGTCGCCGATGCACCCACGGAAACGGTTGACGAAGCCAAGTCGTCGGACGATGGCACGCCGAAGCCCAACGGGGCAGCGGTGCCCGTCGAGAACGACAGCACCATCGATGCGCTCTTTGCCGACCTTGCCGGCGGCGATGAGACCAAAGATGATGACGACAAGGGTGCCGAGACCACAGCGGTCGATCCGGCTGTCACGGCTGCGCCAATTGATGTGCCACTGATGGCCGACGTCGAGGCCGACGCGGATGTGGATCAGCTCTTGTCGCGGCTCATGTCGGACGATTTGGCCAGCGACGACGCCGATCCCAAAAAAGCTGAGCTGGATGTGGTCCCCGAGCGCTAGAACGCGGAAGCGGTCGGTCCGAAAGACCGGAGCGAGCGTTCAGACGAGAACGCTCGAAGCTTATCCTCCATCCAGATCGAAGGTCGAGATCAGCCCGCGATGGTTCGAACCGATCGGGTCTTCGATCAGTCGCACATCAACCGGCGCGATGGCGCCGCGCACCAGAACGTGATCGATGGCAAAGCCTGCCATAGACAGCGGCAGCGACCCAAGCGCCGGCCACGTCGGTTGAAGCCGTGAGGCCAAGCGCATTTCGGCCTCACCGATCAGGTGGGTTTCAAACGCCCGCACGAAGGCTTGGCTGTTGAAGTCACCGGCGAACACCACCGGCCCCTCAACATTATCCAAAACCTCGACCAACCGATCCATTTGCCGGTCGTGCCAATCACCGTAATAGGGCTTCGTCAGGTGCGCTGCGAGCAGCGTGACATTCTGGCCATTCACCTCAATCACGGCACGAACCAAACGGCCATGGATGGTGAAGAACGGCACGATCTCCACTTCGCGCAGCGGATGGCGGGAAAACACCGCCAAGTCGCAGCGCGCGCCGAGCCCGCACCCCGCATTATAAGGAAAAGCGGCGTTCATCGTGTCGAGATCATCGTGCAACGCTGGCGCCTCAAGGATCACCGCAACATCAGGGGCCTCGCTTGCCAGATAGGCGGCAAGATCGGCGCCGCGCGGATTGAACCCCAGAACGTTGAAGGAGATCATCGAGAAGTCAGGCTGCCGGTCCGGCGCCATCGGTGCCAAACTGTTCATGGCAAAGAGCGCGATGCTCGCCAACATTACCGACCCCGCCACCGCACTCACCACCGCCCGTACCGGAGCTCGAAAGAGGAACAACACCAAAGCGCAGGCGATGAACCCAGCACCGGCATGCAACCGTCCCTGATCGAGATGGACAAGCGGTGTGCCCGGCAGAAGATGCGGCAGCACCGCCACCGTCACCAGGGCGGCAAAACCCACCATGACAACGCCCACGGCCTCATCGCGCCATCGCCAGTCCGCCAGTCCTCGCAACATGCGGGCGCGCAGGAATGAAACGGGATTCAAAGGCGTGTCAAAAGAGGATAGGTCGGCCAAGCTGACCCTCATGAGCGGTGAGTATCTGCGCACAGTTTAGCAAGCGGGCGTTAAAAGGATGACACCGCGCAGCACCGCAAGACATTAACACCCGTCAACCAACGGTTGGAGCTCACACATCACCGTCATCTCTGTGCTTGTCACAGAGATCCATGCCTGAGGTTTATCCGGCAACACCGATGCTCGGCGTGTTCAAAGGAATGGATCCCCGCCACAAGGCCGGGATGACTGTCAGGGATATGGGCGTTTCGTCATGGCCGGGCTTGTCCCGGCCATCCAGCTCTCTCGTTCTCAATCCTGCACGATGGTGCCAGCACACACCGTCCTAGGGATGGATGGCCGGGTCAGGCCCGGCCATGACACGGTTTTTGGCGGAGCCGACGCAAATTAAACGAAGAACTGCGCGCCGTTGGCCGAGATCGTCGAGCCGGAGATGAAACCGGCATCGTCCGACGCCAGGAACGTCACGCAGCGGGCGATCTCTTCGGGCTCACCAAGGCGACCTACCGGAATTTGCGGAATGATCTTCTCGTTCAGCACCTGTTCGGGGATCGCGCGCACCATTTCTGTCCCGATATAGCCGGGACAAACGGCGTTGGCGGTGATGCCGGCGCGCGCGCCTTCCTGGGCGAGCGACTTGATGATGCCGAGGTCACCAGCCTTGGTGGCGGCATAGTTCACCTGGCCGAACTGGCCTTTTTGACCGTTGATCGAAGAAATCACGATCACGCGGCCAAATTTGCGCTCACGCATGCCAGGCCACACCGGGTGAATGGTGTTGAAGACGCCAGTCAGATTGGTGCCGATCACTTCGTTCCATTGGTCAGGCGTCATGCGGTGGAAGGGCGCATCGCGGGTAATGCCGGCATTGGCGACCACGATGTCGATCGGGCCGTTCTCTTCTTCTACCTTGGCAATGCCAGCGGCAGAGGCGTCATAGTCGGCGACGTTCCATTTGTAGGTTTTGATGCCGGTTTCAGCAGTGAAGGCGGCTGCCTTTTCATCATTGCCAGCATAGGTGGCGGCGACGGTGCAGCCCTCCGCTTTCAATGCTTTTGAAATCGCTTCGCCGATACCGCGCGAACCGCCTGTTACAAGTGCCACTCTGGCCATGGATGTTTCCTCGAGATTGTTTGGAAAAAAGAAGTGCCGGGCGAGCGCTCTTCGCGGCGCGTGGGTGCCCGGCCTTTAGAGATGATGGGGAGAAGACGTCTTAGCGTTCCACGCAGAGGGCTACGCCCATACCGCCTCCGATGCACAGCGTCGCAAGGCCTTTCTTTGCGTCACGCTTCTGCATTTCGAACAACAATGTGTTGAGCACGCGGGCGCCGGACGCTCCCACCGGGTGACCGATGGCAATCGCGCCGCCATTGACGTTCACGATGGAAGAATCCCAGCCCATGTCTTTGTTCACGGCGCAGGCCTGTGCGGCGAAGGCTTCGTTGGCTTCCACCAGATCAAGGTCTTCGACCTTCCATCCAGCTTTTTCCAGCGCCTTGCGCGAGGCTGGGATCGGGCCGGTGCCCATGATCGCCGGATCAACGCCAGCGGTCGCCCAGGATGCGATCCGCGCCATCGGCGTGATGCCGCGTTTTTCAGCTTCCGCTTCGCTCATCAATACGGTGGCCGCGCCGCCATCATTGATGCCCGATGCGTTGGCCGCGGTCACCGTGCCTTCCTTGTCGAAGGCCGGGCGCAACTTGGAAATGCCTTCCACCGTCACGCCATGTTTGATGTACTCATCGTCCTCCACCACGGTGTCGCCCTTCCGGCCCTTGATTGTGTGCGCGACGATCTCGTCTTTGAACTTGCCGGCCTTCTGCGCCGCTTCCGCCTTGTTCTGCGAGTTGACGGCGAATTCGTCTTGCTCATCGCGGGTCAGCTGCCATTGTTTGGCAACGTTCTCCGCCGTCGTGCCCATCAGATACTTTTGGAACGCGTCGGTCAGCGCATCATACATCATAGTGTCGACCATCTTGCCGTCGCCCATCTTCACGCCACCGCGCAGATGCATGGCATGCGGCGCCATCGACATCGACTCCTGACCGCCAGCCACGATGATGTCGGCATCGCCGGACATGATCTGCTGCATGCCGAGCGCCACCGCGCGCAGGCCCGAACCGCACAACTGGTTGAGACCCCAGGCGGTCGCCTCCTGCGGGATGCCGGCGGCCATTGCGGCCTGACGGGCCGGGTTCTGACCTTCGCCGGCCGAGAGGATCTGACCCATAATCACCTCGTCCACATCGCCAGCGTCAACGCCTGCTCGCTGCAGTGCACCCGCAATGGCGGTTGCGCCAAGCTGGTGCGCCGGCACGGTTCCGAAGGCACCATTGAACGATCCAACGGCGGTACGCGCCGCCGATGCAATAACCACTGAAGTCATGAAGTCTCTCCCGGTAGACCCTTGTTGCACCTGCGTGCGGGCCATGATGATAAAGGCGAAAAGCCGAAAATGGCCAAATCGATAGCCCCAATGAAACACGAGGAGCTAGGCCGGTTCAATTGTTCAAAAGGCACTGATCATCTTTGATCCGCGTCAAGCAGTGCCATGCTAGGCGAATGGGCCATCGCCTCCGGTTGTGCTTTGCACAAGAGTGCGTCATATCTTAGGGCATTGTGCACTGTGCAATGCACAAAGCCGGCGCCAGACGCCCGGCGGCGTAAAGGACGCCAGCAACAGGAGAGCGATCGATGGCCATGCCTTCCGATACGGATGCGGGTGTACCCGCCACCATCATCAAAAAATATGCCAACCGCCGCCTCTACAACACCGGCACCTCCACATACGTCACGCTGGATGATCTGGCCGAGATGGTCAAAGGCGGCGAGGATTTTCTGGTCCAGGACGCCAAGTCCGGCGAAGATTTGACCCGCTCGGTGCTCACGCAAATCATCTTCGAGCAGGAAAACAAAGGCACCAACCTGTTGCCGATCACTGTGCTGCGCCAGCTGATCCGCTTCTACGACGATTCGATGCAAGCCGTCGTGCCGAGCTATCTGGAGCATTCGATCAACGCCTTTGTCGCCGATCAGGATTCGATCCGCGAAAAAATGGCCAACAATTTCGGCGCCGGCCCGCTTGGCGCCGTCGGCGCGATGAGCGGTGCCATGCAAGAACAGACTCGCCGCAACATGGAACTTTTTCAAAACGCCATGTCGACGGCGATGACCATGTTCGTGCCCTTTTCAGGCACCACGAGCAGCGCCGAAGAGGCCGAACCGAAGCAGAATGACAGCTCGATCGACGAGCTGCGCGCCCAGCTATCGGCGATGCAGTCCAAACTCGACGAAATCAGCGACAAGTAGTCCGCTCCAGCGGTCTACGCGTTTACCAATCTCCTTCACCATCCTGCTTCATCACGCCGCTTAACCGTGCGACGTGATTGCACTTTTGCGCGCCGTCCCCATCTGATAGTTTAACAAAACGTTAACGGCCCCGACCGACGCAGGTTTCACAGTGATACAGCGTCAGGCGGACCAATCAGAGGCAAACCCGGTGATCATTCCACCCGTCCGGCAGATCGGCATTGAGAGCACGCAGCGCCACCGCGCTGCTGATGCCCACGATGCTCATTACGCACGCCGCGATGCTGGAACCGAGCATGTCCGGGTGGAACCGGTGCGCCGCGTGGCGCCACGCACCGAACGTCGCTCCTCTGAATCGATGGCCAATGCCGCCGCGCTGCGCCTTGGTATCGCAGCGCAAATGTTGGCCTCCCGTGAGGGTTTCGACGAGGATGTTCTGGTGCTGCCGACGCACCCGGCCATGCGCTCGGCCGCGCGTTACGCCTCGACTGCTGAAGGTCTGGCACCGACCGCGACCCTCGGCTTCTCCCGCACCGCTTGAATCACCAACTGGCGCTATTCCTGTGCTTGTCACAGGAATCCATGCCTGAGGCAGGATTGGCACGCTCCGAGTTTCGTTCAGAGCGCATCGGAATGGCCCCCTGTGACAAGCACAGGGGTGACGACCTCAGCTAAATCCCAGCGGCACAGCCATCCTTGCGTGGATCAGAGCCACCGGTCAGCACACCGCTGTCCGGATCGCGCCAGATCGCCTGTCCGCCGCCAATCGAGCGTTTGGCATAGCCTGCGTCGTGGCCATGGGCACTCAGGGCGTCAATCATCGCATCGCCAAGCGGTCGCTCGACAATCGGATTTTTCGTTTTAACGTCCCAGAACACGCGCGGCGCATCCAAAGCCATCTGAACGTCCATGCCATAGTCGACCATGTTGGAAATCACATGCGCGTGGCCCAAGGGCTGATAAGCACCGCCCATTACGCCGAAGGACATCACCGGCACGCCATCCTTCAGCGCCATCGCCGGGATGATGGTGTGCAGCGGGCGCTTGCCACCGGCCAGCTCATTGGGATGACCCTCTTCCAGCGAGAAACACGCCCCGCGATTTTGTAGCACGATCCCCGTCGCTTCGGTTGCCGTGAGAGCGCCGAAATCATCGTAGATCGAGTAGATAAGCGACACCATGCGCCCCTCGTCATCAGCGACGCTCAGATAGACCGTATCAGAATTGGGAATTTCCGGCAGAACCAGACTTTCCGATCGACGATTGAGATCGATTTGTTCCACCAACCGGTCAATGACCGCCTCATCGATGAAGCGATAAGGGTCAATTGTCGTTTCGGCGTCGCCGACCAACGCATCGCGCAATCTATAGGCGGCGCTCGCAGCTTCCAGTTCCAAATGGAACCGGGCAACGCCTTCGGCTTCCATCGCCTTGATATCGAAACGTTCCAGAATTTTCAGCGTGATCAGCGCCGTCACGCCCTGCCCGTTCGGCGGCAGTTCGGCAATCGTCAGCCCGCGATAATCGGCCTGAATCGGCGTCACCGCATCGGCCCGACAATTCGCCAAGTCCGACAGGGTCATCACCCCACCGCGCTCACGAATGTGGCTGACGATATCGCGCGCAATCTCACCGGTGTAGAACGCATCCACGCCGCCGCGCTGGATCGCTTCCAACGTCTTGGCAAGTTGCGGCCAAACAAGCCGATCGCCAGCCACCGGAACGCGGCCCTGCGGGCGAAAAACGCGCGTCAACACAGGGTCCTGATCGACATCGCGCGGGTCTTTGGGGTTGGCGAAATCGTGCGCCACGCGATCGGCGACAATCCAGCCATCGCGGGCAAGCTTGATGGCCGGTTCCAGCAGTTCACGGAACCGTTTGGTGCCAAAGTGGCTTGCCATATACTCAAAGCCACGCAGCGCGCCTGGCACCGTAATGGCGTGCGCGCTGGTCGGCGGCACAGATGTATGGCCCTCGGCGCGCAACATGTCAGCCGACAGCATGGCCGGTGCGCGGCCTGATCCGTTGACGCCGTGAATCGAGCCGTCTGGCTGGGCGATGATGGCAAAGCAATCCCCCCCAATACCGGTCATTTGCGGTTCGACCACCGACAGGACCGCCGCAGCTGCCAGTGCCGCATCGACGGCGTTGCCGCCCTTGTCCATGACGTTGAGCGCGGTTGTCGTGGCCGCCGGGTGCGAGGTCGCCGCCATCATGCGCATGCCGCGCGCCGGAGACCGTCCAGGAGCCTGAAAATCGCGTGTCATTGAGGGCATGGCGGATCCTTAATTGTCGGTGGGCAGCGCAGAATAGCCCATCCAGTTGGGTGGGCTTGCGCGTCGGCAAACGCACGCTACGCGCCTAGCACACATCGCCCTGCGGAAAACCCCACCTGGAAGAAACATCCATGCCGCGTTCCCTCGATCAAACCGAAGCGGCTGTACCAATGGTAGAATCGATTTGACGGGCGACAGCACCTTGGAGACCATCGTGCCGGCGTTCTACAGTGCGGCGAGTGTCGGGTTTCGGGGACGAAAAGGGCTGATCAGTGGAAGTAATGTGCCTGAACGGATGGGGTGGAAAGCTGCATGAGTCACTGCTGCCCTATGTTGAAGCTTCTGCCCCCGATGTGCTTTGCCTTCAAGAGGTCGTCCACAGCCCTGCGTCCGACAAAGACTGGCTGACCTATCGCGACGGCGATCATGTTCTGCCGCAACGGGCCAACTTCTTCCGCGATGTCTCAAAAGCCTTGCCCGATCACGTGGCAGTGTTTTGTCCTGCGGCTCAAGGTGTTCTTTGGGACGAGGATCAGCCGATACTGTCGCAATGGGGGTTGGCGACGTTTGTGCATCAATCGCTGCCCATCATCGGGCAGGCTCAAGGCTTCGTCCACAAGGACTATTGCCCTGTTGGCTACGGAGACCATCCTCGCTCCCGCAGCGCGCACGGCGTTCGCGTCTATGACTACAGCGCCAACCGTTCCGTCAGCGTGACTCATATGCATGGGCTGCGCGACCTGAACGGCAAAATGGACACGCCAGATCGCGCCAATCAGGCACGGCGACTGCTCGAATTGTCGCAACAGGTGTCACATCCCGACGACCTGGTGGTGGTCTGTGGCGACTTCAACGTTGAACCAGGCAGTGAAACACTCAAAAATTTGGCGGACGCCGGTCTGTCGGAATTGGTGACGGGCCGGGGATTCACCAGCACACGCAATTCGCACTACAAAAAGCCTGGCAAGTTCGCTGACTACATGCTGATCAACGACGAGGATGCCGTGCAGGCATTCGATGTGATCTACGATCCAGAAGTTTCAGATCACTGTCCGTTGTTGCTCAGCCTCTAGGCGCGCTGGAGCTGCCATTGGGGCGCCCTAAAACGATCCACCCGGCGATATCGCCACGTCGCGCCGTGCCACGTTGAGGCTGATCCAAAGCCCGGCCAAAACATCGACCAAAGCGATCAGCGTGAGGAGCGCGAAAAGCGCCGTCGAGGCCGGTTCCCAGACGATGAACACCACGACATAGACCATCACGATCAAGACCGAGAGCACATGGTCGAGCACCGGTGCGAAGCCGATACGCGTAGCTTTCACGACCTCCAAAAACAGGATCACCACACCAAACGCTAGCAAGCCGTCCCCCTGGGTCAGCGAGACGGTGCCACCGGAGATCATTGCCTGGCTGAACAGCTCGCGGTCGAAAACGAAAACGCCGCTCGGCCCCATCGCCAACACGATGTAGAGGCCGAGGGGGATGATGGTCAGCGGGAGGGCGAAGAGGTAGCGCATGACAGGCTCGTCGAAGTCAGAACGTCAAAAAAGAAAAGGCCGATCATAAGACCGGCCTTGTTCAAGAACATAAAAGACATGTCGAAAAGACGACTACTCGTCTTTCGGCTCCAGCACCTGCTTGCCGCGATACATGCCGGACTTCAGATCCACATGGTGCGGGCGACGCAGCTCGCCGGAATCCTTGTCTTCAACATAGGTCGGTGCTGCCAGGCCATCGGCCGAGCGGCGGAAACCGCGCTTCATGCGGCTGACTTTTCTCTTTGGAACGGCCATTGTCGTAACTCCAAAATGGCGGGCGTGTCGGTCAACGGATGCGAGCGATTGCGGCGCGCCGATAGGCGCGGGCGTCGCGACCCGTCAAATTCGGAAGGCTGCTCTATACAGACACAATGGCGCTCTGCAAAGCCCCTTAGGCTCGATTTTGCGCGGTTTTCGGCGCGTTTATCAGGGCTCTGGCGGCGCCAGGCAGCCAATGTAACCACCCATCCGCTGTGCGCGTGAGGCAATCACGTCGGCGAGCCACAACTGTCGGCTGGTGGGATTGGCGGCATCGCGCTGCGCGGGCAAAGGCAAGGTCGCCACCAGCAGCGCCGCCTGACGGCGCGTCAGATCACCTGCAGACCGGTCAAAGGCGCGCTGCGATGCGGCTTCAAAGCCGTAAAGCTGCGGCCCCAATTCGGCAATATTGATATAGACCTCGAGCATCCGCCGCTTCGACCAAACCGTGTCGAGCAGCACCGCAAGCGGCACTTCCAGCGCCTTGCGAAAGGCCGACCGCCCCTGCCAGAGAAACAGGTTACGCGCCACCTGCATGGAAAGTGTCGACGCACCGCGCGCCTCTTCACCAGCCCGCCACCGGTCGAACTGATCGCGCAGATCGCGCCAGGCGACGCCATTGTGGGCGCAGAAGGTCTGGTCTTCCGACGCAATGATCGAGTTTTCCAGCACCGCTGCTGCATCATCGATGGCGATCCACTCGCGCTCATAGCCACGTAACAGAACGAGGTCGCGCACCATCAGTGTCGAGACCGGCGGCAGCACCGTGTAGAGCAGCGTCAAATGGATGGGCAGGCCGACGGCAAGGATCGCAAACAAGGCCAATCCTTTAAGAAGGATCGAACGCCAATGCGGCAGCTGCCAGCGCTTGCCGGGCGTGCGCCGTTTGCGCTTTGGCGTCTTACCAGCCCTTGTTTCCGACCGCCCCATTGGCTACGCCCAACCCTGTTCCAAGAGCGTGAAAAGAAAGCGGCCCGCACCATGTCAGACCCGAAAGCGCATCTGGCCAACCTCGCCGCCAGCATCACGCGCGATATGGACCAGCTTCTGGCCGAGCTCAAGGCACCGGATCGATTGGTCGCCGCGATGCGCCACGCCGTGCTGGCCGGGGGCAAGCGATTGCGGCCGGTCTTAGCGCTTGAAACCACACATCTTTTGGCCGCCGGGACCCACGCGAAAACGCAGCTTCCGCCAGGCGCGCCGCAGGTCGCGATGGCCATTGAGTGCATCCACACCTATTCGCTTATCCACGACGATCTGCCGTCGATGGATGATGATGATTTGCGCCGTGGCCAGCCAACGGTTCACAAGGCCTTTGATGAGGCAACCGCCATTTTGGCGGGCGATGCGCTGCAAGCTTTGGCATTTGAACTGGTGGCCACCAGTGGCCATCCCAAAACACCAATGATGATCCGCGATCTTGCCCGCGCCTGCGGCGCCGATGGCATGGTGGGCGGGCAGATGCTCGACCTGGCAGCCGAAGGACGTTTCGGCCAAACTACGGAAATCAAAGACACCTTCGCGCTGGCCGCCATGCAAGCGATGAAGACCGGCGCGCTGATCGAGGTCGCCTGCACGCTGGGCGCGCACCTGGCTCTGGCACCTGAAGACGAGCGTCAGCGCGTCTCGCAATTCGGCCAGTCGCTGGGTCTGGCCTTCCAGATATCCGATGATCTGCTCGACATCACCGCCACCTCAGATGAAGCCGGCAAACGCACCGGCAAGGACGAAGACGCCGGCAAAACCACCTGGCCGGGCCTGCTCGGGGTTGAGAAGGCCAAAGCGACCCTGGACGCGACACTGAATGACGCGCTGGCGACCTTGGCGCCCTATGGCGAACGCGCATCGAACTTGAGCTTTCTGGCGACCAGCCTGCGCGATCGCACAACCTGAAAATTCAACCAGAACACAGTTAAGTCGGTCGCGACAAACGACCCGTTCGTCTGGAACAACGACCAGACCGTCTGGTGGTGGTCTGGCACAAGTCGCGACAAAACGCGCGACCGGTACGTCAGGAAAAGCGGATCGCTGCGTTCCCGCGCAGATGCTCAATCAGCGTTCGATAAAGATCGACCTTAAACGCGACGGCTTTGCTCGGAACGTCCTCGATTGCCATCCAAGACCATTCATCGAACTCTGGATCATGGCCATCGGGCGGCTCGGTGACATTGATCTCGGTTTCTTGACCTTCAAAGCCATAGAGAAACCATCGCTGCTTCTGGCCGCGGTATTTGCCCTTCAAAGCGACCCCGACAAGGTGCTCGGGCAAGTCGTAGGTGAGCCAACCATCAAGGGCGGTGATCAGCGAAACCGACTTGATTGAGGTTTCCTCGTAAAGTTCCCGCCGCGCTGCTTTTTCCGCGTCCTCGCCTTCGTCGATCCCACCCTGCGGAAACTGCCACAGGCGAGCATCGCCAGTATATTCTTCATTGGGAAGCCGCCGCCCGACCCAGACCAGGCCGTCCCGGTTGACGACGATGGCGCCGACACACGGACGATAGGGTAGGGCCGCCTTCTGTTGCGGCTTCAGGTCGGGGCGTTTCTTGCTCATCAAAAGGTCCTGGCCGATCGGCCTTAGAGCCGTTTCGTGATCTACAAGTCACGCGCACAGCTCAAGGTTTTGTTTGGTCACGTTTCCGGACGCAAAACCGGTGCCCACTTTTGCTGGAAACGCTCTAGAAGCGAACGATGCTGGATACCGGTACAAGCGCAATGCCCTTGGAGGCAAGGCTCGCGGTCCATTCCTCCAGCGTCGTAATGGTCAAAGGTAACGCCGTTGCGACACCGACCGATGCTCCGCGCTCGCGGGCAATCGCTTCAAGCTGGGCAAGCCGGTTGTTGATCGATTGTTGATCGGCGCGCGCATCGATCACCACGTCGGCCCGCAAAACTGGCATGGTTTCGCCAGCGACCGCCGTGACCCGGCTGCGCGCCGAGCGACCATCGTCAATCACCATCAGCCCGCGACCCACCGCATCCTCGATGATCGGGGTAAGCGCGTCTTCTTCCGAGGCAAACCGCCCGCCCATATAGTTCATAAAGCCAATCGGTGTCGGCAAGCGCGACAGCGCCCAATGCAACCGTTCAAGATTGGCCTGTTCGGTCAGCCCGACCTGAAGCGTATGCGGGCCAGGGTCATTGTTGGGAAAATCGAACGGCTCCATCGGAACCTCGATCAGATACTCATGGCCGTCCTGGCGGGCACGGCTCGCCCAGCGCGTCAGCGAGCTTCCATAGGGTGCAAACGACAGCGTCGTGGCGCCCGGCAGGCTGTTGAGCACTTCCTGAGTCGACGTCTGCGAAATCCCAAGCCCGCCAACGATCAGCGCTATGCGCGGCTGGCCGGGCATAATCGTGCCCGCTTCAAGCGGGCGGGCATAGGCATCAAGCGCCCGTTCGCCATTGCTGCCCAGCGAGGGCACAAAACTGTTGGAATCAAACCGCTCCACCAGGCTGGGGTTGGCAACTGCGGGAAGACCGCCACGGGCATCGAAGCGCGGTGCGTTAGCGGCAGAATTGATTGGCGGCGGCTGCGAGGCGTCCTGCAGGCTGGCATCGGCCGGATTGGCCTGCGGCACCTGCAAAACACGCGGCCCACCGGCAACAGGCTCCGGTTGGCTTGGCAGTGGCTGAGCCAGCCCTTCGCCGGTGTCACCCATGCCGGGCACAGGGTTCCCGGCGCCCGCGCCACCCGGCGCATTGGGACTGCCAGCAATTTGGATTTGGCTTTGGGTTTGTGGCTCGCCGCCCAGCGGTGTGTCGGTCAGAAAAATCCATCCGGCGAGCAGAAGCAGCACGACGCCCAGCACGGCGCCGCCGACGCGGGTGAACCACCCGGCCGCCCAAACGATCTTATCGCGCCAAACCGGCCAGTTCTCTCCGAACCGTGCGCGCGGCATCAACGGCGTATGCAGATCACCTTCTACATCTGTGGTCATGAACGCGACGCCTACCTGAAAATCTGATCCCAACAGCAAAAAGCCCTCGCTCTTTGTAGAGCGAGGGCTTTAAGCGTCGGTTAACCAAGGGCTTAAAGCTCTTGATAAGGATTTGGCGGTGCCCGTTTAGTTGGGCAGCGGCGCGTCCGGATCAGGTGGGAACGCTGCATGCACCTCTTCACCGCGCAATAGGCTCAGCGCGTATTGAAGCTGCGTGTCGAGTTCAGCGTCCTGCGGCACATAGACCGACGACCCTGAGCGTTCCACCTCATCTTCATTGGACAGGTGACCGTCCAGCGAGGCTTCACCACCGGGGCTATCCAAGCCCTGAAGCTCTTCGGGTAGATTTTCCTGAAGCACCTCGATATCCGGATCGATACCGCGCGCTTGGATCGAACGACCGGCCGGCGTGTAGTAGCGCGCCGTTGTCAGGCGCACCGCGCTGGTCGCCGACATCGGGATCACGGTTTGCACCGATCCTTTACCGAAGGAGAGCGAGCCAACAAGCGTGCCGCGACGATGATCTTGCAGCGCACCGGCAACGATTTCCGAAGCCGAGGCCGAACCGCCATTGATCAGCACCACGACCGGCAAACCACCGATCAGATCGCCCGAACGGGCATTGTAGCGGCGGGTATCAGCTTCGGTGCGGCCGCGGATCGAAACGATCTCGCCGCGATCAAGAAACGCATCGGAGATTTCCAGCGCCTGGTTGACCAGACCGCCTGGATTGTTGCGCAGATCAAGCACATAGCCTGAAATCTCAACACCGGCTTCTTCAGCTTCCTCGTTGAGCGCCAGGATCTCGCGCTCCAACCCTTCGCCGGTCTGACCGGAGAACTGGGTGACGCGCAAATAGCCGATTTCGCCTTCCAAACGACTGCGCACCGAGGCGATGCGGATGGTGTCGCGCTGCAAAGTGACATCAAAATCTTCAGCCCCTTCGCGGCGGATTGTCACCGTGATCGGTGTGCCGACAATGCCACGCATCCGGTCCACCGCTTGGCTGAGGTCCATGCCTTGCACCTCTTCGCCATCAAGGCCGACGATCAAATCATTGGCCAAAATGCCAGCGCGTGCAGCGGGTGTATCGTCGATAGGCGAGACGACTTTTACGAAGCCATCTTCCATCGTCACCTGGATACCCAGGCCACCGAATTCACCGCTGGTCTGCTCCTGAATGTCTTCAAAAGCCTCCGGGCCGAGATAGGCCGAATGCGGGTCCAGCGAGGTGAGCATGCCATTGAGAGCATTTTCAATCAGCTCGGATTCTTCCTGCGGCTCGACATAATCGTTGAGCACCCGCTCGAACACGTCGCCGAACAGTTTCAGCTGGTTGAATGTTTCGGCTCCGGCCTGCGCCTGCGCACCAATCGGTCCCAGCCGATAGTGGGTCACCCCGAAGGTCACGGCGACCCCGAGTGCCAACCCCAGCACGAAAACCGGTATCTTTTTCATCATCCGTCAGTCCTTTGACTGTCCCGTTGCGTTGCCCCATCGCTGTTCGCCCACCATGACGAAGAATCAATAGGACGTCCATCCTCGCGCAGTTCAACGAACAACACAGGTTGCGGCGTTTGTGTTGAACCATCAGCGAGCACGACGGAGCCACGCTCGCCCATTGTGGCGATGGGTTCTCCCATCAGGACAAACTGCCCCAATGCGACATTAATGCGGCTCATGCCCGCAAGGATCATGCGGTAACCGTCGCCGACATCCAAGATGACCACCTGGCCATAGGCGCGGAACGGACCGGCATAGAGCACCCAGCCATCGGCGGGTGCCACCACGCGTGCATCAGCTCTGGTTGCTATATGGAGCCCTTGGCTGGTTTCGCCAAATCGATCTTGGTCACCAAAGGCCATCATTTCTTGCCCGCGAACGGGCAAACGGATCAGCCCCTGCGCCGATCCGAAGGCAAAAGCCGGGCTCATACGGCCAGTATCGCGTAGGCTGGCAATGGCTTGGCGATCGTCAGCGTCGGGCGGGCCTTCTTCTTGCGCCCGCTGGGCATCGGCCATCGCTTGGCGCACGCTATCGAGCTCTTGTTCAAGGTCAGTAAGCAAAGCCTCTAGGCTTGTGGCTTCGCCCGCCAACAGCGCCGCGCGCTCGCGTTCACGCTCCAAAACGCTCTGATTCTCCTCACGCAGACGTGATCGCTCAAAGAGCACCAACTCGATGCGTTCTTCCTCTTGGGCGAGCGCTTCGGCGTCGGCAAGCAGCAGATTCAGGGCTTCATCCAGCTCGGTTCGCGCGTCTTCCAGCGCGGCCAGATCGTCGGCGAGCACCCGTGATTCGGCTTCAAGCTCGGGAAAAGCTACGCCCAAAAGGATGGCTGAGCGTACCGAGCGCAACGCATCGCCCGGCGAGACGAAAAGTGCTGGCGGCGGCGCACGGCCCACCCGCACCATGGCCGACAAGAGCACCGCAATGCGCTCACGTTGGGCTTGCAGCGAAACCTCAAGAGATTGCGCGTTTTCATCAAGCACGCCGATGCGCTGACGCTGAACATCGACGCGCGCGGCAATGGTTTGGGCTTGCTCGGTGGTGCGGATCAGAAGCTGGGTGAGGTCTTCTACGTCGGCATCGATGTCGGCCAACTCCGCGGCCAGCATCTCTTGGCGCGCTTCGGCAGCATTCAGATCAGCGCGCAGCCGCTCCAGCGCATCGGCGGCAACATCGCGCTCCTGCTCCAACTCTTGCTGGGCAAGGTCCTCGCCGCCCGCTTCGACGGGTTGCTCCAAGCCGCGCAGCACGAAGCGATCAAGTCCATCGCCATCGGGCTCTCCAGGCTGCAGACGGTTTTGTGCGCTTGCGCCAAGCGGCACGGCGACTACAAGCAGACTGGCGAAAAGCAGACTGGCAAAAGGGAGGCGAGAGGCGCGCATGGACCAAGTTTTCGCAGTTTCAAACGCAAAGCCTAGCGTCTAGCCGCTAAACCTTTCGTTAACCACATCGAAACGCCCTCATGCCCGGTGATAGGGATGCCCGCTGAGCACCGTCATGGCGCGGTAGAGCTGTTCAGCGGCCAGCACACGCACCAACTGATGTGGCATGGTCATGGCGCCAAAGCTGATCACAAAGTCGGCGCGCTGGCGAACACTGCTATCCAGCCCGTCCGGTCCTCCGATGATGAGCGCGACCGGCTTGCCTGCATCCCTGAAAGTTTCAAGCTTTGAAGAAAACTGCGGTGTGGTGATCGCCTTGCCGCGTTCATCCAGCGCTATCAGGGCCGCGCCATGGGGCAGTTTGGCAAGTAGATCCATGGCTTCGGCAGCTTTGCGCTGATCGGCGTTTTGCGCCTGACTTTCGCGCAGCTCCACCATATCGAGCGTGCCGAACCCCAATTGCTTGGCTATCGGCGTGGCGCGCGTCCAATAGCGCTCAAACAGCTCGCGCTCTGGACCCGCCTTCAGGCGGCCCACAGCCAGCAAACGCACCATCATTCAACCCAAACGCGCTTTACGCGTTCGGCGTGTCGCTGAAGCTGTCGTCCCACAGCTTCTCCATATTGTAGAAGCTGCGCACTTCAGGGCGGAACAGATGCAAGATCACATCGCCGGTGTCGATCAGCACCCAATCAGCATGGGGTAGACCTTCAACGCGTGGCGATCCGTGACCGGCTTCTTTCAGCGCCCGCTGCACATGGTCGGCAACTGCCGAGACATGGCGGTGCGAACGCCCCGACGCGATGATCATCGTGTCGGCGAGCGCAGACTTTCCGTCCAGATCGATGGTGATGATGTCCTCTGCCTTGGAATCTTCCAAAACAGCTTGGACCGTAGAGAGGATGCTCGCGCCCGATGCATGCGCACCGGTGGCAAGCGACGCCGTGGTGAGGGTGTCAACGGCATTGTTTTGCGGAGTCAAACCGGCAAAAGTCCTTTCACATGGGCTCTAGAAGAGGGAACCACACAGGTCAGCCGGCTAAAACAGGCCGAACCTGCATACCTTGTGCGGGCGAACCGAAGACCGCACGACTCACAGTGTGGGGGGGAATTCTTAACGTTTCAAGACGGTGTGTGCGTTCGCAGCACGGATAGCGCTGGAAGAAAGCGGCGAAAGGGGCCCGCGAACAAACGTCCAGGCCGGCGGCGCCAGATAGGAAAGCTGCGCTGAGTCCTCTCTATCGAGCCGCATACCGGCCATCGCGCGCGCCGCCGGGGCCGACAAAGTCGCATGGTGCGAACCGGGCCGATCGATCACCGCGATGGGCACCCGGTTGGCAATGGACCGCCACTGGTTCCAACGGTGAAAACCGGCCAGATTGTCCGCCCCCATCAGCCAGACGAACCGCACATCGGGCCGCATCGTCGTCAGCATGGCGACTGTATCGGCGGTGTAGCGCACGCCCAGCTCATCTTCCACGCTGAGCACCTTGCGGCGCGGATGGCGTGCTTGGCTGAGCACCGCCTGCATGCGCGCCTGAAGAGAATGCGCCGGATCATGGTTTTTCAGCGGATTGCCAGGTGTCACCAGCCACCACACCCAGTCAAGCTTGAGAACCTTCAACGCCTGCTCGGCGACCAGCAGATGCCCATCATGCACCGGGTCGAACGAGCCACCATAAAGGCCAACCGACTGGCCAGGCGCGACATAGGGCAGCCGCACGCGGGCGGGAGGGTAGACGGGATGGGGCAAATTAGGCCGGGCGTGTTTGGCCGGTGCCACGCACCACATAATGAAAGCTGGTCAGCTGCTCCAGACCCACCGGACCACGCGCATGCATCCGGCCCGTGGCGATGCCGATCTCCGCGCCCATGCCGAACTCACCGCCATCGGCAAACTGCGTCGAGGCGTTGTGCATGACGATGGCGCTATCGCATTCGTTCAAGAACTTGGTCGCCACAGCCTCATCGTCTGTAATGATGCTCTCGGTGTGCGAGGACCCGTAGGTTGCAATATGATCGAGCGCGCCATCGACACCATCGACGATCCCCACCGTGATGATCGCATCGCCATACTCGGTGGACCAATCGTCCTCGCTGGCGGGAAGCACGCCTTTGGCAAGCGAGAGGCTCTCAATGTCGCCACGCACTTCGCAGCTTGCCTCTTGCAACGCTTGAACCAGCGGACCAGTGAACATGTCAGCGCCCGCACGATCGATCAACAACGTCTCGGCGGCACCGCAGATTGACGTACGGCGCATCTTTGCGTTCACCACCACATCCAGCGCCATCTGCATATCGGCGGCTTTGTCCACATAGACGTGGCAAATGCCTTCCAGATGCGAGAACACCGGCACGCGCGCCTCGGCCTGCACACGGCCCACCAACGACTTACCGCCACGCGGCACAATCACATCCACGGTGCCACCCAAGCCCGTCAGAAGGGCGCCCACGGCGGCACGATCCGTGATCGGCACCAACTGCACCACATCGGCTGGCAAGCCCACCGACTCCAGCCCCTCGGCAATCGCACCATAGAGCGCCTGGTTGGTCTCAATCGTATCGGACCCGCCGCGTAGGATCGAGGCGTTGCCGGACTTCATCGCCAGAGCCGCCGCATCCACGGTCACATTGGGGCGCGATTCAAAGATGATGCCGATGACGCCGAGCGGTGTGCGCACCCGCGAAATTTTTAGGCCGTTGGGACGTTCCCAAGCGGCGATCTCATCACCGACCGGATCGGGCAGGCCCGCGATGGCTTCCACAGCCTGCGCAATCGCTTCCACACGATCAGGGTTCAGTGTCGCACGCTCCTGATAGGCCACCGTGACATCACGCTGGCGCATACCCGCCAAGTCGCGTGCATTGGCGGCCAGCACGTCATCGGCACGCGCCCGAATACCAGAAGCAATGGCAGCGAGTGCCGCATTCTTGGTGTCCGTCGAGGCCAGCGCAATCGCCCGCGAGGCTGCACGCGCCCGGTCGCCCATGTCCTGCATGAGGTCAGCCACATCCACCGATGCGTCACTATCCAACAGTGCCATTTTTCTTCTCTCCCGAACTCACAGAGGTGAGCGCCAAATCGTCTCTATGCACCATAGCGTTGCGCCCGGCATAACCCAAAATCGCTTCAATATCAGCGCTTTTCCGCCCAGCGATCTTTTGCGCGTCGGCGCTGTCATAGGCGACCAGGCCGCGCGCAACCTCAGCGCCCTCAAGCGTCACAATACGCACCGCATCGCCGCGCTCAAACGCCCCCGACACTGAATGAATACCGGCTGGCAGCAACGACTTGCCCTGCGCCAGCGCACGGGCCGCGCCTTCATCGATGAGCAGATCGCCGTGCGGATCAAGCGAGCCTGCAATCCACCGTTTGCGTGCCGTGGCCGGATTGCCATCGGGCGCAAACCAGGTGCACCGGACACCCGTGTCGTTTGCACCCTCATCAATGGCCTTGAGCGGGTTCATCACCTTACCGGATGCAATCACCATCGCAGTGCCAGCGCTGACCGCCATCTTGGCCGCGTCCACCTTGGTCTTCATGCCACCGCGCGAGAGGTTGGAGCCTTCGCCACCTGCCATCGCTTCAATCTGCGGCGTCAGCACCTCCACCAGCGGAATGTGCTCGGCGTCTGGATCTGTATTCGGCGGTGCGGTGTAAAGCCCATCAATATCGCTGAGCAGAACCAGCGCATCGGCGCCGATCATTGAGGCAACGCGGGCCGCCAATCGATCATTGTCGCCATAACGAATCTCGTTGGTCGCCACCGTGTCATTCTCGTTCACCACCGGAACGGCGCCACGCGCAAGCAACGTGTTGATGGTCGCGCGCGCATTGAGATAGCGCCGCCGCGCTTCGGTATCACCCAGCGTCAGCAACACTTGACCGGCCACCAAGTCGCGCTGCCCGAGCGCCTGCGCATAGGCCCGACCGAGCGCGATCTGCCCGACGGCGGCCGACGCCTGCGCATCTTCCAACTTGTCAGCGCGGGCCTGCATGCCGAGCATCACGCGGCCCATGGCGATGGCGCCGGAGGACACAAGAACGATCTCGGCGCCTTGCTTGGCAAGCGCCGCCAAATCATCCGCCAGCGATGACAGCCAAGCTTCTTTCAACGCGCCGGTGTCGGTGTCCACCAGCAGCGAGGAGCCGATTTTGATAACAATGCGTTTGTGCTTGGCGAGCGGCGTGAACGCGCTTTTTGAATCAGACCTCAGGGCTGCCATGGCGCATCCTCTTGGGAAGGGTACTCCGCGGCTTCATCAAGGTCTTGGCCAAAATCGCCGTCAATCATCCGCATCAGCGCGCGTAGCACCTGCGGCACACCTTCACGGCTTGCCGCAGACACAAGCATTGGGCGTTGACCACAGGCTTTGCCCAGCGCAGCGAGCTTTTCAGCGCGCTCTTCTTCGCTCAAGGCATCCGCCTTGGAGAGCGCCACCAATTCCGGCTTGTCTTCCAGCCCGTTAGCATAAGCATCCAGCTCACCACGGATCACCGTGTAGGCCTGCCCCACATCCTCTTGCGTGCCGTCGACCAGATGTAAGAGTACCTTGCAGCGCTCCACATGGCTCAAAAACCGGTCGCCCAGTCCGATGCCTTCCGAGGCGCCTTCGATGAGCCCAGGAATATCGGCGAGCACGAACTCGCGCTCATCAACGCCAACAACACCCAGATTGGGGTGCAGCGTGGTGAAGGGATAATCCGCAATCTTCGGTTTGGCGGCACTTGTCGAGGCCAAAAACGTCGATTTGCCCGCATTGGGTTGGCCAATCAGCCCGGCATCGGCGATTAATTTCAAATTGAGCCACAGCCAAGCTTCCTCGCCCTCCAAACCAGGGTTCGCGTTCCTTGGCGCCTGGTTGGTGGAGGATTTGAAATGCGCATTGCCAAAGCCGCCATTGCCGCCCTTGAACAAAAGAATACGCTCGCCGATCTCGGTCATGTCGGCCAGCACTTCATCGGTCTCAGAATGGGTAATCTGCGTGCCCGCAGGCAGGCGTAGCACCACATCATCGCCCTTGGCGCCGTTGCGATCCCGGCCCATGCCGTGCATGCCCTTTTTGGCTTTGAAATGCTGCTGGTAGCGATAATCGATCAGCGTGTTGAGACCGGCCACACATTCGGCCCAGACATCGCCGCCGCGCCCGCCATCACCGCCATTGGGCCCGCCATATTCGATGTATTTCTCGCGCCGAAACGACACGCAGCCCGCGCCGCCATCACCGGCTTTGACGTAGATTTTCGCCTGGTCGAGGAACTTCATCTAGAGCGCCTCCAGAACATAATCGTTGGAGGGTTGTTTGGGTGTGTCACGCGCCGGCGTGATGCATTCGCCCTCGCCGGCAAAGGTGAAGCCGTTGGCCAGCAAAACCTTCTGCGAGGCTTCATTGGTGCGCACGGTTTTGGCGTGCAAGGGCGCGCTCACCCCCTGCTCGCGCAGCACGTCCAGAAACAGGCCGACCGCTCGCGTCGCGATACCTTGTCCCCAATAGGCCTTGCCCACCCAATAGCCCAGCTCTTCGGCCCCACCGGGGCGCGGACCAAGCCCAACACCGCCGACCAGCTCGCCATCCAGCAGGATGGCGCGGCCAACAATCCGGCCCTCTTCATTGCGCGCATTGGACAAAAACGCCTCAGCATCGGAACGCGCATAAGGGTAGGGAATGGAGGCCGTCATCGCCGTGACATCCGGATCGTTCAACAGCACGGCAAGCCGGTCAGCGTCATCAAGGGCATACAGACGCAACTGAACGTTGGGGTTGGAACGGGCGGACATGGTTTTGAACTTTCAAAAACAAAAAAGGGAGGCTTGCGCCTCCCTTTGAAACTGCTTGCGGCATCCTCAAGGGGAGGCCGCATCCAATGTCGAGGCGACCTATTCGGCAGCTTCGGCCATCGGGAGAATGGAAACATAGGTGTTGCCGTCGCGCTTCTTGGCGAACGACACCGTACCATCGGTCAGCGCGAAGAGAGTGTGGTCCTTGCCCATACCCATATTCTCGCCCGGATGCCATTTCGTGCCGCGCTGGCGGATAACGATGTTGCCGGCGATAACGACTTCGCCGCCGAACTTTTTCACGCCAAGACGGCGACCAGCGGTATCGCGACCGTTGCGGGATGAACCGCCTGCTTTTTTATGTGCCATGGTTCTGTATCCTCAAATCTTAGGAATTCTTAGCCAATTCAGCGGCCTGGCTCAACCAATCATCGCGTTCGATGCGACCTTTGAAGGACAGCGCATCGTCAACCTTGGCGATATCATCGGCGGTGAACGCGGCAACCTGCGCGTAGGTGGTGATGCCCAGCGCGTTCAGTTTCTTCTCAAGCACAGGGCCAACGCCGGAAATCTTCTTCAGATCATCCGCAGCGCCTTCAGGGGCGGTGAACAGTGCGCCTTCGGGCAGATCGCCAGACGAAGCGGCAGGCGCTTCTTTCTTCGGTGCGGCTTTCTTGGCAGCGGGCTTCTTCTCAGCAGCCGGTTTGGCATCTGCTTTCGCTTCTGCCTTGGGCTCGGCTTTGGCTTCAGCTTTTTTCGGCTCGGCTTTCTTTTCTGCTTTTTTGGCAGCTTTCGGCTTGGCACCACCGGTGAGAATGTCGGTGATCTTCACCACCGAATACTCTTGGCGATGGCCATTTTTGCGGCGGGAGTTCTGGCGACGGCGTTTCTTGAAGATGATGATCTTCTTGCCGCGCTTGTTCTCAACCAGCTCACCAACAACGCTTGCGCCCTCAACCAGAGGCGCGCCGACGGTCACATCGGCTTCGTTGCCAACCATCAGCACATTGTCGAAAACCACTTGGCTGTCAGCGTCCTGGCCAAGCTTCTCAATTTGAATAACGTCATCGGCGGCAACTTTGTATTGTTTGCCGCCCGTTTTGATGACTGCGAACATCGTCTTTTCCTTCGTGTTCAGTGCTGTCGAGTCCCGTTCGCAAATCCGTGCGAACCAGCCCAAAGCTTCTTGTCAGTCTTGGGTGCGATTCTTGGGTGGATGCCTGAACGAAACCAAATGGGGGGAGGCTTCATCCAGACGAAAAAAGGCGCGGGAACTGGCCCGCGCTCTGATCTCAGGCGCTATAAGCGCAAAACGGCGATCCTTGTCAAGCAAACTGGCCGGTAAATCGGCCAATCGGCGCTTGCGTTTATCAGCCGGTTTGCTCTATCGGTAGCGCCGCTTTGGGCAGACCACGCTCACAGCACATGAATTGGCGCACCGGAAGGTGCTTGCGGAGAGATGCCGGAGTGGTCGAACGGGGCGGTCTCGAAAACCGTTGTGCGCTTTGCGTACCCAGGGTTCGAATCCCTGTCTCTCCGCCATTTCTTGATTTTGGCCGCACAGCCCTAAAAACCGAAACGGTTCAGAGGCTTGCGGGGTTCGAAATCCCTCTTTTCGGCAGTAGGGCAAACGGTCTTCGAAAGCCAGTTTCAGAACGGTTCGTTTGTCTTCCAAACGCTCAGAAGCCCAGAGTTTCCAAGGGCTTGCAAGGAATGTGAGCGCGAGTTCGAACATTTCTTCAAACCCACGGTGCGGAGCGGTCGGCTCTGCGAGCTTTTCGGCTTTGATGAGCTTGTCTTTTTCCAGCTTGCCAATCCGGCGCTCATAGGCGGTGATAGCCGCGCCGCTTTGCGCATCGACAATGCGGTCCATTAAGCCTTCGACCTGCTTGTCAATCTTGAGAATATCGCGGCGCAGCGCTTTCTTGATGTCCTGCATCTGCGAGAGGCGCTTGTTCCACTCGCCTTTGAAAATGACACGAACATAGTTGAACAGCGTTTCGGTTGGCTGCATGCGTTTGAGGATGGTTTCAAACTCGCCTTCGACGGCATCGCGGCGGATCGACTTGCGGTAACTCTCACAGCCCTTGTTGAAGCACAGATAGTATGGGTGCTTCTTGCCTGTCTTGCTCTTGGACCAGCAAGCCGTCAGCGGCTTGTCGCAATCCCCGCAAGTGACGAAGCCGCGTAGCGGAAACTCTGCGTTAATGTCCGCCCGGGCGGGCACGCGCGCGCCTTCCTTGATGCGCTCTTGTATTCGCTGATAAGTTTCAAGATCGATAAGCGCTTCATGGTGACCTTTGCGCAGCGAGATGCCCCAATCGGGGAATTCGATGTACCCCGCATAGTGTTGACGGGTCAGCAATCGAAGAACGTCCTCAAAGGTCACGCCATTCTTGCGGCGGTCTGTATAGGCGGGCTGTGCTTCAAGGAAACGCTTCACTTCTGCCTGCGTGTCGAAACGCCCGGACGCAAAACCCTCCAACGCTTCTTGGATAACTGAGGCCAATGGTTCGTCGCGCACCAGCAAATTGCCATGGCCTTCTACATTTTCATATTTGTAGCCAAACGGCGCAGCGAAGCACCAATAGCCGTTGAGGGCGCGGCCCTTCATCCGGTTTTTGGTGGTTTCGGCGATCTTCTCGCGCCTGTGCTGCGCAACGGATGCCAGCAGGTTCTCAATCAGCTTGTCGTCAGGGCTATCCCCGAACTTCATGGTCGGGCTTTCAAGCAGCCCGCCCGCCATAGCCAGTTGGGATTTGAGGTCCCAATGGACCTGCACATCGCCGGAGAATCGGTTGATGTCGTCGATCAAGACCATGATCTTGTCCTCCTCGCATTGGCGCAGGAAGGTGATCATCTTCTTAAAATCAGGCCGATCAAACAGGCCGCTTGAGATGCCCTTTTCGTGAAACACACCTATGATCTCGTAGTTCACGCGCTGGGCGTAATCCCGGCACCGTGCTTCTTGGCTATCGAGTCCATTTCCATCCTCGACTTGCCCGGGTGTTGAAACGCGGCAATAAATGACCGCTTTTTGCGGTGTTGCTACAATGGTTTTTGTTGTGGCTGTTTTCTGGTTCATGCGTTGATCCTTTCTGCGCGTCTTTCGTCTTGGCGCTCCTTTTCAGCTTTGTTGGTAAGTTTGGGACGTTTCCTTTTGTCCGCTGTTGCTAGCTGGACCGGATGAACGTCAAATCCGATATCGATGAATTGGACCACAATCCGTCCAATAATCGCAATCAGTTCCCGCTTGCGGGCTTCCGAGACGCCGGGATCGTCGATCATTGATTGATAGCTATCGACATCAATATCGACAGTGGGCCTCGTCGCGGGTTTACGGCTTAAAATGTCAGCAATTAGTTTTTCGTGCTCGTTGTTCCTGTTTTCATTGTCGGTGGTCACTGTGTTGCTTTCCTTACTCTTTGCTTAGCTTGTATCCATGCCTATTCCCCTTTCCATGATAGAACATATAGTGAACAAACTACTTGAAATTATACATTCTGGCAAGGATTTTTTTTAGGTATTCCGGGCTTTTCAGCCCTGATTACCGTTCTCGGCCATGATCCTGTGCGCGGTCGCGAGCTTGCGCTGGCCGCTCTTTTTGGCGCTGCTCCATATACTGCACACGGTCGTGTTCACGCGCCGTCTGGATTGAGGTGTAAGCTTGTTCTTGAAGCCGGGCGGCTTTGAGCAGGTCGCGCTCCGGGATGGTATGGGTGGCCTGCCATTCGCCGCGCTCATCCTTGTAGGAACGTTTGAGGTCGGTGTTGTAGAGCGTGCCTTTGTCCGTCTCGCGCTTCCAAATCGCGATTTCGAGCGCCCCGTCACGGTGTTTTTCATAAGGCTTATTCGGATCGCGGGTGGGCGGATCGGCGAACATGTCGTTTTGCCCTAGGTCATTTCTATCGTGCTCGTTCATGAGAACTCCTTTATGGTTGGGGTTGGTGAATTGGATTAGTCGCGCACCTCGCGGCGGACCGCTTGAGCGCGGTCGATTTTGCGGGTTGAGCGGGTTTCGACTTCGCGCATCATCTTGAAGGTCTCGCGCGTGAGTGCCTTGGCCTTTTCCGGCGAAGCTTTTGACGGCATTTGGCGGGCTTGGCGTTCGACGCCTTTGAGCCATTCGTTATGGCGCAGAAGGTCATCGCGGGCCGCTGTCAGCTTGGTGATGTTGGTTTGACGATCCGCCTCGCGTCGATCAGCGGTCAGTCGGTCGTAATGCGCCGCCCTGTCCGCCCCGTGCGCCAGTCTCGGCGACGGTTTGAGAACGGGTCGCGGTTGCTGCTCGCGGATCATGGCAGAACCACCTTGATCCCGGCGCTGTGCTTTGAAAGCCGCCCGGCGCTCGCTTTCCGTTGTGCTGAGGTCGCGCAATTGCTTCGTGTGGAACGTGTCACGTTCACTCTCAAAAGCAGGCGTGATAGATTTGGCATCGACGCCGCCACGCGCATGCGGCATGGTTGTCCATCCGGCGGTACGGGCGTTTTTCGTGTTGTCAGTCATAATGATCTAGTCCTCAATCCGGGACCAAGTGCCGTCGGCATGTTGGGGGTACGCCGCAAATTCTGACGGCACGGGTTCTCGTATCACGCGCTTCCACGCGGTTCCGAACCGCGTTTTAACACGCACCCGATCCATCGGCGGGTGATAGGGCGAAGGGTGGAACCGCCCGGCCATGAAGCGCTGGTCGTAATAGGCGCGGCGGTCCAAGAGCGCCGGGCCGGGCAGCGCATCGGCAAAGACGATGGCTTTGCCCTGAAGTGTCATCACCTCATCGGCGGTGATGAGGTTGCGGTGCTGCTTTTGCGGTATCTGTGCTTGCGCGATGTGCTGGCGAGCTTGCAGGCTGGTCGCGATGGGATCGCCGCCATTCAGCATGGCATGGACCATTTGCCGCTTGGCGTGCTCGGCGCGGGCGATTTGCGCGTCATCGATGTAATCTAGCGTCTGCACCCCACTCATGCGTGAGACGGTGGTTGCGGTGTCGATATCACGCACCCCGAAAAAGCAGCGTAGCGCCGCAGACGCCATGATGATCGTATCGGCATCCGGCCCCAGCGCCTTCATTTGATGGGTGCTTTGGAAGACCGCGAGCGGGCGAATGCCAAGGCCAGCGCCTAGCGAATAAAGCGAAACGAGCAGCGGAAATTTCTTGAGCTGCGCGGCCTCGTCGATCACCCATGTTTGGCGCGGCGCGGACGGATTGCGCGACTTATGCACCATTGCGCCGACGAACATCGCCTTGATGACAGGCCCCCACGTTTCAAGCGTTTCGGCGGGCGGCATCAAATAAAGATTGGTGCGCTGATCTGCGCGGCACAAATCGGCGAGAGAAAAATCGTAAGGTGGTGAAACGCTCTCAAGGATTTCTGGCGAGGACAAGGCGGCAACGCTCTTGAACAACTCCCCCAAAATACCGCGAAAGCCGCCCCCGGGATCATCGCGCCCTTCGGCAATCTCTTGCTCGACCCGCACAGCAAGTGGAATGCGTGACGTGTGCATTTCGTAGGCAAAGTTGAGCCAGTCATCGCCGCCGCCCGGAATGAGATTGATAATGCGATAAAGCTCCGGGAAGGTCAGGACACCGTGGAGCTTGACCGCCGTCAAACAGATCGCTTCGAGATATTCGCGTGCCCGCAATTCGAAGAACTCGCCCTGCGCAGAGCCAGAACGCGGGATCATGTTTTCGGCGAAGAGTTTCACATCGGAGTGCAGGCTCGGGCTGTCAGTTCGGATGAAATCAAGCGGGTTCAGGCGGTGCCGAGGCAGACCATGCAGGCCGCGCGGGTTCCAATAGATGCAGTGTTTGCGGTCTGGTGTTTGGTCACGTGATATCGCGGCCAACTCGCCTTTGACGTCCAGCAGCAGCATCGAAGCCGGGTGGATGCCCCAGCAGATGTTATAGGCCAGAATATCGCGCAGCTTTCCCGACCTCGCCCCCGCAACCAAAACCGCCCCACCGGGACCGGAATAAAACACTTGGCGATTCCCGAAAAAACCGAAGAAAAGCGATGTATCATCGGCATCGAACATGTTTGTTTGTGCGAGATCGCGGGCGGTGCTGACCCCCGCGCTGCCGAACCGAAACCGCGCATTGTGATGCGGGTCGAACCCGGAAAAATCCGATTGCGCCATTGGACTCCCCTTTCCTGATCTGAAACAAAAAAGGGCTGGAACGTGTACCAGACGCTCCAGCCCGTAAGGGTCATTGCTGCGGAGCCTCCCCCCTTTGGGGGAGGTCTCCTGTTTGATTGGATTATCCGCCGATCAGGGCAAGAAACCCGATGATCAACAGCGCGATCACGAAGAGCGTTCCAAAGAACTCGCCCCAGTCGAAATAGCGCTTGTGGACTTCAGCAACCTTCTTTTGTTTCCAACTCATTGTGGTTCTCCTTAACGGTAGGTTTTAGAGGAAAGCGCCAAATCTCATCACGCCCCAAGAGCTGATGATGATGATGGCGAGGGCAACGATGGCGCGGCTGATAAAGAACACCAGCCCGCCGAGCAGAAACGTCCAGACGATCTTCGCCAAGGGAACGAGTTCATATCCGTAGGCCGACACGACCAGCCCCATGGCGAAGTCAGAAGTCCACCTGTCGAGATATGGCGTTCCCATGAACGCTGCGATCAACGCCAGAACCGTTGCCAAGCCGCCGATGCTTTCTTGAAACAGCCCCTGGCCTTGTTTTGACATGGGGTATCACCTCCTTCAGCACCCGCACCGACAAAGGATCGTCGCGCAGGCACTCAGCTTGAGTTGTCAGGGTTGGTTTGGAATGTCGGGGCGCTGCCGTGAGCACGACCGACGCCGCTTATCTACACCCGCAAGAACCAAGCTCCGGGCGATTGGAACAAAAAAGCCCGCCGGATCGGCGGGCTTTGTTCGTTCAGCGGCGTGGAGATCAGCGCCATCGTCGCACGGGCCGACGGCAGTTGTCATTGTCAGCAGGCGGATGGCTGTTCCGACCAACGGGATGACGGGGCCAGTAAGCGCTGATCTCGGGAAAGGCCGCAGCCACGATGGATGCGATTTCGATGAACCTTTGGCGGTTTACATCATGCACGACAGGGCGACTATTTGCTCCTATCGGCTGGCGGCACGTATCATCGAGATAGCTGCGTAGATTGTCGTCATAGGTCCGCACCGCAGCCTCCACCGCCGGGTCCTCTGCACCCTCCGGCGGCATATTGTCATTTGACGCCACCAAGTCCTCGCAATCCAACCATTCCAGATCGAAAACCACAGGCTGCGCGGTCCTTCGGTCAAGAATTGGCTGCTTGGCCTCCCTCTGCCAATCCGGCAGACGATCACGCCAGTCTAGAGCCGAAAGTTGTAGCACGCATGAAACAAGCACGAAGGAGCACCGCGTGCAGCGCACAAGACGGGTGTCGCGAGTTTCGGCATCACTCAACACATAGACGCCCTTCGATTGAGGGCGAACAGTCCCGGGGGGTTGGTGTTTTGACATGCGCGTTGTTCCTGTCCCAGTTTGACTATGAACAGGAGTATGTACTCAACGGTAGTTTTTGTCAAACTACCGTTGAGTACATTTATCGATCACGTGTCCAACGGCTTGCGCCGATAGAGCTTCGATAGACGCTTTCGCGCTCGTCGACGTCTGACCGCGTTATGATGTCAGGGTCGCTGATTGCTGCAAAAATTGCACGGCGCATCAGCTCCGCCAACGACATGCCCTGCGATTTAGCAAATTTCTGGAACTCTTCTTTCACGTCCGGCGTGAGCATTACATTAGTGGATACTGGTTTTATTTTTTTATCTCTCGGTTTAAATAAAAATTCTCTAAGTACATCATCTACCTCTTCTTGCGAGGAGGCGTAATTCTTATCATCGCTTGTATCATTGATGCGAGAAAAATTTGTATCTTGTTGTTTTTGAAAGGAATTTTCCCTTGATTTATTTTCTATAATTTTTTTGTTTTTGTTTTTTTTGTCTTGGGCCATGTCGGGTCACCGCAACGCTGAAATTAAAATGCGCCATGAAATCATCTTGCCAGCATGCAGGCGATCCGCCAATTTGCAGAAAGAGAACGGAGTGATCACGATGCAAGCTGAACTGCCACCGCTGGTTATCACATCGCCTACGGAGACACCACTTAACGCGATTTACGACAGACTCCTGAAAGCTGGACTGATTGAGCTTGATGTCATCGAGGAAGTCGAGGTTACGCGAGGCAAGTCCGCAATCACTGCCCACGGTGATGCGCCAATCAGCAGGATTTTACTTCGCTTCAACGGTTCGATTTACACCCTTCACAACCATTTTGAGCTGCGAAAGAAACTCTTAGAAATCGTTGAAGGTGAGGGTGATGCCGCGCTCGATGACGCGGAAATCCTGACGTTTTTGAAAGAGATAGACGAGGCTAAGCAGCCCAGTCACTAGCCGACCTGCACTCTTTTAGGTTTGGCCCGGCCTTGGCCTTCCCGTTATCAACGATATCAGGAAGAGAGCGAGTCGCGCGCCCAAAATCACGACAACCAGAAACACAATTGCCAGAACGATCATAAACCCAAAGGCGATTCCAACCTCTACCCTTAAGTCCTCTATCAAAGTGCCTGATGCGACAACGGTTGCCAACACGGCGCACGAAAGCACCTGCGCCATAGCGAGCGGTGTTTTGATTTTGGCGAAATTGGCAGTCAGGCTGGCAACCAACAGCAATGGGAAAAAGCTGGCCACTGATACTAAGAGAAAGTCAGATGTGCCGTTCGGTCGAAAGTGCTCAAGGTCAAAGGCTGAGCGCTCAAACAAGTAGACGGATGTGAAAGCGAAAACTGCTCCGAACGCATAACCCGCAAACACACTCACGACCTCGAGCCTGAAAAAGCGCCCGTGGATACGCATCATGCTGTGAACCCCGTAGCCGATGATGCCGACCATCATTAGCAGTCCAAATAATCCAAGATCATTTGTGAGTTGAAGGGCGCTTTCCCCATAGCTGCTGCGACCGTTGGTCAGCGCCCGCAACAACAGAAACCCGCAAGCGGCTGACCATATCAGAGTGTAGAAAAACAAACCCCAACTGCTTGCGCGATGTTGACCTGTTAATGCCGCATGGCGCTGCCGATCTGTCGGATCGATAAATTGGTTGTAAACGCCAACCAGCCACGATGCGGCCCGCTCTTTGATTTTTGGCGATGCGCGTCTGGCCCAATATCGGACATGCGCATCCAAATCATCTTCCGTAGCTTCGAAATCAGCATGATACTCTATCCGATGGCACATCCCGCGTAGGAGCATGAACAGCAAGACCGCGCATGCGAGGATCACCAACGACCAAAACCTGATCGTCTGGTCTCGGACCTCCAGTGAGGGATCGACACTCGCATACGGCTCTGGAAAGTATCCCAAATACCTAGCGATCCAACTGCCACCAAGTCCCAAGATCAAGGCAAAAGAGATCGTTGTAATATTGCCGATATTTCTATTCAAAAATGGAAATTTTTCAGTCCTATATAAAACATATATCGAAAATAGGACTATCAATAAGATAGAAGAAAAAACAATAAATACAATTTCTCTCGCCCTCATCGGGTCTTCAACCAGTTGAATTTGAAATGGAGAAAACCAAAGCGACAACGCAGTTATGAAGTAAAAAATCAAAAGAAGAATAGCTGATATAATCCATATAATCTTGGACGTGTCATGGCGCCTGTGATGTGCAAGCTCATGCTTTATGATTAAGCTAATTTCCTCTGTGTTTCTGCTTTTGATGATGTGTTCTGGGATTTTCAAAATCGACAAAAAGGGCAACGAGAATATGTGGGCCTGAAAACCTTTGGTTTGAAGCAACAGTACATTTCTTGGAACGTCCGCAGCTGCCCTCAATTCGGCTCTTAAATCGCTCTCAAGGAACTCGCTTTCTACGATGATCAAACCGAATGCGAAAAACGGAATGATAAAGATCGCAAACGGGGCAATCGTGAATGTTGCAATTATGAGCGATATGGCGATGTAGTAATCGTGATTTGCATACCACCGTAGATGTTGGCCGTAAGTCTCAAAGCGTTTCTGATCTGGATTTGAGCCGTCGTTGCGATCTGCCATTCGATTGCCCCCATATCTGAATGCGCTGCTTCGCGCGCACCGTCCACTCGTCATACCGAAAATACTGAACGAGCAGGCGATTATGTCAATGGAGCTTTGGTATCTGAAGTTTGTGAAATACTGTCATATTCTGTATAATAAAGATGTATGAAAGTATGTGATTACATTGATAATATTGATTATTTCAGAAGCGGTCGGGTTTCGTTGGAGCTGTGCGGTCGCGTGTTCTTTTCCAAAGGACACCGCGGCTGTGATGGCGTAGCCTCACAGCGATTTTTTAAGTTTAAGGCGGTGGGTCATGGTTGAGACGATGCCGCCAGATTCCGCCAAAACCTATTCCGAGATGTTCCGCGTTGCAGCAAGGGCTTTGGACCTCGAAGACCTGAACCACGCCATGAGTGGTGCTGAAGTCGGGCGGCAGAGGCGGCATATCCGCGACAAAGACATTGATCCGCAGACTGGCGAAAAAGGCAAAGGCAGATCAGGCGCAGTGCAACGCACACTGGATTGGTTGCTCCTGAATGACCATGATTATGCCGTGGCGCATCGAGGTTTGATGTCTGCGATCCGTGAAGCGCAGCAATCAACACAGCACGCTTATGCCCGCATCGAGGAGGCGCTGACCCTTGAGCGGTCATTGCTTGATGAACTGAAATCCAATGCTGCGCGGCTGCCTGATGGGGCGCTCGTTTTCAAAGACAATAACGGACAGGTTCGTTCAGCCGATGGTGAGATTGTACCTGCCGAGCTTGCCGAGGGCATAGAATGGCACGGCGACGAGCCAAGCTTTGAAGACTACCAAGCGCAGCGAAATCGCGTTGATGATCTGGAACGCGCCCGCGATGAGATACTGGGTATCGAGCGCGAGCTTGGCGAGATCCACGCAAGAGGCAGCAACAACGACGCGCCCCTCACGCCCGAAGAGATTGAACGCAATACAGAGCGTGCGCAGGGATTACGGGAGCGGGCTGGTGAAATTGCCGCGAATGTTGAAAGTCGCGTGAATGCACGGGTCGAAACCGATCTGTCAGCCGACGAAAACGGAATGGATATCGGCAAGAAAAGCAATGTCGAGTTGCCGCCGATCAATATCGGCGGGTAGTCAATTCCGCTCAAACTCCCCGCACACATTTTCAAGGTATGCGAGCAAGAACGCCTGCGGGTCAAATTCCTGATAATTGACCATCACGCTCAAAATCTCTGCATTCCGTTCCTCGGCAATGGTGTCGCTCGCAAAATACCATTCATCAAGACAACCCGCGATTGCAGGGGCGGTCTGCGCTGCAACCACACCCACCATTGAAATTGAGTTTGTCAGAAAAGCATTCTGACTGCTGCGTTCCCACCGCAAAAAGTCTGCCGTGGTTGTGTCGGCATTCGCATGTGTGGGCACGTTTGTGCAAAGCAAAGCTGCAATAAATAGCGGCTTCAATGAGGCACTTATTCTTCGTTTTGGCTGATTTTTTCTGATACAAAATGGGTCAAACTGTATTTCTACTTGATTCTATTGTGGAAATTCATATCATAGGGCGATAAAGGCGCGGCGAAAAGCGCCAACTCCATTCCAAAAACGGTGTGAAATCAAAAGGGTGTATGACCGTGAAACCGAATGACCCATTCGGTATCGCGCGGCTGACAACGCTTTCGATGAAGGAGCACCGATGAGCGATCCTACCGCTATCCATGCGGGCATGAGCCTGTTTACCGACGCCGGCGAGCGCAAGTACCTCAACGCTGCCGAGCGCAAGCGGTTCTATGAGGCGTTGTCCATCATCACCGAGCCGTGCGAACGGACCTTTTGCGAAGCCCTATTCTGGACAGGGTGCAGGCCGGGTGAAGCGCTGGCGCTCGATCTTATGCGGGTCAATGTCGATGACGGGTTTTTCGTGTTCCGCACGCTTAAGAAGCGCGGGACCAACAAGGGGCGATCCTTTCGGATTGTGCCCGTGCCGCGCAGCTTCATGACGCGGCTCAATCGCATCCACGGCATTGTGAAGACGCAGATGAAGGAAGAGGCGATCCTGCTTACGCGGCTTTGGCCCTTTGGACGGCAAAAGGGATGGCGGCTGGTCGGGCGCGTGATGCATCGCGCCCGCATCTTCGGCATCCGTGCCTGCGCGCGCGGCCTGCGGCACAGCTTCGGGGTGCATGCTATTTTGTGCGGTGTCCCGGAGACGAAGTTGCAGCGCTGGATGGGGCATTCCAGCCTGCGCATCACGGCTATCTACGTCAACTTGATCGGCCCCGAAGACCGCGCCATTGCCAAGCGTATGTGGCGACAGGAGGCGTATGCCACGCATCCCGCGTAATGCACAAACACCCGCACACGAAACGAAAGGAGGTTGTATGCCATCGCCCTATCACTTGACCCCGATGAGCTGTTCCGGCTTGTTACGGCCTATGCCGCCATCCGCGATCCGAAGATCAGGTCAGAGTTCCTGCGTACGGTCGAAGCTTGGGTAGATGACCAGTGGCACGCTCAAGACCATAGGTGTTGAGGAGCGGCTCTAACGGCAGGATTGCTGACGCTCGGTGACGGTTCAGGAATGAACCAGCCTGACGCAGGTCATTGGAAAGGCAATCACCCGAATAGATGCATATTTGTCTCGCGCAAGGTGTGCGCTGGTACTACCAGCGCCCTTGCCGGACGGATGCTGCGCACCGAGCCGGAGGGGTGCGTGCCGCCCCCCGTTTCACCCCCCTGCCTGGGAAAACTGCGGAATCAACATGACCTGACCCAGGTTGACTCGCGACAGCGTTATACTGCTTATTCAGCCGCTCTGCTTCTCGCGGTTTCGTGCAAAACACGCAAACAGCACTGTGAGTGCGAAAAGTAGCAGTGAAAGCGCCAATGATAGCCAACTTGGGATTTCTAATCCGCCGCGCCACACTAAACCAATGGAGCCAAGTTCGCTGGTTGCTGCTGCTTCAAACGCCGTATCGATAAGTGTTTTGCCCACGAAGAGAAGAGCGAAACAGGTTGTAAGCCGGTGCCAGTAGTATGCCGGGTTTAAACGCAGTGCGGTTAGAAAACCTAGTAACCCACTGACAAACACACCACCTGTCTTGATGCCATCGGGAAAGTCTGTTTCGCTTACAAAAAACCATGCGCAGGTCGCTGCAAGAAAGGCGACCAAAGCACTGATGACGACCCACGTCCACGCATTCTCTTGGCTTGCTTGAGAGGCTCTCAGGCGCTCTTCATGACGCGCCTGCATTTCAAGCGAAAGCCGATTTGCGAATGCCGGGTTCTTATCCAACAACTGCCGGAAGGCGTGACCGGGTACTTTCCAGGCCGCTGCCCCGCCTTTTCTCGCCTTCATCGTCGCGGATCGGCCAACGTGAGGCTTTTTCGCCGCCATCTCACCGACCTGATCCGGTGCCGCACGAATGGTGACCTTGTTACCATCTCGGAGGATATCCACAGCGCCCGAGAGCAAAAAGTACACGTCATCAGTTTTTTCGTCTTGAAGCCCTAGAGACTCGCCGGCCTTGAAGGTTGCTAATGAGCCATTCTGAAGAATGAAGGTAGCGGCCTCCAAGTCTTCCGCGACCGTGCGGTTTTGTACCAAGATCGACTGTATACGTTCATCCTCATCTTCCGACGCGAATGCGCCATTAAGGTCCGCAACATCTTCTCGCCCAAACACTGTTTTTAGTTTCGTCTTCCAAGGCATCGTTCCACCTCCTCCAGGTTGACGATGCTGAGGGAGAAGCTGCTCTTGTTTCTGATCGTGCCTGCTTCCCGCTCGTAAGGATCGAAGCCAAAGTGTCGAAGATAGTAGAACAGCATTGCCTGACGGACTTCCAAACAGACGGAACCCTGCTCCATTCCGTATTCCAACTCGACTCTGCTGCGCTGACGTTCCGAGAGCCCTTCTGACACTTTCAACTCAAGCGGAACAATCTGTTGCCAGTTGGAATCCTCTGGCAGACCATCTGCCTCTTCGCTTCCAAGCTTCGCGCTTTCAAGGCGAGAAAGGACGAAGTCTGAAAACCTGTTCTTTGCCATGTCGTAGGCGCGCATATGCCAACGGTGGCCGTCACTCGCGATAGCATGTGGGAACAGTCTCCGAACTGCCTCAGAGTCTGAGCTTAGCGATATGTATGTCGCTTCAAGAACCCGACTGTGCCGAATGGCCTTTAGCGTGGCCCTGAGCACGTTTGGATCGATAGCGCGAACGGTCGGTTGAATAAAATCCGATGGGGGCTGGGATGCTATCCAGCTTTCCGCTGAATCTACATAGCCCTGATTCAACATGTCCAGACGCAGCAGATACTCTTGTGACGATCCCGAAATGAATTTGGGTTTGATTCTGCTCTCCGCAACATAACTCCGTTGCCGTGGATCATAGGTCATGTTTCCCGGAGCAAGGTCCATATACCTGGTTAGATCAAGCGTTGCTTGCTGCATTGAAATCTCGAAGGTTTCGCTTAGCGCCTTGCGACCAACCGACCCCTCCCAGAGCAACTGAAACTCCAAAAACTCATAGCGCCTACGCTGCGCCGCTTTGATCATGTCTTGCATATGAGTGGGCTCCTCCACGTATGAAAATAACTAGCATATTGACAATTATTTTGATAGTCCTAAATAATAGGATATCAATAGATTTTAGCACCCGCGAATGGCGGGCATAAGAAAGGAGATACCAATGCCCTGGAATGCGGCTGCTGCGCAGAAGAGGATCGATGAGTTGATCGCTGAAGTTCCTGACTTCAGCGTCCAGAAGTTTGATGAGTATCTACCGCTTTACGAAGCTCGGCGAAAAGCTGATCTCGCTTTGAACCGACAGGTGTCTCCACCGCTCTTCAGTCTTGATCGCGGAGAAGCAGTTGTCGTTAACACTGTGCAAATCTACGCCAGCATCGTCGACTACGAGACCTTCCGCCTAGAGGAAGGGATCGAGACGGAAGCATCGCATAAACGCGCTTTGAGCCTTTTGCACTTCATCTACAGCGCCGCTGATCGCCTGATTGAAAACAGCCCTGCGCAGAGGGTCGACTTTCATAGCGGCCGTGTTCACTCGGTTGTTTTGGAGCGCAGCAACAGCGGCGTCAGCCGAGAATCACTTGGGGAAGCCTTGGCCTTTGTTGAGGACTTCCGCGCTCTGGCGCAACTCGCTAATCAGGAACTCGCGGGTGGCGAGTTCGATGTACAGCTATGTATCGGTGTTGATGCTGGAACCTGCGTTGCGATCAACAACGGCACCGGAATTGAACAAGAGCCTATGTTTCTTGGCAGCGCTGCAAACCATGCCGCAAAGCTTGCGTCGCGTAATGAGTCCGGAGTTTTTGTGAGTGATCGGGCTCGAAAACTTTTGGCCCTACCTGATTATCCTACGCGGGACGGTTTCAGCTTTCTTACCGAAGACGAGATTGCGCTGAACACTGCAAGGCGCGGAGTTGGTGATCAACTGGTTTTTGGTGTCGATGGTCGAGATCGAGTCCCTGCTGAGATTGTCGCGAACTGGAGGAAGGAAATCCGCGAAGGGGCCGTTCCCGAGATCACAAACCCAGATTTTCGTTTCTCTCACAAAACGCCACCTTTGAGCGACATCAATTACCGGGAACTTAGCCCCAGCAAATCCATCAGGATGGACCTGGTAAGTATGTTTGGAGACCTTTCTGGATTTACAACATACGTAGATCAGGCAGTTCAAGAGGGCGGAATACGAGATGTCGTTCGCGCGCTGTACGTAATCCGAGAAGAATTCCAGAACGTCGTCGAACTCGACTTCGGTGGACGCAAGGTCCGGTTTGTAGGCGACTGCATTCACGCCCTCATCGCCGAGGGTTCTTCGCATCAAACGGATGAACGAAAGAGCGTTGCAACCGCTGCGCAATGCGCGGGTGGGCTGCGTTCGTCTTTTGCTCTGTGCAAACAGACGCTTGATGGGCTTGATGACTTAGGGTTGGCTGTTGGACTTGAACTTGGCCCAACACCCGTTTCTCGGATTGGAATTCAAGGCGATAGGTCTGTGCGGGTTGCTTCAAGTGTGGCGACCTCGATGTCTGAGAAGATGCAAAGCGATTGCGAGCACGACGGCATCAAATTCGGACCCAAGGCTCTTCAAACAGGTCCTGTCGCTCTCAAGGATCTGCTTGAAGAGAGTGGGTTCCAAACAGGCCTCGGTTTCGACGACTTTGCCGAAAGCCTATCCGATGCAAGTCAGACTACTCCCGCCCCGTATTATGCACGTGCTCACTCGCCCAAAGAACTGTCCACTGAGCGAGCGCATCTTAGGTGGTAAGTTCGTCACTGAATCTGCTGAAGGATGGATTGCCAAAGTGGGCACGCTTGGTGTGCGATGGAGACGGTTTCTTTGAAGCTATGGTTGCGCCTCGCAGGCCAAGCGGTTCGCCCGGGCGCAACTATCGGCTTCACTTTCAGGCACGAAGAGATGGCGGGGCTGATGTCAAAGAAGCGGCAGACTCTCCGTTGCTTCCTAACTTCTGCATGGAGCGGCACATCAATCCTGGGGGGACTTTTTGTGTTTTCTTTGGATCAACTAGGCCACTGAGCGATGAATTCGAAGCGACCAAATGGTGGGAAAATCTCAATAAATACCTGATTAGCCAGGATTACGCCCATTCTCGAAGAGAGTGGCGATTGAAGGAAGGTCTAAGCCATGGTGATGCTGCACTCACTCAACTTGAAATGGAAAAGATAGCAGCGCCGCTGGGCTGGGAAGATGAGCTACATTATGCCATGTTTCGTCGCAAAGGTTGGTTGTCTGGGCCGCTTCCTAGATTAAACAAAACCAAGACTGCTCTTGTGAACGCTCGGACAGCTTGTCCTAGAGGATGCAGACACCTACATGGTCTAAATCGGCGTTCGAAATGCACACAGTCCAAATGCGCGTCCGGTTGCAAAAAGCAGCATAAACCTGTTGTCCGAGTGAACTGTCCAAATCGGCAGGCGGTCGAAGCACTAGTCCTCTTGGAGCACCGCAGACGGGCACAGGAACTCAAGATTGCTAAAGATGTTCAGAACGAAGACTTCGTATGCTGCGGCACGATGGACCACTGCTTGCTTCAGGACGTCGAGGCCGGACTCATGGTCTAACGGCCCAACGGTCTATTTGACGTCGTTTGGGCCTTACGCAGCATCAAGAGCAGCCCTGCCTCCTCGGCCGCAAGGCAAGCTGTACAAATAGCCAAAAAAAGACTTTGGCAATTAGAATTGGACTGAGATTGCGTGAGTTCTCGAATGACGCGCTCTGACTGCCAGAGTTAAACCGCCAAATTCACGTGGAATTGCCAGCCGTCGACGGGAAATGCGTCAACAAATTAGTCCCCATCGGCAACTCGGCATGAAACTTGATCACTAGCTTGAACAACGCGGTATACGATCAAAACCCCACATCACTTAATTGGTTGTAACATAACTTCTGCAACGCGCTGCGCTGACCGACGTCGTCGCTCGTCATCGTCGCTAAGCGCTTGAAGGGCAGCTCGGAGTCTTTCTGTCTCCGACTCACTCATGGACGGTACATCGTCTGCCAAATCTGCCCACGCCTCTTCAGGGCGAGGATTGAAGTTCAGGCTGGGCATGCGGCGGATGGCTTGCTCAGCGCGTCGCGTGAACACTTCCATCAGTTCAGCACGGCGCTGCTCTGACATTGCATCAATCGCTGCTTGACCATTCGGGGTCATTAATGTGGGCATACTAATGTTTTCGCCTATGTTTGTTCTTGCACAGCAGACAACAATGACCTCGTCGGAATATCCCGGCGAGGTTGTGCAGGTTCTCTAGTTTGGTTGAAGCCGGATTCCAATTCGTAGGTGATCCGAAAACGGTTAACCCACCGCCAACTCAACACAAGAAATCACCAAAGCACGTGACTGTTGCCATCAGGCAACACATTAATGTTGCCTGATGGCAACAGTCAAGCGATAATAAGGCTTTACTGTGAAAAATAAAGCGTCTTGCGCGACTCTCCAGCAGTGATGTACCTCAGAATGAAATCTTCGGTAACAGATTGAATAAATGTACATCTCTTCTGATAGTTTCAAGGTTGGGCAAGCAGTACGCCTCGTTTTACCCATAGGTACTTTCCCAGGCCTACAGGGAGATATCACTAACGGTATGAGCGAGGAGCTGGCGAACACCAGTCCTGTGCCTTGGACGCCTCCGCCCCTCAATCCAGCGGACGTTTTTGCAGTAGCAGCCTTTATTGTTCACCAGAGCGGATTGATGGGATTTTTTGATCCCAACCCTAATGCTCCGCGCATTTTTGATCCCTTGGAAAACCTTGGCGTCTCGGTCACTGATGTAGAGCGAGCCAAATATGAAGCTGCTGGCGTCGAGTGGAGTGAAGACAATGATAGCTTTCCGCCCCCACTGGTTTTTGATGCCTGGGCTGACATTATTGACGCTTGGAATCTTCCGCTCAGGGCGCAACGTTATCAATATCGCCATCGCAAGGAAGGACGCCCAAGCGAATGTCCAAGCTGGTGGGGCAGTGTTTTTGCGCTTCTGATCACCTCCGACGAAGCAAGCGCTAGTGCCGTCGGCGCATTTCATGAGCAAAAAGAAAAGACTACCTGGGATCTCTCGGCGGTGAACTGGCGTCAAATTCAACCCGGAAATGATGGAGTGCCGCTTGCACACCATGCGTCCTCTAGTGAAGAAGACCCTGTTCTCATCAAAGGGATACGCGGCGAGTCCACTTACGCATCTTTGGCTGATCCTGCGGTGCTTTGCGTACACCCCAAAGCTCGCGTCTCTCAGCTCGGATCTACCCTGCGCAATATAACACACAACTTATCGACAACAGGTCCTGTTGGCAACGTAAGGTCGAGTTGGAAGCCTATCCTTGACGAGCCAAAACATGAATCAGACGAGGGCCTAGATATCCTTCTGATTCCGTTGCCGTATGAGATCAATGCTCAAGACTTCAAAACCAAAGAACTGACTGGTGAACAAAAGCGGACGTGGGGTAACTTCTATGTCGATCAGACATGGTTGCCACTTAATGACGACCGCACCATAAACGAGGCTCAATACAAGCTCTTTGAAGCCAAAATTATTGATTTGGTTGACAACGCCAAACAAGATGTCGCCAGCATCAATGCCGCGATATTTCCCGAACTGTCATTGCGCTACGAGGTTTTCGAGAGGCTGGTCTTCAGCATTAAAAAAGCGTCGCCAAAAATTGAGTTCATTGTCGCTGGTTCAAGCAACAATTGTGACTACGAGGAAGGGAACTTTGTAGTAAGCGCCATTTGGGACAAAAACCCCCTCGCAGATCAGAAAAACACGAAAAACACGTCTTCTGATATTCTTTATATAACATCCCAGAAAAAGCATCACAGATGGAAGATGGATGGCTCGCAACTGCGATATTACGGCCTTTCTAGCATCCTTCATCCTGAACGTATTTGGTGGGAAGAGCTAGCAATTGGACAGCGCGAAATCGGATTTTTTCAGTTTCGTAAAGGATCGGTTTTTGCGGCGCTGATCTGCGAAGACCTGGCACGTAGTGACCCAGTCCACGAGATATTGCGATCAGTAGCACCCAACTTGGTTTTTGCGTTGCTTATGGACGGGCCCCAAATTATCCCACGGTGGCCGGCGCGCTATGCCAGTACCTTGGCAGATGACCCAGGATCGTCGGTATTGACACTCACATCTTACGCACTGGTCAAGAGAGCCAATGAAACGAGTGGGTGGGAACAGTCCAGAAGTATAGCACTCTGGAAGGATGAAAGTGGTTTCCGTAAAGAAATTGAAATGGATAAAGGGGCCTCTGCGGTGCTCCTTAGTCTGACTGGTATTGCGTGGTCGGATCGGACCATCGACAACAGACAACGTGATGGCAAATGCTCATGGCGGTTCGGCTCGATCAAATCGATCTTTGCCTCCGGCAGTGTAGGTAAAACGTTAACTGAAGACGCCAAGGCGGGAACGCGGAATCCTATGCCAAAACCACAGAATTCAAGGCCTAGACGGCGGAGATCAGAACCTAAACCGCGGGTCTCAAGACTAACGATCAAGCGTTAAAACTGCGGCTTTTATTAATCAATTTATACCTGGTTGTCTCAAGCTGCCTTACTAAAAGATAGAAATTTCGCATCCGCGCCAAATTGCGCGCCGGGCTGTCGTGAACCGAGCCAGCAAGCTGTCTCGGCCATCCGGCTTCCATCCCTGATGCGGTTGTATCGGGGAAGCCAAGAGGCGTTGCCTCTTTCTCCCCGCAAGAAAAACAGACGGTCTCCCGAGGCTCGCTCGCTCAAGCTCCCTGCGCCCGCCGTCGGTTTTTCTTGTCCCCTCCCATCTCCATCCTCGCCGGAAACAGGGTTGCATGTGCAACCCCTATCCATTTTTGAAGGAGATATTTTATGACTTTAGATCAAATCATATGTGGTGAGTCTGCTAGCGTGCTTTCGCGTTTTGCTGATGCATCGGCGGACATTGTTATCACTGATCCGCCTTATCTGGGCCGATACCGGGACAGAACAGGCCGGACACTGGCCAATGATGACAATCCCGCAGCCGTGCTTGCCGTCTTTGATGAGGTCTACCGGGTCCTCAAACCCGATAGCTACTGCATATCCTTTTACGGCTGGACAGCCATTCATCAATTCGCGTCGAAATGGTGGGAAATCGGCTTTCGACCCGTAAGCCATATCGTCTGGCCGAAAGGCTACACGTCAAAAACAAGCCATACACAATACTGCCATGAATCTGCTTACGTGCTCGCCAAGGGCAGACCTGAAAAGCCGCAACTTCCAATCACCGATGTTCAACAATGGGCATATACGGGCAACAGGCAACACCCCACAGAAAAGGCCGTAAGCGTCATTGCGCCGCTTGTCAGAGCCTTTTCAAAGCCCGGCGATCTGGTTCTTGACCCCTTTAGCGGCTCAGGCACAACCGCAGTTGCGGCAGCGCTGAATGACCGCCGCTATATCGGTATCGAGTTGGACAGCAGATATTGTGATCTCGCCAGAAAACGCCTTGAAGGTGTTCAGCGCTGGCAGTCTCAGGCTGCTTAACAGGTGCAGATAACTTCAAACCCGCCGCCCGTTTTCGCATGAACGCGAAAACGGGCGGCGGCCTTATTAAGGTTTTCAACGCTCCAGATGAGGCGCATCATGGGTCTTGCTACGTGACGGCCTTCGCGGTCGGTCCTTGCGGGCGGCTCTGAACTTCTCTTTCGCCATGTATTGCGCCTTGTCATTTTCTCTTGACGGCGCTGGCGGTTTGCTCACGTCCCGAATATCGGTCTCAAGCTCCTTGACGGCTTCTTTGAAGGGACGCTGCATGGTGTCAGCACGTTTGCGCTGTTCGACAAAGGCTTGGTGTTGGAGATGTTGGAGTGTGTGGGCTTCGGTCTGATCGCGCTGATGCGTCGCCGCTTTCTCCATCTCGTTCTGCAAGAGCGTGCGTTTGCGCTTGCCGGTCACACGATCCATCAAGCCCAGCAAGCCTTTGCGCAGGCGCTCTTGATGTGCCCTGTCTTGCTCTGCGCAGCGTTGGGCATGACCCTGCTTTAGCGTCTCGCTCGCACGGGTCTGCCGCTCTTTCATGCATTCGGCTTCGCGCTGTGCGGCTTGTGCCTTACGGTCGGCCTGCGCCTGCTGCTCGGTTTTCAGCACTTTGAGACGGTCTGATATCTGTTTGGCTGCGAGTTCCTGCGCCCGGTCCACGTCCGGCAGTCCATCCGCTTCACCGAGCTTCTCGCGCACCTGCCGCGCTTTGATGCCGACATAGCGGGACACGGCGAATTTCTCGCCCTTATAATCCACCGCAACATGCCCCCGATCCCCTTGAGCTAAGATATACCCCTGTTCAGCTAAGGCATGCGCGAAGGAGACTCGTGAGTCCGAGACCGCCCAGCAGTCTTTGAAGATGTCTTTGACTTCATGGACGTTCTTTTTTGCCCGCTTGCATTGCTGCCATTCTTCAAGTGTGAAACTGCGCGGGTCACGATCTTTGGAGTTGATCAGGCCTTTTGGCATCGTCAAATCATGCTGAATGTGCAGATCGCGCGAAACATCGCGTAGTTTCAGCTTTGAATGGGATAGCTGCACGGCCTTCATTTGCTCGGTATCAATCCGGCACCACACAGCATGCGCATGGCGGCGAAGCCGCCCATCATCCCCGTGCTTCTCATGGAAGACGATGGCGCGAGGTTGTCCTGTGAGGCCTAGCTTTTTCTCGGTCTGATCAATCGCATCAACAAAACTGTCCGCATCGACATCGGCGTCTTTCGGCGGGTTGATGGATAGGGAATAGAGATGTTGCTTGCAGCGTGTGGCCTTGCTGATGGCATAGGATTCGGTGAAAGCACCGATCAAGTTATCAGCCACAAAGCCGCGCAGTTCATGCACCTGCACGCGTTCATTCTCATCTTTCATTAGATGAAGAGCCAAATCCTTACCGCCGCCGCGCTGGTTACCATGCAGGATCACGGTGCGGCTCTTTCGCCATGATCAGCATCGATCCCAAGAGCGATCACCAAATCACGCCGGATGCAATAGCATTCCCGATCCGCGTCCCGCAGTTGCTGCTCTTCTTCGCGCGACAGCATCAAGCGGCCTTCCTCAAGCGCCGTAATCTGTGCTGTTAGGTAGGCAGCAATGCCGGAGTGCCCCAAGCGGCGCAGCGCGTTTGCCATGGCTTTTTGCTGACGTGGTGGCGGCGCAACCTTCCTGCCCTCCTTGGCATTTGATCCGAACAGCCGTTCCCGGACTACAGCACCAAGCGAACGCCCATCCGCCCACTTACGGAGCTGCTCTAGCTCCTTGTCGGAGAACCGTATGGAAACAGGTGGCTTGCGTTTGGGCTTAAGCTTTGCGCTGTCGGCAAATGCCGACTTAACAGATTGAACATCGGAACCGCTCATGGCTGCGGCTCCTCGAAATCAGGACGCGGAGAAATTGCCTGTGGTTCGTTCAAGCTATCGAAATCGATATGCTTTAATTGCTCATTCCAATCGGCTAAAATCTCAAATAGCGGGTTCGAACTATCTAAGTCCGTGTCCGCCATAGCCAATAGCTTACGATTGGCGGAACGAGCGACAGGTGATTGCTTTGCAATCACCGAGAGCGTCTTAAGCCTCGTTCTCATCTCCAATCATCACCGCCATTGTAAATCGCTCTCCTGTCAGACCTTGTTCCTGTGCCGTAGACAGCAATCTGTCACCTGCCGATTCACTATTGCCCGTAACCATGTCGTACGGAACTTCGCCCGCAGACCGCCGCTTCGCCCTATGATCTGCCCGCACAGACAATCTTCGTTTCACGACACGCGGGCGGCGCAAAATTATAGTGTTGAAGACCTCCGACTTGCAGCCGAATTTCGATGACCAGCCGGACGAAACGCCAGGCGGTTCCTTAGCCATCGGGACGAAACTCCAAGGCCAAAACGGCTTTGCACCCAGAGCACCGGCCGAACCTCGCCAAAAGCTGGTGAACGCCGCGCCGGCGTCAGAGGCCGCACCAGCTGCGGCGGTCTTCGGGCTCGCCGACGCGCTGCAACAGGTCGCGCGGATGTTGGGCACCGCTTCGGTCCGCGACCGGTTCACCGACACACTGCCCATGGTCGGGAGCGAGCTTCCCCTATCCCGTCTCGACGAAGCGGCTGCAAAACTTGGGCTGTCGGCCAAACTTGTTGAGGGCCCGCTCACGCAAGCCTCGCCCTTGGCACCGCCATTCATCGCGTTTTCGTCGCAGGGCGATGCTTATGTCGTCACCCAGTACGACGCCAAGAACGACACCGTGCACACCCTTGCCTTCGTCGACGGTCAACCGGTCGAGCATCGTCAGAGCATGCGCGCGCTCAGCGAGGCATCCAAGCCAACCGTGCTCTATCTGGCGCGCCAGAACGATCAGGATGAGAGCGCTAGCCTTCAGCCGGATCGGCGCCAACACTGGTTCTGGTCGGCGGCAAGCCGTTTTGGCATCAGCTATACCCAGGTGATTGTCGCCGGGTTCCTGGTCAATCTGCTCGCCTTGGCGGCGCCTTTGTTCGTCATGAACGTCTATGACCGGGTCATCCCGAACCTCACCATCCCCACCCTTTGGGCGCTGGCGGCGGGCATCGGGATCGCGATTTTCTTCGATTTTCTGCTCAAGCTTGTCCGTGCCCGTGTTGTCGATGAAACCGGGCGGCGGATCGACATGACCGTGTCCGGTCGGATGTACGACCGGTTGCTGGAGGTGCGCTCCGATGCGCGCCCCAACGCGACAGGCGTCTTGGCAAGCCACATCCGCGATTTCGACAATGTCCGCGATGTGCTGACCAGCTCGACCGTGGTGGCGCTCACCGACGCGCTGTTCATTTTCATCTTCCTGGCCGCGCTCTACTGGATCGTCGGGCCGTTAGCAGCGGTCCCCGCCGCGGCGGCAGTGCTCGTGCTTTCGTTCACCTATGTCAGCCAATGGCCGATGGCGCGCGCCATGCAACGGGCGCAGTCGGACGCCTCCAAGCGTCACGGCATCTTGGTGGAAACCCTTCTCTCGCTCGATAGGGTCAAGGCCCTTGGCGGCGGGGCACCGTTGCGCCGACGGTTCGATCATTCGGTGGCCGAATCCAGCCGTTCGGCAACCGCCGCGCGGTTCTGGTCCACACTGACAACGACCGTTCTTCAAACGGTCAGCCAGATCGTCTCGGTGATCATCATCGTGTGGGGCGTGTTTCTGGTGCTCGACGCACAGATCAGCGTCGGCGCGCTGATCGCCGCCAACATCCTGTCCGGGCGGGTGCTGGCGCCTCTTGCCTCCGTCGCCGGCACGTTGCAACGGGTGCAGAACGCTCGCTTTTCGTTCAAGGCGGTGGATCAGATCATGGCCCTGCCTTCCGAATGGACAAGCGCAGAAGCCACGCGGCCTCTGAAAGAGCCAACTCTTGCGATCGAGGGCCTCTCCTTCCACTACAAGCCCGAACTGCCTCCGGCGCTGAACGACATCGCGTTCGAACTGGAGCCAGGCGATCGACTGGGCATTATCGGACGAATTGGGTCGGGCAAAAGCACCCTTGGACGGCTCTTATGTGGGCTTTCCCAGCCGAGCCGAGGCCGCATTCTCATCGATCAGGTGGATGTCAAACAGATCCCACCCACCGAGCTGCGAGGCTTTGTCGGCTATGTTTGCCAAGAGCCGGAACTCTTGTCCGGTACGCTGCGCGAAAACATCACGCTTGGCGCATCGATGGCGACGCCCGATGATATCGACAGGGCGATCGAATTCGCCGGTCTGTCGGAACTGGCGCGCACCCACCCGCTGGGCCTTTCCATGCCGATCGAGGAACGCGGGCGCAACCTGTCGGGCGGCCAGCGGCAGTCGATCGCCCTGGCGCAGGCTCTGATCCGGCGTCCCAAGCTCCTGTTCCTCGATGAACCGACCGCCGCCCTCGACATGGCCGCAGAACGGCACTTGCTCACGTCGCTGGAGAGGTTGAGCAAAGACGAGGGCGTGACGCTGCTTATGGCGACGCACCGCAACTCCACCTTGAAAGCCGTTTCCAAACTGCTGGTCCTTGAACGCGGCCAATTGGCGGCTTTTGGACCGCGCGACGAGGTTCTCAAGGTGCTCGAACAGCAGGCAACCGCATCATGACCCTTCATAGCCCAGCGCTCGACGAGGCCTTTGCCAACGACATTCGCGGCGCCCTGGACGCGCGGCGGCAGACCAGCTTGGCGCCTCTTATTGGCGCCGTGGTCTTGCTGATCGGCGCGTTTCTCGCTTGGGCCGCGACAGCCAAGCTGGAAGAGGTGACCACCGGCATGGGCCAGGTTATGCCGACCAGCCAGATGCAGTTAGTCCAACCCTTCGAAGCCGGGATCGTTCGCGACATCGCCGTTGCCGAGGGTGATGTCGTCGCGGCCGGCGATGTGCTGTTGGTGATCGACGATACCGACGCACGTTCGACCCTTGGCGAGTTGCGCGAACGCCAACAGGCGCTTGCCATGCAACAGGTCCGCCTGCTCGCCGAGGCGCGCGGTGAACAGCCGGCCTTCCCTGCCGACAGCGCACCCGACATCGTCGAAGGCGAACTCCAACTTTACGAGGCCCGTCAGTTGGCCTTGGCGCAGCAGATTGGCGTTGTCAGCGAACAATGGCAGCAACGCAACTTCGAGCGCGATGAGCTGCTGTTGCAGATCGAAGAAACCGAGGCCTCCATCGGGTTTTTGGAACGCGAGTTGGAGCTCAACCGGCGCCTTTATGATCGTGGTGCCATTGGTGAGGTCGAATTTTTGCGGCGCGAGCGGGCCGCTGCCAATGAGCAGCGCGCGCTGGCCGTGCTTCGTGCCGGCGTGCCGCGCGCCGAAGCAGCCATCGAGGAAAGCCGGCGGCAACTTGCCAATGTCGATATTCAGTTTCGCGCTGAAGCGCGCCAAGAGCTGACCACGGTCATCGCCGATCTGGCGGTGATCGATCAATCCTTGCGCTCAGCCCGCGAACGGGTGGAACGCACCCGCATGCGCGCGCCGGTGCGTGGGATCGTCAATGCCTTGCCGGTCACGACGCTTGGGGCTGTCATTCGGCCGGGTGAAAGCGTGGTCGAAATCGTCCCGCTGGACGATCAACTGCTTGTCGAAGCTGAAGTGCGCCCGCAGGACATTGCTTTTATCAGCGCCGGTCAGGACGCCTCGGTGAAGCTGACCGCCTATGATTACACCGTCTATGGCGACCTTTCCGGCGTCGTCGAGCGGATCAGCGCCGACACGTTCGAGGACGAGCAGGGCAACACGTTCTACCGCGTGGTCATCGGCTTGGAAGATAACCGGCTGCGCGATGGTGACGAGGTCCTGCCCATCATTCCGGGCATGGTCGTGACCGCAGATATCCTGACCGGAAGCAAGACCGTTCTGGACTACCTGTTCAATCCGGTAACCCGCGCCCGCAACGAGGCGCTACGCGAGCGCTGATCAGCGGAACCGCTTCTGACGGAATCGCCGATTGGCAAGCACACAATTCTTGGGAAATGACTGAGGGTGCCGGAGCGCTGATTAATCTCAGCGCTCCGGACTCTTTTAGGTCGTTTGAATGGCAATCTCGACGCGTGTTGTCTCATCGACAATAGCCACTGAGCCGCCCGTGACGCCTTCCAGCGTGGCGACCTCTTCAAAACGCGCACCATTGGCCGCGCCATCGGAGTCCACCAGGATCGATGTATCCTGGCCATCGCTTTGCGCGATGACATAATCGTCTTTCGTCGCCTCGCCGAAATTGGCATCCAGCAGGCCGCCAAGGTCCAACTGATCCCCGTCCGCATCCGAGAAGTCGCGGATGAGTTCGTTGGCTGCCGGGCCGAGCACGTCCTCATTGACCGTGACCGTTTCGGCCAGGGTTTGGACACTGGCGGCGCGGGCAACGACGGTTGCGGTTCCGCCGGAAGGCAACGCGCTGATATCGACGGTCACGTCGTTGAAGACGATCTCTTCAAAGCCATAGAGGATGTCGAAACCGTCATCATCGGGGTCGCTGGTGTAAACGATCACGCCGTCTCGGCTCGCCGTCGCACTGTATTCGTAGGCGGCCTCATCGCCATCGATGATGAAGCGATCGGCATCGCCTTCGCCGCGAACATATTGCGTGATCTGGGGATCATCGAAGACATCCGGACCTGGGTTGATGATCGACTCAACGGAGATATCGCGATCGGCGAAACGCAAGGTTTCGAACTCGAAGAGAATGTCGAACGTGTCATCATTGCTATCGACCGTCCACACGACAACGCCTTGCCCATCGTCGGTCCTGGCGAAATTGTAATCTGTGGACGCACGGGCATAGGCAAAGACGTCATTGTCCGTCGTGCCGGTCTCAAATTGGCTCTCGGTGGCGATATCATTGACGATGGTCTCGTCACTGCCGCCGGCAATCGTCAGCGTGAACTGATCGCTTGCGGTCAGGCCACCTGCATCGCGCGCCGTCAAAACGATCTCAATGGATCCGGCATCATTCGCGCCCGGCGTGCCGCTGAAACGGCCGGTCTGTGGGTCGAAGGAAAGCCAGGTCGGCAATGCAGCACCGCCCAAAAGCGTGGCGCTCAGTTCGAGCGTTGCATCATCGACATCAGCAAAGGTGGTTCCAGGCACCACGAAAGAGAGCGCCGTACCGGTGGTGGCGGATTGATCGGCAACCGGCGTTTCAAGCGTTGGCGCGTCATTGACCGGCAATACGGTAACCGTGGCGACATCAGTTGCGCTTTCGCCGGAGGGGTCACGCACCGTCACCGCAACATCGAATGTGCCGACATCGGCATCATCGGGCGTTCCCGTGAAACGACCGGCGACCGGATCAAACGACAGCCAGTCTGGCAACGCGGTGCCGTCACTGCGGGTGGCGGAGATAAAGAGCGGATCGCCATCAGCGTCAAAGAAGGTTTCGAAGGGGACCAGTATGTCGACAGGGACTTCCTCGGTGACGGTAACGTCCGGCAATGGCGTTTGCACCACGGGCGCTGTGTTGTCGGGATTGACCGGTGCCACCGTCAGCGAAAACTGATCAGAGACGGACAAGCCGCCAAGATCGCTGGCGGTGACAACAACTTCAATGATGCCTGCATCGCCTGCCCCTGGCGTTCCTGAAAACGTTCCGCTTGCTGGGTCGAAGGAAAGCCAGGATGGGAGCACAGTGTTGTTGGGTCCGCTGGCACTCAGGGTGAGCAGCGCATCGTCTACATCGGCAAAGGTCGAGGTGGACACAAAGAACGAAAAGTCACCGCCGACAGTGACCGATTGATTGGCAATTGGCGCGTCCAGGGTTGGCGCATCGTTCACTGGCGTCACGGTGAGGTTGAAAACATCGCGTGCCGTTTCTCCCAAACCATCACGCGCCGTCATAGCAACCGCGATCGCTCCAACGTCGGGATCATCGGGCGTGCCGGTAAAGCGGCCTGTCTGGGGATCGAAAGAGAGCCACGTGGGAAGCGCCGAACCATCGCTTTGGGTTGCCGACAAGGTCAGCGGCTCTCCATCGGCATCGAAAAATGTGTCCTGCGGGACGACGAAGTCGAAGCCATCCTCCTCGGCCACAATTTGATCCGCCAGCGGCGTCTGGACGATCGGCGCGGTGTTCTCCACTTCCACGGCCTCGACTTCCAAAAGGAAGCTGTCGGTTGTCGAGGCACCAGCCGGATCGGTCGCTGTCACGGTCACGGCGATGCGACTGACATCACCATCATCGGGCGTGCCGGAAAAGGTCCGCGTCTGGGGGTCAAAGCTCAACCAGGACGGGAGCGGCTGACCATCGGAGCGCGAGGCCGCAAAGATCAGCGCATCGCCATTGGCATCGGCAAACGCATCCTCGGGGATCGCGAAAGTAAGGGCCGTACCAGCCGTAACCGTTTGCGAGGCCAGAGCGTTGGCGACCACCGGGCGCACATTGGGTCCATCAACCACAATCGAGAAGACATCGCTGCTCGTCTCGCCGCTCGGATCGACGGCGGTCACCCGGATCGCCACCGATCCGACATCGGCGGTGCCCGGCGTGCCAGTGAACTGCCCGGTTGCGGTGTTGAACGTCAGCCAGCTTGGCAGCGTGCCGCCATCCTCAGCTTGCGCCGACAGGATCAGCTCATCGCCATCGGGATCAGCAAAGGTGCCCACCGGTACATCGAAGGCAAAGCCGCTACCGACGGTGGCCGTCTGCTCCTCGATCGGTTGATCGAGCACCGGCGCTTCGTTGGTTGGGGCGTTGGGATCGGTGATCTCAAGCCGGGCGATGCGGCCTTCGGGGCTGCCAATATCGACCAGATAGATGAACCCGTCCGGTCCTTGGACGAAGTTGGTCGGCCCGAACGGGTCGAGATTGGTGACGTATTTGAGCTCGGTTCGATCATTGGTGTCGATCGAGAAGATTTCGCCTTGCGGGATATCGGTGAAGAAATAGTCGTTCAGGAATTCATCGGGATATTTGTCGCCGGTGTAGACCGTGCTTGATCCGACGATGGCGTTGAACTGGAAGCCGGGTTCCGAATCGACCCGCGAAAAGGCCCGGTAGGGCGGCGTCACGACGATATCACCGGCCTCGACAGCCTGGTAAAAGTCCTGGGCTTCCTGCGAGTTTTCATAGCTTGGCGTGCGCACCAGCTCGCCATTGTCGCCGCCTTCATAAAACGGCCAGCCGAAGTTTGCGCCCGCCGGTCCAGAGTTGATCTCCTCATAGGAGAACCAGCCGGTCTCGGACAGAAAGAGGTCGCCATCCTCGGTGAACGTCATCGTGTAGGGGTTGCGTAAACCGAGCTGATAGACCTTGGAACTGTTGGCACCGAGATCATCGCCGGGCTCGACGAACGGGTTATTGGGCAAGCCAAGGCCAGTCAGCGGATCAACCCGCAAGATCTTGCCCGACAGCGAGTTGATGTTCTGCACGTCTGCCGAGCGCGGATCGGCGAAATTGAACGAGGTCCCATCGCCGGTCGAGATGTAAAGCGCGCCGTCCGGCCCGAAGGCGAGTGCGCCGCCTGCGTGCGACTGGGAGTCGACTTTGATGTAGTCGGTTTTGAACGCGCCGGTCGTTGGATCGATGTCAGAGGCGGTGCGGTCGGCATAGACCGGATCGGTGTAGTTCAGCTGCCCCTCGCCGGAGATATCGGCAAAGGTCTGGGCGGCGCCCCCGAGCAGAATGATTTTCGAATCCGGCACAATCGTTGGGACCGCGCCATCGGTGTCGAGCTCATAACGCACGACATGGGCAAAGCGGTTGCCGGAGGAATCGCGTACCTGGCCATCGACGCCGTTTTCCGCGCCCTCCGGATCGACCGTATAGAACGCGTAGAGGTAAGGATTGGCATCAAAATCAGGATGAATTGCGATGTCCAACAGGCCGCGATCGGCGTTGGCGTTGACGTCGTCACGAATGTCCAAAAGCGTGGATTCGCGGGTACCGGTTTCGGTATCGACGACGACAAGCCGTCCGCTCTTTTCCACCACGATCGCCTGCGACCCCGCGCCAGGGATCCACTCCATGGCGATCGGTCCGTCGAGACCGCGAACAACATCGACGATCTCGACATCATAGTCGGACTCCAGCGGTGGTCTATCCGGGTCCACCACCGGGTTTTCATCGTCGAGAATGCTGACATTCGTCGTGCGCGGGAACAGCAAGGCGCCACTGTCCACCGATACGATCGACACGTTGAAGATCTCGGTTGGTTCGGAAAGACTGTCATCGACGATCGGGATATCGATGCGCAGCGTCGTCTCCCCGACCGGCATTTCGACGATCCCGCCATCGGCGGCATAATCATCGCCGGATAACGCGGTCAGTGGATTGATGTCATAGGTGATGTTGACCGGATTGGTCGTGTCGCCGGTGCGTTTGAAGGTGACCGACACGACACCGTCTTGTTCGCGAACGCTGTACGCGGCGGACTCAATAAAAATCGAACCTGACATAGACCCACTCAATTTAAACGCCGCGGGTCCACTGTTGTCGATTTTCAAGTTAAGTAAATATAAACCTTAAAAGATCGCCACTGATGGTTAATGTGTTAACTATAGATCTTCGGATTCTGCTCGTTTTGCTTGTAACACCGCGCTATCGCCACCAATCGAGCCGACACAAAGCGTGCACGGCTTGGGCAGAAACTACGCCAACAGCCGTGCAAAGATGTCGCCTGAGTTGGCGTCCATCCGAAGGTTCATGATGTGCGTGCGCAGCGCTGGTGCGTCGATCCATGCCTGATGCTGGAGGCGGTGCTCCTCGCCGAAACTCAGATTGAATTTATAGTCGCCAAGTGTCTCCAGCCGGTCGATGCAGGCCAAAGCGACGTCACGCTGGATCGTGGTGAACTCGAAGGACAGTGCGGCCAAGGGTGTGCGCAGACCCCGCAACACCGCCAATTCGTGACCTTCGACGTCGATCTTCACAAAATCGGGCACACCATGCTCAGCGATCAAGGCATCCAGCGTCGTAACGGGGACCTCGATGGCGGAATCCCAGACTTGCCCCTGCCAAGTCTCGGCATCTGAGGCGGCGTCAATAAAAGCCCGCGACGCCGTGGCGACCATCGGATTGGCGCGGTTCACATGCAGCCTCAACGTCCCGCGCTCAGCACCAAGGGCTGCCGGGATGAGCGACGCCTTGGGATGGCGACCATAGAGAAGCCGCAGGGCACGAAAGATCTGCGGCTGCGGTTCAACGGCCACGACGGACGCGCCAAGGCGCAAAAAACTGCCTGTGCGATCGCCGACATGGGCGCCAATATCGAAGGCAAACCCACCCTTGGAGACGAACTGCGCATTAAGCCCATCCATACGCGCCGTCCGCGCGGCATCGCGATAGTAGATATCGAGCGAGCGACCAATCGCCGAGCGAGCCCTTCCTCGGCTGGGCTGCGTCTTCGTCATCCTCTGCACCGCCCTTAGCCTGGCGCCTGTTCGAGCATCGAAACCGACGCCAGAACCTGCGAAGCGACACGAGCGGTATCCTCCCAAGTCGGCAAAGAAAGACCGGCGGCATGGCTGGCGCGCGCAAGGTCTTTTCGTTTGTCGGTGTCAACAAGAAGCGCGCGCAAAGCTCTAGCAAACTGATCGGGATCGTCTGGCGCGACGAGCAAACCGGCATCGGCAGGCACCGTGTCAGGCACCGCGCCGGTGCGGCAGGAGACGATCGGAAGGCCGTAGGAGAGCGCCTCATCGAACACGATGCCATAGCCCTCATAACGGGTGGCAAGCGCAAAAATCGAAGCCTCGCGGTAAAGCCTGGTGAGCTCCTCCGACGGCACCTTGCCAGCCATCTTCACACGGCCGGCCAAACCCAGTTCCGCGCGCAGATCATCAAGGTCCTTCGCGTGCCGCGCATCGTAAGCCGAGCCAACGATAACCGTCTGCCAGGCGAGATCAGTAAGCTGCGCCAGGGCGCGCAAAAGAACATCATGCCCCTTGCGCGGATGCTGAATGCCCACCGAAAGGATCAGGGGCGGATCGACCGGATCGCTGGTGCCGGTTGGTCGGTCGGTGCCAGGCCGCGCAATCGTGATGCGCTCTGGCGGCACGGCATAGTCGGCGGCAAGGATTTTCGCGGTATGCGGGCTTGGCACGAGAGCATGGGATGCCAAGGCCAGATTGTCCCGCTCGGTCGCAAAAAGATGCGCGCGGCGGTCCTCGCTGAGGCCGCTTTCCAGCGCCAGCGGATGATGGATCATCGCAACGATGGGCGCCTGCACCCGCGCCAATCCTTCCGTTTCGATCGCGCCATAGACCAACCCATCAAGGATCAGCGGGCGCTCCGGCGGCAAGGCGACAAGCTGCGCGACCGCATCGGCCATGTCGGCGGCGCTCGGGTCCGGAAACGTCGCCGCCAATTGCAGATGCAAGACATCATGGCCAAGCGTGCGCAGGCCCTCCAGCAGACGGCGTTCATAAATGTAGCCGCCCGTCAGCGTGGTGATGTCGCCGGGGATGGCGAAGGCGGCGCGCGTGAGTGGCGTCGAGCTCATGCCAACTGCTCCGGCGCATAAATGCGCAGGACCCGCCCCTCGATGAGTCCGACCAGCGCGTAACCCAGCGCCGACAGCCCAGCCACCATCACAACTGCGCTCCAAAGCATGTCATAGTCGGACAACGAGGCGGAAAGCGCCATCAGGCTGCCGGTGCCGTTGCCGGTCGCGAGCCACTCGACAACCGTGACGGCAAGCACCGCCGCCGGAACGCTCATCCGCGCGGCGGCAAACAAGGCCGGCAACATGGCCGGAATGCGCACATGGACGAGGCGCTGCCAGGGCCCGGCGGCGTAGCTGTCGAGCACATCGATCACCTGCCCCGGCGCCTGCCGCAAACCGTGCAGACACGCAACGAGCGTTGGAAAGAACACCATCACCGCGACCAGAACGATCGTGCCGGTCGCGCCGCGGCCCAACAAAAGCACAATGAGCGGGGCAGTCGTGACGATCGGCACCGAGCGCAGCGCAATGGCTAGCGGCATGGCGGTCCCGGCCACAGCGGGTAGCAGAACAAAGAGCATCGCGAGGCCAGCGCCGGCGGCAAGACCTGCCAGATAGCCGGGCACAAGGAAAACCGCCGTTTCGCTCAGCGCCTTGGCGAGCGCCGCTCGGGTCGCAGCGGAATCGGCATCGAGAAAGAGCGCGCTTACAACATCCCAAGGGCCTTTGGCGAAGAACGGGTTGAGGTCGAACAGCGCGATCAATCCCCACCATGCGATCAGGACGAAAGCGACGACCTGGAGCGCGTCACCTGTGCGTGCAAGCCAGCCAATTTGGTCGGACCCGCCGGAGCGCGCGGGCGCCAAGATCACCGGCGGTGCATCGCGCAAAACCCGGCGTGCCAACCAACCGATGGCAAGATAGGCAAGGATCGCAACCGCTGTCGCAACGCTCGCTAGCGCCCAAGTCATGTCGACGTCGAGCGCGCGCATGGCCCGGACGGTCAAGACGCCCATGCCGCGTTCAGCGCCGGTGAACTCGCCCACCATGGCGCCAAGAAAGGCTGCGGGCGCGGCGATCTGTAACCCCGCGAACAGATAGGGCAGCGACGCTTGTAGACGCACATGAAACAATTCCGAAAAGCCGGAGCGGCCATAGCTGCGCACCAGATCGAACCAAGTGGCCGGCACGGCCTTGAGGCCGACGAGCAGCGGTATCAGCGTTGTGTAGTAGACCGCGAGCGCCGCAAGCGTGATCTGCGGTCCCGGACCTGGGCCGAAGAGCACGCGTAAGATCGGCCCAGTCGCCACCAGCGGCAGGCAGAACACGACAAGCGCCACGCCGGTGACGAGCGTCTGGCTGCGCGGCCAGGCGAGCGCGACGGCCGCCAACATGATGGCGGCGAAGTTTCCCAGCACGAAACCGGCAGCGGCGTTGCTCAACGTCACGCCGAGCGCGCGCGCCATCAGGCCGCTATTGTTCGCCAGATAACGAGCAACGTCGGACGGTGCGGCCAAGACAAAGCTGTCGGTGAGCCATCGTGCGCCAAGCTCCCAGGCGAGGACCACCAGAAGCAAACCAAGAACCGTCGCCCGCCAGGACGGTTTATCGGTGCTCGCTGAAGACGGGGCGAACGGTCTGGCCAGCACAGCGGACCCGCTCATTGCGCCGCCAATGTCCCATCGTTTCTGGCCATGCCTTCGGCCAGGGCGGCAAAAACCTGATCGGCGATAGCCCCGAATGCCGGACGGCGTGCATCGTCATGCCGGCGCGGACGAGGCAGATCGACCGCGATATCGGCAACGATCTCCGCCGGTCGCGGCGATAAAGCGATGATGCGATCGGCCAGCATGACCGCCTCGTTCACAGAGTGCGTCACCAACAGCGTCGTGGTGCCGCGCACTTCCCAAAGACGTGGCAAGTCCTGAGCCAGTTGCCGGCGGGTGAGTTCATCGACAGCACCGAAGGGCTCATCGAGCAGAAGCAGGCGCGGCTCGGTTGCCAAAGCCCTCGCGATGGCCGCGCGCTGGCGCATGCCGCCTGAGAGTTCAGCCGGTCGCACATCAGCAAATCCGTCCAAGCCGACAAGCGTGATCAGCTGATCCACATCGCCGTCCTTGAGCGGCCGGCGCGCCAGCGTCAACGCAAGCTCGATATTGCCGCGCACCGTACGCCAGGGCAGCAGGGATGGGTCCTGGAAGGCGACCGACAGCGCGGCGCGGCGCAGCGTTTCGGCTGGCGGCGACCCACCAATGTCGATGGACCCGCTGCTCGGCTCTTCCAGCCCCGCAATCATGCGCAAGAGCGTGGATTTCCCGCAGCCGGACGGACCAACAATCGCCGTTGTCCGCCCTGCGGCAAAGGAAAGATCGAGCGGGCGAACCGCGGTCAGCCCGCCGGGGTAGGTCTTGGCAAGCCCCGTGCAGACGATCCCCGGCGGTGGAGGATGATCAGGCGCCATAGACCTCTTCAAGAATCGAGCGATCCCAAAGATCAGGTGTCACGGTGCGGCCAAGCAGGGCCAGCGTCTCGATGTTTTCAGCCACCGCGTCCTCGGTCCACCAGCCAAAGCCGTTGGCCGCCGTCTGATCGGAAAACATCAAGGGTACCTGCCGCGCGGCTTGCAGCTTCTGGGTTTCCAGATCGAGACCCGCGTCGGGGAACATTTCAACGGTTAACTCAGCCGCCGCGTCGGTATCGGCCTGATAAGCCGCCCAGCCGCGCACCTCGCCAGCCATCAGGGCAATCAGCTCCGACCGACGCTCGGCCAGGCTTTCCTCGGTCGCGATGTAGGTTTGCGAGTGAACCGCATAGCCATAATCCGCCATCAGCATGGTCAGGCTTTCAACGCCTTGCATGGCCATCGCCACCGGCAGATCGGTTTCCCAACAGAGCAGGCAATCGACTTCATCGGCAAGCAAAGGCTGCGCCGAATATTGGGTCGGGATGATCTCGATGGCGTTGATATCGACATTGTTCAGCGTGCACAGCGCTTGAAGCACCGGCGTGTTGGCCAGCGCCATGCCGATGCGCTTGCCTTCCAGATCGCTTGGTTCGTTGACCGGATTGGCCGGCAGCGAGGCGATGACGAACGGGTTTTTCTGCATGGCAACGCCAAGGATCTTGAATGCGGCGCCTTGCTCCACAGCAGCCGCAGTGTAATCGGCCGCCGAAATGCCCATCAGGGCCGTGCCGGAAACCACTGGTGGTTCAACTGGAGCGTTCGGGCCGCCCGGCAGCAGCGAAACATCGAGGCCCGCCTGCGCCCACCAGCCCCGGTCCAGGGCGATGTAGCTGCCAGCAAATTGCGCCGAATGCAGCCAGGAAAGCTGAAAGCCCACAGGTGTTTGGGCAAGGGCTCCTGGATGCGGCCAGCCGAGCGTGGCTGCGCCCAGCCCAAGGCCTGCACCGGCAAGCAGTGTGCGACGGGTGAGGGGAATGCGATTGGTCATGGGATCCTCCATTTGGAAGTGAGGCTAGAGGGGATGGTTGCGATGGCAACACGCGAAAGTCCGTATCCAGCGAGAAACAAGCGGTGAGAAGCGGTGACCATCATCGGCTCATCCGTCCTCTTGTGAGCGAAGCCAGAGCGTCAGGAGCCCCGGCAAAACGGCCACCAGCAGCACCAAGCCGAAGGCAACGCTTGCTGCGAAACCTTCGCTGGCAGTGGCGCCGGCCAAGGGAAACAGCGCGGCTGCCGCGCCCTCGCGCACGCCCCAACCGCTGATCGTGAGCGGGATAAGCATAGTGAAAAGGATCAGCGGAACGAGCGCAAAGATGACCACTGGCGGCAGAACCACGCCCACCGCCCGCGCGCAGAATGCGAAGGCGGCAAGGTTGCAGAGCGTGGTGCCGATACTCAACACAATTTGCATCGGCAGAACCCGTGGCGCGGCAAGGGCATGCCCCAGCGCCTGCCAAAGCTGCATCAATTTCTGACCCAGGCGACCAGGCAGATGCGCGCCGGAAAAGAGCGCCGCCGGCAGCGCGAAGCCGATGGCGATCATCAAAAGCACTGGCGGCACCAACCAGGCTGGCCAATCAAAGCCGCCGGGCAAAAGGAGCGTTGCCAAGAACGCAGACGCCATCGCCAGAAACATCGCGATCTGGCCGGCAATGCGCTCAAAAATGACCGCCTGTCCGGCGGCGAGCAAACCGGCCTGGCCACGTGAGCGCACCGCGCGCCCAGCATCGCCGACGACGCCTCCTGGCACGGCCTGGTTCACCATTTGCGCCAGGTAATATTCGTGCAGCGCATGCATCGGCGGCAGAGTGATGCCCAACTGGCCAGCCGTCAGCCGCCACCGCGCCGCCGACAACACCGTTTGCACCGTCAACGCGCCGATCCCGGCAAGCAGCCAAATCGGCTCGGCGGCCGACAGAATGCGGGCGGTTTCCGGGCCATCGGCAATCCGCCAAAGCAGCGCGAGCAGTCCAATGGTTGCGGCCAATTGGCCAAACCGCACCACGCCTGGCGACAAAGAGAGCACACCTGTCGTCACTGCGCTGCCTCCGCGATCGGGCTGGAGGAATACGCGTCAAGCAGGAGCCCGCGCATCGTCGCCATCGAGCGCACCGACGTATCGTCAGGCGGGATCAGGCCGTCGTGAAAGTCGTAATCGGCCAGACGTTCAACCAACGCTTCGGGCCCGATGACATGGATGGGCACATCCGGGCGCTCATCCAGGGCGACGAAACTCGCTGCCTGATGATCGCCGATCACAACCAGCAAGGGCGGATCATCGGCATGGCGCGTGGCATAGGCAAAGACGGTTTGCAGCGCGTAATCGACGGCCAAACGGTACTGCGCGCGCACGCGATCTCGGTCCCGCCAGACAATATCAGGCGCATCGCCAGAGGTTGCCATGGCATTGAAAACCTGCCCATCACCGATGGTCTCCCAATCGACCAGCGTCGGCACCGGCACCCATGGCGCGTGCGAGGACCCAAGCGCGACCTGAACGAACAGGTTTTGATCTTCCTCGCGCTCGTCGCGCAAGTGCCGGTTGAGAGCCGCCAAAGTGAATTGATCCGGCATTGTGACCCAATTGAACGGCTTACCCTGGTAGCCAAGATCGGCGGCGGCAAGCACTGTGCCGAAGCCCATAAATTGGGATTCGGGCCATTCCAGGGTGATCTGCGGCATCACAGCAGCGGTGCGAAAACCGGAGCGCGCGGCGATGTGAAACAGCGTCTGGCGACCGCTCGCGAGCGCCGCGCCATAGCTTGCCTGATCGTCGATCCATAGCCCGTTGGCGAAGGTGGCGTGGGCGAGCCAGCTTTGGCCGCCGCGTGTTGGCGAGGAAAGAAAACTCGAGGCCATGGCAAGGCCCAAACTGTCAAGCTCAGCCTCGGCAGCCACAAGCGTCTGGCTATGCAGATCGGCGTAAAATGGCGTGTCGAAACTCGTCCGCCCGTAGCTTTCCACAAACAGAACCACCACGTCCCGATCTATGAGATCGAGCAGTCCTTCCTCGTCCCGATAAGGATCGGCAAGGGCGGCGGAGCGAAAGGCGCGCAGATCGGAAAGCGTTTCGCGCGTCATGCCAATGCGCTCGACACCGACACGGGCGGTAAAGGCCGCACCCGGCGGCTCGGCGGGCAAGCTCCAGCGCCCCATGGCATGGCCGATTTCCGCCACGGCAACACCAGCAAACAGGACTGCGCCGACCGCCGCCAACCGCACAGCGACGGGCTTGACGTTCACCGTCGCCCAGACGCCCGAAGCCCGCCAAAGCAGCGCCACCACCAGCGCGGCCAGGAGCAACGCCCCAATGACCGTAAAAATGGCCGCTAACGCTCCAAAGGCGCCAGCGATCAGTTGTACCAGCGAGCGAACCAAGGGCAGGTCGGCGACCGGATTGAAGCCACGATTGAGCGCGGTGAACATGATGTAATCGGCGGTTTTCAGGACCATCAGCAGCGTCAGAACTGCTACCAGCGCGCCACGCACCCAGATGCCCGTCCGGCGATTGCCCAGCGCCAAAAGGGCAAGCAACACCACCGGTAGCTCAAGCGGCAACACAAGCAGAGCGCCCCAGCTCATCGCGGCTGGATGATTGGGCTGGATCAGCACAAGATGGAAAACCAGGGCCGCGAGAACGAGGCGCAGCGCAGGTGTCAGGGCGGCAAGGTTCAAGAGCGAAACCGCCAAAGCCAGATGATGTCGAGGGCGAATGACCAAATCAGCGCCAAACTGGCCACAGAAATCAGCGGCCCGGCCAGGCCCGCACCGAGCAATGGGGCCTGAAGCGCGATCAGCGTTCCGATCTGCAGGACGCAGACCACTTTGCGGCTGAACCGTTCGGGCAGCGATCCTCCAAGCCAAGGAAAAATCCAGTTGGCGGCCACGAACACATAATGCGGCAATCCAAGAAGCACGACCCAGAAACCGGCAATCCCACCGAACGCCGCATGCAGCGCAAGAACCAGCGCAAACGCTGCATCCACCTCCATGTCGAAACGAGCGCCGAAGCTTGAGGCTAGCTGCTGCCGGCGGGCAAGCCAACCGTCAACGCCATCCAGCGTCAGCGCAAATGCCGCGACGATAAAAATCGCCCAAGCGGGGCTCGTGGTCGAGATCAATGCCCCGGCAAGCGTGGCAACGATCATCAGTCGCACCAGCGTGACGATATTGCAAAGCCCAAGAACCGCGTGCGGATAGCTCCGCGTCATCGCGATGCCGGACGCGGTCGATGCGACGACGTAAAGGCCCAAGCTGACGGACAGGCCAACGACACCGTCAGCCTCAAGTCCAAACAGGCCAGCGCTCAACAGCGCCACGCCAATGGCACCGGCAAACGCCGTCAGCGCGAAGCCGACAAGCGGTGTGCTCCAGCGATTGGGCAGCGCGTGCTCCAAATGCGGACTTTGACTTGGTTCCACGATACCCATGCCTTAGAGATTAATAGCGCTTGCGCGAAGTCAAGCCCGCTCGCGGTGGTTGAACCGCGACGAATTCGTCCTTGCGCAGAGGACAGGAGACTTGGACCATGACGACACCAACTGATGGATACCGCACGCCGGCGCGCCTGCTGCATTGGGTGATGGCCATCCTTATTCTCCTGATGATTGCGGCCGGATTCCTGATGATTCAGGAGGGTTTAGCCCGCTCGACACAAAACACGCTTTTCATCTTTCATAAGAATATCGGCGTTTTGGTGATGCTCCTGGTCATTGCCCGTCTTTTGTATCGCTGGCGCAATCCACCAGTTCTAGAGCCAGCGCCGATGCCGGCCTGGCAGGAATCTATCGCCAAGCTCACCCATGTGGCGCTCTATGCGCTTTTGATCATCATGCCCATCGCCGGATATGTGCGGGTGCGGGCCGGGGGCTTTCCGATCGAGGGGCTCGATGCGGCTGGCATTCCAGCTTTCGTGCCACGCTCGGACGAACTGGCCGCTTTTGCCAAGAGCGTCCATTATTTTGGCGCTTTTGCCATTGCAGGTTTGGTGGCGATGCATATCGGTGCGGCAGCCTTTCACGGGCTGGTGCGCCGCGACGGCATCTTTTCCCGCATGTGGCCGCCTGTCCCTGGGCGTCCCGACTAGACCTGATCTTGCCATTCGCCGACGCTGCGATACCTGCCTATGCGTTGAATTCAGCCGCTGCACCTTGGAGTCCCCCCGTCCTTGTCCGTCGTTGAAAGCGCCCGTCCTTTAGCCGACGCCGCCACTGGTGAGCGGTTGGCCCATCTGGGTCCGCGTGTTGTCTTTTTTGGGGTAACGGCGCTGCTTTCGCTGGCGATCGTGGCGGTGTTTGCCCACGCCGTTGAAAGCTGGACACCGTTCGCGCTGGCCGCATTGCCTCTGGTTTTCGTTAATGCGCTATGGATCGCTGGCGGCGCTGCCACGGCTTTGGTCGGTCTGGCGCAACCGGACAGAAAACCTCTGACCCCACCGGAAACGTGGCTGCCGTCCGGACGCACCGCAGTGCTGGTCACACTTTGCGGCGAGGACCCAGACCCTCTAGCGGATTATCTGGCGCAGCTCGCCGCCGATCTGGAGCGGCGTGGGCTGAAACCCTCAACGCGCCTGATCATTCTCTCCGACACGTCCGATGACGCCCCGATCAGCGCCGAGGAAACGGCGCTGCGCTCGCTCATCGACAGCGGACGCATTACCTACCGTCGCAGAACCGACAACACAGGCCGCAAACCCGGCAACATCGCCGATTGGCTCGCCACCCATGGCGGCGCTTTCGACGCCATGATGGTGCTTGATGCCGATAGCCGCATGACCGCCTCGCGCATGCGCCACATGATCTGGCGGTTGGAAAGTCGGTCCAAAATTGGCCTTCTTCAAGCGGGTATCGCTCTGGTGCCGGGCCGAAGCCTTTTCGGTCGCCATCAACGCAACACTTCGCGGCTCTTATCGCGCACCTTTGGCCGCGGGCTCGCCGCATGGTCCGGCACCACCGGCAATTACTGGGGCCATAACGCGATCATGCGCGTTGCCGCCTTCCGCGCCGCTGCCGCGCTTCCCAAACTGCCTGGAACCGCGCCTTTGGGCGGCGCACTGCTCAGCCATGATTTCGTCGAAGCCGCCTGGATACGGCGCGCCGGATGGGATGTAGTGCTGGACCCTGACCTGGCCGGTAGCGCTGAAGATGCACCGCAAACGCTGGAGGCGTTTCATCGCCGCGACCGGCGCTGGTGCCAGGGCAATTTGCAACATTTACGGCTTCTCGCCGAGCCCGGCCTGCACCCGGTGAGCCGCTTCAACTTGCTTTCCGGCATCTTCAGCTACATCGCCGCGCCGATTTGGCTGGTGCTTGTGGTGCTGATCGGCCTTGGCGCGGTGTCCGTCACCCACGCGATCCCGCTCGGGCTGGTGGCCGCAACGCTTCTGCTTCCCAAATTCTGCGCGCTGGCCGACGCGCTGTCGCGGGCGCAAACACGCTGGCGCAAACGCATCATCTTGCGGGCATCGGCGGCCGAGTTGGGACTTTCGACCGTCCTTGCGCCGTTGGTCATGGTGCGTCAGTCGGCGTCGGTGGCCTCGGTTTTCATAGGCATAGATTGCGGCTGGAAATCCGGTCGCCGACAGCGCTTGTCTTTGCCTAAGGGGTTCGGAGAGATGGCGGTTGGCCTTGCTCTGTTGGCGCTGGCAACCACGTCCGGCCTCGGCGCGACCTTGTGGCTCGCACCCCTTGTCCTGCCGCTGATTGGAGCACCGCTCATCGTGCGCGCCATCGACGCTGGGGCATGATGAGGCCGCTGCGATGATGCGACGGCGCGATGTTCTGGCGGCCGGCGCCGCGTTTTTGGCAAGCCCGGTGCTACGCCTTTCGGCAAATCCGTTATCCGCGCCCTCGCTTCTCGATGAAGCCCGGACGCTCAGCCAGCAGCCCTATGCGGCCAGCGCCTCGCAACTGTCGGCGCCGTTTGCGAACCTCGACTACAACGCCTATCGCGGCATTCGACCGCTTCCAGGACTCGCCGGCATGCTGCCGCACGGGCCGGACTTTTCCGTCGATCTGCTGCCACCGGGACTCTACTTCCCCGATCCGGTGAAGGTGGATCGGGTAACAGAAGACGGCCTCAGCGAGATTACTTTTCGTCCCGGCTTGTTCAGTTTCGAACCGCGCTATTTCGATACGATCCCTGAAAACAGCCCCGGTGCCGGGTTCTCTGGGATGCGGCTGCGCTATCCGCTGAATAGCCCTGAGCGGATGGACGAGGTCCTGGTGATCCAGGGCGCGAGCTATTTTCGCGCCATCGGCCAGGCGATGGTCTACGGCCTGTCGGCCCGCGCCATTGCCATCGGGACGGGCGGCGCGGGCCCGGAGGAATTTCCGCGCTTCACCCAATTGCGTTTGCAACCGGCCGACGGCGGTTCAGTTCGTATCGAAGGCCTGATCGATAGCCCCTCGCTGGCTGCCCATATCGACATGATCATGCGGCCAGGCGAGGACACGCAGATGGAGCTCGTCACGACGCTGCTACCGCGTGTGCCGATCACCGACATTGGCGTGGCGCCGCTAACCTCCATGTATTTGAAAGGACCGATGCGCGCCTCGGTGTCCGATGATTTTCGCCCGCGCGTCCATGACAGCAATGTTCTGTTCATCGAGAACGGCGCCGGCGAAAAACTTTGGCGCCCCATTGCCAACCCGGCACGCGTGGAAACATCGGCGTTTGTCGATGAGGCCCCGTCGAGCTTCGGCCTATTTCAGACCAAACGTGAATTTGAGGACTTTGAAGACACCGAAGCGCGCTACCACGACCGGCCCTCGGCGATTGTGCGTCCCACCGGTGATTGGGGGCATGGCGCGGTGACGCTGGTGGAGATTCCGACCGGCGATGAATTCATGGACAACATCGTCGCCTTTTGGCGACCGCAAGACGCATTGGCGCCGGGCAATGAATACCGCTTCGCCTACAGCCTAACGTGGACACGCAATTCGCCCGACACCGGAGACCTTGCGCCCATCTTGCAGAGCCGCAGCGGCCGCGAACACGACCAGCCCGGCGTTCGGCGCTTTGTCGTCGATATCGGTACGGACCAGACGGCAGCCATGCCGGTTCTCTCTGCATCCGACGGCGCGACCCTATCCGGCGTCAGCGCTTTTCCGTTGTCCGAAACCACGGAGACGCAGGCGAGCACGCGGACCACGTTTCTGCTCGATCCGGGCACCCTTGATGCGGCTGAAATCCGCCTCAGCTTGCACGCACCGGACGGCACACCGCTCAGCCCGACCTGGCTCCACCGTTGGACCCGTGCACGCGATGGCGGCGTCTAATCGCGCCAAGTGATGCGCGCGGCGAGCGGACGATGGTCGGACGCCATGCGAATGCCCGGCCCGTCCAAAACCTCGGCGGACACCACTTTTCCTGGCTCACTCACCAGCACCCTGTCGAGCGGCAAAAAGGGGCGGCCAATAGGAAATGTCGCCGGATTGGGACCAGCAAACCTTGCGCCAAGCACCTTCGGCGACAGGGCAAATCCGCCCCAAGGCCGCCACTCATTGAGATCGCCGACCAACACAGTCGGTCGCGAGGGCCGCCGGAACAGGTGCTGACCGATCGTGCGCATCTGCGCGATCCGCATACCCTGCCAGAGGGAAAGGTGCGTGCCGATGAGCCGAATCGGCTGCCCGTCGCGCTCCGCATCGACGATCACGGCGCCGCGATGGCAATGCCCCGGCAGATCAAGCAGGACAATGTCGCTCACCTGGAAGGACGGGTGGAGAAAGACGATGACGCCCAAAAACCCGTGGCTGCCCTCGCCCCACCGGTGATCGCGCGTTTCATGGACAGAACGAAGACCGGTCGCTTGCTCGATCTCGTGCAAGTCGAGAAGCCCGCCATGGGGCGGCACCTCTTCATCGGCTTCCTGGAAGATCAGCGCGTCACAATCAGCGCACCAAACTTCATCGCGCAAGACGGCCAATGTGCGCGCCGGGTCAACGACACCGTCATTACCGCGGCAGCGGTGAATGTTCCAACTGATGCAATGCAACAAGGGCTCAACCGGGTCGATGGTGGGCACGATTCGCGCTACAGCTTAGCATCAGCGGCCGGCGGTGCCGACCATGGCTGCAAGCAAACCCTTAACCAACCGCCTTGAATTGCCTCGAGAAATACCCGGATTCCTGTATACTTGCCCGATGGGAAACTTGAAGCGGTTCATCCTCCTTGGGTCGATAACTGTCGTTGCGCTGGGCATCTTTCGCGAGGTGTTCGTGCACACCAACGGGCTTCTGACCCCGCTCCAGGAATTGCGCCAGTTTGATCTCGACGCGGAAAACAACGTGCCGAGCTGGTGGTCATCCTCGCTAATGCTCGCCTCGGCCATGGTGCTGTTTCTGTTCGCCAAGGCCGATGACAATCGCGGCCTGTTCCACTCCAGAATCTGGCTGCCTTTGGCCGTGGTTTTTCTGCTTCTCTCGATCGATGAGTCAGCAAGCTTCCACGAGGCGCTGATGAACCCGCTGCGCACGGTGCTCGGCGCTGGCGGCATCTTTTACTATGCGTGGGTCGTGCCAGCGTTTCTGTGCCTTGCAGTGTTTGGCCTACTGATCCTACGGTCATTCTTGCGGCTTCCAAGCGGCATCCAGTTTGCCTTCGCTCTGGCCGGCACGATTTATGTTTCGGGCGCATTGGGCATGGAGCTTTTCGGTGGCTGGCTCGATTATTCCGGCCTTCGCATGGAGACGATCTACAGCCTTTCGATCATCGTGGAAGAAACGCTAGAGATTGTCGGCCTGACGCTGTTTTTGCTGGCCTTGATCCGGCTCGCCGAGCGCCACGTCACGCTGCGCATCAATGGGCAGAGAGTGACTGCGACCGTGACAGCAGCCGAAAACAGCGAAGACCTCCCGGTGGGCGCCAAAAACGCCACTGTCTGATCGGCAAGCGCGCCCAGCCATGCTATGGGCTAGCCACATTGACCTGACGCCCCGCATGCCCTGATCAGCCGGAGACCACCCTTGGTGATACGCAAGATTTCGTCCCTGTTCGCCGCCATTCTGCTGGTCGGTTTGGCAATGCCTGGCTTTGCCCAAAAAGGCCCGGCCAACAACGGCGCGGCCTGCAATGCCAGCGCTGAAACCACCTGGCCCGAAGGCATCACGGCCACAGGCAACGTTTCTGGCGCGTGCCAATCCGCCGATGTGTCGTTGACCCTCACCAACCCCGACAGTGAGACCATCTGGCAGGAAACCTATCGCTCCGACCAACTGTTCGATTTCAACTGGGCAACCAACGCGGTGGAGATGCAGGCTTCGCTCGATCTCTGGCTCGGCGACTATGCCGATGCGCGTAGCGCTGGGTCTTTGCCGGAATGGCGCGTTGGCGAGGCGACCCCGGTCGGCAGCGAGTTCCCCTTTTATGTCGATGAAGGTGTGACGCGGGAGGCCTATGTCGCGGCACGCGAGGCCGACCGACCCATGGTCTGCTACATCCAGGGCATGGAAAGCGCCCGCTGCCTGATCATCGCGCCGGGCGGTGCCAGCGTCGAGACACTCGGCGTGCAATCGTTCCCCGGCTAGTCCGTATTGTAAGGCGTGCCGTCTTTGCTGGTGAACACCCAGGACCCATCGACCAGCACCGCTTTGAGATCATCTTCGGGGTATGAACCTTCATCGCCGGGCGTGCGATCACCGATCTCCAGATAGAGCACTGGCGCGTCGGTTCGATTGATGAGTTGGTGGGCTAAACCGCCGGCGGGGAACCCGGCACACATGCCCGGCACCAAAGCCTTTTCGCCATCTTCGGTGCGCAGCGTTGGGTGGCCCTGCAGAATGTAGATCATCTCGTCCTGCTTGCTGTGTTTGTGGAGCAGCGCGGACTCAGCCCCCGGCGCAAGTTCGGTCAGGTTGACGCCAAAGTTTGAAAGCCCAAACACATCGCCGAGCTGGCGCTTGGTGCGGCCTGCAACCCGCGAGGCAAAGGGCTCTGGATAGTTGGACGGCTTGGTGCGTGGCGCTACGTCGCTGGCGACGACGGCCGAAGGTGTTGCAGAGCGCGTCATAGGGCTTCCTCCAAAAGGTCAGCACTACTGCCATAATAGAAGGATGCCACCTTAAAACACCTCGCCTTCCGTCGTAGACCTCATCAGGCGCTTAGCAGTAGGCCAAGCGTAGGTCTGACCGCAGCAGATCGAGCGGTCGGTTCAACGCTTTGGATTCCATGCGGGCGACAATTTTGGGGACGTCGCGATCCAACGGCACCGTCATCAAGGCCATGATCAGCCAGCCGAACAGACGCGATCGCGGCGTGACCGACCACCAGATATCCACCAGCGCGCCATCGCCAGCCGGTGAAACTGTCCAACCGCCGATCATCGCGTCGAACGGAAAGGGGAAATCGGGTTCTTCGGTGCGAAAGCGCAGAACCAGGGCGCGCGCGTCTGGCCGCCACTCTGCCACCTCTTCCTGCCAGCTCTGGCCTTGATGGTCGGTGCAGCGGCGCACCGAACCAAGCGATACATCACCGCCCGTCAGCATTTCGGAGTCCGAAAGCCCGGCGCTGTAGCGGCGCATCGCGCCAAGATCGGCAACGACCCGCCACATGGCCTCGGCACTGGCCGAGACCGGCACGCGCACGCAGTGGCGGTAATGACCCGGCCCGCCCGCGCGATCCTTCAGAGCGTAATAGATGCCGAACAACTGACCGAACGCAAAAAGCCCAACAAAGGCTGCAACACCAAGCGTTGCCATCTGGCCCCAGGGCGTCAGCAGACCGGGAACCAAAACCAGCGGAACGGTACCAACAACCCAGCCGATATCGAGCGCGCTGATCAGCAGCGCCCAGCCGATCCGAAGCCGCGCCAGCGCGAAGCCGATCAAGCCCACGAAGCCGAAAAGCCCAATGCCTACCGCCTGGAGGAGCCAAACAGGCACACCGCCAAGTCTCGCGCCGACAAGAAACACCAACGCCGAGCCGAGAGAGAACAGAAGATTGGCCACCAACGCCGCCCGCAGCACCAAGAAGGCACCGACTGGCGGTAAATGATCGTGGGTTTTTTGGTCGTGAGATATCTGTTCGCCGGACATGGCGGGCTCCATCGCTAACTATCTAAGTTTCAATTTTGGACTCAGCAAGACATGTCCTATCTGAGTTCATATGTCAAACTCAGACTCCAATCCAGCTATCCGACACCGCGCACCGGTGCCCATCGACCAATGCCCGATGGCGGCGGCCGTCGAGGTTTTTGGCGATCGATGGTCGATGCTCATTTTGCGCGAGGCGTTTTACGGCGTGGTGCGTCATGCCGATTTTCGCGATGATCTCAGCGTCCCGCGATCGGTGCTCACCGACCGGCTCAGCAGGCTGGTGCGTGATGGGCTGTTGATGAAAACCGAATATCGCGAGCAGGGCGCCCGCGCCCGTCATTCCTATGGCCTCACCGAAAAAGGCCGCGCTTTGGCTCTGACCTTCATTGCCATGACCGAGTGGGGCGTTGAGCATTGTCTGAACGGTCAATCGCCGGTTGATATCGTCGATCGCAAGTCGGGACAGGCGCTACGCGTGGCGCTGGTCGATGAGGATGGCAAAGAGCAACCACTGACCCGCATTGCCCTCAAGGTTGAGGGGCACGACGAGGATTTGCCCTAGGATTCGCTGTTGCCCGCCACCAGCAGCTCACGCACCAGCGGGTTGGGGAAGGTTCGCTCCATGGTGACGGCGTAGAAAGTTTCGGCCAGATCAGGCAAAGGCGCTGCCTCGACCAGAAGGCCTGACGCCAGCTCATCCTGCACCACGATGGGCGGCAGCACGGCGAGCCCAACACCCTCGCGGGCGAGCAACCGCATCATCGCCATATCATCCACCTCAGCAGCGATTTGTGGGCGCAGATCAAGCCGTTCCATCCAGGCATCGAACCCTATACGCACACTGCTTTCCGGCGTGGGCAGCACGACCGGGTGAGCAGCAAGCAGCGCTTCGATCGTCTGCCCAGAGATCCGTTCTGGCGTGCCGACCAAACTGACAATCTGTTCGTCCAACCGGTGCGCCACGAACGTCGAAAGCGTATCGCGCGGCGGCGGCTGGTTCATCAGCACCACGTCCAAGTTCAGCGTTTCCAGGCCCCGCAAAAGGTCCTCCGCTCCGCCGGAGCGCAGGATGAGATCGACATCAGCGCGACCTAATAGAGGCTTCAGAAAACTCAGTTGAAAGTTGCGCGACAGCGTCGCCAGCGAGCCCACCCGCACCGCACGACGCGCCTGACCTTCTTGGCGCAGCGTCGAAAGCAACTCATCACCGGTGGCGAAAATCGTATCGGCATGGTCCAGCGTCAGACGTCCTGCTTCGGTGAGATGCAGCGCCCGACCCCGACGCTCAAACAGCTGATGCCCAAGCTGCTCCTCCAGCCGCTTGATCTGCACCGACAAAGCCGACTGCGACAGATTCAGTTGCTCGGCAGTACGTGTCAGGTTGCCGGTATGCGCAACAGCGCGAAAATAACGCAAATGATTGTAATTGAGCGGTGCCATTCGTTCGTTTTAAGTGAACGTTTTGACCTAAACAATGTATTTTTATTGAGAGTTCCTACGGGTTAATCCCCACCGACTTCGCATCGAATACTGGCTGGAGACCTCCAAGTGATACCCCAACTGTACGCACTCATCGCCTTTCTCGCCCCCCTTGCGCTGATCGCCGCTGCCGTCTTTGCCTTTCGCGGACCCGCCTTTCGCCCCACCGCAACGGTGAAACTTGCCGAGATCGCAGCGTTTGCCGCCTTCGCCATCTCGGCTTTGACCGGCGTGCTGCTGCTTGTGAGCGGCGCGGCAACGTCCCCGACCCTCGGCATTTCCAGCTTCGGTCTGGCGACGCGCGTCGATGCGCTGTCCGTCATCATGATGCTTTTGGTCTCGTTCGTTGGCTGGGTCGTGCTGCGCTTTTCCGGCACGTATCTCGATGGCGAGGCCAAGCAGGGCCCGTTCACCGGATGGATGCTGCTGACCCTCGCCTCGGTGCTGCTCTTGGTTCAGTCCGGCACGCTGGTCCAGTTGGTGCTTGCTTGGATCGCGACCAGCCTCTTTCTCCACCAGCTTCTCCTCTTCTACCCCGAGCGGGTGGAAGCCCAGCGCGCGGCGAAGAAAAAGTGGATCGTCTCGCGCGCCGGTGATGTCGCGCTGCTCGCCGCCGCGCTCATCTTGATGGTGAGCTACGGCACCGGCGATATCGCCACCATCCTCGCAGCAGCGTCCGATGGACAAGCGACGTCCAGCACCATTTGGGTCGCAGGTCTGCTGGCGCTGGCCGCGCTTTTGAAATCCGCGCAGTTCCCGACCCATGGCTGGCTGACCGAAGTGATGGAAACGCCAACCCCCGTCTCCGCGCTGCTGCACGCAGGCGTCATCAATGCCGGTGGTTTTCTCTTGATCCGCTTCGCCGACGTCATGCTGCTCGCCCCCGGCGTGCTGGCGGTGTTGGTGATGATCGGCGGCTTTACGGCCCTCTTTGGTGGCCTCGTCATGCTCACCCAGTCGGCGGTGAAAACCTCGCTCGCCTGGTCTACGGTCGCGCAGATGGGGTTCATGATCCTGCAATGCGGTCTCGCGCTTTTCCCGCTCGCGCTTTTGCACATCGTCGCGCACTCGCTCTACAAGGCGCATGCGTTTCTTGGCCTCCGGCGGTACGGTCGATCTGGTGGCTGCCATTCGCCGCCCTGGACCGGTCGCCGTGCCAAGCCCCGGCGCGGTCGGCAAAGCGTTCCTGATTGCCATCGCCATCTACGCCGTTGTCGCCACGCTCTTTGCCTTCATCTTTGGCTTTGACAGCAAATCCCCGCAGGCCTTAGCGCTCGGCGCGATCTTGATTTTTGGCGTCGCCTATCTGCTCGCCCAGGGTCTGGCCGACAAAGCGCCTTGGGTGCTCACCCTGCGCACCAGCCAGTATGCGCTGGCAACCGCGCTTGCCTACTTCGCGTTGCAAACCGGCGCCGACATGGTGATGGCGGGCACCCTACCAGCCACCCCGGCGCCTGGACCGCTCGAATGGGCGCTGATTGTGCTCTCCATCGTCAGCTTCGGCGTGGTCGCGGTCGCGCAAGCACTCTTCCCGCTGTGGGCCTATCACCCGGCGGCGGCGGGGCTGCGCGTCCATCTCTCGAACGGGCTTTATGCCAATGCCGTCTTCGATCGCTTGATCAAAGGCCATTCCATCAAAGACTCTGCCATCAAATCCTCGTCCTAAGTTTCGGGAGCTTTTTTCAATGACCAAGTCTCACCTCAAAGCTGCCGATTCTGCGATCCGGGCGATCCCGCCGGTTTGGCCGCTCGCCTCCTCCGTCGCCGTGAACCCTTATCTTGGCCAGGCCGACAAAACGCTGGCGGAAACCGGCGCGCTGCTCGCCCGCGTCTCCGGCGTCGTGATGACCATGCCGCGCGAGTGGTATGGCGATAAAATCGCCAAGGGCGAGATTACCGATGCTGACATCACGGCTGCTATTGTCAACGCGCCGGAAGCGCTGCGCCCCGCTGATGCGCAGGCTGTGCACGACGCACTCGCCCAGCCGCAACAGGTCACCGAAGCGCAGGCGCAGCGCTTGCCGACGGTGGCAAGCCTTGCCGCCAAAGTGACCGGCATCGACTGGCCGAGCATCATTTCCTACCGCTTTGGTGTCTGGGCGGCTGGCTATTTCGATCAAGGCCAAGCGCTCTGGGCCGCACCAAAAGGCCGGAACGCCTATGCCGCGTGGCGCGAAACAGCCACCCACGATTTGACGCCCGAAATTGCGGGCCTCAAAGGCTTCGCCCAGCACGTGGTGGACGCGCCCGACAATGCGCCGGACGCTATTCTGCGGGCCGTTAAGACGCTGAACCTGCCGGAAGCCGCATGGCCAACCTTCTTCCACGGCCAACTCACCTCGCTGGGCGGCTGGAGCCAGGTTGCCCGCTATCATTTGTGGCAAGCCGAGCTGGCTGAGACGACCGACACGACAGCGCTGGAGTTTCTGGCCATCCGGCTGGTGTGGGCCGAAGCGCTCTATCTGCACGCCAAGGACACAATCGAAGAAAGTTGGCGCGAAGCGGCGGCGAAGTATGCCGAGCCCGTTGAACCGACCGCCGATCTGGTCCTTGATCAAATCCTCCAGGAAGCCGCCGAACGCGCTGCCCAGCGGGGTTTGGCCGACATGTTTGCTGCGCCTGCGCCTCAAGCCTCCGAGAAGCGCAAAACCCTGCAAGCCGCCTTCTGCATCGATGTGCGTTCGGAGGTTTTCCGGCGGTCGCTGGAAGCAGTGGACCCGGCCATCGAAACGCTGGGCTTTGCCGGTTTCTTCGGCATCACACCCTCGCACAAGGGCTTTGCCTCCGATGTGGCCGAGCACCGGCTGCCGGTGCTGATCAACGCCGGTTTGCACTCGGTCTCTGGCGATGAAAGCGACGAAGCCAAGGACCAAGCCATTCGGTTCTCCAAGCGCGCAAGCCGCGCCTGGGGTCGCTTTAAGCTCGCCGCTGTCTCCTCCTTCGCGTTCGTCGAAGCCACCGGCCCGGTCTATGTCGGCAAGCTTGTGCGCGATGCGCTCGGCCTCACCAAAAACGAGGCACCGAACGAGCCCGCGCCGCGGCTCGATCCAGCGCTTTCGCTCGAGGATATGATTGAAGCAGCCAACACCGTGCTGCGCGCCATGTCGCTGACCGAAGACTTCGCCAAGATCGTCGTGCTCGCCGGCCATGGCGCCAACGTCACCAACAACCCGCACAAAAGCGCGCTGCATTGCGGGGCTTGCGGCGGCTATTCCGGCGAAGTGAACGCACGGCTGCTCGCGGCTGTGCTCAACAGTGCCGAGGTCCGCAAGGGTCTTGTCGAGAAAGGCATCACGATCCCTGACGACACGCTGTTCCTGGCCGGTCTGCACGACACCACCACCGATGCGATCACGCTCTATGAAGGTGATCAGCCAGTATCCAGCCACACAGCCGAGCTGAAGACCGTCAAGACTTGGTTTGCCGCTGCTGGCAAAGTCACCCGGGCCGAGCGCGCGCTACGCCTGCCACGGGCTGATGGCGAAACGCAGATTGCGCCACGCAGCCAGGACTGGGCCGAGACCCGGCCTGAATGGGCCTTAGCAGGCTGCAAGGCGTTCATCGCCGCACCACGGTCACGCACCGCGGGCAAATCACTGGAAGGCCGGGCGTTCCTGCACAATTATGAGTGGAAGAAAGACGCCGACAATGGCTTTGGCGTGCTGGAACTGATCATGACGGCACCCGTGGTCGTCGCCAGCTGGATTTCGCTGCAATATTACGGCTCGTCGGTTGCGCCGCCGGCTTTTGGCGGCGGCAACAAGCTCATCCACAATGTGGTCGGCGGCATCGGCGTGGTGGAAGGCAATGGCGGCAGCCTTTGCCCTGGCCTGCCATGGCAGTCGGTGCATGATGGCGAAAAGCTGGTGCACGAACCCCTGCGGCTCTCGGTCTGTATCGAAGCGCCGACCGAGGCGATGAGCGAGATACTCTCCCGGCACGAGGGCGTGCGCGATCTGTTCGACAACACATGGCTGCACCTCTTCGCGCTCGACACGAAAGGCAAAATGGCCATGCGCTATGCGGGTGATCTTAAGTGGGAATCGATGCCGACACCCGTTGATGCAGAGCTCGCCGCCTAGCTCATCAAGAGAACGGCTTGGCCGGTGCGGGCTGATTCCTGCGCCGCCATGCCCATCTGCACCGCCATCGCCCCGTCGGCCAGCGATACCGCTGGCTGACGGCCTTGGCGGATCGCCTCCAGAAACAACTGATGCTGGTAGAACGTCGCACCATTGTGGTCACCGGCTTCAAGCAGATCTTCGTCGACCGGGATATCCAACTCCATCGGCCCTTTCGGGTCGCGCGGTGACACGATGACCTTGGCGACAGGCGGCACGCCGAGCTGCGCCGGCCAAAAGCGCGTTGGCCCGGGCACAAAGGCTTCGATTTTCCCATTCGAACCGACGGCGCAAATCTCTTCCTGATAGCGGCTGCCATCGGCGAACATGCAAAGCTCCAGCATGCCGCGCGCGCCGTTTTCAAAATCGACGATCACATAGCCATGGTCCCAAATGTCGGGGACTTCGCCCTCATAGGTCTCATTCAGATGGTTCACCGCCTGCCCGGCGGACGCCATCACACGCACCGGCTCGCTCTGCACCGCTAGGCGCATCAGATCGAAAAAGTGGCAACATTTTTCCACCATCGTGCCGCCGGTGTTGCGGGCAAAGCGGTTCCAATCACCGACTTTTTCCAGGAACGGAAAACGGTGCTCCTTGATCGAGAGCATCTGGATGCCGCCAGTCTCTTCGTGAACACGCGCCAGAAACGCAGCAATCGGCGGCATGTAGCGATATTCCATCGCCACCCAGACCAGCGCGGGATAGCGCGCGGCAAATTCGGCAAGCTGAGCAGTGTGGGATGGATCGGTGTAAGCCGGCTTTTCCACCAACAGCGGAAGCGCGCGGCGACCGGCAATCTCCTGCATCTGCCCAACATGCAAATGGTTGGGTGAGGCGATCACCAGCGCGTCGAGACCATCCAGGTGCAGCAACGCATCCAGGCTATCCACGGTGGTGGCGTCGGGCGCCAGGAAGCTAGCCTCTTTGCGCATCCCCTCATTGGGCTCGGCAATCGCCACGACCTCGGCATTGTCCAAAAATGCGATGTTGCGGATGTGCTCCTGGCCCATCATGCCGGTGCCAATGATGCCATAGCGTGTCGGCGGTTCATCGCTTGGATTGGGGTGAAACGGCTTGGTTTCTGTCAGCGCTTCGGCGGCCGACTCGCTGGCGGTGTCCATCATGTTGTCCATGCTTTTTCTTGTCTCATTTCATGCGGGTGACGTAGCGCGCTTTGTCGGCGTCGAACCAGTTGCGCGAGTACTCTGCAATTTTGCCATCCTTGGCGAAGCTTAGGCGCTCGACCAATCCGGCAGGCGCACCAACGGGCTGGCCGAACGCCGCCGGCGCCCAGTCCGGCACGTGCCCAACGCCCACCCGGTCTTCCACGCGGGTGATCCATAGGTTCAGCGCTTGGCGATAGTAAAGGTAGAGAGATTCAGAGATCGCATCGCGGTTGAGCCGCTCCACATAGCTTCCATCGAGCCAGATCTCTTCCACCGCCGCAGGTTGCCCGCCCAAGGAACGCAGACGACGAATCCGGTGACCCTCCGGTGATACACCAAAGGTGGGCAGATCATCGGGCTTGGGCAACCGCTCAATATCGAGCACGTCAGCGGTCGGCAGGCCGCCGCCTTCCATCAATTCGAGGCGAAAGAACGCGTAGACGCCGCTCGGATTGCCGCTGGCGCGCACATAATTGCCCGAGCCGTGAACCCGCTCCAAAAGGCTCTGCTTTTCCAGCTCGCCAAGGGATTTGCGCAGCGTGCCCACAGAGATCGAAAGGGAGGCCGCCATCTCGCGTTCCGGCGGCAGACGCTCGCCATCACGCAGACGGCCAGAACCGATATCGCGGATCAGCATTTCGCTGATCTGCTGATAGACGGGCAAAGATCCGGAAGAGTTGCTGCGCGGCAAAGGCGGGGTCCAAAACGGCGGTGAAAAACTAAATTGATACAGCATTGATCTACATCAACTGCAATGTTATGCAAGGGAAAAATGAGGTGCGCTCAAACCGCGCATCCTCGATGCCGCGCCGCCCTCTTGGGACAAGGCAAGAATAGACCGAATAATGGAAACGCCACTGCAATGACGATTGTCCCTGTCACCTCCGCCGATCTCGATGCCGCCGAAGTCTCCTGGTTCTCCGCGCTGTGCTCGGATGATTATGAATTTCTCGGCGTGCCGGATGGCGCTTTGCGCTCCAGCTGGGAGCATTGCTCGGACATTTTGAAAGAGGCCGAGGCCCAGGGCTTCCGCAACATTCTCTGCCCCTCCTCCTATCAGGTCGGTCAGGACACGCTGAGCTTCGTGGCCGGCGGTGCGCCAATCACCAAAGATATCAATTTCCTGGCGGCCATCCGCTGCGGCGAGATGCAGCCGATCATGCTGGCGCGCACCGTCGCGACGCTTGATCACATGCTGCGCGGACGTCTCACGCTGAACGTCATTTCTTCTGATTTCCCTGGCCAGCGCGAGGACAGCGCCTATCGCTACCAGCGCAGCCACGAGGTGGTGGAGATCCTGAAAATGGCGTGGACGCAGGACGAGATCACCTATGACGGTGAGATCTACCAGTTCGACAAGGTGCCGACCGGCCCCGCCAAGCCCTACCAGACCGGCGGTCCACTGCTCTATTTCGGTGGCTACTCCCCACCTGCGCTGGAACTGTGCGGTAAGCACTGCGATGTCTATCTCATGTGGCCGGAGCCTAAAGAACAACTGGCCGAGCGTATGAAGGCGGTCAACGCGGTGGCCGAACAGCATGACCGCACGCTGGACTATGGCCTACGCGTGCACGTCATCGTGCGCGACACCGAGGCCGAAGCCCGCGAGTATGCCGATCACCTCGTTTCCAAGCTGGATGATGAGTATGGCAAACTGATCCGCGACCGGGCGCACGATTCCATTTCGCTTGGTGTGGCCCATCAGGCCAAGGCGCGTGAGCTGGCCGACAAGTTCGGCTATGTTGAGCCGCATCTTTGGACCGGCGTTGGCCGTGCCCGCTCCGGCTGTGGGGCGGCACTGGTCGGCTCCACCGATCAGGTGCTCTCAGAGCTTGAGAGCTACCAAAAAATGGGCATGCGCGCTTTCATCCTGTCCGGCTACCCGCACATTGATGAGTGCAAAAGCTTCGGCACGCGCGTTCTGCCGCAGATGAAAACCGCCTCCCTGCCCCATGCGTATGGCCGAGTCCCGGCTGAGCTTCCTGCAACGCCGCTTGCTGCCGGAGTTCGCACGTAATGAACCGCGTTTCCCTCACGCCCGATCTTGAGCTTTCGCGCATCGTCTATGGCATGTGGCGCATCGGCGATGATGCCGACACCTCGGCGGCTCACGTCGAGGCGAAGATCGAAGCTTGCCTCGCCCAGGGCATCACGACCATGGACCAGGCTGACATTTACGGCGGCTACACAGCCGAGGCCATTTTGGGTGCAGCCTTCAAGGCCGCGCCAAGCCTGCGCGACAAGGTTGAGCTGGTCACCAAATGCGACATCGTCGCGCCTGCCGGGCGCTACCAGTCAGCGCGGGTGAAGCACTACAACACCTCACGCACGCACATTCTGGCCTCGGTCGAGCACTCGCTTCAGGACATGGCGACCGACCGGATCGATCTGTTGCTCATTCACCGGCCCGACCCATTCATGGACCACCATGAAACCGGCAAAGCGCTGGATGAACTGGTCGCGTCCGGCAAGGTCCGCGCGGTTGGCGTTTCCAATTTCAAGCGCAATGACTGGACCCTGCTTCAGTCGGCCATGTCCACCAAGCTTTGCACCAACCAGGTTGAGCTGTCGGTGCTCAACCACGCGCCGTTCATCGAAGGTGACGTGCAATGGATGCAGGAGTTCGGCATCCACCCGATGGCCTGGTCACCACTGGGTGGCGGCGGGCTTTTCGGCGCCGAAGGTGCGGCAGTGCGCAGTGTCTTGCAACGCATGGCAGGCGCGCAGGATGTGGATGTCGCGTCTGTCGCTGTCGCTTGGCTGCTCGCCCACCCGGTCGGCATTTTGCCTGTCATGGGCACCAACCAACTTGCCCGCATTCAAACGTTTGACCAGGCAACCGGCGTGAAAATGGATCGCCAGGACTGGTTTGAGATTCTTACCGCTGCACAAGGCAACGAAGTACCTTAAGTGGTACTAGGAGAGGTTCCATGAACATGCATGCCCCGATTTCAAGCTTTGTGCCGGCAGCGGACAATTCCAAAGAGCTGCGCAGCGCCTTTTCCCGCTTTGCCACCGGCGTCACGGTGGTGACGGCGATGAGCGAAGCTGGCCCGATCGGCATGACGGTGAACAGCTTTTCCTCGGTTTCGCTGGAACCGCCGCTGACGCTTTGGTCCATCGACCGCAAGTCGAGCCGCTATGATGCCTTTGCCAACGCCTGGGACACGGCCATTCACGTGCTTTCCAACGAACAAGAGGCGCTGTGCCTGGCGTTCGCCAAAAATCCTGACGCCTTCGATCAGACGATCTGGCACCAGGGTCCGGCTGGCGTGCCGCTTATCGAGGGGTGCCTAGCACGCTTCGAGTGCCGCCGCTTCGGCAAGCACGATGCAGGCGATCACACCATTCTGGTCGATCAAGTGATGCACGCGACCATGCAGACCGGCGAAAAAGCCAGCGATCCGCTGGTCTTCTTCCAAGGGCAATTCAGCGGACTGGGTGACTGATACACCATCATGATGTCTCCTAAGACCCGCCAAGAGGTCATTCAGGAACTAGAAAATCTGCTCGGGAGCCGCCTCAGCGAGGCCGCGTTCGCATCCCCGCGTCTGATGGACCGGCAGAGCCATGAGGGTTGGCACCTCGACACGCTGCATTTTGAGGGCGCTGAGGATGAAACGATCCCAGCGCTTTTTCTGCATCCCGACGATCCCGACACGCCGGTGCCGGCCGTGCTTTACTGCCACGCCCACGGCAATCACTTCGAATTCGGCATGGCCGAGTTGATGGAAGGGCGCGGCAGCCTGCAAGGGGCCTATTGTCCAGCTTTAAAGGCGCTTGGGCTCGCCGTTCTCTGCCTTGAAATGCCGGCCTTTGGCGCGCGACAGGCGCGCAGCGAGAGCGAGCGAGCCAAAAAACATCTTTGGAACGGCACCACGCTGTTCGGCCAAATGCTGGAGGAACTCGCCGCTGGGATCAGCTTCCTGGCAGATCAAAGCGATGTGGATGAAACCCGCCTAGGCGCGCTTGGCTTTTCCATGGGGTCCACCCACGCCTGGTGGCTGGCCGCACTGGATGAGCGGGTGAAAGCGGCCGTCGCGCTTTGCTCGTTCGCCGATCTGGCTTGCTTGACCGAAACGCCGGCGCACGATGGCCACGGTATCTACATGACCGTGCCCGGCCTGTTGAACGCTTATTCCACCGGACGAATTGCCGGCCTTGCTGCTCCACGTGCGCTGATGATCGGCGTTGGGCTGCATGATTGGTCGACGCCCGAACCCTGTTTCAACAAAGCATGCGCGGAGCTTGCGTCCGCCTATGCCGAGACGCCTGACGCCTTGCACTTCCACATTGAACCCGACATAGGCCATGTCGAAACGCCTGCCATGCGGAAGGCTTCGCTCGACTTTCTTGAGGCCCAGCTATGCCATTGACGTGTGCACTCATAGGCACCGGGATGGTGGCGGGCACGCATGTCGCCGCGATCAACGCTTCCGACAAGGTCAGCTTGAAAGGCGTGACCGCCCGCCGCACAGAAAGCGCGCAAGCCTTTGCGGCTAAGCATAGTGTTGAAGACTACACTGATGTTGCGGCCATCGCCGCTGACCCGGATATCGACTTCACAATCATCGTCACGCCACCGAACGCGCGGGCAGAGCTGATCGAACCGCTCGCCAAAGCAGGCAAACCGATCCTCCTGGAAAAGCCGGTTGCGCGTGACGGCGCAGAGGCCGAACAGGTGGTGAAGCTCTGCGAAGACGCTGGCGTCAAACTCGGCATCGTCTTCCAACACCGCATGCGCGAAGCCTCCAAAAAAGCCACCGAATTGGTCGCCTCAGGCTCCCTCGGCGCGCTGGGCGTCGCTGAAATCAATGTGCCCTGGTGGCGCGAGCAAGCCTATTACGACGAGCCAGGCCGGGGCACCTATGCGCGCGATGGCGGCGGCGTGCTGATCAGCCAGGCGATCCATACGCTGGACCTGACGCTCTCGCTCACCGGACCGGTGGCAAGCGTGCAAGCGATGACGGCGACCAGCCGGTTCCACACCATGGAAGCCGAAGATTTTGCGACCGCTGGCCTTCGCTTTGCGAGCGGCGCGATTGGATCGCTGGTCGCTTCCTCGGCGAGTTTTCCAGGCAACGCGGAAACCATCACGCTGCATTTCGACAAAGCCAGCCTGCATCTGGATTCCGGCGTGCTGACGGTCTCGTGGCGCAATGGTGAAACCGAGACCTTCGGCGCCTCTGCCACCACCGGCGGCGGGGCTGATCCGATGGCCTTCACCCATGAATGGCATCAGGGCATCATCGAAGACTTTTGTGGCGCCATCACCGAGGACCGTGATCCCGTTGTTACAGGCCAACAGGCGCTCGCCTCCCATGCCCTGATCGACGCAATCACCGCCTCGTCCAAGGCTGGTGCATCCGTGGAAGTGGCATCATGAGCAAACCTCTGACCTTCGCCGCCCTAGGCATCGATCACCGCCACATCTTTGGCATGTCCGGCAACATGCAGGATGTCGGTGCCACCTTCAAAAGCTGGTGGACTGGCGGGTCGCCAGAGACCGAAGATGGTTTCCTCAAGCGATTTCCCGATGTGCCCAAAAGCTCCAAAGAGGCGATCCTCGCCGACCCCGAGATCGACCTCATTCTCATCTCCGCCATCCCCCGCGACCGGGCGGCGCTTGCCATCGCTGCCATGGAAGCGGGCAAGGACGTGATGGTCGACAAACCTGGTTGCACGACGCTGGAACAGCTGGATGCCATCAAACAATGTCAAGCGCGTACCGGCCGGATCTGGTCGGTGGATTTTTCCGAACGCTTCGAGGTGCCGTCAGTCACCAAAGCCACCGAACTGGTACAGGCCGGCGCCATCGGCAAGGTGGTGCAGACGCTTGGCCAAGGCCCGCATCGCCTCAACCGCACCACGCGGCCTGACTGGTTTTTTGAGCGCGAGGCTTATGGCGGCATTTTGGTGGATATAGCCAGCCACCAGATCGACCAGTTCCTGTTTTTTACCGGCTCGACGGACGCTGAGATAACGCTGGCGCAGGTCGGCAACTTCGCCAATCCGGGCGACAAAGGCTTGCAGGATTTCGGCGAGATCGCACTGAAAAGCGACCAAGGCCACGGCTATATTCGCGTGGATTGGTACACGCCCGATGCGCTGCCTAATTGGGGTGATGGCCGCCTAACGATCCTTGGCACTGAAGGCTATATCGAGCTGCGCAAATATGTCGACGTTGGCGGTCCAGACGGCACCGACTTCCTGGTGCTGGTCAATGGTGACACGTGTGAGAAAATCCAATGCGCCGACGCTGGCTTGCCCTACTTCCAGAACCTGGCCAATGACATCAGGGATCGCACGCAGACGGCGATGCCACAGGCCCATGCCTTCAAAGTTATGGAGCTTGGCATCAAGGCGCAGATGATCGCCGAGGGTAAGCTCTAAATGCGCAACGTGGCTATCATCGGCGCTGGCATTGGCGAGCAACATTTGGCGGGCTACCGCAAGCTGCCGGACCAGTTTGCTGTCAAAGCGATCTGCGATCTCAATCAGGATCGTGCGCGGGTCGTCGCGGGCGGCGACAACAGCATCGCCATTCACAGCGACAGCCATGCTTTGCTCGACGATGATGGTATCGACATCATCGATATCTGCCTGCCGCCGCACCTGCATTTCGATGTCACGCTGGCGGGGCTGAAAGCCGGCAAGCATGTGATCTGCGAAAAGCCTCTGGTGCGCTCGGTGCGCGAGGTCGATGTGCTCATTGATGCGGCGAGCGAGGCGCAGCGTCAGGTCTTCCCAGTCTTCCAGTACCGCTATGGTCACGGCCTGTATCAACTTCAGGCGCTCATCCATGCAGGTCTGGCGGGCAAGCCCTTTGCGGCAAGCCTGGAAACCCATTGGAACCGCGACAGCGAGTATTACGCCGTCGCCTGGCGCGGCACATGGACCGGCGAGTCCGGCGGTGCTGTGCTTGGCCATGCCATCCACAACCATGACCTGCTCACCTACGTCATGGGGCCGATCAAAGCGCTCTCAGCCATCACCACCACGCGGGTGAACCCCATCGAGGTCGAAGACTGCGCCGCGATCAGTTTTGAGATGGAATCCGGCGCGCTCGCGACCTCCTCGATCACCCTTGGCGCCGGCAACGACACCAGTCGTTTGCGCTTCCTGTTCGAAGGCTTCACCGCAACCAGTGGCACAGAACCCTATGCACCCGGCGACGACACTTGGACCTTCACCGCCCGCAACCCCACCAAACAGGCGCAAATCGACGCCGTTTTGGCCAATTTGAACCCCGTTCACGCAGGATATGCCGGATTCTTCCAGGCAATCGCATCTGCACTTGACGGGCACCCCGGTCGTGACGTCACATTGGCTGATGGACGCCGGTCAATCGAACTTGTCACGGCGGTCTATCAGGCTGCACGGACAGGAAAGCGCGTGGCCCTACCGCTAGGAAAGGAGAACGCGCTCTACGCCGGATGGCAGCCTGAAAGGCAACATCCAACCAACACGCAAACAACGTAAAATCTGGCCCACTGAACAATCAATCAGGGCCGACATTCTTGGGAGAGAAACAATGAAGAAGACGCTTCTTGCAACGTCAGCGCTTGCCGCGATGATGGCTGGTACAGCGCTTGTTCCTGCCACCGCTTCGGCGCAGGAAATCCGTTTCATGTGCTATTCCGATGGCAATGAATGCGAAGTCTATGACGACGTGATCGACCGCTTCGAGGAAGCCAATCCTGGCGTCACCGTCGCCATCGACGTGGTGCCCTATCAGGCGATCCTCGAGAACCTTCCGGTGCAGCTTGCCGCTGGCGAAGGCCCAGACCTTGCCAAAGTCACCGATCTTGGTGGCCTCAACGAGTATTATCTCGATCTGGAACCCTATGTGGACGCTGACTATTGGGACGAGTCCTTCGGTGGCACGCTGGATTGGTACCGCGGCGGCGATGATCGTCAGGGCATCTACGGCATGCACAGCCAGCTCACGGTCACCGGTGCGTTTGTGAACGCCACCCTGTTTGAGCAAGCTGGCGTTGATCTGCCAGGCGACGGCGCAACCTGGGACGATTGGGCCGCGGCCTCACGCCAAGTAGCCGAAGCCACAGGCGCACCGTTCCCGATGGCCATTGACCGTTCCGGTCACCGCGTCGCAGGTCCAGCCATCTCTTACGGCGCAGCTCTGTTTGACGACAATGGCGATGCCATCCTGGTCGATGACGGCTTCACCGCCTTCGTTCAGCAGTTTGTCGACTGGCACGAAGACGGCACCATCGCCCGCGATGTGTGGGCTGGCCAGGGAGGCCAAACCTATCAGGATGCCGCCCAAGAGTTCATCAATGGCGATCTGGTCTTCTACTATTCCGGTAGCTGGCAGGTTGGCCGCATGGACGAGCAGGTCGGTGACTTCTTCGACTGGCAGGTCGTTGGTTCGCCCTGCGGTCCAGCTGGCGCCTGCTCCGGCATGCCAGGCGGCGCAGGCCTAGTCGGCTTCGCTGAAACCGAGCACCCAGAAGAAGTGGCCGCTCTGATCGACTTCCTGGCCCAGGAAGAAATCTACGGCGAAGTGGCGGCCCGTACCCGCAACATCCCAGCGCACCTTGGTGTGGCCGCAGCTGGCGTTGAGTTCCAGGATGCCTCCGACGGCGCCAAAGCTGCCCTTAACGGCTTTGCTGGCTCCCTGCCGGACATCCACCCAGCGGCGTTTGCCTATCAGGGCTATGCGGGCAACCGTGCCATGTTCGGCATCACCGTTGAGCGCGTCAGCCAGGCCATCGTTGGCGAGCTGAGCGTTGAGGAAGCCATGGAACGCGCGGCATCTGACCTCGCCGAAGCCATGGCCGAGACCAACTAGGCCGGTCCGGACCAATGGTCACCAACACCGAGGTGGGCGATAACACATCGCCCGCCTCACCCGAACCTTCCCCACAGCGGCCTGAAAAGGCTGCGCCGGTGAAGGGAGATGGGATCGCCCTTACCCTTCTCTCGCCCGTTATGCGGGTGATCGAGATACCCTTTCTGGCGCTGCAACGGATGCTCGGCGTCAACCGACTTGCCTGGGTCTTCCTGCTGCCGAACCTGCTTCTGTTTGGCCTTTTCGCTTTCCTGCCGATCATTTTGAACGTCTTCTACGCCATGACCGGCGGCGACAATGTTCTGCTCGAAAACCGACCCTTTGTCGGCGGTCAGAATTTCGGCACGCTGACGGACTGTTCGAATTTTCTCGACCCCAACTCCTGTCTTCAGGACAAATTCTGGCGCGCCGTCTGGAACACCACCTGGTTCGTGACGCTTCAGGTTGGCATCATGGTCGGCTTCTCGCTGCTGACCGCCATCATCTTGAACCGCGACATTCGCGCTCGCGGCTTTTTCCGCTCCGTCTTCTTCTTCCCGGTTCTCTTGTCGCCCGTCGTTGTCGCGCTGATCTGGAAATGGATCTTGCAGCGCGAGGGCCTGCTCAACGCCTTCCTCGATTGGATCGGCATTGGCGGCACCAACTGGCTGATCGATGCGCAGTGGGCATTCACCTGGACGGTCTTCCTGTCGGTCTGGGCCAACATGGGTTTTTACACCCTCATCCTGCTCGCCGGCCTTCAGGCCATCCCGCGCGACGTTTACGAGGCCGCCACTATGGATCGCGCTTCGGCTTGGCGCACCTTCACCAAGATCACCTTGCCGCTGCTCTCGCCGACTCTTCTGGTGGTGCTGGTGCTGGCGCTGATCAAAGGCGTGCAGACCTTCGATGAAGTTTTCGCATTCACCGGTGGTGGACCAGGCACCGCGACCACGTTCATCATTCAATACATCTACGAGGAAGGCTTTGCCGGGGCACCGCGCTTGTTTGGTCTTGCGGCTGCCGCCTCTCTGATGGTGGCAGGCGTTCTGGTGCTGCTGACACTGGTGCAGCTCTGGATCAACCGGAGGAATGTCGATGGGTAACCTGAAGCGTTCGCAGCAAAAAGCATGGCCCGGGCTTGAACCGGGCTGGGAACCGGTTTTGCGTCCGTCGAACGCGACCAAACAAAGAAACGCCATTGCGCGTCCGGGAGGCGCGTGATGGCTAGTGCAACTGGCAAAATGACACTCTGGCAGATGTTGACGGCCACGCGCGGCAAGAACGGCAAGCTGCATTGGACCGATTGGGTCTCGTACGGCTATCTGATCTTCGGCGTCTTCTTGATGTTCTTCCCGGTCGTCTGGCTGCTCATGTCATCCTTCAAGACTGAAGGCGACCTGCAGCGCTACCCACCGACCTTGCTGCCCTATCAGCAAACCACGATTGAACTGCCCGGCATGGACGGACAGTTTCCGTTGTTCGAGATCACCGGCGGCGAACATGAAGGCCGAACTCTCGCGCAACTGCGCCGGGTCGGTCTGGTCGCGCAGATGGTCGACCCAGAAGCGCCGGACGAGCGCCTGCGCGTCGACATCTCCGACCGTCAGCCGGTTCAAGAGGTGCGCCTGGCGGTGGAGAATTACACCGGACTTTTTGAGCGCTTCAACTTCATGCGCTTCTTCTTCAACTCCACCTTCATCACGGTGACGGCAACGCTGATCATGCTGCTCGTCAACGCGATGGCGGCATTTGCGCTCTCAAAATATCAGTTCCGAGGACGAACAGCGGTGCTGCTCTTGGTCATCGGCACGCTGATGATCCCGCAGACCGTGGTGCTGGTGCCGCTCTTCCTGATCGTCACCGAGATGGGCATGCTGAACTCGCTATGGGGCGTGATCATACCCGGCGCGGCAACGCCCACAGGGGTGTTTCTGTTACGCCAATACATGATCACCATACCCGATGAGATCTTGGACGCTGCGCGCATGGACAAGGCGTCGGAGTGGAAGATTTTCTGGCGCATCATCATCCCGCTCTCGGCGCCGGCCATCGCGGTGCTGGCGATCCTTGCCATCATGTGGCGCTGGAACGATTTCCTCTGGCCACTGATCGTGCTGACCGAAAGCCAGAACTTCACGCTGCAATTGGCGCTGAACTCCTTCCAGGGTGAGCTTCAAACCGAATGGTCGAGCCTGCTCGCCATGACGGTGCTGACACTGCTGCCCATCGCGCTGGTGTTCATGTTCTTGCAGAAATACATCGCGACGGGGATCGCCTCGACTGGGGGTAAATAGGTGGAGGGGCTTCACTCACCACAACCGCCGTCGTCATCCTCGGGCTCGTCCCGTGGATCCATTCCAATGAACGCATGGGCGAGTGCGATGTGATGGAGACGCCACCCATTTTCACGTCATGGCCGGGCTTGACCCGGCCATCCAGCCTCAAGCGGAATGTTCCAGGCGCACGGTTGGCAAGTGGATTACTGGATGGCCGGGTCAAGCCCGGCCATGACGACTTGATAGAACGATGAATACAAAACCGGACAAACCGGTCGGGGGAATAAAATGGCCAGCGTTGAGCTGAAAGATTTGAAAAAAGCCTATGGCGATGTCGAGGTGATCCGCGGCATCGACATGCAGATCGAGTATGGCGAATTCTGCGTGTTCGTTGGCCCGTCCGGCTGCGGAAAATCGACGCTTCTGCGGATGATTTCCGGGCTTGAGCCGATCACATCCGGCGACATCGAGATCGAAGGATCGGTGGTCAACACCATTCCCGCCGCCGACCGTGGCCTTGCCATGGTGTTTCAGTCCTATGCGCTGTATCCGCATATGACGGTGCGCCAGAACCTTTCGTTCGGGCTGGAAAACATCAACACGCCCAAGGCGCAGATCGCCGAGAAGCTTCACGCCGTCTCAACAATGTTGCAGATCGACATGCTGCTCGACCGCCGCCCCAAAGACTTGTCCGGCGGGCAGCGCCAACGCGTCGCCATTGGCCGGGCCGTGGTGCGCGAGCCAAAGGTTTTTCTGTTTGACGAGCCGCTGTCGAACCTTGATGCCGAACTGCGTGTGGATATGCGCGGCGAGATTTCCTCGCTCCATAAGCGCCTGGGCAACACCATGATTTATGTGACCCATGATCAGGTCGAAGCCATGACCATGGCCGACAAGATCGCGGTGCTGCGTCTTGGCGTTTTGGAACAGTTCGGGCGCCCGCTTGATCTCTACAACTCCCCAGCCAATCTATTCGTCGCCGGCTTTATCGGCTCACCGAAAATGAACTTTTTAACTGGCGAGATCGACACCTCCGACCGCACCTTGCTAACGCTCGATACCGGCGAAAAGATCCATCTGCCATCCATCGGCTTCCGCCAACAGGTCGGCCAGAAGGTGACGCTTGGCGTGCGCCCCAATGAGCTTCGTCCCGACCCCATCGGCGTGATCGACATGCAGGTCGCTGCGGTGGAGCAGTTGGGCAGCGACAGCTATCTTTACGGCGCGCTGAAGGACGGCACCAAGCTCACGGTCCACAATCCTGGCCAGACCAAAGTGGAGGCCGGCGAGACCGTCAGTTTGGGCGCCGATCCATCCGATTTCCACCTTTTTGACACCGCGTCGACCTTGACGCTGCGCGAGGCGCAAGCGGCGTGATGCATATGACATGCTAAGACAAACTTGGCGCTGGTTCGGCCCAGCGGACACCATATCCATTCCCGAAATTCGACAGACGGGTGCCGAAGGCATCGTGTCAGCGCTGCACCACATCGCGCCGGGCGAGGTGTGGACGCCCGAGGAGATCGCCAAGCGCAAACGGGAAATCGAGCAAACCCAAGCGGTCGGACCGAAGGTCCGGAGCGAGGAGGTTCACGAGGTCGTGCCGCAGGCACGGAGCGGCGAGACAATCCAGCCTTCTGGCCTCACCTGGGACGTCGTCGAAAGCGTGCCGGTGTCCGAAGCCATCAAGACCCAATCCGGGGCCGTGGCCGAGCATTACGAGGCTTACCGGCAATCGCTGCGCAATCTGGCCGATCAAGGCTTGGAAACGGTCTGCTACAATTTCATGCCGATCCTCGACTGGACGCGCACCGATCTGGCTGCCGAGATGCCCGACGGCGCAACGGCGATGCGCTTCGATATGCTGGAGTTCTGCATTTTTGATGCGCTCTTACTGGCGCGTCCGGGCGCCGAAGACGACTATCCCAAGGCGATGTTGGACGACGCGCGGGCGCGCCACGCGGGCATGTCTGACACCGACAAACAACAGCTGGTGAACAACATCGTCGCCGGTCTGCCGGGCGCCAATGACAGTTGGACGCTTGACGATGTCCGCGCGCAGCTGGCCACCTATGCGAAGATTGACGCCGAGCGCCTGCGCCAGAACCTGATCGATTTCTTGAGCGAGATCGTGCCCACCGCCGAAGAGGTCGGCATTCGGCTGTGCTGCCACCCCGATGACCCACCCTTTTCATTGCTTGGTCTGCCGCGTGTCATGTCCATAACTGACGATTACGTAAACGTCATATGTACTGTGAACAGTCCAGCCAGTGGCGCGACGCTCTGCACGGGCTCGCTGGGCGTGCGCGAGGATTTCGATCCGGTGGATTTTGTTCAAAGACTCGGCCCAAAGATCCATTTCGTTCACTTGCGCAACACACAAAGAACGGAACCGTCCGCAGGGCAAAAATCCAGCTTCTATGAGAGCGAACATCTTGGCGGCGATACCGATATGGTCGCAACCATCGCTGCGCTGCTCGCCGAGCAAAAACGCCGCAAAGCCGAAGGCCGCGCCGACTGGCAAATCCCCATGCGGCCCGACCACGGCCAGGCGATGCTAGATGATCTTTCCCGCAACTCCATGCCGGGTTACCCGCTCATCGGCCGCATGCGCGGGTTAGCAGAGCTGAGAGGGGTTATGCAGGCGTTGGGGTGATGACGGTCGGCTTTAAGCCCTAATCGACTTAACTCAGCCTTCGTCATCCCGGACGACCAGGCAATTGGCCGTTTTGTCCGCGAAGTCGCCGTTGGCATATTTCTCAGATCACCGCTCCAACTCACTCACCCTGAGCGTCACATCCGGAAAGCCGCCAAGCGTGTCGGGGTCCTCATAGGTGCCGACCCAAATGTCGTATTGGCCGGTCAGCGGCTGGGCGAAGAAAATCTCCGGGTTGAGGTCACCATCCACGCGGTCATCATTGCACAACCATTCGCCATCTGGCCGGTTGATGAGCAGCGTTGTGTCAGTGCGCCCTTCGACAAAGAATCGCAGCGGATATTGGTTGCCCGCCTCATAGGTGATGCGCACATCGGGCGCTTCGGCGACAAACCCAACGCAATCGCCGCCGACATCGCCGGCCCAAAGATAGCCGCCCGCCTGCAACGGATAATCGATCGGGTCAGGCGTGAAGCCGGTCACAATCTGCTCATCGGCAAAGGTCGCCGGCAGCGAGAAATCGGGATAGACGCGCAGGTCCGCAACTTCGGTCTCACCGGCCATGGTGGCGCGGATCCAGTCTTCATAGGCCGACACGCGCGTGTAGGTGGAATAGCGCTCGCCCTCATCGACGCAAAGCGTGCCGCCGGACACCAGGCCCACCTGCACATACCGGCCATTGGACAACACCATCAGCGGGCCGCCACTATCGCCCGCGCACGCGTCGATGGGCCGACTGCGGAACCCGGCGCAAATGGCCTCCGGATCGCCGCGCTCATCACAGCGCGCATTGTCCACCACCGGAACTTCGGCGCCAAGGAGCAATGGCGACGTCTCGAACACGTCCACGGTCTGGACGACGCTCTCGCCGCCTTTGCTGCCGACGGTGCCGGATAAATCGCGTTGGCCGGGTGTGTTGCCCCAACCAATGACGATCGCTTCCGATCCCACGCGCTCAAGGCCACGCGCGGCCACATCCATGGACAGGGTCGCTGGCGGCACAGAAATCGGATTGCGCAGTTCAAGCAGAGCAATATCGTCCGATCCGACGCCGCGATAATCCGGATGCGCATAGATCGTCTGAACATCGGCGATTTGCCCGCCCGCCTCCAGGCTGGTGGAGCCGAAAAACACCGCCATTGGGCTTGGGTCGGTGGGCACAAAATCCTCAATGCAGTGCGCCGCCGTCAGCACCCAGCGCTCGGCAACGACCGACCCGCCGCAGAAATGCGACCCTAGCTGCGTGCCGCCGCCGGTTCGGAACAGCGAGACCTGCCAGGGGAATTCGTCGATCGACGTCACACAGCCACCCATAACGCGGCCATCGTCGCAAAACGCCTGGGCGGGCGTCGCCATGGCGCCGACGCCAAGCGACAGCCCCGTGGCAAAAAGGCCGGTGGTCAGCGCGCCAGAAAAGAGCGCGCGTGAAGAAAGTGCTGGCATGTGTGGTGTCCCAAATTGTCTATTCCCGCCACGCACCATGGCACAGCGACAGCGCCCGCAAAAGTGGGCTATCGCTCGGTCAGGTACACCGGGCCGGCGTCGCCATAGCTGCGCATGATCCAAGGCGTCTGCGCGCCCGCAGTTGCCGCACCGACATGGCTTGAAAGCTCGCGAAACAGCGCGTCGAGCGGTTGGCGCGGCGTCTCCAGCGCCTGTAACAGGGCTTGCGTGAACGGGCTGTTGCGACCAACGCCATCGCCTGCAATCTGACCCGGTGCGGCCGCATAGATGAGGCTCATCGACCCGCCATCGCCCGTCACCAGATCGCCGGCGCCTCCTGATCCGGCGCCTTCACCGCGCAACCCGTTGGCGCTGCACGCATCCACCAGAACAATGGCATCAACGCCAGGCCGCGCCGCCAGCCGCCCGGTAAGCGAACGCAACGCGACCGCGTGGTCCGCCAAATCAGCGCGCGTGCGCAAATGCGCATCATCGGTTGGGATGAGGTATGTGTCGCCGCCCTCCGACAGCCCGTGACCAGCCAGAAAAACCACCGCGGTCGCATCTTCCGGCAACTCGGAAGCGAAGTCGCGCATCAGCGCGAGCATCTCAGACCGACTTGGATCGAGATGCGGGCCATCGCCATGAAGCACATAGCCGAGCTCAGACAAGCGCGCCGCAACGGCCTGCGCATCATGGGCTGGATTGCGCAAATCACGGGCACGTTCAAACCGCTCCACGCCGATCACCAAAGCATGGTGTTTACCTTCACCAGCGAAAGACGCGCTTGAGAAAGGCGCCAGCAACAAAAATAGGGCTAGAATGGCCGCCAGTTGGGCTGCAAAACCACAGGAAAGCTGGGTCCTGACCTGCGACAGTTTATAACTTGCCATTGAATTCCAACAATGATGGTATACATGCGAAGGGTCAACGAAACCAGCGGTTATCGGGGTAGGTTTTGATCCTAGCTGCAAATGGCTGTCACTTGCATGCCATACAATGCATGTAAGTGCCGCGTGATCCAGTCTCGGGACCTTCCATGATCGTTTGCCACTGCAACGTTCTGACCAAAGCCACTATCAGTGAGGCCATCGAGGACCTCATTGACGAGGACCCGTATCAGCTCATTACACCGGGGCTGGTTTATCGGCAGCTGGGCAAACGCGGAAAATGTTGCGGTTGTTTCCCGCAGGTGGTTGACCTCATCGTGCAAAGATTAGAAGAGTTCCAAACTAGCAATCCAAGCTATGTTCTGGAACGTAGTTTGGCAGGTGCTGCCACGGCGTCGCTGCGCGCGACGGGCGTGCGCCTGGCACTGCAACGCGATTAGCGACCCGCGCCAACATCCTGGCGGCGGGCTCAACCCCAAGGAGTAGGTCCCGCCATGAAGGGCTCAGAAAAAGTCATCGAACGCCTCAACGAAGCGCTGTTTTTGGAGCTTGGCGCCATCAACCAATATTGGTTGCACTATCGCCTGCTCGATGACTGGGGCTATGCGAAATTGGCGGCCAAGGAGCGTGCGGAGTCCATTGAAGAGATGGAACACGCCGACAAGCTCGTTGAGCGCATCCTGTTCCTGGAAGGCCACCCAAACATGCAGACCGTCGCGCCGCTGCGCATCGGTCAGACCATCAAGGAAGTCCTAGAAGCTGATCTGGCCGGTGAATATGACGCCCGCGCCGCCTACTCGAAGTCCTATGATATTTGCGATGAAGAAGGCGACTACGTTTCCAAGAAACTGTTTGAAGACCTGCTCAACGATGAGGAAGGCCATATCGACTTCCTGGAAACGCAGCTGCAGCTTCTCGAAACGATTGGCGAAGAGCGCTACGGCCAGCTGAACGCGGTTCCGGCGGACGCAGAGTAGAGCCTGCGCCCAAGCGGTCGTCGCTTGCGACGGAGTGTAGCGCCCTAAAAGGTGAGCACGTCATCTCTGTGCTTGTCACAGGGATCCATTCCAAAACGTTTTCTGGAGACAGTGGTGTTGCCCAGAACGCACGGGAGCGGATCCCCGCCATGGTAGCGAGACCTGCGGCTCGCGGACCGGCGAGGATGACGGATTGAATAAAAATGGACACATCACTCGGCGGCCAAAACCGCCGGGTTTTTTTGTGCCTGTACACCGCATTTCGGCGCAAGCCAAAGGTCCAGAAACTGGTCAAGCCAAGCATCAACCGCCGCGTCATAGCGCAGCCGGCCTTCAATATGCGCCTTGCGCGGCTGCGCGCCGGGCGCCGCCATGCGCTCGGCGCCTTTGACCGTCCAGCGATAGGTCATGGCAAAGGTGAGCTCAGGATGAAACTGCAACCCGAACGCATTGGGGCCAACCTGAAAGGCCTGCTCAGGAAACGGCCCATGCGCCTTGGCAAGCCGCACGGCACCTGAGGGCAAATCAAACCCATCCTGGTGCCATTGATAGACCATGTCGGGCCAATGGATCAGCGCTTCACCCTCCGGTGTCGGCGCGATCGGGTAGTACCCAACCTCCACAAGCCCATCGGGATGCGGTTTGACGGCGGCACCCAGATGCTTGGCCATAATCTGCGCGCCAAGACAAAGGCCAAGAAATGGCTTTTCCTCGCGCAGCGGCACACCGATCCAATCGGTCTCGGTTTTCAGAAACGGCGCATCGTCATAGGCTGACATTGGTCCGCCAAACATCACCGCCCCGGCATGATTCTCCAGCGTTTCGGGCAAGGCACAGCCGAGCGGCGGCCGGCAGATATCAAGGCGATACCCACGCTCACGCAGCTTGTTGCCAACCCGTCCGGGCGTGGAGTGCTCCTGATGCAGGATGATGAGGATAGGCTGGTCGGCATACATGCCTGCACAAAACCCTCGCCGCCCGCCAATGTCCAGCGACGGCTGTGCAAATCTTTGCGAGACGTGGTGATCGGAGTGTTTTGCGCTTTATCTGAGACAGTCTTATCGCAATTGGCGTTCGACCGAAGGGAGGGGCAGCGAATTGCGATTCAAGTCAAACGCAAAACGCTTTAGCGCACCAGGCGGGCTTCCATCAGGCTTGTGCCGATCGCATCGAAAGCGGCCGTCATGTCCTCATTGCGCGTCACATCGAAATAGTGCGCCGGGGAGGATGCGCAGGCCATCATATACTCATCCGCATAAGGATTGCCTTCAATATAGAAGGTATAGATCGTGATGCCCTGATCCTTCATATCATCGCAAACCGTGGCGAAATTATCGAACATGGCGGCGCCGGAATTGTTGTAACCCCACTCCGAATGGCCATCGAACTCATGATCTTCCATGGTGGAGTTGCCATCGGAGATGAACACCACGACCTTGCGTGCTTCGTCGCCCATGGTTGGGTAATCTGAGATTCCCCACTCGCCCGACCAGTTGGACGACACTGTCCGCCAACCCCAGGCAAGCCCTTCATCGAAACGGCCCGTGCCAGCGCCTTCGATCCCATCCAACTCGCGCATCACATAGTAGACATCGTTGCTCGGCCCGATAATGCTCAACGGGCACTCGTACTGACGGTCGGTGTGAGTGCCGCTCGGTCCGCGGTGATCAAAAGGCTCAAACGCGAGTTCTGCTGGTGTGGCATCGGTCAGGAGATAGGGATTGTCGCCGTCATCTTCTTCGCGCGGCTGCACGCAGCCTTGCCATTCGGCCATCGGCAGGGCCTCACCGGCCCCGGTTTCATCGCGCCACCCGCGGCGACCTTGGTCACCGGCGCGCTCGCGCTCTTCATCATTCCAATGACCACCACGCCCACGATTATTGCCCTGGTCTTCGGCAAAGCCCTCGACCCATTCAAACCGGTGCGTACCAACGTTCACCCGGTCACCCATCGGAACCACAGTGACGGTGAAATCATCGCGCCGATCGATGGAATCATCCAGCGCGGTCAGAACAGCATCCAAACTGTCATAGGCTGTGCGCCATCGCGACCCGAACGTCATGGACCGCGTTGCGTCGATCACAAAGGAGATTTCCAAGGGCTGCGACCCGGCTGCCGCAATCGCGTTGACGCCAACATCGATATCGTCAATGCCAATGATGCCAAGCAGCGTGGTTTCAACGCTACCGGTCGCGCGCACTTCATAACCCAATTCATGGTCCACCAAAGCGAAGCTGCGAATGGCGTGGCCGCCATCGGGAATGTTGGCGTCAAAGGTTGCGCGGGCGTAGGCTTGACGGCTTTCAAAATCAGGGTGGGTGCTCGTCGCAGCAGCCAAGGCAGCGGCATCGGCCGCGTCCTGATAGGCAGAGCGGACGTCTTGGGCGCGGCTATAGTCCAGCGATGCGCCGGTTAGGCCGATCATCGGTACAGCCGCCAAACCGACTATCACCGCGACAACGCCGCTGGTATCATGCCGAAAGGCGCGCGCATGGTGCGCGACAGACGCGAATAAAGTGGATGTGCTGATCATCATTCCGGCCCCGGTTCTTGAAAGCGGCGCCAAAATGCCAGGCAACTCACCAAATTTTGTTAAAACCGGTCAGCGCTTTGGGGATGTGATCAACAAATGCTTATCAAACGAAGTACTTGTCGGTTGACGGCCTTTAACCTTGAGCCTCGCCCGCGACGCGTTTGCGCAGGATCATCCGGTCGCGGCTCGATACACCCAAAAGCTCGGCCGTACGCCAGACCATATTGTCTTCCAGCTCGTTGACGACGCCATCGGCAAACACCGCCCGCCACAGCAGTTCGATCACCTCGATGCGCTCTTCCTCGGAGAGCTTCGCCTTCAAGATCGAGGTGAACCCATAGAGATCGACGGCTTCGTCATCGCGCCGCTGGGCCTCTTCCATCACCTCATCCAGATCACCGCCCGACAGATCGAACTGCGTGTCCAACGCAGCGCGAATGGCGGTGGTTTCATCCTCCGTCACCACGCCGTCAATCCGGATCATGTGCACCAGCAAGGCCGCCACGGCGACGCGCGCATCGTCCGGCGCAAAGGCCGCGTCGGTATTGGTGGTTGGCTCGGGGTCGGCAAACAGCGCTTTGAGACGATCAAGCATGAACAAGGCCTTCAACAGAATGGGTCTTAGGGTCAGGACCCTAGAGAATAGGTGGATCGTCCCACGAAACAAGGAACATGGCTAAAGCGTAACCTGATGCTCACGTTGGCCGGTGGCATCGATTTGCGCGCTGAACGTCTGCCCGGCCTGCTCAAACCCTGGATCGGTTGGACTGAGATGCTCCTGGGCCGTTGTGATGAACAAGGTCCGCCGGTCCTCACTGCCAAAGGCGGGACAGGAGGTGTGTGGCGTCGGAGCTCTGACCTCGGCAAGCACCGATCCGTCCGGCCCATAACAGGCAACCCGCGAAGAGCCCCATTCGGCAAGCCACAGACGACCATCTGCGTCGAACACCGCGCCATCGGGATTGCGGCCTTCGACGGTGAGATCAAGAAAGACCTCCGGCTTGCCGATCGGCGATCCGTCGGTTTTGTCGAGTTCAACGCGCATGACCTGCCCGGTCACCGTGTCGGCGAACGTGGCGTGCGATTTGTCCGGTGCGAAGGCGATGGCATTGGGGATCGTGATCGCGGCAAACAACGTTGTCACAGTGCCGCGATAGTAGCGGTGGATGCCGCCAACGCCCTTTTTGGCGCCCTTGCCCATCGTTCCGATCCAGAACCCGCCCCAGGGATCGACGCGGCCATCATTGGATCGGGTTCCAGTATCGTGCGCATCAAGCGGGACATGCTTTTCATGCGACCCCGTCGCAATGTCGAAACGCCAGAAGGCAGTCTCGCCAGCTATCAGCAGCGTATCCCGGTCCACCCAACCTGCTGCCGATACGATCTCCGGGAACAGCCATTGGCGAAACTGCGTCCGCGAGCGCATGAACAGTTTCTGCCCGAGGACATCGAACCAAAACAGGGCGTTAAGTTCGGGATGCCAGAGCGGGCCTTCGCCGAGTTCGCAGCGCGTTGCATCGAACAGGCCGGCTTCCTTTGACGTTACCGTCATCGTTTCCCCGCATCGTAGGCCGCCACGATCGCTCGCGCCTTGTCGGCCACATCCTGGGCGCTGTCGCCGGGCTTATAGAGCGACGATCCAAGGCCAAATCCATTGGCGCCAGCGGCAAGCCAATCGGGGATGTTCGCTGCATCAACGCCGCCCACGGCATAGGTGGTTGCGGTGGACGGCAACACGGCATTCAGGGCCTTCAGACCCGACGGCCCGATCAGATCGCCAGGAAAGAATTTCAGTCCATCCGCGCCCGCATCAAGCGCCGCAAAGCATTCGGTGGCGGTGAAAACGCCGGGCAGCGAAATCATACCCTTGGCTTTGGTCAGCCGGATGATGTCCGGGTTCATGTTCGGCGAGACGATGAGGCGCGCGCCGGTCGCCGCCACCTCCTCGACTTGCTCGACTCGCAGCACGGTGCCCGCGCCGATCACCGCCCGATCGCCAAGCTTTGCCACCAATCGGATGATGGATTGCAACGGATCAGGCGAGTTGAGCGGCACTTCGATCCAAGTGATCCCGGCCGCGAACAGGGCTTCGCCGATTTCCCCGACCATGTCGGGCGTCACGCCGCGCAAAATGGCCACTAGTGGCCGCGCACCAACACTCACTTCACACCACCTCTTCGTTTCGCATCGCTCATCACGCTAGGCGTTCGCGCACACGGTTACGCCGGGACCGCCCGCCGCTCAACCAGCTGACTATGAATATCGGCCAGGCCGCGCAATACCATCGCCTCGCCGTCAAGGACCCCGGCATCCAGGCCAAGCGCTGCCAGCGCCTCGGTGTAGGCGACGCAAAGCTGCGGCGCACCAATCAAGGTCACTGGCTCACCTGGTTCAAGTTTGGCGCCGGCAAGTTCCGCTCCGACCAGAAGACCGGAGACCCGGCCACGCGCCCGGACGCCATCCTCTCCGGCAAGCAATCCCTCGGCGCGAACCGAAAACAGCGCCTCGGTCAGGCAAGCCGGATCATGGTAGGCGGCCAGAACAGAGTCACGAAAAGCCTCCGCATCCAGCGCATCATCGCTCACCGAATGCGCCAAAATCGAGTGCTGGGTGAGGAGATCGAACAATTCGCCGGTCATCGCGGTGGAAAAATGTGTCACCGCCCCGCCTTCAAGGCGCGCCCATTTGGCGTGGGTGCCGGGAAGGCAGACGCGACCGGAAATCGTGTTTTTGGCGCCAGAGGCCTGTCCGACATAGCCCGCAAGCTGGGTCTCTTCGCCCCGCATCACGTCATACGGATCGGTTTGGCTGATGCCCGGCACGATAAATGGCATCAGCCGGGCGTCGTCCGTCGGCACCCGTGCCAACGCTTCGCCAAGACCAGAAAGTGCTTGCGGAACAGCTAGATAGCCCGCCTCATGCCAACCCTGGCGCGACCCCACCATGCCGCACATCACGATGCTCATGGGGGCCTCACCGAGCCAGGAACCGATCACCCCAAGCAGCGCCGCTTCGAAATTCCCCCGGCCGTCGCCTGCCGCCAGGGCACCCATGCCAAGGCCATGCCCGCGCGCCATCACCTGGCCGGCGCCATCCATTGCATAGGCACGCATATGGGTCGTGCCCCAATCGACGGCGATCCAATCAGGAGCGAGCGCTGCCTGCATCAGCTAGGCACCACCACGCCGCCATCGATCACCATGCACTGACCGGTCATCATGCGGCTTGCGTTGGACGCCAAAAACAACGTCCCTCCGATAATGTCCTCCGGCACGAGTTCCTCTTTCAGGCATTGGCGATCGAGATGCTCGGCAAGCCCTTCAGGCGTCACCCACATGTCGCGTTGCTTCTGCGTCATCACCCAGCCCGGCGCCAGCGCATTGATCCTGATTTTTTCCGGGCCGAACTCGCGCGCCATGGTGTGCGTCATCGACGTGATACCGGCATTGGAGGTCGTGTAGACCGGCATGCCAGCTGCGCCGATCATATAGCTGATCGACGAAAAATTGACGATCGATCCACCACCGGCCTGCTGCATAAGCGGGATCGCAGCCTTACAAGCAAAGAAATACGCCTTCAGATTGATCGCAATCGACCAATCGAAAAAGTCTTCATCCACGTCCAGCGTGTTGTGACGTTTGTCGTTGGCGGCATTGTTGACCAACACATTGAGCCCACCATGGCGCTCGGCGGCTTCTTCGATGCACGCCTTCAACCGATCAAGATCGGTGATATCGCACCGCATATAGTGCGGCTTGCTTCCATATTTCTCGCCCATCTCCTCGGCGAAAGCCGCTGCGTCAGAGCGTTGCACAAACGCGACCTTGGCCCCTTGCTGCAAGAAACCTTCGGTCAAGGAGGCGCCGATGCCCGATCCACCTCCGGTGATGAAAACGCTGGCGCCCTTCAGGTCAGAATAGCTGGCAATGAGGTCCATCAATGCGTCTCCCGCGCGTCGAGATAAGGGGCCGGATCACTGTCCGGACGAAGAGCTTTCTGGTCTATCACAGTCTACGGCCCTCAATCACCCACATCGATTCTGGATAAGACCAGGGCATCGTCAGACCCTGATGCAGCAGATAACTGCCCGATAGCTCCATCGGCCCGTCTTTCAATGCCGGCGTGCCGCGCGACAAAGCCGGCGCGGTGTGCCGATTGATGAGGTTCACCGCATAGCGGGCGTCCGGATCCAGACGGGTAAAGCGCAAAGGCCGTGGCGCGATCTGTGCGCTTGTGCCCGCCTTGCCGATGAAGGCGACAAAGCGGCTGCCGTCTTCGGCCAATTGCTGCTCGGCGATCACGGCTGGATCGGGACTATCAAGGCGCAGAATGTCGGCCCGGCTCATCCAGGCCCGATTGGCTTTCCACCAGCTCGTCACCTCTTTGAGAACCGCGATTTCGGTCTCGGTCAGCTCACGCGGATCCATTTCAAACCCCATGTGACGCTGCGCCGCGACCCAGGCCCGGAAGCTGATATCAAGCACCCGCCCCGAGGTGTGGCAGCGCTTTGGGCCGACATGCGAGCCGGTCACCACCAGCGGCAGGAAGAGCGCTGCGTTGTGCTGCATCTTCAGCCGTTCCAGCGCGTCATTGCTATCGGACAGCCAAACCCGCTGCGTGCGGCTCAAAATGCCGAAATCGATGCGCCCGCCACCGGACGCGCAGCTTTCAATCTCAACCTGCGGAAAAGCCTCGCGCAGCCGGTCAATCAAGGCGTAGGACCCGCGCGTCTGTGCGGCATCGGGCATCGGCAACACCCGGTTGTGGTCCCACTTGATGTAGTCGATCGGGTATTTGGCAAGGATCGCCGCCATCCGCTCATAGATGAAATCGCGCACGTCGGGCAGCGCCATATTGAGCGCTTTTTGCTGGCGGCCAAGCGTCTGATCTTCCGAGCCGAGCGCCCATTCAGGATGCGCCCGATGAAGATCACTTTCCGGGTTGATCATCTCCGGCTCGAACCAGATGCCGAAGGTCATATCGAGCGTATGAACATGCTCGATCAGCGGCCCCAAGCCATCAGGATATTTGCGCGGATCAACCTCCCAGTCCGACAGCGATTGGGTGTCATCATCGCGCTGGCCGAACCAGCCATCATCAAGCACGAAACGCTCCGCGCCCAGCGCGGCAGCGCGCTCGGCAAGCTCCTTCATCACCGGTAGCTTGTGATCGAAATAGACCGCTTCCCAGCAATTGTAATGGACAGGCCGTGGACGACTGGTGTCAGGCCAGGTGACGATCTCATCACGCAGATGGCGCTGGAAGGCGACCGCGCATCCGTTCAGCCCGTCGCGCGAATAGGTGATGTAGAGCGGCGCCGTCTGGAAAACCGTGTCCGGATCATGCTCCATCCGCGCCGCGTGACCGAATTGAACCTGCCGCCGCCCATCGGGCAACTCCTCGGCAACCATGCGGTGCCCGCCCGACCAGCCATAATGGAACGCATAGGCGTGGCCTTGCGTGTTGGTCGCCCCGCGCTCAGGCAGAATGAGGCCTGGGAAATGCTCATGGCCGGTGCGCCCGGTGCGGTTTTCACGGTAACGCATGCCCGGTGACCAGGCGGTCGTATTCGGCTGAAACTCCCCGCACCAACGACCAGCAAAATCGATCATTGCATCGCTCTGCTGGGACGCCGGTAGAACAGGCGCGGCAAACCAATGCAGATGAATGGGTTTAGCGGCCTCCAGGCGGGCGGAAGTGGTGATGATATGGGTGCGCGGATTGGTCGAAAAACGCGCCGTGTAGGTCAGCAGGCTGGTCGTGTCCTCATAGGTCAGCACCAAGCCTTCATCGCTCTGCTCATCCTTCTGGAAGCAGAATTTCGGCAGCAACGGCGTGCCGCCACTATCGCGCAGGATCAGCCCCGGCTGGCCGGGAAAACTGCGCGTTGCTTCAGGGCAAATCGAAAGATCGGGATTGGCATCAAGCATGCCACCGGTCACGTCGAGCGCGTGCGCCCGCCGCAATAGGTCCAGATCCTCATCCTTGGGCAGAGGGGCGCCCCAATAGACCACTTCTGGCAGCCGATCATTATCGGCTGCCAGAACCAGGGTCTGGCGCCCATCGTCCAAACGCCAACTGCGTATCACTTAGGTGGAATCCTATGTTACTTCACAGCGCCCAGCGTCAGCCCGGCAATGAAGTGTTTCTGCATCAGAAAGAACATCAAGACAGGCGGCAGAGCAGCAACAATCGAGCCTGCGCTCATCAAGTGATAGGCGGCGCGGAACTGCGAGTTAAAGCTCGTGATACCGGCCGTGACAGGCTGCGCATCGGGACCTTGAGTCAACACCACCGCCCAGAAGTAGTCATTCCAGATGAAGGTGAAGATAAGCACCGCCAAAGCGGCCAGCGCCGGTTTCATCAGCGGCAGCACGACGTACCAGAAGATGCGCCATTCGGCGACGCCTTCCACGCGCGCCGCCTCGATCAACTCAAAGGGCAGCTGGCGAATGAAGTTACGCATGAACAGCGTACAGAACCCGGTCTGGAAGGCGATGTGGAAGAGGATCAGGCCGGTCTTGGTGTCATAAAGGTTCATCGAGACGGTGAGATCACGCACAGGCACCATCAAAATCTGGAACGGCACGAAGTTGCCGGCAATGAACATGAAAAAGATCAAGAGGTTGCCATTGAACTTGTAGACGCCCAGCGCAAAGCCCGTCAGCGAGGACAGCGCGATGGCACCGATCACCGTCGGCACCGTGATCAGGAACGAGTTGAGCATGTAGCGCGGCATGTCTGATTCCAGGAACACGCGGCCATAATTGGTGAAGAACTCAAAGCTCGACGGCACGCCCCAATAGTTGCCGTTAGTGAAATCAGCGTCGGGTTTCACTGAAAACACCGCAACGGCGATCAGCGGAAGCAACCACAGGGCCAGCACAAAAGGCAGCAATGCCTGGTAGCCGATCTGTGTCGCGCGGGAGGACTTTTCTATCGGTTTGGGAAACATTACCGCGCCCCCTTCTCTTCGCGCCACATGGAATAGAGGAAGTAGACAATGAAGAAGAGCATCAGGAAGAACAGCACCACGGCAATCGCCGCGCCGTAACCCATGCGGAAGCCGAATTCCGAGAGCGATTCTTCAAACATGTAAAAACTGAGCACCCGGGTGGAACCGAACGGCCCGCCATTGGTCATCACCGAGATCAGATCGAACGAGCGCAGCGCGCCGATAATCGTCACCACAAAAGCGATAAACGTCGCCGGCTTCAGCTGCGGCAGGATCACGTACCAGAGCATCTTCCAGCTCTTGGCGCCGTCCAGCCGTCCGGCCTCGATCTGTTCCGGGTCAACTGCATTCAATCCCGTCAGATAAAGGATCATGCAATACGCCGTCTGCGGCCAGAGCCCGGCGGCAATGATGCCGTAGGTGGCAAGGTTGGGGTCGCCGAGAATGTTCACCGGTCCCATACCGAAGACGGCCAGCAAGGCATTCAACAGCCCTTCGCGCGGCAGGTAGAACCACGAAAACACCAGGCCAACCACAACTTGGCTGAGCACGAAGGGGAAGAAGAACATCGATTTGTAGATGCGTATGCCGCGCACCGTCTGATTGAGAAACAGCGCGATAAAGAGGCCCGCCGGGATCGCCAGCAGATAGAGGAACAGCCAGCGCACATTGTTCCAGAAGGACACGTCGAACTTGCGATCGTCGGTCAACAGCCGCTCGTAATTGGCCGTGCCGACCCAGGTCATTTCGCCCAGACCGTCCCACTCATGGAAACTGATCCACACCGACTGGAAGATCGGAAAGATCACATAAACGGCAAAAAACAGGATGCCCGGGATTAGGAAAAGCCAAGGCGTTGCGGCAATCTCGTTGCGCTTATACCACCCTCGTCGGCTGACGCCGACCGGCGGCGCGGCAGGTACCGTTGCATTCGCCATCACATGACCTCCCCCTCGGGCCAAACCCGGTGACGCAAGAGCTCTATCGGCAGACGGTGCTGATGGTGGCGCTCGCGACCCTGCGCTCCAATGTGGAGCCTCAGACAAAAACCCCGCCCCGGACGAACCGGGACGGGGCGATCATTGCGACCTATTCGTAGATGCGCTCGCGCGCGTCTTCCATCCGTTCAAGGACGTCTTCCAGATTGTCTGGGAACACCATGAACTCCTGGAGACCTTCCATGCCAATGGAGGCCATCTCGGCAGGGAAATCGCGGTCGAAGAACTGCGCGACGCCGCCCTGGGCATTGCCCGAGAGCATTTCAAAGCCTTGCTCCAGGAACTCGTCAGCATCAACGCCAGAGTTAGCGTTCACCGGCAACTGGCCGAGATTGTCGCCATTGTTGATGCGCGTCTGCACATCAGGCGAGGCAACGAAGGCCAAGAAGGCGCGAGCCGCTTCAACGTTCTGCGCGCCGGACGGCACGTGGAAGGTATCGGTCGGGGCGTCCTCGCCTTGTGGCTGTGACGGGTCGATCAACGGGAACTGATAGAAGTCGATCTGGTCATCGGAAAGGCCCGAGTCGCGCATGGCGGCAACGGCGAAGTTACCCATCAGGTAGGCGGTCGCTTCACCGTCGGTGAAGAACGGCAGCGCTTCCTGCCAGCTATAGGACTGGTGGTCGTCGATGAACGCGCCCATGTCGATCAGCGTGCGCCAGTTGGCAAACGTCTCACGAACACCGGGGTCTTCGGTCCAGGACAGCTCACCACGGGCGAGCGCCATGTGATGCTCGAAGCCGTTGGTGCGCATATTGAGATAATCGAACCAGCCACCGGCAGTCCAAAGGAACTTGGTGCCGATCGTGTAGCATTTACGGCCCGAATCCAGGATCACCTGGCAGTTGGCGATCTCTTCTTCAAACGTTGCCGGCTCAGACAGGCCCAGCTCGTTGAAGATGTCTTCGCGGTAGTAAACGCCCCACTGGTAATAGGTGTAGGGGACGCCCCACTGGCGATCATTGATCGTCAGCGCGCCACGCACCGATTCCAGACCCTCATAGTCACCAGCCTCCCACCAATCGGTGATGTCCATGAACAGACCGGCATCGACATAGGGCAACATGCGGTTGGCGGCATACCAGTTCACCACATCGGGTGGGTTGGCGGACAGCGCGTTGCGAATCTGGGTTTTCCAGGCTTCGCGATCAACGATTTCCAACTCGATGTTGAGGTCCGGGTGCATCTCACCGAACTCAGCGGCGAGGCTTTCCATCACCGCGCGTGGCGCGGGGTTGGACATATCGGAAATGATGCGTAGATCGCCGGACAATTCGGCAAGCGCAGTCGATGTCAGCAGGCCTAGGCCAGCCAACCCAAGCACGGATGCTTTGAGGGTACGGTTCATAGAAGGTCCTCCCATGCGGATCGGGTGAGGCCTTCGCTCGGTGCCCCGTCCGCTGTTTCTCCCGTGCATTCACGCCTTTTGCGGCTTGTCGCCTGACGTCTTGAAATCCAGACACCGGGCGCGAATGCGTTTGGTTGCACCGTCACAAATCCCACAATCGAGACCGGCAAATCAGTCTCACTCAATGGAACTTTGTTTTGGTGGTTGAAATGTTACGCATCTTTGCCTACCGTCTGTCAAGGCGCCAGAACGCAAACATGCGTGACCCGGGTAACGAGGTCAGGGTGCCAAGGGCCGGTCTTCCGGCCTGGCAGGGGAGCGAAACACTATGCCGCGTCTGGGTTATTCCAGCACAGTGTCCGATGCTGCACCCGGTAGGTCCTCTGGCCAACCGGCGCACAGTGCTGCGTCATCGGCTGCCGCGTCGACGGGCGAGGACCGGTTGGCCGCCGTGCGCGTGCCTGGCGACGGCCCGGTCACCAAATCGCTCATGCTGCTGGACGCCTTTGCCGAGGCCGAACAGCCCTTGCGCTTTTCCGACCTGAAAGACCGGCTGCCATTTCCCAAGGCCACGTTGCACCGCATGCTCAAAAGCCTGGTGGACGAGCGCATGCTCACCCACAATGAGACCACCGGCAGCTACCAGCTTGGCCCTCGGCTGATCAGACTGGCGCATGCCGCCTGGGCCCATGGCTCACTATCGGACGCGGCCCGGCCCATTCTCGATAAGCTGCATGCGGAGTTGGGCAAAACCATCCACCTCGCCCAGCTCGACAATGGCCAGGTGCTCTACCTCGACAAGCGCATCGGCAATCGCGGATTGGCAATGTTTTCCCGCCCCGGCAAGGTCGGCCCGGCCTACTGCACCGGCGTCGGCAAAGCGATGATGGCCTATCTGCCGCAGGACGCGCTGGAGGATTGTCTGCACCGTCAAACGCTCGCCCGCTTCACGGCCACCACCCTGACCTCACGCGACTCGCTGCTTGCCGAGCTAGAGGCCATTCGTGGGCGCGGCCATGCCTATGACCGCGAGGAGCACGAGCCCGGAATCATCTGCATCGCCGTCCCGATCCTATCCAATGATGGCGCCTTGTTTGGCGGCCTTTCGGCCACCAGCCCCGGCACCGTCAAAGACATCGAACCACTGGAAGACCTGGCCCCAACGCTGAAGGAGGCTGCGCGCATCATCGCCGCAGACGCCACGATGCGGATGGCCCCGACGCTAACTTAAGGAAGAAACCTATGGCTGGCCTAACCCTGCGCGACGTGAAGAAAAGCTACGGACCGGTGGATGTGATCCATGGTGTCGATCTGGACATTGACGATGGCGAGTTCGTTGTCTTTGTCGGCCCATCGGGCTGCGGCAAGTCTACGCTGCTGCGCATGGTGGCCGGTCTGGAAGAGATCACCGGCGGCACTGTCGCCATCGGCGAACGCGTCGTCAACAATGTCGACCCCGCCGAGCGCGGCGTCGCCATGGTGTTTCAGACCTACGCCCTCTACCCCCACATGACGGTCGAGGAGAACATGTCGTTCGGCCTGCGGATGAATGGTCATCCCAAAGCGGAAATCGACAAGGCGGTTTCAAGCGCTGCGGAAATCCTGCAGCTCGACGTGCTGTTGAAACGCAAGCCAGCTGCTCTTTCGGGCGGTCAGCGCCAGCGTGTCGCCATTGGCCGCGCCATTGTTCGCAACCCGGACGTCTTCCTGTTCGATGAGCCGCTCTCCAACCTTGATGCTGAATTGCGTGTGGCGATGCGCGTGGAAATCTCGCGCCTGCACAATGAGTTGGCCGGATCGACAATGATCTACGTGACGCATGATCAGACCGAGGCCATGACCATGGCCGACAAGATCGTCGTTCTGCGCGGTGGTAACATCGAGCAGGTCGGCGCGCCGCTTGATCTCTATGACAATCCCGACAACGCCTTCGTTGCTGGCTTCATCGGCTCGCCGCGGATGAATTTCCTGGACGGCGAGGTGACCGCCAAGGACACCGGAACCGTCACCGTCAAACTCACCAAACAGAACGATCAGGCCATCACGTTGAACATCAATGGCGATGGCGTCAGTGTAGGCGATGCATGCCAACTGGGCATTCGTCCTGAACATATGTCGGTCAGCGAGGGCACCATGCTGACGCTGAAAGTCGATGTCGCTGAGCATCTGGGCTCGGACAGCTATATCTACGCGCACTCAGGAACCGGCGAATCCCTGACCATCGAAACCAATGAAGGGCGCAATGCCCGTCACGGCACAGAATTTCAGATTGGCATTCCACCGGAAAAGGCGTTTCTATTCAGCGCTGACGATTTGCGCGTGCGGTAGCACGTCGCCCAGAAAGAGGCCTGCGGCATGATCGAACAATCAACGCTCATCACCTACGTTCTGATCGTGCTGGGCTTTGTGTTCATCCCCGGCCCGGCGACCGTTTTGACGGTGGCGCGCGCAACCTCGTCAGGCACCAAGGTCGGCGTCGCCACCGGTCTTGGCATCGCTGTCGGCGACCTCATTCACACCGCGCTGGCCGTGATCGGCCTGTCGGCCATCATCCTCGCCTCGGCGTTCCTTTTCAGCATCGTCAAATATCTTGGCGCCGCCTATCTGATCTATCTGGGGCTGCGCGCGATCCTGGAGAAAGCGCCAAACCCGACGGTCCAAAAACCCTTGGCCCTGTCCGCCCCGACGGCCTTCCGTCAGGCGATCATCGCCGAGGTTCTGAACCCCAAAACGGCGCTCTTCTTCCTCGCCTTCCTGCCACAATTCGTGAACCCAGCGAACGGCTTCGTCATGGCGCAACTGGCCATTCTCGGCGTTATTCTGGTGGCGCTCGGCCTGTTCAGCACATTGGTCTTCGCGCTCGCCGCCGGCCGGATTGGCGCGTTCCTGCGCACCCACCCTCTGGTCCTACGCTGGCAAGGCAAAGTGGTGGGCAGCATCTTTTGCCTGCTCGGCGTGCGCCTGGCGCTTCAGGAGCGCTAACGCCCGTTCAGGATAGGCTTCGATGACATCCCCCCTTTTATCCTCCGACCGGCGAACCTTGCAGAACACCGGATGGATTTTCCGCGCCGGGTTCGACCCGGCCTGGATCACACTGCCCCTGCCGGGTGGCACAGTGCGCCTGCCCCACAACGCCGCCGATCTGCCCTGGAATTATGGCGATGAAACCGCCTACCAGCAGCCCTTCACCTATCAGCGGATCTTTCATTGGGAGGATCGCTTTGCCGGCCAGGAAATCGTGCTCTGCTTTGAGGGAGCGATGGCCGCCACCAAGATCTGGGTTAATGGACACCAGATCGCCGATCATCCCGACGGCTACACGCCTTTTGAGGCCCGCCTCACCGAGCATCTGGAAGAGGGTGAAAACCTCATCGCCATCGCCATCGACGGCACCGAGAATGGCGACATCCCACCCTTTGGTGGCCGCATCGACTATCTCACCTTTGCGGGCATCTACCGCGATGTCTGGCTCGACGTGCGCCCGCCTATCACCATCGAGAACGTCAAGATCGAGATTGTCGACCCGCTGGCAGAGACCATAACCGCCAAGGTCAAAGTCTGGCTTTCCAACCCCCAAAGTGTCCCCGTTGCTGGCGCCATTTTGCTCGACCGGCTCGATCAGCACGGCGACCCCATTGGTGATCCGGTTGGGTTCCCGCTGATCAGCGACGAGGGCGAGGCCGAACTGGTGCTTGGCACCGGCTTTGCGCGCTGGTCGCCGAACAATCCGGTCCTGCATCCCTACCGCGTCACCTACAAGGCAGAGGATGGTGAGGACAGCCTCCTCGTGCGGCTCGGCGTGCGCAAAGCTGAGTTCCGCCCGGACGGCTTCTTCCTCAATGACCGGCCACTGAAGATCATGGGGCTCAACCGCCACCAGAGCTTCCCCAATGTCGGCTACGCCCTCGGTCCCGAAGCGCAGGCGCAGGACGCCGACACACTGAAATATGAGCTTGGCTGCAATCTGGTGCGCACCTCGCACTATCCGCAGTCGAAGGCCTTCCTCGATCGCTGCGATGAAATCGGCCTGATGGTGTTTGAGGAAATCCCTGGCTGGCAGCACATTGGTGGTGAAGCGTTCAAAAACCAAAGCCTGAAAAACGTTGAGGCGATGATCCGCCGCGACTGGAACCACCCCTCGATCATTTTATGGGGTGTGCGGATCAATGAATCGCACGATGATGATGCCTTCTACGAGCAGACCAACGCCCGTGCCCGCGCCCTTGATCCGACGCGGCAGACTGGCGGCGTGCGCTACATCACCGACTCCAACCTGCTCGAAGACGTCTACACCATGAACGATTTCGTGCTCGGCGAGGAACATTTGCCGGAATTCCTGCAATCGCGCATCAACCGACCGCGCACGGCCCTGCGCGATCAGCGCGAGGTCACCGGCCTTGCGGCGCCCGTGCCCTATCTGGTTACCGAGTACAATGGCCACATGTACCCGACCAAAATCTTCGATGGCGAAGAGCGCCAGGAGGAGCATGTGATCCGCCATTTGGAAGTGCTCGACGCGGCGCAGGCCGACCCGCATATCTCCGGCTCCATCGGCTGGTGCATGGCCGATTACAACACCCATGCCGACTTCGGGTCCGGCGACCGCATCTGCTACCACGGCGTGATGACCATGACGCGGGCACCGAAATTTGCTGCCTACGCCTATGCCAGCCAAGGTTTCAGCGCCAATGAGCGCCCCATTCTGGAACCGGCCACCCACTGGTCGTTCGGTGACCGCAAGGTCGGTGGCGTCTTTCCGCTGGTGATCCTGACCAATTGCGACGCCGTGACTTTCCATTATGGCCATGACGAACCCCTGATGTTCCTGCCGGCCTTCAGCCGGTTTCCGCATTTGCGTCATCCGCCGGTTATCATCGAGGCGACGGATATTCCCGAGGACGAGCGTATCGTCTGGGGCCAACGCTGGCGCGCCGGGATGTTTGCCGGCCTGATCGGCGAGGAAACGGTGATCGAGCGCCATTTTGTCGCCAATCCCCTGCCGACGACGCTGGATGTGCAAGTGAAGCCGCTCATCCGGCCGCAGGACGCCTATCACGATCGGCCCGTTCAGGTGACAGTGCGTGATCAGGTCGGCAATCGCCTGCCCTATTACATGGACCAACTCAGCATTATCGTGAATGGTCCGGCGATCCTTCAGGGTCCACCGACAACGCCGATCATCGGTGGGGTCGGCGGTTTCTGGGTGCGGGTTCTTGGCGACGAGCCGGTAACCGTCAGCATGCAGACCGCCTCGGGACGGTTCACGCCGCAAGCGATCACGCTCGATGGCTAGAGCATTTTCAGCAAAAGTTGCAGACTTTTGCGCTCGCGAAAATGCGATCAAAAGGAAATCAGAGCGCACCCGATGATAGTCATGGTCTCCTATGCACTCTGAATCCCTCAAGGAGCTGATCAACACCATCGCCAAACCTGGCCGGGTGGAATGGATCGGTCTGCGCCCCGCTCGCCGCGAGGCCATACGGGCGGTTGAGCAAGTCGAGGTGATGCAGGACGGGCTGGTTGGCGACCATGGCCGACCCGGCAAGCGCGCAGTTACACTGATCCAGCACGAGCATTTGGCGGTTATCGGTGCGTTTCTTGGCAGTCCGCCCATCGATCCGGCCCTGCTACGGCGGAACTTGGTCGTCTCCGGCATCAACCTCTTGGCGTTGAAAGGCCGAACCATTCAGATCGGCACCGCCACCTTGGCGGTCACAGGCCCCTGCGCACCGTGCAGCCGCATGGAAGAGGCTTTCGGAAATGGCGGCTACTCCACCGTCCGCGGCCATGGTGGCGTTACGGCGAGCGTTGTCGAACCCGGTCTGATCGGCGTCGGCGATCGGATCAGCCCATTGCCCTAGCTCAGCGCGAAAACGGTCGGTCTCCGGAAACGAAACCAACACTGTTGGGCCGAAGGCCCAGAGACAACAAAAACCGGTACGGCTGGAAGGAGAAACCTAGAACCGCACCGAACATGCGGTTGTTCCGCAGGCATGGAGCGGAGGAAGAATGGTGCCGCTTACGTGACTCGAACACGTGACCCCATCATTACGAATTGTTTTTCGTAACGATTTCAGATAGTTGGATGGCGTCTCCGTAGATTGGACGGGCTTGCGCAAACCGCTGGCCCGACTCCGCTTTCGCGAGGTGAGAGGTAGCACATCGTGTCATCCTGTTGCCAGCCCTTTGACCCCGCGACCCTACTAGCGAATTACTAATCCTGATTTGCCCTACTAATCGGCAATCGCACCCTGTCCACCGGACCTCCCCCCATCAACGGGTTCGACCATTTTGGGCGGGGATGGGAGCGGGTGGATGTCGGGATGTCGTGAATCATTCATCCCCAGCACTAAAATAGTTATTGCGCCACAAATCCGACAACGTATGTGGCTGGCACTATTTCAAGCTTGCCGTCGAACGGATAGCGTATTTCACAGCATTGAGGCTTAGTTGCCAAATGAGCAACGCGTAGAATGACGTACTGCTCATTTACCTCTTCGGCACATGAAAGCTCATTGGCTGTTAAATAGAAACGCGTATCCAACGGACCCAGCGTACCTTTGACTTCAACGTAGCGCGGCGTGCCATTTAGCTCGAACGATTCTATATCATACCCGAGAGTATCATCCTCCTTGGAGACGTGCCGTAGCTTCATTAGCAACTCTGGGTGCTCTCGTAGTCGCCATCGCTCATAGGCGAAGGCAAAACTCTCGCCGAGCTGACCAACTGCATCGTTTGCGTGAGCCTTTTGCTTATGATCAATCTTTTTCGCACCGGAGCTTTTTCCGCCGGACTTGCCGGTTTCCGAGCCTTTGGCCTTAGGAGCGCCCACGAGCACTTTAGAATAGTCGATATTCGTTGGTAGGATCGGGGTCGGTTTCGATACCGCTGCAATTGGCTCACCGATTGTATCACCATTGTCGTCGGCAATTGGTTCTTCTGCTTCCGCTTTGCTCGCGCCGTAGTCCACTAGGATTGTCTGAATCTTGGTCTTTTGTTTTTCGTTGAATGGTGACCAGACTCGCGGTTTTTTTGGAAATCCGAACGTGTCGAGTACTTTTGGCCACGATTGGCCTTCGCTGAGGACAATTTCAAGTGCCATACAGAACGTTGCGCGATGGCGTCCCCGCGGCACCTTGCCGCCAATTGCGTTCTCGATGCGCTCGCCTCCCTCGATAGCCGAATTCCCGGCTGCGGTATTGCGAGCATAGTCGGCTAGATCAAACTCTATGTCGGAAACAGCTATCTTTTCGTTACGGTAGGCAGAGCCCGGAACAAATCCATTTCGCTCGAAGTCGAGGTAGTTAATTTGAAAAAGAGCATCCCAGCTATCGATAAGCTCAAGGGGGTCAAAATGCGTCCGAAGGTCGGACCAATAGTCGAAGAAGACTTGGAATTCTTTGTCTCCAATTCGACGCGCTTCAAGGGCCATGAGCAACAAACGGCCAAGCTCATCCTCTTTCGCATTCGAATCAACGCCATAGCGTTCCCAAGCATCTAATACTACTGCACCGAGTTCCGTCAGGGTCTCTCCACCCGAGACTACCAAACCGGCATTCTTTAGGTCGGTGATACGCTGGCGAGCGTCCTCAATTGGGGGCGAGTTCCCATTCCTGATTGCCTTGAGATGAGTAGAAGCATCGTCAAAATCGCGCATGGAAGTCGCAAAGGGATCAAGGCGTCTATCCTGCGCGTAGCGCCCCTTAGCTGCGGCCTCCAGCCATTTTACGGCGTCTTCTCTAAGGCCGAGTGCTGTCCAGTCCATCGAATCTCCTCAAGATCATCTACGATCTCGGGGAGCTTACTCTTCCTAGCCACAAACAGGAATTCTTTGATCGGCTTTGCAGAATGGCCACCATAGCTTTGATAGTTCATCCGCTCGACTGGGATGAATTCGAGGGAGTTTTCCGCGAATAGGTCGCTATGGAAAAATTCTTCAAGGAGACGGTGGCCTTCGGTGTCCGCGTCTTGAGACTTAAAGTTGCCCCAATGGTTGCGTCCATCAAAATAACTCAAAATGACGTAGTCAGCATTAGCGCGAAGAACTAAATCGCGAAGAGACGGGATGAAGCTTTTCTGGCTACAGAAGCTCGACTTAAAATCATCACCCATGTTTTGTCCGCGGACGAACTCGATCTGTGAAAAGTATGAATCCAAATCATCGATCTCAGCGTGCTTGGACAACAAGTTGAGCATAAAATAGTATGATGTATATTGGCGAAAATTGTACGGTGGATCGATATAAATGACCTTGTGGAACGGCAAAGTCTTTACAAATTCCAGTGAGTCTTGCGCTTTGCCAATGTACCGGCTGGCTGGCCCAGAAAATACCGCTGGCTCAGGCATCTTCAAGGTAAGCTGCTTAAGTGCCCTGCTGTCCACGAAGCTCCTCGGAAAGTCGTGATATGTCCCCTGTGTGTTACTGACTTTCTCAATTGAACTTATTAGCGCGGACGTAAGCACACAGCGTGTTTGTTCTGTCAGCTCTCCAGCACGGTAGCGATACCGAATGCGATTAAGTGCTCGATCAATCGAACGAGCGTTGGATGCAGAAAAGAATCTCCGCCGACCTGACGTTCCTCGCTTGCTGAGAAAGGCACTATTCTGTCCCTGCTCGCAATAGTGATCAAAGATATCAGTCCGCCGGTAGCGTTCTGGGATATCGGAAACATCTTCGCTGGCCAGCCGGTTCAGTTCAACTTGCCAGAACTCCCATGATTGTTTTTTGGAGACCGATTCCATTCCCCGCGGATTGGGCATTTTGTTTTCCGAAAAGTATGCCCGAGCGAAAAGCCAGGAGAAATGGTTTATGTCATTGCAAGCCACTTCAAAACCAGCGCCCCGCAGCGCTGCAGATACTGCCAGCGATCCAGAGAAGGCGTCAAAAACCAAATCTCCTGGCGAGGCATATGTCCTGACAATATCGACTATGTCTTGAGAAATAAGAGTCTTGTTTCCAAGATACCTCTGAATCAGGGTCGTTTGCATGTTATTAATATCTCTGGATCTTCCCGATTGGCGCTCGAAGCCGCAGCGTTGTTGAATTGCCGGTAACGATGGCCAAGTTGGAGCCAGTCGACATTCTTGGCACCATATTCTGCGCTACAGACAGAAAGCAGTTCTTGAAGCGAAATCATTCGTGCGTTCCCATTGGAACTTGCGGATGATCGCGAATAGCTTATCAGTAAGGAGGTGCCATTCGCGCATGCTGCTTCTATTAAAGTCTGAAACGCGTATGGCGCCTTTCTCTTCGACGAAAAGGCAGACTTGTATCTAGCAGTTGGATAGAGACCAGTGGTGATCTTTCCGTCCGAGATCAATTGCGGGTACTCGTACCCACAGATTGTCTCCAATACATGATAAAAGCGGGAGTACTGCTGCGCGGTGTAAGGTGGATCTAAATAGTATAGCAATGCCGAATTAGGGCCAGCCACATAAGTCTCGGCGGTGCAATGATGCGCTGCATGCGTGTTGCCAACAGGTAGTGGGCGGCTATTAATCAGATCGCAGGTTGTCCTGAAGACATTCAATATACTGACGTTTCTGTCCTGCATCAGCCTATTACTAAGAAACTCAACATTTGAGCGAGAGCCAACATTTAATGGCTGAGCAAAATGTTTGCCTGCCGAGTGCGCGGCCGAAGACGCTGCTGCCAAAACCGCAGTTAACGCAGCAGAGTGCTGCCACTCGCTTAGATGCCCTGCTTGTCGCGCAAGCTCAATTTTTTGTCGAAGTTCGTCCAGTGCTAGCGCTTGTCGAACACCGAAATAGAAGCCTGCATACAATGAGGTAAGAAGCGGGGCCTCTCCCAGCGCAGACCGACGTTTATCGGCACAAACGTAAGAGTGCAGCGGATGGCGCGGATTTCTCCAGATCAATGGCAGCTCATGAGTGAGCAAATCTAAGGCATCTGCATCGCCAGCGTTTAAGGCCTTTTCTTCGCGCTCCACGAAAGGTTCCCATTCTTGCCACCAATCCGGTTTGATGGTGGTTCTGAGATGGTCAGAAATCTCCGAGAAGCTGCAAGATTCGCCGGCTCCTCTACCGACCCCCAAAAGAGCTTGAGCAAAAACGCGGCTGTATGCCTGCGAGTCAACTGCGGCAACGGAATACCCACGCGCCGCAAACGCCTGTGCAACTACGGTCGTGCCGGTGAAAAGGTCTGCTATTTGGCCGCTCTTGCCGATTAGATTTTCTGCCGCATCTAAGATTTCTGGCAATGCTCGCAGCTTGTTGCCAAGATATTGAATAGGGCGGAAAGGCGTTCCTTTTCCAACCTCTTCCTGAATACTGGTTTGCGAACTCAAACCTGCAGCGTATTCACCCTCCATGAGCATTATATCGGTCGCCTCGCTTATCCATTTTTAATTTGGATGTTGATATTGTTATTGCCACAGAGTCTGAATAGCCACCTCTGCGACGTGGGGAAGTTTGCCGCGCTCATCTGAAAATCGTAATATACTGAAAAGTCACGATAATTTTCGTCCCTTTCAAATGCAACAGCGTTCCAACGTTGCGCACATGGAAGGGCTTAACTGCGACCGAAGCAGAGGTGTTTGAGCTCGGTGAAACGAGTGGAAACAGGTAGGTATGGTGGTGGGTGCCACCCTGACACCTGGGTTCCATATGCTCGCCCCCTCGCGCATGCGCAGGCGTTGGACGGTGTTTCCTATTCTAAGATGCAGCCTCTTTGTTTTTCATAAGTGTCTGATATAAATAGTAATTTCACATTATTGATGCTAGCTGGAGTTGAGGCCAAAAGGAGGTCTCAAATGCCAAATCTACGATTGACGCGTCGGACCATCGACGCCATTCCCTTCCCCGACAACGGTCAGGTCTTTTATCGCGATACCTTGCTCTCCGGCTTCGGTCTGCGAGTCGGCAAACAATCCAAGGTGTATTTCGCCGAGGGTCAGGTGCAGCGGCAAACATGCCGCGTCACCATTGGCCGGGCCGATGTGTTCGCACCCGAGATTGCCCGTAAAAAGGCGCTCGGCTTGCTCGGCGAAATGGCCGAGGGGCGTAATCCCAATGCAGAAAAGAAACAGCAGGTGGAAAGCAAGGTCACGCTGGCCGATGCGTTCGACAGCTTCTTCGCGGCGCGTCCGCACCTGTCGCCCCATACGGTGCTGAACTACACGCGCACTGCAAAGCTCTATCTAAAGGCATGGCGCAAGAAGCCGATCAATTCCATCACCCGGCAAATGGTGCTCAAGCGCCATCAGGAGCTATCAACCGAGGTGGGCAAGACCACGGCCAACAATGTCATGCGGCATTTGCGGTCAGTATACAATTTCGCGGCGGCGACCCATGACGAGTTTCCGCCCAACCCGGTGCAGATTTTGACGCAGGCGCGGGCGTGGCACCGCGAGCAGCGGCGGCAGACGGTGGTGACGGCGCAGGACCTGCCAATGTGGTGGAAGGCGGTTATGGCCGAGCCGGACTATGCCCGCGACTTCCTGCTTACGGCACTGTTCACCGGGATGCGCCGGGGCGAACTCATGGCACTGCGCTGGGAGAATGTTGACCTGACCACGCAGACGCTGCACCTGCCCAAAACGAAGAATGGCGATCCGCTAAATCTGCCGCTTTCGAACTTTCTCACTGATCTGCTTTCGGAGCGCAGAAAGCAGGCTGGCGAGTCCCCCTTCGTGTTTCCCGGTCCCGGCAATCAGGGGCACCTTATGGAAACCAAGAAATTCCTGCTCCGCGTCAGCGCTGGATCGGGTGTGACGTTCACCCTGCACGATCTGCGGCGCACCTTTATCACCATCGCCGAAAGCCTCGACGTTCCTTATTACGCGCTCAAGCGCTTGCTGAACCACCGCGCCAATGGCGATGTGACGGGCGGTTATATCGTCGTCAACGCCGAGCGCTTGCGGGGGCCGGTGGAACAAGTCGCGGCACGGATATTGGAGTTGGCCGATGTTAAGCAGTGACTCCACTTACGCTGCGAACGTCAGCGACGGAACAAGCGTGCTAGAAGGTGTCTTGCTCGCGATTATCGAGGCGCACATCACGCCTGAAACAGGCGGCTCTCAACAGCGACGTTTGGAAACGGCATTAGCTGCGCTTCTGGGATCAACCTCACCGGCTCAAAGAAACATGGTGGCCGCACTTGCTTTCATGGCCCGACAACGCCGACACGCTGTCTGCGAGGCGGAAATGTTGGCCTTATCCGGTCGTGGCGATATCCCTCCCGCCATACCAACCATTGCCTAACTAGCGGAGAATGCCGCTCAGAGAATCCTGCAATGCAGGGATACGGACCTTCCAGCCGCTGTTGATGAACTTTGTAAATCGTTCCGGCGATACGCAGCGCGAACCGCGATTGAGCCAGACCTCATTTACGAGGCGCTAAAAACGCAAGCCGTCGAGCGTATCTGCGATGAGCTCGCAGAATGGGATATTGCGACATCGCGCTCCGGTCGCCGCCAGCCCACCGCCGTCTGATATGACGGCTTTGGATTGTATTTCAATCCCGTACCTCTTGCTTGAAACACCACGTTATCTATGCCAAATTTCCAATCGGTGCAGTGACGCGCATCAGCCGGATTTGTCCGGCAAGGCGGACAACCCCAGGGTCAGGCAAGTTGCCTGAGATCTGACGGACGATGTCCAATCGGGAAAAAACTCCCGGCCACGGTCGATAATCGAGAAGTGAGGCTTAAAGGCCCTTCGCGTGAAGCGCGAACTGGTCAGCAAGCTCGTTGCCATGAGGCTTCGGGTCCTCTCGACACGTGGAATGGACACATGAATCGCACAACCATCACAAATGGTGGCGCGAGCCGTTCGCGGCTGCTGACCACCAAACAGCTTCCCGAAGTGACCGGGCTTTCGAAAAGCTTTTTCGACAAGGGCCGAATCTACGGATACGGCCCGCAATTTATCCGCATCGCGTCCCGCAGCCGGGCCGGGAAAATTCTCTACAGGTTGGAGGATGTGGAACGCTGGCTCGCCTCACAGGAGCAGAATCCGAGGGGTGCGGGCGATGAGTGCGGTGCTTAAGCCCAAGACGGACGAGGCATGGGCATTCTCGCAGTTCATCGCCCCCGATGGGCCGTACTATCTGGAGCGCATGAACAGCGAGGGTCCGCCAAGCCCGGTCGCTAAGACCTATCCGGCGAGCGACCCCGCTTCGTACAAGAAGTTCGTCGAGGCGAACAACGGTCCGGAGCTGAGGCGGAACCTCTACTTCCTGCCCAACGCCAAGTTCCTCTCTGGCAAGCGCCGGAAGGACAACCTCTCGCATGCGCAGTTCCTGCACGCCGATCTGGATTGCAAGGACTACTCCGGAACGCTGGCCGAACAGCAGAACCGGATTATCGGTCTTCTGCTCGAACGCAAAGAGCGTCCCAAGGGTGTGCCCGAACCGACGGCCGTCTGGTTCACCGGTGGCGGCTACCAAGCGCTCTGGAAGCTAGAACAGCCGGTCGAGATCGCCAATGCGGAAGACCTGAACTTGCGGCTCCTGCAAGCGCTGCAAGGCGGTCCCGGCACGCACAACGCCGACCGCCTTTTGCGCCTCCCTGGAACCGTGAACTGGCTGAATGCACAGAAGCGTGATGCCGGTCGCCAACCTGCACTCTCATTCTGGATGACCAAACCATGACATATGCAACTATGAAGATCTACAGCGTCGAAGATTTTCAACTCCCGGCAACAAAGGAGAAGACCACTCTGCCAGCCAATTCCGGCTCGGGGGCAGTCGAACCAACGGAGATCGCGCCGCTACCGCTGCCGGATGATCTTGGGGCAATCATCCCGTCCGACCTGAAATGGGTGGAGGTGATCGTCACAGGCGACGATCCGCCGGGCAAGGTCTATCCATCGCGATCCGAACGCATGATCGCGTGCGTTTGCTGGATGCTAGCGAACAGGGTGCAGCCGGGGCACGTGCTCTCGATCCTGCTTGATTCGTCCTATGCCATCGGCGCGCATGTGCGAGAGAATCCTAATCCCGTCCGTTATGGTCAGAGACAGGTTGTGCGTGCGCTTATGATGATCGACGTCAAGCGGGAAGATTGGCCGGTGCTGAACGACAAGTTTCAGCCCGCGAAGGATCACCCGTCGAACATCCGATACGCGCTGTCACGCCTCGGGATCGAGGTTCACCGTAACCTGTTCACCTTCATGAACGATGTGGAAGGCTTCCGTCTCGACACACGTGACCTGAACGATGTGGCCGATATCCTGAGCAGCCGTTTTCTGCGTGACCTCGAATTCCGGGCGACCAGCGCCGCGATCAAGAGCGAGATCATCGCCATAGCCCACGAGCAGACTTACCACCCGATTGTGGACTATCTCGACGGACTCGTTTGGGATGGCAGTCCGCGTCTTGACAACATGCTGCGCGACTATGCCGGAGCGGATGACACAGAAATCAATCGGGAGTTCGGAGCGAAGTTCCTGATCGCGGGTGTGCGCCGGGTCAAACAGCCAGGCGTTAAGTTCGACACCATGCTGGTCTTCGAGGGGAACCAAGGGACCGGCAAATCGAGCTTCGCGGAAATCCTCGCGGTTCAAAGCGACTGGTTTTGCGGTAGCCTGAGCCTGAAGAGCGACGACAAAACTAAGGCCGAATTGCTGGCCGGGGCATGGATTGTAGAGGTGCAGGAGATGGACGGCATCCGCAAGGCGTCCACCCACGAGTTGAAACGGTTCCTCTCGACACGGCGTGACAAGTATCGCCGCGCCTATGGCCGCGATGCCCGAACCTACCCGCGACAGTGCGTCATCGTCGGTAGCACCAACGACCAGAAGTATCTCTTCGACCAGACTGGCAACCGGCGCTTCTGGCCGCTTCGCGCCGGGACGGTTCAGCTCAATAAGCTGCGCGAAGATGTCGATCAGCTATGGGCGGAGGCGGTCGTGCGCGAGGCAGCGGGCGAGCCCATCGTCTTGTCTGAACACCTGTGGGAAGCAGCGGCAGAACTGACCGACGTGCGGCTGATCGAGGATGCCTTCGCGGCAGTCCTAGGCGACTGGTTCGCGGATAAGACCGGACGCGTCTCGATGGATAGCGTGAAGCTCCTTCTTGGCTTCGAGGGTGGTCGCCTGTCGCCTATCGAGGTGCAGCGGATTAAGGCGGAAATGGATCGCTTGGGGTGGGAAGAAAAAACCAACCGGCTGCATGATCTGTCGCAGCGGGAAAAGACCCAGCGGCGGGGATTCGCGAGGGGCACACCTGACGAGCGCAAAACGGAATGGCTTGCTCGGCGCGTCGAGCACGGCGTTGCCACCCTGTTCCGCATCGATGACCCTGCCTTGGAGCAGGACTCGCCGTTTTGACCGGGCGCAATGGATAGGCAGCTGTAACGCGTAACGCCAACACAAGCCCGGCAACCTATTGCGGCCTGCCCTCGGCGGGGGGAGTACACCACTCCCCCTATCCACTTCGGAGCTTTCCGACCTTAAGTTACAGTTACAAGTTACAGCCCCGGCAAGCTCCCGCTGGCGCTGCACTAGGGTGTAGGCATGCCACCGGTGCTGCGGTACCCCTTGAGCCGCCTCAGACGTCCGAGGAGGGCAGTTTGGCCAGCGTATGGGGGTGTACGCCCGGCAGGGGCAGCACGGTTGCCTCGGGCCGCTCATCGGCGACCGCCTCCGCGTCCTGATGTGCATGGATTCGCCAGACGCCGGTCTCGTAGGCGAACACCGTGTAGGCGAGCGCCCCATCCCCGGTTGGTGCTGCAGACCTGCTCTTGAGCCGGTAGTCGAGACCTAGCCAAAGCGCGCCCAGGACGAAGGCGGGCGGGACGATCAGCCAGAGCATCTTCATCCAGTCCAATAGTGACTGGTATGTGTCGAAGAAATCCTGCCAGAAGTTGTAGGGTTCCATGTGCCCTCCGGTCCTTTCGGAGAAGGAAAGCACATCGAAATATGTATTACAATACATGGTTAAATTGACGCCTTGTTGGCTCCTTCTTGGCCATGGATATCAAGAAGCGTTTCGGCTTGGCCGTCAAAGAACAACGGAAACGGTTGAACGTATCGCAGGAAGAACTTGCGATGCGCATCGGCGCTGATCAGGCGTATGTCAGTCGGATCGAGGCAGGAATAATGAACGTCACGCTGGAGACCGTCGAGCAAATCGGTTTTGCGTTGGGCGTGGACGTTGATGAATTAATTGGGCCGCGCAAGGGCGACAATGCTGAAAGCTAAGTGCAATTCACCGAGTTTCATTTGCTGATATGCCTCGCGGGGCCTCTCCGGACCTTGGATCAGAACTAAATCCATGTAAGCTACGTCCCTGGGTAATGGGGGAACAGCAATGAGGCTTCAGGATGCACGTCGTGGCGAAGTAGTACATATTCGCCAGCGCCCGGCCGCATTCTCTTTCTTTCCGACCTATCAGGGAACTAGGAGGGAGGGTGTTCATTCGACGCTATTCGCTACTGACCCATGGAATTTAGTTCGGCATAGGATCCAAAAACTTACCGATGAAGCCGCGAAACGACAAGCTGTTGCGTTCATGCTGCAAGCAAGAGACTTCTTTCTTTCTGCTCAAGGTTCCGAAATTAGCGCTGCGAAACCCCTATTGCTTTATTACTCGTTTCTGAATTTGGCGAAGTGTTTTGTTGTTTACAAACGCGGAAGCGCACTGGGAACAGTCAGGCATGGATTGTCAGAAAAGCTACCCAGCACTGCCGGTGCGATTCACGGGCATGTATCAATTGATATCTCCCAAAATCCAGCGGTTAGTGCATTCGTAATGTTTGCGCAGGCGTTGGGGGCGCGACTTCCTGCACCGGCTCCAAACAGCACACATGTTCAGATGCGCTCTCAAGATTTTTTGGCGCAAATTCTGATTGCTCATCGCGTATTTTGCCAAGCAGAAAACCTTAAAGAACGCTTCATAAGCCTAGACATCGTTAATTATGTGCACGACCCAGAAGCTAGGGAAGCTTGGCTACGAGTGCGTGCATATGCGGATGATTTCACACGACACGGATACCCCCTGACTGGTCTCTCAAGGTATCTAAATGAGCAACTGACATGGCGAAACGTAAATTGCGATTTAGAACACGACAGCAGGCGGATAATCGAAGCAGAGACAACGACCACAGTCGCCTATACGCATAGGCCATCACAAGCTATCGGTCAGCTAAGCGGCCAGTCTCGTTCGAGAATGTGGAGAAGTGTCACTGCGTATCCACCCTATCGGAAATACTATGTTTATCAGCCAGCGCAATCTCAAATTCTAATAGATCAGCTGCTCTCAATATATATTTCTACATTTTATTTTGGCTCCATAACGAGATACAAACCCGAGCAATTTGACTACATATTGAATAGTTCAATCGGGCCATTCGTGTTCGAGTTCTTCTCGAATCAACCGTCGCAGTTTTTGTACTTGATGGCGTCTGAATTTATGGAGCAGGAAGTGGCTAAAGCAGCTATTGCGTAAAACTGGTGCCGCCTACGTGACTCGAACACGTGACCCCATCATTACGAATGATGTGCTCTACCAACTGAGCTAAGGCGGCTTACCAAACGCAGGGCGAGCCCTACTATAGAAATACTAATTCTCTACCCTTTTCGCCAACTTGTTGGCTTCGAACATCATTCTCGGGCGGACCCGCTAATTACGAATGATGTGCTCTACCAACTGAGCTAAAGCGGCATTGGCGGCGGGTGGTGTTCCCTCGCGATTGGAGCGGACGGGTAGCCCAATCGCCTCGGTTTGGCAAGACATGCCGGTGTGATGCCACCAGCACCGCGCAAGCCGTCAGAATAGGCGAAACCGTCGCCGCTCGCCAGGCGTCTGGCTGCCGTTTTCTTCCTCATTGCCTTCTGTGCCTGGATCATCGGGCGCGTGCCCACCGGGCAGGCCGGAATAGTCGGCTTTTTCCTCGGCCTCCGGATCATCGGCCGCGACCGGCAACGGCGTGACGGTGGCCGAACCGGCCTCATCGGATGAAGTGGGCTTATCCTTCACCTTCTCCTCGGACTCAGTCTTCTCCGATGTCTCCGGTGGGCCGTCATCATTGGCCACGATCGGGGCAGCGATAATGGTAACGGGTTCGCTCGCCTCGTCGCTTTTGGCGTCTTGCTCCGACTCGGCCTCATCGGTCGCCTCGGACGCACCCTTTTCCGGCCCGTCGTCGCTGTCTTTGACGGCGGACATGTCTGGCTGCCCGACCGGCGCTGGCGGCGCTTTTTCGGTTTCCTCGCTCACCATCGGTTCGGCGGGTTTGTCGGCAGCGACATCCACGCTCGCGGCCTCAACGACCAGATCGGCATCCTCGACGTCCTGAGTTTCCGCATCATCGCGCGCCGCTTCGGCACCGCTCGCGATGGCTGCAGCCACGCCCGGCAAACGCGCCGGCAACAAGACCTGCCCATCATCGCTCATCGCGTCATCGGGAATGGCGACCGGATCATGGCCGGAGAATCGTTCGACCGGAACCTTCCACTCAAACGCATCCACGCGGCCGGAGAGCGGCGAAACCGGCTCCCAGGTCGAAGAGATGTAGCCATCGGCCACCCAAGCCGGGTCGCGCTTGGCGCGCAGAGCGCGCGCCATCCAACCGCGCACAGCGGCCGTATCACCGCCCTGTCTTTCTTCGATTTCCGCCATCAGCAGGCAGACGCGCTGGGTCGCTTCGGGGCCGGTATAGGGGTCAAGCGTTTCGCGTGCTTCATCCAGCTTGCCCGCTTCCATCAAGGCGCGCGCCAGAGCCAATTTGCCTTCCAGTTGATGGGCACAAAGCTGCACCAACTTGCGCGCGCGTTTCACACGGTCGGCGACCGCGTCACCGGGGCGCACATAGAGATAGACCTCGGCAAGTTCAGGGTGCTGAACCTTGCGCCACGTCGACTCAATCGCCTTACTCGCCTGGGTCATCTTGCCAGATCGGATCAGCAGCCGTCCGGCGACAGCCGCAGCCGGCACAAGATCGGGCGCAAGTTTGTGCGCTTCCTGCGCCAGCGGCCGGGCCTCTTCGGGCTCGCCCTCTTCACGATCAAGCGCTTCAGCGGTCAGAAGAACGGCGCGCAAGCGGTTACGCTCGGCTTTGGTGACGATGCGGGCCTGCAGATTGCGCTCAAGGGCTGACCGCGCTGCCGGCCAATCGCCGCGCTGCACCTGATCTTCAAACTGCGCCTCGCCGGCCCAGGGCAGCGCCGGCGCCAAGGCCGCCGCTTGGCTGGCATAATGGCGCGCGGCCTCTTCGTCATCAGCAGCCACCGCGTCGACATAGAGCCCACGCAGTCCAAGCAATTGGGTTTTGGGGTCGTCCAGCATCTGCCGGTAGGCGCGGCGCTTGGCCTCCGCGTCGCCGGAAAGATCAGCGCTGGAAGCACTCAAAACGTTGGTCAGTGGCGCGTCGGGGGCAAGCTTGCGCGCCTGCTGCGCGTAGCGCTGCGCAGACCGGCTGTCACCGGAGCCGGCGGCGATCAAGCCACTCGACAAAGCCTCATAGCCCTTGTCGCGGCGCCGGGCAGAAAAATACCCGCCCATGATTTGCGGTGAGCGAATGATGACCTTGAGCACCCACCACGCCGCCATGATGACGACGATGAGCACCAAAAGGGCGACCATGGCGAGCATCGCGGAGAGCTCGATCTGATAGCCCATCCAATCGACAGCCACCGTGCCGGGGCGGTCGGCCAGCCAGGCAAAGCCGAAGGCGAAGGCCAGAACGAGGGCGAGAAAGAAGATAACGCGCAACACTTGTGTGGGTCTCCTCGTTACTGGCTGACGGCGCCGTCAGCGCCATTGCCCGATGAATCGGCCGGCGCCGGTTGGCTGGCAGGCTGACCATCGGACTGGGCACCGGTCGGGGCATGGGACTGGCTAAGCGCCGTGACCAATGCCTGGCGGGCATTGGCAAGCGCATCGTCCAAGGCGACACGGGCGTGCAGGGCGTCGATCAAGCCGTTTCCGGCCTGCTGCATGGCCGCCGGCAAACCGGTGGCAAGGGCCAGGGCGTCGGCGAAACGTTCCCTGGCGATCAGACCGCCAAGCGCGTCGAGCTGAGCCAAAGGTTCGGCGCCGCCGCCAAGAACGCTCTCACCCTCCGGCGCGCGAATGGTGACCATCTGCCGGGCGCGATCTTCCAGTGCCCCGAGCAATCCACCGCCCTCGCTCGCCGGCGCCGCCACCCGCATGGCATCGTATACGCCATCGAAAACCGCCTGCAGGCTGGCCGTGCTGAGAGCACCGCTGACCTGGTCGCCAACCACAGGCGCAAGCGAGGCCGACAGCGTGCCATCGAACGAGGCCGCCGCTTCGGCTGCGCCAAGCGCCATGGCGACGTCCTGACCGGCATCGCGCGCCGCCGCGACCGCATCAAGCGCGACGCCCAACCGGGCAAGACGGTCGGGCGCCTGAGCGACAGGTGTTTCGGCAAGCGTTGTGATGTCGGTCGTCATCGCGTCGAGGCGCACATCCACGGTTTCCATCGCTGAGGCAAGAGACGTGGCGAGGGACGAGGAAAGCGAAGAGGACAGGCTGGCAAGCTCCTCACCAAGACCATCAATTCGCGTGCCAGCGTCGGCCAAAAGCCCTTCCAGCGCCTCAAGGCGCGCCCCGGTTTCGGGTGGCACGGCATCTTGGCGGGTGGATAGATTGGTAAGCAGCGTCTGAACCTCATCAAGATCGGTTCGCACAACGCCCAGAGCATCGCTCAGCGAATCGACAGAGGCAGCCAAAGCCGGATCCGGCACCGCGATTGGGGCCGTCCCGTCAGATGGTGCAGCCTCGCCGCCCTCAACGGCTGCCGGGAACGCCAAGGACGCCATTGTCGACTGCAACTGGGCTTCGACGTCACTAAGGCGAGCATCCACCGGCGCCAGCGCCTCGGCAAGCGCCGCCTCGATATCGACCGCATCTTGAGCAGGCCCGCCATCACCCATTGGCGGCGAAATCACGCTTTCCATTTCACCGCGCAGGGCGGCGATGTCACTCTCCAACGGAGTCAAAACAGCGGGATCGAAGGCCGTTGCATCGGCACCTTGCGTTTCCACCGCGCGCACACGCTCATCCAGCGCGGCAAGCGCCGCCGCTTGCTCGTCAACGCGGCCGTCCGACAGGCTGAAAAGTCCGACAACACTGGCCAAGAACATCAAAACAAGCGCCAAAAGCGCACCGATCAATCCGGCAGCAAACAGATAAAACGGGCTTGGTTCGCCCTTGCCAGACGGTGGGCTGGGCGGCGTTCCGGCGACAGCGTCCTTGTTGGGCTCGTCTTGCTTGGGCCTGGCACCCGCAGGCGACTCCGAGGTGTCTTTTTCGGGCGTCGGCATTGTGATGTCGGCGGATGCGGATTCGGGTTTGGCGGAAAGGCCGGCTGCCTCAGCGGCGGCATCATCCAAACCGCCAGACGGCGCACTGGTTGATGCGGTCGGCGAGGGCGAGGGCGAAACCTTTGCTTTGCTGGCCGTGGCCTTGCTAGCAGAAGCCTTTGTGGCAGCAGCGCTGGCAGCCCTGGTCTTGGCCGTCGATGGCTTTGATTTGGCGTCAGCCGATGCTTCGGCCTCGACATCAATGATCAGCGGCTTGGAAGTCGCGCGCTTGCGCGTCCCCGTGCGCCCGCTTGACGTCGTGCGTTTACGTGTTGTCCCTGTTTTCGGCCCTGAACCTGTTGCCACGCTTCGCTCCGCATGTGTCGAACGCTGTGATTGCTGCGATTTGCTGCATCAATCACCTGTCACCCTTGATCATATACACGCCGCCCGCCATTCGTCTCACCTTTTGCGCTATCCATTGGGCGCAAATAGCCGCAGATCGCCCTCAGGCGCTGCGTAGGATGAACGGCGGGTAAACAATGCCCTCGCGTGCGAATCTGCGCCGGTCAAATGTCGCAAATATGACCAATTCGTGCCAGGTGATCAGTTGATGTTAGCCAGGCGCCGGAAGCATTGCCAGCAAAGCGTTTTGCGTCGGTTTTTCCGCGACCATGATCATACGATCGCCCCTGACCGTCTCGGGGCTATGATCGGCAACATCCGGCGAGAGGCAAAGCCACCGCATGCCTCGCAGATCATCGGATAGCCCAGCCGTTGTGATCGCCTCGGACAGGAGATTTGCGCCCCGCGCTGAATAAACGAAGGCATGGTCGGGCGGGTCCGCGCGCAACAAATTGATCGCGGCGGTATCAAACCCACCAAGCGCCCTGGCGCGGTAGATCGCAATCACCTGCATGGCCGGGAAACGGTCTTCCAGCGCTGGCTTACGGTCGGCGGCGGCCAGATAGATCATCGCCTCATCGCGACCAGAGAGTAGATCGATCAATTCAGAGACATTGGCCGTGGGCCGCGCGATCAGGTCAGCGCCGAGATCACGAAGCAGCGATGCAGCCCGCTCGCCAACCACGGCCCAGCGATACTTGACGGCCCAGGACGCGAGACCCGCTTCAGCCAAGACCTGGATGGCGCGAGCGCTGGTGGCAACAAGAAGGCCTCGGTCGGTTTCCGCCAGACCTCGAACATGCTGTAGGCCGTCCGACAAAGTTTCCGTTTGCGTAAGCGGCAGAGTGACCGGATCGTGTCCCATCTGCGCCACCAGGGCCGCCGTGGCGCTCGCCTCCGGCTCGGCGCGCGTGATCAGAACCCGCGCCATATTCCGCGCCATGCACTCAAGTCCAGTTGTGCTGCTCTGCGCATGCCATCAGGTCCAATGGGGCAGAAAGCCCGGTCCTGCCTTGGCCTTCAGTGCAGCACCTGTTTCCGCACCAAGCTGCACGCCGTCGGCTCGCACGCCCTTCACTTGCGTCGCATGGTGGCGGGTACCGTCTTCGGTCAGCACAAGACCCGACAGCATGATGTCCTCGCCATGCACCGTCGCGTGCCCGGCGATCGGCGTCTTGCAGGAGCCATCAAGGGCCTTCAGAAACGCCCGCTCGCAGGCCACCGCATCACCAGTGTCGCGATCATGGATCGGCGCCAGAAATTTAAGCACGCGGGTATCGTCTGCACGCGTTTCAATACCGATCGCCCCTTGCGCCAGCGCCGGGAGGAAATCGGCGGCCGGCAAGATGCTCATGTGATCCGGCTCCAGTTCCAGGCGCGACAACCCTGCCAAAGCCAACAGCGTCGCATCGACCACGCCATCCTGAAGTTTCTTCAGCCGGGTTTGGACATTGCCGCGGATCGATTCGGTTGTGAGGTCGGGGCGCAGGCGTTTGACCAACGCCGCCCGTCGCAGGCTCGCGGTGCCCACCACCGAGCCCGGTGGCAGGGTTTCCAGCGTTGCGCCGTCGCGCGAGATGAAAACATCGCGCGGGTCCTCGCGCGGCAAAAACACATCCAGCGCCAAACCGTTCGGCAAGTCGGTTGGCATGTCCTTGGAGGAATGCACCGCGATGTCGATGCGCCCGTCGGAAAGCGCCGCCTCGATCTCTTCGGTAAAAAGCCCTTTGCCGCCGATCTCAGCCAGCGGTTGATCGAGGATTTCATCGCCCTTGGTGGAAAACACCTCGACCACGATCTCTTCGGGATTGCAGCCGTGCGCCGCCACCAAACGGGCGCGCGTTTCAGCCGCTTGTGCCAACGCCAGCGCGCTGCCACGGGTTCCAAGGGTCAAGAGAGGCAAAAGGGATGCTCCGACAAAAGGGTGTCAAAAGGGGCGCGCGCGATGCTATGGGCTGACACGCGGCGACAACAAGCCTGCCATTAGACGAAGCGGCAACCGCTCGCCAGACCGATCAACTCCCTATACGAGCCACGCAAAGAGCTTTGATGCGCGCCCTTGGTATCGAAACAAGCTGTGATGAAACCGCCGTGGCGATCGTGCGCCGCGAGCCGGATGGTCGGGCCGTCATCGAAGCCGAGACCGTGCTCAGCCAGATCAAGGATCATGCACCGTTCGGTGGCGTGGTGCCGGAGATCGCCGCCCGCGCCCATGTAGACCATCTCGATACGCTGATCACGCAGACTCTGAAACAGGCTGGTCTCACCCCAAAAGATCTTGACTGTGTAGCCGCCACCGCCGGACCGGGGCTCATCGGCGGGGTGTTGGTTGGGTTGGTCACGGGTCGCGCCATGGCGAGCGCCATTGGCAAACCCTTCATTGCGGTCAACCATCTGGAAGGCCATGCCCTCTCGCCGCGTCTTGGCGAGGATTTGCCGTTTCCCTACCTACTCTTTTTGGTCTCTGGCGGGCACACGCAGATCCTTTGTGTCCACGATGTCGGCACCTATGAACGCTGGGGCACGACCTTGGACGACGCTTTGGGTGAGGCATTTGATAAGACGGCAAAGTTATTAGAGCTCGGCTTTCCTGGCGGGCCCGCTGTTGAGCGAATGGCCAAGTCTGGCAACCCGGATCGCTTTGCCTTGCCGCTCCCGCTGAAGGGCAAAGCCGGATGCGATTTTTCCTTCGCTGGGTTGAAGACGGCCCTACGCTTGACGGCGGAAAAGCATGCGCCGCTCGATGATCAGACGGTCGCGGATCTGTGCGCAAGTTTTCAGCGTTCCGTAGGCGAAACGATTTCGAATCGCCTCGCATCCGCACTTACCCGCTTCACTGAGCTATATCGGCAACCGCCCGTTCTTGTCGCGGCCGGTGGCGTGGCCGCCAATGCCCACATTCGCGCGATTCTGACCGATCTGATTGATCAGCGCCAAGGACGGCTTGTCATCCCGCCCGCGCGCCATTGCACCGACAATGCGGCGATGATTGCATGGGCGGCCTTGGAGCGGGAAGCGGCCCATTTGCCCCGCTTCGAGGCAACCGCGCGACCGCGCTGGCCATTGGATTCCAAGGCCGCGCCAAAGCTTGGATCCGGCAAGAAAGGGGTACGCGCATGAAGGTCGCGCCCGAAACTCAGCCGACCAACTACACGGTCATCGGCGCCGGCGCATGGGGAACGGCGCTGGCGATCATGCTGGCGCGCGCTGGCCACGCTATCAGCCTGATCACCGGCTCGGATGATAAAGCCGATGCCATTCAGTCGCTTAGAACGAACGAAGTGGCCCTGCCTTCTATCCGTCTGCCAGAGAGTCTTCGGGCGTATTCCTTGAAACGGGACTCTGCATGGCATGACCCCCTTTCCCGGTCACCGCAGGCCGTAATCGTGCTCGCCGTTCCGGCCCAAGCCACGCGCCAAATGGTGCGGTCAATTAGCCCTTTCTTGCGGCCTGACCACGATCTGGTGATCACGGCCAAAGGTCTGGAGCGCGGCACGCAGAAACGCCTGACGACCATTGTGGAAGAGGAGGCGAAAGGCCCAACCGTCTCTGTGCTATCGGGTCCAAGTTTCGCCCATGACGTTGCACGCGGCCTACCGACTGCTGTGACCTTGGCTGCGCCTTCTCTGGACCAGGCTGACCGCCTTTGCTCGCTTCTCCAAGGACCAAATTTCCGGCCCTATGCCAGCGATGATCTTATCGGCGTTCAGCTTGGCGGCGCACTGAAGAACGTGCTCGCCATTGCCGCAGGTGTCGTCGAAGGCAAGGGTCTTGGCGAGAGCGCTAAGGCGGCGTTGATCACCCGCGGCTTTGCAGAACTTAGCCGTCTTTCTATTTCCCAAGGCGCCCGCACCGAAACCTTGGCCGGGCTTTCCGGGCTTGGCGACTTGATCCTCACCTGTTCGACGGCAGGCTCCCGGAATTTCCGTTTCGGCTACGAAATTGGCAGAGGTGCTGAGATGGCTAAACTTATGGCCGAAGGCCAACCACTCGCCGAAGGCGCGAAGACCGCGTCGGCTGCCCTTGCGCTTGGGCGCGCTGCCGGGATCGACATGCCGATCACCCAGACGGTGGCCCAGGTGGTGGAGAACCAAATGTCCGTTGATAAGGCCATCGACACCTTGATGGCCCGACCCTTGAAGCGCGAATAAGAAGCGCGTTTTAGTCGCGACAAACACCAGAATAGGCCCAGAATTCACCCAGACTTTCTCCAAACGTTCCAGACGACCTGCGACTTAGTCGCGACAAACAGGACCCGCCCATGCTTTACGCTCTCATCTGCACCGACAGGCCCGATCATCTTCAAGTCCGGCTCGACAATCGACCCGATCATGTTGCGTATTTGGAAGGCCTTGGCGATGCGCTGAAGGGCGCCGGCCCGTTTTTGGGCGAGGACGGCAAGCCCGCCGGGTCGCTGGTCCTAATCGAAGCCGATGACAAAAATGCCATCGAAACCATTGCCGCCAACGACCCGTATGCCAAGGCCGGGCTCTTTGAGAGCGTCGATATCCGCCCCTGGGCCTGGCTATTGAAGAACCCCGACACCAACCCCGAGGCTGCCTAATGCGCTATTGGCTTTTTAAATCCGAACCCTTCAAATGGTCCTGGGAGCAACAAAAAGCCAAAGGCGACGTAGGTGAAGAATGGGACGGCGTGCGCAACTACCAAGCGCGCAATTTCATGCGCCAGATGAAGCTTGGCGATCGCGCGTTCTTTTACCACTCTAATGAGGGGCTGGAGATTGTCGGCATCGCCGAGGTCAGCGCCGAAATCCATCCCGACTCGACCACTGATGATGAACGCTGGGAGTGCGTCGATATTCGCGCGCTTGCTGATGTGCCGAAGCCGGTGAGTCTGAAGCAAGTGAAAGCCACAGAAAGCCTTGCCAAGATGGCGCTCGTCACCTCCATGCGCCTTTCCGTGCAGCCGGTGACGGGCGAGGAATGGGCCATCGTCTGCGGTATGGGCGGCATCGACCCGGATACACTGAAGCCAACGCGCTAACCGCCCAACCTAGGGTCGGTGAAAAGCTTCCAGCGATGCCAAGCCATCGGCATACATGGACTGAACCATCGGTCCAAACGTATCCGCTGAGGATGGATCCAGCTCCAACTCGGCCGACCAAGACACATGGCTTTGGCCATGGCCGAGACTGTCGATCCGAATCGTTCCAACCACATTTCTGGCGGGCATCCCATGCTCATCGATGGCGTAAGTGAAGGTTCGCGTCGCGCTATCGCGCAGCAAAATGCGCTCTTTCAGCTGCCCCCCATCCTGCATCACGCACACGCGCCGTGGTTGCGCGCTATTGGGCTCGAACACCTCACTCTGGCGGATAAAGCCTGGATACCAATCTTCCATGCCGGTCATCTTGCTGACCGTCGACCACAAAACATCGGCAGAAACGGGAATGGTGCGCTCTGCGCGGATATGATGGGTCATGAACGAGACCCTTCCTGCGATTGGCGGCGGGCGCAGGTAGTTACGCCCAATAGAGCGTAGATTGAGCACCGCGCGGTAACAGCGGTCGCCAACATCATCGCAGCCAGGACCACAGCGACGATCAATACGGTGCCCGAAAGCGCGCCGATAAACCAAAGATAGGCGACCAGGATCGCCGGTAGCACCCGGACAATCCGATCAAGCGTCCCAACATTGCGCGTCGTAAAGCGCTCAAAAATAGACATGGCAGTCCTCCAGGGAGATTTCACAAGGCCTCGCACCGGAGCAACCGGTGGACCGATCATCAAACCGCCATGGATCGAAATGTCTGGCGCGATCTGTTATTGGCGATAGGGTGGACCATTATTGAACCATCCCAAAAGGATCATGGTGTGCCGCTGGATTGGAACAACCTGAAAGTATTTTTGGCTGTCGAGCGTGGTGGGTCCGCGCGCGCCGCAGCGACCCATATGGGCGCCAGCCACTCCACGGTTCTTCGCCGATTGCAGGCCTTGGAAAAGGCATTGGGTACCAAGGTCTTTGACCGAACCCCCGATGGCCTGGTGATCACCGGTCATGGCGAACGCCTGTTGGTCAAAGCGCAGCAAATCGAGGCGGAGGTGTTGGAGGTCGAGCGCGACGTCGCTGGCGCCGATATCGTGCTTCAAGGTCTGGTGCGCCTCACTGCGCCGCCTGCAGTCTTGAAACATCTCTTGCTGCCGGCTTTGGGGGCCTTCCGGGTCGATTTCCCCGAGATCGACCTGGATGTCATCGCGACTGACGCGATGACCGATCTCAGCCGGCGAGACGCTGATGTCGCGATACGGTTTTCCAAAGCACCAGACGATCATCTGGTCGGCCGCCGATTGCCGACGTTCAATGATGCGATTTACGTCGCGCGTGAACAGATGGACGAAACGACCCACACGGATCAAAGTAGCAATTTGGGGTGGATAAGCTGGCCCAATGAAGAACAGTTTCGCCAGAGGATATCGACAAGTCCTTTTGCCAAGGCACCGGTGCATTGGCGATTGCCAGACCTGGAACTGCAAGCCCAGGCAGCGCGAGATGGACTGGGCATGGCCCTGCTGCCTTGCATCATCGGCGACAGGGATGATCGGCTTCAACGCCTAGTTCCCGGCTTCACGCAGCCGACACTGCCAGCTTGGCTGCTTCAACATCCTGATTTGCGCCGCCTGGAGCGTGTCCGCGTTTTCTCGCAGTTCCTCTATCAGGCCATCATGGCGCAGCAGGATTTTGTTGCTGGGACGCTCTCCCCGACCATATGAGGTGCGGGCCGAAAAGAATGGGTTATCGTCGGGGGCTGGGGTGAAATAGACCCTGATGTACTAAAGCGAGTGTGGGTCGGGATCTAAGACGACATCTTCCCAAGTGTTATACTCAGACTTGATCCGAGGATCCAGGCAGCCGGAACCTTCCGACCGGGATGGCTGGATCAAGTCCGGCCATGACGGGGTGGAGGGGGACGACGACATCTCTGCCTGTCTGTCCTCGCGACATAGTCGCTGTGGGCAAGAGAGGGGACGGTTGACCGAATCGGACTGCACTCGCTAGGCCTGATGCAACGGCCAATCGGCCATCGACACGCGAGGAGGATCCCATCCATGGACGCCGAAAAAGACGACGACAACGCCAAGCCGCAAGCCCTAGGGCGCCGGCTGGAGGACGCCTTAAGCGAGTCGCGCTATGTGCTGATCACCGGCGAGATCAACGACAAGGTCGCGCGCACCGCCACCAGCCACCTGCTGGCCCTCGCGGAAATAAGCGATGATCCGATCAACGTGATCATCTCCTCGCCCGGCGGCCATGTGGAATCCGGCGACATGATCCATGACGTGATCCGATTCATCAAACCGCAAGTGCGCGCGATCGGCTCCGGCTGGGTCGCGTCGGCGGGCGCCCTCATCTATGTCGGCGTACCAGTGGAACGGCGCTTCTGCCTGCCCAACACGCGCTTTTTGCTGCACGAGCCGCGCGGTGGCGTCGGCGGCCAAGCGTCGGATGTTGAAATCCAGGCCAATGAAATCCGCAAGATGCGCGAGCGCTTTTACGGCATCTTCGCTGAAGCAACCGGTCAGACGATCGAACGCGTTCAACAGGACATGGAACGCGATTTCTGGCTCAACACCGACGAAGCCAAAGAATATGGCCTGCTCGGCAAGGTCATCCGCTCGGTCGATGATCTGAGTTAGCGGGCGGCGCGATATGCCGCCAGACGGTTGTCGTCGAAAACGACAGGCAAACAGCCTTTTGTAAGAGTTGTTCGCAGCTCAGATGGCCTTGGTTGTCACCAACAGGACGATACCAGCGACGAGGCCAAAGCCAATCGGAAGTGCTGTCCGCGTCGCGCTGTCGGACACGTAATTGCCTTCGCGTACTTTACGTCGAAGGCGCCCGGTTATCATGCCGTGTAAACCGGATAAGACAAAGACCAGCAGGATTTTTCCGGCCAGCCAGAAGCCCGCTCCAGAAAACCACCCACCCTGCACGCCGAGATAAATGCCAAGCGCCCATGTGAGCAACATGGCCGGTGTGGTCACCCGGCGGTCAAAAGTCTGGACGGCCGGCAACGTGTCTGCGCTCGGATAGCGCAAAAACAATGCGACCACTGCCATACCGGAGATGAACACGATCACCGAAATGATGTGTGCGGCCGTGGTAAGTTCGTAGAGCATCAGCCCGCCTCTTCTGGAAGCTGCCGGCGCAGCCACCTTTCATTGATAAAGCCGCCAAAGGGTATCATGGCCCCGACCAGCAGGCGTCCGGCGCCAGGACCGTTGATGAGGCCTTCCGCCCAGGATCGGATCACGATCCACACGAAAAACAGGAACATCGCACCGTGGATGGGGCCTAGAATTGCTGTTGCGGCAGGAAGGTCGGCAAGGCGTTTGAGCGGCATGGCAAGGCACACCAAAACGGCCAACGTGACCGCTTCCACAAACGCTGCGTAGCGAAGCTCTTGCCCACTCGTCACTCAACTTCCTTAAGCAGCGCTTCCATATGTGCGACGCGCTTTTCCAAGGCGACGATTTTCTGATCGGCCTCGTTGCTTTTTGCTGCCTGCGAGCGATCGCGGAAATATTGCGCTCCATACTTCATGGCGAAAATCGCCAGAATGAAGAGCAAAATGATGATCGTCATCGAGACGGGGACAATGGGGTTCACGTTAGGTATCCTTTGTTCCTTTTTTGCCGTTTGCCAGGGAAACCGGCTCGGGGTTCGTGGCAGCAATCGTGTCTGGTTTCAGGGGCAAGTTGAACGCAGTGACCTGAAAGAAATGCGCTGACTTTCCATTGTCCGCGGTGCCGACCTCACACGACACGAGCTGCGCATCTTCAAGCCTGCGCAGATGCATCTTGAGAAGGGGACGGCTGATGCCCGCTGAGCGCGCCAGTTCGCTGACATATTGCGCGCCTTTGCGATGCAGCTCGGAAACGATCCAAAGCCGAACGGGGTTCGCCAAGGCCTGGAGTTGGAAGTTAAGCGTTTCTGCGGGGTTCATAGCGGCTCACATATTGCGTATAAAAATTCTTACATGAAAGAAAAAACTTACACAATAGGTCGCGTCGTGTTCTTCGACGCTGGTTGTGATGGGCGTCGAGCAGACGTCTGCTCACATGGCAAACGTCGATCTGTACGGTTCACCTCAACAGGGGCCCGCGCGCTGCGTCGGCCGTTCCAAGGCGATCGTCATCTTTTTCCCGAGAGTGTTGCCGCCCGTGCCTTGACCTTTCGGATTGAAAGGCCGACGGGCAGCGGGCTATGACCGACCTCGCACCACCCACTGAAACCAAGACCTCTCCCTCTACAGGTGGCCGGCGGGCGCTGGTGTTCATCCTGATCACCGTCGCGGTGGATGTGATCGGGCTCGGCATCATCATCCCGGTTTTGCCGGAACTGATCCGTGAGATTTCGGTCAGCACCGGCGGATCGTCCTTGATGGGTGATGCAGCACTGATTGGCGGCTGGCTGATGTTCGCCTACGCGCTGATGCAGTTCATCTTTGCGCCGATCCTCGGCAATCTATCGGACCGGTTCGGCCGCCGCCCTATCCTGCTTTGGGGTCTGTTTTGGCTCGGTATCGACTATGTGATCATGGCCTTGGCGCCGACGATCCTCTGGCTGTTCATCGGGCGCATTCTGGCCGGCATGGCGGGCGCGAGCTACGTCACCGCGTTCTCCTACATTGCTGACGTCTCACCCAAAGAGAAGCGCGCGGCCAATTTCGGCCTGATCGGCATGGCGTTCGGCATCGGGTTCGTGATCGGCCCAGCGATTGGCGGCCTTTTGGGCGCCCTTGATCCACGCTTTCCGTTTTGGGCGGCGGCGGCGCTGTGCTTTGCCAATCTGGCTTTCGGCTACTTCGCTTTGCCGGAGAGCCTCGCCAAATCCAAGCGCCGCAAGTTCGAAATCAAGCGCGCCAATCCCGTCGGTGCGCTAAAGCAGTTTATCGGCGTTAAACCGGTGCTGATGCTGATTATTGCCGGCACATTGTTTGAGTTTGCCAGCCACGTCTATCCAGTGATGTGGGCCTATTTCACGCCGGTGCAGTATGGCTGGTCAACGGCGGATGTCGGGCTTTCCCTGGCGGTGTTCGGCTTGATGATCGGCATCGGCGAGGGGTTCGTGCTGCGCGTGGTTCTGGCACGCTATGGCGAGCATCGGGTGATCATTGGCTCAACGATCCTGGCGGTTGCCTGCTTTGCCGCCTTCGCGGTGGTGAGCAATGGCACGCTTGCCTATGTGGTAATGATTATCTCGGCCTTCTCAGGGTTCGCCAGCTCCGGCATCCAGGGGCTGGCATCCAACCATGTCGGCGAGGACGTGCAAGGGGAGTTGAACGGCGCGGTGATGAGTGCCGCCAGCATCGTGCAGGTCATCGCCCCGCCGGTAATGACGGGACTCTTTGCGTGGTTCACGCTGGAAAACGCGCCGATCTATCTGCCCGGCGCCCCCTTCATCTTGGCGGCGATCCTCGCTGCGCTGGTCTTCTGGCCGTATGCCAGGGCAAGGCAGCTGGGGATCTCAGACAGCGCTGGCATGGAACGCCCCTGACAAAGGCTACGGTTTTCCCGCTTAAGTTTCGCGCAAACAACTACTTTTCGGTCGCGACGACCTTCCGCCAAGCGTCTTCGTCCGCCGCCTTCAGCTTCTTCAGCGCGGCTTCGGCATCGGCACGCAAGCGATCTTTGTGATTGTCCTTGATCGCCTCGATCTGGGTGTACAGGTCGTCGATGTCCGGCAGCGGCGTGTCTGTCGCCGTGGAGAGCTCGCGTAGAGCTTCGATGATTTTCCCAAGTTGTTTGCCGAAACTGGCAACCTCGGTCTGCACTTTAAGCTCGATCTCACGGTTGCCCTTAATGTCGGGGGAGAACAGGCGTGGGGCAATTTCTTGCGTCACATCGCCAGAAAACGGTGCTCGAAATATTGGGGCCCAAACATCAAGTGGGTTGACCATAGCAAAAGTCCTTCCGATACCGGTCGCCAGGGGATGCTTCAACACAGCATGCCAATACTTGATCACTCAAGCTGAATTACCGAGCAAGGCTGCCGCAAATGCCATCACCTTTTGCAGGCTAACCTTCGTCAACGGGACGACGAGACGGCATTTACGATTGGGGCTGAACGGATGGCTCAAGGTCGGCTACGAGCTCTTTGAAGACGTAAAAAGATGCAAGATGACAGAAGAGAGCAAACAAACTACGATTCTAGTGGGTTAGCTGGATCTGAAAATGAAAATTGATCAATTTGAAAAGACCAATTGGGAGAATGATGCATTTTGGAAACGCGCATTCAACTATATACGGGAAATATTTCCGTCGGCGTTCATTTGCCACCAAAGTTATCCGATCATGAATAATGATACAAGTACAGTAACAAAACCGATTCATCTATTTGTAGCGAACGACCCTGATGTGGCGATCCAGCAGCGGATGTTTGCCGTACCCGCTTTGGCTCATTCGTCCGAGCTTCAAGCGATAGTGCATTATTTGCCCGGACATTTTGACGAACTCCTGAAAGTCAATATTGGATTTGAGAATCACGATTCTGGTTACAAAATTGAGGCTGATCAATATTCTGTTCCGAACAAAATTATAGCATATACAGACCGGTTACATGGCGAACGTGACGAAATATTGAAAATACTAAGAAAGATTCGTGGAGAATTGATACAATTGATTGATGAGACGCAACTGCACGACTCAGTGTTTATATCCTATGGTGGAAAAGATGATGCCGTTGCTGCGAGAATCAACGATAGCCTCAAATCACATGGCGTTAGCACCTGGTTCTTCGGAGCAGACGCTTTACCCGGCCAGAAATTGCATCGAGTAATGTCTGAGGGAATAAATGAGTATGGGCGTGTACTGCTAATTTGTTCCGAGTCGTCGCTAGGTCGCCCGGGAGTTCTGAATGAATTGGAACGGGTTCTCGAACGAGAAGCCCGTGAAGGAGGCTCCGATATTCTTATCCCAATAACTATCGATGATTATGTATTTACTCGATGGATGCCTCAACGCTCTGACATTGCAGACCAAGTTCGAAGCCGCGTGATCGGTAACTTTACTGAGGCCATGGACTCCGAAGCCGCGTTCACCACTGAGCTAGACAAGGTGCTGAACGCGTTGAGGAATTGAAGCAAACCTGGTGGTGAGCCAAAAATTTGTGCCGAAAAACGCGATCCACCCGCTCCTATCCGTTTATTTTGTGCCTTGGTCACTTGGTCCGCATAGCGGTCGTAACGAAAGATATCACACCCCGTTCAGCACCCACCCGATAGCGACCACCTGCGGCACCGTGAGCAGCGGCAAGAGCAAGGCTGCTTTCAGCCGCCCCGTCACCTCTTTCAGAACCAATATCTCCGTGTAATCGGTCGCCGCGCCTGCCATCAGGAAGGTGAACGCGTTGCCAGGGGCCGCCGCGCGGGTCATCAGATCGGCCGCGATGGGCACAGAGCCTTCCGAACATACCTCGATGATGGTCGCGGCCACCAGCGTGGTCAGCAGCCCCAGGAACGTTGCGCCGAACCAGGTGGCGAAAATCTCCGTCGGCACCGTCACTTGGATAAGGGCGGCGAGCACCACGCCAAAGAACAGCCAGCGCAATACCATGCGGCTGGCGGTGACCGAACGGCGGGCGACATCTTTCACGAACGCCAAATCGTAGCGCGTGGCTTTGATCCCAGCCTTCGCCTCGCGCCAGACATGAAAATCCTCCGGCAAATCGATGCGGTTGGCGTTGGGCTGCACTTTGCCGGCCCGCTCCAGCGCCTCGACGATCAACCCCGTCGCAAATGCGATGACCAAGGAGGTGAGGATGAATACCACCAACCAGCCCCAACCCATCATCAGACCGATGATGATGGTCAGCGACAGCGAGTTCCAGGGTGAGGCGATGAGAAACGCAAACACCTGACCCAGCGAGGCGCCACGCTCATAAAGCTTCGCGCCAACCATCAGAACGCCGTGGTTGCAAAGATCGAGGAAGAACCCGGCAAGCACCGCGCGGCCCAAGCTCTTGGCGCCTTGATCGCGGCCAATGACCCCGATCACGAACTCCCGTGGCACCCGGTCAATCAGACCGACCGCCACCATGCCGACCAGAATGCCCCACCACATCAGGTTCATCATGTCGCGAACCGAATGGGTGAAATGGCCAAGACCCCAAAGGTCGGCATGGTCGAGAAAAAACGATGTCGCATAGGCCAGCACGATTGTCAGCCCCGAGCCCCAAAGCAGCAGGTCCAGCTTCCGCTTGGCTGGCTTTGTGTCGCTGGCGTTTTCGCTGCTGCAGCAGCTTGAGGCCTCCTTAATGGCAGGTTTATGCGCAGCAGCTTCCGCATCGCCGCAGCAAGAGGCGGCCTTATCAAGCGCCGATGGTGAATGATCTGATCGTTCCATGACCCTTAGATAGGGCTTCCAGTCGCTGGAAGGTCAAGTATCACAGTGAAACATCCGTAGCACCGCTTAGACAGGAACCAACGCCGCCTTAGACCATGGTCGCGCTTTGATGCGCATCAACGCTGGAAATCCGCTTTTTGCGTTGTTCCACTCAACCAAAGGGCAAGGCGCTTTGCCTTGCTGCACTGCGGTGGTTGGGCTTAGAAAACACGGCAGTGATGCCGCCAAGCCCTCACCAAGAAGGGCAGCGCAGGTCAGATGACACCATTTTCAGCGAGCCGACCGTCAACCAAATACGGCTTGTCTGAGGGGAACGCACAAAGGGAACGCCAACATGAGTGAAGTTTATCCCGTGCCCGATGCCGTCGCATCGGCCGCCTTGATCGACAACGACAAATATCTGGCCATGTATCAGCAGTCGGTGGCCGACCCCGAGGGGTTTTGGGGCGAGCACGGCAAGCGGCTCGATTGGATCAAACCCTACAGCAAGGTGAAAAACACCTCGTTCGATCCGCACAATGTCTCGATCAAATGGTTCGAAGACGGCACGCTCAACGTTGCTGCCAACTGCGTGGACCGGCATATCGCCACCCGCGGCGACCAGGTGGCCATCATCTGGGAAGGCGATGATCCCGGCGAGCATCTGGAGATCACCTACCGCGAACTTGGCGTACATGTGAACAAGATGGCCGGCGTGCTGAAAGCAGCCGGCGTCAAAAAAGGCGATCGCGTCACGCTGTACCTGCCGATGATCCCCGAAGCGGCTTATGCGATGCTCGCCTGCGCCCGTCTGGGTGCCGTGCATTCCATCGTCTTTGGCGGTTTCTCGCCGGATAGTTTGGCCCAGCGCATCGAAGGCTGCGCCTCCAAGGTGGTGGTGACGGCGGACGAAGGCCTGCGCGGCGGACGCAAAGTGCCGTTGAAGGCCAATGTCGACAAAGCCGCGGAATCAGCGCCTGTCGATGCCATCGTCGTGGTCAAACGCACCGGCGGCGACATCGCCATGCAGGATGGTCGTGACATCTGGTATCATGAGGCGGCGGCCAACGCGCCGGACTTCATCGAACCCGAAGAAATGAACGCCGAAGACCCGCTGTTTATCCTGTACACCTCTGGCTCCACCGGCCAGCCCAAAGGCGTGCTGCACACCACCGGCGGCTATCTCACCTACGCTGCGATGACGCACCAATATGTCTTCGATTACCAAGAAGGTGACGTTTATTGGTGCACCGCCGATGTCGGCTGGGTCACCGGCCACAGCTACATCGTCTATGGCCCTCTGGCCAACGGCGCGACCACGCTAATGTTCGAAGGCGTGCCGACCTACCCCTCGCCATCGCGCTTCTGGGATGTTGTCGACAAGCACAAGGTCTCGATCTTCTACACCGCGCCGACCGCCATCCGCTCACTGATGGGCGCTGGCGAGGAGCATGTGAAGAAAACCAGCCGCTCGACGCTTCGCATTCTGGGTTCGGTCGGTGAGCCGATCAACCCGGAAGCCTGGAACTGGTATTACAACGTGGTCGGCGATGCGCGCTGCCCCATCGTCGACACCTGGTGGCAAACCGAAACCGGCGGGATTTTGATCACGCCGTTGCCGGGCGCCACGGCGCTGAAGCCGGGCTCCGCCACACGACCGTTCTTCGGCGTACAGCCGGCGTTGGTGGATGCCGAGGGCACCATTTTGGAAGGCGCAACAGAGGGCAACCTTGCCATTCTCGATGCCTGGCCAGGCATGATGCGCACCGTCTATGGCGACCATGAGCGCTTCGTGCAGACCTATTTCTCCACTTACAAAGGCATGTACTTCACCGGTGATGGCTGCCGCCGCGATGCGGATGGCTATTACTGGATCACGGGCCGCGTCGATGACGTGATCAACGTCTCCGGCCACCGCATGGGCACGGCGGAGGTGGAATCCGCCCTGGTGGCCCACGCAAACGTAGCCGAGGCCGCCGTGGTCGGCTATCCGCACGATATAAAGGGCCAAGGCATCTACGTTTATGTCTCGCTGATGGAAGGCGAAGAACCGTCCGATGATCTGCGCAAGGAGCTGGTGAAGTGGGTGCGTCAGGAGATCGGGCCGATCGCTTCGCCGGACTTGATCCAGTTCGCACCGGGCCTGCCAAAAACCCGCTCAGGCAAGATCATGCGCCGCATTCTGCGTAAGATCGCCGAAGACAGCTTCGATAATCTCGGTGACACCTCAACCCTGGCCGATCCAGGCGTTGTCACCGACCTGATCGATAACCGGCAGAATAAGGGGTAGGTCCGGACGCCGGACAGCTTGACGGGATAGAAGGCGGGCCTGGTGCCCGCCTTTTTGCTATGCAGCCTGCGCTAGACAATGCCCAGCCATGAAAAAAACCACACCTAGTTCCTAGACGCCATAAGGTCGCTTGATAATCATTATCAAGCACTTTTGATTTACAAATGCATTTGAGTCACATAAGCGATTCACAAAATGATTTCCGAATCAAATAACGCTTATTCATAAACACAAAACTAGGTCTAGTATGCGTCTGCCGATTGAACGCTACAGCTTCGAAAAAAATGTGAACTACCACCATGGTCAGTTCCCACCACGGCAGCTCGACTACGAACGCTTGATCATTCCAATGGGCGATGCAAGAGACGCCCTGGCGCGCTACGATCAAACATTGAAGTCCCTTCACAACAGCGATTTCTTGGTCACGCCCTTACGTGGCCAGGAAGCAGTTGTATCTTCGCGCATGGAGGGCACAATTTCAACGATTGACGAAGTGCTGCGTTACGAAGCCGACGCCAACGACGACGACACTCCTCGTGACATTCCAATCCAAGCACTTGAAGTAGGGCTCTATGCGGCAGCTTTGAAACGAGCGCAGCGCAGCATAATTGAAGGTTATCCGATAAGTGAACACCTAATTAGATCGGCCCACGCCACACTGTTGGGTTTTGGCAGGGGAGCCTCCAAGAAGCCTGGCGAATATAAAACCGAGCAAAACTATGTTGGCGACGACACGAAGAAAGAGGTTCTATTTACCCCAATTTCGCCTGAACAGCTATCACCTGCAATGGGGCAGCTTATCGACTTCTTAGCCGGTGACGCATTCTCCCCACTGTTGAATGTAGCAATCGCGCATGTCGAGTTTGAAGCACTCCATCCCTTCAACGACGGCAATGGGCGGATTGGAAGGATGCTCATAACACTTTCGTTGTGGACTAAGGGTTTAATTGCTGAGCCACACTTCTACGTAAGTGCATTCTTTGAAGACCATAAATCTGAATATATCGAGCGTATGCGCCAGGTATCATTATCAAACGATTGGACGGGATGGTGCGAGTTTTTTCTCAATGCGATTGCTGAACAAGCGGTGGAAAATCTTAAAACCGCCGTTGCTATAACGGATCTCTACGAAGAAATTAAACCAGTCTTTAGAGAAACTCTAAACTCACAATGGGCGCCTGTTGCCCAAGATTTTATCTTTAAAAACCCCATATTTCGAAATAACAGATTTACCAGCAGAAGCGGTATACCAAGACCAACTGCCATAAATTTATCCCGAAAACTAGCAAACGCCGGATTGTTGGTCGAACTAGAGAGCGCTTCCGGCAGAAGGCCTGCACTTTATGCCTTCGAACCACTTATCCAACTAGTTCGCTCATAGAACTGAGCGAGCACTTTTAGCTCGTGCTCCGGCTTTTCAATGTTTCACTCTCCCGCGGAGCATCGCTGCACCGAGAACCTCCACCCACCCTTTTGCGCTGCGGCCAAAAACACTAGGTCCTGCTGACCACCAAGAAAGCAGGTCACATGCCCCCATCTGAAAAAACCATGCAGGGCGTGGTTCTCACCGGCCACGGCGGACCAGAAATGCTGGAATGGCGGGAGGATCTTCCTTTCCCTCGCCCTGGGCCGCAGGACGTCCTGATCAAAGTGGGTGCGGCGGGCGTCAACAAAACCGACATCAACACCCGCGTCGGCTGGTACTCCAAAGGCGATGGCGACGCGGCAGACGCAGCCTGGGGCGGCGATGCGCTGGCGTTTCCGCGCATCCAGGGCATCGATGTCTGCGGTCAGATCGTTGAAGTGGGCGCTGAGATCGATGCCAAGCGCCTTGGCGAGCGCGTGCTCGTCGAGCCCTGCCTGCGCTATGCCAAGGGCGAACGACTCAAGACACCCTGGTTTGTCGGCTCAGAATGCGATGGCGGCTTCGCCCAATACATGCGCGTCGATGCGCGCCACGCCTACCCTATCGACAGCGACTTGAGCGATATCGAGCTGGCCTCGTTCCCCTGTTCCTATTCCACGGCTGAAAACATGCTCACCCGGTCCAGCGTCTCGGAAAACGACCGCGTGCTCGTGACCGGCGCGTCGGGCGGCGTAGGATCGGCGGCGGTTCAACTAGCCAAGGCGCGCGGCGCCCACGTCATCGCCGTTACCAGCCCATCCAAAGCCGATCAACTGCGCGATATCGGCGCCGATGAGATCGTTATGCGGAACGAAGATCTTGAAACCCGGCTTGGAAAAACCAGCGTCGATGTGGTGATCGATTTGGTAGCCGGACCCAGTTGGCCCTCACTGCTGGAGGTTCTTGTGCCTTATGGCCGCTACGCGGTCTCTGGCGCCATCGCCGGCCCGATTGTCGCGTTGGACGTGCGCACGCTCTACCTGAAAGATCTGAGCTTTTTTGGCTGCACGGTGTTGGAACCCAAGGTATTCGCCAATCTAATTGAAATGATCGAAACCAAGACCATCAATCCGTTGGTGGCCAAGATTTTCCCTCTGGCCGACATTGGTGCCGCCCAGGCGCTGTTTGAAACCAAACTGCATGTCGGCAAAATCGTTCTTAACGTGCATCATCGCTGAACAGGCGCCCAATCTACGCCACGCTCTCCCGCACCCATTTGGCATACCCCTCGCTTGCCGCTTCGGCCGGCAGCACCAGAAATTCCGGTTCGTCATAAGGGTGATCGGCGCGGATGAAGGCTTCCAGGTCGCGTGCCCGCAGCATTGTGGTCTTGGCGGTGAGCAGATGCTCTGCCTCTTCCTCCACTGCGCCCTGCCACAGATAGGTTGAGGAGATGCGCACCTGCTGAACACAGGCGGCCAGGCGCTTTTCGACGATCTCTTTGGCGACTGCACGCGCACGTTTGGCGTCGGCATAGGTCACCTGCACACACACCAAGCGGTCCGGTGATTCACCTTGCATCACTTCCACTGCATTTTCTCCCTTGCCAACGCCTTGATTCGGCATCACCTTCAACTTGTTTTCAACAACCGAAAGGAGGTGACTGATGTCGAGCGATTTTTATGGCCAGGTTAGAACTGGTGGTGAAGCGAGCGGGTCAGAGCAGCCTCTGAGAGCGCGCTAATCCACACCATTGGCGGCGCGCCCGGTTGGGTATGCCGTCGAAACAGGTTCGATCCTGGACAAAAAACGCGGGGGGCTGGCCACATTGGTCAGCCCCTTTCTTGTTGGCGGTTGGGCCAAAGGCCCAGAGCACAAAAGTAATGGCGGTTGGGCCGAAGGCCCAGGGCAAAAGGCGACGCCCGCCAAGCCATCAACCGTCACCCTCGCCCTTGTGGCGGGGGTCCAAGCCAAGGGACGTTCTGCAACAACGCGGCCAGCGGTCAACGCATTGAAATGGATCCCGGCTCAAGGCCGGGATGACGAGCTAGAGAAACCTAACCCTGGTCCTTCAACAACGCCTTACGCGCAGCGGCGCGGTGCTCATCGGTGATGTGGACGCGCATCAGCGCCAAAACGCCCATGATCACCGCCGCATCATCGGTGAAACCAAGGCCTAAGATAAAGTCCGGAATACCGTCTAGCGGCAGCACGAAATAGCCCAGCGCGCCGAGAAGTGTAGCGCGCACGCGTGTCGGCGTCTCGCGGTCGAGCGCGCAGTAATAGGCGGCCACAAGCTCGTCCATGAACGGGATGCTGCCCGCCGCCTTGCGCGCGGTCACCCAGAAGTCACGGCGCACCCGCGCCTCGTCCTTATCAAACTGCGTGCGTTCGTCCTCGCCCAGCACATCGCCATCGACGCCGGCGCTGCTCGGATCATCACTTGCGGTGGTGGAGGCGGTCTCGGCACTCATCAACGGGTCCTCTTGGTTTCCAGGTTGAGGCGATATGTGGGGACGCTCCGTCAGAAACGCAACGCTTAGGCGCAGCCATCAAACGCCTTGGCGAGCGCGATATCCTTGTCGGTTATCCCGCCGGCATCATGGGTGGTGAGCGTGACGTCGACGGTTTTGTAGACATTCGACCATTCAGGATGGTGGTCGGCTTTTTCCGCCTCAAGCGCAGCCTTGGTCATGAAACCAAAGGCTTCAACGAAGTTTTTGAACACGAAGCGCTTGGCGATGGCCTCGCGGCCATCAACCAGACTCCAGCCTTCAAGTTCGGTAAGGGCGGCGGAGCGATCAGCATCAGAAAAGCGGGGCATGGGCACTCCTTCAGGCAACAAGGGGATAGTCTTCTTCCACCACATAGGGTCCACCTCCCACCGAGTCTCGCGATGAGTAGAGAACGAAGCGGTCAATCTCGAATGAGAGGTTCATGATGCCCCCGCGCAGCGACAGCCAATGCGCCACGGCACCGGCCTGCAGGCCACGACAGCGGGCAAGCGTGATATGCGGAATAAACGTCCGCCGTTCGGCTTTCAGGCCGAGACGTTGCATGATCCGCTCCTGCTCGCCTTGCAAATCCACCAGTTCCTGGGTCGGCGCGATGCGCACAAACACCGAATGCGGCTTGTTGCCACCGAACGCGCCGAGGCCGTCGAGCCTCAGCGTTATCGGCCCGCGACGCACACGATCCAGCGCCGACACCACTTCGCGGGCAATTGCGTGATCAACATCACCGATGAAACGCAAGGTCATGTGGAAATTGTCACGATCGATCCACCGCGCGCCGTGCATACCGCCCTGGAGCAGGGCAAGTTGATCGGCAACTGCGCGCGGCAACTCCAATCCGGTGAACAAACGCGGCATCCTCTCTCCCTCAACCTTGGCCCATGGTGATGGTCCGGCCCTGGCAAATCAATGGCCGACGCTGCGTCGAATCCTGCATGTCTTGTGTGAATCCGATACGACAGCCGGCTTTCGAGGTGGGGATAGCGGCTCGCGGCTGCAAGACCGGCGCAAAAGGCTTTGAAAGACCTGACGGTTTTTTGGTTTGGGCCGTTGACTCTGAAAACGTTCTGAGTCCTGCCAGTTCAAGAACAAAGCTGAAACATGCACCTGACGCGGGCGATAGGTCAGGTTGCAAATAGTTAACGCCGAACGGGCGAGCGCGGGTTCGCTAACAAGCGCCATCGCCGAACAGATGACAAATTTATCTTCATCGTTACCCGCGAGCCAACGCGTGATGGCGGCCGCAGTCTGTCCCATTATGGATCAGAGCCTCATTCAAACAGGTCTGACCAATTGTAACGGCGGTGCAACAATGCCCAAGGCCGGGCCAGACCGTTTGACCCGTTTGTAAACATCATCCCGTCCCGCCCAGGCGGCGCGTTAACCGGCGCTTAACCTTGCTAACCACCGAGAACAAAAGGAGGAATCATACCGTCAAACGGAATGATGATGAGTCCAAGTATGAATCAAAATGCGAACAAAACCGCAACAGCTTCTGGAATCGCGATTCGTTCCACCGGCCCGATTCGCACCGAAATCACGCGATTCGCGTCGGGCAAAAGCGGCGCGTTCATCCAAGCCCGCTCTGCAGCGCAGCTCTACATCCCAACTCTGCATGGCACTGTGGCAATTGCCTTCGGCGGCACACATGGCTAGGAACGGGCCGTCTTCCTTCGACAAGCAGCGGGCCCGCGTGCCACCCACCCTCAAAACCCTTTACCGCCGTGTCTTCCCGTCCCGCCTGGAAGCCCGTACGGCCTATTTTCAGCCGCCACTGATCGGTTGGCGACGGCGCTTGCACGCCTGGTTCGACATGCTGGCGATGGATCATGGCTTCATCCGCTATGTCTACACCAACTTTCACAAGGTGGACGACCAGCTCTTCAGGTCCTCGCAGCCGCTGCCGCACCAGGTGCGCAAATGGCAGGCCATGGGCGTGAAAACGATCATCAATCTGCGCGGCGGCATGCAATATGGGTCGTATCCGCTGGAAGTTGAGGCGGCCGAAAAGGCCGGCGTCGCCTTCGAAGGCCTTCAACTGCGTTCACGCGCCCTGCCCGATGTCGCGCAGTTGGAAAAGCTGGAGAAGCTGTTGAAATCCATCGCTTATCCAGCGGTGATCCACTGCAAGGCCGGCGCGGACCGGGCAAGCCTTGGCAGCGCGCTCTACTTCCTCATTCTGCACAATGATCATGAGCGCGCGCTGGGTCAGATGACGCTGAAATATGGCCACATCAAAGGCTCAAAAACCGGCGTTCTGGACGCCATGGTCGAGACCTATGTGCGCGACGGTGTGCCGAAAGGCCAAACATTCATGCAATGGGTGCGCGACGGCTACGATCCGCAGGCGATCGCCGCCGCCTTCAGGCCAAAAATGCTGTCATCGTTCTTCGGCGACACCGTGCTGCACCGCGAATAAATCAGACACGGTCGCCGGCGCCCTTCGTCATAGTCCGAAAAAATCCGCCCTAGCAGTAGGGTGCACCGCGCCCATACTCACTGCTGTCGGTGATGTTACCATCATCGCTGTCGGTAATTCCGGTCCAATCGCCACCAGATCCGCGAGGGCAGCTGCCCTTATCGGTTGAAGAGCCATTGTCGATGTCTGCCGCCGTCGCCTGGGAAGGCATCAGCGTCGCGCCCACCGACCCAACCGCCATGATCCCTAGAAAGGCGCGGCGTCCCAAAGGCCGTTTTGTCGTGATGTCGCTTTCAACCAGCGTCTTAGCTGGGGTCTTACTTGTGCCGCTCATAGAAAGAAAACCCGAATTGCACCTCTAGCGGGTGTCGGTTGTGTCATGCACGCAAGTGATTACGCACAGCCAAATGCAACACAACAAGCCGCAGCGTCAACAGACGCTGCGGTTGATCCCGTGGCGAGGGAGGTTTCTAAGGCGTGTGCCAGGCCTAGGCCGTCGACTTTAGCAGTAGGGCGCGCCACGCCCATTGTTGGCCCAATCGCTTGGATCTTGGTCGGTCACGCCAGTACCACTTCGGCCACCCCCAGATGGGTCGGACCCGGTTCCCAGATCAACGTCGGTCGCACCCTGTTGAATGGGGCCACGTGGGCAGCCGCCAGCATCCTGCCAAGGCCGGCCATCAGAGTCTGCCGCAGCAACCTGTGAAGGTGCAAGCACGGCGCCCGCAGAACCAGCGGCCATGATGCCCAAAAAAACCCGCCGTCCAACACCGCGTTTGGTTGTGATGTCGGACTCCACGAGTGTCTTTGTGTTTTTCTTAGTCTTGTCAGCCATCTGTAGGCTCCCCCGAATTGACGCAATTGCGCTTGCCCTCGGGGCAAACACTAATCCCGCCAACCTGCAATCGTCAATGCAGGATTATGCACCATGACGTTGCATCGGGTTGACCAAGGCGTTACCGCTACGTGCTGACCCAACACAAAAACAAAAATCGGGGGATAGGATGGAGCACGCAGCGCTAGATTTCGACTGGTCGATTGCGCCGATAACGCGCGAAGCGTTTTTTGCCGAAAGCTTTGAGAAAAAGCACATTGTCGTGCATCGCGACGAACCCGACTATTACAGCGCGCTCGTTTCCCTGGACGATATCGACCGCGTGGTCACAACCATGGGGCTGAGCACCCCGGAAGTGAACGTGGTGCAGGCCAACGCCAGCATCACCCCTGAAGATTTCGCCTATGAATCCGGCTTCATTGATGCTGTACGCGTCAACCAGCTGTTTGCCGATGGCGCGACGATTATCTTGTCGGGCCTACAGGAACGCTTGCCAACACTGGCTCGCTTCTGCCGGGCGCTGGAGAACGTCTTTTCCTCGCGCATTCAGACCAACATCTATCTTACACCAGCGCACAGCCAGGGCTTTCCCTCCCATTATGACAGCCATGACGTGCTGGTGTTGCAGGTTGAAGGCACCAAGGAATGGCGCATCTACGACCACCCGGTGGAGCTGCCGCTGGTAACGCAAGGATTCAATCGCGAGGAAATGCCGATTGGTGAGGAAACCGATCGTTTCGTGCTGAAGCCCGGTGACATGTGCTACGTGCCACGCGGCCTTACCCATGATGCGGTCGCAACCGATCAGACCTCGCTGCACATCACCACCGGCCTTATGACCCGGACCTGGGCGGACCTCGTCACCGAAGCTGTGGTTGCTGTTGCCCATCGTGATCCGGCGTTTCGCGCCTCGCTACCGGCGGGCCACGCGCGCGGCGATTTTGACTTGGCCGGTATGGAAACCGCGTTCGCCGACCTGTTGCAGCGGTTACAGGACCAAGCCAGCCTGCCGGAATTGGTCGATCACATCCGCACCGAATTCATCAGAAACCGCGTCCCACGCGTGCCCGGTCAAATGCGTCAGCTTGCTCGCCTGGCCGAACTAACCATCGAGTCGGAGGTTGGGGCGCAGCCGCAGCTCATCTTCCAGGTTGAGGATCGTACCGACGCCGACGGCAACCCCATGGTGCAAGTGGGCTGCCAAGGGGCGGAAATTCGCCTACCGGCCCACACCAAACCAGCGCTGGACGTCTGTCTAACGAACCAGCGATTCAAGGTCCGAGACCTGCCCGGCGATCTGGACGAGGATGGCAAGCTGGTGCTGGTCAAGCGCCTCATCCGCGAAGGGTTGATGGTCAGCCACGCTTAGCGTCGAGACCTTAGTCGGGCATTCCCACCAGTCCGTCACGGGGCCTGATTGACGAATCTCAAGCGTTCGGCCGTCTCGCGCGCGCAACCTCAGGCCAGATGGTTCTTGGGTCGATACAGAGACCCATGACCCCATCAAGGAATTGTAGGGGCGCGTTGGGGGGTAAGAGCGATGACGGGCGCAAAGTGCGTATCGGCGATGGCGTGGGGATTGGGCTTAGGGCTTTGCGTCACTCAATCAACAGCGACGGCCGGCGGCTACGACACTGGTGAGCGCGATTGGGACGCGCTCTTCATCACCAGCGAAACCATCGCGGTGGAAACGCAGGTTCGGCATATCATGCCGGATCGGGTCTTATCGAATGTAACGAGCGTTGCCCCGGTAAGCACCATCACAACGGCGCCTGAGGCTGAAGCGTTCACGATCTTTCGGGCCACCGCCACCGGCCGCGCCGGAGATTATCTGCGCTGCATGACCTCCTTCCGCCAACCCTGGGAAGGCCATGCGAACTATGGATCGGCGTGGATCGCCGCCGCCGCGGTGATCGAACAGCATTTCTCCTCGCAGGACTATGGCCTTACCTGTGCCGGTACGCATCAGATTGAAATCGGTCAATTGAGTGTTCTCGGTGGTGTCTCGTACCAACAGGCTCGGTTTGAGCTGACACAGGCGGTTCCTAACACGATGGTTGCGCCACCATTCCCGGTCATAGGCCAAACACTAACAGACGTAGATGATTGGAGTTGGGCATGGCGGGTTGGCCTTGCCTACGAGATTCCAGAATACGCCCTGCGGGCGAGCCTCATTTACAATTCTCAGGTCGATTACAACATGAGCGGAACGGTCACCTCGCCGATTTACGGCGGCACCGTTAGCACCAGCGGTTCGATTTCCATGCCGCGATCGATCGAGTTGAAAGCACAGTCCGGCGTCGCGCCAGGCTGGCTGGCCTTTGGTTCCTTGCGTTGGACCGATTGGAGCGTCGCTGACGCCATGATCCTCACGTCACCTGGGTTGGGCCAAGTCAGTGGACTGGAGCTACAATGGCAGGACAGCTGGACGGTGACGGCGGGCGCCGTGCACCAAATCAACGAGCAACTGGCTCTGACCGGCAGCCTGACCTGGGACCAGGGCGCCACCAACGGCTTCACGCCGCAAACTGACACCTGGGTCGGCGCATTGAATGCAGTCTTTGACCCCAATGATCATGCCCAACTGGTTGTCGGCGGCTCAGCTGGCCTCATGACCTCCGGTTCCTATTCCACAGCCACGCTGACCAATGGAAATCCCAACCCTCTGGGCTATTCGGCCACCTTTGGCACTGATTGGGTGTTGGCCCTCAACGCGTCTGTGAAGATCAGCTTCTAACGCCCGTTCAGTCCGGCATTCCCACCAGCCCGTCACGGCCAACGCTCATATGCTTTGGCGAGCCATTGGACGCCTTGTGCACGCGGATCGGAATCGACTTGAAGGATGGCGTGCGGCTTGGCTCGTCGCGGTGGTCAAGCACGATCAGCGGCTGCGTTTCCGGGTAATAGGACGCGCAGCACCCTCGCGGCAGATCGTAAGCTACAATGGTGAGCGCGTAGACCGCGCGCGTCTCTTCCATCGCATTGATGAGATCGACCCTATCGCCCTCTGCAAAGCTCAAGCGCTTGATGTCCTTGGCATTCATGAACAAAATATCACGCCGTCCAAAGATGCCACGGTAGCGGTCATCAAGGCCATAAATCGTTGTGTTGTACTGATCGTGACTGCGCACCGTGGTGAGCTTCAAGACATCCGGATCGTCGAGCACCATATCTTCTTCCAAGCCCGGGAACGGCAGAAACTGCGCCTTGCCCGACGGCGTGCTCCAGACACGCGAGGCCGCAGGATTGGGCAGGTGAAAACCGCCAGGGTCTTGGATGCGGCGGTTGAAATCCTCAAAGATTGGAAAAACCGCCTCGATCTTGTCGCGGATCAGATTGTAGTCGGCGACCAACGCATCCCAATCGACAAGCGCATTGCCAACCGTGGCCTTGGCGATACCGGCAACGATGGCAGGTTCGGAGCGCAAGTGCGGCGAGGCCGGATCGAGAAAACCCTTCGAGGCATGCACCATCGACATGGAATCTTCCACCGTGACCGATTGCTCGCCGCTCGCCTGAATGTCCTTGTCCGTGCGCCCCAGACAGGGCAGCAGATAGCTTTCTCCGCCTATCAGCAGGTGCGAGCGATTGAGCTTGGTAGTGATATGCACCGCCAGTTCGAGCTTGCGGAAGCCCTCGATACAATCCTGCGGGCTCGGCGAGGCGATGGCGAGATTGCCGCCCAAACAAATGGCGGCCTTGGCCCGCCCATCGACCATCGCTTCGATGCTATCGACCACCGAATGGCCATGCGCGCGCGGCGGCGCGAACCCAAACACCTGCTCCATGCTATCGAGCAGCGCTTCGGGCGGCTTTTCATTGATGCCGACCGTGCGATCGCCTTGCACGTTGGAATGCCCGCGCAGCGGACAGATGCCGGCACCCGTCCTGCCCATATTGCCGCGCAGCAGCAACAGATTGGCAATCTGCTGCACGTTTTTTGAGCCGGATCGGTGCTGGGTGACGCCCATGCCGTAGCAAATGATCGTGGCTTTCGAGCGCGCATAGATCGCAGCCACCTCTTCCATCGCGTTTCGGGTCAGACCGGAGGCTTTTTCGATCTCCTCCCAAGGCGCGGCCTGCGCATCGGCTACCAGCGTCTCGAACCCCTCGGTGTGCTCGACGATAAAGGCGCGGTCTAGTGCGTCCTCTCCAGCCTCATCCAGCGCGACCAACGCTTTGATGATGCCTTTGATGGCAGCCGCATCACCACCGATTTTCACCTGGTAAAACGTCTGCGCCAGATCGGTGGATTGGCCCGTCGCCATCTCTGTAATGTGTTGCGGTGATTGGAATTTTTCCAACCCCCGCTCCTTCATCGGGTTGAAGACCAGGATCGTCGCCCCGCGCTTCACCGCATCGCGCAACGTGCCCAACATGCGCGGGTGATTGGTGCCGGGATTGTGGCCAATGGAAAGAATGAGGTCGGTGTGCTCAAAATCCTCCAGGCTCACCGTGCCTTTGCCAACCCCGATGGACTGCGGCAGACCGACAGAAGTCGGCTCATGGCAAAGGTTGGAGCAATCGGGAAAATTGTTGGTCCCGAACATGCGCACGAAGAGTTGGTAGAGAAACGCCGCCTCGTTGGACGTGCGACCGGAGGCATAAAACTCGGCCATATTGGGATCAGGAAGGGCGGCAAGCTGCGCGCCGATGGCCGCAAAAGCCTCTTCCCAATCCACCGGCACATAGCGGTCTGTGGCGGCATCGTAGCGCATCGGGTGGGTGACGCGGCCCTGCCCCTCCAGCCAATGATCGGATTTCGCCCAAAGCTCAGATACCGTATGGGCCGCAAAGAACGCCGGATCGACCCGCTTAGCGGTCGCCTCCCAGACCACCGCCTTGGCGCCATTTTCGCAGAATTCGAAGCTGGATGTGTGCTTGGGGTCCGGCCAGGCGCATCCAGGACAATCAAACCCATCGGGCTGGTTGGTCTTCAAAAGCGTTGCCGCGCTCTCTGCGATCCGTTGCTCTTTCTTCAGAGATTTTGCCACCGAGCGCAGTGACCCCCAACCCCCGGCAGGCGCATCATAGGGGCGCACGCCTTCGGGTGGCTGCCCGTCCGGTTTCTTTTCGCTCATACGGCGATCTCCTGGCGACGTTGCCGCGCTTGCGTGAATTGAACCATGCCATCTTGGCGGGCAAGCGCGATCACGGTGAGGCCAGCTTCCTCGGCCACCTGCAACGCTAAGCCGGTCGGCGAGGACATCGCCACCAAGGTCGAAAATCCGGCGCGCACTGCCTTTTGCACCATTTCATAGGAACAGCGGCTTGTGAGCAGGCAAAAGCCATCGGCCAGATCGGGCCTGTCCGGCGCGCGCATCAGCGCGCCGATCAGCTTGTCGAGCGCGTTGTGCCGCCCGACATCTTCGCGCAGCACCAAGATCGCGCCATCGCGCGTGCAATAGGCTGCAGCATGGGCTCCCTTGGCCGTGTTGGCGCGCCCCAAGGCGCCCAGCGCCTGGCCGACAGCATCGAAAGAAATTTCTGTGCCGTCCGGCGCAAGCGGCAAGGCCCGCCGCGCCTCGTCCAGCGTGCGCACACCGCAAATCCCACAACCGGACCGTCCTGGAACCGATCGTTGCCCCCTGTGCTGTTCACTGCGCAACAGCGCGGCATAGTCCGTGCCGTGCAGCGTCACATGCGCGACGAGCCCACCCTCTTCTTCGCTCACCGACAAGCCCTTGATCGCGCTGGCCTCTTCGATAATCGCCTCGCTCAGCGAGAACCCAAGAACGAAATCGTCCAAAGCGTCCGGCGAGACCATCATGGTGGCGTAGGCCGTGCCGTTGAAACGTAGCTCCAGCGACACTTCGTCCGGCACATCAAGGACCAGGCGCTGGCGCCCGCCAGCGGTTTCCCGCAATGCCTCAACCTTGCTGCTAACAGCCACATTCGCTCCCTTGCTGCGCCCCAAAAATGGATGCTTCGGACACCTTGCGCCAACGTGCGCCATCAGGCTTCGGCTGTCCATGATCACAAGCAAGCCAGTTGACGACAGCGAAACTTTCCGGCATCGTCAACGAAATGACACCGATGTCATAAGCGGTGCAAACACCAAAAATCTCGCGCAAAGCGCGTGCACTTCAAGCGTCTGGGAGGACGAATTGGCGACCATCTACGATGTGGCGAAAGCTGCAGGCGTCTCCCCCAAAACCGTAAGCCGCGTCATCAATGGCGATGCGCCGGTGGGCGTGAAAACGCGCGCCAAGGTGGAAGCTGCGATTGCCGCCATGGGCTACGTGCCCTCGCTCGCCGCCCGCACCATGCGCTCCAACCGTTCCGGCCTTGTCGGCCTCATCACCGGCGCGATTTCGCTGGCCCCCGACAGCAGCGAGTTTGGCGGGCTGCCCGATTTGATCATAGTCCAGCGCGTTCAGCGTGTGTTGGAAGACAATGGCATGTCGCTGCTCATCTCCGACACCGGCGGCAAGCAGGAGCGGATCGCTGATTTGATGCGCACGTTCACCGAACATCGCGTGGAAGGCATGCTGTTCGTCGGCGACTACCACAAGCAGGTTGCGTTACCGCCGGTGCCTGAGGGCACCAAGCTGGTGCTCGCCAATTGCTACGACAATGCAGGCACACCAAGCGTCCTGCCGCATGACCGCCTGGGCCAGAAAATGCTGGTGGAGGCGCTGATCGCCAAGGGCCACCAGCGAATCGCCTATCTTTCGCTGTCTAATGACATCGATGCCACCCGCCTGCGCACTGCCGGTTATCGCGACGCATTGGATCAAGCCGGCATCGCCTATGATCCCGCGTTGGTGATCCCCGCCGACACCCGCATGAACGATCCGCAGGCCGAGGCCCAGCTGCTTTGGGACGCGATTGAGCGCGTCATGACCGACGCCAACCCCCCGACCGCCATCTGCTTCGGCAACGACCGGATCGCCTTGCGCGCCTATGGAATCCTGCGCTCGCGTGGGCTCCAGGTGCCGCAAGACATCTCCGTGGCCGGTTTCGACAATCATCGCCTGATCGCCGAAACGCTCTACCCGCAGCTCACCACCGTCGAGCTGCCTTATGCCGCGATGGGCGTGCGCGCGGCGCACATGTTGCTCGCACTTATCAAGGGCGAGGACGCGCCTGCCGAACCGCAGCTGGTCAGCGGCCCGGTCTGCTGGCGCGACAGCGTGCTGCCCCGCCCGGCCACCGTTACAAACATCACCGACATCTCATCGATAGGGAGGCACTAAAATGAAAAAGACCAAAAAACCATTCGCCCAAGCAATCGGCGTGGTAGCCCTCTTGGCGGCAAGCACAAGCCTTGCCCAGGCGCAAACCGCGCTGACCATGTGGTACCACAACGCAGGCAGCGCCAACGCCGAAGAAGAGCTGATCAACCAGTTGGTCGATGAGTTCAATGCCAGCCAAAGCGATTGGACCGTTGTCATCGAGACCTTTCCGCAGCTCGCCTACAATGATGCTGTCGGCGCCGCCGCACTGGCAGGCGAACTGCCGGACATTTTGGATGTCGATGGGCCGGTAATGCCGAACTGGGCCTGGGCCGGCTATATGCAGCCGCTGGGGATCGATGAAAGCGTCCTGGAAGGCTTCCTGCCTGGGCCAATTGGCCGCTGGGACGGCGAGATCTATTCGGTCGGTCTCTGGGACGCCGCTGTGGCCATGACCACTCGGCGCTCCACCCTTGAAAACTATGGCATCCGCGTTCCGACGCTCGATGAACCTTGGACGGGCGAGGAGTTCACAGCCGCGCTGATGACGATCCGCGACTCCGGCGATTTCGAGTTCCCGTTGGACCTTGGCATGGCCTGGCGCGGCGAATGGTACCCTTATGCCTTCTCGCCGCTTCTTCAGAGCTTTGGCGGCGATATCATCGACCGCGACACTTATCAGTCGGCCGAAGGGGTGCTCAACGGCGACGAGGCCGTTGCCTTTGGCGAGTGGTGGCAGATGCTGTTTGAGGAAAATCTTGCCCCTGGAACCAGCCAGGATGCCGCCGACCGCGATATCGGCCTGCTCAACGGCACCTACGCCATCTCCTGGAACGGCAATTGGGCCGCCAATCCGGTCGTCGAAGCCTTTGGCGATGATGCGCTCTTCCTGCCAGCGCCCGACTTCGGCAATGGACCAACGATCGGCGCCGCCTCCTGGCAGTTTGGCGTGTCGGCGACCACCGAGCACCCTGATGGCGCCCGCGCCTTCATCGCGTTTGCGTTGCAGGATCGCTGGTTTTCAGCCTTCTCCGATGGCACCGGCCTGATCCCACCAACCGTTTCGGCGGCCGCTGACACGGAGTTTTATGCGCCGGGCGCACCGCTCGAAGTGTTTTACGCCCTGTCGGAAGGCCAGGCGCGCTTGCGTCCGGTTACGCCCGGCTACATCGTCCAAGCCCGCATCTTTGAAGGCACACTGGCGGACATTGCCAATGGCGCCGACGTCGTCGATGCGCTTGATGCGGCAGTCGATGAAATCGAAGCCGATATCGAGGCCAATCGCGGCTACGGGCACTAGGGTCAGGAACCCAAGCCACCAACCCACGCACACTGACCCGCCTGGGGCCATGCTTGGCCCCAGGTCACGGGCAAGGTGAATGTCAGGCAAGCATCATGGCAACCAAACTCACCCAATCGAATCGCGCCGGCTGGTTGATGGCAACACCGGGCATCGCCCTGATTGCCACCTTCATCATCCTGCCGTTCTTCCTGGCGTTTGCCTTTTCGCTGACCAACCAGCGCCTCGCCTCGCCCAATCCAACCGACTATGTCGGCTTTGAAAACTATCGCGAGCTGTTGGGTCTGGCGGTCTTCACACTGGAGCCGGAGCGCGATGGCGCAGGCGCGGTGTTGCGCGACGAGGATGGCGCGATCGAATACCCGCGCTTGCGAAACTTCACTCGCAACAATCCTGATTTTCCCAACCTTCAGGGCAAGCGCGAATGGTTTGGCTGGCAGTCGGGGGAGAACCGCGTCGTGGTGCTCGCCTCTGACGTCGTGTTCATGAAGGCGCTGGTGAACACCGTCTTCTTCGTTGTCGTGGTGGCGCCGGTGCAAGCCGGTTTCGCGCTCGCTTTGGCGCTTTTGATCAATCAGCGGCTGCGCGGCATCAACGTCTTCCGCACCATTTATTTCATGCCGGTCGTGGTCTCGATTGTGGTCGTCTCACTGCTCTGGCGGTTCATCTACTCTCCCGGCGACGGGCTGTTGAACAACATCTTGAGCGGGCTGAGTTTCGGGCTGTTCGAGCCTCGGGACTGGCTCGGCAACACCTCCACCGCGCTTCCTTCCATCATGGCCATGTCGATCTGGCAGGGTGTCGGCTTTCACATGGTGATTTGGCTCTCTGGCCTTCAGACAATCTCGCCGACGCTCTACGAGGCATCGGAAATCGAAGGCGCCTCGAAGTGGCAAACGTTCCGCTATGTCACCTGGCCGGGCCTTCGTAACACCGCCGTTCTGATCCTCATTGTCATCACCATGCAGGCATTCGCCCTCTTTGCGCAGATCGACGTGATGACCGGTGGCGGACCACTCGACTCCACGCAGGTGCTGGTCTTCCAAGCCGTCGAACGCGGCTATCAGCGCCAGGACATCTCCGGTGGCTCGACCATCTCGGTTCTTTTGTTCCTGATCGTCCTCAGCATTTCACTCATCCAACGCTACCTGACACGGGAGAAACGGTGATGGCTGGCATTTCCCAGGACAATCATGGCCTGCGCCTGGCGACGCGCTACGCGGTGCTCGTCCTTGTCGCGATTGTCTTCATCTTCCCGCTGCTGTTCATGGCCATGTCGTCGCTGAAGCCCAACGAACAATTGCTCAACGACACCAATAGTTTGCGCGCATTCTTGCCGGTGGGCGATCTGTCGCTGCAGAACTATTGGGATGCCTTCGAACGCGCACCCATCGGCATTTTCGTGATGAACTCTGTGCTGATCACCGGCACCACGGTCGTGCTGACTCTGTTCGTTTGCTCGCTGGCGGCCTTTTCCTTTGTCTTCCTGGAGTGGAAGGGCCGCAGCATCCTTTTCTCAGTCCTGCTGGCGACGCTCATCATCCCCTATGAAACGATCTTCATCCCGCTCCTGCTGATGGCCTCGCAACTGCCCTGGATCGGCGTTGAGGGCTTCGAAATCGGCTGGCTGAACAGCTACCGCGTCCAGATCATTCCCTTCATCGCCGACGGTCTGACCATCTTTCTGTTTGTGCAATATTTCCGCGACCTGCCGCGTGAACTGATCGAGGCGAGCCGCGTGGAAGGCGCCAGCTGGTGGACGATCTATCGCAAGATCGTCATACCGCTATCCGGGCCCGTGCTTGCCACCGCCGCGATCCTGAAATTCCTATTCATGTACAACCAATATCTCTGGCCGCTGATGGTGGTTCAGGAAGAGGCGATCCGCCCGGTCATGGTCGGTCTTGGCTACTTCACCGACCAGCTCAACGTGCCGTGGGGCGAGGTGATGGCCTATCTCACGCTGATCACCGTGCCGGTTCTTGCCTTCTACCTTGTTTTGCAACGCGCCTTCATCGCCTCGATCGCATCGACCGGTGTGAAAGGCTAGAGCGTCTTCAGCAAATATGGACACCGGTTTTGCGTGCGAAAACGCGACCGACATAAACGGATTTTCTTGATGACACTGAGCCTACCCGAAAAATGGATCTGGGATAGCTGGTACGCCCATGATGGGCAGCGCTGGCACGTCTTTTTTCTGCAGGCCGACAAATCCCTCGGCGATCCGGAACTGCGCCATTTCAATGTCAGCCAGGGCCACGCGGTCAGCGACGATCTGATCAATTGGGAGCATCAAGGCACCTGCCTGAAGCCCACCGATCACGTCGCCTGGGACGACTACACCACCTGGACCGGCAGCGTGGTGCAGGACGATCAGGGTCTCTGGCACCTCTTCTACACCGGCTCGTGCCATGAAGAGGAGGGCATGTACCAGCGCATTGGCCATGCCACCTCATCCGATCTGCACACCTGGCAAAGGGTTGGCGATGGTCTTTGCCTCGATCTGCAAGGTCCGAACGCCGCGCACTATGAGGCCGACTGGATCAAAGGCTATTGGCACGACCGGGCGATGCGAGACCCTTGGGTGATGCGCGACCCTGATGGCGATGGCTGGCTGATGTATTTCACCGCCCGTGTTCCAGGCCGCGACGAGGCCAACACCGCCGGCGCGATCGGCTTTGCGACCTCAGACGATCTCACCAATTGGACGCTTCAGCCACCGGTCTTCGACGGCGGCTTTGGCCAGCTCGAAGTGCCCCAAGTGTTTGAGCACCAGGGCCAGTGGTACTGCCTGTTCTGCACCCATGCCGACCATTTTTCCGCCGAACAGGCCACCAACACGCCTGGCGGGCCTGTGTCCGGCAGCCATTATCTGATCGGCGACAGCCCACGCGGCCCCTGGCGCATCGCACCGGGATTCCTGGATGGCGCCCTGCCCGCGCGGCGCTATGCCGGGCGCATCCTCGATACCTCCCGCGGCCTAGTGATCATGGGCTTTGCCGATGGCGGGCGCGAACATTTTAAGGGCTATGTGATGAACCCCGAACCGGTGAGCCTCGACGCCGACGGCCACCTGTTCGTGCGCTACCAGGACCAGGCGGCGGAATAGAGGGAGGACCGGCAATGGCATCGTTGAAACTCACCAATGTGCGAAAGAGCTACGGCAGGGTCGAAGTCATCAAAGGCGTCGACATCGAGATCGATGATGGCGAGTTTATCGTCTTTGTCGGGCCGTCTGGCTGCGGAAAATCAACGCTTTTGCGCATGATTGCAGGACTGGAGGACATCACCTCCGGCACGCTGGAAATCGACGGCGAAAGGGTCAACGACTACGAACCTAAGCGCCGCGGCATTGCCATGGTGTTCCAGTCCTACGCGATTTTTCCGCACATGTCGGTCCGCGAGAACGTCGCCTTCGGCCTCACCATCAACAAGACGAGCAAGCAGGAAAAAGAGGAAAAAGTGGCCGAAGCTGCCCGCATCCTTCAGATGGAGCATCTGCTTGATCGCCGCCCCAGCCAACTGTCGGGCGGACAGCGCCAGCGCGTGGCCATCGGTCGAGCGATCGTGCGCGACCCAAAGGTGTTTCTGTTCGACGAGCCGTTGTCGAACCTCGATGCCGCCTTGCGCATGGATATGCGGATGGAGATCGGCAAGCTGCACCAAGATCTCGGGGCCTCGATGATCTACGTGACCCACGATCAAGTCGAAGCGATGACGCTTGCCGGTAAGATCGTGGTCTTGAAAGACGGCAAGGTGATGCAGATCGGCTCACCGATGGAGCTTTATCATGAGCCGGCGAACTTGTTCGTTGCCGGGTTCCTGGGTGCCCCTTCGATGAACTTTCTGAACGTCACGGTCGAAGCTGTGGCTGGCGACCAAATCACCGTGCGCAACGCATCCCTTGACCCCGTGACGGTGCCATCGCGCGGACGCGCGTTCGGCGTTGGCGATACCGCGATATTGGGCGTGCGCCCGCAATATTTGGCGCCTGCCGACACATCCAATGCGATGCTGCACGGCACGGTCATGCTCACCGAACGCTTGGGCAGCGAAACGGTGGTCGATGTGAAGCTTGCCGACGGAAGCAAGCTGATCGCGGCGCTCGGCGAAGATAAGATCTACACAACCGGCGAGCGGCTCGACTTCACCTTCCCACCTGACATGACGCACCTTTTCCCGCAGGATGAGGACGCCAAAGATGCGGTGAGAACATTGGAAGCGGAAAAGGCAGCGTGAGCAAACCTACCCTGATCCTGGACGCCCATTGGCGCCAGATCGACGAACTCTTTTCCCGGCAAACCTTCTCGACCCTCCGCGACCAGTTCGAGATCGTCTGGGGCAAGGATGCGCCGATCCCCGATGACGTGCTGGCCGACGCCCTGCCGGAAGCCTTTGCCTATGTCGCGGCCACGCCCCAAGTCACCGCCGAAAGCCTGGCCAAGGCACCCAATCTGAAGCTGGTGGCCGAAGTCTCCGGCCATTTTCCCGACACCATCGACTATGCCGCCTGCCAAGCGCGTGGCGTCGAAGTTCTTTCCTGCGCGCCAGGATTTCGCCAGAGCGTCGCCGAAATGGGCGTTGCGATGGCCCTGTCGCTAGGCCGAGGATTGATCCGCGAGCACGAAGCCTTTCGACAAGGCGACGAACGCTGGCTCGATGATTGCGCCGGTGAGGACATGACGCTTTTCGGCGCGTCCATCGGCTTTGTCGGCTACGGCTCGATTGCGCGCGAGGTCCACCGGCTGCTCGCGCCCTTTGCCCCCAAGGTCAGCGCCTACGATCCCTGGTTGCCGGACGAACGTGCGCGCCAGGCCGGCGTGACGCTCGTCAATCTTGAAACGCTGATGGAGGGATCACGCTGCTTGTTCATCGCCGCAGCGCCGACACGCGATAATCTGCACCTGATTGATGGCCCACTGCTCGCCAAACTTCCCGACAAGGCCACTGTGATCTTGATCAGCCGCGCCCATTTGGTCGACTTCGAGGCGCTTCTTGCTGCTGCCGAGGCTGGCCGCGTCAAAGCGGCGATCGACGTCTTCCCTGACGAGCCGGTGCCCGCCGATCACCCGATGCGCCAATGCCCCAATGTCGTCCTCTCACCGCATCGGGCAGCTGCCATTGAAGGCGGTCGCCAGCTGATCGGCGACCTTCTTTTGCAAGATATGCGGTTGGTTTTGGACGGCAAAACACCCAAGCATTTCAACCGTGCGGCGAACCTTGATGTCTCCGCCCTGGCCGGTGTCGGCGACGCTACGGCGGTCGAGACTATGGCAGCAAAGCGCGCCTAAATCCTCCATCTATACTGCACAGTCAACAACACGCCTTGCGGTGAGCAGTCACGCCATTGCAGCTTAAACGCGAAACCTTTGGTATCTGCTTCTTAACGCGTTCGTAATCCTCCCTACCGGATAAGTGCCTACCCAATGGGTGATCAGTCTGAGTAGGGATAAACCAATGAAGCGACAATCGATAGCATGGGCGTCAGCCCTTCTCGTGGCCACGCTGACGCAAACCAGCGGCATGGCATTTGCCAACAATGCGGGCATTGCGCCCAATCCTGAGCGGCTGATCGGCGCTGCTTTCATCGCGGAGACCCGCGACTGGCTGGCCAATCCGATTGTTGAGATGTCGGTCGAGGCCCAAAACGCAGCGCGCGGAACATTGAATGCCGCCGCCATCGAAACACTCGATCAGCAATGGCGCGCCGAACGCGAGCAGGGAGACAAACCGTTGATCGCTTCGACGCTGTCGAGCCCATTATCGACCTATCTCACACGCGTCCAGGCCGGCGCCCTCGGTCTTTTCACCGAAATTTTCGTGGTTGATGCGAATGGCCTGAACGTTGGGCAAAGCGCCATCACCGGCGACTATTGGCAGGGCGACGAGGCCAAGTTCCAGAACACGTTTCCAAACGGACCGGATGCCGTCTTTATCGACGAAGCTGAATGGGATGAGGACCGACGCATCTGGCGGGCGCAGCTCAATCTGAGCATCCCCAATGAGGATGGCACGCAGGCCATTGGCGCCGCCACCGTCGAAGTGAACCTGACCGAACTCCAGCGCCGCGCCGCCGGAAGCTAACCGACAGGAACTGTGATCATGATTTCCAATCTTTCCATTTCCAAAAAAGCCGGTTTTGCCTTTGTCGGGCTCGCCCTGATCGCGGCGACGGCCGGCACCGTTTCGATCCTCGGCATTCAGGAATCCCAACAGGCCGACGAGCAGTTCTTGGAGGTCAACGACTTCGCCCGCGATATGGAGGACCTGCGCAACGACATTCTCGACCAGGTCCTTGCCTCGCGCACCTTTGTCATGACCGGCGACCGGAGCCTGCAAGACCACAGCCAAACGCTCAACGGTGAGATCGCGACTATCTTCAACGAGCTAGAGGCTCAATCCACCCATGTGGACCCGCGGTTCAACGCTCGCATTCAGGAAATTCGTTCAGCCTGGCAGACCTGGTACGCTGACCATGCCGACATTCAGTTCAGCTTCATGAGCGACCCTATGACCGTCGATCTTGCCCGCGCCATGGAAACCACGGGCCAGGGTGAAGCGCTGCTTGATCCGATGTTCAACGCCTTTGGCGCGCTCAGCTCCGACGTCGAAGTGCGCAATGGCGAGCTTCTGGCCGGCAAGAAAGCCGCGCTCTCCCGCGCCACTATGGTGACGATCGTCGGTAGCGCACTCATAACGCTGCTTGCGGCCCTGTTCGGCGCCTTGCACTACGGCCTGATTTCGCGCCCCATTCGACGCTTGACCGAGACCACCGAACGCCTGGCGAAAGGTGAGACCGAGCATGAGATCGGCTTCCGCGATCGTGGCGATGAGATCGGCACCATGGCCGATGCGCTGCGTGTCTTCCGTGACAACCTCCTGCGCACCGCAGCCTTGGAAGAAGAAGCTACCGGCCAACGCGAAAAGGCTAATCAGGAACGCAGGGCTGTGCTCGCCGAAATGGCCGAACGCTTTGAGTCCACCGTTCTGACGGTCACCGAATCGATGATCGAAGAATTCGACCGTCTCAACGCCTCGGCCACCGAGATGTCGGGCCTGGCTGAATCGACCGCTGAACGTTCGCAAAGCGTTGCCAACGCGTCGGCGGACGCGACGAACAACGTCAACACTGTCGCCAGCGCCACCGAGGAACTGACGGCATCGATCGCCGAGCTCAACCAGCAAGTGAATGGCGTTTCGTCGGCAGCCGGCGACGCCGCCGGCGGTGTCGACCGCTCCAACCAGTCGGTAAGCCGTCTGCAGGAGGTGGTTGCGCGCATTGGCGACGTCACCAAGCTGATCACCGATATCGCCGAACAAACGAACCTCCTGGCGCTCAACGCCACCATCGAGGCGGCGCGCGCTGGCGAAGCTGGCAAAGGCTTTGCCGTCGTTGCCTCAGAGGTGAAAGCGCTGGCCGAGCAGACCGGCAAGGCGACTGAGGAAATCGACGCCCAAATTTCGGAGATGAAAGTAGCAGCCGATGATTCCATCGACGCGACAGCGTCAGTCGCCGACATGGTCAAAGACATTGCTGAGCGCACCTCGGCCATGGCGGCAGCCACTGAACAGCAAAACGCGGCAACTGCTGAAATTGCTCGCAACGTCTCCGAGGCCGCCAATGGCACTTCCACGGTGACCAACGCCATGGGCGAGATGAGTGATGCCGCGTCCAGTACCGGTCAGATGAGCACCACGATGAGCACATCCATTCAGGATTTGCATGGGCGTTCACGGTCGATGCGCGAAGCGATGGGCGAGTTCCTCTCCAAAATTCGCGAAGCCGCCTAACAATCAGACCGGGGATCGTCTCACGATCCCCTTGCTACTTCCCCGCCGACAGGTCACCCTGCCGGCGGGGCCGCGATCATCCGACGCGCGCCGATAACCACGCACAGTCGGCAAAAAGCGCATGACGCAATTCGCCTATCAGCTCTACAGTTCGCGCCAGTTCGGCCCGCTCGACGCCACGCTCAGCATGCTGGCCGATATCGGCTATGACGCCGTTGAAGGCTATGGCGCGCTGTTCACCGACGATGTGACGCTCAACGACCTGGAATCAGGCCTTGAAGCCACAGGGCTTTCCATGCCCACCGGGCATTTCGATCTAGCACTGATTGAAAGCGATCCGGGCGCTATTATCGCGACCGCCAAACGATTTTCCATGACAGCCGTGTTCGCACCCTTCTTAGCGGCAGAAAACCGGCCCGATGATGCGCAGGGCTGGCGAGGTTTCGCCCAAAAACTTGCTGAGATTGGCAAGCCGATTGCCGATGCCGGACTGACCTTCGGTTGGCACAATCACGCTTTTGAGTTTCACCGGCAACCAACCGGCGAATTCCCCATGGAGGTGATCCTGGACGCCAGCGATCATGTGATGCTGGAGTTTGATCTGGCCTGGGCGCAGATCGCGGGCCAAGACCCTGCCGCGTGGCTCGAGCGCTACGGATCGCGGGTCGCTGCCGCTCATATCAAGGACATCGCGCCGACCGGGCAAAAGATGGATGAAGACGGCTGGGCCGATGTCGGTCAAGGCATCATGGATTGGCCCGGTCTCTATGCCAAGCTGAAGGCGCTGGGCGTGCCGGCGCTGATCGTCGAGCATGACAACCCGGCCGACGATCGCCGGTTTGCCAGCACATCCTTGGCCGCGCTGCGGGCGTTCGACACCGCCTGATCGATCAAGGAAAGTCCCATGACGACCAACAACCTTGAGCGCCTTGGCGTCGGCATCATCGGCTGCGGCAGCATTTCCACGACCTATTTGCGGCTCGCACCCTTGTTTCGCACCTTTGAGGTTCGTGGTGTTGCCGACATTGATCCTGCTGCCGCTGAAGCGCGGGCAAGTGAATTCGGCGTGCCGGCGATGAGTGTTGAAGACCTCTTGGCCGACCCGTCGATCGCCATCATCGTCAATCTCACCATCCCCACTGCCCATGCCAGCGTCACGCGCAGCATTTTGGAAGCTGGCAAACACGCCTATTCAGAAAAGCCCTTCGTGCTCAGCATGGCCGAGGGCGAGGATTTGCACGCGCTTTGCGAATCCACTGGCCTGCGCATCGGGTCTACCCCCGACACCTTTCTGGGTGGCGCCCATCAGACGGCCCGCAGGGCGATCGATGAAGGCAAAATTGGGCGCATCGCGTCAGGCTCCTGCCATGTGATGAGCCATGGCATGGAGCATTGGCACCCGAACCCGGATTTCTTCTACCAGCCGGGCGCCGGACCGATCCTCGATCTCGGGCCCTATTACATCACCAATCTGTTGCAGCTTTTGGGGCCCGTGAAACAGGTCGCGGCGCTGACCACGGCGGCCCACGCCCGCCGCACGATCACCTCAGAGCCGCGCGCCGGCGAGACCATTCCGGTTGATACGCCAACCACCATCCACGCGCTGTTGGCATTCGAGCAAGGCGCGTCGATCACGCTCTCGGCAAGTTGGGATGTGTGGGGCCATCGTCACGAGCCGATGGAACTCTATGGCACCGACGGCTCGCTCTATGTGCCCGATCCGAACTTTTTCGGTGGATCGGTTCAAAAGGTCGATCCGTCAGGCGACGTATCCGTGCTTCCAGACCGCGATCATCCATTCGGCGTGGAACAGGAAGTGCATGGGGGCTGCCCGCAGGCCAATTACCGAACGGCGGGACTTGCCGATATGGCCGCGGCCATCCAGGAGGACCGTCCCCATCGCTGCGCATTCGATCTGGCACTGCATGCGGTCGACGTGATGGGCTCGATCTTGAAATCCGGCGAAACGGGAACCTTCATCACCCCGTCGACTCGTTGCGAGAGACCGGAACCGCTTTCGGCCAGCGACGCCAAAGCGCTGCTCGCCTGACAGGTGATCATCTCGGGCCAGGACCCTAGGCAGCCGCAGCCACTGTCTCGTCGGGTTGATCGGATTCCGCGGCCTGGCTGCGAAGCGTCTCCGCCACCTCTTTGGAGAACAGCATCGGGCCATTGGATTTGGTCCGCTTGGCTAGATACATGGCCGCGTCAGACTGGCTAAGCAGCGTATCCCAATCGACGCCAGCCTGACCGACGGCAACGCCGATAGACGGTCGCAACAGCGCTTCGTGATCGGCGAAACGGATCGGGTGATTACAGGTTTCGCGGACCCGGTCGGCCACGAGGCCAGCGGCGGCCTGCGCATCCTCACCGACCACCAGGCAGACAAATTCATCACCGCCAAGGCGCACGACATAATCGCTCGCCCGCACCGCACCTTGCAAACGCTGCGCCGTTACTTTCAGCGCCCGGTCGCCATCCTTGTGCCCATGCGTGTCGTTGAGCGCCTTGAACGCATTGAGATCGAGATAGAGAACCGCCACATGCCCTGCCGCGATGGCTGAGCGAATGCCCGATTTGGCAAGCACGCCATCGAGCCCGGACCTGTTGAGAAGCCCTGTGAGCTGGTCGGTTGTGGCCACATGATGGGCACGTTCGAGCATCTTGGCCTGCTCGTGAAAATAACGCGCCGCCGACAAGCAGATCGCAAAGATACCGGCGCAAACCAGAAAAATGAACGGCAGAACATCGGTGCGCAGCATGGTGCCGAGATCGTACGGCGTCCAAACCAGCTGTGCGACCGGCATGCCATTCGGGCCGGGCAGGGCAAGCGACGGCGGATCGACAGGTTCGGCGGTTGGGCGAATGGCATAGCCGCTGCCTTGCGTCATCCGTTCGATGGCCTGCAGCTCATCATCATTGAACTGGACGATCCCAACCAGGATCGGAAGGTTTTCGGCGATCGCGGGATCAACATAATCTGGCGTGATCCATGCCGTTGTAATGGCACCGTGGACACCATTCACCGCGCCAACACCTGCGATGGACACATAGGATGAGGGTTCGTGGTTCGCCAATTCCGACAGGAAGGGTGCGAGGCCCGCGACATCGAACTGCGATGGAGAGGCGATCTGTTCGGTCGCATCAAAGAGATGCAGAACCTCTTGATCGTGGGAAAGAATAACAAGCTGATCGAACAGCTCACTTTCAATGGCGCCAGAACCCATATGCTCATAGATCGCCGCCGCGTCACCCGCCTCGACAACCTCATAAGCCAGCGACCAAAAGGCGTAGTCGTTGGTTGACGCCTGCACCTGATCAACCGTTTCAGCCACCATCAATTCGACCAGGTCGCGGGTCGCCTCACGCTCGATCTCATTGATCCGGCCCGTCAGCCAGAACAACGACCATAAGATCATGCCGACCGCGACGACGCCGAGCACCGCGAGTTTGATAAAGATCGGTTGGGTGGCAAGCGTCTTGGTCATCATCGGCTCCTTTTGGGGAGCCTGGCTTCTAGGCCGATGGCCTTAAAGAAGCGCAAAATGAGACCGGCGCAGGGAGGCAACCTCAGCGGATGATAAAAGACCGGTTAAGGCCGCGAACGCACGACCACCAACATCGACGCCAAGTCTTAGTCGTCTTGAAGGAGGAAATGGAGCGGGCGATGGGATTTGAACCCACGACCCCAACCTTGGCAAGGTTGTGCTCTACCCCTGAGCTACACCCGCTCATGAGACGGCCAAGGGGTATCCCTCGATGAGGGCATTGCCGTCTGCGAGGCGCTTCTATGCATCAACAGTTCGGCTTTTGCAACCATGTTTGTGCGCCCATCGAGCCGCGATTCGCCCACCCACGTGATGAGGCTTGTCGCGCCCGGTTGGGCTCGTTAGGGAAGCAGGTCTTTCTCGCCAGGAAAATGCTGAAAACTCTCAAGACTGTTGCCATGACCGCTGCCCATCACACCCGCCAAAGCCTCCTTGCCCAGCTCGACGCTTGGAGCATCAGCACCAAGACGGTGGATCATGAGCCGCTGTTCACCGTCGAGCAGTCCACCAAAGTCCATCGCGAGGTCGAGGGCGCGCATACCAAGAACCTGTTCTTGAAAGACAAAAAGGGCGCGCTGTTTCTGGTCACGGCCGAACACGCCACGCAGGTGAACCTGAAAAACCTGCACAAAAAACTCCGTTGCGGCAGGCTCTCCTTTGGCAATGCAGACCTCATGCAAGCCCATCTTGGCGTGACACCGGGGTCAGTCACAGCGCTTGCCGTCATCAACGACGTCGATCACACGGTGACTTTCGTGCTCGACGCCAACTTGATGAATGCCGCGATCATCAACGCCCATCCGCTAGAAAACACCGCGACGACATCGATCGCCCGCGACGATTTGCTCGCCTTCGTTGAAAAAACCGGACATGACGTGCGGATCGTTGACCTTGAAAGCGATCTGGTCGACAGCGCCTGAGCCGCCTTGTAGAACCCGTTCGACAAACCATTTGAAGATGGACAACGCCCTGTTTCAAGGGCGCTAGGACCGTGACGCGTAAGGACATCCCATGTTGATTGGAAACGGCGCAGCTTCGCAACAGACCGCCGCAGCTGGTGGCAGCGATGTCATCGACATCACCACGGCTGACTTCATGAAAGAGGTCATCGAGGAATCCAAAACCAGGCCAGTTCTGGTGGACTTTTGGGCGCCTTGGTGTGGTCCCTGCAAACAGCTCACGCCAACGCTGGAAAACGTGACCGCCAAAGCCGGTGGCAAGGTGCGCCTGGCCAAGATGAACATCGACGATCACCCCGAAGTGGCCGGCCAAATGGGCGTGCAATCAATCCCCGCCGTGTTCGCCTTTGTCGATGGTCGTCCAGCCGACGGCTTCCAAGGCGCCCAGCCTGAAGCCCAAGTTCAAGCGTTCTTTGACAAGCTGATCGGCCCGCAAGGCCCAAGCCAATCTGATCAAATGTTGGAGAAAGCCGACGAAGCCTTGTCGGCCAATGACCTGCAAGGTGCGGCCACCCTGTTCGCGCAGGTGCTTCAGGTCGAGCCGGAAAACGCGGCCGCCATGGCCGGTATGTTGAAGGTTTATGTGGCCGCCGGCGAACTGGAGACCGCACGCCAGGCCCTCGCCAGCCTCACCGACGAGATGAAAGCTGATCCAGCCATTCAGGCGGCGCAAACTTCGCTCGATCTGGCCGAAAAGGCCGCGGCCCTTGGTGACGCCGAGGAATTGGCTGCCCGGATAGAAGTCAATCCCGATGATCATCGCGCGCGGTTTGACCTTGCCCTCGTTCACAATGCCAAAAACCATCGCGACGCGGCCGTCGCGGCCCTTGTCGAGATCGTTCTGCGCGATAGGTCATGGGAAGACGATGGCGCTCGCAAAGAATTGCTGCGCCTGTTTGAAGCCTGGGGCCCCACCGACCCGGCCAGCATTGCCGGTCGAAAGAAACTATCGAGGGTCCTGTTCTCGTAAGAAGCGCGGCCACACGCGCCAAATCCGGCCGTTAGCGGCCAAAAGGCCTCGCAGGATACCATGGCATCATTGCACAGCAATCTTGCGCAACGCATACCGGCCGTCATCCCGGTGTTTCCGTTATCGTCAGCTCTGCTGCTGCCGCGCGGACAGATGCCGCTGAATATTTTCGAGCCACGCTACTTGGCCATGGTCGATTATGCGCTGGGCCATGAGCGGCTGATTGGGATGGTGCAGCCCAAGTTTGAGCGCGACGGCTCACCGGTGATGGGCCTTGATCCGGACACTCCGCCGCTGTGCGATATTGGCTGCCTTGGCCGGATTTCAGCGTTTCAGGAAACCGATGATGGCCGCTATTTGATGACGTTGAGCGGGGTCTGCCGCTTCAAGATCGAAGAAGAAGAGACCGCGATCACGCCGTTTCGCATGTGCCGCGTCACCACCGACCAATACACGCAGGACTTCGAGCAGGGCGCCGGCGAAAAGCTGGTTGATCGCGACACGCTGCTCACAACCTTCAAAGCCTACCTGGAAGCCAACGATCTAGAAGCTGATTGGTCGGGCGTTGAAAAAGCCTCCAACGAAGCGCTGGTGAATGCGCTTTGCATGATGAGCCCCTATGGCCCACCGGAAAAACAAGCCCTGCTGGAAGCAGACGATTTGCGCGCCCGCGCCGACACGCTGATCGCCATCACCGAATTGTCGCTTGCCCGCGACAGCGACGGCGACCGCTCCGCCTTGCAATAGGCGATTTGGCGGGAGACCATACGCCCATGGCTGATCCAACTCCCGCCGCTCCAAAGCGCCTGACCATCGATCGCAAATTGCTGGACATCCTGGTGTGCCCCGTGACGAAATCCGTCCTGCATTACGATCACGACAAGCAGGAACTGGTCTCTTACGCCGCCAAGGTCGCCTATCCCATCCGCGACTCCATCCCGATCATGCTGATCGAGGAAGCGCGGGAATTGGACGATGCGGAGTTGGCGAAGCGCAAGGGCGGCAAATAGCTACCTTCGTCATTCCTGTGCTTGTCACAGGAATCCATGCCTCAATGGTTGCCCAAACTTCGCGGAATGGACCCCCGCCACAAGGGCGAGGGTGACGGTTCATGTGGTGGCGCTATCACCTAAATCGCCTCACCTGACATCAGCCGCGGTCGGTCATTGCTGATCCCAGCCGCTTCATCGATAAAATAGCGCTTCAGCGCTGGCAGCCTATCCACGACCCCCAATCCAAAGGACCGCAGCGTGCGCACCGGCGCCATATCGTTGGAAAAGAGGCGGTTGAGCACATCGGTCACCACGCCCATCTGCGCGGTATCGAACCGCCGCCAGCGCTGGTAGCGCTCCAAAACATCCTGCGATCCGATGTCGAGTCCCAGCCGGGCCGCATCGACCACCGCTTCGGCGAGCGCGGCCACGTCGCGCAGGCCCATATTGAGGCCCTGGCCGGCAATCGGATGCATGCCGTGGGCGGAGTCGCCGGCAAGCGCTAGGCGCGGGGCAATGAACGAACGTGCAAGCTTCAACCCGAGCGGAAAGGCCACGCGGCGGCTTTCCAGCTTCAACTCGCCAAACTGCGCGCCGAACCGACGCTCCAGTTCCAGCATGAAGGTGAATTCATCACCGTTCACCAGCGCATCGGCTGTCGCGGTTTTTTCCGTCCAAACGATCGACGAACGCTTTCCTGGCAAGGGCAGCGATGCGAATGGGCCAGCGGGCAAAAAATGCTCGTAAGCGATCCCCTCATGGTCGCGCTCATGACTGACGGTGCAGACAATGCCTGACTGCCCATACATCCACCCGACTGTATCGATACCGGCCAAATCCCTTAAACGAGACCTGACGCCATCGCAGGCCACCAACAGACGCGACGTCACCTGACGCTTATCACCCAGGGTGATGTCCACATGGCTCGTTTCGGTGTGGAAATCATCGACTGTCTGCGGCGCTTCGATGATCACGCCTTCATCCAGACACCGCGCGCGCAGGCTTTTCGTCATCGCGCCGTTCGGCACCATATGAGCGAACGGTTCACCGTCCTTGGTTTCACCATCAAAGGTCAGAAAGACCGGGCGTACCGGATCGCGCGTCTCCGAATCGGTGATGATCATCTGGTCGATCGGCTGAGCCTCATCGGCAAAGCCTTGCCAGGCGCCGAGCGTCGTCAGCATAGTGCGCGCCGCGCTGGCAATCGCCGAGGCCCGGCCATCCTTGTTGGCTTGCGCTGGCTCGCACAGATCAACCACCGCTACGGTCAGGTCTTTGGCGCCAACCTTGAGCGCCAAAGCCAAGGACAGCCCGACATAGCCACCGCCAGCGATCAGCACATCGACGGTATCAGGAACGGTGGCAAGAGGGGTGTCATGATGAGGCGCGCGGGCCATTTGGAAAACCGTGATCTTGTTGCGGTGCCGCCAACATGATCCAACAGCACCAAAACACAAGCACGCACACTGTCTCACCTGGCCAGTGGCCAGCGACAGAAGAGGATTGTTGCGATGACAGCCAACCAGAGCCAAGCAACCAAAGGCCAAGCGACGAAAGGTCAGGCGTCCATGCAGGCGCTGATGCGCGTGCTCGATCTGGAACCATTGGAGCAGAACCTTTTTCGTGGCATTTCGCCGGATGCAGGCTGGCAGCGCGTTTTTGGCGGCCAAGTCATCGGCCAGGCGCTGATGGCGGCTTGCAAAACGGTCGATATCGACCGGCACCCGCATTCGCTGCACGGCTACTTCATGCGACCCGGCGACCCCGCGATCCCCATCATCTACGAGGTGGATAGAATTCGTGATGGGCGCTCCTTCACCACGCGCCGCATCGTCGCGATCCAACATGGCCAGGCGATCTTTTCCATGTCCTGCTCGTTCCACGTGGCCGAGGACGATGTGTTTGACCACCAAAGCACGATGCCAATCGTCCCGCCGCCTGAAGATTTGGCGGACGAATCCGACATGAAGGCAACCTTCATGCAGGTCGCGCCGGAGCCAATCCGCAAATATTGGGAGCGCGAGCGACCCTTAGAGCTGCGCCCGACCAGCTTTGAGCACTACACATCCGACGAGCCACAGCCGGCTGAGCAATTCGTCTGGCTTCGCTCCACGGCGCCCGTACCGGAGCCATTCGCCGATGATCCGCGCGTCCATGCGGCGATCCTCGCCTACGCCTCCGATATGACGCTGCTTGACACTGCGCTGTTCCCCCACGGCCTGTCTATCTTCTCACGCGCCATCCAGGCGGCAAGCCTCGACCACGCCATGTGGTTCCACCGGCCCTTCCGCATCGAAGATTGGCTGCTCTATGCCCAGGACGCGCCGTCAGCGCATGGCGCCAGAGGGTTCACGCGCGGTGCGATCTACAATCGTGCCGGCGAATTGGTCGCGTCCACCGCGCAGGAGGGGCTGATCCGCCCCAACAAGCCCAAGCGTTGAGCATTTTTTGGGGGTCATACGCGCCCATTCCTGCACATGCTCAATTATTAGGCAACATGCTGCACTGCAACCTGCACAAAAAGCAGGCATGTCTTACCGATTCTTAAGGATTGAGGGACGGCCTTGCTATCCGCTACCAACACCGAATCATTTTCTCCCTATTCATCAGTAGCTTACAGCTAGATTCTGAATCTGGCACGAAACTTGGATGAATTGTGGCGTTCGCAAGGCAGTGGCGCGTGCGCCCAGCCCTTGCGGCCCGGATCGTCCCCCCAGGTGTCATCCGGTTTTAGCTTGCGGGCGGCGGGTGCTCATCACAGCAGCGCACATCGTTCGTGCAAGGCCAACTTGAAGAAGAATAGGACGACACGCGTATGAAAATCGTCATGGCCATTATCAAGCCGTTCAAGCTCGATGAGGTTCGCGATGCCCTGACTGCCATTGGTGTGCAGGGACTGACCGTTACTGAAGTCAAAGGCTATGGCCGGCAAAAAGGCCACACAGAAATCTATCGCGGCACAGAATATGCCGTTTCCTTCCTGCCCAAGCTGAAGATTGAAGTCGCCGTCTCGGCTGACCTCATCGACAAGGTGGTGGAAGCCATCTCCTCGGCTGCCAAAACCGGCCAGATCGGCGATGGCAAGATCTTCGTCTATGGCCTCGACCAAGCCATCCGCATCCGCACCGGCGAATCCGACGCGGCAGCGCTGTAAGTCTCTCCCCAAGCAAAGGGTATTTCTATGTCCAAGCGTTATCTCCAGGTCGGGATGGCAGCCTCCGCTGCGCTTCTCGCCCTTGCAGCGCCTGCCCTGGCGCAAGACGCCACCGAAGCGATGGCCTCCTCTGAGGTGCCTGAATATTCGGTGTTCGTCTTCAACACGACACTGTTCTTGATTGGCGGCTTCCTCGTCATGTGGATGGCCGCTGGCTTCTCCATGCTCGAAGCCGGTCTGGTGCGTTCCAAGAACGTTTCCATGCAGTGTACCAAGAACATCGGCCTCTTCTCGATCGCCGCTGTCGCCTACTACCTGATCGGCTACAACCTGATGTATCCGCTGGGTTCCTGGTCCATCGGGACCGACGAGACCGGCGGTTACCTCGGCGCGTTCGCCCTGGCAGCCCTGGAAGCTGTCGGCGTTTCTGCCGATGCAGCCGACGACATCGGCTACGCGTCCACCGGTTCAGACTTCTTCTTCCAGCTGATGTTCTGCGCCACCACGGCCTCGATTGTTTCGGGCACCCTGGCGGAGCGTATCAAACTCTGGCCCTTCCTGATCTTCGTGCTCGTCCTAACCGCGCTGATCTACCCGATCCAGGCCTCTTGGAAATGGGGCGGTGGTTTCTTGGACAGCCAGTTCGGCTTCCTCGACTTCGCTGGTTCGACGGTTGTGCACTCGGTTGGCGGCTGGGCCGCTCTGACCGGTGCGATCATCCTCGGCGCCCGCAAAGGCAAGTTCGGCGCTGGTGGCGAAATCCATCCAATGCCAGGTTCCTCCATTCCGCTGGCAACGCTTGGTACATTCATTCTGTGGCTCGGATGGTTCGGCTTTAACGGTGCCTCCCAGCTTGCGCTGGGTTCGGTCGGTGATGCCGCTGATGTCTCGCGCATCTTCTCCAACACCAACACGGCCGCTGCTGGTGGTGCTATCGCTGCCCTGATCCTGACCCAGATCCTCTACAAGAAGGTCGATCTGACGATGGTTCTCAACGGCGCACTGGCTGGTCTGGTGTCGATCACCGCTGAGCCGCTGACCCCAGGTCTGGGTGCAGCCACGCTGATCGGTGCCGTTGGTGGTGTGATCGTCGTGATCACGGTTCCGATGCTCGACAAGCTGAAGATCGACGATGTCGTCGGCGCCATCCCGGTTCACCTCTTCGCAGGTATCTGGGGCACGCTGGCCGTGTTGCTCACCAACTCCGATGCAACGCTCGTTGGCCAAGTTGTGCCGATCATCATCGTGGGCGCCTTCGTGGTCGTCACCTCGGGCATCGTCTGGTTCATCCTCAAAGCCACCATGGGTATCCGGGTGTCTGAGGAAGACGAGATGATGGGTCTCGACAAAGCCGAAATCGGCGTCGAAGCCTACCCCGAGTTCGGTGCCGGCCAGGCCTAACGGCCATGTGATCGCACAGATCTCCCACGGCGACCTTTTCGCCGCATGACTGGGCCCGCAGGCAACTGCGGGCCCTTTTTGTTTCAAGCGCAAACGCGGTGCCGACCTTGCCGCAACCAATGCCCTTAACCTTAAGCGAGGCTTAACCACCGGCAGCGCACAATGGGGCGACATGTATTGCGTTCCATCATCCGCCGAGCGCTGGGGGTCTGTGTTGTGATTGCGCACGACGACATCCGGCGCTTCGTCTATGAAACGGGCTCGCCGTTCAAACGGCTCGAAGCCCTGCTTGCGGGCGTGCGCCCAAACCCCGATCTCGAACCGATCACCATGACGGTTGGCGAGCCGCGTCACACGCCGCCTGCCGGTATTGTCCAAGCGCTCACGGCAGCTGAGGCGGGGTTTGCCAAATATCCCGCCATCAACGGCACGTCGGACCATCGCCGCGCCATCGCCGACTGGTTGATCCGCCGCTACGATCTGACACCAGACAGCGTTGATCCGGGCGGGCATGTGCTGCCGCTCAATGGCTCGCGCGAAGGCCTGGTTTTCGCCGCGCGTACCGCACGCGACCTGCGACCAACCGTCGAGCGCCCGGTCATCGTGATGCAAAATCCGTTTTACCAGGCCTATGCCGCAGGCGCCTTGATGGCCGACTGCGATGTGGTTCTGCTTGAGGAGACCGACACGCGAGGCGAAGCAATTTCAGACGACATCTGGAAACGCACCATCGCTGCCTACATCGCCTCGCCAACGAACCCGCAGGGCCAAGTGCTGACCCATGCCGATTGGCATGCTTGGATTGAACTGGCGCGCATGCACCAATTCTATCTCCTGGCCGATGAGTGCTATTCGGAGATCTTTCGGCGCACACCGCCGCCTGGCGTGCTGGAAGTGGCTGCACGCAGCGCCGGCGGTTTCCGCCAAATCATCAGCTTCAACTCGCTCTCCAAGCGCTCCAACCTGCCGGGCCTTCGCACCGGTTTTGCCGCCGGTGACGAAGCCTTCATGGCCGCCTTCATGCGCCTGCGCAATATGGGCGGCCCGCAGGTTCCCATCCCCTTGCAAGCAGCCGCTGCCATGGCCTGGGGCGATGAAACCCACGTCGAGGCGAGCCGCGCGCTCTATGCCAAGAAATGGAAATTGGTCGAAGGGGCCGTCGGTACGCATCTTGCCGAGGCAACGCCGCAGGCTGGGTTCTTTCTCTGGCTGAAGCTGCCAACTGGCATTTCCGACGTCGATGCCGCCAAGCAGCTTTGGGAGCACCAGGCGCTGCGCACCATCCCTGGCTCCTACATCGCCTACCCCCACCCAACGCACTCGACCGGCAGCGATAGGCTTCGCTTGGCCCTGGTCGATGATGAACCCACAACGACCGAGGCGCTGGCCCGCCTCGTCACCTTGTTTGCGTAAGAACGGACTCGATCATGCGGACCAGAAATATCCGGACCATGCGTACCTTTGACACGCCCCTGCTCGACACCAACCTTCTGAAGACCATGATGCGTCGTCAGGCGGCGACGCTATCCGGCCTGTCGCTGATCGCCGTTGCTGCCCTGGCAGTCCTTGCACTGGCGACCTGGTCGGTGGCCGATCCAAGCCTCAGTCATGCAACGGCTGCGCCGGTGACCAACATGTTGGGTGCACCAGGCGCGATCTTTGCTGATTTGATTATGCAGGTGCTTGGCCTAGGCGCGGTGTTCCTTTTGGTTCCGATCGTCATTTGGGGCTGGCATCTGATGACCTATGGCGGCTTGGAGGCCAAGGCGCGCCGCATGGCCTACGCGCTTGGGTTTAGCGCCGCCTGTTGCGCGCTTCTAGCGTTGATGCCCCTGTCGGGCGCCTGGCCGCTGCCTATTGGCCTTGGCGGCCTTGTTGGCGATGCGCTGATTGCCCTGCCACACGGCCTGATCCCCGTCTCCATCGTTCCCGCGCTCATCGTCGCGGCCGTTGCCCTACCCGCGGCCTATGTCTGTTTTCGCCGTGCGACCGCCGTTCCGGTCCTGCCGACACCACCGTCGCCAGCTGATATGCGCATCGAACCGCGCCGCGTGCACCGCGCCGATGGGGTGGAGGAAGACTATTGGGATGACGAGGACGACGATAGCTTTGAGGAGGAAGACCGGCCCGGTCGCGTTCAGCTCGCCATGGGGTATGCCGCCCATCTTGGGCTTTCCAGCCTGGCTGCTGCCAAACGCCTGCTACCCGGTAGCCGCCGCGCCTATCCGCCAGTACGACCAGATCTTGGTACCTTGAATGCCCGCCTGCGTGCCTCTGAAGACCCAGAGTTCGCGCACGACCAGCCGATCTATGCAGAAGACGGCCAAGAGGCCGCTTGGGATCAACCGCAATTGCAGCCTATCACGCCTGAACCACAGATGGCCTATGCGCCCCAGGATGATTGGGCCCAGTTTGAGCCGGCGCCACCGCATGAAGCGGCTGTCCCTGCCGACATGCTGCCGCTCGACAGTGAGAACCCCGCCGCGTGGGCGGACCAACCGCATCAGCCGAACATAGCCTATGCACCACAACCTGCGCCTACACGCGGCCCGGCAGCGCGCTCCAACGCGCGGGTTGCTGAAGTCGCCAAACCAAAACCGGGCAAACGCGCAGCCCGCGAAGCGCAGCCATCACTGATCAATGATAGCGAAGGTTTTGAACTGCCGCCGCTGCATCTGCTCTCCGATGCCCCCACCACAGGCCAAAAAGCCCTCTCGCCGCAAGCCTTGGAGCGCAATGCTGGCTTGCTGGAAGGCGTACTAGAAGATTTCCGCGTCACCGGCGAAGTAATCAATGTCTGCCCAGGACCAGTGGTCACGCTCTATGAATTCGAACCGGCGCCAGGCGTCAAATCGGCCCGCGTCATCGGTCTGGCCGATGATATTGCCCGCTCGATGAGCGCGATCTCGGCTCGCGTCGCGGTGATCCCAGGCCGCAACGCCATCGGTATCGAACTGCCCAACAACACGCGCGAAACCGTCTATCTGTCGGAAATTCTCGCCTCGCAGAACTTTGAGAAAGCCAAAGGCAATCTGCCGCTGGCGATGGGCAAGACCATTGGTGGTGAACCGGTGATCGCCGATCTTGCCCGCATGCCGCATCTGCTCGTCGCAGGCACCACCGGCTCGGGTAAATCGGTCGCGATCAACACCATGATCCTGTCGATCCTTTACCGCTGGACGCCCGAAGAGTGCCGCCTCATCCTGATCGATCCCAAAATGCTGGAACTGTCGGTCTATGACGGCATTCCGCATCTCTTGACCCCTGTTGTCACCGATCCCGGCAAGGCCGTGGTCGCGCTGAAATGGGCGGTCAAGGAAATGGAAGACCGCTACCGCAAAATGTCCAAGCTCGGCGTGCGCAACATTGATGGCTTTAACACCCGGGTGAAAGAAGCCGAGAAGAAAGGCGAGGTAATCAGCCGCACCGTCCAGACCGGGTTCGATGAACACACCGGCGAAGCGGTCTATGAGCGCGAAGAGCTTTCCTACGAACCGATGCCAATGCTTGTCATCGTCGTCGATGAAATGGCCGACCTGATGATGGTTGCCGGCAAGGAAATTGAGGGCGCCATCCAGCGCCTGGCGCAGATGGCCCGCGCCGCTGGCATTCATATCGTGATGGCCACGCAACGCCCGTCCGTGGATGTGATCACCGGTACGATCAAAGCCAATTTCCCAACGCGTTGTTCCTTCCAGGTGACCTCGAAGATCGATTCGCGCACCATTTTGGGTGAGCAGGGCGGCGAACAGCTACTCGGCCAAGGCGATATGCTGTTCATGGCCGGCGGTGGCCGTATCCAACGCGTCCATGGGCCGTTCGTGTCGGATGAAGAGGTCGAGTTGGTTGTCGATCATCTGAAGACACAAGGCGCGCCGGAATATCTCCACACTATCACCGAAGAGGTGGACGAGGACGAGGATCCCAATGCCGATCCGACGGAAAAATCGATCGCGCGTCTGGAAAAGTCCGATGATCCCTATGAGCAGGCGATCGCCGTTGTGATGCGCGACAAGAAGGCCTCCACCAGCTATGTGCAGCGTCGCCTGGGCATTGGCTACAACCGTGCAGCCTCACTGATCGAGCGCATGGAGAAGGAAGGGCTAATTGGCCCGGCCAACCATGCTGGCAAGCGTGAGGTTTTGATGCAGCTTGGCGAGGAAGATGGGTTTGAAGGATAGCGCGCAGCCACGCGTTGAATTAACGAAGCTGTCAGCACCCGTTAAGGTGGGCGTTGCCATACTCCGGTCGCAGTGATTCGCTTTTTCGGATGCAATCGCTCCGACGACCCCCTTAAGGATATGCCCGTGCCCGCCTTTTTGCCCACCCTGAAAACCAGCCTAACCGTTCTTGCCACATCAGCTGCCCTGGCTTTTGCGGCCGTGACGCCTACCAGCGCGGTGAACACGTTCTCGGGCGCATTAACCGACGAAGACCTTGGCGAGGTTGAGCGACTCTCCAGCCATATCAACAGCCTGGAAACCATGCAGGGCCGGTTCATTCAGGTTGGGCCCACCGGCGAGCGCACCGAAGGCTATTTCGTGCTGCACCGTCCTGGTCGTCTGCTGTTCCGCTATTTGCCGCCGTCACGGTTGGAAATCGTCTCCGATGGCACAGGTCTTGTGGTCCGTGATGCTTCGGTCGGCACGCACGATCTCTACCCGATCTCGCAGACGCCGCTGCGCTTCCTGCTCGAAGAGCGCGTCGATTTGGTCGGCGACGGCAATGTACTTGATGTTTCAACATCGGAAGAGACCGTCACGGTGATGATGCAGGACGAAACGCCGATCGGGCGTGGCCGCATCGCCATCACAGCCTCACAGGAACCGCTTGCCATTCAGCAATGGACGGTCACTGACCCGCAGGGGTTTGAGACCACGGTGGCGCTGTTCGAGGTCGAGTATGGCCGACCGACCGACCCCAACTGGTTTTACATCGACCACCTCAATCGCGGCGAGTAAGCGCGATTTACCGGTTTTGCACGGACATCGCCGGCCCATAAGCCGTCATCCTCGCCGGTCCGCGAGGGTGGCGATCAGGGGATATGGCGCGTATTTTCGCAAGACCTGCTACGTCCGATGCTGATAGCCGCCCAATACGCTTGCCCTACCGCATCAGGTCCGCGTAAGCCTGCGTTATGACACATCCACGCTTTCGCCTTGCAACTTGGAACATCAATTCGGTGCGACTGCGCATCGATCAGGTGGTGCGGTTCCTCGATGAGCACCAGCCCGATGTGCTCTGCCTGCAGGAAACCAAATGTCGCGAGGAAGAGTTCCCGGCCAAGGCGATCCGCGCGGCGGGTTACGAGCACCTAGGCATCCACGGGCAGAAGGCCTATCACGGATCGGCGATCCTTTCCCGACTGCCAATGGACGCCGTCGAGCGTATCGATTTCTGCGCCGTGGGCGATGCTCGCCATGTTGCCGCGACGGTTGAACTACCAGCCAAGATCGGCGGCGCCGATAAGGTACGCGTGCACTCGCTCTATGTGCCCGCCGGTGGCGACGACCCCGACCCTGAGGTCAACCCGAAATTCGATCATAAGCTACGCTTTGTCGCTGAAATGCAGCAACGATTACAAGCCGATAGCCATGTTCCGACCCTGATCGCCGGTGACCTCAACATTGCGCCCTATGAGGAAGATGTTTGGTCGCACAAACAACTTTTGAAAGTTGTCTCGCACACGCCGGTCGAGACTGACCTGTTTGAAAAAACACGCCAAATGCTGGGCTACACCGACACCATGCGCCAGCACGTGGCGATGGAAGAAAAGCTCTACACCTGGTGGAGCTACCGGGCCAAAGATTGGGCCGCTTCCAACCGAGGGCGCCGCCTCGATCATGTGTGGACCTGCCCGAAATGGGCCGATCGCTCGACGGCCGTTTCGATCTACACCGATGCGCGCAGCTGGACAAAAGCCTCCGACCACGCGCCCGTGATCGTCGACTACGCTTAAATCTGGAAAGATCAGAGCTGCCGACGTCCGCTGACCACGACGGACGCGCGCCCTGTAAGCGTGCGCAGCTCATCGGACATATCGGCATAAAGCTGGGCCGCGAGATCGGGAAATTCCGAAAGCATGCGCACGAACAGCGAGCGGCGGATCAACAGCACTTCGACCCGTGAGACAGCAATCGCCGTGTGACGCCGCTTTGTCGGCGCCAGCAACGCACGTTGGCCAAGCAGGGTTCCCACTTTGAAACGCTCGCCCTCGTCCTCATGGCTGCCATCGGTAAGACGCACCTGCCCCGATAGGATCACCAAGCCGCCTTCGGTGGGATCGCCAACTCGAAACAGCGTCGCCTCGGCGTCATGATGCTGATTCTCGCCGCCAAAGGCGAGCAGACGCAAATGCTCATCGCCAAACCGTTCAAAGAACGGGACGCGCCGCAAGACGGCAATGTCGGAGGCGAGACTCATTCAGCATCCCAAGCAGGGGTGATCGGACGGCGCGCATGGCCTCAAGAGACCAGCTTGTAGCCGCCCGCTTCGGTCACAAGAAGGTCAGCACGGCTCGGATCACTCTCGATCTTCTGCCGCAGGCGATAGATATGGGTTTCCAGCGTGTGGGTGGTGACGGCCGCGTTGTAACCCCAGACTTCGGAGAGCAACACATCGCGGGCAACCGGCTTACCGCCGGCGCGATGGAGAAATTTCAGGATCGACGTTTCTTTTTCGGTCAGGCGAACCTTCTTGCCATCACCATCCTGCAACAGCTTCGCCGCCGGTTTGAAGGTGTAGCGACCGAGTTGAAAGACCGCATCTTCGCTCTGCTCAAACTGTCGCAGCTGGGCGCGAATACGCGCAAGCAGTACCGCGAACCGGAACGGCTTGGTGACATAGTCGTTGGCGCCCGCTTCCAGACCCAAAATCGTATCGGAATCGGTGTCGTGGCCGGTCAGCATAATCACCGGGGCTTTGAAGTCGTTCTTGCGCAGGAGCCGCACCGCTTCACGGCCATCAAGATCCGGCAAGCCGACGTCCATGATCACCAGATCGATGTCGTTGGCGCGGGCATAGGCGATGCCTGCCTGTGCGCTATCGCAATGATGCGTGGCGAACTCGTCATAAAGAGCAAACTGCTCCTGGAGAGCGCCTGCAAGCTCGGTGTCATCGTCCACGATGAGCAACATACGTCGGCTCATATCCCTACCTCAATTTGGCTGACATCCACGGATGCGCGTCAGACCCCCACACGTGCTTTACGGCAAGGCCGCGCTTGCACGCAAGCACATGGCAAAGCACAGTCGCGCGTATGCTAAACAGGCCAAGGTATAGAAAAGGTTGGACAAAGCGGTATCGCAGGAGAATACCGCGCTCACCCAGCCGTCTAGCCATCGTGGTCCGAGCCCCACAAGGCCCGGCGACGCGGCATCTGGGTCGGTTGCTGTTGGATGGAAAAGCCTACCGCTGCGCGTTGGGCAAAACCGGCATCACAGCGCGCAAACGCGAAGGCGATGGCGCGACGCCACGAGGCGTTCTGGCCGTTTTGGGCGGCCGGTTTCGCGCCGACCGGGTTCACAAGCCGTTGGAGACCGAATCGTTCTGGCAGCGAATCAATACAGGCGAAGGTTGGTGCGATGCATCTTTTACGCCGGCTTACAATAGTCCGGTGACCCTACCGCACGCCAAGTCGCACGAGGTCATGGCCCGCGAAGATCATCTCTATGATCGCCTGATCATTCTCGATTGGAACATCCTTTGCCGGTCGCAAGGACGGGGATCGGCCATTTTCATGCATCAGGCCCGCGTTGAGAATGGACAGATGCAGGGCACAGAGGGCTGTGTGGCTCTCGATGCGGTCACCTTTGCAAGGCTTGCCCCACGCCTTGCCGCTCTGAACGCGATCATCGTGCTGTAATCACGTACCGCGCGCGCCGAAAATTGCGCTTCCAACGCGCACATGCGTTGCGCCATGGGCGATCGCGATCTCATAATCCCCACTCATGCCCATGGATCGGACTGGCAGATTGGTCTCATCGGCAAGCTTGGCAAGCAAGGTAAAATGGGTGGCCGGATCATCCTCGACCGGCGGAATACACATCAGACCTTGAACGGTAAGCCCATGCACCTCGCGACAGCGAGTCACGAAATCCGCAGTCTCGGCAGGCTCGATGCCGGCCTTTTGAGCTTCCATCCCGGTATTCACCTGAACCGTACACGGCAGATGACGATCCTGCTTTGCCATCTCTTTGGCCAAAGCGCCGGCGATCTTGTCGCGATCAACACTTTCGATGACATCGAACGTCGCAACCGCCTCCTTGGCTTTGTTGGATTGAAGCGGGCCGATCAGATGAAGCTCGAGGGTTTCATTGCTGCGCGCAGTAAGACGTTCACGGAGCGCGGGCCACTTGCCCATCGCTTCCTGCACCCGATTTTCGCCAAAAACACGTTGCCCGGCGGCGATGACCGGCCAGATGGCATCGGCATCATAGGTTTTGGAAACAGCAACCAAGGTGACATCGCCCGATGGCCGCGATGCCGCGCGTTCGGCGCCGGCAATGGCGGCGCAAATCTTTTTCCAGCGTGATACGGCGTCGCTCAAACGTCCACTCCTCCTGCGATCCAGGACGGTTGACCATATCCACGCTTTCTGGTGAAGGTCCCCCACCCATTTTCTTGGCTGAATTGGGCAAGGAAGAACGCCAGACGACCAGCCAATTCACCGCCCTTTTTAAGAACGACGATTGCCTCAATGACCGGTTCCTCCCGCCAAAACACGCCTGAGCGCTACAATCCGCAAGCTGTGGAGCCCTATTGGCAAGCCAAATGGAACGAAGCGGCTGTTTTTGAGACAAAAAACGACGACCCACGGCCGAAATACTACGTCCTGGAAATGTTCCCTTATCCGTCCGGCCGAATCCATATCGGTCATGTGCGCAACTACACGATGGGCGACGTGATCGCGCGCTACAAACTGGCGCGTGGCTTCAATGTGCTGCACCCTATGGGCTGGGATGCCTTCGGCATGCCGGCCGAAAACGCAGCCATGCAGAACAACGTACATCCGCGCGACTGGACCTATCAGAACATCGACACGATGCGCGGCCAGCTGAAAGTCATGGGCTTATCCCTTGATTGGACACGCGAATTTGCCACCTGCGACGTCGATTACTATCACCGCCAGCAGATTCTGTTCACCGATTTTCTCAAAGCCGGTCTGGTGACCCGCAAGACCAGCCGGGTGAATTGGGACCCTGAGGACCATACGGTTCTTGCCAACGAGCAGGTGATCGATGGGCGCGGTTGGCGCTCCGGCGCTCTGGTCGAGCAGCGCGAACTGGCGCAGTGGGTGTTCAAGATCACCGATTTTGCCCAGGACCTGCTCGACGGTCTGGATGAGCTGGACAATTGGCCCGACAAGGTGCGCACCATGCAGCGCAACTGGATCGGCAAGTCGCGCGGCCTGCATATGGGCTTTACGTTGACAGAGCCGACGCACGGCCATGACGCAATCGAGGTCTTCACCACCCGGCCTGACACGTTGGCGGGCGCGAGCTTTATCGCCATCGCGCCCGAACACCCGTTGGCGCAGGCGCTGGCCCGCAAGAGCAATGCATTGTCCGATTTCAACGCCGATGTTCGCCGCGCCGGAACATCCGAAGAGGCGCTGGAAAAAGCCGAGAAACGCGGCTTCGATACCGGACTCGCGGTCAAGCACCCAATCTATCCCGATCAGACGCTGCCGGTTTGGGTCGCGAACTTCATTTTGATGGACTACGGCACCGGCGCGGTGTTCGGCTGCCCGGCGCACGACCAGCGCGACCTTGATTTTGCTCGCAAATATGATCTCTCCGTCACCGACACCTATTTCGCGCTCGACGATGATACGCCGGTAACAGACGAAGCCTTCGTCCCACCAAAAAGCCAAAAGGTCCGCTATGTGAACCAACCGGCGGGCGTTGAGATCGCGACGGGTGAGGAAGGCGTTGAGGCGACCATCACTTGGGCCGAGAACCAAGGGCTCGGCACAGGCCAGGAGCAATTTCGTCTGCGCGATTGGGGCGTTTCCCGCCAGCGCTATTGGGGTTGCCCAATCCCGGTGATTCATTGCGACGATTGCGGCGCGGTTCCCGTGCCGCATGAAGATTTGCCGGTTAAGCTTCCAGACGATGTGTCATTCGATAAGCCCGGCAATCCGCTCGACCATCACGCGACCTGGAAGCACACGGACTGCCCAAACTGCGGCAAGAGCGCGGTGCGCGAAACCGACACGATGGACACGTTCGTCGACTCCTCTTGGTATTTCGTCCGGTTCACCGATCCCAAGGCCGACACGCCGACGACACCTGATATGGCGAGCGATTGGCTGCCTGTGGATCAGTATATCGGTGGCATCGAACACGCGATTCTGCACCTGCTTTATTCGCGTTTTTTCGCCCGGGCCATGAAATCCACCGGGCATATGGACATTCGCGAACCGTTTAAGGGCCTCTTCACCCAGGGCATGGTGGTGCATGAAACCTATAAGGGCGCCGATGGCTGGATTGAGCCGGCTAAAGTCCTGATCGAAGGCGAAGACGATGCACGCATCGCCAAACACATTGATACCGGCGAGGCGCTCGAGATCGGCTCGATCGAGAAGATGTCGAAGTCGAAGAAAAACGTCGTCGATACCGATGATATCATCGCGACCTTCGGCGCCGACACCGCCCGTTGGTTCATGCTGTCGGATTCACCACCGGAACGCGATGTCATCTGGTCGGATTCCGGCGTTGAGGGCGCGCATCGCCATATTCAGCGTGTCTGGCGCCTGGTGAACGATGTGGTTGCTGCAACCCCAGAGGATTTCACCGACGCCAAACCCAACGCGTTCTCCGAGGATGCGCTTGTCTTACGCAAAGTAATGCATCGCATGCTCGCAGCTGTCGCCGACGATGTTGAAAAGCTAGCCTTCAACCGTTCCGTCGCACGAATTTATGATGCGACAAACGCGATCAGCAAGGCGCTCGCCGCACAGGATGGCGCTGGCGATCAAATTTGGGCTTTGCACGAAGCCGCCTCAATGCTGGTCGAAGCCATGCAGCCCATGACCCCGCATCTGGCCGAAGCCTGCTGGGCCGTGCTTGGCAACGCAACGATGCTGGCGACCAAACCTTGGAGCGAGGTTGACAGATCGCTTTTGGACGATGACACACTGACCCTGCCCATCCAAGTGAATGGGAAGAAGCGTGGTGACATCAGCGTGGCCAAAGATGCCGACAAAGATGCCGTCGAAGCGGCCGTACTGGCCGATGGCGCCGTGCAAAAACTGTTGGATGGCAGAGCGCCCAAACGGGTGATCGTTGTCCCCCAAAGGATTGTGAACATCGTTGTCTGACGCCTCTCATCACACTCGCGGTTCCTTGCCCCGCCGTTCTGTCCTGCGCCTTGCATTGGGCGTTGGCGCACTAGCCTTGAGCGGATGCCAGGTCAGCCCGCTATACGGCGATCGGTCACCGGCAACAGGCGGGCAGTCGGCGACAGCCACGGCACTCAGCGCAATCGCTATCGATGAGCCAGCGGACCGCACGACACAGCTTGTGCGCAACGAGCTGTTCTTTAGCCTCGACAGTGGCGGCGTGGCGGCGCAGTACCGGTTGGCGCTGCGCGCCGCCAGCGCGACCCAGACACTTGGCGTCGGCGGGACGGGCGCTGCCTTTGCCCGCACCGTGCGCGTGACCGCAATCTATCAACTGTTTGCGCTTGGGTCAGCGGCACCATTGGCTGAAAACACCGTTATTTCAACGGCGTCTTATGATTCCGTCGAGCAGCGGTTTGCCAATCAGCGCGCCGAGATCGACGCCGAGGCGCGCGCTGCTCGTGATGTCGCGCGGGTCATCGAGGCACAGTTGGCGGCCGTTTTCGCGCAAGCGCTCTGATGGCGGAGATCAAGGGTCGGGCGGTCGATCGCTTCCTTGACAACCCATCGCCGGACCAACCCATCATTCTCCTTCATGGACCCGATCGCGGCCGCATCTCCATGCGCGCCAAAGCGCTTGTGAAATCCCTCGCCGGAGATGATCCCGATCCGATGAACGTGATCGACTTGGATGCGTCGATACTCGACGCTGATCCGGCGCGGTTGGCCGAAGAAGCCGACAGCGTCGCAATGTTTGGCGGGCGCAAGACAGTGGTTGCGCGCTTGGATGACCCCAAAGGGCTCGTGAAGCCGGTTGAGGCGCTTTTGTCTGCGCCACCGCCAGATGCCGTCGTCGTCATTGTTGCCGGCGACCTCAAAAAAACGCATCCGTTGCGCAGCCGAATCGAAAAATCGGCGACGGGTGTCGCCATAGCGTGTTACGCGGCCGACCGGCGCGATGTCGCCGCCTTGCTGGCCCAAACCGTTTCAGAATTTGGACTGACCATCGACAAAGAAGCGCAGGATGACGTGTTGGCCATGCTTGGTGCTGACCATGCCCTGTCGCAGGCGGAAATCGAAAAGCTCTGTCTTTTCGCGCTAAAAGATGGCGCGATCACCACGGATCATGTCCAGGCCAGCCTTGTCGAAGGGTCGGCCCACGCGATGAGTGACGTCAGTGATGCCGCATTCGCCGGCCGTCGCGATGCGGCGCTGGAGGCGCTTGCCCGCGCTTTGGCAGAAGGGTTGGAACCGTCTGTCGTGACGCAAATGCTGTTACGCCACGGTCAGATTTTGGAACGGCTGCGAATCGATATCGATCGTGGTTCGTCTCCAGACCAAGCCTTGGCGTCGACACGACCGCCAATCTTTTTTAAGCGCCGACCAGCCATGGAACAGGCATTGCGCCGTTGGACATTACAAGCACTGCGCCGATGTGTCGCCTATCTTGACGAAGAGCTGGTAACAACGCGGCTCGATCAAGCCCTCAAAGCCACACGGCTAGAGCGTCAGGTTCTTAGGGTGGCGTCAGAGGCCGCGCGCGGTGGCCGTTAGCACTGAGACTGACACTCAGGCCGCGCCAATGCGGCGAAGCAAATCATCAAGCTGCTCAAGCGTCTTGTAGGAAACGCTCAAGATTCCTGATCCATTGGCCTTGGCTTTCAAGCGAACATCCAGTCCAAGATGCTCCGAAAGCTTCGCTTCAATGGCCCGCGTGTCGGCATCGGCCAAGCCTGTTCGTTCATCGGGGGCAGAGGCGTGGGGCAACTGGCCATCAGATGCCGGCTTGTTTTGAACCAGACGCTCAACATCGCGCACGGACAGACCGTCATCAATGATCTTACGCGCCAGATCAGCGGCATCCTCACGCCCGACCAACTGTCGCGCGTGACCAGCGGACAGCGCCCCAGTGGAGACAAAGAGTTGCACACCATCGGGAAGGCGAAGCAGCCGCAACGTATTGGCTATGTGGCTACGGCTCTTGCCGATTACGGTCGCCAAATCTTGCTGCGTATAACCGAAACTATCGATAAGGCTTTGATATCCCTGGGCTTCTTCAAGGGGATTGAGATCCGAGCGCTGGACGTTCTCAATGATCGCAAGCTCCAGAGACTCCTTATCATCGACCACGCGCACCACGACCGGCACCATATCGAGACCCGCACGCTGAGCAGCACGCCAGCGTCTTTCGCCAGCAATAAGCTCAAAGGCGCCTTCGGCCATCGGCCGCACGAGAAGTGGCTGAACGACGCCCTTTTCGCGGATCGACTGTGTCAGATCATCCAACGCGTCTTCAGCAAAGAGGCCCCGCGGATTGCGTGGGTTGGGAGCGATCTGTTCAATCGGAAGCCGCCGCGTGTTGCGCAATTGATCAACGGCAACGTTCTCGGGAACAGCATCGCCCATAAGGGCGGCAAGGCCGCGGCCTAACCGGCGCTTGGATGCATCCTCCGCCATAGCGACGTCCTTTTCCTAGGCGGCGACGGCGCGCAGGGCACGCTCACGCTCGATGATCTCCTGCGCCAGCTTGATATAAGCCTGGCTTCCCGCGCATTTAAAATCGTACAAAATCGCCGGGCGGCCATAGCTCGGCGCCTCGGAAAGTCGGACATTGCGCGGGATCATGGTCGAATAGACCTTGTCACCCATCACCTCGCGCACATCCTCAACGACCTGTGAGGAAAGATTGTTGCGCGCGTCGTACATGGTCAGCGCGATGCCATGAATGATCAGCTCTGGGTTCAACGCACCGCGCACTTGCTCGACGGTGCGAAGCAACTGAGACAGCCCTTCCAGCGCAAAGAACTCGCACTGCAACGGCACCAGAACCGCGTGGGAGGCGGCCATAGCATTCACGGTCAACAGGCTAAGCGACGGCGGGCAATCGATCAGAATGTAGGAAAGCCGCTTGGCACTCGGCATTTCCATCTGCTTAGCCTGGTAAGTGTGAAGCCCCGACCGCAGCCGCATAGCCCGCTGCGGATCAGAGGCTATCTCCATTTCCAAGCTGGAAAGATCGACGGTCGATGGCACAATGGAAAGATTGGGAACGGCAGTCTGCAGAACGGCATCGGCAAGGTCAGCGTCGCCCGTCATCACATCATAACTTGTGACCGTGCGGTCGGATGCCGCGATCCCCAGGCCCGTTGACGCGTTACCTTGCGAATCAAGATCAAGGATCGCAACCTGCTCGCCGATTGCCGCCAAGGCTGTTCCCAAATTGATGGCGGTGGTTGTTTTCCCGACGCCGCCCTTCTGGTTTGCGACCGTGATCACACGCGGATGGGGGTGGATCGGCGGGATGGGCGAGGTGTGCATCATGATGTTTGCCTTGGTCTTTGCGCATCTTTCCGGCTCACCTGAAGGATGCGGCTGCTGGGATCAACAACACTCACATGCTCTACCACGTCATAATGGGAGGCGTCAGTCCATTCCGCCAGCTCTCGCGCATACTCCCCACCTTTGTGAAAAAAAGCCGTTGCGCCACGGGCGATCCAATGCTCAGCCAACGCCATAAGCTTGGGCAAGGGTGCGAGCGCCCGTGCCGTCACGATATCCGGTGAAATCGAAGGATCGGCGTGCACCGCGTCGATGCGCTTGTTTATCACTCGAACCGATACACCTGTTTCACGTGAAACGGTTCTCAGAAACGATGCCTTCCGTCCGTTCGCCTCGATAAGGGAAACCTTGAACTCAAATCGTGAACCCACAGATTCGCCGTCGCTTGCAATATAACCCACCATTTCGCCAGGCCGCGCGAGCGCAAGCAGTAGCCCCGGCAGGCCGGCACCTGAACCGAGATCCACAACTTGGATCGCCGAACCAATTGACGGTTGATCGTCACCTGATTTCGCTTCCGCCCACGTCTCGATCAAAGGGACCAGTTGAAGCCCATCAGTAATGTGTCGGTCCCACACGTGGTCAAGCGTATCATCTGACACCAAATTCTTTGCCCGCTGCCAACTCCGCAACAGCTCAACAAATCGAAGAAGATCGGCCTGGCATTTTTCGACGAGCACCACGCCCGACAGGCTTTGGGCCATTTCGAGTCCGAATCGATCGTCCATCAAGCGTCTACTTCAGCTTTAAGTATTGGAGAAGCCCAAGGCATTACTGAGTCCGTCGCAATCTAGGCAGCATGCTTTCGAGCGTGAACCAACAAAAGCGCCAATGCACTCGGGGTCATGCCTTCCAACCGCCGGGCTTCAGCGAGCGTCCGCGGGCGTGCGGCTTTCAATCGCTGAGTCAATTCATTAGAAAGCCCCGGCATGGCATCAAATGCCAAGTCGGCGGGGAGCGCCACTTCTGACTCCCTATTCAGCGCAGTGACTTCCGCATCCTGCCGATCGACGTAGACGGCGTAGCTCGCGTCAACTGCCACCTGTTCAAGGATCGGCTTTGCGTGTTCTGCCAATTGTGGCCAAATCGAAAGCACGTCGTTGAGCAACACTGTCGGGAACCCCAAAACATCAAAGGCCGAACGGGCGCGCCCATCCTGCTTTACCCGCAGACCCTGGCGTTGCAACTCATGAGGGGAAGCGGAAGCAGATTTAAACGCCGCACGAGCGTCCGCTAGGTCACGCGCCCTGTCTTGGAAAACTTTGCGCCGATAATCGCCAACAAGTCCAACGTCGATCCCTATCGGCGTCAGACGCTGGTCGGCATTGTCGGCGCGCAATCTTAACCGATACTCGGCACGCGACGTGAACATGCGATACGGCTCGGTTACGCCTCGGGTCGTGAGGTCGTCAATCATCACGCCAAGATAGCTCGTTTCGCGACCGAATCGGATTGGATCATGCCCGCCACATTCTCGAGCCGCATTCAGACCGGCCACTAGCCCTTGGGCCGCCGCTTCTTCATAGCCGGTCGTTCCATTGATTTGTCCCGCCATAAACAACCCAGGCAAAGCACGACAGCTCAAGCTTGAATCCAAAGCCCGCGGATCGATATGATCGTACTCAATTGCATATCCCGGTTGCAGAATTACCGCCGCCTCGAGCCCTGGAATGGATGCAACCACATCACGCTGAACGTCTTCTGGAAGGCTCGTTGAGATTCCATTGGGATAGACAGTGTGATCATCTAAGCCTTCGGGCTCTAGGAAAATCTGATGGCTCGTCCGGTCTTTGAAGCGGACAATCTTATCCTCGATAGACGGGCAATACCGCGGTCCTCGGCTGTCGATTTGGCCGGAATACATGGCGGATCGATGAATGTTCCGCTCGATAATCCGATGCGTATCGGCGGTCGTTCGCGTGATGAAGCACGACACCTGCGGTGTGATGATGGATTTCGTCAACGCCGAAAAGGGTATGGGGTTCTTATCGCCAGGCTGTTCTTCCAATTGATCCCAGGCGATTGTCCGTCCATCTAGGCGTGGCGGGGTCCCGGTCTTAAGGCGCCCCATAGGCAAATCCATGGCGCGCAAGCGGTCTGCAAGCTTTTGAGCCCGTGCTTCACCATGACGTCCAGCCGGCCAGGACTTCTCCCCGAGATGAATGAGACCGCCAAGAAAGGTTCCAGTTGTTAGCACAGTCGCCCCGGCAGGGATTACGCGATCATCGGACAAAACAACCCCGATCACCCTTCCCTCCGGCGATAGATGCAAATCCGCAACTTCACCTTCAATCACCGAAAGCGTGTCATACGCAGCCAGCATATCCTGGATGGCCCCGCGATAGAGCTTGCGATCCGCCTGAGCACGCGGCCCCTGCACCGCAGGCCCCTTGCGGCGGTTGAGGAGACGGAATTGAATGCCTGCGACGTCTCCCGCCTTGCCCATCAACCCATCCAGCGCATCAACCTCACGCACCAGATGGCCTTTGCCCAACCCGCCAATCGCCGGATTGCAGCTCATAACCCCGATCGCTTCTGCCTTCAGTGTCACCAAGGCCGTGTTGGCGCCCAGCCGCGCTGCGGCGGCCGCGGCTTCGCAGCCGGCATGACCGCCGCCCACAACCACAACGTCATAGCTGGTTCTTGAAGAGTTCGATCGATGCATCAAACAGCCAAAGGTTCTCAATGATTGGACCAAAGGAGTCTCGTGACTCGAAATGGCGACCAGTTCAAGACTTGCCAACCAGAAGCGGCGGCGAGAAAATGTATTCTCAGAGTTGGAAGGGTGGCCAGGCCGGTTTCACGTGAAACGAATGGCTCGTTCAGCCAACTGCCTATTTGCCGATACAAAACCGCGAAAACACCCGATCGAGCAGCTGTTCCGCATCGACGTCACCCGTGATGGTTCCCAACAAACGCTGCGCAATCCGTAACTCCTCGGCGGCATGGTCAAGCGCAGACCCGCCCTGTTGCAGCCGACCCGCTGCCTCTTCAGCATGCGTCAAGGACGATTGCAACGCGGTCCGGCGACGTGCATCCAGCACAACGCCATTACCGGTCTCAGCCGAATTTCCAGCGAGTCCATATTGATCCCGCAATCTCGCTGCGATCAACGACTTCAAAGCCGGAAGACCTTCTCCTGTCTTCCCCGAAACGCCGATGTCCACATCATCACCGGTGTTTGGATACTCAATAACATCGAGTTTGGAACGGACACGAATCGTTCTTGGCGATGCCGACTTGCCTAGTATTGAAGGAGCACCAACAATCTCCGCACCGCCGACTAACCAGACGACACAATCCGCCTGCTCAAGGGCCTGTTTGGCACGATCCATCCCCATCAACTCAATAGGATCTTCACTATACCCCGAGCTTCGCAGACCCGCCGTATCGGTCAGGACAACAGGCAGTCCATCAAGATCGATCGGCACATCAATCTGATCTCGCGTGGTTCCGGCAATCGGCGAGACCAACGCCGCATCCCGTTCCAAGAGAGCATTGAGCAGAGTTGATTTCCCGCTGTTCGGCGCACCGGCCAACACCACGCGAAATCCGTCCCGAACCCGCTCAGCGATATGGGAGGAAAGCTCTTCCTTCATTGCCCGGATTAACGCGCGCAATTGTTCCGGCAACGAATCCACAACCGATCCGGGAACATCGTCTTCGTCAGAAAAATCAAGATCTGCTTCGATCTGAGCGCGGATATCAGCCAGCGCATCCTTCCATACCGCCAATTTGCGCGTCGCAGCACCGTCGAGCTGTGCTAGAGCCTGGTCCAACTGCACAGACGTCGATGCATGGATAAGATCGCCAACGGCCTCAACTTGCGTGAGGTCCAGCTTACCGTTCACAAACGCCTGCCGTGTGAAATCGCCAGCATCGGCAGGGCGCACCCCCTCAAGCGACCACAGAGCACGCAGCATCGAATCGACCACCGCGCGTCCACCGTGACAATAAAACTCGGCGACGTCTTCACCGGTGAAACTGTTTGGCCCTGGGAAGAAAAGAACCAGACCTTTGTCGATCATCTGGCCGGACTGCGGATCGTTCAGCGCTCTAAGGCTAGCATACCTTGGCCGAGGGCAGATTCCAGCGATGCTTTCGAGAGCGAATCGAACGTGTGGGCCGGAGACCCTGATGACCGCGACGCCACTTGGAACAAGACCGGAGGAAAGGGCCGCAACTGTCTCGGCCATTGTTTCTTATCCGAATCGATTCACGTGAAACATTTTGCCGGAAATCCCGCCTAAGTGTTCATCGTATCGAAAAAGTCCGAATTGGTTTTCGTCGCCTTCAGCTTGTCAAGCAGGAACTCGACCGCATCGACTGTCCCCATTGACGAGAGAATTCGCCGCAGAACAAACATCTTCGCCAGATCGCCTTTGGGAACGAGAAGCTCTTCCTTGCGTGTGCCCGACTTCAGAATATCAATCGCCGGGAATACCCGTTTGTCGGAGACCTTGCGGTCAAGCACGATCTCGCAGTTGCCCGTACCCTTGAACTCTTCGAAAATAACCTCGTCCATCCGGCTGCCGGTATCAACCAACGCCGTGGAAATAATCGTCAGCGACCCACCTTCTTCGATGTTGCGCGCCGCACCGAAAAAACGCTTTGGTCGCTGCAAAGCATTGGCATCGACACCACCGGTGAGCACCTTGCCCGACGATGGAACCACCGTGTTGTAGGCTCGGCCCAAACGCGTGATATTATCGAGCAGGATGACGACATCGCGCCCATGCTCGACCAGGCGTTTGGCCTTTTCGATCACCATCTCGGCAACTTGCACGTGACGCTGCGCCGGTTCGTCGAACGTGGATGAGACGACGGTTTTACCGGTGCGCGGCGGCGCGACGATCAGGGCGCGCTGGCCCTTGCCAATCGGCGCGACCAAATCGATCACACGTGCCGAGCGATCCTTCAACGTTGGATCATCGACTTCCATTTTAAACCGCTCATCCGGATAAAGCGGGGTAAGATTGTCGAAGTGAACCTTGTGGCGCGCCATCTCCGGCTCTTCAAAATTGATGGTGATGAGCTTCACCAGCGCGAAGTAACGCTCACCTTCTTTAGGGCTGCGAATAATGCCCTCAACCGTGTCACCCGTCCGCAGTGAAAATTTGCGGATTTGCGTCGGCGAAACATAGATATCATCCGGCCCCGGCAGATAGTTCGCCTCGGGCGAACGCAGAAATCCGAACCCATCCTGAAGAACTTCCAGAACGCCCTCGCCGACGATCTCAACATCGCGTTCCGCATAGCGTTTGAGGATCGCAAACATGAGCTCTTGCGTGCGCAAGGCGCTGGCGCCCTCCACTTCCAATTCTTCGGCGAGCACCAGAAGATCGGTTGGAGATTTTGCTTTAAGGGCCTGAAGCCGGATTTCTTCCATGGAGATGATAATTTGCCTGTGGGGGTCTGCCGGTCGGGAGAAGCAGAAAAAGGGGAAGGAGATCAGAGGTGATCGAGAGACTGTAGGAAACGCCAAAACGCGAGGTGATTGGAAACCTGCTCGTGCGCTGCTGAACATCGTGTCCGATGCACTGCACCAAAGCCTAGCGGCTGATGGTGCGCCGCAGCGACTGCCTACATGGCGGCATGTAAGACACCTTTGTGTCTTTGACAAGACAGGATCGTAACAGGCAGCACCAAACGCGACGAAAGACACTCGGCAATTCAACTGCCAACCTGCCGCGCTGATCAGAAAGGTTGAACGATGACCAGGATTACAATGAGGATCATCGCCAGCGTCGGAACCTCGTTCATAAACCGCCAATAGCGGCTCGATTTCTCGTTCCCATCACCAGCGAATCGACGCACCGATGCTGCAAGGTGGCCATGCACGGCAAACAAGATGACGATGAAAACAAGCTTGGCGTGCAGCCAACCGCCCTGAAAGCTGTGAACGACAATCGTCAGCCAGAAACCAGTGACGGCCGAGACAATCATCGCCGGCGTCATAATGGCTTTCAGAAGCCGCCGCTCCATGGTCTTGAAGGTCTCCGACTGGATCGAGCCGATCTCCGCATCAACATGGTAGACAAACAAGCGCGGCAGATAGAGTAGCCCAGCCATCCAAGCAATAACTGCAATCACATGCAGCGCCTTCATCCAAAGATAAGCGCCGGCAGGAACGACAAAGATGAGCGCTGTGGTGATGGCAGCCAACAGTAAGACCGCCACCGCATGGCCACCCCATTGTTTCACCGGTGACGGCTCATTCACCGCTGTCATGATCCGTGCCCGGCACGCACCCGCTCAATGAACCGATGCACCTGGTCAATCTGACCGTCAGGCGTGATTCCATGGCCAAGATTGGCCACATGGGGCACGCGCTTGGCTCCGGCGAGCATGGCATCAACAGCAGCATCCAAAGCCTCAGGCCCTGCCGTCATCAGCAGCGGATCGATATTGCCCTGGGTGACCATCGTTTGGGGAACCTGCACTCGCGCCGCTGCAACATCGATCGTCCAATCTAGCCCGACGGCGCTGATCCCTGTGGCCTGCGAAAACGGGCCGAGTGCATGCATGGCGCCTTTGGCAAAGCCAATAATTGGCGTCTCAGCGTGTTTGGCCCGAAGCCCACGAACAATCTGCGCAATCGGTGCGACGCTGTAACGTTCGAACCCAGCCGGACTGAGCGATCCGGCCCAGCTATCAAACACCTGAACCGCATCTGCACCGGCCTCGATCTGGCGCGACAAATACCGCACCGACGCATCAGCCAGACAGGAAAGCAAACGATCGAAGACCACCGGTTCTTTCAGCGCGAATTTGCGCGCCGCCGCCTGATCGGGACTGCCTCTCCCGCCCACCATATAGGTCGCCACGGTCCAAGGCGCGCCGCAAAAGCCGAGCAGCGTTACCTCATCAGGCAAGTTTGCCCGCAAGCGTCGGACGGTTTCAATCACCGGATCAAGATGCGCATCAAACCGTTCCGGTTCCGATTCAAACCGATCGATCAGTGCCGTGATCTCCTGAGCATCCAGAGGCGGGAGAACAGGGCCAATGCCTTCCTCAAATCGCACGTCTTGACCGAGCGCATGGGGCACAACCAGAATATCGGAAAACAGAATCGATCCATCAAAGCCAAACCGGCGGATCGGCTGCAGCGTCACCTCGCAGGCAAGCTCCGGGTTGTAGCAGAGATCAAGAAAGCTACCTGCCTCAGCCCGTGTCGCACGATATTCAGGAAGGTATCGACCGGCCTGCCGCATCATCCATATCGGCATCCGTTCGCCAACATGGCCGTTCAAAACATCCAACAACAACCGATTGCTCACACGCACATTCCTTAGATTACCGTCATTCGTCAGCGCCTTGTGACACCCGATCAGCCTTGGGGAAAGCGAGGAAGGAAAAAAGAGTCTCTCTACAAGAGAGCCTTCCTTCTTTTTCTTGCCCGTGGAAAAGACTCATAAATCGCGTCGCCCAATCTCTGCATAACCTCATCCACCAACCCTGCCATCAGGAAGGCCACGAAGCACCGCGTAAGAGAACGTTTCCCACGTTCACCATTTGTAAACCTTAACAAAGCGTTAACAGATCATCGGATTTTGCCTGACCCACGACGACGATCTGGTCACTTGCGCCTTGTCGGAATTCGTCCACATCCCATCAACAGCTTGTCTCGCACTGGGCTACCTTGGACAGTTTTCGAAAAAGCCCTCATAAGACCAGCATCATGCCATCGATCGGGCCTTTGACCCCCGCCTTGTCCACACATGCCCGCACCGAAGGACACAGCCCGTTGACAACCGCTGCCTCGCGCTTCTTCCACCTACATCTAGTGTCTGACTCCACCGGCGAGACCTTATCCACTGTCGCGCGCGCCGTGGCCTCGCGGTATCCGAGCGCCCGCGCCATCGAGCATAGCTATGTGATGGTCCGCAATCAGGCCCAGATCGAACGCATCGCGGCCGCCATCGAGCAAGCCCCTGGCATTGTGCTCTACACAATCGTGGACCCAGAACTGGCCGCGCGCCTCGCTGAGCGTTGCCGTGATCATGGCGTGCCGGCAATTTCCGTCCTCGATCCTGTCATCAACGTCTTCCAGTCCTATCTCGGCGATTCCGCCGCGCAGACCATCGGCGCACAACATGTGCTCGACGCGGACTATTTTCAGCGGATCGAGGCCCTCAACTTCACATTGGCCCATGATGATGGTGTGTTGCCGACCAATCTTGATCAAGCCGACATCGTAATCGTCGGCATCTCGCGGACGTCCAAAACACCGACTAGCATTTATCTCGCCCATCGCGGCTACCGCACCGCCAACTATCCTCTGGTTCCCGGAGTGCCGATCCCAAAAGTTCTCACCCGACCGACCCGCGCCTTTGTGGTTGGGCTTCTCGCCAGCACCGACCGGATCGTGCAAATCCGGCTGAACCGCGTGCTCACCGATTACAATGAAGCCGCCGACACCGACTACACGGATAAGGGTTTGGTCGCCGGTGAAATCGCTGAATCACGCCGCCTTTGCGCCCGCCAGGGATGGCCGACAATCGACGTCACCCGCCGATCCATTGAAGAAACGGCGGCGGCGATCCTCTCCTTGTACCGGCAGCACCGCGACGATCAGGAACAGGCGGACCAGACAGCGCTCGACACTTCGGTCGATTCTGGGGCCGATGCCCAATGACCGCCAGCCTTATCCTTGCCTCAGGCTCGTCGATACGCCGGACAATGATGGAAGGGGCGGGCCTTCGGTTCTCCATACAAACTGCCGCCATCGATGAACGCTCGCTGGAAGAATCGCTTGGCGATGTTGCACCAGAAGACTTGGCGGTCGCCCTGGCAACGGCCAAAGCGCAAGCCGTCAGCAGTGTCGTTTCGCAGTCGAATCAAGGTGCGCTGATCATCGGCGCTGATCAGGTGCTGGAGCATGAGGGCCAGCTTGTCCACAAAGCCGCGAGCCTTAGCGAAGCCAACAACAAGCTTGCCCGTCTTCAAGGATCCACACACCACCTCATCGCCGCGGTTGCGCTTGTGAAGAATGGCCAAACGCTTTGGACAGGTCAGGATCGCGCGAGCCTGACTATGCGCCCGCTGTCGTCTGCCGAGCGATCCGCCTATCTCGATCGTGCTGGTGATGCCGCGACGCAGAGCGTTGGCGCCTACCGCCTTGAAGAGCTGGGCGCGACGTTATTTGAACGGATCGAAGGCGACTATTTCACCATTCTCGGCCTGCCGCTTTTGCCGCTTCTAAGAGCGCTGCGCGACCAAGGCATCGACCCGCTTCTGGAAGCACCACCGTCATGACCAAGCACGCCGCCGTCCTTGGCTGGCCGATCAGCCATTCTCGTTCACCGCTCATCCATGGAACCTGGATCGCCGAGCATGGCTTGGACGCGATTTATACAGCCATTGCCGTCAACCCGGACGACGCGCCCACCTGGTTCGGCAATTTTTCCGAGCATGGGCTCGTGGGCGCCAATGTGACGATCCCGCACAAGGAAACGGCGCTGGCCGCCTGTGACCATATTGCCGAGCACGCCGCGCAGCTCGGCGCGGTCAACACGCTTTGGCTGGAGGATGGTGCGCTACACGGCACGAGCACGGACGGTGAGGGGTTCATGGCCAACCTCACCGAGCAGGCGCCAAACTGGGCAACACACGTCAAGGCAAACACTGCGCTGATTCTCGGCGCCGGCGGCGCAGCGCGGGCTATCGTCGATGCGCTACTGACATCAGGCGTTGAACGCGTCGTTCTGCTCAATCGATCGGTGGATCGCGCTGAATCGCTTGCGGCCCATTTCACGCATCATTTCGGGCAAGGTCGCGTTGTCGCGAGTGGACTTGAGGCCTTTGACGCGAACGCAGGCGAAGCCGGATTACTGGTCAACACGACAGCACTCGGCATGGAGGGTCAGCCACAGCTGGTCATCGCCTTGGATCGCTTGGCGGACAGCGCAACCGTCGCTGACATTGTCTACACGCCGCTCGACACGCCCTTGCTTATCTCTGCGCGCCAACGCTATCACCCGACCGTCGATGGGCTGGGCATGTTGCTGCATCAGGCGGTGCCGGGGTTCGAGCGCTGGTTCGGCGTCCGTCCAACGGTAACCCCAGAACTGCGCCGGCGCGTATTGGACGATATCCTTTCAAAAACAAAGACTTAAGATGATACGTCTTGGTCTCACCGGCTCCATTGCCACCGGCAAATCGACAACGGCACAGCTTTTCGCCGATGAAGGCGTACCGGTGCATGACGCGGATGCTGCTGTGCATGACATCTACCGGCAAGAGGGCGTCGCGTCGGTCGGTGCACTGATTCCGGGCGCCATCCTCAATGACATTGTGGATCGCGAGGCGCTGAAAAAGGCGTTGGCGAGCGATCCCTCGCTCTTCCCAAAACTTGAGGCCATCGTCCATCCGCTCGTGCAGGCGCGTGAACGCCTGGCGGCTGCCGAGGCCCTGGCGGATGGGCACGACGTTATGGTCTTCGATATCCCGCTGCTTTTCGAAACAGGCGCTGAGAGCCGGATGGACAAGGTCGTCGTCGTCCATTGCGAGCCCGACACGCAACGCGCCCGCCTGCTCGCTCGTCCCGGCATGGATGAGCCAACCGCGACCATGTTACTCGGTCGGCAAATGCCCCAGGTCGACAAGATCGCCCGCGCGGACTTTCTGGTATCCACCGACCATGGTGTGGACGCGGCGCGCGACCAGGTCCGCAAAATCCTCTCCGAATTGCGTGCATAACGGCCTGTAAGCCGATTCCCTCGCCAGACGAATCGCGGCATGATTCGGCTCAAACAAGGATCAAAGCATGCGCGACATCATCTTCGACGTTGAAACCACCGGCCTGCGTGCCAAAGACGGCGACCGGATCTGTGAGATCGCCGGCATCGAGATGATCGACTTCGTGCCCACCGGCATTGAGTTCCACGAATATGTGAATCCGACGATCCCCATGCCGGCCAAAGCCGAAGAGATCCACGGCCTTTCCGACATTTTTCTGGCCGACAAACCGCTGTTCGAAGCGGTCGCGGAGAAATGGGTCGATTTCATCGGTGACGCGCGCCTTGTCGCGCACAACGCCATGTTCGACTTCGGCTTTGTCAACGCCGAGCTAGAGCGCTGCAAGCTCACCACCATGTCGTTTGAGCGGATGATCGACACGGTTGCCATTGCACGACGAAAATTCCCAGGCTCGGACAATTCGCTGGACGCGCTCTGCAAGCGCTTCGGGATCGATCTATCAGCGCGCGAGAAACACAATGCGCTGCTCGATACGCAGCTTCTCGCCGAGGTCTATGTGGAACTCATCGGCGCTCGGCAAAAAGCCATGAGCTTCGGCGACAGCGAACGCCGCCAGACGATCACCGCGACAACGGTCCCACCACGTCCGTCACCGCTTCCAAGCCGTGTAAGCAACAGCGACCGGGCAGCGCATGCCGCCTTTGTGTCGACCCTGGGCGAGGATGCCGTTTGGTCGCGTTATCAAGATCTTCTGCCTGGCTCGGACACATCATAAGAAAAGGCCGCGCTCCGAAAAGAACGTGGCCTTACTTAAAGTGAAACGGATCGGCCGGATTAACTTGCAGCGGCCTGAGCAGCTTGCGCCTGCGCAGCGCGCTGGCGGTACAGCGCCAAAAAGTCCACCGGATCAAGCATCAGTGGCGGGAAGCCGGCCTGGCGCGTCGCATTGGCCAGGATCTCGCGGGCAAATGGGAACAAAAGGCGCGGACCTTCAATCATCAGCGCCACTTGCGTCTGCTCTTGCGTCATGTTTTCGGCGCGGAACAGGCCAGCATAGGCAAGCTCAACGGCAAACAGCATGTCTTTGCCGGAGCCGGCTTTGGCGTCCAATTTCAGCACCACTTCATTGGTGCCTTCGGGCTTAGGATTGACGCCAACCGATACGTTGATGTCGATCTTCGGTTGCTTGCCTCCGCGCATTGACTCCGGCGAGTTCGGGTTCTCAACCGAAAGATCCTTGATGTATTGGGCAAGAGCCTGGAACCGAGGCGCAGCACCGGCGGGCTTTGCAGCCGCGGCGGCTGCAGCCGCTGCTGCGGCACCACCACCATTGGTCGGCGTCGCGTCCGCTTTGGTTTCTTCGGCCATGTCGTCGGCCTTTTTCTCGTCGTCTGCCGGTGTCTCAGATGCCTTCTTACGTGCCATGGGGCTCATCATTCCTTGAGTTTGGGGAAGCTGGTGTCATGCGCGCTTGAAGCTCAGGCGCATAAAACGTGGGCGGTGGCTACCATTTTGACCGCCGGGCGGCAAGCGATACGCCGACAATAGCGGGCAGGGCACGCTTTTCTGGTGGCAGATTAATTCTAAGAGCCCCAGGGATTGCGCTCTTTTTGCGAGCGATTGGGCGAGCCGTCCGATGGCTCGGGGTCCGCATCAATCACCACAGAATCGTTGGCGGGCCGATGGCTGGTGTTCGGCGTCTGCCACTCGGCGCTTCGCCCTCCACCCTGCGTGACATCAGGCATACGACCGGCCATTTGCCGCCCATAGCGCGGCCAGACTAAGGTCTGGATCGGCTTGATCAGCAGCGCCAGGCCAATCAGATCGGTCAAAAAGCCCGGAATGATCAGCAAAACGCCGCCGAGAAATCCGAGTACGAGGCCGCCAAGCTCCTGACCGACCGTCTCCCCAGCTTGCGCGCGCTGTTGCATGCGTTGAACGCTGGCCAGGCCAATAGTCCGGATGATCAGACCGCCGGCGAGAATGCCAAGCACAATCAACGCAAACACGCCCAGAAGGCCGATTGCGTTCGCCATGGCGACAAAGCCGGTTATTTCCAGGAAAATGAACAATAAAAAGATCAGAGCAAAAGGCATGATCGCCAACATGGGGCCACGTTAAGGTGGTTACAAGCGTCAATCGGCGCCGCCTCGACACGAAATGCGACGATGCGAGCAGGGCAAGTAACGCTATCGTGCTTGCGCCGACCCCTGGATGCTGCTTGAAACGCACCTACATATGAGTTCCAATTAACCCAACCCAACAAGAAGGTTCGGCCCGCGCGATCATCTGCGCCAATCTCAGGGGCCGAAACGTGGACGCCGGTGGATATTTATACCCTGTTCTTCCTGGCCATTGCTGTGGTCATCTTTTTCCGTTTGCGCTCGGTCTTGGGCAAACGCACCGGTGAAGAACGTCCGCCGTTTGATCCCTACACCGCTCGCGAAGAAGCCGAGACCGGAGGCGACAAGGTCGTCACCTTGCCGACGGCTCGTGCCCGTCCAACCACTGATCCCGATGATCAGATCGGTGGCGTGGTGAAACCAGGCTCAGCCGTCGAAGACGCGCTCAAAGCTCTGCTTTCTGCTGATCCAAGTTTCCACGCGCGCGAATTCGTCGATGGCGCGCGCCTCGCCTATGAGATGATCGTCACCGCCTTTGCCTCCGGCGATAAGTCCACGCTGCAGCCCTTGTTGGACGAAGAAGTCTATCAGGGCTTTGTGCAGGCGATTGATGACCGCAACGCCGCCGGTGAAACGGTCGATTTCACCTTTATCGGCCTAGATAAGTCCGACATTGTTGAAGCTGAGCTCGCCGGCACGATTGCGCAGATCACCATGCGCTTCAAAAGCCAGCTCATTTCGGTCACCAAAGATTCCGATGGTCGCGTCATTGATGGCGATCCGACCGAAGTGACGGAAATGACCGACATTTGGACGTTCGCGCGCGACACTGGCACTGACGATCCCAACTGGAAGCTCGTCGCCACCGAAGCAACCTAAGCGGTCAACGGCGCGCGATGCGATGGGCGGCGTGGCACCCACATTGGCTGCACGGCGCGCTCGGCTTGGTCGCCTTCTGTCTGATGTCTGGGCCCATCATGGCCGATAGCTTTCCGGCGTCTCTGGCCCCAACCAGTTTCGAGGCATTGGACGGTTGGCCGGCTGACGATCATGCTGCCGCGCTGTCGGCCTTCGCGCGAACCTGCGAGCGCGCGGTCCATCATGCGCCAAGGACGCGGCCAAGCGGCGTCGAAGGCGCTGCCCTTCAGGCAGTTTGCGCCCTGCTCCAAGACAGCCCTGATCAAGATGCCCGAGCGTTCTTCGAGGAGCACTTCACGCCCTATCGCGTGACGGCTTCCGGGTTGCTCACCGGCTATTTCGAGCCACAGCTGCGCGCCTCCTTTGAGCGCACCGGTCGCTATCAGCATCCGCTTTACGCCCGCCCAGACGATCTCATCGAATTGCCGGGCTCGCCAGAGAGCCTTGCTATCGAAGACGATGTGACCTGGGGTCGTAGGACGTCGGATGGTTTTGAAGCCTTCCCGGATCGCGCTGCCATCATGGCCGGCGCCTTGGAAGGGCAAGGCCTCGAGCTGGTTTACTTGGAAGACCCAGTGGATGCCTTCTTCATCCACATTCAAGGCTCAGCTCGCCTCGCCATGAGCGATGGATCGGTGCAGCGGATAAACTTTGCCGGCAAATCAGGGCACGTCTATACCCCGATCGGGCGCACGCTTGTCGAGCGCGGCGACATGGTGCTGGAAGACGTTACCATGGACAGCCTGCGTGCCTGGTTTGCGGACGCTTCGCCCGAGGATCGCGATGTCGTTCTGGCAACGAATCGATCTTTCATCTTTTTTGCCATGGCTGAAGATTTTGACCCAAATGCCGGCCCGGTCGCCGCGGCTGGTGTTCCGCTGACGCCTGGACGAAGCCTTGCTGTTGATCGTCATCTGCACACCTTCGGTACGCCGATTTTTGTGCAGTCGGACGAACCGCTTCCGGGCGATGATGATACACTTAGCCGTCTCATGATCGCTCAGGACACGGGTTCGGCGATTGTTGGGCCAGCGCGCGGCGACATCTTCATCGGCTCGGGCAATGAAGCTGGACAGATCGCTGGGGCCGTCAACCAGCCTGTCACGTTCACCCTCTTGATCCCCAAGTCGGTCGACGAAGATCCCTCATGAGCGGCAAGAAGGCCAAACCCGCTGCCAAGGCGGGCGACAGCGAGCCGGGCCTCTGGGACCGGGTGAAGCGCACGGTCGACCCGCTCGATGCCAAACAGCGCGCGCTCTACTCGCAGGCTTTGGCGGAGTTTCTGGAAAGCGGCCAAGTGGCAACCACCAAGAAGTCCGCCGCTGCGCCGCCGCATCCGGTCTATCCCGCCAAGGGAGCGCTCAAACATCATCAACCGGGCCATCCGCAGGCCCAAAAGAAGTGGGCGCAGCCCGCACCACCAGCGAAATTTCCAGCCAACAGTGCGATGCAACCCCCGTTGGTCGAGCTGAACCGCAAGTCGCGCAGCCGCCTCGCGCGCGGCCGCACGCCCATCGATGCACGGCTTGATCTGCACGGGCTGCGCCAGCACGAGGCATATGATGTGTTGCGATCTTTTATCTGGCGATCCCATACCTCCGGCCATCGCACGGTGCTCGTGATCACCGGCAAGGGCTCGCGCGTGCGTGATCCGCATCCTGACGCTCCCCCTTGGGCGGTGGGCTCTGGCATCTTGCGCAAGGCGGTGCCGGGTTGGCTCGCGGCGCCCGATATGCGTGCGGCGGTCTTAGGCGTTGAACCGGCCCATGCGAGCCATGGTGGCGACGGCGCCCTCTATGTGCGCTTGCGTGCCAAGAAGGCCAAGCCCTAGGGTTGGCGCGATGAAAGCTGCGACCCCGAAACCTGCAACCTTGACCCCACTTGGCGTAAAGCTGCGGCAATTGCGCGAGGCGCGCAGCGTCACACAAGCCGAAATGGCCGATGCACTCAACGTGTCGAGCGCCTATCTCTCAGCTTTGGAGCACGGCAAGCGTGGTCTACCCAACTGGGCCTTCGTTCAGCGCATTGTTGGCTACTTCAATCTCATCTGGGACGATGCCGACGAGCTGGAGACATTGGCCTTTCTTTCTGATCCACGTGTCGCTGTGGACACGGTGGACCTCAGCCCCAACGCGACACGGCTTGCCAATGTGTTTGCGCAACGCATCGGCCACTTGTCGGCGAACGACTGCGTTTACTTGGAAAACGTCATCGAAATGCTGATTGAGGGCGTCGCACCGGCGTTGGAACCAGCCCAAGGCAACCGCCGACGACCCGATGATCAGAGCGAATCCGGCTAACCATCCCGCTATCCGTCATCCCTGTGCTTGTCACAGGGATCCATGCCTCAGGCTGTGTTGGAAACAACGAGGCTGTCGATCGCTGAACGGAATGGACCCCCGCCACACGAGCCTGCCCCGGACATGATTCGGGGGCGAGGGTGACGCCATATACTGGTCGTTAGAGGATGAACTTCGACAAATCGGTGTTCTTTGCCAGCTCACCGATGTTTTCCTGCACGTGGTCGGCATCAATCACGATCTCTTCGCCGCCCCGGTCTGGCGCGGTGAAGGATATCTCATCCAAAATCCGCTCCATCACCGTTTGCAGACGGCGTGCGCCGATATTTTCCACCGAGCCGTTAAGATCGACCGCCACATCGGCAATCGCGTCGATGGCATCATCGGTGAATGTGATCGTCACGTCCTCTGTGCCCATCAGCGCCACATATTGTTTGATGAGGCTCGCCTCCGTGTCACGCAAGATCTGACGGAAATCATCGCGGGTCAGCGCTTTCAGTTCAACGCGAATAGGCAAGCGGCCCTGAAGCTCCGGCAGCAGGTCCGACGGCTTGGCCACATGAAACGCGCCGGAGGCGATGAACAGAATATGGTCCGATTTCACCGGCCCATATTTGGTCGAGACGGTGGTGCCTTCAACGAGCGGCAACAGATCGCGCTGCACGCCCTCCCGGGACACATCGCCGCCGCGCCCGGAACTAGATGCGATTTTGTCGATCTCATCGAGAAACACGATGCCATGGTTCTCAGTCAGTTGGATCGCTTCATGGGTGATTTCTTCGTCATCCAGGAGCTTGTCGGATTCCTCCGCGAGTAGCAGATCGTGACTGTCGGCGACTGACACCCGACGCTTTTTCGTGCGCGCGCCGCCAAACGCTTTGCCGAGCATGTCGCTCATATTGATCATGCCCATATTGGAACCGGGCATGCCGGGTATTTCGAACATCGGCGCGCCGCCAACGTCACGGACATCAATTTCAATTTCTTTGTCGTTGAGATCGCCCTCGCGCAGCTTCTTGCGGAAGCTGTCGCGGGTGGCGGGTGAGGCATTTTCCCCGACCAGCGCATCAAGCACGCGATCTTCAGCGGCGATATGGGCTTTGGCCTCAACCTTTTTGCGGCGCTGCTCGCGCACGAGCCCGATGGCAGCTTCAACCAGATCGCGCACGATCTGCTCCACGTCACGACCGACATAGCCAACCTCGGTGAATTTGGTGGCTTCGATCTTGATAAATGGCGCGTTGGCAAGTTTCGCCAGGCGCCGCGAAATTTCGGTTTTACCGACGCCGGTCGGGCCAATCATCAAGATATTTTTCGGCATCACCTCTTCGCGCAGGCTTTCGTCAAGCTGCTGGCGGCGCCAGCGATTGCGCAAAGCGATGGCCACGGCGCGCTTGGCGTCATGCTGGCCAATAATGAACCGGTCGAGTTCGGAGACGATCTCGCGGGGGGAAAAGGTTGCAGCAAGGTTGCTCATAAAGTGGGGTGTCCAAAATTGGTTAGGGCTGCGGAGGAAACATTTCCATCAACAGCGTGACGGACCCATCCGGGTTGGTGAATTGGTCGAACCGGGAGAAGCCCGCTTTTTCATAGGCACGCACGGCGCGCAAGTTTTTGGCATCGGGATCGATGATGAGGCGCGGCGCCCCTTCGTCGAAGAGCTTTTGGCAAAACTGCCGCACCACCTCGGTTCCCAGGCCCTTGCCCAGCAGATCGGGTCGCCCGATGGTGATATCAACCCCCAGCGTGCCCGCAGGTTGATCTGCGACCCAGGGCTCGTCCTTGATTGCCTCTGGCGGTTGCTTGTCGCTTGGCCAGGATTGGATGTAGGCGAACGGCCCTTCCTCGCCATGAACAACGTAACCAGACGATTCGCCCGTTTCCTCGCCATCATAAATCAGCTTGATCTCATGGTCCGGATCGCCCCACCAGGCCTGCGAATCTGGCATCGAAAGCCAGACGCGCAGCATCGGTTTGTCAGTCTCCGTTACGGGTTCGAATCGAAAGTTCATGGTCTAACCGCCCAGTGCATCCGGACCCGCTGGATTGGGCAAACGCGAAGACAGTCGGTTGGGCAAAATCGCAAGGAAGGCTTGGCGAAGCGGCTGCCAGCCAAGCGCCAATCCCACCACGAAAAGACCGAGCACCAGGGCGGTGATGGCAAATTGGGTATCGGGCGCCGCGCCCGATTGATTGACAGTGTAGGCAATCGCGCCGGCCAAATAGAGCAACGCCGACACGATAAAGGCACGCCTGTCGATAACCAAGGCGAGCAATCCAAGCACAAAAACGACGGCAAACATGCGCAACGCTTCGCCGGTTGAGCCGACATCAAGCGACGTTGCGCCGCCGGTCAGGGCAAAGACGATCAACGGCGCGGCCAGGAGATGAAGCCAAAACGCGTTTTCCGATTGGCGCTGGACCCGCTGCGGATCGCGCAGCTCATAGCTTAGAGCAACGGCGAAAATGACCAGGCCAACGGCAAACGCCGCGAATTGGAACGTGACGCCCGGTGAATCGAACCATGTCGGGTCGATCAGGCGAAGAATCGTGGCCGACAAACCGCCGGCAACGAAAAGCAGGGCCGCTGGCAGGCGGAAGCGAATGTAGAAAAGCAAAGCGCCCAATGCGCCAAAAACGGGCGCAAGAAGATCGATGCTCAATCCGGTGCCGGAACTCAGTCCAGCCATTTCGGTGAGACTTATCAATGTCGCGGCAAACGCCGCGCAAAAGGCGAAGGCCGTCACCAGGCTTGCCAACGGCATCCGAAGCCGTCCTGTCACCCACTCGGCCACACCCCAGGCAATCACAGCCAAGATCAGCCCAAACAAGGCATCCGTCCAACCGGCCTGCAGGTCAAAGCGCATCCCCAAAAGCTGACCCGCGACGCTGGTCAGCCCAACCGCAAGGATGACGATGCCGATGGCCAAAAACACATCGCGAAACCCGCGAAATAGCGCAAAAGGTTCATCGCCTGTGCGGGTCGTCGCAAACTGTTCCGGCATCGAATCGAGCGGAAGTTTGCGCAAAGCAAGCGCCTGATCGGGCGTAATGATGCCGGCATCGACACCGGCGCTGATGCGGTCTTTGATTTGGCGGATGGGCGGGGGTGTCGCCACTAGCTGGCCTCGTCGATGCTTTCCACCACCAGATTGTGGTTGGTGTAGACGCAAATATCGCCGGCGATCGTCAGGGCGCGCCGTGCGATTTCTTCAGCATCATGCGCGCTGTCGGCAAGGGCACGGGCGGCTGCTAATGCATAATTGCCGCCCGACCCAATGGCCATGATCCCGTCTTCGGGCTCCAGCACATCGCCGGTACCGGTCAGGATAAGGCTCTCATCCTTGTCGGCGACGATCATCATCGCTTCCAGTCGGCGCAGATACCGATCGGTGCGCCAGTCTTTGGCAAGTTCGACCGAGGCGCGCTTCAACTGGCCTGGATATTGTTCGAGCTTGGCTTCCAGCCGTTCAAACAGCGTGAACGCATCGGCTGTGCCGCCGGCAAACCCGGCAATCACGTCGCCGCTGGCCAGACGGCGCACCTTGCGGGCATTGCCTTTGATCACGGTTTGGCCAAGCGAGACCTGCCCATCGCCCGCGACGACGACCTTGCCGTCTTTGCGGACGGTCACAATGGTCGTGGCATGCATGGTCGGCAGGGCGTTTTCAGGAGAATGCATGAGAATATCTTCGCTCTAAGAGTTGTCTTTTACCGCATGTAAGGGTCCACGTGCCGATTGCAAAGCAACAGCTGTGTCTTCACCCGTTCACCAGGTGGTGGTTCGGCGCTTGGATCACAGCCCGCAGCCTGTTAGAGGGAAGCATCTTCTAGCCATGAGATTAGATTGACTATGCCTCGCACCGCCACGCTTGAGCGCGCCACCAATGAGACGTCCGTCAAAGCAACGGTCGATCTCGATGGTAAAGGTGCGTCGACCATCATGCTCAATGGTGCCGGGTTTTTCGCGCATATGCTCGATCAACTAGCCAAGCACTCGCTTATGGACATCAGCGTTGAGGCCACCGGCGACACACACATCGATGATCACCATTTGGTGGAAGATGTCGGCATCACGCTTGGTCAGGCCGTTAAAGAGGCTCTGGGCGACAAGCGCGGCATCCGCCGTTACGCCTCGGCAGACCTACCGATGGACGAAGCCTTGTCGCGCGCGGCCGTTGACGTTTCGGGCCGGCCATTTCTGGTGTGGCGGGTCGAGTTCACCGCGGATACAATCGGCGCGTTCGACACCGAGCTGGTGCGCGAATTCTTCCAGGCCTTCGCGATGAACGCCGGCATCACGCTGCATGTTGAAAGCGTCTATGGTGCCAACAGCCACCATATTGCTGAGAGCATCTTCAAAGCCGTGGCGCGCGCCCTGCGCGATGCGCTCGCGATTGACCCACGGGTCGCAGACGATCTGCCGACCACAAAAGGAGCGCTTTAGATGCGCACCTATTCGGTTTTTGCGCCGCCGGTGATGCCCGGAACGTTGGAGGATGACGCGCAAAGCTTGGTGTTTATCCGCCATGGCTGGTCGCTCGCCGCTCTGTTTGTGCCGCTTATCTGGATGATCGTGCGGCGCCTCTGGTGGGTTCTGCTTGGCTATGTGGTCCTTTGCATCGCAATCCAGCTTGCAAGCTTTGCTGTACCGACATGGGTGATCATTGGGCTGTCAGTGGCGCTAGCGCTGATCATCATGATCGAGGCCGGGCAGCTGCGCCTGGAAAGCATGGCGGCCAAGGGCTTTCGCGAGATTGCCGTGATCGAGGCGCCCAACCAAAAAGAGGCTGAGCGAATCTTTTTCCGCCATTGGGTTGCTGAACAGGACGGTGCACCGTCACAACGGTCTTTGAGCCCGGCACAAGCCACCCGTGGACCGCTTCATCGACCATCGAGCGCAACGCCGCCAGCCCTTCCCGGTCTTTACAGCTAACGAACAGTTTCATGACCGAATCGATTGCCATCATCGACTATGGCTCGGGCAATTTGCGCTCGGCCAGCAAAGCCTTTGAGCGCGTGGTGCGCGAGCAAGGGCTTGCGGCAACGGTGCATGTCACCTCCGATCCTGAGCTGGTGCGCGCCGCCGACAGAGTGGTGTTGCCCGGCGTCGGTGCGTTTGCCGATTGTGCCGCGGGTTTAAGTGCGGTTGAGGGCATGCGCGATGCACTCTTTCACGCGGTCACGCAGCGCGGTGTGCCATTTCTGGGGATATGCGTTGGCATGCAGCTGATGGCCTCACGCGGGCTGGAGCATGGCATGACGCCAGGGTTCGATTGGATCGCCGGCGATGTCGTCGCAATCGAACCTAATGATCCCAACCTCAAAATTCCGCATATGGGATGGAACGTCTTGGAAGCTGTCAGCGAGCACCCCATTTTGGACGGTATCGCCACGGGAGATGAGGGCCTGCACGCCTATTTTGTTCACTCCTATCATCTGCAGGCGCGGAGCGCGGCCGATGTGATTGCGCGCACCGATTATGGTGCGCCGGTAACCGCTATTGTTGGTCGCGACAATCTCGTTGGCACGCAGTTCCACCCCGAAAAAAGCCAGACACTCGGCTTGGCCCTTATTGGTAATTTTCTGAGGTGGAAGCCATGAAGGGCGTAAAATGATCCTTTTCCCCGCCATCGACCTGAAAGACGGTGTCTGCGTCCGCTTGAAAAAAGGCGAGATGGACGATGCGACGGTCTACAACACCGATCCCGGCGCACAGGCCGCCGCGTTCCAGGCGATGGGCTTTTCCTATCTGCACGTTGTCGACTTGAACGGTGCTTTCGCCGGCTCCAGCCAGAATGGCGACGCGGTCGACAGCATTCTTAAGAGCGTTCAGATGCCGGTGCAGCTCGGCGGCGGTATTCGCGATCACGCCGCCATCGATGCCTGGCTCGACAAAGGCATTGCGCGTGTGATTCTGGGAACCATCACCGTGCGCAATCCTGATCTGGTGCGCGAGGCAGCGCGCCGCCATCCCGGTAAGATCGTCGTTGGCATCGATGCGCGCGGTGGAAAAGTGGCGGTTGAAGGCTGGGCGGAAACCTCTGATATGCTCGCCGTCGATCTGGCTAAAGCCTTCGAGGATGCCGGCGTCGCCGCGATCGTTTACACCGACATTGATCGCGATGGTGTGCTGACAGGCATCAATTGGGACGCAACCATTGATCTTGCCAAGGCCGTCTCCATCCCGGTGATCGCGTCTGGCGGTCTGGCATCGCTGGCCGACATCAAACGCATGACGGCGCCCGATGCGGCCATTCTGGAAGGTGCTATTTCCGGCCGAGCGCTCTATGATGGCAGGATAGACCCCGGTGAAGCTTTGAAAATCTTGGAGGCCGCCCGATGAGCATGCGCATGCGCTCCAAAGAGCGCGTCAGTGAACAAGAGGCCAAGCGCTGGGCTTGGCGCTGGTCGATCGGCCTGGTGCTGATCATTGGCCTGTTTCCTTTGGTCGGCGCTTTTGTCGGCGAACTGATCGCTCGCGCGCTTGGCTGCGTGGTCAATTTCCCGCAGCTCGGCGCTTGCGCCCGTCCCAACGGCTTGTTGGAAAGCCTTTCCCAATCGCTGATGGGGATGATCGGCTGGGCCATCATCTCGGTTCCGATGGCCATCGTCATGCTTGTCGGGCTGGCAATCACCTACACCATCACCAAAAAGCGCAGCGAAAACGCCTAAATCCACGCCGCATTGAAAGGTTAAGTCCATGAAAGCAGATGAAAAAATCTGGAATGTCTATCTTTCCGGCGAAATTCACACCGATTGGCGCGAAGAAATCGAGCAAGCGACGTCCGCCGCTGGCCTTCCTGTCCGGTTTTCTGCGCCGGTGACCAACCACGAGGCGAGCGATGATTGCGGCGTTGAGATCCTCGGCGCTGAGTCCGACAATTATTGGCACGACCACAAGGGCGCGATGATGAATGGTATTCGCACGCGCACGCTTATCGGTGATGCGGATGTCGTGGTGGTTCGTTTTGGCGAAAAATACCGGCAGTGGAATGCTGCTTTCGACGCTGGTTATGCGTCGGCACTTGGCAAGCCAATGATCGTCTTGCAGCGCCCCGAACATGATCACGCCCTGAAGGAAGTTGATGCGGCAGCGCTCGCCGTCGCCCGCGAACCGCGCCAAGTGGCTGAGATCCTCGCCTATGTGATCAATGGGTCGTTGCCGAGCGCAGCTGCCGCGCAAGCGGCTGAGTGAAAACGCTCAAATGTCCCGGCCTTGAGCCGGGACCCCGAAGGCAATATGGCTCTTGCCCCGGATCACGCGCGATTGCGCTGTCCGGGGCTTTGTGGAGAAACCGATGTCACTCAAACCCAGAGTCATTCCCTGCCTCGACGTGAAGGACGGACGCGTCGTCAAAGGCGTGAACTTCGTTGATTTGGTCGATGCCGGCGATCCGGTTGAAGCCGCTAAGGCCTATGATGCTGCGGGCGCCGACGAGCTGTGTTTCCTCGACATCACGGCAAGTCATGAAGATCGCGGTATCATCCTGGATGTGGTGCGCGAAACGGCAGAACACTGCTTCATGCCGGTCACCGTGGGTGGCGGTGTGCGGACCTTGGATGATATCCGCAACCTGCTGGTTGCAGGCGCCGACAAGGTATCGATCAACACCGCTGCCGTGCACGATCGCGATTTTGTCCGCCGCGCGGCTGAAAAGTTCGGTTCGCAATGCATTGTCGTCGCCATCGACGCCAAGCAGTCAGTTCGCGACGATGGGTCAATCTGGTTTGAAATCTTCACCCATGGCGGACGCAAGCCGACGGGTATCGACGCTGTGGCGTTCGCCAAAGAGGTCGTGGAACTTGGTGCCGGCGAAATTCTGCTCACCTCCATGGATCGCGACGGCACCAAGGCTGGGTTCGACCTACCGCTCACCCGCGCCATCGCCGATGCTGTCACGGTTCCTGTAATCGCGTCAGGCGGGGTCGGCACATTGGATCATTTTGTCGATGGTGTCCGTGAAGGACACGCCACGGCGGTGCTGGCCGCTTCGGTGTTTCACTTCGGCACCTATTCGATCGGCCAGGTCAAGGACCATATGATGCAGGCCGGCATACCGATGCGTCCGGCATAGAGCGGCGCGAGCAGACGATGAGGCCGGCATGACGGACTTCTCCCTTTCCGATCTGGAAACGATCTTGGCTGAGCGTGCCAAAGCACCAGCCGATGAGAGCTACACAGCCTCGCTGGTCCAAGCCGGCATGCCCGAGGCTGCGCGTAAACTCGGTGAAGAAGCAGTGGAGTCCATCGTTGCCGCGCTCGAAGGCAACACCGAGGAATTAATGAAAGAGGCCGCCGACGTCCTCTATCATTTGCTTGTGGTCTTGCATCTGGCCGATATTCCGCTCAACACCGTGCTCGCCGAACTTGCCCGCCGTACGGGACAGTCCGGTCTGGCGGAAAAGGCCGCGCGCGGCGCATAGTGCGCCCACGTGTGCCGAGCCGCGCATCGAAAAGGCGGGTCGCCATGGATCAATTGAACCGTTCCGATCTTTCACCCTATCGCAGTTTCACCCGCGAGGCGTGGGCCGCGCTGCGCGAAGGCGAGCCGATGGTGCTCGGCGCCGGAGAGATCGACCGGCTACGCTCGCTCAATGATCGTTTGTCGATCGAAGAGGTCGAGGCGATCTATCTGCCGCTGTCGCGTCTGCTTGCGATGTACGTCGCGGCAACGCAGCAACTGTTTAAGGCGACCAAGCGGTTCCTCGGCTCCAACGGCAACAAAGTGCCGTTCGTGATTGGCGTGGCCGGTTCGGTTGCCGTTGGAAAATCGACCACCAGCCGTGTGCTGCAAGCACTTCTCAGCCGCTGGCCGAACACGCCGAAGGTCGATCTGATCACCACCGACGGGTTTCTGCTTCCCAATGCGGTGCTGGAATCCGAAGGCTTGATGAACCGCAAAGGCTTTCCCGAAAGCTATGACGTGAAGGCCCTGCTCAGCTTTCTGAGTGAAGTCAAAGCCGGGCATGAGCATGTCGAGGCACCGGTCTATTCGCACCTCACCTATGATGTGTTGCCCGGTGAGACCGTATCGGTTGATCAACCTGACATTCTCATTGTCGAGGGGCTGAACGTTCTGCAGGCGCGCCAGCCATCGCCATCCGAAGCCGACCGAGCAGTGCCCTTTGTCTCTGATTTCTTTGATTTTTCAGTCTATATCGATGCGGCTGAAGATACGCTACGCACGTGGTACATTCGCCGCTTCATGCGTCTGCGTGAGACGGCCTTTGCCGACCCGCAAAGCTATTTCCATCGCTACTCGAAGCTCAAGGACGATGAGGCGGTCGCCACCGCGACGCACATCTGGAACGGCATCAATCTGCCGAACCTGCGCGACAATGTCCGCCCCACCCGCGCCCGCGCCGACCTCGTGCTGACCAAGGGCGAGGATCACATGATCGAGCGCGTAGATTTGCGCAAAGTGTAGATGAGCTTGCCATCGACGTCCGAGTATCCACTGTTTCGCTACTAGTTGTTCACATCAGTCCCGTGGATCGATGAGGACACCATATATGGTGTTAGTTTTTTGTTTACACACCATAAACTGTTGAGATTAGCTTGCCCGTAAGGGAATCGCTCAACCGACAAAAGCGGCGATTCCCTTACAAGGCTGCTTAACGCTCGCGGGGTAGCCCATCGAGGTCAGTGCAACTGAAGCTTACGTTTCGGTGATTCTCGGTGTCAAGCGAGCATTGATGAATAGAGGACTATCATCATGTTGAATCGCAAACCGACCGCACGCACCGGCCAGAAATGCCCCGTTTCAGGGGTATGGAAGGTTGACCATCCAACTGAGACTACCACGGCGCCTATCGCAAAGGGCAACGTCATGCCGCCTTACAAGAACAAGGCAGTGACATGGGTCCTCCAGTTCGAGGCCTAAAAATAGGAAAGGGCGGTCACCCGACCGCCCTTTCTCATTTATTGCGTCAGAAACAAACGCCTATTCAGCGGCTTCCTCGGTGATTTCCTGGCCGGTTTCCTGATCGACCATCTTCATGCCAAGGCGCACCTTGCCGCGATCATCAAAGCCCAGAAGCTTCACCCAGACCTTGTCGCCTTCTTTGACGATGTCGGTGGTCTGCTTCACGCGCTCAGGCGCCAGCTGCGAGATGTGCACCAGGCCGTCTTTCGGGCCGAAGAAGTTAACGAACGCGCCAAAGTCGACGGTTTTCACCACGGTACCCTGGTAGATCTGACCTTCTTCGGGATCATCGGTGATCGACTTGATCCACTTGATCGCCGCTTCGATAGACTTGCCATCGGCGGAGGCGACTTTCACGGTGCCATCATCTTCGATGTTGATCTTAGCGCCGGTCTTTTCGACGATCTCGCGGATCACCTTACCGCCGGACCCGATCACATCACGGATCTTGTCGGTTGGGATCGAAAGCTGCTCGATGCGCGGGGCAAATTCACCCAGCTCAGCGCGCGCTTCACCCAAGGCCTTGGCCATCTCGCCCAAGATGTGCAGACGACCACCCTTGGCCTGATCCAAAGCGATCTGCATGATCTCTTCGTTGATGCCGGTGATCTTGATATCCATCTGCAGCGAGGTGATGCCATTTTCCGAGCCAGCGACCTTGAAGTCCATGTCGCCCAGATGATCCTCGTCGCCAAGAATATCGGAGAGAACAGCGAACTCATCGCCCTCTTTGATGAGGCCCATCGCGATACCGGCAACCGGCGCTTTGAGCGGAACACCGGCATCCATCAGCGCCAGCGACGTGCCGCAGACGGTGGCCATCGAGGATGAACCGTTGGATTCGGTGATTTCCGAGACAACGCGCAGCGTGTACGGGAATTCCGTCTTGGCTGGCAGCATCGGGTGAACTGCGCGCCAGGCAAGCTTGCCGTGGCCAACTTCGCGGCGGCCAGGAGAGCCAGTACGACCGGTTTCACCAACCGAAAACGGCGGGAAATTGTAGTGCAGCATGAAGTTCTCGAAGGAGAGACCTTCCAGCCCGTCGATCATCTGCTCGTCATCGCCTGTGCCAAGCGTGGCAACAACGATTGCCTGCGTTTCGCCGCGGGTGAAGAGCGCCGAACCGTGGGTACGCGGTAGCACGCCGACTTCGCTTTCGATCTGGCGCACAGTGACGAGGTCACGGCCATCGATGCGGCTCTTGGTCTTCAAGATATTGCCGCGCACGGTGGCTGCTTCAACCTTTTTAAAGACGGTTTTGACCTGCGTTTCGGTCCAAGCCGGGCTGTCCGCGCCTTCCGGGAAGAACGTTGCCATAACCTTCTTGCGCGCTTCGCCGACCGCGTCCTGGCGTTCCATCTTGGTGGTGATGGCGTAGGCAGCCGAGAGATCGTCGCCGACCATGCCGTTAACGGCGTCAAAGAGCTCCGACAAGTCTTCCGGCTGGAAGTCGCGCGGCTCTTTGGCGCATTTCTCGGCCAACTGAATGATCGCGTCGATCACCGGCTGGAAGCCCGTGTGGCCGAACATCACGGCGCCAAGCATCACGTCTTCGGGCAGTTCCTTGGCTTCGGACTCCACCATCAGCACGGCGTCATTGGTGCCTGCAACGATGAGATCGAGCTCAGAATCTTCCATCTGATCGACAAGCGGGTTGAGCACATATTCGCCGTCGATACGGCCAACGCGGGCGCCGCCAATCGGGCCCATGAACGGTACGCCGGACAGCGTTAGAGCAGCCGAGGCAGCGACCATCGCCACCATATCCGGGTCGTTTTCCATGTCGTAGGACATACAGGTACAGATCACCTGCGTATCGTGCTTGTAGCCATCAGCGAACAGAGGACGGATCGGGCGATCGATGAGCCGCGATGTCAGTGTCTCTTTTTCAGCCGGACGGCCTTCACGCTTGAAGAAGCCACCTGGAATGCGGCCCGAGGCGTAGAATTTTTCTTGGTAGTTCACCGTCAGCGGGAAGAAATCCAAACCCGGTTTGGGTGCGTGCGCCGACACGACGGTCGCGATCACGGTGGTTTCGCCATAGGTGGCGATGACGGCGCCGTCGGCCTGGCGGGCAACCTTGCCCGATTCCAGCGTCAATTCGCGCCCGCCCCAGTCGAGGCTGACTTTATGATGATTGAACATTCTCGTTCCTTATGTCGGGCGCGGATCCCTTTGGAGCGCGCCCCGGTCTAGCGGTCTGATCCCCCATGGATCGGACCCGGGTAGAACCGGCGACAAGAAAGCGAAGGCCATCCTGGTGAACAGTGGCGACCCGCCTGTTGGAGAGGCTCGCCAAGGGCGAGAGGCTCCAAAACCAGCAAGGCGCATGTTTACCGTCTGTGCCAAGCCTTGAATCTTCAAAGCCATCAGCAAGACGACGGATCATTGGCAACGCCCCAAAGGGCTTCCCACAAAAGGTTTCCCAAGGGTGGGTCCAATGCTCGGCAATCCTGCCAGTGACCGAACGAGACACTAAGGTTTGGCGCTTGGGTGGCCTTCGCGGTTCCTGCACCGGCGAAGAACAAAAGCGCGCCGAGAAGCTCCGGGCGCGCTTTAGGCGTACTTAGCGACGGATGCCGAGGCGCTCGATCAGCGAGCGGTAGCGGGCGTCGTCGCCACTTTTGACATAGTCCAGCAGCTTACGGCGCTGGCTAACCATTTTCAGAAGACCGCGGCGGGAGTGATTGTCCTTGCCGTGGGATTTGAAGTGACCGGTCAGATTGTTGATCCGTTCGGTCAAAATGGCGACCTGGACTTCAGGCGAACCTGTGTCGCCGTCTTTGGCGCCATACTCTTTGATGAGCTCAGCTTTGCGCTCAAGCGTAATCGACATCGGGTAACTCCTTTAAAGTGAAGAGAGGAGCGGTTGTGCCGCAGGCACAGAGCCACTCAGGAATGGCCTGCCCGGGATGTCGTCCAGCGCAGGTCACGTATCTTGGCGGATCGCCAAGGATGCCGGGGCTATAGAGGGTTTTGGGAAGAATGGGAAGGGGGTGTCGATGCGCCCCCGGCCATCTGTTCCAAAATCTGCCTCGTCCGATCGTCGGCCGGAAAATATAGCTCGATCTTCAAATCATCCAGCGTTAGATCTTCCGGCGTGCCAAACTGCGCCAGCGTCGTGAAGAGGTTCAGACGTTTTTCACCGAAGCGCAGAATGGTTGGCAAAACCGGTAGCGGTGAAACATCCTTGGGCTTGGCATTGCCAGCCAGGTTTTCGGCAGCATGGTCCAGCTCGGCGACGCCACCCTGAGCTGCGCTTTCCGTTCGCAGCCGTTGTGCGGCGTGATAAGCAACCTCATCCCAGTTCTCGACCAAAGCGGGTAGATGGTCTCCCAGCAAGAGTTCGAGGAGGCTGTCACCTTCTTTGACGCCAAGCTGTCCGAACAGGGCATTGGCAGGCGCGTTCAACTGCATCACTCGCCAGAGCCGGTCGATGGCAAGCGCAGGATAGGGCGCGTGCCTGTCAAGCGTGTAGGCGACGGCGCCACGTATCGGAGCCATGGCCTCATCATCCCAAGCGCGGGCGGAGTAACGCGGCGCAAAGCCGGCGTTCGCCAACATCTGATTGCGAGCGGCCAAGGGTAGCTGCATCGCATCACCCAATTGTGCGATCATCTCGCGGCTCGGCCTGGCGCGACCTGTTTCAAGAAACGATATGTGTCGCGCTGAAACATCAGCCTCCATGGCCAACTGCAACTGGCTGAAGCGTTTGGTCGTGCGCCAAAATCTTAACGCGTCGGGAAAGGCTGTGCTGGTGTCCATGGCCAAGCCTACGTCACGATGCGCCGCGCGTCAGTTACCTACAAGGTAATTGCTCTGATGATCGGTGCGCTTTTAGTTGCCTCTGTCTGACAGAAGGAGGCTATTCATGGCGTCACGATTTTCCACGCGGTCGTTTCACAAGACCTGGTTGCTGGTCACGGCCATCGGCATCGCGGCCTTCGGCCCGATTTTAACGCTGGCAACAGTTGAGGCGACATCGCAGCCCGCACGCTTGGCATTGGATTTGCTAAGCTGGCCGATCGATGGATCGATTACTTACCAACTTCAGGAGATGCGGTTTCTTTCCGCGCTTACCGGTGGGTTTCTGCTCGGCTGGGGCGTTCTAGTGGGTTGTCTTCGCGCCTGGGTCTACGATGCTGCACCGGATGGCGTGCGCAGGTCCGTTCTTGCCAGTCTCATTGCCTGGTTCCTGCTTGATAGTCTCGGCTCCATCCTCTCCGGCACTGCGCCCAATGCCCTATTCAACATTGCCGTCCTCTTGTTTCTCGTCGGTCCGCTTTGGCGTCGAGCGTCCGATATCTCAATGCCTCAAGGAGAGCCGCAATGATCGCTTTTCTTACCCTTACCGCTTCCTTGTTTCTGGCCATCGCGTTCTATACCGCTGTCACTGTCTCCCAACATGGCATGGGCCTGATCCCGATCTTCTTTGGCGACATGGCGAGCTTTTCATGGAGCGGTCAGTTCAACTTTGACTTCGCCCTATACCTGATCTTATCCGGGCTTTGGATGGCCTGGCGCGGTGGATTTAGTGCAGGCTCGATCGCTCTTGGCGTGCTCGCGCCGTCGTTTGGCATGCTGTTCCTTGCCGGCTATCTGCTGTATCTGAGCTCTAAGACCGAGGGCGATATGCGCAGGCTACTGCTTGGCGTGCATGCCTAAAATCCGTGGTACAAATTGTTCTCTGGATCGCATGACGCGCTAGGACTGCGAACATGGTTGCGGTTGAGAGCGGTGTGCTACCCCTCAAAAAGGACCGTTCATGTCCCTTCGTATGCCTCTCGCCTATACGCGCCAATTTGAGCAGACCAGCGTCGATACCGCCCTCAACGTTGAAATGCTTGAGGAAAAGGCCGCCGCGCTCGGTCGAGCGGGCAAACGGGTAGAGGAGACGCTGGCGGCCTTCCGCCAAAGCAACAACGACGAACATGAAGAAGCCCGCCGCGAGGCTGCCGAGGCCGTCTACGCCTATCTGATCCAGCGCGAGCTGTGTGGTTTGCGCGATCAACAAGCGGTTTTTCGCGGTTACGACGTGCCCGGCGAGGTCATTGCGATCCTCGGCGCCAAATAGGCGGTCGGTTCGTCACTCCGCCGGCACAATCACCCGTTTCGGCAGGAACTTGCCATAGTCCATCACGCCGATGGCGACCAACTCATCGCCATCCATGGCGTAGGCTTCTTCGCCATTCGCGGGGGGTGCAGAATTGGGCGCGTGATGTCCGCGCACCAGCAAACTCATGCCACGGCGCAGTTTGGCAGCATCGCCCGACACCACCTGGATTTCATGCAGCTCACCAAGCGCATCGGCCATGGGGGTGAGCAACGCATCGCAGTCTTCGGGGCTGTCCATCGCCTCCAACTGGTCAAGTGTCACCGTTCCATGCTCGTCGAATGGCCCGACTTGGGTGCGGCGCAGGCTGGTCACATGCCCACGTGAACCGAGCGCCCGGCCCAAATCGCGAGCGATGGCGCGCACATAGGTGCCCTTGCCGCAATGGGCTTCAAACAGCGCGCGATCATCATCCGGCGATCCAAGATAGGCCAGATCGTGAATGGTGATCGTGCTCGGCTCCAGCTCCACCACTTCGCCGTCGCGCGCCAGATCATAGGCCCGCTCGCCATCCACTTTCTTGGCCGAAAACGCCGGCGGAACTTGGCTGATTGTGCCGACGAACCGCGGGAGCACCAACAGAATGGCTTCTTCATCGGGCCGAACGTCGCTGGTCGCGACTGCTTCGCCCTCGGTGTCGTCTGTGGAGGTTTCAATACCCCAGCGTACGGTAAAGAGATACCGCTTCTCGCCGTCCATCACATAGGGAACGGTTTTGGTTGCTTCCCCTAACGCAAGCGGCAGGACACCTGAGGCCAGAGGATCAAGCGTACCCGCGTGACCAGCTTTTTGGGCGCCGAACAGGCGGCGAACGCGGCTCACGGCGTGGGTGGAGGTCACACCAACCGGCTTATCGAGGATGATCCAGCCGGAAACCTTCCGGCCTTTCTTCCGCCGACCCACTTAAGTCTCTTCCTCATCCCGTCCGCGGTGCGGATCCGTGTCGCGGGCGACTTCGGGCGAGCGCAGAATCTCGTCGATCTTTCCGTAGCTGTCGAACGAGGTATCGGGCTTGAACCGCAAGGTCGGCGTGAAGCGCAAGTTCAATTGCCGACCGATCTGCATACGCATATCGCGCGCGCCGCCGGCGAGCTTCTTGGTCAGTTCCTTAGGATCGCCCGGTCCGATGGGCGTTACGAAGCAGGTGGCGATCTTGAGGTCCGGGGACATGCGCACTTCCGATACCGAAACCAGCGTACCGCCGAGATCAAGCCCATGCACATCACCGCGCGTCAGCACATCCGAAAGCGCGTGCCGGACCAGCTCACCAACCCGCAATTGCCGTTGAGAGGGAGGGTTCATCGAAAAACCTTCGCGAAAATAGCCCTGTGAGTGCAGCGCGCCGTAGGTCGAGACCTAAAGCTTGCGCGCCACCTCTTCGACACGGAAGCACTCGATGACATCGCCCTTGCGTATGTCCTCGTAGTTCTCGAACGCCATGCCGCATTCCTGGCCAGCGCTAACTTCCGGCACTTCGTCCTTGAAGCGCTTGAGGGTTTTCAGCTTGCCTTCGTGGATCACCACCGAGTCGCGGATCAAGCGCACGCCGGAACCGCGCTCCACCTTGCCATCGGTGACCGTACAACCGGCCACCTTGCCGACCTTGGTGATGTTGAACACCTCTAAAATCTCAGCATTGCCAAGCATCGTCTCGCGACGTTCCGGCGACAACAGGCCTTCCATGGCCGCTTTGATGTCGTCCACCAGATCGTAGATGATGTTGTAGTAGCGGATCTCGATGCCTTCGGCCTGCGCCGTGTCGCGAGCCTGTTTGTTGGCACGCACATTGAACGCAATGATCGGCGCCTCAGACGCACCAGCAAGCGCGATATCGCTCTCCGTCACACCACCCGGAGCGGCATGGATCACGCGGGCAGCGACCTCATCATTACCAATCTTTTCAACGGCTTGCGCGATGGCTTCAACCGATCCCTGCACATCACCTTTGACCAGAATCGGGAACTCTTTGAGATTCGATTCCTGCAAACGCGTCATCATCTGCTCAAGCGAACCACGCGCCATGCCAAGGTTGGTGGCGGTTTTCTCGCGAATCTGACGCTGGCGATAATCGGTGATTTCGCGGGCGCGGGCTTCGGTGTCGACCACGGCAAACGGATCGCCTGCTGACGGTGTATCCTGGAAGCCAAGCACTTCGACCGGCGCGGACGGGCCGGCTTCATCAACCTGCTCACCACGATCATTGATCAAGGCACGCACGCGTGCCCAGGCCCCACCAGCGACCAGAATGTCGCCTTTTCGCAAGGTTCCGCGCTGCACGAGTACCGTGGCAACCGGGCCGCGACCCTTATCGAGCTGTGCTTCGATCACCACGCCTTCGGCCGCCCGATCCGGGTTCGCCTTCAGCTCCATGATCTCTGCCTGGAGCAGGATCGCGTCGAGCAGACTGTCGAGGCCCTGGCCCGTGGTCGCGGACACTTCCACGTCTTGGACCTCGCCGCCCATGCCTTCCACCTGCACTTCGTAACGCAGCAAATCGGTGCGCACACGGTTTGGATCGGCTTCCGGCTTGTCCATCTTGTTGATGGCCACGATCATCGGCACCTCGCCGGCGCGGGTATGATTGATTGCCTCGACCGTCGTCGGCATGACGCTATCATCAGCGGCCACCACAAGGATCACGATGTCGGTGGCTTTTGCCCCGCGCGCCCGCATGGAGGTGAAGGCTTCGTGGCCCGGCGTATCGATGAACGAAATCTGCTGGCCGTTCTTTTCCACCTGATAGGCGCCGATATGCTGGGTGATGCCGCCGGCCTCGCCCTGAACAACATTGGCGTTGCGGATGGCGTCGAGCAGCGACGTCTTACCATGGTCGACGTGGCCCATAATGGTCACGACCGGCGGACGTTGCGATGCACCTTCATCGTCATCTGTGGTCTCGGTGGAGAAGAGACCTTCTTCCACATCAGCCTCGGAGACGCGCTTGACTGTATGGCCAAGTTCTTCGGCGATCAGTTGCGCTGTATCGGCGTCGATAACATCATTCACCGTCAGCATCTGGCCTTGCGTCATCAAAACCTTGATCACGTCCACCGAACGCTCGGCCATACGGTTGGCCAGTTCCTGGATGGTGATAGCGTCCGGAATGGTGACTTCGCGCAAAACCTTTTCGCGCGGACCGGTCGGCTGTTGGCCGCGCCGTGCTTTTTCCTGGCGACGACGCATGGCGGCCATCGAGCGACCACGCTGATTGCCATCATCGTTGAGGGCGCGCGTGATCGTCAGCTTGGAACGACGACGTTCATCGGTGCGTGGTGTTGGTTTGGCCGGCGTCGGTGTTTCGGGCCGTTTGCGCGAATCGCCACCGCGACTGCCACGAGAGGGGGCCGCCTCTTCTGGCGCGCCACGCTTTGGCGCAGCGGCTGCCACCGGTTCGTCAGCAACAACGGGTTTTTCTTTGACTTTCGGCTTGCGCGCCTCGGCTTCGGCAGCCAGTTTGGCTTCCTCGGCGAGGCGTGCAGCCTCTGCCTCAGCTTCCTTTTTCAGGCGCGCTTCTTCTTCGGCGCGGCGCTTGGCCTCTTCGGCAGCAGCCTTGGCTTCTTCGACCTCGCGCTGCTGGGCCTGCTTCAACGCATTAAGGCGTGCTTCCTGCTCAGCATTGGTCGCGCTGCGCGCGGTTTCTGCCGCAGGTTTGGATGCGCCGCCTGCCGCACCGGGTTTGATCACCCGGCGTTTGGTTTGCGTCACCACTTTCGGTGTCGGCTTGGCCGCTTCGGCTGTCGATTCGCTGGGCGCCGGGCTATCGCCAGGCATAACGATCCGGCGCTTGCGCTTCTCGACCACGACCGAATTGGATCGGCCATGGGAAAAGCTCTGCCGCACCGTCCCCGTTGAGGGTTTCAGCGACAGGGTACGCTTCCCGCTTGCCGGTTCGCGTGCGCCTTTTTCGTCGGTTGTGTCTTGATCACTCATACTGCCGTCTTGTCTCCCAGCACCGAGCCTTCCGCCCGCTGCGTTGATCCATCAATGCTGTTGCCTGGCACATCGCTGCCATAGCCATAGGCTTCAAGCCGCCGTAAGGGGGCGAGAAACCGCGCAGCACCCGGACCGTCTAGAAGGGCCGCATGTATCACATGTTCCAGCCCCAATGCCAAACCCATTTCGCCGTGTGGTAAAACACGTAAAACCGGCACGCCCACATGGCCTGCGAGCCGGTCCAATTTCATCACGCCATCTGCGCCAGCGTCGGTCGCATGCAGCAAAGCATGGGCCTTGCCGCTTTTCAGCGCGCTTTCGACTTTTGCAAAGCCATTGACGACGAGCCCTGCCTTGCGCGCCAGCGCCAAGGCGCCACGCGCTTGTTGATGCAGCACATGGTTCGTCCGCTCAATAATATCATCAAGCCCGCCCGGCGCCACGTCGATTTTCAACGCACGCGAAAAGGCTTTGCGTTTGACCGCCTGGGCCAACACATCACGTCGCGCCGTCACCCAGGTGCCACGGCCCGGCAAAACGGCTTTTACGTCGGGAACAACGACCCCATCGGGGTCGAGCACAAATCGGATCAGATCAACGTCATCGGCGCGTTGACGCGTAACGATGCACATGCGCTCGCGCGCAGCCTCGCCTGTCTTGGTCGCCTTGGCGTTTGCCATACTCTGATCTGAACCCTTTTGCTCATCACCGAAAGAGCCCCGCTTACGCGGGCGCTCCTTCTTCTTCCGGGGCCTCTTCGGCCGCTTCGCCTTCCGCATCTTCCGCGTTTTGCGCCATCAATTCTTCCGCCGTGATCCAACCAGCGGCAACGCGCGCCTGCATGATCATGGCTTCGGCATCTGTTTTCGACACATCGAAGTCCGACAGGGCACCCGGGAAGCGAACCACTTCGCCATCCTTGCGCTCGTTCCAACCGACCAAATCATCGGTCGCACAGCCGGCAAAATCCTCGATGGTTTTCACATCATCCTTGCCAAGCGCCACCAGCATTGGCGTCGTCAAACCGTCGATCTGACGCAATGTGTCTTCCACGCCAAGTTCGCGGCGTTCGGCATCGGCTTTGGCTTCCAGCTCTTCCAGATACTCGCGCGCACGGGCCTGAAGCTCGTCAGCGGTCTCATCGTCAAAGCCCTCAATGGTCGCGATTTCATCACGCTCCACATAGGCGATCTCTTCCATCGTCGCGAAACCTTCGGACGCCAGAAGCTGGCCGACAACTTCATCGACATTGAGCGCATTGACGAACAGCTCGGAGCGTTCGGCGAACTCTTTCTGACGACGGTTGGATTCTTCATCCTCGGTCATGATGTCGATGTCCCAGCCGGTCAGCTGAGAAGCCAGACGCACATTCTGTCCGCGGCGACCGATCGCAAGGGATAGTTGGTCCTCCGGCACCACAACTTCAATACGCCGCGTGTCTTCATCGAGCACAACTTTGGCGACTTCCGCCGGTTGCAGCGCATTCACCAGGAAGGTCGCTTCGTCCGGCGACCAGGGGATGATGTCGATGCGCTCGCCCTGAAGTTCCTGCACAACGGCCTGCACGCGCGAGCCGCGCATACCCACACAGGCACCCACCGGATCGATGGAGCTGTCGTTGGAGATCACACCGATCTTGGCGCGCGAACCCGGATCGCGGGCGACGCGTTTGATCTCGATTACGCCGTCATAGATTTCGGGCACTTCCATGGTGAACAGCTTCACCATGAACATTGGGTGCGTCCGCGAGAGGAAAATCTGCGGACCGCGCTGTTCGCGGCGCACATCAAGCACATAGGCTCGCACGCGGTCGCCATACTTGAAGATTTCGCGCGGGATCAGCTCATCACGGCGGATGATCGCTTCGCCACGGCCCAGATCAACAATGACATTGCCGTATTCAACACGTTTGACAGTGCCGTTGACCACAGTTCCGATGCGATCCTGATATTCTTCAAACTGACGGTCACGTTCGGCCTCGCGCACTTTCTGCACGATAACCTGCTTGGCGGGGTTGATCGTCGCCCGGATATCGGTCTCCGACCCGTAGCGCGCGCGCGCGGCTTTCGCCATCGCGTCTTCCATGGCGGAAATCACGATCTCACGGTCAATCGACTTTTCACGCGCGACCGCATCGGCGATCTGCAACAGTTCCAGTCGGTTAGCACTGACGGCCATGGGCCTACTCCTTAGATCACCGGTGCGCGGTTAAGCGTGGTTTCCGGTGGTGTTCTCGTCATTGTTGCTGTCATTGTCACTGGATTGGGCGGTCACGGCGTCTTGCGCCTTTTGTGCCGCTTCGATCAAGGCATCGGTCATCACCAAACGGGCATCTTCGATGGCGTCATAGGGCAGCGCTACAGCCAGCGCACCACCAGTCGCATCGATCGTGATTTCCACGGTCTCATCAAGCGCGGCATGAATAAGGCCGCGATAGCGCCGACGGTTCTCACCAGTGCCGGTATCGATCGGCCGTGAAAGCTCGATCTTCGCGTCATGGCCAATCGCACGAACGAAATCGATCGGGCGGACCAGCGGGCGGTCGATGCCGGGCGACGACACTTCCAGATGATAGGCAGTTTTCACCGGATCATCGACGTCCAATACCGGCGAGACGTCACGGCTTATCGCCTCACAATCATCAATCGTGAAGGTGCCGTCGGGACGCTCGGCCATGATCTGAACGGTACAACCGTTTTGGCCAGAGATTTTTACCCGCACCAGGCGGTAGCCCAGCCCTTCGATCGCCGGTTCGACAATCGCCGCAACGCGCGCAGCAAGGCCCGTTTCACGCACAACACGTGCGGTGTTGGCATCGCTGCTGCTGTCGATTTGCGGTGCGGTCATATGGGTCCTGGCAAAAGTGCTTGCGCCAAACGAAAAGGGCGGGTCCGCCCGGGACCCACCCTGATCAGATGTCTGACGATGAAGGTGTTGGAGAGAAGATAAGTCAAAAGTGCGAAGGGCGCAAGAGCTTTGTGTTATTGCGGCAACACTTTGGCAAAAAATGAGAAGTAGGCCGGGGTCCGCCCTTCTCGGATGGCCTTGGCCTCATAGCGAGTGCGCTTCCAATCCGCCCAGGGCTTGGTCGTATCCCGGTCGGACCGGTCAAACCCTGGATGCGCATCGCCCGCTTTGATCGTCGTCGCCTTGTAGACGTCGATGTCGCTGGCCACGCGCAACTCTGCGCCGGGCTTCATCTTGGGATGAAGAAGGTCGAGCGTGTCGGCCCCCATGAAGCGGCGCTTTTCATGTTTCAGTTTCGGCCAGGGGTCGGGATAGAGCAGATAGACAATGTCGAGGCAGCCTTCGGGCAGCCAGGCGATCACCTCGCGCGCATCGCCTTCATGAACGCGCAGCCGGTCACGTCCCTCATGGTCCTTGGCGTCATCCAACAGTCGTGCCATGCCGTTGACGAACGGTTCGCAGCCAATAAAGCCCGTCTCTGCTTGCCGGCCTAGCTGATGCAGCAAGTGCTCGCCGCTGCCGAAGCCGATTTCCAGAGCCAATTTACTGACCGGCGCATCAAACAGGCTTTCCCACACAATACAGGGCTCAGAGAGGTCAAGCGCATGGCGCGCCAAGCCCGCGTCATAGGCTTTGGCCCTAGAATCGCGTAGCGCCTTGCCTTTGCGCCGACCGTAGAGAAGGCCGCGTGCCCGCTCGGTAGGGGGATCGCCCTTAAGCGGCAACGGCCGCCTTGAGTTGGTCGACAAGATCCAGTTTTTCCCAGGAAAACCCGCCATCTGCGTCGGCATCGCGACCGAAATGGCCGTAGGCCGCCGTGCGCGCAAAAATTGGCTTGTTGAGATCAAGATGGGCGCGGATGCCGCGTGGGCTAAGGTCCATGACCTCGCCGAGCGCGGCTTCAAGCTTGGCTTCATCCACGTTCGCTGTGCCGCCGGTGTCGATATAAATCGAAAGAGGCTGGGCGACGCCGATAGCATAGGAAAGCTGGATTTGTGCCCATTCTGCAAGATCGGCGGCAACCACGTTTTTAGCCAGATACCGCGCCGCGTAGGCTGCCGAGCGGTCCACCTTGGTTGGGTCCTTGCCGGAAAACGCGCCGCCGCCATGCGCCGCTGCGCCGCCATAGGTATCGACGATGATTTTCCGCCCCGTTAGACCACAATCACCGTCCGGTCCGCCGATCACGAACGCGCCAGTTGGATTGACGTGCCAAACGGTTTCCTCGGTGACCCATCCGTCGGGCAAAACTTCGCGAACATAGGGCTCGACCACCGCCTGCACATCGGCCGACGTCATGGCAGCGTCCATATGCTGCGTGGAGACGACGATAGAAGTCGCCCGCACCGGCATTCCGTTCTCATAGGCCAATGTGACCTGGCTCTTGGAATCAGGACCAAGCACGGCAGCCTCGCCGGATTTACGCGCCTGCGCCAGCCGTTCAAGAATCTTGTGAGCATAGTAAATTGGTGCCGGCATCAAATCCGGCGTTTCCCGGCAGGCATAGCCGAACATAATGCCCTGGTCGCCAGCGCCTTCGTCCTTGTTGCCCGCCGCATCGACGCCCTGCGCGATATGTGCCGACTGGCCGTGCAGCAGCACTTCGACCTTGGCCATATTCCAGTGGAACCCGTCCTGCTCGTAGCCAATGTCTTTGATGGCTAATCGCGCAACCTCTTCAACCAGCTCCCGGCCGATGGAGGCTGGTCCACGCGTTTCACCGGCAATCACAACCCGGTTGGTCGTGGTCAGCGTTTCGGCAGCCACCCGGACTTGCCAGGGGTCCATGCCCTCGGTCAGCGCGGTGCGGAAATAAAGATCGACGATTTCGTCGGAAATCCGGTCACAGACCTTGTCGGGGTGGCCTTCGGAGACCGATTCGCTGGTGAAGAGAAAGGAGGAGCGCGCCATAACAAGTGCATCCTGAAAAAGGGTGGAAAATGCGCGGCAAAAACCACGCCCGATCGTTGGATCAAACTGCGTTCGTTAAAACAAACGCTCGTTCGTCAAAACGGATGAACGGTGTCATGCCATTGCGATGGCTTGAAATCAAGAGATTCGCGGTGGTGTTAGCGGCCAGCCAAGGAAGAGGTGGCCGAAGCTATGCTACCGTTAGCCGTTCGACGCCGGCTTTTGGACCGGTGCCCCGTTGGACTCATCCTGCCCGGCGATCGATTTCACCAATTCCACGATACGACGGCGAACCGACGGGTCCTTCACGCGAAGAAAGGCGCGGGTCAGTTCAACGCCATCGGATGATGTCAAAAGCTCCGATACATAGCTGACGCCGCCTTCAGCAAAGCCGAAAGCCGGCTGCTCGCCTGGCAGATCGTCATAAAAATAGGAAATGGGAACTTTCAGCTCATTGGCGATGTCGCGCAGACGACCGGCGCCGATGCGATTCGTGCCTTTTTCGTATTTTTGGATCTGTTGGAACGAAACGCCAAGCGCCTCGCCAAGTTTTTCCTGGCTTACCGAAAGCATCATGCGACGCATGCGCAGTCGCGTACCAACATGGACATCAACTGGGTTAGGCGCTCGTTTGTTAGCCATAGGGTAGACTTTGACCTTACCCCGCATGCCCTTACGGAACGTGCAGGTCCTTTCATGCAAAACTGGATGGGTACTTTAGTTCATGGATGACACTATAGGTGTATAAAGCAAGTGGCTTTGACTCAAGCCAAAACCGGTTTTTGCTGCCTCTGGTAGTAAAAGGAAGCCCCTAAAATCAACACGAGTATAAGCCAAAACGGTGTATTTCCCAAGCGGGCAAAAAGTGTTGCTGGCAAAGCTTCCGGGAGCGCAACGTCAATGACGCCCTTCTGATTGATTTCTAGCGCTTCGATGATGCGGCCATAGGGATCAACCATTGCGCTAATGCCGGTATTGGCTGCGCGCACAAGTGGTAAGCCGGTTTCCACCGACCGCAGCCGCGCTTGAAAAAAATGTTGGTGCGGACCGGCGCTGGAACCGAACCAGGCATCATTGGTGACGTTGAGCAGATAGTCGGGCTGATTCGTTCGTACACCATCGCGCACAAAACCGGAAAAGATCGCCTCGTAACAAACAAGTGCTAAGCCAGCTAATCCATCCACGGAACGCAGTGTGTTCTGTCCTGACCCTGCCGCGAATCCGGCGGGCGCCGACACCAAAGGGCGAAGGCCGATTCGATCGATAAGATCGGCAAACGGCAGCTGTTCGCCGAAAGGCACCAAACGCACCTTGTCATAGGCATCGACAATTTCACCGCGGTCATTGAGCGCGTAGACGGAATTGTAAAACACTCGATCATCGCTGCCACGCGGCTCAGCCCGGATGGCGCCTGACAGCAGGCCAACGCCCAGCGGCAGAGCCTGGCCAATGGCCGCCAACACGTCAGGGCGTTGCGTCAGCAGAAAGGGGAAGGCGGATTCGGGCCACACGACATGGCTGACACCAAGAACACCCAGCTGTTCGGCGCCCGTCTGCCGCGTTGTAAGTTCGAGCAAGGTCGCGACATGAGCATCGCGCAGAGTGGGATCCCATTTGTCGCCTTGCGCAATGTTCGGCTGAACGATCCGCATCGCGACCCCGGGAACCGGGTCTGAAGAAGCCCCAGCTAGCCGTAACGCGCCGTAACCCGTCCACACGGTTAAGGCCAGGAGACAGGCGAGCGCTACGAGCCGCGAGCCGCGACCGATGACCTCGTGTGGCCAAACCCCGGCTGGCGCCATCGCCACCAGAAGAACCAAAAGGCTCGCGGCCAAAGGGCCAATGAGGGAGAGGCCCTGCAACAATGCGGTGTGCAAGCCGAGTGCGCTGTGAAAGCCGTTCCACGGGAATCCGGTGAAAAGCACGCCGCGCAACGCTTCAAAGACGACTAGAAGGCAGGCGAGCATGCCGACGCGGGCAAAGCCGGTACTCCAAAATCGCCCGGCGATCGCGCAGGGCAACGCGATGAAAAGCGCCAAGCCGCCGGGGATCAATGTCAGGGCAAAAGGGATCAGCCAGCCATGGGCGGCAGCATCGACCAGCAGCGCCTCGCCGATCCAGTAAAGCCCGGCCAGAAAATAGCCGAAGCCAAACCACCAACCGACCGCAAAGGATGGGCTGATGAGGCGAGAACACCAGCGATCTTTTTTCGTCGGCGCAGGGTCCGCATCTGCACCATCAAGCAGCAGCACCAGTGCGGGCATCGTAAGCCAAAGGACGGGGGCGAGAAAAAGCGGCGGCATCGCCAGCACACTCCCCGCGCCGGCAAGAAATGCCGCGGCCAGCCTGCGCCAGCCATGCAGCAGAACCAGGCCGTCCGCGATGGCGTGAACACCGCTCAGCATGATGCCTGGTTAGGTCCCCGTTGCTTGATCGAACGGCTCGTTGTCCTGTCCGCTCGCCGCACGATCCTCGTGGTCACCATCCTGCTGCGTCGCCGGACGGCTGGCTCGTCTTGGTGCGCGCGGGTCACGACGGCGTAGGCCTGCCGGGTAAACCTTCAGGCGCTTAATGCGGCGTGGATCGGCATCGGTCACTTCGATGTCGAGGCCTTCGACTGTATCGATCAGTTCACCTCGCACCGGAATGCGGCCGAGCGCGGTAAACACAAGGCCGCCCAATGTGTCGATTTCATCGGCATCGTCTTCATCGATCTCAAACAGATCGCCGAAAACCTTCTGTACGTCCGCGATGGGCACGCGTGCGTCGGCGACATAACCGCCATCGCCGATGGCGTCGAAATGCGGCGCGACCTCATCGTCGTGCTCGTCTTCAATGTCGCCAACGACAGTTTCGATCAGATCTTCCAGGCTTATCAGCCCGTCTGTGCCGCCATATTCGTCGATCACCAAGGCCATCTGGACGCGGTTCGCCTGCATCTGCGCCATCAGATCGGTCGCTGACATGGAAGCTGGCACGAACAAAAGCGGACGCACAATGCCGGCGTCCTTGAGATTCGTATCCAGATCGATCTTACGCAGATCAAAGCCAGCCGCCTCGGCGGTCTCGGTGGCTTTGCCACTGCCCTGCTCGACGGCGGCTTTGCGGGCTCGGGCGCGTTTGCGCGGCGAGGTGTCTTCGTTGCGCGCCCGATCGATCAGATAAGACACCACGTCTTTGATGTGGACCATCCCAACCGGGTGATCCAGCGAACCATCAAAAACCGGCATGCGCGAATGGCCGGAACTGCGCAATTGTTCCAGCACCTGACCAAGCGCAACCAATTGATCGATAGCGACGATGTCGGCGCGGGGCACCATCACGTCTTCGGTGCGTGTCTCGCGCAGGCGCAAAATATTGCGCAGCATCAGCCGTTCTTCAGGAGAAAAATCATGGCCAATGCCGTGGTCTTCCTCCAGCGCGTCTTCAAGATCGGTGCGCAAGTCCGTACCGTTGGTGGCCGGTTTCAGCCACCCAAACAGCCGGTTCACCCACGGGGCGTCCGATTGTGCTGCGTTTGCAGTTTGGGATTGGGAGTTGGAAGGGGCCGTCATCTGACGGCCCGTACTGGAGGGCTCTAAGCTCGAAGCGTCGTCGGTCATCAGCGTGCAGCCGATTTTGCCAGCTGCGATCCTTGTTACACGGTCGTTTTTGCGCCGCCCCGATAGGGATCGGCTATGCCAAGCTTGGACAGGATGCGCGTTTCGAGCGCTTCCATAGCCTCCGCCGGCAGGTCTTCTTCATGATCATAGCCCAGAAGGTGCAAAAAACCATGAACGATCAAATGGCTCATATGGGCATGCAGGCTGATTTGGCCAGCCTCAGCTTCCCTTTCTAGCGTCTGCAAGGCGAAAACAAGGTCGCCAAGCAAAAACGGGCGTTTTCCTTCAAGTTTGGCAAGGGACTCTGGAGCCAGCGCCGGGAAGGAGAGCACATTGGTCGCCGTGTCTTTGCCGCGATGGTCCCGGTTGATTGCTTGCATCGCCGCATCATCAGTCAGCACAACGCTGATTTCGCCGAAGGAAAGGTTGAAGTCGGTGACCGATATGGCGGCGGCTACGGCGGTCTCGAACCAGGTTTTGAGGGTGTCTTCCTCCGGCCAGTTTCCGGCCTCGATCACGAGGTCGATGCTTGGCGTCACCGGTCTCCGCCTAGAAGCGGTGCCTGGCGTTCGGCCGCGGCCCGCACTCGCCGACGGGCTGCTTCGTCATAGGCCGACACGATTTCGCTGACCAATGGATGGCGGACCACATCTTCAGCGCGAAATTTCAAATGCACGATTCCATCGATCTCACGCAACATCCGGTAAGCCTCTGCAAGGCCAGAAACCTGGCCTGGCGGCAGATCGACCTGGCTCGGATCACCGGTGATGATCATTTTCGATCCCTCGCCGAGACGCGTGAGGAACATCTTCATCTGCATCGACGTGGTGTTCTGCGCCTCATCGAGGATCACCACAGCATTGGCGAGCGTGCGTCCGCGCATAAAAGCCAGCGGCGCGATCTCGATCACCTGATTTTGCAGGCCTTTTTCGACCTTGTCAGCCGGCATCATGTCGTAAAGCGCGTCGTAGAGCGGGCGAAGATAGGGGTCGATCTTCTCTTTCATGTCGCCTGGCAGGAACCCGAGACGCTCGCCGGCTTCGACTGCCGGGCGCGAGAGGATCATCCGCTCCGCATCGCCGCGCTCCAATAGGGCGGCAGCATAGGCGACGGCGAGATAGGTCTTGCCGGTGCCGGCAGGGCCGGTGCCGAACACCATTTGCGCGCGGTCGAGCGCACGAATGTAGGCGTCCTGCGCCGGGTTGCGGGCGGTGATCGTTTTCTTGCGCGTGCCGATGGTCGCCAAAGCGAGCTTGCCACCACGCGGCTCGATGGCCGGCAGATTAAGCTGTGCTGACGCTGTTTCGGCCATGCGTACTGCGCCATCCACATCGCCGGGATGCAACGTGTGCCCCTGTTCCAGGCGTTGATAGAGGCTGTCGAGGACTTGCCGTGCTAGTGCACAGGCATCCGGCGTGCCTTTGATCGACACCTTGTTACCGCGCGCGGCGGCATCGACACCAAGCTTGTGCTCGATGATCGCAAGGTTCTGGTCAAACTGCCCGTAGAGATCGCCAACCAATCGATTGTCATCGAACTCCACCACAATGTGCGCCAGATCGGACGCATGACCTTCCACGGGGGCGTGCCCTTCCAGCGGGGTCTCGGTCAGATCGTTCAAGAGGCAGTCTCCAAAAGCGGTTCGGCAGATACAGTCTGGCCTGATTCGGCCAACAGGCCGAGAGGCAGATCGCCGAACAGACTATTGGTGCCGGTGTGCGTAATTGTGACGGTCTGCAAGGTTCGCAGCATGCTTTCCGGCGCCTGCACATTGACCGGCTGTAGCCAGGGCGACCGGCCGACCAATTGGCCGTCATTACGGCCCTTTTTCTCAAAGAGAACCGGGAAGCTGCGGCCAACGCGGCTTTGCTGAAACGCTTGCTGTTGGCTGGTGATAAGAGCCTGAAGCGCGTGCAAGCGTTCCGTCATGATCTCGTCAGGGACATGATCATCCATCAAGGCGCCGGGCGTCCCCGGTCGGGGCGAGTATTTGAACGAGAAGGCAGCGGCGTAGTCCACATCGCCGATCAACCGCATCGTATCGTCGAAATCCTGATCGGTCTCGCCTGGAAATCCAACGATGAAATCACCTGACAGCGCCAAGTCAGGTTGAGCGGTTCGGATGCGGTCGATCAACCGGCGATACTCATCGGCCGTGTGCCGCCGGTTCATCGCTTTCAAGATGCGATCCGACCCAGACTGCACTGGTAGATGGAGATAGGGCATGACTTCGGGCAGGTCGCGATGCACGGCGATCAGATCATCATCCATGTCGCGTGGATGGCTGGTCGTGTAACGAAGGCGCCAAAGCCCGTCGATCTTGGCCAACGCATACAAGAGTTTCGCCAGTGACCAAGGTTGTCCGTCCGGACCATCGCCGTGATAGGCATTCACATTCTGCCCAAGCAAAGTGATCTCGCGCACCCCGGCATCGACCATGGCGCGCGCCTCGGCGAGGATCTTGGCCACGTCGCGCGAAACTTCCGCGCCACGGGTGTAGGGCACGACGCAGAAGGTGCAGAACTTATCGCAGCCTTCCTGAACCGTCAGAAACGCCGTTGGTCCGCGGCTGGCGAGCACTTTTTTCGGCGTCAAGCCGATGACGTCGAATTTGTCCTCATCGGGAAACTCCGTGAGAACCACACGTTCGCCTTGGCTAGCGCGTGCGACCATATCGGGCAGTGCGGAATAGCTCTGCGGGCCAACCACCAGATCGACGACGCCCGCGCGCTTGGCGATCTCTTCGCCCTCGGCCTGCGCCACGCAGCCGGCAACACCAATCATCGTCTCTTTGCCAAGCGCGGCGCGTTCGCCCTTCACTTTGCGCAGCCGGCCCAGTTCCGAATAAACCTTCTCTGCCGCTTTCTCGCGGATGTGGCAGGTGTTGAGCAGGATGAGGTCGGCGTCCGCCTGGTCCTGCGTGGGCGTAAAGCCCGCAGGCGCCAACGCGTCGGCCATCCGGTCGGAATCGTAGACGTTCATCTGGCAGCCATAGGTCTTGATGAAGACCTTTTTGGCAGCGGGTGGTGTGTTGGCGCTCATGCGTGTGCGATAACCTTGAGGGGCAGGATCGACGGTCTTTAGCGAAAAAACGCCGGCTCGCCTAGGGTTTGAACTTAGCTATCACGACCGCGTAGCTTCACGGCCAATGTGCGCCGAACCTCGTCTTCCATGGCTTTTGCGGCACGTTTGCGGCCGCCCAATTCGGCCACGTTCATCGGCTCGCCAAGCACCATCACCACATCGAGCGGCCCGCCATGGATGATGTCGAGCAAGCTCGGCAGCAGATCCAGATCACCGTACCAACCGAGCGTTGCCCGTTGCCCGCGTGAAATGGGCAGGCCATCGCGGCGCAAATAGGCAATGGTGAAGGGTTGCACCATCACGTCTTTGGCGTCTTCGACTAGCGCGCCCAAAAGCGCGGGGCGAAACGGCAGAACCTGCCCGCCATCACTTGTCGTGCCCTCGGCAAACAGCACCAGCCGGTCGCCATCGGCAAGCGCCTGGCGCATGGTGTCAGCCATCTTGCCGGTATCGGTCTTGCGGGTGCGGCTGACAAAAAGCGTGTTCTGCAGCCGAGCGAGGGTGCCGAACACCGGCCAATCGGCGACATCATCCTTTGAGATGAAGCGAAACCGCCCACGCGCGCCGATCATCACGATATCGAGCCACGACACGTGATTGCCGGCCAGCACCACCGGCCCTTTGGCAAGCCTTTCACCTTCGAACCGCACACGCACACCCATGCACCAGAGCGCAATGGCATGAAATGCGATGGGAAGCCGCGAGGATACGGCTTTAAACCGCAACAGATTGGCAAGCCATTGGAGCGGTGCCAGCACAATAAGCGCGATGATCAGAGGGATCATCTTGATCGTCGCCCGCACGATGTCCCAGGTGCGCGGGCGTTCACCAGGATGCAGATCGGCCATCATGAGCGCTCTCGCTTCAAGGGACGTCCAAAAAGCTCTAGCCGATGATCGACCAGCTTGAAGCCCAATCGTTCGGCGATCTTTTCCTGCAGCGCTTCGATTTCCGGGTCGGAAAACTCAATCACTTTGCCCGTCGTCACATCGATGAGGTGGTCGTGATGCTCGTCGGGCGTCTGTTCGTAGCGCGCCCGCCCATCACCAAAATCAAGCCTTGCCACGATCCCGGATTCTTCGAACAGCTTCACCGTCCTATAGACCGTCGACATGGAAATATTGGCATCGATCGCCGAGGCGCGAGCATAGAGTTCTTCCACATCAGGATGGTCTTGCGCGTCGTCGATCACCCGCGCGATGACCCGCCGCTGATCGGTCATGCGCATGCCGCGCTGGGCGCACAGATCTTCCAGCGGAACATCAGTTTGGCGGGCATTCTGCGACATCAAAGTCAGGACCCATTCCCCTTTTGGCTAAGTGTCCGGGTGGCTACCCGTATTCTCGGCGCATGACAAGCGCGCGAACTTTCGATCCATCAGCTTGCCTGGCATAGGCCGGGCGTTCACCAACTTGGGCGAAGCCACGGCGCCGGTAGAGCGTGATAGCACTCTCATTGCTTTCGGCCACTTCCAGGAACACCGCGCGTACACCTTTTTGGCGCAGCGCCATCAATGCGTCGTCGAGCAGCCGCGTGCCATAGCCACGACCACGGCAATGCCCGGCGACGGCAAACGTCAGCACTTCGCCCTCGTCGCCGGCTTGGCGCACCATGATGAACCCTTCGACCGGCCCGCGACCGAACCATCCCAAGGGTCGAATCATGCGTGTTGTCACGGCGGGATCGTCGATCAGGCCAGCAAGGTCTTCCGCATTCCAGCCGATCGGGAAGGCCGCGTCATGGAGCGTTGCCAAATCATCGGCCTCGTCCACCGCTGCGCTCTCGACGATTCGCATCCGCGTGACCCCTGCACGCAAGGGATCGACGGCCCAATGGTACCAATCATCGAAAGCGGACGAAGTTGCCATGCAGCGAGTCTACACGCCGCCGATGCTCGATCCAACGCGCAAACCGGCGGACTTGGCAGCAATGGCATCGGCCGGTTTCAAGTAAAGCGGACGCGGCTTCTCGCCGACATCGCTTGCCGCAGCCAGCTTGGCGAGTGCCTCCGCCGAGGGCACCTGTGCTGTGTCGCCTAACGTCACATGTTTGCCAGCTGAACGCGCAAGCGCAGCAATGACCGATGTTGCAGGCCCGACAAGCCGGCTCCCCGGGGCAACCGAGGCGGCAAAGACCAGGTCAGCCATGACGCTTGCCTGTTCCAACTGCGTCCCATCAACATCGAACCGTTGGCCGTAAACCAGGCCATTGCGGGCATCGATGGCGACGCAGCGCACGGCGGCGACGTCGCTCGCCAAGCGATCGGTAACCGCCATCGCTTCCAGCGTGCCGATGCCGACAATGGGAATGTTCAACGTTGCTGAGAAACCGCGAGCAGCGGCCAGACCCACCCGCATGCCGGTGAACGAGCCTGGGCCAACCGTTACGCCCACGCGATCGAGATCTTCGTAGGTGATGACCGCTTCGCCGAGCACGTCTTCCACCATGGGGATCAAAGCTTCGCCATGGCCGCGCAACATGGCCACCGACCGAGCACAAACGACGCGCGCGCCGTCGGCCACCACCACCTGGCAAGCTGGGCCGGCGGTGTCGATGCTCAAGATAAGCCCGGTGTTGAGAACCGGCACGAAGGGAATCTGGGTCATGCCATCAACCTAAGCGAGCGCAGTGCGGAACAGGCAGTCGTGGAAACCTGTAGAGATGGGCTGCGCCAGCAAAAGTCTGGCGCGCCATCTATTCCCCAAAGGAAACAATCAGCGCGCCACCTCGCATGGCGTGTCAGCTTGCTCGAACTTCCTCGACACCCGGCACAAAGTGGCGAAGTAGGTTTTCGATGCCGTTCTTCAAGGTTGCCGTTGAGGATGGGCAACCGGCGCAGGCACCGCGCATGTTCAAATAGACCACGCCATCCTGGAAGCCCTTGAAGGTGATGTCGCCGCCATCTTGAGCAACGGCTGGGCGTACGCGCGTTTCCAGCAGTTCCTTGATCGTATCGACCATCGCGCGATCATCTTCGGCAAAAAACTCCGCGCCGTCGCTATCGGGCGTCTCGTCGGCGTCCTCGATGAGGATCGGCATGCCGGTCACGAAATGCTCCATGATGCCGCCAAGGATCGCCGGCTTGATATGCGACCAGTCTTCCACATCGGCGGTCACGGTGACGAAATCCTGGCCGAAAAACACGCCGGTCACGCCAGGAATCGCAAAAAGACGCTGCGCCAGCGGCGACTTTTCCGCGCCCGTGGCCGAACGAAAGTCGAGCGTGCCCTCTTCCAACACGGTCTTGCCAGGCAGGAATTTCAAGGTAGACGGGTTTGGCGTCGACTCGATTTGAATGAACATGAAAACCTCCAAACAGGGTCATGTTGCAGCGCATAAGGGGCAACCGACCGCTATGTCACGCCGTGCGAAACGGTTGTCTGAACCATCTACGACACTGGCGTTCTTTGAGATTGGTTATGACGCAAAAGCGCTAGTTTGGAAAGGTTCTAATGAACACTTTGTAGGCCAAGTCGCGTCGTTCAATTCGATAGACGGCAAATCAAGAAAGCCAGCCTGATTCCAGCCCCTGCGCCCAATCCTCGCGACCAAAGGCCCGGGCTTGCGCTGCCGCGGCGTCGTGATCATAGGGCACAGAGCGAAAGGTAACGTCCCATTCATCGTCGCGTTTGGCCAGGATGGCGTAACTCGCATTCGGCGTTCCGGTCTGCATTGTATGGGGAGTTGGCTGATCATCGGTGTAGGCCGGGCAACCGACAGACCCTGGGTTCACCAGCACAGCACCCGTCGAAAGCCGCGCCAAGCGCGGGATGTGGGTGTGGCCACACAGAATGAGATTGGCGTGGGCCGACACGTCATTGATCTCCGCTTCTAGCTCTTCTCGGGTTGCCTGGCGGATGGTGCCGTCGGTCAACACGCGTTCCATCCAGTAAGCGTCATCGGCACGTGGCGTCGCGTGACAGGCATAGACGCCGGGAAAGGGATTGAGGCTGGCGGGCAGCGTCCGCAGCCAATCAAGATGCGCAGACGAAAGCGCGGCGTACGTCACCGCATCGGTCGGCCCCATGTCGGCGGGATCTTGCTCGATCAAATAGCGATCATGGTTGCCGCGCACCGTTTTCCAGCCCAGCGGTATGATGTGCTCGGCCACCCCAGTCGGGTCAATCGGTCCCGACAACACGTCGCCGAGATTGACAACTTTATCGATGCGCTCGCGCTGCAGGTCCTCGATCACGGCCTCCAGCGCCAGCGCGTTGCCATGAATGTCGGCAACAGCAGCAAAGCGCATCAGGTCGCCTCATCCAGCGTAAACTCGATGTCGAGATCGTCGAGCTTCTCGGAAAGGTACGCTCGCGCATCCTGAATACCGGCATTGTAAAGCGAGGGACCAAGCTGTCCGATCATGAAAGTCAGCAATTCTTCGGCGCGAAACGCACTCAAGGTCTCGTCGAACTCATTGGCGAAATAGGCCTGTAGCGAAACCACAAGTTCGGCACGGCGTTCATCGGAAAGCTTCAGCTTTTTCAAACGATCTCCTTTGCTGTCATCCCGGGCTTGACCCGGGAACTGCAAGTGTTTTTCAGAACCAGATTCCGGATCCGCTAAACCGACCGGGAAGACATCTGGTTTAGGCGATCGCTTCGATTGTCGCGTCGTCCATATCGCCGGGCACGATCGTCACCGGCACCGGAAAGCCGCCGCCGCGCGCAGCAATCGCGCTGACCAGAGGACCGGGGCCTTCTTTGCCAAGACCGGCGCCAAGGACCAAGATGGCGATGTCTTCATCGTCATGGATCAACTGGGTGATTTCTTCCAGCGCCGTACCCTCGCGCACCAGCCGTTCCGGCGTCAGCGACAGCCCGCCTGAGCGCAGCAGGCCGGTGTACCGATCGACGGTCGCGTCGGCTTCGGCCTGGGCCTCGGCGCGCATGATCTCCTCCACGCCAAGCCAATGCTGAAATTCAGACGGCGGTACGATGTAGAGCATCGAGAGACCCCCGCCGGTCCGCTCCGCCCGCCGAGCGGCATAGACAACCGCGCGCTCGCATTCAGGCGTATCATCGAGAACCACCAGAAACTTGCGCTGATGGCCTTCGTCAAACGCGCGCCTTGCTTTCAGCATGATCTTCTCCGCCCGTCCCTATCGTTTGGCGAGCATCCTACCTCACCAGCCCAAGCACGTCATAGACTTCATCCAACACCGGCACGGCGATCTCGCGCGCCCGCTGCGCGCCATCGCGCAGAACCGCATCAAGCGCGGCCTGGTCGCTCTCGATCCTAACCATCTCATCGCGAATGGGACCAAGCTTTTCCACGGCGATGTCGGCAAGCGCTGGCTTGAAAGCACCGAAACCCTGGCCACCAAACTGCGCGATCACCTCTTCCTTGTTGATGCCAGCCAATGCGCCGTATATGCCGACCAAATTGTCGGCTTCCGGACGCCCTTCCAGGCCGTCCAGCGTTTCCGGCAGCGGTTCCGGATCGGTCTTCGCCTTCTTGAACTTCTTGGCGATCGTGTCGCGATCATCGGACATGTTGATCCGCGAGAGGTCCGAGGGGTCGGATTTCGACATCTTCTTGGTGCCGTCGCGCAGGCTCATGACACGCGTCGCGTCACCAAGGATGAGCGGTTCGGTCAGCGGGAAGACGTCTTTGCCCCAATCATTGTTGAACTTCTGCGCGATGTCGCGGGTCAGTTCCAAATGCTGCTTTTGGTCCTCACCAACTGGCACGGCCGTTGCCTTGTAGAGCAAAATGTCAGCCGCCATCAGCGTTGGATAAGCGTAGAGGCCAACGCTAGCCTTTTCGCGATCCTTGCCGGCTTTTTCCTTGAACTGGGTCATGCGGTTCAACCAACCCAGACGCGCCACGCAGTTGAAAACCCAGGCGAGCTGCGTGTGTTCGGCAACTTGGCTCTGGTTGAACAGAGCTGATTTCACCGGATCGAGCCCAGAGGCAATGAAGGCTGCCGCAACGTGCCGCGTTGCGCGGGCCAATTCTTCAGGGTCCTGCCAGACGGTGATCGCGTGCAGGTCCACCATGCAATACATGCAGGTATGCGTGTCCTGCAGCGGCACGAAGTTGCGGATCGCGCCTAGATAATTGCCGAGAGTCAGCTGGCCGGAGGGTTGAACCCCGGAAAAGACGCGCGGTTCGAAGGTCGAGCCAGCTGGGGTCCCAGATGGTTCACTCATGACGGTGTGTCCTGAAGGATTGATAAGCGGCCCGCCTTATCGCGGGTCTTCTCCGCCTTATCAAGATGCGCTTTGATCGGGCGCCGCCTTGCGGGTCAGCATGCGCTTCATCTCGTCAAGCTTGGCGGCGCCCGTGATATGCGCCAACCCAAAAAAGGTGACAACCCCGGCAAGCACCAGGCCGCCGAGCGCGCTAATCCGCAACAGGAGCGGCGAGCCGATGGCAAGTTGCGCCTCAAGCAGTCCGGCGAGGCCAATGAGCACCGCGCCCATGGTAACCGCACACCCGAACAGGATCGTGACCTTGACCGCCAAGCTTTTCTCGATGTGCCAGTAGCCGCGCTTGACGATCAGATGGTAGAGCACCAGCGCGTTGACCCAGCCCGCCAGGCTCGTCGCCAACGCAATGCCGACATGGCCGATGAACGGAAACAGCGCCAGCGAGCAGGCAACGTTCACGGCCACCGATAGGCCGCCGACGAGCATCGGCGTTTTGGTGTCTTCGCGGGCGAAAAAGGCCGGCGAGAACACTTTGATCAGCACAAAACTTGGCAGGCCGATCGCGAAGGCTTGTAGCGCGGCTGCCGTGCCGATGCGTGCCTCTTCACCGAAGGCGCCGCGCTCAAAAAGCACTGACACAAGCGGCAGTGGGATGGCCGCCAAGGCCACCGCCGCCGGCAGCGTCAGCAGCATGGCAAACTCCAGCGACCGGGCGCTTGCGACCTTGACGCCCGCCTCATCGCCGGCCTTCAAGCGCCGCGACAATTCCGGCAGGAGCACGACGCCGATGGCAATACCAACCACCCCAAGCGGCAATTGGTAGAGCCGATCGGCATAATAGAGCAGCGAAACAGCCCCGGCTTGGAGCGAGGCAATCATGGTGCCGACCACGATGTTGATTTGCGTGATGCCGCCGGCGATCACCCCTGGGACACCTAACGTAACCAGCCTTTTCATGCGATCCGACCAACGCGGTCGCACCAGTTTCAAGAGAAAACCGGCGCGGTGCAAATCGCCGACAACCAGCGCTAATTGGGCAAAACCGCCAATGACCACGCCAATGGCCAGCCACATGCCGGCGTCAGCTTCGCCGGCCAATCCCGCAGCCAGCAGGGCCCAGAGCACGCCGATCAACACCACATTGAGCAGGGTCGGCGCGAAAGCCGCCGCCGCGAACCGTCCAAGGCCGTTCAACACACCCGACATCAGGGCCAGGATGGAAACCAGCGTGAGATAGGGGAAAGTGATCCGGGTTAAGAACACCGTCAGATCGAATTTTTCAGCGTCACCAATGAAACCCGGCGCCAGGATCAGCATCAAGAGCGGCATGGCGATCATCGCCACCGCCGTGACGAGTGCCAGAACCGTCAACAGCCCCGCCATCGCCTCCTGCGCGAAGGCTTTGGCCTCCTCTCGCCCGTCGCCTTCAAGCGTGCGGGCGAACAGCGGCACGAAGGCGGAGTTGAACGCGCCTTCGGCAAACAGCCGGCGAAACAGATTGGGAAACCGGAACGCGACCACAAAGGCATCGGCCACCGGTCCCGTGCCCAACGCCGCCGCCATCAGGATGTCGCGCACGAACCCAAGCACGCGGCTGGTCAGTGTCGCGCCGCCGACGGTTGCAAAATTGCGCAGGAGGCTCACACCCCGAACTCCATGAGCTACGTGCGCGCTTTGGATTTGGAGCGCCTGGCTGGGCGCGGCGCTGGCGTCGATGGCGCAGGTTCGGTGGGGTCGGGAACAGCCGCATTGCCGCGGCCACGGCGGGCGAGGGCGGCAGGCCGTGGTTTGGCTGGCGTCCCGCCAAGCACGTCTTCCAGCTTGGATTTGATGGCGTTGAGCTTCGCGCGCCGTGTTACTTTTTGTCCCATGAGATCGGTCACGTAGAACACATCGACCACGCGCTCACCAAACGTCGCCACATGCGCCGAATGCGTGTCGAGCGAAAGGTCGGCCAAGGCGCTTGCCAAATCATGGAGAAGCCCTGGACGATCACGCCCGGCTGCTTCGATCACCGTGAAACGCTCCGAACCCTGATTGTCGATCATCACCTCTGGCGGCACCTTGAAGGCTTTGACACGGCCTTTGACCTTGCCTTTTTCGGCCATCATGGGCGGCAGATGCACATCGCCTTTCAAGGCGCTTTCCAGCGTCGCGGCGATCCGGTCGGCGCGTCTGCGTTCGTCAGATTCTTGCTCGAACTCCTGACGGATCAGGATTGTGTCAAGCGCCTTGCCGGTGGCGGTGGTGTGAATTTGCGCGCCAACAATGTCGGATTTGGCAGCAACGCACGCCGCCGCGATGGTCGAAAGCAACCGTGGGTGATCGGGCGTGTAAAGCACAATCTCGGTCACGCCTTCAAAGCTGTGCACCGCCGTGAGTGTCGCAAAAGCCTGGCCGGTTTCATCGGCATTCTTAATTAGATGCGCGTGGGCGATCTTGCGGTCCAGATCCGTGCGCAGCCAGTAGGGCGGGTAATGCATGGCTGCATAGGCCGTACGCTCGTCTTCGCTCCAATCGGGCAGCGCTTCGAACAACATCGCCTGCGCCGCGGTCACACGCTGCTCGCGCGCAGCCTCCGAATGCCCGCCGGTCAGAATGATCTCGGTTTCATAGTAAAGCGTGCGTAGCAGCTGGCCCTTCCAGCCATTCCACACGCCTGGTCCGACGGCGCGTATATCGCAAACTGTCAAAATGAGGAGCAGTTTGAGCCGCTCCAGCGTCTGCACCCGCGCGGCAAACGTTTCGATTGTGGTTGGATCGGACAGATCGCGCGACTGTGCCGTCATCGACATCACCAGGTGATCCTCGATCAGCCAAGCGACCAGTTCCGTCTCGCTGGCTGACAGACCGAAGCGCGGGCAGATGCGCCGGGCGATCTTCGCACCTTCGATGGAATGATCCTGGGGACGGCCCTTGGCGATGTCGTGCAGAAACAGCGCGACATACAAGGCGCGGCGATTCTGGATGGTCGGAAGCAAAACAACCGACAGCGGATGCTCTTCTTTCAAATGGCCGCTTTCGATCTGCGCGAGCACGCCGACGGTGCGTAGCAGATGCTCATCCACGGTGTAGTGGTGGTACATGTTGAACTGCATCATCGCCACGACCTTGCCAAAATCCGGTACGAACCGGCCCAAAAAGCCGGTTTCGTTCATGCGCCGCAGGGTGGCTTCCGGCCTGTTCTTCGAGCAGAGAATTTCCAGAAAGATGGCGTTCGAGTCCGGGTCGTTCTTCATCGCCGGTGTGACGAGTTTCAGCGACAGGGTGACAAGCCTTGTGGCATCGGGATGCAGCGCCAGCCCATATTTATCGGCAAGCTGAAAAAAGCGCAGCAGGTTCGCTGGATCTTCAGAAAACACGGTTTCACGCGCGACGTTCAGGCGGAAATTATCGACCAGGAAGTCGGTGTTGCCCGGCAGTGTTTTTACGTTCCGGCGGCGTAACGGGCCGAGCATGCGATCAAGGATCGGCGTCGGCTTGGCTTCGTTCTCTTCCAGGCGCGCGCAAAGAATGCGGGTCAAATCGCCCACATCCTTGGCAATCAGGAAGTAGTGCTTCATGAAGCGTTCGACCGGCTGCATGCCCGGATGGTCGGTGTAGCCGAGGCGTTGGGCGATATCGCCTTGCAAATCAAAGGACAGGCGGTCATCGGGCCGGCGCACCAGAAAGTGGATATGGCAGCGCGCGGCCCACAAAAAATCGCTGCCCTTCACAAAGGCGTTGAACTCGCGCCGCGTGAACACACCCTTGGTAACGAGCTCAGCCTCGGTATCGACTTGGTAGACATATTTACCGATCCAAAACAGCGTGTTGAGATCGCGCAGGCCGCCCTTGGATTCCTTCACATTGGGTTCGACGACATAGCGCGAGGAACCTTGTTTTTTGTGCCTTGCATCGCGCTCGCCGAGCTTGGCGGCCACGAAGTCTGCCGCTGAACCCTTGACCACCTGATCCTGAAACGCGCTCTGGAACATCTCGAAAAGCGGCTCATCGCCGAGGATGAACCGCGTTTCCAGAAGCGCCGTGCGGATCGTCATGTCGGTTTTGGCAAGCTTCACGCATTCGTCCACCGTGCGCGTCGCGTGGCCAACTTTGAAGCCGCAATCCCAGAGGAAATAGAGCAGGCTTTCGACAACCTGTTCGCCCCAGGGCGTCTGTTTGGCGGGGCGCAAAAACAGAAGATCGATATCCGACTGGGGTCCAAGTGTACCTCGGCCATACCCGCCGACCGCACAAACGGCGATGCGCTCGCCCTTGGAGGGATTGACCAGCGGATAGCGATACTCGGTGACGATGCGGTAAAGCGTCTGGATCAGCGTGTCTTCAGCAAGCGAAAGGCGCTGCGCACAGGCAAGTCCGCCCCGGTCTTCCAGCAGAAGCGCCTCGGCGGTTTGCAGGATATTGACGACAGCCGCTTTGACGATCGGGATCAGGTCTGCATGGGCATCGTCATACGAGCCGGCGCTTTCGATCGCATCACGCATCTCAACGTAGAGCGCCTCACCATCGAGCAACGGCGGAGCATCGTCGCGCTGGACGAGTTTGGGCATCGTGCGGGGGCGTCTGGCGGGCATGTTAGGCGGGGTCTTTCAGCTGTTTGGCCAGATCATAAACGAAATCGAGCGCTTGGCGCGGGGTCATTTGGTCAGGGTCATGACCTGCCAAAAGCGCCGAAAGCTTGGCGTGGGCTGCCGCTTCGATCTGCTCTTGGGTTGGCGCGGTCGTCGCGGCCACCGGCTTGGCGGCCGAAAACAGCGGCAAACCCTCAAACAGGCTGTCCACGCCGGATGGCTTTTCCCCGCGATCTTGCCGCGTTTTAAGATGATCAAGCACGGCGCGGGCACGCGCCACAACCGGCGCCGGCAACCCGGCGAGCTTAGCCACTTGCAGCCCGTAGGAACGATCAGCGGCGCCGGGCACGACTTCGTGCAGAAAGATCACATCGCCTTCCCACTCTTTGACCTTCAGCGTGCGATTGTCGACCCGCTCCAAGCGTTCGGAAAGCACGGTCAACTCGTGATAATGGGTGGCAAAAAGCGCCCGGCAGCGACTGGTATCATGCAGGTGCTCGACACAGGCCCAAGCGATGGAAAGCCCATCATAGGTCGCCGTACCGCGCCCAATTTCGTCCAAGATCACCAGCGAGCGCGGGCTTGCCTGGTGCAGGATGGCTGCCGTTTCCACCATCTCAACCATGAAAGTGGACCGGCCGCGCGCCAGATCGTCAGACGCACCAACCCGGCTGAACAGGGCATCGACAAGGCCGATGGTTGCTGACGCGGCGGGCACGTAGCAGCCGGCTTGGGCCAGGATAGCAATCAAAGCATTTTGTCGCAGAAACGTCGACTTGCCGCCCATGTTCGGGCCTGTGACCAGATGCACAGCGCCGGCACTCTCGCCCTCGCTTCCGAGCGAGCAATCATTGGCGACAAAATGCTCCTTGCCCTCTTGGCGCATGACTTTTTCGACCACCGGATGGCGCCCGGCCTCAATCTGAAAGCTCAGATCATCGCGCATCTGCGGACAAACCAGGCTTTCGCGCACCGCCGTTTCGGCAAGGCCTGCGGCGACATCGAGCATGGAGAGCGCATCGGCCACGCCCTGGATGGTGTGCCGCGTTGTCTTGATCGCCTCACAAAGGTCTTCGAACCGCGACACTTCCAGGGCAGTCGCCCGCGCCCCAGCGCTTGCGATTTTTGCTTCTAGCTCCGCCAGCTCCTTGGTCGAAAACCGCATGGCATTCGCCATTGTCTGCCGATGGAAGAAGGTTTCAGCCTGCTCCTGCAACGGCGCAGCCTGGAGCGCTGGCACCTCTATGAAGTAGCCGAGAACGCCATTATGCTTGATTTTCAGGGATTTGGCCTGCGCTTGTGCGCTGTAGGTGGCTTGCAAACCAGCAATCACCTTGCGGGCATCATCGCGCAGAGCCCGCGCGGCATCGAGATCTGCATCCACGCCTTTGGCGACAAACCCACCATCGCGGGCGAGCAGCGGTGGACTGTCGGAAAGCTCATCGACCAAGCGGCCGGCAAGGTCATGGGGACGAGCGGCAAGCGCCGTCTTGGCAGTGTCGATCAGTGTCGGCAGATCATCGGGCAGCAAATCATGCACCAACCCCGCCTGATCGAGCGCAGACCCCATAGCCGCCAAGTCGCGCGGACCCGCCCGCCCAAGCATCACCCGCGACAAGGCCCGCGAGATATCAGGCGCGCCGGAAAGCCCTGCGCGCAGATCGCGGCGCGTGTCGGTGGTATCGACAAACCAGGCAACAGCGTCATGTCGCTCGCGGATGGCATCAAGATCGGTGAGCGGCGCGGAGAGCTGGTCCGCCAAGCGCCGTGTCCCCGCTGAGGTTACGCACGCATCGATCGCCGCTAGCAGTGTGGTGGCGTTTTCGCCTGAGCGCGCCCGCACCAGATCAAGGCTTGCCCGCGTCGCTTCATCGATGGCCATCGTACCGCCGGCGCGCTCGCGCTGTGGCGGTTGCAGGCTGGCAAAGGCCTGTTTTTGCGTGCGCTCCACATAGCCGATCAGGGCCGATGCGGCGCGGAGCTCGCAGCGAGTGAGTTCACCGAAAGCATCGGTGGAGGCTACGCCGAACGCCTGCGCGACCTTTTCGGCCGCCTGTCCACCATGAAACACCGCGCCCGGTTGCGGGGAAAGTGCACCACCGAGGCGCGACAGCGACGCCTGGATTGGGCCGTCCGGATCGAGCGTATCGGGAAATAACGTTTCGGCCGGTGCCAGCCTGGCCAGCTCTGCCTCGACACGGTCGCTTGAAATGTCGCTGAGCCGAAAGGCGCCGGTGGATAGGTCCAGCCAGGCAAGACCGACGGACTCGCCATTGGCCTCGGGCGCAAGCGCGACCAGCCAATTGGAGGCGCGCGGCGGCAAAAGCGTGTCTTCGGTCAGCGTGCCAGGTGTGACGAGGCGCACCACATCGCGCTTCACGACAGCCTTCGACCCGCGCTTTTTGGCCTCCGCCGGGTCCTCGATTTGCTCGCAGACCGCTACTTTGTTTCCAGCGGCGATTAGCCTTTGCAGATAATCATCGGCGGCGTGTACCGGCACGCCAGCCATTGGGATGTCCGCGCCCTGATGCTTGCCGCGTTTGGTGAGCGCGATGCCCAGCACTTGCGCGGCCACGGCGGCATCATCGAAGAACAGCTCATAAAAGTCGCCCATGCGGAAGAAGAGCAGGCTGTCGGCATTGGCCGCCTTGATTTCCAGATACTGCGCCATGACGGGCGTTGCCCCTGTCGTATCAGGCAGGCTTGAGTCGTTGGCGTCGGCGCGTTTTGGGGCTGGGGCGGCATCCATCCACCCTATCTAGCAAACACCGGTGCAAACGCCAGAACCAGCGGCCTTGAAAGCCGTGCATAGCGCTTTGGGCGAAGGCCTCCGGTTTTTTGTTGCAGCGCACTTCCTCTTGAGGCCAACGGCCCCTAAGGTCCGCCCCCACCAAATACCTATAAAAACCAGAAACTTCAGGCAGGAACGCGCGCCGATGGGCAAAGAACCAATCAAAGATCCGCACAAGTCCCGCAGCACCTTCGGCAGCAAGCGCCCGGCGATCACCGACCAGGACGCACTCGATTTTCACAGCCAAGGCCGGCCCGGCAAGCTGGAAGTCGTTCCCACCAAGCCGATGGCGACGCAGCGCGATCTCTCGCTCGCCTATTCGCCAGGCGTCGCGGTGCCGGTCGAAGCCATTGCCGCCGACCCCGACACCGCCTTTGACTATACCGCGCGGGGCAACATGGTCGCCGTGATTTCCAACGGCACAGCCATCCTTGGCCTCGGCAATCTTGGCGCTCTGGCCTCAAAGCCTGTGATGGAGGGCAAGGCGGTGCTCTTCAAGCGCTTTGCCGACGTTGATTCCATCGACTTGGAAGTCGACACCGACGATGTGGATGAGTTCATCAATGCGGTGAAATATCTTGGCCCATCGTTCGGTGGCATCAATTTGGAAGACATCAAGGCGCCAGACTGCTTCATCATCGAAAGCCGCTTGCGCGAAGAGATGGACATCCCCGTCTTCCACGATGACCAGCATGGCACCGCGATCATCGCCATGGCGGGCCTCATCAACGCGCTCGACCTCACCAATCGCGATATCAAGGACACCAAACTGGTCTGCAATGGCGCGGGCTCGGCGGCGATTGCCTGTATCGAGCTCATCAAAGCCTACGGCATGCCGGCGGAAAACATCACGCTTTGCGACACCAAAGGGGTGATCTATCAGGGCCGTGAAGCTGGCATGAACCAGTGGAAGGCGGCCCATGCCGTCAAGACCAAAGATCGAACATTGGAAGAAGCCGTCAAAGACGCCGATGTGTTCTTCGGCCTGTCGGTGAAGGGCGCGCTCACCAAGGACATGGTCGCCTCGATGGCCGACAATCCGATCATTTTCGCCATGGCCAACCCTGACCCGGAAATCACGCCCGAACAGGTCGCCGAAGTGCGTGACGACGCCATCGTCGCCACCGGGCGGTCCGACTACCCCAACCAGGTCAACAACGTTCTGGGATTTCCTTACATCTTCCGTGGCGCGCTTGATGTGCGGGCAACGACGATCAATGACGACATGAAGATCGCCGCCGCCAACGCATTGGCGAAGCTCGCCCGAGAAGACGTGCCCGATGAGGTGGCCTCCGCCTATCAGGGCACCCGCCCGCGCTTCGGGCCGAATTACATCATCCCCGTGCCCTTTGACCCCCGGCTGATATCTGCGATTCCGGCAGCCGTCGCCAAGGCCGCGGTCGACTCGGGCGTTGCCCGTCGCCCGGTGGTCGATGAAGGCGCATACCGCGCCCAGCTTTCCGCCCGGCGGGACCCTGTCGCTGGTGTCCTCAACCGCATCTATGAGCGCGTGAAGCGCTTGCAAAAACGTGTTGTGTTTGCCGAGGGCGAGGAAGAGCAGGTGATGCGCGCTGCCGTGTCCTTCACCAGCCAGGGTCTAGGTCACGGGATCCTTGTTGGTCGGGAAGACGAGATCAAACGTGTTGCCGAGGAAGCAGGCATCGACCTTGGCGGCCTCACCATCGCCAACGCCCGTGTCTCCCGCCGCCAGGAAGACTATGCGGAGTTTCTCTATCAGCGGCTGCAGCGCAAGGGGTTCCTCTATCGCGACTGCCAACGCATGGTGAACACCGACCGGAACTATTTCGGCGCGGCCATGGTGGCGATGGGCGAGGCCGATTCCATGATCACCGGCACGACGCGCAACTACTCCGTGGCGCTCCAGGCGGTCCGCCGCGTTGTCGATGCCAAGCCCGGCCACCGGGTGATCGGGGCTTCGCTCTGTCTTTGCCGTGGTCGCACGGTATTGATCGCCGACACGGCTGTCCACGATATGCCGACGTCCGAAGAGCTTGCCGATATCGCCGAAGAGGCCGCCGGTGTTGCCCGTCGCCTAGGCTATGAGCCTCGCGTTGCCATGCTCGCCTACTCCACCTTCGGTCACCCCCCGGGCGAGCGCTCTGAGCGCGTGCAGGAGGCGGTACGCATTCTCGACAAGCGCCGCGTCGATTTTGAATATGATGGTGAGATGAACGCTGATGTGGCGCTCAATATGGACGTCATGGAGCAATATCCGTTCTGCCGCCTGACCGCGCCTGCCAACGTGCTGGTGATGCCGGCCTTCCACTCGGCTTCCATTGCCACGAAGATGCTCGAAGAGCTTGGTGGCTCGACGGTGATTGGCCCGCTGCTCGTGGGATTGGACAAACCGATCCAGATCGCCCGTCTCGGCGCGCGCGACACAGAGATCGTCAACATGGCAGTGCTGTCGGCTTACAATGTGAGTGTCTAGGCGTGTAAGCGGTTGTTCCGAAGGAACAGAGCCTCCGCCCAAACAAAAAGTGTGACGCGCTAAGCGGTCGGTCCGAAGGACCGGAGCGTGCGGGAAGCAAATAGATAAAAGCTGTCGGACCGAATGTCCGGAGCGCAACGGAGGCGCAGCGCTAAAGCGCGGCCAACCCGCCGCCCTTACGCAGAGCCATGGTTCGCAATGAAGCCGGCAGCGCGTTCCAGACGGCCTTCATCATTGGCCGAGCGCCACGCAAATAGCCGTCGCGATAGATAAGGCCGAGCATGCCGGTCGGCACGATGTGATCGGCAACGCCGATCGTCCGATTTGACCAGCTTTGCTTGTACTCGCTCATAGGCGCGAGCATGTCATAGCCGGCCCAGCCTTGGTCGAATCCGTGAATGACCGATGATTCCATCTGCACTTTGCCGGCGCTGAGATTTTCATAGGCTGGGTCGTAGGTGCCCATGAAAGCGGCATTGCCAAGCGGACCGAGCAGCCCGATTTCAATGGCCACAGGCACGCCGTCTACCCGCTGGATGAACAGATGGATAGGGTTGTTATCACTCTGTCGGCCGCAGGCCGCTTGAAGAGCATCGAGCGCGCGCGTGGCCATAAAGGCACGACTCGAGAGCCCGCGTTCGGCGAGCCAGGCGATTTTCCATTTCAGCGCCAAGGCACAATAGTCAGCGCCCTCCGGCCCTGCCTTGACGACATCAAACGACAGTTCGCCTTTTTCAGCCAATTTCCTGCGCTTGGTTTTGCGGTTTTTCTTCGAGCGCTTGGAAAAGGTCGAGAAATAGCCCTCGACATCCTCAAACTGGGTGAAATCAGCCAGAGCGGCCTCGCGCGCTTCGCCGACAGCGGTCGTCGATAGGTCAAGAACCTCGGCGATCCGTGAATCCGCGCGCACATTGCGCAAATGCATGCCGCCGACGCGCCACGAGCCGAGGACCTCGGACAGAACCGCCCGCAGCGCCAGACGGTCGGCTGCCGGATCCATCAGAATGTCGCCATACTGCACCAACGGATCGCCGATCCATTCAGCCATGCTGACGAGCCCTGACGTTTTTTGCGCGAACGGCGCCAGCGCGACCATTGCCCCGGCTTGGTTGTAGAAGGCCAGAACATGGGCTTGGTGCGTTGGCGCGTCGCCAAACACGTAGGCATCAAGCCAGGGCAGGCAGAGATCGAACGATTGAAAAACGGCCGAGCCTTCGGAAACCTTCTCTAACCGTTGCCACGCGTCTTTGAGGTCCAGAATGGCCTCACGTGTCGTGACGTCGCGCGAAGCGTAGCGCGCGGGGGCGACAGAGATTTCGGCGCGAGAACGCGACAGGACACGCGGTGCGTTGGCCGTCCCATCAAAGGGGATATCGGCAGGGGTGCTCATCGGGGCGCCTTCGTGCAGCGGAAAGAAAAACGTTACGTCAGCCTAGGCGCACTTCTTTAAAATTCGAACAAACGTCAGCCTTGTCAGAGTGTTAACGCGATTGTTCGCTGTTTAACGATTCTCGCTAGCGGCAATAGGTGCTGGAGCGCCGGGCGATGTCGAAATGGATATGGTCCTGATGGTGCCCGTCTGAGCCAGGACCCAGGATCGTTGTGAAAGGACCGCAGGCATCCTCCCGTATGGCTGCTTGAAAGCGCGCGGCGGGATCATCTGAGCCCTCCGGGTGCGGTTGAACGGACCAAATCTGCCCGTCCTCAAACGCGATACCGCGCACATCGACCGCCCGCCCAAAGGCATGCTCGCTCATCCGTGCGCCAGCGACATTGTTCCGGCCGCGACAGGCGTAGGAGGCTGCCACGAACACAGTCTGCGGTTCGGACTGGAAGATGGATTGTGCCTGCGGCGCTTTGATCTCGGTCCAGAGGTTTGTATAGGTCAGCGCGGTCTCACAGGTCAGCAAGGCAGCAGGTTGCAGCATCACGCCATTGATGGCCGACAGCGCGACCGCATCGTCGATACCGCATTGACCGGCCCCCTCGTGGCGCCCTCTCATGTCGAACGTCGCACCTGCCGCGCGCAAGGCGTCAAAACACGCACTGTCAGCGACGGGCGGTGCCGCTGCTTGCTCAGCTGCGGCGTTCGGACGAGCCGTCGGGTTGGGCGGCAGGAAGATGGAACTTTGATCGCTAGGCGACGCGGAGGTCGGAGTCTCAGCGGCTGGTGTGCTTGCGAAATCCGGCCGCGCTGAAGGATTGGGCGGCGGAACGATGTCGCTGGCATTTTGCGCGAGCGCCGGTGCAGGCGTTGCGATGGCGAGACCTAAGACAAGACAACGGACCAGGCTACTGGTCAGTTTGGGTGTAAAGGGGCGCACGGATACAAGCCTGTTGGGGGGATTCCGGCGACGTGCCTCACCTTCATGGTCAAAAGGTGGCGCTGAACCGTAGGATGACGGCCCGATTAACCTGCTACCCGCCGAAGAAGTCCTTCACTTTGGTGAAAAAGCCGCTCATTTCGGGGTGATTATGGTCACCGCCTTCGGCCTCGAACTCTTCGAGCAGTTCGCGCTGGCGTTTGGTGAGCTTTTGCGGCGTTTCCACCTGAACCTGAACGTACATATCGCCGAAATCGCGCTGACGCAGGATCGGCATGCCTTTGCCGCGTAAACGGAATTGTTTGCCGGTTTGTGTGCCTTCGGGAACCTTCACCCGGGTGCGCGCGCCATCGAGCGTCGGCACCTCGAAAGAGCCGCCAAGCGCCGCCGTTACCACTGAGATGGGCGCTCGACAGAAGAGATCGGCGCCATCGCGTTGAAAAAGCTCATGCGGCTTGATCGAGACAAAGATGTAGAGATCCCCAGCAGGTGCGCCGCGCACACCAGCCTCGCCTTCTCCAGCCACACGAATCCGGTTGCCATCGTCGATTCCGGCCGGAATGTTCACCGACAGGTTGCGTTCCTGCGTGACGCGGCCAGCGCCTGAACACGTATCGCAAGGGTCCTTGATGACTTCACCGCGCCCACCACAGGTCGGGCAGGTGCGCTCCATGGCAAAGAAGCCCTGGCTCATGCGTACTTTGCCCATGCCGCCGCAGGTGGAGCAGGTTGATGGGCTGGTTCCTGGTTTGGCGCCTGAACCGGAGCAGGTGTCGCAAGAGACCGACGTCGGCAGCACCAGATCGACGGTTTTGCCCTCAAATGCCTCTTCGAGCGAAATCTCCAAATTGTAGCGCATGTCCGAGCCGCGCGCCGCGCCGCCGGATGAGCGGCGACGACTGCCGCCCATGAACTCGCCGAATATCTCTTCGAAGATGTCGCCCATGCCGGCGCCACCCATGCCCGCACCGCCGAAACCGCCGCTGCCCATGCCGCCTTGCTCGAAGGCCTGGTGACCAAATCGGTCGTAAGCGGCACGCTTTTGTTCATCGCGCAGAATTTCATAAGCCTCGTTGACGGCCTTGAAACTCTGTTCGGCTTCCGCATCGCCCGGGTTGCGGTCTGGATGGTATTGCATGGCCTTCTTGCGGAAGGCGCTTTTCAGGGTTTTCTCGTCCGCATCACGCGAAACACCGAGAAGCTCATAAAAGTCGGGCTTGGCCATAAATCACGGACTTCTTTGGGATGCGAACTGCGTTGCAAGGGGCGTCATCGGGGGTCGCGCCCGCCCAGATTGCCGGCTGGCAAGGGTGCCAGGCGCTGTGGTCGAGTGCGTTGGCAGCTTGGCCGCGCGCTGTCAACCAACAGCCGGCGGGCCGGGGTCGAAGCATTCGGCCAAGCAACCAAGGCCCGCATGTAGGGAGGAGGTCCATGCTTTGCCAGGGCGAACAAACCTTGACGTGGCGTTCTTTGCCAACCTTCGCTAGAGAAGCGCTGGCGCCACAGCGCCCATTGGACAGCCAAGAGCCTGGTAAGCGAGAAAACGACCTCATGCCTCTTCTATCGAACCTTTTGCAGAAATTCGTCCGCAAAGGCGCGCTTCACGTCACCCATGCCAATGGCCAAAAAGCGACTTATGGCGGCGTGGAACCTGGTCCAGAAGTGGCGCTGCGGTTTCACGATGCCAAGGCCGAGCGGGCGATCTTCCTCAACCCGGAGCTTGCCGCCGCTGAAGCCTATATGGATGGCAAGCTGAGCTTTGAAGACGGCTCGGACATCCATCAGTTTTTGACGCTGTTCTCCGTCAACCGCGCCCCGCTAGCGCAATACCGCGTGCAGGGGTTGTTGCGGCGTGGCTGGAAGATGATGCGTCGGCGCCAACAGGCCAACGATGTGGCCAATGCCAAGAAACAGGCACGCAGCCATTACGATCTGTCGACGGAGCTGTATCGGCTCTTTCTCGATGACGGCCTGAACTATTCCTGCGCGCTTTACACAGATGAGCATGAAAGCCTGGAGCAGGCGCAGATCAACAAGCTCATTCACATTGTTGCCAAGCTGAAACTGGAACCAGGCATGCGGGTTCTTGAAATCGGCGGTGGTTGGGGCTCGTTGGCAATCATGCTGGCACGCGCCGGGGCGCAGGTCACCTCGCTCAACGTGTCACCGGAACAGGTGAAGATCGCCCGCGAACGCGTGAACGTCGCTGGACTGGACGACAAGGTCGAGTTCGTCATCGAAGATTATCGCGAGCACCAGGGCGCCTACGACCGGATTGTTTCGGTCGGCATGATGGAGCATGTCGGCGTCTTCAACTTTGATGACTATTTCAACGTGGTGCGCGATCGGCTGACCGATGATGGGTTTGCGATGATCCATTCCATCGGCCGCATGACACCACCGGGCACGACTGGCCCATTCTTCCGCAAATACATCTTCCCAGGCGGCTATGTACCCGCGCTCTCAGAAACCTTCGAGTCGCTGGAACGCTGCGGCCTGTGGGTCTGCGACATGGAAGTGCTGCGTTTGCACTATGCCTATACGCTGCGCGACTGGCGGCTACGGTTTGCCGAAAACCGCGAGCAAGCCAAAGCGCTCTATGACGAGCGCTTCTGCCGGATGTGGGAGTTTTACCTCTCCGCCGCCGAGCTTGGCTTTGTGGACGGCTCCAACATGGTCTTCCAGCTGCTTTTGTCCAAAGAGCGCGATGCCGTGCCGTTAATCCGCGACTACATCACGACCGATGGAACGACGCTGAAAAAGACGCTCGGCTGACGCTCGTTGAATGGCAAATTCGGACAATTAGGCAAGACTTTCCGATTATCGCCAGTCGGCGATCCCGCGCCCTTGTCCTAGCCTCGATCTCAACATCTTTGCCTTGATAACGAGAAGGAGGAAGCCGTCATGGCTATTGCAGATCAAGTTCCTATAGGCTCGCCATTTCACGCCAAAAGCACCGGAACAGAGGTGCTGGCTGACGTAGAGCTGGCCGGAAAGACGGCGATTGTCACCGGTGGTTACAGCGGACTTGGCTTGGAAACGGTGCGCTGTCTGGCGGCCAAAGGCATCAAAGTCATTGTGCCGGTGCGCTCAGAAGAAAAGGCGCGCGAAAATCTGGCTGGTCTTGAAGGCGCCATTCAAACCACGCCCATGGACTTGGCCGATCTTGGGTCGGTTCGCGGGTTTGCCGCCGCCATGGTCGAACAGCTCGATGGGCTCGACCTGCTCATCAACAATGCAGGCGTCATGGCCTCTCCCTTGTCGCGCGTCGGTCCGGGGTGGGAATCGCAGTTTGGCATCTGCCATATGGGGCACTTCGCGCTTTGGAAGGGGTTGGCGCCTCTAATCGCCAAGACGCCTGGTGCGCGGGTCGTTGCCCTGTCATCAGCAGCGCACAAGATGTCGGATGTTCTTTGGGACGATGTGAACTTCCAAGCGACCGCCTACGACAAGTGGAAGGCCTATGGTCAAGCCAAGACAGCCAATGCGCTTTTTGCCAATGCCCTTTCCCGGCGCCTGAAGGACACAGGTGGCTTGGCGTTTTCATTGCATCCAGGCGGTATTTTCACGCCCCTCCAGCGTCATTTACCGCAAGAAGAAATGATCGCGCTCGGATGGCTGGGCGAAGATGGCAAGCCATCGGAAATGGCCAAAGCGGGCTTCAAAACACCTGAGCAGGGCTGTTCGACCACCTTGTGGGCGGCCACATCGCCTGACCTTGCCGGGAAATCCGGTGTCTATTGCGAGGATTGCGACATCGCCGCGCCGACCGACCCAGAAAACCCAGCGGCAAGATACGCCGGTGTTCACGCCTATGCCTGCGATGATGAGGCAGCTGAGCGGTTGTGGGAGATGAGCGAATCGATGTTGGCCGACGCCTAGGGCCCAACCAGGCTATCGCTCAAACACGGTGTCCGAGCGGCCATGATGGGTTATGCGGTAGCCAGCCTGGATGATCAGCGAAGCAAGTGCTGAACCCCTGTCATGCTTGGTCTCGGCCAAGATCATCCGCGGCAGAAGATGGGCCGGTGCCGCACGCAGAAACGGCCCAAGTGCTTGGATTTCATGGCCTTCAATATCGATTTTGAGCAGGTCGATTCGCGCCAGGCGGCTTTCTTCGACGATCGACAGAAGCGTGCGCGAGCGGACCTGGGTCAGTTGTGCGCGCTTCTTGCCTGACCCATCGCTGACTGAGACGCTGCCAAGGTTCCATGTCGATTGGGCGAGCAGCACGGAACCTGCAGTGTCGCTGACTGCACACGCAGCAAGATCAGCCTGCGCCTGCAATCCGCTGAAGCGCAGGTTCGTGGCCAGCCGACTTTGGGTTTTCGGATTGGCCTCGATGCAGACGAAGCGCCCTGTACGGCCCGCCTGTCGGGCAAGGCAGGCGGCCAATACCGTGTAGGTGCCGGTGTTCGCGCCGACATCGACCGTGATGAATTGATTGTCCGGACTGGTAGCCGCACAGCGGGCCATCGCCGCCTCTTCGGCCAGATCGACCAAGCTGGGGCGGGCGTAGCACTTGGTGTCGGCGTGGTTCTCGCGCGGATACAGTCTGAGCCTGAAGCCCGGATAGGGCTCCAGATCGACCGGGCCCTGCCGTCCGACGAGCGACAAGCGCCAGATCGGCCACGACACAATTGAGGTCAGCCGGGGGTAGGCCCGTGGCACAAGGTTGGCGCCAAAGGACCGGATGGCCTCCCGCCAAGCAGGCAAGCGATAAGCACCAAAGGGCGCATGGTCCCCAGCGGGGCGTGACAGCGAATCAGGAAGGGAAAGATCAGCCATGGGCGCCAGGCTATGGCGATCCAACATTGCGGCTTGATGACAGCAGCGCCGCCAAACGAAAAAACAAAAAGTCCGGCACCGGAGGTGCCGGACTTTCCGAAAGACTGTGTCAGAGAAAAGGTTTAGGAGGCTTTCTTCTGATCTTCGTCGTCGACATCTTCAAAATCGGCATCGACCACATCATCGTCCTGAACCGGCTCGGCCTCATCGTCCATATCGGGCGCCTCTTCGCCTTCCGCCTGAGCGTCGGCGTACATGGCTTCGCCCAGCTTCATCGAAGCTGTGGCAAGCGCCTGGGCCTTCTCCTCGATGGCGGCTTTGTCGTCGCCTTCCAGTGCCGTTTTCAGATCAGCAATCGCGCCTTCAATGGCCGCCTTATCGTCGTCACCGACCTTGTCGCCATAGTCAGCCAGCGCTTTCTCTGAGGAGTGAACCAAAGCCTCGCCCTGGTTCTTCGCCTCGACAACCTCGCGGCGCTTCTTGTCCTCATCGGCATGGCTTTCGGCGTCTTTGACCATCTGTTCGATGTCATCGTCGGAAAGACCGCCCGAGGCCTGGATGCGGATCTGCTGCTCTTTGTTGGTGCCTTTGTCCTTCGCCGAGACATTCACGATACCGTTTGCGTCAATGTCAAAGGTCACTTCAATCTGCGGCACGCCGCGCGGCGCCGGCGGGATGCCCACCAGATCGAATTGTCCGAGGACTTTGTTGTCCGCGGCCATTTCGCGCTCACCCTGGAAAACCCGGATGGTTACGGCATTCTGATTGTCTTCAGCGGTCGAATAGACCTGTGTCTTCTTCGTCGGGATCGTCGTGTTGCGATCGATCATGCGGGTGAAGACACCGCCCAACGTTTCAATACCCAGCGACAGCGGGGTCACGTCGAGCAGAAGCACGTCTTTGACGTCGCCCTGCAGAACGCCCGCCTGAATGGCAGCACCCATGGCCACCACTTCATCAGGGTTCACGCCAGTGTGCGGCTTCTTGCCGAAGAACTCTTTGACCGTTTCCTGGACCTTCGGCATACGGGTCATACCGCCGACCAGAACAACCTCGTCAATGTCGCCCGGCTTCAGGCCGGCATCCTTTAAGGCGGCCTTCATCGGATCGACGGTGCGCTTCACCAGATCTTCGACCAAGCTTTCGAACTTGGCACGCGTCAGCTTCATCGTCAGGTGTTTTGGACCCGATGCATCGGCGGTGATGAAGGGCAGGTTGATTTCGGTCTGCGTGGCCGAAGACAGCTCAATCTTGGCTTTCTCGGCAGCCTCTTTCAGGCGCTGCAGCGCAAGCTTGTCGCCCTTAAGGTCGATGCCCTGCTCTTTCTTGAACTCATCGGCCAGATAGCCAACCAAGCGCATGTCGAAGTCTTCACCGCCAAGGAACGTGTCGCCATTGGTGGATTTCACCTCAAAGAGGCCATCGCCGATTTCCAGAACCGAAACGTCGAAGGTACCGCCACCAAGGTCATAGACCGCGATGGTGCGGCCATCATTCTTCTCAAGCCCGTAGGCAAGAGCGGCAGCCGTCGGCTCGTTGATGATGCGCAGCACTTCAAGACCGGCAATCTTGCCGGCATCTTTGGTTGCTTGGCGCTGGGCGTCGTTGAAGTAGGCAGGGACAGTGATGACGGCCTGTTCGACCTTCTCACCCAAGAACGCCTCGGCCGTTTCCTTCATCTTCTGCAGAATGAAGGCTGAAATCTGAGAGGGCGAATAATCGGTTTCGCCGACCTGCACCCAAGCATCGCCGCTGTCGGCTTTGACGATTTCAAACGGCACCATCTTCTTGTCTTTGGCGACCGTCGGATCGTCGTAACGGCGACCGATCAGACGTTTCACGGCAAACAAGGTGCCTTCCGGGTTGGTGACGGCCTGACGCTTGGCGGGCTGGCCCACAAGCCGCTCGCCATCGTCAGAAAACGCGACCATGGACGGCGTGGTGCGCGCGCCTTCGGCGTTTTCAATCACTTTGGGGGTCGAGCCGTCCATGACGGCAATACAGGAATTGGTTGTTCCCAAATCAATACCAATGACTTTCGCCATGGACGATACCTCATACAGTTATCGGCAGATCGCCCGGACCCGAATCGTATCGGCGTTCCGGCGAAGCGCGGGCTTATAGCAAATCTGAAGCCGCGCTGCGATCCCCTTAGGGGGTTGGAAGTGAAATCTCTTTGGCAGGCCGGTCGCCCCGGACCTGAGGATCGACGCGTATATAAGGAGGCCCTGTGGGTGGTGCAAGGCGAGTCGCATGACCGATTTTTCTTCAGCGCTGAGCAGTGTCAGGCAAGGAGAAGTTTCAACGCGATCGCCCACATGACTGTTCCAACCAAACCATCGAGCACTTGCCAGCTTCTCGGGTTGGCAAACACCGGCGCCAGCAGACGCGCGCCATAGCCGAGCGCAAAGAAGAAGACGAAGCTTGATAGTGTCACACCGACGGCGAACGCGGCCTTGTCGGCATATTGCGCGCTAACACTACCGACGACGACCAGAGTATCGAGATAAACGTGCGGGTTGAGCCAGGTCAGGGCAAGGCAGGTGAGCACCGCTGACCGGAAGGGAACCGGTCGATCTGCCGAGGGTTGCAGCGCTTCGCCGCCTTTGAGTGCCGCCAAAAAACTGCGCCCGCCATACCAAAGCAGGAAGGCCGCACCGCCATAGGTGAACGCTGGTTCAAGCCATGGCGCACGGGTCGTCATGGCAGCAAAGCCACCAACGCCCGCAGCGATCAGGATCGCATCGGACATCGAGCATATCAGTACGATCGGCAACACATGCTCATGCCGCAGGCCTTGGCGCAGAACAAAAGCGTTCTGTGCTCCAATGGCGATGATGAGGGAACTGCCAAGACTGAACCCGGCGATGAGCGCAACGACCATTTCGGTTGACTAGCGGCTGCAGCGGCATTAGCCCAATGAAACAAATTCAATTGTCATAAGATTTACTAATGCTTGACCGCTTGCAGTTGAAAGCTTTGGAAGCGGTTGTTGAAGCCGGCTCGTTTGAGGGCGCTGCGGTTCGGTTGGGTCTGACCCAATCGGCGGTCTCGCAGCGGATCAGGGCGTTGGAGGATCAACTCGGCGCCTCGGTGATCATCCGCGGTCAGCCTTCTTTGGCCACCGATATTGGTGCGCGCCTTGTCCGACATGGGCAAGATGTGGCGCTCATTGAACAGGCGACCCTGCGCGAGATTGGCCATAGAGATGAAACTGCGGGTCGGCCAACGGTGCACATCGCGCTCAACGCCGACAGCCTGGCCACCTGGGTCATGCCGGCTTTGGCTGCCTTGCCCGACGTCCTTTTTGACATCGTTATTGATGATCAGGATCACGCCGCTGGTTGGTTGCGCACCGGGCGGGTGGCCGCCGCCCTATCCAGCCGGGCCGAGCCAGTTCAGGGCTGCGATGTCTTCCCGCTCGGCGCGCTTAGCTACATCGCAACCGCGAGCCCTGATTTTGCGGCAACGCACTTTCCAAGCGGCCTAAACGAAGAGGCGCTACGCACGGCGCCATCGCTGGCTTTCAACGCCAAGGACAAGTTGCAAGTGCATTTCGTGGAGCGGGAGATCGGCAAACGCGTTCCACTGCCGGTCCACCGTATCGCCAGCACCCAAAGCTTTGTCGAGGCCACAAGGCTTGGGCTTGGCTGGGGGCTCAACCCCAAGCTGCTGGTCGATGGCTGGATCGCTGATGGAAGCTTGGTGGCCCTCTCACCGCGCCCGTTTGCGACGCCGCTTTATTGGCAGGTGAGCCGTTTGGTCGCCAATCCCCTAAGGCCGCTGACCGACGCCATGCGAGAAGCAGCGCGCGCAGGCCTGAGTGGTGATGGCGAGGATCAGTTGGCGCGGCGCGACGCGTCGGCGCCATAATAGCTGATATAGCGTTTGGAGATCTTTTCCACCGGCAACAGGATCAAGACATCCGTCGTGCCGAACTGATGATCGACGACGGCGCCGTCGCCGATCATGCCGCCAAGGCGCAGATAGCCTTTTATGAGCGGGGGTAGGGATCGCAGCGCCTGTTTCTGGTCGATCTCGTCCTTGGCCAATCGGTCCATCGGGGCGTAGCGGGAATCGACCGCGCGAACGGTCCAACTTGGATCGGCGGCTGCGAAATGATGCAGAAACGACAGCGGCAGGGCGAGCGCCTCCGGATCGGTACCGTCAAGGCTTGCGCAGCCGAACAGCACGTCGATCTTGCGCTGCACGACATAGCTCCAGATGCCATGCCAGAGCAGCTCAACAGTGCGTTTGGTGCGGTAGGGCTTCAAGACGCACGACCGGCCAAGTTCCAGAAAACGAAGGTCGGGCCGCGCCGCGACCAGCGTGTCGATCTGATACTCGCCTGCCGTATAAAACCCGCCATGCGCTTCGGCGACGTCTTGGCTTAGCAGCCGATAGGTTCCCACGATCGCGGGTTCGCCAGTGCGCGGATCGGGCGGGGCATCATGATCAAGCACGAGAAGATGGTCGCAAATCGCGTCGTAGCGGTCGACATCGCGTCCAAGCAGCCGGTGTTTGAGGCCAGGCTTGGCGGACATTTCTTGGTAGAAAACTTGGTAGCGAAGACGCTGCGCGCGGTGAATGTCCTGCCGACTGGCGGCGAGACGAACTTCCAGCGACCCAATAGCGCCCAGAACCGGTGTGTCGGCCGGTGAAACCTGGTCGGCTTCGGGAAGATAAAGCGGCGTTCCTGGCAACGGCGCTGCCGTGCCGCCGCGCGCAAATGGAAAAACCGTCGCCATCATCCGACGTGCAGCGTGAGGCACGGTGGTTCGGCGACCAGCGCGTCGCGCGGCGGCATCCGCCAAGCTTTTGTCGGACATGTCCTGCTCAGCCATTCAACCCTCTTTCAACCCGCCAACCCTGCACCGCCATAGACCCATTGACGACGGCCGGACCTGTCAACCCGATCTGGAGGTATCGATCACCGTTTCACAACGCCTCCATGACAGCCTTGAGACGACGCCACAGCAAGCGTTGGCGACGAATTTGGTGCCCAGCATCAATCATGCTTAGGCATCTTAACACAGCTTGCCTTGCTTATTCTCAACCCAATGCTTGCCTGCAGATGGCATGCCACCCGCGGCCTCGCAAGGGTTGGCGGTCCCTAAGTCAGTTGGTCGGTTCGCCTGAAACCAGCGCCTGTAGCGCGCTTGGGGCCAGCGGTTTTTGCGCGAAGCCGTCAAACCCGGCTTTTTTCAATTGGTCGGGAAGATGCGGGTCGGTGTTGCCGGAGTAGGCGATCACACGGCCTGCAAACCCCGCATTGCGCAATTGGCGCGCCGCAGCAAACCCATCCAAAACCGGCATCGCCAGATCGAGCAAGACAAGATCGAACGGTGGAGAATCCTCGTCCGGCTGGGTGGCGAGCGCGATCACCCGCGCGCCATCGCCGACAAGCGTGACAGCATGCCCAGCGCGTTCCAGCGCCGCCTTGGCAAGACGCGCATTTACCGGATTGTCCTCACCGATCAGAATGCGTTGCCGTGCCGCCTTGGTGTCGGACGGCTCCTTATCAGCGGGATCGGCCAGAAAGCCTTCCGCGCCGTCGGCATCGAACCGATGGGTCAGCATGGCCACCAGCGAGGCTTGCCGCACCGGGCGGATCAGATAGCCAGAAAAACCGGCATCGCGCAGGTCGGCAAGCAGATGCCGATCATCGGGGCGCAGCAGGATCACCGGTCGCAGCCCGACCTGCGGCAGGCAAAGGCGTGACCAGAGCATCGCATGATCGAACGCTGCGTCTACCAAAACATGGTCGATATTCTCAGGCGCGCCGTTAAGCGCATCGGCGGCGCTGACGGTGCGCACTTCGGCGCCGAGGCCTTGAAGCGTCGCCTCTAACAGGTCGGATTCTGGCGATCCGGCAACGGCAGGCTGCACAACCAAAAGGACGCGCTGCGCCGCAAGCGGCAAGGCATCCTTGGGGACTGCCGGCTTGAAAGACGCAAGGAGCGGCAGCGTGAACCGCATGGTCGTGCCCGCCCCACGTGCGCTTTCGACAAGCGTGAGATCGCCATCCATCGCGCGGGCCAGACCGCGCGAAAGGGGCAGGCCAAGTCCGGTGCCCTCGATCGCGCCGATCTGGGCTGACTTGGTGCGCCCAAAGGGTTCGAAAATTCGCTGCTGATCGTCTGGCGCGATGCCGTGACCAGTGTCGCGTACATCGCAAACCAAATGCGTTAGATCGGCGGTACTTGCCGTGGGCGCATAGGCGTCCAAGCCGCCAAGGTCACCGGCGGAGGCCAGCTTCAGCGAAAGGCCAACGCCGCCGGCATCGGTAAACTTGATGGCGTTGGAAAGCAGATTGGTGAGCACCTGGCGCACCCGGCCACCGTCAATGTCGATAAAAGAAGGATCGTCTTGCCAGGCGCCGAGTATCGGATCGATGGTGCCGCCAATGGTAAGCGCCTTGGCGTGGGCGCGGGGCGCGGCCAGTTCGATGCATTGATTGACGAGGTGTGCCAGATCGGTCGGTGCTGGGCTCGGCTCGATGGCACCGTTTTGTAGGGCCGTCAGGTCAAGGAGATCGTTGACCAGGGCCAAAAGCACCTCGCCACTCGTCGCGATGCCCTCAAGGTAGTTGCGCTGCGCGCCGTCCAATGGCGTTTCGTTGAGCAGATGTGCCATGCCCAATATGCCGTTCAGCGGATTGCGCATTTCATGGCTGACCGCGCCGATGAGTTTCATTGCCGAACCATCCTCTCGCGGTGGGCTCGTGGAGGAACCGTGGCTCGGTCTGCGCGCGGCTTCCGACTCACGGGGCTTCGGCAGGCGAGCGGAGGATTCGATTGGTCGATGGGGCTTGGCGTTTGGCATGCGCCGATCTTAGCCGTTGGCCGTTAACAAGCGCTCACCGCCGATCCACAGTGCCGCGTCCTCCTCGTCCCAGAGATCGAAGGCCAGTGACCCAGCGGGAGCTTCAGGCTGCCAGCAAGGTCGCCGCATCCATCCCTCGATAGGTCAGCGCTTCGGCAAGGTGCGCCCGTTCGACGCCGTCAGATTCCGCCAGATCGGCAATCGTCCGCGCCACGCGCAGCACCCGATAGTAGCCGCGCGCTGACAGATTCGCGGTGTCAGCGGCCTGCGCCAGCAGATCAAGTGCGCCCTTATCGAGCGCCACATGGGTCTCGATGGCGCCCTGATCGGCACGGGCATTGAGCGCTGCTGGTCGCGACGCCGAACGGGAGGGCGATGCACCATGATGGCCGTCGTACCGTGCCCATTGGCGGGCGCGTGCCTCGGCGACGCGCCCGGCGACCATGGCGCTGGTCTCACGCGGCGCATTGCTCGACAAGTCGCGAGCGGTGACCGCCGGAACGTCAATGCGCAGATCAATCCGGTCCATCAACGGACCGGATACCCGGCCCTGGTAATCGGCGGCGCAACGTGGGCCCCGTCGACACGCGTGGCCCGGCTCACCGGCATGACCGCAGCGGCAAGGGTTCATCGCTGCAACCAGCTGAAACGCCGCCGGATAGGTCACATGATGATTGGCGCGGGCGATGTGACATTGTCCGGTTTCCAAGGGTTGCCGCAAACTGTCGAGAACCTGGGGCGAGAATTCCGGCAGTTCATCGAGAAAAAGCACGCCATTGTGCGCCAAGGATATTTCGCCGGGTCGAGCGCGCATTCCACCGCCGACAAGGGCCGCCATCGAGGCCGAATGGTGTGGCGCGCGAAACGGCCGTTTGTCGGACAAAGCTCCAGCTCCCAGTTCACCGGCAAGCGAGCAGACAACCGACAGATCGAGCATCTCGCGTGGATTGAGTGGAGGGAGAAGCGAGGGCAGGCGTGCCGCCAGCATCGACTTGCCCGACCCGGGAGGGCCGACCATCAGCAGATTGTGTCCGCCCGCCGCAGCGATCTCAAGCGCGCGCTTGGCGCTTTCCTGACCACGTACATCAGCCAGATCCGGCAGGCCCGGACCCTGTTCAAGCTCGACGCCAGGACGAGGTTGGGAGAGCATTTGCCGACCGGCGAAATGGTTGGTCAACTCCAACAGTGAGCCGGGTGCAAGAACCGACAAAATCTCGCCTGCCCAGGCCGCCTCCGGACCACAGGCTTTCGGACAGATCATGCCCTCGTCACGTTCCACCGCCATCATGGCTGCCGGCAACACACCGGAGACCGGAGCAAGCTGCCCGTCCAGCGACAACTCGCCAAGGACAACATGCCCGGCAACGCTATCGCCGCTGATGGCGCCCATCGCCGCCATCACTCCGAGCGCAATCGGCAAATCGAAATGACTGCCCTCCTTGGGCAGATCGGCCGGTGCCAGGTTTACGGTGATACGTTTGGCCGGCATCGCCATGCCCGACGCCACCAGGGCCGAGCGCACCCGCTCGCGACTTTCGGCGACGGCTTTGTCGGGCAGACCAACGATGGAGAACCCAACCAGACCAGGCGTGATGTGAACTTGCACGTCCACGGGTCGCGCATCCATGCCTTGAAAGGCCACCGTCGTGACACGCGAAACCATGCTACGCCCTCTCTTCTGTCAAGAAGAGGCAAGCATATTTTCAGTTCAAAATCCAGAACAAAAAAAGAACATTTAGTTAAGCCGTCTATGTAACCATCGTCCGACGTCCAAACCCAAGAATATCATGCCGACAAAGGCAATCAACAAAGGGATTCCGGTAAAGACACTCAAATAAACGACACTCAAGCCAAAGTCGGCGATGGGCTGGAGGCTCTCACTTTCGCAGGCAATTCCTGGTCCGTTCGATTGGCAGAGCTCAAGGGCGGGCAATCCGAAAGTCGCTGTGAACCCGACAACCACGACCAAGAGAGCAAGGTAGCCAATGAGGCGGAAGGGAAGCAGAAGCCAGCCGAGGATGGAGCGTCCGAGTGAACGTCTGGCGCCGGGTTTCGGCGCTGAATGCTGAGGAAGGTCCGGCGGCGTGGTCATCCTCTAGCCTGCATCGCTTTAGCCCAATTTGGTCTCAATCGCGTCCCACATCGCCGCCGCCGCGTTGCCGCCGCCGAGCCGTTCCAGGGCGCGGATGCCGGTCGGCGAGGTCACATTGATCTCGGTTATGTATGGCCCAATCACGTCGATACCGGCAAACAAAAGCCCCATCTCGCGCAGCGTCGGTCCTATGGCCGCGCAAATTTCGCGGTCTCGGTCGGAGAGCTCGATGGCCTCCGCACGCCCGCCAACAACCATATTGGAGCGTAAATCACCGTCCGACGGAATGCGATTGATCACGCCGAAAGGCTCGCCTTCGATGAGCAAAATGCGCTTATCGCCCTTTTCGATGTCCGGCAGAAACGCCTGCGCCACCCAGGGTTCAGGGAACAGATCGCGGAAAAGCCCGATCAAGGAACCGAAATTCTGATCATCCTCGCGCAGGCGCATCACGCCTTTACCGCCGTTGCCATAAAGCGGCTTCAGCACAATGTCCTTGTGCTTGTCACGAAACGCGGCGATCGCATCGCGATCCTGGCTGATGAGCGTTGGCGCCATAAGGTCCGGGAACCGCATAACGAGCAGTTTCTCTGGCGCATCGCGCACGCCCTTGGGATCATTGACCACCAACGGCCCCTCGATCAGTTCCAGCATGTGGGTCGAGGTGATGTAGGCCATGTCAAAAGGCGGGTCCTGGCGCAGCAGGATGACATCAAAGGCGCCAAGGTCCTGGCGAGACAAATCGCCAAGCGTAACATGGTCGCCGTCGACATCGCGGACCAAGGCGTTTTGCGCCAGCGCTGTAACGCGCCCACCTTCCAGCGCCATGGTTTGCGGCGTGTAGACAGAAAGCGCCATGCCGCGCGCTTGCGCTTCCAGCATCATCGCAAAGGTGGAATCGCCTTTGATGTTGATCGACTGAATCGGGTCCATCTGGACCGCGACGCGCAAGGGTTTGGCGCTGGACGTCATAGGAGGTCTTCCAAAGCTAGAAGCCACCATCCTCGGCGGCGGGAAAGGCGTTAGGGATATGGAGCGGATCGTGCCCAGGCGCAACCACGACCACATCGCAGCGCACGCTCTTGGTTGCCAACCGGGTCCCGTCTTGATCATGCATGGCAAGCCAGGCGCGTAATCCGGCGCGAATGCGGCCTTGCTGGCGGGTGCTGACGGCCTCGACGCCTTCGGTCAAGCTGGCGCGCGCTTTCACCTCAACAAAGACCAGGGATTCGGCGTCCTCAACGACCAGATCAATCTCACCGCCAGCCATCCGCGCCCGCCGATCGATCTCCTCCAGCCCAAGCGACCGCAGGAACCGCGCTGCCACGTCTTCCGCGTCCAGGCCGGTCTGGTAAGCCTTTTGGCGATCAGCCATCTTTGGCAAGCTCAAGCGCGCGCTGGTAGAGCTCGCGGCGCGGCAAACCATAGGCTTCGGCGACCAATCCCGCTGCATCTTTCACGCGCTCGGTTCTTAGCGCGGCGCGAAGGGCGTCGTCCACGCTCGCCTGCGTCGTTTCCACCGCTTCGGCTGGCGCAAGCACAATGACGATCTCGCCGCGCGGTGCTTCGGTGGCGCTGTAGTGTTTGGCCAGTTGCGCCAGCGAGCCGGGCTGAACCGTTTCGAAACGCTTGGTGAGCTCACGGCAAACGCTTGCTGGGCGCTCGCCGCCAAGGCCGGCCGCCAGCGCATCCAGCGTGTCGGCTAACCGCGACGGCGCCTCGTAAAGGCACACCGTGCCGGGCAACTGGCCGAGCGTTGCGATCGCAGCTTCACGGGCCTTGGCCTTGCTCGGCAAGAAGCCTGAAAAGGTGAACTGATCGGTCGGATGGCCGGCTATGGAGAGCGCAGCGATGACCGCGCTTGGGCCGGGGATACTTACAACCTCATGACCCGCTTCCCGCGCTGCCACCACCAGCTTGTAGCCTGGGTCGGCAATCAGCGGCGTGCCGGCGTCTGAGATCAACGCAATCGCGCGGCCATCTGCCAACTGATCCAGGATAATGGGGCGAGCCTGCGGGCCGTTGTGATCGTGATAGGCCATGAGGCGGGTCGAGATGCCATAGCGATCGAGCAAAACACGTGAGTTTCGCGTGTCTTCGCAGGCGATCACATCCGCCGCCGCAAGCGTCTGCAAGGCCCGAAGGGTGATGTCGGCGAGGTTCCCAATCGGCGTTGCCACGACATAAAGCCCTGGCGCCAATGCCGGCGCAGCAAAGTTTTGGCCGTCTATCGCAAAGTCCTTGCCAGATCTTGGGTCGGGCAAGCTTTTGTTAACCATGTTTTTAGCCCTCGCCCTTCATGATGACGACTTAACGATGTTTTATGGGCGATGCCCACGGCCCGACTGTTTTTTTGCCGCGTTTCCCGCTAAAGACCAGATGGGATGGGCGAACTATATATGTGCGGACGCGTAAGTGAGGAGGATCGCCGGTTATGAAAGCGATCACGGGGACAGAATCCAAGGTGGGCACCAAGCTGGACTCTATGTCGGGTGACACGCCGTCGACTTCAAAAGAAGTTGGGCGCCGCAAGGTCGTTCAAGGCCTTGGCCTAACCGGGTTTTTGGGCCTATCGGCATGCGGCCCACAAGGTTTTTCAACCCTTGGCGGCCCCTCGCTCAGCGTCAACACGCCAAGCGTTCAGCCGCAGGGCGAGGTGCTTGGCACAGGATCGGCCCGTGTGGCCATGTTGCTGCCGCTGACGGCCACGGGAAATGCCGGTCAGGCTGGTCCTAGCTTTCGCAACGCCGCCGACTTGGCCGTGGCTGCGCTCGGCGGGTCCGATATCACCGTCATTATCAAGGATACGCGGGGCACGCCGGAAGGCGCTGCCGCCGCCGCAAGTCAGGCGCTCGCCGAAGGCGCGCAGATGATCCTCGGCCCGATTTTTGCCGCCGAGGTGCGCTCCGTGGCCGCCGTGACACGCTCCGTTGGTGTGCCCGTCATTGCCTTTTCCTCCGATGCCAGCGTCGGTGGCGGTGGGGTTTACCTGCTGTCTTTCTTGCCGTCCTCGGACGCGCGCCGGATCATCAGCTATGCCGGCCAGCAAAATCGCACGACGCTTGGCGCTTTGCTGCCCAACAACGCCTACGGCCAGATCATGGAAGCCGAGATGCGCCAGGCCGCCGCGACGTCCGGTCTGCAGGTGGCCACGGTGCAGCGCTACGAACTGACAACGATTGCCATCCAGGAAGCTGCCAGCCAATTGGCAACGCAGCGCGCGCAGTTCAACGCGCTCTTCGTTCCGGAAGCCGGCGATGTCATGGTGTCCATCGCCCAGGGTTTGGCCGCCGGTGGTCTAACACCGCAAAACACCCTCTTTCTTGGCTCCGGCCAGTGGGAAGATGCTCGCGTGCAAAACGCGCCGGAGCTGCGTGACTCGGTCTATCCCGCACCGCCACGCGCGCAGTATCAGGATTATGTCAGCCGCTACCGTGCTCGCTATGGCGGCGAACCAGTGCGCATCTCCTCGCTTGGCTACGACGCGGTGACTCTGGCCGCGGCCTTGGCGCGCGCAGGAAGTGGACGGATCGACCCGCAAATGCTCGCCGCCTCATCCGGTTTCTCCGGCATTGACGGGATTTTCCGGTTCCTGTCGAACGGCGTCTCGCAGCGCGGCCTTGCCGTCTACCGCGTCACAGGGTCAGGCACCGAAGTCGCCTCCGCCGCACCGCGATCCTTCCAGGGTATTTTTTAGGTCTTAAGCGGCCAAGTCGGCGACGACCGCATCGAGCAGGAACGAGCCTTCGCGGGTCGCGCGCAGGCTTGCCCCCTCATCGCCGGTCTCAATGAAACCCTGATCCACCATTAGGTCGATCTGCTTGTCGGCAATGGTTCGGCCCGAAAGCGCCTCGTACCGGGCGCGTGAGATGCCTTCGCGCAGCCGCAGGCCCATCACCAGATATTCGTCGCCCATTTCTTCCAAGGTCAGCGGATCATCGGCAACCAGCCCGTGTCCTTTGGCTTCCACGCGCTCCAACCATTTTTCCGGGTAACGCTCGGTAGAGGTCGCAGATCGCTGGGCATAGGGGCTCGCGCGATCGATCAAACGGCCATGCGCGCCGGGTCCGACCCCAACATATTCGCCATAGCGCCAGTAGACGAGGTTATGCTGGCAGACGGCGTCCTGCGCGGCGTGATTGGAAATCTCATAGGCGCTAAGCCCGCGATCCGCCGTCATACCTTGCGTGGCAAGAAACATATCTGACGCGATCTCAGGGTCGGGAACCTGCAACCGTCCGGCTTTGTGCAGGATTTCAAACTGCGTGCCCGGTTCGATGGTTAGCTGATAGAGCGACAAATGATCGGCGGCGAAATCCAGCGCTTGGCCGAGCTCATCCTGCCATGCCGAAACGCTCTGGCCTGGCCTGGCATAGATCAGGTCGAACGAAATGCGCGCAAAGGCGTCCCGCGCGATGTCCACCGCACGCAGGGCATCGGCCACCGAATGGGTGCGCCCGAGCGCTTGAAGATCCGCATCGTTCATCGCCTGCACACCAAGCGACACGCGGTTGATACCGGCTTTGCGAAACCCTTCGAACCGGTCGGCCTCAACGCTGGTCGGGTTGGCTTCCAGCGTGATCTCTGCGTCTGGCGCCACATCCCAATGGCTGCCGATGGCATCAAGGATGGCGCCGACGGTTGCCGGTTCCATCAGGCTGGGCGTGCCACCGCCGAAAAAGATGCTGGAAACCGTTCGCCCTGGCGTTCGCGCAGCCATGGTCGCCAGTTCGGCTTGAAAGGCCTTCACAAAGCGCGGCTGATCGATGGGCGCCTTGCGAACATGGGAATTGAAGTCGCAATAGGGGCATTTGGACGCGCAGAACGGCCAATGGACGTAGATGCCGAACCCGGCATTCTCATCGCTGGCGGCAGGCGAAAAGGCGTGGTCCAGACGATCAGCCGTCACGCTGGCCCCGCGCTGACGATAGCATTGAACAGCTTCTCAAACGCCCGTGCCCGGTGCGACAGGCCGGATTTTTCGCCTGGCACCCAGCCATGCTTGGCATCGGCATCCATTTCGCCAAAGGTAATGTCGAAACCGTCGGGCATGAAGATCGGATCATAGCCAAAGCCCTGGTCACCGCGCGGTGGCCAAACCAGCGTACCGTCAACCTCGCCGCGAAAGGTTTCCTCTGATCCATCGGTGCGGATGAGGCCAAGCACCGCTACGAACGTGGCGCGACGTTTGTCCGGCGTCGCGGCGCTGGTGGCTTGGAGCTTTTCTTCCACAGTGCGCATGGCCATGGAGAAATCCTTCTCCGGCCCCGCCCAGCGCGCCGTATAAATGCCTGGGTCCCCGCCCAGCGCCTCAACACAAAGGCCTGAATCATCTGAAAGGCTGGCAAGTCCGGTGGCGTCATGCCCGGCACGCGCCTTGAGCAGCGCATTCTCTTCGAACGTCGTTCCGGTTTCCTCTGGATCGGTGAGTTCAAGGTCCGCCGAGGACGTCACCGGCAGACCGACCGGCTCCAGCAGAGCGCGCAGTTCTTCGATTTTGCCGCGATTGTGACTGGCGATCAGCAGCCGGTCGCCAAACCCTTTGAGCTGCATATCAGGCGCCCACCGCTTGGTCCTGTAGGGACAGAAGTTCGCCAATGCCCTTTTTGGCAAGGCCCATCATGGATGCCAGCTCGTCTTCGCTGAACGGAGCACCTTCTGCCGTTCCCTGGATTTCGACCATACCGCCAGCGCCGGTCAGCACGAAGTTCGCATCGGTTTCCGCCGCCGAATCCTCCAGATAGTCTAGATCGAGAACCGGCTCGCCTTTGTAGATGCCGCAGGAGACCGCCGCGACGTTGTCCTTCAAGGCCGAGCCCTTCAGCATTGAGCGGCCTTCCATCCATTTCAGCGCATCGTAAAGCGCCACCCAAGCGCCGGTGATCGAGGCGGTGCGGGTGCCGCCATCGGCCTGGATCACATCGCAATCGACCGTAATCATAACTTCGCCAATGGCTTTCAAATCCACCACAGCGCGCAGCGACCGCGCGATCAGGCGCTGAATTTCCAGCGTACGGCCGGATTGCTTGCCCTGCGTGACCTCGCGGCGCATGCGCTCATGGGTGGAGCGCGGCAGCATCGCATATTCCGCCGTTACCCAGCCGGAGCCTTTGCCGCGCATCCAGCCAGGCACCCGGTCTTCAACACTGGCCGCGCACAGCACTTTGGTGTTGCCGAAAGAAACCAGGCAGGAGCCTTCAGCGTGGCGGGCAAACCCACGCTCCAGGGTGACGGGACGCAGTTGATCATTGGCGCGATTGGATGGGCGCATAAGGGATAAGCTTTCCTAAAAAGAGAGATTTGGCCCTGGTTACGCTGGCGCCTGCCGGCATGCAAGAGCCGCGCCTCAGCGCAGAAGAGCCACGCTTGAGCGCATGAGGAGACCCAATCGCTGCGAGCAGCAACGCCGATGGGGCTGGAATCTACCGGCAACTGATTTTAGATAGCGCCCATGACCGGCCCCACGCCCCGCCTTGACGATCTCGACGAGCGCTCGCGCGATGTCTTTCGCCGTGTCGTCGATCATTATCTGACGCAGGGCGAGCCGCTGGGCTCGCGAACGCTGTCGCGTGATCTCACCAAATCCAATGCGATGCCAACGCTCTCGCCGGCGACAATCCGCAACGTGATGAGCGATCTGGAAGCGCTCGGCCTGGTGTTTGCCCCGCATGTGTCAGCGGGGCGACTGCCGACGGAACTTGGCCTGCGCTTTTTCGTCGATGCTTTTATGGAAGTTGGTGCTATCCCGCCCGAGGCGCGTGCCGCGCTGGACGATAATCTTGCCACAGGACGACAAAAGGGCTCCGTCGAGGACGCGCTGACCGAGACGTCCTCCCTTCTTTCCGGCCTGACGGCTGGCGCTGGGCTTGTGCTCGCGTCCAAGAGCGATACCCGACTGAAACATATTGAATTCATCCGTCTGGAACCGACCAAGGGGCTGGTGGTCCTCGTTGGCGAGGATGGCAACATCGAGAACCGCCTCATCAATCTGCCCGAAGGCCTTCCGGCTTCCGCGCTGACGGAGGCCGCCAACTTCCTCAATGCGCATCTGCGCGGCAAAACATTAGGCGAGGCGCAACGCGCGCTGGCAGAACGTGAACGCGCCGTTGCCGCCGAACTCGACAAGCTGACGCGCCAGGTCGTTGATGCCGGTATCGCCAGCTGGGCCGGCGCCGAGGAAGGCAAACCGCGCCAATTGATCATTCGTGGCCGCGCCAATCTGCTGGAAGATTTTTCAGCTGTGGAGGACTTGGACCGCATCCGGCTGCTGTTTGAGGATTTGGATTCCAAAAAAGAACTGGCGCGCCTCCTGTCGGCCACCGAAACCGCTGAAGGCGTACGCATCTTCATCGGCTCGGAGAACAAGCTCTTTTCGCTGTCTGGTTCTTCCATGATTGTCGCGCCTTATCACGACGAGGCTGGTACGATTGTTGGCGCAGTCGGGGTGATCGGCCCGACGCGGCTCAACTATCAGCGCATCGTGCCGGTGGTCGATTACACCGCCAGCTTGGTCAGCAAGCTCGTCTCACCCGGCCGGTCCTAGCGCTCACGCTTGCAACCGGCAGTCTTGATTTTTCCCAAGAACGCCCTGATATGCGCACCACGACACTTTCCCCCTATTCCCCAAGAGGTTTGACCCATGTCCGGTGCTGGCAAGAGTGCTGAAGAAATGGCCGCAGAAGACGCAGCGGCTGCCATGGAACGTGAGATGCGCGCCGAAGAGGAGGCCGAAGCCGCCGAAGCTGGCGCTGACGCCGGTGCCCAAGCAGACGGCGAGGCTTCTAGCGCCTGGGAGAATCCACCCGAGTCAGGCGAAGAGCCCAATTATGAAGCGGTGATCGGCGCTCTCCAGGACGAGCTAGAACAGGCCCGCGATCAGCGCATTCGCGCCGCCGCCGAAATGGAAAACCTGCGCCGCCGCACCGCCCGCGAAGTGGCCGACGCCAAGAAATTCGCCGTTTCCTCGTTTGCCCGCGATCTGCTTTCGGTCTCTGACAATATGACCCGCGCGCTGACCGTGGTGAGTGATGAGGAAAAGGCGGCTGCCGGCGAGGTTTGGAAAAACCTGCTTGAAGGCGTGGAGATGACCGAGCGTGAGCTTCTTTCGGTTCTCGACAAGAACGGCGTGAAGAGGATCAACCCGGAGGGGGAGCGCTTCGACCCCAACCAACATCAGGCGATGTTCGAAGTGCCCGACCCCAGCCAGCCGTCGGGCATGGTGACGCAAGTCGTCGCGCCGGGCTTCATGATCGGCGAACGTGTTCTGCGCCCGGCCATGGTCGGCGTGACCAAAGGCGGTCCAAAACCGAGCGCGGCGACGCAAGCTAAATCCGACGAGCCAAAGCCGGCGAACGATACAGCAGCCGGCCAGCCTGGCGCAGGCGAGCCGGGCGAAAGCGTCGATAAATCGGCATAGGGTCCCGACTCTAGTCCGGATCGATCTGGACAGAGTTTTCAGTCAAAGGCATGATCTTGCCGTTACGCGTGTCGGGGGAAACGCGTTATCGGGAGAACGATCATGACACCACACGGCCATTTTCATTGGAACGAGCTGCAAACACGCGACCTTGCAGCCGCCAAAAAACTCTACTCGGAATCTGTCGGTTGGACCTTTGAAGACGTGCCGATGCCGGATGGCACGACCTACATCGTTTGCAACGCGGGCGGTGAGCCGGTTGCCGGCATGTTCGACATTTCCAAAAGCGACAGTTTTGAGGGTATGCCCACGCAATGGATGTCCTATGTCGCCATCGACGATGTCGATGCGGCACTGGAGAAAGCCAAGGCCGCTGGCGCGATCGTTATGGGCGAACCGTTTGACGTTCAAGGCGTCGGTCGCATCGCCATGGTACAGCAACCCGACGGCGCCATGGTCGGCTGGATGACACCCTCTTACGAGCCAATGGCCGCTTGAGCACGCCCATAGCGCGCCAGGCGCTCTTGCAGCGTGCCGGTATGCAACTCGAACAAATGATTATCGCGGTCGTGGAAATAGATCGAGCGACCTTCGCCCGCCACACGCGGACGGCTTTCGCGCACGTCGAGGCCAAGCGCCTTGATCCGTTCTAGGCACGTGTCATAGGCGCTGTCTTCGATCTTGAAAGCGACGTGATTGTAGGTGCGACTTGGCAGCGGCTCGCCTTCCATCGTTGCGATCCAAAGCCCGGCGGCATCGAAAAACCGTTCGCGCGACAGCGAGAACGTCGCCTCACCACTGTCATAGATCCGTTTTGCACCAAGGACGTCTGTAAGGATCGCCTCCATCGCATCGAGATCGGAGACAATGAACGTCATGTGGCTAAGACCTGTGATCACGGATGCACCCGTCGCAAGGTGAGGTTGATGCGGCCCGGCGCCTCCAAAAGCGTGGAGGTTCCGGGATAAATCCGCGACACGCCATGATAGGCAAGTCGTGCCGGGCCACCGAGCACAAAGACATCACCGGAAGTGAGGCGAATGCCCTCGGTTTTGCCGCTGCGTTCGGTGCTTCCCAGACGAAACAAAGCATCATCGCCGAGCGACACTGAGACCACCGGCGCATCGAAGGCCTGTTCGTCGCGATCTTGATGCAGACCCATCTTGGCGTCCGGCTGGTACCAGTTGATGAGGCAAGCTTGCGGTTCTGACGCCTCGGGCGCGACAGCACCCCAGAGATCCATCAACAAGGCCGGGATCGGCGGCCAGGGCTCGCCCGTCACGGGATGCTCGCGCTGATAGCGATAGCCGGATCGATCAGCCACCCAGCCGAGCGGCCCGCAATTGGACATGCGGACCGACAAGGGTTTGCCCGTGCGCGGCATGACCGGCTGAAACAGCGGCGCTGTGGCCAATACCTCGCGCAACTCTGAAACCAAGTCCCGTTGCAAGGCCGCATCCAGCAGTTGCGGATAAAACACCGCCCCCGCCTGGCTGGTCGGCACGGCGTTCAGCGCAGAACGGTCAATCATGCACACTCGTCAAACCATTGATCACAATTATCGAACGATATGTTTGGCACAAAAGGGCCTCTCAACCACCGTTAACTTGCCTATCTCTTTGGTCATCCTTTCAACGCACCAAATCTTCCCCCGGAGAAAAACCATGACATTGACCAAAACTCTTGCAGGCCTTGCCCTGTCTACCGCCCTCATCGGCTCAGCGTCTGCCGCTGATCTTAACATCGGCTCAGGCACCTACCAGTTGGACCCAACGCACGGCTCGCTGTTCTGGTCGGTGAACCATTTCGGCCTGTCCGAGTACACCGCCCGCATCAACGGCTTCGATGCAAGCATTGAGCTGGACGCAAACGATATCACCCAGTCTTCGCTGACTGCCACCATCAATATGGCAAGCGTCGATACCGACTTCCCAAACCCTGACGCCCATGACTTCAACGCCGAATTGCGCGGCGAAAATTGGCTGAACACCGACGCTTTCCCGCAGGCGACGTTCGTTTCCACCGAAATCACCAAGACCGGCGACAACACTGCGCAGATCGAAGGCGAGTTGACGTTCCTTGGCGTCACGCTGCCCGTTACACTCGATACAACGCTGATCGGCACCATGGGCAAGCACCCCTTCGCTGACGGCGCGGCCTTCGGCATCCAGGCTGTTGGCACGTTCGACCGGACCGAGTTCGGCTTCTCGACCTTCGCGCCGAACGTTGGTGCGGAGGTGACGATCGAGATCAACGCCGAGTTCATCGGCGACGCATCCACCGCCAATCCCTCCTAACGACTCCTTCGCGCCGGGCCACGAATCATGACGACCCTCCCTGTCGATAACCTCGATACGTCTTCGACCCGGCGTTACACCACTGTGGCGATCGTCCTGCATTGGGCGATCGCTGCGGCGATTCTGTTCCAGCTCGTTGGCGGCAAGTGGATGGTGTCCGCCGGAGCATCGGCAACCGGTTCTGTTTTCACGGTTTTTCAGATCCACAAGACCGTCGGTCTTACGATTTTGGCGCTGACCTTGGCGCGGATCATCTGGCGGCTAGCCAATCCGGCGCCCGCACTGCCCGACGGCATGAGCCCTTTCGAGCGTTTCGCCGCAAGCATCACGCATCTCGGGTTCTACGCTTTCCTGATTGCTGTGCCGCTGTCCGGCTGGGCGATGGCATCGGTCTCCCCGACCGGCGTACCGACTTTTTTCCTGCTCTTGGACAGTTTGCCCTTTGCCCACTTGCCGCTGCTGGGCGATGCCGGTTTGACCGAGCGCCACACCGCCGAGGCGTTCCTGAAAAGCGTCCACTACTATCTGGCGCTCGCCATGGGCCTGCTGATCGTCTTGCACATTGCCGCCGCGCTGAAGCACCAGTTTATCGCCAAGGACAATTTGATCGCCCGCATGATCATTTCCGCGCGGTCGGCGCCCAACTCGGTCGCCAAGGCGAGCATTGGTGGCATTGCGGCGGCAACCGCGCTGATGTTTCTGGTTGGCGGGATTGCCTGGGGCATTGGGCAAACGGCGGGCTATCGGTCAGCCACGTTTGCAGACAGTGCGGCTCCGGCGGAGCGGGGCTCGACACCGGATGCCTGGGTCATCGACCATGAAGCCTCCGCACTTGGCTTCACAATCACCTATACCGGCAACGAAGTCGCCGGCACGATCGGCAGCTGGACGGGCGACATCCTATTCGACCCGAACGACCTTGAGAGTGCCAGCGCCACGATCACCATCGACATGACCAGTTTGTCGCTTGGCGATGCAACGTTGCAGGCGCAAGCCTCAGGCGGTGACGGATTCGATCTGGCCAATCATGCCACCGCGACCTACCAGGCCGATCAATTCACGCGCACTGACGATGGCAGCTACCAGGCAGAGGGCACGCTCACATTGCGCGGCGTGAGCCTCGACGTTCCGCTGAGCTTTACGTTTGATGAGAGCGATGGCGCTGCGACAGTTACTGGCACAACGAGTGTCAATCGGTTGGATTTCGGCATCGGCGCCGTCGGCGCGGCCAACGAGGCTTGGCTGCTCTACCAGGTCGATATTGCCTTCGATCTGACCGCGACACGCCCCTGACCAACCGCTCACACGGCGTCTGAAACCGGTTCTGATCAACTCTTTGCGCAAAAAGAGGGCGCGCCGCGTTGCCGCCAACCCGCTTTGCTGTCATCTCCCTGTCACGCTGACACGTAGGGAATTGCGCGTGGCATCCACTGGATGCTTGCCAAGCCAGCAAAGGATGCCAGTTTCGTGACGCCGTCGCCCCACTTTCGCCGCGACCCCGATTCCGCGCGACGGACGCCGCAATCTTTTCTGTCCAAGGTGATGGATGAAGGCCGGTTCCTGCGCCAGTGGGCCGGCAACCCGCTGTCGGTTGGCGCCATCACACCCTCCGGCCCGGAGCTTGCGCGCACCATGGCGCGCTACCTTGACCCGTTGCGGCCAGGACCGGTGGTTGAGCTGGGCCCTGGCACAGGTGTGGTTACCCAAGCGATCCTTGAGCATGGCATCGCGCCGAGCAATCTGACCTCCATCGAGTATTGCGGCGACTTCGCCAAGCTGCTTAGCAGCCGGTTCCCTGAGGTGACGATCGTCCAGGGCGATGCCTATGACCTTGCCGGCAGCCTTGGCGACCACCAGCCGCTCGCCGGCATTGTCTCCAGCCTGCCGCTGTTTTCGCGCCCTAGCCAGGCGCGCCGCGCATTGATCTTGAGCGCTTTGGAGAGGCTCGCCCCCGGCGCGCCCTTTGTCCAGTTTTCCTATGCGCTGGTCCCGCCGGTGCGCGAGGAGCGAGAGCTATTCTCGCTCAGCAAGAGCAGCTGGATCTGGAACAACATGCCGCCGGCGCGCGTTTGGGTGTATCGCAAGCGCGAGCCCTCGAAGATCAAAGCCTAACGACACCTCTCCTCATCGCGTTCCCCCCATCCAGCAAGGTTTCCGATGTCACCTGTCAAACTGCTCGTTTTCTCCGGCTCCACTCGCCAGGGCTCGCACAACACCAAGCTTGCGACCGCCGTTGCCGCCATGGCCGGCGATCTCGGCGCTGACGTCACACAGATTTCGCTTTCGGACTATGAAGCACCCCTCTTCGATCAGGATTGGGAGCGCGAAAACGGCGTACCGCAAACCGTGACTGATCTTGGCGCGTTCATGGCAGACTCCGATGCCGCCTTTCTCGCCTCGCCGGAATACAATTCCGGCGTCACGCCGCTTATGAAAAACACCATTGATTGGCTCAGCCGCTTGAAGCCGCATCCAATCAAGCAGACGGTTTTTTCGCTGGGTGGCGCGTCGCCGGGCATGCTGGGCGGCATTCGCGGCCTTTTTTCGTTACGCACGACCCTCGTCGGTCTCAACGCCATCGTCATGCCCGAACAGTTGACCGTCGGCGGGGCGGCCTCAGCGTTCAACGAGGATGGCAGTTTCGCCAATGAGCGCACGGTGAGCTTAGCGAGCGCGCAGTTGGAGCGGTTGATCGACGTCGCTGGAAAGCTGAGAAGCTGATGCAGACGCTCTCGCCAAAGGACCGCCTCGCCGTCGCTCTGGACGTGACGGGACCCGATGCCGCGCGCCGGATGCTCGATGCGGTCATTGACGACGTCGGTATCGTCAAAATCGGTCATCGCTTGGCCTATTCCGGTGGGTTCAGCCTGATCGAGGAATTGTCCCAGGCTGGCAAACCGGTGTTCGCGGATCTCAAACTTCTCGATATCGACCAAACCGTTGCCGAAGGCGTCCGCAGTGTCGCGGCCACCGGCGCCGCCTATCTGACGGTGCACGCCTACCCCAAGGTCATGCGCGCTGGGGTTGAGGCGCTCGGTGCCGATTCATCCCTGAAGTTGCTCGGTGTGACAGTGCTGACCTCGATGGATGATGAAGACCTGCAAGAGGCAGGTTATGCCGTGCCGGCGGATCAGCTTGTGATGGCGCGGGCCCTACAAGCCCAGCAGGCGGGCATGCCGGGTCTCATCTGTTCAGCGCTTGAGGCGGCATCGTTGCGGGCCGCCCTGGGCCCTGGCATGCTCTTGGTAACGCCGGGCATTCGTTTTGCTGGCGGCGATGCTGGCGACCAAAAACGGGTCGTCACACCGCAAAAAGCCATCGCCGATGGTGCTGACATTCTGGTCATCGGCCGTCCGATCACGGCCGCTGATGATCCCAAAGCCGCCGCACGCCGTGCCGTCGATCAAATCGAGGCCGGGCTTGCCGACAGAGGCTAGCATCCGCGCGATCACTGCCGACGATCTCGGGCCACTTGCTGCGGTGGGTCTCGATCAGACCATTGCCATGCGGGCGCAGGCGCAGGACATGGGCTGGGTGCTTGTGGAGGACGATGAGATTCGCGCAGTCGCTACCGCTTACCTCGCCGATGGCACGGTGTTTCTTGATCGGCTGCTTGGTGGTGAGGATGCGCAGCTTCAGCTTATCGATCACGCCCTGGCCTACGCTCGCTGGAGCTACGCCCCGGCGCTCACGCTCTGTGCACCAGAAAATCCCGACACATTGGAGATCCGCGGGTTCGTCGGTATCGATCCCGACCGGCTGTCGACTGGCCTTCGCGCTGCGGCCGGTGACCGGAAAGTTCTCATGCGCCGGCTCTAACCGGTCCCTTGCGGTTGCACCGGTCAGCAGCGCTGGGCTAGATGCCTGCAACGCAAGGGAGGCAATCAGGTGACAGATGTGCGGATCGCGGTGGTCGGAGCATCCGGCCGAATGGGCAGGGCCCTTATCGCGACGATTTTGGATACCGATGGCGCGGCGCTTGCTGGCGCGATCGAGCGCAATGGTGCCGATACGCTTGGGCTGGATGCTGGCGCACTGGTCGGTTACGCCGACACAAGGGTCATCGTGACCACCGATCCATTGCCTGTCTTTGCTGCGACCGACGCCGTGCTCGATTTCACCACGCCGGCCGCCACCTTGCATTATGCAGAGCTCGCCGCCCAAGCCCGGATCGTCCATGTTATCGGCACAACCGGAATGAGCGCTGAGGACGAGACCAAGCTCGACGCCGCAGCCCGCCATGCACGGATCATCAAGTCCGGCAATATGAGCCTCGGGGTCAATTTGCTCGCCGTCCTGGTCGAACAAGCCGCCAAGGCGCTCAGCGCCGACTTTGATGTCGAAGTCGTTGAAATGCATCACAAAGCCAAGGTCGATGCGCCATCGGGAACAGCGCTGCTGCTTGGCGAGGCAGCCGCTGAAGGACGCGGATTGAACCTTGAAGATGTTGGTGTGTTTACCCGGCAAGGTATCACCGGCCCACGACCGGAAGGGGCGATCGGTTTTGCCACCCTGCGCGGTGGTTCAGTGGTCGGGGATCACTCGGTCATTTTTGCGGGGCCGGCGGAACGCATAACCCTCTCGCACCACGCCGAAGACCGCAGCCTTTTCGCCCGTGGCGCCGTCAAAGCGGCGCTTTGGGGCTACAACAACAAACCTGGCCGCTACACGATGCGTGACGTGCTTGGCCTGTCTGAATCAAGCTAATTATCCGGCAAAGGAAACGCCTTATGGAACGCCTTCTCGTCCTCGTCCGTCACGGGCAAAGCGAATGGAATTTGAAGAACCTCTTCACCGGCTGGAAAAACCCGGACCTGACCGAACAGGGCATCCAGGAAGCCCGGACTGCCGGTCAGACGCTCAAAGAGATGAAGCTTGAGTTCGATGAAGCATTCACTTCCGACCTGTCGCGTGCTCAGCGCACGCTTGACCTGATGCAGGAAGAAATGGGCACAGATCTTCCCATAACCCGCGACCAGGCGCTCAATGAACGCGACTATGGCGACATCACCGGCATGAATAAGGACGAGGCGCGCAAGCAATTTGGTGAGGAACAGGTGCACATTTGGCGCCGGTCTTTCGACGTACCGCCACCAGGCGGCGAGAGCCTCAAAATGACGGCTGAGCGCGTCCTTCCGTACTTTGACAAGGAAATCTTGCCGCGCGTGCTGTCAGGCAAGCGTATTCTGGTCTCAGCCCATGGCAATTCGCTGCGGGCATTGATCATGCAGTTGGAAGGTCTGACGCCAGAACAGATTCTCAAGCGTGAGCTCGGCACCGGCACACCGATCATCTACCGCCTCGACGAAGAGGGCGGCATCGCCGAAAAGATCGACCTGGCGGAGTAGATTTCGATAGAATTGTCATCCCGGACGGCATAGCCGATCCGGGATCTGCCAAAGATCCTAAGCGATCAGATCCCGGCTCAAGGCCGGGATGACGCGTGCTTGCGCGCTCAACCAAATAGCTCAGCTTGCGCGTCTGGTTTGACCTTGCCAATGCTGGCGGCTTCCCACCCGAGCATGGCGCGTTTGCGAGTCAGACCCCAATGATAGCCGGTCAAAGCGCCAGTCGAGCCCACGGCACGATGGCAAGGCACGACGAAAGAGATCGGGTTTTTGCCGACGGCGGCGCCGACTGCCCGTGATGCCTTGCGGCGTCCGATCGAATCAGCGAGCTTGCCATAGGTTGTGATGCCGCCGAGCGGTATCGACAGAAGCGTCTCCCAAACCTGTACCTCGAAGTCTGTCCCGATCAGCGTAATACGCAGCGGGGTATCTGCCTGCCAGTGCGCCGGATCGAAGATGCGCCTTGCGGTCAATGCCGTTTTTTCAGGCGCATCCATATAATGGGCATTTGGCCAGCGGCTCGCCATATCTTCAAATGTTACAACCTCTTGGCCGGCATCGGCAAAGGCAAGACCGACCAATCCGTGCTCGGTTTCCATCACCAAAGCCGTGCCAAAGGGCGATGGATGGAACCCATAATCGATCTGCAAGCCTGCCCCTTTTGCGCGATAGGCGCCTGGCGGCATGGCGTGATGGGTGACGAACAGGTCGTGCAACCTGCCAGGACCGGAGAGCCCGGTGTCCAGCGCTGCGTCCAAAACGGGCTCGCCATCCTCCAAAAGCATCTTGGCTTTGTCGAGCGTCACTGCTTGCAGGAAAGCTTTCGGCGTGAGCCCGGCAAAGGCGCGAAACTTACGCGTTAGGATCGCTGGATGTTCCCCGACAGCGCGGGCAATCGTGTCGATATCCGGCTGATCGAGATAGCGTTCGGAAATGTAAGCGATCGCCGCGCGGACGCTGTCATAGGCATCGCACCGTTCCTGGTAGGGGACCGGCGAAACAGGCGTGGCGGTCGGGTCAAGAAGGACTGTCTGGTTCATCATGGCGCCACCTTGCAGCAAACCAAGGGCACGCGACACCCGAAACCGGACTGAGACTGAGGCGTTTTAGGCCGGGGCACCGCGTTTCAGGCGTGTGAGCACCTCGCCAAGCGCATTGGCAAAGCTTTCCTTGTCATCCGGGTTCATGAACGCGCCAACCGGGACCTGCTGGCCCTTGCTTTCAAGCTTGATCGCCAAAACCCGCTCTTCTTCCTCATCATAAGCCGTTTTTAGCCGCGTCCAGACCGGGTGCAATTTGTCGATCGACACGCGGCCCCAAGGGCTGACGCGTTTAATAGTCAGCGCATCAGGCGTCACGGTCACCTCTTCATAGGCGCGTCCGGTCCGATAGGAGATGTGGAAGGCGAGGAACACGATCGCCACGTCCAGCACCAGAAAGGCGAGGATCGGCCAGGCGCCGATGGCCAAAAACATCACCCCGGAGGACAGCGCCAACCCACCGATAAGCAGCATCAGCAAGACAAATCCGTTTTTGGGCAGCGAACGATGCGGTGTTAGCCGCGCGGCAAACAGCGGGCGCACATCCGTCTGGTCCGGGATCGGGTTGTTGTCGCTCATCGCTCTCTATAGGACTGAAACCCGCGATTGGATGACTGGATCCGAAACCAATCGATTGCGACAAACCACCGCTGCAACTGAGTTTTCATGGCCCAAGAACCTTCCCCCTCGCGCGTTAAACCTGCCGCCAAAAAGCCCGCCGTCAAGAAACGTGTTGGCCGATCGCGCCTGAAACGCGAGGAAATCGAGCAACTCTTTGCGGCGTTTCACACCATTGAGCCGGAGCCGAAGGGCGAGTTGGAGCATCTCAACGCCTACACGCTTCTGGTGGCCGTGGTGCTCTCGGCCCAAGCGACCGACGCCGGGGTGAACAAAGCCACCCGCAACCTGTTCGCCATCGCCGATACGCCGAACAAGATGCTGGCGATGGGCGAAGACACCGTGCGCGAGCATGTGAAAACGATCGGGCTTTATAAAGGCAAAGCCAAAAACGTGATGGCGCTGTCGCAGCGTCTGCTGGACGAGCATCCGGGTCTTACGCCCGGCGATGTGCCGGAGGATCGTGACTATCTGGAAAGTCTGCCGGGCGTTGGGCGCAAGACCGCCAACGTCGTGATGAACATGGCCTTTGGCCACCACACCAATGCCGTCGACACCCACGTTTTCCGGGTGTCCAATCGAACCGGCCTTGCGCCAGGCAAAACCGTCGAGGCGGTCGAAGCTATCCTGGATCGCGTCGTGCCCGAACCCTATGGCTTGCATGCGCATCACTGGCTGATCCTGCACGGGCGCTATCTGTGCAAGGCGCGCACGCCCGAATGCTGGCGCTGCCCGGTGAGCGACATTTGCAAGTTCAAGGACAAAGTGCCCAACCCCGCCGATACGCCGAAAAAGCGCGCACCGAAAAAGCCTCGGGCGCAAAAGGTGCCCTGACCAGCTAGGGCGCTGTCCCTGGGATGGGCGTGATCGTGGTCAGCACGGCTGTCGTGACCAGGATGACCACAATTGCCATGGCTTCCCAACGAATCGACTTTTGCAACGCTTTTCCAGCCTCGGCCTTGCCGGCCTGCATGTCGGGAACCAGGGAACGGCGGTTTTTGAGGGCCAGCGTCAACAATCCGATCACGATGATAAGCTTGCCGGCCAGCGTCCAGCCATAGGTGCTTGTGGCAAGCGCCGCCAGTGGATCGACCCGCAGGACGGTGAAAAGCGCGCCTGCCGCTATCAGAAGCGGCACGATGATCATCGCCTGATTGCCAAATCGATGGGCAAGGCTCGCGGCCTCTTCATTGGACACGCGATCGACCGCTTGGGAGAGCGGCCACAGCGCGCCGATCCAAAAGCTGAGGCCGAGCACATGGGTCGTGATGATGACCGACAGGACTAAGCGCGGCTCGACGGTTGCGTGACCGACCAGGGCAAAGGACACGGCAACCAAGAGCGCGCCAAGCCCACCGCCCACATAGATGAGCGTTGGAACCAGCAAAGCGACCGCGACAAGCGCCAAGCCTGTGATGCGGGCTAGGGCCGCGTGACCCAGCGGACCATCCAAAACCAGGCCGAGCATGAAGGGATCGACCATGCCCGCCAAACCATCATCAAGCAGATAACCGGCTTGAACCGCCACAAAGGCAGCCGTGGCAAGCGCGCCAAGAAGCGCCGCCCAAACGCCAAAGTGGCGAGTCACCGAGGCGATGACAGGCCCGGGTTTCAGCGCCATCAAGAAAAGCGCCGATCCCGCAGCCGCCAAGCTGCCGCCATACGCCAAGCTTTTGGCGACAACGGCAAGAAGACCCCAGAAGCCGAAGTCCATCGGTGCTTAGTCGCCGGTCACGGTGAACGAAAAACTGCCATTGATCGGGTGGCCGTCGGCGCTGAGCGCCCGCCAATCCACGGTGTAGAGCCCTGGACCAAGGTCCGGCGCCTCAAGCGTCGTGGCGTCGTTAGCTTCGCGCGGCACGTCCAATCGGGTCTCGTTGCTGACATCGTTTTGGCTGTGGGTCAGCGCGACACGGGTGAGTGTTGCGGCCTCATCAAAAAAGATCGAGATTTCAGATGGCACCGCGTCAAGCACAGCGCCATCTTCCGGCATTGTGCCCTCCTTGGTCGAATGGGCAAGCGCCGCGCTCGCCAACAACAAGGCGCCCGCCATCACAGCAAATAGTCGCTTCATGTCGCTTGTCCTTTATCGCGCCCTCAAACGCCCATGGCGGACGGCTCGGCGTCAAGCATGCGCCAAATCCTCACTGCGCGACAGGCTTTTGTGCAGGTGCACCATCAGCGCCGTGGCGAACAGAGGGGTGAGCAGGTTGACGATGGGGATCGCAACCAGCCCGGCGATCACCAAACCGGCCAGAAACACCTTGCCACCATGGGCGCGGCGCAGGGCTTTCACCTCCGCTTTGGGCCGGAACCGCAGGGCAGCGAGCTCGAAATACTCCCGGCCAAGCAGATAGCCATTGGCCAGCAAAAAGATGATGGCGTTGATACCGGGCACGAGCAAAAGCATCAGGGCACCAAGGTTCACCACGATCACCACCAGCGTGAAGCCGACAGCCTCTTTCAACGCCATCAGCGTTGGCAGGGGGCGGCCTGCCGGCTCATCGGGATAGTGGGTCGCTTCGACGACGTCGGCAATGTCGTCCAAGAAAAGGCTGGCGACCAGCGCGGTAACCGGTACGACCAGGAAAACCGCGCCGACGAGCAGCGCAAGGCCCGAGATCACTTGCACCAGATTGTCGAGCCAGCCGCGCTCCAGCGTGACAAAGGTGTCGATCAGCCACCCAAGCCCAAACCAGGCCGCGATCAGCGCCAGGATGGTCAAGCCAAGGGACTTGAACAGCACCCCACGGAACGGTGGTGAGAGAACATCGCGGGCGGCTTGGCGCACAAGGGCAAACATCGGCAGAGGGTTTCCGGTCACAATCGTCAGGAACATCGGTCAGATAGGCAGTTGATGGGCTCTTCACAATGGTCCAAGAGGGTTTCACACCCTCCCTTCGATCGCGCATCGCTTGTCTTGAAAGCTCTCCATGACCGACACGCCCACCCCTTCGCCACGCTATGATGTCGTTGCCATCGGCAATGCGATTTTCGACATTCTGGCCCATGTGGAAGATGATTTCCTGGTTCGCGAGAAGCTTGCCAAAGGGTCGATGCGGCTGGTGGACATCACCGAATCCGCGCGCCTTTACAACCGCATCGGGCAGGCAACGCGCATGTCTGGCGGGTCTGCCGGCAATACAGCGGCCGCCGTCGCGTCCTATGGCGGCAAGGCGGCCTATGTCGGCAAGGTTTCCGATGATGACAATGGCCGTGCCTATGCCCACGATATGCGCGGCATCGGTGTCTTCTTCGATGTCGCGCCGCTGCCCAAATCGCAGGATATCCGCACCGCAACGTCAATCATTTTGGTGACGCCCGATGGCGAGCGCACCATGAACACCTCGCTTGCCGCGTGCCAGGAACTAACCAAAGAAGACATCGACATTGATCTCATTCGCGATTCGGCCATCACCTATATGGAAGGCTATCTATGGGATCCGGCCAAGGCCAAAGAGGCCTTTCGCTTGGCCGCGCAGGTCGCCAAGGAGGCGGGCCGCAAGGTCGCGCTCACTCTGTCGGACGCCTTTTGCGTCGATCGTTATCGCAGTGAGTTCCTTGATCTGGTGCGCACCGGCCAGGTCGATACACTGTTTGCCAACGACCATGAGCTGCGCTCGCTTTACAAGACGGCCGATCTCAACACCGCGCTCGACGCCTTGGCCAAGGATGCGCAACTTGGCGTCGTCACGCTTGGCGAGAAAGGTTCGATCACAGTCGTGGGCGATGAGCGCATAGAGGTCGGCACGCCCAAGGTCGATGACATTATCGACCTGACCGGAGCAGGTGACGTTTTCGCCGGCGGCTATCTGTTTGGTTTGGCTAACGGTATGCCGCTGACGACCTGCGCCGAACTTGGTCACTTGGCGGCCGCGCACGTGATCGCGCAGATGGGGCCGCGCCCGCAAATCTCGCTGAAACAATTGGCCTTCGACGCCGGTATCTTGGTGGAAGGATGATGGCCCTGTGATCGCGAGCAGCGGTTGGTCCGAAGGACCAGAGCGCCACCAAGACAGCGTCGATCTGCAAAGAGCGCAAACTTAGCCCCGCTCATCCTTCGGGCTGCCCATCACGAAATAGCTCGTGATTGACGCCACCTGCTCCACTGTGCCGAGAACCTCGGTATGGAAATATTTGTAGGCAGCAAGATCGGCCACCTCCACATGCAAGAGATATTCGATGGTGCCCGATACATTGTGGCACTCGCGCACCTCACGAGCGGCTTTCATCGCCCGCTCAAAGGCTTCCTGATCGGCTTTCAGGTGCCGAGATAGGCCAACCGCGACATACACTTTGAGGCCGCGCCCTAGCTTGCCGCGATCCAGCACCGCGCGGTAGCCTTTGATCACCCCGGCTTCTTCCAGCGCTTGCACGCGTCGCAGACAGGCCGATTGCGAGAGCCCAACCTTGTCGGCGAGCGCCGTGTTGGAAATTCGGCCATCAAGCTCTAGCGCGCGCAAGATTGTACGGTCTATTTCATCAAACATCAAAGAATCTTGTTCATTTGTGATTGAGTACACAACTAAAGCAAACTTCTTGCGGCAGGAAGTCAATAGCCTTGTGTGGCTATGACCGATTTGATCCTCACCCTTGCCGCTTTCGCGTTCCTGTCCGCAGGCACGCCCGGACCGAACAATTTGATGCTCATGACCTCGGGCATGAATTATGGCTTCCGCCGTTCGCTCGGCCACATCACCGGCGTCGCCTATGGCTTTCCATTGATGATTGTCGCCGTCGGTCTCGGCCTGACGCAGCTGTTCGCCATGGTTCCAGCGCTTGAACTGGCGCTGAAATATGTCTGCGCGACCTATCTCGTCTATCTGGCGTACAAAATCGCCACCGCGCGCCCGAAGATCACCGAAGAGGGCGAAATGACCGTCTCCGGTAGGCCGCTTACCTTCGCGCAGGCCGCAGCCTTCCAGTGGGTGAACCCCAAAGCCTGGGTCATGGCGACGACGGCGCTCACCGTCTATGCACTGCCGCTGTCAAACGCCGCCAACGCCTTTGCGGTCGCCGCCGTTTTTGCCTTCGCCGGGACATTCACGGCCACCAGCTGGACCGCGCTCGGTGATCGCCTGCGGCTGTTCTTTGCCGACCCGGTGCGTTTGCGGGTGTTCAACACCGTTGCGGCCGTCCTGTTGTTGGCAACGCTCATCCCGGTTTTCTGGCCGAGCCTGCTCTAGCGCTCGCGCGGCGGACCTTCCGGCGGACGTTTCAGCACCTTTTCGATCTCGTCCATCACCGATGCAGGCAGCGGGCCGAAGGTCAGCGCCTGCGCATTGTGGGTTGCCTGCTCGGCTGTCCGCGCACCGGGAATAGGGATGGTTCTGGGTGACTTGGCAAGAAGCCAGCAAAGCGCCCCTTGCGCCAACGACCGGCCACCAACCGTCAGAAGCTCCCGCACCGCGTCCAACATCGCGATGAAGTCAGGCGCGACCCGTCCATCTTTGAAATAGTCCATCCAATCATAGCTGTTCTGGCGAATGTCATCGGTTGCCATCGCCTGACCGGCCTCAAACTTGCCGGTCAAGAGCCCCATCGCCAGGGGCGAGCGATTGAAACTCAGCAGATCATGTCGATCAACGACTGCGATCATTGACGGCGCATCGAAAAAGACATTTATCGCGTGTTGTACGGCAACGAACCCTGCGCGGTCGGCCATGGATCCAGCGCTGTCCGGAAAATCCGTCGACCAGCCATAAGCCTTGATGATGCCGTCGGCACGGGCCGTTTCCAGAGCGTCAAAGAGCGGTGCGGCCTGATGCGGCGGCAGACTGTTGAGGTGCAAAAACACGAGGTCCAGCAAATCGCGATCAAGGCGTTTGCGCGAGGCATCAAGCGCTTGGCGAACATAGATGGCGTCGGTGCGCTCGCCCGTTACCTGCTTACTCGCCTCATCGAAACCCAATCCGAATTTCGTCGAGATCAGCGCGTCGCTACGCCCTTTCAACGCCTTGCCAAGCAGGCGTTCCGAGTGCCCAGCGCCATAGACGTCGGCCGTATCGAACAGCCGGATGCCCGCCTCGTAACTTGCCTCGATGGCGGCCAACGACTGGGCGTCGTCCGCATTGGCATAGCCAAGCGGATCGTCGCCAGCGTAAAACGGGCCGCCAATTGCCCAACATCCCATGCCGAGCCGTGAAGAGGGGGAGATTTGCATTTTTCTTCGTCCTTTTGATCGGTCTGACTGACCCTACCAGCCGTGCCAGTTGGGGCTGAAATCGGCGAACGCATCATCCAGATAATAGGGCACAGTCACGCCGCCGAAGGGCACGACCTCGTCGATTGCCTGCAGCTGATCGGCGCTGAAATTCACCTCAAGCGCGTCCAATTGCTCGGCAAGTTGCTCGCGATTGCGGGGTCCCAGCACGAGCGACGTGACGCCGGGTTGCGCCAGCGTCCAGGCAAGCGACATCGCCGTCAGGCTCTGACCGGCCTCATCGGCGATGGCCTTCAGTTTGGCGACGGTCTCGGCGACCCCAGGTGCAAAATGCTTCGCGCCCCAGGCCGTGTCAGCTTTTTGCAGCCGGGCGTTTTCCGCGTCCTGCCCCAGATATTTGCCGGTTAACAACCCGCCAGCCAGCGGCGACCAGATCATTAAACCCAGGCCGTGGCTACGGGCGGCGGGCACCAGTTCCCGTTCCACGCGTCGGTCGAGCAAATGATAAGGCGTTTGCTCAGCGGTCAGCCGAATTAGGTTGCGCACATCGGCGCACCAAAGCGCCTCCATCACTTGCCAACTGGCGAAGCTTGAGGTTCCAATCGCCCGAACCTTGCCGCTACGCACAAGATCCTCCAACGCCCGCAACGTTTCCTCGATGGGGGTTTCAGGAAATGGTCGGTGGATGAAGTAGAGATCGATATGATCGGTGCCGAGCCGTTTCAGGCTGGCTTCGCAACTGGCGATAACCGCATGGCGGCTGGTTCCGCCGCTGTTGGGATCATCGGACAGCGGCACGGAAAACTTGGTCGAGAGCAAGACCTTGTCGCGATGCGGTTTGATGAGCCGGCCAATAATCTCTTCGCTGCGCCCTCCGGTATAGACATTGGCGGTGTCGATGAGGTTGATCCCGCGCTCCACCGCCATGGCAACGAGATCGGCGGCAATGTCCTCATCAACCTTTCCGCCGACCTCCATCGTGCCGAGCGTAAATGGCGTGATCTTCAGGCCCGATCGTCCCAATTGTCTGTACTCCATGACGCGTTAGCCACCTCCTTTTGATCGTTCGCTACAGGGAAGCATCGTAGCTTGATTGAAAAAACCATAGCCGGAAGAACGCAGTAGCCTTTTCAATTTTGAAAAGATAAGACGCTTCCATGAATTGGGATGATCTGGCTGCATTTTTGATGGTCGCGCGCCATGGTGGGCTGTCTGGCGCCGCACGTGCGCTGAAAACCAGCCCGGCCACGCTTGGGCGGCGCATGGATCGTCTGGAGCAGGCTCTGGGCGTTCGACTGTTTGCACGCTCCGGCAAGGGCTACGCGGTGACTGATCACGGCGAGGTGCTGCTTGCCAAGGCCGAGGCCATGGAGGAGGCTGCGCTCGGCGTTGACCGATGGCGCGCGGGCCTCAATGAGCGTCAAACGGTGCGCCTGTCAGCGGGAAGCTGGATGAGCCGTTTTTTCGCCGAGCACATCGATGCGTTGGTTGGTCCGAATGACCCGTTTCGCCTGGCCTTTGTCAGCGGGGAAGCGCGCCTCGACATTGCCCGCCGCGAGGCCGATATCGGTCTGCGTAATAGCAGGCCAGTCGAATCCGGTCTTGCCGGGAAGGCTCTGGGCGAGGTTGCCTTTGCGGCCTATCGGGCGCCAGACAGCACGTCGGACGCTTGGATTCAAAGCGCCGCCAACACGCCGTCGGCCCGATGGGTGGCGAGCCATCACGGCGAACACATCGCGCTGGAAGCCAACACGCCACGCCTGGTCATGGATCTATGCGAGGCCGGGGCCGGCTTGGCTGTGCTGCCTTGTTTGTGGTTTCCCAAAGCTGATCGGCATTCATTTCGCCAAGACCCTTGTAGCGCTGCAACGACACGCCTTTGCGACCCATCTCCATCAGCGCGGTCACCAAAGCACGCGGCCCACGGATCGGCAGTTCGGCATCCTTACGTCGCAAGATGGCAGCCTTGCCGTAAATCTCCTGCAAATGGGAGGCGAAGCCGTCTAGCCGAAGCGCGTCGGCGCTGTCGAGCAGGGCGGTATCGATGGTGACGACATCGGTCACGCCGCGCAGCGTGCGCGTGAAGCGCAGATCGCCTGTTTCCAGGCGCTTGCCCTCCCAGCCTTTTTCGAATTCATCGGCCAAGATATCGATGCGCCGCGCCACATAGGCAGCCGCCTCTTCGGCCTGGTCCACATTGGAGAGCAGGGCGACGTTGAGCGCGCCAGCGATCGCAGCCTGTTCGACCACATCGCGGTTGTAGCGGTGGTGCAACCCATCAAGGACGGATGAAATCTTTCGCGCCTCGTTGACGGTTGCCTGCAAATCCTGGCCCGAGAGAACTTCCCCTGACGCAAGCGTAAGACTTGCGCCTTCCAACCCGCCATCCAGCAGGTAGTCTTGAAGCGCCGGCTCATCCTTCAGATACTGCTCAGAGTTGCCGCGCTTCATTTTGTAGAGCGGCGGCTGCGCGATGTAGAGGTGCCCGCGCTCGATCAGTTCACGCATCTGGCGGAAGAAGAAGGTGAGCAGCAGCGTGCGGATGTGCGAGCCGTCCACATCAGCATCGGTCATGATGATGATCTTGTGGTAGCGTAGCTTATCCGGGTTGAACTCCTCCGCCCCGATGCCGGTACCAAGCGCGGTGATCAGCGTGCCGATTTCGTTGGAGGAGAGCATTTTGTCGAAGCGCGCGCGTTCCACGTTCAAAATCTTACCGCGCAACGGCAGCACGGCCTGGGTTTCGCGCACGCGGCCTTGCTTTGCCGAACCGCCAGCAGAATCACCCTCCACCAGGAAGATTTCAGATTTGGCCGGATCGCGTTCCTGACAATCAGCCAGTTTGCCGGGCAGCGAGGCGACATCCAGCGCGCCTTTGCGGCGGGTGAGTTCGCGCGCCTTGCGGGCCGCTTCACGGGCTGCCGCCGCCTCGATCACCTTCGAAACGATGCTTTTCGCGTGCGCTGGGTTTTCCTCAAACCAGGTCGAAAGCGACTGATTGAGCACGTTCTCCACCACCGGGCGCACCTCGGAGGAAACCAGCTTGTCCTTGGTCTGCGAGGAGAATTTCGGGTCCGGCACTTTCACCGACAGAACGGCCGTCAGGCCCTCGCGGCAATCATCGCCGGTTGGGTTCACTTTCTCTTTTTTGGTGAGGCCGGATGAGTCCGCATAGCCGGTCACCTGTCGCGTCAATGCCGCGCGGAAACCGGCCAAATGGGTTCCGCCATCGCGCTGCGGGATGTTGTTGGTGAAGCAGAGCACGTTCTCGTGGTAGCTGTCGTTCCACCACATGGCGACTTCCACCGTGATGCCGTCCTTCTCCGCCGTCACGAAAATCGGCGCTTCGAGCACCGGTTTCTTCTTGCGATCGAGGAAGGCGACGAACTCCTTCAGGCCGCCCTCATATTCCAGCGTCACAGCGCGGTCTTCCACGCCTCGCTTATCGGTGAGCGTGATTTTCACGCCCGAGTTCAAAAACGCCAGCTCCCGCAGGCGATGCTCCAGCGTGTCGAACGAGTACTCAATGTTGGTGAAGGTTTGTGGTGATGCCGTAAACGTCACCTCGGTGCCGGTCTTGCCGTCGGACGGGCCAACAACTTGCAGCGGTGCTTCCGACACGCCATGGACAAAGGCAACGGTGTGCTCCTTGCCGGCGCGCCAAATACGCAGTTCGAGGCGCGTTGATAGCGCGTTGACCACCGAAACGCCGACGCCGTGCAGCCCGCCTGAGACTTTGTAGGAATTCTGGTCGAACTTACCGCCGGCGTGCAACTGGGTCATGATGACCTCGGCGGCCGAAATGCCTTCTTCGGTGTGAATATCGGTCGGAATCCCGCGCCCATCATCGAACACCGTCACCGAGCCATCAGCGTTGAGCGTCACGGTGACCTCGCTGGCATGACCGGCAAGGGCTTCGTCGATGCCGTTATCGACCACCTCATAGACCATGTGGTGCAGGCCGCTGCCATCATCCGTGTCCCCGATATACATGCCGGGACGCTTACGGACAGCCTCCAAGCCCTTGAGAACCTTAATAGAATCAGCGCCATAATCGGCGCCATTATCGATCTCGAGATCGTCGGTCGGGGTCGGTTCACCGGCGGGCGTATCGGTCAAGGTGAAGTCCTTCGGTCGTGGGCGTGAGATCGTGGGCCTGAGATCATGGTGGAAAAGAGCGCTAAGCCCGGAGAATCACTTTGGTTTTTATACCACCAAAGGTCGCGCAATAGCGAACCGGTGCGCCGTCACAATGCACAGCTTCATATGGGGATTATTGGGCGGAAATCCAGTTTCCCGCGGTTGGGCCGCAGGCCCAGAGCCAGCGTCAATTCGACAACCGCTCTAGCATCATTCGTTTTAGGCGCTACGCTCTGTCGCAAGCGACAACCGCTTTAGCGCATGGGTTCCCGCCCACTTGCCCGTAGCCAGGCATCCGGTGATCAAATAACCGCCGGTCGGCGCTTCCCAGTCGAGCATTTCTCCCGCGCAGAACACGCCAGGCAGGGTGCGCAGCATAAGGCCCTCATCCACGGCATCCCAGGCGACGCCGCCCGCCACGGAGATCGCCTCATCCAACGGGCGCGGGCCTTGGTGCGTTATCGGCAAGCCTTTGATAAGGCGGGCCAAGTCACCGGGTTCGATCGGCAAAGGACGTCCGAACTCCATCAACAAAGCCCGCTTCACTGGACTGAGTTTGAGCGCCTTGCGCAAATGGTTGGCCATCGAGTCCTTGCCGCGCGGCTTGCTAAGCCGCTCCGTTGCCTGCGCAAGGGTAAGCGAGGGCAAAAGATCGACCGCTAGCGATGCGCCTTCACGCACCGCCCGCGAGATGGCGTAAATTCCGCTGCCTTCCAGGCCGTCGCTGGAGATGACAAACTCGCCAAGATGGGTTTCTTCGCCGGCTTGCAGGCGCACGCCTTTAACCGGCGCACCGAAATGCGCTGCCATCGGCTCCGACCAGGCCACGGATAGGCCCATATTGGCCGGCTTAAAGGGCCGCACGGCAACACCCTTTTCGTCCATCAGGTCCGTCCATGCGCCATCTGATCCCAGTCGCGACCAGCTCGCCCCGCCGAGCGCAAGGATGGTGGCGTCCGACGCAATCGTCTGTGGGCCATCGGGCGTTTCAATGCGTAGGTCATAAAGGCGCTCGCCCGCTCCGTGCTTGTCAGCACGACCGCTTGGCTCGAAACCCACCCACCGCCAGCGTGTGCGGACGTCCACGCCCTTCTCGGCCAGGCGGGCAAGCCAGGCGCGCAACATCGGAGAGGCTTTCATCGCCTTGGGAAACACCCGACCAGAGGACCCCGTGAAAACCTCTTCCCCCAAAACCTCGGCGAAGCGTTTGACGGCGCTAGGCCCCATGCCAGCGAGCATCGGCGTCATCTGTGGCGCAGCCTCGTAAAACCCGCGCAAGAAAGCTGCGTCCGGTTCGTCCTTGGTGAGGTTGAGACCGGATTTTCCGGCCATCAGGAACTTGCGACCGACGGATGGTTTCGCTTCGCAGATTATGACCTTTACGTCAGCGTTGGCCAAAACGTCCGCCGCCATCAGGCCTGCTGGGCCAGAGCCAATAACGACAGCGGTTTTCCTATCAGTCGCCATCGGGATCGCGCATCAGCGGGTGTATGGTCTCGGTCGCGAGGCCCAACCGCGCCTGTTCAACACCATCGGCGGCGCGCAGACGCACTTCATCAGGCTTGTTCTGCGACAGCTTCCACGTGCCCTGAATGTCGCTGACAGCCATGCGGATCGGGACGATCTGGCGCTGCATCTTGGTGTAGACGGTCTGGTCCATCTTCTCGCTTGTCCAGGGCCTTTTCGGTAGCAACTGCTCTTCCTGATGCGCCGACAACCGTTGCAGGATGCCGTGCAGTTGATCGTCTGAAAGACGGGTCAGCGTCCCGCGCAGATGAACCGCCACATAGTTCCATGTCGGGACCTGATCCTCGACCTCGTACCAATCCGGAGAGACGTAAGCATCACCGCCGGTCACTGCGATGACCGCTGGCAAATCCTCCTGCAATGCCCGCACAATAGGATTGGAGCGTACCAGATGCAGCTCTATGGACGTTCCATCCTCGCTGAGAAGAAACGGGATATGGCTCACCAATGGGCCGGGTTGCGACCCATCATCGGCGCTGACGGCAAGTGTGCCGAACGCCCGCGAGCGTGCGAGCGCGATGTTACGTGCCGTATCCGGCTTACGAAAGGAGCGATTGGGATGCATGGGTCTATGTCGTCTGAGTGGAGCTGGACAATCGAATGGGTCCAGGCGGAGCGTCGCCTTTGCACCGGAAAACGCGACGAAAGAAAGGCCATATCCTAAAGGCTTTGCACGAACCGGCGCGCCTCATCGGCAAGCTGCAGGCAGGCTTCGTCCTCATCGCAGGGAATGGCGATCCACTCACGCATGGTCCGCTGTTTGGGTCCGTCGCCCATTGTCATGCGCGCGCCGACGCCTTCGCCTTCAAGCCCATCAATGCGCTCTTCGGGCAGTTTCATCACAATCCTGTCGTCGGTGGCGAACGCAAAACCCTTGCCGGCAACGCGCAGCGCATCGGCGTGCAGCATCTTGCCGACATCCACGCCAGGCTTGTCACCCTGGTGATGAACAAGTCTATCGAAAAGCGCTTTGGCCGACTGCGAGACACCCATAGATCGCGCCTTCTATTGTCCTGGCGAGGCTGAAGACCCAGCGAGAATACCGCCATCGATGGTGAGCTCGGTGCCGGTCATGAAGGTTGCTTCATCGGAGGCCAAAAGAACGCAGAGCGCGGCCACCTCTTCCGGGCGGCCGAAGCGGTGCAAAGGCGTACCCTGCGCCACCTTCTTTTTCTTCTCCTCGGCTTCGTCGCCCGTGCCGATCATCGTGTCCCAAATATCGGTCCAGACCGCCGCCGGGTGGACCGAATTGCAGCGGATCTGAAGGCCTTCTTGCGCGCAATGCAGCGCCACCGTCTTGGTGTGGTTGCGAATGGCCGCCTTTGAGGACGCATAGGCCGCAGCGCCTGGAACACCAACAATGCCGGAACGTGACGACATGTTGATGATCGAACCCTTGCCGCCATTGGCGCGCATCGCCCTGATCGCATAACGGCAGCCCAAAAACGTGCCATCAAGGTTCACCGCATGAACGCGGCGCCAATCGACCAAATGCGTGTGCTCGGGATCGTGTTTCTCATCGCCACGTTCATGACCGGTGATCCCGGCATTGTTCACCAGAACGTCGATGGCCGGATAGCGCTCTTCCAGCGCTCGCCAATCCTCCTCATCGGCCACGTCGAGATGGAAGTAGTCGGCGCCAATATTGCTGGCGAAAGCCTTGCCAACCTCATCGTTGACGTCGGTAACGACCACCTTGCCGTTTTCCGCCGCATAGGCGCTGGCGATCGCGGCGCCAATGCCTTTGGCGGCGCCCGTGACGATGCAAGTTTTATCGATGAGGCGGTTCATGACGTTCCTTATTTCGTTAGAAAGTGATGGGCGAATGCTTGGCGGTCCCAGCCAGCTTTTTCTGCGGCAGCGTCATAGACGCTTTGCAGAAACGCCAGAATGGGATCTTGCGGGTCATCGGCGGCCGCTGCCGCCACGCGCATCGCGTCATAGGTAAGCACGGCGAGTGCGCCATTGCGGTCGACCCACTGCGCAGATGTCGGCTGAAGTGCCACCGTGTTCAATCCGTCAGGTTCCGGATAGGCATAGCCGTAAAATGCCGCGTGCGGGAAGGTGTCGTCGCCCGGCCAAAATCCGACCGAGATCACCTCGTGGGAATAGGCTTCGCGGTCCGATTGCGTGCCGCTTTCCAGCGGCGCGGCTTTGCCGGAAAAGCGCGTCGTCACCAAATCGAACGAATGCCAATAGAGCTGGACGGGTGTCTGCTTGCCGACAAAACGGGCGCGAAAAGCTTCGAAAGCCGATGCGATAGAGCACAAGGCGCGCCAGAACTGCGTGACCGCCTTGCCGTCATAGGTCCGTTCGGCATGGTCGTCGGGAAAGGGCGTTTTTGACTTGTTGTCATAGGGCTTGGCGACGATCTTGATATCGATCCCAAGTGTCGTCAGGGCATCGAACAGGGCGGTGTAGAATTGCGCCACCGTCTTGCCGGGAACGGCAAAGCCTTTGTTGCCGCCATCGTTCGTCGTGACCTGCACCACATGATCGACCATGTCGAAGTCGATCTGAAAGCTGCGGCCCTTATAGGGTATGCGCCCCGTCGTCAGCCCGCGTGTGTCGGGGTAAAGCGTGACGTGCCACCAATGGTTCAGCTTGGGATGCGCTTTCATCCGCACCTTGCCGATGATCTGCAGAAACAGGTGAAGCGTGTCGCGGGTTTCGACCCAATCTCCAAAGGGTAGTGGCGGATAGAGATCGTCGGCGCTCATCGGTCAGTCCTTCTGCGGCACATCATCATTGATGGCGTAATAATCGCCTTTGTCTGCGACAAAGATATGTTTCTCTAACGTCAATCCGGTCGGGGCATCGAGCGAGCCGAGCGAAAAGGACGTCTTGCCTTCCCCATCCAGGATCCAGAATAGGTAGGAGCCGCAGTCCGAACAGAACCCGCGCTTGGCGGTGTCCGATGATCGATACCAGGTGAGTGTGTCGCCAGCGATATCGATGCCATCGTCCTCGACCTGCGCTGAGGCCCAGACATGACCGGACTGACGGCGGCATTGGCTGCAATGGCAGGCGGAGGCTTTTTCCGGCTCACCGGTAACCCGGTAGGTCACCGATCCGCAGAGGCAGCGGCCCGTCAGTGGATGGCTCATCGCGTGGCGATCAGGCCGGCGGCACCAGCCAGTCCAACTGCGCAGGCCTTGTTGATCCGCGCCATGCCGAACTTGCCAAGTAGCGCGCCGCGCGCCCGATCAAACACCAACGCATAGACCATCATCACCGCTGGCAGACAGATCGCGATAACGAGACCGATTTCCACGAAACCAAGCGTCGAAAGCGTGGCCAGATCAACGACCGTTGGCAGGATGGCGAGGAAGAACACCATGGTTTTGGGGTTGGATAGGGTCAGTGCCAGCCCGGCAAGCAGCATCGAGGTATTGGTGTCAGCGGTCAGCTTGGGCGCCTTGGCGCTGGGGTCAGAAGGTGCGGTCCAAAGCCTGTAGGCAAGGTAGAGCAAATAGGCGACGCCGGCATATTTGATGACCAGAAACACTTCCTGCATCGTCTGCGCGATGACGGCGAGGCCGGCAGCGGCGAGCGTGAACCAGATCAGATCGCCAATCGCGCAACCTGCGATGAAACCGGCAATGCCTTGCTTGCCGCGTGCTAGAACACGGGCGGTCAGCGCAAGAACGGCGGGGCCGGGCGAGGCCACGGCCGCCAGGTAAATGCCGGCGAACAGAGCAAGGGCGGTCAAAGTCATCGTCATCAGCCTTTGGGAAGGGGGATGGCGCTACCCTGTCGGCTCGACCTTACCTTCGTCAACGGCAAAATGGTTCGAGCCTGCCGGGAGCGCATCGAACAGTGAGCGGTCGGTTCCGGTCATAAAGGTCTGCCCGCCAAGCTCAGCGCAGAGATCGTAAAGTGCGGCGCGGCGGCGCTCGTCGAGGTGGGCAGCGATTTCGTCAAGCAGCAGAAGGGCCGCGCGACCCGATTCGCGCTTCACCAACCGCGCTTGGGCAAGGATCAGCCCGATCAGCAGCGCCTTCTGCTCACCGGTAGAGGCAAGTTTCGCCTCCACATTCTTCGAGCCATGGCGCACCAACAGGTCCACACGATGTGGGCCTTGGAGCGTGCGTCCGGCGGCGCGATCCCGCATTCGTCCCTCGGCAAGCATCGCGCGGTAGTCGGCTTCCGTGGTGCCGCCATCAAATCCGGCCAGCTCCAAAAGCGCGTGGGGAAAGGCCGATACCGCGTCGCGGGCGTCCTCGATTGCGGCCTTCAAGAGCGTCAAGGTTGACAGCCGCGCCGACTGAAGTGCTGCACCGGCCTCGGCCATTTGAGCTTCCACGCCTTCGAACCAGACCGGATCGGTGACGCCCTCATCGAGCATCTTGTTGCGCGCGCGCATCGCCTGCTCAAACCGATTGGCGGTGCGGCCATGGGTTGGATGCAGCGCCATCACCATCCGATCATAGAAGCGGCGCCGGTCGCTCGCCCCACCAAGAAAAAGCCCGTCCATGGCGGGTGTTAGCCAGAGAAGCGACACATGGTCCAGCAGGGCATCCGCCGTTTTCACCGGAACTTTGTCGATCCGCACCTCACGGCTCGTCGCCAGCGGGCCGGCAAGGCCTGTCCCGATGGTGATGGGATCGTCACCCGGTTCGTGATCCATCGGAACCAACGCGGCGGAAACAGCAAAACTGCCTTTACCGCCGCTACCCGCCATATCGCCATAGGTCGCGCGTCGGAGGCCGCGTCCCGGCGAGAGCAGGCTGATCGCTTCCAAGATGTTGGTTTTGCCCGCGCCATTGGGTCCGGCAAACGCAATTAGTTGGCCGTCAAAGCGCAGATCGGTATGGGCGTGATTGCGAAAGCCGGTCAGTGTGAGCCGCGTGATCCGCGGCCCGGCCTGCATGATGGCCCTACACCCGCATAGGCATCAGAACGTAAAGCGTGTCTGAGCCATCAGCGTCCTGCACCAAGGTTGGCGCTCCCGCATCGGCGAGCATGAAGCGGGCGTTGTCGGTTTCAAGCTGGCCGGCAATGTCCATCAGGTAGCGGGCATTGAAACCAATCTCCAACGGATCCCCGGCATAATCGACCATCAGTTCTTCGGTCGCCGAGCCGGAATCCGGGTTGGTGACGGTGAGCGTCAGCTTGCCATCGCCCATCGCAAGTTTCACCGCGCGACCACGCTCGCTGGCGACCGTCGAGACGCGATCGACCGCAGCCGAGAAGGCCGGGCGATCCACATCCAGCGCCTTGTCATTGGCCTGCGGGATGACCCGCGCATAGTCCGGGAAGGTCCCATCGATGAGTTTAGAGGTGAGCACCACCGCATCAATGGTCACGCGGATTTTGGTCTCTGATAGCTCAACCGAGGCCTCGCCATCATGGCCTTCCAGAAGCTTCAGCAATTCGCCGACCGTTTTGCGCGGTACAATGATCCCCGGCATGCCCTCCGAACCGGTCGGCGCCTGGGTTTCGGTCTTGGCCAGCCGGTGTCCATCGGTGGCCACGGCGCGCAGTTTTAGGGCGCCATCCACATCCATCGTGTGCAGGAAGATGCCATTGAGATAATAGCGTGTCTCTTCAGTCGAAATCGCAAATTGCGTGCGCTCGATCAGGCGGCGCAGATCGCCCGACGCAATCTGAAACACATGGGTAAACTGACCGGCGGTCAGATCAGGAAAATCGGATTTCGGCAGTGCCTGCAACTCAAAGCGTGCCCGCCCAGCTTGGACGAGCAATGTGGTCTCGCCACGCATATCGACTTCGACCTCAGCGCCATCGGGCAGCTTGCGCACAATATCGTAAAGCATGTGCGCCGGAACAGTCGTTGCGCCGGCTTGGCTCACCATCGCCGGCAGGCTTTCCGAAGCTTCCAAATCCAGGTCCGTGGCTTTCAGGCGCAGCGCACCGTCGGCGGCATCGAGAAGAACATTGGCAAGGATGGGGATCGTGTTGCGGCGTTCCACCACGCGGTGGACGCGCGCTAAGGCGCGCAGAAAAGGCGTGCGATCAAGTGAGAATTTCATAGCCCGGACCCATCAAACCAACAAAAGCAAACAAGGCGTGTCCGGCGCGGGCATCAATTGTGCAGCTTACCAGACACCAAAGCCCTCGCGTGCCCGAGAGGATACAAGGCGTATCAGTCTCAAATCATGCGAAGGGCCTTGGCATCTATATGGTAGGGCTTGATCGCACTTTGCAAGCCGAACCGGGCGCGTTGCGCCCGGGCCGGGGTAGTCTTGCACAGATGCTGGCAGGTCTTGGGGCGATCCAAGCGCACACAGTGCGCACATGTTTGTCGCCCTCGGGACAAGCGCGCTTAGCTTTGTGACAGGATCGCGCTTTTCAGGGCCTCGACCACCTTCTGCAAACTGGCATCGGTTTGCAGCTCTTTTTCGATCTTGCGCACTGCGTGCAGCACCGTCGTGTGGTCGCGCCCGCCAAACCGGCGCCCGATGTCGGGAAGCGAGCGCACGGTCATCACCTTGGCAAGATACATCGCGATCTGGCGCGGCCCGACGATCTGCTTGGTGCGGCGGTGGGAGAGGAGGTCGGTCTTGGTAAGGCCGAATTGAAGCGCGGTGGCGCGCTGAATGTCCTCGATTTTCACCCGCGGTGTTTCGGCGTTGGAGAGAAGAAACCCGATGCAGGAGGCAACGCTTTGCTCGGTCACCGGCGCGTTGTTGAGGCCAATTTCAGCGATGATCCGGTTGAACGCGCCCTCCAGATCGCGGCCATTGGTGGTGATGAGATCGGCCACCTTGTCGAGCACGGCATCGGTAACATCGGCCTGCCCGCCCTCGGCCTGATAGGCGGTGCGGCGCCGGTCAAGAAGCGCCCGGCGAACGGTCCGGTCCATGGAGGCGATTTCCACCACCAGCCCGGAGGACAGCCGCGACTGCATGCGCACATCAATGCTGTCGAGCGCCGCCGGCGCCCGGTCGGCAGCCACCACTAGGGTTTTGCCGGCATCGATCAGTGTGTTGATCACATGACAGAATTCACCTTGGATTACTGGCCCGGAGAGGAACTGGATATCGTCAACGGCCAACACATCGATGGCGGCCAAGGCTTCTTTGTAGTCCACGGCGGAACGCGATTTCAGCGAGATCACAAAATCGCGCATGAACTGCTCGGCAGTCAAATAGAGCGTGCGCTTGCCGGCCTGATGCAGTTCGGCGGCTGCCGCCTGACAGAGATGGGTTTTGCCCAGGCCGACGCCGCCACGCACGAACAGAACCTTGCAGCCAAGCACCGAGCCTTCGCGCGCCAACTCACGGGCCGCACGAAACGCAAACTGATTGCTCTCGCCAACCGCAAAAGAGTTGAAGGTGTAACGCGGATCAAGCGGCGTGCCGATTGAGCCTTCATTGCCAGCCTCTTCGCCGCTCCCGGTCTCGCCCACCGACCGGGTCGAGGAGGACAGCGACGGGCGCAGGCTTGCCTTGCCAACCGATCGCCCACCCTGTTGCCCGCTCTTACCACCTGATGCACTGCTCCCGGCCGCTCGGAGGCCATCGCCGGAATGGTTGGTGTTGGCGGGATTACCACGCGCCGCCTGCGTTTCGGCTGTCGATCCGAACTTGGCGATCCGGCGGGCGCCATCGGTGCGCACATGAATGGTGTAGCGCTCAATTGCCTCGTCTTCGATGGTCCAAAGCTCCAAAAGGCGTGGGCCGAAATTGTGCTCGATCCAGTGTTTTAGGAACCGGGTTGCGACCGACAGCTCCACATGGCCACCCTTGCAGGTTTCGAACATGGCGCTGGAAAACCAGGAGGAATACACGTCCTCGCCCAACTCGGCCCGAAGACGCGCCTGGACACGCTGCCAGTTGCGCTTGCCCCGTTCTGCCCGGTCACGTTCATCGGAAGGATCGGGCGAAGAGGCCATAGGGTTGGGTTCCTTTTTCTCATGGTGTTGGGGGGTGGACGCAGAAAGGGGTGCCGAAAGGGGGAGGGCAGGATCAGCTGACGCGGCACAACCAGCCAATCCGACGGCTGGAGGGCTCGCAGATCGGGAGGATCCTGGCGCAGGGGATTTGATGGTGGGGGATTGGGCAACTGGTGCGGCACCTGTTTGTGCCTGCGGTTTAGCAAGTGGTGAAGATGGCAATGTCATTGAAAAGCAGGGTCCGGCGAAAAAGGGGTCACAACAGGTTGCGGCAAGCGGCCAGAACCGCGCCCACAACGATCGAAAAACGAGAGAAAACGAGTGCAGCAATAAGGCCACCGCACAAGCCTTGGGCCGAAGGCTAGAGCGCCATCGAGGCCCGTAGGTGACAGGACGCTGCCACCGGACCGAAACTTGGAGGAACACCTGGCGCCGGGTTCATCGAAAGGGCGGCGCTGCGAAGATGCGTGATGTCACTGTAGCTGGCATAGCTGGCAAGGGCATAAGCTTGATCAGCGTTCCCGCTCTTGGCCCAATCGCTCTTGGCCCAAATCTGTTGCACACCCATGTTCAGCCCGAACATGTTCAAAGCAATGCACACCATCTAAAAGTCCCTCCATCAGCCGCCGCGGCCGTTATCGTCACGGCTTGTCTCACACTGCCATCGATGGAACGCCTGAAAGCATACTGGCCAAAAAGCCGCGCACCCAACCTCACGCACACACCGACCGGCAGCCCAAAGGCCAAGCCAGTTCCTCCCGGTCAAAGCCGCACCATTCTTCTCCAAAGCATCGCGGACCTCACCGCTTCCTGCCTCAGACCTATGGCCCGACTTCCTGTCGCTTTCGTGCCCCTACGATGAGCAACGGACCGAACCAACGGTGAGCGCCTTGAAAACCCCGTCTGACATCCCCTTCAGCACGGTCCGATCTGCACGGTGATGGCGGGTGGCCATTCAGCGACGAATCGATGTTGCAATGCCAGGACAAAGTCGAGACCCTATCCTTAGGCCGCCGACCACGCTTTGACGCGATGGCCGCTTGCAGCAAGTGCCGCGCGGCGTCGTGATCTGGTCTGTGGTTCGCCCCGATAGCGCGACCCCTGCCTCTCGGTAGGTGCCCGCGCCGCCAGCAAAGGTTTCAGCCCAATTTTCACAACGCGATTGCGCAGGTTAGTCAGTATTTCCGCAGACAAAAGAGTAACGTCGCCGACTTATATTGGTCGAACGTAGCATTCGATTGCTTCAATCTGCGGATGGTCTTCGGCGAGCGCCGTTGATGGAGCTTTTTTAGCCTCGGTCACCGGCTCCGTAAAGGCGCATTTTTAGACTCTTTTCGCTTGACTCATCGCCCTGTCAGCGTTCCGGGGCAATGCTGCAAAGCCGGTATTTTGGAATCGCTTTGACTCTACGTTCTTTTTTCTTGAACCCGGCCAGAACGCTCGCCTTCCAGGCAATAGACAGACCCGGGAAAAATTCAAAATATGGCGTTGAATCAGCCGGATATCGAGGGCTTCACGTGAATGTCATGAAAGGGTCTATGACTCAAATCTTTGAAATATATAATAAATTTAATGAAGTTTGGCTCTTTGACAACGTTTATATGAATAAGTGCTTATTAAGCCGATTAAAGAAATTTGGCTCTCCGAGCCGGGTTTTTCCCCCTGACCATGCGTCAATAGGGCGGTTGGGTATCGAGCCACCTGTGACATCCAGGCAATAAAAAAGGCCACTATCATTTAGTGGCCTCTAATTCACGTTAAAAGTGCACGGAAAAACGCAGTTCGCCTTTCCGTTGTGGAGGCGTTTAGGCCTCTGCGGCACCCATCGCTTTTACTTGACGGGCAAGGCGCGAAACTTTGCGCGATGCAGCATTTTTATGCACGATGCCTCGATTGGCAGCGCGCATGATCAGCGGCTGGGCCTCTTTCAAAGCGGCTTTGGCAGCAGCCTGATCACCGGCGGCGACGGCTTCGTCGACACGGCGGATCTGGGTGCGCATTGCGCTCTTACGGTCACGGTTAATCGCAGTTTTGCGCGCGATCTTGCGCACCGCCTTTTTGGCGGAAACGGTGTTGGCCATACTGTCCTCGTGTTTGGCACGGTGTTGCGCTGAAAATCCCGGCTGGCTCTTGCTGTCCATTGCGGGGGACGCGGGCCTTTATCGGCATGCGTCCAGCGACCCCGTGGCGGGTCTGCCAAGGGATGCGGGCACCTACGGCTTTGGGGGATGGAAGTCAAGTTTGAGTAGCGCCTGACCGACCGTTGCTCGTCATTCCCGTGCCTGACACGGGAATCCGGCGTAGAGGGTCCCGTCCTTAGCGGTCGTTCCAACTACAAACTGGATGGCCGGATCAAGTCCGGCCATGACGGCGGAGAGTGTTGGGATCGGCTATTGCTGCTTATCCCGCGGTTGGGCCACAGGCCCAGAGCAACCAAAAAAGGGTTTAAACAACGCCTAGCGTTGCTTAAACTGTGCGGAGCGTTTCTCGATGAAAGCTTGCATGCCTTCCTTTTGGTCTTCGGTGGCAAAGAGGCTCTGAAAGGCGCGGCGCTCAAACCGCAGACCTTCAGCCAATGGCACCTCAAAGGCGCGGCTCACCGCTTCCTTGGCCATCATGGTGGCGGCGTGCGACATCTCGCCGATCTTGTCCGCCGCCTCCAAGGCCGTGTCGAGCAGATCGTCTACTGGCACGACGCGAGCCACAAGGCCGGCGCTTTCAGCCTCCTCGGCTTCCATCATCCGCCCGGTGAGCACCAGATCCATCGCTTTGGCTTTACCAACGGCGTGTACCAACCGCTGCGTGCCGCCAATGCCTGGAATAATGCCAAGTGTGATCTCCGGTTGGCCGAATTTGGCCGTATCAGCGGCGATGATGATGTCGCACATCATGGCAAGCTCGCAGCCTCCGCCCAGCGCGTAGCCGGCCACCGCCGCGATGATCGGCTTGCGCGCCTGCGCAATCGCCTCGTAGCTTGCCGCATAATCATCCACGAAACTCTGCGGAAACGTCAGCTCGGCCATCTCTTTGATATCGGCACCTGCGGCAAAAGCCCGCTCGGTCCCTGTGATCACACTCGCCCCGATGCGCGGATCTTGGTCGGCTTCGGCGAGTGCAGCAGATATTTCGCCCATCATCTGTGCGTTCAGCGCGTTGAGCGCTGAGGTCCGGTTGAGCGTGATCAGGAGCACATGGTCGCGTTTGTCGACGAGGATCGTGTCATAGGCCATGGATGGGTCCTTGCATGATGATGGGGAAAGACGCTTAGCGCTGGCAGGTCGGACAGTAGAAGGTTGAGCGCCCGGATTGAACAATGCGTTTGACGGTGCCCCTGCAAGATGGTGTGGGGCAGGCGGCGTGCTCGCGGTCATAAACCGAGAACCGATGTTGGAAATAGCCCAAAGAGCCGTCGGTTTGTTTGTGATCGCGCAAACTCGACCCTCCCGCCTCAATCGCCTCACCGATGACATCGCGGATCACCCCGGTCAGTGTCACCAGCCTTTGCGTCGGTAAACCCTTTTTGGTGACCAAAGTTCCGGCCAGTCGCTTCGGCGACAAATGCGCGCGTGACAGTGCCTCGCAGACATAGATGTTACCAAGGCCCGCGATGTTTTTCTGGTCGAGCAGCGCCGCTTTCAACGGTGCCCGCTTGCTAGCAAAGCGGCCCGCCAGATGCTCTGGGGTCAGCGCGTTGCCCAGCGGTTCGGGGCCTAGGTCGGCCAGAAACGGGTGGTCGTGAAGCTGCGCCGTCGGGGCGGCGAGGACAAAGCCGAAGCGGCGTGGGTCGTTGTAAATCACCTTTGCCGGGCCAACAGCGCCGCCCTCAACCTCAAGCACCAGATGGTCATGCGCGCCAAGCGTTGAGCGTTCATGGTGGAACTGACCAGGGATAAGAGGGGCGGGATCACTTAGCGGTCGTGCGCTCGAAGCGGGCTCCGGGCCGGTGGCCCGACCGCGAGGAGAACGGAGCGTGTGATCCGAAAATGACTCCACCCTATAACTACCAGACATTCCCAAATGCGCGATCAGCGTGGTGCCCTTATCGAGCTCGATGAGCATATACTTCGCCCGCCGGGTCAGTGCGGTGATCTGCGCGCCTTCCAGCAGGTCCTGCAATCCGTCAGGAAACGGGAAGCGAAGGTCTGGCCTGCGCACCTCGGCACGAACAATCCGCGCGCCTTCCAGAGCGGGGGCAAGACCGCGCCGAACGGTTTCAACTTCTGGCAACTCAGGCATTCACTTTGGCCCAATCCTTGGCAGATTCATCATGCGGCAATTGAGCCATCCGTTGCCATAGCGCTTGGCATCGCGCTTGGGTATTAAGTGTCGGGTCACAGTCTTCAAGCGGTCGTTCCGAAGGAACGGAGCGCGAAGACCAAGCATTGTCTTGCAGCGGTCGTTCCAAGGGAACGGAGCGAAAAGACTATGAAACAACAAGGACACCCTACGTGAGCGATATAGGCTCAAGCTTCGGTCACCGCCACGTCGAGGTGGAGGAAAAACAGCCGCTCGTCGATGACGTCTTTCACAAAGTCGCCGGTCGCTATGACCTGATGAACGATTTGATGTCCGGCTTTCTTCACCGTGCCTGGAAAGACGCGATGGTGGCGCGCGTTCGCCCCCGGAAGTCGGGTCGGCCTTGGCGCGGCATCGATGTGGCCGGCGGCACCGGTGATATTGCCTTCCGTTTGGTTGAAGCCTCGCGCAAGCACGCGCAGATCGATGTGGTGGATATCAATGCCTCCATGCTGGAGGTTGGCCGCGAGCGGGCGCAAAAGCGTGGCTTGGCCAACAATGTGACCTTCATCGAAGGCAATGCCGAAGAGCTGGCGCAAGAGTCCGGCGCTTACGACGCCTACACGATCGCCTTTGGCATCCGCAACGTGCCGCGCATCGACAAAGCCCTGGCCGAAGCCTACCGCGTGCTCAAGCCGGGTGGAAAATTCGCCTGCTTGGAATTCAGCCATGTAGATGTGCCGGGTCTTGACGCGGTTTACGACGCTTATTCTTTCAACGTGATCCCCAAGCTTGGCGGCCTGGTCGGCGGCGATGAGGAAAGCTATCAATATCTGGTGGAATCGATCCGCAAGTTCCCCAACAAGGTGCGCTTCGCCCGCATGATTGAGGATGCGGGCTTCGACCGTGTCGAGGCCACGCCCTATTCCGGCGGCATCGCGGTGCTGCACACGGGTGTGAAGCTCTAGCGCATGATCACGACGGTTGCCGCACTCTTCCGCCTTGCCCGCGCCGGGTTCGTCATGGCGCGCGAAGGCGTTTTTTCCGGCATGGAGGTTGAGCTCACGCCGCCGCCAGCGCATGTGCCGCTGCGTATCGCCAACATGCTTGCCCGGCGCAACAAGGCCGCCACCCGCGCTGACCGCATTTCCACCGCGCTGGCCCGCCTTGGCCCGTCCTACATCAAGCTTGGCCAGTTTCTGGCCACCCGGCCCGATCTGGTCGGCATGGCGGTCGCCCGCGATCTGGAAACGCTGCAGGATCGCCTGCCCTCGATACCGCTTGAGGAGGCCAGGGCCCGGATCACCGAGGCGCTTGGCCAGCCGGCTGACACAGTGTTTCAAAGCATTGAGCCGGCGATAGCCGCCGCCTCCATCGCGCAGGTGCACAAGGCAACGCTGAAGGACCCCGAGACCGACCTCGTAAAGCCAGTCGCTGTGAAAGTCCTGCGCCCCGGCGTGGCTGTTCGGTTCGCCCGTGATCTTTCGACCTTTTACATTGCCGCCCGTTTGCTGGAGCGCACCACACCAGCCTTGCGCCGCCTGCGCCCGGTTGCGGTGGTCGATACGCTGGCCGAATCCGTTCGCCTTGAAATGGATTTGCGCATGGAGGCTGCGGCGCTCGCCGAAATGGCCGAGAACACCAAGGATGACGAAGGTTTTCGTGTGCCTTCCGTCGATTGGGACCATTCCAGCTCCCAGGTCATGACGATCGAATGGATCGAAGGCCGCAAACTGTCCGACGTCGCTGGCATCCGCGCCGACGGCCATGGTCTGGAAAAGCTTGGCGCGCTGGTGATGCAGTCGTTCCTGCGCCACGCCATGCGCGATGGGTTTTTTCACGCCGACATGCATCCCGGCAATCTGTTCATCGAGCCGGACGGCACGCTGGTCGCCGTGGATCTTGGCATCACCGGGCGTCTTGGCCAGGCCGAACGTCGGTTTCTGGCCGAAATTTTGTTTGGCTTCATCACCCGCAACTATCGCCGTACCGCCGAGGTGCATTTTGAGGCCGGCTATGTGCCCGCGCATCATGATGTGGACAGCTTCGCCCAAGCTCTGCGGGCGATTGGCGAGCCGATCCATGGCCGCAACGCCTCGCAGATTTCCATGGGGCGGCTGCTGACGCAGCTCTTCGAGGTCACCGATCTGTTCGACATGCGCACCCAGCCGCAGCTCATCCTGCTGCAAAAAACCATGGTTGTGGTCGAAGGTGTGGCGCGCACGCTCGATCCGAACCTGGACATATGGAAAACGTCAGACCCGGTGGTGTCCGCCTGGATCCGCAGCAATCTCTCGCCCGTTCGCCAGGCGGAAAATGCCGCCAAGGCGGTCTCCACCCTGGCGCGCCTCGCGACCGATGCGCCGGACGTGTTGCACAGGTTCGAACGGGTCTTGAAAGCGCTCGACCCCGCCGATCCGACCACGGTGGCCACCAACGCCAAGACAAAATTCGACGTGTGGCCCATTCTGTTCGGCCTGGGCATCATCGCCTTTGCGCTGGTTGCGATCTTAGACTGAGCCTCATCGTCATGGCCGGGCTTGACCCGGCCATCCAGCTTCCGGGCCGCCGATTTGTTTCGGCACGTCCAAATCCAACGAACGTCATCCTCGCCCCCGGATCAAGCCCGGGGCAGGCTCTTGGGGCGGGGATCCATTCCAAAAGCTTTTCTGGCAATTCCAATGATGCCAAATACGTTCCTTGGAATGGGTCCCTGTGACAAGCACAGGGATGACGACCGCATGAGATGTGGCTAAGTATTCCTCCATGCTAATTGATCAAACCCTTTCTGGCCGGACCGTCCTGCTTGTCATCACCGGCGGCATTGCCGCCTACAAGACGCCCGACCTTGTGCGTCGGATGAGAGAAAGAGGCGCCCGAGTTCGCTTGATCATGACCAAGGGCGCGGCCAGCTTCATCACGCCTATGACGCTCGGTGGCATGAGCCGATTGATCCTGTCCGCTACATCGCCAACCGATCCTCCGGTAAACAGGGCTACGCGCTTGCCAAGGCCGCCTATGATGCCGGCGCGCGGGTCACGCTGATCTCTGGCCCGACCAAGCTCGAAGCACCCGCAGGCGTTGAGCGCGTTGAGGTCCAAACGGCCGACGACATGCTGGCCGCGACCCAGGATGCTCTGCCTGCCGATATCGGCATTTTCGCCGCTGCCGTCGCTGACTGGCGCGCGGCCCACGCGGCAGAGGGCAAGTTGAAGAAGGATGGTTCTGGATCGGTCCTTGCGTTGGAGTTAGCAGAAAATCCCGACATCTTGAAAACCATCACCATGGGCGCAAACCGGCCACGCCTGGTCATGGGCTTTGCCGCCGAAACCGCTGACCTGGAAGCGCACGGCAAAGACAAGCTGGTGCGCAAGAACGCCAACTATATCGTCGCCAACAATGTTGCGCCGCCCAAAGGTCAAGCACTTGGCGGCGTTATGGGCGGCGATGCCAACACGGTGACGCTGCTCACCCGCGAGGGCGCCGAACCCTGGCCGACGATGAGCAAGCACGACGTCGCCACAAAGCTGATTGCTCGGCTGGCTGATGATCTGACCAATGGCGCGCATGCCTGAGGTTCGCATTCAGCGTCTGCCCCACGCCGCCGACCTGCCGCTTCCATCCTATGCAACGCCTGGTGCCGCTGGGGCTGACCTGCGCGCCGCTATTGAGGATGATGTGATCTTGGCGCCTGGCACCCATGCGCTCATTCCAACAGGCCTCATGATCGCTTTGCCCGCTGGGTATGAAGCCCAAGTCCGCCCGCGCTCTGGCCTGGCCGCCAAGCATGCTGTAACCGTGCTCAACACACCCGGCACGGTGGATGCTGACTATCGCGGCGAAATTCACGTCATTCTCATCAACCATGGTGCTGGCCCCTTTACAGTTGAACGCGGCATGCGGATCGCGCAAATGGTGGTTGCGCCGGTGGTCCAGGCGGACTTCCGCGAAGCCGATGTGCTTGGCACAACCGCACGTGGATCAGGTGGCTTCGGATCGACGGGAACCGGATGATTGTCGCCAGAGGCGCCATGATTTGACGCCTAAACAGAATGGCATTTTTTCAAAATGACCTTTCTGGGAATGAAATATCCTTCAAGCGCACGAACTCTGCACGTCCATCGCTCGTGAGTGGCCTGTCGTGAGGTTACATTGCGGGCAAATCCATCTGAGGAGAACCGTCATGGGCGTGACTGCATTGAAAACCACGGAAGCCGAGGCCCAAGCGCCGGGCCGTGGCCGCATCTACAACTCCATCACCGACACCATCGGCGACACGCCCTTGGTGCGGCTCGACAAGCTCGCCAAGGACAAAGGCGTCACCGCCAACATCTTGGCAAAGCTTGAGTTCTTCAACCCTATCGCTTCGGTGAAAGACCGGATTGGCGTCGCCATGCTCGACAGCCTGGCTGACCAGGGCAAGCTGAAAGATGACACCGTTCTGGTCGAGCCGACGTCGGGCAACACTGGCATAGCGCTCGCCTTCGCCGCGGCCCAGCGTGGCGTGCGGCTTATTCTGGTGATGCCGGAATCCATGTCGATTGAGCGTCGCAAAATGCTGGCCCTACTTGGCGCCGAATTGGAACTGACCGAAGCGGCCAAGGGCATGAAAGGCGCCATCGCTCGCGCCGACGAACTGGCCGGCGAAATCCCTGGCGCGGTCATTCCGCAGCAGTTTGAAAACCCGGCCAACCCGCAGATCCACCGCGAGACGACGGCTGAAGAAATTTGGAACGACACCAAGGGCGAGATCGACATTCTGGTCTCCGGCATCGGCACCGGCGGTACAATCACCGGCGTGTCCGAAGTGCTGAAGCCACGCTTGCCAAACCTGCATGTGGTGGCCGTCGAGCCGGAAGACTCACCGGTCCTGTCGGGCGGCAATCCCGGCCCGCATAAAATTCAAGGCATCGGCGCTGGCTTCGTGCCGGGCGTGCTCAACACCAGCGTCTATGACGAGGTCGCGACCGTCTCCAATGACGAGGCGCTGGAAACCGCGCGCCATGTTGCCCGACTGGAAGGCGTGCCGATCGGTATCTCCTCGGGCGCCGCGCTCGCCGCCGCCATCCGTCAAGGGAAGAAGCCGGAAAACGCCGGCAAGAACATTGTGGTCATCATTCCAAGCTTTGCCGAGCGCTACCTCTCGACGGCGCTTTTTGAAGGCCTAGCTTAACGCCGATCTGATCCACGCGGCGGACCTGAAACCCAATAAGACAAAACCCCGCGCTCTGGAAACAGAGCGCGGGTATTTGTTTTTGTGGTCAGAGCCTGCTCGTGAGAAGGCGAAAGCCTGCAAAGGCAAAAAAGCAGCCCAGCGCGCCTTGGATCCAGCGTCTGGCTCTCAAATAGCCCGCAACCATGGGCTTGGCCGAAAAAACCAGCGCATACACCGCGTGCAATAGGACGGAGAGCAAAAAGGTGCCGACCACAATGGCGATGCCCACCGACAGCGGTGCCCCGTTCTGCATGCCCAGCGAGATGATTGCGATCCAAACCAACGCCGCCTTTGGGTTGGTCATCTGAATGGTGAAGCCGCGCACGCCATAGCGCCAAGCGCCTGGTGCAACACCTTTAAGGGCTTTGGCGGACATCTCCTGAGGTGATGCCGCAGATCGAAATGCCTTGAACGCCAACCAAAGCAAATAGCAGCCGCCCGCGATCTTGATGATCGTTAGCGCATGCGCAAACGAGGCGATCAACGCGGTCAGTCCAGCAAGACCAAGCAAAGCCCAGCTCAGCGAACCGAACGCAACGCCCAGGGCAAGGGCAAGGCCTGCGCCGCGCCCCTCGGCCATGGACGTGCCCATAACGGCCAACACATTGGGGCCTGGACTGACGATACCGACGAAAAACACTGTGTAGGCAAGTCCGATACCTGGGAGATAGGGAATTAGGGATTCCATGATGCTTGCCTTTTCGTCGAAGCATGATCCTGCGCTTGCGACCTGCTGCCGACAAGGTCCCGTCGATCTTTCCTGACATTGTCAGCCATTTCGTAACGCTTGCGTAAGCAATATAAAGACATCTTTATATCTGCATTGCATCACGATGTCTGCAATGCTACGTGCCTGTCCAACGATCATCAGGACAGACCAGGAACCCTCCATGAACGACTACATCGTCAAAGACATCGCCCTCGCCGACTGGGGCCGCACCGAGCTCGACATTGCCGAAACCGAAATGCCGGGTCTGATGGCCTGCCGCGAGGAATATGCCGACGCGCAACCGCTCAAAGGCGCCCGCATTGCTGGCAGCTTGCACATGACGATCCAGACGGCGGTTTTGATCGAAACGTTGGTCGCGCTGGGCGCAGAAGTCCGCTGGGCCTCCTGCAACATCTTCTCCACCCAGGACCACGCTGCCGCCGCCATCGCGGCTGCCGGCATCCCGGTCTTCGCCACCAAAGGCGAAACGCTGGAAGAGTATTGGGATTACGCCGACCGCATTCTCGATTGGGGTAACGGCGAAACCTGCAACATGATTCTCGATGATGGCGGTGATGCCACCATGCTGGTGCTTTTGGGTTCCAAGGCCGAGACCGATCCATCGGTCCTCGACAACCCAAAGAGCGAGGAAGAGGAATTCCTCTTCGCGCAGATCAAGAAGCGCCTGGCCAAAGAGCCTGGCTTCTATTCCAAGGTCAAAGCCAACATTCAGGGCGTCTCGGAAGAAACCACCACCGGCGTCATGCGACTTTACCAGCTGCAGGAAAAAGGCGAACTGCCGTTCCCGGCGATCAACGTCAACGATAGTGTCACCAAATCGAAATTCGATAACAAATACGGGTGTCGTGAAAGCCTCGTGGATGCCATCCGCCGCGGCACCGATGTGATGTTGGCCGGCAAGGTCGCCATCGTTTGTGGCTATGGCGATGTGGGCAAAGGCTCCGCGCAATCACTCGCTGGCGCTGGCGCGCGCGTGCTCGTCACCGAAGTTGACCCGATCTGCGCCCTACAGGCCGCTATGGACGGCTTTGAAGTGGTGACCATGGAAGAGGCCGCGCCGCGTGCTGATGTTGTGGTGACGGCAACCGGCAACAAGGATGTGCTCACCGTCGATCACATGCGCGACCTCAAAGACATGGCGATCGTTTGCAACATCGGACACTTTGACAATGAAATTCAGGTCGCCGGCCTGAAAAATTTCAAGTGGAAGAATGTTAAGCCGCAAGTTGATCTTATCGAGTTCCCCGACGCGTCTCGCATGATCCTGCTGTCGGAAGGCCGCCTGGTAAATCTCGGCAACGCTACCGGTCACCCAAGCTTTGTGATGTCGGCGTCGTTTGCCAATCAGACGCTGGCCCAGATCGAGCTTTGGACGCGCGGCGACCAGTACGAGAACAAGGTCTATGTGCTGCCCAAGCATCTGGATGAGAAGGTGGCCATGCTGCACCTCGGTAAGCTCAATGCCGAGCTGACCAAGCTGTCTGATGAGCAGGCCGAATACATCGGCGTAAAGCCCGAAGGCCCGTTCAAAGGCGACGCCTACCGGTACTAAATCCGCGGTTGTTCCGAGCGTCCAGCGAGGAGCAGAGCCAGAGGAATGCCGGTTGTTCCGAGCGTCCAGCGAGGAACAGAGCCAGAGGAATGCCGGTTGTTTCGAACGGCTAGCGAGGCACAGAGCCAGTAGAATGCTGGTCGTCTCTGAGCGGAGCCGGGAATGGTAGGCGTACCTAAGAAAGCGCTAGTAAGCCGGCTCAACCTTCGGCCACGCGCACGAATCCGCCGTCACTTTTGTGGTGGCGGATTTTTTGTTTGCGCTTTGTTCACTCCCCAGAGGAGTCCACCTGCCTATACCTTACAAGTGATTCGATGGCGCATGGCTCGGATCGCGAGGGCTGAAGCCCGCCCTTTGGGCTGGCAAGACAGGACAGGCATGGCGGGTCAACACACAAGCACTGCGACTGTGCGGTCAGCAACTCTGCTTGCAACGACGGCGCTGTTCGCCGCCCTTCCAGCCCACAGCCAAGCCCAAAGTACGCCCGATCAAACCGCTGTACCGCACACCCACATCCTTGATGGGATGCTGAGCGGCCCGATGCTCGCCATGGGCAGCGCGGCCCTGATTGGCCTGTCGCTCTTTGTCGGCGTCTTTGCTGTTTCCAGCTATATCGGACTACGCCGCGCCAAGCGCCGCGCGCTGGAAAGCGCGGTCAGCGAGACCCGCCTGCGCGCGGAATTGGACCTAACGCAAAGCCTTCTCGACACGTCCGGCGACGGGTTGATGATGTTGACCGAGTCCAGTGAACCGACGGTTCTTTACTGCCCGGCTGATCAAGCCGCTATGCCCGAAGACCCGCACGACCTGCCGCATTTCAGCCGGTGGGTTGAGGCTGACGATCTTGCCGAACTCAATCTGGCCATCGAGCAGCTGCGCCAGACCGGTAAACGCATCGACCTTGATGTGCGCACCAAAGGCGGAACGCTGATCAACGTCCATGGCCGCCCCATCGGCGCCCGATTGGTGATCCGGCTACGCGACCTGTCGCGCTTGCAGCGCGATTTCGCCGATGCACTGCACCTTTGCGCCAATCTGGAAGCCGAAAGCGATCATCTGAAACAGCTCTTGAACGCCGTCGACTTCCCGGTCTGGACGGCCGACACGGCTGGCCTTGTCTCCTGGTCGAACGATGCCTTCAAACAGCGCGGCGTGAAATCGGAGGCCGATGGCATCGTCTCCGCCCGCAGTGTCGTCGGCAACAAGTCGCAATGGGGTGAGATCGACGCAACCCATGCCGATGGCGGGCGTATCGCCAACAGCCAGCCAGCCGATGTCGGCCAGAGCAGCGATGGTGATCGCCTGGTGCATCTGCGCAGCACCACCAAGGCTGGCACGGTCGTCACCGCCGGTTATGCCGTGCCGGTCAGCGATCATACCCGGTTTGAGCAGGTCTTGCAGGAGGTTCATGCGATCCAGGGCCGCATGCTGAATGCGCTCAACACGGCAGTGTGCGTGTTCAACGCTGAACGCCATGTCACCTTCTACAATGCTGCTTTCGCAGAGCTTTTTGGCTTTCAGCGCCGCGTGCTCGACGAGCATCCGCATGAATCCACGGTGCTCACCTACATCAAATCCACCCGTCAAATGCCAGAGAGCGGCAACCATCGCGGTTGGCGCGAAAAGTTCACCTCCGCCTATGCTGCAAGCGAACCGATCACCGATGATTGGGAGCTCCACGATGGACGCTTCCTTCGTGTGATCACGGCACCCAATGCCGATGGCGGCGCCATTTGGCTGTTTGAGAACGAGACCGAAAAGGTAGAGCTGAAGTCACGCTTCACCGCGCTCACCCAAGTTCGCGCCGCCACGCTTGATGCGCTGCGCGAAGGTGTCGCCGTGTTCGGCTCCAACGGGCGCTTGCAACTGGTAAACCCCGCCTTTGGGCAGCTTTGGCAGCTTTCTACCGACGAGGTGAAAATCGGCGCCCATGTCAAAGACATCACCGCGCCGATCCGCGATCTTGCCCGCGACCGCCGGGTGATCGATCAGTTGGTGGGGTTGGTCGGCTCGCTTGGCCAGAGGCGCGAAGGCATCATCAGTCGCATGAGCCTCACCGACGAGCGCGTCATCGACCTGGTGGCAACGCCATTGCCCGGTGGCGCGACGATGCTGACCGCCAACGATGTCACCGCCTCGGTCGCCATCGAAGACACGCTGCGCGAGAGCAATGCCGCGCTAGAAGAAGCCGCGCGCATTAAAACGACCTTCATCAAGCACGTGTCCTACGAATTGCGCTCGCCGCTCACCTCGATCATTGGGTTCGCCCAGCTTCTGGACGATGAAGAAACCGGGCCTCTCAACGAGCGTCAGCGCGATTATCTGAACTTCGTCCTATCCTCCACCCAGTCGCTTGTGGCGCTGGTCGATTCCATTCTCGATCTTGCCACGGTGGACGCCGGTATTTTGGCGCTGTCGCTGGACACGATTGCACCGCTGAAGCTGGTGGAAGATGCCGAACTCGGCCTGAAAGATCGCTTGCTCGACGCGGGCATCACCATCGACCACGTGCTCGACCCTGCCGTGCCCGAACTGGTGGTCGATGAGACGCGCATGCGCCAGGTGCTTTACAATCTGTTGTCGAATGCCGTGGCCTCGTCCCGTCCCGGTTCGAAGGTACGGGTGAAAACCCGCCGCGAAGAGGGCGCCAATGGCGGCCGTGTCATTGTCTCGGTGATCGATCAGGGCCGCGGCATGAACACCGCTCAGGCAAAAGCGGCCTTCGAACCGTTTGAAACCGGGCAGAACACGGTGGGCAATGGCGCCGGGCTCGGCCTCACCCTGTCGCGCGCGCTCGTCGAGCTTCATGGCGGCACGATGCAGCTATGGTCTCGCGAGGGCCTCGGCACGGTTGTGCGGTGCGTGCTGCCGCTCAACCCCGAAGAGTCCGCGCCGCTTGACCAGGCCGCCGAATAAGTCCGCATGAGCGATGCCGTAAAGCTTATTGGCGATGCCGCGACCGAGCAGCTGGCCGAGGACATCGCCATGGTCGCCGCGCCCGGCTGGGTGATCCGTCTCGACGGTGATTTGGGTGCTGGCAAAACCACCTTTGCCCGCGCCTTCATCCGGGCGCTCGCTAGGGACGCGAGCCTGGAAGTTCCCTCGCCCACCTACACGCTTGTGCAGCGTTACGACGAGGCTGATCCACCGGTCTTGCATGCCGATCTTTATCGCCTATCCGACCCCTCTGAGATGGTCGAGCTTGGTCTGGAGGATGAGGACGATCCGGCGATCCGCTTGGTTGAATGGCCGGATCAGGCAGGCGCCGGTGCGTTTGCCGGTGCCATCACGCTCTACTTCGCGATGGAGGGAGAGGAGGCACGGGCGCTGCGCTTCGATGGACCGGATGCGCTGTTGGCGCGCATCGACCGCAGCTTGGCGATCCGTGCGTTCTTGGGCGCCGCGAGCCGCGCCGATGCCAGACGCCAACGCCTTTTGGGGGATGCGTCCACCCGCCGCTATGAGCGTTTGGCGAACGAGCCGTTGATCGTGATGGATGCCGCCCGACAGCCCGATGGTCCGGCAGTCCGGCCCGACACAGGGGCGGTGAAACAGGCTGCCAAACCTTACAGCCAGCTAGTGCATCTGGCCGAAAGCGTCCACGCTTTCGTGGCGGTCGGGTCGGCGCTGCAGGACAGGCGTTTTGCCGCGCCTGCGATCCATGCCGCCGACCTGGACGCCGGTCTTGTGCTGCTCGACGATCTGGGCGAGGCGGCCATTGTGGACGCGCTGGGCGCCCCGATCCTCGAGCGTTACCAAACAGCGGTGGAACTGCTGGCCGCGATCCACCGAGCATCCTGGCCGGACAGACTGGCAATTCCTGGCGATGGCGCATATAGGCTCCACCGCTACGACATGCCGGTGTTTCTGACCGAAATTTCTCTCTGCCCAGATTGGTATGTGCCGCATCGCGGCGTCGAGGCCGACGATTTTGATCGGGCGGGGTTTTTCTCAGCATGGCAAGGACTTTTGGCGCCACTCGAAGACGAACCGCGCACGCTCACCATCCGCGATTACCACTCGCCGAACATCATTTGGCAGCCGAATGCGTCGGGCAGCGACCGCATCGGCCTTATCGATTTTCAGGACGCGCTGCTCGGGCCACCGGCCTACGACATCGCCTCACTGGTTTTCGATGCCCGCGTGACAATCCCGCCCGACCTGCAGAGCCAGCTTCTCGATGCCTACCTTGCTAAGTCCGAGGCCGATCCCGACCGGCTGCGCGCCCGCGTTGCCCTGATGGGCGCGCAGCGCAATTCGAAAATCCTTGGTATTTTTGCCCGCCTCAACGCGCGCGATGGCAAGCCTGGCTATTTGCAACATCTGCCGCGCGTGGAAGCCTATATGCGCCAATGTCTCAAACATCCGGCTTTGGCGAAACTGAAGCCCTTGTACGAGCAGCTTCTGCCGGAGGCGCCATGACCCCCGCCAGCATGACCCACGCCACCGTGGCCCACCCTGTCATGGTGCTCGCCGCCGGTCTGGGAACGCGCATGCGCCCGATTACCGAGACCTTGCCCAAGCCGCTGGTCAAAGTCGGCGGTGTCACCATGCTCGACCGCGTGCTCGACACATTTGCGGCGGCGGGCGTCACCAAGGCCGTGGTCAACACCCACCATTTGGCAGACCAGATCAAAGCTCATTGTGCTGCGCGGACAAGCGCCCCAGAAATCACCCTATCGCCAGAGACCGATCAACTCATGGAGACCGGCGGTGGCATCGCCCGTGCCCTGCCGCATCTTGGATCAACCTTTTTCGCCACCAATGCCGACAGCTTCTGGGTTGGGGATGATCAAGCGCTTGCCGAAATGGCATCCGGCTTCGACCCGAACCGAATGGACATGCTTTTGCTGTTGGCGCGGCGCGAACAGAGCGTCGGCCTGGAGGGCCATCCCGGCGATTTCGCCTGGGATCCCTCCGGCCAGCTGACCCGGCGCGGTGCCGATCCGGTGCCCTACACCTACACGGGCACGGCTGTTATGAGCGCCGCGATCTTCACTGATTTGCCGGACGGCCCATTCTCGCTGAACCTGCTTTTCGACCGCGCCATCGCCTCCGGCCGCCTCTATGGCCACGTGCTTGATGGCCTCTGGCTCACGGTCGGCACGCCTTCGGCCATCGGCGTTGCCGAAACCGCCTTGAAACGGGCTGGACAGCGTTAGGTGCCTCGCGCCAGATGGGTGCCATGTCCCAGCGCCTCAATCTCTACACCATCGGTTCGCACCGGCCTTTTCTGACCCAGTTTGCGCAAAGCTGGCTTGGCGGCGCGCTCAACGTTGGCCCGGTCGATGATCCGCTGACGCGCATCGATACCACCTTTTACCTGCCGACCCGCCGCGCTGCCCGCGCCTTTGCCGAGGTGTTGACCGACGAACTTGGCGGCACGGCGCTGCTGCCGACCATCCGCACGCTGGCCGATGCAGACGAGGATGAATTTCTGATCCCGCAAGGCGATGACCCGGACCAGATCGCGGTGGATCGCGAGGCGCTAGAGCCGCCGAACCTGGCCACCATGCCGGGGCTGAAACGCCGGTTGATTCTGACCCGCCTCGTCGGCACGGCAGGCGAAGCGATGCGCCGCGCGATGACCGACACCAATGTCGAGCAGCACCCGATCTTTCCCCAATCCGTGGCCGAAAGCGCGCATCTTGCCAAAGCGCTTGCCGATCTCATCGACCAGGTGGCGACCGAGGAAAGCGACTGGCAGGCGCTGTTCGATTTGGTGCCGGACGATCATGCCGCCTATTGGCAGCTCACGCTCACCCTGCTGACCTTGGTGACGCAGAATTGGCCGGCGATCTTGGCCGAAGAAGGCGTGGTCGATCCCGCCACCCGCCGCCGCCTGCTGCTTGATGCCCGCACCGCCCGCATTCTTGCCGGTAAGCACCCCGGCCCCGTCATCGCCGCCGGCTCGACAGGCTCCATTTCCGCCACAGCGCGGCTGCTGTCCGCCATCGCCCACGCCCCAAATGGCGCGGTGGTTCTGCCAGGCCTAGATCAGACGATGCCGGACTCAGCGTTCGACGGCCTTGGCGTGGAAACGCCGGAAAGCGCCAGCCACCCGCAGCACGGCCTCTACAATCTGCTTGCCACCATGCAGGCGACCCGCGCCGATGTGACCGAGTTCGCAGGCCAATCCCCAGAACGGCAGGTGCTGGTTTCAGCGGCGCTTTTGCCCGCCACAGCCACTGCCGCCTGGCCAGACCTGCGCCCGCAGGCGTCAACGGCCTTTGACGACGTCACTGTGTTGGAGGCGGCCAGCGAAGGCGAAGAAAGCCTGGCGATTGCCATGGCCATGAAGGCCTCGCTTGCCCACGATGAAACCGTCGCGCTGGTAACGCCCGATCGCAATCTCGCCCGTCGGGTGCAGCTCGAACTGGAGCGGTTTGGCCTGGCCAGCGACGACAGCGCAGGTACGCCCTTGCGCGAAACGCCGCCTGCCCGGCTGATGCTGCTGGCTGCCGACGCCTGGACAACCGGCTTTGCGGCGATCCCGCTGCTCGCGCTCTTGAAACATCCGCTCTGTGCGCTCGGCGCAAACCCTGCCACCACCCGCACCGATGCGCGTCTATTGGAACGGTTGGCCCTGCGCGGTCTGGCGCTGGCACCAGGCCTTAATCCACTGCGCGAGGTCCTCCACCAACGGGCCGGTGAACGCGATCATGACACCATCCGCGTTCCCGCCATCCGTGGCCAGTTGGGGCCAGACGATGATGCCCGCGCCTTGGCGCTCATCGACCGGTTGCAGGCAGCCTTCGCGCCCCTGGCCACGCTGGACCAGACCGAAACACCGTTCGCCGCCTACACCGAAGCTCTCTTCGTCGCCTGCGAAGCGCTCGTCCAAACCGATGATGCCAGTGCCCCCAACCCGCTTTATGCCGGGTCTGCTGGTGAAGCCCTGGCAGCGCTGCGCGTGCAACTGCGCGAGGCTGAAACGGTCGGCCTCACCACGCCGATGGCCGAGGCACCGGCCCTTTTGGAGGCTGTGCTCGCTGAGGCCGTTGTGCGCCCAGATCGGCCAGCTGATCCACGCATGCACATCTGGGGGCCGCTGGAAGCGCGTTTGCAGGCGGTGGATCATGTGATCCTGGGTGGGCTCAACGAAAAAGCGTGGCCTAGCCTGCCATCGGCCAGCCCGTTCCTCTCCCGCGCGATGATGGCGGGCATGGCGCTTGAAATCCCCGAGCGCCGCATTGGCCTGTCGGCCCATGATGTGGAGCAGGCGCTCGGCCAGCCGAAGGTCACGCTCACCCGCGCGCAAAAGGTCGATGGCGCGCCCACAGTGCCATCGCGCTGGTTACAGAGATTGCTGGCGTTTCTGCCCGAAGTGACCGGCCATCATATGCGTGACCGCGCTGCGCCGCTCCTGGCAGCCGCGAGCAGCTGGGACAGCCCGACGCGGGTGATGCCCCGGCCCCGACCCGAGCCAAGACCCAAGAAACCGCCAACCAGGCTTTCGATCACCGAAGTCGAAACATTGATCCGCGATCCCTACACGGTCTATGCGCGCCGCGTGTTGAAGCTGGAAGAAGCGCCGGGTTTGGGTTTGCCGCCTGGTCCGGCTGAACGCGGCACGCTGTTTCATGCCCTGTTCGAGGCGATGGCGCCAACGCTCAATGACAGACCGCCCGAAGCATGGCCCGCCGCCATGCGAGCTGAAGCAGAGCGCCAACTGCAAGCGCTTGATCCGTTCCCTGATATTCAGGCGCTTTGGGCGCAGCGCATTGCCCGGGTCTTGCCGCCCTATTTGGAGGTCGAGCGCAATTGGTCGGCAGGCCTGGATCGGCGCGTCCCGGAGAGCGCGGGCGCGCTGGAGCTAGAGGTCGCTGGGCAGGCTTGCCGCTTGACGGGCCGCGCCGACCGGATCGATCTCTATGCCGATGGCACGGCAGCGATCCTCGACTTCAAAACCGGTAATCCGCCCAGCCTTGCCCAGGTGAAAACCTTTGCCCCGCAACTGCCCTTAAGCGTCGCGATGCTCGGTGCTGGCGGTTTCAAGGAGGTTCCGCCGCATCCGGCACGCGCCGCCCGCTACGTGCAAACCGGTGGCAACCGTGACCCGTTCAAGGTGACGTCGCTCGATGATGCGCAAGAGCTTCATGACCTTGCCGCCTTGTCGTTGGCTAAGCTGGAAACGCTCTGGGCGACGTTCTTGATGGGTGCGCCGTTTACGCCTCTGCTGAGACCTGAACGCGCGCGCGACCAAGGCCCCTACCATCAGCTGGCCCGCGTGAAAGAATGGCGCGCGGCTGACGAGTCCGCCGGGGATGGCCCATGAACCTCACCCCGACCGTGCCCGAAGCAACCCGCTTGGCCCAAACCAAGGCCTCCAATCCCGGTGGTTCAGCTTGGGTGAGCGCCAATGCCGGCGCCGGTAAAACCTTCGTGCTGACGCGCCGCGTCTTGCGCCTATTGCTCGATGGGCAGGACCCGGCGAGCCTGCTTTGTCTGACCTTCACCAAGGCGGCGGCCGCCGAGATGGCAAGCCGCGTCTTCAGTGAGCTGGCGCGATGGACCTGCCTGACCGACCAGGATCTGGCGGACGTTTTGCAGGACCTCCAAGGCCAGGCGAGTCGCCGCGACTTAGCGCGCGCACGCGGACTTTTCGCCCGTGCCCTGGAAACGCCGGGCGGCCTTAAAATCCAGACCATCCACGCTTTCTGCGAGAGCTTGCTGCATCAATTCCCACTGGAAGCTGGTGTCGCCGCTTCGTTCACCGTGCTGGATGACCGTGATGCGGATGCGCTCATGCAGGCCGCCCGCTCTGATGTCATTGCGCACGCGGCACGAGGCCAAGACCTAGCGCTCACACAAGCCTTTGAGGGCATGGCGGCCCGCTTTGCCGACAGCACGGTGAGCGACCATCTAGATGCTGTTTTACGCGCCCGCCATGCACTTATTCGCGCCTTTGATGCGGCGGGTAAAGAAGAGTTTGAGACGCGCTTAAATCATCTCATCGATCTGCATGCGGCCATGCTGGAGCTGGACGATGGTGATGTGGGCACCGCTCGCAACGCCCTTGCCGATCCGATTAAATCCTCGCCCATTTTGCCCGAAGGCCGGCTCGATACCATCGCCCAAACCGCCCTTGATGTCGGCACTGCCAAGGATGCTGAAAAGGCCGATGTGCTGGTCCGCGCCTGGAAGGAACCGGACCCGGAGGGCGCCCGCGCTCTATGGGATGAGGCCTTTCTCACCAAACAAGGCAAGCCGCGCAAGGTCGAGGGTAGCTACCTCGCCGCCAAGGTGCGTGATCAACTGCCTGATGTTGGCCTGTGGTTGAAGGCCGAGCAGGATCGCGTGCTTGCGTTGCAAACCCACGTCGGCTTTGCCGACCTCATGCGCGTTGCGCTTGCCGTACTGGACCGGTTTGAGACGTTGAAAACACAGCGCGGTGCGCTCGATTTCGGCGATCTGATCGCCCGTACAGCCGCCCTTCTTACAAGGTCAGAAGCGCAAGCCTGGGTGCGGTTTAAGATCGATCAGCGCATCGACCATGTGCTGGTTGATGAGGCGCAGGATACGTCCGCCCAGCAATGGGCGATCATTCGCGCGCTGACCGATGATTTCTTCGACGGCGAGGGCCGCCGCGAGGATGGCGTCACGCCCACCTTCTTCGCCGTGGGCGACGACAAGCAGTCGATTTACTCCTTCCAAGGCGCCGATCCGCGCCAGTTTGATGGCACGCGCCGGGCGCTGGAAACTAAGGCCGTGCAAGGCGGCAGCAGCTTTGAGGGACGGCTCTCTTTGCTGCTTTCCTTCCGTTCCACGCGCGATATTCTTTCCGCCGTCGATACGGTATTCTCGCGCAACGATGCGCTGCAAGGCGTAACGCAAGGGGTGACACAGGACTCGGGCCTTGATCACCAGCACTTTCGCCAGGCCCGTGGCCGGGTGGAGCTTTGGCCGGTCATCAAGGGCAAAAGGGAGCCGGAACCGGAGGATTGGACCGCCCCGATTGATGCGCTGCCTGCTCCGCATTTGCAGCTTGCCGAAGCCATCGGTGAGCGCGTGCGCAGCCTTGTCGATGGTGGGCACAACCCCGGCGATATCCTAATCTTGCTGCGCACCCGCGGCGCGATGGCCGACGCGATCAACCGCGCGTTGAAACAGCGCGCCATCGCCGTCGCCGGCACCGACCGGCTGCTGCTCACCGAGCATATCGCGGTGGAAGACATGATGGCGCTGATGCAGGTGGTGCTCTTGCCGGAGGATGATCTGTCGCTCGCCTGCCTGCTGACGTCGCCCTTGGTAGGTCTGTCAGACGAAAAGCTGGAAGGGCTTTGTGCCGACCGTCCAGGGCTTCTGATCAATGCGCTGGGCGCGCCAACCGATGATCCCGCGATTCGGCAGGCCGCGCTGGATGTGGCCCATTGGCGGGCGATGGCTGATTTCGCCTCGCCCTTCACCTTCCTCTCGACGGTGCTTGGCCGTGATCGTGGTCGCAAGAGGATGCTTGCCCGTCTGGGCGAAGATGCCCGCGACCCGTTGGATGAGTTGCTGCGGCTGGCCCGTGCGGAAGAAACCCGTCCGGGGTCCGGCCTGGCCAACCTGGAAGCCTTTCTGGACACGCTGCGGCGGCTGAAGCTCGACATCAAACGCGACATGGAAGCGCGCGCCGACAAGGTGCGGATCATGACCGTGCATGGCGCCAAGGGGCTGGAGGCGGGCACCGTGTTTTTGGTCGATACCTGCCGCTTGCCGCGTGCACCCTCGGGCGTGGTTGAAACGTTGGAGGAAGAAGGCTCCACCAACTGGGCCAAACCGCCGCTGGTGCTGCTGGCTGGCGACACCCGCGCTGCTGCTTATAGTGCCATCCAGGAGACCGGCAAACAGCGGCAGCTCGAAGAATATCGCCGCCTTCTTTATGTGGCGATGACCCGCGCCCGCGATCAGCTGATCGTTACCGGTCATATGACCACTGAAGCCGACCCGCCGCCCGGTTGTTGGTACGATCTGATCGATATGGCGCTTGGGCCGGATGCACGCGATGTTGGCGATCTGGACGGCTCGCCAGACGGCGAGCCGGTGCGGGTTTGGCGCGCTGATCCATGGCCCGAAGATGGCGAACAACTCGATCAAGCCGAGGGATCAGGCAGCACACAGCCTGCTGATACAGCCGAGCTGGAACGCCTTTTGGCGCAGCCGACACCGCCGCCCGTTCCGATCGCACCGCTAAGGCCCTCTCAGGCCCGCAAAGACCTAGCATCAGCGGCAACCGACTGGCGGGACATAGCAGCCGCCGACCGTCACATCCAGACCGTTGAAAGCCTCAACGAAGACAGCCAGGCCGAAGCGCTCCTCTTCGGCACGCTCGTTCACCGCCTGCTGGAAAGCCCGCGCCTGCCGACGCCGGATGAAGCCCAAACCATCGCCCTGGCGCTCGACCTGGCAATCGACCCTCAATTGGTGGAAAAGGCCCACGACCAAGCCCACGCGGTTCACGCCATGGCCGAGGCCTCAACGTTGTTCGGTCCGACATCGCGCGCCGAAGTGCCCCTGCGCGGGTCCTTGCGTGACGCACACGGCAACGCGCGGCAGATCACAGGTACGATTGACCGGCTTGTGGTGAATGAGAGCGAGATCTGGGCGGTTGACTTCAAGACCAACGCGACCATCCCGCCTTTGTCGCGACTAAGTGAAATTGTTCCAGACTATCTGGCCCAAATCGCGCTCTATTCTGGTCTTTTGTCGCGACTGTTTCCTGGCCGTCTGGTGCGCTGTGGATTGCTGTGGACAGGTACCCCACGCCTTGATTGGATCGCGCCGGAGACGATCACCACCACCGCGCAAAGCCTTGGCCTTGACCAAAATCCCTGATCGGCGACTTCAGCAAACCGTGATGGCGCGCCCAGTTGACGCCCATCGGCGGCATTCCTAACTTCGCTCCATGAACCTTATCTGATTCCGCGCCGCCAAACCGGGCGCGGGTCCAACTGGAGTATGTGCCTATGGCCACCGTAACTGTGACCGATGCAACCTTCGAAAGCGAAGTGTTGCAGTCCGATATCCCTGTCATCGTCGACTTCTGGGCCGAATGGTGCGGCCCTTGTAAAATGATCGCACCCCACCTCGACGCCATTTCCCAGGAAATGGACGGCAAGGTGAAAATCGCCAAAGTCGATGTCGACAACAACCAGCAAACCGCCCAGGCGCTGCGCATCATGTCGATGCCGACGCTGGTCGCTTTCAAGGACGGACAACCGGTTGCGCAGAAGGTCGGCGCCGGGTCCAAAACCGACCTGTCAAATTGGATTGCCAGCGCGGTCTAGCGCCGCCAACCAACAGGTCTGACACACTTTTTCGCCGCGCGAGGTTCGCTTCGCGCGGCGTTTTCTTGCGCCGTTTCGAGCCTGCTTGGCCGCCAAGCGACCCGTGGATCACAGCAATTCGGTTTGGTGGTGCAATGCAGTAACGGTCCGCTAACGCAATCACCAACCGGTTGGCGCTATTGGTAAGATTTTAGAAGTCTTTTGGGACACTGAGGCCACAAAAACGTGCCGTCGCAAGGCACTCTTGAGGCTTCGCAACCATGACCGCTCTTCGATCGATTTTGAAAACAACGACCGCCTTCACGCAGGCCGCTTGGCTGCGCGGTAAAGGCCGGCTGAAAACCTTCCGCTCTGACAATTCTGGGGCGGTGGCGATCATTTTCGGCCTGGTCATGATCCCCGTCATCGGGATCGCCGGGGCCTCATTGGACTATTCACGCGCCTCGCAGGACCGCGTCCACACCTTGGCCGCAGCCGACAGCGCCGCCCTTGCCGGTGTGCGGGCGCTACGCGGCAGCGATGCCCAGGTCGAACAAACCATTCGCGATTATTTGGACGCCAACCTGCCGCCCCATCTGGTTGGCATTCCCTTTACCTACGTGGTCAATCCGGAGCGGACCGGCATTCGCGTCGATGTCACAGGCCGCACCGACACAACCCTGCTGGAAGTTGTCGGCATTCAGCATGTGGATTGGGCGGTCACCTCTGAGGCCGTCAACAACTCCATCTTCACCGAGATCGCTCTAGTCCTCGACGTCACCGGTTCGATGCGCTCGCACATGCCGGCGTTGCGGACGGCTGCAACGGACTTCGTCGACGTCATCTTTGATGGCCAGCCAACCACCAACGAGGCGCGTATCGCGCTGGTGCCCTACCGCTACACCGTGAACATCGGCAATGGCCCGACGCAATTGGCCTGGATGGACACGCTTGGCACGGCGCGATTCCACGGGGTCAATTTTGAGGACCAAAGGCTGCGGCATCGCGATTGTCGTCCTTCGCCTCCACCACCGCGACCCTCCCCTCCTGGGCCACCGTCGCCGCCACCTCCGCCCTCTCCACCGAGCCCGCCATCGCCGCCGCCTCCTCCGCCACCCCCAGCCGGTGGTTCGGACTGGGGTGTCTTGGAAGGCGAGGTGCTTGACGCGCCGACCTACGCCTCAGCTGACCTGCAAGATGCGGGCGCAGACAATGTCATGTTCCACATGGTTCTTGATCGCAGCTTCGCGTTCATCGATCGTGCCGGCGAGGCGGTGTCCGACGTCGCAGACGAGCTTGTTGGCGTGAGCGAGGTCGAAGCCAGCGAGAATTATGGTTATGGTGTCGGCGGTTGGCCGTATGGTCCACGACCACGAACGATCCCCAATGATGGCGACTGCTCACGCAGGGGCCCAGCTGAGGTCAATCATTTCCATTTGTTTGAAGCGATGGGTGAGCAGTGGGCCGGTTGCGTGGAAGCACGCCCCGAACCGTTCGACACGTCCGACACGCCTCCAGGCGGCGGCAGTGGCGGGGATACCCGCTGGGTGCCCTATCTCTGGCCGGATGAGCGCGATGGCGTGAACGGCTCCAACCCACGGGCCCATTCACGCAACGACTATCTGCGCACCAACAATCTGCGGCCAAACCAGATCTGGAACCGCGATTGGGGTCATGATGACCGCCAGCGCTTTGTATGGAAATACAATCTGGATGAGGTCGGCGGATCGGTCGATGCCGACTATTCAGGTTTCATCGAGCAAGGGCCCAACGCGGCCTGCCCAGAACCCATTGTCCCGCTGACGGGGTCACGGGCCGAGCTTGACCGCGCCATTGACGGTTTGCGCTCGGTGGGTGCTGCCGGCACCAACTCTGCCTTTGGCATGGTCTGGGGTTGGCGGGTTTTGTCGCCAGGCGCGCCGTTCACCCAAGGTCTACCGTATGAGCCTGAAAACACGCGCAAAATCATCATCTTGATGACCGATGGTATCAATGATGTGACCGAGCAGCGAAACGGTTACAACCGGGCCGATTATGGCGCCTACGGCTATCTGCGTCAGCGCAGGCTTGGCAACAATCGCAATCAGGCGCAGGCGCGTCTGGACCGGAAGCTGCGCGAAGTGTGCAACGAGGTGCAGCGCACCGGTCGCGAGATCATGGTCTATACCGTGATGTTCGACCCGCAGGGTGGACTGCCGCCGAGCTTGCGCGATCTGTACCGCGATTGCGCCACCGAGGCTGACATGTTCTTCCAGGCGTCCAACTCGTCTGATTTGGTCACCGCGTTCAACGACATCGCGGCGGATATTCGCAGGCTTCGCCTGACGCAGTAGCGCCCGGTCATCGAGCAACAAGAGAGCCCGCTGAGCGTCAGTTCAGCGGGCTTTTTGCATCGAGAACGCGCCCTAAAGGCCTTTTGGCGCCTTCATTTTGCGTTTCGAGGCGTGCTTCAAAGCGACCTTTTCACCGTCCAGGGTCTTGCCGTGCATGTAGGTGCGCTGCCAGCCTTGCTTCACCGTTTCCGGATCGCCCTTGGCCAGGCCTTCATTGAAGCGGGTCCGCGCCTGCGACCACCCTTGATAATCGGCGTTCAGCGGCTGGTTCATCGCCAAGGGCACGATGTTGGGCTGGATGTCCTCAATGCTGTGATGGGGCGTCGGCGTGACAAAGCAAAAAACCTCGCCGCGTTTGAACTCCACCATGCCAGGCCGGGTGAACACCCAGTTCATCGTGAAGGGAAAGGGCAGCCAATCGGTCTCGATCAGCCCATCCAACGGCGCAATCCCATCCTTGATGCTGTTGGGCGCGCCACGCGCCCATAAACCCCAACCCGGCGAGGTCCGCATGATGTAGCCGGTGTGAAAGGTCAGCACGCCCGACCCGAAATGCGACCCGGCGATATGCTCAACAAACCCGGTATCTTGCGGGTGGACCGCCTCGACCTTGAGGTCGGTGATCTGATCACCACCCGTCCAATAGGCGCGCAGATCCACGTCGAGCACCATCTCCCAGCCCGTCGCATTGGCAATGGATAACGGTAGGCAGCGATACGCGAAACGGTCCGGTGTCGCATCCATCCAGGGGCGCTGACTGCGCGCCGGCCGAATGTCCGGAGCACGGGCATGGATCTGATAGAGCGTCAGTCCGCAGGGCGAAGTCTTGGCTTCAGGCTCTACCGGCAGGTCTGCGGCTGGCGCGCCGCGATGGGCCGGGCATCCTTGAAGGCCGGATTTAGGACCTTCTTCGCGCGATGGGGTCGTCGCATCCGGTTTTTTGGCGCGGGAGCTTTGGGCCATGGCAACCTCGTCAATCTGGGCGGGAGTCACCATCCCATGAGGCCGGTTAACGAAGTGGTAAGCATCACGCCGAGCGCGACGTGAGCGAACGCCCGCTACATCGCCAGGAGGAAGAACAGCGGCACCGGCGCCACGGCAACCAGGAGCGTCAAAAAGAACCGATGAAAGCGGAATAGGCCGCTCATGCCGGCTGCGAGTGCGAGCCCACCGCCGCCGCCGACCAAGGAGTTGCCGGGCACATTCAAAAGCACGATGATCGCCAGATAGCGATGGCGCAGGAGCATCGGGACCCAGCGCGGCGGCGCATTGGCCATCAGATAGTCGATCCGCCTATGGCGTTCGCGCGCCGCCAACTCTTCGGCAAGCTGCGTTGCGCGATTAAACCCGAGATAGCCGAAAAACTTGACAATCCAACTGGCCGGAACCAGTGCACCGATCAGATAGGACAAGGTCAGCGCGCTGATCATTGCCGCATAAACAAGAAGCGCGACCTTGCTGCCGAAGATGACCATCAGACCGAAGCCGATTTCGGCACCAGGGATGAAGGGCATGGCGGAGGTAATGACAAACACAATCAGCGCGACGGCAACGATCTGAAACATCATGGCCGGGTCCATTGCACTGATCTGCGCGCCTTCAAGCCGCTCCCACTGCATGCTGATCCACCAACCCAAAGCGATAAGGCCGGCGTAAAGCGCCAGCACCAACAGCCGTCGTCGATGGCGCGGGTCTAGCGGCAAGGCAAAGCGCCAGAACCAGGGGCAATAGCAGGGGGCGGGCAGTGCAGCATGCAACGTCGCGGATTGCGGGCGAGCAAACACGGAACACAGCGCAACGCGAGCCGTTTTGCCGACCCTTTACGGGAAAACAGCATAGGCCCTAGCACAGCAAGGGGCGAGCGCCCATGCGGTGACAATCCTTCACATCTGCGCGCGCGTTCCGTGCTTTGGCTTTCGCCTTGACGTTAGGGCATTCGGGGCTTGGAATACCGTTCATAAGGCCTTTGGCTGTTTAACGCGTTGATCCGCTGAGCCCGTGGGTGCTTGGAGGTCGGGCCAGTTGAACGGCCACGTGCAATCAGCTACACACGCAGCGCTCGCACCCGTAGCTCAGCTGGATAGAGCGCTGCCCTCCGAAGGCAGAGGTCACAGGTTCGAATCCTGTCGGGTGCGCCATAGCGCTTTGCGGCGTCAAAGCGCGGAATGAGCGGCAGGTAATTGCGCAGCTATCGCCCAGAGCGACCCTCTTTGAGTTCGAGCATTCTCAACCTAGATGACCCAGCCCCCAAGCCAAACTTGCCCCTGCCATAATGGTGTGGCTAGCTTGCCGCGCTGAAGGGAACTGCACCATGAACATTGGCGAAGCGGCAGAGCGCACGCAGCTGCCGCCAAAAACCATCCGGTACTATGAAGAAATCGGCTTGGTGCGTCCGGATCGGGCGGACAATGGCTATCGCGACTATGCCGAGAAAGACGTGCATCGGCTGGCTTTTTTGCAGCGCGCTCGCGGCCTTGGCTTCACGATCGACGAATGCCGCCAGCTGCTTTCACTGTACGATGACACCCACAGGGCAAGCTGCGACGTGAAAAAACTCACGTTGGAAAAAATCAGCGAGATCGACACCAAGCTCGCTGAGATGCAGGCGTTGCGCGCAACATTATCAACGCTCGCCGAGACCTGCGCCGGCGATGATCGTCCGGACTGCCCGATCCTCAACGACATGGCCGGCCAATCGCGGGCTTAACGCTTGGCGCACGCCTGCTTGCGTCTCCAGCCTCCCTCGCAACTGTGATGCGCATCACGATTATGCTGAACTACGTCAATGAGAGCATCGCCGGAGAACTGCCTGCCGGTCTGGGCGGCGGGCGCGGCACTGAAGGTGGATCACCCACCACAACAGGCTTCAACGCGGCGATGCAGCAGGTGATCGAGGGTTTGTAGCCCATCGCCCAGCGGCCATGGCGTGTTTCGTTACGGCACGAGCGCATTTGGCCGCCTGAACGGTCCATCAAGGTGAACAAGGCTTTATCGCAAGCTCTTGCTGTGCCGTTCGCGCAGCTGCAGATGGGGAGCCTGCATCTTGCACCGAACATTTCTTTCGCTAGCGCTGGCCTGTTCAGTCTGCTCGGCAACGCCGTCGCTTGCCGCTGACCAAACTGGCTACCAACAGGCTACGCCCCAACCTACTGTCGTTCGCGATGGGCCGCCGCGCTGGACAGGTTTTTATTCCGGCGTGCATGCGGGCCTTGGCTTCGTCGACAGTTGGGACAATGTCGATGGTCTTCTGGAAGACAAACAAAGCTTTTTGGGCGGCTTGCACGCCGGCGGATCGCTGCAAATCAGCAATGTTGTGCTCGGTATCGAAGGCGATGCGTTTCTGACGAATTTCACCCGTCCGCGCGTCGGGCTGACATCGCTGGAACTGACCATGCGTTGGTCGGGATCCGTGCGCGGCCGCGTTGGCTATGCGTTCGGTCATTTGCTGATCTATGGAACCGGCGGGCTGGCCGTGGCCGGTGTTGAAACCGCCTCGACCACGGCGAGCAGCTCCGACCTGCGCTATGGGCACGTCCTCGGCGCTGGCGTAGAGTGGGGCCTCACGCGCAACCTGGCCTTGGGCGGCGAATTTCTGCGCTATGACTTCTCCAGAGAAGATTTGAGCCTTGGTGCGTCGTTCCAAAGCGAGCATAGCCAAGATGTGGTGCGCGCCAGGCTGTCCTACCGGTACTGACACGCCGACTTACTTCGCCAGCGCCTCCTTCAGCGCGTGCCAACTGGCTTTGGGCGTACGATCCAGCGTCTCGAAATCGACATGCACCAGGCCAAACCGCTTCTCGTAGCCAAGTGCCCATTCGTAATTGTCGAGCAAAGACCAGATTGTGTAGCCACGCACATCGATGCCCTCACTGAGCGCCTGTTTCACCCGCGCCAGATGGTCTGCCAGATAGCGGATACGCTGATCGTCCTGCACCGCTCCGTCTTTGAGCACATCGTACGATGCCAGCCCGTTCTCGGTCACATAGATCGGCAGACCGGTGTAGCTCGCCGTGTGTCGCAGGAAATGCAGCAGGCCATCGGGATAAATTTCCCAATCCATGGCCGTCTTTTCCAGTGGCCCTTCACGCTCTTCCAGGAACGGGAACTGGTCCGACCCATCCGGGCCGATCAGTTTGCGCGTGTAGTAGTTGATGCCGACCCAATCGAGCGGCTGGGCGATGGTGTCAAAATCATCCTGCCAACCTTCCGGCATATTTGGGCCAAGATGAGCCAACACATCCTCAGGATAAGCCTTGCGGAAAATCCCGCCCAGGAACCAGCGGTTGTAGATCCCATCATAGAGCTCGGCGAGCTCCTTTGAGCGCTCGGTGCCATCGGCGGGCTCCGCGTACTCATGGTTCATCACAGCACCGAGCCCGGTCATGCCAAGCGCGCGCATGGCCTGCGTGGCTTTGCCGTGGGCGAGCAACACATGATGCATCGCGCGCGCCGCAGCGCGAATGTCACGCAGACCAGGCGCATGATGGCCCATGAAGTGCGACAGCCAGGCCACGCACCAAGGCTCATTGATCGGCGCCGTCCTATGCATCCGGTCGCCAATACGGCCCATGATGCAGGTGGCAAAATCAGCGAACCGGTCGGCGATGTCGCGGTTGCGCCAGCCACCCTGATCGGCCAGCGGTGATGGCAATTCCCAGTGATAGAGCGTCGCCATTGGCTTGATGCCGCGCTCCAGCATGCCATCGACCAATCGGTCATAGAAATCCAGGCCCTCGGGGTTCGGGGTCACGCCGTCTGGCATCACCCGCGCCCAGCTGGTGGAAAACCGATAGGCGTCCAGATTGGCGCCGGCGACCAAATCAAGATCATCGGCCCAGCGGTGATAGTGATCACATGCGACCGCACCATTTTCGCCGCGCACCACATTGCCGGGCGTGGCGGCAAAACTGTCCCAATGCGTTTGTCCGGCGCCGCCAAAGCTGTGGCCCTCGATCTGATAGGCCGAGGTGGCCGTGCCGAAAACAAAACCGTCGGGAAAATCAGCGCGGGCGTGGGGAAAGGTCATGGGCGAAGCGTCCTTGCGCGTCGGGAGGGCGAAAACCACGCTGCCCATAGGGTGCGCCGGGTCCAAAGGCAAACAAAACCGGGCCTCCTATCGCGATGAATAGTTGAAACCGCTTTGACGCCAGACGGCGTTTCTTTCCCAAGGGGAAGGGAAGGCAGCTTTTGTTTCGCGCAAATCGCTTGACAGAATGACGAAGGAGCGGTGATGGTGAGCCAACCCATACCGGAAGCGCTTTCAGTGCGCCTGGATGGGCGGGATTTAAAGCCGGACAACAGAACCGGCACAAAGGGAGAGACCAATGAAAAAACTGCTTCTTGCAGGTGTGGCCCTGTCCGTGATGGGCGCGACATCGGCATCGGCACAAGACCTGACCTTTGCACCGGGTTCCGGCGACTTCAGCTGGGGCAGCTACGAAGAGTTTTCAGCGTCTGCCGATTTTTCCGGCGAACAGCTCACCGTCTTTGGCCCATGGCTTGGTCCCGACCAAGCTGTTGTGGAAAGCGTCCTGGCCTATTTCGCAGCCGCGACTGGCGCTGATGTGCGCTATGTCGGTTCCGACAGCTTTGAGCAGCAGATCATGGTGGACGCCGAAGCAGGCTCTTCACCGAACGTTGCCGTGTTCCCGCAGCCTGGCCTCGCCTCTGACATGGCCTCGCGTGGCTTCCTGACGCCACTGGCAGATGGCACTGGCGACTGGGTCCGCGAAAACTATGCCGCCGGCCAGTCCTGGGTCGATCTTGGCACCTATGCCGACGAAAACGGCAACGACAATCTCTACGGCTTTTTCTACAAGGTCGATGTGAAGTCGCTGGTTTGGTACTCGCCAGAGAACTTTGAAGATGCTGGCTACGAAGTGCCTGAAACCATGGAAGAGCTCAAAGAGCTGACCGACCAGATGGTCGCCGATGGCGAAACGCCATGGTGCATCGGTTTGGGTTCAGGCGGCGCGACCGGCTGGCCAGCAACCGACTGGGTGGAAGACATGCTTCTGCGCACCCAGACGCCAGACGTCTATGACCAGTGGGTGAGCAACGAAATTCCCTTCGATGATGAGCGCATCGTCGCCGCCATCGAAGAGTTCGGCTATTTCGCGCGCAACAATGATTTTGTTGCCGGAGGCGCTGGAGCTGTTGCTTCAACAGACTTCCGTGATAGTCCCAAAGGCCTCTTCTCATCGCCTCCTCAGTGCTACATGCACCGTCAGGCTTCTTTCATCCCGGCTTTCTTCCCCGAGGGCACCGAAGTGGGTGAAGACATCGATTTCTTCTACTTCCCAGCTTACGAAGAAGCCGATCTCGGTTCGCCGGTTCTCGGGGCGGGCACGCTTTGGGCGATCACCAACGATTCACCGGCTGCCCACGGCCTGGTTGAGTTCATGCAAACGCCAATCGCCCATGAAGTGTGGATGGCGCAGGGCGGTTTCCTTACACCGCACTCAGGCGTGAACTCTGACGTCTTTGCTGACTCAACGCTGGCGAAAATGAACGACATTCTGCTGCAGGCAACGACCTTCCGTTTCGATGGATCGGACCTTATGCCAGGCGGTGTCGGTGCTGGCTCGTTCTGGACTGGCATGGTTGACTATGCCGGTGGCGACGACGCGGCAGCAGTTGCCGCTGAAATCCAGGCTTCCTGGGAAGCACTGCAATAAGACAGTGCGCCCGAGCCTCAAGGCTCGCTAACGCCTGACACATTTGGACTGCCCGGCGGCAACATTCCGCCGCTGGGCAGCCCCCATAAGAACCAAAAATCAAAAGGGGAGGGGGAGCCATGAATCCGGCAATTCAGGGTCTGATCACGATCATTGTCGGGGTAGGCGGCTGCGTCGCTTACTTCTATTTCTCCAACCAATTCCTGGACAGAGTCATCTTCCCGGCGACGGGCAAGAATTCTGGGCGTAATATCTCGCGCGCCAATATGGTCCGGCCTTGGTTGTTTCTATTTCCGGCGATTTTCGCGCTGGGGCTTTACCTCGCCTATCCGGTTGTTGAGACGCTGCGTCTCTCTCTGACGGATCGCGACGCGGGTGGCGCTTTCGTCGGTCTTGCCAATTATCAGCAGATGATGAGCGAGCCGAAGTTCTGGGAAGCGTTGACCAACAACTTCCTCTGGCTCTTGGTCGTGCCGGCCTTCTCGACGGCCTTCGGGCTCTTGGCGGCGCAGCTGACCGATCGCCTCTCTTGGGGCAACATCGCCAAATCCTTGATCTTCATGCCGATGGCGATTTCCTTCGTCGGCGCAGCGGTGATCTTTCGACTGATCTATGTCGCCCGGCCCGAAGAACAGGCGCAGATCGGCGTGCTCAACGCGGTCTGGCTGCAATTTGACGGCGGTTCGGGCAGCTTCATCATGCTGAAGCTCTTGCCCGCGATCATCCTGCTCTGTTTTGCCGGCCTCTGCCTCTACATCGCCTATCTGCTGGTGAAGCCATACTTCACAGGCGGCAAGACCGGTGGCATCTTTATGCAGCTGCTTCGGTTTATCTTCGTGGCTGGCGGCGCGTTTCTAGCGTTCGAAGCCTTGGGCGCCACGCTGAGCCTATTCGGCGCTGAACTGCCCTACGGCGAACCACAGCAATGGCTGACGATCCCGTTCTTCAACAATTTCTTCCTGATGATTGTGCTGATCTGGATCCAAACCGGCTTTGCGATGGTCATCCTGTCGGCCGCGCTGCGCGGCATTCCCGAGGAGACTGTTGAAGCAGCCATTGTCGATGGCGCCAACCCGTTTGAAGTCTTCTTCAAGATCAAGGCGCCTCAGATCATGGGAACCATTGTTGTGGTCTGGACGACCATTACCATCGTGGTTTTGAAGGTCTTCGACATCGTATTCGCCATGACCAACGGTCAGTGGGAGACGCAGGTTCTGGCCAACTACATGTATGACAAATTGTTCCGCGCCAATGATTGGGGCGTCGGCTCGGCGAGTGCAATCATCATCATGCTTCTCGTCAGCCCGATCCTCATCTGGAACGTCTACAACGCTCGCAAGGAGATGCGCTGATGGCCGCTATTGCCGGAACCAAATCGAGCCTCACCTGGGCAGTGCAGCTGTCCACGATAGCTCTGGTGCTTCTGTGGGTTTTTCCAACCTTCGGCTTGCTGGTCTCGTCGTTCCGCACCGTTGACCAGATCAACAGCTCAGGCTGGTGGGCCTCGCTCACCGCGGCGGAACAAAATGTGGTCTTCCGAACGGCTGATCCCGATGAAAACCGGGTCGCTGGTGGCGCTGATGGCACGACCTTCTTGGTTGCTGGCAATGTGTTCGGTGAAGAATCCTCAGAAACCACCATTGGTGTATGGGGCGTGTCGTCGCGTGCAATCGACACCTACCAGGCCGGCGATACAGCCGACCTTGGCGATGGCGAAAGCATCACTGTGGACGCCGAGGGCAACTACGCTTGGCGCGGCAATGACGACCAGATTTCGGGCCGCGGTCAGCGCATCTTCGCGACGATCACCGCGCCGCCCGATTTTACGCTCGACAACTACGAGCAGGTCCTCTTGTCGGGCGACAGCACCGATTCCATGGCCAAAGCATTCTTCAACACGCTCACCGTGACCATTCCGGCAACGATCATCCCGATCGTTGTGGCAGCCTTTGCCGCCTATGCGCTGGCTTGGATGGATTTTCCCGGTCGCGCGCTGCTGATCGCTATGGTCGTGGCACTGCTGGTTGTGCCGTTGCAATTGGCGCTCATCCCGCTGCTCCGCCTGCATCTGGAGATCGGTATTGGCAAGGGGTATTTAGGCACCTGGCTTGCCCATACAGGGTTTGGCTTACCGTTGGCGATCTATCTCTTACGCAACTACATGGTGGGTCTGCCCAAGGACATCATCGAGAACGCCAAAGTGGATGGCGCGACAGATTTCCAGATCTTCACCAAGATCATTCTGCCGCTGTCGTTCCCGGCGCTCGCCAGTTTCGCCATCTTCCAGTTCCTTTGGACCTGGAACGATCTGCTCGTCGCCAAGGTGTTCTTGATCGATGCGACCGGCGAAACGACGGTGATGACCAACCAGATCGTGGAGCTTTTGGGCACACGTGGCGGCAACTGGGAGATTCTCGCAACCGCCGCCTTCGTCAGTATCGCCGTTCCACTGGTGGTGTTCTTTGCGATGCAGAAATACCTCGTACGCGGGCTTCTCGCCGGTTCGGTCAAATAATGGCCGGCGGCGTGATAGCCGCCGGCGAAAAGTCTCAAGCGCGCTCTTTGAGCGTTCGCGCAACAAAAAGATAAGAAAGTTCAGGGGGAAGAGTACCATGGCATCGCTACTCTTAAAGGACGTCGCCAAATCCTACGGGAAGGTTGAAGTCCTCAAGAACATTGACCTCGATATCGAGACCGGCGAACTCATCGTCTTCGTTGGTCCATCGGGTTGCGGCAAGTCCACCCTGCTGCGGATGATCGCCGGGCTGGAAAGCATCAGCGGTGGTGACTTCCACATTGACGGCGAACGCATGAACGAGGTGCCGCCATCCAAGCGCGGCATCGCGATGGTGTTCCAGTCCTATGCGCTCTATCCGCACATGACGGTCTACGACAACATGGCGTTCGCCTTGAACCTTGCCAAAATGCCGAAAGACGAGATCGATCAGCGCGTCCAAAAGGCCGCCAACATCCTGCAGCTTGGTGAGTATCTGGAACGCCTGCCAAAGGCTCTGTCTGGTGGCCAACGCCAGCGTGTGGCCATTGGCCGCTCGATCGTCCGCGACCCGAAAGTCTATCTCTTCGATGAGCCGCTCTCGAACCTCGACGCGGCCCTGCGTGTCGACACCCGCATCGAGATCGCGCAGCTCAAAGAAGACATGCCGAACTCGACCATGATTTACGTGACGCACGATCAGGTCGAGGCGATGACGCTGGCGACCCGTATCGTTGTGCTCAACAACGTCACCCACACCATCGGCCAAGTCGGCACCCCGTTGGAGCTTTATGAGAAGCCCCGCAACACCTTCGTTGCGCAGTTCATCGGCTCGCCGAAAATGAACCTGATGAGCGCCAAGGTCATCAGTGGCGGCAGCAGCACGACCATCAAGCTCGACCATGGCGAGGAAGTGGTGGTGCCGATTGCCTCGCCCAATGCCTCGCCCGGTGATGTGGTGTCCTTCGGTATCCGTCCGGAAGACTTTGTTGTCGCTCAGGAAGGCGATCCGGTCATCTATTCTGGCCAAGCGCTTTACTCAGAACGCTTGGGCGAGGTGACGGTGGTGTATCTCAAGCCGGCAGCGCAAGGCGAAGCCTCGATCATCGCCAAGATCCCTGGCATCGCCCATGTGAAGAAGGGCGAGACGCTGCACCTCACCGGCGCCGCAGACAAAATGCATCTGTTCGACGCTGAGGGTCATAGTTTCCTCTACACGTAAGCGAAATTGATAGGGCGTGGCACGGACCGGCAAAGATCGCTGGCGCGCCACGCTCTGATACATCATGTGACCATCAAGAGCTGCGCCCCAACTTGCGCTGAACCGCGAGGGGGCCTATGGCGGGCGTGATGACATCGTCCGCTCCCAATTCCGGCCCCAAGTCTGGCTCGATGCCTGCCCCTGAGTCCGCCCCATCGCGCATTTCTGTGGCCAGCGATGACGGCCAGAAGGTTTTGCAGCGGCTGCTGCTCGACACCGGCAAACGCTATGTCGGGCGATACGCGTTGGCGTTCTTCTTCATGGCTGTTGCGGCAGCAGCCACCGCCCTCACCGCCTATATGATGCGCGACCTCATCAATGAGGTCTTCATCAACCGTTCGCGCGAATGGCTGATCTTTCTCGGCTCGGCGGTGGTGGTGATCTACCTCGCCAAAGGCGCGTCGATGTATTTCCAGATGGTCATTATGGCCCGCGTCGGCAATTCGATTGTCGCCGATGTGCAAAACCGCATGTTCAAGCGGCTGTTGGAAGAGGATGTGGGTTTCGTCCAAGGCCAACCGTCGGCAGAGATTGCCGCCGTTTTTGCCAACAATGCCAACGCCGCTCGCCAGGTGCTCAATCTCATCGTCACCGGCGCCGGGCGCGATGTGCTGTCCCTCATCGCTCTTTTGATCGTCATGATCATCCAAGACCCGATCATGTCGCTTTCGATGATTGTGGCACTGCCGGTCATGGCCTTTCTGATCGAGAAAATGATGGGCCGTGTGCGCCGCATCGCCAAGCGCCAGGTCTCGCTGACGGCCGAGATCGGCAACTATGTGCGTGAGACCGCCCAGGGTTTTCGGATCGTCAAGGCCTTCCGCATGGAAGATGAACTGGGTGGACGCATCGGCCACACCATCGATGATTTGCGCAAGACAGCCGACAAGATCGCCATCTACCAGGCGCGGCCCGTGCCGCTGGTTGAAACCATGGGCGGCATCGCGGTGGCCATCGTCATTTTCTATGGCGGCTACCGGGTGATCGAACAGGGCCAGTCCCCCGGCGAGTTTTTCTCCTTCGTGACGGCGCTGCTCTTGGCCTATGAGCCGGCGCGCAAACTTGCCAATCTGCGCGTTCCACTGGAGGCCGGACTGGTCGGCGTGCGCATGATGTACGGCTTTCTCGATCGCCCGCCATCCAAACGTGAGGCTGGATCCGGCAAGCCGTTCACGCTGAAAAGTGGTGAGATCACATTCGACCAAGTGAGCTTCGGCTACCACCCAGGCGGGGATGCCGTTTTGCAAGGCCTCACCTTCTCCGCGCCTGCCGGAAAGACGACAGCGCTGGTCGGCGCCTCGGGTGCCGGCAAATCGACTGTCATGGCGATGGTGCTTCGGTTCTGGGACCCTGACGGCGGGCAAATCACCATCGATGGCCAGGATCTAAAAACCCTCTCATCGTCGTCTCTGCGGGCATCCATGGCCTATGTCGGTCAGGATGCCTACCTGTTCGACGGAACGGTGGCCGACAACATTCGCGCCGGCTTGCCGGACATCGATCAGTCAGCAATCGAAGAAGCGGCGCGCCGGGCTGAGGCCCACACCTTCATCACTGCCTTGCCGCAGGGCTATGAGACGCCGGTCGGGGAACTCGGCTCCTTGCTGTCGGGCGGCCAGCGTCAACGCATCGCCATTGCCCGCGCGTTCCTGCGCAACGCACCGATCCTCTTGCTGGACGAGCCGACCTCGGCGCTCGATGCGCATTCCGAAGATGCGATCCAGGCAACGCTTGCCCGGCTTTCCGAGGGCCGCACGACCTTGGTGATCGCTCACAGGCTCTCCACCGTGCGTGGGGCCGATCAGATCATCGCGATGGAACAGGGCCGCGCGGTCGAACAGGGCACCCATGAGGAACTCATCGCCCATGGTGGTCACTACGCCGCATTGCACGACCTTCAGTTCGGCACCAGCCGACTGACCGCTTAGGCAACCAGCCTGCTGAAGCCCTATCAGGTGTAGGTGGCGAAGAACGCATCCAGCGGATCGAGCGAGATGCCCATGCCTTCCAGCTTGCCGCCAAAACCGTGCCCGCCAATCGGGCTGATCGGGCCGAAGCCACCAGTGGCAAAGCTGCCGGGTGCGGTGCCGAGATTGAACACACACAAGATGCGCTCGCCGTCATAGTCGCGGGTGAAGGCCAGAACATCGCCTTGCGTGTCATGGAACTGCATCGCGCCGCGTAGCAGCGGCATCTGATCGCGGCGCCAGCCCAAGAAGCGGCGCACATGGCGTAGTGGCATCCGATCATCAGCTTCCTGCACAGATACGGCGCGCGCGACATGCTCCGGCGGCACCGGCAGCCAGGGTGTGCCTTCGGTAAAACCGCCATTCGACGCGGCGGGGTTCCACGGCATCGGCGTGCGGCAGCCATCACGGCCTTTGAACTCTGGCCAGAAGCGGATGCCATAGGGGTCCTGAAGCTTCTCAAACGGCACGATCGCCTCGGTGAGCCCAAGTTCCTCGCCTTGATAGATGCACGGCGTGCCCTTCAGTGAGGTCAGCAGTGCGATCAGCAGTGGTGCGGCGCGATCTTGCTCGTGGCCAAGCTGCCAGCGGCTGAGCACGCGTTCCACGTCATGGTTGGAAAACGCCCAGCTCGGCCAGCTGTTGCGGTTGCTGTCCATGCGCTGGGCGACCTGGCGAATAAAATCTGCCGAGAACTGCCGATCCAGGAAATCGAACGAATAGGCCATGTGCAGGCGTTTGCCCTGCTCGGTGTAGTCGGCCAGCGTGTCGTACATGTCGAGCACGGCGCCCACTTCACCCACGGTCGTGGTGGCAGGGTACTCGTTGAGCAGCGTGCGCATCTTTTCTAGGAAAGCAAGATTGTCCGGCCGGGTGATGTTGTAGATCGGCTGCTGCAACCCATAGGGGTTCTGCTCGGGTATGCCGTTGACCTTCATCCCCTCTTCGACCGGCGGATTGTCGCGCAATTCGGCGTCATGGAAGTACATGTTGACCGTGTCGAGACGGAACCCATCTACGCCGCGCTCTAGCCAGAAGCGCGCCGCGTCGAGCACGGCTTCCTGAACAATCGGATTGTGGAAGTTGAGGTCCGGCTGGCTGGTGAGGAAGTTGTGCAGATAATATTGCCGCCGACGTGAATCCCACTCCCAGGCCGAGCCGCCGAAAATCGACAGCCAATTGTTGGGCGGCGTGCCGTCCGGTTTTGGATCGGCCCACACGTACCATTCCGCTTTGGAATTGGTCCGGTCCACCCGGCTCTCGCGGAACCAGGGATGGCGATCGGACGTGTGCGAAATCACCAGATCGATGAGCACGCGGATGTCACGATCGTGCGCAGCCGACAGAAGCGCGTCGAAATCTTCGAGCGAGCCGAACATCGGATCGACATTCTTGTAGTCGGCAACGTCGTAGCCGTAATCGTCCATCGGCGAGACAAAGAACGGCGAAATCCAGATCGCATCAACGTTCAGGCTCTTGATGTAATCGAGCCGAGAGGTGATGCCTGACAGATCGCCGATGCCGTCGGCGTTCACGTCCAAATAGGAGCGTGGATAGATCTGATAGATCACGCCGCCACGCCACCAATCAGGGTCGCCGCCAAGCTGGCGACGCGTGTGCACGCTGGAGGAAAGGGGTGAAACGAACATCGGCGGTTCCAATCCGAAGGGAAGCAAATCTTGCGGGCCAGCAGGTGATTTCAGCCCGGCGCAGAAGGCGAACCTGCGGCAAGCCGAAACGACTGTCAAAGAGTTTCGGTAGCGCTTCCGAAAAGTTAACCTAAGCCTTTCGTCGAACCCCCGCGTCGAACCGGAGACCAACCCAAGAGTCGAAATTCCTTAGCATTTGAACGAAGCTGGAAACCGTCCGGAAACCCTAGCGCGGATTAGGGCGATCTTAACGCTGCCTGTCAGGCAAATGCTGGGGCGTCGCGTGGCAGGGTGTCGGTCTGAGTTTCTGATCGGGACAGGATCACAATGGTCACCCTTGAAAGCGTATCTTTGCGCCATGCGGCCGCCAACGACCCGCTGCATGATAGCAGGTCAGTGCACAATGCGCCGCTCGACCAGCCGCTAGTACTCGATCTCGACCAGACGCTCCTGCGATCCGATCTCCTGGTCGAGTGTTTCGTGGCGGCCCTGCGCCGCAACCCGTTTATCTTGTTCTTCGCCATTATCTGGCTGGCGCGCGGCAAAGCCTATCTGAAACAGAAGCTTGCGCCCTACGCGCCCGATGATCTTGATGCCATTCCTGCCCATGACGGCGTGGTCGAACTGGCCGAACGCGAGGCGCGTCGCGGTCGCCGTGTGGTGTTGGCAACGGCCTCGGACGAGCTGATGGCGCGGCGCGTGGCTAAACGTTTTGCCTTAATCGGTGAGGTGTTCGCCTCTAACGGTTCGCAGAACCTGAAGGGTGCCACCAAGGCAGAGCGCCTTGCTGAACGGTTCCCACAAGGCTTCATCTATGCCGGCGACAGCAAGGCCGATCTCGTCGTTTGGGCAAAGGCGCAAAGCGCTGTTGGCGTCAATCTGCAACCGAAAACCGCCAAGGCGTTGGCGCGGCTCGGCAAGCCGATGCTGCTTCTCAACGATGCCAAGCACCCCGCCCGCGTGCTCATCAAAGCCGCGCGCGTGAAGCAGTGGGCCAAAAATGCGCTCATCTTCATCCCGCTCTTCTTGGCTGGCATGGCCACCGATATGGCTGCCTGGCGCGACGCGCTGCTCGCCTTTTTTGGACTCGGCTTTGTCGCATCTGCAACCTATCTGCTCAACGATCTGTTCGATCTGGCGGATGATCGCCGTCACTGGACCAAACGGAACCGACCGTTAGCGTCGGGCGCCCTGCCCATCGGCGAGGGTTTGATGCTGGTGCCGGTCCTGGCGGTCGCCGGCTTTGCGCTTGCCGCAGCGGCAGGTTGGGCCGTTTTAGCGACCGTGACGCTCTACACAACGATTACGCTTGCCTATTCGTTTCACGTCAAGCGCGTGCCGATCCTCGATGTGGCGGTCTTGGCGACGCTGTTCACCTTGCGCCTATTCCTTGGCGTTGTCGCCATCGGCGCGGTGATCTCGCCCTGGCTTTTTGTGTTTTCCATGGCGCTCTTCCTGTCGCTCTCAACCGCCAAGAGGCACACCGAAGTGGTGCGCATGGCCCTGCACGGCAAAACCAAAACCGCCGGTCGCGGCTACATCGCGCGCGATGAACCGATGTTGCTCGCGCTTGGCCTAGCGGCGGCCATGTCGGCGGTCGTGCTCTTCTCGCTCTACCTGACCGCTGAAGCGTTCCACGCAGCGATGTACACCGCACCCGGCTTCCTATGGGCGACGCCAATCCTGCTTTTTCTCTGGCTTGGCCGTATCTGGCTGGTTTCTCAGCGCGGCGAGCTCGACGATGATCCGGTAGCGTTTGCGCTCAAAGACAAGGCAAGCCTTACCCTTGGCCTGATGCTCGGCCTGGCCTTTGGCGGCGCGATCTTTGGTGGGTTCGCGATGGGAGCCCTGCCATGGATCGCCTAACCCATCTCGTCCAATCCTCAGCCATTGTCCGTTTTCTGCTGTGCGGTGGCACGGCGGCGGCGATCAACTGGTTTGCGCGCATCGCACTATCCTTCGTCATGCCTTTTGAGCCTGCCATCATCGTGGCTTACGCCATCGGTATGACGGCAGGTTTCCTGCTTTATCGCCATCTGGTCTGGCCCGGCCAGCAGATGGATTGGAAGGCGCAGGTGCCTGCGTTCCTGCTGGTCAATGCCGTCGGTGCCGGTGTGGTTTTGGGCACGGCGATGGGCTTGGAGCGCCTCGGCGCCGGGTTCTTTGGACCCTCAGCCACGGTTGAAGCCTTGGCCCATGGAACCGCCATCGCGGTTGGCGCGGTCGCCAACTATCTTGGCCACAGCCGCATCACGTTCGCCAAAACCCAGAAAAACGCGGCCGAGCGAACTCAAGGAACCTAAGCGCCGACGGTAAGCGCCAACACGGCGACCGTCACCACATTGAGCGCCATCCCCCACAGCACCAAAAGCGCGAACACATCTTTGTGCTCGGCGAGTCTGTCCTTGGCCAGCGCCAGCATCAGCAGAGCAGCTGGCAGCCAATCAAGAATGTAGCGCTGGGTGTTGTATTGGGTGAACCCGTTGGAATGGTAGAAGAGCAGCATCGTCGCGAACCCGGCGATGATCAGCAGGCAGAACAGCGCCAGCCGCCGCCAGGGCGTGAAGGCCAGGAACAAGAGCCAAGGGCTGGCGGCCAGAACGCTGGTCCCGCCATTATCGAGGCCGGTGATGGTCAGCTTCTTGGCGGCATCGAAGGTGATGTCGAAACCCTGCACGAACAAATAAGCCGCATTGTAGAGCACATAGGCCGATGACCAGATCCCATGATCGCGCACGCGTGCCGTCAGCACCGGCGTTTCGCCAGTCTCCGGGTCAGGGGCGAAATCGTAGAAGATGTAGCTGTAGCCGGTCTCCAGCGGATCGCTGAACCGCCAATAATTGTAGGCGAAATAGCCGGCCAGGCCGATGGCCACCGGGATGCCGATTTGTAGCACCCAGCCGAACCGCTCGCGGACGTCGTACCAATCCATCCGGAAAAGCGGCGCCGACGGCCCGATCGCAATCAAGAGCAGGAGCGGGGCGTAAAAAACTGACATTTGCCGGCAGAGCAGGGCGCAGCCAAGCGCGATACCGGCGGTGACCAAACGGCCATAAATCGCCTCGTGCAGCGCCAGCGTCAGCAGCGGAAATCCAACCACTTGGGCGAAGAACCAGACACCATCCGCGCGCAAGCCGACATAGAAAAGCGGGCTGGCAAAAGCGAGGGCGATCAACAGCCAAATTTGTACTTCGCCATCCATCTGAAAGGCATCAAAGATGCGCTTCCAAAGGAACAGCGAAAGGATGAGCCCTGCCAGACCGATCAGCATGAACCCGGTCGTTTCAATGCCGTTGAGCGCGACCAGCGGCATCGCCACCACGCCAGGAAATGGCGGAAAAACGATGTAGGTCCGGCCCTCGAACTGGGCGCAATCTATGTCGAAACAGGCCGATGCCCAGGGCGTGCCGGTCAGCAAGCTTTCGGCGATCAGCGCATAAGAATTGGTGCCACTTGCCTCGGTGAGCGTGCGAAAGCCAAGCACGGCAAGCAGCGCTAGCCCGAGCAGCAAGGCGAAGGCCAGCATGACCCATTGAAAAGGTGTGCGCGTGCCAAGCATCGCCAGTCCCCGTGGTGAAGTGCGTGATGACGCAAGGGTAGGCAGGCGGAGTAAAGGTGGCCCTAACGGCGGCGCAATTGCGCGCGCTCGGCGCATCAGCTAGGCCGGAGTTATGTCACCTGCCGTGGTCGGTTCGGCCCTTCTTCCGGTTATCTTGGTCATCGCGCTCGCCTTCCTCATTCGGCGGGTGGGCTTGGTGACTGATACCCATGTCGCGGGCGTCGAGCGTGTCACCTATGTGGTGTTCTTTCCAACGCTCCTGTTCTCCAACCTCTCCACCGCAAGCTTCGAGGATCCCTCGGTTTGGACATTGGCGCTGCTGCTGGCCGGCACGCATTTGACGGTCGGTATTCTGGCCTGGATTTTCTATACGCGCTCACGTCTGGACGGTCCTTCGGCGACCAGCGGTTTTCAAGGCGCGGTTCGCTTCAACAGCTACATCGTCCTGGCGCTGGCTTTTGCGGTGTATGGGTCGCAGGGTGTGCAGAACATCACGGTGCCGATGGCGCTGATGATCGTCACCATCAATATTCTTTGCGTATCGATCCTCGCCCGCTATGGCGCGCCTGAAGAGGGCGTCGAAGCGCCCTCGCTCGTCAAAGCACTGGCGACAAACCCTCTGATCTTGGCTTGCGCCGCCGGTTTGGCGATCAACCCGCTTCAAATCGATTGGCCAGGTCCGGTGGACACCGCCTTCGGCTGGTTCGGCACAGCGGCGATTGCCATGGGCCTGTTTGCCGTGGGCGCGGGTCTGCGCCCGATTTCTGGTAAAGGGTCGGTGTTTGCGATTGCGACATCCAGCGTGATCAAGCTTCTGCTGATGCCGGCACTTTTCCTGTCGTTTGCTTTCGCCGTCAGCCTGCCGCGCGAACTGGCAGCCCTTGGGCTCCTCGCCACCATCGTGCCGGGCGCGACATCATCCTACATTCTTGCCCGCCAGCTTGGCGGCAATGCGCCCTTGATGGCGCAAAGCGTGACGGTCGGAACGGTTCTATCGGCGGCCACCGTCACCGGCTGGTTCATCCTCTGGCCGCACCTCTATTAGCCTGCGGATTAAGCCGCTTTGTCGAGGCCACGCTTTTCAAGAAGCGCGTCCACTGTTGGCATACGGCCACGGAAGGCGGTGTAAAGCTCGGCGGGATCAGTGGCGCCACCAGCGGCGTAGATGTGGGTTTTCAGCTTCTCGGCCACACTCTCATCGAAGGGCGAGCCGGTTTCTTTGAAGGCGGCGAAGGCATCGGCGTCCATGACTTCTGACCAGAGATAGCTGTAATAGCCTGCGGCATAGCTGCCGCCGGAGAAGATGTGCTGAAAATGCGGGCTGCGATGGCGCATGGTGATGGCGCGCGGCATGCCGATCCGTCCCAGCGTCTGCGCCTCCGCAGCCAGGAGATCGCCGGTGCCATCCGTCGTGCCGTCATGCATATCAAGGTCCACCATCGCTGAGGCGACATACTCCACCGTTCCAAAGCCCTGATCATATTTGGACGCTGCCGTCAGCCGCTCGATCAGATCATCCGGGATGACCTCGCCGGTTTGCGCGTGGCGCGCATGCGCGCGCAGAATATCCGGCACCATCAACCAGTGCTCGTAGAGCTGCGATGGCAGTTCGACAAAGTCCCGCGCGACCGACGTGCCGGCCACCGAGGGGTAGGTGACGTCCGAGAGCATGCCATGCAGCGCGTGGCCAAACTCGTGAAACAGCGTGCGCACATCATCAAGGGTCAGCAGGGCGGTTTCGCCCTCCGGTGGTTTGGCAAAATTCATCACATTGACAATGATCGGGCGCACGTTTTCGCCGAGTTTGCGTTGTCCCCGAAACGCGCTCATCCAGGCGCCGGAGCGCTTGGACATACGGCCATAATAGTCGCCCAGAAACACCGCGACATGATCACCGGAGGGCCCGAGCACTTCATAGGCACGCACGTCGGGATGGTAGACGGGTACGTCATCACGCTGCTTGAACGAGAGGCCAAACAGCCGGTTGGCGGTGGCAAAGGCCGCGTCGATCATCGCATCGAGCGTGAAATAAGGCTTCATCTCATCATCGGATATCGCGAACTCGGCTTGGCGGCGTTTCTCGCTGTAATGGCGCCAATCCCAGGCTTCCAGCTTGATGTTGGCGCCTTCGCTCGCGGCTAGCTGTTCCAGTTTGGCTTGATCGGCAAGCGCGATCTCGCGCGCCGGTGCCCAGACATCTTGCAGCAGCTTGCGCACCGCTGCGGGGTCCTTGGCCATCTCGTTTTCAAGCTTGTAGTGGGCGTAGGTCTCATAGCCCAGAAGCTTGGCCCGCTCTTGGCGCAGAGCAAGGGTTTCCTGCGCGATGGCGCGATTGTCGGTTTCCCCACCGCGCTCGCCGCGCGAGGTCCATTGGCCAAAGGCTGCTTCGCGCAGATCACGGCGCGTGGATTGAATAAGGAAGGGTTCGATCAGCGAACGCGAGAGCGTGATCACCCAACCTTGCTTGCCGCGTTCCTTGGCCGCCTCGGCAGCCGCCGCGACAAGCGATGGTGCCAGGCCGGCCAAATCAGCCTCATCCGTCAGATTCAGTGCTTCGACCTGCTCATCGGCCAATACATTCTGCGAGAACTGCGTGGCAAGCACCGCCAGGCGCTGTCCAATCTCCTTGATCCGTTCACGCTCCGCGCCTTCGAGCAGTGCCCCGGCGCGCACAAATCCTTTGCGCGTTAGATCAAGAACGCGAGTCTGTTCTGGTGTGAGGTCAAGCGTGTCCTTGATTGCCCACAGCGCTTCGATGCGCGCAAACAACCCTTCATGCAGGCTCACGGCTTGGCTGTGCTTGGCCATTTTCGGCGCCAAGTCTCGTTCTAGCGCTTGCAGCGCATCATTCGTGTTGGAGCCTGCCAAATTGTAGAAAACCGCAGCCGTTTTCGTCAGCAGCGCACCGGCCAGTTCCAAGGCATCGATCGTGTTCTCAAACGTCACGGAATCGTTATTGTTGGCGATGGCGTCGACTTCAGCCAGATGCTCCTCAAAGGCCTTGTCCAGCGCTGGCGAAAAGTGCTCCGGCGCGATGTCGGCAAAGGGCGGAACCTCGAAAGGCGTCTGCCAGGCTTGGAGAAACGGATTGCTGGTCATGAAGGCCTCGTGGAGATGACGTAGTGGTGCGTGGTCGCTCACCAGCGATGTGGGATTGGGTGCGGCCAGCGCTACTCGGCGGCTTTTTCCAAGATCCCAATCGCTTCTGGGATGATCCGCACAAGATCATCGCTTGGCACCGCACCGGAAATCAAAAAATGTTGATCAAGCAACAAGGTCGGCACGCCGTTCACGCCTTGGCCAGCAAGCCCATCAGCAAGATTGTCGGTGGCTGAGCGCAGTTCGGCATCATTGAGCGCCGCCGATGCGACCTCACGCGGTAGACCTGCCTCTTCGCCAAGACGCAGGAGAACTTCATCTTCGCCAATGTCCTCACCCTCGGTAAAATAGGCGTTGAAAAGAAGGTCGGCCAAAGCAATGGAGGCATCGCCCTTTTCGCTCTTCAAGCTGGACGCCATTGCCATCAGCATGTGCGCTTTGACGGTGTTAGGGGTGCGCTCCATTTTGTCGTGATGAATGGCAACGCCGGATTCCTCGGCGGCCTGACGCACCTGCGCATCAAGTTCCTCAGAGCGTTCAAGCGAGCCAAATTTCTGCTCGCGATAGTCCGCACGCGCCATGCCTTCATCTGGCATGGCTGGATTGAGCTTGAACGGCAAATAGCGCAATTGCGGCTGCTGATCGGCGGGGATTTTCTCCAGCGCTGCATCGAGGCGCGCCTTGCCGATATAGCACCATGGGCAGACGAAATCGGAGACGATCGAAAGCGTGTGCGTGGGGGATGTCAAAGCTTGGCTCCTGGAGAATCTTTGGCGCGACCCTAGCCGCCCGGCTGTCAAAAGCCCACCCGGCCGTCAATCAAGCGCGACAGGGCCTTGCACTCGGTGATGCGACGTTTAGAAGGTCTGCCACTTGCGCGCGCCCACTTGCGTGCCCCGACTTGCGCGAGCCGCAGGCTGAAGGAGGCATTCCCTTGATAACGATTGCTGGCGAGGCACTCTACGATGTGTTTCCCAAGATGGGCACAGCAGAGGCATCGCATGTTGGCCTCGACGCGGTCACTGGCGGCTCGCCATTCAACGTGGCCTGCGGGCTCGGACGTTTGGGTTTTGCGCCCTTGTTCTTCGGCGGGATCGCCGAAGGCCAGATGGGCGATCGCCAGGCGGAGATTCTGGCAGCTGCCGGCGTGCGCCCTGATGCCATCGTCCGCAAACCCAACCTAGTCCCGCTGATGTTGATCGCGCTCGCCGAGGACGGTCAGCCGACTTACAGCTATTATGGCCAATCGACGGCGGATGTGGACATCACGCTGGACGATCTGGCGGTCCTGCCGCGACTGCCGAGTCTCTTGCACTTGGGGTCTTACAGCCTGGTGACGCCGCCGCTGGCTGATACGCTGGCGGCGCTCGTGGAGCGGTTGCCCGCCGACAGCCTGCTAACCCTTGATCCGAATGTACGTCCCATGGTCGATCCCGACGTCGAGGTGTGGCGCCGACGGCTCGACCCGCTTTATCGGCGGGCCGATATCATCAAACTGTCCGACGAAGATATTGCGTTTCTGGCCCCTAGCGCTGACCCGGAAGGCTATGCCCGCGACCTATCAGCGCTGAGCGGCGCACCAGTGTTCCTGACCCTCGGCCATCAGGGTGTGACGGTCATGCTTGGCGAGAACCGGCAAACCGTCGTCGCGCCGCAGGTCGAAGTCGTCGATACGGTCGGCGCAGGCGATTCCTTTCAAGCGACACTGATCGCTTGGGCGTCACGTCCCGAGAACGCCAAGGCGCTGCGAGCCCGAAAAATTCCGTTCGGTGCTTTGGTGGAGGTTGCCGAGGCTGCCGTCGCTGTCGCCGCGCGCATCTGTGCGCAGCGCGGGCCGGTCATTCCAGAAGCTGGTGATCTTGAAGCCGCAATCTCAACCCGCCTTTTTCAGCGGTTCGCCCACAACCGTTAGCTGGTTAGCGGCTTCGGCCAGGCGGAACTCCAACTGCTCGGCGCACCCCAGTGCGTCCTCAGCGGTTTCTGGGCGCATATAGGCAAAGCCTTGCACCAGATCACAGCCATACGCGCGCAGCATGGCGATCTCGCCATCCTCTTCGGCGCCTTCCCCGATCACGCTCATGCCAAGGCCGCGGCCAAGCGCGATGATGCCCTGCAAGAGCCGTGCTTTTTCCGGCGCTTGATGGACCCCAGCGACGAAACAGCGGTCGATCTTAAGCTCATCGAACGGCAGATCGTTGAGATAACCCAGCGAAGAATAGCCAGTGCCAAAATCATCGACGGCAAGGCGGATGCCGGCTTCTTTGAACCGGGCCAAGGCTTTGCGCACCCGGCCTTCGCCATGGTCGGCGAACACGCTTTCCGTCAGCTCCAAGCAAAGAAGTCTCGGCGGATAACCAGTTTCCTCGATGATCGCTATGACGTCATCTTCGAAATCGGATTGCCAGATCTGCGCGGCCGATACGTTCACCGAGATCATCCGCTCCGGCTCGCCAGCATCCAGCCATGCTTTTCCGGTTCGGCAGGCATCGCGCAGCACCCAAAGCCCGATGTCGCAAATCAGACTGGAACTTTCAGCCACCGGAATGAACTCGGCCGGTGAAATGTAACCGCGCACCGGATGTTTCCACCGCACCAGAGTCTCAAACCCAACCACCTTGCCCGTCGTCAGATGAACCTGGCCTTGAAAACGCGATTCCAGATCGTCGTTCTCGATTGCCAAGCGCAAGTCGCGCGCAAGGTTGAGACGCGCCTGAACCGAGTGGCTCATATCCGGTGTGAAGAAGAGCGCTTTGCCCCGACCCTCGTCCTTGGCCATGTAGAGGGCCAAATCGGCGTTGCGCAGCGCGGCTTCGGCATCACCGCCATCCTGTGGGATCAGCGCGATGCCAAGGCTGGTGCCAGTCAGCACCTCGCCACGCTCAAGCTTCAAAACGCCCATCAGCCGGTTGACGATGCTATTGGCGAAGCGCTCAAGGCATTCATAGCTGCGATAATTGCGGATGATGACGGCGAATTCATCGCCACCCAATCGCGCAACGAACCCGCGATCATCGACATGCTCTTTCAAGATGCGAGCAACTGTCTTCAGGAGCTCGTCGCCTGCCGCGTGGCCAAGCGTGTCGTTGACCTCTTTAAAGTGGTCAAGGTCCAGCAAAAACAGCGCTGCTGATCCGCCCTTGGCTTGCACGCCGAACATCACATCGCGCAGTTCGCGCGAGAACAGTGCGCGATTGGCAAGGCCGGTCAGAGGATCGAAAAAGGCAAGGTTGCGCAGCTGCTTTTCAGAATGCTTGCGGTCGGTGATGTCTTGCACCGTGCCGAACAGGCCGCTGATCGCGCCATGCTCGTCGAAAAGCGGCTTGGACATCATCGTGTAGTAGCCGAACGTGCCGTCGCCACGGCGCGCTTGTACATCGATACTGGAGGACGGCTTGCCTTCTAGGGCGGCGCTATGCTCGGCGCGGATCGCCTCGCAATCCTCCGGTCCGCAAAGCGAAAAAATGGCCTTTGGCGTTGGGATGAACTGTTCCGGATCAAGGCCCAAAATCGTGTAGAGGTGCCGCGACCAGGTCACTTTGCCGGTCGCAAGCTCAAACTGCCAATCGCCAATGCCACCCATTTCCTGCGCTTCGGACAGCGTGGCACTACGCTTTTCGAGTTCTTCCTGGGCGCGCTTGAGCGTGCTGATGTCCTGCGCCACGCCCATCAACTGTGGACCGTGGCTCGAGTTTGCTTCCTTCAAGCGCATCATGATGCGGAAATGGCGGGCCGAGCGGGCGCCTGGCAGGAAGTAGCGAATGTCGAGTGGTTCAACGCGTTCGCCTTCAGAGGCGCGACGCAGCGAATCGTTGAAGGCAACGCGATCGTCGCGATGAATGCGCGACAAGAGCTCGCGCCAGGACGGCATCTGAAATTCGCCGGGATCAATATCCGCGTTGGCCGAAACGTTCTGCGCAGCCTTGGCTGGGTCGGTTTGAAATCCGAGCAAGGCGATCAGCCCGTCCGACCAGCGTGTCGTCCGAGCGTTCATGTCGGTGATCCAGTGACCAAGCTTGGCGATTGACTGGGCGGTTTTCAGCGCCAGCTGGTTCTCGCGGTTTTCGTGCTCGACTTCGACCTTGTCGGAAATGTTGCGCGCCGTGCCGCGATAGCCAAGAAAGGTGCCGTCGTCGTCGAACCTTGGCTTGCCGGATATCTGAAGCGTGTAGATCCGATCTTGATCGTCTTCGGAGTGAATCCGATAGACCAGATCGCTAAACTCCCGGCGCGCTTCCAGATCCTCAAAATGGGTTTCGATGATCGGCCGATCGTCCTCGACGACGCGGAAATCAAGGCGCGTTTTGCCGACATATTTCGCCTGAAGCTCGCGGCTTGCCGGATCGATGCTTTGGGTGAAATCGACAAACCGATGTTTCTCGTCGGTCTCCCAGCACCAGTCACCGGCCGACGCGGCAAAATCGCGGAACCTCTCTTCGCTTTCGCGCAGTTGGTCGCGCGCGGCTTGTTCGGCGGTGATGTCCTGAACCAAGCCGAACAGGCTGATGATCCGGCCGGCCTCGTCGCGCATCGGGCTGCCTGAAATGCGTACCTGGACCTTCTCGCCGTCGGTCCGGGTCATCCCGCCTTCCAGCACATAGCTGGTACCGTTCGCCCAGCACGCTTCGACCGCAGTCTGTGTCGCCAGGCGCAAATCGTCATCGTAGAGCGCGCGCAGCTCGTTGAGGTCAACAAGCCCGTCGCGATCGATGGTTACGCCCATCATCGTGGCCAGTTCTTGGGCAATCCGAAAACGGCCATCTTCGCGACCGGAATTGATCCATGATCCAAGCCGGCCAAGCTCGAAACTGGCTTTCAGTAGGTGCGTGGCGGAGCGCAACTGATCGTCGGTGCGCGTCGCTCCCGTCGCGTTCAGAACCACCAGGAACGGGGTGGTGAACCCGTGCACCATGTCGAGCACGAGCGCCAGCGGATGGCCGCTCGCATCTGTCAGTTCAAGCGATTGGGTGGCGATCAAAGTGCCGACAGCGGGCGTTTCGGCGGGCATTTCAACGCCTGTCACAAACGCTTCAATCGGCGAGAGATTGATCGGGCCAAGATAGCGTTCCAAAGGCTCTTTGGTTGCCAACGCGTAGGAGCGTTTTTCCTCAGAGGCCTGCATTGGCACGACGCAAACGGCCACATCATCGCGCCGGGCATGGATCGCATCAAGCGCCTTATAGAGCGGCTTGACCATGGTCAGCATGTGCGGACCGTTGGCCAGTTCGACGGGGAAAACCACACGCTGCCAACTGTTCACCAGCGATCCTGGTGCTGCTTCCATGATGGTGCTCAGCGCGACACCGCTCTGTTGCGTCGCGTTGAAGCTGGCCTCGATATGGTGGCGCGTCATGGTGTCGAAATCGGCGGTCGACTTGCCGGTCATGTCGAACCCGGCATCACTCGCCAGATGCTCGCCGAAATGCTGGTATTGGTAGCTGCCATCTTCGCGCTCAGACGCGATCGTCACCTGCTCAGCCTGATCACCAAGAGCCGCGACGAAAGCTTCCAAGGATGGCGGCGTCTGGTTTGCATAGCCGTCAATGCACGCACTGATCCGAGCCAGCTCCGGGAATCGGAGATGGTCGCGTGGCCCCAATTGCCGTACCAGCGAGACGAGCGTTTCGGTCAAGTGTCCTCCATCAGCATGCCAGCTTTTCCACATAAGTCTTAGGGACTGGTGAACGGCACGTGAAAAGAGAGGCGATTTCATAGGTTTACGCCACGGCATCTTGCCTAGTGAGCCGGCTGCGGTTTTCGCGGTCCGAAACAGCAATACGCGCGCCGCCGCTTGCTCTCACGAACCGGCCATGCAAACACGCCCGGAGCGCTTCTAAACTCCACGATCGGTTCCCAGATGCCCGAGCAAGCCTCTTTGTCTGCCTTGTTGGCGCCGCACGCCGAGCGGATTGCTTCAACGCATCTTCGCGACCTGTTGCAGGTGGATTTGGATCGCTTTTCCCGCTTCAGCCGTTCCGCCGCTGGCCTTCTGATCGATTGGTCGAAGGAGAAGCTCGATGAGGATATTTGGCGTCAACTGCTGACGTTAGCGGAAGAGCGCAATGTTGCCGGCGCCCGCGATGCAATGCTGCGCGGCGATCCGATCAATTCCACCGAAAACCGCGCGGTGCGGCACACCGCTTTGCGCGGAGGTGACGCTGCACCGTCAGACGTACGGCATGAAATTGCCGCTGAAAAAGCTCGCTTTTTGCGGTTCGCCGAAGATGTCCGGTCTGGCGCCATTGCCGCGTCGGACGGCGAACCTTTCACCCATGTGATCAACATCGGGATTGGCGGGTCGGACCTTGGGCCGGCTATGGCGGTCCGGGCGCTGGCACCGTTATGCGATGGCCCGCAGGTGCATTTCCTCTCCAACGTCGATGGCGCACACGCGACCGACGTTCTGGCGGGTCTCGATCCGCGGCGCACGCTGGTTCTGGTGGCCTCGAAGACGTTCACCACGCTGGAAACGCTGACCAATGCCGAAACCGTGCGTGCTTGGCTTGCGCAAACGCTTGGCGAGGCCAGTGTACCCGCCCATCTGGCCGCGCTTTCCACCAACGCCAAGGCGACCAAGGCCTTCGGCATCGACGAGGCACGTGTCTTCGGTTTTTGGGATTATGTCGGCGGACGCTATTCGCTCTGGTCGGCCATCGGTCTGCCGCTGGCTATCGCCATCGGCGCTGACCGTTTCGAAGCCTTTTTGGACGGCGCTCATGCGATGGACCTGCATTTTGCCGAGGCACCACTTGCCGACAATCTGCCGGTGATCCTCGGCTTGATCGGCGTTTGGCGGCGCAACGGCCTTGGGCTCGTTGGCCATGCCGTCATCCCCTATGAGGAGCGCCTGGCGCGCTTTCCTGCCTACCTCCAGCAGATGGACATGGAGTCCAACGGCAAAAGCGTGCGGATAGATGGCACCGCCGCGACGGATGCAACCGGCATGCTGGTGTTTGGAGAACCAGGCACCAACGCCCAGCACTCGTTTTTCCAGCTCTTTCACCAGGGACATGATGTGGTTGGGCTCGATGTTCTGGTCGGCAAGTCGGTGGTTGGCGAGGCCGTGCCAGGTCGTGCCGGGGTCCATCACACCCACCTTCTTGCCAACGCCTTGGCGCAAACCCGTGCCCTGGCGCTCGGGCGAACGCTGGAAGAAACCCGCGCCGAAATGGCCGAAGATGGCATCGCGCCCGACGAGATCGACCGTTTGGCGCCGCACCGCACCTTCCCCGGTGATCGGCCTTCGACGACGATTGTCTACGACTGTCTGGACGCTGAGACGCTCGGCAAATTGATCGCACTTTACGAGCACAAAGTGTTTGTCGAGAGCGTCCTTTGGGGCATCAACGCTTTTGATCAATGGGGCGTGGAACTCGGCAAGCAGTTGGCCAAACAAATCACGCCGGCTTTGTCAGATCCCCGTCTCGCCGCCGCCTTCGATCCCTCGACCCGAGGGCTGATCGAAGCGCTGCTGGATAAGGACTGACCTCTTGACCGACCAAGCGACCCTCATCGACGGAAAGGCGCTCGCCCGCAGCGTGACCGATGCCGTGGCCGACATTGCCGCGCGCTTCACGCAAGAACAGGGGCGCCAGCCAGGTCTTGCCGTGGTGTTAGTGGGCGAGGACGCTGCCAGCCAAGTCTATGTGCGCTCGAAAGGGAAAATGGCGGCCAAATGCGGGTTTCATTCCGTGACGATCCGCAAATCCGCCGATCTGTCGCAAGAGGAGCTTCTGGCGACCGTCGATCAGTTGAACGCTGATGACAGTGTCGATGGCATTCTGGTTCAGCTTCCCTTACCTTCCCATATCAACGCCGATGCAGTCCTCAACACCATCGATCCGGCCAAGGACGTTGATGGGTTCCATCCGGTCAATGCTGGCCGATTGGCCTCCGGCGATATCGACAGCCCGCTCATCCCCTGCACCCCGGCGGGTATCATGCACATGATCCGCACCGTGCATGGCAAAGATCTGTCGGGTCTTTCTGCCGTTGTTCTGGGTCGCTCGACCATTGTCGGTCGGCCGATTAGCCATCTTCTTTTGGCTGCCAACGCAACCGTGACTGTTGCCCATAGCCGCACCAAGGACATCTCCGTCCTAGCCCGCACCGCCGACATTTTGGTGGCGGCCGTTGGACGCCCGCAAATGGTTGGGGCCGATTGGGTGAAGCCTGGCGCGACGGTCATCGATGTCGGGATCAATCGGATCGAGGATCAGAATCTCGGCACCAGCCAGCTGGTTGGCGATGTTGATTTCGACGCGGTGCAGACTGTTGCCGGCGCTCTGACGCCGGTACCAGGTGGGGTTGGCCCTATGACCATCGCAATGCTGATGGCCAACACGCTGAAAGCCGCCGAGGCAAGGGCGAAAAGCAGCGCCTGCTAAGCGGCGCTTTTGTCGGACCCCGACCCCATCGTACGATCGCCCAGTACGGATGACAGACGTCGGCGCGCCGTCTCGACCAAATGCATGGCAAGATCGTCGGTTCCAACCGGTTCGCCAATGAGCGGTCCCTGAAGGGCGGCAAATCCCAAATTGGCGAGACGCGCGGCGTGGCGCGGATCGGCGACGTGACAGGCCAAAATGTCGATGTCGAGCGCTGAGGCCATGGCAACCAGCCCGCGCACCAGACGATCATCCGCATCGGGATCAGCAAGCGCGTCGGTGAGCGCCGGGTCGAACCGAACGGCGTGCACGCCGAGGCGTTCCATGGTGGCCAAGGACGAGGCGTGCGAGCCGAAATGGTCGATCGCAACGCGATAGCCATGCTCCCCAAGGGTCAGGAACGTCTTTTCAATGGCGGTCGCCGACCGGTCGGTCAGGGCTGATTCATCGACGGCGAAGGTGAGCGCGGGTGCATCGAGGCCATTCTGTGTGCGGAAGCGCTCGACGGTCGAGACAAATGGCTCCAATTTCATGTGGTCGGCGCTTGAACTGATCCACAATTGGCCTGTTTCAGCGCCGCGCGCCTGGGCATCGCCAATGGCCGCCATCGCCGTTTCCATCGCCTGCGTGAACAGGTTCGCCACCTGACCGGACTTCTGCGCCAAGCGGAACAGAGCGTCAGCGTCATAAACCTCGCCGTCATGCGACCAGGACGGATCGACCGAAAAACCGAGCGCCGCTCCATCGTCAGCTCCAGCAATGGGCATCAGATTGAAGGCGATCTCGCGCAAATTGGCGCCAAGTGCCTTGGCAAGTTCAACCTCCTGGCGATGGTCGGCGGCATCATCGCCGGAGAACCAGTACCATCGCCCACGACCTTCCTGCTTGGCGCGGTACTGGGCAAGATCAGCATATTTCATAAGGCTGCGGCTGGTCATGCTTGCATCGTTAAGCTCCACCAGACCAAGCGACACACTGGCCGACACCTTGCCGGCCAGGGTCAAGATCGGTGCGCCCAAGCGTTCAAAAAAGCGGATGACGACATCTTCAAACGAGGCCCGGTCCGGTCGATCGGCCAGCACAAAAATGAACTCATCACCGCCAAGACGCGCGGCGAAATCATCCGGGCCGAGAACCGCGCGCAACCGGCGGCCAAGTTCGACGAGAACCTCATCGCCCACATCATGGCCATAGGCATCGTTGATCGGCTTGAAATGATCGATGTCGAACAGCGCGACACAGCCGCTGGTCCGCCCGCCTTGCGCCATCTCATCAAGCAGCGCGTCAAGGCGCAGGCTAAAGCTACGGCGGTTCAACAGCCCGGTCAGCTGGTCGGTTTCAGCATAACGGCGCAGCTCGGTTTCTGCGCGTTTCAAATTGGTGATGTCGGTGCGAACGCCAACGGTGGTTCCGGCTGACGAGATGTGCTCGCGCACCTGCAACCAGGTCCCGTCATGCAGTCTTTGCGTCAGTTGATCCGGGGGATTGCGATGATTGTCCAAGCGCTTTTTCAGCCAATCTTCCTGGCTTTCAGCCGTACGACCGGCATCGCTGTATTGGCCGCGCGCGAGGCCGAAACGCAAAATGCTCTCAAACGTTGCGCCTGGCTCAATCGCCTCGGCAGACGCCGCATAGGTTGCCAGATACGCCGAGTTGCAGACGATCAGCCGGTCATCATCGTCAAAGGCAGCCACGGCGTCGGGTAGTGTTTCCAAGACGTCGCGCAGCAGCTGTTCGGCGGAATGGCGTTGCGAGACCTCATCACGCAGCACATCTTCAGCCAGTTTCCGTTTGGTGATGTCCTGGAACGCGCCGAGCAAGCGTACAGCTTGCCCATTCTCAAACACCGCATGGCCGACCGCGCGCACCCAGATCGAGCGCTTTGTGGCCGTGATCATCGGCAGCTCAAGATCCCAGCTCTCGCCGGAGCCGATACCGGCTTCAACCGCATTGGTGATCGCGGCGCGGGCTTCAGGCGCATAGAAATCGATCGCCGTTGCAATCTTCGGTTTGTAATCCAGTGGGACATCATGGAGGCGCTTGGTTTGATCGGACCAATAGAGCGACCCGGATTGCAGATCGAGCGACCATCCGCCGACCTGCGCAATCTCAGATACATCAAGCAAAAATTGCTCGTTGCGCTGCAACGCCGCCTCAGCGTCTTTGCGTTTGGTGATGTCCTTGCGAACACTGAAATGGCCGGTAACGTTTCCGCCTTCGTCGTGAAGCGGCACCACGATGTTATCAAACCAGATGAACCGACCGTCTTTGGTCTGGTTACAAACTTCGCCTTCCCAGCTCTCGCCAGAGTTCACGGTCGACCATAGATCCGCGAAGAAGGATGGCGATTGGCGTTGGCTGTTGATGATTGAATAGCTTTGGCCGATCAGTACCTCGCGCTCAAAGCCCAGAACCTCGCAAAACCGGTCATTGACGTAGGTGATGATGCCTTTTGTATCGCTCATCGACACAATGGAATGGGATTCCAAGGCACGCCGATGGGCGTCGGCGAGAGCGTCGCTCGACACAAGATTGGAAAGGTTCGGGCCAGTTGGGCTCATCGACAGTTCGCGCACACCAAGTATTCACGGTGTGCAACTGGTAATTGAAGGTGGTTCCAAAAGCGTTAAATGTGTCGCTCCAATTACGCGTAACTGCGGATCGTCAAGCAGCAATACCTTCGCGCTGGTAATCCTTCACATCCACGAAGGCGACGCCGGGAAACCGCTCGCCCTCATAGGTGAGGTCGAACGCCGAAGCAGCAAGAAACACCAAAGCCCCATCAAGATCGGTTGCGAGCGACGCGCGGTGGCGGTTCTCGAACTTCGTCATCTCGGCCTTGTCCTCGCAAACCACCCAGCGGGCGAGGGAAAACCGCGCCATCTCAAAATCGACGGGCAGTTTGTATTCGGCCATCAGCCGATCTTTGAGCACGTCAATCTGAAGCGCGCCGACAACGCCGACCAGCGCGGGCGATCCATCGACAGGGGTGAACACTTGCGTCACGCCCTCTTCGGCAAGTTGTTGCAGTGCTTCTTTCAGCTTCTTCGCCTTCATAGGGTCTTCTAGCCGCACCCGGCGCAGGATTTCCGGGGCAAAGCTTGGGACACCACGAAACGCCAGCACTTCGCCCTCCGTCAGCGTGTCGCCAATGCGCAACGTGCCATGGTTGGGAATGCCGACCACATCGCCAGCATAGGCTTCCTCGGCGAGTGCACGGTCCTGCGCAAAGAAGAATTGCGGCGTGTGCAGGCCGATCATCTTGCCGGTGCGCGCAAGCCGCGCCTTCATCCCGCGCGATAGCTTGCCCGAGCACACGCGCATAAAGGCGATGCGGTCGCGGTGATTGGGGTCCATGTTCGCTTGAATTTTGAACACAAAGCCGGTCATGGCCGGCTCGCTAGGTGCCACTTCGCGCGCATCGGCTTCCAAGCCCTGCGGTGGTGGCGCGATTGCGCCCAGCGTGTCGATCAGGTCTTTGACGCCGAATTCGCGCAGCGCCGAGCCAAACAAAACCGGTGACAGATGCCCCTCATTGAAGGCGTCCGCATCAAAAGGTTTGGAGGCTTCCTGAGCGAGCATCAAATCCTCAACACCTGCCTCGCGCTCATGCTCGTTGAACAGCTCGGCGACCTTCGGGTCTTCCGGGCCGTTGACTTTTTCCAGTTCGCCGGCCGGGTTGTCGATCCGCCGGATCGCGCTTTGGCGCATATCGTAGAGCCCGGCAAAGGTCTTGCCTTGGCCAATGGGCCAGTTGAAGGGCGTCAGATCCAGCGCCAGCGTGTTCTCAATGTCTTCCAAAAGCTCGAAAGGGTGCAGGCTGTCCCGATCCATCTTGTTGATGAAGGTGATGATCGGGATGTCGCGCAGCCGGCAAACCTCAAAAAGCTTGCGCGTGCGCGCCTCAATACCCTTGGCCGCGTCGATCACCATAATGGCGCTATCGACAGCAGACAGCGTGCGGTAGGTGTCCTCGGAAAAATCTTCGTGGCCCGGCGTATCGAGCAGATTGTAGATGTTGCCCTCATAGCGGAAGGTCATCACCGAGGTCATGACCGAGATGCCGCGCTGGCGCTCAATATCCATCCAATCCGAGCGCGTCCGTCGCCGGTCGCCCTTGGCTTTGACTTCACCGGCAAGCTGGATCGCGCCGCCGAAGAACAGCATCTTTTCGGTCAGCGTGGTCTTACCGGCATCGGGGTGCGAGATGATGGCGAAGGTGCGCCGCTGCTCGATCTGGTCGGCGTAAGGGGACGTGGTTTTGGTCATGCCGCTCGTTTAGCGCAATTGGCCCAAGGCGCAAGCCAGATTGAAAACCCAGGCAAGCTACAGCGTCACCCGTGCGCCTGTTTTGCCCGACTGCACCACCGCTTCGATCACCTTCAGTACGTCCCGCACCTCTTCGCCTGTCACCGGTGGTGGTGTGCCGTTCTGTATGGCTTCACGCACCAGGCGGTAGAAGGTTTGGTGCTCACCGTTCAGCAGCGCCACCTGTTCAACGGTTTTTTTGCCACCCGGATAGGTGGTCAGCGTACCGTAATGCGCAGGGTCCTCAACGCCAAAACCCGCCTCATGGGCCTTCATGCCGCTCTTCAGCTGGGCTTCCTGCCCATCCATGAAGTCCTTGCGCCAGCCGGCCTTGGTCCCTTGCACAACAAACCGCGGCGCGTGTTCCGGCGAGAACATATCCGCCTCGGCGATGGCCCGTACGCCTGGATAGCCGAGGCGCGCGTGCAGCCGATCAGGAACCCCGCTGTTAGGCCGCCGCGTTACGATCTCGCCTTCCACCCAATCGGGCATGCCGAACAATTGAACGATCTGATCGAGCAAATGCGTGCCCAGATCGAAGTGAATACCGACGGCGTTGAGCGCTTGATTGTGCCAACTGGACGGCGGCTCGGGTTTGTAGAACGAAAAGCTGGAATGAAGGTGGTGCACCTCACCGAGCACGCCTCGCGCGATCAAGTCTTTGAGCGTCAGGAAGTCGCTGTCCCAGCGCCGGTTCTGAAAGCAACTGACCAGCTTGCCGGCCGCCTTGGCCGCATCGATCACCTGGTTTGCCTCGTCCACCGATCCGGCAAACGGCTTATCGACCACCACATTGTGCCCCGCTTGCAGCGCCTCGATAGCGAGGGCGGCATGCGTCGGCGACGGCGTGGTGACGATCACAAGATCCAGCGATGTATCAGCAAACAGGTCCTGAGCCGTTGGATAGGCTTTGGCGCTCGGATGATCGCGGGCGATCTCATCCGCCCTGCTTGACGCAATGGCGGCAAGATCGATGCCTGCCGCCTGAAGAAGAGGCGCGTGAAAGATCCGCCCGCCGGCGCCATAGCCGACAAGGCCTGCTTTAAAACTCATGGAAAAACCTTAGGCGTCAATAAGATCAGAGGGTTCTAGGCCGATAATGGCAGGATCGGGCGCGCCGAGCACGCCATCGTCGCGGCCTTCATAGTCAAATTGCGTCAGCACGTGGCGAATGATTTCCAGCCGCCCACGGCGCTTATCGTTCATCCGCACGATCGTCCAAGGCGCATGCTCAGCGTCGGTACGGGCAAGCATTTCATCGCGCGCCTTGGTGTACTCTTCCCACTTCGACAAGGCTTTCAGATCGATGGGCGATAGCTTCCAAACCTTCAGCGGATCGTGGCGACGATCATGGAAGCGTTTGATCTGGGTCGTGCGCCCGATATTCAGCCAGAACTTCACGAACACCATACCATCACGCACCAAGGCACGCTCAAACGCCGGGGCTTCAGCCAGAAACTGCTCGTGCTGCTCGGGCGTGCTGAACCCCATGACAGGTTCGACGCCGGCCCGGTTGTACCACGACCGGTCGAACAGGGTCATGTTGCCCTCGGTCGGCAGGTGCGAAACATAGCGTTGAAAATACCATTGGCCGCGCTCGGTTTCGGTTGGCTTGGCCAGCGCCGCCACATGGGTGTGACGCGGGTTGAGGTAACGGCGGAAATTGAAGATCGATCCGCCCTTGCCGGCGGCATCGCGCCCCTCAAAAACCGAGACCAAACGTTGCCCGGTTTCACGCATGTGCCGTTGCAGTTTGACTAACTCGATCTGCAATTCTTCCAGCCGCGCTTCATATTTCGAGCGTTTCAATTTCTTCTGATAGGGGTAGCCGCCATCCTGCATCTGATAGTCGGCCAGCGCGGTAGGAAAGGACGGGTCGTCGAGGTCGAAGGAGGAAAGCGCGGCTTTCACATCGCTGGGATAGTCCATGATCGTGATCCAGAAAGGGCAGCGCAGACGCACCGCGAGACAAGGGAAGCGCCAGACTGCCCCTGCGTGAGTGCCATGACAAGCGCAGCGCTCGCGAAACGCCGTATTTGCGTCACGTGCCTGTCACCGACTAGAAGCAAGTTGCATTCAAGCACAACCCAAAGGTTTGATTCGCCCGCTGATGGGCGGTGACAGTGACAGGCGCACGCAGGACAATGGCCGTTACGCCCGACAATCAGTCTTTGCAGACGTCAAGCGAAGGGCAGGATACAGCCTCGCTTGATCTACCAATCAGCATGGTTGAGCGCTTTATGGCGCAGATGCGGCGCGTGCGGTGGATGATCGTCGCGATCGGCGTAGTTGTCTGTGTGCTGCTTGTTTCTGGCCGGATCGATGTCGCTGAAGCCGCCTTCACTTTCGGCTTTCTGGCTCTAACGGCGATTGGCACCGGAACCGTGGCCGCACAGCACGCACCCCTGGCCCGCGCAGCCAAACAGCCCAGGACGCCCAAGCAGCCAAGCTATGAACAACTGATCCGCGCCTGGCCGCAGCCGGTCATTCTTGTCGATCAACGGCTCATCATCCGCACCATCAACCAGCCGGCATCTGATTTGATGGAAATCCGCAAGCCGGGTGACCCGCTCTCGTTTCGCCTGCGCGAGCCGGATGTCTTGGCCGCCGTTCAGGCCGCGCTCGACGTGGGTCGGGCGAGCACCCAAACGATCCTTGAAAAAGTGCCGTCGGAGCGGATGCTGCAACTGCATATCCGCCCGTTCTCCTATACCGGCACGTCAGGCTTGCCCGAGCTGGGCGGCAGGCGCGAAGGCAACACCGCACGCTTTGTCGTCATTGTGATCGAAGACGACACCGCCACCTACCGCTCCGAACGCATGCGCTCAGACTTCGTCGCCAATGCCAGCCATGAGCTTCGTACCCCACTGGCCTCGATAAGCGGCTGCATCGAGACGCTCCAAGGCTCGGCCCGCAACGATCCGGTCGGGCAAGAGCGCTTCTTGACGATTATGAGCCAGCAGGCCGACCGCATGACGGTACTCATCGACGATTTGCTCTCGCTCAACCGCATCGAGATGCGCGCGCACCGAACGCCGACCGAGTGCATCAATTTGGAAACAACGGTGCGCGAAGCCATTGACCTGGCTCGTCCGAGCGCTGAAGCGGCCAACGTGACCATTGAGGTTGAACCATCGACCTCGCCTGCCACAGTGCGCGGTGATGCCAGCGAGTTGCGCCAGATCGCCATCAATCTGTTGCAGAACGCCATCAAGTATGGCGCCAGCGGGCAGCGTGTGGATGTCTCGCTGCGTGACGCCGTCGAGGGCGGCGTGCGGATGGTCGAATTGCAGGTGCAAGATCATGGGCCCGGTATTGCACCTGAACACCTGCCCCGGCTGACCGAGCGCTTCTACCGCGCGCATGAGGACAGCAACCCGCTCGCCACCGGGACAGGCCTTGGCCTTGCGATCGTCAAACACATTGTGGCGCGCCATCGCGGGCGCCTTTTGGTCGAGAGCCCGCCCGGCGAAGGGGCCAGCTTCAGCGTGCGCCTTCCCTATATGGAAGAGCGTCACATGGAGTCGGCGCAATCTCCGAATAAGAAGAAAAATCAGTCGGTTAAACTGTCACAAGACTGATACATAACTGTCATAGAACCCTCATGCGCAGGGGCTACGTTCCGCCCGCATTCAAGCTTTGCACCTGCGGCCGCGCGGCGCGCCTTTCTTGTTGGGGTTCATGCTGAATCTCACGCGTCGACCCGGCCCACAGCATCAATCAGGGAGATTGACTCGTGAAAATTGCAACCCTCACCAGCGTTGCGGCACTTGCTATGGCTGGCGCCATGGTCGCTGCACCGGCCCACGCCCGTGACCAGATCCAAGTTGTTGGTTCCTCCACCGTGTTCCCGTTCACCACGGCGGTCGCTGAGCGCTTCGGCCAGCAGACGGATTTCGCAACGCCTGTCGTTGAGTCCACCGGCACCGGTGGCGGCATGCGCTTGTTCTGCGCCGGCGTTGGCGCCGACACGCCTGACTTCACCAATGCCTCGCGCGGGATGAAGGCATCGGAGCTGGAATCCTGCACAGCCAACGGCGTCACACCGGTTGAAATGCGCGTTGGCTTTGACGGTATCGTTGTTGCTGACTCCGTCGACGGCCCGACCCTCGACCTCACCCGCGCTCAGCTGTTCCTGGCGCTCGCCAAGCAAATCCCAGGCGACGATGGCGCGCTGATGGACAATCCGAACGTGTCCTGGTCCGACATCGACCCAGGTCTGCCGTCGGCTGACATCGAAGTGCTTGGCCCACCACCAACCTCCGGTACCCGCGATGCGTTCCTTGAGCTGGTTATGGAGCCTGGCTGCGAAGAAGCTGGTTTTGAAGGCGACACCTGCGAAGCTATCTTTGAAGAGCTGCGCGAAGACGGTGCCTATGTCGATGCCGGCGAGAACGACAATCTGATCGTTCAGCGCCTGCAGGCCAACCCAGATGCTGTTGGCATCTTCGGTTACTCGTTCCTGGCTGAAAATGGTGACGTTGTTAAAGGCGCGCGCGTTGACGGTGTTGACCCGACCTTTGAGAACATCGCCTCTGGCGACTATCCCGTGTCGCGGTCTCTCTATGTCTATGTGAAAGCCGAGCACGTTGGTGTCATCGCCGGCATGGAAGAGTTCATCGCCGAGTACACTTCTGAAGCTGCTTGGGGCGACGAAGGTTATTTGGCTGAGCGTGGCCTGATCCCGCTTCCTGCCGATGCGCGCGCCGAAGCAGCTGCTGAAGTTCAGTCGCTGACGCCGTTCACCGCCATGTAATCCACTGATGTGGATCGGCAGCGCGCATCCTTTGGGTGCGCGCTGCTTTCTTACCTCCATCGGCGCGCCTGGACTGAGTTCTTAAAAGCGCGCCGCGGTCTTGGCCTCAAGACCTCTGCCTTACCTGCCGCGCGCACGCGTGTTCTCCAATGGGGTGGTGAGTTTTCGTGTTTTGGTTGCTTCTTCTGGCGCTGATGGCCCTGTTTGTTGGGTCGCTCTACATCGGCGCAATGCGGTCCCGCCAAGTGGCCGGCGCAAGCACAAGCGTGCTGCATTCGCGGCCAAGTTATCATGGTGGCTACCTCGCCATCATGTCGACCGTTCCGGCGCTTGGCGTGCTGATCCTGTGGTCGATCGCCCAAGGACCGATCCTCGACTCCATTGTCCTTGGACAATTTGCTGCCGAGGTCGCTGAGCTGTCGCTGCCGGCGCGCGAGGCATTCCTGCGCGATGCCCGTGCGATCGCTTTCGGCGGCATTGTCGGATTCACCGATGAGTTGAAAGAATCAGCTGCCGAGGTCTTCGCCAATCTGCAGACGATCTCGTTGATCGCCATGACGGCGGTGATGGCGGCTCTGGCGATTCTCGGGTTTCGCACCGGGTACAAGAACATCGAGCCGCAGCGCCGCACCCGCCATTTCGTCGAGCGCGCGGTGATGATCTTGCTGATCTCCTGTTCGGTGGTCGCGATCTTCACCACCATTGGCATCGTGCTCTCGCTGATCTTCGAGAGCATCCGTTTCTTCACAATGATCCCGATCCACGACTTCCTGTTCGGCCTTCATTGGTCGCCACAATCGGCCTTTGCCGGCGCCGGAGAGGTGGTGGATGCCAACCCGGAAGTGTTTGGCGCGATCCCGCTCATCGTCGGCACGCTGTTCATCACCTTCATCGCCATGTTGGTGGCCGGCCCGATCGGCCTCTTCGCCGCTATTTACTTGTCCGACTACGCATCAAAATCGGTGCGCGCCGTCGCTAAGCCGGTTCTGGAAATCCTCGCCGGCGTGCCGACCGTGGTTTACGGCTTCTTTGCCGCGCTGACGGTTGCACCCTTTATCCGCGAGACCGGCGAAGGCTTTGGCCTTGATGTGTCTTCGGAGTCCGCGCTGGCCGCCGGTGTTGTCATGGGCATCATGATCATCCCGTTCGTTTCGTCTCTGTCCGACGACGTGATCACCGCCGTGCCGCAATCGCTGCGCGATGGCTCGCTGGCGCTTGGATCGACCAAATCCGAAACCGTCCGCCGCGTCGTTCTGCCAGCCGCTCTGCCTGGCATCGTCTCGGCCATGATCCTCGCCATCTCGCGCGCCATCGGTGAAACCATGATCGTGGTGATGGCCGCCGGGCTCGCCGCCAATCTCACCATCAATCCGCTGGAGGCAGTGACCACGGTAACGGTCCAGATCGTCACACTGCTGGTCGGCGACCAAGAGTTCGACACCGCCAAGACGCTCGCCGCATTCGCCCTCGGCCTGCTCCTCTTCTGCGTCACCCTCACGCTCAACTTCATCGCCCTGCGCGTGGTGCAAAAGTACCGGGAACAATATGACTGATATTGCCTCTGATCCTTCCGGTGGCTCTGTCGATACCGACCTGCACACCTCCGAGGCGGCGCGCCGCCGTCTGAAGGCCCGGTATGCGTCTGAGTTTCGCTTCAAACTCTATGGCATCGCCGCTGTTGTGACCGCGGGCCTCTTTTTGGTGCTGCTGCTATCGACCATTGTCGGCCAAGCGCTGCCAGCGTTCGTGTCGCACCAGGTGACCATTCCGGTGGACCTTTCCCAGGAGGTGCTGGACCCGAACAATGAAGGCGAGAGCGTCCTGCGACGTGCCAATTATGATGCGGTGGTGCGCAACGGTATCCGCAGCCTCTATCCCTTTGCCGAAAGCCGCGATGATCAGCGCACGGTCTCCTCGCTGATTTCGTCTGGCTCGGCGGTGCGCGTGCGTGAAGCGGTGCTCAATGACCCGCAAGCCATGATGGCTCAAACAAGCTTCACGGTCCCGCTCGACGATGTTGCCGATCTCTATTTCAAAGATCTCATTTCCGAGGAACAGCGCTTTGTTCCAACCGGCATCGCATCGCCGACGGGCACGCAAGGCACGATCCAAGTTCTATCCACCGCCAATGACTTCCGCGATCTGCTCGCCGATGTGAAAGATTTTCTTGGCGAACAAGCCGATGGCGTTGAGCGGGAACTAGCGGCCAAGGAACGCTCGTTGGAGCGGGCCATTCTTGATCTGGATTCCTATCGCACGCGATTGCCCAATGCGCCGGAAGGCCGTACCGACTTCTTCCAATCGCAGATCGATATTCTTGATCGTGGCATCGTTTCGTTGGGCCGCGACATTGAAAATCTGACCGAAGAATTGGCTGATCTGCGCGCCCGCGCCAACACGGCCGGCGCTGATGAAAGCCTTTCCCGTCAGCTTCCCTCCATTCTGGTGGAGATCAATGGCGGTGTGGTCAAAGCCACGCGATTGAGCGCCACGGGCATTGAAGGCGATGTCATCATTCCCCTGGAAAGCACCGCCGCGGCGGTGGGGGACGCGTGGTCGATCCGCGAGATCATCTTACCGGAGCGCAATCGGCAGCTGGATGACCGCTCGCTGGTTTATCTTGATCTGCTCGCCGATCAGGACCGCGTCGAGCGCACCTTCAACACGGTGTTCTTCACCTCCGGCGCGAGCCGCGAGGCCGAGCTTGCCGGTATTTGGGGCGCTGTCGTCGGCTCGTTCTTTACGATGGTCGTGACGCTTGCTCTGGCCTTCCCGCTCGGCGTGGCCGCCGCGATTTATCTGGAAGAGTTCGCCCCGAAGAACCGCTTAACGCAGATCATCGAGGTCAACATCAACAACCTCGCCGCCGTGCCTTCCATCGTTTTTGGTTTGCTCGGTCTGGCGGTGTTCTTGAACGTTTTTGGTATGCCCCGTTCGGCGCCGGTGGTCGGCGGTATGGTGCTGGCGTTGATGACGCTTCCGACCATCATCATTGCCTCACGCGCCGCCCTGCGCGCTGTCCCACCGTCGATCCGCGAAGGTGCACTGGGCGTTGGCGCATCCAAGCTGCAAACCGTGATGCACCATGTATTGCCGCTGGCGATGCCGGGCATTTTGACCGGTACCATCATTGGCATGGCGCAAGCGCTCGGCGAAACAGCCCCGCTTCTGATGATCGGCATGGTGGCCTTCATTGTTGACGTGCCATCCACGCCGCTGGATCCATCGACGGTGATGCCGGTTCAGATTTTTATGTGGGCGGACTTCCCTGAGGTCCTTTTCCGGCAGAAAACATCGGCGGCCATCTTGGTCCTGCTGGCCTTCCTTATCACCATGAACGCTCTTGCCGTGATCCTGCGCAAGCGCTTTGAGCGGCGCTGGTAAGCGCGCCTCGTATCGAGTAGACGGCACCAAGGAGACATGCTCATGTCGACGACGCAAACAGTGGAACACAACAACGCCATTCCCGTGGCTGCGGCTGCGCCGTCCAACAGCAAGGACGCCGTGGCAGGAGGAACGACCATTACCGACGCGCCACCGGAAAACGTCAAAATGAAGGGCGAAGACGTCAATGTCTTCTACGCTGACAAACAGGCCCTGTTCGACATCAATCTCGACATTGGCGAGCGTCAAGTCACCTCGCTGATCGGCCCGTCCGGCTGCGGCAAGTCGACGTTCCTGCGCTGTCTCAATCGGATGAACGACACCATCGACATCGCCCGGATGGACGGCAAGATCACCATCGGCGAGCAGGACATCTATGATCCGTCGATCGATGTGGTCGAGCTGCGCGCGCGGGTCGGCATGGTGTTCCAGAAGCCTAACCCGTTCCCCAAATCGATCTTTGAAAACATCGCCTACGGCCCGCGTATTCATGGTCTGGCGGACAACAAAAGCGATCTGGAAGAGATCGTTGTTGGCTCGCTGCAAAAGGCCGGTCTGTTTGACGAGGTCAAAGATCGCCTTGATGCCCCTGGGACCGGCCTATCCGGTGGTCAGCAGCAGCGACTGTGCATCGCGCGCGCCATCGCAACCTCGCCGGAGGTGATGCTGATGGATGAGCCCTGCTCGGCGCTTGATCCGATAGCCACAGCCAAAGTGGAAGAGCTGATTGATGAGCTGCGCCAGAATTTTACCATCGTGATCGTTACCCACTCCATGCAGCAGGCCGCACGCGTGTCTCAGCGCACAGCTTTCTTCCATCTCGGCATCCTGGTCGAGGTTGGCGCCACCGATCAGATTTTCACCAACCCGACCGACAATCGCACCCGCGATTACATCACCGGCCGCTTCGGCTGATCGGGCTCTATTGCTTGTGATAAACTGGATGCGACGCACGCATCGTTAGAGGACCACCTCGATGACAAAGCATATCGTCACCGCCTTCGACACTGATCTTCGTGACCTTTTGCTCGAACTGGCGCAAATGGCAGGCTGGGTCGAGCGCGCTGTTGAAGATGCCGTCGATGCGCTGATGACCGGCGCCAGCGATGAGGCCGAAAGCGTCATCTCCAACGACGACCGTATCGATGAGGCCGACCGCAAGGTCGAGAGCGACGCGGTCCTTCTGATCGCCCGCCGTCAGCCAATGGGTGATGATCTACGCGTCATTGTATCCTCCATGCGCGTCAGCCAGGATTTGGAGCGGGTCGGTGATCTGGCCAAAAACATTGCCAAACGTGCGCTGATCATCGATGGCTCGATCCATCAGCGCACCTTGGCCCATGGCGTCGACAGTCTGTCGCGCCTGGTGCTCGGCCAGTTGAAACGCTCCATCGAAGCGTTTGTCGAGCGCGACATAACCAAAGCTGAAGATGTTTGGCGCCATGATACCGAGGTCGATGCGCTCTATACTTCGCTGTTTCGCGAACTTCTGACTTACATGATGGAAGATCCGCGCAATATTTCATTCTGTACCCATCTGCTGTTCTGCGCGAAAAATGTGGAACGCATTGGTGATCATGCAACCAACATTGCCGAACGCGCGATTTACACGCGCACAGGTGAAATGGTCGCGACCAACCGTCCCAAACAGGATGAGCTGGGCGAGGAAACGCCAGAAACGACGCCACGACCGAATTGAGCGCTGGTGAGGTAAGCCGTGCAGCCGACCATTCTGATCGTTGAAGACGAGGCGCCCCTCGTTGAACTTCTGAAATACAACATCGAAGCGCTTGGCTTTGATGTTGACGTTGCCATGCGCGGCGATGAGGCCGAAACGCGGCTTCGCGAACGCACCTTCGATCTGATCCTGCTCGACTGGATGCTGCCGGGCCTTTCAGGCATCGAGCTTTGCCGGCGCATTCGCTCGCGCGCCGAGACCAGCACGACGCCGATCATCATGTTGACCGCACGCGGTGAAGAGGGTGAGCGCGTCCGTGGACTAACGACGGGCGCCGACGACTATGTGGTCAAGCCGTTTTCGATTCCGGAGCTGTCGGCCCGTATCAAGGCGCTTCTGCGCCGATCAAGCCCAGAGCTGATCACCAACGCGCTTGTCGTTGGCGATATCGAGCTTGACCGCGAGACCCACCGCGTCCAGCGGCAGAACCGCGAGATCCATCTCGGCCCGACTGAGTTCCGGCTTTTGGAGTTTCTGATGCGCACGCCAGGGCGCGTCTACTCGCGGGAGCAGCTGCTCAACGGCGTGTGGGGTCACGATGTTTATGTCGATGATCGCACGGTGGATGTGCACATTGGCCGTCTGCGCAAGGCTATCAACAAAGGCCGCGCCCGCGATCCGATCAGGACGGTGCGCGGCGCGGGCTATGCGTTCGATGATCGTTTTCAGGACAGCCAGACCCGCCAGTCGGCGTAAGCCTAATCTTGTTCGGGCAACCTAGCGGTTGCGATCCCGGCGGCGTTCGTTCGGTGCCTGGAACGCCACGCCGCAATGATATTCACAGTAGGGCTGGGCCTCCAGGGCCGAGCGTCCGCAGAAGTGAAAATCGTCGTTCAGCGGGTCGCCCACCGGCCAGCGGCAGGTGTCTTCTTTCAGCTCCTGAATGGAGAGTTTGGGGCTCTCACCGACCAGCACCAGATCGACACGGCCGCGCGCAACCGGGGCTTGGTCCAACTCAGCTACAGCCATTTGATCGGTCTTGAGTGCCGTCGCGCCTACCGACATGGAGCCGCCGCTGACACGGGTCGAGGTCGTGCTACGCCGCGGCCGCGACGAGCCAGCCGATGGTGCGCGCGGTTTGCGGGCGCGTGGCGTGGCGGTCGAGGTCGGTTTGCCACGGCCTGACAGGCCAAGACGGTGCACTTTGCCGATCACTGCATTGCGGGTGACATCGCCCAAGGCGGCGGCAATCTGACTGGCGCTTGAGCCACCCAGCCACATCGTCCTTAATACGTCTACGCGTTCGTCAGTCCATGCCATCGATTGCCTCCTCCAGACATTCAGCGCTGCTCAAACCGAGCGTTCGCCATCTTGCCCCAACACCAAATTCAAGTCCGCACCACCAATCTGCCAGAAGACAAAGGTCATCCCTGCGCACGCCAGGGTGCGCTAAGCCGTTGCGGGCGGAGCCCGCGGTTTGCCGGATCGGTGAGTACCAGCCACCATATCTGGTGGCCCTTGCCCATAGAGCTACACTAGCGGTTGAATCGGTGACAAGAGTCAGGCGTTAAAAAAAAGTGAACAAGTTCCGGCCTTTCCGGGGAAAAGCTCAGGTTTCCTGAGTCGTTTGAAGGACTTAGAAATTGACAGTCCGGGCAAAAAAAATGTTAGACGAAAAGCTCTCGGCCCGCCTCGGGCCGTTTCTATTTGGGCCGTTGCTAAGACTTCCCTAGAGTTAAGCTGCTTTCCTTGGCTAGGCCCCGCCTTTTCCACCTTCGCGGCATCGGCGCTGCCATTGAGGCAGCCTGATCCGCCTATAGCCCGTAAAGGGGGCATCCCACCATGGCGCAATCCATGCTCGCGCAGCCAAGCGCACCATCATCCGACCCGACCAACGACCCGTTGTATGGGACGTACAACCGCACGCGGCAGACCTTCGTCCGTGGCGAAGGTGTCTGGCTGTTTGATGAGGATGGCCGACGCTACATGGATTTTGTCTCCGGCATCGCGGTCAACGCGCTCGGCCATGCCCATCCGCATCTGGTGGAGGCGATCAAGGCCCAGGCCGAGACGCTGATGCACACCTCCAATCTGTTTCAGATCGACGGTGGCAAAAAGCTCGCCCAACGGCTTTGCGATGCAACCTTTGCTGACAAGGTGTTCTTCACCAATTCAGGTGCGGAGGCGATGGAATGCGCGATCAAGACTGCGCGGCGCTATCACTTCTGTTCCGGACCAATGTCTGCGCGGTTTGCGCGAGGCGTGCGACAAGCATGGCGTGCTCATGATCCTGGACGAAGTGCAGACGGGCATGGGCCGGTCCGGCCATTTGTTCGTCCACCAGCGGCTCGGCATCGAGCCCGACATCATGGCAGTCGCCAAAGGCATCGGTGGCGGCTTCCCGCTCGGCGCGTGTCTCGCCAGGGCTGAGGTGGCTGCGGCGATGGTGCCTGGTACCCACGGCACCACCTATGGCGGCAATCCGATGGCGATGGCGGCTGGCAATGCCGTGCTCGACGTGGTGCTGGACGAGGGTTTTCTCGAGACCGTCCAAGCCCGCTCCCGTGATCTGACGCAAAGCCTTGGCGCGCTGATTGATCTGTTTCCCGACATCTTCACGCAGGTGCGCGGCGAAGGCCTGCTGATGGGCCTGAAATGCGCGATCCCGGTTGGCGAGGTCGTTGCTGCGGCGCGCGACAAGGGCCTTCTTCTGGTCGCGGCCGGCGACAATGTGGTGCGGCTTCTGCCACCTCTGATCGTCACGCGCGAGGACATCGCCTACGCGATGGACGCGCTGGAAGATGCCGCCCGCCATCTGGACGACAAGCGCCAGACCTAACCAAGGCGCGAAAGAACGCCCCACCCCATTTCTGTCTATTCGTCAGGCTGATCCTATGACCCGCCATTTTCTTGATATTGATACCCTGTCCAAGGAGGCCTTTCAGGCGATCCTGTCCGATGGCCATGAGCGCAAACGCGCTCTGAAGGCCGGCGCCGCCGACAAGCCGCTCGATGGCAAGGTGTTGGCCCTCGTTTTCGAGCAGCCTTCGCTGCGCACGCGCGTGTCTTTCGATGTGGGCATGCGTCAACTCGGCGGCCAGACGCTTATGGTCACCGGCGCGGAAATCGAGCTTGGCAAGCGCGAGAGCGTCCACGACACCGCCAAGGTCCTCTCGCGCATGGTTGATGGCATCATGATCCGCACGCTCGATCACGATCTTTTGGCAGGTCTTGCTGAACACGCCACCGTGCCAGTGATCAACGGCCTCACCAAAGTCTCCCACCCCTGCCAGGTCATGGCTGACATCATGACGTATGAGGAGCATCGTGGCTCGCTTGCCGGCAAGCGCATCATGTGGTCGGGCGACACCAACAATGTGCTCAAAAGCTGGATCGATGCGGCCACGCATATCGACATGACCATCGTGGTCGCCACGCCGCCCGAAATGGCGCTTGGTGCGGACACGGTCGCCAAGGCCAAGGCCGCTGGCGCGAAACTTGAGGTCACCACTGATCCCGACCAGGCGGCTGACGGTGCAGATCTCATAATCACCGACACCTGGGTTTCCATGGGCGATGATCAGGCGCAGCGCCGCCACAATCTGCTCGGCCCCTACCAGGTGAATGACCGGCTTATGGCCCGCGCCAACCCAGATGCGCTGTTCATGCATTGCCTTCCCGCGCACCGCGAGGAAGAGGTGACGGCGAGCGTCATCGATGGACCGCAATCGGTGGTGTTTGACGAGGCGGAGAACCGGCTGCACGCGCAAAAGGGCGTGCTCGCCTGGTGCTTCTTCGGCCTTGTGGAGTAACGCCCTGTCCCGCAGCGCTGGTGAGGCGGCTTGGATTTTCGCTTGCTATACCTATCTTAAGCGCTGACCGCGCGGCCTTGTCGCCGCGCCCTTCCTCCTATGCGATGAGACATCCCATGACACCGAACCCCCCTTCATCCGGCGGGACCGATCCCGCCCGGCTTTCTGCTACACCAGCCGCCGCCACGTCGCGCGCGCCAGCAAGCTTTCATGCCAGCGACGATGATCACGTCATGCCGTTTGCCGTTGAGGACTTGGATGTCCGCGGCCGCGTGATCCGTCTTGGCGGCGCCATCGATGATCTGTTGGATCGCCACGACTATCCAGAGCCTGTCGCACGCTTGTTGGCTGAAATGGTCGCGCTGACCTTGCTGCTCGGCACGTCCTTGAAGTTCGATGGTCGGTTCATCGTGCAAGCCCAGGGCAACGGCCCCGTGTCGCTGCTGGTGGTCGACTTTCAGACCCCGGACGCTGTGCGCGCCATGGCGCAGTTCGATGACGCGCGCCTGGATGCAGCAATTGCAGCCGGGCAAACCGATCCGGCCCAGCTCCTTGGCGACGGCCATTTGGCGCTGACGGTCGATCAGGGCGCACACATGAACCGCTACCAGGGCGTGGTGGCCATGCAGGGCGAAAGCCTTGAGGAAATGGCGCAGGCTTATTTCCTGCAGTCAGAGCAGATCCCGACGCTGGTGCGGCTTGCCGTTGCCCAGAGCGTGGATCGCGGCGATGGCGGCAAGGCCAAATGGCGGGCCGGCGGGTTCCTGGCGCAATATCTGCCGCGCGACACCAGCCGCATTGCGGTGCGTGACCTGCATCCGGGCGATGATCCCAATGCGGTCGGCACCGACACGGGCGACGTCGACCAGCACGACCATTGGCGCGAGGCCGAAGCCCTCATCGGCACGATCGAAGCCGCAGAGCTGGTCGATCCGCAGATTGGGTCGGACCAATTGCTCTTCCGTCTGTTCCATGAGCGCGGAGTGCGCGTTTTCGAGGCTCTGCCAGTAGAAGAGCGCTGCACCTGCACCACCGAACGGGTCCAAACGACGGTGAAGACCTTCGGCGATAATCCTGATGACGGGATGATCAAAAACGGCGCCATCGAGGTGACGTGCGAGTTCTGTTCCAAACAGTATCGCTTCGACCCAGAAACCTACGAGGCGCTTTAGAAACCATCCAATAGAGGCCGGCCAATGCGCCGGCCTCTTTTCGTTTGGGCAACATGACCAATCTTTAATTCTGAACGCCGCCGCATCTATGCCAGGATGTCACCCGTAGAAGGGCATCCCCCCACCCGATACGCCATGAGCAAGAGTGATGCTGAACCCGGATCCCAATCCGACCCGTGATAATGAGACCGATCTTGTCACCTTGGAGGATGCGCAGGCACGGCAACATCCGTCCTTGTGGTGGGTCGCCGGCAAAACCCTGATCTCCGCGCTCCTGGCTGTGGCCATCATCGCCGGCGCCGTCACCGCAATGCAGCGATTGATCGCCGCTCGTCCCGATGTGCCGCAACGCCCGGCGGTTGAGCGCCAGGTGCCGGTTTTGACCCAGACCGCGCAAGTCGCGACCCACAGCCCAACTATCCAGGTTTTTGGTGAGGTCGTGGCCGGTCGTCTGGTTGATCTGCGTGCCCTGGTCGCTGGCGAGATCACCGCCGTTCACCCCAACCTTGAGGCCGGTCGCCGGATCGATGCCGGCGCGCCATTGGTTGAGATTGATCGCTTTTCCTATGAAGGCGCGGTCGTCGAGGCCGAGGCGAACCTTGCCGAAGCGCGCGCCCGCGCGACGGAGTCCGAGGCCCGTTCGGCGTTGGAACGCGATCAACTGACGCGCGCTGCCGAGCAGGTCGATTTGGCCGAGCGCGACTTGGAACGCGCCAGCCAGCTTGCCGAACGCGGCCAACTCACCGAGCGCGATCTTGAAACGCGCCAATTGACGTTGTCCCAACGCCAGCAAGCCGTCGACCAGCGTCAGGCCAATCTGCGCGTTGAAGAAGCGCGGCTGGAACAGCAGCGCGCCCAAATCGCCCGGCTGGAATGGCGCGTGGAACAAGCTGGGCGCGATCTGGAGCGGACAACACTTTTGGCCCCGTTCACCGGCGTCATCCGCTCTGAAAGCGTCGAGATCGGCCGCCTGGTTTCGGTCAATGATGCTGTTGCCACGATCTACGACGATAGCGCGCTCAACGTTCGCTTCACTCTGTCCGACAGCCAGTTTGGACGCCTGGCCGGCGAGGCCGAGCCCCTGATCGGGCGGCCAATCGCGGTCACCTGGTCGACGGGTGGGCAGGACGTTCAGATCGCAGGCACCATCGACCGCCTGGACGCCGATATCTCAGCGGCTTCCGGCGGTGTGGCGTTGTTCGGACGCTTGGACACCGAGCAGGCAACGGCCAACCTGCGCCCCGGCGCATTCGTATCAGTGTCGCTGGCAGACCGGGCCTTTGAAAACACCGTGCGCATTCCAGAAACCGCGCTTTACAACACCGACCATGTGTTCATCGTCGTCGAAGACCGTTTGCAACGGCGGAATGTGGAATTGGTTGCTTGGGATGGTGCCCACGCGCTGGTCCGCTCGCTCGGCGATACCGGCCTCAATGGCGCTGAGATCGTAACCTCGCGGCTGACCGATGCCGGTGATGGCGTTGCCGTCCGCCGCGTTCAGACGGCCTCTTAGAAGGCGCGGCGATGAGCAAACAGCCCCTCTCTCGCCTGCGTCAGACGCGCATCACCGCCGCCAATCGCCTCAATGAGGGGCCAACCGGCGCGCGCGGCATCATCAGCCTGTTTGTCCGCCATCCCAATGCGGCGAACCTTGTGATGGCGCTGATGGTGCTGTTTGGTATCTACGGGCTTGCCAATCTCAACACCCAGTTCTTCCCCGATATCGAAACGAAGAACATCACGATTTCGATCAGCTGGTCAGGTGCGAGTGCGGAGGATGTGGAGAGCAACATCCTAACGATCGTCGAACCTGAGGTGCGCTTCATCGACGGCGTGGATGAGATCGTGTCCTACGCCCGCGAAGGGTCGGGATCGGTGCGGCTCGACTTCACCGACGACACCGACATGATCGAGGCGCGCGCCGATGTTGAACAGGCGGTTGCTGGCCTCACCTTGCTGCCCGATGGCTCCGAAACGCCTGTTATCACGACCAGCAACTTTGCCGATCGCGTGGGCCGCATCGCGATTTCCGGACCCTTCTCCGAAGAGGCGCTGAAAAGTTTTGCCCGCGATTTGCGCGACCGCCTGATCGCCAATGATATCGATCTGGTCAGCTTTTCAGGCATGCGCGACACCGAATATGCGGTGACCATTGATCCGGCAACGTTGCGCCGTCTTGATCTAACGATCGGTGATGTTGCTGGCCGGATCAGTGAGAACAGTCGCGATCTGCCATCGGGCAATCTTGATGGCGATCTGGAGCGGCAAATCCGAACGCTCAGCCAGGCCGATAGCATCGAGTCGCTTGGCCACATCGTGGTGCGCGGGCAGGCGTCCGGCGAGCGTATCGAGCTGCGCGACATCGCCGATATCCGCCAAACTTACGATAGCAGTCAGAGCCAAGGCTTTGTTCAGGGCGAACGCGCGATCCGCATGGATGTGTCGCGCTCGGCGTCACAGGATGTTCTGGCCGTCGCTGATGCGATGGTGAGAACGGTTGAGCAGGCCCAGCTTGAATATCCCCAGTCGCTGAACCTCGCGATCTACGATTTGCGCTCCACGGCGGTGGAACAGCGCATTCAACTGCTCGTCACCAACGGTCTGACCGGCCTGCTGGTGGTCGTCACCATCCTCTTCGTCTTCCTCAACATGCGCATCGCGTTTTGGGTGGCTGTTGGCATCCCAACCGCTGTTATGGCGACGCTTGGGCTGATGTTTGTCTTCGGTGAGTCGATCAATATGATCTCGCTGTTCGCGCTGATCATGACGCTTGGGATCATCGTTGACGATGCCATTGTCGTTGGCGAACACACCGCCACGCGGCTCGACATGGGCGATGGGCCCTATGAGGCGGCCGAAAATGGCGCAACCCGCATGATGATGCCGGTGATCGCCGCCATGCTCACCACCACGGCCGCCTTCGGGCCGATCCTGCTGGTCGGATCGACCATTGGCCAGATCATGGGCGTGCTTCCGGTGGTGGTGGTCGCGGTGCTGATCGCCAGCCTCATTGAGGTGTTTTTTGTACTGCCAGGCCATCTGGCACATTCGCTGGGCGCGACGCCGAAGCGCGGGACCAATTGGACGCGGATGATCCTCACCGCGTTGGTCCTTGCCGCCCCGATGGTGCTGGTGCTCTATCAAGCGCCGCTGGCTGGCGCGGTCGGCCTCGGTGAGATCGCGACCATCATCAACGCCCATCCGCTTGCCCAAACGCCCGCGCTGGCTGTTGCCATCGCTGTGGCCGCCTTTGTCTTGGCCGGGCTGATCGAGCTTTGGCGCCTGCGCGGAGAGCGCCGTCGTGACCTCACCAGCCCAATCCACGACGTAAACCGCAAAAGTTGGTTCCGTCGCGGCTTCGATACTGGCTTTGGCTGGGTGCGCGACAATCCTTTCCGCCTCATCGTCAAGACCGCCGTCGCCTGGCGCTATGTTACGCTTGCCTTATGCGTGTCGGCGCTGATCCTGATCGTTGGTGTCATTCGCGGCAACCATGTGGGATTTGTGTTTTTCCCCTCGCCCGAGGCTGAAAACATCACCGCCGCGATCACCTTCACGCCGGGCGTCTCCGAAGCCGCGGCCTTGGAGACTTTGGCGCGAGTCGATCAGGCACTGCGTGCCACCGACGAGCAACTGACGGCGAACATTGCCGATGAAGACACGTTGCTGCTGTCCGCTTATGCGACCTACGGCTCCTCGGGCCGCAATCGCGGCGACAATTTCGCCTCCATCGATGTCGAGCTCACTTCCTCTGAGGCGCGTTCGATCCGCACGCCCGACGTTGTGCGCGCATGGCGCCGGGCCGTGCCTGATCTACCGGGTGTTGAACGTATCTCCATCTTCGAACGCCGTGGCGGTCCGCCGGGACGGGACCTCGATATCCGCTTGCTTGGCGACAATGCTGCGACACTCAAAGCCGCAGCCGCTGACCTTCAAGAGGCGCTCACCCAGTTTCCGGGGGTGTCCGGGGTTGATGACGATTTGCCCTACGGCAAGCCGGAAATCATTCTCACGCTCACCGAACGTGGTGAGGCGCTGGGCTTCACCCTTGATGGCGTTGGCGCGCAAATCCGTGACGCCGTTGGCGGTCGCACAGCGCGCAACCTGCCGTTTCCGGATGAGGAAATCGCTATCGTCGTGCGCCAGAATCTCGGGGTGGGCGGCACGGGCTCACTACGCACTCTGGAGCTGCGTTCGCCGTCGGGCCTTTATGTGCCGCTGACCGAAGTGGTGAACTTGGAAGACCGGCAGGGCTTCTCCGTCATCCAGCGACGCGATGGTCGCACGACGGTTGGGGTGACGGCCGATGTCGACATCGAAGTTACGACCAACAGCGAGATCGAGGCTGCGCTACGCGCTGGCGATCTGCAACGCGTTGCCGACACGCACGGCGTTGATTTCACCTTCTCCGGCCGCGCCGAAGAGCGCCAGGAAGCCTTCGCCGATCTCGGCCTTGGTGGCATGTTGGCACTTGGCATCATGTACATCATTCTGGCTTGGGTTTTTGCCAGCTATTGGCGCCCCATCGCGGTGATGATGATCATCCCGTTTGGTATTGTCGGCGCGATCATGGGCCATTGGGTGATGGGTTTCCAGCTCACCATTCTTTCTCTCATCGGGCTGTTGGGTCTGGCGGGCATCTTGGTCAACAATTCGATCATTCTGGTGTCGCGTTTTGATGATCGCCTGAAGGAAGGCATGAGCGTTGCTGAGGCTGCCGTTCAGGCGACACAGGATCGTTTCCGCGCCATTCTTCTGACGTCGCTGACGACGGTCGGCGGGCTCTCGCCGCTGCTTTTCGAGACCTCGCTCCAGGCGCAGTTCTTGCTGCCCATGGCGATCACCATCACCTTTGGGCTGGCGACCGCGACCCTGTTCGTCATGGTCCTGGTGCCGTCGTTGCTCAAGGTCGGCGATGATATCGGCATCGTCCTTCGCACCTTCTTCGGACGCCGATTGGCCGATGATGGCGAAAGCGATAGCCGAGTGCTCACACCGGCCGAATAGACAAACCCTCTATCCGGCCACGACGGAGCCAAACTCCCGCCTACCGCCGCTGGCGGTTAGCGTTGCCAGAAGCGCGGTAGGATGAGCACCAGCACGGTGAAAAGCTCCAGCCGTCCGACAAGCATCGCTAGTGACAACAACCATTTGGCTGCATCTGGCAGGGTGGAGAAGTTGCCGTCGGGGCCGATCACATCACCAAGGCCCGGCCCGACATTGGCGATGGCGGTGGCGGCGCCGGAAAAGGCGGTCAGTGGATCAAGGTCCATCGCCATCAGCACCACTGCCAGTATTCCGATCAGCAAGAAATAGAGGAAGATGAAGCTCATGACGGCGGAGACGACCGAGCCGTCCACCGGCCGCCCATTGTAGCGCATCACGAATACGCCGTGCGGGTAGGCAAGGCGCCGCACATGCTGCGTTACCGTCTTCAGCGCCACCTGAACCCGGAAAATCTTCATGCCGCAGGCGGTCGATCCGGCGCAGCCACCGATCAGCGTCAGGACCAGAAACACCATCACCGGCATGGCGCCCCACTGGCCGTAATTCTCCGAGGCATAGCCCGTGCCGGTCATGATGGAGACGACGTTGAACGTCGCGACCCGCAGATCGGCGATCACACCGCGCTCCGCCGTCAGCGGATCGAGCGCCAAGGCCACCAGCAGAGAAAAAGCGATCAGCAGAACGAGAAACACATGCACTTGGCTGTCGCGGACAAGGCCCAAGGGACGCCCTTGTAGCGCCTGCACGTAAAGCAGGAACGGCAGCGAGCCGAGGATCATGAAGACGATCCCGATCAGCTCCACCGAGCCGGACTGAAAGTACCCAATGGATTCATCGCGTGTGGAGTAGCCGCCAGTGGCGACGGTCGTCATGGCGTGGTTGACGGCATCGAAAAAGGTCATGCCGGCCGCCGTGTAGGCCATCGCGCATAGAAGCGTGAAAATCGAAAAGACGGCGATCAGCGAGCCGGAAATTTGCGTGGCGCGGGGCAGGATTTTGTCCGGTGTATCAAAGGCTTCGGTCTTAAAAAGCTGCATACCACCGACGCGCAGCATCGGCAGGATCGACACCGCCATCACGACAACACCGAGGCCGCCAAGCCATTGCAGCATGGACCGCCACACCAGAACCCCTGGTGGTTGGGCATCCAGGCCCGAAACGACGGTGGCACCCGTTGTGGTGATACCGCTCATCGCTTCAAAAAACGCATCGGTGTAGGTGGGTGTCGCGCCGGACCAGAGCAAAGGCAGGGCAGCAAAGGCTGGCAAAACCGTCCAGGCGCCAACCGTCATCAACACCGCTTGGCGCGAGGATAAGATCGCCGGCCGGCCACGCCCGGTCTGGGCCAGGCCAAGACCCACCAGCGTGGTGACAAGCGAGCTGGCGGCAAAGACCACCCAATCATTGTTGGCTTGCGCCAGATCAACCAGCGCCGGGATCATCATCGCCACGCCCAGCGTCGCCAGCAACGCGCCGATGATCAGAAAGATCGGTCCAGGATTGAACATCAGCGGGTATGAAAAACCTAGTTCAGGGTGCGCTCGAAGAACGGCGCATCAAGCGAGAAGGCGGGAATCTCCACCTTGAAGCGGGTGCCTTCCAGTGTCTCAACGCCGTAATGACCAACCATGATACCGGTCGGCGTGTCGAGCGGGCAGCCGGACGTATAGCGATAGCTCTCCCCTGGATGCAGAATCGGCTCCTCACCGACGACACCAGCGCCGCTGATTTCCTGCACCCGTCCCAGACCGTCAGTGATGTGCCAATAGCGCGTGCGCACTTGGATGATCGAGCGGCCAAGATTGGCAATTTCCACGCCATAGGCGAAGAAAAAGCGGCTGGCATCCACGTCGGACTCATCCGGCAAAAACTGCGGTTCCACCGTCACTTGGATGTTCTTCGTTACCGCCTGGTACATTGCGCCAACCCCAAAGGGCCTTTCTCTGCCTCGCGCCTCACACGTCCGATACCTCCAGTCTCCCACACGGGGCAGAGCCTGTCACGCCTGTTCACAAGCCAAGGAGTGGCGCCTGCCGTCGCTTGCGCCAGGCCCGGTCAACGCCTAACCCCAGGGCCAAACTCAATGCCAACGCAACGATCGAAAGACCGCCACCATGCTTGATGGCCAAATGCGCACGCTCATCGATCCACCGCTCAACGCGCTCGGGCGCAGCCTTGCCCGCTCGGGGCTGACAGCGGACCATATCACGCTGATCGGTTTGGTGCTTGGCTTGGCCGCGGGATTGGCGATCGCGCTTCAGGCCTATTGGGTTGGCCTTGGCCTGGTTCTGGCAAGCCGCCTCGCCGACGGGCTCGATGGCGCGGTCGCGCGCGCCACGCAGAAAACCGATCGGGGCGGTTATCTCGATATCGTCTGCGATTATGTCTTCTACGCCGCTGTGCCACTGGGCTTTGCGGTTGCCGATCCAGCCGCCAACGCGGTTGCGGCCTGCGCGCTTCTGTTCAGTTTCTACATCAATGGCGGGTCGTTTTTGGGTTATGCGATCCTGGCGGAAAAGCACGGCCTGAGCACCGATCGGCGCGGCTCCAAATCGCTCTATTTCACCGGTGGCTTGGCTGAAGGCACCGAAACCATCGCGGTCTTTGTCATCGCCTGCATGATGCCAGCCTGGTTCCCCTGGCTCGCCTATGCCTTCACGGTGCTCGTCATGCTCACCGCGATCGCCCGCATCCTGATGGCCTGGCAGACGTTCAGGCCCTAGTCGAGCGCGGCGTCGAGATCATCCCAGAGATCATCCACATGTTCGAGCCCGACTGAGAGCCTGAGCAGGTTCTGGTGGATGCCGAGGTCCAGTCGATCAGTTTCTTCAAGCCGTTGATGCGTCGTCGTCGAGGGATGGGTGATCAGGCTTTTTGCATCGCCCAGATTGTTGGAAATCTTGATGATGTTCAGCCTATTGAGAAAGGCGAAGGCATCGGCTTTTCCACCCGCCACCTCGAACGCGATCAGGGTGCCGCCGCGCGCCATTTGCCGTGAGGCGATGGCATAATCAGGGTGGTCGTTGCGATGCGGATAGAACACCCGCGCGATCTTGGGATGATCCGCCAGTCGATCCGCCAGAGCCGAGGCATTGTCGGTCTGCTGGTTCACGCGCAGCGCAAAGGTTTCCAGGCTTTTCAGGATCACCCAGGCATTGAAGGGCGAAAGGCTCGGCCCCGTTTGACGCAAAAATGTGTGCAGATGCTCGTCGATCCAGTCTTGCGAAGCGAGCACGGCGCCGCCAAGACAGCGGCCCTGGCCATCCATGTGTTTGGTGGCCGAATAGATCACCACATCGGCGCCGAACTGCATCGGGCGCTGGTAGAGCGGCGTGGCAAACACATTATCCACATAGAGCTTGGCGCCGCCTTCATGGGCGATGTCCGCCACCGCCCGCAGGTCGATCACTTCCAGCGTCGGGTTGGACGGGGTCTCCAGGAAGAAGACTTTGGTGTTCGGACGCCGCGCCGTTTTCCAGGCGTCCAGGTCGCGGCCATCGATCAGGGTGGTCTCGATGCCTAAGCGCGGCAACAACTCTTCGACCACGTAACGGCAGGACCCGAACAGGGCGCGGGCCGCGACCACATGATCGCCGGCCGACAGCGAACAAAGCATCGCTGCTGTCACCGCCGCCATGCCCGACGCAGTGACACGGCAGGCTTCAGCCCCTTCCAGAAGGCATAGCCTGTCTTCCAGCATCTTGATGGTTGGATTGGAAAACCGCGAATAAATGAACCCCGGTTCGTCACCTTGAAACCGCGCCTCGGCCTGCTCGGCGCTGTCATAGACAAAGCTCTGGGTCAGGAAGAGCGCTTCGGACGTCTCGCCGAACCCTGAACGCAGCGTGCCACCATGGACAAGGTTGGTTTCAGGGCGCAGGGCGTGGGCAGGACGTGATAGGTCGGTCATCGGGTGCTTCCTCATGGGCTGCCTGACCGACTATCACAGCCACGTCGTTCGTCAAGACGAACGTTTGTCCGTTTTATCGAACGAACCTTGCCCGGCGGGCACAAACCAGCTGTGTATGGTGCTGCTCGCCCAATGGACTCGCGCGCTGGTTTGCGAAAACAGTCAGGCACGATGAGCACCCCACTCCCGTCCTTTGGCCCGCATGATGGCATCCTACCCGACCACGACATCCGCGCGATGGTCGAGGCTAGCGCGATCAGCCACGCCACGCCGCTCGATGATGATCAGATCCAGCCAGCGAGCCTTGATCTGCGGCTCGGTCAAACCGCCTACCGGATCAAGGCAAGTTTTTTGCCAGGAGCTGGACGCACGGTCGCCGAGCGGCTTGATGAGATCGCCCTGCACCAGATGCCGCTGGAGAACGGCGCGGTGCTCGAAACCGGCTGCATTTATCTGGTGGAGCTTAACGAGGCGCTGGCGCTGCCGCCTGAAGTGAGCGCTGCGACCAACCCCAAAAGCTCCACCGGGCGCCTGGATATTTTCACCCGCGTCATAACCGACGGCGGAGCGGTGTTCGACCAGATTCCAGCCGGATATGCCGGCAAGCTTTACCTAGAGATCGCGCCGCAGAGCTTTCCGATCCTGGTGAAACCGGGCTCGCGTCTGTCGCAGATACGCTTTCGCTGCGGCAACACGCTGCTGTCGGACAAGGAACTGAAAAGCCTCGATCAGCGCCTTGGGTTGGTGGAAGGCGCGCCGGCGCAGTTTCAAAACGGTCTGGCCGTCTCGATCGACTTGAAAGGCGGCGAAGACGGGTTGATCGGCTACCGCGCAAAACGTCCTGGCGGCCTGGTGAAGGTCGATGAAAAGGCCGGCCTTGATCGCGATGCCTATTGGGAGCCGCTTTATGCCGATGCCTCCCAATCCCTGATCTTCGATCCGGCAGCGTTCTACATTCTGGTGTCCCGCGAGGCGGTGCACGTTCCAGCGGATTACGCCGCGGAGATGGTGCCCTTCGATCCGCTCGTCGGAGAATTCCGCGTGCATTATGCTGGGTTCTTCGATCCGGGCTTTGGTGCGCCGGAAGCTGATGGCAAGGGTGCCCGCGCGGTCCTTGAGGTGCGGTCCCGCGAGGTGCCGTTTTTGGTCGAGCACGGTCAAATGATTGGCCGCCTGGTGTTCGAGACGATGCGCGAGCGTCCGACAACGCTTTATGGCGCCGGTGGCGTTTCCAACTATCAGGCCCAGGGCCTGAAACTATCGAAGCACTTTCGGTAGTTTTCTGGTTTGACGATGTCCGTCATCCCTGTGCTCGTCACAGGGATCCATTCCGCAGGCCATTCGGCATCCGCCCGGCTAGCCGTGCGTTCATTGAATTGGATCCCCGCCACAAGAGCCTGCCCCGGACTTGATCCGGGGGCGAGGATGACACCAAACCGTCAGCTACCCCTTCCGCATCTCCGCCACCTCTGACCGTAGCGCACGTAGCTCGCTCAAAATCACTTTCTGCTCTTCGTGCAGATCGGCGCGCTCTTGCTCGGCGGTCGCTTCGTGCTCAGCTTGCATGGCTGAAACGATGATGCCGATGAAGAGGTTGAGCACCGTAAAGGTTGTGCAAAGAATGAACGGGATGAAGAACGTCCAGGCAAAAGGGTGGACCTCCATCACCGGGCGCACAATGCCCATCGACCAGCTTTCCAGTGTCATGATCTGAAACAGTGAATAGGCCGAGGCAGGCAGCGTGCCGAACCATTCGACAAGTTCTGCACACCGACCTTCGACCGCCTCGCAGGCGCCTTGGCCGGTGCCGTAAAGCTTGGTCGCGATTACCGAGAAAACGTAGAAGATCAGCGTCAAGAGCACGGTGATCGAGCCCATGCCCGGCAGCGCCGCGATGAGCCCACCAACCACGCGGCGCAGCGACGGCACCATCGAAACAAGCCGCAGCACACGCAAGATACGCAAGGCCCGCAGCACCGACAGGCTGCCGCTGGTCGGCATGAGGGCGATGCCGACAATCACGAAATCGAAGATGCGCCACGGATCATGGAAGAACTTGGTGCGATAGACGTAGAACCGCAGCGCCAGCTCCACCACAAACACCCAGAGCACGGCCCGGTCGATAAACAGAAGCGCCGGTCCGAACCGCGCCATGACCGCGTCGGACGTCTCCAGGCCAAGTGTGATCGCGTTGGCGATGATAAGGGCGGTGATCGCCACTTCAAAGCGGCGGCTGGTGATGAAGGCTTCAACCTGTTCGCGCATGGGGGGTCCTTGCCGGCACGGGGTCTGTCTGAAGCCTTATGGGTAAGGGCGCCGGTCGCTTCAAGGCCTGTCTGGTGTTCCTTTTTTCTGACGCTGCGATGCGCCGGCGGCTGCTAAGCCAAGCGGCAGTAAACCAATCGTGACCGACGGGCGCTTGATCGAACGGCGCGCGGCTTGCAATGCAACACTATGGACCTGATTTTCGCCTACGCCGCCGGTTTGCTGACGCTGATCAACCCATGCGTGCTGCCGGTCTTGCCGATCGTGCTGGTCGGCGCGCTCAACGCCAGCCGCTTCGGGCCATTAGCGCTTGCGGCCGGCATGAGCCTGTCGTTCGTCCTGTTCGGTGTCACCGTGACCGCCTTTGGCAGTGCGGTCGGGCTGACCCAGGAGACGCTCGCCCAGATCGGCGCCGTTCTGATGATGGCGTTTGGGCTGGTTTTGATGGTGCCCGCCTTTTCGCGGCGGTTCGAATTGGCGACCGCAGGCGCCGCGGCTGGCGCCGGCAACCGCATGGCGGATATGGATACATCCGATCTGCGTGGTCAGTTCCTGGGCGGTGCGCTGCTTGGCATGGTCTGGTCGCCCTGCATCGGTCCGACACTCGGCGGGGCGATCGCGCTTGCCTCGCAAGGCCAGAACCTTCTCTATGTCACCCTGATTATGACGTTTTTTGCACTGGGGGTTTCCACGCTGATCCTCGCTATTGGCTATGGCGCGCGCGAGACCATTCGGGCCCGTTCCGAAAGCCTGCGGAGCCTCGCCGAGCGCGCCAAGTCGGTCATTGGCGTAACCTTTTTCGCCGTTGGCCTGATGCTGTTGCTCGGCGTGCACCACTATGTGGAAAGCTGGGCGCTCGATGTGATGCCGATCTGGCTCCAAGACCTATCCGTTTCCCTTTGATGCAAGGAGATATGCCATGAACCGCCGCCTGTTTATCACCTCCGCAATGGCCCTGGTGTTGGCTCCGACGATTGTCCCCGGAGCGGCGTTTGCCTCCGATTTCGTCGAGTACGCCCCTGGCGTCATTGACACCGCCCTTGCAGAGGGCAAGACGGTCTTTGTCGATTATTCGGCGACCTGGTGTGGCACCTGCCGGCGTCAGGAGCGCGTGGTCAACAATCTGCGCGCCACCAACCCGGCCTATGACCAGGCGATGACGTTTGTGCGCGTTGATTGGGATACCTACCGCAGGCACGAAGTGGCCGTTCGACGGTCCATTCCGCGCCGCTCGACCCTGCTTGTCCTGCGCGGCAATCAAGAACTCGGTCGCATCGTGGCGGGAACGTCGGCCACCGACATCCGCCAGCTTATGGATCGCGGGCTTTAGCGGGTCGCGCTCCTCACCGGAGCACCAGAGTCAATGAAGGTGACGACCGCGCCAGAAGTGTGTGGTTGCGTGGGTGCGATCGGGCGATAGCGAGCCGTTCAATTCAAGATGCCATCGAATATCGCAAGCTAATAGGCTCGGCGAATACTTCAATTTAGTGTGATGTCTTAATAGTCGAAAGAATTCAGTCGGATCAAAGGGTTACAAGAGCGGTCTGATCGACCGCCTTGTCCGCCAGCCGGTTTGTTTCGCAGGCGAAGTTTTACGGGCCCGCAGCCAATCAGTTGCAGTCGACTTCGCCGAATTCTCCGTCTCCATTTAGACGATAGCGATCCGTCAGATACACGCATGAAGTCATCGTCGTATCGTACTTCGGGTTAAACCAGTCGAACACAAAGGGTCGACAATTGTACGCCTAAATCGTTCTTTCTCCAAAAGCGTTCGATTCTATCAAAGGCGACAAAATATGACGGAATTAACATTTAGAGCGTTGGACAAGCTTTTTGATGTGAAAGACAAGCAAAAAATATTTGCCGTCAAAGTATATAAGGAAAAAGAGACGAAAATCGGTTGTCGGACAAAGTGATTAGTTAAAGATGGAAATCAACTGAAAAACAGCGGTAAATGCGCCATCTTCACTTAGAAGATCATCATTTTGAACGAATGAATGCAGTTTTTTCATTCCAATGATGGGGCCACTGCCTCTGCGTTAACCATTTGGCAATACACAAGGAATCGATCGAATAAAGAAAGAATGACGACATTTGCTTGCAGAAACTTGGAAATGACTGCTTGACTCCTTCAAGGCCGGTACGCTTGTCTCGCAGTGTGCGGCTTAAAGTAACTCAGTTAGTAACAGGGGAATACCATGGCATTTTCGATTGCTAAAACCGCACTAGCCGGCGGTCTGGTATTGGGCACACTGGCCGCAACTGTCGGCATTACCCAAGCTCGGACGTTCACCGAAGATGAGTATGTCAATCGCGACGTGTGCTACGAAGCACAGCGCATTCCGGCACTCGTCCAATACAACACACGTGGCCACCTGGTCTCCGGACCTTCCCAGTCTTGGGTTGGAAATCCGCAGGTTGATGGAAGCATTGTGCGCCGCGCGCACCATGACGCTGTGTATATCCAAACGCGCCGCGTTCTTGAGGACCAGCATGTGACGCTCGTCCGGGTGCCCTGCTAAGGCAGCAACCGCTCACGTTTCGCGTAAGGAGTACCCGGCTATGATCAATCGTTGGCACCGCAAGCCCGCCGTTTTGGCAGCTGCCTTGTTGGGGTTCACTTGCCTTGCAAGCTCTTCGGCTTTGGCCGATGGCACAGGGCTAGCGTCCTTTTCACTCGGCTTTGCCGCCTCTGGTGGCTCGCCGGGTGCTCCACTTCCCGTCGCGGCGGACCCGCATCCCATGCAATCGAAGGCCTTCAACAATGCGTTGGAACGTGGTTCACCAATGACCGCCGACGACTTGCTGGGTATTCTGGTGGACGGCCAGGCTTCTTCCCCGTCCACCAGTTCCAGCCTCTTGGACAATGCAACGCTGACCATCGTTTTCCAGGATCACAGGTCCGGGCAGACCGAGCATCTGGCGCTGGCGGATTGTGATCGTCTCGATTTTGACGATCGATCCGGCACGATCTTTGAGGCACGGGCCAGTTGCGATGGTGTGTTCTACACCTATGGCGTGGGCTTGGGCGGGCTTGAGATTTGGCGTGAAGACGAAATTGCGTTTCAGCTTCCGCTGGAGCCTGGAACCTATGCGCTCAATGCGATCCCGTTTGTGGTTCAAGCGACGCAGTGATTGAAGCGGTTTGGCGTGTGTGCCCTAGCTGGGCCTCTGTCACTCGGCCAGATCACCGGCGTCCATCGTGTCGAACAAGCCGAGCACGAGCGGCGGAACCGGCGCGACATCCGTTGCAAGCGGCGCATCCGGCGAAACGCGAATAAAATCGCCGAACTGGCAGACCTGGCCAGACGCGAGGCCCTCGCGTACGCGGATGTAACAGGTGCCATCGTTCACCTGCAGGGCGACCAGATAGATGGATGCGTCACCGAAGGCGGCTTGCGCCGTCGGCGCATCCTCATCATCAGCGAGCACATAGGTGGTCTGTGACTGGCTCACCTGCCAGGTCGAAACATCGCCGTTCGGCACGGTCGAACAGCCAGCCAAGGCAATGGCGAAAAGGGGCAGCACCAGCCGCATGCACACTCCGTCGTCGGAGTGAGAAGTTTCGTTCAGTATGGTTAATATTGCGTTGCAGACAGGCTCAAGGCAGGTCCGAATTGGCAGCCGACGCGGGATAAACCCGCGCTGGTTACTAACGTTTAGTTCGCGAGGAGTTTCGCCAGCGCGTCGATTTCCGTTTCGCGCAACTCATGGCCGCCATTATGAACAGCGGTGCTCACTTCAGCGCCTTGATCTTGAAACCAAGCAATCAGGCGCTCGCTGGCAGGCCAGGGCGTGATCGGGTCCTGACGACCGGCTGAAATCAGGACCTTCTTGCCCTGCAAGCCTTCGATCGGGTCCGGGACCCACGGGATCAACGGGTGCAAAAGCCCAACCCGGGCAAACAGATCAGGTCGCGTCAACACGACCGAAGCGAGGATGTTCGCCCCGTTTGAATAGCCAAACCCATAGACCGGGCTTTGCGGATGGTCTGCTTTGAATGCCTCGACAAAGGCTGCCATCTGCGCGGTGCGTTTTGCCAGATCGTCCATGTCGTAGACACCTTCGCCGGTTCGCCGGAAGAAGCGGTTGGCCCCCATTTCCGACACATCGCCGCGCGGAGAAACCACGCCCGCGCCTGGCACCATCGATCTGGCAAGGTCAAAGAACTGATGCTCATCGCCACCGGTGCCGTGAAAGGCAAACAACAGCGGCTTGCCTTCCTCCGGTGGAGTCGTGAGTGCGTGATAGAACTCTTTCGACATCACAAACGCTCCTAGTCTTCGATCGCTGGCAAGATCTTTTCGATCTGTGCCCGATGGTCTTCGTAGCGGGTCGGCAGCTTCAAAGCCTCGCCCAGATGAGCGGTGTCCTCGTCCCGGTCGAACCCTGGCTCATTGGTCGCCACCTCGAACAGGATCCCACCGGGCGTGCGGAAATAGATCGCCCAGAAGTAATCGCGGTCGATCACGGGTGTGACCTGATAGCCGGTGTCCAACAGTGCTTTGCGCACCTCAAGTTGCGCCTCGCGGTTCTCGACCGCAAAAGCGATATGGTGCACCGATCCGGCACCCTGGTCAGCCAAAGCCGCGCCAGAGACGGCGTGAAGGTCAATGGTATCGGCGGCGTTGCCGCCCTCCACCACGTACCGGGTGAGATCACCATCCGATTCAGCTTTTTGGTAACCCATAAAGGAAAGCAGCTCGCCCGTGGCGTTGGCATCACGCAGTTGAAAACGCGCGCCGCGAAAGCCGAGAATGCCAGCATCCTCCGGTACATCGGCGCCGGTCCAAGACGTGCGCCCTTGCGGGTCACTTTCCACCAAAGCAAAACTGTCGCCATCGGGTCCGTCAAAGGCGAGCCGTTGCTCGCCAAAGGCGGTTTCTTCGGCCAGGCCCTGAACGCCCTGTTTGCCAAGCCTGTCTTTCCAATAGTCGAGCGATCCGGTCGGAACGGCAAATTCGGTCACGCCCACTTCGCCGGCGCCGCGTTCACCGCGGGGCATCCGGCCAAAGGGGAAATAGGTCATCACCGAGCCCGGCGTCCCGACTTCGTCACCATAATAGAGGTGATAGACTTCCGGCGCGTCGAAGTTGACGGTCTTCTTGACCCTGCGCAGACCAAGCGTCTGTGTAAAAAACTGATTGTTAATGTTCGCATCGCCCGCCATCGATGTGACGTGATGCAGGCCTTTGATCTCTTTGATCATATCCGGCTCCTCTGCCAGCATTGGTTTGTTCTGATGGCAGATATAGCTTTGGTCTTTGTGATCAGTAAGGGCGTCAATATTCGACTGACTGTCATTATATTGCGAACAAATGAAATGGCCTATGGCCTGGTCAAAGACGCTGTTCTTGCGCCGGTCGGCAGGCTCTGTCACATAGCAAATTCGTGCGGGTGTAGCTCAATGGTAGAGCAGCAGCTTCCCAAGCTGACGACGAGGGTTCGATTCCCTTCACCCGCTCCATAGCCAATCGCGACGCGATTGGCGGAATGCGCGGCAGGCGTTTGCGGAGCAAATGCCGAGAGCGCTGATACTAAACTGTATCGCTTAGTTGTCTGGAAATGCAGTTGCTCTGTGCCTTCGGCACAACCGCCCGTAGCCAATCGCGACGCGATTGGCGGAATGCGCGGCAGGCGTTTGCGGAACAAATGCCAAGAGCGCTGACACCAACCACGTCATCCCGCCCCGTGCGGCGTCTTGTTCCAATGGTGCGGGCGTCGGATCAACTCCCACAGCGCCAGAAAACCGGCCGCCGACAGGCAAACCCAATAGAGCGGGATGGTCAGCAAAACCGGCACGATGTGTTTGACGCCGCGCCTTTCCGCGCCAGTGCCGCTGAGCATCGCCGTGGCAAGATAACCAATGGCGAAATTGCCCAGGTTGAATGTAATCAACACCTGCCCGGCACCGCTGGCCGCCGTATAAAGCGGACCGCCGGCACCGCTCATCGCCCAAAGCGTCATGAGCAAGAAAAACGGGTGGATCAGCACCGAGATCAGCACGCCGAGCATGATGGTTTGGAAGGTGACGAACCCCGAAACACCAAGCTCGCGCATCAAACGCAGCGGGTGGCGCATATGCACCAGCCAAGTCTGCCACCAGCCTTTGAACCAGCGCGCCCTTTGCTTGATCCAGGTGCCGAACCGCGTCGGCGCTTCCTCGTACGTCGTCGAGTTGATCATCTGCGTGGTGTAGCCAAGCCGCGCCAGCCGGATGCCAAGATCGGCATCTTCGGTCACATTGTAAGGGTCCCACCCACCGGCCTTGATCAGCGCCGAGCGGCGGAAATGGTTGGACGTCCCACCCAGCGGAATCGGCAGATCGAGACCTGACAGGGCAGGCAGGAACACATCAAACAGCGCCATATATTCAAGGGCGAAATGCTGTGAGAGGAAGGACTTGCGCCCATTGGTGACGTTGAGCGCCGCCTGCACGCAGCCCAGTCGCGCGCCACGTTTGCTTGTGTCCTTGGAAAAGGCCGCCACCGCCTTGCGCAATTGGTCCGTCTCGGGCCGATCCTCAGCATCATAGATCGTAAGAAAAGCGCCGCGCGTCAGCGGCAAGGCGAAATTGAGGGCTTTGGGTTTGGTGCGCGGTTGGCTCGGCGGCACACGGATGACGGCCATGTGCCCAGGCAAAGTCTGGCGGGCCAGCGCTTGGAGTGTGGTTTGATCGTCGGCCTCAGCGAGCAGAAAAATCTCAAGCTTGTCGGCAGGGTAATCAAGCGCGCGTAGCGAGGCGATCAATTGCGGCACCATCGCCGCTTCATCGTACATCGGAACGAGCACCGAATAGATCGGCAGATCAGCGTCCGGCATCCGATCGGCCAATGGCCTGTGGCGCACGCGCCTTGGCATGGGACTTAAAGCGGCAAGGATACGCGCCGCCCCGACCGTGAAATAAAGACAGCCAAACAGCACATTGAGCATCACCAACAGGCTGGGTGTGGCGAGCAGCGCCCAAAGCACCAAGGAAAGCGCAATGCCGGTGAACGCCAAGGTCTGACGGCGCACCAGCGTTTCGCGCGCACTCATTTCAGGCTGGGTTGTTGCCAGATGGGTCTGGGAGAATGCTGTTAGCTCCGGCCCAAGATGATCCGCCCAGAGCGCCTGGACATGGCCGCGCGGCGCAAGAAACAGGAGTTCCGACGCCTTTGGATGGTTTTCCATCAATCGTGCGACCGTCGCGCGCGCGGTTGGGGTGTCCTCGTAGACGGCACCACGCGCCCCATCGGCGCGACGCAGGGGCATATACCGCGCCTTGTTGGCAAGTGCCCGCAGGCTGGCATTGGGATCGGGCAGGCCGCAGGACCATCCCGGCGGGATCGCATCTTCGACGTGAGGCTTTGGCGGTGCGCGATGCTTGGTTGCAAAGGGTTTGGGTTCGGCGGGCCGGACAAGCTTGGCTTTCAGCGCGTCGCTTCTGGCCGTTGCCTTCAACGCCAGGCCTGTCTGCGCTGCGGGCTTTGGCGTCATGCCTTTCAGCGGCGGGCCGTGCAACGCCGAAATCTGCGACACGCCTGCGCCGCTTCCGCTCGAAAGCCCCCGCATACTCAACCCCCGACGCAACACACCCTGCCGCAAGAAAGGACCAGAACGGCAAGGCTCACAATACGTGCCCAAAGCCACACTGGCGGCTTTCGAAGAGCCGCGCATCGGGGGCAGTGCCTAAGCATGAACACGGGCGGTTTCGACCCGGCTCTCAATTCGCCCTTTGAGCTTCTTATGCGGGGCGCTATAGGGGACCGGCCTTCCACTCGCTCAACTCAAGCGGACAAACGTGCGCAGCTTTTTTCGCCCCCTCATTCCAGCCCTCATCGCACTGATCGCGATACCCCAACTGGTGACGGCGCAGCAGGTCGAAATTGCGCCTGAGGGACCTGTCGGGCAGGACGAGAGCGTGGAAGAAACGGCGCCGATGGGCCTGTCTGACCTGCGCTTCATCAATCCGCGCGCGCGGATCGCGCTGCCCGAACCGATGCCGGGTCCGGTGCTGCGGTTCGTGGTGGCTGACGATTTCCCGCCCTTTGCCTTTCTGGATGGCACTGGCCGCCTGGCCGGTGTGCACATCGACCTCATTCGCGCGGTCTGCGACACGCTCGACTTGCCCTGCACGTTGCAGGCGCGCCGCTTTGATCAGGTTGTCGCGGCCGTTCAAGACGATCCGAACAATTTGGTGCTCGCGGCGGGATTGGCGGTCACCCGCGACACCGCTGAGCGCTTCACCTTCTCCTTGCCCTATTACCGTTTTGCGGCCCGGTTCGTTGGTGCGCGGGCCGATGCTGAAAACCCCGATTGGGTTGATGGTGCGCGCATCGGCGTGGTCGAGAACACTGCCCATGCGGCCTTCCTGCGCGATGCCTATGCCGACGCGGCCATCGTGACGTTTCCTGCCGCTGAAGACTTATTTCTGGCCTTGCGAAGCGAGGACATCAGCCACGCCTTTGGCGACGGCATCGACCTTGCGTTCTGGCTCGCCAGCGACCAGTCCGGTGATTGCTGCGCATTTGTTGGCCCGCCGATTTTCTCGGTGACTTATTTTGGTGAAGGTCTGGCGTTCGCGGTGCCGCGCGGCCAGTCGCAATTGGTTCAGGCGCTCAACGCCGCGCTCATCCGCCTGGAATCCTCAGGCGAGTTGGAGACGATCATGTTGACGGCGTTTCCACTCGACCCGCTGGGGCTTTAACATCATCCATCAAGGGATCCGGCGCGCGGACCTTTTGGTAGGTTCGAAACGGTAGAAGCAGGCTCCAGAGCAGCCCGGTCGGCTGTAGATTTTGGTGCTCGGCCAGCCCGATGGTCATGCCCTGTTGCCCCATCACCGGATCCTGCGTGTAGACGCCAAACAACCGATCCCAGATTGACAGGTTGAAGCCGTAATTGGTGTTGGTCTCCCGCTCAATGATCGAGTGGTGGATACGATGCATGTCCGGCGTCACCACGGCGGGACGAAGCAGCCGATCGAGCCACAAGGGAAGCTTCACATTGGAATGGTTGAACATCGCCATGCCGTTCAAGATGATCTCGAAGATCAGCACCGCGATTGCTGGCGCGCCAAGCAGCGCGACCAAAGCTCCCTTCCAAAGCATGGACACGATAATTTCTAGCGGGTGAAAGCGCAGCGCGCTGGTCACATCCAGATCAACGTCGGCATGATGCACCTTGTGAATGCGCCAGAGCAGCGGCCAGTGATGGGAGGCGACGTGCTCCAGCCAGACGGCAAAATCGAGAAACACGATGACGAAGATCACGACCAGGATCATCGGCACATCGATCATGTTGAACAGACCGAAACCCGCCGCCTCGGCCCACAGCGCCACACCGACCGCCGCAGCCGGGAAGAGGATGCGCAGGACAACAGAGTCGACGATCAGCATGCCCCAGTTCGTCAGCCAGCGACGCCCGCGCGCCGGAAACCGTTCGCGGCGCGGCAAAAACTGCTCAAACACGGCCATAGCGGTGAAGATGCCGATGAAGGCGGTCAGGCGGATGGTGGCTTCGGAAAATTCGGGCACACGAACCTCGTGCTGGTGTGGGGTCACACCGCTATAGGGTAGCGCGCCTTCACCGTCGCCTCAAAGGTCTGTGAGGTCGCAGGCGTCCTGTTTGTCGACGCCGCTACAAGCGCCGCAGTAACGTCCGCAACGTCGCCTGTTCGGCTTTCGACAAGGGTGAGAGAATGTCGGCCAGCACATCGGCGACTGCGCGCTGAAGGCCGTGCACGGCGTCCTTGCCTTCTTCGGTCAGCTGCAAAACCGCGACACGGGCATCGTCAGGATCGCTTCGGCGTTCAACAAGCCCTTTGGCTTCCAACCCCTGAATGGCGCGCGTCATCTGCGACTTGTCGCGCTGCATCGCGCTCACCAGCGCGTGCAGTTTCACCGGCGCCATGTCGGCCAAAGTCAGCAGCAAGATACCACCAGATGGACCCAGCTTGTGGGTGTCAAACGCAGCCGAACGCGCACCGAGTTCAGCATGGATGCGGCGCATGAAGCGGTCGGTGAGCTGTGCGGTTTCGATATCCGGCATGGTTTATCTAGTTGACATAGTCCACATTATGATAGTTGATAAAGTCAACTTATTTCATCATTTCGTGCCTGTCCGCGTCACGGTTGGGCATCACGTCAAAGGGTTTTGATCATGACAAAGAACCAGATGCTAGCTCTAAAGATTGCCGCGGTCCTATGGGTCGTGTGGGGGCTGGTGCATATGTTTGCTGGTGTCATGACGATTGTGCAGGATACCGCCGGGTCGGTTGCCGGCATTGCCGATGCGGTGGATCCAGCGCTTTTGGCTGGAGACTACCATCCTGCCGTCGGTGCGGTCCTCAACCAGCACGGGTTCAACCTGCTTTGGATCGGCACGTACACGCTGATCGCAGCCATCTTCATTTGGCGCGCCAACCTCACCGCTATCTGGACTGCAGCCATTGTTGGTGGCGTCACCGATGTTGGCTACTTCATCTATATGGACGTTGGTGGCTTCGTGAACTTTGTCCCTGGCACCGTCATGACACTCGTCTCCGCCTCAGCCATACTGCTCAGTGTGCCGCTGTGGTGGACCAACCGATCCAAGGCAGCTGGATAAAGCAAACAACGGCGGATAAGCGCGATGACCGACACCCCAACCATTTCCATGAAAGAAGATGGCCCGCTTCTGGTCGCCAACGGGCCGGGATTGACTGACGCCCAGGGTGAGGTGTCCGAGCCAAAGCCGATGATGGCGCTCTGCCGTTGTGGTGCATCCGCCAACAAGCCTTTTTGCGATGGTAGCCATGGCAAGGTTGGTTTTTCCAGCACGCCTGACCACAGCGCGCTGCGCAACAGTGCGGTGACCTATTCCGGTGTTGCAGATGGCGTTGACGTGACCATCAGTTACACGCCGGTCTTATGCACCCATGCCGCGCAGTGTCAGGCGCGCGCCGCATCGGTCTTCAATCCGCGCCAGAAACCCTGGGTTCAGCCCGACGGTGGAAAGCTTGAAGAAATTCTCGATGTGATGGCTGCTTGCCCATCGGGCGCCCTGCGGGTCTCGGTTGGCAACACGCCCGAGCAGCATCTGACCACCGGCGATGTGTCGATCAGTATCGAGCCAAACGGCCCCTACCATGTGACCAACGTGACCTTAGATGCGCCGTTCAATGGCGAGGGTGCGAGCCGGGCCAAATATTCGCTCTGCCGTTGTGGACTGTCAAAAAACAAGCCCTTTTGCGATGGTTCGCACTTCGACGCCAAATGGACCGATACCGGTGAAGGGCAAGAGAGCTAGCACCATCAATGAGGCGGCGTTCGACGGCATCTATGGATCGATCTCAGTGATGGCCTTTTCGTCGTCATGAACAGGCCGTAGCCAGCTTCCTCGGAAGCTTCTAAGGTTCCCAGCAGTTGCCACGCTTCAAGGCGCGCTTTGCATGATCATCATTGGCTGGCAGGAACATGTCGACCTGCCGCTCCTGGGTCTGACCAACCTTAAGGCCAAAATCGATACTGGTGCGCGCACCTCGGCGCTCCATGCCACCAACATTACAGCCTTTGAGCGCGATGGCACCGAATGGGTGCGGTTCCACACGCGTTTTGACGATGATGCGCAGGACACCGACGTCGAGACTCCCATCCACGATCGCCGTAAGATCACCAACACAAGCGGCGTGCCGGAACTGCGCATTATTATCCACACCAAGTTCCGCATCGCAGGCCATTTGTGGACCATCGATCTGTCGCTGACCGAACGAACCGAAATGACCTTCCGGATGATCGTCGGGCGCACAGCCCTTCGGCGCCACCCAATCGTGGTGCATCCTGGCAAGCGCTATCTGACAATGCCGGACAGTGCCAACCAATCCAAGTCGCGGCGACCCAAGGGCCAAACGTCCAAGGCTTCGCCGTGGAAAAAAAGGAAACGCCCATGAAGATCGCTATGCTGGCCCGCAATCCGGGTCTCTATTCGCACCAGCGTCTCGTCGAGGCGGCGGAGGCGCGCGGACACACAATCGATATCGTCAACACGCTGCGTTGTTACATGAACATCGCTTCGCGCCGTCCAGCGATCTACTACAATGGCGAAAAGTTGGTTGGCTATGACGCCGTGATACCACGCATTGGTGCCTCGGTGACGTTTTACGGCACGGCGGTTCTGCGCCAGTTTGAAATGATGGGCGTTTACCCGCTCAACGAAAGCGTGGGTATCGGACGTTCGCGCGATAAGCTGCGCTCAATGCAGCTTCTTGCGCGCGACGGCATCGGCCTGCCGGTCACCACCTTTGCCCATGATCCCAAGCAGACCGAAGAGGTTTTGGAGCTGGCCGGCGGAGCACCACTTGTCATCAAGCTTCTGGAAGGCACGCAAGGGCTGGGTGTGGTGCTTGCCGATACCGATCGGTCGGCCAAGTCCGTCATTGAAGCGTTCCGCGCCACCAACACGAACATATTGGTTCAGGAGTTCATCAAGGAAGCTGGCGGCTCGGACATCCGCGCCATCGTGATCGGCAACAAGGTTGTGGCCGCGATGAAGCGCACCGGCGCGGACGGCGATTTCCGGTCCAACCTGCATCGGGGCGGTTCGGCGCAGGTTATCAAATTGTCGCCTGAGGAGCGGTCGACGGCGGTGCGTGCAGCCAAGGCGATGGGTCTGAATGTCTGTGGTGTGGACATGCTGCGTGCCAATCATGGCCCGGTGGTCATGGAGGTCAATTCCTCGCCGGGATTGGAAGGCGTTGAGAAAGCAACGGGCCTGGATATCGCTGGCAAAATCATTGAGTACATGGAAAAGAACGCGCAACCTGGAAAGACCCGGACCAAGGGAAAGGGTTGATGCCAACACGGGCAGCTTTTCGCCTCAACGGCACGGCTATCGCCGCTGGCGACCGGCAAACGGTGGACCTGCCGGTCAGCATTCTGTCCGATCACACGCCGGTTTCCATGTCCGTTCATGTGGCGCATGGCAGGCGTGACGGACCGACGCTGTTTGTCAGCGCAGGCATTCATGGCGATGAGGTTATAGGGGTGGAAATCGTGCGCAGGCTCTTGCGCGCGCTGAACCTGAAATCACTACGTGGCACGCTGATCGTGATTCCGATCGTCAACGCGTTCGGATTCATCAATCATTCGCGCTATTTGCCCGATCGGCGCGATCTCAATCGCTCCTTTCCGGGCAGCGCGGAGGGGTCACTGGCCTCGCGCCTCGCCAATCTGTTCCTAACCGAGATCGTGGCGCGCTGTGACCTCGGCATCGACCTGCATTCAGCCGCCGTGCACCGCAAGAACCTGCCACAGATTCGCATTTCGCCTGGCAGCGACCATCTGGAGACCTTGGCGGAAGTTTTTGGCGCGCCGGTGATCATGGAATCGCCGCTGCGCGAGGGATCGCTGCGCGCCGCCGCGCGCGAGGTCGGCACCGACATTCTGCTTTTCGAGGCCGGCGAGGGCCTGCGGTTTGACGAAATGGCGGTGCGCGCGGGAGTCGCCGGCTTGTTGCGGGTCATGCGCCACATGGACATGCTGCCTAGCAAGGGGATTGCGAAGGCACGGGCGGTACCCCAACGTTGCTCAGCGAGCAAATGGTTGCGTGCGCCTGCCGGAGGTCTGTTGCGCACCTATAAGGCCAATGGCGACGTCGTGGTACGCCGCGATGTGATGGCGGCGGTCGCCGACCCGTTTGGTGAGGCAGAGCAGGAGATCAAAGCCCCTTTTCGCGGCATTGTCATCGGTCGCGCCGTGCTGCCGGTGGTCAATGAAGGAGACGCGGTGTTTCACCTCGCCCGCGTCAATTCGGTCGCCGATGCCGAAGGCGCGGTTGTCGATCTCAATGAACAGTTGGCCGACGATCCGCTGTTTGATGAAGATGAAATTCTATAAAAATTGCTCTTCTCAGGCGTTGCGATACCGCGCCATGGCCGACCGCTCCAAAGCCGCCACGGTGAGCTTATCAAGGTCCAGCGCATCGCGGATCATTTGCAGCATGCGCAGCTCTTCCTGGCGCAGCGAGAGGTCCGCTGCCGCAACTTCCACCGCGCAGGCATAGGCGGTATCGCGCAGGCGCTCCGGGATGGCATCGCGCACCGCATCAAGCACCGATTGCAACCCGCTTTCTTCGGCCAGCGCATGGCTTGCCGTTTCAGCGGTGAGCATCAACCGCTCTTTCGAATAGCCCTCAAACACCGGAAAGGAGCGCACGACCTCGCCGATCTTGGCCAGTTCTTCGTCTTTCATGGCCCGGTCAGAGGCTGATACCATCACCATCAGCATGACAAGGGCATCTTGGGCGGTGATGTCAGACATGGTCGATCCTTCAAACGTCGCGGCGCCACCGGGCACGTTTCCCGATCTGCCAATTGTGTTTCGTTAGGTGCCAAGCTAGGAACGCCGACGCGCGCCTACAAGGTGTTTGTTGCGCACGTTTCCCTCAACCTTTGGCCAAAGGCTCGCCCATGCCGCCGCTTCTTTCCGCTCACGATCTCGATCCCGACATGCTGGACGCCGCCACGCGCGCCAAGGCCTGGCCGTTCGAAGAGGCGCGCAAACTGGTCAAGCGCATCGAGAAGTCCGGCAAAACCGATCCGGTGCTTTTTCAAACCGGCTATGGGCCGTCCGGCCTGCCGCATATCGGCACCTTTGGCGAGGTGGCCCGCACGACGATGGTGCGCCACGCCTTTCATGTGCTCACCGGCGGCAAGGTGGAAACGCGGCTGATTGCGTTTTCCGATGATATGGACGGCATGCGCAAAGTGCCCGGCAATGTGCCCAACCAGGCGATGTTGGAAGACAATATCGGTAAGCCGCTGACGGTGGTGCCCAACCCTTTCGAAAGCGATGCGCCCAGCTTCGCACACCACAACAATGCCAAGCTGCGCGAATTTCTCGATCGTTTTGGCTTTGACTATGAGTTCGCCTCGGCCACCGAGTATTACGCCCAAGGCAAGTTCGACGCGATGCTGGTGCGCACGCTGGAGCGCTACCAGAAAATCATGGATATCATGCTGCCCACTCTGGGTGCCGAGCGCCAGGCAACCTATTCGCCCGTTTTGCCAATCTCACCGACAACTGGCCGCGTGCTCTATGTGCCGATGAAGGAGGTGAACCCCGCCGACGCCACCGTGACCTTTGAAGACGAAGATGGTCGCGACGTGACGCTTGATGTGCGCGGCGGCAATGCCAAGCTGCAATGGAAACCTGATTTCGGCATGCGCTGGGCGGCTCTGGACGTTGATTTTGAGATGTTCGGCAAGGACCATCAGAACAATTCCGTCATCTATGACCGCATCTGTAAGGCGTTGGGCGGCACACCGCCGGAGCACTATGTCTTTGAGCTGTTCCTGGATGACAAAGGCGAGAAAATCTCCAAAACCAAAGGCAACGGCATCTCGATTGACGAGTGGCTCGCCTACGCATCGCCCGAAAGCTTGGCGCTGTTCATGTTCCAAAAGCCACGCACGGCCAAGCGGCTCTATTTCGATGTCATCCCGCGTGCGGTGGACGAGTATTTCCAGCACCTGGGCGCCTATCCGCGTCAGGATGTGAACCAGAAGCTCAGCAACCCGGCCTATCATATTCATGCCGGCGACCCGCAGCCTGTCGAGTTGCCGGTGAATTTTTCGATGCTGTTGAACCTTGCCAGCGCGTCCAACGCGCATGATGAGGATGTGCTGTGGGGCTACATCAACCGCTATGCTGAGGGCCTCAATAAAGGCGACAACCCCACCTTCGATGCGCTGGTGGCGTCCGCTGTTCGCTATTATGAGGACCGCGTGGCACCGGGCAAACGCTACCGCGCTCCAACAGACGAAGAACGCGCTGCCCTGCAAGACCTTGATGCCAAGCTTGCCGATTTGCAGGGCGCCGATGCGCAAACGTTGCAGGGTGCCGTCTACGATGTGGGCAGGGCGCACTTCCCCGACCACAACAAGCCCAACAAAGACGGAACGCCCGGCGTCACGATTGCCTGGTTCGCTGCGCTTTACCAAATCCTGCTGGGCGAAGAGAAAGGCCCGCGCTTTGGTTCCTTCGTGGAACTTTATGGCGTGCCTGAAACCCGCGCCCTGATCGCCAAGGCGTTCGCTGGTGAGTTGGTGGCCTAGGCCATGCCGCTGATCAAACTGCCCAAGCTGCGCAAAGGCCCCAAACTGCCGCCCATGGTGGTAGACTTTCTTGAGGCTTACAACGCCAAGGATATCGACAGAATGCTTGCCGACGTAACCAGTGACCTGGTGTTCCGGCACTACTGCGATGCGGGGGTGCTCTTTAAGGCTGACGACAAGGCGACTTTTGAAGCTGCCTTGCGCGAGGAGGCCAGCGCTTTTCGGCAACGCAGCCAGGCAGTCAAAACGTCCATGACGATGCTGGGCAGCACCGTGTTGACCACCCAGTTCCACGCCGTTGTTGCCAAAGACCTGTCGAACGGTTGGCATGCGGGGCAGGAAATCACGCTGCCGGGCGCAGCTGAGTTCCAGTTTCGCGATGACCAGATCGCCAACATCACGTTTCGCACCTGAACGAACTGACCCATGATCAAAGTTGCCGCCCTTTATCATTTCGCCAAAGTCCCCGATCCAGCCGCGCTGCAAGGTCCGCTGAAAAAGCTCTGCGAGGCTGGCGGCGTGATGGGCTCGCTGCTGCTTGCGCCTGAAGGCATCAACGGCACCATTGCAGGGCCGCGTGCGGGTATCGATGCGGTGCTCGACCATATCCGCGCCCTGCCGGGTTTCTCCAATTTGGAGTGGAAGGAAAGCACGGCCAGCGACAAGCCGTTCAAGCGCATGAAGGTGCGGCTGAAGCGTGAGATTGTCACGATGGGCCAGCCCGATGTCGATCCAACCTGCGCCGTCGGGCGCTATGTTAAGCCGGAAGACTGGAACGAATTTGTCAGCCAGCCCGATGTGGCGATCATCGACACGCGCAACAGCTATGAGGTGTCGATTGGCACCTTTGAAGGGGCGGTCGATCCTGGCACGCGCACCTTCGGGCAGTTCCCAAAATGGTGGGAAGAGAACGCCCAGCGCTTCCACAACAAGAAGATCGCGATGTTCTGCACCGGTGGCATTAGGTGCGAAAAATCCACCGGCTATCTGATCGGCCAAGGCGTCGAAGAGGTCTATCACCTCAAGGGCGGCATTCTGAAATATCTCGAAACCGTGCCAGCCGAGGAAAGCCTCTGGCGAGGCGACTGCTTCGTGTTCGATGAGCGTGTCTCAGTCGGCCACGGGCTGGTCGAAGGCCCGCACTCTCTTTGCCGGGCCTGTGGCCGCCCGCTTGATGAGGATGAGCGCCATCATCCAGCGTTCGAAAAAGGCGTGCAGTGCCAGCACTGTGTGGATGAGTATACCGACAAAGCCCGCGCTCGCTTTCGCCAACGCCAGCAGCAGATGGATCGCGAGCGCGCCACTCTCCAGGCTGAAACCGTCTCGTAGGTTGAGCTTAGGACGTAATCAGCCGGTCAATTTGTAAAGGTCTGGCGTGTCGGCCAGCAACGTCCCATAGCTGCGTTGGTAACCGGATAGGAAAGTATTGAATTGGGCCAAGGGCTGGGCACGGCCGAACAGATAGCCCTGGCCATAATCACAGCCCATCGCCCGCAGCGTTTCGCTTTCCTGCAACGTTTCGATCCCTTCGGCGACGACGCGCAAACGAAGCCCGTGCGCCAGATCAATCATCGCTTTGACGATTGTTCGGCTGTCCTTGTCTGAAAACAGACTTGAAATGAAACCGCGGTCAATTTTGAGCACCCGGAATGGCAGTTGGTGGAGGGTGCGCAGGTTCGAATACCCGGTGCCGAAATCATCGATGGCAAACGAAAACCCATGATCCTCCAGATTGGTCATGGTTTCGCGTGCGGCCTGCGCGTCGGTAACCACTGAATGCTCGGTGATCTCGAACTTCACGCGCTTGGGCGCCACGCCGTGGATGACGCTCTGATCGAGAATGAACCTGGTCAGGTCATCATCGCGCAGATCGCGGTCGATGAGGTTGATCGTCATGGTGTTCAGCGCGCCTGATCGCAGCAGCGGCGCCAGCTCTTCAAACGCATGGCTGATCACGAAGCGCGTTATGTGACCGACCTGCCCGGTTTCCTCGCCGATGCTGATGATATCGACCGGGCTGATCCAACCCCTATCAGGATGGTTCCAGCGCAAAAGCACCTCACACGAGACCTCCCGGCGATCGCCATAGGCAATGATCGGTTGATAGAAAGTGGTCAGCGACCGATCGTCGAGCGCGCGATGAAGGTCGCGGGCAAGGATCTTGCGTTCACGGTGCAACTGGGCAAGCTCGGGAAAAAACAGGACCGCCTTCGACCCATTGGATGTTTTGGCCTGGTATAGCGCCAAATCGGCATGGATTTGTAGGTCCTGAACACTATCGGCTTGGTCTGGAAAATTGGCGCAACCAATCGAGGCGCCACAAATCAGCGTCGACTCGCCGGACCGGATCGGCGCTCCAATCGCAGACAGCAGCCTCTCCATCAGGCTTTCTGCATCGCTGAAACCCTTGGTGTCGGGCAGCAGAACCGCAAACTCATCGCCGCCAAGGCGGGCAACCAGTGCCGGGTCAGGAACCGTATCGCGAAGCCGGCTCGCCACGGCGCACAGGACCGTATCGCCGGCCGCATGGCCGTGGGTGTCATTGATCTGTTTGAAGCCATCCAGATCCATCAGCACGAGCGTGAAGGCACGGTTGGACGCCGCAAGATTACCCATCTCCTCGGCCAGCACGGCGCGATTGGCAAGTTTGGTGAGATGGTCTTGCCGCGAGAGTTCAACGGCGCGCTCGCGCTCGGCTTCCAGTTCTTGCGTGCGTTCCAAGACGCGGGATTCTAGGACGTCGTTGAGCTGCTCAAGACGTTGATTGGCCTGGAACAGCGCCAGGCTTTTCTCCTCAAGCAGATTTTCGGCCGCCTGACGCGCCAGTTTCTGCCGCACCGTGCGCCGCTCCAACGCGTCAAATCGCGGCGTGCATCGATCGCAAGCCGCGTGCGCGCCACCATCAGCTCTTTCTGTGCTGTCAGGTTCCATCATAGCAATGGGTCCTAACCCTAGGCCGCTTTGCGTTGGGCATGGCCGCCCGTTACGGCCTGATCTTTGGCCAGGCGCAAAACGGTGAATAGGGTATAGGGGCCTTGATCATCGACACCGTGCTCGCGCTCGACCGACAGCGTGTCGCCATAGTAGCTCGCCGAGGCGTTGATCAGACCGGCGGCCAGATCGTCCATGCCGCGCGGGCTGCGGTAGAGCACTTTGCCGCGCGTTCCGTCATGCTCCAACAGGATGATGCTCGGCAGTTGCGCGTCGGGGTAGAGCTTGCGGACCTCGACATGGATGTAGTTTTCAACGGTTTCCAGAAAATCGAAGAACGAACCTTGTTCTTCAAAAAACGGCCGGAACTTCTCGGTGAACCGCCCGCCCAGATAGATGCCGAAATCGTGGATGACGTCCGCCATGGAGTGACCCGTTCTCTGGCAAAGCGAGGAAGCCAGGGCGACGATCTCGGCATGGTCATAGGTTCCGACCGTTGTGTAGACGCCGCCGCTCGGCAAATCGCTGGCGTCGATGATGGCGTCAACCATGTCGGCGCTGAACTCCGCTTCGACGTGGTCGAGAAACTCCGTGAACACGATACCCTTCATCGCAATGCACCCTCTGGTTGTCCGAAGCCAAGGGCACTAGCAATTCCACCTATGAGGTCAATTAACGCCGATACATGAGCGCTTGCTAAGATGAACGGTGGTTAACCGCGCGTTACGTCAGCGCGAGGGTTGAGACCCGGCATTTGATAACGCGCGCCAAAGCTGTCACTGCCTTGGTCACCTATCCCGACATTCGAACCACCCGCCTGCAGCAGAAACTCCCATGCACCAAGAACCCCAACAACGGCGCCAGATCGGTGCCCGGTAGCCCCTGACATGGCCTTTTGGATCGTTGCCGGTATTGCGGCCTTCATTTTGGGTCTGTCGAAGGGCGGCATGCCGGTGGTGTCGATCCTTGCGGTGCCGCTATTGGCGCTGTTCATGGATCCGGCGCTGGCTGCCGGTTTGCTCCTGCCGCTGTATTTGGTCGCCGACTCCTATGCGGTCTATCTGTTTCGCAAAGCCTTTTCGGTTCGCAATTTGAAGATCCTGCTGCCCGCCGCATTTCTCGGTGTACTGCTCGGTTACTTCGCCGTCTCGCTCGTTCCTGGCGATGCAGTCAAACTCCTGCTTGCCGCCATCGGTTTCTCCTACCTTGCTTCCGCCTTGCGACGGAGGTTCTCCAAACGCGATTTTCCCGCCCGACAAGCCGACGTGCCACGCGGGCTGTTTTGGGGCGCGCTGGCCGGCCTAACCAGCTATCTGGCCCATTCCGGCGGGCCACCTTTTCAGGCCTATGTTCTGCCCCAGCGGCTTGAGAAATTCGTCTATCTCGGCACGACAACGATCTTCTTTGCCACCGTCAACCTGATGAAGCTGCCGGCTTTCATTCTGGCTGGTCAGACCACCTGGGACAGCGTCTCGCAGTCGGTTTGGCTGGCGCCCTGCGCGCTTCTGGGCGCTTGGAGCGGCGCGCAGATCAGCCGCCTACTGCCTGAGCCGATCTTCTTCTTACTCGTCGAGATCGCGCTGGCTGTGGTCTCGGTGAAGCTGTTTTTCGAGGTGCTGTTTCAATAGTGCCGCCTCGCAGCCGGATCCACCGAATTCAGTCTGAGTTGGCAAGAATCCAATCGACCGCCTCGCCAAGATCGGCCAAGGTCGCTGACGGGTGTGGACGACGTCGGATTCCGCGCACCGAGCGGCGTCACCAAAGGCCGAACAGGCAAGTTGTGTGCCAGGAGACTGAGATTGGGACGCCGACCCTGCCTGGCTACCGCATCACTCCAAACTGATTTTGCCACTGCGCCCTTTTTTCACAGCCCCGCGCTTGGTCTTGCTTTCCAGCCGGCGCTTTTTTGATCCGAGCGTGGGCTTGGTCGCGATGCGCCGTTTGGGCACGTGCGCCGCCTTGCGAATGAGGTCGAACACGCCACCTTGTTGACGTTCTGACCGCCCGGCCCGCTTGCGCGGACAAAACTCTCGTGCAGCTCATCGTCATACAGCGCGATGGATCGGGTGATTGGGATCTCTGCCATTACTGGTTCTCCGCGAAGGCCCAGAGACCTCGCCCGTCGGTGCGTGCTGTCGTTTCCGCCGCGCGCAGCTCTGTCCCCGCTGAGGCATCGGCATAGGCCCAACCTTGCGCGACAATCAGCAAAGACAAATCCCGTTCACCCAAGGTGCAGGGCGCGTTATGATCCTCGCCGGCATCCTCGCGCAGCGTGAGCCTGCACGACACCGACAACCTGCCCACAAGACGTCGCACCGCTGTACGGGCGAGCACGGCGCAGGCTGGCGTGCGGCCATCCTCCAACCGGCAAATCGCATCGGGCGCCACCGCTTCGGTTCCGGCCAGGGTTACCATACCGCGCCGCGTGCGAAGCCGGTTGGCCTCTTCAACGACGACAATACCAAGATTCACCGGACGTGGCGGTGGCGGCGCAATAACCGGCGCCGGCAGGCGTTCCAGCGTCGCGCCAGCCTCGGGTGCATGCACGGCCGCACCGGGGATCACCTGACGCACGTCGGGCAGCGTTTCGGTGGCAACCACCGGCCCGGGCGGCGTGGCGCCTGGCGTGTTGTCCGACGAGATCTCCAAAGCCGTATCGGCGGCGTCATCACCCTCTGGCGAACAGGCGGCAAGCACAAACAAGGCACCGGCGGCCAGCCAGCGTCGAGCGATCACACGCCTACTGGCTCGCCCACACAATGCGCGCCATCCAATCGATGTCCGACAGGGCGATCTTGCGATCGGCATGCTGGGCGTTGAGCGAGTGCAGCTCCACATGGCTGTTGGTCTTACGCTGAAGGATTTTTGCCAGAACCTCGCCGGATTTGGTTCGCACCACAACCCGGTCGTGACGGCGCACCTGCGCTCCCGGCGACACGACGATGATGTCGCCGTCGCGATAAAGCGGCAGCATGGAGTCGCCGGACACTTCCAAGGCGTATGATTGATCATCATCCAAGTCGGGAACTGGGATAGCGTCCCACCCATGGCCCGCCGGAAAACCGGCATCATCGAAGAAGCCGCCATCGCCAGCTTCGGCAAAACCGATCACCGGAACAACTTCGCTGATCCGGCGGCTCGGCCAGCCTTTGGTTTCCAGCGCACCGCCGCCAAACAGTTGGGCAAAACTGTCGAAATTCTCCCCGGTCGCGTCGAGTACCTTGAACAAGGATTCCGTCGACGGCCAACGCGGGCGCCCGTCTTGCGCAAACCGTTTGGAGCGGTTGAACGCAGTGGCATCCAAACCGGCCTGGCGCGCCAGGGCCGAGACCGAGAGGGCATGGCGGTTCGCCAACGCATCGATGGCCGACCAAATCTGGTTATGCGACATGGTGATGGGGTCCTTGAATAGGAAAGAAGACCTATTTTTTCGTATTCTGGGCATGTGTTCCTGTCCACGTCGGTAAAATTGCACAATTTAGGAATACAACCTTAGCGGGATCATGGCGGCTCTTGCACCTCTTTGTTCTTGAAACGTTCCAATTTTCCGCACACCTATGCAAAACCGCATCACCGAATTCCGGCTTGGGATTGACCGGTTTGGGCGCGGCGCCTACGCCGTGGCCGGACCAAATAAGGCGAGGTGCGGCGTGACAACGCTGATTTTCAAGATTGAATCGGCCGACGTCTGGCACGCGGCCGAAGCCGCCGGTGTCTACACCGGTGCGCCTGTCGATGAGGCAGACGGCTTCATCCATTTCTCCGCCGGCGATCAGGTTGCTGGCACGTTGGAGAAGCATTTCGCCGGGCGCACCGGCCTTGTACTCATCGCGTTCGACGCAGACACCCTCGGCTCCGACCTCCATTGGGAAGTCTCGCGCGCCGGCGCTCTCTTTCCCCATCTCTATGCCGATCTGAAGCCAAGCCTAGCTGTCGATGTACGGCCGATAGCCGATCCGCATGACCTGTCCGGGTTTACCGATTGGGGGATCGAGATTTGAGCTTTGATCCCTGGCCGCTCGCTCGCCGACTGGTCTTCACCCGCGCGCCGGAGGAAGCACACTCGCTGGCGCTCAAGGGCCTGCGCAGTGGCCTTGTGCGCCCGTCGGGAAAGGCCACCGAGGATCGACCGGGCCTTGCAACGATTGTTGCCGGCCTATCGTTCAAGAACCCGATCGGCATCGCTGCCGGGTTCGATAAGAATGGCGAGGTCCCGATGCAGATGCTCGCGCAGGGCTGTGGCTTCACCGAGGTCGGCACCACCACGCCGCGCCCGCAGGCCGGCAATTCCAAGCCGCGCGTCTTTCGGCTGGTCGACGATGAGGCGCTGATCAATCGGCTTGGCTTTAACAATGAAGGCCATGATGCGATGGCGCGGCGCTTGGAAGCACTGCCAGCCAAGGGCAAACGCCCCGGCGTCATCGGCGTCAATATCGGTGCCAACAAGGATGCTGAGGATCGCATCGCCGACTATGTGACCGGCGTTCGACGCTTCGCCGGCCTTGGCGACTACATCACCGTCAACATTTCCTCGCCCAACACGCCTGGCTTGCGCGATCTGCAGGGCAAAGAAGCGCTGACCCGCTTGCTGACCGAGGCGTTGGACGCGCGCGAGGCCGTGCTTACCGGTGGTGAGCAATGCCCCGTCTTCGTCAAGATCGCCCCCGATCTGGACGAGGAGGGTCTGGCCGACACGCTTGAGGTGATTGCGGCAAGCGCTTTTGAGGGCGTGATCGTGTCCAACACCACCAACGCCCGGCCTGACTCATTACGCTCAGCCGAAAAGAGCGAGACCGGAGGCCTTTCCGGCAAACCATTGTTCGAGCCTTCCACGAGGATGCTCGCCACGGTGAAGGCCGCATTGGGAGAGACCAAAGCACTCATTGGTGTCGGCGGCGTGGACAGCGCGGCATCCGCGCGCGCCAAACTCGAAGCTGGCGCCGACCTTGTTCAGCTCTACACAGGCTATGTGTTCAAAGGCCCTGGTCTCATCGGTGAAATTCTGGACGGTCTCGACAGAACTAGCGAAGCGGCTTAATCGTCGCACAACGATAGACACAGCCCAAAAGGCTTGAAAACAATTGGCACGTGATAGCGACGACGCGACCCCGCTGGGTGGACGCGATGCGCTCGTGGCGTATCTGGCAGGCGGCGAGAAACCTCCCTCCGCTTTCCGCATCGGTACCGAACACGAGAAATTCCCTTTTACTTTGAATGGCCATCAACCGGTTCCCTATGCGGCACCAGAGGGCGGCTATGGCGGCATCGAGCAGCTGCTGCGCGGCATGGAAGGCTTGCTCGGCTGGGAGCCGATCCTCGACGAGGGCCGGATCATCGGCCTTGCCGACCCCACCGGCGGTGGCGCGATCAGCCTAGAGCCTGGCGGTCAGTTCGAGCTCTCCGGCGCTCCGCTGGAAACGCTGCATCAGACGTGCTCGGAAGTGCACGCCCATCTTGCGCAAATGCGCGAGATCGCAACGCCACTCGGTATCGGGTTTTTGGGCCTAGGTCATGCGCCGACCTGGACGCTGGGGGAAACGCCGCAAATGCCCAAATCGCGCTATGCAATCATGGCCGGTTACATGCCCAAGGTCGGAACGCGCGGCCTCGATATGATGTTTCGCACCTGCACCATCCAGGTCAATTTGGACTTCAAGGACGAGGCCGACATGGTGCGCAAAATGCGCGTCGGTCTGGCGCTACAGCCGGTGGCAACAGCGCTTTTCGCCAACTCGCCCTTCACCGACGGCAAGGTGAACGGCATGCAGTCGGCGCGCGCCGATATCTGGCTCGACACCGACAACAACCGCGCCGGCGCTTTGCCGCAAGCGTTCGATGCGGGTTTCGGCTATGAGGCCTATGTCGACTGGGCGCTGGACGTGCCGATGTATTTCATCAAGCGCGGCAGCACCTATCATGATGTGACGGGTTCCAGCTTTCACGACCTGATGGCCGGTACGCACGCGGCGGTGCCCGGTGAAAAGGCAACGCTATCGGATTGGACCAACCACCTTTCCACCCTGTTTCCCGATGTGCGGCTAAAACGCTACATCGAAATGCGCGGCGCCGATGGCGGGCCGTGGGCGCGCATCTGTGCGCTGCCGGCACTTTGGGTCGGGCTGCTCTACGACGAGACGGTGCTGGCGCAGGCCGAAGCGCTGGCTATGGACATGACCGCCAAGGAGCGGCAATCCATCCGCGAGCAGGTGCCGGTGCATGGGCTGAAGGCGCCGTTCCGAGATGGCACCGTGCAGGACTTGGCGCGCCAAATGGTGGCGCTCGCCAAGAAGGGTTTGAGCGCGCGCAGCCGCCTCAATCCCTCAGGCAATGATGAGACGATCTTCCTGTCAGCGCTCGAAGAGGTGGTCGAAACCGGCCGCTCCCCGGCGGATGTGCTGCTCGAACGCTATCACGGCAGTTGGAACGGCGACTTGGTTCGGATCTTCAAAGAGTTCGCGTATTGAGCGTTCAACCTTAGAGGTCATCCTCGGGCTTGACCCGAGGATCCAGCCTGTAAACTCACCGCTTCGCGATTGACCGACCAAAACACTCTGGATGGCCGGATCAAGTCCGGCCATGACGATGGTGGTTACAGCGCCCGCCAGCCGATATCGCGCCGGCAAAAACCATCCGGCCAATTGATCGCTTCGACGGCTGCATAGGCTTTGTCGCGCGCCTCCTGCAGCGTCGCGCCGCGCGCGGTCACATTGAGCACGCGCCCGCCCGCTGCCCGCAACGCGCCTTTTTCGTCGCGCGTGGTTCCGGCGTGGAACATCATGACGTCCTCGTCCATCTGGTCAGGCAAACCAACAAACGAGCCCTTTTTGTAATTGCCCGGATAACCCTTCGTCGCCATCACCACGCTCATCACCGGATCATCGTGCCAAAGAAAGTTGGCCGCCGATGCATCGCCCTGGGCGCAGGCCATAAGAACTTGCGCCAGATCGCCGGCAAAGCGCATCATCAGAACCTGGCATTCCGGATCGCCGAAGCGCGTGTTGAATTCAATCAGCTGCGGTCCGTCGGCATTGATCATCAGCCCCGCGAAAAGCACGCCCTTAAACGGCGTCCCGCGTGCTTTCATGCCGGCGATGGCTGGCTCGACAATCTCGCGCATCGCCCGCTGGCTCATCGCCTCGCTCATCACTGGCGCAGGCGCATAGGCGCCCATACCGCCGGTGTTCGGACCGGTATCGCCTTCGCCCACCCGCTTGTGGTCCTGCGCTGAGCCAAACAGCACCGCGCGTTCGCCATCGCAGAGTGCAAAGAGGCTCGCTTCCTCGCCAACCAGACAATCCTCGATCACCACGCTGGCGCCCGCCTCGCCGAACGAACCCTCAAAACAGGCAATCACTGCCTCGCGGGCTTCGTCCATGTCCTGCGCCACCGTTACGCCCTTGCCGGCAGCCAGCCCATCGGCCTTGACCACGATCGGTGCCGACCGGTTGCCGATGTAGACCAAGGCGGAGGCCTCGTCGGTAAAGTGTGCATAGGCCGCGGTCGGAATGCCCATCTCATCGCACAGCGCCTTGGTGAAGGCTTTTGAGCCTTCCAACTGCGCGGCCGCCTGGCTTGGCCCGAAAGCGGCTGTGCCGCTGCCCTCCAGATCGTCGACCAGCCCGGCCACCAAGGGCGCTTCGGGTCCGACCACCACGAGGTCAACCGCCTCGATGGCGCAGAAATCCGTCACCGCCTCGAAATCGTCGATGTCCAAATCCACCGAACAGTCGATGCCGCCATTGCCCGGCGCACACCAAACCTCTTCGCAGCTTGGCGATCTTTGCAGCGCCCATACCAGGGCGTGTTCGCGCCCACCGCTGCCAATCACCAATATCCGCATTGCACACCCGCCATCGTTCACCCGCTATCTATCGCTCAACTTGCAAGTTGGTGTGGCGCTTGCCACATGCAACAACGCACTTTGTCCCGATTGGGAGACCAAACATGTCCAACGCCGTCAACCGTTTCCTTGGAGGATCGCCGCTCGGCGTGTTCGTCAAGCTGCTTTTAATCTCGCTTTTGGTTGGCGTTGTTCTCTCCGCTCTAGGTCTGACGCCGCTCAGCTTGGTGGACTTTGTTGTCGATTTCTTCCAGCGCATTTGGAATCTTGGTTTCGAAGCCCTTGGTCAATTCGGCGATTGGATCCTTCTTGGTGCAACGCTGGTGATCCCGGTTTGGTTCATCATGCGGCTCCTGGATCGCTCCAACCGATAGCACAGAGCTTTCGCAGGAAAAGGCCTGCCCCGGGCCTGATCCGGGGTGGGAACCGGTTTTCCGTCCGACGAAAGCGATCAAGAATGGATATCTGAAAGATATCTCGCCATCGCCTTGTGGATCGTCGCGTGGCGCACGCCCACCGCGTCATGGTCCGGACCATAGCCGCCGCCGATCACCGCCGCCAGCGGCAGGCCGCGCTGTCGCACCTGATTGATGATGAACAGATCGCGCGCCATCAACCCGTCGGTGGAGAGGCTGAGCCGCCCGAGCTTATCGTCGTGATGCGGATCGACCCCGGCATTGTAAAACACCATGTCGGGATGAAACCCATCCAGTGCGCGCGGTATCGCCGCGCCAATCACATCCAGATAGCCAGAATCACCTGTGCCATCCTCCAGCGCGATGTCCACGTCGCTTACCGCCTTGGTGTCGGGGTAGTTGCGCGCGCCATGCACCGACAGCGTCATCACGCTGGAGTCCTCGGCAAAGATACGCGCCGTGCCATCGCCCTGATGCACGTCCAGATCGATGATCAACGCCTTGCCGATCTCCCGGTCGGCCTGCAGCACGCGCACGGCGACGGCGACATCGTTGAACACGCAGAACCCCGCGCCCTGCTCAAAGCGCGCATGGTGCGAGCCACCGGCGGTGTTGGCGGCCATGCCATGCTCAAGGGCAAGCTTGCCGGTAAGTGCGGTGCCAGCGGTGGCGAGCCGCCCGCGTCGCCCGACATCCGGCGTGATCGGCAGCCCAATATCCTTCTCGACCAGGCGGGGCACCGAGCCATTGTTGACGGCATCGACATAAGCCGCGCTGTGGGCAAGCCGCAGCCAGCCATCGGGCGCCTCGCGCGGCGCGTGAAATCCGTTGGGCGCCAACCCCTCATCGCGCAGATGCTCCGCCAGCGCGCCGAACTTGCGCATCGGAAAACGATGGCCAGCGGGCAGGTCTGCGACATAGCCAGCGTGATGGACGATGGGGAGGGGAGAAGGCATCCCGCCCGATATAGGCGGCGGGTGTCAGAAAGCGAAGGGGAGGGTTGGCAAGGGCGTCTGCCGCGAAAACGAAGGTGTCAAAAGGGCGGGCAGCGGACATCGGCTACATTCGCGAATTGATCGACCATTGTTGCGGGAAGCGGACGTCAACACTTGAGTAAAAATGAAAATTCTAGTGGTTGAACTTTCATATGGTCATCAAGAAAAGAGGCCGGGTTTAGGTATCATTCTTAGGACACCGTCTTGGGCTAACCTTTCCGGCTCTCCAATCATCATTCCTGGTTCATAATTTTCTTCCGACTGAACGCTCCGATTTGCTTTGAGCGCCACTTCTTTTAGTTCATCCGCACCATCACCTAGCTGCTCAAAAAAACTGGCGCGCTGCTGAAGCATTAGATTGAAAGCTTCAATACCACAGCGTTTAGCGCCACAAAGCAGTGCATCTGAAAGCAGGTCGAGTTTCAGCTGGACCATAGACAGAAAATAGACATCTGCCCAACACTCCGGATCGTCTTCGAAGTAAAAGGTTAGTGCGATATGAGCCCAAAGTGTTCCGTTAAAATCCTCCGCCTCCTGCATCTGTTTTCGCAGCTTGAACAAATCCTCATAGTCTTTGAGTTTAACAGGGAGACCTCTTTGTTTTAGCCACTTCGCTAATTCACCTTTCAGCTTTGCTTCTGCACCTATCGATGTGGGATCACTGTTGGCGGCCTGAGCAAAAACAGTTTCAGCAGCGTCCAATTCAAACCCATATAAATATGCATCGCCTAGATATAGTAGGGCCATTCCAGCGGGTTCTATTTCCACGAGCTTTTCATAAGCCTTCGCAGCGCACCTAAAATGAGATGACATGAAGAGGATTCCGCCGACTTCGCGATAAAAGTAAGTGCGGTTCAGATAATCAGGTTCGTATTTCCGGGCTGAATTGTAGAGACGGATGGCTTCTGCATAATTCCCTTGCGATCTTTGAAAATTCCCCAAGCTATAGCAAAGGTTAGCCCGAGATTGGTCCTCCGACTGGGCTTCGATTTCGATTTTACTGTAGTCTACAAATTCATCAGAATGCTCTGGGAAGACACTGACAACATTCCTCAAGGCTAAGGCGAACAGTGCTGCATGCTGATCTCTGATGAGATGTAGTTCATTCAGCACTGCAATATTTATTGCGATTTTGGGCCGCCCCAAAGAGGCGAGAGCTGCGCCACTAGCCAATTCATTGTTCGGCGCTTTCCACGATTTCTCCACGCAGGATTGCGCCATTTGTTCAGCTTGCCGGTCAAATCCATGTCGGGACACAAAATTCAAAACAAGGTAGGCAAGTGTTGCTACATCCGCCCCCGGAATACTTGGATCAAAATCTGCTGTAAATCGGTGAACGCGTTCAACAGCAACCTCAATGGAATTGCCGACGATGTGAACGTGGACAGGTACGCCTTCTTCTGCTGCATTGGCATCCAGCATAGGCAATGAGCGGGTGAGCTTCCCAAAAAGCTCGGCGTACCGCCGACTTTCTTCGATGTTTTGTGCTGTGGCATTGAAAAGCGGAAAGCGAAGCCACTTCGGACGTTCCTTTAACAAGCGGATAGAAATGAGAGACTGCAGAATTTCTCTTGGAGTTTCTTCAGTCCATTCGTTTTCATCTGCTAACCTGATTGCAACAGTCCGCTTGTCCTTCTTTGCACGAGAAAGAGCCTCAGTGGCCCAAAGCCAGTATGATCTGCCTGTCGTCGTGCTGTGACGAAAAACAATCGCCGGCACATCGAAACTGACAAGATAACGCAGTGTCTCTACTTCCATTGAAAATGGCAAACCGGCGCTATCGTCTTCAGTTCCTTTCGACTGGACGTTGAAAACCAAACCAGTGTCCACACCGGCTCCGGTGCTATCATCGACAAAGATCTCCACCTCAATGTCGACCCCGTAGTCACCTGCATTCTTCTCTCGCGAGACCCATAGTTCTGGTATCAACTCATTGAATGCCTTTACAGCTGCTTCACCAGTTACGTGGCTGCGGGCGCGTTTTGGCAAATTCTTCCTCCGGCTGACCTAAGTCTCGAATCTCATCCACCCATTGGGTGAATTCGTTGGGTTACTTTTGGCCTTTTTGCATGATGCTAACAGCGTTTCGTATAATCTCCGGTTCGTGTTGACGACATCGGGAACTCAAAAAGGTCGAAAATCAATGTCCGCTTTCCGAAGGCCGTGATGCGACGATGTTTGTAAAGTTGAAAGTCGGTTTTGGGCCGAAAACGTCCTTGGCAACGAATGGCCCCGCCTTATCTCGCCAGACGTACCTGCTAAGCGATCATCCACGTCCCTCATCCGCAAAAACCGCCTACACCTCGGCGGCAATGTTCCTTGCCAATCTCTCCGTTTCCCTTCCTCCCCATTCCGATATAGCGTCCGGGTTTTGGTTGGCCGCGCGTTTGGGCGAAGGGATGGCAAGTTGAGTCTTAGCAACACGCAGGAGGGCTATGGCGCCCTCACCAAGCTGTTCCACTGGCTGATCGTGATCCTCTTTGCGCTCCAATATGTGGGCGGCAACATCATGACCGCGATGGCCGGCGGCGACATCGTTCTGGGGCTTTCGCAGGCCTTCTATTTCAACTGGCACAAATCCTTAGGGCTTTTGGCGCTGGTCATTGCCATACCCCGCCTCATCAACCGCCATGCCGGGCAGTTGCCCGATTGGGCGCCGACGCTTTCACCGGGCGAGCAGCGTTTTATCCACCGCGCCGAGCAGGTGCTTTATACCGCGATGTTTGTCATGCCCATCTCCGGCTATTTTTACGTGATGGCCGGCGACTTTGGCGTGAACCTTTTCGGTGTGTGGCGGATGCCAAATCCCATCGGCAAATGGGAAGAGTTGGCGTTCATCGCCAAATGGATCCACATCATCTCAGGCTATGTGCTCTTGGCCGCGATCATCGGTCATGTCGGCCTAGTGTTGCGGCATCAGCTTTTCCTCAAAGACGGGATTTTGATGCGGATGCTGCCGCAGAGAAAACGATAAGCCCCGGTATCGCTTAAGATGGCAGGGCGATCCCAGCCACAAGACAAAGATTTCCCGGTCACTCACCGTTCTGTGTTCGCCATCGCCGCGCCGATGACGCTGGCGTTTATCTCCACGCCGCTGGTCGGCCTTGCCGACACCTGGACCATCGGGCAGCTCGGCGATGCGGCGCTGATCGGCGCGATCGCCGTCGGCAGCATCATCTTCGACATCCTGTTCACGACGATGAACTTTTTGCGCTCCGGCACCACCGGCCTGGTCGCGCAGGCCTATGGCGCGGGGCGCAAACGCGAGGAAGCCGCGATCCTGTTTCGCGCACTGATCTTGGCGGTCGGCATTGGCCTGGGCGCTATTCTCCTGCAAACCCCTCTTCTACAAGCAAGCTTGTGGTTCATCGGCGGGACGCAGCGCGTGCAGGAAGCGGTGATCGTCTACTTTTCGGTGCGTGTGCTCGCTGCGCCGCTGACGCTCTCCAACTACTCCGTGCTTGGCTACTTTTTGGGCCGCGGCGAGGCGATGACGGGCCTTGCGCTGCAAACGGTGCTCAACCTCACCAACATCGCGCTCAACATCCTCTTCGTGCTGGTCTTCGATTGGGGCGTGGCGGGCGTCGCGTTTGCCAGCGTCATCGGCGAATTGGTCGCGCTGCTGCTCGGGCTGTTTCTCATATGGCTGCGCTTGCGCAAATCCCCGTGGCCGACCCGCCTGGAAGTGCTCGACCGCACGGAACTTTTCCGCATGATGGGCGTCAATCGCGACATCATGATCCGCTCTTTCGCGCTGCTCTTTGCGTTCGCCACCTTCACCCGGCTGTCGGCCCAGCAGGGCGAGGTCATGCTGGCGGCCAATGCGATCCTGGAAAAATACTTCCTGCTCGCCGGCTACTTTTTGGATGGCATCGCCACCGCCGCCGAGCAGTTGGCGGGCCGCGCTGTCGGCGCCAAGCGCCGCGCGCCCTTTGCCCGTGCGGTCAAGCTTTGCGCTCTCTGGTCGGTTGTTCTGGCGGGGCTAGCCACCCTGTTCTTTTTGGTGGCGGGCGGTCCTGTCCTCGACTTCATGACGCCCGCCGAAGATGTCCGCGCGCTGGGTCGTGAGTTCCTGATTTTCGCAGCCCTCACACCCATTGTCGGCGTCGGTGCTTTTTTGATGGATGGGGTCTATATCGGCGCCACCTGGTCGCGCGATATGAGGAACATGATGCTTGCCTCGCTGGCGCTGTTTTTGGTCGCCGCCTACACGCTGACCCCGGCCATGGGCAACACCGGTCTCTGGCTGAGCTTCCTATTGTTCCTCGGCATTCGCGGCGTCACCCTTGGGATGATGTTGCCACGCCGTATGAACGCGACCTTCGCTCAGGAACCCCAATCGCCTGCCGCCATTTGAACGGCGGTCAGCGCCGCCACCGCGGCCGTGTCGGCGCGCAGGATCCGCGGTCCTAACGCGATGGGCGTGGCGAACGAAGACTTGAGAAGCTGCTCGCGCTCCGCCGACGAAAAACCACCCTCCGGACCGATCAGAACGGCCTTCGGTTTGTCGCGACTAACGGCGAGTATTCTGGTTGGAGTCGCGACTTCGGCGTGCTCATCGCACCAGAATAACACCCTATTCTGGTCCCAAGTCGCGACTAAATCGGGCAAAGTCTGGACCGATTTCAGCGATGGTACGGCCAGCACGCCGCACTGTTCGGCCGCCTCGATGATGTTGGCTTCCAGCTTTTCAGGTCGTAATTTCTGGCTTTGCGTATGCTCCGTAATCACCGGGCAAATAGTTCCCGCGCCCATCTCTACCGCCTTCTGGACCATCCAATCCATGCGCTCTTTTTTGATGGGTGCGAACAGGAAATGCAGATCGTTGAGCGGTGTTTGCGGGCGCGTTTGAGAAAGCATCTTCAGCGATCCAGCCCGCTTACTGTGACGGGTCACCTCCACCCGCCATTCGCCGTCTTTTCCGTTGAATGCCAATAGCGTAGCGCCGGTCTCCATCCGCAAAACGGTCAGCAGATAATGCGCGTGCGCCTCTGACAGAGAATACTCTGCACCCTCTTCCAGATCATGCGCGACATACAAACGCTGGCTTTTGAAATCCACTCTGGGCGGCATCAACCCTTGCTCCGAATCGGCGTGCGCGGCAGGGTACCATCATGGCTGAAACACCCTCCAATACGCCCGAATACTCCGTCAGCGAGATTTCCTCCGCCGTCAAGCGTACCGTCGAGGATGCCTTCGGTTATGTTCGGGTGCGCGGCGAACTGGGCCGCGTCAGCCGCCCAGCATCGGGACATATTTATACCGACCTGAAAGATGACCGAAGTGTCCTCTCCTCTGTCATGTGGAAGGGCACGGCCAGCAAGCTGACGTTCAAGCCTGAAGAGGGTTTGGAGGTCATCGCCACGGGGCGCATGACCACGTTCCCCGGCCAGTCGCGCTACCAGCTGGTGATCGACAGGATCGAACCGGCGGGCGTCGGCGCGCTGATGAAGCTCTTGGATGAGCGCCGCAAGAAGCTGACCGCCGAGGGTTTGTTTGCCGAAGAGCGTAAGCAGCTCCTGCCATTTTTGCCCAAAGTGATCGGCGTGGTGACCTCGCCGTCAGGCGCCGTGATCCGCGATATTCTGCACCGCTTGTCTGACCGCACGCCCGCCCATGTACTGGTCTGGCCGGTGCGGGTTCAGGGCGAGACCAGCGCCAAGGAGGTGGCCCACGCGATCCATGGTTTCAACGCCTTTGACGGCGCGGGCGGTCTGCCAAAACCCGATGTGATCATCGTCGCGCGTGGCGGTGGCAGCCTGGAAGATCTTTGGTCCTTCAATGAGGAAATCGTCGCTCGCGCGGCAGCCGAATGCCTGATCCCACTGGTTTCCGCGGTTGGCCATGAGACCGACTGGACGCTGATTGACTACGCCGCCGATGTACGCGCACCAACGCCGACGGGTGCTGCTGAAATGGTCGTGCCGGTGAAGGCCGATCTGGTGCTCACCGTCGATGATTTCGCCCGCCGCCTTACCGCCTCAGCCCTGCGGGGCGTTGAAACCCGTCGCCGTGATCTGCGCGCTTTGACCCGCGCGTTGCCCCAGCCTGACGCCCTTCTGACCATACCGCGCCAGCGGCTGGATCAGGCGAGCCTGCGCTTGGCTCAGGCGCTCACACGCGGGACGATGACCCAGCGCGGCAGGCTGGATCGCGTGGCTGGACGACTCACCCCGCGCCTCATCACCCAGGGGCTTTCCGAGCGACGTCAGGCCGTCCGGGTGCAAAGCGACAAACTCACCCGCGCGCTTGATCAACGCCGCCAACGCCAGAAAGATCGTCTGGCTAACCTTGGCAGCCGCGTTTCACCACGTGCGGTCCAGAGGCTGGTGGGCGAGGGCAGGCGCAGCCTTGGCCAATTAGATGCCCGTTTGCTGCGCGCGATTGGCCAGCACTTTGATGCGCGGAAAAACCAGATCGGCCAGCGCGCCAAGCTTCTGGATGCGTTCAACTATCGCCGCGTGCTCGATCGTGGCTTTGCGGTGATCCGTGACCCCGCCGGAACACCTCTTCGCCAAGTTGCGGCGCTGGATGCCGCAGGCGCTGTGCAGATCGAACTGGCTGATGGCACGCGTGATGCGGTTGTTGGCGATGCAACCGGCAGCCCACCGCCAAAGGCATCGAAACCAAAACCCAAGCGCGTCGTCGATGCCCGCCCAACGCCTAAGCAGGAAAACCTGTTTGATTAGAGAACTGCCTCGGCGTTCACAAAGGCGGAAAGTTCACGGATGCGGAATTGCCGCTTTTGGCGGCATCAAGGCGGCTGGCCTCGGTTGCGAGGGATCCAAAAAAGGGTATCGATGAAAATTTGCAGATGAAGTACGACTGTTTGTCAGGTTGATCGTGGATCATCCGGATTGATGGAGAATGATATGACACCAAAACGGACCACACTGCGCATGGTGGCGTTCATTGCCGGGGCGCTGCTCACAACACCTGCTTTGGCAGCGTCGTGCATTACCAACCAAGGGCAGTTTGACGCCTACAAGCAGCAGCTCGCGCAACAGGCGGCCTCATTCGGCGTTGGGCAGAGCGGTCTGCAAGCGCTGCAGCAAGCGCGGCTATCAGGCATCACCTGGCGGTTTGAATCAAACCCAGCCTCACAATCCGGGACGCGCCATCGCAGTCCTGAACAGTTTTTGACCAGCCGGTTTTCGAGCGTGAGTTCCTTTGTCTCTAGCGCGCAACAAAGGCTGCAGCAAAGTGCCGGCTTTTTCCAGGCGATTGAACAGCGCTACGGCGTGCCCGGTTCAATCCTGGTGGCGATTTGGGGTTATGAAACCAATTGGGGCGGCTATACAGGCGACACACCCATCGTTGGCGGGGCTGTAACCTTGGCGTCTTATTGCCGTCGTCATCCGCGTTTCGAAGACGATGCCATCGCTGCCCTGCAACTTGTCGATCAGGGGCTCATTTCCGGTAACAGCCGCGGCGGCCCATCAGGTGAACTCGGGCACATGCAGTTTTTGGCGGGCAACTGGGTGCGGTTTGCCGTGGATGGCAGTGGCGATGGCCGGGCCGACCCGAACAATGCGTCCGACGCTCTTGCAACCGCAGCCAACATGTTGCGCCGCAATGGCTGGCAGGCCGGCGGTTCCTTCGCTGATGGGTCGGCCAACTTCCGTGTGTTGTCAGCCTGGAACGATAGCGGCAATTATCAGCGCGCAATCGCTTACGCTGCCGGATTGATTGCTCAGTAGGCGACGCGCGCGCCTCCATCCCAACAAAAAGTCAAACGCAATCGCCCGCGCTGAACGACGTTAGGCATTTCCAGCAAGATACTTGCCCCGGACTTGGGTCCGGGGTGGATACCGGTTTTGCGTCCGGAAATGCGACCAAACATGACTTAGAGCAGTGAGATTGAATCGGAGATCACGAGAACTGCTCTAGCGCGGGCTTTTGCCGGTGTTCCTCATTTGAGAAGCCTTGAGCGAAATTATCGCTGCCTGGCTGACTTCCAATACCGTCCGCTGCGATCAACGCCCATCTTGGGCCGCTCACGCCCATTTGTACCCGTTCTTGCAGGCTGTGGTCCAATTGGGCCTCTTCGCTCAGCCCGCGAGACCGCCATGCACAGTTCCAACCGTCTGACCAATACGGCCTTCGACAGCTATCTGCGTCATGGTCTGATTCAACCGAGCGCGCCGACCGCGCTTGACCTTAAGCAGGCAAGGACGATCACGCGCACCCTTTCACGCGATATCGCGAGCGCAAAAGTCTGCAACTTTTACTGACATCGCTTGGGTCTGGCGGACCCGCCGCGATGGCGCGCGTGCGCTCCTTCCATGCCGTGAACGATGGCAAAGTGTTTGCCTGGGAAAACCCGCCACCAACGGGGCATCCGGGAGATGCGCCAAGGTGTCGTCGCAGGGCAGACTTACCTCGAAAACGGACGTCAATTATTTCTATCCGGCAGGTGTGGTTCTTTCCTCAATGATCGATTTGAGCGACCGCTGGGTTATGACGTCGAAGTTCCTCTCCATACCGCATACGCGATCACCGACCAGTGGCTTGGCCACTTTTCTGGCACTGTTAATCTCGATGCCAGTCAAAGCGGGTGGCGTTCTCATCCGAGACCTCAACCATCACGAGGCGACCGGTTTCGGCGGAGGTTAGAGTGACACAACACAGACAGGAACCAATGGTTCAAAAACCTTTTGTTCTGGGTGGTTTGATAGGATTGGGTTGGCTGATGCTGTCGATTATCGCCCACGATCCCATTGAACGTGTCTGTGTGCGCTTACCCAACGGCTTGATGCTGGCGCCAGAGGCACGCATACACCTTCTGCGTGGTTCGTTTGAACCCGGTATTCTCATTCTCGACCGAAACAACAACGAGCTAAACGGGGTCGGAGCGAGCAGTTTTTTGTTTTCCCGAACCACGGCCATCTGGTTCGACCCAAACCGTCCCGAAGAAAGTAGTGTGTCGTGGGTTCGCATGGCCTATCACCCCGATGTCGGTTTGGTTTCCCGGGCAGCACAAGAGGTTTTGTTTCGAGAGGTTCGTGACAGTTTCGGTGAAAGACTTGAAGAACCAGATGAATGGTATCTCAACGGTGCGCACGATGTTTGGACGCAGCTGAAAGACCATCCAGACTACCGGGATGAGGCATGTAAAATATCTCTCATCACCTGGCGCAGATCGGAGCCTGACTACCGCGCTGAATAGGTATCTGGTTACGCGCGGGCAATGGCGAGTTTCTGCGGAATGGAAATCAGCCCTGCATCACGCGGGATGGCAGCAAGCGCTGAGCTATAAGCTGTTTCCCGTGCACCCTGCCCGCCCCTTTCCATTCTCGATCAAACCTGCAAAGCCTTTTCGAGCTTGATGGAGAAGACGGACGAGGACTGTGAAACCTTGGCTAACGCTGGGCCCAACACCGCTGACAGCAAGACCGGCGCCATTCTTTTCGCCGACGTATCTGGAAGCACGCCGCTTTACCAAAAGGTGGGCAATCAACAGGCGGCCGCCACCATCGGCGCTTTTCAAGAGCACTTGAAGGCCATCGTTGCGCGTCGCGGGGGCACCTTTGTGAAGTCCGGGGGTGACGACATATTGTGTTGGTTTTCCCTACCCAATGACGCGCATCTGGCCGCATATGAGATGATCCAGGCCACCGGCGAGGGCGGCCTCAAAGTGCATGCGGGCTTGGAGTCGGGCACGTTTGTTTGCCTCGGCCACGACATTTTCGGCGACTGTGTGAACGCAGCAGCCAGGTTGTGCGCGCTGTCCAATCCACGCGAGTTGCTGGTTGGCGAGGCCTCCTTCAAGAACTTGGCTCTGGCGAGCAAACGATACTATGTCAGCATTTCGCCTTTTCGTCTGAAGGGACGACGTGAAGCATCGCGCGTCTACTCGTTACAAATTGAAGGCGAGGGGGATCGAACCCAGATTCTCGATCAGGATCACAAGGAAAATGCCGCGCCCAAAGCCATGATCGACTATGAAGGGCGGCGTTGGCAGATCAGCGAAAGCGAGCCTCTGAGTGTTGGGCGTCTGCCCGAGAACGCCCTTCAGGTGCTTGTTCAAACTGTCTCTCGACAGCATGCGACGATCCGGCTGGCAAACGGCCTTGTCGAGTTCGAAGACCACAGCTCGTCAGGAAGCCTGGTGGTAAGCCAATCTGGCGAACAACTGGTTGTGCTGCGCCGAACCGTCGTTCTTAGCGGTGCTGGAACGATCGCCTTAGGCGTGAAGTCCGACGACCCGCACGCGCCCCGACTGTTCTACGAGATTGGTGCGCCTTGAGCCGCCGACCTCCCGTCCAGAAACGCCGACCACTGAAGAGCACGCATCCCGCTATTGCCATATGGCGCTGGTGAATATTGAATCGTCTCATCCATGACAGGTGCCTCAAAGCCCCAAATAGTCATCCAGCAACGCCCGAGCGATGGCGAGTTTGGGTGGGATAGATGTCAGCCCAATATCGCGCGGATTGGGCGCGATCGCGCGCAATTCCTCTTGTGAGAACCAGCGCGCTTCAACCAGCTCCGCTTCGTCTAGCGTGATCTCGCGCGCCAGCGCCTCACCCTCAAAACCCATCATTAGCGTCGATGGAAAGGGCCAGGGCTGCGAGGCTTTGTAAGTGATGCGGCCAAGCGGAATGCCGACTTCCTCCAGCACCTCACGGCGCACCGCATCTTCCAGCGTTTCGCCCGGCTCCACAAAACCGGCCAGGCAAGAGAACATGCCAGTGGCAAATTTTTCCTGGCGGCCCATCAAAACATCACCGGTTTTTGGGTCCACCACATTCATGATCACCACAGGATCGGTGCGTGGAAAATGCATCGTATCGCAGCTGCTGCAGCGTCGCCGCCATCCGGCCTGCTCGTTGCGCGTGGTGCTGCCGCACTTGGCGCAGAATTTGTGGCGCAGATGCCAGCCGGTGAGCGAAGCGGCTTCGGCTAGAAGCCCAAGATGATGGTCCAAAATGTCGAAGGTTTCAGCGAATGGCCGCAAGGGCTGTTGGGCTGGCGGTGTCGTGGCAAGGCCGCCGACATCGTCGGTACTCTCTCCGGCCTTCAACGTGTAGGCATAGACCGGCCCGTCGGCGTCTTCACCGCAATAGACGCGGGTTTCGGGGTCTACATCGGTGGACACGGCCGCGTGATACATGCCGTTTGGGCCGTGATAACCTTCCACCAGCGCGGCACCATCGAACAGAATGAAACGGGCTTTGGCCTCTTGGGATTCCAAAAACGCCGCATCATCGCGCCGGTCACCGTGGCGGTCTGTACGGCCACCAGAGAATCCTGTTTTGGCGGCAAGTTCTGCGCGTGGCAGGCTGGCAAAAAGGGCGGCTACGCTGCTCATGCCGGCCACCCTAGGGATGCGCGCACCTTGAGTGCCCAATCGGGCAGAGCATCCAAGGGTTCTGCTTCACCCACGCCCCATATCGGGCCAGGCCAGGCGGCGTCGCCTTCAAAGCGCGCGACGATATGAACGTGCAACTGCCGGACCATGTTGCCCAACGAGGCGACATTCAGTTTGTCGCAGGTGGTGGCCTGTCGCAGCGCCAGCGAAGCCGCGCGCACCTCGGCCATCACGCGCGCCTCGTCGTCGGGCAAGAGATCCACCAGATCGGCAAGGCCGTCGCGTTGCGGAATAAGGATCAGCCAGGGGAACCGCGCATCGCGGGACACGCGCAGCAGGCTCATCTCGGTTTGGCACAGGGGAAGGCTGTCGGCGGCGAGGCGCTCGTCGAGGTAGAAAAGGGTCATTGGCGCTCTCTAACAGGTTCATGCCCGCCGTCCACCATGGATTACTGGACAAAGGCCTCCAGGATGACGATATAGAAGGCGGGAGGCTGGCGGCGGACGAGCCGCTCGCCAACCGGGTCAGGTCCGGAAGGAAGCAGCCCCAACGAGTTTTCCGGTTCGGGTTGCCGTTCCAGTCTCCCACCCTCATTCGCTCCGACCAATTGGCTGAGGACCGCCGGGCACGCATGGCCGATACCCAGACATCCGCCCACCGCGACCCCGGCTACCGCGTCCTTGCCCGCAAGTACCGACCCGCGACGTTTGACGATCTGATCGGCCAGGCGCCGATGGTGCAAACGTTGCGCAACGCGTTTGAGATCGGTCGCATCGCTCAGGCCTATATTTTGACCGGCGTGCGCGGCGTCGGCAAAACCACCACAGCGCGCATTCTGGCACGTGGCCTCAATTTCCAGACCGAAGCCGGCGATGGTGCCCCTACCGTTGATCTGCCCAAGCTGGGCGATCAGATGGGCATCCACTGCGAAGCGATCATGGAAGGCCGCCATGTCGATGTGATCGAGATGGATGCCGCCAGCCATAACGGTGTGGGTGACATTCGCGAGATCACCGATGCAGCGCGCTATTCGCCGGTGTCCGCGCGTTTCAAAGTATACCTGCTTGATGAGGTGCACATGCTCTCCACAGCGGCCTTTAACGGGCTGCTGAAAACACTGGAAGAGCCGCCGGACCATGTGAAATTCATTTTTGCCACCACTGAGATCGGCAAGGTGCCGGTGACCATTCTCTCGCGCTGCCAACGGTTCGATCTTCGCCGTGTGGAAGTGCCGATGATGATGACGCATCTGGCCAAAATCACCGAAGCTGAAGGCGCGTCGGCGGAAGAGGATGCCATTCGTCTGATTGCGCGGGCGTCCGAAGGTTCGGTGCGTGATGGGCTGTCGCTTCTTGACCAGGCGATTGCCCACACCGGCGCCAGCCAAGACACGCCGATTACGGCTGAATCGCTGCATGATCTTTTGAATCTGGCCGACCAGGCAGCAACGCTTTCGCTGTTTGAAGCCGTGATGAAGGGCGACAGCCAGGCCGCGCTTGGTCAGCTTGCTGAAGCCTATGGCCGCGGCACCGACCCGGCGGGGCTGATCGCTGATCTGGCGGAGATCGTGCACGCGGCCACCCGCGCCAAAGTGATGCCGGACCACCCCTCCGACGCGCTGACCGGTGACAATCAGGCGCGCCTGGCGGAAATGGCCAAAGACCTCTCGGTGAAGGTGCTTTCGCGTGCTTGGCAGATGCTGCTCAAAGGCTTGGATGAGCTGTCTCGCGCGCCAAAGCCGTTGATCGCTGCAGAAATGATCCTGGTGCGACTTTGTTATGTCGCCGACCTGCCAACGCCCGATGAAGCCATCAAGGCACTGGGACAGGGGAGCGACAGCACCGCCTCAACCACTACAACGCCTCCGCCCTCGATGCCATCGGGCAATGGCGGTGGCGCCCGCGCGTCTTTGGCCCTGGCCCCACAAAGTGAGTCACCTGCGCCCCAGCCCGTCGCCAAAACCAACCCTGTGCCATCGGCACCGCCGATGGCGTCGGTCGCGCTTCGCGACCTGGATGCGTTGATTGCGCTGGCGGAAAAGAACAACAACCGCGCGCTGCCGCCGTTGATCCGCGCTTACATCCGCCCGGTTTCCTTTGGGGAAAACCAGCTAGAGATCGGTCTTGCCAACGGCGCGCCGCAGGCTTTCGTCGGCGACCTGGCAGAAGCGCTGAAAAGCTGGACCGGCGCGCGCTGGATGATCTCGGTGAACAGCCAGGCCGATGCGCAGACGCTGAATGAACTGGCCGCCGAGCGTGAAGTGGCCAAAAAAGCCGATGCCAGCCAGCACCCGACCGTGCAGGCCATTATGGAAGCGTTCCCCGGCGCGACCATCACCGGCGTGCGCAGCATCAAGCCGCAGGACGACGTGGTTGAAGACGCAGCCGAAGCACCCGATATCGAAGAGACACTGACAGACACAGATGACGAGGAAGATCCGCCATGGACATCATGAAAATGATGAAGCAAGCCAAGGACATGCAGGACAAAATGCAGACCATGCAGGCTGAGATGGCCGATGAAACCATTGACGGCACGGCAGGTGGTGGCATGGTCACGGTCACTCTGACCGGCAAGGGCGAGTTGAAAAGCATGAAGATCGATCCGTCACTTCTGGTGCCCGATGATGTTGAAATCTTGGAAGATCTGCTGATCGCCGCGCACAATGACGCGAAGATGAAGGCCGACCAGATGATGGCGGAGAAAACCCAAAGCATGATGTCTGGCCTTGGTCTGCCGCCGGGCATGAAGCTGCCGGGGATGTGATCTTGCAGGTATGAGTGATCACACTGTAGGCCCGGAAATTGAGCGGCTTATTCAGTTGCTCGCAAAGCTTCCAGGTCTAGGCCCGCGCTCAGCACGCCGCGCCGCTCTGCATCTTGTCAAACGCAAAGACCAATTGCTCGGGCCACTGGCCGAGGCGATGGCGGTCGCGCGCGACAATGTGATGGAGTGCGCGCGCTGCGGCAACATCGATACCGTCAGCCCTTGCACGGTGTGCACCGACCCGCGCCGCGAGGATTCTGTGCTGGTGGTGGTGGAGGATGTCGCTGACCTCTGGGCGCTGGAACGCGCGAAAGCCAGCCGCGGCCGCTACCACGTGCTGGGCGGCGTGCTCTCCCCGCTGGATGGCGTTGGGCCCGATGATCTGTCGATTGAATCCCTGGTTGAACGTGCTGCCGACGCGGCAGTGCGGGAAGTTATTCTCGCCATCAATGCGACGGTAGAGGGGCAATCAACAGCTTACTACCTCACCGACCGGCTGGTGAATTGCGGAGTCTCGGTCACGCGTCTTGCCCACGGCGTGCCAGTGGGTGGTGAACTGGATTATCTGGACGAGGGAACCCTGGCTGCGGCCATGAAGGCACGCACAGAGGTTTAGACCGTATCTTCCAGGTTGAGAATGTGCCCGAAAGCACCATCCACCAACGTTGAAGACGTTTGCGCGTGCAAATCTACACAAAAACAAAAAGATAAGGCCTGCCAAACAGTCAGTGGCAAGAGCAGCCCGCCTATCCCTCCATTTCTTACGCCCTTTACGCTCCCCAATTTTGAAAAAGGCGGTGACGTTTACGTCATTTCTGACTACAAGTCCAAAAATAAAAGTTAAATTGAAATACAAGCTAATTTATGCAATACAAAAATCGGTTAATAATAAATAATTAGCAGTATAAGAAAATCGGGAGATGTCATGAGCTGTCCAAACACTCGCAGTTTTTCGTCCTGGATCAACTTGATGCCGGGCACCGACCCCACATTAATTGTCGTGGGCAAAGTGGAAACAAACGCAGGCAATCTTCAGCCTCGCTTGGAGCCGGCCACGCCCCAGGGCTTCAATCCTGCAATCTTGTTGCTCAACCTCACCATCGTCGACACGGGCGAGCCCGGTACGGAGGACATCGCTTTCAGGGATGTTCGTTTTGAGACCCCTGCCACCCGGGGGCAATACAGCCATGTCGAAATCCATTTTGAAGGGGAATCGTGCGTCTCGATGGAAGTAACCGAAGCGCACTGAGAGACTGTCAGAAAGAGGAGGCTGCCAAATGCCAGAACAAACAAAAACAACCAAAGTGCTGGGCGTTGCGGACTATGATGCTCGATGGATTGCCAAAACGCCCATGGTGCGTTTGACAGCGACGGGAATTCTGCCTTGTGCCAATTATGAAGCGCAGCTCGAAATGCGCCCTGAGCGTGTGCTCCCGCCTATGTGGAACATGGTCTTCTTTCAAGAAGATGTTTGTCTAAAGGCGTTGAAGCCCTTCAGTTTTGACGTTGTCATGATCAACACCGTTGGCGCGCGCTCGATCAGCGTCACCGATGCAGTTGGCGAGCACAGCGTTCCGGTGAAGAGCCAGTTCGAACCCATGGACAAAGAGGCGACGCTGAGGGCCCTTTTGGGCGAGGACGAGTATGTCGTTTATGCCAAACTGCCCAAATCGGGCGATACGCATCACGGGTGTATCGTTGTGCCGGTCGATACAATCGTAACTGCGATCCACTATCGGGCATTCGGGCCGGCTTCGAAGAGCGATTGCGAAGCGTTCGTGAATGAGAACTGTTCGGCGTTTGCTCCCATGGAAGCTGCGTCCGTACCTGGCGATGAAATTCCATGGCCTTGGCCAGTTTTGGAAGAGTAGGATCATACCCAACGAGAGACAATAAGGTGACCTGAGACCAGGGCTGTCACTCCCCCGCGAGTGGCAGACGTCGCTCCGGCGCTTCCACCTCTTCAATTTCCCCAGCAGCCGGTGGCTGCCCAACGTCGAGATTACCGATGCGGTCGCCACGTTTGGTGATTTTGCCGGTTGAGGTTTGGATCTGCTCGATGTCGCGCTGGGCCTGACCGAAATGTGTGGCAAGCTTGGCGACGCGATCATCCAGGCGCGTGATGTCGTCGACAAGGCGTCCGACTTCATCCTGGATCAGGTGGGCCTGTTCGCGCAGGCGAGCATCGCGCAGCACGGCCTGCACCACCTGAATGGAAAGGGTGAGCAGCGAGGGCGAGACAATCACCACACGTTGGCGGGCGGCCTTTTGCACCACGTCTTCAAATTTTTCGTGCAGATCGGCAAAGATCGATTCCGACGGCACAAACATGAAGGCGGTTTCATGGGTTTCGCCGGGTAAAAAGTATTTTGCGGCGATATCCTGCACATGCTTGCCGACGTCCTGGCGGAAGCGCTGCGCGGCCTGGTTGGCGATGCGGTCTTCCGGCGCATCGCGAAAGGCGTTCCAGCCCTCCATCGGGAACTTGGCGTCGATCACCAGGCTCGGTGCGCCATTGGGCAGATAGATCACGCAGTCGGGCCGCTTGCCATTGGTGAGCGTGTGCTGGAACGAGTAGGCGCCACGCGGAAGGGCATCCTGCACAATGGCTTCCATACGCCCCTGGCCAAAGGCGCCGCGCGTCTGCTTGTCCGCGAGGATCGATTGCAGCTCGACCACGCCTTGCGACAGCTCGGTGATGTTTTTCTGCGCCGTGTCGATGGCCGCCAGCCGCTCGTGCAGGCTGCGCAGCGTTTCGTGGGTCTGGTTTGTCTGTTGGCTCATCGACTGGCCAAGACGGTGACCGAGTCCGTCCATACGCTCCGACATGACGCGGGCCAGCTCCGCCTGCCGGTTGCCAAGCATCTCGGTCATCGATTGCAAGCGGCCGGTCAGTTCGGCCTGCGCACCGGCCATGGTGGAAAGTTGCTGGGTGAGGTCTGTTTTTTCGGCCTCAGCCTTGGCTTCAATTTCGGCTGTGCGCCGTTTCAACCGGGCCGTTGCCGTCCACGCCCACAGCACGAGCAGCGCCACCACTGCGCCAACACCCCATAGCAACATGGCGAGCGTGACGGGCGTGCCCTGAACAGTGAACAGGATGGTCTCGAAGGTGAGGTCCAAAACAAGAATCTTCGGTCGAATCGGGTCCGTTACGACACTAGATCAAAGCGCGAACAAACGCCATGGCGAAGGGCAAGGGCGGCCCTCGGTCAGGGCTCGGCTTGACCCGCCGCCGCCTCGCCCTTAAGTGCCTTCCATGGCTATTCGAGACATTTTGGTGATCCCCGACAAGCGTTTGCGCGAGGTTTCCAAACCGGTGACCGAGATCACCGATGAGGTGCGCGCGCTCGTCAAGGACATGTACGAGACGATGTACGATGCGCCGGGGATTGGGTTGGCCGCGATCCAGGTCGGCGTGCCGTTGCGGGTGGTCACCACCGATTGTTCACCGAGCGAGGACGAAGCCGAACCGCTGACGCTGATCAACCCGGAAATTCTAGGGCTTTCCGGCGATGAGGTGCCCTATGAAGAGGGCTGCCTGTCGATCCCGGACTATTATGACGAGGTAGTGCGCCCGGCCCAGGCGCGCGTGCGCTTCATGGACATGGACGGCAAGACGCAGGAGATCGACGTTGACGGTCTGCTCTCCACCTGCATCCAGCACGAGGTGGATCATCTCGATGGCAAGCTGTTCATCGACTATCTATCGACGCTCAAGCGCTCGCGCGTGATGACGAAATTCAAGAAAGCCGCGAAACTGCGCGAAAGAGAAGCTGCGACCAGTTAAGCTGGGTTAGCTGACGGCCTTGACGCGGAAATCGCCGACTTGCGGCATCTGCGCTTCGCCTTCTCTGCGAGCGGGCTGCGGTTCGTCCACCGGCTCATAGGGGCGGATGCGCGCCTCAATGCGTGGCCAGTCACCATTACGCAGCACGGCGATCTCATAAGCCGCTTGCAGCTTCATCCAGAGTTCCGGCTTGGTGTCGAAATAGGTCGACAGGCGCATGGCCGTATCCGCCGTGATCGCCCGCTGCCCCGCAACAATCGCCGCGATGCGGCTCACTGGCACGTCGATATCGCGCGCCAGGCGGTTTTGGCTGATGCCAAGGGGTTTCAGAAACTCCTCCAACAGGAGGACGCCTGGATGAATGCAGGATGGATTGTCTGTGGTGTGCTCGCTCATGTACCCACCCTATTCCCTACGCCGGGATAGGACAAAGAGAATAGCACGTGTTGATGAATTGTTAAGGTTAATGGCGGCGCTGCATTTTCGCCGACTTTCCTTTGCTGTGACAGCATCACCGCAAGCTAGTCAGCAGCGCCTCCAAAACCTCAAGATGTTCGGCCTCATCATCGCCCTCGGCGACGCCGAGCGCCGCCCGCTCATACATGGCTGACAGCTGCGCGGTGAGGGGGGCGAGCGGCAATTTGCGGAAGGCGCCAGCCTCCATCGCCGCCTCAAGCCCAAGCCGCAGAGAATCCGCTGACGTTTCCCTGTCAATGGCATCGAGCGTCAGCCGACCGAGGATTGCCGGGCCATCGAGCAGCAAGAGCCGCACGCGTCCCGACGCCCGCATCGCCTCCATATAGGCCTTGCTGCCAAGCAGCAGCGCATCAATCGTATCTTTCGGCTCGGTGGTCGCCCGCTCCGTGATGTCGCGCTCAACGGCTTCATACTCAGCCCGCACCACGGCCAGGAACAAAGCCGCCTTGTCCTCAAAGTGGTGGTAGAGCGCGCCACGTGTGACGCCTGCTTGCTTGACGATTTCCGGCGTTGCCGTTTCGGCATAGCCCTTCGCGATGAAAAGCGTCCGCGCCGCGCCGATCAGGGCTTCGCGGGTCGCCTTGGTGCGTGCGGCATTGGTGCGGCGATCAATTTTCTCTTGCATACATACTGCCTGTATGTTTATAGGAAATATACATGCAGATTGTATGTTTTATCGAGGATGGAGACAAGCCATGAAAAGCACCCAATATTATCCTGTGATTCAAACCATGGATGTGGCCGGAACAACCGCCTTCTACGTGGAAAACTTCCGTTTCAAACTGACCTTCGAAAGCGACTGGTACTGCCATCTGCAGTCAACTGAAGATGAGAAGGTCAACATCGCCGTGCTGCGCGGCGACCATGAAACGATCCCGGACGAGGGGCGCGGCACCATCTGCGGACTGATCCTGAACTTTGAGGTCGAGGACCCCGACGCTGTTTATGAGCGTGCGCAGAAGGCAGGGTTGCCTATCCTCAAGACGCTGCGCGACGAACCGTTCGGCCAGCGCCACTTCATCACCAAAGACCCCAATGGCGTGCTGATCGACGTGATCAAACCCATCCCGCCGTCGCCTGAGTTCTTGGCACAATATGCCGCAGAGGCCGTTCCGGCTTAAGCGAAGCGTAATGCAATAAGACAGCCGCCAATGAGCGGCTGTCTTTGCCTACTCTGCTGCCAGTATTGTCTCGTCAATAGTCCGCATTGCAGACAAGCTGTGAATTCGCTGCAGCAGATCGAACGTCCGCATTACGGGGTTCGTGTTCCTACTCCTTAGCCAATTCCATGATAGCCACAGCCCAAGCGACAATTTCTTCCTTGAAGGCTTCGTCGTTGACGTCCAAGAGGCTCGATTTTTTCTGGTAGGGATCGGAAAGGGCGTAGAGCATTGCATTGATCTGGTCGATGACGAAGGCGGCGACAAATTCCGGGTCCGGGTGATTGATTTCAGACCGACGTGCGAGGATCAGCTGCAACAAGGCTTGGCTTCCCTCAAGCTTGATTTCAGCCATATGCGACTTGAGCTTTGGATCATCCGCCATAACCAAAGCAGTTGCCGCCTTTGAGACCCCTGCTTCCCGGCGTTGCATCAATCTGAAGTCCAGATATCCCTCAAGTAAGTCGCGGACAGTTGCTCCCTCCCAGCGGGCAGGATCAGCGGCCTGCTCGGTCTGTCCTGCCATTGCCTGCGTCATACGGTGAAACAGGGCATAAAACAGCGCCTTTTTGTCCTTGAAATGGTGATACACAGAGCCGACCGAACTGCCCGCACGTTTGGCGACATCTGTGATTGATGTTCCGTCCATACCCTTTTCGACAATTAACTCTTCGGCGGCGTCAAGAAGAGCGGCTTGCGTTTTTTCTCCGCGGGTCTGCTGGCTCTCCCGCCGCCAGTGCAGGTCTGACAGCCATCGGTCTTTGGTCATTTCACGTCCGAACTAGAATTCTTGTTCGGTTTCTTGACATGGAATGACGTTTGGGTCAAAACATAATTAGAATTCTAATTCTATTTGAGGAGCGGCATGACCAAGACAGCATTCATCACCGGCGCATCAAGTGGGATCGGCGAGGCCATGGCCCGCATTCACGCCGAACGAAAAGGCAATCTGGTGCTGGTTGCCCGACGCAAAGACCGCTTAGAGGCGTTGAAGGCCGAACTGGAACAGGCGCACGGTGTGTCAGTCATGGTGATTGCCGAAGACCTTACGGAAAACGCTGCACCTAAGAGAATCTATGACACCGTGACCGATGCCGGAGTGACAGTCGATTACCTGATCAACAATGCAGGCTTGGGCGCACGGGGGATGTTCCACGAAATGTCGTGGGAACAGATAGAGCCTATGATTTCGGTGAATGCCACAGCGCTGGCCGGGCTGACTCGCATCTTTCTGCCGGATTTCGTGGCACGCAATTCTGGCCGGGTCCTGAACGTCACCTCCACTGCGTCAGAGATGCCGGGGCCATTGCAGGCGATTTACTTTGCGACCAAAGCGTTCGCAGCTTCGCTGAGCAATGCGCTGGTGGAAGAGCTGTCAGATACCGACATAACCGTGACAAACTTCATGCCGACGGCGACAGCGTCTGAATTTGCGCAAATTGCGGGCATGTCCAATACGTCATTGTTTCAGAACACCAGTTCGGCCCAGCAGGTCGCGCGGGAAGGCTACAACGCGATGTTGCGCGGCGAAATGGATGCCTATGGCGGTATGCGGCCCAAACGCCGCCTGATGCAAATACTTGTCAAGATCATGCCCAAGCGGGCAGCGATGCGCGCAGTACGGCGATCACAAGAGGTCATGAAACAACCCTGATCCTCTAAAGCTCAAAGGACCCAAACCATGAGCAAAACACGCCAATATTCCCGCCGGGCATTCCTGATTGGTGTCGCCAGTATTGGCGGCGGCCTCGCACTTGGCTACGTGACAACGCCCGATCCGACTGATGATGACGGAAGCGCCATCACCTGTCCGTTTCTCGCAATGAACCCGCCCGACACGACCAATATGTGGTCCTTTGCCAGAGGCTGCGCTGAAAACGGAATGGATTACGGCATGGCGGTTTTCGTCACGATGCAGGTTACTTTTCAGCAAAAGGGTTTGTTCGCTGTCCTTCGACACGAGGCGCCAGATATCTACCGCCTTCGCGAAGTGCGCGGCGTGTCCCATGATGACCGCTATGCCTTGTTCCAACAGGAATTGCGCGCGCAGGCAGAAGAGGTTGCCGTGGATGGTCGCCTGACACTTCAGGATTTGGTTGTGATGAAGGAATGGGTTGCAAATGAACTCAATGTCACGCCGAACGAAGCCAGTCGCATTGAAACCTCACTCCTATTCATCCGCGCAGGTGGTGACTTGGAGACTTGGACCGTCAGCATGGAGGACGTCTTTCGCCTCATTGCCGGACAGCGCCCGCTTGTTGATGCTGAGGTGACCCCCAGATTATTGAGCCAGGCACGAGAAATGTCTGAATGGACAATGTGAAAAGCGGGCATCGATGCAATTCGAAGAATCGGTCGGCTTGGGCTCAAAACCGCCCTTCGCCCGGTTGCCCTTACCTTACTCCGCCGCCAGCATGGTCTCATCAAACGCGGCGGCGATGAGTTCGCGGGTGTAGGGCTCTTTGGGGTTCTCGAAAATCTCTTCGCGCGTGCCGCTTTCCACCACTTTGCCGTCTTTGAGCACCAGAATCCGATGCGACAGCGCGCGGACGACTTTGAGATCGTGCGAAATAAACAGATACGCCAGATTGTGCTTTTTCTGAATGTCACGCAGCAGGTCCACCACCTGTGCCTGCACACTCATATCCAGCGCTGAGGTTGGCTCATCCAGCAAAATCACGCGCGGTTTCAGCACCAGCGCACGGGCAATGGAAATGCGTTGACGCTGCCCGCCGGAGAATTCGTGCGGGTAACGGAAGCGGGTTTCTGGGTCCAGACCCACCTCTTCCAGCGCTGCGATGATTTCTCGGTCGCGTTCCTTGTAGCCCATCTTCGGATGATGGATCAGCAGCCCCTCTTCAATGATGTCGGACACCGACATGCGCGGCGAGAGTGAGCCGAACGGATCCTGAAACACCACCTGAAGTTCACTGCGCAGCGGGCGCATTTGTTTGGTGCCATGGCTGGTGATGTCCATGTCCTTGAAGCGGATGGCGCCCTTGGATTCCGTTAGCCGCAGCAGCGCCAAGCCCAGCGTCGTCTTACCGGATCCGGACTCACCGACGATCCCCAACGTCTCGCCTTGGCGGATGGTGAGATCGACGCCATCGACGGCTTTGATGTGATCAACGGTGCGGCGAAGCACGCCCTTTTTGACCGGGAACCAGACTTTGAGGTCATCAGCGGCCAATGTGATGTCCTCATCCGGCTCACCCAATGGCGCGCCCGATGGTTCGGTGGAGAGCAGCATCTGTGTGTAGGGGTGCTTTGGTTTGGCGAAAACGTCGGTCACCGGGCCGTGCTCCACGATCTTGCCGCCTTGCATGACGTTCACGGTTTTTGCCAGCCGGCGGACAATGCCGAGGTCGTGGGTGATGAACAGCATCGCCATGCCAAGCTCTTGCTGAAGCTCCACCAGCAATCGCAGGATTTGCGCTTGCACCGTCACATCAAGTGCTGTGGTGGGTTCATCGGCGATGAGGAGCTTGGGCGTGTTGGCAAGCGCCATGGCGATCATCACACGCTGGCGTTGACCGCCGGAAAGTTGATGCGGATAGCTGCGCAGGCGGCTCTCCGGGTCTTTGATGCCCACGCGATCAAGCAACTCCAACGTACGGGCGCGAGCGGCTTCCTCACGCATACCCTGGTGCACTTTCAGTACCTCGCCCACCTGCCGTTCCACGCTGTGCAGTGGGTTGAGCGAGGACATCGGCTCCTGGAAAATCATCGAGATCTCGTTGCCGCGCACGGACCGCAACTGCTTATCGTCAGCGCCCAGAAGCTCCTGCCCATCAAACTGGATGGAACCGGAGGGGTGCGAGGCGGCTGGATAGGGCAGAAGCTGCAAGATCGAGAGCGCTGACACCGATTTGCCAGACCCGGACTCGCCCACCAGCGCGACGGTCTCACCCATGGAGACATCGAACGAGACGCGGTCAACCACGGTGTTCACCTCATCGCCAGAGCGAAAAGCGACCGACAGGTCCTTCACCTGCAAGAGAGGAGAAGGGGTGTGGGGGGCGCTCATTCTTCCACCTTTCGCGGGTCGAAGGCATCGCGCACCGCTTCACCGACGAAAATCAACAGCGAGAGCATGATGGAGATGGTCAAAAAGCCGGTGAGACCCAGCCATGGCGCGTTGCGGTTTTCTTTGCCCTGCGCCAGCAACTCACCAAGCGAGGGCGCATCGCCTTGCAGGCCAAGGCCCAGGAAATCGAGCGCGGTGAGCGTGGTGATCGAGCCGGAGAGAATGAACGGCAGGAAGGTGACGGTTGCCACCATCGCGTTGGGCAGGATGTGGCGGAACATGATCCGCACATCTGATAGGCCGAGCGCTCGCGCGGCGCGCACATATTCAAGATTTCGCCCGCGCAGAAACTCTGCGCGCACCAGGCCCACCAGCGCCACCCAACTGAACAAGAGCAGGATGAAGAGCAGGGTCCAGAAGCCCGGCACGAAGAAAGCCGAAAAGATGAGGAGCAGATAAAGCGAGGGGATCGAGGTCCAGATTTCGATGAAGCGTTGGAACAAAAGATCGGTCCAACCACCGAAATAGCCTTGCACGGCGCCTGCCGCGATGCCGATGACCGATGAGATGAGCGTGAGCGTCAGACCAAAGAGCACCGAAAGACGGAAGCCGTAGATAAGGCGTGCGGCCACATCGCGGCCCTGGTCGTCGGTGCCCAGCCAATGATAGCCGCCGACGCCGCAAAACGTATCCTCTGTGCCATCTGGCAGGTTGGCACAGGCGACCTCCTCGTCCAGCGTCCAGGTTGGCGCGATGGGATAGGGCATCTGCGAGGCATAGGACCGGGTGGTGTGATCGTAGCGGATTGGCGCATGGATCATCCAGCCATTGGCCTCGATCTCTTCGCGGATGAACGGATCGTAGTAGCGCGTGATGGCGTAGAACCCGCCGAACTTCTCCTCTGGATAATCAACGAGCACAGGGAAGAGCAACTCGCCCTGATAGGAGACGATGAGCGGACGCTCATTGGCCACCAGCTCGGCGAACAGGGTGAGCAGAAACAGCGCCAAGAAAATCCACAGCGACCACCAGCCGCGCTTGTTGGCTTTGAAATTGTTCAGCCGCCGCACATTGAGCGGCGACAGGCCCTTGCGCTTCATCTGCACCGGCGCGTCGTTCGCTACGGGTTCCAATTCCACGTCAATGGCGGGGTTGCGGGCATCCATCAGGTTCGCCGCGCTTCAAAATCGATGCGTGGATCAACCCACATGTACACAAGGTCTGAGAGCAACGCGACAACGAGGCCCATCAGCGAGAAGATGTAAAGCGTGCCGAACACGACGGGATAATCGCGGCCAAAAATGCTCTCAAAGCCGAGCAAGCCGAGGCCATCGAGCGAAAAGATCGTCTCAATCAGCAGAGCCCCGGTGAAGAAGGCGGAGATAAAGGCACCAGGAAACCCAGCAATGATGATCAGCATCGCGTTGCGAAAAACGTGGCCGTAAAGCACGGTGCGCTCATCCAGACCCTTGGCGCGCGCAGTGGTGACATATTGCTTGCGGATTTCATCCAAGAAAGAATTTTTGGTGAGCAGTGTCGTGGTGGCAAAGGCGCCCACGGCCATCGCGATCAGCGGCAGGGTGAGGTGCCAGAAGTAGTCCAATATCTTCTGCCACCAGGGTAGCTGATCCCAATTCTCAGAGGTCAGGCCGGTAAGCGGAAAGAGGTCCCAGAACGAGCCACCTGCAAACAGAACGATCAGCAAAATGGCGAACAAAAAGCCGGGGATGGCATAGCCAACAATGACGATGCCGCTGGTCCAAATATCAAAGCGCGTGCCGTCTCGCACTGCCTTGGCGATGCCGAGCGGTATGGAGATGCCGTAGGAGAGCAGCGTCATCCAAAGCCCTAGCGAGATGGAAACCGGCAGCTTTTCGATGATCAGGTCGATCACCTCGACGTCGCGAAAATAGCTTTCTCCGAAATCGAACCGCGCATAATTCCAGATCATCAGGCCGAAGCGTTCCAAGGGCGGTTTGTCAAAGCCAAATTGGCGCTCAAGCTCAGCGATGAACTCTGGGTCGAGACCCTGCGCACCGCGGTAGACGCTGCCATCCTCGCCGCTGAAATCCTGTTCTTGGCCGGAAAAGTCGCCGCTGCCGCCAGTGAAGCGTTCGGTCGCGCTGACATCCGTGCCTTGCAACTGGGCGATCACCCGCTCGATCGGGCCACCGGGCGCGAACTGCACCACCGCGAACGACAGCGCCATGATGCCCAGGATTGTGGGGATCATCAAAAGCACGCGGCGGATGATATAGGCGAGCATGGGTTAGTCCCCCTCACCCGGACGGCTTTGCCGCCCGACCTCTCCCCTCATGGGGAGAGGTTGGAAGCCGCCAATCTGGATGCTTTTCCTTCTCCCCCTGGGGAGAAGGTGGCGCACAGCGCCGGATGAGGGGGAGAGGGCCACACTCATCCCTCCATCCACCAGTGCGTTTCAATGGGCAGCGTGAAGCGCGGAATGCTGTCAGGTCGGCGGATGCGGGCCTCGTGCGCGATCCAATGCGCGCCGGAATGCCATTGCGGGATCCAGAAGTGGAACGGTCGTAAGACACGATCCATCGTGCTCATGATTGTGTAGAGTTCATCCAGCGTTTCTGCGGCTTCGGCCTGTTCGATCAAGGCATCAATGGCCGGCACGGCGATCCCGGCGACATTCCAGGCGCCTGGCTGGTTGGCCGACCAAGACCCATAGACCGCGCGCATGTTGCTGCCAGGGGTCAGGGTTGGCGCGAGGTTAAGGCCGACCACATCAAAGTCGAACGAGTTTATGCGCGATTGGTATTGCGTCGGGTCGACAATCCGCTGCGAGGCGTCGATGCCAAGCCGCTGCATGTTTTGCACCAGTGGCGAATAAATGCGCTCAAACGCCTGAGACGCCAGCAGGAACTCGACCTGCAACTGCTCGCCGGAATCGTTCACGCGGCGTCCGCCATCCAGCCGCCAGCCGGCCTCGTTCATCAACCGATTGGCCTCGCCAAGGAGCTGGCGGTCTGACCCTGATCCGTCGGACGTAGGAGGAATGTAAGGCTCGTTAAAGGTCTCCGGCAAAAGGTCATCGCGGAAGGGTTCAAGCAGCGCTAATTCCGCTTCGCTCGGCAGGCCCGACGCCATGTAAGGCGCGTTCTGGAACATGGATTGCGTGCGCTTGTAGAGGCCGTAAAAAATCCGGTCGTTGGTCCATTCGAAATCGAACAGAAGCCCGATGGCGTGACGCAACCGATGGTCGGCAAACTTGTCGCGCCGGGTGTTGAAAAACGCGCCCTGCGCCCCGCCTGGCCGTTCATTTTCAATGGTCGATTGGATCACTTCGCCCGATTCCACACGCGGGAAATCATAGGCTGTTGCCCAAAGACGGGAGACCGATTCTTGCCTCAAATTGAGGTCACCGGCCTTGAAGGCCTCAAAGGCCACATCGCGGTCACGGAAATAGTTGATGCGGACCGTGTCGAAATTGCTGGTCCCGCGCGCGAACGGCATGTCAGTTGCCCAATAGTCTTCCACGCGGTTGTACTCGATGTATCGACCAACCTCGAAATCACCAACCTCGTAGGGTCCCGAGCCGAGGATCGGCTCCAGCGTCGAAGCTTCGAAGTCTTTGCCGTCCCAGAAGTTTTGCGAAAAGGTCGGCAGGCCCAGGATCGCAAGATGCGCCGTGCGCGGACGGCCTTCCTCAAACCGCACCCGCAATAAATCGTCTTCCAGCGCTTCGGCACTCGCGATCGATCTCAAAATCGGCTTGATGGTCTCGTGACCCTGTTCAGCAAGCGTCTGCATCGACCAGGCAATGTCGGAGGCAAGAAGGCGGCTGCCATCGTGGAAGCGCGCTTCGGGTCTGATTTTGAAATCAAAGGTCAGGCCATCGTCAGTGAACTCAACCCATTCAGCCAGAACGCCATAATAGGAATCCACCTCATCACCGGTGGTCGTCATCAAACCGTCAAAGGTCAGCTCGACGCGCAGCGCACCATCGCCGCGGTTCACAAAGCCGTTGAGCGTGTTGAAGGTGTTGAAGTTCTGGTTGGCGAGGCGGGTGCCCGGTTGATAGCTCAGCGTGCCTCCCTTGGGCGCATCCACGTTCACATGCGGAAAATGCGTGTAGTCGGTGGGCAGGGCCAGCTCGCCGAAGGAGGTCAACCCATGGCTGCGGGTGACGCCAGTTTGCGCAAATGCCGATAAGGGCAAGGCTGACGCGGCGGCGATCCCACCTGTTGCCTTCAACACGGTGCGGCGCGTGACCGAGCGCAAAAGGAGATTGGGCGTTTTCAGGCTCATTGGTCGGCCTCCCCGGTGATCGCTGCGCGGTCTTGATCGTACCACCAGATGGTCGGAAATCCGATCGCGTAGGTGGGCAATTCATCCGGATGGTCAAACCGGTCCCAGCGGGCAACACGCGCCGCCGGCAACCCCCATCCTGGGATGACGTGATGATTCCAGAGCAGCACGCGGTCCATCGCCTGCGTTGCAACTTCCAATGCCGCACGGTCTTCGGCGAATATGATCCGCTCGATCAGCGCGTCCACCGCCGCATCGGCGATGCCGGCGGTGTTGCGCGTACCTTCGATCTGGGCGGCGTTTGAGCCAAAGAAGTCGCGCTGTTCGTTGCCTGGCGACGTCGATTGCACCCAGCCGGAATAGATCATGTCATAGTCGCGCGAGCGCTCGCGGTTGGTGTATTGTGAGGAGTCAGCGATGCGCACGACCAGCTCGATACCCACCAGTTCCAGCGACTGCGCCAATTGATTGGCCGCCGGTTCCTGGGTCGGCCCATTGAGTAGCAGTTCGATGGCCACCGGCGCGCCAGAAGCATCGCGCATCACCCGGCGCGTTGGATCGGATCGCAGGCCGATGGCCACCAAAATGCGATGGAAGAAACCACTGCCCGCCTGCTCCGGATCAACCTCTTCGCGCACGGTCCAGCCGCCGGCTTCGAAAAGCTCCAAGGCGGTGCGGATGTTCTCGCGCCGATCCTCCGGCGTTGCGTTTTCCGGATTGAAATACGGGGTGGTGAACACCTCCTCGGGGATGGCGATGCCGTCAGCGCGAAGTTCTTCCAGCAGAGCCAGTTCCGCACCCTCCGGCACGCCAGCGCTTGCCAGTTCGTCAAGCCCGGTGAAGTAGCTGTCATATTGCCGGTAGCTGTCGAAAAACAGGCCACGATTGATCGCCTGAAAATCGAACACATAGTTCATCGCCCGGCGAATGTTGCGATCGGCGAACAGCGGACGCTGAGCGTTCATGATGAAGCCGACCATCAGCCCACGGCTGCGGTAGGGTTGCTCAAATTCTTCCATCACGATGTGGCCATCCTCGACCGCAGAAATATCGTAACCGGTGGCCCAATTGCGCGCGCGGTTTTCCACCCGAAAATCAAAGGCGTCGGCTTTGAACGCCTCAAACGCCACATCGCTGTCGCGGAAATAGAGATAGGTAATCCGGTCGAAATTGTAGTGGCCAACATTCACATTGAGGTCGGCCGCCCAATAGTTCTCCACCCGCTCATAGGTGATGCTGCGACCGGCATTGACCTCGGCGATCCGATAAGGCCCCGAGCCAAGCGGCGCCTCCAGCGTGCCACGGGTGATGTCGCGGATATTGTCGTCGCCATCGCTCTCCGTCCACCAATGGGATGGCATGACGATTAGCTGGCCAACAATATGCGGAAGTTCGCGATTGCCGGTCTGATCAAAGGTGAAGGTCACCTCGCGTTCGTCGCTGATGACGGCGCTGGTCACGTGGGAATAATAGGCCGCCTGTTGCGGGTTGTGCTCGACCAGGGCGTTGAACGAATACACCACGTCGGCGGGCGTGACTGGAACCCCATCGTGCCACCTGGCCTCCTCGCGCAAGCGATAGGTGACGTAAGAATAATCGTCCGGGTAGCGCATCGCCTCGGCAAGCAAGCCATAGGCAGTTGAGCGCTCGTCCAACGATGGCGTCATCAGCGTGTCGTAGATGAGGCCAAGACCAAGCGGAATTTCGCCGCGCGCGGGCAGAAAATTCAAGCTGTCGAAGGATCCAAGATCGGCCATCCGAACCGTGCCGCCCTTTGGCGCATCGGGATCGACATAATCAAAATGGGCAAAGCCATCGGGGTATTTGGGTGGCGTCTCATTGAGCGTGGCGGCGTGACGCCAATCCTCAAAGGTTGCCGGAGGCAGTTCGAGCACTTGCTCGGTAACAGTTGGATCGGATGTGTCGGAAACGGCCTCATTGGTTGACGCGCTTTGCGCCATCACGCTTTGGGCGCCGATCAAAGCAAGGCCAATGGCCGCGCCGACAACCAGCCCAAACTGTTTGGCAGTGGCCGCAAGGCTACCACGGTTAGCAAAATTCACGAGGGACTACCTTCTCGCGTTGTTCCATTGGCTTCTGACCCGTTCCAGCGGCTGGGCAAGGCAAAAGGCATGCCAGCCTTCGGCCTGGGATCATGATTCGAAACCAAACGTGATGGGGAATATGGCGCAGTTGCGGCATGGCGGCGAGGGAGGGCTTGCGATCACGGCCTGTTGATCGCGGGGTTTTTGCGCGTGAACGCAAAAAAGCGCCGGTTCTGGCCGGCGCTTTGCGTGTCGTGTCGATTGTAACAGCAGCCAGATCGGCGCGTTACTGCGTGGCTGCAACCGTGGAAAGATCGATCGGCTCAGCCTGCAAAGTGTTGAGGTAGGCCAGAATGTCAGCGCGGTCTTCCACGTCGCGAATACCGGCAAAGCCCATGGTGGTGCCTTCAAGATAGCCGCGCGGATTGGCGATGAAACCGTCCAACTCTTCAAAGCCCCAAGCCTCACCGGCTTCCCCAACGGCGGCCATGGCGTCGGAATAGTTGAAGCCGTCAACGGCGCCTTTGGCCCGGTTGACCACACCCCACATGTGCGGACCGACGCCGTCGGCTCCACCCTCTTCAAAGGTGTGGCAGGACGCGCAGCGGCGCACGGCGCTTTCGCCAGCAGCCACATCGGCGGTGGCCAGGAGATCGAGCACGGAGACCATCTCTTCTTCCTCGGCCGACGCGTCGGCGACTTCCACTTCAGGAACATCGATGGAGTACCCGGCAACTTCCGGTTCATCGACATGGTACAAGAGCTCGGCGATGAAACCGACGAGCATCACAACCAGAACCGATCCCAGAAGTGCGCCCACGATCTTGTTGAGCTCAAAGCCGTCCATGTCGAAAAATCCCAATCTATGCTGTGGTCGACGGAAAGATCAGGCGCGTGCGCGCCCGCGATTGGTCGCGGTGATAACCCTATAAGCCGCCGCCTTGCAATAAGTTCAAAGGGATGACAGGGGGGTCTTGCGACCATTTGCCCGATCCATTGGGGTTAAATGGCAAGACCGCGTCCAAAGGCATGTCCGAATGAGCGAAACATCACCCCGTTCCTTGGTGTTGATTCCGGCCCGAATGGCCTCCACCCGGTTGCCGGGCAAACCGCTGGCGATGATCGGCGAGAAACCAATGATCGTGCATGTTGTCGATCGCGTCCGAGAAGCCGGATTGGGCGAGCCCGTCGTGGCCACCGATGACGACGACGTTTTGCGCGCTGTCGAAGTGCATGGCGGCAAGGCAGTGATGACCCGCGATGATCATCCCTCGGGCTCTGACCGGATTTTCGAAGCGCTGCAAACACTCGATCCCAATGGGCAGGTAGAGATCATCGTCAACGTTCAGGGCGATCTGCCGACGCTCGACCCGACGATCATTCAAAAAGCTGCCGCGCTGATGGACGATCCTGCGGTGGATATCGCCACGCTCACGACAGCCATCACGGTCGATCACGAGCGAACCGACCCAAATGTGGTCAAAGTCGTCGGCACGCCCTTGGGCGATCGGCATTTGCGCGCGCTGTACTTCACCCGCACCACCGCGCCGCACGGCGACGGCCCGCATTATCATCATATCGGTCTCTACGTTTACCGACGCGACGCGCTGGAACGGTTTGTCAGCCTTCCGCCCTCAACGCTTGAGTTGCGTGAGAAGCTGGAGCAGCTCCGCGCCTTGGAAGCGGGCATGCGCATTGATGTTGCCATCGTGGATGGTGTACCGCTGGGCGTCGATACGCCGGAACATTTGGAAGAAGCCAGGCGGCAATTTTCCTCAAGCAACATGTAAGGATCAGCGCGAACAAGTGGTCGTTCGGAACGAACGGAACGGTTCGCGCCAAATAGAAAAAATGAAAATCGTTTTCCAGGGCGAGCCTGGTGCCAACTCGCACATTGCCTGCAAAGAAGCTTATCCCGATGCCGTGCCGGTGCCCTGTGCGACCTTTGAGGATGCATTCCAGCTGATCGAGGACGGTTCGGCCGATCTGGGCATGATCCCGATCGAAAACTCCGTTGCCGGGCGCGTCGCCGATATCCACCATCTGCTGCCAACCTCGCCGCTGCACATCACTGGCGAGCATTTTCTGCCGATCCATCACCAACTTGTCACCGTCAAAGGCACAACGCTTGATCAGGTAAAAAGTGCGCAAAGCCACGTGATGGCGCTCGGTCAGTGCCGCAAGTTCCTGCGCGAGCATCGTTTGGAGGCCGTCATCGGCGCCGACACGGCAGGTTCGGCCCGTCAGATCGCGGAACGTGGCGACCCAACCCAGGCGGCCATCGCCTCATCCTTGGCTGCGGAGGTCTATGGGCTGGATGTGCTTGCCGAAGACATTGAGGACGAAGATCACAACACCACGCGCTTCATTACCCTTGCGCGTGAGCCCATCAGCCTGGCGACGGGCAACGGGCCGGTTGTGACGGCGTTCATTTTCCGCGTGCGCAACGTGTCGGCAGCCCTGTTCAAGGCGCTGTCGGGGTTCGCCACCAATTCGGTCAACATGACCAAGCTGGAAAGTTATCAGACCGGCGGGCAGTTCTTCGCTTCGCAATTCTATGCCGAGATCGACGGGCATCCGGACGACAAGCATGTGGCGCTGGCCATGGAAGAGCTGGAATTCTTCTCCGCGGAACTGCGCATCCTCGGCACCTTCGCCGCGCATCCCTACCGGGCCTACATTTTGGAGCCGGAAGAAAACCGGGCGCTGCGCCCCTCGCCGGGAGTTTGACGCGTGAGCAAACCCGATCTTGGAAAAGTCGTGCTGACCGTTGGCGACTGGTCGCCGGAAGGCTGGATTTCCCATCTTGAGCAGCATGTTCCGCGCGAAGACGTGATCTTCACAGATGGCAAAAACCGACCATCGCCCGACATCTGCGAACAGGTGAAATACGCCGTTGCCTGGCACACGCCCGACGGCTTTTTCGCCAACTTTCCAAACCTGAAAGCCATCCTGTCCACCGGTGCAGGTGTGGACCATTTGGTGCGCCGGGCTGACCTGGCAGAGAATGTGGCGATCATCCGTGTCATCGATCCCGATCTGACCGGTCGCGTGACCGCCTGGACGGTGATGAATGTGATCGCCCATCATCGTCAGGCGCTTGACTATCTTGAGGCACAGCGCCACGCCGCCTGGAAGCCGCTGCCCCAGACCTCTGCGCCAGATGTGCGAGTTGGCATAATGGGTTTTGGTGAGCTCGGCCAGTCGGTAGCCGCTGTGCTTGACCTACTTGGCTACGACCTTGCCGGCTGGGCGCGCAACCCGAAGTCGAACGCCTCGATCCCAGTCTACGCGGGCACGGGCGAGATCGATGGATTCCTGGCGCGCAGCGATATTCTGATCTGTCTGCTGCCACTGACCAATGAGACACGCGAAATCTTGAACGCCGACCTTTTCGCCAAACTGCCGCAGGACGGGGTGACCGGTGGCCCGTTCGTGATCAATGGCGGGCGCGGTGGCCATCAGAACGAAGCTGATCTCTTGCAAGCCTTGCAAGACGGCACGCTGAAAGGCGCATCGATCGACGTTTTCCATCAAGAGCCTCTGCCGAGCGATCATCCGCTTTGGAAGGCGCCGAACATTCTCATCACCCCGCATACCGCCGGCATGAGCGCGCCGGAATCCTTGCTTGGCCGCATGGTGGAAAACCTGATCGCTTATGCGTCAGGTCAGAAGCTCGACAATCTGGTCGACCGGCAAGCCGGTTACTGATCCAACCGCTTGATCGTTCGGGCCTCGCCGATACGGTTTTCGACATCGCCGAGTGGTTCGGCGGCTGTCGCCATCGCAAACGCACTGGCGTGAAACAGCGTCGTCGCGTCGAGCATGATGCCGACATGGCCTGGCCAGAACACCAGATCGCCGCGCCGCACGCCGCTTGATCGCTCCACCGCATGACCAAGCCGCGCCTCTTGCATGTCGCTGTCGCGTGGGCAGGCAATACCGGCCTGCTGGAGGGCTAGCTGGACCAGCGCGGAACAATCAATGCCTAGCGCGGACCGTCCGCCCCAGACATAGGGCGTGTTGGTGAAAAGCTCGGCCACGGCGACCCAGTCGTGGGTTGGTGTGGATAGCCGGCGAAGATGATCAGCAGGTAGGGCACCTGCATCGCATTGGGCAAAACTGGCCGAAGAGCCGCCAACCTCAACTGCTGGATCGGAAACCCGAAGCTGCGCGCCCATGGGCATCGGCCCAATGCCAAGCACTTTGATGCTTTCATCCGTCGCGCGGGTGAGCGGCGCGCTGACCAAATGGGTTGGATCGGTTCCATCGCTGGCGACCAGGCTGAGCGCACTCAGCCACCCAACATAGCCGTCGGTCATCAATTGGCCCCAGGCCCAATAGCCCTCGGTCTGGTAGACCATGAAGGTTTCGCCAAAGAGCGCTTGGCTGGTTCGCGCTTCGCCCATCTGATCGCTCAAAATGTCGGTGAGCGGTTCGTTGACCCGGTGGGGTTTGCCCTCGACATAGCGATCGGCCTCCACCTCACCTTTCAGATGGGCAGCGGCGATGTCGTGTTTGTAGGGATGCAGCCGTGGGTCGAGCGCGGGACCATCCCCCTTCGGCATCAGCGCAAGTCCTCGGCGTGGCCGACAATGGTTTCAGCCAGCGCTTCGACATAAAGCGCCCCATCGACGGTGCGCTGGATGATCACATTGCGCTTGTCGGCTTCATCGCGCTTGCGGCTGACAAGGCCCATCGCGCCCATCGTGTCGAGCGCGCGTGTGATGACGGGTTTGGTCACGCCGAGCTTGGCCGCCAGACCACGCACCGTGTGCGGCGGGTTTTCAAGATAGATCGTCAGCAGGATCAGCATCTGCCGCTCGGTCAGATCGCCGATATTGCCGCGTACACGCGTCAATGCAACGTCGTGCCAGAGCCGCAACGCTTTTTGCGGCGACAAGCCAACGCCACGGCTTGGCGAAAACCCTGTTGATGCGAACCCACTCAACGCAACACGCGCTCCGCACAGCAATTGTTTCGGAAGCGCAATTGATACCGCCTTTTGGGCCTTCGAATCAATCCGTTTCGGCGTAGCGGTTGGCGATAAGGTTAAACAGCGCGCGGATGGCTTGCACTTCTCCGCCTTCAGGACGGCCTGGTCGGGTGGAGGGTGTCCAGCCGTAAATGTCGACATGCACCCAGCTTTTTGCCGCCTCGACGAACCGTCGCAGGAAGAGCGCGGCGGTGATCGCACCGGCAAAAGGCATGTTGCCGGTATTCGAGATGTCGCCAACCTTGCCGGCAATCGCGCTGTCGTAACGATCCCAAAGCGGCATTCGCCACACTGGGTCGTCCTGGTCTTCGCTCGCTGCCATGATCTCGCCAGCCAAAGCGTCATCTCCCGTGAAGAACGGTGGGAGATCGGGTCCGAGCGCCACCCGCGCCGCGCCGGTGAGCGTCGCCATATCGATCATCAAGTCCGGCGCGTCTTCATCGCCGAGCGCCAAGGCATCGCCAAGCACCAACCGCCCCTCGGCGTCGGTGTTGCCGATCTCAACCGTCAGACCTTTTCGGCTGGTGAGTACATCACTGGGCCGGAAGGCCTGTGATGCGATGGCGTTTTCAACGCACGGGACAAGCACGCGCAGCCGCACCGGCAGCTTGGCTTCCATGATCATCAGCGCAAGACCAAGAACGGCGGCGGCCCCACCCATATCCTTCTTCATCAGCGCCATTGAGTTGCCGGGCTTGATGTTGAGTCCGCCGCTGTCGAAACAAACACCCTTGCCGACCAGCGTGATGCGAGGCGCGTCCTCCGCACCGCCGTTCCAGCGCATGTCGAACAGCCGTGGCGCGTCCTTGGCGGCCGCACCCACCGTGTGGATCATCGGGAAGGGGTTGTCGGCCTTGAGAAGATCATCGCCAATGATCACTGAGGCTTCAGCATCAAAGGCTTTTGCCAAGCCAAGCGCGCTGTCCGCCAGCGCGGCGGGGCCAAGCAGGTTAGCCGGTGTGTTGATGAGATCGCGGCCGAAAAAAATGCCGCGCGCCTGGGTGATTGCGCGCTCGCGTGCTTGGTCGGCCGTTGCAAGTCGTACCGCTCCGCGCTTGGCTGGCTTGAAGGCGGTAAAACTATACGTGCCGAGCAAGAATGCTGTCAGCGCCATGTCCGCGTTGGCGAGGCGCGTTTCAAGCGTGTAGGTGCCTGCCGGCAGCTGGCTAGGGAGCGCCCCAAGCGCAAAACCTGGGTCGGCAAGTCCGGCATCATCCCGCTTGCAGCCAACCAGCACCGCGACGATTTCGCCGTCCCCGTTGGGCAGAACTAGCACTTGCCCAGGCTTGGCTTCGAACCCTTGTGCTTTGGCCCAATTGTTCAGCGCCGCGGCTTTGCCGGCCAACACTTCCCGCGCCTGGTCCATCGACGTCACGCAGAAGAGCGGCATCGTCGGAGTGCCGTCATCAAGGCTGTCGGGCAGAGGAAGTCGGACGGAAAGCGCCGCGCGAACAGGCAAAGAAACAGTCAAGGGAACCTCGGTCAGGTTGGTAATGAAGGAGCGACGATAAGTGAGGCAAGCGGCTGATTTCCAGCGGATTTAAGGGTTCATTAGGGTTAACGGAGTATTGCTGCCAACAACCATGTGGCAAGGGATGATGCGCGTTTTGCTCGCCCACCGCCACGCTTTTTGTGCGCAGTTGATCATGAGCAACGTTCCATTTTCACACCGATCGCCCTCTCGCCGATGGCGCAAACTGGCCAGCTTGGCCCTTGTCGGCACGGCGCTGGTGGTGGCCGGGTGCAGCACCTCGGCTGTTTCCACCCATGGCACCGCTGTGGAAGGGCGCGCTGAACTGTTTTCAGAGGATCAGTTGCGCCGCGCCGCCAGTCAGTGGGAGCAGCGCTATGACCGCGATCCCAATGATCGCACCGCAGCGCTCAACTATGGAGCCGCCTTGCGCGGTCTAGGCCGCCACGATCAGGCTGTGGCGGTGCTGCGCCGCGCGGTGATTTCGCATGAGGGCGATCGTGAAGTGCAGGCGGCCTACGCCAAAGCGCTGACGTCGGCAGGCCGTTTCGAAGAAGCCTTGCAGGTTATCGGTCAGGCTCACACACAGGCGCGCCCCGATTGGCGCTTGCTTTCGGCTCAAGGCACAATTCTCGATCAACTTGGTCGTCACGCTGATGCACGCGCATCCTACGCAAGTGCTCTGCGCATTGTACCCGATGAGCCAACGGTGTTGAGCAATCTTGGCATGTCGTATGTGCTGGAAGGCAACCTCACTGAAGCGGAGCGAACGCTTCGCCAGGCGCTCGCCGCAGGCCGCCAGGTCGATCCACGGGTGCGCGGCAATCTGGCCTTGGTGGTTGGCCTGCAAGGTCGGTTCGATGAGGCAATGCAAATTGCCCAGCAGGACCTGCCGCCGCAACAAGCTCGAGCCAACATCGCCTATCTGCGCCAGATGCTTTCTGAAGCAGATCGCTGGGGCCAAGTGGCTGCGGTCGATCAGTAAAGAATTCAGGACTGTGCCGCGCGACCGACGCAGGGACTGACGCCTGATTACAAAAAGCCCGCCAATCTTGGCGGGCTTTTTTGTGTGTCTCTTGTTTCGTGCAGCGCGGCTGAGTCCCGCGGAATCAATCCAGCGCCATCACCTGGATGATTGCCGGACCAATAATCACCAAGAACAGACAAGGCAGGAAGAATACGATCATTGGCACGGTCAATTTTGGTGGCAGTCCTGCGGCCTTCTTTTCCGCTTCCGCCATGCGCATGTCGCGGCTTTCCTGGGCCAGCACGCGCAGAGCTTGTCCAACCGGTGTGCCGTAGCTGTCAGCCTGGATGAGCGACGTCATCACCGCTTTCACCTGCTCAAGACCGGTGCGCTTGCCGAGGTTCTCATAAGCTTTGCGGCGATCGTTCAGATAGGCGAGCTCGGCATTTACCAGCGCCAGTTCTTCGGCAAGCGGAATGGATTGGACGGCAACCTCGTCGGCGACCTTCTTGAACGCCTGCTCGATCGACATACCCGACTCCACGCAGATCAGCATAAGGTCAAGCGCGTCCGGCCAGGCGCGGCGAATGGAGATCTGTCGCTTCTGAATTTTGTTTTTCAGCATGACATTGGGCACGTACATGCCGATGCCGCCGACGACCATTGCAATGAGAATGCGAATAAGTGGCGGCTGCTCAAAATTGCCAACACCGAACAGGTAGACGAGCGCGAAAAGGAACAGAATGACCGGGAAGACGAGGCGCGAAAAGATGTAGCGCACAACGGCGCTTTCGCCGCGTTCGCCTGCTTGGGCGAGTTTGTCCCGTGTGCCGTCGGCCAGCAGGCGCTGTTTCAAGTCGAACTGGTCGACGATGTTCTGCATATATTGCTTTGGCTGCTGACGAAGTGTCGGTCGCGGGCCGCGTTGGCTTTCGCGGGCCAGGGCCGCCCGTTCACGGGCGCGAATGGCCGAGCGTTCCACGGCCATGCGTTTTTTGCGGGAGGCCAGATCGTTTTTCGCCAGGAGTGGCACGGCAATGGTGAAAACCGTGGCGGCCACAGCGATCGCGCTCAGCATCGCAAACAAAAACTGCGGGTTGGTTAGGGTGTAAAGTAGCTCATCCATGGCGGTCGATCCGTCTCACGCCTAAATGTCGAAATTGATCATCTTGCGCATCACAAGCACGCCGGTGAGCATCAAGATTCCGCAAGCGCCGAGCAATAGATTGCCGAGCCGCTCGGTGAACAGAAGCGTTATGTAGTCAGGCGTCGACAAATAGATCAGCGTGATAACCGCCAACGGCAAACAGGCAATGATGGCAGCCGACGACTTTGCTTCCATCGACATCGCGTCGATCTTGGCCTTCATTTTTTTGCGGTCACGCACGACGCGAGAGAGGTTGCCCAGAGGCTCTGACAAGTTGCCACCTGACTGGCCTTGAATGGCCATCATGATCGACAAGAAGTTCACTTCCGGCAGCGGGACCCGCTCGTACATCTTGGCAACCGCTTCGTTGAGCTGAATGCCCATCTGTTGCTGTTCAACAAGCTGTTTGAATTCGCCGCGCACTGGTTCAGCGGCCTCGCGCGAAATGATCAGCATGCAGTCATTCAGCGGCAGGCCTGCTTTCATGCCGCGCACGATCACATCAATGGCGTTAGGGAACTCCAGCAGGAATTTTTTCATCCGGCTTTTGCCTTTGAAATTCACATACCAGTTGGGCAGCCCGAACGCGCCGGCCACCCCTCCAGCAATGGAGGCATAAAGCGGAGCGCCAACGCTCATCAGCATGCCCAAAATGACAAGGCCGCAAATCGCGCTGATCATTACGAAAGTGCGTTTGTTCCAAGTGAGGCCAGCACGCTTTAGCCGCAGCTCCAATGAGGCTTTGCTTGTCCCGGATTTCTTAGTTTTTTCGTCGATCAGTTGCTGTTGTTGTTTCAGCTTTGAAGCGATGTTCTTGCGCCGGTTGGCCGCATCTTCTGCCGACGCCTGGCGAGCATGGACAGCGCGGCGATCGACGACCGCCACCTTGTTGATGCGATCTTTTTTGTCCTGGCGGTCCATGAGCGGCGACAGCAGGGCGTAGGCCAGCCCACTGATCGAGAGCGCCGCCAAAATTCCGACGGCCATCGTAACGGTTTGAGGATCAAACATAGCGCACGCCCATCATCATGCGGACAAACGCTCATCATCGATGGCCGATGCATCGAGCGCCGCGGCGAGACGATTTTCTTCATTGTAGTAGCGGGCACGATCCCAGAAATTGGGCCGGCCGACACCGGTGGATTTGTGCCGCCCAATGATCTTGCCGTTCGCGTCTTCACCGAGGATTTCGTAGACGAACAGGTCTTGCGTCGTGATGATTTCGCCTTCCATGCCCAGCACCTCGGTGATGTGGGTGATGCGGCGCGAACCATCACGCAGGCGGGACGCCTGGACAATGATATCAACCGACGAGGTAATCATGTCGCGGATCGTGCGCGACGGCAGCGAAAAGCCGCCCATGGTGATCATCGATTCCATACGGCTGAGAGCTTCGCGCGGCGAGTTGGCGTGCAGGGTGCCCATCGAGCCGTCATGGCCGGTGTTCATCGCCTGCAACAGGTCGAAGGCTTCAGGGCCGCGAACCTCACCAACGATTATGCGCTCTGGACGCATACGCAGACAGTTCTTGACCAAATCACGCATAGTCACAGTGCCTTCACCTTCAAGGTTAGGTGGGCGGGTTTCCAAGCGCACAACATGGGGCTGTTGCAGTTGAAGCTCGGCAGCATCTTCGCAGGTGATGATGCGTTCATCTTGTTCGATGAATGCCGTCAGGCAGTTGAGCAGTGTCGTTTTACCCGAACCAGTACCGCCAGAGATGACGACGTTACACCGTGACTTGCCGATGATTTCCAGAACCGCCGCGCCTTCCGGCGTGATGGAGCCAAAATTGACCAGCTGCTGAAGCGTCAGCTTGTCTTTTTTGAACTTACGAATGGTCAGCGTTGGCCCATCGATGGCCAGTGGTGGCGCGATCACGTTGACACGCGATCCATCGAGCAGGCGCGCGTCGCATATTGGCGAGCTCTCATCGACGCGGCGGCCAACCTGGCTGACGATGCGTTGGCAGATGTTCATCAGTTGCTGATTGTCGCGGAACTTGACCGACGTTTGCTGAACTTTACCCTCCACCTCGATAAAGGTGGCGTCGGCGCCGTTGACCATGATGTCGGCGATATCATCGCGCGCCAGAAGCGGCTCCAACGGTCCGAATCCCATCACGTCGTTGCAGATGTCTTCCAAGATCATTTCCTGGTCGGCAATCGACATGGCTAGGTTTTTGAGCGCGATGATTTCGGTGACGACGTCGCGAATTTCCTCGCGCGCTGAATCATTGTCCATGCGCGTCAACTGAGCCAGATCGATGGTATCGATCATCGCCGAGAAGACGTCGGTTTTGATGTCGTAATAGTCCGCTCGCCGGGCTTTTGGTGCCGGCTCGGCGGGCGGCGCCGGAGCCTGCACAGGCTCGGGCTTCTGCATCACGGGTTCAAGGGAAACGGATGCTTGTTCTGCCGGCGCGGGCGTTGTCGAACTGGTAGGCGATGGTGCCGGCGTAGAGCTGGCCGTAGGGGTTGGATCGGGCGGCAGAGTGCTGCCCCCGCCGGAACCTGGCGTGGATGTAGGACCAGATGTGCCGCGACGCCCAAACATGACCTAGGAAGCCTTTTTGCGTTGCAGGAATTTTTGCATGATGGACGGCAGCGCCGATTTCTTTTGCCGCCGGCCCGAATCCTTGCCGGTGATGGCCGAAGCGATGGCTTCAAAAGCGGTAACTGCCTCGTGCTTCGGCGCGACTTCGGCGATCATATGGCCTGAATTTGCGGCATTGCCAAAAGTCTCCGCGTCGAACTCGACAACGGCCAATGGCTCGATACCCAAGGCATCGGCAAAGTCTTTCGCCTCGATTTCAGGGCGCTTTGGAATGCTCGCCATGTTGAGGACGAGTCGCGGTGGACCATCATTGGGTCGGGCCTGTTTCACCGCATCGATCAGGTTTTTGGCGTTCCTAAGGCTCGCGAGGTCTGGCGCCGCGACAATGATCAATTCATCGGCGTCAATCAGCGACTTACGCACCCAACCGGACCAGTGATGTGGCAGATCGAAAACTGAAGCTGGAACCGATGCGCGCAAGAAATCGGTGACCTGCTCGAATTGGTGCTCGGGGAAATCGGTGACCTTGTCCAGTGTTGACGGCGCCGCCAGCAGGCTGAGCCGATCCGAACACTTGGCAAGCAGGCGATCGACGAAGGTTTCATCCACCCGGTCTGGCGCGTTGACCACATCGCCAATGCCGGTCGGTGGATCCTGATTGAAGTCGAGATTGGCGGTGCCAAACGGTAGGTCGAAGTCGACGATAACCGTGTTGGTTTCCAATGACGTCGATAATGTCCAAGCGACATTGTGGGCGATCGTCGAGGCACCGCATCCACCGCGCGCACCGATGAAGGCGTACGTCTTGCCGATGACTTTTTCCGACTGCGACGCGTAAAGCTCTGAGATTAGGCGAACGACATCCATCGGCCCCAGAGGGGCAACGACATAGTCACGCACACCGAACCGGATCAATTCGCGGTAGAGCAGCACGTCATTGACGTGCCCAACGATGACGACCTCGGTTCCCGGGTCACAGACATCGGCCAGCTTTCCCAATTGATCGAGAAGCTTGTTTGGTGCTGCCTGATTTTCCAGAATTAAGAGGTTCGGCGTAGGTGAGGACGCGTAGAATTCCAGCGCCGCAGCGATGCCACCGGGGTAGGCGCGCACATGGGCTTTTGCCATACGTCGATCGCGCGAGGCTTCCTGGACAGCTTCACTTAGTGCTTGGCTTTCGCAAAAGGCTTGGATCGTGATCCGCGGCACCGGCGCGATATCGCTGGTATCGACGTTCGAACCATCGGCGTCGGTCCCTTCAGGCAACGCCGGCGGTCCGGAAGAAAACTGGCCTGGATAGTCGTCCTGCATCACTCACCTACCTGCGCAACGGCTGCTTCAGCTTCGGAGGAGCGTTGGGTGGCCGTCGGCTCGCCGCGGCGATAGGCGGCCAAAACCTCGGCGCGCCGGCCAGCATCGGGATGGCCTATGCCGCGTGGACGGACCAAATCGCGAGGGTCAGCAAGCGATGCACCCAGATTGGCCTGGCTGGCACAACCGAAATTGTAGAAATCCGATTGTTCGAGCGCAGGATTGAACGGATCGGCCCAAGTGCCGCATGGGTTCGTGACGGCCTCAAGCCGGTCGTAGATCACCATGATCGGCGCATGCGCTTCGGTATTGCCCACTTGGTAGCGTTCAACGCGGATTGCGCTTGGGTTACCACCCGACTGCGAGACGACATCGTGAATATCACCGAGCGCACCAGTCGCCGCGTGGGCATTGGCCGAGCCTTGCGGTACTCGAATGCGCAGCGCGCCTTCGCCTTGGGCCGAATAGGCCTGCATGAACCCAGAAAGCGCGGTTCGATCCCCGCTGGTTAGGCCCGTTGCGTTGGCGCCGACCAACAAGGGCAGCGTCGCCTCCTGTTGACGAAGGCTCAGCGCATGGCGTTGATCGTAGTTCATGAAACGTGGATCATAGGTGCCTGTGCTGCTGTGAATATTGCTGCAGGCTCCTAGGGCCAATACCGCGGCACCCAACAGGCCGAGGCGCAGAACCTTGTTCTGTCTGGCTTTGCAAGGGGATTTATCGGTCATACGCACACATCCTCACGCGTTGTCGCCCATCAGGGGACAATGAACCCAGCATGACCGTGATAGCGGCCGGAGGGCGCTTGGCCCTGCACGCCGTATTGCTCGATCAACTGGTTAAAAAACAAAGTGGAAAGGTCGCTCGCCGGCCGCAGATTTTCATCTGGGCGCACCAGATCATCGCGCGCCACAGCCTGGGTCAGGTAGGGGGTGATGAAAATGGCAAGCTCGGTCTGCGAGCGTTGGAAATCGGAGGAGCGGAACAGCTGGCCGATAATCGGCAAACTCATCAGGCCCGGGATTCCGTCAATATTCTGCGCCAGGCGCTGATCAATCAGACCGGCCATGACGATCGAGCCACCGGATGGAAGCTCAACCATCGTTGACGCTCGGCGGACGCGAAGACCCGGGATCGACAGGTCATTGCCATTGTCGCTACGCAGAGTGAAGGCGCCTTCGGCGGTCAATTCCGACACTTCGGTTTCAATTTGAAGCGAGATGCGATCGCCTGCGAGCACAACTGGTGTGAAGCCGAGGCCAACACCGAAGGGCTTGTATTCAACGATCACATTGCCCTGGCTGTCTCGGCTGATCGGCACAGGAAACTCGCCGCCGGCCAAAAAGCTTGCAGCTTCACCGGACACGGCCGTCAGGTTCGGCTCGGCCAACGTGCGCACGACCCCATCCTGCTCTAGCGCACGGATCTGTGCAGAGATGCCATTGCTGGTGATATTCAGAACAGAGTTTGAGATCGCCTGTCCCGACAGGGAGAAGGGGTTGGAGGTCAGTGCTGATAGGGTGGCTGCGCCGATGCCTGCGGTCACTGGTTGTGCTGTTGCGCCCGTGAAGTCGCCGATGTTGACACCGAGCTGACGCAGAGCCGTCCGCTGGACTTCAGCGATGGTGACGCGCAATTGAACTTGTTCGCCACCAGCGATCTGGAGCGCGTTCACCACGCGGCTGGCCTCGCCGACAAAGCGCGTTGCCACATCGACAGCAGTCTGCGCTTGCGCTGCGCTTTCGACCACACCGCGCAGAATGACTCCGTCATTGACCGGTTCCACGCCGATGCGCGCACCAGGCATCAGGTCAGCAAGCGTTGCTTGGATGCCAGTGACATCGCGTTGGATGGTAAGATTGAGAACGGCAATCTGACGGTCAGCGCCGTCAAACAGGAAAATGTTGGTATCGCCAGCCGCCATGCCGATCACGAACACCCGGCGCGCTGTGCGCACAACCGCATCGGCAACCGCCGGATTGGAGACGAGAACGTCGCGCACATCGGCAGGCAGCTCGATGACCATCGATTTGTTGATCCCGAGCGAAAGCGTGCGGGTCTCGCCGAAACTCGTGATCGTCAGCGCATCCATACCGGTCGCCCGGGCAGTATTTGGCGGAAGAATTGCCATGATCAGGCCGAGCGCAAGCACGCTCAAGAGCATCCAGCGCATGGCGCGGTCCTTGTAAATGGCCGAGTAAAGGGCTTCGGTTCGTTTCATCATCGTCCTCAACCCCCTGAGATGCCGAAGCGGATCATACGGACCGAGCCGCCCTGTCCGCCGCCACCACGCAAGCGGCGGGCGACATCCTCGTCAATTGTGCCGTCGCCCTCTTCCAAATCGGCGATGGAGCGCAGCGATAAAGAAAGCGTGCCCATCTCATCGGCGAGCGCGATTAACTCCGCGTCACCTGGCGAGAGTTCAAGTGTTGCGATTTCTCCGGAGACGAATTTTTCGCCGTCCCGCTCCTCGAATGTTTGATCGATCGCGAGGACGCGGACATTCTCCAAGATGGTTTCTGAGGAGAAGAGATCACCACCGTCGCTGGACGTGCCGCGCTGAACGCGGGTCAGGATCACGTCAATGCGATCGTTGGGCAGGATGAACCCGGCTGCGCGGGACTCAGTTTCCACGCGCACAGACACCGCGCGCCGACCTGACGGCAAAATCGCCGACATAAACCCGCGCCCCGAGGTCGCGATGACTGGGGAGCGAATGGGTTCGCCGGAATAAATGGGCGCTGTCACGATGCCTTGATCATATTCCCGCAATGCGTCGGGGCTGGTGTCTTCGGAAATAAACGCCTGGGCGACATTTGCCGCTGGCCACTCCTGCCATTCCATCGCCGATGGGCTGAGCCGTTCGCCGATCGTTAGGTCGTAACGTGCAACCAACACGCGAGTAGAAGGAATCGTCGGTTCTTCAGCGATGACTTCAGGTGGCGGCGGCGCAGCAATGTTGCCGGCCACAAGCCAGGCCAGACCGCCTGCCACAGCGGCAACGCCAAACACGATCACTCGCGAGGACTTCATAACGCTATCCCTTCAACGCAAGGGCGCGCCACACATCAGGTGATGGGGTCAGACTCCGACCAACGGCACGCAAAACTCGAGCGTAGAGTGCGCTGTAAAGGTATAGGTAAGGTTAACCGAAGATGAGCGAATTGAGCGATTGCCTGTCCGGCGCTCAAACAGTGATCTCGTTAGAGGGTAATCGCAGCGGCGAACCAAGGGCTTTGAACAAAAACGATCATTGCCGCAGCGGAAAGTGCGATCCCGTAGGGAATGCCCACATTGGTCGAAAGCAAGCGCGCAGCCCAGGGGCTCTCAACGTTCATCGTGTAAGAAGGAAAGGCTCGAAGGACCATCAGTCCAGCTGTTAGGACACCGCCAAACAGGGCTGCCAAGAGCGCAAAGTCGAGAGCCAAAGTCGGGCCAAGCCAAAGAACAATGGCGGCTGTCAGCTTCGCATCTCCACCGCCAAAGACGCCTGAGGCAAACAAAAGGAACGTCATGGCAAGCGCAATTAGGGCGGCGCCCGCGTGCCAACCGACGGTTGGGAGGGGAAGTCCGGCAAACGGTGCCGCGGCAAAAAACGCCGCAACCAAAGCAAGACACAGCTTGTTGGGGATGGTCATCGTGAACATGTCCATTGTTGCCGCCAAAAGGACCAGTCCGGGAAAAACCCCGAACACCAATAGCTGTAGCATCATCGCGTGAACCCCAAAGTTGCCTTCCCAACAAAAAAGGCGACGCGTCGGTTAGGACGCGCCACCCTTCTTGACTGCTGAAAACAGCGACAATGCTCTAGAGCATTGCGGCGGCGATCAGACCCCAAGTGATGTTGAGGTTGTCACCGGCCAATTGAACGGCGCCAATGATGACAACTGCGATACCAGCAGCGATCAGGCCGTACTCAATAGCGGTTGCGCCAGATTCGTCTTTGACGAAGCGCGAGAGAAACTTTTTCATGTCCAGACTCCATACACACTGTGTTTTTTATGCGCCCCGATGCGTTGTTGCTCGGAACGAAAACGACTTTAGGCGCCACCCCTTAAGGCAGGGTTTTCGATTAGCCGCACATTGTGTGTATTTCCGTTCATACTTTCCCAAACGCTTTGCAGCCGTAAAGTCAGTAGGGCTTCATTAGTCATTCAAGGTCTTGAAACCACGCCTCTTTTCAGAAGCCAATGGGTTCTCACAAAGGGCTTAACGTGCTGTTCACCAAAACCCTGCATCCTCCAAACTAGCTGTTTTTGGAGGAAGTATCGTGCGTATCGGCTCCCGTACCGTCCCTTTTCGCGTTGTTGTGGCAAGCGTATCGCTTGCCGGTCTCGGCGTCGCGGCTGCCTTGCCGACCATTGCCACTGAGGTAACGCGAAACGGCGTGGACCCCATCATCACGCAGTCAACTGACAATGTGGATACAGGCGAGCCAACGCGCACCGATCTGCCCTCAGAACTGGAAGCCGGTTCTCCGGACACGCCACGCCAGATCTTGCCGCATTCGCCAGAGGGTGCCGTAGCGGCGGCGGTTCAAGAACCATCTCCGAGCGCTCCTGCGCTTGAGGCCAATGCTGAATCCGTCGTCGTTCCTGGCATGGTGGAAATGGTGCCGGAACCAGAAATCGCTACGGCTGCCTTGGACGAATTTCAATACGGTGGCTTGACCGCATCCATGTCGGGCGAGGCATCCAGTTTGGGCGGTATTGTCCTGGCTCTTGATCATGCGCGCGTGATGCGCGTTGTCGGCGACGTGTCCACCATCGTCATCGGTAATCCCGCGATTGCCGATGCTGCCATGCCCGACCCCGGCACCATCATTCTGACCGGTAAGAGCTATGGTGAAACCAACATGGTCATGCTGGGCGCCGAAGGCGCTGTCCTCGCCGAGGAGACAATTCGCGTTACCGTTCGAGGCCAGAGTCTGGTTTCGGTCTACCGTGGCGTCCAACGCTCCACACTGTCATGTGCGCCGACTTGCGAAATTCGGCCAACACCTGGCGATGCGCCAGAGATGGTGGAAGCTGGTCTCAACGCTTTCCAGGCCCGAAACCGTGCGGCGCTCGAGGCAGTTCGCGGCGGCGAGTAAGTTGAACCATCAGCACATCCCTCGCGCGTATGGGCTCGCGACTCTAATGTCACCCGATTTTAGTTAACATGGCTTAAGCCTTTTTTGCCGCCGAAGAAGAGCCTCTGTTTACCGTCTCGCTGAGGTAAGGCTTTACTTTTCCATGCCTACTCTCTTGGCGAAGCGACGCTTTGAGTGCCGATTGGTGCGCCGTCGCTAAGCGATAGTGTGAGGCTGGGAAGATGATTCAGGCACTTGGCAACAAGGTGCGCGGCATAGGGGCGCTGACGCGGCGCTTTATCCGCCAACCGTCTGGTGCGACGGCGGTCGAGTTCGGCATTATCGCGGTGCCGTTTTTCTTTCTAAAAATGGCGATCATTGAAACGGCCATGGTGTTCTGGGCCGGTCAACTCTTGGAATCTGGTGTCTCCGAGGCCGGTCGGCAAATCCGCACCGGGCAGGTTGAGGCCCAGGGCATCGACGAGGCCGGATTCCGCGTTTTGATGTGTAACGAGATCGGCGTCCTGTTCGACTGCGACGAACGTTTGGCAATCGACGTGCAACGTGTCGCGCGCTTCGACGCGGCCGATCTCGCCCGCCCTCCTGTCGATGGCGCAGGGAATTTCAACGGAGCGTTCGGATTTGAACCAGGTGTCGGCGGCGAAACGGTGATCGTTCGGGCCTTTTATCGATGGCCGTTGCTTTTCAACTTTATGGGTTTGGACGCGGCCGACATTGCCGGACGTCAGCGGCTTCTTATTGCGACCACGGCCTTTCGAAACGAACCATTCTAGCGAGTTTGATCACCATGCATGAGCAAGACAATCATTCGCGCCAAGACGACCGCTTTGGCATTCTCAAAGTCGCGCGGCGAATAAGGTCCTTCCGCCGCGAAAAGCGCGGCGTCGCCGCCATCGAGTTCGCGATGATAGCGCCCTTTATGATCGCGTTGTGGTTGGGGTCTTTGGAATTGAGCCAAGGCGTGAGTGCTGACCGCAAGGTTTCGCACGCCGCCAGTGCCCTGGCCGATCTGATAACCCAACAGACCAATCTGACTGGCGCCGAGATGAACGACATCATGGACGCCACACAAGCCATAATGGCGCCCTTTGACATAGCCAATCTGACAATCCAGGTCGCCGGCGTTCAAATTGACGATCAAGGCGCAACCGAAGTCATGTGGTCGGAGTCGCGCAATGGGGCTGCGCCATCAGTCGGCGGATCTTATGCGATCCCTGGACCGCTGTTGATCCCGGAAAGCTTCCTCGTGGTCGCAAACCTGACCTACAGCCATAGGCCCGCTACCTCGCACACAATCACAGGGACCATCGAACTAAGCGATGATTTCTATCTGCGTCCGCGGCGTTCAGAAACGATCGGCTACAACCCGTAACAGTCGGCAGAACCGGATGCTGCCAAAGGTGTCATCCTAAAGCACTGAATTTCATCGCTTTTAGGCCAACCTGCTTACCGCCAACAAGCGTTCCTTAACCAATCGCGCTTAAAGGTACAGCGTGGAAATGGTTCGTGAGGACGCCTGTGGCTGCTGCCAAGCGTAGCAAAGTCTCCTGGCTTGCAAGATTGTGGCCAAAACGGTTGACGCTGGGTTTCGGCGTCGCTGTCTGTACAGCCGTACTCATCACCGAGATCATCTTTCTGATCCCCGCCGCGTATTTCTGGCACAAGGCGAACGAAGGCCGTGCCGTCGAAACCGTGCGCATGGCTTGGTACCACGCCTCTGACCCTGCCGCGTTTTTGACCGCTGAACACAAGACACGTCTTGGCGAGCGCATGATCCGCGACGGCTTACTGCTTGGCGGTGTGGTCTACGATAGCGCCGGAGCGCCTCTGTCGGTTTTTGGCGAGCGCCCGGCCCTCGACCTCAACATCGCAAGGCTTTCCGGCGTCAGCGTTCAAGCAAGTCCGAACGCCCCAGCGATCGACGTGCATCTTTCACCCGAAGAAACCGGCCTTGCTCATCACATGATTGTGCGCCTGCCAACGGAGCCGATCGAGGCGGCCACCTTTACGCAGTTACGCAATTTCGGGCTCAGCGTGCTGTTCATCGCCGGTTTGACGGCGGTCCTGTTCATTTTTGCGTCCATGCTGCTGGTGATCCGGCCGCTTCGCGCGATCAACAAGGCGCTTCGGCAGGCGGTGGAAAACCCCGACCGTGCTGATGCCTACCAACTGCACATGATGCGTCGCGATGAAATCGGACAGATTTCAGGCTCGCTGAATATGCTCCTAACTTCCGTCTCGGTGGTCTTTCAGGACGAACTGTCCTCCTTGAAAAAGGCCATTGCCGACTTCGGCTTCGGCATATTGCAATTTGACCATGAGAACCGCCTGATTGCCGCAAATGCGATGGCGATCGAGCTTTTCAAACAGGATGATTTCGACGGTTTGCGCAGGATGAATCGCAACTGCGCCCAGGCGCTTGGTACGCGCGGCCAGCGCCCCCAACCGATTGTCGATCTTTTGGGTGAGTCCCGGGAGCCGATGCTGCTCACCTTGCACACCGACACCGGCTTCTTCACCGCCATGTCCTATTGCGCCAACGTCAAACGACCCGACGGAACGGTTTATCACCGGTTTGTCGCGATCATGCCGATGGACGATATTTTGGACAAGTCGCGGCGCGCCATCACAGATACGCAAAAGGCAAAAACCGCCTTGCGTCTGGCCAAGGTGGAGGCACAGGAGATGCGCCGCCTGCTGGAATCTTGCCTTTGCCTGTTGGAGCCACCATCGGGCAGCGACGATACGTTCGAGTTCAGCTTTCTGCCGGATCGAATTCTCAATGGCTGGTATCAGGAAGCGTCAAACGATGAACTGGTGGCCGGCAATCTTGAGCACGGGTATTTGCCACCGCTCTCCGGCGACCGAATGGCCATCCGCAATGTTCTGCGTCAGGCGATGCTACTTGCCTATTCGCAGACCGAGGCAGAAAAGCCGGTTCTAAAAGTCGATGCTGGCAAACCATCTGATGGATCGGTACGCTTCACCATCAGCGATGTTTCGGCTGATCGTGATGGTATCGGCACCACGCGTCGTCCAAAGAATGTTGATCCGACATTGCCGCGTGCAGCGCTGCAGAATGCGTTGAAAAAGGCTGGCGGCGCATTCGATAGTATGGAAACCGGCGATGGCGCGGTGAGGATCATCTTTTCCCTCAAAGGCGCCAAGCCGATGGGCATGACCGAGGCCGATTTCAAATTGGCGCACTCCGCCTAGCCGCGAAGTTTATCTGGCAGCTTGCTCCAGCCGATCCCAATAGTCGAACGCCTCAAGCAGCGGCGCATAGTCCGCCATCGCGCGCGCAACAAAGCCGCGACCGCTGCCCTGGTCGATGGCATCAAAGGCGTCGCCATCGGTGCCAGTCAGCCCGATCAGCATCGTCTGAAGCATTTCGGCCAAAGGTTCCGGCAGGCCTGTGTGGATGAAGTGCGTTGAATCTGGAACAGGACGCGACCGCCAAAGTACCCGCAGGTTTGCCCGGGTTTCATCGGAAAGCGCGCTGGCGGGTTCGCGGTCGAACAGGATCGCGCCATCAGCCTGGCGCGACCAGCTCAGGATAGCATCAACGTCGCCTGTTTCGAGGTAGTTGGCGGCCTCCGCCAATGTCGCTGCGAATGTGAGCTGATCGGGTTCAAAGGCAAGCTCGGCGCGTTCAAGTTCCGCAATCCCCACGCGGTGGGCAACAACGCTGCCCTCGCCAACAATCGCGAGCCGCTTATCGGTGAGATCGCCGAGATCCTCAACGGCGCCATCCTCAGCGACAAGCGCAACCGCAAACACGCCGTCTGAGCCATCCCGATTGGGTTGGCTGCCCAGCGGGGTCACGCAAGCGCACAAGCGATGCGCGGCAACGAAAATGCTGGCCGGTGCCATCGCATAACCAATATCTTCGCGCTGCATGGCCATCATCAAAGAGCGAGCATCGCGGAAGGGAACCAGTTCCACCGGCCGCTGCAGAACCGCTTCCATGTGATCGCGAAAGGGAAGATACAGCCGGCGCTGATGGCTAGGCGCAGCGTCGGCCAAAAACCCCGCACGAAAGACAGCACCCTCTGGCGTGGAGGGTCGGTCGACGTCTAAGGTGATACTGGCCGGTGGCGGGTCGAGCGGACGGACGATCACCGCGTTGTCCGAGCTCTGTGCAGCAGCAAGACTTAGGCTCAAGACCGATCCAAGAGCCACCAAGACGAAGCCAAAGGCCAATTTTTTCAAAGGTTTCCGGGCCATCGTCACGAAACCGCCATCTGGCTTGGTCTATCCACCGGTCGCGGGCAAGGAGCCTTGTTTGACCGGCCTTGCCACACGGGCATCAGCCTAGCAAAAGGGAGAGAGTTTTCCATGGCCGAACCTCAGATAGATGCAGTCGTTTTCGACATCGGCAACGTTCTCCTCGATTGGGATGCGCGCCGGGTTTATCGCCCTCTGGGCATGACTGACGACGAGATTGCGGCGTTTTTTGAGCGCGTTGATTTCGACGCCTGGAATTTGCAACAGGACCGCGGGCGCCCCTTTGCCGAGGGCGTTGAGGCACTCGCCAAGCAGTTTCCTGAAGATCGTCCGCTGATCGAGCGGTACGACACCCATTGGATCGACTCCATTTCCGGTCCCATTCACGGCACTGTCGAGATTCTACAGCGGCTGGTGGACGAAGAGGTGCCGGTTCACGCCATCACAAATTTTTCAGCCGAGAAGTTTTCAGGCGAGCGCGAACGCTTCGCGTTTCTCAATCAGTTTGAGGTCACGGTGGTGTCCGGCGAAGAGAGGGTTATCAAACCCGATCCCGCCATCTATCATCTGCTTCTGGAACGCGCAGGACTGTCCGCCGAGCGAGCGGTCTTCATCGATGACAGTCCCAAGAATGTGGAGGGTGCCCGCCACGTTGGCATGCATGCGATCCATTTCACCACGCCATCGGATCTGCGCGAGGCGTTGCGGGGCTTTGCCTTACCTGGTGGTGTGACGGTCTAAAAACCCGGTCAGCGTGTTGATGGCGTTGACCGCAAGATCGTCCACGGCATAGCCACCTTCAAACACGATCACCGTTGGAACGGTCACGCCGCCAAGCGCTGCGCCCAGCGTGAAGAAGTCTTCGCTACGCAGGCGGAACTGCGAAATCGGATCGCGCTCGAACGTGTCCAGACCAAGAGAGATGACAACGGCGTCGGGCTTGAACGCTTCGATCTGCGCCAAAACGTGGGACAGCACATTGGCATAGTCCGGCCACAAGGTGCCGATGGGCAGCGGCATGTTGAGGTTCGCCCCTTCCCCGTCGCCAAGGCCGATCTCGTCAGCATGACCGAGAAAATAGGGATACTCATCCATGGGATCGGCATGGATGGAGGCGAAGAACACGTCCGAGCGGTCGTAGAAAATGGCCTGCGTGCCATTGCCGTGATGATAGTCGACATCCAGCACTGCGACCTTGGCGGCCCCGCCTTGGCGTAGGCCCTCAGCCGCGATGGCAGCATTGTTCAAAAAGCAATAGCCGCCATAGGCATCGGGCATCGCGTGATGACCAGGCGGACGGCAGAGAGCGAAGGCTTGCGACAGGCCGCCGGACACGCGAGAGGCAGCCGTCTGGGCCGTTGCCGCGCTGGAAGACGCCGCTGCCCATGTGCCCGGACCCATCGGCGTACCGGCATCGAACGAGTAGTGCCCCATCAGCCCATCAAGATGACGCGGCTTAATCTTGCGCAGTCCAGATGGCCCGCCTTGTGTTGGCCAGATGAACGGAAAGGTGTCGCTGGCCTGCGGGTCGCGCCCGGCATCCAGCCATCGCTGCCAGAAGCTTTCAAGGAACTGCACATAGGACGGATCGTGAACCCGTTCGACAAGAGCCCGGTCGAGCGGGTCGGGCGCGATGATCTCACCAAGTTCAGCTTCGGTTACGGCAAAGTGCACCATCTCAGCCCGGCGCGGGACCTCAACCGCCGGCACCAGCTTGCCGTCAGCCATTTCTTTTTGCGGGTCGTGGCGAGCGTGGTCGGGCGAGAAAACGGTTAGCATCTTGCCTGCCTCGCCTAGATGGTTTGGTTGTACGCGCCGACTTCCGGGTTCTCCCGCAGGACCTCGTCCATGGCCTTGAACATCTCGCGCATGCGCGCTTCGCTGACCGGGCTTTCGACCACCACAACCAGTTCCGGCTTGTTGGAGGATGCGCGGATCAGCCCCCACGTGCCATCCTCGCTGACAACGCGCACGCCATTGACGGTGATAAGCTCGCGGATCGCCTGACCGGCAACCTGGTCGCCATTGGCGTCCATCGTCTTGAAGCGTGCCACGACCTTGTCGACGACTCCATATTTGGTCTCATCGGCGCATTTCGGGCTCATCGTCGGTGAGCCCCAGGTTTTCGGCAGATCGCGATAAAGCTCGGCCATCGTGCGCTGCGGATTGTTTTCCAGCATCCGGCAGACGGCAATCGCTGTGACCAGGCCATCATCATAGCCCCGCCCAATGGGCTCATTGAAAAAGAAGTGGCCGGACTTCTCAAAACCAGCAAGTGCACCAGTCTCGGCAACCCGGCGCTTAATATAGCTGTGCCCCGTTTTCCAATAGTCCGCCCGCGCCCCATTGGCCTGAAGCACCGGGTCGGTGAGGAAGAGGCCGGTCGATTTAACGTCGGCCACAAAAGTCGCGTTCGGGTGCTGCGTGGAAAGATCGCGGGCCAGCATCACGCCGATCTTATCGGCAAAGATCTCATTGCCTTCATTGTCGACCACACCGCAGCGATCACCATCGCCATCGAACCCAAGCGCCACATCCGCGCCATGCTCCTTCACGGCATCGGCCATGGCATGCAGCATTTCCATGTCTTCCGGATTGGGATTGTAGCGCGGAAAGGTGTGGTCCAGTTCAACGTCGAGCGGGATTACCTCGCAGCCAATGCGTTTCAAAAGATGCGGCGCAAAAGCGCCCGCCGTCCCGTTACCGCAGGCGCAAACCACTTTCAGGGTACGCTCAAGCATCACGCCGCGTGACAAATCATCCAGATAGACTTCGGCGAACTGCGGCACGAAAGTGTAGCCGCCGCCGTCGCGCGCCTTGGAGCTGTTGCCGAGCACAATATCGCGCAGGCGGCCCATTTCATCTGGGCCGAACGTTACGGGTGGGTTGGTGCCCATTTTGACGCCGGTCCAGCCATTGTCATTGTGCGACGCGGTAACCATCGCCACCGCCGGAACATCCAGTTCAAACTGAGCAAAATAGGCCATAGGCGAGAGCGCCATACCAATGTCGTGCACCTTGATGCCAGAGGCCATTAGCCCGGTGATAAGCGCATATTTGATCGAAGCCGAATAGCTCCTGAAATCATGGCCGACGACAATCTCCGGCCGCGTGCCCTGTTCGTGCATCAACGTGCCAAGCCCGGCGCCAAGCGCCTGCACACCCATCAAATTGAGCTCGGGGGGAACGTCGGACCCAGGATGGCCAAACCACCAGCGCGCATCATACTCGCGAAACCCGGTGGGTTTGACGAGTGGCGTGGTTTCGAACGCGTCGGTGTTCGGCTCAAGATCGGGCACAGGCGTTGGGAAAAGCATGGACACTCGCGATTGGGAGGAAACGGAACACCTACTCAATAGCTTGGCTGCATGACGGTTCCAAGCGACAAGCGCAGGTTGCCTGCGCGCCCTCAGTTTTCCAGGATCAGTTGGCCCTGTTCGATGCGCACACCGTCCAATTGGCTGAGAAAACTCATGCCAAGCAGATTCGTGCCCAAAGCCTCGTCGCGGCTCACCAGCGCCGGGACATCCCGCACGCGGATCGATCCAAGTTCAACTTCGCGCAGCACGATCGGCGCTGAATATTTCATGCCATTGGCTGTGCGCACCGCCACGGTAAAGTCCGCATCTCGCAGGCGATATCCAGCCCGCCGCGCATCGCTCTCGCGGATGGCAACGGTGGAAGCGCCTGTGTCGACCAGAACAGAAACCTGACGCCCATTGATCTCAACATCGGCATAGGCATGGCCCAGGGCGTCGAGCGTCAACACCTCGTCCGGCGCAAAGCGCGTGAGGTCTTGGTCTTGCGATGGGCGCTCCAAAGAGGCCTCGCTCACCAGCGGTTCGGTGCGCTCGTCGTGAACCGACACGTTGTAGAGCGCCACGCCATAGCCGGTTACGAAGGCCACAATGACCATGATCACCGAATGCATGCCGAATCCCTCCGATCATTTCATCGGCGGTATACACGGGAGACCTTCAGCCTCCGCCAAAGCCAGATAGGCAATGTGAGCGTTTGCGTTAGGACGGCGTTAAGTGCCTATCTGCTCAGGCCGCCGACTAGGCTCGGCATGTCCAGCGGGCGGAAGCCATAATGCTTCAGCCAGCGCACATCAGCCTCGAAGAAGGCGCGCAGATCCGGCATGCCGTATTTCAGCATCGCCAGACGATCGATGCCGATGCCCCATGCAAAGCCCTGATAGACATCTGGGTCGAGGCCGCAATTGCGCAGCACATTGGGATGCACCATCCCGCAGCCCAAAATCTCCATCCAATCATCGCCCTCGCCGAGCTTGACCTCATTGCCCGAGCGGTCGCAGCCAATATCGACTTCCATCGATGGCTCGGTGAACGGGAAATAGGACGGTCGGAAGCGCATCGTGACCGAGGGAAGCTCGAAGAAGCTTTTGCAGAACTCTTCGAGAATCCATTTCAGGTGGCCGATATGGCTCTCTTTGTCGATGACGAGCCCCTCGACCTGATGAAACATCGGCGTGTGCGTCTGGTCGCTATCCTGGCGATAGGTGCGCCCCGGAATGATCACGCGGATTGGCGGTTCTTGACTGCGCATCGTGCGGATTTGCACCGGTGAGGTGTGCGTGCGCAGCAGCAGGCGTTCGCCATCATCTCGTTCGTTGAAGAAGAACGTGTCGTGCATCTCACGCGCGGGATGGCCTTCTGGGAAGTTAAGCGCGGTGAAGTTCAGCTCATCGGTCTCAATGTCCGGCCCTTCGGCGACGGCAAAGCCCATATCGCCGAAGATGGCGGTGATCTCATCGATCACTTGCGTCACCGGGTGAATGCGCCCTTCAGCGGTCGGGCCAACCAACACAGGCTTGGTGACATCGAGCGTTTCAGCAGCAAGGCGGGCGTCCAGCGCGGCATCTTCCAGCGCAGTTTTGCGTGCACTGATCGCGTCGGTGAGCTTCATTTTCAGACCGTTGAGGGCGGGGCCCATTACCTGGCGCTCTTCCGGCGTCATACGCCCAAGCGTTTTCATCTGCTCGGAGACGGAGCCCTTCTTGCCCAGTGCACCGACCCGCACCGCTTCCAGCGCAGCTTCATCGGCAGCGCCGTTGATGGCGGCCATCACATCAGCTTCCAGCGTGTCGATGGCAGAAAGGGTGGCGGCTTCGCTCATAAGTCAATTGTCCGGGCGGTTTGGAGGGTGCGGGCGTTGTAACGACCGCGCGAAAATTGGCAAGTGGGGCAGGGCGTGGGACGAAACGAAAAAGCCCCGCCAACGGTACGCTGGCGGGGCCTGTTGATCACAAATCCGGAAGGCTTTAGGCCAGCGCGCCTTTGGCCTGATCGACCAGCGCGGTAAAGGCAGCTGGTTCATGCACGGTGAGGTCGGACAACACTTTGCGGTCCACTTCAACGCCGGCTTTGGTCAGTCCGTTGATGAACGTGCCGTAGGTCATGCCCTGCTCACGCACCGCAGCGTTGATGCGCTGGATCCAGAGCGAGCGGAAAGCACGCTTTTTGTTGCGGCGGTCGCGGTAGGCGTACTGGTTCGCCTTCTCCACGGCCTGCATCGCAACGCGGATCGTGTTCTTCCGGCGGCCATAATAGCCTTTGGCTTGTTTGATTACTTTTTTGTGGCGGGCGTGGTTTGTTACGCCGCGAGATACGCGTGACATGGGTCAGGCTCCAAACTTGAAAGGGTAAAGGCTAATCAGCCGTTCGGCAGGAAGTGGCGGCGAATGACCCGTGCATCGGGTTCGGCCATCACCATGGTGCCACGGGCTTGGCGGATAAACTTGTTCGACCGCTTGATCATGCCGTGTTGCTTACCAGCCTGTCCGACTTTTACTTTGCCGGAGGCTGTCAGTTTGAAGCGCTTTTTCGCGCCCGAATTGGTCTTCATCTTGGGCATTTGCTCATCTCAAGTTGGCGCGCACAACACACGAGTTTGTGGTTGCGCGGGCAAGTTACGCTGCCTGACGTGAAAATCTGGCGTGAGCGGTTCAGCAAACACGGCAGCCCAACACTGGCCGGCTCGCTGATGAAGGCGGTGCTATAACGCCAAAGCGCTTGGCACGCAAGCATTGGGCGTTCGCTTTCCTAGCCAAGGCGATCAGTCCGTATGGTCAACCGTCAACTATCGAGCTCGCTGCTTTCTAGCGACCCTTTTCAGCCAAGGCTTTCACCGTCGACAGCCATGGCTCAACCTTACGCTTGTCTGCATCGCTAGCCGGGGCAAAATGCGTGATCCGGGTCGGTTTGATGCCCGAGAATTCGAAAATCTGCCCCTTGATCTGGCGCAGCAAAGCTTTGCGATAAAGCAACCCGAAGAAGAAGTCCGGCGTGTCAGAATTCACAAAAGCCCGCGCTGTTTTGCCGGTGAGCAGCGGCAGCGGCATACCGATCTTGGTGCGCTGGCGGCCATCGAATGCCCAGCCCGGCAGGAAGGCTCGATCAATCAGCCCTTTCAGCTTCGCCGGCAGACCACCCCACCACATGGGTGTCGTCATCACGATATGGTCAGCCCAGTCCACATCCTCCTGGAAAGTGACCAAACCGGGCTCTAAGGGCTTGTGCTGCTCGTACCCCGCAAAGGCATGATCAGGGTCGAAGGCAAGGTCGCGCAAATGCGTCAAGCGCACCTCATGCCCTGCCGCCTGAGCCGCGTTGGCATAGGTCTCAGCGATGCTGCGCGAAAGGGAGGTCTCACCGGGATGGCCGTTGAGAACGTAGATATTGCGGAGAGAGTGGGTACTGGATGACATGGAGATACGCCGTCGGTGGGTGAAAGTTGACCATGGTCATATTAATGAAAGTGACCGCGGTCAATATATATTTTGACCATGGTCAAGAATCTTATAGGGTGCCTCCATGGTTAGGACTGTTCAAAAACGCACTTTGGAAACGCGGGCCAAATTGGTCGCTGCCGCAGAGGAGATCATCGCGGCAGAAGGCTATGGCGCTATGCGTGTTGAGCAGGTGGTGCAACGAGCAGGTGTCGCCAAAGGCACATTCTTTGCCCACTTCGCAGACAAGGACGCGTTGATGGAACGTATCATTGGGGCGCGGATCGATGCTTGTTTGGATGACATCGCAGAGCTTTCAACGCCGAAAAACGTGGAGAGCTTAGTGTCCCATCTCATGCCGCTGCTCCATCTGATGACATGCGAGCGGTATGTCTTCGATGTGATCGTGCGGCATTCGGGTGCTGCGGCAAAAGAAGAGATTGGCCCTATCGCCCAAACCTTTACGCGGCAGATTGAGGTGGTAGCCCGTTGGTTGGACGATGGCCCGTTTCGCAGCGATGTTCCCGGTGAATTGTTGGCTGAAGGCGTGCAGGCCTTTTCTATCCAAGCAATCGCTCTGCACTTTTGCGCTATTAACAGCCAGGAGCCCATGGCATCGCGGCTGACCGCTTATCTGGAGGCTTGGTTGAAGCCGAGATAGGCAACAAAAAACCCCGCCGAAGCGGGGTTTTTCTAAGCTCTAGTCTTCGGCCTCATCCGGCCCGTCATTTTCAGGTTCGTGTTCGCCTTTAACGTCGATCTTGCCGACCATAGCCGGGACCGGCGCCAGCACCATCATCATCTGACGGCCTTCCATCTTCGGATGGGCTTCGACCTTGGCATACTCCTCGGTCTCCGCCTTCACCTTCATCAAGACATCCATGCCCAAATTCTGGTGTGCCATTTCACGGCCACGGAAGCGCAGTGTAAACTTCACCTTGTCGCCGGAGTTAAAGAAGCGGCGGGCGTTGCGCATCTTCACGTCATAATCGTGCGTGTCGATGTTCGGCCGCATCTTGACCTCTTTCACCTCAACCGTCTTCTGCTTCTTTTTCGCTTCAGCGGCCTTTTTCTGCTGCTGATATTTGAAGCGCCCATAATCCATGATCTTGCAGACCGGCGGTTTAGCATTGGGCGAAATTTCAACAAGGTCGAGCCCGGCAGATTGAGCAAGCTCAAGCGCTTCGCCGGTGTCGGTTTCTCCGCGGTTATCGCCTTCAGCGTCAATCAGCTGAACGGTTGGGGTGCGGATTTTGTCGTTGATGCGGGGGCCTTCTTTGACAACGGCTTGTGAACGGTGTGGACGGCGAATGGTGATGTCTCCTAGGACGTTGATCTTTTAGGGTGAGGAGTTGTGCCGCAAGCGCGCGCCTGTGGCAAGATTGCACAGGGCAAAGTTCGCGGGTTTGATGGTGGTTTCGGGTTGAATGGACGCTTTTTCCAGCCGATCGGATGCTCAGCGCACCAATCGGCTGTAAACCGCAAGCGTTGCCTGGCACATGGCGTCCAGCGAAAAGCGAGCATGAACATGCTCTTTGGCTCGTTTGATGTGGGCATCGCGGGCGTCGCCTTCAAGGGCGAGAGCTTCTCTGATTCCGTTGCAGAGCGCCATCGGGTCGCCAGGTTTGACGTGCCAGCCGGTGCGCGCCTCTTCGGCAACGAGCGGCGGAACAAGCACGGTTTCAGGCACAGCACCAAGCTTGGAGACCACCACCGGCACCCCTGCCGCCTGCGCTTCGACCGCTGCCCGCCCAAAGGCTTCGGGCTGCGAGGATGGCACGATACAAATGTCCGCCGAGGCTAGCGCGCGCGGCGCATCGACATGCCCAACCAGGTGAACGCGGTGGGAAACTTCGGCCCGGTCGGCAAGCCGGATGAGGCTTTCGCGATAATCCGTGCGGCCTTGATCGTCACCAGCAAGCACCAGATGCACGTCCTCTGGCAGACCGGCCAGCGCGCCGATGGCAACGCTTTGACCTTTCCATTCGGTGAGCCGGGCGATCTGCACCACCACGCGCGCACTTGTCGGCACTGGCCAATCATAGGGTTCCGCGTTCGCGTCGTAACGGGCGAAATCCGTGCCGCGCGGAATCACCGTCAACTTGTCGCGAGCAAACGGATACTGCGAGGCGATGCTGTCAGCGGTGAACTGCGAATTGGCGATCACCACCTCGCCGCGCGCCATCACCGAATTGTACCAGCGCTTCGGGCTGTTCGAACCTTTGTAGGCACCGTGATAGGTAGTGACGAACGGGATATTCACCGAGCGCGCGGCCATCAGCCCTGACCAGGCCGGGGCACGACTGCGGGCATGAATGAGGTCGATGCGTTCTTGTCGGCACAGAGCTTTAATCTGCCGGGCGTTGGCGAGCATCGTGACCGGGTTCTTTGAGGCCACCGGCAAAGTGATGTGGGTCGCGGCTTCGGGCAGATCAGCCACCATACGCCCACCCTGGCTGACAACGAACGCTGCATGCCCGGCATCCACCAGCGCCTGCGCGATATCGGCGGTGGTCAGCTCCGCCCCACCGGTTTCAAGTTCAGGAACAATCTGCAAAACGCGCAAGGGATGGGTGCCTTCGGGGCTGGCGAAGTGATGGGCGCTTGCTATACCGCCAATCAACGAAACGCAAAATGGCCCTTACCATGTCTCCAGCCTTCCTCGACCGTGGTGCCCATCAACTCGCCTATGAAAAGACTGACGGTGACGGACCGACGCTTGTCTGGCTTGGCGGCTTCCGCTCGGACATGACCGGCTCCAAAGCCATGAAAGTCGAAGAATATGCCAAGGAGCGCGGCCAGGTTTGCCTGCGGTTCGATTATGCTGGCCATGGACAATCCACCGGTGCGTTCACCGACGGGACCATCGGGTCTTGGCGCGATGATGCGGCTGCCATGATCGAGGCGCAGGCGCCGGATGAGACCATTCTCATCGGTTCATCCATGGGCGGCTGGATCGCGCTGTTGCTTGCCATTGAAGAAGCCAAAAAGGCCAAAGCCGAAGGTCGGGCCAGTCGCATCAAGGCGCTCGTGCTGATCGCACCGGCTCCGGATTTTACCCAAAAGCTGATGTGGCCGAAGTTTTCAGAAGGCCAGCAGCAGACCATTTTGGAGGAGGGGCAACTGGTCGAACCGAGTCCCTATGATCCTGAGCCGACGATCATCACGCGCGCCCTGATTGAAGACGGCAAAAACCATTTGATCCTTGACGGTATGATCGAAACCGCCTGCCCGGTGCGCATCCTGCAGGGGGTTGCTGACCCTGACGTGCCTCATACCCATGCCCTGAAACTGATGGATGTCCTGGCCGGCGAGGATGTGGTGATGACCCTCATCAAGGATGGCGATCACAGGCTGTCGCGCGATGAGGATTTGGCCACGCTGGTCCGTGTTCTCGATGCGCTGCCGAGCCAGGCGCGCGGACCGCTTATCTGAGCGCTACTTTAAAACGAAAACCTCCCCGCCGGCCGCCTCGGCGTCCGCTGGATCATGGGTGACAAGCACTACCGGCAGGTTGCGCGCTTTTGCGTGATCGAAGACCAGCCGGCGCATGTCTTGGCGCAGCGCCGCATCGAGCTTGGAAAACGGTTCGTCGAGCAGCAGGGCGCGTGGCCCGGAGAGCAGGGTGCGTTGTAGGGCCACCCGCGCCGCTTGCCCGCCTGAGAGCGTTGCCGGATCGCGGGTGCCATAGCCTTCCAGGCCGATGGCGGTGAGTGCTTCTTCGGCAAGGTTCTGACGCTCGCCACGTGCCTTGGAAACAGAGCGTGGGATGGCGATCATGACATTGCCGCAAACCGATAAGTGCGGAAAAAGCAACGGGTCCTGGAACAGGAGCCCCATGCGCCGTGTTTCCGCTGGTAGTGCCAGCACATCGACGTCGCCTAGAAAAACCGAGCCAGCGAGCTTGAACACCGGTGACAGGGAACCCGCCAGCGCGTGCAATAGCGTCGACTTGCCGGAGCCAGACGGCCCCATAACTGTCAGAACCGCACCGGGTGCGACCTCAGCGCTGATATCGATCAGCCGGTTACCGTCAAGCGTGATGGTTACCGCATCAAGGCGCAGCGTGTCGGCGGTTGGCGTTTTCATTCTCATCGGATTTGCATGCCGCGGCGCCTGCGCGCAAGGAAGGCCGGCACAGCAAGCGCGATCCAGAACGCAACGAAGGGGAGCAGCGCCTGCAAACTTGCCGCCACGGCCAAGGCTCGTCGGTCGCCTCCAGCGGAAAGGGCTACGGCCTCGGTAGTCAGCGTCGGAACGCGCCCTGCGCCGATCAGTAGGGTTGGCAGATATTGCCCGATCGAAACCGCAATGCCGATCGCCAAGGCCGTCAACAGGGGCCCGATCATCATTGGCAGGCGCACTTGAAACAATCGCCGCCAGAACCCCATGCCAAGCCCCGCGGCTACGTGCAGCATGCGCCGATCAAAGCGGCGATACGGATCGGCAAGCGAAAGAAACATGTAGGGTAAGATGAAGACCAGGTGCGCGAACATCACCGAGATCATCAACCCGTCGGCCCGCAGCACGACGCCTAGAAACTGCAGGCCGAACAGAAACGTCACCTGCGGCACCAGCAGAGGCACATAGAGGATCAACAGCGAGCGGTTGCCGCCCGTACGCCCGGTCGCGTGCTCCACCTCCAGGCAGCCGACGATCAACACAGCCGCGATCAGCGTCGGTGCCACCGCAACGACCAGCGATGTGGTCGCAAGCTCCATCGCACCGCCACCCAGTTGCTCCCACGCGCGCAACGTCCACGATGCCGGGAAGGTGTCGGGGAAGCGCCACCGTCCGGCAAAGGACCAGAGGATGAGGAGGGCCAAGCCAAGGGCAATGGCGAGCATGGGCAGCAAGGAAATCACAAGGCCCACGGCTCTTGGTCCTGCCCCACCACCGGAGCGAATGCCCGACGCCGTGACCCGCATCCACAATCGCGCGACGACGCGCTCGCCCAGCATCCAAAGGCCCAGCAACGACAAAGTCAAAATGATTTGGATCAGCGCGGCGGCGGCTGCCGTGAAGCGGGTGGCCAGCTCAGGGTCAGAAGCCCATTCCAAAATGCGCACCGGCAACGGTGCAGGCGTTGTGGGTCCGAGCACGATGGCGACATCGGCAACCGACGAGGCGTAGGCGATCACGGCAAATACCGGCAGCCGGATCAGCCGGTAAAGCTGCGGTGCAATGGCGATGAAGAACCCGGTGCCACGACCATAGCCAAGCGAGGCCATCACCATGCGTCGCCGCGAACCGTCGAGCGCAGGCAAAGCGGCAAGTGCCATCAGGAGCAGGAACGGCATCTCCTTGGCGACCAGCCCGGCCACCATGGACAGAGCCCAAAGATCATTGATGATCAAAAGGTCCGGTGGGCGCTCCCAACCGGTGATCTCCGGCGAGATCAACCGGAACAGGAAACCCGACGGGGCGATGAGAAAGGCAAGGCCAACCGCTGCTGCGGCGTGGGGAACGGACAACAAGGGCGCGACCAGTCGGCGAACGGCGGACAGACCCTTGGTGTCCCAAACGCAGGCGAGCAGCAGAAAGGTGAGGGCCAGCGCAATGAGCGGCGAAAGCAGTCCAACCAGTGCCGCAACACCGATGGACCGCCAAATGCCGGGCGCTGCCAGCACATCGGCAAGTGGATCGAGCGACAGGCCCATGCCACCCAACGGTGGAAAATAGCCAAAGGCTGGCAGCAGCGCCGCGATCAGCCCAGCGGCCACCGGCACGATCAACAGGGCAATCGTCAGGCCCGGCGCAAGGCGCAGCCAGTGCGGCACGGATCAGCTCGGCCTAAATCACCTAACCGCCCTGGTAGCGCGCCGCCCACATAGCTTCGATGGCCGTTAGCCAGCTGGTGTGTGGTTCAGAAATCGCCGGGCCAAGCTCGGTCGGCGTCAGGGTTGCTGGACCGAGGTCGAGCGCCGCGAAACCGTCTTGGATGTTTTGATCGAGCGCGGCAATGTCGAGCACCGTGAAATCGCCCCAAACCGCCGGGTCCTGTTTGCGCAGCTGGGCAACCGGCGACATCAGGAAATTGGCCACCACCAAGGCCGCCTCCGGCGCGTTGGCGTTCGACGGGATCGCCACGAAATGGGAATTGGCGATCATGCCATCATCGAGAACGAAGGAGCGTGTTGATGCCGGAAACTCGTCGCGAGCGATCGCGCCGGAAGCTTCGGCTGGATTGTTGGCAAAGCCGACAACGATCTCGCCATCGGCATAAAGCTGGCGCAGCGCCGCTTGGTTCGCCGGAAAGGTTCGGCCCGAGCGCCAAAGGTGCGGGTGTAGTTCATCGAGATAGGCGAAAAGTGGCGCTAACGCTGCTTCGGCCTCGCCGTCGGGCAGCGGCGCGCCGAGGCGATCGCGATCGTCGATCGTGTAGGCAAGCAGCAGTTTCAGGAACGTCGAGCCAAGAAAATTCGGCGGCTGCGGATAGGTGAAGCGCCCTGGATTGGCCTCTGCCCAGGTGAGCAAATCGTCCAAGTTCGACGGCGTCTCGGCAATTTCCTCGCTATCATAATAGAAGGAGAACTGCACCGTGCCCCAGGGCGCCTGAAAGCCCTCAACCGGCACGGTGAAATCAGTGGATAGCGATGGATTGCCGGCAACATCCACCAGCTCCCAGTTAGGCAGGCGATGCGCCCAGCCTTCGCCGTCCGGGGCGTAGAGCAGGCCAGCGTCTTTGAGCGCAATGAAGTTTTCGCCGTTGATCCAGACTAGATCGACCGAACCACCGCTGTCCCGGCCCGCCGCTGTTTCGGCAAGCACGATGCCGACCACATCGGCGGTATCGGTCACCCGCACATGCTCGACCTCGATGCCAAAACGCGCTTCGATCTCATCACCCGCCCACTCGATATAGGCATTGATCGTCGGGTCGCCGGACCAGGCATGGAAGAACACCGTTTCGCCACGTGCTGCGTCAGCCACGGCATCGAAATCGGCCAAACTGTCCGCCGAAGCGGGCGCCACACCGACAAGCGCGGCGGAGAGAATAAGAGATCGAAGAGCGGTTGATCCGGTCATGGCAATGGGCCTTCATTCAGCGGTGAGGCGTAAGACGGGGCGAAAGTGGACGCACTCATGCCCCGCGACACGCACACATGCACATCACAAATGGTTGAGATAGATAGGACGTATTGGCGTGGCCGACAGGTTGCCACGTGAACCTGGAGTTAGAGCACAGGCCGAGGTGCTGGGCCGTGGCTTGAGCGAGCGACAAATTCCGCCTCGATCCCGGCATTGAGGTCCGGCGAGTCCGTGCCTTCCACCTGCGCAAGAACGCAATCAGCGGCGAGACGCCCAGCTTCGCTGAGCGACCAACTGACCGTCGAAAGGCCACCGGAAAGCCACGAAGCGAGCTGGCTAGAGCCAATGCCAATAATCGATAGCTCTTCGGGAACGGACAGCCCGCGATCGCGGGCAGCCATATAGAGCGCGACGACCGTCCGCTCGCAGCCGCAGAATACAGCTGTTGGGCCACTGGGTTTGCTGTCGAGAATGCGCGTCGCCCGCTCTGTCAGGGAGACTGCCGTCTCGGTGCCATAGAGGGGTGGACCTTCGGCGGCGTCGGTCTCCGACACCATGCGCGTGCTGCGGATGAAGTGCGTGTTGCGGTTGCCGCAGGACGCCGCCAGCGTTTCACTGTGCAGCGCTTGGATCGCCTGCGGGGCATCGCAGCCAAAATAGGCAAAGCTCACATGGCCGAGCGAATTGAGATAATCGACCAGGCCGTCAAGCACCGCGCTATCATTGATCCCAATGGTGGGCAGTGCGCCGGTGTGGGAGGATCGTACAGACGTTCCGCCGATGACTGCGGCGGGAACATCGTGTTCCAGAGCCAGCGAAATCCGAGCATCTGCGGGGAAGGCTGCGCTCAACACAAAGCCGTCGGTGCGGCGGTCTTCGATCAGCTGGCGCATTGTGTCTTCGGCATGCTCCATGCGATCGGCAAGCGACACCATCAGCCCATAGCCGCGCGAAGCGAGCGTTGTCGACAAAGCGCCAAGAAATGACCGCTCGACCGTCATCCAGTCGGACCCGACGCCGATATAGGACACCATGTCGTTGCGCCCGGTCGCCAGCCGTCGTGCGGCCCGGTTCGGCTTGTAACCTAGCTCGGCGGCGGCGTGCAAAACGCGGGCACGGGTGCGATCGGCGATTTCGGGGTAGCCGTTAAGGGCACGTGAAATGGTGCCCTTCGACAGGCCCAAATGCTGTGCAAGCGCTTTCAAATCGACCGTGTGCGATCCGGGCTCACCGCCGCTGCTGGATGCGTTACGGCGATTGGGCAATGGTGGTGTGGGTTGGTCGAGAGTGGGCGACATGATGGAGCTCCTAGCCCCAACTTATCGCATTTTTGGAAATAAACTACAATATTATTGCCCAATAGGGATATTACGGTGCGTTGCCAGGCCGCTAAGGGCTGGCGCGATTTTTCTACCGTAACGTAATGTAATTGGCATCGTCGATGCGAATGGCGACGTCGAGCCGATCCTCACGTAGCGGCTGCGAATCGCTAGGGTTGCTGGAGTCTGTAGGGGAAAGGCGCGCCTCAGAGCGCAGTGTCTCAGGTGATCCGAAGCGCGTGACGTTCTCCATCAGGCCGACGATAACCAGCCCGACACACAGACCAAACAACACGGCGCGTAGAAGCATGGGGCGGACGAGCGTCAGGCGCCCGCGCAAGCAAAGCGTTTCATCGCGACCGACCATAACATTCACTCCCACTATACAACGCACGCAACCCAACACACTTAACTCATCTCTTGGGTCGGATCGGTTTAACGCCTGCCGTTTAACGCTGGGTTAAGGTTGACAAAGCCTGAGCCGACGCGAATGGCACGCGCAGCATGACCAGACCGCCTCACACCCCCTTGCCCATTGACGCCAGCGTGCCCTGCGTTCGCCAGGCTCTGACGAAAGGCGACCATGTCGTGCTGGTGGCGCCGCCTGGCGCCGGCAAGTCCACCCGGTTGCCGTTGGCCATAATCGATGAGCCTTGGCTAGCCGGTCGAAAGATCGTGCTCGTCGTTCCTCGCCGTCTTGCCGCGCTTGGCGCGGCGCGCCGAATGGCGAGCGAACGCGGCGAGGGCGTAGGCGAGACGGTTGGCCATCGGGTCCGGTTCGACACCAAGGTGGGGGCCGCTACGCGGCTTGAAGTGGTCACCGACGGCGTTTTCACTCGGATGATCGCCAATGACCCAGAGCTGGCAGGCGTCGATCTTGTGATTTTCGATGAGGTGCATGAACGCGCGCTCGCCGCCGATCTTGGTCTAGCCTTCGCGCTTGAGGCGCAGAGCGCGTTGCGGCCGGACCTGCGACTTATGGCGATGTCGGCCACCGTTGATGGCGCAAAATTCCAAAGGCTGTTGGAAGCCAATGGCGGGTGTCAAAGGGTGGAAAGCGACGGCGCAATGTATCCCGTTACAACCCATCACGAGCCCTCTGGCCTTTCGGCTCCGCAAGCGATCACTGAGGCAGCAATGGACGCTCTGCGTCGGTTTGAGGGCGACGGCCTCATCTTTCTGCCGGGCCAGCGCGAAATTGAGGCCGCTTGCGGTTCGTTGCGGGACGCGCTTGGCGAGGACGTCGCCGTCCATGCGCTCTATGGCGCCGTGGCGCGAACTGCGCAGGACGCCGCACTTCGGCCTGATCCAGGTGGCCGTCGCAAGCTTGTTGTTGCCAGCGCCATCGCCGAAACAAGTCTCACCATTCCCGGTGTGCGGTTCGTGGTCGATTCCGGACTTGCCCGACGCCCGATCTACGATCCCGTGCGCGGCATAACCCGGCTTGAAACCAAACCCGCCAGCCGCGCCTCGATCGATCAGCGGCGCGGGCGCGCCGGGCGAACGGCACCTGGCGATTGCATCCGGCTTTGGCGGCGCGAAGAAGAAGGTGGCCGGCCTGCCGAGGATCGCCCGGAAATCCTTGATGCCGATCTAGCAAAGTTACGGCTTGATATGGCGCTTTGGGGGGCGTTGGATCGAACCGGGCTTCCCTTTCTCGATTCCCCACCCGAACGTGCTTGGGATCAAGCCGGCCGCCTGCTTAAAAATCTGGGTGCTCTCGACAGCGCCGGTGCAGCGACGCCGCTTGGCGCTCGGATGGCAAGGCGCCCCACCCATCCGCGCTTGTCGGCGATGCTAGAGCGGGCAAATGAAGGCGAGCAAAGCGATGCTGCCTGGGCGGCGGTGCTTGCCGGCGAGCTCAATGAGCGTGGGCCGTTGGATGGCGCCGAAAGATTGCGCGCGGCCTTGCAAGACAGGCGGACGGCCAAAACGCTGAAAACCCTTCACAGGCGGCTTCTGGGAAAGGCCGATGTGAAGCCGCCGCCTGATGATGCTGTGCTGGTGCGGCATCTGCTCCACGCCTACCCAGATCGCGTGGCCAAGCTTGAAAAGGATGACGGCCAACGCGCGACCTTCAAGCTGGTCCAGGGGATGCAGGCCGGGCTTGAAACCCATCATCCGTTAGCCAGTGAAGCGTTCTTGCTGGTGCTGGATCTTGGAGGTGGGCGAAAGAGGGGCGCTGCGCGTGTGCCAGACATCCGCCTGGCCTTGTCCCTGAGCGAAGACGCATTGCGCGATCAACTCGGCCATCTGATCACAGGGGAAGAAACCACAGCCTTTGATCCCGCCACCTGGTCGGTGCGTGTGCGTGACGAAGTTCGGCTCGGCGCAGTTACTTTGGCGGCGGATGCAAGGCCCCGTCGAGCTGGTTTGGAAGCCCTGCCCGAGATCGCAAGCCATCTGCAAAGCAAGGGGTTGGAAAGTCTTGCCGGGCGGGACAAGGCTTCTCAAGCAATTCTATCCCGCCACCAGGCCTTCCATGAATCGCGCGACGAGCCGGATGCCTTGCTTGGGCGTCTCGAAACCTGGCTTCCAACTCTGCTCGATGGCGGCGATGTGCCACCCTTTGCCGCCAACGTTTTGGACAAAGCCTTGCGAGCAGCGCTCGATTGGGACGATGCGCAGGCGTTCAACAAGCAATGGCCGGCATCCGTCGCGCTTGGCGGCGATCAGCGTGCGCGCATTGCCTATGATCATCCCGCTGGCCCGGCGATCTCCGTGCGCCCGCGAATACTTTACGGGTTCGATGCCCATCCAACCCTAGGCGCCGACCAACAGCCGGTGCTCATTGAACTGCTCTCGCCCGCGCAACGCCCGATCGCGCTAACAGCCGATTTGCCAGCGTTCTGGCGTGAAGGTTGGAAGGATGTGCGCAAGGATATGCGCGCCCGTTACCCCAAGCACGATTGGCCGGAAGAACCCTGGAAGGGGTCGGAGAAGAAACCAAGCCGTCGGCGAGGTTAGGGTCTTGGCCCTAAACCTCAGCGCCCTCGCGGACCCACATGCGCTCGCCGACATCAACCATGAAGCGCGTCGGGGTGCGGGCGAAGCTACCAAGGCCGGCTAGTGCGGGGCGCTCATGGGTCACCACGACAGTAGCGAATTCGTGTAGGTTTTTCTCGTGCGGATAGCCTGCCTCGAACACCGCGCGGAAATCGGACCGGTCGATGAACGGCAAGATGCGCGGTGGAATGCCGCCGGCAATGAAAACCCCGCCGGTGGGCATGACGGCAAGCGCCAGTTCACGCGCGACGCGGGCCAGATAGACGACGAAATGCTCAACCGCCTTGATGGCCAAAGCATCGCCGGCGTTGGCCGCTTCGGTGATGTCGGCTGCCTTCACAAGCGGCGCATCGACGCCATCGACGGCGCCTAGGCCGTGGTAGAGTCGTTCTAGGCCCTCGCCGGAAACCAACTGTTCGCCGCCGAGGCGCCGCTGTCCGCCCTTTGTCAGATGAGCAAATAGGCGATCATCTTCCTCATCTTCCGGTGTGATCGCGACATGACCGCCTTCACCGGGAACGGTGATCCACATGCCCATCGAGTCGACAAGGGTCGATGCGCCAAGGCCTGTGCCAGGACCGAGCACCAGCTTGGTGCCGCGACGCGGCGGCGTCTTCGTACCAATGACATGCCAATCGTCAGGTTGAAGGTCGGGCAGCGCCAGCGCCTGCGCTTCGAAATCATTGATGGCGATCACGCAGTCAAAGCCGAGCCGGTCGATGATGCGTTTGGGATCGATTTCCCAATCCGCATTGGTAAGCTTGAACGTATCGCCGATGGTCGGGCCGGCCACCGCGAGGATCGCCGTCCGCGGGATGAGCGATGTCTGATCGAGCACACCAGCCTGAATGGCCGACTCCACATCACTGAACTCGCGTGTGCGCACCTGCGCGAAGCCTTGCTCCTTGGCATGGGCATCACTGACCAGGGCAAAGCGGGCGTGGGTGCCGCCAAGATCGGCAATCAAGACGGGGAAGGGTGTAACGAGTTCTGGGCGGCGACGTTCAGCCATGGCAAGGGCCTTGAAAAGAAGACAAGCAGGAAGCAGCGAGACGGGCGGCAGAAAGCCGCGATTGAAACCGCTTTAACGGTCAGGGACGGTGGCGACAAGGTCGGTCAAAAGCGCTTCCGCCGTCGCCAGATTAAGCGCCATCGGGACATTGTAGACAAGTGCCAATCGCATCAAGGCTTTGACGTCGACATCGTGCGGCATTGGGGACAGCGGATCGACAAGAAAGAAAAGCGCATCAATCCCATTTTCGGCGATCAAGGCGCCGATCTGCTGATCACCTCCCAGCGGCCCACTTTTGACGAGCTGAACTGGCAAATGTGGCGCCGCTTCTTTCACCCGCCCGCCCGTCGTGCCGGTGGCAACGATCCGATGGCCGCGCAGCCGTTCAGCATGGCGTTTGGCAAACTCCACCATCTGCTCTTTTTTGGCATCATGGGCCACAAAGGCGAGGGTGAGAACGGGGTCTGTAGGGCTTTTCATCGCCGCGCCTTAGCAGGTTCCAGCGAGAGACCATAGCGCGGAAATTGTTTTTCCCGCGCAGATCGCTGGGGGAGGACCCTAGGGCAGTGGATCGCCAAGTGATTGCTTCAGCTCATCCATCAACCAAGCCTTGAATTGCTTGATCGCGTTGCCCTTCAACCAGCCAGGGCGTTCCAAAAGGTTGTAGGTGAAGTCCGTTGCGACCTTGCGCTCAAAAGGCGCCACCAACGAACCGGCGACTAAAGCGTCGCAAGCAACCGTGTCCCAAGCGAGAAATACACCCTGGCCAGCAATCGTTGCATCCAAGCAAAGCGAGGCATCGGAGAAGGTCGGCCCATCGGGCAAGTCAGCATCGCGCGGCTCACCCTCTACAAACCAGAGATCCCAATCGAACATGGAAAGCTTGTCGCGCACCACGGCAAAGCGCGTGATGTCGTGCGGGCTTTTGAGATGCGGCGCCAGCGCGGGGCTACAAACCGGAAAAACCCGCTGACGCAGCAAGTGGGTTGTCTTTAAATCCGGCCAATCATGGCTGCTGACCCGAACGCAGAGATCGACATCGGAGGTGCGCATATCCACCAGTTTCATCGTTGCGTCCACGCGCACGGTGATGTCGGGGTGAGCGTCGTGAAATCGTCCCAAACGCCAGACCAGCCATTTGGCGGCGAAGACCGGCGGAACGGAAAGTATAAGCCGGTCATCGTCAGCCTCGCGCATCATCGCTGCGCCTGCGGCAAGGTCGCGCATCCCTGCGATTAAATGGGGCAATGCCTTGGCGCCCATCACCGTGGGTTCTAGGCCGCGCACGCTGCGGTCAAAGAACCGACGGCCCAACTGTTTCTCAACTTTGAGAATTTGCTGGCTTACCGCGCCTGGGGTCACACCCAGTTCATCAGCGGCAGCAGAGAGGTTGCCGTGCCGTCCGACGGCTTCGACCGCGCGCAGGCCATTGAGGTGGATCGCGTTCAGGATTTTCATGTAGAAAAGCTAAAGCATCAACCTGAAGAAATCCATGGAAAGATGGAAAAATCGGCGTAACCTTACAGCTATGCTAAAGTTCATTAAAAAGGCTCTTGGACGCCACTCAGCGTGGGCATCGGTGCCCACCAGACAGAAGCCGCGTCGACAAAACCGGTCAGATGCACAGGACTATCGCGCCGATCCGCTCTCTCATCCTGCGCTGCGTGCCATGGACCAGCGGCAGCTGGGCGATCTACCGTTCGATCCCCGTTGCTTCGACCCCGGCAACTGAGTCCAGTTCACCGCCATTCAAACCTGCTGCTGAAACCGCCATTGGCCCACAGATTGTCGGCGCCATAACCCTGCGTCACATGTCGGAAACTCTTGCTCTCTTCGCCCAATGGCTTAGGGTCGCTGCCAGCTTCTTGGAAGTCCGGCTGCAAGGCGGCTTTCAAAGCTAACCAGCTTAACGCTCGGCCGGTGTTGCAAAAACCAACAAAACCACCGGTAAGGGCAGGCCCATAAGGGCCTCAACGGAGGTGAATACATGATCAAACAACTGCTCGCCACAGCCGCGCTTGGCGCTCTTCTGACCGGCACTGCCATTGCCGACGACATCAACCCAGCTGTCGTTTACGATCTGGGTGGCCGGTTCGATGAAAGCTTCAACCAAGCTGCATACACCGGCGCTCAGGCGTTCCAGGAAGAAACCGGCATCGAGTTCGTTGACTTCGAAATCCAGAACGACAGCCAGCGCGAACAGGCGCTGCGTAACTTTGCCCGCCGCGGCCATGATCCGATCATCGCCATCGGTTTCTCGCATGGGTCGGCTGTTGAAGCGGTGAGCCAGGAGTTTCCTGACACGCGTTTCGCCATCGTTGACATGGTCGTCGATCAGCCAAACGTGCGCTCCATCGTCTTTAAGGAGCATGAAGGCTCGTTCTTGGTTGGCGTTCTGGCGGCCATGGCCTCTGAATCCGACACCGTTGGTTTCGTCGGTGGTATGGACATCCCGCTGATCCGCCGCTTCGCCTGCGGCTATGCCGAAGGCGTTCTGTCGGTTGAGCCCGACGCTGAAGTGCTGACAGCTATGACCGGCACGACCGGCGCTGCCTGGAACGACCCGGTGCGTGGCGGCGAAATCACCCAAAGCCATGTGTCGGCGGGCGCTGACGTCGTTTTCCATGCCGCTGGCGGCACAGGTATCGGTGTGCTTCAGGCCGCCGCCGATGCTGGCATCCTCGGCATTGGCGTTGACTCCAACCAGAATGGCTTGCAGCCAGGTTCCGTTCTCACCTCGATGCTCAAGCGCGTCGATGTTGCCGTCGCTGATGCGTTTACCGATGCCCAGAACGATGCATGGACCAACGGCTTTGAAGTTCTCGGTCTTGCCGAAGGTGGCGTGGATTGGGCTCTGGATGAAAACAATGATGGCCTCATCACTGATGAGATGCGCGCCATCGTTGAAGAGGCCAAGCAGGCCATCATCTCCGGCGAAGTTGTTGTCCACGATTACATGTCCGACAACACCTGCCCAGCGACCGACAACTAAGGTTTAGCAATAATGGCCGGTCCCGTATCTCGGGGCCGGCCTTCTTGTAATCGGCAGGGTAATAAGCCGTGACGGAAACTATATCTGCTGCGCCTAACGAAACGCCGACTGACATAGCGTCGCCGGCAGGATTCGATGTGCTCGCCATTGAGCTGCGCGGCATCGACAAGCGCTTTGGCGCCGTCCACGCCAACAAACACATTGATTTGAAAGTCGCGCGCCAATCGATCCATGGGATCGTCGGCGAAAATGGCGCGGGCAAGTCGACTTTGATGTCGATTCTCTACGGCTTTTACGAAGCCGATGAGGGCGACATTTGCGTCGCTGGCAAGAAAGTCACCATCCGCTCCTCCAATGATGCCATTGCCCACGGCATCGGCATGGTCCACCAGCACTTTATGCTGGTCGATAATTTCACCGTCATTGAGAACGTGATGCTTGGTGCGGAGGGCGCAGCACTCCTGCAAGCTGGGCGCGAAAAGGTTCGCAAAGATCTCAAACATCTCAGCGATACCTATGGTCTGACCGTTGATCCTGACGCCATCGTTTCTGAGCTTTCGGTGGGCCTGCAACAGCGCGTGGAAATCCTAAAGGCACTCTATCGCGGCGCCGACATATTGATCTTGGATGAGCCGACCGGCGTGCTGACGCCGGAAGAGGCGGACAACCTCTTCAGGATCCTGCGCCAGCTGCGTGACCAAGGCAAAACCATATTACTGATCACCCACAAGCTGCGCGAAATCATGGCCGTGACCGATGAGGTCTCAGTTATGCGGCGCGGCGCAATGGTCGCCACACTTCAAACCGCGAATACCAGCCCCGCTGAAATTGCCGAACAAATGGTGGGACGCCGCGTGCTGCTTGAAGTCGATAAGGGCGAGCCCAAGCCGAGCGACGCGGCGCTGGAGGTCAAGAATTTGACGGTCACCGACAAGTTCGGGGTCGACCGGGTGAAGAATGTTTCCTTCACCGTGCGCCGAGGCGAGATTGTCGGCATTGCAGGCGTGTCCGGCAATGGTCAGTCGGAGCTGCTGGAGGCCGTTTCGGGCATCGTGCCGCCAAGCTCCGGTTCGGTGGTGATCAATGGCACCACGCTCTCCCACACCGGTGATCCGGCCGAAGCGCGCCATCTCGGCATGGGCCATGTGCCCGAAGACCGGCTTCGCATGGGACTGGTGAAAAGCTTTGAGGAAAATGAAAACGCCGTCCTCGGCTACCATGATCACGATGACATCGGCGGCAAGGTCGTGCTGGATGTCGACGCCGTGCGCAATCACGCCAAAGCGCAGATCGAGAAGTACGATATTCGCCCGCCGAACTGCCGGCTGAAAACCGCCAATTTCTCCGGTGGCAATCAGCAAAAGATAGTCATCGCCCGCGAGATGGAGCAGGACCCGGATGTGCTGCTCGTCGGCCAGCCGACACGTGGCGTCGATATCGGCGCGATCGAATTCATCCACAAACAGCTGATCGCCATGCGCGATGCAGGAAAGGCCGTGCTTTTGGTGTCGGTGGAATTGGAAGAGATCTTCGGCCTTTCCGACCGCATCCTCGTCATGTGCGGTGGTGAGATTGTCGGCGAACGTCTGCCGCATGAGACCGACGAGAACGAGATCGGCCTCATGATGGCCGGTATCGATGGCGCCGCCGACCAGGATCAAGTCGCCGCGGAGGCCGCGCAATGATCCGTGTGACGGTGCTCGCTGGTATTGTTTGTGTGGTCGCAGCACCCGCGCTCGCGCAAAAAGGGCCAAGCGCCACCCCAGGCGACGAACCGGATCCGGTGCGCGGCATAACGCTGGACGAGTTCAACGAAGCCGGCCCCAACACGCTGACATTTGGCGGGATCACTGCCCGCCTTGAGGCGCAGGCCAACAGTGACGACACCACAACGCCGGTCTTCATGATTGAGGACGCAAGCGGCGAAGTGCTGCGTTTTGAAGGCGAGCCAAGTTTTTATTCGTTCCTGCCGGCATCGATGCGATTGGCAAACATTGACCGCTCGACGCCGGAGCCGGAACTAATTGCGTCCAGCTACACCGGCGGCGCCCATTGTTGCGACCGGATTCAGATCGCCGCGTTGGCGCCAGATGGCACGTGGCAGGTGCACGAGCTTGGCCTGTTCGATGGCGGGTATGCTCTTGAGGACGCCAATGAAGATGGGTTCGGCGAGCTTCGCGTCGCCGACCAAAGCTTTCTCTACACCTTCGATTGTTACGCCTGCTCGTTCCCGCCGCCGCGCTTTTTCACCGTCCGCAATGGCGAGCCGGTGGACGTTTCCGATGACCCTGACCTTTACCCCATTTACCAGGCCGAGCTTCAACGTTTTGACCGCCCTTCGGCGATGAGCGATGAACCGGGTCGCCTGGCTGGCTGGGCTGGAATCGAAGCGCGTTTGGGCCGTGGCGAGGAAGCGCTTGCCACACTGGAGCAGATCAACGCAGCCAGTGACAGCGTCTATGAAATTTGCACCGATGGCGGCTCGGTATGGGAATGCGCCGACGCCGACAAACGCGAGGTCGGGTTTGTCGAATTCTTGCGCTCCCATCTCATCCGTCAGGATTACTTACCCGAAGCAGCCAACGGCGGAGGCAAAGGATGAGCCTGTCGCGCGGTGAGCTTCCTCGTTGGGTTGATTATGGGGTGATCCCGCTGCTGAACCTGGCGGCGGCTTTCCTGGTTGCTGGACTGGTGGTGATCGCTGTCGGCGAAAACCCGCTGGAAGCCGTGGAACTGATGATCTTCGGGGCTTTCGGTTACGGCGAGGGATTGGGGTTCACGCTCTACTACACCACCAATTTCATCTTTACCGGCCTTGCCGTTGCCGTGGCTTTTCATGCAGGCCTCTTCAACATTGGCGGCGAAGGTCAGGCCTATGTCGCCGGTCTCGGCGTTGCGCTGGTTTGCTTGGCGCTCGATCGCTTTGTGCCCTGGTGGATAACGGCCCCTTTTGCCATCATGGCGGGCGCGGCGTTTGGCGCCTTTTGGGCCTTTGTTCCGGGCTATCTGCAAGCCAAGCGTGGCAGCCACATCGTGATCACAACGATCATGTTCAACTTCATCGCTGCGGCATTGATGACCTACATGCTGGTCAACGTCTTCCGCCAGCCGGGGTCTATGGCGCCGGAGTCGCGCACCTTTGAAGAAGGCGGTCGCATTCCGCGCATCGACTGGTTCTTTGACTGGTTCGGCATGAACTTGGGTGGCGCGCAGACCAACATTTCGCTTTTCCTGGCGCTTATCATGGCCTTTTTGGTGTGGGTGCTTATCTGGCGCACGCGCCTGGGCTACCGGATGCGCACGCTCGGTCAAAACCCCACCGCAGCTGTGTATGCTGGCATGCGTCCGCCACGGCTTATCATGATCGCCATGGCCATATCCGGTGGTCTTGCGGGCATGATGGCGATCAACGAAATCATGGGCGTGCATGGTCGTCTGATTTTGGAGTTTGCCGGCGGTGCAGGTTTTGTCGGCATCGCGGTTGCGCTGATGGGCCGCGCTCATCCGATTGGCATCGTTTTGGCGGCCCTTCTTTTCGGCGCGCTCTATCAGGGTGGGGCAGAGCTTGCCTTTTCCATGCCGTCGATCACCCGCGATATGATCATCGCCATTCAAGGCCTGGTGATCTTGTTCGCAGGCGCCCTTGAAGGGTTGTTCCGCCCAGCCATCGTCGGGTTCTTCAACGCGCTTTACGATCGCCGCAAGGCGCGCGAGGCGGCTGCTACATCCAGCCAGGCAGCGGAGTAGAGCCATGGACAGTTTCCAAAGCTTCATTCTGCTTCTCGACTCCACCGTTCGGCTCTCCATACCGCTGCTGTTTGCGGCACTCGCTGGGCTTTATTCCGAGCGCTCGGGCATTTTCGATATCGGCCTTGAGGGCAAGATGCTGGCTGCCGCTTTCGCTGCTGCGGCCATCGGCGCTGTCACCGGCAATGTGTGGCTGGGCCTCGGATCGGCCATCTTGGTTTCGGTTATGCTGGCGCTGGTGCACGGCTTTGCCTGCATCACCGCGCGCGGGAACCAAATCGTGTCAGGCGTGGCAATCAACTTTTTGGCAGCCGGTCTGACAGCTCTCATCGGCCATGCTTATTTCCAACGCGGCGGACGTACGCCCGGCTTGGACGATGAGGCACGGTTCACGCCAATCACCTGGCCGGCTGCGGAAGCCTTGCAGGATGTGCCCTTTGTTGGCCCGATCTATTTCGACCTTATCTCCGGCCACAACCTGCTGGTCTATATGGGTTTCCTCGCCATACCGATCACCTGGTTTGTGGTCTTTCGCACCCGCTTTGGGCTGCGTTTGCGCGCGGTTGGAGAAAACCCCGCCGCCGTCGATACCGCTGGCATCTCCGTAACCCTCATGCGCTATCAGGCCGTTATCATTTGCGGTGCCCTATGCGGATTGGCAGGCGCCTATCTCTCCACCGCGCAGTCAGCAAGTTTTGTGCCCAACATGGCCGCCGGTAAGGGCTTTATCGCCTTGGCGGCGTTGATTTTTGCCAAGTGGAAACCGGTGCCAGTGCTCTACACATGTTTGCTCTTTGGCTTTCTCGAAGCGTTGGGCATTCGCTTGCAGGGTTATGAGTTTGCCATCATCGGCGAGGTTCCCGTGCAGATCATTCAGGCGCTGCCTTACATTCTGACCGTCGTCCTGCTGGCTGGGTTCATTGGCCGTGCTGATCCGCCTAAAGCCGGTGGCGTGCCGTATGTGAAAGAGCGCTAGGCATGGATGACGGTCAAAAATCCGCGCTTATCGAGGCGGCGCGCCAAGCGCGGGATACCGCCTACGCCACCTATTCCAACTACCGGGTTGGTGCTGCGGTGCTTGCCGAGGACGGCGCGATCTATCCAGGCTGCAATGTTGAAAACGCGGCCTACCCGCAGGGAACCTGCGCCGAGGCCGGGGCCATCTCTGCCATGGCGCTTTCTGGTGCCCGTACCATCAAGGCGGTTGTTGTGGCTGGCGGTAAAACGGACACACAAGCTGATGACGAGCCATGGGGTGTCGCCTCGCCCTGCGGTGGGTGTCGCCAGCGCATTGCCGAGTTCGCCCAAAACGCCGCCGTGCCGGTAATCATCGTCACGCCGAACGAGGTGATGCTGGAAACCACGGTTGGCGAACTTCTGCCGCACGCGTTCAACCTGAAAGACGAGTAGCATGTCCGACGCCGTTTCCGTCATCCGTGCACGCTTGCCACAAGCCGCGCCCAAACTGGGATTGGTTCTGGGGTCTGGTCTTGGCGGCTTGGTTGATGAGATCGAGGATGCAGTGCGCATCTCGTACACCGATCTGCCGCACTTCCCGCACTCCACCGTGTCCAGTCATGCTGCTGACCTGGTCATCGGCAAATTGGCAGGTGTCGAAGTGGTGGTGCTCGCTGGACGGGTGCATGCCTATGAAACCGGCGAGGCGGACGCGATGTCTGTGCCGCTGGCGACGCTCAAAGGCTTAGGCGTGGAAAGCCTCATCCTCACCAATGCCGCAGGCAGCCTGCACGACGACATGGCGCCAGGCTCGCTGATGCTGATCAACGATCACATCAACTTTTCTGGCCGCAATCCGCTCATCGGCGTCGAAGGCGATGCGCGTTTTGCCAACATGGTCGATGCCTACGATCCAGCTTTGCGCGACTGTGCCAAAGCCCTCGCCGAGCGTGAGGGCGTGGAATTGCAGGAGGGCGTCTATGGCTGGTTCCTCGGCCCGAGCTTCGAGACGCCGGCGGAAATCCGCATGGCGCGGACGCTCGGTATGGACGCGGTCGGCATGTCGACGGTGCCGGAGACCATTTTGGCCCGCTTCCACGGCCTAAAGGTGCTGGCGATTTCTTCGATCACCAATCTCGGCGCGGGCATGACCGGGCAGGCGCTGTCGCATCACGAGACCAAGGGTGTCGGCGCGACTATCGTTCCCAAACTGACAAAGCTTTTGCGCGCCCTGGTCGCCGACATGGCCAACGGCTAGCCATGGCCTTTCTCCCACAAGAATTGATTGCCAAAAAACGCGATGGCGGCACGCTGAGCGCTGAAGAGATTGCCTTCCTCGTTGACGGCATGACCAACGGCGACGTGACCGACGCGCAGATTTCCAGCGTCGCCATGGCCGTGTTTTTCCGTGGCATGGAGATGGACGAGCGCGTTGCGCTGACCCTTGCTATGAGGGACTCCGGCGATGTGCTCGATTGGAGCCATCTGGATGGCCCAGCGCTCGACAAGCATTCCACCGGCGGTGTCGGCGACAATCTCTCGCTGATGCTTGCGCCGATTGTGGCAGCCTGCGGCGGTTATGTGCCGATGATTTCCGGACGCGGCCTGGGGCACACCGGTGGCACGCTGGACAAGATGGATTCCATTCCCGGCTACACCACGCAGCCCGACAACGAGACCTTTCGCAAGGTCACTGAAGCCTGCGGCTGCGCGATTATTGGCCAGACCGCATCTCTGGCACCCGCCGACAAACGCTTTTATGGCATTCGCGACGTGACGGCGACGGTGGAGAGCATCGACCTCATCACAGCGTCGATCTTGTCGAAAAAGCTGGCCGCTGGCCTCGATGGCCTGGTGCTCGATGTAAAGTCCGGTTCTGGCGCCTTCATGCCGAGCCATGAACAGTCTGAGGCGTTGGCTGAAAGCCTCGTGGCGGTGGCCAACGGGGCGGGCACCAAAACCTCTGCGCTCCTCACTGACATGAACGAGGTGCTCGGCCGCGCCGCTGGCAATGCGGTGGAGGTGGCAACGGCGGTGGAGTTCCTGACGGGTGCTGCACAGGACCCAAGGGTTCGCGAGATAACACTAGCCCTATGCGCCGATATGCTCGTGCTTGGTGGATTGGCCAGCGAAGCAGAGAGCCTGGCGAAAGTGGCTGAGGCTCTGGATTCCGGTAAAGCGGCTGAGAAATTCAGTGAGATGGTGACGCTGCTCGGCGGCCCATCCGATTTCGTGGAGCGCTATCAGGACCATCTTCCGGGTGCACCGATCGCCATCGATGTCCCAGCCCCTTCAAATGGAACCGTGAGTGCGATGGACACCCGAGCGATCGGCAACGCTGTGGTCGCGCTGGGCGGCGGGCGAACCAATCCAGCCGACCCCATCGACCACGCTGTTGGTCTCACGCACATCACCGATGTCGGCGCCACCCTTTCCAAGGGCGATCCGCTGGCCCGTGTGCTTGCCCGTGACGCAGCCACAGCGCAAGAGGCTGCCCGCAGAGTTACCGCTGCGATCAGGCTGGGCGATGCCCCTGAGACGCGGCCAACCATTTACCGGCGGCTCGCTCCAACTGGAGGTGCGTGATGTCCCGCGTTTTTCTGGTGGTGCTCGATAGCGTCGGCATTGGCGGCGCGCCGGACGCGCACCACTTCTTCAATCATGGCACGCCTGATACTGGCGCCAACACGGTTGGCCATATCGCCGAAGCGTGCGCGCGCGGCGACGGCGATCAGGATGGGCTACGGTCTGGGCCGCTTCACCTTCCGAACCTTGCCAAGCTTGGCCTTGGAAAAGCGACGGAGCTTGCATCTGGCACCGTGCCGCCGAACCTGGAAACAGACACGATCACAGGGCACTACGCAGCCGCGACCGAAGTCTCCAACGGCAAGGATACCCCTTCCGGGCATTGGGAGATCGCTGGTGTCCCGGTGCCCTTTGACTGGGGCTATTTTCCTGACACCAAACCGGCCTTTCCTGACGATTTGATGCAGGCCTTCATTGAGCAGGCCAACCTGCCCGGCACGCTGTGCAACGAACACGGATCGGGCACGGTGGTGATCGCCGAGTATGGCCTTGAGCACATCGCGAGCGGCAAGCCAATCGTCTACACATCGGCGGATTCAGTTTTTCAGATTGCCGCACATGAAGATCACTTTGGCCTCGAACGGCTCTATGAGATTTGCAAAGTCGCGCGCAAGCTGATCGATCCGCTGAACATTGGACGCGTTATCGCTCGTCCCTTTGTCGGCGAGACCGTTGAAACTTTCAAACGCACCGCCAACCGTAAAGACTATGCTGTGCCGCCGCCCGAACCGACCGTGCTCAACCGTGTGCAGGACGCTGGCAACCGTGTCATCGCTCTCGGCAAGCTGGGCGATATCTTTGCGATGCACGGCATCGACGAAGTGAGCAAAGTGCCAGGCATCGAAGCTTTGTTCGATGTGCTGATGGGCACGTTGGAAGGTGAGAAAGCCGCGCAAGACGGCGATCTGGTGTTTGCCAATTTCGTTGAATTTGACTCTGAGTTCGGACACCGCCGCAACGTGCCGGGCTATGCCGATGCGCTGGAACGGTTCGACCGCCTCTTGCCGCGCTTCACCGAGGCCATGAAAGACGATGATCTTCTGATCGTCACTGCCGATCACGGCAACGACCCAACATGGGTCGGCACCGATCACACCCGCGAACGCGTGCCGGTTTTGATGATGGCCAAGGGGCTAGAAGCGGGTTCCGCTGGCGTGCGCACGACTTTTGCCGATATGGGTGAGACGGTCGCCAAGTGGCTGGGCCTGCCAGTTGGCAAACACGGGACGTCGATCCTGTGACGGCAATTCCGCTCGCCGAACTGCATTGCCATATCGAAGGCGCCGCCCTGCCTGAGTTGGTGCGCGAGCTCGCCCTCCGCAATGGACAGGACATCACCGGCCTGATTGATGATGCGGGCGGCTATGTCTGGACCGATTTTGATGATTTTCTAAGCGCTTACGACAAGGCCGCCAGCGTCTTCACCCGTCCCGAAGACTACAGCGCGCTGGCCTACACCTATGCGGCCTATCTGTCCCGAAAAGGCGCGATCTACTCCGAAACTTTCGCTTCCACCGATCATGCTGAGCGCGCTGGCGTCGACCCGATGGCCTATCTCACTGCGCTCACCGATGGCATCAGACGGGCGCAGGATGATCATGGCATCGTCAGTCGGCTCATCCCGACCGGTGTCCGCCATTTCGGCACACAGGCGATCAACCGTGCGGCGGATATCGCCATTGAGGCGGCCAAGTCCAACCCGCTGATTACCGGCTTCGGCATTGCCGGCAGCGAAGTGGCGGGTTCTTTACTTGATGCCAAAGCCGCATTTGAGCGCTGTGGCGCTGCGGGCTTGGGTCTCACCGGGCATGCCGGAGAGTGGACAGGCCCGCCGACCATCCGCGATGCATTGGAATTGGGGGTCACGCGCATCGGCCATGGCATCCGTGCCGCCGAGGATGAAGCGCTGATGTCGGAGTTGGCCGCCAAAGGCATAACGCTGGAAGTGTGCCCGGTGTCCAACATCGTCCTGAAGGCGGTGGAAAGCCAAGCCGCGCACCCAGCAAAGAAGCTCTACGAGGCTGGCATCAAATTGACCGCGAGTTCCGATGATCCGCCGCATTTCCACACCAATCTGGCCAAGGATACAGATGTGATGGTGGCGCTGCTCGGCGGTGATGCAACGGGGAAGGAACGCCAGATGCGCGCCATGCTGACGCGCAACGCGCTGGAGGCGGCCTTCGTCGATGAACCAACGCGGCAAAAACTCTTGGGCAAACTCGATACCGCGCTTGCCAGCGCCTGACCTGTTGGGCATGAACAGGGCCGTGCAGACCGAAAGGAGCCCCGCATGCAAGGCGTCACCGTTGTCGATCACCCGCTGATCCAGCACAAGCTCACCTTGATGCGGGATAAGAACACCTCCACCGCCTCCTTCCGGCGGTTGTTATTCGAAATCTCCCACCTGCTTTGCTATGAAACGACGCGCGATCTTGAGACCGAAGAGGTCGAGATTGAAACACCAATCCAGTCGATGATGGCCCCCAAGCTTTCCGGCAAAAAACTGGTGTTCGCTTCGGTGCTGCGTGCTGGCGATGGCCTGCTTGAAGGGATGCTCGACCTCGTACCCGCCGCCCGCGTCGCGCATATTGGCTTGTATCGTGACCCTGAAACGCTTCAGCCGGTGGAGTATTATTTCAAGGCACCGGAAGATCTGTCGGATCGCCTGGTGATCGTGCTTGATCCAATGTTGGCGACGTCAAATTCGGTGTCAGCGGCCGTGACCAAGTTGAAACAACGCGGGGCCCACAACATCCGCTTTGTCTGTCTTCTGGCTGCGCCGGAAGGTGTCGAGCGTTTCACGAAAAACCATCCCGATGTGCCGGTGGTGACCGCCGCCATCGACGAACGCCTCAACGATCACGGTTACATCGTGCCCGGCCTCGGTGATGCCGGCGACCGGATGTTCGGCACCAAGTAAACGTGGTACCTAAGTCGGCAGTCACTGAGCATCCGGATTTCCAAATCTCGCGTTCTGATTAAAACTCAGTCATGGCGCGTATCCTGGAAACCGACCTCTACCAGCCCGTCAAAGACTTCCTTGTCACGCAGGGCTACGAGGTTAAGGCGGAGGTTGGTGCCGCCGATGTTGTCGCGTGTCGTGGTGATGAAAACCCAGTCATTGTGGAACTCAAGGCGGCGTTCTCGCTCACCCTTTTCCATCAGGCCGTCGCGCGGCAATCGATCACGGATGCCGTCTACATCGCCGTGCCTCGTGGGTCGGGGCGACGATTTCTGCAAACTCTAAAGAGCAACAAAGCGCTTGCTCGACGGCTCGGCCTCGGTCTGATGACGGTCCGGCTTTCCGACGGTTTCGTCGAGCCGCATCTCGATCCCGCGCCGTACAAGCCAAGGAAATCAAAACCCCGCAAAGATAGGCTCTTGCGGGAGTTTGCGCGCCGTGAAGGCGATCCCAATACGGGCGGGTCGTCACGAACGACTCTTGTGACTGCCTACCGGCAGGACGCGATACGCTGCGCGCAGTACCTGCATTCCAACGGCCCAAGCCGCGGTGCCGATGTTGCCAAAGCGACTGGGGTGGCACGCGCGACCAGGATAATGGCCGATGATCATTATGGTTGGTTTGAGCGGGTTGAGCGCGGGGTTTATGCGTTGACGCCGAACGGGCATCGATCCGTCCAAAAATGATGGCCTTTTGCGTGGGCAAACCGGGAAGCACTTAGCGGCGCAGGAATGCCTCAACACCCTCTGACAGCTGCCGTTTGATCGCGTCACGCTCGCCATCGGCAGCCGACAGAACCTCCCGCGCTTTGAGAAAATTGAGCGCTTGAAAATTGGCGATTGGCGGTCGAATGAGAACGTCCGGCGGATGCTGCGCCAAGTGCGCCTTGGTGATCGTCTGCATGCAAAGCTGCGTCGCGCCGAGGATGCTTTCCATCTGCGCTGGCGGTTGCACAGGTTGCGCTGCGTTGTCCGGTTCCGGCCCGCCCATTACATCGACGCCGATCACCAAATCACACGCCCCGAGCGCCCCCGTGGGCAATGGATTGACGACCCCACCATCGACATGAACACGGCCGTCAAAGAGCACCGGTTTGAACACGAAGGGAATAGCAATGCTCGCCGCGACCGCCGGCTCGATTGGCCCTTCACTGACGGCATGCGAGTGCCAGCCATAATAATCGGTTGTCACGACCGTCAGCGGGATCGTCACCGCATCGAAGGTGCGCGCAAGTCCGTCCGGCATGAACGCACGCAACACGGCTTGCGAATCCAACTGCACGCCGAAACTGCGCCAGTTGCGCCAATCCTTCGGCCGCATTTTCCAGACACGTGCCGCCACCTCGCGGGTGTCGAGAAAGGTCTCGAGCGCGATTTCGCGCATGTGCCGTCCGGAAAGGCCTGACGCCACGCCCCAGCCCATGATCGACCCGATAGATGTGCCGGCTATGCAGGCGATGGGCAGGCCGAGTTCCTCAATAACTTCGAGCACCGTGATATGGGCCAATCCGCGCGCGCCACCACCACCTAAGGCGAGGCCAATGCGGGGGAGATCGGAAGTCGAGGATCGGCTGGTCATGCCGGCACTTTCATGAGAAGGAGGGCCAATTCTCCCTCAATGTGGTCTCTTTTTGTGACAACGCAATCCACCCCTTCTGCCTCGCCAACGGCGGCGTCATCCATTGCGCCGGGTGAAGTGGCGATGGAGCGCTTTGACTACAGTCTGTACGCGATCACCTGCTTCGTTTGGGGCACCAGTTGGCTGGCCCTGCGCATGCAGCTGGGCACCATCGCGCCGGAAGTATCGCTGGTTTGGCGCTTCGCGCTGGCCGGTGTTTTGGTGTTCGCCTGGGCACTCTGGGCGCGGCAAAAAATGCGTTTTGAGTTGCGCGATCATGCGCTGTTTGCCGCGATGGGCTTCTTCATCTTCTCCACCAATTTTCTGTTCTTCTACCATGGCGGCATCGAGATCACCGCAGGCCTCTTGGCGGTCGTCTTTTCGCTCGCGTCGATCATCAACTTTCTGATCGGCATCACCTTCATGGGCCAAAAGGCCGAACCGCGACGCTTGGCAGGTGCCGGCCTTGGCGCGCTGGGCATCGGCTTTCTGTTTTGGCCGGAGATCGCCGGCACGACGCTCAATCGCGACGTGCTGATCGGCTTGGCGCTTTGCATCTGCGGCACGCTCTTCTTCTGCACTGGCAATGTGCTGTCCGCACGGGCGCAAAAGCGTGGGCTGCCCATTCTGGCAACCAATGCGTGGGGCATGCTTTACGGCGTAATTTGGTTGTTTGTTCTGGCCATGGCGCAAGGCCACACCTTCGCCATTGAGCCAACGGCGGGCTATCTTGGTTCGCTGGTCTGGCTTGCAGTCTTTTCTTCGGTGATCGCGTTTTGGAGCTATCTGACGCTGCTTGGCCGGATCGGCGGCGCGCGGGCCTCCTATGCCACGGTGATCTTCCCGCTTATCGCGCTGGCCTCCTCAACCCTGTTTGAGGGCTACCATTGGACCGTTTTTGCGGTCATCGGCGTGGTCTTCGCGCTCTGCGGCAATGTGTTCGTGCTCGGTGGCGGCAAGCGCCAGCCGGTCAACAAGGGCGCATAGACCCTGCCTAGGTCGCGGCCTTGCCGGAGGCGAAAGGTGCAGGTTCCGGACGATGCGGGACGACATGGGTATCGGCGTCCGGCGGCTCCAATTTCTGCATGACCAAATAGGCGGTGACCCCGGCGGCAAGTCCGAACACCACGGAACCCAGCGCCTGACCGACCAGAACGCCTTGTGCGCCGCCACCGCCCCATTCCATTTGCGCCCCAATCCACACAAACGGCAGCGTGCCGACGGTCGCCTTGCCCCAGTTGAACACCGTGGAATAGGTGGCGAAGCCGAGATTGTTGAACGAGGCATTGGCAACGAACAGCGCACCATTGAAGATAAAGCTCGCCGCCACATAGGTGCAGAACAGGATCACAAGACCAGCCGCGTCGCCGTCAGCGTCGAACAGAGCCACGATTGGGTCGCGGGCAACAAAGAGGATCGCCCAAACCAGCGTCGTGTACCCAAGGATTAAGATCAGAGCATCCATAAACGCGCGCTGCACCCGGTCGATCCGTCCGGCCCCATAGTTCTGGCCGAGGATTGGCCCAACGGCCCCTGACAGGGCGAAGATCGCCCCGAACGCCACCGGGATGATGCGGCCGACAATCGCCCACCCTGCCACCGCATCGTCGCCATAGGGCGCGATGGCGCGGGTGACGATAGCGTTGCCGACGGGCGTAGCGACATTGGTGAGGATGGCTGGAACGGCGATGCTGACGAGCGCCGAAAGATGCGTGCCAAGCGCCTCACGGATGGGGAAGGCGACGAGGTCGTGCACCTTCATCGCGCCATAGACACCCATGCCCAGCAGCGCAAAACGAGAGAGCGTGGTGGAAACCGCCGCGCCATTGACGCCCATATCGAGCGCAAAAATGAAGATCGGGTCCATGATCGCTGCGGCGATGCCCGCGCCAAGCGTCACATACATCGCCCGTTTGGCATCGCCGACCGCGCGCAGCAGGCCGGACATGGCCATGCCGAGCGCCAACAGGGGCATGGATGGTAAGACGATCTGAAGAAAGCCGACTGCAGCCTCCAGCGTTAGGCCCGAGGCGCCGAGGCCGGCAAGAAGGCTCTCCAGGAAGACAAGGCTGAGGAGGGAAAGCAGGCTGATCAGGGCGAAGATGAAGACCAGCCCGGTCCCCGCCACCTGCTTGGCGCGTTCCTTGTCACCGGCGCCGAGCGACCGGGAGACAAGCGCGGTGATGCCGATCGTGGTGCCGATGGCTGCCGACGTGATGAAGAACATCAACGTTCCGGCATAGCCGATGGCGGCGGCCAGTTCGGTCTCGCCAAGCTGGGCGATGTAAAAGAGGTTGGCAAAATCGACGATGAAGATCGCCACCAGGCCGATGGAGCCAGTCGCGGTCATAACGACGGTGTGGCGCATCGTTGAGCCAGTGACGAACCGCGGTGTTGTGTCGTCGTCTTGCTTGGCAGTGGCCATCTAGTCGTCGTCCTTGGTGATGGCTTCGGTCTCTGGCGACAAAGGCACGGCCTCGCCCTCGGTTTCCGTCAGAGGCTCGGGAACCGGCTCGAACATCGGCTTGGGTTTGGGCACCGCCTGGCCGGTCGGGTAGACCAACTCGACGCCTGCCAGAATGCCGTCCTCGACCTGCATCGCAAACCGCCGTTCATCCCGCGCCCGCACATCGGCAATCCGGAAATCCGCCTCCTCCTCGGGAATGCCGATTTCCATCAACATCTGCCGGCCCATTTCGATGGAGGAATGGAAGGTTTCGCGCACCGCCTGGGTGGCGCCGATTTTCAACAGCTCCAGCGCATGGCCACGATCATAGGCGCGGGCATAGATCGGCAGCTCGGGATACGCCTCGCGCACCGCTTCCACGATGCGGGTGGTGGTTGCCCGCCCGTCGGTGCACACGGCCAAGACGTCGGCGCGCGCCAGACCGGCTGCAGCCAGAATATCGAGCCGTGTGCCATCGCCGTAATAGATGCGCGCCTTGAAGCGCTTGGCATCGCGGATACGGTCCGCGTCGGTGTCGATCACCGTGACCCGTTCGCCACCGGCCTGCATGGTCTGCGAGACAAATTGGCCGAACCGTCCAAATCCAATGATCAAGACCCGTGCCTGGGCGGACGAAAAATCTTCGTCCATGGTTTCGGCCTTTTTGCCGCTGGTCAGCGCATAGGCAGCGTTGATCAAAACCGGGGTCATCGCCATCGAAAGTGCGACGGCGCACGCAAGCACGCTCTGCGTGGGGCCGTCCAAAAGCCCACCGGCCAGCGCGACGCCGAAGACGACAAACCCGAACTCGCCGAACTGGCAGACATAGGCCGTCGTCTTGATGCTTGCCGGATGGTCTTCGCCCATCATCCGGGCAACGCCATAGGTAACGGCGAGCTTGATGATGAGGCCAATGACGGTGATCGCGACGATCAGAGCGAACTGATCGGTCAGAACGCCAAGATCAATCGACAGGCCAACGGCAAGAAAGAACAAGCCCATGAGCAGGCCGCGGAAGGGCTCGATATCGGCTTCCAGCTGATGGCGGAAATCACTCTCCGAGAGCATCACGCCGGCGATCAGGGCGCCAAGTGCCGTGGAGAGGTTGGCCTGTTCCATGACAAAGGCCGAGCCGAGCACGATCATCAAGGCGCCGGCGGTCATAACTTCGCGCACCCCTGTCTTGGCAAGGAAGTGAAACAGCGGGTTAAGCGCGAACCGCCCGATCACAACCAGGGCGGCGACCGCGCCCAGCGCAATGCCGACTTCGCTCAGTCCCATCCCGCCATCGCCACGCGGCGCCAAGATCGAGGCGAGCGCCAGAAGCGGCACGACGGTGAGGTCCTGGAAGAGCAGAATGCCGAACGTCGCTTTGCCGTGTGGCGTCTCGCGCTCGCGGCGTTCATCGAGAATCGCCAACGCGATGGCTGTTGACGATAGCGCCAAGGCCCAACCGATGATGAGTGCGCTTTGCCAGGAAAAGCCCATCAGCATGGCAGCGCCGGAAAGGAGCAGCGTCGAGCCAAGCATTTGGCCGCTGCCCGATCCGAAGATCGAGCGACGCAAGCTCCAAAGCGTGGTGGGCTTTAGTTCCAGTCCGATGATGAACAGGAAGAGGACGACGCCGAATTCCGCGACGGTCGCGACGGAGTCGATATCAGAAACGAGCCCAGTTGCTGGGCCGATGGCGACACCGGCGGCAAGATAGCCAAGCACCGCGCCCAATTTGAACCGCTGAAAGATCGGAACCGCGACGATTCCGGCCGCTAAGAGCACAAGCACCAGAACGATCGGATCGGATGCGTAAGCGACGCTGTCGGCGAGGGATTCAAGCGAGGCAGGCATGTCGTCCATGCCCGGGCAAGTGGACCTTCATGGTCAGTCCGTCAACCGTTACCGCGAAGGGGCTTAGTTAAGCGCTGTGAAACCTTCGGCAAAGCCTGGCAGTTCAATGGGTATGCCGATGCCTTCATCGGGCGTCTGAAAGATCACGAACCATGCCGTTTGTCCGCTGGACAAGGTGTTCACTAGGTTCTCGTCCATGATCATTTCCACATAGCAACCCGACGGAAGGCAGCGCGCGAAATCGGCGGTGCCGATGTCCGTGTCGTCAATGCGCAGGCCAAGACCACCATCGAGCAGCACGCCGAGCGGAACCGCCACGCGTAGAATATGCGCACCGCCATCCAGCGTTTTGACGATGGTCACCCGCAGTTCGACATTGGGACGATCAACGGCGGCGACGTTTTGCACCAGCGCGCAAAGTTCGGTCGGCGCGCCTGTCGGTGTTTCGCATTGGATCTGCCAGGCCTGAAAGCTCTCCCGCACCACGGGCTGGGCCGAAGCACTGGTTGGCAGAACAAATATGGCCGCCAGAAGAAGAAGAAGCGGAGAAAAGCGCAAGAACTGGATCATGGACACGAGCGGTTCGGTGATTCGCGGAGTGCGATGGCCAAACTCTAGCAATGGGGCAGCGGTATGACGAGGCCGGGTTCGGATGCTTCGGTCGCGGAGGATAGGCCGATATCGAAATCCGAAATAACGCCCATCTCCTAGCGTCACCGCCGGGAACAGCGCCTTCCCTAGACAAAGGGATAAGAGTGGCGGCGCTAATATGACGCATTTCTGGCAAGCCTGTGCTCTTCCCATCCAATGGCCAGTCAGATAGGTAGGGCCTCGATTAGGAGGAGGGCATACGTGCGCCCGCGCTCGGCTGGAAAACTCGGTATAGCCACCGCTGCTTCAAAGCGCGCCCGCACGCATCATGCCCTGATCGCTCGGAGACTAGACTTAGCATGACGATAGCCCCACGCTTCGCCGCACTTTTCACCGCGATGACAGCCGCATTCGTGTCACTGGCGACCCCCGCTTTTGCCGCTCAGCCGACACCATGGGCGATGAGTTTTCAGGACGCCGCCACGGTGGTGATGGAACACATACAGTGGTTTGAGACCTTCACTTTGATCATTATCACGGCCATCGTGATTTTCGTGTTGGCGCTGATGATCTATGTCTGCTGGCGCTTCTCTGAAAAGCGCAATCCAACGCCGTCAAAGACAACCCACCACGCCATGCTGGAAGTGGCCTGGACGGTTGTGCCGATCATTATTTTGGTGGTGATTGCGGTTCCCTCCTTCCGTCTTCTCTACGAAGAGGCGGTCGTTCCGCCGTCGGACATCACGATCAAGGCAACTGGTTATCAGTGGTATTGGGGTTATGAATATCCTGACAATGGCGATGTCGATATCCTGCAGATCATGCTCCAGGACGATGAGCGTCTGGCCCGCATGGAAGCAACAGGCGGTGGCGAAGAAGATTTCCCGCGTCTCCTGGCCGTCGATAACGATCTTGTGGTTCCCGTTGACACCACCGTCCGTTTGCAAGTTACCGCCGCCGACGTGCTGCATGCGTTCGCAATGCCAGCCTTTGGATTGAAAATGGATGCGGTGCCCGGTCGCCTCAACGAAACCTGGTTCCGCGCTGATCGCGAAGGCATTTTCTACGGCCAGTGTTCGGAGCTTTGCGGCACTGACCACGCGTTCATGCCAATCGCCATTCGCGTTGTCAGCCAAGATCAGTTTGACGCTTGGGTGGAAATGGCCGCAAGCGATCTTGGCGCCGCCAACGACATGCTGGCTCAGATGATCCGCGACGACGAGCGCAGCACCGAATTGGCGCAGAACTAAGAACAGATTTCGGCCGCGGCACGCTGCGACCTTTGATGATTTTCACGTGAGGAATTGACGCACCATGGCAAGCTACGCAGATGCGACAGCGCATGACGATGTCCCCGGTTTTTGGGCTCGCTGGTTCTATTCGACCAACCATAAGGACATCGGCGTCCTCTACCTGATCTTCGCCATTATCGCCGGCATCATCGGCGGTGCGTTGTCGATCGGTATCCGCCTGGAACTGCAAGAGCCAGGCATGCAAATCTTCGCCGATGGCCATGCCTACAACGTCTTCGTGACAGGCCATGGCCTGATCATGGTGTTCTTCGTGGTTATGCCCGCGTTGATCGGCGGCTTTGCCAACTACATGGTGCCGATCATGATCGGTGCGCCGGATATGGCGTTCCCGCGGATGAATAATATTTCGTTCTGGCTGCTGCCGCCTGCACTGATCCTGCTGGTGATCTCGATGTTTGTGGAGGGCCCTCCAGGCGGTCTCGGCGTCGGTGGGGGTTGGACGATCTATCCGCCGCTTTCAACCTCCGGTCACCCCGGGCCTGCGGTTGATTTCGCGATCCTTTCGCTGCACATCGCCGGTGCCTCGTCGATCCTCGGCGCGATCAACTTCATCACCACCATCTTCAACATGCGCGCGCCTGGCATGACGCTGCACAAGATGCCGCTATTCGCCTGGGCAATCCTGGTCACCGGCTTCCTGCTTCTTCTAGCTTTGCCGGTGCTGGCTGGCGCCATCACCATGCTGCTAACCGACCGCAACTTCGGAACCACCTTCTTTGATCCGGCAGGCGGTGGTGATCCGATCCTCTTCCAGCATCTTTTCTGGTTCTTCGGTCATCCTGAAGTTTATATCCTGATCTTGCCGGGTTTTGGCATTGTCAGCCACATTATCTCGACCTTCTCCAAAAAGCCTATTTTCGGATATCTTGGAATGGCCTACGCGATGGTTGCCATCGGTGTTGTTGGGTTCATCGTCTGGGCTCACCACATGTACACGGTTGGCCTCTCGGTCGAGACGCAGGCCTATTTCGTGTTCGCCACCATGGTGATCGCCGTTCCGACGGGCGTGAAAATCTTCTCCTGGATCGCGACCATGTGGGGCGGCTCCATCCGCTTCACCACGCCGATGATCTGGTCGCTGGGCTTCATCTTCCTCTTCACCGTTGGTGGTGTGACAGGTGTGCAGCTGGCCAATGCTGGCTTGGATCGCGCGTTCCACGACACCTATTTTGTGGTCGCACATTTCCATTATGTGCTGTCGCTGGGTGCGGTGTTTGCCATCTTTGCCGCGTGGTATTATTGGTTCCCGAAAATGTTCGGCTACATGTACTCCGAGTTCCTCGGCAAGCTGCATTTCTGGGTCACCTTTATCGGTGTGAACCTGTTGTTCTTCCCGCAGCATTTCCTCGGCCTCAATGGCATGCCTCGCCGCTATGCCGACTATCCCGACGCTTATGCTGGCTGGAACTACATCTCCTCGATCGGCTCCTACATTTCGGCGATCGGTGTGATCATCTTCCTGGTTGGCGTGGCGCATGCCTTCGCCGCCAAGCGTAAGGCTGGTGACAATCCCTGGGGTGAAGGCGCAACGACGCTGGAGTGGACGCTGTCCTCACCGCCGCCGTTCCACCAGTTTGAGAAACTGCCGCGCGTCACCTTCGACAAGCACTAAGCATTCGGGCGCGGCGAAAGTTTCGCCGCGCCATTCTCCGCAACCTGACGAGCTTTCATGAGCCTGCAAGTGAACGTTTCTGGCGCCACATCTGACGCTGCCAAACCCGGCCTGTCCCTGAGAGAAGCAGGGCTTTCGACCGCGTCGGCACGTGACTACATCAACCTGCTCAAACCGCGGGTGATGTCGTTGGTGGTGTTCACCGCGTTGGCCGGTCTCATCGCCGCACCAGGAACGATCCACCCCTTTGTTGCGCTCACCGCGATCCTCTGCATTGCCATCGGTGCAGGCGCGTCTGGCGCGCTTAACATGTGGTACGATGCCGACATCGACGCCGTGATGGGGCGCACCGCATTGCGCCCAATCCCATCCGGTGCTGTGACGCCGCGTGAGGCGCTCGCTTTCGGCGTGCTGCTGTCCATCGGCTCAGTCGGCGCACTTGGCCTGCTGGTCAATTGGCAATCGGCTGCGCTGCTTGCCTTCACAATCTTCTTTTATGCCGTCATCTACACGATGTGGCTCAAGCGCTCGACACCGCAAAATATTGTTGTCGGCGGTCTGGCCGGCGCTTTCCCACCTGCCATTGGTTGGCTCGCTGTCACCGGTTCGCTCAGCCTTGAGCCGATCTTGATGGTGCTGATCATTTTCATGTGGACGCCGCCGCATTTCTGGGCGCTGGCGATCTTGAAGGAAGAAGACTACGGCCGCGCCGGCGTGCCGATGTTGCCCAATGTGGCCGGCGATAAGACCACCCGCCAACAGATCCTGTTTTACTCCGTCCTGCTGGCACCACTGGCTGTTCTACCTGCGTTTCTCGGATACGCGGGTGTGCTCTACGCGCTTGTGACAATGGCTGGCGGTGTTGGTTTCGTTCAACACGCCCGGCGCCTTTCGCGCGCGGGCGATCTGTCGGCCCGCAACAAAGCCGCCGGTAAGCTTTTTGGCTTTTCCATCCTCTATCTGTTTGCCGTGTTCGCGGTGATGCTGGGTGAGGATGTGATTGAGCGTCTGACAGGATTTGCCTTGGCTATGCCGCAGGCGCTGACCTTCGCGGTGGGAGGCTAGCGATGGCGCGCAGCACTTCATCCCGTGTGGCTCCTGAGACACCCAAGCCGATCCCGACCAACACCGAAGAGGTGAAAATGTCGGCGGAAGATCGCGACTTCTATTCCAAGCAGCGCCGTTCGCGTTCCATCGCGCTTGCGCTGGCTTTGGGAGCGGTCGTCATCGTATTCTATGTGGTCAGCCTCATCCAAGGCCCCGGCATTCTTTCAAGGCCCTATTGATGGCGTCTCAAACTCTCTCCCGCCCCTTGAAAACAGCGATGGCGCTCGGCGTCTTCGTTGGCTGTATGGTTGGCGTCGCCTACGCTGCCGTGCCGCTTTATGAGCTTTTCTGCCGTGTGACTGGTTTTGGTGGCACCACCCAGGTCGCCGATGTGGCGCCGGATGCCGTGTCGGACCGCACCATCAAAGTGCGCTTTGATGGCAACGTGGCCGCCGGCCTTGGCTGGGACTTGGAGCCGGGCGTCAATGAGATCGAAGTGGCGATCGGCCAGGTCACCGAAGTTTTTTATCGCGCCGACAATCTAACCGACGCGGATACCTATGGCACGGCCACATTCAACGTTTCGCCGCCGCAGGCCGGCATCTATTTTCACAAGATGCACTGCTTTTGTTTTGAGATGCAGCATCTGGAACCGAACCACGGCATCGACATGGGCGTCGTCTTTTTCGTCGATCCGGAAATTCTCGACGATCCAGATAGCGCGCGGATCGACACCATTACACTGAGCTACACCATGTTTGCAGCCGATGCGCCCGCCGAGGCGGAAGTCGCGGCAAACAGTTTGAATTAGAATTTTGGGGGACGCGCCGGCACACGCTGGCGCATCGCATTTCAGGAGATCAACGATGGCCTCAGGTCACGCAACCGATCACGATTATCACATTATCCCGCCAAGCCCGTGGCCGCTGATCGGGTCGATTTCGGCCCTGGTGATGGCCATTGGCGCCATTACTTGGTTCCACGGCGGCGCTTGGGTCTGGTTCGGCCTAGGCCTTCTGGGTGTGCTCTACACCATGGTTATGTGGTGGCGCGATGTGATCCGCGAGAGCATCGCCGGCGACCATACACCGGTGGTGTCGCTGCACCTGCGTTACGGCATGATCCTGTTCATCGCCTCGGAGGTGATGTTCTTTGTTGCTTGGTTCTGGGCCTACTTCGACGCCGGTTTCTTCCCGGGTCCGGCAGAGCAGCCAATGCGTGCCGAGCTTCTGGGCGGCGTCTGGCCGCCGCAAGGCATCGAGACGTTTGATCCCTGGCATCTTCCGCTGATCAACACGCTGATCCTGCTGACGTCAGGCACCACTGTAACCTGGGCGCACCATGCGATCATCCATGGTGACCGGGAGGGCTTCAAGAACGGCCTTATCCTGACCGTCGCGCTTGGCGTCCTGTTCACTGGTTTCCAGATCTACGAGTACAGCCACGCGCATTTCGATTTCTCCGGCCACATCTATGGCGCGACCTTCTTCATGGCGACCGGCTTCCATGGTTTCCATGTGTTCGTCGGAACGGTGTTCCTTGCGGTCTGCCTTTTCCGCGTTCTGCAAGGGCAATTCACCAAGGAGAAGCATTTCGGCTTTGAGGCTGCTGCCTGGTACTGGCATTTTGTGGATGTGGTGTGGCTCTTCCTCTTTGCCGCAATCTATGTCTGGGGCTATGGCGGTGGCGGCAATTTCTAGGCCGCCCGCCTTGCCTTGATGCTACCAACGGGCGGTCCGGCAGGATCGCCCGTTTCTCTTTTCCGAAAGCCATCGCCATGAGTGCCGTACCCCACACTTCTGAACCTTTGCATGCCGGATTTCATGGCCGTTGCCCACGTTGCGGTCAGGGCAAACTGTTCAACGGTTGGATCACATTGCGCGAGGTCTGCGACTTTTGCGGTCTGGACTATGGCTTTGCCGATTCCGGTGACGGTCCGGCGGTGTTCATCACCTTCTTTGCCGGCTTCATCGCCGTGGGCGCCGCCCTCTGGCTGGAGGTCGCTTACCAGCCCTCGTTCTGGATCCATGCGCTGGTTTCGCTGCCGATCATTCTGGTGACCTGCCTGGTACCGCTGCGGCCGCTCAAAGGCTGGTTGATCGCCCGGCAATTTCAGATGGACGCGACCGAAGTGCGCAACGACGATGTCTCTGGCGGTCATCACGGGTAACCGGCCATGAAGCGCTTCTTTGCGGTTGCTCTCATCCTCGGCGCCTTCGTCACGTTGCTTGGTCTTGGCACGTGGCAGATGCAGCGGCTGGCGTGGAAAGAGGGATTGATCGCCGAGGCAGAGACGCGACCAACGCTCCCGGCGGCGCCATTGCTGGAACTTGTTAGCCAAGGAACTGATGATCTTGCCTATCGCCGCGCGCTGCTGGTCGGGCAATTTGTTGGTGAGCCAGTGCGTGTGTTCACGACGCTTTCTGATCCCAACGGTCCTTATGAAGGTCCTGGTTATTGGCTGATGCAGCCATTTGATCTTGAGGCGGACAACACAACCGTTTTCGTCAATCGTGGGTTTATTCCCTTCGACCTGACACCAGACGCCGTTGTGCGCCAAGCGCCAAGTGGCACGGTGCAATTTGAAGGGTTGGTGCGGCCCGATGACCCGCCGGATTACTTCACACCTGATCCAGACCTGGAGGACGGCCTTCTGTATCGACGCAGCGTCGAGCAACTTATGCTAACGTCTGGCGTCAGTGTAGCGCTACCGATTACGGTCGATATGCCGTCGCGTGCGGTCGGTGGGCTGCCGCAGGCCGGGGAAACCAAGTTCACCTTCTCGAACCGGCACTTTGAGTACATGCTGACCTGGTACGGATTGGCTGCTGTGTTGCTGGCGGTTGTGGGCACCGTGATGGTGCGGCGCCGTCGACGCTAAATCAGGCCGAGCATCAGGTCAGGTCGAACCGCTTCGCACACGCCTCATCATACTGCCGATAATCCACAAACCCCATCCGGCTGTAGTAGGCGAGCCCGCCTGCGTTCTCGTGGCGGATGGTGGCATCAATCGTCTTCACGTTTGCCGCCTCGGCAGCCTTGATTGTTTCTGCAAACAACAGCCGCCCGATACCCCGGCCATGCGCAGCCTGCGCCACATAGGTGGCAATCACGGTCCAATCTGAGGGCAACGCGTGATCACCTGTCCAGTTCGGGTCGCACCATTCCAGCGATTGAAAGCCGAGAATACTGTCGCCTTCAGCCGCGACGGTACACGCAATCCCAAGCTTCGCTTCGATGTATGCCTCGATCATTTTTTCTTCGGAAAACGGTTCACCATGCGCCGTCGTTCCGCCCTCAAGGATGATCGCATTGAGAAGCTGGCACATCGCTTCGGCATCTGGGTGGTGTGCAGGTCGGGTGACAAGGGGCATAGAGGCTTGCTCTTCTTGAACGGTAGCTAAGGCTGAGCTTTCTTACGCAACCAGACAAAGCTGACAACGGGGATACGTCAGGCCCGCTCGCTCTCCGGCAAAAGCGCCATCACGGTTTCCAGCGTGTCGGCCTCGCGCGGCGGCTTGTCCCACCTCAGCCGCGAAATGCGTGGAAAGCGCATGGCCACCCCGCTTTTGTGCCGGGTGGAGCGTTGCAGCCCCTCAAAAGCCACCTCAAACACCATGCCCGCATCTTCGCTGTGCAGCACCTCGCGCACCGGGCCAAAGCGGTTGAGTGTGTTCTTGCGCACGAAATTGTCGATCTTCTTCAGTTCTTCATCGGTGAAGCCGAAATAGGCCTTGCCGACGGGCACGAGCATCGGCCCGTCCTCGCCCAGTTTCCAAACGCCAAACGTGTAATCGGAATAAAGGCTGGAGCGTTTGCCGTGACCGCGCTGCGCGTACATCAGTACCGCATCGATCAGCATCGGATCGCGCTTCCACTTCCACCAGGGACCCTTGGGCCGTCCGGGCACATAGGCGCTGTCGGCGCGCTTGATCATTACCCCTTCAACCGCGTCAGCATCTTCGCCAGCGCCGTGTGTTGCAGGCTTCGCACGTGCGTCCGTGAGCCCTTGCCAACCTACAAAAGGCACCATGGGAGAGAGATCAAGGCGTGGGTGGGCATGCCCCGAAATCAGGTCTTCAAGCCGCGCGCGCCGCTCGACAAAGGGCAGGTTCCGCAAATCGTCTCCATCAAGCCGGAGCACATCATAGACCCGCATATGAGCAGGGTGGCTTTGCAGCAATTTCTTGGAGACCGTCTTGCGATTGAGCCGCTGTTGCAACGTGTTGAAGGTTTGCACCCGGCCGTGGATCAACACCAGGAGCTCACCATCAAGCGTAGCGTTCTCCGGCAAGGCATCAACGAGCTCGGGAAAGGCCCGCGAAATATCATCGCCCGTGCGCGAATAGAGCCGCTTTACAACGGACCCATCTTTGCCGGTACCAGACGCTGCTTGCACACGGATGCCATCCCACTTCCACTCGGCCAGAAACTCATCTGCATTGAGTTTTTCAAAATCACCATTTTCGATGGGATGGGCGAGCATAGCGGGCGCGAAGGGCGCAGGATCATCGTTTTCCGGCCGTTCGTTCTTGCCTTCGGCCCAGGCAAACAGGCTTTCATAAGGGGGCAGCAGGCCGTGCCACACCTCTTCAATGTCGTTGGGCTTAAGGTCTCCCAATCCAGCAATCGCCGTCTTGGCGAGGCGCGCCGAAACGCCGATGCGCAGGCCCCCGGTGATAAGCTTCAACAGCGCCCAGCGACCCGTCTCGTCCAGCGTATCGAGCCAGCGCGTGATAAGGGCCGGCATCTCGGATTTGCCCGTTGTTGCCAGCGCCTCCACAACATCTTCCAGCGTTGGGGGCGGCATGTTCACGCCGTGATCTACAGGCCACATGAGCGCCACCGTCTCCGACATATCGCCCACATAATCGTAGGAGAGGCGAAAGAGTACTGGATCGGTCCGCGCCTCTACCAATCCACGAATGAGAGCTGGCTTGGCATTCTTGAAATCGAGACCACCGGTTATGGCCGCCAGCGCGATGCCGCGCTCGGGATCGGGCGTTTGTTCAAAATAGCTGACTAGCAGCCGCAGTTTGCCATTGCGACGCGGTTCGTAGGCGAGGCGATCAAGAAGCTCAGCAAAAGCCTTCATGATGCTGGCTCCTCGGCAACATCGACTGTTTCGTCACCCTCATCGCCATAGCCGATCATATTCAGCGGGCGGGCATCGATGCCTTGCGTGCCGCACCAATGCACCAGCCCATCTTCCTGGCCGTGGGTCGCCCAGATTTCGTTGGCGCCGGTGTCGAGGATCGTTGCGCAGAGATCATCCCAATCCGCATGGTCCGACATGACCAAGGGTAGTTCTACACCGCGCTGACGGGCACGGGCGCGCACCCGCATCCAGCCGGAGGCGAAGCACGTGACCGTCTCGCCGAATTTTTGCGACCAGCGGTCTGTCATTGATCCAGGAGGACAGAGCACAATCTGGCCCACCACATCTTTGGCTTTTAACCCAGCAACGGGCTGCAGGTCACCCAAACCGATGCCCTGGCTCTGGTAGAACGCACAAAGCTTTTCCATCGCGCCGTGCAGATAGATCGGCGCATCGTATCCAGCGGCACGAATTTCCGCGATCACCCGTTGGGCCTTGCCAAGCGAATAGGCGCCGACGAGATGCGGCCGGTCGGTGAACAGGGACAACGAGACTAGCAGTTTGGCGATCTCATCCGCGCCGGGCGGATGCCTGAACACCGGCAAGCCAAAGGTCGCCTCGGTAATGAAGGTGTCGCAGGCAACGACGTCGAACGGCGTCACCGTCGGGTCGGCATGACGTTTGTAATCGCCCGAGGCTACAAGCCGATGGCCGCCATGCTCCACCAGAACCTGCGCTGAACCGAGCACGTGACCTGCCGGGTGCAGGCTGACGCGCACATCGCCAAGCTCGACCACCTCGCCCAGTTCAGCGCTTTGTGTTCGTCCCGCGAAATTTGCGCCGTAGCGCACCGCCATGATCATCAAGGTCTCTGCCGTTGCCAGCACAGATCCATGGCCGGGGCGCGCATGATCAGCGTGCCCGTGGGTGATCACGGCGCGGTCCACGGGTCGAACGGGATCGATATAGAAATCGCCCGGAACGCAATAAAGGCCTTCCGGGCGAATGGTCATGAACTGGTCAGCGCGGGTGATCATGCCCAACAATGTGGGTCAGGAAAGGCCCATGCCAAGCGCTTACTGGGCAGGCGAGGGCACCTTCTCGCCACCATCTTCTTCAGACCCGGACTCAGGGGTTGCAAGTGCCGCCTTCTCAAACGCGTTGAGGCGTTTGTAGACCGACATCAGCTCCACAATGGTTGTCCAGGAATTGACCAAGTACTGGAACGAGCCCTCCACCCGGCCAAAAGCGCGCATGATCTGCTGCATGGTCCCCAGCGTGATCGTGCCTGCAATGATGGTTGGGCCAAGCGCGATGAAGGGCACCAGATTGCCGATTTGGAGATAGAAAATCCGCACCACGTTGAAATACATGTAGTTGAAATAGAGCCGAAAATAGTTGCGGCGCACATCGGTAAACAGCTCGGTGAGCGATTGCGGCTGTGCGCGCTCGACAAAGTCCTCGCCCATGACGAGTTCCTTGCGATAGGCCGCTTCAACCTTCTGATTGTTGAACTCAAGGCCCGGCAGTTTGATGCCGACGACGGCCAGCAGAACTGTTCCCAAGATTGACCAGATGATGGCGACAAAGACGAGCCCTTGGCTCACCTCGCCGATGAGTGGCAGGTGCGTCACGGCAGCGGAAAGACCCCAAAGCAAAGGCAAAAAGGCGACCAGGGTCATCACCGAGTCCAATAGGGCAACGCCCAGACCCTCGGTGATCGAAGCAAAGCGCATCGTGTCTTCCTGCACACGCTGCGAGGCACCCTCGATCTTGCGCACCCGCTTCCACATGCTCGTGTAATAATTGTTCATCGCTGTGCGCCAGCGGAACACATAATGGCTGACGAAATAGCGGAACAAGACCGCCACAAACACATAAACCAGCGCGATTTGCAGGAACGTTGCAATACCCAGATAATAGTCGCGGCCATCAATCGAGCCGGGCTCAGCAAGGGCTTGCTGGATCAGATCGTAAAAGCCACCGAACCACTCATTGATCATCACATCCAGCTGCACCAGGAACCAGTTGGTGAAGAAGATGAGCGCTGAACCTGCCACGGACCAGAGCTGCCACGGATGCGGCGCGTACCACATCCAAAAGCCGACAAACAACGCGATGGCCGCGAGCATGTATTGGTAGAACCAGAAGGTTTCCGCGTTGGCCCAACCGTCCTCGGCTTCAACCGGGTCAACGCTCTCCTCGCTTGGCACTTGCACATCTGGAGCAACACCGGGGTCAAGCTGGCTGGCGCTTTCCAAACCAAACAGTGGGCCGAGAGACAGAAACTGCAGTCGGTCGCCCGCGGCGCTCCAGGCGATGATCATCACCAGCGCATAGATCGCAAAGGACAGGAAAAACAGCTTCGGTTTGGGAAAGAAGGAATGAAACATGGGGGGCTTCCGTTCGGTGGACCAAAACCGGTCGTGTGCAGAACCTGCTCAAGCGGGCGGGACGAAGATCTAGCCGGGCGTGTATGGACCTCGACCTGAGGTAAGAGCATGGTCCAGATAGTCCACCCGGTCCTGGCCCCAAAACGGCTCGCCGCCGAGAACATAAACTGGCGCGCCGACGGCGCCCGCTGCAATGGCCGCTTCGGTGTTCTGCGCCATCGCGGCGATGATCTCATCTGACGCCGCTGCAACCATGATGGCAGCCGCGTCATGGCCCGTCGCTTCCAGCAGTTCACGCACAGTCTCTGGCTGGCCGATATCGCGATCCTCCGTCCAGCAAGCCTGGAAGGCGGCAAACATGAAGTCCGCCGGATCGCCGTCCGACGCGGCAATCGCTGCCACGGCACCGTTGGCAAGTGCAGGGTTGGTTGGAAAATGCGCTGGCCGCAGGGTCAGCGGCAGTTGCCGGATATCGGCGATGCGCTGAAGCTCGATCAATCGGTAGTTTTGACGGGAGACAGGACGCTCGGGAATAGGCACCGCACCTGAGGTTGCAAAGACCCCCGCCAGGTTCATCGGTTTGTAGCGAACCGCCGCGCCGTGCTTGGCAACGACATCCAAGAACGCCTTGTGTCCCAGGTAAGAGAAAGGCGAAATCAGGGTGAAGTAATAATCGATCGTCGGCGCCATCGGCAGCATCCTTTGCGTGTGGGCACAATTGCCCAAGGCATCAAAGGAACTCGATCTAGGCCGCTAGGCCGTGGCACGCAAGCGCTGGACACGGTCTATAGCGTGTTCGTGAAAGGGCGTGAGAGGCCAGAAGCGCCGATCAGTCGCTACCGGTCGCTGCCAAAGGCGGGGTTTCGGCCTCTGCACCGTCGGCCATGTCCTGCTGCTTTTCCTTCAGCATGCCTGTGACGACTTCCACCGTGCGCTCAAGCTCGACGATGGCCTGCTCAATGTCGGTTTTCTGCTGATTGAGAACGGCAATCTGCTCCAAAAATCGGCTGCGCGCGACCTTCAATTGGCTCGCCTGACCGTCTTTTAGATCATAAAGGTCGAGCATCTCGCCGATTTCCTGCAGTGAGAAACCAACCCGCTTGCCCATCACGATGAGCTTGAGCCGCGCTTTGTCGCGGCGCGAATAGATCCGCTGCATGCCAACCCGGCGCGGCCGCAAAAGGCCGCGATCTTCGTAAAAACGCAGCGTTCGCAACGTCAAACCGTACTCGCGGGCCAGTTCGCCAATGCTGTATTCGGTCTCTCGAGTTGCAGTATCCATCAGTACCTCTGCCGGTTAGCGCTGCGCCATTACACAGTATGGCGAATCGTTTTGCCATCACGATTGCCAACAAATCTATCGCAAGTGCAAGCAGGTAGCAACTTTTGGTTGCATTCACGTCAAGCACTATCCAAAACGTGTCTTGCTCACCGGCTGGTCAAGGCATGAAGGCGCTGTCTCAGATCCAGGCGTTACCAAGCCGGGTCATTTACAAACCGGTTATCTTTACGGCTCGTTTACCATGTTGGGTTCACTGTGGCGCCAAGCAAAAAGGGCCGGGGTGCGCCGTGCCTTGAGCGCACGCACCGTAGAGTAATTGGGGTCGGGATGGCTCAACAGTCCCAAAACACGTGGCAGCAGGCCACTCATCGAACCGACGCTGGCACGGGTCCTATGACCTCGCATGGCGGAACGCCTCATGCCACATCGCCGACCGTCGGCGAGTGGATGCAAAATGTGCTCGGGCAACAGGTGCCGCAATCGCAGGTTCCTGTCGCAGTTTCTCCTCAGCAAGCGCCAGGCGAGGCTCAGCCTGCCGCCCCCGCTCACGATCTCCAGTCGCGTTTAGCCGCTATTGCCAAGAATATCGAAACACTGGAGACCAAGGTATCAGGCGGTCCGGTTGCGACCGCGCCTGCACCGACAGTAACGGCTGAACACGCACACACGCCAAGCACGCCACGGGCATTCGATCCCTTGGAAGCGCTGCGCCGCCGCAAGCATGAGCTCGAGCACGGACATGTGCCCGATGCGCCCCCCGCACCGGCCGAGACGCCAGGGGCTGCGCCGTACCCAGCCGCACCGGAGCCTATTGCTCCGCCCGAAACGTCCGAGCAACCAGCCCACACGCCAGCGCCAATCGCACCGGCGCCGGAACCGGCTCCCGCTCCTGATTCATCAGGCCTGGACCAACTCATCACCCGACTTGATGAACAGTTTGCCCGGCTGACGGACGCGGTCGTCGATGCTCGATCCATCGCCGAATCAAGCGCTGCCGATCAAGCTGGTCTGCACCAACAGGTCGCCGCGCTTCAGGCGCGCGTTGACAATGGCCCGACATCTGTAGCCGTGCCCGATACGCTACAAGCGGTTACTGGCCCAGATCTCGCGCAGCTCAGCGATCAGATCCGCGCCGTCCAGGATACGATTGCGGCAATGCCGAAACCGGAAGCGATCCAGTCGCTGGAAGATGGCTACCGCCACGTTCTCTCGCGCCTGGACACGCTGAAAGACGTTGGCGCGCACGATGAAAAAATCGACGCGCTTTATGGCGAGGTCACCAGCTTGCGTGAGGTGCTGGACAACCTTAGCGAGAACAACACCGGTGCGCTGGTCGGCGAAATGCGCTCGATGATCGCGCAACTGGAAAACGATCCGCATAACAATGCTGACCGCATCACCGAAGCGCTTGAGAGCGTCAAGGCGATGGCGGCGAATGCCACGCAGGAGCCGAACACCGTCAACGAAGCGATCGGTGCAGTCGTCGAGCGTCTGGTAGCGCTTGAAGCGCGCATCGAAGCCTTGGCAAGCGGCGCCGACGATAGCGCGGTTACTCAGCGCTTAGATGCCATCCAAACCGAAATGGCGCGGCTTTCCACCTTCCAAGACGAAGCCCGTGGATTGACGAGTGCGCTGGACACAATCCGTGAAGAAATGCGCAACGCCGCACCAGCCATTGATTTGGCCGGCTTCGATCAACGCTTTTCTGCGCTTGACCGCATCGAAGAGATGACCGGTGGGTATGCCGCGCAGGTCGCCGGTCTGTCCGAACGACTGAATACCTTGGACGATCGCCTTGCCAACCAATCCGATATGGCGCGTGAGGTTGCTGCCCTATCGCGGCAGATGGATAGCTTCAGCTCGACCATGCCGGTGCGCGAGATTGAGCACGCCCTGCTCGACCTGACGGGCCGCGTCACGGCGTTGCAGGAAGACGATGGCACAGCGCGCCTTGGCATGGCCGTGCGGGAGCTTGGCCAGCGCGTCGAGTCCTGCCTGAAGTCGATTCCGAACACCGAGACGATCATCGAGGCTGTTGAGGCGAAAATCGACAGCCGCCTGTCGAGCACCATTGAGCCTCTGGCCTCTCGTCTTGATGACGTTGATGAGCGCTTGGACGACATTCAGCGGGCGATTTCTGCTGCCGATGCGCCGCTAATCGATCACATGTCGAACCGCCTGGAAGGACTGATCCAGGCAATGCCGACGCCGCTGGCCGATGTCGCTCTGGCATCGCTGGAAAGCCAACTGGTTGAGCTCAACCAGCGCCATTCCGAGGCCGGCGTCATCTCCCGCGATGACGTGAACCGATTGCACGCTGAATTGGCCCGCGCCCGTGCCAGCGTCGAGCTGGGCTCCAATCGTGATCTGCAGCGAGCCATCGTCGACCAAGTCCGTCACTTGGCGGCCCGTTTCGACACCGCGCGGTCCACCGGTGATGCTGGGATCCTGCCAGAGATCGAGAGCGAGATAAACGATCTTGCCAACCGCGTTCAGTCACTGGGCTTGTTTGACCCGCAGTCTGAAACGCAAGACGCGTTGGGCATGCAAGCGCTGCAAGGCGAACTGGTTGCCCTGCGCGAACACGCCAGCGATCAGGACCAGCGCATGCTGGACACGCTGGAAAGCGTTCAAAGCGCATTGGAAACGGTGATTGGCCGTATCGATGCGTTGGAGACGGACGATCTGGCAGCGCGCCACCTTGCCGAAAAGACGACGATCGATACGCCGGCATCGACGCCTCAGCCATCGTTGGAAGAGATGGCAGACGCTTTCGATAGTCCGTCGGAACCGCGGAAGCAGCCGGAACCGGTAGAGACTGAACCCGAAACTGAGTCAGGCGGTAGTTTCAGCCAATCGGTTTCGCCGCTTGATGATCTCCTCCTGCAGGGAAACCTTCCTGACAAAGATGAGCTTCCGCCGCTCGATCTATCTGCGATGACTGCGGGCAGCGAAGCAACGAACGAGGAGACCGAGGGCAACGAGCCAGAAGCCACCAACGCGCCTGATGTGATTCCGGCACCTGGTGATGCGCAGACGCTACTGCGTCAATTGTCGGGCGCCATCAACGCGGCACCGCAACGTCCTGCTCGTACGTCACGCCGCGCCCAGTCGTCAGCGGCAGCGAACCCGGACACCAATGCTCAAGGCGATACCGCCAATCAGCGCGCAAGCTTCATCGCCGCGGCGCGCCGCGCCGCGCAAGCTGCCGCCCTTCAGGCCGGCGGCGGATCGCCAGCGGGTGCATTGCCAACCGTAGCCTCGCCACAGGGACCGGACAGCACCGACGGCGCGCCACAACCCAATCTGGCTGGCTCAAGAGGCCGTCAGCAGCAAGAAGCCCGGATCGAGCCGGGACTGAACGAGCCAGCGTCCTCGCCAACCACGTCGCCTGCCGACCCGTCAGACAATCCGATGAACGCCCTTGGCGGGGCGGCGAAAACCGCGCGCAAGCAACAGACCGAGCGCAAGGCGAAAGATGAGAAACGCCAGCGTGTTCTTTCCCGAACCATGCTTTTCGCCCTGGTTCTTTTCACCCTTGGCCTCGGTCTCTTCGTCGTCAACTTGATCATGCCGAGCGACCGTGCCGCCGACACGGTGATCGCTCCAATCGCCCCCGCCGAAGCGCCAATCTCCGATGGCTCGGAAGCCGATGTGAGCGTCGCGCCCGACGAAACGATGCCGACGGTTGGTGAGGAGGCCAACATTACAACTGGCGATGATGCCCTGCTGCCAGAAGAGCCAACAGTCGAAAGCGCCAACGCGTCCGGCGAGGCGTCGCAGCCAGAACTGGCAGCCGATTCACCACGTGTCTCTGAAGACAGCCTGGCGCGCGACGGCGTTGTCGGCAGTGGCTTTGAACGCGACCGTGGCCCGGTCATGGCCGAAACGCCACAACTGGCCGAGGCTGCCACCGACCAGATCGCCGCTGTCCAAGACGCACCCGCGCCAACGTCACCGGCGAGCGCATCGCAGGATTCCGCGCTTCCCCCGCCGGCCAATGACCTTGGCCCTCTGCTCAACCTCTCTACGCCATCGCTGCCGGTTGCAACCGCCGATGCATTGCCTGAAGCGATCGGCTCGCCCCGGCTTCGCGTCGCTGCCGCCAGTGGTGATCCCACAGCCGCGTTTGAGATCGCCACGCGGTTCATGGAAGGCCGCTTCGTGGCGCAGGACTTGGGTGCTGCTGCGCATTGGTATGGCCGTGCCGCCGATCAAGGCGTCATTCCAGCCGCCTATCGTCTTGGAAGCTTCTATGAGCAAGGCCGCGGTGTCGATCGTGATCGCAATGGCGCCATCGCTTGGTACGAGCGCGCCGCGCTTGGCGGTAATCCACGCGCGATGCACAACCTGGCCGTCATGGCCGCTGAAGGCGGCGGACAGGCGCCTGATTTCTCTCGCGCTGCTGGCTGGTTCATTCCCGCGGCCAATCGTGGCCTGGCCGATAGCCAGTTCAACCTTGCCGTTCTCTATGCGCGCGGCATGGGGGTTGAGCGTGACCTGATGGAATCCTACAAATGGTTCGCCCTTGCCGCCAATGCCGGCGACAACGAAGCGGTCGCCCGTCGCGACGAGGTTGCCGGCGTGCTCGGTGAGCAGGCTCTAGCTCTTGCGCGGGCGCGCGTCGACAATTGGCGTCCTGTTCCGGTGGAAACAGCAGCTGTTGCTGTCCCCGGCCCAGCGGGCGGTTGGGACGACGGTGCCGAAAGCGCCAACGCGTCGCCAACTCAGCGCCTGATCGCCGAAGCGCAGGCTCTGCTCGCCGAACGTGGCTACAACCCCGGCCCGGCAGACGGTCTACTTGGCCCCAGGACCAACGAAGCGGTCCGCGCCTTCCGTCAGTCGGTCGGTCTTGGCGATAGCGAAACCATCGACCAAGCGCTTTTGGACGCATTGCGCCAGGGCCGCAGTCTGTAGCGATCGACCAGAATCCAGTCGGTATCGCCCGAACGCACACACCTTTAGTCGTAGGTAGGCGACAACACGCCTTGCGTTGATTGACCCCCGACCAATGCGGGGGTCATACACAGTCAGCCAGGCCGTGTTCGTTCGCGCTGTCCGGTGCTTATTCAGCCTGCCCGAAAGTCAGCCCACCCCATGCAGATTTATCTGCCCATCGCCGAATTGGCCGTCAACGTGTTCCTCATTCTGGGCATGGGCGGCGCGGTGGGTTTCGTCTCGGGGCTGTTCGGCGTTGGCGGTGGTTTTTTGCTGACACCGCTGCTCATTTTTTCCGGCATCCCGCCGTCCGTTGCTGTGGCGACCGTGACCAGCCAAGTGGTGGCGTCCTCGACCTCCGGGGTTCTCAGCTATTGGCGCAAGGGCGGGGTCGATTTCAAACTCGCCGGTGTCCTCTTGTGCGGCGGTGTCATTGGCTCCTCGCTCGGCGTCTGGCTGTTCTCGATCCTGCGCGCCCTGGGTCAGCTCGACCTCATCATTTCCGTCTCTTACATGCTGTTTCTGGGCACGATCGGCGGCATGATGTTTTTTGAAAGTGCCCGCTCGGTTTGGCGTGGCGCGCGCGGCCGGTCAGTATCAAACCGCAAGCCGGGTCAGCACACCTGGGTGCACGGGCTGCCGCTGAAGACCGCGTTCAAGAAATCCCGTCTCTACATCTCCGTCATTCCGGTGATCTTGCTCGGCCTCAGCATCGGGTTCATCGGCGCTATTCTCGGCATTGGCGGCGGTTTCATCATGGTGCCGGCGCTGATTTATCTCTTGCGCGTCCCAGGCAATGTGGTGATCGGCACGTCGCTGGTGCAGATCCTGGTGACGATGGCCGTTGCCACGGTGCTCCATGCATTGACGACCGGGTCGGTCGATATCATCCTTGGCTTGATCCTGATGGTCGGCGGGGTGCTTGGCGCCCAGTTCGGTGCCTCGGCTGGACAGAAGCTGAAGGGCGAGCAATTGCGTTTGTTGCTGGCGCTTCTCATCCTGTCAGTCGGCGCAAGGTTCCTGTTTGATCTGGCCATCGAACCGGCGGAACTCTTCTCCGTGACGGAGATCGGCGGATGATGCGGATTGCCCTGATCCTTCTCCTGACGCTGTTGACCGCTCTACCGGCGCGGGCGGAGTCGCTCATAGTCACCCTGTCGGAGCGCACGGTCGACATCACCTCGAACTTCACAGGCTCGGCGATCACTGTTTTTGGCGCGGTACGCCGCGATGCAGCGACGGTGCCTCGGGCATCTGACTATGATGTCGTTGTGACCGTCACCGGCCCCCAATCCGACCGCGTCACGCGGCTGAAGCAGCGGGTTCTGGGCATATGGGTGAACACCCGCGCGCGCACCTTTGAAGACGTGCCCAGCGCCTACACGGTGCTTTCCAATCGCCCGGTGTCTGAGATCGCGCATCCCTCGCTGCTTCGACGGTTTCAGATTGGTATCGAGCAAGTTCTGCCGCACGAGGACAGCGATGCCGCAGCCACCGACAATGACCGCCAAGGCGATGACGATGCCCAAGCAGAGGCGCCGGACTCTGATGGGGTCGATCAACGCGTCTTCGAACGGGCTTTTCTGCGCTTGCAGAGCGAAGCTCGCGTCTACCAGGAAGACCCCAATGCCGTTGCGGTGATTGACAACACCCTATTCCGTGCCCGCGCCACCTTTCCCGCCGACGTGCCGCTCGGGCTTTTTGACGTCAATGTTTACCTGTTTTCCGGTGGCGTCTTGCTCGCCGAGGAACGTGTGGGCATTCTGGTACGCAAGACAGGATTCGAGCAGTTCATCTTCCGCATGTCCCAGCGCGACCAATTGATGTATGGCGGTCTGGCCGTGATATTGGCCCTGTTCACCGGGTGGCTGGGGTCGGTGGTTTTCCGTCGATCATGATCGCAGACTAAGGACGGCCGATGCGCGTGCTCAATGCCCTTCAAACCGTGCCCAAGGCGCCGCTTTGGCTTGGCCTCACAGGCGCCATACCTTTTGTCGTCGGCGTAATCATCTACGTGCTTGGCGGTATCTGGGTCGTCAGCGCGGACTTGGCACTGCGTTCAACGGTGGTTTATGGCGCGGTCATCCTGTCGTTTCTGGGCGGCGTGCGGTGGGGGATGGGGCTCCTGCTTTCCAACCCCGAAGTTCGCGATGCGCGGTTCACACTGTCGGTCATTCCCTCGTTAATCGGTTGGGTCGCCGTCCTTCTGCCGGCGTTTCCCGCACTGGTGATGTTGGCCGTGGCGTTCGCCGCACAAGGCGCGTGGGATGTCGGCGATGCTGAAGACGATGGCGCGCCACCTTGGTTTGCCCATCTGCGCACCATGCTTACCGCGCTCGTCTGCTCGCTGCTCAGTGTTATGGCCGTGCTGACGATTGTTTAGTCGGGCGCGTTTTCAGCGCCAACCCAAGATGCGGCTGCCGGGCACAGTGAACATGCGTGTGCGCCCGCAGACCGAGGCGCGCATGGTCGTTTTGCTAAGCAATGGTCGAAATGGCTCGGCGGAAAGACAAAGCCCACCGGCATAGGCCCCAAAGGCCGGAAGGATGAGCCGCCGACCATCATGGGCGAAGGCTGGCCTACGCGCCGATCCACCTTTGCCGATCACCCGCGCGGCTGGATGCAGATGACCGGCCACTTCGGCCTGGCTTTCGCCGACTTCACCGCCTGGCTCATGGCGAAAAAGCAACGGGCCTATGGCCATTTCTTGAGCGCTCCGCCCCGGAACGCCAACGGGCGGCTCTGGATCATGATTGCCAGCAATCCAAATCCAATCCTCCACCCGATAACAAAGAGTGCTCAGCGTGTCGCGGTCGGCGTCTGACAGACGCTCCCAGGCACTGCGATCGTGCACGCTGTCGCCGAGCGCAATCAGTCGCGCTGGCTGATAGGTGGCGATTAGCACGGCAAGTTGGCGCAGCGTCGCCGCTGTATCGTAGGGCGGCAAATGGTTGCGGAAGCGTGCGAACGATGAACCTTTTTCAAGATGCAGATCGGCCACGATGAGTGTCGCTTCGTCCGGCCAATAAAGCGCGCCGCAGCGGTCAGCGACCAGCGTTTCGCCCGCCAAGGCAATTGTCGCACTGGTCGCTTCTTCGTTCGCTGGGGCGGTTTGGCTCAGCCAGGCAGACATGTTTCGTCTTCAGTCCTCAAGTCGGCGGGCCTAGGTCCCGCCCATCGCTTCTTCGATCAGGCTCTCAGCATCTTCCAGGACCTGATCGCGCGCCTCGCCGAAAACCGGCTCTTTGCCGACTTCCAGCATAATCGGCACCGCCAGCGGGGAGATGCGATCGAGCCTCTGGTGGGTGATTCGCCCCTCAATCCGCGCCAGCATAGAGCCGATGCGAGCGATGTCGAGCAGCCCGGATGCCGCATCAGCCCAGGTCGATTGCATAAGGATGTGATCGGGCTCGTGCTGACGCAGAACGTCGTAAATGAGATCGGAGGAGACCGTCATTTGCCGTCCAGACTTCTCCTGGCCAGGATGGCGGCGTTCGATAAGCCCGGAGATCAGGGCGCAGGCACGAAAGGTGCGCTTGAGGAGGTAGCTCTCGCCCATCCACTCTTCCAAATCATCGCCGAGCATGGATTGGGCGAACAGATCGTCCAATGGCATCGACCCATCGGCGATATTCTGACCGAAATCAGCCAGCCCCCAAACGCCGAGCACATAATCTGTCGCCACAAACCCTAGCGGCTTGGCGCGCGCCCGCTCCAAGCGGCGGGTGAGCAGCATGCCAAGCGTTTGGTGCGCAAGGCGTCCCTCGAACGGGTAGCAGATCATATAGTGCCGATTGCCACGCGGAAACGTCTCCACCAGCAGCCCGTCTCGCCCCGGCAGGGCGGACTTGTCACGCTGCATGCGCAGCCAGTCGGCAACTTGATTGGGCAGCGCATCCCAGCTTTCAGGGTCAGCGAGCATCGCGCGGACTCCATCGGCCAGATAGGTCGATAAAGGGAACTTGCCGCCAGCATAGGACGGGATTTTCGGCTCGCCGGATTCGGTGCGCGACACCAGCGCGTCCTGCTCGCGAATGCCTTCGAATTTCACCACCTCGCCGCCGAACAGAAAGCTGTCGCCGGGTACCAACGTCTCCAGGAAATACTCCTCAACCTGGCCGAGGATGCGCCCGCCACGAAGCGTACCGGACGAGCGTTGCGCAGCCTGCTTGGCCGAAACGAGCCGCACCGTCAGCACCGGCATTTCGATGATGGTGCCAACGTTCAGCCGATACTGCTGCGCGACATCGGGATTGGCCACGCGCCACAAACCGTCCTTGCGCTGGCGGATGCGGGCATAACGCTCATAGCTTTTCAGCGCATAGCCACCGGTGGCGACGAACTGCACCACTCGGTCGAAACTTTCGCGCGTTAGCAGTCGGTAGGGGTAAGCGGAGCGTATTTCGGCGAAAAGATCGTCGCTGACAAAAGCATCCGAGCAGGCCATGCCAAGAACGTGCTGTGAAAGTACATCGAGCGCACCGTCACGGATCGGCGCGGTATCCTGCGCCCGGTCGTAGTTGGCGTTCAGCGCTGCACGGCATTCGAGCACCTCAAACCGATTGGCTGGAACGAGAATGGCTTTGGACGGTTCATCCATCCGGTGATTGGAGCGCCCGATCCGCTGCGCCAGGCGGCTCGCGCCTTTCGGCGCACCAACATGGATAACCAAGTCCACATCGCCCCAATCGATCCCGAGATCGAGCGTCGAGGTGGCAACCACCGCACGCAGGGCGTTGTTGGCCATCGCCTCTTCCACCTTGCGGCGCTGGCCGACGTCCAGCGAGCCGTGATGCAACGCGATGGCAAGCGAGTCTTCGTTGATTGACCAAAGCTCGCGAAACACCAGTTCGGCCTGCGCCCGCGTGTTGACGAAAACCAGTGTCGTTTGGTGCTTGGCGATGGCCTCCAGAACTTCACGAAAGGCATAGCGCGCCATGTGCCCGGCCCAGGGCAAGCGCTCTTCGCTTTCCAGAATCGTGATTTCTGGTCGCGCGCCACCGGCGACCGTCACGATGTCGGCCTGATCGCGCGCTTTGGTGTTTTGCGGTGCGAGCCAACCAGCCAAAGCTTCTGGATCGGCAACCGTCGCGGAGAGACCCGTCGCCACCAGATCGGGCGCGTGTTTGCGCAGCCTTGCCAGCCCCAAAGCCAGCAGATCACCGCGCTTGGAGGTGACCAGTGCGTGCAGCTCATCGAAGATCACCCGCTTCACGCCACCGAACATCCGGTCGGCATCGAAGTGTGAGAGAAGCAGCGCCAACTGTTCCGGCGTGGTCAGCAGAATATCCGGCGGGTTGCGCTTTTGCCTCTGGCGCCGCGAGGGCGGTGTATCGCCGGTTCGGGTTTCGATACGGATGGGCAAGTCCATCTCTTCGGCAGGTGTGGTGAGATTGCGCGCCACATCCACCGCCAGTGCTTTCAGCGGTGAGATGTAGAGAGTATGCAACCCGCCGGGTCGGTTGGATCGGCGCGACGTGGCCTTGCCAGCAAGATCGACGAGCGAGGGCAGAAACCCGGCCAGGGTCTTTCCTGCGCCGGTGGGCGCGATCAACAGCGCATCTCGCTGTGCCTCGCCCCGCGCCAAAAGCTCCAACTGATGGGCGCGCGGCTGCCAGCCCTTGCTGTCAAACCAGGCGGCAAAGGCAGGCGGAAGCTCAGGAACCGGAAAGTTGGGTTGAACGTTCAAGAGGAGCCGTACCTTACAAGTCGAATGGTCATACCTTTGCCGTGCGGCTATGAAAGTAAAGGCATCACACCGCGCGACAACAAGGGATACTGACATGCGCCTTGCCCTCGCTTTGCTCACATCGGCCTGCTTGATGGCTGGACCTGCGTCCGCCCAGCTTGTCACCGATCCATTGGACGGTGACCAATATCTGATCGTGGAGATTGACGATGGCGTTCTGCGGATTGATCGGCAATCAGGCGATATCAGCGAGTGTCAGGAAACGCAGAATGGATGGATTTGCCGACTGGCAGCCGATGATCGCTTGGCCTACGAGGCTGAGATCAATCGCTTGGACGCCGAAGTTGAGCGGCTGGAAGTGGAACTGCTCGCGGCCCGCGACGGCCTGACTGCCGACGATCGCGATCTGTCCTTGGTTCCCGACGATGGCGTGGACGAACCTTCAGTGCGCGAGCGTCTTGACCTGCCAACTGATGAAGAGCTCGACGCCGTCATGGACACCGCTGAAGAGGTGATGCGCCGGTTCTTCGATATGGTTCAGGGGTTGCGTGAAGACATCGAAGCCGAGCGCAATCTCTAACGTCAGGACGCGCTTTCGAACGCTTTGATCTGCGCGTCGAGCGCTGGAAGCTTCTCGTCCGGCCACGCCATCGCGCGGCGCGTTTCAAGGTTCAGCATCACGGACGTAATGTCAGCGATGGCGATCACTTCTTCGCGCATCACATTCACCACATGGTGGCGGTAACTGATCGTTTTCGCCGACCGGGCGCGGAGACCCGTCTTGATCACCACCACATCGCCAGCGATTGGCCGGTTGCCATAGGTCAGGTTCAACTGGACGGCGGCCCGGCCCCAGCCGCGAGACCGTAGCCAAGCATCGTCGGCACCGGCCAACGCCCAGGCATGGGTGGCGGCATCGGATATCATGCCAACCAGGCGCTCATCGCGCAGCATCGGGCCACCGGCGCTTTCATTCTCAGCGCCAAATGCGGTTGGTGGAATAACGCCCCGATAGGTGGTCGCCAATCCGTCGAGCGATGCCGGATCGACAGACGTCGCAAACGATAAGGTGCCAGATTTCGGCATCACGTCTGAACCTGGCGCCGGCAGATCAAAGGCCGACAAATCTTCGCGCGAAACGTTGGGCAGCACATCAAGCGCCGTTGCACTTAAAGGCGCGCCGGGCCGCTGGGTCGCATAAAGACGATGTTCCAATGCCACATGGCCATTGTCCAAAGCGACCATGCCGGTTGTCCCATGCACCGGTTCGCCGCCGCGCAGTTCGGCGTGATAGCGGATCAGGCGACCAAGACGATGCGGCACCTGCCATCCGGCCTCAACCAGAAAGCTCCGCACGGCGATGTCGAACCGCGCCGCATAGGCCTTCACATTGATGTGGTCGTTCTCATCGCACTCCCAGCTGTTGGCTGTGTCGCGGATGGATTCAATCGGTCCAATCATAAGTCACCATCTAGGGCGCGGTTGAGGAAGAGGTGCGTCGCAGCCTCGGCCTCGCGCGTAATCTGAATATCGAACGCCTGGAAAAAATGGCAGCCGCCGGGCGCCACAGCGAGGTCGCTGTGCACCCCAGCCGCGAGCAGGCGTTGGTGCAGGAACAGGCTGTCGTCGATTAACGGATCCTTGGTCCCCACACTCAAGAAGCAGGGTGGCAGGCTGTCCAAATGCGCGTAGAGCGGCGAAACGGTCGGCGCGCGCTCTTCCATGAAACTTGGTACGCAGTGGTCAACGAAGTTAGATATGTCGCGCGTGTTCAGGATCAGTTTCTCCGAGCCCCAACTGCGCACCGATGGTGTCAACGTCAGATCGAAACACCCGGCAATCAGCACAAGGCCCGCCGTTTCGATCCCCGCATCGCGCAGCGACAGCGCGGTGAGAAGCGAAAGATGCGCCCCGGCAGATTCGCCGCCCATGAACACGGGGCCGCCCTGCGCATAGGCGAAGCTAGCGGCCGCCAGACAATCGCTCGGGCCGGCAGGAAAGGGATGTTCCGGCGCTAGGCGATAATCCACGCTGACCGCTGCAAGGCCCGTCGCCTCGGTAAGACGCGCCAGCATCGGGTCTTGGAAATCTGCCTGCCCGTAAATCCAACCGCCGCCATGGATGTGCAGAAAAATCCCGCGTGTTTCCCGCGTTTGCGGTTCCAAGATACGAAGCCCCACGCCTTCATGCTCTTCCCACCGGGCGTGGTCGAGCTTGGGTTCCAGCGGAAACGGGCCCTCGCCCTTTGCCCGGGCCTTGCGCACCACATGCGGCGGCACCGACCAGCTATCGGGCAGCTTGGCGAACCGGGCCAAAATGTCTTCGTTCAGCGCCTGCGTTTCCGGCAGCACCAGCGCAGGGTCGAACGGATTGATCGCAGCTTCGGCGCCATGGGCGTCATTGTAGGGTGTAAAGAAAGAAGGCGTCATCAATACTCCAAAGCGGGCAGCTACCAACGGTCACCCGCAGAGCGGACCTCCGCGAAGCGAACCAATCGACCGCTCACTCGTAGACAATGCATCGCTCATCGAAAACCGGCAAAAAGGCCCCGTCCCGTGGAAAATCCCTCTTCGTCCTCTCTAATCTGGCGCGTTACCTTTGGCGCCTTGGGCGTCGGTTTCGCAGCCCTCATCGTCTGGGCGTCGATGAACGCCAATTTCGGTGAGAGTTTCAGCGCCATCGCAGCCGATCCCTGGGGTATCGTCTCGCTGGCTGATCTTTACCTCGGCTTCCTCATCTTCGCAGTTTTTGTGTTTCTGGTTGATGGGGCACGTCCGACAAGCTTTGTATGGGTGATCGCGCTGATGTTTCTTGGCAACGTCTTAGCCGTGATCTGGCTTGTGCTGCGCTGGCCGGTCTTGGTGAAGCGTTTGTCGGGTAAGGCTGCCTGAAATTTGCGCTTTGATGATCGCAAAACCCAACGCACTGGTGCGTTTTTCGTAAGGGATACACCTACCAACGGCGTATATGACTTGAAAAAACTGTCACAATCCTGAGTATGTCCATACCGGTTTCGGAAACGGAACCTGCAGTCGCCCATCATTTGGGCAAGGGTAATAAAAAGAGGGCAGTGCATCCATGGCTTCAACGCATCATTTCATCATTGCAGATGACCATCCGCTGTTTCGCGATGCTCTCAAGACAATCGTCGCCTCCCGCTTCGAACATGCCCGTGTCTCAGAGGCCGGTGACATCGACGAGGTCACCGCCCAACTTCAGACCGACGCTGACGTTGATCTGGTGCTCCTCGATCTAAATATGCCCGGCGTTCGCGGGTTTTCAGGCCTGATGTATTTGCGCGCGCAGTATCCTGGTGTTCCAGTGTGCATTGTTTCGGCAACCGAAGATCAGGCAATTATCCGCCGGGCGCTGGACTTTGGCGCCGCCGGGTTCATGCCGAAATCTCTGCCGGTCGATGATATCACGGCTGGAATTGAGGCGATCTTGGATGGCGATATTTGGACGCCTGCCGACATGGATCTGGCCAATGCGCCCGATGATGATGAGGCTGCGGCCCTTGCCAAGCGCCTATCATCGCTGACGCCGCAGCAGGTCCGTGTTCTGATGATGCTGAGCCAAGGCCTGCTCAACAAACAGATCGCTTATGAACTCGGTGTGTCCGAAGCGACCGTGAAGGCGCACGTCTCGGCGATCCTGCAAAAGCTGAACGTGGAAAGCCGCACCCAGGCCGTCATCGCTGCCTCACGCATCGAAATGGGCAACTGGCAGGAAGCGGTCGCCGAACTGGCGCACTAAGCCCCAAACAACGTCATCCCGGCTCGCGCGATGCTTGGCCGGGATGACAATTCTATGTCGGAACTACTCCGCCGCTTCGGGAACCGCTCGGAACTGCGCCACCATCGCCCGTAGTGCTGCGGGCTTCACAGGCTTGTTGAGAATGGCGATGCCGGCGGTCTCGGCCCGTTCCTGCATTTCGACCGAACGGTCAGCTGTCACCAGCACAGCGGGTAGGCTGGCGCCGAACTTCCAGCGCAGCTCTTTGACCGCCTCAATGCCCGTGCCGTCATCCAAATGGTAGTCGGCCAGCACCATTTCCGGGGCAACGCCTCGCGTTTGCAATGCTTTACCCACCTCGGCAGCCGTTGCACCGGTCACCGCAATGGCGCCCCAACGCGACAACAGTCCGCTCATGCCTTCTAGGATCGTCGGTTCATTGTCGATGCAGCAGACGATGACACCGGCAAGGTCGGTCTGGTGAACCCGGTTTGGACGGGCGGCCTTTGCGTTCTCAATCGCCATGGTCGCATCGACGCTAGCGCGCGCCACATGTGGCACGGCTACACTGAAGCATGAACCCGAGCCCGGTTGGGATGTGATGCCGACAGAAAGACCAAGGACGCCGGCGACCCGGTCTACAATCGACAGGCCAAGCCCAAGGCCGCCTGCGGTGCGGGCGCCATCATCAAGGCGCTTGAATTCATCGAACACTTGGCGTTGTTCGCGCCGACCCATGCCGATGCCCGTGTCATAGACGGCGACCCGATAACCCTTACCGTCACGCCGCATGCCAATCGCGACACCGCCTGAGCGGGTATACTTCACCGCGTTTGACACGAAATTTTGCAGCAATCGTTTCAACAGTTTGCGATCGGACCGCACCATGACGCTAGTTTTCACAAAGCGCAGCGACAGGCCGTTCTCCGCGGCAGCCGGCCCAAACTCCACCTGCAGCTGCTCAAACAGCTCTTGCAGGGCAAAGACCGAAGGCTCTGGCTTCATCGCCCCTGCATCTAGGCGGGAGATATCGAGCAACGCGCCGAGAATGTCCTCCACCGCCTCCAGCGAGCGGTCGATGTTGCCGGCAAATTTGGTGGCGTCCGGCGGCATCTTGGTCTCATTGAGCGTCGAGGCGTAAAGCCGCGCTGCATTGAGCGGTTGCAAAATGTCATGGCTTGCGGCGGCCAAAAACCGCGTCTTGGAGATATTGGCGTTCTCCGCCACCTGACGGGCAAGTTCCAATTCCTGGTTCACACGGGTCAGCTCTTCGGTGCGTTCGCGCACCCTCTGTTCTAGTTCCTCGTTGATCTGCGCCAGCTCTTCAGCCGCCCGTTCCCGGTCAGTGATGTCGGTGTAAGTCGTCACGATACCGCCATCGGGCATTGGATTGGTGCGCACCTCAAGCACCAGCCCGGAGGGGTGCAGCGTTTCGGTGAAGGTGGACATGTCCACGACCATCCGCTCTACGCGCTCCGCCACTTGGCCCGACGGGCTGCCCTTGCCGAAGGCGCCGCGCTCAGCATTGTGACGCAGGATCGTGTGCAAGGATGTCCCCACCTGACCAAACTCGGCGGGCAAATTGAGCAGGTCGCGGAACTGGCGGTTCCAACAAATGAGGTTCAGATCGCGATCGAACACGCTGATGCCCTGCCGCACTTGATCGAGCGCGGTTTGCAGCAGATCGCGATTGTATTGGATCGCCGAAGACGCCTCATCGAGCAGTTTCATCGCTTCGCGCGAGGATGTTTGGTGACGGCGAAGCATCAGCGTCATCACCAGGCGCGAGGATGCTGCGCCGATGGCACTGGCGAGAAGCTGCTCGGCAAAGCGTAGCGCATGAATGTCCGCCTCGCCCTTGCTCTTGATCGGTTCGCCACGCTCGCGCGCAAAGCGCTGGAACGACCGGTCGGTCCGCTGCTCGCCAAGGTAGCGGGCGACCACGCCTTGCAGTTCGGCGAAGGTGACGCGGGTGCGCGACATGCGCAGCGCTGGCGTCGGCGTGAGGTCGGAGGGCACGAACACTTGCGCCTGCAGCCGTTCGATGGCTTCTGGCTGACGCGCGATCGAGACAATGAAATAAGCGGCGACATTGGCCATGAGGCTCCAAAAGACACCGTGCGTCAGCGGATCGAAGTCTAGCCCGAACAATCGTTCTGGATGCAGGAGCGTGATGCCGAACAGTCCATCACCAAGAATGTCGGGTGACAGAGCCCCCGCTTTGATCAAGTTGGGAACAAGCAGCGTGTAAGCCCAGACGCTGAGCCCAGCCAGCATACCCGCCACCGCGCCCCGCGCCGTGCCGCGTTTCCAGACGAGTCCGAGAAAAAAGGCCGGCGCCATCTGCGCAATCGCTGCAAAGGACAGAAGGCCGATTTCGGCCAAAGCTGCTGTACCGGCCGCGGCGCGGTAATAGAGATAGGACATCAAAAGGATGACGAAGATCGCCACGCGCCGGATGTAGAGCACCAGTCGGCCGAGCTCTTCCGGTGCCCCTTCGGCACGGCGGCGCACGATAAACGGCATAATGAGATCATTGGAGATCATGATCGACAGGGCGACACTTGCCACAATCACCATTGCCGTGGCCGCCGACAATCCGCCAACGAAGCCGATCAGCGTGATGACGCCGGCATCAACGCTCATCGGCAATTGCAGCACATACGTGTCGGGCTCAACCTGACCGCCGAGCAGCACCTGGCCGGCAAGCGCAATCGGCACCACAAAGACATTGATGGCGAGCAGGTAAGCAGGGAAGAGCCAACGCGCCCGGCTGAGCTCGCCTGGGTGGTTGTTTTCGACAACAAGGATATGGAACTGGCGCGGCAGCAGGATAATCGCGAACGCCGAAAGCAGCGTCATGGCGACAAAGCTGCCGCCATTGATCGGCCCGGTGATCACGTCCAGAGCGCCCACTTGCGCTGCTTGCGTAAAGAGGTCGCCGAACCCGTCGAACATGATGAAGGTGACGAAGCAACCAACAATGATGAAGGCGACAAGCTTGACGACAGATTCTGTCGCTACGGCCAGCATCAGCCCGTCCTGGTGCTCGCTAGTATCGACGGTTCGGGTGCCGAAGAGCACCGCAAACGCTGCCATGGCCATCGCCACCAGGAAGGCAATATCGGCAACGAAGGTCGGGTTGAGCGGCACGGTCGGCACTTCGACGAAGAGTTCAACGGAACTCGACACGGCCTTGAGCTGCAATGCGATGTAGGGCACCACGCCAACAACGGCGATCAGCGCGGCCAGCGCCGCCACCCGTTCGTTCTTGCCGTACCGGGCAGAGAGAAAATCGGCGACCGAGGTAATGCGCTCGGCCTTGGAAAGCGCAATGATGTGCCGCAGCAGCGGCGCGCCAAGCGTCAGGATCAATATTGGCCCGATGTAAATCGTCAGGAAATCTAGCCCACTCACGGCGGCGAGACCCACCGACCCGAAAAACGTCCAGCTTGTGCAGTAGATCGCCAGCGCCAACGCATAGAGCGTCGGGCGCGGTTGACGCACGGGAGTCGCCATGGCGCGGCGGTCGCCATAGCTGGCGATCCAAAAAAGGGCCGCGATGTAAATGAGGGCCGCGCCGAGCGCGAGCCAACTGGGAACCAAACCTTGTCCTTCCTGCTCTGGCCCTGCTGGGCGGCGAACACTAGCGCCGAGATCGCCCGTGGCGCAAGCCAGGCAGGGTTCGCCCGTAGGACAGTCGATATGACCAACCCAACGGGAGCTGATTCTTGTGGGGCCTGGGTCACACCTGCCCTCGCTCCTGAATAACAGAGCAAGGCTGCCCGCATAATAGGCTTTCGATCACTGCAACCCTGGGTTACGTCTCGCGATGGGAGCGTATGCAAGACGCTCTACGGACACTCTTAGTGTCGGCGCCATACTGCGACCGGCCCACGCCTGCAGGAGGGCGCTCACCATGCTTAAGGAATTCAAAGAATTTGCCTTGAAGGGCAACGTGCTCGATCTGGCTATCGGCGTGATCATCGGCGGCGCCTTTGGGACGATCATCGCCTCGATAGTGGACGATGTGATCATGCCGATCATCGGCGCAATTTTCGGTGGCCTTGATTTCTCCAACTATTTTCTGGGTCTGTCGTCCGCGGTCGATGCCGGCACGCTTGACGCGGCGCGTGAGCAGGGCGCTGTTCTGGCCTATGGGTCCTTCATCACGGCGGTGGTGAATTTCGCCATCATCGCTTTCATCCTTTTTCTCGTGGTCAAGGGCGTCAATCAGATGAAGCGCCAGGAAGAGGAAAAGCCGGCCGAAGTCGCTGAAGTCCCACGTGAGCAAGTATTGCTGGAAGAAATACGCGACCTCTTGAAAAAATAGTCGAACTGCCAGACAGAGGAATTGTTGCCGCAGCGCGGCGACCATCCTCATCAACAGGGCCAGCCGCGTCACATTGCACGCTGGCTCGCCTTGTTCGCGCCTGGCGCCCAAAATGCGCCAGTCCCAACAACAAGGTCTTGCGCCATGACAGGGTCAACGCCCACCCCATCAGAAATCGCTCTGCGCGCGCCAGAAAGCGGCATTGTCGACATCATGAATTATGGCCGTCGCAAGGGCGATGTCATGCCGCTTTGGGCGGGCGAGGGTGACTTGCCGACGCCAGCCTTTATCGGAGAGGCGGCCAGCGCTAGCCTCGCCAAGGGCGAGACCTTCTACACCTGGCAGCGTGGCCTACCGGAACTTCGCGAGGCGCTTGCCGCCTATACGCAGCGGCTCACTGGCCGCTCGCTTGATGCTGAGCGGTTCTTCGTCACCGGATCGGGAATGCAGAGCATTCAGATCGCACTGCAGATTGCGCTCGACCCAGGCGACGCAATCATTGTTCCTTCGCCGGCCTGGCCGAACATTGTCGCCGCCGCGGGCCTGCGTCAGGCGACGGTGCTCGAAGTGGCGATGCCCTTCATCGATGGGCGATTTAGGTTGAACATGGATGCGATCGAAAACGCCGCCAAAGACCCGAAAACCCGCGCGATCTTCATCAACTCACCGTCCAACCCGACCGGTTGGGTTGCCGATCTCGAAACCCTCAAAGCCGTTCATGATCTGGCCGAACGCCACGATCTTTGGATCATTGCCGATGAGATTTATGCCCGCTTTGTTTATGGCGAGGCGGCGCTACCCGGCCCGCACCCCAAGCGCGCACCGTCGTTCAAAGACGTCGATCCGCTGTCGCCACGTGTCATCTATGTGAACACCATGTCCAAGAACTGGGCGATGACCGGCTGGCGTATCGGTTGGCTTGAAGCACCGGTTGAGCTTGGGCAAATCATCGAGAACTTGATTCAGTATTCGACCTCGGGCGTTGCCGCCTTCATGCAGCGCGCCGCCATCACCGCGCTTGAGGAAGGTGATTGGTTTGTCGATCAGCAGATCGAGCGGGCCACCGAGAACCGCGACCTATTGGCGGAAACCTTCGCACCACTCAATCGCTTGCAAGTCAGTTCGCCCGACGGCGCCTTCTATCTGTTCTTCAAAGTGCTCGGCGAATCGAACACCAAGCAATTGGCGCGTCGGCTGGTGGATGAAGTCGGCATTGGCCTTGCTCCGGGCACGGCCTTCGGCGCTGGTGGGGAGCAGTTTTTGCGTATGTGTTTTGCCCGTGATCCGAAACAAATCGCAGTTGTTGCTGACCGTATTGCCAGTTGGATAAGCACAAGTGCCTAACGGTTTCTCCCTAGTTGCGTGTTTTCAAACCGGTTTGAATATGTCATTTTCTACGTAATTCAGCGTGGAAAGGGCATAAATGCCCAAAACAGTTTCAGAAGTCCGGCTCGATAGCCTGCTCAACACTGCGGTCGATGGAATCATCCTCATCGACGACGCAATGCGCATCCTTGTGTTCAATTCCGCGTGTGAGCAGCTGTTCGGATATGAAGCCGATGATGTCATTGGCGAAAACGTTTCCATGCTCATGCCGCACGAATATGCCCATGAGCATGATGGCTATGTGAACCGCTACATGGAGACTGGCGAACGCCGGATCATCGGCATTGGCCGTGAGGTGCGCGGTAAACATCGTGACGGTTCCGACTTCCCCTTGGAGCTTTCCGTCGGCGAAGCGCTGACGCCTGCGGGCCGCCAATTTGTTGGTATTGTTCGTGATCTGCGGCCGCGCAAGGCGGTTGAACGTCGTTTGAACCAGCTTCAGGCGGAACTTGTTCACTTGGCCCGCGTGTCCGCCATGGATGAGATGGGCTCGGCGATTGCGCATGAACTGAACCAGCCGCTTACCGCGGTCATGCTTTATCTCCAGGCGGTGACCAGACGAATCAGCGTGCTCAACGGTGACGGTCCCAAAGACCACATGATCATCGATACGATCGACAAGGCGAAACGCGAGGCCGAGCGCGCTGGCAACATTATCCAGCGGATGCGGCACTTCGTTGAAAAGCGCGAGCCAGATCGCCGGTCCATCGAACTTGGGCCCTTGGTGGATGACACGCTGGAGCTGACCAGCGTCGGCACCAATTCCGAAGGCATCACAACAGCGGTTGATCTGCCCGACACCTTGCCGTCAATCGAAGCCGATCCGGTTCAAGTCCAGCAGATCCTGGTCAATCTGCTTCGCAACGCCTTTGAAGCCGTTCGCGGCAGCACCGACCCGCAAGTTGTTGTTCGCGCCGCCTATTCCTCCGAATCGGTGACGATCAGCATTGAAGATTCAGGCCCCGGCATTCCTCAAGAAGTGCATGAACGACTGTTTAAGGCGTTCTCCACCTCCAAACGTACGGGCATGGGCCTTGGCCTGTCGATCAGCCGTTCGATTGCCCAGAACCATGGCGGTGATCTGACCGTGGATCCCGGCGGCGACGGAAAAGGTGCGACCTTCAAACTGACCCTGCCGCGCAGCACCCTACCAACAACACCCCACATGTCGGTGGGCGAGCTTGTCAGCACAGACAGGCAAACCTTGCCACAGCGTTCCAACCCCTCACCAGACTATGACGAAGGAGGCCGCCAATGATGGCCCGTTCTATGAATCCCGATCAGGCTCTGTTTATTGTCGACGACGATCCGGCCGTGCGCGATGCGCTGTCGGTGGTATTCTCGCTGGAGGGCTTTGATGTAGAGACCTTCGAAAACGGCGATGATTTCGTCGCTGCATTGCCCAACCTGCCGCGAGCCTGTGTGCTGCTTGATGTCCACATGCCTGGGCGGTCGGGCATGGAAACGCTCAAAGCGCTCAATCCAGAGCACTATCCGGCACCGATTTTCATCATTTCTGGCCAGGGCGACATCCCGATGGCGGTTGCGGCAGTTAAGGCTGGTGCTTTCGACTTTATCGAAAAGCCCTTTGACGCCGAGACCGTTGTGGCGCGTGTTCGCGAAGGCATCGCCACCATGCAGCGCCGTCAGGAAGGCGAGGGCATCGGTCAGGCAGAACATCCCGATCTCCAACTGCTCACGCCGCGCGAGCGCGAAGTGCTTGAGCAGATCACGGCTGGTGCTTCCAACAAGGAAGCTGGCCGCACGCTCGGGATTTCACCGCGCACGATCGAGGTGCACCGCGCCCGCATTATGGAAAAGCTTGGCGCCAAAAACGCCGCTGATTTGGTGCGGATTGTCTTGTCGGGCCCTGGCGAAATGGACGCCCGCTAGTCGCTGCACACGGCAGATTGGCACTCATACCGCTTTCGGCGGCCGTGTAAGCGGTTGATGTTACGCGCTCGTGCTTATACCGCTTGCCGGTGAACTGCCCCATACTTAGAGGGGTAGGACAAGGACTCGCGCCGCGATGAGGCGGCGCAGTCCAAGCAAAGGCACCTGATTTTTGACGGTCTATATACTCGAAGACGATGCAGCCGTCCGCGATGCGCTCTGCCTGTTCGTGGAACAGCTCGGCCACGCGGTCCGCAGCTTCAATGACGCGGAGAGCTTTTTCTCCGCTGGTGTGCCGAGCGGCGATGACACGGTCATCATCGACATCGGGCTTCCGGGCATTGATGGGTCCAGCGTCATCAGTTGGCTGAACGCCTTGGCCGATGCGCCTCGTGTCTTGGCGATCACTGGCCAATCCCACACCATGATCCGCGATTTCTTGGACGGAATGCCCTCCACGGAGCTGCTCCGCAAGCCGCTCTCGGCCACCGAACTCGCCATCCACCTCTGATCCAATTTCCGCTGTCACATGCCCCGTGTGATGCGCTGCTCGCGTATGCGCACCATGGCGCATTGTCGGGCGCTTCAATCTGCCGCATGATCTCTAAGTGGTTGAACGGAGCGGAAACAGGCGGACGTGATTTATGTCAAAACGGTCATTAGGCTCGCCTTATTCGATCCGACGCTACACTGTGGCGTCGGCGCAATGGGCAACAGCTAAACAACGGCTGTAGCGCGGGCTGACCAGAAGGGGCGGAGCACAACCGTCTCAGTGTTGGAGGGAACGACGTGGCATACACCAATTTCGACGACGAGCGCACCCAACGGCGTCAGGCGATGTCGGATCAACGCCCATTGGCGACACCGCCGCGCGGCGATGATGCATGGGAAAGTTTGCGCAATGCGCAAGGCACGCGTCGTCAAACCTATGCCGCCCACGATGTGATCTATTTTGAAGGTGATGACGCCAAGAATCTCTACGAGATCGTCTCTGGCGCTGCCATGCTTTATAAACTTCTTCCCGATGGCCGCCGCCAGGTTGTTGAGGTTCTTGGGCCAGGCGACCTGTTCGGTTTCGACATGGACACCTACCATGATTGCTCGGCTGAGACCCTGGTCGCGACCACGGCGCTGGTGTTCAGCCGTCGTGACGTGGAAGCCTCGACCGCGGCGCAATCCCATTTGACACGTTGTGCCATGCAGCAGGTTTACGCCATGCATGATCATGCCGTGCTGCTTGGCCGCAAGTCAGCCTATGAGCGCGTGGCCAGTTTCCTCATGCGTTTCGTGCCAGAGCGCGGCACGACCCATTGCAAAGGTCCCGATGATGAGGACCGCGATGAGGGTACGGTCCAGCTCAACATGACGCGTCAGGAAATGGCGGACTACCTTGGTCTGACGATCGAAACGGTTAGCCGCGTGATTTCCGACATGAAGCGCAAGGGCGTCATTCGCCTGGAAAAGCATGACAAGGTGATCATCAACCGCATCTGCTCGCTGTGCCAATTGACCGGCGCGCACGCCGATTAGAGCGTTTCGCGTTTAACTTGAGACACGGTGCATCACATAACGCGTTGAAATCTTTGATTTCAGGCAGCGTTATGTGATTCAGGCTTAACGCGAAATGCGATAAGGCTCAGTCCAGACGATAGCATTCAAACAAAAGGGGCCGTGATGGCCCCTTTTTTATGCTCTGAGCAAATTAAAGCCTTAAACGGCAACCGAATGCCGAGCCTTGCTGCGATCCATGAACCCGTCAAAACGGGACGCCACAAGCCGCGCCAGGAACCGGGCATCGTGCGGGATGCGTACCATCGTGCCCATCACTTCGCAAAGGCCATCTTCCACCAGATCATCCAGGGCGATCAACTGCTCATTGACCCAAGTCTGGCCAGGCACGACGCCAGAGCGTGGTTCGGCAAGGTCAACGCTGAATCCGGTCAACAAGGCCTCAATGATCGCGCCGCGCAAACGGTCTTCTGCGGTGAGCGCGTAGCCGCGCGCTACCGGCAGCTCGCCTGCTTCGACGCTCCTGGTCCATGCGCCGATGTCGGCGGCGGTCTGAACATAGCCTTGGCGGAGCTTGCCGATCGATGACGCGCCGAATCCGATCAGCGTTGTCGCCGTATCGGTCGTGTAGCCCTGGAAATTACGCCGCAGCGTTCCGCCGCGCATCGCTTTGGCCATGGAATCATCAGGCTTGGCGAAATGGTCAAAGCCGATGCTCACATAGCCCAGATGCTCCAGCGCTTTATGTGCTGCGCGAACCTGCTCAAGGCGCGCGCCCGCACTGGGCAACTGCGTCTCATCGATCAGCGTTTGGTTCTTCTTCATCCATGGCACATGCGCATAGCCAAAAAGCGCGACCCGGTCGGCGCCCATCGCCGCACAGGCGGCGACCGAGCGCACAACATCTTCCAGCGACTGCTGCGGCAGGCCGTACATCACATCCATATTGATCGCGTCGAGATTGGCGCCGCGTAACGCGTTGACCGCGCTTTCAACCACCTCAAGCGGTTGCACGCGCCCAATGGCCTGTTGCACGCGGGCGTTAAGATCCTGAACGCCGAGACTGACGCGGGTCACACCATAGGCCTTCAGATCAAGGGCGAGCGCCTTGTCAACAACACGGGGATCAAGTTCGATCGCGTGCTCGGTGATGGCGCTTAGATCAAAACGGCGTTCGACGGTTTGCAAAAGTGCCGTCAGTCCCTCGCGCGGCATCAGGCTTGGCGTGCCACCGCCCCAATGCATATGCGTAACCCGCATGCGCGCGGGCAGCCGGTCCGCCACCAGATCGATCTCCTTGGCCATGGTGTGGCCATAGGAAAGGATCGGCCCGTCTTTGCGGCTCGCCTTGGTGAAACATCCACAATAGGCGCAGATGGATCGGCAGTAGGGGACGTGGAAATATAGCGAAGCGCTATCGTTTGGCGAGGTCTCAGAAAGCCAGTTTTCATAGGTTGCGCGATCCACTTTTTCGGAAAAGTGGGGTGCCGTCGGATAGGACGTGTAACGCGGGACGGTGACTGTGGCATAACGACTGATATTGTGGACAGGCATGGCTGGTTCAGCCTTCTGTTGCGCACCATCAGTGGTGCCATCGTGTCATCCTTGTCTCAGCTTTCGGCGCAACCGGTCTTGATGGGAATCAAGTTTTGGCCATTTCGGCGAAGGCCGAGAGCAATGTGATCAGCGGGCTAATGATGGTCGCTTGGCAGGCCGTCAGATGTTCGGCTAGACACATCAGATGTGTTCGCCAAGCTGCCTTCTCTTGCGCCGATAGCCTGCCCCTTGGCGCTTCTCCAAAACCTTGATCGCATCACGTGGCGTAGCCTTGCACTTGGCGCGGGCGGTGGCGCTTTGCTTGGCCTGACGGGAATCCCAGGCGGTTGGATTGCAGGTTCCATGCTGGCCGTGGCCATTGCCGCGCTATCGGGCGTGCAGGTCAACCTAGCGCCTGCGCTTCGCAATCTCGGCTTCCTTGCCGTCGGCATTTCTATGGGGTCGGGCGTAACGCCAGAGGCTTTGTCGCGCCTTTCCAGTTGGCCGATCACGCTGACACTGGTTGTCCTGTCTATTCCGCTTATCGCGGGAACTTTGACCTGGTTCCTGATGCGCGTCGCTGGATGGAATCGTGCCACGGCGCTCCTTTCTTCGTTGCCCGGCGCGCTGAGCTATCTGATGGCTCTAGCGCCGGAGACGAAAGCAGACGTGCCTCGTGTCGCTATTTTGCAGACCTTGCGGGTCGCCATCCTCGTTGCAGTTTTGCCGCTCGCCGCACTTTGGTTGTCAGACCCTGTTTCACCGGCCGTTATTTTGCCGCTTGGCGGGCTGGACGATGCCATCCTGCTCTTTGTCGGCGGAGTTGGCGGAGCAGTCCTAGCCTATCTCGTCCGGGTGCCAGCTGGATTGCTGGTGGGCGGCTTGTTCATCAGTGCCGTCCTGCATGGCTCCGGTCTCGTTGAGGGGCGTCCACCAGAATGGGTCGCTATCGCCGGCTTCGTATCACTGGGCACTTTGATCGGCACGCGGTTCGCCGGAACGCGCTGGAAGGAACTTGGGCGCGTTCTCGGCGTGTCGCTCGTGAGCTTTGTGATTGGGTCGTTGATCGCCGTGGCGATGGCGCTCATCGGTGCGACGCTGACGGACTTTTCTGTTCTGAAACTGATTGTTGCCTTTGCACCGGGCGGGCTGGAAGCGATGGTGGTGCTGGCCTTTGCGATGGACCTCGACCCGGCCTTCGTCGCTGCCCATCATCTTGTTCGTTTTCTGCTGATCGCGCTTGCCGCGCCCTTTGTGGTCCGCTGGTTTGGTCTGTCGGTAACGAAGAGGAAGGCCGATGAGTGAGCCTGCGATTTAGTGCGCCAGCGATAGCATAACCGTTTGTTCAAGGGTTGACGCTAGGGTCGTAAGCCTCCGTTCCTGCAACCGACAGTTTTGACGCTGAGCGCGTATGTCACGTTTCGATTTCTCCGATCTGCGCGTCCTCGTTGTCGATGACAATGTGCATATGTGCCGCTTGGTGCGGACAATGCTCAGCGCCTTTGGCATGCGCCACGTCACCGACGCTGGCGATGGTGCCGAGGCCCTGGAACGTATGGAGCAAGGCCAATTCGATGTGCTGGTGGTGGATTGGGAGATGCCGGTCCTCGATGGCGCCGATCTGGTGCGTTTGGTGCGCAACCCCGACCATCTCTATTGCTATGCGCCGATCATCATGATCACCGGCCATTCGACTTACCGGCGGACCCAGGAAGCGCTGGCGCTGGGTATCAATGATGTACTTTCCAAGCCCTTTTCGCCCCAGGCTCTCTACGCGCGCATCGCTGACAATGTGCTCAATCCCAGGGCCTTCATCCGTTCGTCAGACTATTTCGGCCCAAAACCGCGTCTCAACCCTGAGGACAGCGATCCGTTGGATTTGAACGTCTCGCCTGAGGACGCCGGATCGACCGCAGGAGATACCGGCGGATCGATTGATTTGGATGCCATCGCGGCCATCGAGTAACGGCGAACCGTCGCTCCCGCGTCGCGCTCGCCTGCGGGGATAAGTTAGCCTTTTCTCCACGCTGCCGCCTGCTGACCCAACACTGACCTGCATGGACCAGCGCCGTTTTGGCGTCTGGCAAAACGATGCGGGAGACCGGCATGGCCGATCCAGTTTGGTTGCGCGAGGCAGAACGACATCTTGGAACGCGCGAATGGCCGGGGCGCCGACACAATCCATCGGTGCTGCGCTTCTTTGCAAAGGCGGGTTTCGCTGGCATTCGCGACGATGAAACACCCTGGTGCGCGGCCTTCGTTAACGCCGTCTTGGCCAATGTCCACCTTCCCACCACTGGCAAGCTGACGGCGCGATCCTTTCTGAAATGGGGCAAGCCGATCAGCCGTGCCGAACGCGGCGCCATCGCGGTTTTTCGGCGTGGGCGATCCACCTGGCAGGGTCATGTCGGTTTCGTCCTTGATGCTGATCCGACCCACATCACGCTGCTCGGCGGCAATCAATCCAACGCCGTAACAAAGGCCCGCTACCCGCGCTCCAAGCTGTTGGGGTTTCGCTGGCCTTCTGCTTCCTGATCCTCCAACGGAAAGACCGTCTCATGATTGACAGAATACATCTGGCGCTGCCCGTCTTCGCCGCTGGCTTTAGCCTCGCAACACCGGTACACGCCGCGACAATCGATCTGGGTTGGACGGTTGATCTTCTCGCGCCTTACATCGAAACGGGCGCCATCGGCCTCGCCGCGGCGTTGGTCGGGTGGCTGGTTTCGCGCTTGGGCCGTTGGGTCGGACTTGAGATTGAGCGCGACCATGCCGACGCGCTGCACAGTGCCATCGCGCGCGGTATCCGCCATGCCGTTTCGCTTGTGCGCAGTGAGGCCAAGGAAAGGGCCACGGTCGATGTCGAAAGCCGCCTCATCGCCGAAACCGCGATCTACCTTGAAAAGCTCATGCCCGACGCGCTCAACCATTTTGGCCTGACCGACGACGCCCTCGACCGTCTGATCCGTGCCTATCTCGGGCCCGATCTGCTGCACTGGGCCGACGCATCACCGGCCTCTATCCCGGCCAAGCCGCAGCCTGAATGAGCGAACTGCTCATCAGCCTTCTGGCCGCGCTTGTCGGCGTTGTCTTGGACCGGCTCACCGCTTGGCAAAGGTCACGGAAGGCTGACACGGCGATACTCAATTACGCCAGGTTGCGGGATCGGTTGGAGGTGGATCGGATCAACCGCGCAATTGACGAGGACCTCGCCCGTGAAAGCAGCCTTGATGCCCTTATTGATCGTCTCTAGTGCGCTTGCCGGCTGTCAGACTGAAGCGCCGGACCGGATGGATCTTCGCAACGATCCGCTCTGTTCCCTGCGACCGATCACCATCAACGATGCCGTGCGCGACCATCTGCGCGCACCTGTGGCGACTGGTGAGGTGCCGGAGGGCTATGATCGGTTCTTGCACGACATCGCCGCGCACAACGCCAAGATCCGTCGGCATTGTGGTCGGGAGCGCATTGAACGCCGCTAGATCTGTTGCGAGAGGTCGTAGCCAGCCGCGTCGGCCAGGGCCAAGACTTCATCGCGCGGGCGCTTGGTCACTTCCTGAAACGCCCACAGCATGATCGAGCGCGTGCCTGAGCGGCAATAGGCAAAGACTTTGCCGGTGCTATTCTCGATCAATTCAGCCATGTGCGAGACATGCTGCGGGCCGAACATGCCCGAGGCAATCGGCACATGGTGGATTTCCAAGCCAAGCGCTTGTGCCTGTGCGGCCACGGACTCAAACAGTGGTTGGCCAAACTCTTCATCGTCCGGCCGATTGCAGATAATGGTCGTATAACCCTCATCCGCCAGCGTCTGGATATCTTCCGGCCGGATTTGTGGGCTGACAGCAAAACTGTCCGTGACCTTGCGGATATCCATGTACGGGTCTTTCTCTCGACGTTTGATTTGCCGGAACACAAATCGGTTCGCGGACCTCGTCCATGCCGCACCACTTCGATGAGAAACATGATCTAGATCAGCATTTATGCTGCATTGCACAATTTGTCGGCCGCACTTGCGCACATCTGCTCAGAAAGCGCAATAATGACTATCTAATGTATCCAAAAGGCGCAAGGATCGGGCCGCGCATCCGCTGCGCAGGAGCTGATCGGCGACAGGCTAGCTGAAGACGACGGTTTTCATGCCGTTGATCAGAATGCGGCGCTCCAGATGGTAACGCACGGCGCGCGCAAGCACTTGGCTTTCCACATCGCGGCCGGCGGCCACCAATTCATCCGACGTCATGGCGTGATCAACGCGGATCACATCCTGCTCGATGATCGGGCCTTCATCCAGTTCCGGCGTCACATAATGCGCGGTGGCGCCAATCAGTTTCACGCCGCGATCATGCGCGCGATGATAGGGGCGGGCACCCTTGAAGCTCGGCAGGAACGAATGGTGGATGTTGATCACCCGCCCTTCTAGCCGGCGCGAAAGCCCGTCGGAGAGAATTTGCATGTAACGCGCGAGCACCACCAGATCGACCTGCTCGCGCTCGATCAACGCTTCCAGCTCGGCCTCTTGATTGGGCTTGCTATCCTTGTCGACCGGCATGTGGAGGAAGGCAATGCCTTCGCTCTCCACACGCTTGCGCCAGGTCTCGTGGTTGGAGACGATGGCCACCAACTCCATTGGCAGCTGACCGACCTGCCAACGGTAGAGCAGATCATTCAGGCAATGCCCGGTTTTCGACACCATGATGATGACGCGCGGCTTGACCGAAACATCGCTCACTTGGAAGGCCATCTGATAGGCGGTGGCGACTGGCTCGAAACCTTCGGCAAAGGAGTCCGATCCCTTGCCACTGGGCGGCGTTAGACGCACGCGCATAAAAAAGCCGCCCGACTTGTCGTCGAAGAACTGTGCGCTCTCCACGATGTTGCAGTCCTGCGCCGTGATCGAATTGCCGACGGCACCGACAATGCCTTTGCGGTCCGGACAGGAGATGGTGAGGATCAGATCGGACACGGTCGGCGAAGTCATGGATACGCAGATACTATGGGCGGTTGTCGAGGTTTAACCCAGCGTGGGCCGGGCGAGCCTTTTAAGGCTAGCCCAAGGTAGGCATCGTGAACTCAGGGTCGCTCCGCATGCCGGTGGGCCAGCGCGCTGTAACGGTTTTCAGCCGCGTGTAAAAGCGAAAACCTTCCATGCCATACATGCCATGGTCGCCGAACACCGACGCCTTCCAGCCGCCGAACGAGTGAAACGCCATCGGAACCGGGATCGGCACATTGACGCCAACCATGCCGACCTCGATGTCCTGGGCAAAGCTGCGCGCCACATCGCCATCACGGGTGAAAACGGCAACGCCGTTGGCATAACTGTGATTGTGGATGAGGTCGACGGCATCCTGATAGGAGTTGCGGCGCACGACCGATAGCACTGGACCGAAGATCTCTTCCTTCCAGATCGTCATATCCGGCTTCACGTGGTCGATCAGCGTGCCGCCCATGTAGAAGCCGTTTTCGTAGCCTTGCTTGTTCTGCGAAAAACCACGGCCATCGACGACGATCTTCGCGCCCTCGCTTTCGCCCTGATCCACATAGCCCTTTACCTTGGCCAGATGTTCTTTGGTGACCACTGGCCCCATCTCAGCCGCGCTATCGGTGGAGGGGCCAATTTTCAGATCGGCGATTTTCGGAGCCAGTTTGTCAACCAACGCATCGGCGACCGCATCGGTGACCGGCACGGCAACGGAAATCGCCATGCAGCGCTCGCCGGCCGACCCAAAAGCCGCACCCATCAGTGCAGACGCAGCCATATCCAGGTCAGCGTCCGGCATGATCACCATATGGTTTTTCGCCCCGCCCAGCGCCTGCACTCGTTTGCCGTGCGCGGTGCCGGTTGAATAGATGTATTGCGCGATGGGTGTCGAACCAACGAACGACACGGCCTTGATATCGGGGTGTTCAAGGATCGCATCGACGACCGGTTTGCCACCATGCACCACGTTGAAAACCCCATCGGGCAGCCCGGCTTCTTTCAGCCATTTGGCAAGCAGCAGCGAGGCCGACGGATCACGTTCTGACGGTTTCAGGATGAAGGTATTGCCGGTGACAATGGCGATCGGGAACATCCACATCGGCACCATGGCAGGAAAGTTGAATGGGGTAATGCCGGCCACAACGCCAAGCGGTTGGCGGACGCCATAGCTGTCCACGCCTGTGCCAACGGCTTCGGAAAATTCGCCCTTCATCAGATGCGGCGCGCCAACGGCGAACTCCACCACCTCAACACCGCGGGTGACTTCGCCCAGCGCGTCATCATGGGTCTTGCCGTGCTCGGCGGAGATCGCGCGGGCCAGTTCGTCGGTGCGTTCCCAAAGGATTGTCTTGAATCGGTCAAGAATGCGCGAGCGGCGCAGCGTCGGCGTCTTTGCCCAGGCGGGGAGCGCTGCCTTCGCAGCATCGACCGCAGTTTGCACATCGGATGCATCGCCCAGCACAACCTGGCTTGGCGTTTCACCCGTCGCAGGATTGAAGACCGGCTGGTGGCCAGCCGCGGAGCCTTCGGTCAGCGTACCTGCAATGTAGTGCTGAATCGTTTCCATGTTGCCTCTCCCCATTTTACTTTCGGCGACGCTCGCCGCAATTTTTGACCATTTGGTACACGCCTGCGCTTACGGTGTGAAGCGGCGCGGTTCGCTTTTGCAGCGTCCAGCCCAATCGGCATGCTGTTACGCATCCAGCGAGGAATTTGCAACCGGTTGCAAAATCAAGGTGCGATGAGGTTACCAGGTGATTTGCAGGACCGGGCCGTCGGTGCGCTCGACCAGGATGGTATCGGATGACCGCACCATGCGTCGAACGGCTCCAGCCGGATCGAGCGTTGTAAGGCGCGAAAGCTGGGGGGCGAAGCTCATGGCCAGGAGGTGCTGGCGCCGTGTACCAGGCACCATAAGGTCCATCGCGCCGTCGCCATTGAAGTCGGCAATCGCTGACAGGCGCTGCTCACGCGCCCGGATTTCATGATTGGAAAAGCCGCCTTGCCGCGCCACGACGCGCATACGGCTGCCATCGAAGGTCGCAAGCTTCAGCGTGCCGCCGATATGCGGCGTCTCGACAAACGCCACCTGCAGATCACCACGCCCAAGAAAATCGGCGATACCAGCGATATTCAGCCAGCGATTGGAGCGCCCAATAAAGGGCGTCGCGCCAAGCTCGACGATCTCTTCGCCGCGCACGCCATAGACCGCCACCGATCCGCCCTGGCGGGTGGAGGCGCGAATGGTGATGATCTCGGTGCGCCCATCGCCATCCAAATCGGCCAGACGCGGCGTTCGGTCTTCAAACACCAGGCTATCCGGCAGCACGAACTCACTCTGTGCGCCGCTCGCGAGCCGCACCCGTAAGGCGCCGCCTTCGATGCCATCGCCCAAGATCGCATGTGCATATCGATCCGTTGGCCGGGTGTACCAAGCGGCCCGGACATCGCCTGAACCGGATGCAACGCACCCATCGGGCAAGCCTTCAGAGGGACCCTGTGGCGCTCGCTGACAGCGCTCGGCAAAAACGGATGGAGACGTGGCACCAAGCGAAGTGATCTGCCAGTCTTGGGCGCTGACCGGCAGGGCTAGCGCACACAGTGCCAAGGTAAAAAGCCACCTCATACCAACCACCCCAGTGTCAGAATGCCCCAAAAGGTCATGAAGTAATGGGTGTGCTGGGTGCTCTTGTGTGACACCCAATAGTGGAACCAATTGCCGCCCACCAGAAACAGGCCCCAGATCAGGATGAAGCCAAGCACCGCCCAGCCGGCAAACAGCTGCGCATAGCCCGCATCGACCGTACCGAACACCGCCAGGCCGAGCATCGCCGTGCCTAGAACCAGACCGGCGGCAACCAGCGTCTCGAAGGCAACGATGAGACGGAAAAGCCCGGTCTGCAAAGCCTCGGAGGTCACACGGTTACGCTTCACCAATTCGTAGACGCCGGGCATCTCTTCAGAGATGGCGTCCATGGAAAAGACATCGCGTACCAGAGCTAAATTGACCTCCGGCGCGCGGATGTTTTCATACGCACCGATCACCAACCAGCCAGCCAACAGACCAACAAGAACGGTTTGGGAAACGAGGGTGAGAAGTTCCATGTAAAAGGCCTTGCATGCGGATCAACACGCCGTTGTTTTCACGGGCGCTGAAGGCATGCAAGGCCAATTTGCAAGCAACGATTAAGCTTCGGCGAGCAACCGATCCGCATTAGCGTGCAGGTGCTCCACCAATTTCGGATCAAGACCGAGTCGAGCAGCCAACATCGCAAGATAACCCTTTTCGGCGGGACCTTCCGGATCGACTGCGATGAGCGAGGCGGCGTAGATCTCTACCTTGTGCTCTTCGGTTGAGGCGAGCGCCGCAATGCCACCCACATCAAGCGGCTTTGCGAGCTCTTCCTCGATAAAGGCACGCTGGTCGCCCTCAATGGTGAGTTTGGACAGCGCCTGGCTGATGCGGGCGCGTTCCTCGGCCGTCACATGGCCGTCTGCCTTCGCGGCACCGATCATCGCGGCGATCAGCGACTGGCTGAGCCGTTCCTGTTCGTCGGCGTTGGTGGGCATAAAGCCGGTACCTGAGGCATCTTCAATCGGAAGTGGGGCGGCTGATCCGCCACCTGCGCCCGCCGGAGGATTGGATGGCGGCGTTGCGCCCGGTGCTTGCCCGGCTTGATAATCCTTCCAGGCTTTATAGGCGAGACCGCCGACCAGCGCTGCGCCACCGACTTTGAGCGCCCCGCCCGCCAGTTTTCGGCCCTTTTTGCCGCCGAGCAACAGCCCGGCCAAGCCACCAGCAACCGCCCCTGTCGCCAGGCCGCCGCGACCAGAAAGCAGGCTATCGAGATTAAGCCCACCTGCGGGTCCGCCTTGTTGGGCGGACGCATCACCGGAGCTCGGCTGTTGGCCGGTCACGCTCGACAGGTCCACCTGGCCGAGAAATTGGTCAAGAAGGGCTTTGGCATCGCGCATGAGGGTTCCTTTGGATGGCAGGTCACGGGTGAAAGGTCTCACCGCGATATGGCGATGCCTGGGATGGGTTCAAGATGATCGGCCCGCTAGGACCAAATCCCGAAACCCCACATGCCAAAACCTAAGGCGCACGCGTAGACCGCATCAGCATGACGACGATGGGATTGCCAACGCTCGGCCTCACCCCAACCGGCCGCGCCGCGCAAGCATGACCGTGGGCAAGACGACGAGCACGGCGATCAACGCCAGGGCAAAGACCGCAATGCAAAGAACGCCGAAATAGGCAATCGTTGGCACCGCGCTGAATTGGCTACCAAGCATGCCAAAGGCGAGCACCACGGTGGTCGTCACCAATACTGGTGCGAGGTCGGAAAAGACTTGCCGCACGCTCTGTGGATCGAAGGGACGGTCGCGCGGCGCCGTTAATCGCAATCGATTGAGCACGTGCACGGTGTCGTCAACGGCGATCCCGAACGCAATTGTGAGTGCGATGGCGCTTGAGAACTGCAGGCCATTGCCGCTGAGAAAAAGCCAGGCGCCGACGCACACAATGGGCAGGATGTTCGGCACCAACGCCACGAGCCCGTAAAGCGCGCTGCGAAACCACACCGCGACGAACAGCCCTGCGGCAAGAACGGCGACGGTGAAGCTGATGTTGAGATGGCCGATCATGGTCAGGCTCGACGTGGAGGACATGGCGAGCAAGCCTGTCGGCCGACCAGCCGTATCGCTTGCAACACCAGCCTCCTCAAAGCTGTGCTGTATGCGCTCAAGCAGGGCCTGCGTCGCCTGCGCCCCTTGGTCCGGCACATAAAGACGAACCAAGGTCCACGCGTCGTCGCTGGAAACATAGCGCAGGCGCTGCGTCGGGCTCAGCCGGTCCAGAACGGTCTCAAGGTCATCAAGACTTGCGTTGCCGATGGCAACGCCGGCCCAAGATGCGATGTCCAGCAAGGAGGAAACCTTGCCATCGGGAATAGCAGCTTGCACAGCACCAACGACGTTTGCGATATGTCGAAGGTTGCCCTCGCCGGTGAGGCGAACCGGCAGGTCTATGGCCGCCGTCGGCGTCATCGCGGCATCCACTTGACGCAGTGCCTGAAAAGCCTCGTTTTGCGGCGAGACGTTTTCAAGGAATGTGTATTCTGGTCTCGCCTGACTGAAGAGGCCGAGCGCCGCCACCAGTACCACCAGAGACAATGCCGCGACCGGGCGCGGACGACCCATTGCAAAGCGCCACAATCCATGCCCCTGAAAGGCGGTAAACGCACGAGCCGGCGGGCGCGACAGCAAGGTTTCCAACTGCCGCGAAAGCAGAGGCGCACGATGCGCGGCGAGAAACACCAGCGGGTGAGCGAGCAGCACGGCAAGCAGCGAGATCAGTGTCGCGGCAACGCCAGACCAACCAAGGCTGCGCACCAGTTCCGACGGTGAGATCAGCAAGGCGGCGAAGGCAATGGCCGTCGTGAATGAGGTTAGTGCGCAGGCCGGCGCAACCCTGACGGCGGCTTCTTTGATGGCGTCGGCAAGGTCGTCATGTAACGGCGCCTGTCGTCGGACCTCGTAGGTCAGGTGCAAGCTATCGCACAGGGCAAGCACCAGGATCAGCACAGGGATTGCGTTGGTGACCGTGTTGATCTCCAGGCCAAGCCAGCCCATTGCGCCAAGCACCCAAAGCAGGGCTAAAGCCGCCGGCAGACCTGTCAAAAGCGACAGCATCACCGAACGCAGCGCCACCACACAGATGAGCGATCCGATCCCGATCCCAATGGCGTTGAGCACCAGAAGGTCGCGCAAAAGTCCGTCGATCACGATCTGCCGGATGGGGACCATGCCGGTGATTGCCACATCGAGACGAGGGTCGGTGCTGGAAAGGTTGGCGGAAAGCGCTTCAAGTTCTGTGATTGTCTCGCGCGCGCTTTCCAAATCGGCTTCGCCTTGCAGCAGCGTTACAAGAACCAGCACCTGGCTGAGGTCCGCTGAGACCAGCCGATCGCCGCCAAGAGGATGATTGCGCGCTTCGGCAAGAAGCGCTGGCAGATCATCCGCGCCCGCCAGATCGAGGGGCAACAAGGGTTGCGAGGGCGATCCAGGCAGCGGCGGTGTGCGCAGCGCAAAGACCGAAACGGTGGAGTCGACATGCGGGGCAAACGCTGCATCCAGCGTGAAGCCGCGCACCGCTTCAAGCTGCGCCCCGGTGAGCTGGCCGTCGGCACGAATGCTGACAGCGATATCGCCTTCCGCTGGGGTAAAACGCTCGCGATTGACGCTGAAATCAAGGAACGCCTGTGTCTCGCCGGCAAACGCGCTCTCCATGCCGTCGTCGAACCCAAGTCGCAGCAAACCAGCCACTGCGAGCGAAGCGAGAACGACCACGCACAGCGCTGCGGCCAGAGGGCGCTTGAGCGCTAGGAGAGGCAGAAATCGCATCGATTGGATCAGCGCGAAGCGTCAGGAAGGGCTTTCAACATGGCCGCCGGTTCGGACCGATGGTCGCAAGATGTCCGCTGCGTAGGCTCTTTCTGCCACGGTGGCAAATCGTTGATCCCAATCGTTCAAGGATGGCCGGGCCAGATGATGGAAGAGCGGCGGCAGCAGCGCAGCAAAAGCCATCAGGTTGGGCCCCAGCGGGTAGGTCGGTGCCTGCGCCGTGACGTGGAGCGCCCAATAGCTTTTCGTGCCATTGAGATGATGGGCGCAGTGGCGCGGAAGATTGAGCATAAAACTTGCGGTTGCCGCCCGCGACCATTCCCAGGAATGATCGGCACGCACAGGCGTGCCTGGAACCCGAACCAGTCCGTAATGGCTGATGTACTGAAACAGTTCCACAATTACCAAGCCAATCGCTCCAACGAGCAGAAACGCGAACAGTCCTGGAAGGCCACCGAGGGCAAAGGCCGCCAACATCCATCCGGCTAGGACGCCGTAACCCTGGAAGGTGCGGTTGAAAATGACGCGCCCCATCGGCCCTTCTTTACGCAGCCGTCGCCGCTCGAAGCGATGGGAATTGATAAAGGTTCCCGAAACCGAACGCGCGAGATAGCGCCAAAACCCCTCGCCACGCCTCGCGGTGGCCGGGTCTTCGCGCGTGCCGACATTGCGGTGGTGACCGAACACATGCTCGATCGGTAGGCTTGGATGCAGCGCCAGCGCCAGGAAAAGCTGACCGAGAAATCGGTGAACGGGCCGTTCGAGCCGGTGACAGAATTCGTGCGCCACATTGGCAACTGCGGCGATCAACATGCCGACGCCGAATGCGCCGCCGATCAATGCCCAGAAAGGTTGCGCCTCGACGAAGCTTGCAAGGAAGGTGGCAGAAGTGGAGAGCGTGCCAAAGCTCAGCGCAACCATCGCCACCCAAAGGGCGAGCACCACGACGATCAGAGCAGAGGAAAGGTAGAGCGGCCCATCCTCAAACGGCATCGCGCGGTCGACGCCGTCATAGTTGGGCACAACCTCATCGGCGACGCCATTCAATGCAAACACGACCGCCGGAATGAGCCAGAGGGCGAGGCCACCCACAAAGAGCGCCACGATCGCCATCGCTTGGATAGCGGCCTGATAGTAGTAGCGGAGCCAAGTCATCGAGCACCCCCCGATCCTGCTGCAATGGCCACACCCGAAGACCTTAGCCGGTTCAAAGGCGATGCGGCAATCAATTAGCTGGCTCTTATGGCCGGGCGAGGGGCAAGACGGGTTGCCTTTTATCAACGTCCTTAACCGACGGGAGTCCTGCGTATTGTGAACCCAATGCGGTCTCTCGGTGAGGTCTGCCCGATTTCAAAGAACAGGATAGCATCGCTCATGAATTGGGCAGTCTTGGAGATGTCATCATCTTGGTCTTAGGCTGCCCCTTTTTGCGGAGGTGCCAATGTCGATCAAGATCACAACGTGGAACGTCGCCTGGATGCACAAGATGCTGCACGGCATGGAACGAACCATGCTTGGCAGGGTGCTCACCGATCGAAAAGACAAAGAAATACTTGCCAAGCAACGCGCGCAGACCGCTCGTCAGATCGAATTGATGAATCCGGATATTCTTTGCCTTCAGGAAGGACCATCGGTGAAGGCGCTCGATAAGCTTCGCGCTTTCTGTGATGAGGACCTTGGCGGCACATGGCGCCTTTTGCCGCGCGCCGACGATGGCGACTATAAGGCGCTGGGTAGCCAGTCGATCTGTTTTCTGGTGAAGACCGATCGCTGGGACGAACTCCAGCCTGCGATCTTGCCGCGCGACAATTGGATTGCGGCGACCGAGGAGGAAAGCCGGGTCGATGTCCGAGCCGTCGACTCAGGCGAGCACAAAGACTCCTGGCCGATCGACAACCCGCTTTGGATGGAGCGCCGCAAAACCGCCCGTATCGAAGAGGAACTGCGCGCGGAGCTTGATGCCGAGGACGACGCAGACGACGAAGAGGATAGCCTCGACATTCCAGACGGCGATCACACCCATTACCGCTGGCCACAGGTTCTCACCTGCACCCGAGACGGCCATCAGTTCGATGTCATCGGCGCCCACCTAAAATCGAAATATGTCGCGCGGGACTCGATCGTGCGGGCTGTCGCCCGGTTGAAGAAAAAGCCGAGACAATCACGAAGCGACCGCCGCCGCATCCGTGACTTTGAGCTCTTGGCGATCAACGCCCGGATGAAGATTTCAACCGAAGCGACCAACATTCGCTATTTCATCGACAATCGGTTCCGCAATGAGCCGAGCCCGGCGGTCTATCTGGTCGGCGATCTCAATGACGGCATCGGCAAGGAGTATTTCGAGCGGCGCTATCTGCTGCACGACCTTGTCTCAAATCTGCAAGGCGATGTGTTCTTTGCCAATCGGTTTCTCAACCACGCGCTGTTTGATTACGCGCCGGCGGGCGAGCAAAACATGCGCTGGTCGGCTGAGTTTGACGATGTCTGGGATCCCCATCGTTCCGACCGCATCCTGCTCGACCACATCATGTTCACCCAAGGGGTGGTCGGCGCCGACGCGTTTCATAATACGGGGATGCGCGTGCGTTCCAAAGCTGGCCTCGTCGAGCACAAGCACCATGTGGCGGCCAACCGCGTGTTCAAGCCGGGTGAGGGCGAAACCAGCGACCATCGACCTGTATCGGTGATCGTCGATACGTCTGACGACCCGATCACCTAGTCTCATAAGTTTTGTCCAAAGTAGCAGGGCGAGGCAAGCATGCGGTTGGTCCGAAGGAACGGAGCCAGAAAAAATGGTGCCCAGGGGCGGGTTCGAACCACCGACACCGCGATTTTCAGTCGCGTGCTCTACCAACTGAGCTACCTGGGCGCGCGATGAAGGCAGAGCTTGAACGCCGCTACGGTGCATCACGAAGCGGCCTTATAGGCAAACGCCCGGGTCAGCGCAAGACGCCTGCGATCAACAATTCCAGGCAACAAAAAGCCGCCACGCTTTGGGCGCGGCGGCTGTTGATCTCTCGTTGAATGCGCCCTTAGGCGGCGCGCACATTGCGAAGGAAGTCCGCCACGCTTTCGCGCAACCGTTCGGACTCCGAGGCCAGTTGCGAGGAGGCGCTAAGTACTTCGCTGGCAGCCTGGCCGGTTTCCTGAACAGCGGTCGAGACCTCGGTGATGTTCGAGGACACTTCGCGGGTGCCATCGGCGGCTTGTTGGGTGTTGCGTGCGATCTCCTGCGTTGCCGAGTGCTGCTCTTCCACCGCTGCTGCGATGGAGGAGGAGGTGCCGTTCAGCTCCTGGATCATGTTGCCGATCTTGTCGATGGCATCGACCACAGCATCAGTGTCGCTCTGCATGCCGGTGATCTGCGCGGAGATTTCCTCAGTCGCCTTGGCCGTCTGGTTGGCAAGGCTTTTCACCTCGCTTGCCACGACCGCAAAGCCCTTGCCGGCTTCGCCAGCGCGTGCAGCCTCAATGGTCGCATTGAGCGCCAAGAGGTTGGTCTGTTCGGCAATGTCGGAGATCATCGAGATGACATCGCCAATTGTCTGAGCACTGGTTGAGAGCTTGGCCACGGTTGTCGTGGTGTGCTCGGCGCCACGCGCTGCCTCATCGGTCTTCGAAGCCGACTGGCCGATGCGCTCGGAGACTTCCGACAATGAGTTGGTCATCTCTTCGGACGCAGCTGCCACGGTTTCAACATTGGTGGAGGCTTCTTCGGAGGCAGCCGCCACGGCAGTTGAGCGTTCGCCGGCACGGCCAGCCGCTTCGGAGAGTGCGTTCGATAGACTTACCATCTGCTCTGCCGCACTCGATACAGCCGACACCACGCCGTTGACATTGGCTTCGAACGTATCGGCCATCTCGTTCATGGTTTGGCGTTTTTCTTCATCCGCCAAACGGGCCTGCTCTTCCTGGTCGGCTTCGAGACGGATTTTTTCGCGGCCGTTTTCCTGGAACACAAGCAGCGCGCGCGCCATGTCGCCAAGCTCGTCCTTGCGGTCTGCGCCCTCGATGGTGATGTCGAGTCGGCCGTCCGCCAGATCGGTCATGCGCGTAACCACATTGGTGATCGAGCCAGCGATCAGGCGACCAATGAAGAAGGCGGCAACACTGCCAAAAAGCACCGCGACCACGGAGATGATCATCGTCGTGCGGCTAACGCTTGCCACTTCAGCAGCAGCCTGCGGTCCGACGGTATTTTGCGTGTCGACGACCGTTTGCAGCGCCGCTTGGTAGGCGTCGGCCAGTTGCGGCCCGATGACGTCAAGCGGATTGGCCAACAGGCCATTTCGCGTTTCGATGATCGTCACAACCTGGTCGAACTGAGCAGAATAAGCCGTCATCTGCGTGTCGAAATCGGCCGCCAGCGCGCGTCGACGTGGATTTTGCAGGCTCGCATCAAGCAGGCCGTAATTCTCACGCGCCGTTGCCAACTCTTGCAGCGTGCGGTCGCGGTCTTCGGGTCGGTTTTCAAGCAGAAACTTTTCGCCATAGTAGCGCGCAAGCATCAAATGCTGCTGGACAAGCGCGCCGTAAAACGCCGCTTGAATGTCATCGTCATTGTAGGCGCTTTCGATGATTTCGGTCATCGTTGAGCGCGCGATGCGTCCACTCTCATTGAGCATCGGAACGAGATCGTTACGCTGTGTCTGCAAGCCGACGATCTCTTCAAAGGCTTCCGCATACTGCTCCAGCAGCTCCGACAGGCCGGTGATCTGCGCAACCTGAGTCTCATCGACCATAAAGTCGGTGAGCTCCGCTTTCACTTCGCGCAGATGCTGAACGTCGGCCCGCACGCGGTCGGCAAACATCTCATTGTTGGTGATCCGGTATTGCATCACCGCAAGGCGAATCGACAGAAGGTCCTGCTTGGCGTCGTTCACCAGCAAGCTTTCACGCGCAGCTTGGCGATATTCAGTGAAATCGTGGCCGATCGTGGTCGTGCCGCGCAGCGACATGCCACCCAGGACAATGAGAAGCGCCAGGACGAGCCCGAACCCGGCAAAGATCATTTGTTTTAGTGAAAGCGCTTTCAACATAGCCAATTTCCCTCGATGCATAAGACAGTGCTCACGCAACTCATGCGTGTTTGTACGGGGCTATGCCAGCAAGGGTGCTAATGGGAGGTTAAATATACACGCAAAAGTCGCATTAGTGACGTGTTTTTACGGACGGGCTAAAGTCGCCCTCACCTTCAACAAAATCAGCGTTTGGGACGCTTTCGCTGTCATCTTCGGCCGGATTTCCTGGAATTATATAGGAATCAGACAACCACCGGTTGAGGTCGATGTCCTTGCAACGCTTGGAGCAAAAGGGGTCGTGAAGCGACTGCGCCGGTTTGTCGCAAATCGGGCAAGGCTTGGCAGGGTTTCGGTTCGTCATGCCGATTGTGCCTCCGGCGCGGTCTCCTGCCAGGCTTCGATCACCGGCAGTCCGTTGCCCGTGAGCATTTGCGCTGTCTCATACAGCGGAAGGCCGACCACGCCACTGTAGGAGCCGACCAGTTGCACCACGAACGCGCCGGCGCTGCCCTGGATAGCATAACCCCCGGCTTTGCCGTCCCATTCCATGGTGGTGAGGTAGGCGGCGACGTCGGCGCGCGACAGCCGCTTGAACCGGACCCGCGTCTCCACCAGCCGGCTGTGCAAATTCTCTTTGGTATCGACGAGCGCGATCGCCGTGTAGACCCGGTGGGCGCGCCCCGACAGAAGCTCAAGACAGCGCTGCGCCTGTTCGCGCGTCTCGGCCTTGGGCAGGATGCGGCGGCCGACGGCCACAACGGTATCGGCGGCGAGCACCAGTGCGCCACGGAAATCGTCTTCCACCGCCATCCGGCGCTGTGCGGTCAGCGCCTTGGTTCGGGCCAGCCGGACCGCAAGATTGCGCGGCAGTTCCATGCGCTGTGGCGCTTCATCCACATAGGCCGGCTCCAACCGATCAGGGATCAGTCCGATCTGTTCGAGCATCGACAGCCGGCGTGGCGATGCCGAGGCAAGCACGAGTTTGGGGCGCGAGGTTTCCGAAAGCGACAGCACGAGGTGGCGTTCCTGTGTGGGTGGTCACGGCCAAGCGCCAGTCTCAGCGGCCTGGATCGTTTGGCGCGGCGGTCCGTTATTTGTAGCGATAGGTAATGCGGCCCTTGGTCAGATCATAGGGCGTCATTTCAACGAGCACCTTGTCACCGGCAAGCACGCGGATGCGGTTCTTGCGCATACGGCCAGCAGTGTGGGCAACAATTTCATGGTCGTTTTCAAGCTTAACGCGAAACGTCGCGTTGGGCAGGAGTTCGGTGACGACACCGGGAAACTCCAAAACTTCTTCTTTGGTCATACGGTTCCTGTTTGTGAGGTGGGTAGGCCGGGCCATGTGCCCTGCCAGGGCGCACGGCGCGACGCCCGTCAACATGCGTTGGTGCGGGGCGATGTAGCCGAAAAGCGCCAACAAGTGAAGGCTTTGCGCCTGCAAGGCTGCAAGCAAGGTGGCTGTTGGCTTTGAGGTGGCAGGCGATTGGGTTCTGGCTGGTATCAGCCTAGTCCTGCGCAAACCGCTTCTTGATGCGCAGGGCCAACCCATCGCGCATAGCGCGGTAGGCTTCTAAGATATGCTCGCGCGAGCCTTGAACAAGGGTGGGATCGACAGTCGGCCAATATTCAACGTCGACAGCCTGGTCGCGTGTCATCTCCAAGGCGCGGTGATGTGCTTCGGGTGCCAAAGTGATGATGAGGTCGAAAAAACTGTCTTCTATATCTTCGAAAGTGCGGGGTCGGTGTTTGGCAAGATCAAGCCCCATCTCATCCATGATCGCGACCGTAAAAGGGTCTGGCTCTCCGGCACGAACCCCCGCTGATTGAATATAGAACTGGCCGGGCACCAGATGTTTGGCCAATAGTTCGGCAACTGGTGAGCGCACCGCATTCATCGAACAGGCAAACAGGACGGAGCCAGGCGTTGTTTGGCCCGGCATGGTTTGGCCCGGAATGGTGTGTCCCGGCGAACCTGGGGGCAGGTTGGGAGAGGGACCGCCGGGCACATCCTCGACCACCGGCTGGCCTCAGCCTTTCCAGTGCAATACGCAAACCAGCGTAAAGAGCCGCCGCGCCGTTTCAAAATCGATCTCGATCTTGCCCTCTAGACGCTCCATCAAGAGCGTCGAGCCATCATTATGCAGGCCACGCCGGCCCATATCGATGGCCTCGATCTGGCTTGGCGTTGCGGTTTTGATGGCAGCATAATAGCTGTCGCAGATCAGATGATAGTCTTTCACCGCTCGCCGCAGCGGCGAAAGCGCCAGCATGTGCGCCGCCACCGGTTCGCCAGAGGCGGCCTCGCGCACGTCGAAAACCAGGCGGCGCTCCACGACAGCAAGGTTCAGGCTGTAGGGGCCTCGGTCATGGCCGGGCAGCGTGAACGAGTTTTCCTCGATCAGATCGTGGATCGCAACTTGCCGTTCATGGTCGATGCTCGGGCTCGATCGGCCAATGGACACCTCGTCGATGACGACCGAAATCAGACGGTTGGGCCCCTGTTCAGACGCGTCGCTTTTTGGTGTGGTGAGGCCGGATTCGGGCAGCATGACTTCCTCTTAACGGCCTTTGCGCCAAATCATCGGTGATCGGCCCCGGATGACGGCCGCCCGCCGGACTTAAGCCTGGTTGGAGCGTATGGCAACGGAACGGGCATGCGCCGTCAACCCCTCCGTCCGCGCCAACGTCTGGGCAGCCGGTCCAAGTTTGGCCAGTGCATCGGGCGTGCAGGAGAGCACCGAGGTCCGCTTGATGAAATCCATGACAGAAAGGCCGGAGGAGAAGCGCGCCGAACGCGCCGTCGGCAAGACATGGTTGGAGCCGCCGACATAGTCGCCAATGGCTTCGGGTGTGTGGTGGCCCAAAAAGATCGCCCCGGCATGGCGAATGCCTTCCATCATGACTTCTGGATCGTCCACGGCCAATTCCAGATGCTCCGGCGCAATACGGTTGGCCAGCGCAATGGCTTCCTCGCGGCTTTGGGCGCGGATGATCGCGCCATAATCGCGCCAGCTAACGCTGGCGATGGGGCGTCGTGGCAATTCGACGACTTGGGCGCTGACGGCAAGAGCGATCGCATCACCAAGATCATCGTCAAGCGTGATGACGATCGATTGCGCGGCTTCATCATGCTCCGCCTGCGCCAGCAGATCAGCTGCCACCCATTGCGGGTTGGCGGATTCGTCGGCGATAACCAGCACCTCAGACGGGCCAGCGATCATGTCGATGCCAACGGTGCCGAATACCGCGCGTTTGGCGGCCGCCACATAAGCGTTGCCCGGTCCGACAATCTTGGCCACCGGCGCAATGGTGTCGGTGCCATAGGCGAGCGCCGCCACGGCCTGAGCGCCGCCAATACGATACACCTCATCAACGCTGGCGCGCTTGGCCGCCGCCAGAACGGCCGGATTGGTTTCGCCGTCTGGCGTTGGCACAACCATCACCACACGTTCCACGCCTGCGACTTTGGCCGGGATCGCGTTCATCAGAACCGACGATGGGTAGCTGGCCGTGCCGCCTGGCACATAGAGTCCGACCGCATCGATCGGCGTCCAGCGCGAGGCCAGCGAGACGCCAAGTGAATCCGTGTAGCTGTCATCTTTTGGCATCTGCCGCTGATGATGCGCTTCAATGCGCTGCGCTGCCAAATCGAGCGCAGCGCGCACATCAACAGCCACATGGTCGGCAGCGGCCTCCAACTCCTCCTCGCTCACCCGCATGGTATCAGGGGTGAGGGCAAGACGATCAAACTGTTCGGTCAGTGCGCAAACGGCTTCATCGCCGCGCGCGCGCACATTGGCCAGAATCGTATCAACGGCTTCGCGCACATCAACCGCGTCTTCACGTTTGGCGCCAAGTAGGGTCGCAAAGTCGGATTCAAACGTGTCATCGCGCGTGTCGAGGCGCTGGGCCATGAGGCAATCTCGCAAATCAAGTGGTCAGGTGTGATTCGTGACCTGGGGCCGGAACCTAAGCGTCAGCCGAAGCGTCGCCTTCGGGATGTTGGGGCATAGCGTCGGTCGTCCATGCACCGCCAAGATCGGCCATGGCAAGCTCCAAGCACTCAACATGAAGTCGCACCGTCGCGCCGCCGGAAAAGGCTAACGTTACGGTTCCCGCCGGATCATCCGACGCTTCAAAGGCGATGGAAAGCAGCTCCAACACATCATCGGGGCGGCTGAGGTCAAGACCTGCCAGCTCTGCTTTGAGGCTCCGCGTCACCTGTAACCCAGTGCGTCGGCGCTCATAGGGTGGATTGTCACGCTCAGCATTCACTTCCCAGGCGAACCGGTTGGCGACCATCGCAAAGCGCTTCTCGCCCGGCAGATAGGTCATCTCACCGGTTTTGACGATCGCGTCCTGCATGGAGGCCGAAACGACCGCCAAGTCCTCGGTATCGAAAGCAGCAAGTTTTAGAAGCTGGGGGGTATCGGTCATCGTTAGTTAGGCTGCCAAACGTTCAATCTGCGCGCCACAGGCGGAGAGTTTTTCTTCCAAATTATCAAAGCCGCGATCGAGGTGGTAAACGCGGCCAACCGTGGTTTCTCCCTGAGCGGCAAGCCCAGCGATCACCAGCGACACCGAGGCACGCAAATCGGTCGCCATTACTTCGGCGCCGGTCAGAAATGGCTGCCCCTCGACATAAGCGTTTTGGCCATCAAGGCGAATGTTGGCGCCGAGGCGCGCCAGCTCAGCCACATGCATGAAGCGGTTTTCAAAGATCGTTTCTTTGATCGTCGATGTGCCCTGCGCCATGGTCATCAGCGCCATCAGTTGGGCCTGAAGATCGGTCGGAAAACCAGGGAACGGCTCGGTCGTTACATCGACCGGCATGATGCCGTTGCCATTGCGCGCAATGGTCAGGCTGTCTTTGTCACGGGACACTGAAGCACCAGCCTCTTCCAGCGTGTCGAGCGCTGCGCCCAAATGCTCCGCTCGGGTGCCGGTCAGTGTCACTTTGCCGCCGGTCATCGCCACGGCCATCGCATAGGTTCCGGTTTCGATGCGGTCCGGCACCACTGAATGATCTGCGCCGTGGAGAACATCGACGCCCTGAATATGGATCGTGGACGTGCCCGCGCCTTCGATTTTCGCGCCCATGGCATTGAGGCATGCGGCAACATCGACGACTTCCGGCTCGCGGGCAGCGTTTTCAATAACGCTTTCGCCCTTGGCGAGCGCGGCGGCCATCATCGCCACATGGGTGGCGCCGACAGAGACTCTTGGAAACGCGACACGGTTGCCGATGAGCCCTTTGCGGGCTTCAGCGACGGCATAACCCTGCTCGATCTCGATATCAGCGCCCAGCGACGACAAAGCGTCGAGGAAAAAATCGACCGGTCGCGTGCCAATGGCGCAGCCCCCGGGCAACGACACCCGCGCTTGCCCCATGCGTGCCAGAAGTGGACCGATTACCCAGAAGCTTGCTCGCATGCGACGTACCAGATCGTAGGGCGCCGTGGTATCGACAATCTCTTGGGCCGTGAGGTTCACCGTGGACCCAAAGGCACGCTTGGCGCCAGGACGGCGACCAGCCACAGCATAGTCCACACCATGGTTGCCGAGGATGCGCGACAGCGTCACAACGTCCTGCAAATTGGGAACGTTGTGCAGCGTCAACGTTTCAGCTGTGGCCAAACTCGCGATCATCAAAGGCAGCGTTGCGTTCTTCGCGCCGGAAATCGGGATAGTGCCATTCAGCGTGTTGCCGCCGACGATGCGAATCTTGTCCATGGAGAACTCTCTCTTACCAAGCAAGCCGCTCGTTTACGGCCAATAGGGGCAAGACACAAGAAACCGGGCATCAACAAGGCGGACTGATCCGCGCCAGAGTAAATGCCGGTGTGCCGTCAGCCTTCGCCGTCTTTCAATCGATCGAACACGGAGGGTTCTTTCTTGCCCACGGCTTTGCCGCCGCGCCGAGCGCTGGCCTGCTGCTTGCGCTTGGCAAGATTGGCGCGTAGCGCCGCCGCGCGCGGGTCGTCCTCTTGCTTGGATTTGTTAGAGGATGTCGCAGGGTCGTGTGGTGTGTCGCTCATCGTGTTCAACCGATCTGATGGCCTGACGAAAGGGTATAGGGACACCCGACCGCCTCGCCAAGATCGCTTTGCTGATGCATCCCCGATTGCGCCGGTGATCGGGAGCGAAAGTGTCTTGACCGGCCCCCTTGCACGCCCGTATGGGCTGTGGCATCACGCGCGCCTTGATGATTGCTGCCGTAGCTCAGGGGTAGAGCACTCCCTTGGTAAGGGAGAGGCCGAGAGTTCGAATCTCTCCGGCAGCACCATCTCGCTTTTTTGTCCTGAAATTCCTGCTAAGTACCTGAACGGGAACGATAAATCTGGAGTTCCATACGTGCCGTCTTGGCGGTATGAAACGGGTGTTGAGAAGGCCAATCGGAACACGGTTTGGCGCGTGGCAAAATCTCCATTTTTGTATATATTCCAAGGACTTGATAGGAACTTCAGGGCGAGTTCCATACACTCCTCCAGCCCTCCGGCTGGTGGCGTGGTTTTGTCCCGTTTTTCAGCCAGAACGGTTTTGTCGCGTTCGAGCTTTTCGATCCGCGCTTCGTAGGCACTGACAACAGACGCGCTTGTCGCCTCGACCAGACGGTCGAGCAGGCTCTGGATTTGGCGATCCGCATCGCGGATTTGCTGGTCAAGCGCCGTCCGCTCACCCTTCGCCAAGGCCAGCCGCATATCCCATGCGTCTTTCAGCATCGCTTTTGTCAGGGCGAAGAATGCCTTTGCGGGCTGGAGTTCCTTTAGGATCGCTTCAAGCCCGGCTTCGAGCTTCGCCTTCGGCACGGATTTGCTCTTGGCCTCGCAGCCGCGTGTCTCGCAGCGGTAATAGGCATAGTGGCGATATTTGCCTTTAGACCACGCCGCCGTCATCGCGTTGCCGCAGCAATCACAGCGCACAAAGCCGCGCAACGGAAAGTCTGCGTTTGAGTCTTTCCGAGCGGCTGGCGCGCGCTTGCGGCCGTCAAGATTGTCGAGAATGCGTTGGTGTGTTTCGAAGCTGATAAGCCCTTCATGCTTGCCTTTGCGCAGACTCACACCCCATTTCGGCGCTTCGACATAGCCCGCGTAAACCGCCTTGCGCAGCAGTCGCGAGACCGTCATCGGGCGCAGCGTCCCGTCTTTGAAATCTTTCGGGAAATGCGGATCACGTTCCAGAAAGCGCTGGACTTCGGCCTGTGACGCAAAATGGCCGGATGCAAACCCTTCGAGCGCTTGCTGCACCACAGGCGCGAGGATCGTATCCGGCAGCAACACCTTGCCGCCACCGGACGGCGCATTGACATAGACATAGCCGACAGGGGCGCGAAACACCCAGAACCCGCTTTCGACGCGGGCTTTCATTTTCTGCACGACCTGGCGTCGGTTTTGTTCGCGCTCCAGCTCGCCGTGCGCGGCAATCACCGTTTCGATGAACTTGCCCTCGGGCGTGTCTTCAATCCGAAAATTCAGACACTCTATCGTCGCACCGCGCACTGCAAATTCACGGCGCAGCTTGAGGTGAAACTCGGTGTCGCGGGCGAAGCGCTTTAGATCATCGAAGATGACAACATAAGACCGACCCGGCTGCGCATCGAGATAGCTCAGAAGCGCCACCATACCGGGGCGCTTCATGAAGTCGCCGCCGCCGCTAACGTCATCTGGAAAGACGGCTTCAACCTCGTAGCCTTTTTCACTGGCATAAGCGCGGCAGCGCTGCTCCTGACTTTCAAGACCGCCGCCCTCTATTCACTGCTTGGCTGATGACACGCGGCAATAGATCAGGGCGTGTGTCGCCGATGTATGTTTTGCCGCTTCATCTGTCATCGTTTTCTTCCTTTTTCTTGTTTTGGTTCAGTATAATTTACCGCATCCGAATCGTTGTTTTCGTCGGCTCCATCGCTTTCTTCATTCTGTCCACAGACTTCCAGAAGCGGGTGGACGCCGAAGCCGAGTTCAACGAAGGCGACGACGATTTGCCAAAGGTCTTGCAAAAAGGCTTCTTTTTGCGCCAGGGTCATGTCGGTTTCGTCGAGATAGGCTTGATATTTCTCGACGTCGACAGTCACCAACGGCTTTGCCGAGGCGTCGAACCGCAGGCCGAGCGTTCCGCGCTCGGCCTCCTCATGCCAGTGTTTCATAATAATTCTCCCTCATAGAGATATACACCGCAGTGTATATATTTTCATAATACCATTTCTGGTTGTATTACCGCAAATTTAATGCGGGAATACATGCGCCTGTATTTAGAACGGAATGTCCTCATCTTCATCGAAGATGTGCGAAGAAGACCCCGCTCTGAGATCAGTCGCCGCCGTTTCCAAGGCATGGGCGAGCAGCGTTTTTGCGAGCAGCACGCTCATATCCGGAGGTGGAAGATCGGCTTCCCCTGTCAGGCCGAAGTCGCCATAAGCCGCACTTTCGAACGAGTAAGTGACTTCGACAGGTTCAGACACGACGGCCACCGGGTTTCCCGCATGCCGGTACAGTGCCTCAATTTCGGCGGGCGCTTCCCAGCCGTCCTCACACATGCCGGACAGGCTGGCTCTGAAGATCAGGCCTTCCAGCTGGCACTCCGCCGTACCCTCCGGGTCTGACGGCGCGTGAAAGACTGCCCAACTGCGGGCATACTCGTATGCGCGGCGATCCACATTCAGCGTCACGAACACTGAACGGCCCTCACGTGAAAAGCGGGTTGCCTCGCGGCGGTGAAGGTTATTTCTTGCGGACATGGTCGGTGCTCCCGTTCTCTGGGGTGGTGTTGGTTTCATCGGTGGAGAAGATCAGGGCGGACAGATCGGTGATGGCCGCGTCCCAATCGACGTGCAGGAATGTCACGAGATCGCAGGTCTCACCCCTTGGCGGGAACACGACACGCCGGCCCTGCACGCCGTAGTAGGCGCACCAGTTGGCTTCTTGGCAGAAGCCGCCCCCGCGCGTGGAATGGGCACACTGATAGTCCCACGCCACATGCGGCGTGCCGACGGTCACGGGCACGGCCAGCAAGGCGAGCAGGATCAAAAGCAGCGGGCGCAGCACGATCCAGCGCAGCAAGCGGCCAGTGAAACGCAGCGGCGTGAGCATGACGCCCAAGACGCGGCCTTTCTTGCGCCTGCGCATGGGCAAGGGTTGAAAATCAGTCATCGCTGTCTCCTTTCAGCTGGTAATTGATGGTGAAAAGGGGGTGTTCCTGCGGCGTCTCGCCCTCGACAGGGTTCGCTTCCGCCCAGTCCGCCCACGGCGTGACGCGCCAGTACGGCACCCGTCCGGCCATGATCGGCGGCATGTTGCCGATGCGCAGAAGCTGGAAGGAACGGTCGAGGCCGATGATCTCTTCCGGGCGCAACAGCGGTTGCCCCGTCTCACCGAGGCTTTCGCCGATGTCCGCGTCCGCGCTCCGGCCAAGATTGTGGCTCTTGGTTTTCACCGTCCGTTGCCCGAAGGCTTTTGACAGCGACTGTGCCAGCGCATCGCTGGTAACCGCGAAGACCTGTTTGGCTTCGGCTTGCGACTGGATCGTCTGGGCCGTCTGTTGGCCGTAAATCCGCTCTAGTTCGGCAAGCTCCTGCACGATCATCCAGACGCGCACGCCCAAGCCGGGCAATGCCGTCAGGCTTTCTGCCAGCCCCTCAAGCTTGCCGAGATTGGCAAACTCATCGAGCAGGAACAGAACCGCGCCATCGCCTTTCGTGTGAGAGACGGCCTTGATCGCTTGATTGACGATCAGGCCAAGCGCCGCGCCGTGCGTCGCCATCCGCTCCGGCGGAAACGCCAGATACAGGCTGGTCTTGCCGTTTTTCAGGTCGCCGAGCTTGATATCCGACGCGCCAAAGGCATCGCCCAAGTAGCTGCCGGGCTGTTAGATATCGACAGCCTGCACCGCACTGGTGCGGAAATCGGCAAACTGCCCTTCGCCATCGCTGATCTGCGCAGCAAGATTGGCACCAAGGGTTGAAAGCATGCCGCCGCAGGCTTCTGACGCATCCAGTTCTTCTGCCATGCGCTCTAAACGCACCGGGTTGTAAACCAGCGTCCAAAGTTCGGTCAGGGTACAGGCTTCCGGCTTCAGGAAAGCCAGATACAAAAGCCCCGCGCGCAGGATTGTCCGCGCTCCGTCACGGAAGAACTTGTTCCGTTCATCCGCAGGCTCGGGCAGAAGCTGAAGCGCAATCGCCGTCGCTTCCTCGCCCGTGCCGCGCTGCAATGCGGGGTCGTTTGCCATTTCGGCGAGAGGGTCAAACGGGTTGATCCGCGTTTGCGGCAGGCCATGCAGCCGCCACGGGTTGAACACAGCCACATCGTGACCCATGCGCTCGCGGCGGTGCGCGGATGTCGTGGCCGCCAACTCACCTTTAGGGTCGGTGACAACAACCGAACCCGGATAGTGCAGCAGGTTCGGGATCACGACGCCGATCCCTTTACCCTGACGGGCGGGTGCGCATGTCAAAAGATGCGCCTTGCCGCTATAGAAGAGCGGCAGAGGCGTTTTCCTGTCTTTGACCCAGCCGAGATACAGCCCGTTCGGATCGAACAGTTGCGCAGCGTCAAGCTCTTCGAGCGTCGCAAACCGCGCCGACCCAAACGTGCCGCTCGGTGCCGCTGTCTCGCGACGCCGCTGCGCAATACTGTATTGCTGCTGCAACCCAACAAAACCGCCAAGCGTCGCCAAACCGCCAACACCTGTGGTCAGCGTCAAAAAGAACGCCGTCCCCGGATCGACCACGAGTCCCAGCCATCCGGGTAATCCGACCGACAAAGCAATGATGGACACCCCGGCCAACAACGTGCCGACGGCCGTCTTCGGGTTTGAAAAAGATTTGGCAGACATTGATCGCTCCAACGAGCACGGTCATTCGTGCGTTGGATTGCGATTTTTGTACTGTTACGGCTTTTGTCTTGGACAGAAGCTGGACAGTTTTGAGAGCCACCCTTGTCTGACGAACGGAAAACCTTGCCGCGCGCTCATGAAGGCGCGGACTACACGACCGACGACATCGTGCGTATTCGGCGCGGTCTGGAACAGTACAAGAAATCCCGCGATATCGAGGGCTGGCCGACCGTATGCATCAAAATCAATCGGTACTATCGGGGACAGAATGTCACTTCGACGACCAAGCCGCTCAATCTGCGCACGTTGAGCCGCTTCATGACGGGCAGCAAAGTACGCCCGGTCACTCTGCGCCTTCTTGAAGAGTTCATCGAGGACAAGGCACCGATTGATAATGTCACCATGCTCGGCGATGCGGCGGCGGCGCTCTTTGGCGAACGGTGGGGAAATCTCCTCGTTCCACCGCCACTCGATATCGCATTGAGCAAAAATTTCGTTCGCAGTTATGGCGTTTTTCTCGAAGGCCGGGCGCTCACGCCCAACCCGGCGCTTGGAAAACCACAAATCATCGGCGGTAAGACCTACCGCGATGAGCATTTCGTCCCGAAATACCCCGACCGCGAGTATGTGTTCGATACGCCGTTCGAAATTCCATACAGCCGCATCGACCTAACCACCGTGGAGTGGTCAGGGTTCTTGCAGGTGCAGGAGAAGATTAAAAACGCAAAAATGTCGAGGATCGACAGACAGTGGAAAGGCGGCGACGACGCCGATGCACACGGCATCCTGACCGTCGCCAATATCTTCGACCAGTATATTCTTGTCCTGCAAAACGTTCGATCTAAACGCGCCAAACTTTACATGGTCGAACCAGACACAAACACATGGACGCAGCCGCGCGAACAACGCTGCTACGTCGGCGCCGTTATGGCACACGCCGGAGACGGCTACGTCAGCAGCATCGGTGCAAAACGTGTGATGTTTGTTCCTGTGGGAGAGAGGCTAGCCAATCCGCCGCCTTCGTAAGTTTATCCCTGTTGTTCTACTATTATTAACGCCCCTTTTTTGTATACGCGCACGTTCTCACCGTTGAGCTATTATCGCGAGCCAAATACTTTGCGGTGCTTTCTTTAAGAAAATTACCGCTTATACAAAATACTTATCGACTGATGCTTGTCAAAGGAAAACGTTCCTATTGAATTTCGCAGCATATTGTTTTAGTTTATCGAACAATTTAAATAAAGGTATTTTATGAAAGCAATAAATGAAAAGATAGTTATTTCAATCATTGATGAATTTCAGAGAGCAAGCCAGCGTCCAGATGCCATCTCCTTGAAGATAAACACGCATGTACTGGATTGTGTTTCTGACGACACCGCCGACCGGCATATGGCTGATATCATGGAAGCCACGTTTGAACTGAACGACGCCCTGATAGAAGGAAAAAACGGCGCGGATGAGCAGCTGAAATTGGCTGCGGCCTACTCGCGTGTTGCAACATATGTGCTCTCTCAGACTGAGTTAGAGCAGACTTTCCCAGCTACGAAGGCGCTTTTCGACACCCATAAGGATCAGACATTCGGCGATGACATTGATAAGTTGCGGGCGAGCATCTCACCCTAAAAGTGCATTTCGACGTAAACGCCTGGTGGCATACTGATATTCGCGCCGATTGAGTAGCCGTTGGCACCGATTTTGTTCTTTATTGCGTCTGCGGCGCTTTTCCAACTGGAAATGCTTTTCAAGGCCAAGTTACCCCAATAGCCAGAAACACCCGCGTTCGCGGTATTTGACATTCTTGACATTATATTCAAGCTGCCCAATAGCATATTGTAAGCTTCGCCAGGTTGTTCCTGCGCAGTATTTATAATGTGTTCAATTAGCGTATCTTGTATTAACTGCCCGTTGATTTCCAGAAAGCGACCATCAATCTCGCGGCTTTCTCTAGAGGCTGGGCCGATACCTTGAGACTGAAGCCTCTTTTTTATTTCTTCAGCCGTTTCTTTTAGTCCCAATTCGATAAGAAACGAAAATAATTCCCGCATTGTCAGTGTTTGATCATCGATCATATTCGGTCTCCGTTATCTCACTTTAAGCGCAAAAGCAGGCGACGGCATTCCCTACCGCATCATCGACAGAACCCATCCGCCGTCCCCGTTCCAGACTACGGGCGCGAACGTGTCGGGATACCAGCCCGCCCCGCACTATAGTACAATATTGTAGTACAAGCCCGCCATCGACAGAATTCCCGCACTGCAAGCTGTGTAGTGTAGTACCTCCGGCCTCCACTACTGCTTGACAAGGGGGTCGTTGCACACCCCCGTTGTATCCCCCGCGCCATGGCTCTTTCAGGGTATCGAACCCGTTTCAGAGCCAGTAGAACGTATCGCCGTTCCACCACTCGCAGGGAGACTTCGCTCTCCTCAAGTCCGCCATAGCCCAAGGGGCGACGGCGGATGCACCCATCGATCCTTTCAGGAAGATCAAAGGGCGTTCCTGCCCTTGTGAAATCCAGACCAACCCTGCGCGGATTGGATGCGCGCCATCTTGGCGAAGATGGATCACGCCCAGGGGTCTATCGCCACCCCCGAACCCAGCTCGCGAGACTTGGAGACTTGCCTCTCCACCCGCCCCAAACCATGCACAATCGGCCGCCCGATTGATCCCCGATCAGGGGCGCGTTCCTGCTCCCCCAATACCCCCACGACCATTTCATGGAGAGGACTTCATCCAGACCACTTCATGGAGACCAACCGCCGCCATCGATTGCAGATCATAGTGATGGAAAGCTGGCATTCGCGTATTGTGCCATTTCATTTGAATTTTTAGGATTTGATTCCCGCACTCGCCGAAGGATCGTCAAATGGTCGATGGAATCTATAGTGCCTATTTCACCGGGCTGGCAGGGAACTCATTTGGTATGTTCGTTTTCAAGGACGGTGTAATTAGTGGCGCTGATGCTGGGGGCGGGAAATACGACGGAAACTATGAAATCATTGAGCAAGGGGCTTTGCTCACAGGTACGGTCGTTTTCGCTTTACCAATCGGCAATCAGTCCATCACTGGCACGGCGGCAACTTCGGAACCAATCGTGTTCGAGGTGCCTATTCAGTTGCCAACCAAAATAAATGAGCAAGAAGTTTACCCGATTCAAACGCCCGCCGGGCCGATCAACGCAAGATTTGAAAAGCTGCGGGATCTTTAGGGATGTCGTGGTCAACTTTTTTAGATATCGGCCTGCCGCTCATCACGATCATTGCGATTATTGTCGGTCCGATAGCCGCTGTGATTGTTACCCGAAAAATGGATCGTGCACGCGAAGATCGTGAGCGACGGCTGGATGTGTTTCGCTCTTTGATGAAGACGCGTCAGGTTCGGCTTGACCCTCTTCATGTCTCGGCTTTGAACCTGATCGAGCTAGAGTTTTATGGTTCTGAAGAGGTTATTGTCCCTTACCGTGCCTACATTAAACATCTGTCGTCACCGATACCGGAGACTGATCAGCAGGATAGGTATTTTGATGAACGACACAGCTTGTTCGTCGATCTCTTGCAGGCTCTGGGCAGCGAGCTTGGTTATAGCTTTGACAAACACGAACTCGAAAGGCTTGGATACGCTCCATCGGGCTGGTGGCGTGACGAAAACGTTCAGCGAAAGAATGCGCTTATGATCGCTCAAGTGTTGGAGGGAAAGAGGCCCTTTCCAATTACGGTTGTCCAACAAACGATCAACAATCCCTTTCCGCCCCCTCCTATGATAGAAGACCAGAAAGACTGAATGTCATTTTGCAAAAGGTAAATTCACCTCACTGACTCTTATTGCTCCACTTCAGCATAAACAGATGATCCGCTTCGATCTTGCCTGAAGAAGAATTGTATCGGGCTTGGTACAGCTTGAATGGTCGCGACACAGTCCGATTTTCAAGCTTGGGCTCGATGATCTTTATGATTTTAGCCTTTGCGGACAGAGGAGTATTGACGCCGAAAATGATTCCGTCGAGCGTGTCATAGTCATAGGTGAAAACGCGGCCTTCCAAATTGTCGCGGATTCCAAGGATATCGGACAGTACCACCCTGTATTCTCGTTCATGCTTCCAATCTGAAAGCTTGCGTAAAAGGGGCGGTGTAAATCGAGCCCAATAGGCGTTCCGCCATTCCTCTTCCTGCCCGGGGTTAAGGTGATCGGCGAGCGGCGATATGTTCCCTTCTTCATCTCGAAACCAGTTCGTGATGAGGTCGTCGAAGTTTAGTCGGCCTATGTTTTTGAAGAACTCAATCCTTTGCACATCGCTTGCGTACTGCACGGCCTGTAGCTTCATTTCCCGCGTTTGGCGCGTGATGCCGTTCGATCCGTATCCGTTCGGGCCATTCAATCGGATCGTTCGACCGTTTGAGGATGCGCCGGTGCTAAAAACAAGGCAGCAACCTTGGTGATTCCCTGCATAGTAACTCCACATGGCTGCATCATCATGTCGCGCGGAAAAGCAGGCGACGCGCCATGGTGGGTAGACCAATTTGGCAAGACTCTTCAAATACTGCGCTGTAAATTCAAAAAACACGCTTTCACGCTTCGGTCTTAAACCGTCAGCGTGCTGGACTGCTGCCAGCAACGATGTTTGCTCACCCATCGATTTCTGGATGCTGTGAATCGCCTCGATACCATCATCTACGATCTCTTCGCGAACCTGAGGCATCACCGATTCAAATTTGCGTAGTATCTCAACGAGGTTTTCGCTTACCCGACCCACGGCATCACTTGGATCGACCAACTCGTGCTCTGCGAAAACGCTCTGAATGGTGAACACCCATTCAAGGTGAACAGTGCGCAAAAGGCTTTCCAGCTCAAAAAAGCTGATATCGCGATTTGCGTTCGCAAGCAGGCTCAAGAGCGCGCTGTGTGATTCATCGCTCTCAATGCTAGCGATGCAGCGTTCGCAAAGAGACTTTGCGCTCGGCGTCGGTTGGTTATCGAGCGTTAGAAACACCGCAATCTCGTCTGGGTTCAGTGTATCCCCATCTTCGGTCAGCAGCGCTTCGATCATCCGATGTTGAAGGCAAATAACGTAGTGCCACAGAAGATTACGCCACGTGATCCGATCTCCACGCCAATACATTTGACGCGTTCCTTCCATCGGGTCGTTGAGTTGCTCCGGCTTCGCAAAGTAGATCGTGTGTTTTTCAAGCTCGGCAAAGTCACCTAGAAGGGCATCGATGGATCGATACCGAAATATAGCGTCTTTAAAATTGGATTCGTGGCTCATGGCGTAAGTATACCACGTTGCATTTACGCTCGTTCGAACGCACCATTTATGGCATTAGGATCACGCTGATAGACGGGCACCATTCTCGCCCCGGTTTCACGGCTGATCTCAATCGGTATCCCATTGGCCATGATCAGGACTTGTGATGCAGGAACGGGATAATGGGCAGTATGACGATGCTGAAGGCATCCATGGTTTGACCCGAGAAACAGCCTCGCAGATTTCTCGCAAAGAACAGACTGAGGCTATGGTTGGCTGGTTTTTTGCCCATTTTGAAGACCCCGCAGAGCGAACGCCTTACGAGTCCGCCGAAGGTGGTTAACCGATTGCTACCAATGCCCAACATACTCCGTTGTTAGCCTCAGTTCCCAAGAACGCGCACAGCAATTGTCCCCGATTGACCTGCACTAAGGTTGAAATTCCTGCTGCGGGTACCAGCAACCTCGCCGGACACCCGCAGTCCGCCAGTATTAGGGGGCGAAGACCCCTCATTGAGTGCAGTGATGGTGACGTTCACAATCCCTCTGCGTGCAGATACGGCGCTGCGGCTACCACCGAACGTCAGCGTAATTGTCCGACGTAAAACAACACCCCGCGAGTCACGCACTGTCAGGCGCACACGATCACCGTCTTGTAGATTGCCGGAATCGAACGTCAAGACGTTCAGAACGCCAGCGATATTCAGCCCCTCTTGGCCAGTGAATGCGCCTGTGGAAACTCCGCTCGGTGTTTCAACCGTCGTCACAAATGGGCTGTTGGCAGCCGCCGACAACGCGCGCTCCAACTCAGGGTCAACAAGGCTTCCGCCGCGTGCATCGCCAATGTGGGATGAAAGACCTGTTGTACTTCCCGCTAGTGATGAATGAAGTTGCTGTTCAAGGCCAAAAGGCGACGGGATAAATGACTCACCTGGCTGGAGTCCCAGCTGCTGCTCAAGTTCGCCGACCGTCGCTGGTGGATTGATAGTGTTTTGGTCTGCTGAGGATTCAGGGATAAACGATCGTCCCTCTCGCAATGCTAAAGATGCCTCCCGACGCTGAAGCTCCTGCGAAAGATCGCTCTCAAATCTCCGCCTTTCAGTCTGATTAAAAAGATTGTAATTGTCAGCAAACCTCGCGGCGTCCAGCCCAGCAGCATCTAGACGCCGTTGCAGTGGGCTTCGATTGTCAGCAAACAGGTTTTGCGTGGATACTACTAGGTTTTCAGCACCTACGCCGGCGCGGTGTGCTGCGTAAGCTCCTGTTGCCCCACCAATCACTGCGCCGGGAACGTTCCCAACGACCGCGCCCGCCGCTGCACCAGCGGGGACTGTAAACAGCCCAACAACAGATGAAACAACGGTTCCCGTAGCTTGCGCGATTTGCCCTCTACGCACCTCATCTTGAAGTTGACCGGCGCTTATTCCGAGGGAAACCGCGCCTAAGCCCCTACTGGGTAGCTTGTATCCAAGCGCGCCAGCAGCTCCACCGACAGCCGAGATGCCTCCCCCGCTTACTGCAACAAGGTCTCCGCTCGTAGGAGACGTTTGCACGTTCGAATCTTGTGCCTGCGCATGCACTGAACAAAACGTCAAAAAAACACCTGCGGTTGCAGCGCGAAATATAGGTGATAAAAACAATGTTATTGCTCTCGCATGATTGTATCGAACTCTTCATAAACAACAGTCATTTCGGGTGAACGCCTAAATCCATGAACCAGAATAACGTCTGGCCTATTTTCGAGACTTGATATTGAAAATACATCTAAATCCAGAACATTTGGCCTGATGTAATTTATTTTAATAGAATCGACTTCTATATCACTATTAAAACCTTCCCATTGTTGTGAAATTATTTGTTTCATAGACTCTATGTCGCTATTTGTAAATTGACTCGCAACTATGAAGTGATCTGCTATAGTATAGATTGCGTCATTTTCTGAGAAAACAAAATCAATTAGTTCAGGTTCAACACAGCCGTTGTAGGGGAAGAGCTGTAAGAAGCTAGCGATCTGAATATCTAACGCTTCACGGATGTTATCGACGACTAGCCCAGTTGCATCTGGCTTTGCCATTAGGTCGATCCATGAGTTGTCTTGCCCGGTCTCAATGGGCGCAAACCCCAAACTCAACCTTGTGTTCACGACTTCATGCTGTGAATTTAGCCACACAATAATCCAAGTATGAAGGGCTGGGTCAAAATAACCGTACACAGTATTTTCGCTACCAAGACACCCTACAAACGGAATCGATCCATCAAGTATTTCTCTTAAATTTCTATGATCCAAAAGAAATTCGATATATGTATTATAATCAGCGTTTACGAGGCTAAATATGCGCGACCTGTCTGTGATTATGTTTTCTTTAAAGGCCTCTGCTTTAGATAACTCATTTAGAAAGCGCTCTTCGACAAAAATATCTTGGCCAACCGAAATTGATGGAGATATTGCAAAGAATAAACCTGCAAAAAGAATTAATGCTTGCCACCTAAAACGCATAGCTCGTCTCCAACCCAAATGAAGCGCCTTGAAAACGAGGCCCGCTGAAGCCGAGAATGCTGCCTTCTTCTACCTCAAAATACGAAGCATTGGCAGCGAGTCGTACGCCACTTTCCAAGCGATGATTGTATTCTAATCCCACTTCCAACCGGCTCAGTGATGGAGCAAACGCGAAATCAGCCTCGTCAAAATCATTCTCGCCGCGATGGCGATAGCTTGCGCGTGCGGTGACGGAGCTGAACGGATTGAATGCGTAGCTCAGGCTGCCTGCGATCTGGTAGGTATCGCCATTGTCATCGCGTACCGTCCGGCGCAACGTCCCGGTAGCGATATCAAGCGCTTTATCGGCGCCGCGGGTGGCGTAGTGGCCGCTGGCTGACGCCATCCATCTTTCCGCAAACGGCACGGAAACGGATGCGAAGACTTCATGTGAAATTGCGCGGTCATAGATGGCAACCCTGTCAACTTCCGTCTCTCGCTCTTCAATTAGGCGGTAGCCAACACTTCCCCGGAAAGCCTCTGATGCGTGCAAAAGCTGCACAGTGCCGACCAGATGATCGCCGGGGCTAAGCGTGCGGTTCGGTGCATCGCCATCCGGATTGTAGTCGCCGCGCGAAATGTAGCTCGCACCGATCCCGAGAAGGGTGTTCTGTGTAATCCCAACCGTCGAAGAGAAGCCCGACCCGATGTTCCAGCCTTCGCCGAAGCGATCTTGATCGACTAAGAAGGAGTCGAAAACGGCGTTCTTCTCGCTGCCTGCGAGCTGTTCTTGTCCTGTCGGGATATTGAGATCACCGTTGATGGCGAAGGTAATGCGGCGTTCACCCAGCCACTCCGGTGCGCCTGCATAGACCTGGTAGCTGCCCGAGAGGACTGTATCGCTGAGCGTCGAGACGGTTCCCGATCCGCCTGCGAAATCACTGTCCCGTTCGCTGTAAATATGTGCGGTTTTGAGCCCAAGATAGCCGCGCTCAAAACGCACGCCAAATTCAATGGGAGTCACGATCTGAACACCACTCTCGCGTCCGTCATCTCGTTCAAAGATGGCCGTTTGCGTGGAAATCGCTGAAAAAAAACTGAGGTTGCTGCTTTGTATGTCGTCCTGCGCGGATGCTGCATTCGCACCCGCAACAAAAACAAATAAACCAAGAATAGATTGATTACGCAACATGATGACATACGCCCAAAGTTCAAACTCTATTCTAAATCATTCTAATGATATTTCCAAAAATGTGAAACATCTATGACAAAGACGTATCACAGAGTCTTCGTCGATATCTTTGCGGCGTAGAACTTAGGTCCAATTCAAGCTTGCAAATAGATCGCAGCGTTGCAAGCAAAATCATCCATAAATCGATAAAATAAGAATCCATTGGCTGTACAATGAAAATCACTGTCATGTATTTAGCCGTTTAATGTTTGGTGTTTTATTGCGCACCCGTTCCGGCCGGGCTCTCGTGAACCGAACCTGTTGTTTCGGCCAGTCGGCTTCGATCCCTTGCGCTTGATGTCGTGCCAGCCTGTGGGCTGGCTTTTTTGTGTTTGTTGTTGGGGTCTGCGACCCCGTCTGCCTTCAAGACCAAGCCTTCGCATGCGCTCCGGCGCAGATAGCGGTGTCCCCGTCCTGCCGTATTTCATTTGTGCAGGACGGGTGATCCCCCTCCGCTGTCTGCGGTCTGTGACGGTATCCCCCCGCTCATTGGCGCTGGCCTAGTCCGGTTGCATGCGCAACCGGGAAACAAGAATAGAACTGCTGTGATAGTGCAAATTCGCAATTCGTCTCCGAAATATTGTATAATGGAAGAAACACTATCGGGGGATCATGAAGGGGATTGCAAAAAACGAGTTTCAGCTAAGCGCGACGCCGGATCAGGAGATGAGCCGTCATCTGGCATATCTGGCCGCGCAGGATAGTGGATCGGCTCTGACAGGCGGCTTTGCGAAAGACCGCAGCGGCCTTGGCGAGGGTCAAGACCGCGCTGACAAACAGACCGCCCGCGCGCTCGAATTTCTGACCCAGCAAGAACAGATCAGACAGCAGCGCGTCGCCGAGTTGGCCAATAGGCTCGTCGCTCTGGAACTGGCGGCGCGCGACGCCTTGTTCGATGCAGAAAACGAACTCGGCAACATCCTCAGCAACGCCAACCGTGACAGCCAAGGCCGTGCCGTGTTCATGGATGAACAAGGGCAATTCCGCAGCGAAGATGGCGCGGTTGTTGATCCCGACTCGGTGGATATGACCGACTGGGATCACGACGCGGCGCGTTGGGAAGACGCCGCGCAGGCCATGCAAAATGTCGAGACAGCGACGCAGCGCCTGGAACAAACAACGGCATTGCAGGAGCGCGTTCAATCAGGCGAACTCAATGACGCAGACTTTGATGCGCTGGACGACGCGATCACCGCGCTTGAGTCTGACTTCCAAAGCACACCGGAATTCCCCAATGCAGCGCCAGAATCATCCAGCGTGGCTGAACCCGAAACGCTTGCCATCGAGACGCCGACGAACAACGGTTTCTCGCCGATGAAACCTTTCTAGTTCACATCATTCCGCAGGACAGGCGCGGTTGATCAGCGCCATGATCACGGGCTGCGCTTGTCGATCTCTGAAGTGGTCGAGCGCCTGAACGATCTCATTTGCACCCGTGTCGGCTTCGAAAAACCATTCCATGATGCATTGCGACCGTGCGCGATCACCACTGGCATGTGCAAGAAATGCGGACGCTTCTACGGCACCAGTAAGATAGCCGCCCCGTTGCTCATCGCTCATATTGGTCATGATCTCATCGGACGTCGGCGCCATCGCGGCAGAGGTTAGGCACACAGAAAATGTGTAAGCCAGCACGGTTTTAAACAGTAATGTCGATGTTTTCATCAGAAAGACTCGTTTCTGACGGACAAAAGCGACCCCTTTTGTCAATAAAACGCTGGGCGATATTTGATTGATTTCGTAATATTGCTTTGAAGCTAGGCGCGGGTTTTACCAGTCTGTGCCGTGCGCATTTCCCTCTCTTCCCCATCGGACAAAAGGGGTCGGTTTTGTCAGGGAAGTGCGGCTACGAAAACCCGCTGTGACAGCTTCGTTTCAACCTTTTCCAAGGCACTGACCGTCGCCCGTGCGGATAAAGGTGCCGCAATGAAACCGCATGAATATTGGCTATGCCCGCGTCTCAACGGACGAACAGAATCTGGACTTGCAAATCGACGCCCTGAACCGGGCAGGCTGCGATACGATCTTCCGCGACGAAGGCGTTTTCGCCGTCGCCAAGTCCCGACCGCAATTCACGACAGCGCTTGAAGCCCTGAACCCCGGCGACAAACTAACCGTCTGGAAAATGGATCGTGCCTTCCGCTCCCTCCTAGACGCCCTCCAGATGCTCGAAAAACTCAAAGCCCAAAAAGTCGCCTTCGTCTCCCTCACCGATGCCATCGACACAAACACCCCCATGGGGCGCTTCGCCTATCAGATCATCAATGCTTTTGGAGAGTTGGAAAGGGCGTTGATATCGGAGCGGACAAAGGCGGGTATGCAAGCGGCGCGGGAGCGGGGGGTGGTGATTGGTAGACCGAAAAAGCTCGAACATGAACAATTGGAATGGGCGAAAGACCAAGTCAGCTTGAATAATCCTACTCTTGAGGGCTTGGCTGAACAGCTTGGTATATCTGCTCGCACATTGAGAAGGTACTTGCGCTAAATGGGCAGCGAAACGGACTTCCCATCCCGCATGAAAAATAACTTTGAAATTATATAACTTTGAAATTATAATTAGGTATGGATTGGGTTGTCGAGTTTCATGATGATTTTGCGGCGGAGTTCGCCGAACTCGATGATGAAGTGCGCATTGAAGCCGCTGCGATGATCGGCCTTCTGAAGCAGTTTGGCCCGGAACTAAAGCGTCCCCATGCTGATACGCTGACGGGTTCCAACTACGCCAATAAGAAGGAATTGCGCTTTTATGCGGATGATGGCGCGTGGCGGATCGCATTCGCGTTCGACCGAGCCCGGACAGCAATATTGCTTGTTGGCGGAGATAAGTCGGGCGGTTCTGAAAAGCGGTTCTACAAGACCCTGATACGGAAAGCCGATCAGCGTTTTGCCCAGCATCTTGAAGAATTGAAACAAAAAGGAGGCGTATAATGGCGATTTCAGCAGATGATGTTCTGGCCCGTACACTGACCGATGAACAACGGGCCAAAGCCGCGAAGCGAACCGAAACGCTTGCCGCAGAATACATGACGTTGCAGCAGCTGCGGAAAGCGCAGTCCATGACGCAAGTCCAGCTCGCGGAAGCCCTTGGCAAACAACAAGTTGGCGTTGCGCAGATTGAGAAGCGCACGGATATGCTGCTCTCAACATTGCGTTCTTATGTTGAGGCGATGGGCGGAACGCTCAACCTCGTGGTCGATTTTCCCGACAGCGCGCCCGTCATTCTGACGAGGCTAAGCGATGACGAGTCGCAAAGAAGCAGTCGCTACGAGCGCGAACCATGATCGCCACCCGCAGCTGAATGTAGCCTCTGACCAAAGGGGTTAGGGAACAGGCCCGCGCTGCTTCAGAACCGCTTCAACGGCACGCATTGTGGCCAGTGCGTCGCGCTGGTCTTGCGAGTCGCGCGTTGCGCCCGAGAACGCGGTGAATGCTGCGCGGCGCAGGCTGTAAAGTTCTGTTGTACGAAGCTTTGCGGCTTCTGATTGTGTGATGCGTTTCATGTCATCCTCCTTTGTCGTCAAGGAGGCCCCGAACCGTTCAGGGCCTTACGGCCCGCGCACACCATAATCCCGGCCTATCAAGGCCCTGATGGTTTGGGGTTCTGCTGATGATGAAGGTGGTGACTGCAACGGGTCATGGAATTAGACCCGAAAGCGCCGAGTAGCCGATGCTTTACGGACTGAAACGTTGCCTTGTGCGCCTCGGGTGTCTGCGCTGCTGTTCCCGTTCGTGATGTTGTTCACGGTGACGATCATTATCGCGTTGGCGATAGTTCCGGACATCTTTGCGAAGTTGCATCAACTCATTGCGGGCGATGGAGCGCTGCGTCTTGATGTCCTGCTGAAGCATCTGCCGCTCATCAATCTGAAGGGCGATCAGGGCATCTTTCTCGGCGCGATCTCGGTGCAAGGCTTCGAGTGTTTCCTGCTCGTTCTGCGCTTTTATTGCGCTGAAGCGCCCGGTCAGGCGGTGCCACAGGCCGGACATGCCTTTGGGTAGCCGATCTGCCCGTCGCTTCTCTTCGGCTTTCCATCGCTTTTCTTGCGCTTCACCGAGCGATGCACGCGCAATCTCATGCTGCGCGTTCATCTCTGCTTTGCGGAAATCGATCATGGCCAGGCGGCGTTTGCCATCGCGCTCCACATCCTTGATGAAGCGGCGCATCTTCTCGGTCATGCCGTCGGCAATCTCGGCTTTCGTTGCTTCAACCGACGACAGCGTATCCGGCTTGCCGATCCGGGCTGCGATATCTCTGGTCTTCACACCCGCGGCGCGGGATAAGGAATAAGCTTCGCCGCGATAATCGATAGCGACAAAGCCGCGCCGATCCCCTCGCGCGAGCCAGAAGCCGCGTTCCTTGAGCGCCTGTTCAAACGATGCGCGGTTGTCGGAGCCTTGCCAGCATTCGCGCAGGACGGCTTTGACTTCCCGTGGATCAACGCCGATACGCTTGGCCTGTTGCCATTCCGAATGGGTGAAGGCGAGCGGATTGCGCAGGCTGCGATCCTGCAAGCCGCGCGGCATGTCCCAGCCGTGGTCGAGGTAAAGCTTACGGGACACGTCCCGCAGCTTTGACTTGTAATGCGACAGGTTCATCGCGGTCATCGACTCGGCGTCGATCCGTGACCATACGACATGGGCATGCCGCCTTCCGTCTTTCTCATGAAAGACAATCGCACGGGGCTGGTTTTCGAGCCCGAGCTTCTTCTCGATCTCGGAAGCAGCATTTTCAAAGTCTTCTGTTCCGACCTCCGCACCCGGCGGCGGATTGAGGCTCATCGAAAACAGATGGTTGTCGCATTTGGTGCCAAGCGCGATGGCATCGGCTTCACTGAACGCACCGCGCAGATCGTCACTCACGAAGCCGCGCACCTCATGCAATTCGACATGATCGTTATCGCGCTTCGCCATAAGATAGCGGGCAAGCTGCACCCCCGATCCGCGCTCTTTCGCTTTCAGGATCATGGCGTCAACTCCGGCGGTCGGCCGAGCGCCTTCAGCAAGTCACGACGCATCGCAGACACGTCGCGGCACGCTTGCAGCAATTCGGCTTCGGTTTCCGGGGTGACGGGCAACGAGCCCGAGTTCACGGCCTTAGCGAGCTGGTTCAGGTTCGCCGACAGCCGTGAACCACCAAGGCCGCCCAGAATCCGCGCCAACGCCTCATCATCAGCTACTACCCGCCGCTGACCGTGCTTACGCGGGCTGACATCATCGCCCAGCAACTGCTCACGAATGTACGTGCCAAGCGGCTTATCACCCGCCAACGCATCCAGCTTCGCCCGCTCTTCCTGCGTCAAACGCAGAGAAAACGGAGGCGGACGCTTGGTCTTTGGCTCGGCAACCTGATCCGGCGCAACGTCGTTGAAATCAAGGTGTGGGTGCATCATCGTCGCACCCCAGACGCTCGGCGTCTAAATGTGCGAGATGGTCATTCCATTCCTGCAATGCGGCGAAGAGAGTGTTCAATGTTTCTCTCTCCTCCAGCACCATTTCTCCCCCCGCCCCGTGCCGTTGGCACGACCGCATGGTTTGTTGAACATGCGGCAGGCGTTTGCGCTGGAAATGCCGCAGGCTTTGGTTGAAGCCCTTTCCGACCACCAAAGTCCTTCACATTGCTGTGCGGCTATAGCCCAGTGGAGTTTCGCGGCGACCTTTGGTCGAACCGGCCAACCAACCACCAACAATGCAACGCGGCACTGCGCGTATTGGACCCGTTAACTCCGGCTTGCTATGCACGCGGTCAAGCACTTCAATTGCCAGGCCGGTATCATGACAAGCATTCGACTGCATAGGGGCGATTTGCCCTCGCTGGACGCCTATCGAAACGAGGTCGCCATCGACACCGAAGCGATGGGGCTTCATCCCCACCGTGACCGGCTTTGCGTGGTGCAGCTGTCGCCGGGCGATGGGTCAGCTGACGTCGTCCAGATCGCCAAGGGCCAGACATCAGCGCCCAACCTTGAAGCATTGTTGGCCGATCCGGCGCGCACAAAGATCTTCCACTATGCCCGCTTCGATGTCGCTTTGCTGTTCCAGTCGTTTGGCGTCATGACAACGCCCGTATTCTGCACCAAGATCGCCTCTCGGCTGACCAGGACCTACACCGATCAGCATGGATTGAAGTCGATTTCCAAGGAGCTTTTGGGCGTGGACATGTCCAAACAACAGCAATCAAGCGATTGGGGTGCCCAGACGTTGACCGAGGCCCAGCAAGCCTATGCGGCGTCAGACGTTCTGCATCTCCACGCGCTGAAAGCAAAACTCGACAAGCTCCTTGACCGGGAAGAGCGCCGTTCGCTTGCCGAGGCATCGTTCGCCTACCTTCCCACACGCGCCAAACTTGACTTGTTGGGGTGGGGTGACAGCGATATCTTCGCCCACTCGTGAACGCATCACAGCGCCCGCAAGTCGGGCCGGGGCCTTCACCGCCGCGCGGCGCCACTCGGCCAGAGTGCGCGCTTTACGCCTGCTCGTGCCTGCCGCCGGCGTGGTGAGCGTCGTCGTGGTGCTTGCCGGCTGGTGGTACTCCACGGCGACCATCCCGGAACTTGCGATCAGGGATGTAACGGTGACCGACGAGGGCATCGCGATGGAAGCCCCTGTGCTTCGCGGCGAGGACGATGACGGCCGGCCCTATGAGTTGCGCGCCGCCGAGGCGTTTCAGTCGCTATCGGTGGACCCGGTCATCACCATGCGCCAGCTTGAAGGCGAAATGACCGTCGATGATGACGAGCAGGCCTTTATTATCGCTCCGCAGGCACGGTTCGATAGCGCAACGCAGCTGATGGTGTTTGAAGAGGGTGGCGTTGAACTGCGCCTTTCATCCGGCGGCCAGGCCTTTTTGGGGGTCAGCGAGGTCGATCTTGAAAACGGCACATTGCGCTCGCAAGAGCCGGTGCGGATCGCCAATGACGAAGTCACACTCGACGCTGGCGGTGTGCAAGGATTTGACGGCGGTGAACGGCTCCTGTTTACCGGTGGCGTGCGCATGGTGTTCACACCGGCGCAAGACGGTGCGCCAGATGGGGCGCAGGACGGGACGTGAGTATGCGTGTTGCTGGCTCAGGGTGGTTGGTTTGGGTGACCATGGCGGCGCTCGCGTTGGGCGCGAACTTGGCCAATGCGCAAACGCTCGCCGATGGCTTGAGCGGCTTTTCCCAGGAATCCGACGATCCCATCGAGATCGAGGCCGATAATTTGGAAGTGCTGGACGCTGAGAACGTCGCGATCTTCCGGGGCAATGTCGAAGTTGTTCAGGGCACGGCGACACTGCGCACCCGCGAACTGCGCGTGCATTACCAATCTGGCGAAGATGGCGCGATTGGACCGACCAGCAATCAAGGTCTGCGCTTGCTCGAGGCGATAGGCGCGGTCGAAATTCGCTCTGAAGACCAATATGCAGCGGGCGACCAGGCGCGGTTTGATTTCGTCACCGAAATTATCACGCTGACCGGAAGCGTTGTTCTGCAGCAAGGCGAAAATCTGGTGCGTGGACAGGAACTAGTGGTCGATTTGACCACGCGGGAAAGCCGATTGGATTCCGGCTCAAGGCGCGTGACCGGTGTGTTTTCGCCGGGCGGGGGGGAATAAGCGCACCATGCGTTTGGTCAACCAATCTCTCGCCAAGCTTGGGCGCACGCTCGACGGATTTTCCGATCCGTCTGCGATGCTTGTGCGTTGGGGAATTTTGCGCCCGCGTGACCCGCTTGATCGGCTTAGCCATGACTTTGACAGACTGATTGAGCAAACAGCGACTCCGGTGGCCAATGGAGGCACCAACGGGCACAGCAATGGGGGCAAGAACGGGACCGATTTGGTCGACGAGGATGTCTTGCCGTTTGAGCCTTACGAAGTTTACGAGCACCCGGTCATTGGCGATGCCTTGGTCGTGCAAGGCTTGCGCAAAGCGTACAAAGGCCGTGTGGTGGTGCGTGATGCCGGTCTGACCGTTAAGCGCGGCGAAGCGGTCGGGCTGCTTGGGCCGAACGGCGCCGGCAAGACGACGATTTTCTACATGATCACCGGTTTGGTTTTGCCTGATGCCGGGCAGATCCATCTGGATGGCAACGAGATCACCAAGCTGCCCATGTATCAGCGCGCGCGCCTGGGTATCGGCTATTTGCCACAGGAAGCTTCGATCTTTCGCGGCATGACGGTGGAAGAAAACATCATGGCCGTTCTGGAGATGGTGGAGCCGGATGCCGATAAGCGCCAGTCCGATTTGGAGTCATTGCTCGATGAATTTCAGATCAAAGCGCTTCGCAATACGCCCTCCATCGCTCTGTCAGGCGGCGAGCGCCGGCGCTGTGAAATCGCCCGTGCGCTGGCCTCGCGCCCCGCTTTCATTCTGCTTGATGAGCCTTTTGCCGGCGTCGATCCTATCGCCGTCAACGACATTCGCGCCCTTGTACGGCACCTGACGACGCGCGGCATCGGCGTTCTAATCACAGACCATAATGTGCGTGAAACGCTCAGCCTGATCGACCGCGCGACGATCATCCACTCCGGCACGGTGCTCACCGAGGGCACACCAGATGCGATCGTCTCCAATGCCGAGGCACGGCGGCTTTATCTGGGCGAAAGCTTCTCGCTCTAAGCCGCAGCGTTTAGGGCCTGTCAACCTCTCCTAATACCTGGTTGGCATGAGGCTTGCTTGGTTATGGCGAAGCAGTTTACATCGGCGCATGAGTATGTCGCCGAAACTCGTCCTGCGCCAAAGCCAATCGCTGCAAATCACGCCGCAGTTGATGCAGGCGATCAAGCTGCTTCAGCTCTCATCGCTGGAGCTCTCGGCCTTTGTTGACCATGAGCTTGTGCAGAACCCATTGTTGGAGCGCGATGAGGCCAGCGACGACGTCCAAGAGCCTGTTTCTAGCGATGATGGCCCGGACCAGGCACGCGACGACGAGCGCCCCGATTGGACATCCGATCAGTTGGAAACCAGCGCACAAGGGGTGGCCGACAATCTCGATACGGCGACCGATAATGTCTTCCCCGAAGACGCGCCAGTCGGGCCGTTAGCGCCAAGTCTAGCCCAGATGGGCGGTAGCGGCACAGCGTTCGAGGATCGCCCCGATATCGACGCGTTTGTCACACGCGAAAAGTCACTGCACGAGCATCTTAGCGACCAAATGACCATGGCAGTTATCGCACCCGAGGAGCGCCTAATCGCCCGCATGCTGATCGATGCCATTGATGAAAACGGCTATCTACAAGTAACGTCGGACGAGGTTGCCGAACGCCTCGGTGCCAACTTGGCAAAGGTCGAAGCCGTGCTTTCGATCATTCAAACTTTTGATCCGGTGGGTGTCGGCGCGCGGTCACTGTCAGAATGTTTGGCGCTGCAGCTGCGTGAAAAGAACCGTTTTGACCCCGCCATGCAGGCACTGCTCGATCATTTGGAGCTGGCGGCAAAACGCGATTTCGCTGGCCTGAAACGCAAGTGCGACGTTGATGTTGAAGACATCACCGAGATGCTGTCGGAGCTGCGCGCCCTTGATCCCAAGCCAGGCCGCGGCTTTTCCAGCAGCCCGGTCGAGACAGTCATTCCAGATATCTTTGTGCGCGAAGAACAGGGTGGCACCTGGGGTGTCGAGTTGAACCCGGAGACGATGCCGAGAGTCCTCGTCAACCGCACCTATTATGCGCAAATCGATCGGGCCACGCTGTCGGTCGATGAAAAGGGCTACCTGTCAGAACAGCTTCAATCAGCCAGTTGGCTGGTGAAAAGCCTCGACCAGCGCGCCCGCACCATGGTCAAGGTCGGCAAGGAGATCGTGCGCCAGCAGGACGGGTTTTTCGCGCGCGGCGTTGATCATTTGAAGCCACTCACGCTGCGCCAGGTTGCTGAAGCGATCGAGATGCATGAGTCGACGGTGAGCCGCGTTACCTCCAACAAATACATCGCCACGCCGCGCGGTGTTTTTGAGCTGAAGTACTTCTTTACTGCCGCCATCCAATCGGCCGATGGGGGAGACGCGCATGCGGCCGAAGCTGTACGCCAGCGGATCAAAAAGCTGATCGATGCCGAGGACCCCAAAAAAGTTCTTTCCGATGATCAGTTGGTCAAAGCCTTGAAAGACGATGGCGTGGATATCGCCCGTCGCACCGTGGCGAAATATCGCGAGTCGATGCGCATCGCATCCTCCGTCCAGCGCCGTCGCGAAAAACGCGCCGCAATACCGGCCTAACGCGCCGGTCGGCGGGAGCTTTCACCCTTTTCAAGCTCCGACGAGCCGGCAAACACGCCATATGGGGACTTGGCGAAGGGCGCACCGCGTGTCAGCCTGCCTTCCTAAGAACCCACGGCAAAACGCACCAAAATGCGCGTTTTTCGAATAAGGAGGATGGCTATGAGCCTGCGAATCACCGGGAAAAACATGGATATCGGCACCGCGCTACGCGGGCATGTGGAAGATAAGCTTTCTGACGCCGTGGCAAAGTATTTCTCCGGCGGTTACTCAGGTCACGTCACCATGGAGCGCGAGGGATCGGGCTTTCGCACCGATTGTTCCATCCATCTTGATTCGGGCGCGATCATGCAATCTACCGGATTGTCGGTCGATCCACACCAGAGCGCCGACCAGGCCTCGGCCCGATTGGAGAAACGTTTGCGTCGCTACAAGCGCCGCCTAAAAGATCATCACCAGGACAAATCAGAGCGCGCCGCTATGGCGGCAGCAAGCTATGTGACCTTCGCCAGCCCTGATGAAGATGAGGAGCCGTCGGACGATTTCGCCCCGACAGTCGTTGCGGAAACCGAGACCGAACTGAAGACGCTGACGGTTGCCAGTGCGGTCCTCGATCTTGATTTTTCCGGCGCTCCAGTGGTCATGTTCAAGAACGCAGCAACCGGCCAAATCAATGTCGTCTACCGGCGCAATGATGGAAATATAGGCTGGATTGATCCCGCCGCGTAGGGTAACGCGACGCCCTGAAACGTTTTTCTCACGCGCCCCCGTCACCATTCGCTGCGGTCACCTGATCGCTTGGTGCGGCGCGGATGGAGCCATTATGGGTATGGACTTAAGCGATCTGGTCGCTCCGGACGGTGTGATCGCCTCGCTCAAAGCAACGTCGAAGAAACAGGCCTTGCAGATGCTGTCGGCCAAGGCCGCATCGCTGACCGGTCTTGCCGAGCGCGACATTTTCACCACGCTGTTGGAGCGCGAACGGCTTGGCTCGACAGGTGTTGGCCACGGTGTGGCGATCCCCCACGGCAAATTGCCAGGGCTCGATGGCGTCGTGGGCTTGTTCGCCCGGGCGCATAATCCGCTCGACTTTGAAGCGCTCGACGACCAGCCGGTTGATCTGTTGTTCGTGCTGTTGGCGCCAGAAGGGTCCGGCGCCGATCATTTGAAGGCGCTGGCCCGCATTGCCCGCGTTCTCCGCGATGAAGTGCTTGCCGAGAAAATTCGCTCCACGGATCACGCCACCGGCATTTATGCAGTTTTGACCGGCGGCGCCCAGTCGGACGCAGCCTAAGGTGCCAGCGCAACGGTTTGGTTGTTCATGGCTTGTTAACCATACATTAGGCGCCACTCGCTAGCGTCTGGCTTGGCTTTGGCCAACCCTTTTGACCCTTGCGAGCAAGACCCGCCAATGACAGCCGCCGCGACAGCCCGTCCTCTTGAACCTTCCATCGAAACCGAGCCAGCCAAGCGACTGCGTACCCTTCGCTTTGGCGAGGCCGTGCCACTCTGCTATTCGGCAACGCGCTCCAACGAACGCTTCGCGTTTGGGTCTCTGGGTGGGCGTTACACGCTGCTTGGTTTCTTGCCGCCGCAGGGCACCAAAGACTGTGCTGCCATGCTGGCACCGATGGAAAGCGCACAGTCTCTGTTTGATCCGGCCAAGCGCGTGATCGCCTTGGCCAGCAACGCTGAAGAAACTCGGCAGACCCGCGCGCTGATTGCGCTGGATGGATCGCTATTGGTTTTCCACGATCAGTCGGGCGGCCTGCACGACACATTTGGCGTCACCGGCGCAGCGCAAGAGCCCCAGCCCGGTGTCATGCCGGCCGGATGGTTTCTTATCGATCCGGTCATGCGGGTGATGGCGACCTTCGCGCCCAGCGATACAGAACAGGCACTGGCAGCCCTGGAGGCCATGGGGGAACCCCTCAAGCATGCTGGTGTTGCCACGCCCGCACCGGTTTTGATGATGCCGCGCGTCTTTGAGCCAGACTTCTGCAAAGAGCTTCTGGAGTATTACCAATCCCATGGCGGGGAAGCCTCCGGCGTGACACGCGAGCGCGATGGCAAAACGCTTGTCGAACTCGATAACTCCGCAAAGAAGCGTTTCGACTGCCTCATCGACGATGAGCGCCTGCGTGAAGCGGCGATGCATCGCATTTACTGGCGCCTAGCGCCGCAAATCGAAAAAGCGTTCCAGTTTAAAGTAACGCGCATGGAGCGGTACATTGTGTGCTGCTACGACGCTAACACTGGCGGATACTTCAAGGCCCATCGTGACAACACCACCAATGGTACCGCCCATCGTCGCTTCGCAGTATCCATCAATCTCAATGCCGAAGACTTTGACGGCGGTGGCGTGACCTTTCCGGAATACTCCAACACCGTCTACAATCCGCCAACGGGCGGTGCGCTGATCTTCTCATGTTCGTTGTTGCATGAGGCCTTGCCGATCACCGGCGGCCAGCGATTTGCGTTCTTGCCATTCCTTTACGATGACGCGGCGGCCGAAATTCGTAAAGCAAACAACGCTTTTCTCGATGACAGTGTCGGCACCTACTCTGGATAGGGCGATGGTAACGGTTTGTTTACCGTAATTGTCAATTCAAGTGATCTCGACTTCGATTGCTGAGCCGCTTCACTATTTCTTAGATCAGCGTAAATAACGTCAATTCATCCGCGCGATGTAATAGGGCGTTATTTTATGGACAATGATTCTACGTATGACGAAAAGGCGCTCCGCCGACGCTATACGTGGCAATACATCGCTGCCATGGCTTTGGTAGCCGCCTCGATTGTCATCGGCGCCTTCCAAGTCAATCAAATACTCGACGTCAATCGGCAGCAAGGTGAGATTATCAATGTTGCCGCCTCGCAGCGCATGTTGTCGCAACGTCTAGCACTGCTTCCCGACCGCGTCCTCTCAGAAACCAATACCTATCGCCGCGATCGTGCGCTGCGGGATATTCGCCTGGCCGTCGAGCGTATGCGCGAGGCACATGTTTACTTGACCGAAGGCCGGAACGGCGAACCAGCACCTGCTCAGGCGACCGCCACTTTGCGCCACCATTATGCACCCGCCGGCCGAGGGCTGGAAAACATGGTGGCCAGTTTCATCCGAACCTATGAGGCGTTTGCCAATGCGCCTGAGGAATTCGATGAGGCGATCGAGTATCAGCGCATGAACGCGGAAAACGGGCTTTTGATCCGGCTCGATCAGGCCGTGGAACTCTACACGCAGACCGCTGAGCAAGAGATGGCCACCGCCATGCGCGTGCACGGCATTTGGGTGCTCGTCTCGCTTGGTTTTGTCCTCCTGGTGGCGATCTTCATCTTCCGGCCGCTTGCCCGCGATGCTGCGATGGCTGTTGGCAATATTGGTGCGGAATTGGATGAGCGCGCCGGGCTTTTGTCGCGGTCTTTCAAGATTGCCAAAATGGGTCATTGGCGTGCAATCAACGCTGAGGCCGATCCGTTGTGGATGTCCCAGGAACTCATCGACATGTACGACATGGAGCGCCAAGAGGGCTTCGTTCCCCTGTCGGTCATTCAGGAAGGCGATGTTGTCCCAGAAGGAACGGCAATTGAAGACAATCTCCAGCATGCCGCCTTCAAGCGTACCTGGGAAAAAGGTGAGCCGACTGTGGCCAGGTCGCAATACCGCAAACCGAACGGCGACATCATCGATATGTTGGTCCACATGGAAGCCGAGTTTGGTCCCGACGGTGAGGTTGTCGGGGTTGTTGGCGTGATCAAGGACGACACAGCCGAGGCCGAGGCTGATCGTGCGCTGAAGGAAAGCTATGCGGTCATCGAGGGCAAGTCGCGCGATCTGATGGAATCGCAGCGGCTCGGCAAGCTCGCCAGTTGGCGGGTGTGCCTTGATACAATGACCGTCGAGTGGGACGAGCGCGGTTATGAGCTGATGCGCTTTGATCCTGAAACGCTCGACATGTCGGTGGAGAATGTCAGCCGCTGTTACATCGATGGTAGCCGCGAGCGGTTGGCAGAATTTCGCAATCGTGCAATCGAAACCGGCGCGCGTCAAAACGACACCTTTCGTGTGGAGCGCGGCGACGGAACGCAAATCGATTTGCAACTGCAATGCACGTTGGAGCGGGACGCCAAGGGCCAACCGTTTGCGCTTTTTGGTACCATGCAGGACGTCACCAAGGAGCGCGCCGCAGCGCGTGAGTTGGAGCAGCTGGCCTATTTCGACAATCTGACCGGGTTGGCCAATCGCACCCTTTTCACGCGCGAGCTAAAGCGAATCAGCGATGCGGCGCGTAACGACGACCACACGGCCGCGTTGATCCTTCTCGATCTTGATCACTTCAAAGAGGTCAACGACACGCTTGGTCACGAAGCCGGCGATCAGCTTCTTGGCATTGTCGGTCGCAGGCTTGCTAACGTCGTGCGCAATGAGAACTTTGTCGCGCGGCTTGGTGGCGATGAATTCGCTGTCATCGTGGAAGGCAATGTTAGCCGCCAGGCCCTCGATTGTCTTTGCGCGCGCATTATTGAAAGCATGGGCCATCCGGCAACCTTGTCGCTTGGCACTGTTAGAACAAACGCCAGTGTCGGTGTTGCGCTCATGCCGAGCCATTCCGATGATCCCGATGAGCTGCTGCGGTTTGCCGACCTTGCGCTCTACGCCTCGAAGGAAAACGGCCGGAGTCGCACAACCTATTATGATGAAAGCTACAGTGCCGCGCTAAGCGCCCGTCTCACACTCGCAACCGAAGTGCGCTCCGCGCTCGATGAGGAGCGCTTCGAGGTGCACTACCAGCCGGTGGTCGATATTCAACAAGGCAATGTCGGTGGTTTCGAAGCCCTCCTGCGCTTGCCGAAGAAAGGCGGTGGATTTATTCCGCCAAGCCAGTTCGTACCGATCGCCGAAAGCTCGCATTTGATCGCCGATCTTGGCGCTTTTGTCTTGCAGGCAGCGTGCAAGGAGGCACAAGCTTGGATCGATGAAGGACTGCCGCCGCGCACAATCGCCGTCAATGTGTCCGCCGCTCAGGTCTGGCATGGCGACTTGGAGAAGGTGATCGACGGCGCCCTTGAAAGCTCTAAGCTTAATCCGAAACTGCTGTGCATTGAGCTGACCGAAAGCGTCTTTGCGGCAGAAAGTATCGACCGGCTGAACGGCATTTTGACCCGGCTGAAAGAGCGCGGCATCCAACTGGCGCTTGATGATTTTGGCACCGGCTATTCCTCGCTTGGCTACCTCAACCAGTTGCCGTTCGACACGCTGAAGATCGACCGGACATTTGTCTCCTCGGCCCACCAGTGCCTTGAAAAACGCAAGCTTCTGCGCGGCATTGTCAGCCTTGGCAAAGGGCTGGATCTGAAGGTCACCGCTGAGGGCGTTGAAACCGAAGACGAACTGAAGCTTGTGCGGCAGCTCGGCTGCCATTGTGTGCAAGGCTGGTTCTTTAGCAAGGCTGAACGCGCTGACCTGGCCATCGTGGAAGCATCGCGGATCGAGGCCTTGAGCATGCTTCGTCAGCTCAACCCAGTCGAACAGCAAAGGCAGCATCGCGATGCGGTGATGAACGCTCTGTTGCGTCGGCCAGCCTAACCGCTTTATCGGCTAGCTGGCCGAACGGGTGGTGACGCCAACGGCCAAAGCGGAGTCCTGAAAAACAATATCGGCTGGTCGGGAGGCGGCATTCACCAGCCGGGCGTTCGGCAAATCATTCTCTTCGATCCGCCGGCGCGCAATGTCCTGCGGTAAATCGTGCTCACGCCAGCGCTCGACGAGACGGGCACGCAAGGTCTCCTCGGGCACATCAATCTTGACCGTCGCATCATAGAACGCCGCGAGCTGATCCCAAGGTGTTTCCCGAAGCAGCAGGTAATTGCCTTCAACCAATACAGTCGTCACGGAACGTGGAATGATCCGCGCGCCGGCACGCGATACCTCATTGGTCCGGTCGAACAGTGGGACAGCGATCTCCGCTTCCTCATTGGCGGCCAAACGCCGGTGCATGTGAACGAGGCCGCCGATGTCAAAAGTGTCGGGCGCACCTTTTCGATCTAGGCGACCGCGCGCGCGCAGCACCTCGTCGTCGAAGTGAAACCCATCCATGGGCAGGATTGAAGCCGATCCCGGTTCGCGTTGATTAAGCGCGTCGGCGAGTGCCTTGCTCAAGGTCGACTTTCCACCGCCCGGCGCGCCGACGATGGCCACCAACCGCCGTTGCTTGGGCGCTGTTGATGATAGCACGTCTAGCAGGTCATCAAAGCGCGTGATGGTTTTGGACATCGCCGATCTCTTTCAATGCCCGGTCGATGCCAGGACTAAGCGGCCTGCGGGATCGAGTCGGCAGGCGGCTCTTGCGCCCCGGTCATGAAGGCCACAGCATCGGACATGGTGTAATCACCGGGATTAATCACGCACAATCGCTTGCCCAACCGATGCACATGGATACGGTCGGCCACTTCAAAAACATGCGGCATGTTGTGGCTGATCAGGATGATCGGAATGCCACGGCTGCGCACATCTTGAATGAGTTCGAGCACTTTACGGCTTTCTTTGACGCCGAGCGCCGCCGTGGGCTCATCGAGAATGATGACCTTTGAGCCAAAGGCGGCGGCTCGGGCCACGGCCACACCCTGGCGCTGCCCGCCCGACAACGTCTCCACCGCCTGATTGATGTTCTGGATGGTCATCAAGCCAAGCTCTGAGAGCTTGTCGCGGGCGAACTTTTCCATCTGCTTGCGATCAAGTTGACGAAACAGGCTGCCCATGACTCCCGGTTTGCGGATCTCGCGGCCCATAAACATGTTGTCGGCAATCGAGAGCGCCGGCGACATGGCAAGCGTCTGGTAGACGGTTTCAATGCCGGCCTCTCGCGCATTGATGGGCGAGGAAAACCGAACGTCTTTGTCTTCCAGCGTGACCGTGCCCGCATCCTGCGCCACCGCGCCGGAGATCACCTTGATGAGCGAGGATTTGCCTGCGCCATTGTCACCAATGACGGCCAAAATTTCACCGGGCAGCAAATCGAAATCGCAATTGTCGAGCGCCGTGACCTTGCCGTAGCGTTTCACCAGACCACGGGCTTTGAGGATCGGTTCCATTAGGCAGCTACCTTTCTGATCCATTGATCGACCGCCACGGCAGCGATGATGAGCACGCCGATGAGCAGAAACGTCCATTGCGCGTCCGCGCCGAGCAGGCGTAGCCCAAGCGTGAAAACGCCGACGATCAGCGCGCCGAAAAAGGCGCCCATGATCGACCCACGCCCACCAAAGAGCGAGATACCGCCGATCACGACGGCGGTGATGCTTTCAATGTTGAGCAATTGACCCGATGTCGGCGAGACAGACCCGATGCGCCCGATAATCGCCCACCCGGCAAAGGCGCAAATGAGACCTGCGACCGCATAGACGGAGATCAGTGTCTTGGTGACATTGACGCCTGAAAGCTGTGCGGCCTCAGGGTCATCGCCGACGGCATAGACATGGCGACCCCAGGCGGTGTGCTTAAGGACGTAGGAGAGAAACAGGAACAGCACGATCATGAAGATCACACCAAGCGTGAAGATCGCGCCGCCGACATTGTAATTGCTGCCCATCAGCTGGAGCACGGGTGCCTCTGCGGCGATGTCCTGGCTGCGGATGGTTTCGTTGGCCGAATAGAGGAAATTGGCCGCGAGCACGATCTGCCACATGCCGAGCGTCACGATGAAGGGCGGCAATTTCATCACGGCGACGAGCCAACCATTGAGCGCGCCAATCGCTGTACCAAACACCAGGCCACAGACGACAGCGATCTCCGGCGGCAGGCCATAGCGGAAGGCGAATTGCCCCATGATCACCGACGAAATGACGGCTATGGCGCCAACGCTCAAGTCAATGCCAGCGGTCAGGATGACGAGGCTCTGCGCGGCCGCCACGATGCCAACGATCTGCACCTGTTGAAGGATCAGCGTAAGGGCAAAGGGAGAGAAGAACCGTTGCCCAAGCAGCATGCCGAAAATGATGATCGACGCGATCAGGACGATCAGCGGCACCAAGGCCGGGTTGGTGTGCAGGGCGTGCTGAATGGTCCCCAGCAGCCCCCGACGTTCATCGGTGAAGGCGGCAACTTGCGCATCCGCACCGCCAGCGGCGGCTTCGTAGTCGTCGGCCTGTGACATACCTGCTCCCACGTTTCCTTTGAATTGCGCCGCCAGGTTGACCCTAGCGTGTTTGAAAAAGGCGGGCCGAAGCCCGCCTTCTTGTAGAAGTGTCTTGCAAAGGCAGGTGTTAGATCAACCCCAGCAGCGATCCATGCCTTCGGCGGTGTCGATACTGTCCACACCATCAACAGGATTGTCGGTGACCAGAGCAACGCCGGTGTCAAAGAAGTCCTTGCCATCAGTGGCCATGGGCGCGGTGCCATCGGCGGCCCAAGCGGCAATGGCTTCAATGCCCAGCGAAGCCATCAGCAGCGGGTATTGCTGCGAGGTCGCGCCGATCACGCCCTCGGCCACATTCTGGACGCCAGGGCAACCGCCATCGACCGAAACAATGAGCACATCGTCTTGGCGGCCAATCGCGCGCAGCGCTTCGTAGGCACCGGCTGCAGCCGGTTCGTTGATCGTGTAGACCACGTTTATCGTCGGATCCACGGCGAGCAGGCTTTCCATGGCACGGCGGCCGCCTTCCTCGTTACCGGCAGTCACTTCATTGCCGACGATGCGGGAATCATCTTCATCACCCCAGCGATTGGGATCGCCAAGGTCGATACCAAAGCCTTGCAGGAAGCCTTGGTCACGCAGCACGCCGACGGTCGGCTGGCTAACGGCCAGGTCGAGCATGGCGATGCGGGCATCGGCCGCGTCATCGCCCAGCGCGGCTGCCGCCCACTGGCCGATCAGTTCGCCAGCCAAGAAGTTGTCGGTGGCGAATGTCATGTCGGCGGCATCGATCGGCTCCAACGGCGTATCGAGCGCAATGACCAAGATGCCGGCATCGCGGGCCTGTTGAACGGCGGGGACGATGGCGGAGGTATCCGACGCGGTCAGCAGGATGCCGCTGGCGCCATTGGCGATGCAGGTCTCAATGGCAGCCACTTGCGTTTCATGGTCGCCGTCGATGCGTCCTGCGAACGAGGACAGCTCAATGCCGAGTTCCTCTGCTGCTGCCGACGCGCCTTCACGCATCTTCACGAAGAACGGGTTGGTGTCGGTCTTGGTGATCAGGCAGGCGGAGACATCGCCGTGATTGTCGGCCGATGCGATGGTGGCCGTTCCAGCCAAACCGGCGGCGGCAACAGCAACGAGGGCGGTGCTTGCGATTAGGTTTTTCATAAAGTCCTCCCGAGGATCATCTTTTTTCTTGGGTCCTGTTGGTCCACCACGCACCGCACCGAAGTGGCGGTCAGGGCGCGAGATGAGCGCCAAGGTAAGCAGACGGTACAGCGGGCGTCAATAAATAAGTAAACTTGATTTAATAACTAAACTGCCTAGGCTGGCGCCGGAGGAAGCGATGGAACAAAGCCCGCGAACAGCACCGAGCCGTAGCGCCACCAGTGGCGACGGGGCCAACCCGTCGCGGGTGCGCAACCACAATGAACGCCTGGTTCTTTCGGTGGTGAAAAACGAAGGGCATGTCGCCAGTTCGCAGATCGCACGGCTGACATCTCTGTCGGCGCAGACCGCTTCCATCATCACCAGATCGCTGCAGGCCGACGGGATGCTTTTGCGCGGCTTGCCGCAAAAGGGTCGCGTCGGTAAGCCATCCATTCCTGTGTCGCTGAACCCCGAAGGCGCGCTCGCCTATGGTCTTCGCATTGGCCGACGCGGCGCCGATCTGATCCTGATGAACATGGTCGGCGACGTCGTCCAAACGCGGGCCACACGCTATGCATACCCGCTGCCGGAAATGATCGATGCTTTTGTCAAGGAAAGCATTGATTCCATCGGCGAGGTTCTGCCGACGCACTTGCGCAATCGGATCGTAGGCATCGGCGTTGCCTCGCCCTTTGGACTTTGGAAAAAGGCAGACGCGGCCGGCGCGCCTGAAGACATGATGGCCGCATGGCGGGCCTATGATTTCGCGACCAGCTTTGCAGCCTTCACCGATCTGCCAGTGCTGCTTGCCAACGATGCGAGCATGGGCTGCAGCGGCGAGTTGATGTTCGGTGCGGCGCAAGACCTTTCCGACTTTTTGTATATTTACGTCGGCGCCTTTGTTGGCGGCGGCGTTGTGCTGGGCGGGCAGGTTTTCTTTGGGAAAACTGGAAACGCCGGCGCCTTCGGCACGCTGATGGTCGACAATATCGACGCCCAGCCCAACCAGCTGGTCCACAGCGCTTCGATCTACATGCTGGAGCGCGACCTTTCGGCCGAGGCAGGCGAAGGCATTCGCCTGCGCAGTGACTCAGCCGAGTGGGACCTTAGCAACCCACGTGTCGATGCCTGGGTCACCCACACGGCGCGCGCGCTCGCCACCGCGGCGGTTTCGGCGGCTGCCGTGGTCGATGTGGCCAAAGCAGTCGTCGATGGTGGCTTTCCGCAGGCCATTAAGGACGAGATGATCGCGCGCATGCGCAGCGCCCTCCAAGCGTTGGACACCCAGGAAATTTCGCCAATCGCTGTGCAGGCCGGTCGGCTTGGACGGTCGGCGGCGGCCATGGGGGCGGCCTATCAACCGATCCTTGCTGCCCATTTTCTCGAAGGCAGCCAGTTCGGCACGCTTTCAGCCGTCGTCTGACACCTCCCAGGGCGCCCATGCATATTCCCTGTGCATGCTCGTGCGCTAGGCACGTTTCCCAACGTCATGTGGTTGACAGCACCCGCGCCAAGCGCGACCCTTAGCCGGTTACCCACCCGTAAAGGTGCTGAATGCTAGATCTTGTCGTGCGCCGCACGCGGCTCCACAAGCCGACTGACCCTTCTGCTATCGCTGGCGACGACAAGGACCAAAGCACACTGGTCGATGTCGCGATCCAGGGTGGCAAAATCGTCGACATTGCGCCGAGCCTAGAGGTCGAGGCGGCAAAAGAAATCGACGCTGCCGGCTATCTCTTGTCACCGCCCTTTGTTGATCCGCATTTTCACATGGACGCGACGCTGAGCCTCGGCATTCCGCGGCTCAATGTTTCGGGCACGCTGCTGGAAGGCATCGCGCTTTGGGGCGAACTGAAGCCGCAATTGACGGTTGAAGCGGTCAAGGAGCGAGCGCTGCGCTATTGCGATTTGGCGGTTTCGCAAGGGCTTCTGGCCGTCCGCACCCATGTCGATGTGTGCGATGATAGCCTGACCGCGGTCGATGCATTGCTTGAGGTCCGCAGCGCGGTTGCACCCTATATCGATTTGCAGCTCGTCGCCTTTCCGCAGGATGGCCTCTTCCGCTCCGCCAATGCTGAACAGAACTTGTTGTGCGCGCTCGACAAGGGCGTCGATGTGGTCGGCGGTATCCCACATTTTGAGCGCACCATGGCCGATGGCGCCGCCTCGGTGACGCGGCTTTGCGAGATTGCGGCCGAACGCGGTTTGCCGGTTGATCTGCACTGCGATGAGACCGACGATCCGAACTCCCGACACATCGAGACGCTGGCCGCCGAGACGACGCGGCTTGGGCTTGGCGATCGCGTCGTGGGCTCGCACACCACATCGATGCATTCGATGGACAATTACTACGCGTCCAAACTCATTCCGCTGATCGCCGAGAGCGGCATGCACATCGTGCCCAATCCGTTGATCAACATCACGCTGCAAGGGCGCTCTGACACCTATCCCAAACGCCGTGGGCTGACCCGTGTGCCGGAGCTGCGTGCCGCTGGCGTCAACGTCGCGTTCGGGCAGGATTGCTGCATGGATCCGTGGTATCCGCTTGGGTCCGGTGACATGCTGGAAGTCGCGCACATGGCCGTGCATGCACTGCCGATGACCTCGCGCGAAGGTATGGCGTGGGCATTCGACAGCGTGACCCGAGGCGGCGCGCTGGCCATGGGGCTACCCGATCCGAGCTTGCGCATAGGCGGCCCGGCCAACTGTGTCCTCCTGCAGGCAACCGACCCGATTGAGGCCGTGCGCATGAAGCCGACGCGCCTTTCGGTCATTCGTGGCGGGAAGATCATCGCCGAAACGCCGCCACGCCTGGCAACGCTCAACCTGCCAGACCGTCCGTCCAGTCTCGATCCTGCCGCCTACGCCCCGCCAGCGGCGACAAGCACGCTCGCCTGATCATACTTGCATGAATTGCTCCCAACGAAAGGAAACTCCATGACCTTCAAGATCACCCGCCGCACGGCGCTTCTCGGCGCGGCATCAACGCTCGCCATGCCGGCCATCCTGCGTGGTGCCTATGCCATGGACCCGGTGAAGGTCGCTGGTGTCCACAACAGCCCGGTCGAAAACGCCTGGAACTCGCGCATCCACCTGGCGCTGCAACAAGCAGCCGAAGCCGGTAAGATCACTTACGAGTTTTCTGAATCGGTCGCGCCCAGCGATTACCCCCGCGCCATGCGCGAATATGCCGAATCCGGCGTTCAGCTCATCTGGGGCGAAAGCTATGCGGTCGAAAATGAAGCCCGCGAAGTGGCCGCCGATTATCCTGATGTTGTCTTCCTTATGGGCTCGTCCGGTGGACCTGTCGGCGACAATTTCGGCGTCTTCGGGACCCGCAACCATGAGGCTGCGTATCTGGCTGGTATGCTGGCTGGCACGATGTCGGAGACCAACACATTTGGGTCTGTTGGCGGCTTCCCAATCCCGGAGGTCAACTTGCTGATCAATGCCTTCCGCATGGGTGTCAGCGAGGTGAACCCCGATGCGACCTTCTTGAATGGCTTCATTGGTGCCTGGTTCGATCCAGCGCGGGCCAAGGAGGCAGCGATTGCCCAGATCGACGCGGGAGCAGACATTCTGTTCGGCGAGCGGATTGGCACCGCCGACGCAGCCGAAGAGCGTGGCATCAAGGCCATCGGCTCTTTGATCGACTACACACCGCGTTACCCGGAGACGGTGTTCGCCAACGCCATCTGGAACTATGGCCCAACCATCGATGCGATTGTCGCCGATGTGATCGCCGGCAACCCTGTCGGCAAGGATTACACCGAATTCTCGTTCATGAAGCATGGCGGCAATGAACTCATCTATGTCGCCGACATGGTGCCGGCGGATGCCATTGCGCCAATGGAAGCCAAGCAGGCCATGATCGTCGATGGCGAGTTCGACGTGCCGATTGACGCCGACGAACCGTCCTAAGGCCCGCCGCCTTGAACGATGCAACATCCCTCGCCGCAGACATTGCGGCGGGGAATCTCTCGGCCGCGGCCTGTATGGAAGCATCGCTCGCTGCCGCACAGGCGAATGCCGCGCTGGGGGCTATTGCGAGGGTTGAACCCGAAATGGGGCGAGAGGCTGCCCGCCTGGCTGACGCCCTTCCTGCCGGCCAGCGCGGCCCATTTCACGGTGTCCCGTTTCTTGCCAAAGATCTTGGCGCCCACGCGCGCGGCTTGGCGCCGGTGGCAGGCAACCCCGTGCTGCGCGATCGCTATCCTGATCCCGAAGAGGATGATGATCTATTCGCCCGATTTCGCACATCCGGGCTTTTGCCCTTCGGCCTGACAACCGTGCCTGAGTTTGGTCTTGCATTGACCAGCGAGCCACCAGGAGCGTCACCGGCGCGCAACCCATGGAACAGGGACCACTCGCCCGGTGGTTCGTCGGGCGGCGCGGCCGCCGCCGTGGCCGCTGGCATTGTCGCCATCGCTCATGCCACCGATGCAGCCGGTTCCATCCGTGTGCCGGCAGCCTGCTGCGGATTGGTTGGTCTGAAACCCTCGCGCGACCGCAGTCCAGGCGGCCCATCCTTCCTCAATTACCTAATGGGCATCGCCTCGCAACTGGTGCTTGCCCGAAGCGTCCGTGATGTCGCCACCGCCTTCGATGCCGTCAAAACCCGCCGAGGGCGGAGCAAGAGGCCAGTGAAACGCATTGGATTGGCAACGTTCCCGCGCTGTTCCGACGCGACCAACTCTAAGACCCACGAAGCTACCAAGCTTCTCACCTCGCTCGGCTATCACGTGGCATCAATCCAACGCCTCGATAGTATGGGGCTTGAAGCCCACCGCCTGGCCCGCACAGTTTTTCGCGTCGGCCTGGCCAATTGGCTTGGCCTGGAAGAGCTTGGGCGCGACGCGGTCACGCCGATTGCGTTTGCCATTGCCGAAGAGGGCCGATCATTGGCACCGACGGACATCTACACGCTCAGCAAGGACCTTGCGAGGTTCACCTATCAGGCCGATCAGCTGTTTGACGAGGTTGATGCGATCCTCTGCCCAGTGCTGGCTGGTGGCGCACCCAGGATCGGCGCGCTTGATCCCAATCAGACCGACCCGGAAGAACGGTTCGATCAGATGGAAGCGATTGCGCCGAATGTGGCCCTCGCCAACGCTGGTGGACTACCAGCTGTCGCGATGCCCTTTGGTATGATGGATGATTTGCCGTTCGGCGTGCAGCTTCTTGGTCCGCAAGGGTCGGATGAAGATCTTTTGGCTGTCGCGGCAGCGTTTCAGGCAGCCGCCCCAGCGCTCACCTTCCCGCATCCGATCGCAGGCCTGGCATGAGCGCGGCCGAACGCTCCTCGGTGCTGGAGCTCACCGACATCACCATTCGCTTTGGCGCATTGGTCGCTAATGATGCGATCACGATCACGCTGGGCGAAGGCGAAATCCTCGCCCTGCTCGGCGAGAATGGCGCCGGCAAAACGACGCTGATGAACATCCTTTTTGGCCACTACACCGCCGACGAAGGCACGGTTCGCGTGTTCGGCAAAACCCTGCCGCCCGGTAAGCCACGCGCCGCCATCGAGGCAGGCGTCGGGATGGTGCATCAACACTTCACGCTGGCCGGCAATCTGACCGTGCTTGAAAATGTCATGCTTGGCTCGCAACCGCTGACCAAGCTCACAAGCGGGCGCGAGGCAGCAGAGAAAAAACTGCAAGATTTGGCTGATCGCTTTGGCCTGCCGGTTCATCCCCATGCCCGCATCGCCGATCTTTCCGTTGGCGAGCGTCAGCGCGTTGAAGTTCTGAAAGCGCTTTACCGCGATGCGCGCGTTCTCATCCTTGATGAGCCGACGGCGGTGCTTGCGCGGCCTGAGGCAGAACGCCTGTTTGTCACGCTGCGTGATATGGCCGCCAAGGGCCTCTCGATCATTTTCATCTCGCATAAGCTCCACGAAGTGATGGCCGGCTCAGATCGGGTAACAGTGCTGCGCGGCGGCAAGGTCGTCGCCGAGCGCAACACCGCAGACACCAACCCCGCCGAACTGGCAGCATTGATGGTCGGGCGGCAGGTCTTGCGACCCAAACGTGAAAGCCAAGCAGCTGGTGCGCCGGTGATTTCTGCGCGCAATGTCAGTTTCGGCCCACCGGGCGGGCGAACACTGGACGCGATCGATTTCGAAGTTCGCGCCGGCGAGATTCTCGGCATTGTCGGCGTTTCTGGCAATGGTCAAGCGGCGCTCGGGTCGCTCCTGTGTGGACTGACGAAGCCGAGCGAAGGCGAGGTCCTTTACGCCAGCGATGGCGACGCGCCGCGCAACATGGCAACGCTTACCCCGCGCCAGCTCGTTAAGGCTGGTATCGGCAGGATACCCGAAGATCGGCATGCCGAAGGCATGGTCGGCGAGTTTGCCGTTTGGGAGAACATAGTGCTTGAGCAGATCAAGGCCGATCGCTTTTCGGTGCGAGGCTTTGTGCGGCGCGGCGCCGGACAGACCCATGCCAAGGACCTCATCGAACGATTTGATGTGCGCGGGGCCGGTCCCCAAACCCGCACCCGACTGCTGTCTGGCGGCAATATGCAAAAGCTGATCCTGGCGCGCGTGCTGGCCGCTGGTCCGCGGTTCATCATCGCCAATCAACCGACGCGCGGGCTAGATGAAGGGGCCATTGCCGCCGTGCACGAGCACTTGCTCAATGCCCGCAAGGAAGGTGCGGCCATCCTTCTCATTTCGGAGGAATTAGAAGAAGCGACAGTGCTTTCAGACCGCATTCAGGCGATCCTGAAGGGCCGACTTTCAACGCCAATAACTGCCGAAGAGGCCAGTGCCGAACGGCTTGGACTGATGATGGCCGGCATGTGGGGCGACGCCGATGCGGCTTGAGCGACGCACCGATGTGCCGCTTGGTCTGGTGCTGACGGCTCCGTTGGCCGCCATTCTGGCGGCGCTGATATTGGGCTCCGGCCTAATCGCGCTAGCGCAGGTCAACCCGCTGACAGCGTATGGCCATATGCTTGATGGGGCTTTCGGGTCCCGCCTTGCGATCACCGAGACGCTCACCCGAGCAACGCCCCTTATTCTCACGGGTCTGGCTGCCGCCGTCGCCTTTCGCGCCAAGCTTTGGAACATTGGCGGCGAAGGTCAGTTCTACCTCGGCGCGCTGATGACCGCGTGGTTAGGACACTCCATTGTCACCAGCCTGCCGGCGCCGCTCGCCTTTGGCATCATCATCCTGTTCGGCATGCTGGCGGGTTCCGTGCTGCTTGCCGGGCCAGCGTTCCTTCGGCTGCGGTTCGGGATCGATGAGGTCGTCACCACATTGCTTCTCAACTTTGTGGTTCTGTTGTTTGTCGGCCTGATGATCGAAGGCCCGATGCGCGACCCGCTCGCCTTTGGCTGGCCACAGTCGGTGCCGGTCGATCGGTCGTTGCGGTTGCCTGACCTTGTCGACCGCTCCCGGCTTCATGTCGGGCTGCTGATCGCGATCGCCGCCGCCGCCATCGTCTGGCTCATCTTGGAGCGTACGGTCTTCGGGATGGAGAGCAAAGCCGCAGGGTTGAACGCGCGCGCGGCGTCCTTCGCGGGAATTTCGCTGCCGCGCACGATCATGGGCACAGCCATTCTTTCCGGAGGTCTGGCGGGTCTTGCCGGCACGGTCGAAGTGTTGGGGGTGACCGGCAATGTCACAACAACGCTGTCCCCCGGGTTTGGGTACTCAGGCATCGTGGTAGCGATGCTGGCGGCGCTGCACCCGATTGGCGTCGTGGCTGCCGCAGTGTTCGTCGCCACCATCTTTGTTGGCGCCGATGCCATGGCGCGAGCGACCGGCGTGCCGAGTTTCATTGCCGACGTCATCATGGCGGTCAGCCTGTTGTGCATGCTGGTTGCCTTGCTCTTCGCCAGCTACCGAATCCGGAGGTAGGCGGCATGGGCGAGGCGATCGATATTCTCACAAGCGCGAGCCTATGGGCGGCGGTTTTGCGGATCGCCACGCCGCTTATCTTCGGCGTGCTTGGCGCCCTGCTCTGCGAGCGGGCGGGCGTGCTCAACCTTGGCATTGAAGGTATCATGACCATGGGCGCCATGGTCGGCTGGTTGACGGTATTCCTCGGCGCTGACCTCTGGACCGGGCTGCTGGTCGCGGCGCTATCGGGCATGCTGATGGGCTTGCTGCACGCCATGCTGACAGTGCCGCTTGGTCTGTCGCAGCACGTGTCCGGGCTCGGGATCACGCTCTTCGCGGCGTCGCTCTCTTACTTCCTCTATCGCCTGATCGTGGAGGTTGGTGATCTGCCGCCGACCATTGAACCCTTCCAGGCGATCTTTATTCCGGGCCTATCGGAACTACCCTTCATCGGCCCGGTGCTCTTTCAGCAAAGCGCGCCGACCTATCTGGCGCTCGCCTGCGTGGCGATCATGGCCTACGTCCTGGCGCGCACGCCGCTGGGCTTGGCGATCCGCATGACCGGCGAAAATCCGCATGCGGTCGATGCGCAAGGCTTGGACCCCTTGATGATCCGCATCGGCGCCGTGATGGCTGGGTCAGCGCTGATGGCGGTCGGCGGCGCGTTCCTGACCATGGCAGCCTTCAACAGCTTCTTCCCCGACATGGTGCAGGGCCGCGGCTGGATATGCATTGCGCTTGTGGTGTTCGCCTCCTGGCGACCGGGCAAGGCGCTGATCGGGGCACTGCTTTTTGCGCTGTTCGACGCCTTCCAACTGCGCCTGCAAACCGTGGTCGAAGGGGTTCCGTACCAGCTGTTCCTGATGGCACCCTATCTGCTCTCGATCGTAGCGCTTATTCTGGTTGCGCGCCGCGCACAGGTGCCTGAAGCCCTGATGATACCTTATCGACGTGGCGAGCGCTGACTGACGCCACTCACGCAGCTTGAGTGGCGGGTCGCACTGCCTCCACCCAAGAGATCAATGCGTCGTACTGCGACGGCAACGCTACGGCCTCTCCGCCGGCGAAATCCAAAAACGCCTGTCTGTTAAGCTCGTTCAGCCCACAGATCACAGGGATGTCCATTTCAACGGCCTTGGCAATGGCCTGCGCCAAGCCGCGCCCCTGGGCTTCGTGCTTGCCGAACTTGTTGATCAAGAGCAGATCGGCACCAGCATCCAAACTCTCTTCGACCGCAACCGCCGCCTGCTCAAGCGCAGACGGATCGAGCCGGCACCCGCGCGAGCCCTTACCAAGCGCCTGCGAAATCCGCAGCTCCTGCCCGTCCGGCAACACTTTGACATCCATGTCGCAGGGGTGATCACCGGGGCGTTCCTGATTGGACTGCACCACACCGCATACCCGCAAGCCATCGGCGACAAGGTCACCGGCCAAGGTGGAAAGGAGACGATCCATGTCCCCTCGTCCAGGCATCATTGTGTACGCGATTTTCATGGTGTGGCCTGTCCTGTTGATGGTTGATCAAGATGTCCTGCACTGACAGTGCAATTGAGATTGCGCAGGCGCCCATCGCTCAGACCATAGATCAGACCGTGGACAGCGACCGGCTGCCCGCGCTGCCAAGCGCGCTGGACAATCGGTGTTTCGGAAACCCGCAGCACGCCTTCAATGACGTTAAGCTCGGCGAGCTTGTTCTGTTTGTCTTCGTTTGATTGCGCTTGCGCCAGGTCCACCGCATAGGCGCGGGCGAGCCGACGAATGGGCTCCAACCAATGGTCGGCAAGGCCGTGCGGCAGACTTTCGGTCGCTGCTTTCACACCGCCGCACCCATAATGGCCGCAAACGATGACCTGCCGCACTTGCAGCGCTTCAATGGCGTACTCCAACGCGCTGAGCATGTTCATATCCGAAGAGTGGACGACATTGGCCACGTTGCGGTGGACAAACACCTCGCCGGGATCAAGGCCTGCGACGACATTGGCCGGCACGCGGCTGTCCGAGCAGCCGATCCAAAAATAATCAGGCGCCTGTTGCTCAGCGAGCCGGGCAAAGTAGCCGGGGTCTTGTTCGTTGCGTTTGACCGACCATTCCACGTTGCGCGCTAGCAGTCTCTCAACCATGTCAATTATCCTTCGATGTCGTGGGGCCAGGCTCAATCAGGCCGCGGCGCAAAAGCATCTGACGCGCAAGATCAGCAAGATCGGCCTGCGTGAGTCGCGCGCGCGCCAAGCGCAGAATGATCGCGTTTTCCCAAATGAGATAGCGCTGGCACATGGCAATGAAGAGCTTGACGCAGATGCGCTCTTCCTCGGTCGGCAGGCGATCATCCTCCATGATGGATTCCAACGCGCGGCAGACGCCCTTGGCCATATCCTGTGCCGCGTCATGGTCCTCCTGGACACGGGAGATGATCAGTTCAATCTCATCGTCGGGTTCACAGCGCTCGATCATGAGGGGGAAAAGCCCAGCGCGTTCATCGGCATTGTGCAGCAAGAACTCATGACGCAGAAAGGCCAGCGACAGGCCCATGGATCGAAACTCAGGCGTCGCATCGTCGACAATGTGGCCTAGCATGGCGCAAATCTGACGTTGCCGCAGGTGATCCTCGGCAAGAAAGGAGATCGGATCCTCGATCAACTTGGACCGGGTTGGCTCCAAACAGTCGCCTCGACGTTCAGTTCGCATGGCAGGCATCATCTTGGCCTTTCGCGCTGTCCCCGCAGCGCCATCAATCGGGGTCGAAACTCAATCCTTCTATGCTGGCGTCCTGTGTCAGCGTGGCGATGAGCTGGCGCGCCTGTCTGGCCCAGGCAGCTTTCTCCATCGCGTCGGCGAGTTTGTCGCGAACAGCACTGAAGGGCAGGGCTTGGCCTAGCGCCAGAGCATCCATACGGATAATGTGAAAGCCGTGGCGCGTTGGAACCGGCTTGGCGGTTATCTCGCCTTCGGCAAGGCCGCGCAGCGCTTTCTCGAACCCCGGCACGCTATCGCCGGGCGACAGCTGGCCGAGCATGCCGCCACTGGATTTCGACCCGCAATCGCTGTGGTCAGTTGCGATGCGCGCGAAGTTTTGCGGCTGGTCATGGACCAGTTTTGCAAGATCAACGGCGCGCTTGAATCCGGCAACGCGAGCTTGCGGGTCGCTCATGTCGCAGGCCACCAAGATGTGAGAAACCTCCCACAAAGGCGGCGAGCGAAAGCGCTCCGGATCACGTGTCCATGCAGCACGCACGTCGGCCTCGTCCGGGCGTGGCACTGTGATCGTTTCTTCAAGAATCGCACGGATGAGCGCCTCTTCTTCGGTTTCGAACCTGCCCGGCCCGACTTCGGCTGGCTCCGGTTCCAAGCCCTGTCGACGCGCCGCTTGGAGCAGAAGCAGGCGCACAGCCATCGCACGCGCCGCCTCGTTCCAGGCCGTGCCCGGCTTGTTTTTCGGCGCGGCATGGTTTTGCGCCTCGAGACCGATGGCTTCAGGGGTGATGGTTTCACCGTTCACGGTAATGGCGCCTTGGGTCTGTTGGGCGCCGTAGGGGGCACCAGCGTCGGCAAGTGTGTGGGTTGTGTTGCTCATCGTCTCACTCCGCCGGAGTGGACGTAGGGGCGTCCCGTGTGGCCCGGCCAAGTGGAGTCTGACGGCGCGAGCGCACGATCTGGTAGCCCGGCCGACCCAGCAGATAGCGGAATGGCACTGCAAAGCCCGACCAGATGTGCACCAACCGGGTGAACGGGAACAGCGCCGTGATCAGCAACCCCAGGAAGATGTGCAGCTTGTACATCCAATGCACGTCGATCACGTTGACCCAGGCATTGATGTTCCAGCTAACGATGCTCTGCGACCAGTTCATGAACAGGACCATCTCGGCTCCGTCCATGTGCTGAAGCGTCAGGAAGATCGTGCCCAGCCCAATGAGAAGTTGCAGCCAGATCAGCACCATGATGCCGGTATCAGCAAAGCTGGAGTGCATACGGATACGGGCGTCAAACAGTCGGCGATGCAGAAGTATGGTGCTGCCGATCAAGGCAATGACACCAAAGAAACCGCCGATAAGCACAGCCGCCCATTGCTTGAGCGCATAGGGAACGCTGAGAAGATCGAGGATCCATATCGGCGTGAAAAGCCCAAGCAAATGGCCAAAGAACACGACGATGATGCCGACGTGGAACAGCACCGATCCCAAGATCAGTTGCTTGCGGCGTAACAGCTGACTGGAGGAGCTTTTCCATGTGAAGGGATCGCGCTCATAGCGCGCGATGGAGCCGACCACCAAGATGGTCAGTGCCGCATAGGGCATGATGCCGAAGATGATGAAGTCGATGTCGAAATTGGGAAACATGGTCTTCTCTCCCTATTCGGCCGCGTGCTGCGGCGCAGGATTTGGATTCACGGGCTGATCCATGCGCGCGAGCATGTCGCGCACCTGCGGGCAGCCTGCATTGGGATCGGGACCAAAGAGCACTTCGCTCTCCTCCCAAACCTTATCCAGCGCCTCCAGATCGTTGGGATCGACCTCTGGTTCTTCCAAAAGGTCGGCAACGGCTTGTTTGTCGGCGTGCACGCCGGAGAGCTGAACCAACGCGTTGAAGACACCGGCGTAAACGCTCTCCCGGCGCACCAAGCGTTCGCTGAGCGCGCTGAAGATATGCGCCGCATCGGCCAGCGTATCGCGCGCTTCGGCCGCTGGCCGCGTGGCCAGAAACTCCAGCAGCACGGGCAAATGATCGGGCAGCTCACTGGTGACAGGATCAAAACCACCATCGCGGTAGGTTTCAATCAATGAGACCATCGCCCCGCCACGATCACGGCTTTCGCCGTGCACATGCTCAAAGAGGTTGAGGGAGAGCGTGCGCGAGCGGTCGAACAGCATCACAAACTGCTCTTCCAGCTCATAGATGTCGCGGTTCGCCAGTTCGTCGACCAGCGGTCGAAGGTCACGGCGCGCCGCCGCCGTCAGGCGGTTTTCCGACGCCAACACGGCGCCGATTTCCGGCATGGCCTGTTGCAGCTCAAGCGTTGGATAGCTGAGGATTAGCGACAGCGCTTTGAGTGTACGATCGATCATATCAACGTCCTCCCTGACCGAGGGCTTCAGGCATTTTCAGCGCCTTCTTCTTGCCGCCGAACAGAAAGCCTGAGTCGCCGGTCGAACAGCCATTGCCATCGGTGAAGCCGCAGCCACCCTTAAGGTCGTAGGCGTCTTCGACTTGCTCACGGTGGGTTGTTGGGATGACGAACCGATCCTCGTAGTCGGCAAGGGCCATGATCTTGTACATGTCCTCGATGATCGTCGGACTGAGATCCACTCGCGCGGCGATGGCCGCATCGGTGACACCCTCGACCGTTTTGGCGCGCATATAGGCGCGCATGGCGAGCATACGTTCCAGCGCCTGCACAACGGGTGCTTCGTCCCCTGCCGTCAGCATGTTGGCCAGATACTTCACCGGAATACGAAGCGAGTTCACATCCGGCATCGCGCCATCCATGCCGATCTTGCCAGCTTGGGCTGCGTTCTGGATTGGAGACAGCGGCGGAATGTACCAAACCATGGGAAGCGTGCGGTATTCTGGGTGCAGCGGGAATGCCACTTTCCAGACCATCGCCATCTTCCAGATCGGGCTTTCCTTGGCCGATTTGATCCAGTCTTCAGAGATCCCATCGCGACGTGCAGCAGCGATCACCTCAGGATCGTTGGGGTCGAGGAATACATCGAGCTGCGCGTCGTAAAGATCGGTTTCTTTGCCGGCGCTGGCTGCCTGTTCGATCTTGTCGGCATCGTAGAGCATCACGCCGAGATAGCGGATGCGACCGACGCAGGTTTCTGAACAGACTGTCGGGTTGCCCGATTCAATGCGCGGGTAACACAGCGTACACTTCTCTGACTTGCCCGATTCCCAGTTGTAATAGACCTTTTTATACGGGCAGCCGGAGACGCACATGCGCCAGCCGCGGCACTTTTCCTGGTCGATGAGAACGATGCCATCTTCCTCGCGCTTGTAGATCGCACCAGATGGGCAAGAGGCTGCGCAGGTTGGGTTGAGACAGTGCTCGCACAACCGTGGCAGATACATCATGAAGGTGTTTTCGTACTCGCCGTAAATCTCCTTCTGGATGCCCTCAAAATTGTAATCCTCTGAGCGCTTGGAGAACTCGCCGCCAAGAATTTCTTCCCAGTTTGGGCCTTTCTCGATCTTCTCAATCCGCTCGCCGGTGATTTTCGAACGGGGGCGCGCCGTCGGGAACGCCTCCATTTCCGGGGCTGATTTCAGATGGTCGTAGTCAAAGTCGAACGGCTCATAATAATCGTCGATTTCAGGCAGGTCGGGGTTGCCGAAAATGTTCGACAAGATGCGCCACTTGGAACCCTGTTTGGGCTGAAGCTTGCCGGAGGCTGTACGCTCCCAACCGCCGTTCCAACGGGCTTGGTTTTCCCAATCGGTGGGATAACCGGTGCCGGGTTTGGTTTCGACATTGTTGAACCAGGCGTACTCAACGCCTTCGCGGCTCGTCCAAACGTTTTTGCAGGTCACTGAGCAGGTGTGGCACCCGATGCATTTGTCCAAGTTCAGCACCATGCCGATTTGCGCGCGTACTCTCATTGGGCTGCCTCCTTCCGGGTGGCTTCCATGTCTTTGGGGGCCTCATTGTCGAGCCAGTCGACCTTCTGCATCTTGCGAACGACGACAAACTCATCCCGGTTCGCACCAACGGTTCCGTAGTAGTTGAAGCCGTAGGACTGCTGGGCGTAAGCGCCGATCATGTGGGTGGGTTTGAGCGTGGCGCGGGTCACCGAGTTATGGATGCCGCCGCGATGGCCGGTCTTCTCTGAACCCGGCGTGTTCACGATCTTTTCCTGCGCGTGATACATGAACGTTGTACCGTCCTTGATCCGCTGGGACACCACCGCACGGGCCGTCAAAGCGCCGTTCACATTGTAAAGTTCAACCCAATCATTATCGACGATACCGGCCGTGGCCGCGTCGTTCTCACTGATCCAGATCACCGGCCCACCACGGTTGAGCGTCAGCATCAACAGATTATCGGTGTAGGTGGAGTGGATGCCCCATTTCTGGTGCGGCGTGATGAAGTTCAGCACCACGTGGGGGCTGCCCTTATCGGTGTGCACCTCATCGGTAATCGTCTTCAGATCCACCGGCGGACGATAGGACATGAAGCCCTCGCCAAATGCGCGCATCCAAAGGTGATCCTGATAGAGCTGTTGACGGCCCGTCAGCGTGCGCCAGGGGATCAACTCATGCACATTGGTGTAGCCTGCATTGTAGCTGACCTTCTCGCTCTCAATGCCTGACCAGGTTGGAGAGGAGATGATCTTGCGCGGCTGCGCAGCGATATCGTGGAAGCGGATTTTGTTGTGGTGCTCGCCCTCAGCCAGATGGGCATGTTCCCGACCGGTGGCTTTTTCAAGCGATTGCCAGGCCTTCACGGCCACTTCACCGTTGGTTTCCGGCGCCAGCATCAAGATGACTTCGCAGGCATCGATGGCGCTTTCGATTTTCGGACGGCCTTCTGCGGCACCCTCAAGTTGGGTGCCATTGAGGGCTGCCAGATTATCGATCTCGGTTTGCGTGTTCCAGGTGATCCCTTTGCCGCCATTGCCGAGTTTGTCCATCAGCGGGCCGAGCGCCGTAAACCGGTCGTAGATGGCCCCATAGTCACGCTCCACAGGCACATAGGCTGGCGCCGTCTTACCGGGGATCAGGTCGCACTCGCCCTTCTTCCAATCCTTCACCTGATCTTGGGCGATCTCTCCTGGGGTATCGTGAAGGATCGGGAGCGCGACGATGTCGGTTTCCTGATCCAGATAGCCCGGGGCAATGTCCTGGAACTTCTTGGCGATGGACTTGAAGATGTCCCAATCAGATTTCGACTCGTACGCCGGATCAACCGCCGCCTGAAGCGGGTGGATGAATGGGTGCATGTCGGAGGTGTTCATGTCGTCTTTTTCGTACCAAGACGCCGTCGGCAGAACGATGTCGGAGTAGACGCAGGTCGTGGACATGCGGAAATCGATCGTCACAAGCAGATCAAGTTTTCCGCGTGGCCCGTCCTCATGCCACTTGGCTTCCTTGGGCAGCTGCGCGCCTTCCTCGCCCAAATCTTTGCCCATCACACCATGGTCTGTGCCGAGCAGATGCTTGAGGAAATATTCGTGCCCTTTGCCTGAGGAACCAAGCAGGTTGGAGCGCCAGACAAACAGGTTGCGTGGCCAGTTGGCGGGATCGTCAGGATCCTCGCAGGCCATTTCCAGATCGCCTGATTTCAGCTGCTCAGCCACATAGGCCGGGATTTCTTTGCCAGCGGCCTTGGCCGCTTTGGCAACCTCCAATGGGTTGGTTTTCAGCTGCGGTGCGGATGGCAACCAGCCCATCCGCTCAGCGCGGATGTTGTAGTCGATGAGGTTGATATCCCAGTCGCCTTCAGGGGCGGTTGGGGAGATGATCTCATCGGCGTTCAGTGTTTCATAACGCCACTGATCAGAATGGGCGTACCAAGCCGATGTGGAGTTCATGTGTCGGGGTGGCCGTGACCAATCCAGCGCAAAGGCCAGCGGCTGCCAGCCTGTCTGTGGCCGCAGTTTCTCTTGGCCCACATAGTGCGCCCAGCCGCCACCGGACTGACCCACGCAGCCGCACATCACCAACATGTTGATGACGCCACGATAGTTCATGTCCATGTGGTACCAGTGGTTCATGGCGGCACCGATGATGATCATCGATTTGCCCTGCGTTTTCTCCGCGTTTTGCGCAAACTCGCGGGCGACATGGATGATCTTGTCGGCTGATACACCGGTGATCTTTTCCGCCCAGGCAGGCGTGCCGGGTGTCTCATCGGCATAGTCCTTGGAGACCCAGTCACCGCCCAAACCGCGATCAAGGCCATAATTGGCGCAGAACAGATCAAAGACAGTGGCGACATAGGCTTCACCGTCAGCCGTTTTGATCTTCTTGACCGGAATGTTGCGGGTCAGAACGTTGGGATGGTCGGCATCGGTGGCAAACTGCCCGATGGCCTCTCCACCGAAATAGGGGAAGTCGACGCCGACCACATCATCGTGGTCGTCTTCGAGAACCAGCGTCATTTTCAGGCGCGTATCAGCTTTTGATGCGCGCTCTTCTAGGTTCCATTCGCCGTCCTCGCCCCAGCGATAGCCGATGGAGCCATTGGGTGCGACGAACCCATCGGAGGCCTCATCATAGGCGACGGTTTTCCATTCTGGGTTGTTGTCCTCACCCAGCTTGCCACCGAGATCGTCAGCGCGCAGGAACCGGCCAGCGACCAGCTTGCCGTCTTTCTCTTCCAATTTCACCAGCATCGGGAAATCGGAATATTTGCGGGTGTAGTTCTCAAAATAGGGCGTCTGCTGATCGAGATGGAACTCGCGCAGGATCACATGGCCAAACGCCATGGCCAGCGCAGCATCGGTGCCCTGCTTCACATTCAGCCAAACGTCGCCGAATTTGGCAGCTTCGGAATAATCCGGGCAGATGACGGCTGACTTGGTGCCCTTGTAGCGGGCCTCAGTGTAGAAATGCGCGTCGGGCGTGCGTGTTTGCGGGACATTGGAGCCCCAGAGCAACAGATAACCAGCATTGTACCAGTCAGCCGACTCCGGAACATCGGTCTGCTCGCCCCAAGTCATCGGAGAGGCAGGCGGCAGGTCGCAATACCAGTCGTAGAATGACATGCAGACACCGCCCATCAGCGACAGATAGCGCGAGCCAGCGGCATAGGAGACCATCGACATGGCTGGAATTGGGGAGAAGCCAAACACCCGGTCCGGGCCATAAGTCTTTGCCGTGTAGGCGTTGGCGGCGGCGGTGATTTCGGTCGCCTCATCCCATGTGGCGCGTACAAAGCCGCCCTTGCCACGGGTCTCGACATACCCGGCACGCAAAATGGGATCGCCTTGCAGCTTGGTCCAAGCCTCGATGGGGCCCAGCGTCTCGCGCAGCTTGCGCCACACCTTCATCAAACGCCCGCGCACCAGCGGATTTTTCACCCGGTTGGCCGAATAGAGATACCAGGAATAGCTGGCGCCACGGGCACAGCCACGTGGTTCATGGTTGGGCAGATCGGGGCGCGTGCGCGGGTAGTCCGTCTGCTGGGTTTCCCATGTGACGATCCCGGATTTGACGTAGATCTTCCAGCTACAAGAGCCGGTGCAGTTCACACCATGGGTCGAGCGCACGATTTTGTCGTGGCGCCAGCGGTTGCGATAGGTCTCTTCCCAATCGCGGTTCTCGCGGGTCACTTGCCCGTGGCCACCGGAAAACTCTTCCAGCTTATTGGACTCCAGGAAGTTCAGCTTGTCGAGCAGATGGCTCATGATCGTTGTCCTCACAAAGAATGGGGAACTGCGCCGCCCGATACGGCGCAGCTAATGCTTTCAAAAATCAGGGATTTTTGATGTAGGCGCCTGGCCGCAGGTAGAACCACCAGTTGATGACAATGCAGACGGTGTAGAAGACCGCAAAGCCATAGAGGGCGAGTTCAGGGGACCCAGCGCGCAGCTGTTCGCCGAAGATCTGTGGGATCAAGAAGGCGCCATACGCCGCCACCGCCGAGGTCCAACCAAGAACCGGACCAGCCTGTTCTTTGTTGAAAGCCACAGCAATCGTGCGGAACGTGGAGCCATTGCCGATGCCTGTGGCCGCGAACAGCACCAGGAACAGAAGCAGGAAGGGAATGAAATACTCTTCCGGCGTTGCCGAGGCGTAGGCCTGTTGCAGGATGTAGGCGAGCGCAACAGCACAGGCGACCATGACGACCGAGATGATTTGCGTCACCTTCGCACCACCGGCTTTGTCAGCCCAAACACCACCCAGCGGACGGATCAAGGCGCCGATGAACGGGCCCATCCAAGCGAACATCAAAGCGCTTGGGCCATTGGGATTGGACGTGTCATGGGTCAACACACCGTCAACCATCAGGTGCTGGAACCCGAAGACCACTTTGATGGTCAGGCCCATTGCCGCCGAGTAGCCAATGAACGACCCAAAGGTCATCACATAGATGATGGTCATTGCCCAAGTGTGCTTGTTGCCGAAGATTTTGTACTGGCGGGTCAAGTTTTGACCGACCTGGCCAGGGATGAACTTCAGCGCAACAACCGTCAGCACGATCACGATCGGCAGAACGAACCATTTGGAAACGCCGAGACCCGAACCACCAACAGCAGCTGGCAGCATCAACCAGAGGCCGAACGCCGCCGCGGCAAGGCCAATGGCATACATGAAGCCAATGATGCCGAAGGCACCGATGGGACCTGGGATATTGGGAGACACATGCTCATCACGGATGTTGTTCATGCCGAACCAGCCCAGGAAGGCGAGCGGAATGAGCGCCAGCAACCAGACGAAGCCTGCGTTCTGGATGAAGGTTTCCGTGCCGGCCGGAATACGCCCGATCAGCGTGCCGGACGTGTTGACCAGCGTCTGCGAGTCACCGCCGAACAAGCCAAACGTCATGACCAGTGGGATCACGATCTGCATGGTCGTGACGCCGAAATTGCCGAGGCCTGCATTCATGCCCAGCGAATAGCCCTGGATCTTCTTGGGAAAGAAGAACGAGATGTTGGACATGGAGGCTGCAAAGTTGCCGCCGCCTATGCCCGAAAGCAGAGCCAGAATCTGATACTGCCAGAGCGGCGTATCTGGGTTTTGCAGCGCGAGGCCCGTGCCAGCGGCAGGGATCATCAACAGCGCCGTGGTGAAAAAGATGGTGTTACGGCCACCCGCGATGCGGATGAAGAACGTCGCTGGAATGCGCAAGGTCGCGCCGGACAGGCCAGCGATGGCGGTCAGCGTGAACAGTTGGGAGGTTTCAAACGGATACCCCAGATTGATCATCTGGACCGTGATGATGCCCCAATAGAGCCAAACCGCGAAGCCGCAGAGCAGCGAGGGAATGGAAATCCATAGATTTCGGTTGGCAATCGCCTTGCCCGATGACGCCCAAAAGGCCTCATCGTCCGGCGTGTAGTCTCGTAGATCCTGTCCCATAATCGTGTCCTTGATTGGGTCTTGGCGGTTGGGAAGAGGCGCGTGGCCGGATGCCACACGCCATGGTTCGAGAAGGCTCGCGGCTACTCAGCCGGGCTTGGCTTGGGGTTGCGGCCAGCAATCGCAATCAGGCCTTCTTCAAGCTCAGCATTGGCGCGCTCAGCTTTCTTCTTGAGCGTCTCAATGTTGGCGGCTGCAAAGGCCGCCCGCTCTTCGTCTTCCTGCTTGCTCGAGAACCGAACAAAGAAGGCCAGGAACGAGGCGCAGGTGACAACGATGCCCAGGATGAGGAACGCTTCAGACCAGTCGATCACGTTCTTGAACAGGAAGCCTGCCAGCACGGCGCCGGCATTGCCGCCCGCACCCACCACGCCGGCCACGGCGCCAAGGGCTTTCTTGTTGATGAAGGGAACAACGGAGTAGGTCGCGCCCTCTGCCATCTGCGTGAACAGTGAGAACACGATCAGCGACGGCAGGGCCAGGAACAGCACACTCATCTGACTAAAGATCATCAGAGCGATGCCTTCAAACAGCAAGCAGATGAACAACCAGAAGGCCCGGCCTTTCAGGCCCCACAGCGAACCGAAATTGTCACCGAAGATACCGCCGAGGGTGCGTGCGAATATGTTCATCAGGCCGAATGAAGCGGCCACAAAACCAGCGGTGACGAGGTTCAGGTCGAAATAGTCCATGAAATAGAGCGCGGCGACATTGTTCACCGTCAGCTCAATGCCGAAGCAGGCGCCATAGATGACGAACAGAACCCAGACGCGCGGGTCGGCCAGCGCGTGCATATAGTTGCCCGTGACTTTCCTCTTTTCTTCCATTTTGCCCTGGGCGCGCAATTCATCAAAGTTGCCGTCCGGCGCGTCCTGCGTAAGGAAGAAATAGGCGATACCGATCAGCATGATGATCACGCCGACAACCACCATCGACAGGCGCCAGCCGACAGCTTCAGAGAAGCCAAAGCCGATGACCATCACCGAGAAAAGCAACGGCATGACGAACTGGGTGACGCCGCCGCCGAGGTTGCCCCAGCCGGCCGAGGTGGCGTTGGCCTGACCAACCACGTTAGGCGCGAACATTACGCTGGTGTGGTACTGGGTGATGACGAAAGAGGCGCCGATGCAGCCGATCAAAACTCTGAACAGCAGGAAGGACTCAAAGGTCTGTGCCAGTCCGATGCCCATTACGGGCAGGGAGCCAAGGAGCAGAAGGCCGGTGTAAGCTTTACGCGGTCCGATACGGTCGCACAGCCAGCCAATGAACAGGCGGGCAAAAATGGTCATCGACACCGAACCGATGATAGCCCAGCCGATTTGATCAGGTGTCAGTTGCAGTTCGTCGCGCACCACTGACATCAGCGGTGCAATCCCAAACCAGGCAAAGAAACAGGCAAAGAAGGCGAACCACGTCATGTGGAACGTCCTGATCTGCACCATGTTCACTTTGAGGAAGTTAGACCACAGAGCAGTGGCCTTATTTTGCAGTTCCATCACGTCTCTCCGGCATTCTGCTCCAGCCGGATTGCTGAAGCACCGAGACGGGTCTGCGCGCCTTGCGAGAGAAAAAGTTTGACCTACATCAAGCTGACAAAGCCGGAATACTCAAATAAATCAACGACTAAGATAGATCAGCTTCTCCTTGTGAAAACGTCATGCTAACGTCGAGGAAAGTGCAACTGGCCTGTTGACATTTGTCATTCTAAGGCTTGATAGATGTCAGGTACTTGATTTGCCGCGAGCTTCCGTGAAACCGTCCGAAGTAGCTGATATCCGTGCGCTGAGGCTCTTTAGCGGTATGGCTGATGAGAGTTTTGATGCGCTGTTTCGCGGCGCCTATGTCCAAAACTTTCCACCCATGATTGATCTCATAACCGAGGGCGATCCATCTGACTTTTTGCACGTGATGATTGGTGGGTCGGTTGAGCTCTTCGCCGCCTGGAATGGCCGGGAGACGACCATGGCGACGGTGAGGCCGGTATCGACCTTCATTCTAGCGGCAACGATCCGCGATGCGCCCTATCTGATGTCAGCGCGCACGATCGAAAAGTCGCGCATCGTTCTTCTCCCGTCGACGGACGTGCGTGAAGTGTTTTCGCAAGACCCGGTGTTCGCTCGCTCGATCGTCGACGAACTTGCCATGTGCTACCGCGGCGTCATCAAGAACACCAAAAATCTGAAGCTGCGCACGTCGATCGAGCGGCTCGCCAACTATTTGCTGCGCCTGCGCAAGTTTGGCGATGGATCCGATGCGGTCACACTGCCCATGGAGAAGCGGCGCCTTGCCTCCTATCTCGGCATGACGCCCGAGAACCTCTCACGCGCCTTTAAAACGCTGCAGGGTTACGGCGTGGACGTGGATGGCGCCCGCGTGATCATCAACGATGTTGATGACCTAACGAACTTCGCCAAGCCTGAAGTGCTGATCGACGATTTCACCGTTTAGAGGACAACAACCATGCCCAAGCTTCCAGGCGCCGCCGGCGCAATCGCTGAAAACCATCCTGATGTCTGGAAGGCCTATCAGGCGCTTGGGGAAGCCAGCGCCAACGCTGGGCCTTTGTCCGATCGCGAGAAACGTTTGGTCAAACTCGCGCTAGCCGTTGGTGCAGGCTCAGAAGGCGCCGTCCACTCGCACGCGCGCCGCGGAAAGGCCGAAGGACTGACGAAAGATGACATGGTCCATGTGGCGATGCTTGCCATTGGTACACTTGGATTCCCGCAAGCCGTCGCCGCGAAAACATGGATCGAGGATATCGACTAGGCTCCCAGCGCGTCGGCTTGTTGATGTCGGTGATACCTACAACGAAACCGGAATGGTGGGCGTAAAGGGCGAGACGTCACACCGTTTGCCCAGCGCGGTTGGGCCGCGGGCCCAGAGCAAAGCAAAAATGGTGGAGCCAAGGAGGATCGAACTCCTGACCTCTTCGCTGCCAGCGAAGCGCTCTCCCAGCTGAGCTATGGCCCCATTTGGGTCCGCGCCGTGTTTGCCGACAGGCAATCAAGCGCGGGCGTGTTCGGCGTCTTTACGTCAGGCTTAGAGGGTGGTCAACCGGCCAATGCACAGCTTGCGCCACCTCACCCTGTTGCGTTCAACAAGGACGGTACACAGCCGCCCTAGGTGTCGTCATCGTCACGGCCGGGGATAACAGCGACCGCCGGATCGGCGTCATCATCGTCATCTTCCAGGAACGTGTCGTCATCTTCGCTGACGGCATCGTCGCCATCGATATCGGTCGTATCGATGTCAGGAATGACGTCGGCATTGTCGTCATCGTCATCATCATCGTCGTCATCGATCGAGTTGGCCGGTTCAGCTTCTTCCAGCGATACCACTTCCACATCGCCGGTATCTTCGCTGTCGACCGTTTCGGTTTCTTTTTTCTCGGGCTTTTCCTCCTCTTCTGCCGGCTTGGTCGTCTTCTTCGTCAGATCGAAGGCCGAGAGTGGATAGGAGATGCCCGAATAGGGCGAGACCACCGGATCGCGTCCGAGATCATAAAATTTCTTGCCGGTCTCAGGGCAGATGCGCTTTGTGCCCAGCTGTTGTTTGGCCACGCCAGAACCTCATCGTGTGTCGCTAAGTATCGTTGTTTGCTGGGCTGTGCGCCCGCCGAATGGAACGGCGTGATAGACATGGTTTACACGCCAAGTCAAAGCCGAAAAGTTCAAGACCAATGACGGCCAGGCAATTGCACCGGTCGATCAGGCTTGTCATAAGGCCTCGCGCTTGGCCATTGCACGCCAAGCAAAGACTTTGATCTGCCAACGTTTGAGGCTTTTTCATGGACGCATCTGGCGGCCCACAACCCCTTCGCGCGCACCGCGCCCACGCCCTGCGCGGTTCGGTACGGGTTCCCGGCGACAAGTCAATGTCGCATCGCTCCCTGATCCTCGGCACGCTGGCGCGCGGCACAACGCGCATTTCCGGTCTGCTGGAAGGCGAGGATGTCCTGGCCACCGCTGATGCCATGCGCCAGTACGGCGCCAAAATCGCGCGGGGCGAGGATGGCGTTTGGACCGTTGACGGCGTCGGCGTGGGGGCGCTGCTGGAGCCTGAGCAGGTGATTGATTGCGGCAATGCCGGCACCGGCGTGCGCCTGATCATGGGCATGGCGGCGGCCTATCCCTTCGCCTCCACGTTCACCGGCGATGGATCATTGCGCAAGCGGCCCATGAAGCGGGTGCTCGATCCACTGCAAGAGATGGGCGTTCAGGTGCTGGCGCGTGACGGCGGGCTTTTGCCTCTCACGATCCGTGGCAACGAGACACCTTTGCCGATCAGCTACACCGTGCCAATGCCCTCAGCGCAGGTGAAGTCGGCAGTGCTCTTGGCGGCTCTTTCCACCGAAGGCACGACCACCGTCGTTGAGCCCATCCCGACCCGCGATCATTCTGAACGGATGATCAAGGGGTTTGGTGGCGATCTTACGGTTGAGGAGAATGCGGACGGTTCACGCACGATCACGGTTCAGGGCAGCAAGCCGTTGACCGCACAAAATGTGACGATCCCTGCCGACCCCTCTTCAGCAGCTTTTCCTTTGGTCGCGGCGTCGATTGCGCCGGACAGTGAAATTGTCATTCAAGACGTCATGCTCAACCCAACGCGCACTGGGCTGATCACCACGCTGCAGGAGATGGGCGCCGACCTCACCGTCACCAACCGTCGCACCGAAGGCGGCGAAGAACTGGCGGACATCACCGCCCGATCCTCGCAGCTGAAAGGCGTCACCGTGCCGGCCGAGCGTGCGCCGTCGATGATCGATGAATATCCGGTGCTCGCGGTGGCGGCCTCTTTCGCTGAAGGCGAAACGCATATGCCGGGTTTGCACGAGCTTCGGGTCAAAGAATCGGATCGTCTTGCCGCCGTCGTCGATGGGCTGGCCGCCAATGGCGTGAAATCTGAATACGGGGAGGATTGGCTGACAGTTGCCGGCACCCATGATGGCGTGTCTGGCGCTGTGCCAGGCGGCGGAACCGTGATCACGCATTTGGATCACCGGATCGCAATGGCCTTCCTGGTCATGGGGCTTGCTTCGCAGCAACCGGTGACCGTCGATGATGGTCATGTGATCGCGACCAGCTTTCCCGCTTTTGAGGGATTGATGAGCGATCTTGGTGCGACATTCTCACGGCCCATTGATCATGACTGACACGCCGCTTGTTATCGCTGTGGATGGCCCGGCTGCATCCGGCAAGGGAACGATTTCTAAGCAATTGGCGCAGCATTTCGGGCTGAAGCACCTCGATACCGGCCTTATCTACCGCGCCGTCGGGCTCGCCATGTTGGAAACTGACGGTGACCTGGATGACCCGGCAGCGTGCGAACAGGTCGCCAATTCGCTTGATCTGACAAAGCTCGATCCCGACGTGCTGGCACAGCACAATGTTGGCGAAGCAGCTTCGAAGGTCGCGGTGCACACCCCTGTCCGCGCCGCGCTGCTCGATGCCCAGCGCGATTTCGCCAATACAAGTCCCGGTGCCGTGTTGGATGGCCGCGACATCGGCACAATCGTCTGCCCGAATGCGCAGGCCAAGCTCTTCATCACCGCAAGTCTTGAGGCGCGGGCCACGCGTCGTCATGCCCAGGCGGTCCAAAAAGACGCCGCGGTGACGCTGGATGCAATCAAGGCCGATCTTGCCAAGCGCGATGCCCGCGATGCAGGCCGCAGCAACGCGCCTCTGGCGCAAGCAAGCGATGCCCTGTTGCTCGATACCACAAACTTGGGTATAGACGCCGCGTTCGAGGCCGCGCGGGCTTTTGTGGCGACTAAGCTGCACGCCTAAGCCAACCGAACACCAAACTGGCCTACACCGTTACGCCCTGCACCTATCGCGCCCCAGCCGGTTGGAGCTTCACCGCATCCACCGATTAGCATCGTGCAGTTACCCGACAACTATCGGGTTTTGGCTTGCGGGATGGGCTGAAACCAACACCAACCATTTTCGGCTTTTGGGCCGATCGGGCGCAGGAAAGAAAAGACATACATGGCTATGACAGACACGAGCGCAGCCGCGTTCGAGAACGAAGATTTTGCAGCTCTCTTGGAAGAGAGCTTTGACGGCAACGACGTCCTTGAAGGTTCCGTTGTCAAAGGCACCGTGATCGGCATTGAGAAAGATCTTGCCGTAATCGATGTTGGCCTGAAAACCGAAGGCCGCGTGCCGCTGAAAGAATTCGGCGCAACCGCCAAAGACGGCGGCCTGTCGGTCGGCGACGAAGTGGAAGTCTACCTGGAGCGCGTCGAGAACGCGATGGGTGAAGCTGTCCTCTCGCGCGACAAAGCCCGCCGCGAAGAAAGCTGGGACAAGCTGGAAGTGGCGTTCAACGCCAACGAAAAAGTCACGGGCCAGATCTTCAACGTGGTCAAAGGTGGTTACACTGTCGATCTGGATGGCGCCGTGGCCTTCCTGCCGCGTTCCCAGGTCGATATTCGTCCGGTTCGCGACATCCAGCCTCTGATGAACACGCCGCAGCCCTTCCAAATCCTGAAAATGGACAAGCGCCGTGGCAACATCGTCGTGTCCCGTCGCGTGGTGCTCGAAGAGAGCCGCGCCGAACAGCGCCAGGAGTTGGTGCAGAACTTGGCCGAAGGTCAGGTGATCGACGGCATCGTGAAGAACATCACCGAGTACGGCGCGTTCGTCGATCTGGGTGGCATTGATGGCCTGCTGCACGTCACCGACATTGCATGGCGCCGCGTGAACCATCCTTCGGAAGTTCTTTCCATCGGCCAGACCGTGAAAGTCCAGATCGTGCGCATCAACCATGAGACGCACCGCATCTCGCTTGGCATGAAGCAGCTTGAAGCCGATCCATGGGACGGCATCGAAGCCAAATACCCAGCCGGCGCCCGTATGACCGGACGCGTGACCAACGTCACTGATTACGGAGCGTTCGTTGAGTTGGAGCCAGGCATTGAAGGCCTGATCCACGTTTCGGAAATGTCCTGGACCAAAAAGAACGTTCACCCCTCCAAGCTGGTTTCCACCAGCCAGGAAGTGGATGTCATGATCCTGGAAGTTGACCCTAACAAACGCCGCATTTCGCTCGGCTTGAAGCAAACCCTGTCCAACCCATGGGATTCGTTCGCTGAACAGTTCCCTGCCGGTTCGATTGTCGAAGGTGAAGTGAAGAACAAGACCGAGTTCGGTCTGTTTGTTGGCCTAGAAGGCGACATTGACGGCATGGTCCACCTGTCGGATCTCGACTGGAACCGTCCAGGCGAAGACGTCATCGAAGAGTATGAGCGCGGTCAGATGATCCGTGCCCAGGTTCTCGACGTCGACACCGACAAGGAGCGCATTTCGCTTGGCATCAAGCAGCTTGGCGATGATCCGTTCGATGCGGCTGCCGGCACCGTGCGTCGTGGCGCCGTTGTCACCTGCGAGGTGACCGTGGTTCAGGACAATGGCGTGGAAGTGAAGATCGTCGATACCGATCTGACCGCTTTCGTGCGTCGCTCTGACCTCGCCCGCGATCGCGACGATCAGCGTCCTGACCGCTTCTCGGTTGGCGATCGTTTCGATGCGCGCGTCACTCAGTTCGACAAGAAGACCCACCGTGTGTCGGTGTCGGTCAAGGCGCTGGAAATCGCTGAAGAGAAAGAAGCCGTCGCACAGTACGGTTCGTCTGACTCCGGTGCATCGCTCGGCGACATTCTTGGCGCTGCGCTGCAAGGCGGCCAGAGCGCCGACGAAGAGGAAGAGAACAAAGAGTCCTAAGGGTCTTGTTCTTGAACGATGACAATGAAGCCGGGCCCTTTGGGTCCGGCTTTTTTCTTGCGCGTTTTTCGCGCAGGGCCACGGTCTTGTTGCGGCCATGGCTAGCTGCTAGCCAACGCACAACGCCCGGATCGCCCGCCATCACACACGGAGTTCATCACCTATGAGCATGGACAGCTTGAGCGCTGAATCGTTGGTGGAACGCCGCCGCCTGCGCCGCTCGCGCAGCCTTTGGCGCGTTTTGGCGGTGCTGTTTCTGGTCGCTCTGGTGCTCGCCGTGATCGGTCAAACCACCGGCTTGTTCGAACGCCTTGACGGCCGTGGCGACCACATCGCGCGCGTTGAGCTCGACGGCTTCATCGACTTTGATGATTCCTTCGTCGAGCTCCTGGAAGACTTGGAAGAAGATGAGGACGTCAAAGCGGTCATCTTGGAGATCAATTCGCCCGGCGGCATCGCGGTTGCAGGCGAGACGATCTATTCACATTTGCGTGAACTGGGGCAGGAGAAGCCACTGGTTTCCGTCATTGAGGGCATCGGCACTTCGGCCGCTTATCTGGCCGCCAGCGCCGGCGAACACATCATCGCGCGTAACGGCTCCATTGTCGGATCGATAGGCGTCGTCGCGCAGTTTCCCGACGTTTCGCAACTGCTCGATACGGTCGGTGTGAACATGTATGAGGTGCGTTCCGGCGAGCTGAAAGCGCAACCGTCGATCTTTTCGCCGCCGAGCGAAGAGGCCCTTGCTGAACTTGAGCGACTGATTGCCGACAATTTCGATTGGTTTGTTGACCAGATCGAAGAACGACGCGGCATCGATGGCGCAGTGATCCGTGGATTTGAAGGCACAACCTTCACGGGCGCGCGCGGCGTCGAGGTTGGACTTGTCGATACTGTCGGCGGCGAAGATGAAGCCATTGCCTATCTTGCCGCCAACCATGCCATCGACAGCGAGATGGATGTGCTCGATCGGGCGCCCGAACGGCCTATGTCCTTTGCCGGACCAACGGCCTTGGCCCGTGTTGCGCTTGGTCAAGGCGGCGCGGTGACGGTCGACGCAGAAGGCATACGCGATGCGATGCGCGATGCAATGTTGCTTGACGGCATCCTGTCGCTTTGGCACGGTCGATGACGCAAATTTCCGGGCATACCGGGCTTTTCGAGGCGGCACGAGGATGATGGTGTGATTAAATCAGAGCTTATTCAGCGCATTACTGAGCGTAACCCTCATCTTTACCAGCGCGATATTGAAAACGTCGTCGGCGCTATTCTTGATACCATCTCCGATGCACTGGCCCGTGGCGACCGGGTTGAGCTGCGCGGCTTCGGGGCGTTCTCGGTGAAGCACCGCCCAGCGCGCGTTGGTCGCAACCCACGCACTGGCGAGCAAGTGCAGGTGGACGCCAAGGCGGTACCTTTTTTCAAGACAGGCAAAGAGATGCGCCAGCGGCTCAACCCTGGCGACGAGGAGGCTTAGAGCGTATCTCGGCTAGATGGGAGCGATTTGATGGTTGGTATTTTGTGTCGGCCACAAGGAAAACACCGCAGCATGATGCAGGCCATCATGCGAGGATTTTGACGCTATGGCCGCGCAAAAGACCATCAAGCCGGAGGCAATTAGATTTTGACATCAAACAATCAATCGCAATCGTATGAGCTTGGTTCTTTCCGCCCCGGGAGGCGTCGCGCGAGCCTAGTGGTGTTCACACCGCGTCGCCTCACGCTCCTTGCCGGAACGGAAATGTCCGGCGCTCAGACGTTTCCATCTAACCGAGATACGCTCTAATGCTGGGTAAACTTGCCAGTCGCCTCTGGACCGTTCTGATCGTGTTGCCGCTGGCGGTGGTGCTGATCGTCTTCAGCGTTGCTAATCGCCAGTCTGTTCAAATCTCGCTCGACCCCGTGGCGACCGACGCGCCCTGGTTTGCCGTCAACGTGCCCCTGTTCGTGGCGCTGTTTGCAGCGCTCATAGTCGGCGTTCTTATCGGCGGGATCGCAACCTGGTTTACCCAGGGCGCCTATCGCAAGGAAGCGCGCCAGAAGAAGGTGGAAGCCACCAAGCTCGCCCGCGAACGCGATGTGCAAAAAGAACAGCTGAACAAGCTCTCCGGCGCCCGTGCCCTACCGAGCCCAGCGTCCTTACGCTAACGCGCTTGTCGGCCCTGACCTAACGAGCGGCTGAGTCATGCGGATCATCACGGCCGCCGATATTGCTGAAGTTGCCGATTTTCGCGACCTGGTGGAGACGCTGCGCGAAACATTTCGGCGACCGCCAATTGCGCCGTTGCGCCATCACCACACTATAGAGCGACCGGGCGAAGCGCCTGATTCAACGCTTTTGATCATGCCCGCCTGGACCGACTTTGTCGGACAGGGCAGCTCGGCCAAGGGCTATGCCGGCGTGAAAGTGGTGTCCGTCGTGCCCGACAACAAGCTGCGCAACCTACCAAGCGTGGTCGGTGCCTACCTCCTCTTGTCGGGCGAAACCGGTGTGCCGCTGGCGCTGCTCGACGGTCAATCACTAACGCTCTGGCGCACGGCGGCTGCGTCGGCGCTCGCCTCATCCTATCTATCGCGCACCGACTCCAAACGGCTCTTGATGATCGGCGCCGGTGCCCTTGCCCCTTATCTCATTCGCGCGCACTGCGCTGTGCGGCCCATCGAGCATGTGCTGATCTGGAATCGCTCGCCGGAGCGCGCCGAAAAGGTGGCGACAAGGCTGTCCGACCTACCTGCGCGCGTTGCGGTGACCGATGATCTGGAAGGGGCTGTGCGCGGCGCGGATATCGTTTCCAGCGCCACTATGAGCGAAGTACCCTTGATTGAAGGCATGTGGCTCGCGGCAGGCCAGCATGTCGATTTGGTTGGCGCCTTCAAACCGACGATGCGTGAGAGCGATAGCCACGCCATCACCAAGGCACGGGTCTTCTGCGATACGCGCGAGGGCGCCTTGAAGGAGTCCGGCGACCTTGCCATCCCAATCGAAGAAGGGCGGTTCAACGCTGAAGATGTGGCAGGGGACCTGTTCGATCTCTGCCGTGGTGAACGCGCCGGCAGGCGGTTTTACGATCAGACCACGCTGTTCAAATCAGTCGGCACGGCGGCAGAGGACTTGGCCGTCGCGGCGCATGTGTTCGCCCGCGCCTAATACCGGCTTAGTCTTCTTCGCCGAAACCATCATCGACAAGAGCACAGACTGCGGCCAAAGCTGTATCGGCATCTGGCCCGGTGGCATCAACAGTGATGTCGCATCCGGGGGCAGCGGCAAGCATCATCAGCCCCATGATCGACGTCCCGCCAACCGACTGCTCGCCCTTTGTCACGGTGATCTCGGCATCGAAGCTCTCGGCCAATTGCACGAATTTGGCCGAGGCGCGGGCATGAAGTCCGCGCTTGTTGCGGATCGTCACAATGCGGCCGGTCTGCGCCGGCTGCGAAGCTGAAACCTGGCTTTCGGCGGCTTCGCTCATCCGGCATCCAAGATCTGGCTGGCAACGGAAATGTATTTGCGACCGGCTTCGCTGGCATGGGCGACCGCATCGGCCATCGCCATATCGCCGCGAATGCTGGCGAGCTTTACCAGCATCGGCAAATTTACCCCGGCGAGCACCTCGACCTTGGCGTCATCCATGATCGAAATGGCGAGGTTGGATGGCGTCCCGCCGAACATGTCGGTGAGGACAATCACACCTGATCCGCTATCGGCGCGTTCGGCTGCCTGAACGATATCGCTGCGGCGCGCTTCCATGTCGTCATCGGGACCGATGCAGATGGTCTCAAGCTGCGATTGCGGCCCGACGACATGTTCCAGCGCCGATTTGAACTCCAGCGCGAGATTGCCATGCGTGACAAGAAGAAGACCGATCATGAGGCCCTTAAAGCATCCGGGCGCGGCAACGCACCCTTTGAAGGTGGCGCATCCTTCACCCCTTTGAAAGCGAAGGCAAGGGGTTGCGGCGGCCATTCACGCGCTTTTTGTGCGCCTGCTAACTGGTGATCAGCGAGGCGGCGGTTCGCACCAGAACCATCTGGTGGGCGAGGTCGCCGATTGGCACCTTCAGGTGTCGCAAACTGTGACCTTGCACGTCGATCATGTTGGTTTCGGGCAGGCGTTCAAGACCGTCCAAGGGCGCTATCTCAACGCTGAGCTGCAACACAGCCGAAGCGCGCCAAGGCAGTCCAAGAATGCCGACGCCGCGCACTTCGATGAGACTGGCAAGGTTTGGCGCAGGGCCGGCGAGAAGATTGTAACCGTCCGGCCCGGGGTTCAGCGCGATGTAATCGTCACCGATGAGCGCCGTGTCCGCATCGGTTTGCGGCCCCTTGCTTGACGACGGTTCGCAACCCGCAGCTTCCAACAGAGCAAAAGCCAAACGCGATTTGCCGGCGCCGGACGGCCCTTGGATCATGATCCCCACGCCGCCGAGCACCAAGGCCGTGGCATGAAACGTCTCTATTGCGTTGGGCGTGGCCATCAGGCTTGGTCGTCGGCGCTTGCCGGCAGTCGCACCGAAAAGCGGGCGCCACCCGGCGTTTCAGGGTTGTGGCCAGGTCGGTTGCCCGCTTCGATCGTGCCGCCATGGACTTCGATGATCTGACGGGAGATCGAAAGCCCGAGGCCGGAATTGTTGCCATAGCCCGACTGCTCGGCGCGATCTGTGTAAAAGCGCTCGAAAACGCGCTCCAAAACGTCCGGCCGCAGGCCGGGGCCCTCATCTTCAATATCGATGACGACGGCATCTTCCTCGCGGCGCACGCGTACCCGGATGGTCCCGCCTTCCGGCGAGAACGAACGCGCATTGTCGAGAAGGTTGGTGAAAACCTGACCAAGGCGCGACTCGTGACCATCAAGCACGAAGCCCTGGTCGCCGGATTGGACGAACGCCAGTTTGATGGCGATCTCGGCCTTGGCTGCCAACTCGCGCTGCACGCCAACGACCGCTTCAATCAATGGCTTCAAGTCGATGGTCGCGGCGTCTTCGCGGGCGAGTTCCGCATCCAGACGCGAGGCATCGGATATGTCGGAGATCAACCGGTCCAATCGCATGACATCATGCTCGATTACTTCAAGCAGACGCTGGCGGCTTTCTTCCTTGGTGACACGCGGCAAGGTTTCCACCGCCGATCGCAAGGAGGTCAGCGGGTTTTTCAACTCATGGCTGACATCGGCGGCAAAACTTTCGATGGCGTCCATGCGGTTGTAAAGCGCATCGGTCATACCGCGCAGCGTAGTCGCCAAATGGCCGATCTCATCGCGCCGGCCTTGGAAACTTGGCAGCGTTTCACGTGCCTTCACCGAATAGCGCACCCGGTCGGCCGCATCGGACAACTTGCGCACCGGTCCAGCAATCGTGCTTGCCAAGAGCAGTGACAGGATCACCATGACGCCTGCCGCCACGAGGAAAACGCGCAAAATCGACATGCGTTCGTTGAAGATGATGGCGTCGATATCGCCGCCTTGAGTGGAGAGCAGAAGCGCGCCGAGGTTGGCGCGGAACCGTTGGATCGGCACCGACACCGAGACCACCAATTCGCCGCGATCATTGACCCGCACGATGCTGGCCGGTTCTCCCGCCATGGCCGAACGAACTTCCGGTAGTACCATGCCATTGGCGCCACCGATTTCTTCGAAACGCGGCATATCGAAACGGCGCAGATACAGCTGCCCCCGCTGCCAAATCTTGTCCCACCAACCCGGCTCATTGCCGGTGGCGGTCGGCAGATCAAACCGCAGGATCGCACCACGCGCATAGAGCGCCTGGCTGTCGATGATGAGGCTACCCTCAGGATCGTAAATGCGCGCACGGGTGCCGGTCGGCGTGATCAAGCGCCGCAAAATGGGCGCCACACGCTCAGGATTGATCGGAAACTCCAAGCTCTCCAGCGGGTCGTCGAACGCCGACAGGCTCTCGCCCGCTTGCAACTCCAGCAAGCGATCCGGATCGATGACGATGGTGTTGTCATCATCGACATTGGCCGAGGCGACAATGGCGCCGGCGATGATCTCACCTTGCACCAAGAGGCTCTGGACCCGTGCATCGATGAGCCCCTCGCGAAACTGGTTGAGGTACAGAATACCCATCACCAGCGCGACCAGACCCACCAAGTTCAGAATCAAGATGCGGCGGGTGAGCGAAGAAAAGATAGTGAACCGTGTGGCCGCGCGCCTGCGCGCGCGACGTACCCGCCAGGCACGCAAGAAACGGCCAATCGGGCTCGATCGCAGGTCGGACCCGTCGGTCCTTCCTACGTCGGTTTCAGCGAACCTGATTTGGTCATCGCTGCGGTCTACCATCCAGCCCTAACGTACTCGCGACAAGGCCAAGCCCCACGCGGGCTCAGCTCTCTTTGAATTTGTAGCCGACACCATAAAGCGTTTCGATCATATCGAAGCTGTCATCGACCTGCTTAAACTTCTTGCGCAGGCGCTTGATGTGGCTATCGATGGTGCGATCATCAACATACACCTGATCATCATAGGCCGCATCCATCAGCGCGTTGCGGCTTTTCACGATACCGGGGCGATGCGCCAAGGATTGTAGGATCAGGAATTCGGTCACCGTCAGCGTCACCGGCTTGTCTTTCCAATTACAAGCGTGCCGATCCTCATCCATTACCAGATCGCCGCGTTTGAGCACCTGGCCGGCCTCTTCGCCATTGACCTTGACCTCTGGCACCACGGCGCCATGGCCATTGCCGCCACCGGCGCGGGCCTGAACACGGCGCAACAGAGCACGCACACGCTCAACCAAAACCCGCTGCGAGAACGGCTTCTTGATGAAATCATCCGCGCCCATTTTCAGGCCGAACAATTCATCAATCTCATCATCCTTCGATGTCAGAAAGATCACCGGCAGATCGGAGATTTGACGGAACCGCCGCAGCAGCTCCATGCCGTCCATCCGCGGCATCTTGATGTCGAAGATAGCCAGGTCTGGCGGCGCCATCTGCATGCCATCAAGCGCAGAGGCGCCATCGGTGTAGGTCTCCACGCGATAGCCTTCCGCCTCCAGCGCGATGGCCACGGAGGTCAGAATGTTGCGGTCGTCGTCAACCAGCGCAATGGTCGGCATGGTTGCTCCTTTGGGCGACGGTCGGACAAGCGACATACGATCGGTTTGCAAGGCTAAGCTCTTTCATGGTTCGGCTGTAGCATAGTTTGCCACAATTGGTCTTCTGCGCTTTCCACATGGTGAAAATGCGCGGCTGTCGGCGACGCCACCGGCTGTTTTGGCGGCGTCGGTTGGCGTGCGCTTGACGGATCGGCAAACGCATCGCGGCTCAGCTCCAGCCCGGATGCTTGTGCACCGGTTGTCGATTGGATTGCGCGGAAATTATGGCAAGCTGATCAAAGCCTGTTGCGGCTTGGTGCAATTGGCCGGGATTTCACGATAGCGAGCCTTCTGTTCGCGGCCGTCAGCACCGACGCGAACGACTAGTCTGGCTAGCATTTCAGTTGCTCAAGAGACCGCTCTGCCGCCACATTGAGCACCGAAAACGCTTTTGTCTTGGATTGTTCATGATGTTGGTCAATTCGGGTCCATCGACTGTTGTTCAGGCTTGGTGGACCCCGTAAAGCCTCCGCCACCTTTGGCTCTGACGCTGCGCTGCAGCATGGCTTGGTCCGGGGTGGAAATGCCGAAAAGGCAAGGTTTTCGGCGACTAAACGCGAACACGAGGAAACCGCAACGTGGCACAGCACGGGCTCCGGAACGCCAATGTAGAACTGAACACCGCAGGGCTTACCGATCTTGGCGATGTGTATTGGAACTTCACGGCGCCGGCGCTTTATGAGCTCGCGATTTCACGAAGTGAGGCCCAATTGGTTGCCGGTGGCGCCTTGCGCGCCGACACTGGCAAGCACACCGGGCGTTCGCCGAAGGACAAATTTATTGTTCGCGATGCGACAACCGAAGACATCGTCTGGTGGGACGGCAATGGCGCGATGACGCTGGATGCCTTTGATACCCTGTATGCTGACTTTTTAGAACACGCCAAAGGCATGGACCTTTTCGTCCAGGACCTACATGTCGGTGCCGACCCGCGCTACCGGCTGCCCACCCGCGTGATCACCGAAAAAGCCTGGCACTCGCTGTTCATTCGCACGATGCTTCTGCGGCCAGAGCGCGAGGCGCTGGCGAGCTTTGTGCCGGAGATGACGATCATCGACCTGCCGAGCTTCAAGGCCGATCCCGAGCGTCATGGCTGCCGCACCGAGACAGTGATTGCTTGCGACTTCACCCGCAAGATCGTCCTTGTCGGCGGCACGCACTATGCCGGCGAAATGAAGAAGTCAGTCTTTTCGATGCTCAATTTCCTGCTGCCGGCAGAAGGCGTGATGCCGATGCACTCCTCTGCCAATGTGGATGATGAAGGCCGTGTGGCGGTCTTTTTCGGTCTGTCTGGGACCGGCAAGACTACCCTTTCTGCTGACCCGGAACGCACGCTCATCGGCGATGATGAGCATGGCTGGGGCGAAGATGGCGTTTTCAATTTTGAAGGCGGCTGCTACGCTAAAACGATCAACTTGTCTGAAGAAGCAGAGCCTGAAATCTACGCCACCACCAAACGCTTCGGCACGGTGTTGGAAAATGTGGCGATCGATCCGGACACGCGGGTGCCCGATTTTGACGATGGCTCGCGCACGCAGAACACGCGCTGCGCCTACCCCATCGATTACATCCCCAACGCGCTTCTTTCCGGTCGCGCCGGCCATCCTACCAACATCATCATGCTGACGGCCGATGCATTTGGTGTGCTGCCGCCGTTGGCGAAAATGACGCCGGAGCAGGCGATGTACCACTTTCTCTCCGGCTACACCGCCAAGGTTGCGGGCACCGAGGTGGGCGTCACCGAGCCAGAAGCAACCTTCTCCACCTGTTTCGGCGCGCCCTTCATGCCACGCCATCCTTCCGTCTATGGCGACCTGCTGCGCAAACTGATCGGCGAGCACGCGGTGGATTGCTGGCTCGTCAACACCGGTTGGACCGGCGGCGCCTATGGCACCGGCAAGCGCATGCCGATCAAGGAGACGCGCACGCTGCTGCACGCAGCGCTTGATGGCCATCTGAAAGACGCGACGTTCGAGCCCGATCCCCATTTCGGACTATTGGTGCCGACCGACGTGCCGGGCGTAGACCCAACCCTTTTGCGTCCACGCGATACATGGGCCGACAAAGACGCCTATGACGCGCAGGCAGCCAAGCTGGCGGGCATGTTTGCCAAGAATTTTGAAGTCTACGCATCCCATGTTGGCCAATCGGTGCTCGACGCCGCGCCGGGATTTCTTGAGGCCGCCGAATAAAGCGCTATACCGCCATCCATGACTGATTTGGGTGGCATCGCCGCCGGGCACACACTGACAGCCCAGGCAGGCGCAGAGATTTTGGCCGACGGCGGCACGGCGGTGGATGCTGCCATCGCCGCCATGTTCACAGCCTGTGTGTGCGAGCCGGTTTTGGCCTCGCCTGCCGGTGGCGGTTTTGCCATGGTGTCCGACGGCGGCGCGCCGGCCTGCCTTGATTTCTTCGTGCAGACGCCAAAACGGCCCAATGGCAAACGCCATGATGGGCTCAACGCGGTGGAGGCCGACTTCGGTGGCGTCACCCAAGCCTTCCATATCGGCCCAGGGTCGGTCGCCACGCCCGGGTTTTTGCCTGGCCTGTTTGCGCTTCACGGGCGGTACGGCACCTTGCCGATGGTGCGGCTTGCCGAGTTTGCGATTGCGCTGGCCAAGGACGGCGTCACTATCACGCCGTTTCAGTCAAAGCTCGCCACCATTGTCGAACCCATCCTCATCGCCACGCCCGAAGCGCGTGCCCTCAACACGCGTGACGGCGCGCTGCTTGGCGCCGGCGATGTGTTTCGCAACCCTGCTCTTGCCGATGCCTTGGACGCGGTTGCCCGCGAGGGCATTCGTCTCGCGACCCACGGAGAAATCGCGCACCTCATGGTGGAGGCAGTGGATGGCGGGCATTTGAGCAGCGAAGATTTCGGCGCCTATGAACCGATCTGGCGGGAGCCGCTGACGCGGTCTTTTTCTCTTTTTGCCAATCGCCCTCCGGTCGAGACGAAGGGTCTCGCCCGACCGGTTGATCGGCGCTTTTTCACTAACCCCGCCCCGTCTGCCGGCGGTGGTCTGATCGCCGCAATTCTCGCCACCTACCAAGCGGGCGATCGCTACGACCCTCTTGCCTTCGCCAAGGCCCTTGATGCGGTGGATCGGCGATGGCGCGATCTCGGCAAACCTAAGGGCTTCGATGATCGCATGATGACCGGCAAGGCGGCGGCGGTGGCCTCGCGCGGCACGACCCATGTTTCGGTGGTCGATAAGTCCGGCCACGCGATCGCGATCACCATTTCCAACGGTGAAGGCAATGGCGCGATCGTGCCGGGCTGCGGGTTCATGCTCAACAACATGCTGGGCGAGGATGATCTGCTCGCTGATGGTCCTGGTTCATGGCAGCCGGATCAGCGGCTTTCTTCCATGATGGCACCCACGCTGGTGGCTAACGAGAAGGGCGGTCTGCTGGCGCTTGGGTCAGGCGGGTCGAACCGCATCCGCTCGGCCATGGCGCAAGTGTTGCTGCGATGGGGTGTGCATGGCGAACCTCTTGAGGACGCCATCCGCGCACCACGTCTGCATGTGGAAGAGGGCCATTTGGACGCTGAGCCAGACGACGATCCTGAACGCTTGCAACGGGCTTTTGAGGATCACCGGATTTGGGATGAACCGTCCATGTTCTTCGGTGGCGCCCATGGGGTGGAACGAAAGGTCAACGCCGATGGGCGGTTCTCGGTAGAAGGCGCCGGAGATGAACGCCGTGACGGGGTGTTTGTGGCCGCATGAAGCAAGTCCCGGCCAAGCGGACACTTGTGTCGGCGCGAGCCGGGACCCCGATGATCATTGGGTTCGAGACCCCGGATCAGGCGCTCGCGCCTGTCCGGGGCTTGGTGACATAGTCAGTGCGCGTCATCCCAATTCTCGGCGGCGCGGGCATCCACTTCCAGCGGCACTGATAGCTCAAGCGCTGGGTTTGGCGCGTCGATCATCACCTGCTCAATCACGGGCAGCGTCGCCTCAACCTCGCTCTCCGGCACTTCGAAGATCAACTCATCATGCACCTGAAGCAGCATTTTCGCATTCAGCTTGGCCTCAGCCAGTGCGCGGTCCATGCGGATCATCGCGCGGCGGATGATGTCGGCGGCCGAGCCTTGGATCGGCGCATTGATCGCCGCGCGCTCATTGAAGGCGCGCATCGCCGGGTTGCTCGCCTTGATGTCGGGATAGTGCGCCCGGCGACCAAAAATCGTTTCCACGTAGCCATGCTCGCGGCAGAAGGCTTTGGTGTCGTCCATGTACTGCTTGATGCCAGGGAAGCGCTCAAAATAGGTCTTGATGTACTCGCCGGCTTCCGAGCGTCCAATGCCAAGCTGGTTGGCCAATCCGAACGCCGAAATGCCGTAAATGATGCCGAAATTGATCGCCTTGGCCTGGCGGCGCACGATCGGATCCATGCCCTCAATCGGCACGTTGAACATCTCGCTCGCGGTCATGGCGTGAATGTCCAACCCGTCCGCAAAAGCTTGCTTGAGCTGGCCGATATCGGCCACATGGGCGAGCACGCGCAGCTCGATCTGGCTGTAATCCGCCGAGACGAGCTTGGCACCGGGCTCAGCGATGAAGGCCCTGCGGATTTTCCGGCCCGCCTCGGTGCGCACCGGGATGTTCTGCAAGTTCGGGTCGGAGGAGGAGAGCCGCCCGGTGGTGGTCGCTGCCAAAGCAAAGCTGGTGTGCACGCGGCCTGTGTCTGGGTTGATCGCTTGCGCCAAAGCTTCGGTGTAGGTGGAGCGCAGTTTTTGAAGTTGCCGCCAGTCGAGCACTTTGCGCGGCAATTCGTGGCCTTCGGCGGCCAAGTCCTCCAGTGCCGAGGCGGGCGTTGCCCAAGCGCCGGTTTTGGTTTTTTTGCCGCCAGGTAGACCCATCTTACCGAACAGAATATCGCCCAACTGCTTTGGCGAACCGACATTGAACGGTTCGCCGACCATGTCAGCGATTTCAGCCTCAAGGCTCGCCATGCCTTGCGCGAAATCGCCAGAGAGCCGCGAAAGCATCTGCCGGTCGACCTTGATGCCGTTGCGTTCCATGCGCGCCAGCACAGGCACCAATGGTCGTTCCAGCGTCTCGTAGACTGTCGTGGCTTTGTGCGGGATCAGCTGCGGTTTCAGTGCGCGCCAAAGCAGCAGTGTGATATCGGCGTCTTCGGCGGCATACTCCGTGGCCTTATCGATGGGCACCTTGTCGAAGGTGATCATCGATTTGCCGGAGCCTGCGACCTCCTTATAGGGGATTGGCGTGTGGCCAAGCCATCTGGTCGAAAGCTCGTCCATTCCATGGCCGCCAGTGCCCGCGCCAGAAACGTAAGAAAGCAGCATGGTGTCATCGAACGGCGTCACGCTGATCTCGTGGTTCGCCATGATCGCCATGTCGTACTTCATGTTTTGGCCGATTTTCAGGACCGCTGGATCCTCAAGTACAGTTTTTAACAACCGCAACGCGACGCTCGCGTCCATCTGGCGGTCGTCGTGACCATCGCCCAGGAGATCATCGCCGGACGTATGGATCAGCGGCACGTAGTAGGCACGGCCGGGTTCCAGCGCGAAAGAAAAGCCGACCATCTCCGCGCGCATCGGATCGAGCGAGGTGGTTTCGGTGTCGAAGGCCAAAATGCCGGACCAACGTGCCTCATCGAACAGCGTTTCCAGTTTCTCTGCATCAAACACAGTCTCATATTTCGACGCATCGATCGTAACCGAAGCCGCCTCGTTGGCCCGCTTTTCAGCCAGCGCAGCAGGCGTCATACCCACATCGTGGGCGCCATCGGCTTGCACCCGCTCGGCGACCTTGGCGCCCTCAAATCCGGGGGTCGAGACGGATGCACTTTGCACATCGTCGGTTGAGGTGTCGGTCTTGGTCGCCACGCGCCGTGTCAGCGTGGTGAACTCCATCGCCTTCAGAAAGCTTATCAGTTGCTCGCCGTCCAGATCGCGCACCAGTGTGGATTCCAATGGCTCGGCCACCGGCACATCGGGCTTTAGGGTAACTAGCTCTTTCGACACGCGTGCTTGATCAGCAAATTCGATCAGGTTTTCCCGCCGCTTGGTCTGCTTGATGGTGTGCGCTTGCGTTAGCAGCGTGTCCAAATCGCCGAACTCTTCCAACAATTGCGCAGCGGTCTTCACGCCGATGCCAGGCACACCTGGCACATTGTCCACGCTGTCACCGGCAAGTGACTGAAGATCAATCATCTTGTCGGGCGTGACGCCGAACTTTTCCACCACTCCATCCGGGCCGGTGCGCTTGTCCTTCATCGTATCGACCAGCACGACGTTGGGCATGGTGAGCAGCTGCATCAAATCCTTATCGGAGGAGATGATGGAGACATGCGCGCCGGCTTCCACCGCCTGGGTGGTGTAGGTGGCGATCAGATCGTCGGCCTCATAACCCTCCTGCTCAATGCAGGCGACATTGAAGGCGCGCGTCGCATCGCGGATGATCGGAAATTGCGGGCGCAAATCTTCCGGCGGCTCGGGACGATGCGCCTTGTAATCGGGGTAAAGATCGTTGCGAAACGTGTAGGACCCGGCATCGAAAATCACCGCAAAGTGGGTTGGCGGCGAACCCAAAAGTTCCGGATCAGGTTCCGCCAGCAACTTCCACAGCATGTTGCAGAAACCCGACACCGCACCCACCGGTAGCCCATCGGACTTACGGGTCAGCGGTGGCAGCGCGTGATAGGCGCGAAAAATGTAAGTCGAGCCATCGACCAGCATCAGATGGTCGTCGGTGCTAAGCGGGCGGTTTTGCGTGTCGGTCATGGTGGCGCGACCTTAAAAGTATCGCGCCGACCAAGCCAGATCAGAAATCGGCCTTTGAACGGTTATTCCGCAGCCGTCATTCCGCCGGTGCGATGGTCACCGGTTGTCCGCGCCGAGGTCGGTCAATGTGCGCCCAGGCCGGGCGCTCAAACAGGAATCTGCCAAAGCCAATCTTCTGGATGATCCAGTAGCCGATCAGCGGCGAGACCACTGCGACGAGCGTTGTGATCAGGGCCAATGCGCCGGTGTCAGGGATCAGGCCAAGGCGGAAACCGATCTCGCGCACGATGACCATCGGCAGGAAGAACGCCAGATAGATGACGATGGAGCGGGCACCCATGTAGGAAAAGCTCCGACCAACCAACGTGCGCGTAACCAAGGCCGCCGTCGTGATCACCGCTAGCGCGCCCATGGCGCCCAGTGTCAGCGACACGAACGGCAACTGAGCGATGGAATAGGTCCCGCCAAAAACCTCCACATCTGTGAACACCGCCACCGTGTTGATCACGCCCCAAGCAAACAAACCCATCAGTCCGACCATTGGGCGGGCGGTGGCTTTGTCGGCCAACGCGAACGCGTAGCCCGCTAGAGCATAGCCAGCGTAGAAATAGACAAAGCGCGAGGCAAATTCATCGATCAGGAGATATCCCGTTCCGATGGGTGCGATCTCAAGCGCCGCGCCGACGCCAAGCGTCAGCCATACCGGCAGGTGCTTCGTCAGCCGCACGACCAGAAAGAAGACCGGCAGCATGTAAACAAACCAAAGCGTGCCGAACGGCTGGTAAAGGCTTTGCAGCATCAGTTGCAGCGAGCCAGTTACATCGCCGGTTAGGGCGCCATGCTTGATGGCCACCTGAATGACCATCCAGAGCAGGTAGAAATAGGCAAAGTGCACGACTTTGCGGTCAAGATAGCGCTGCCAGGGCGCATCAATGGTGCGCACCAGAAACAGGCCGGCAATGAAGAAAAAGTCGGGCATGCGGAACGGCTGCGCCCATTCCACGATGGTGCCCATCCAGCTCGTGGTGCCAGTGAGCTCTTCGACGCCCAGCGTCGAGTGCATCATCACTACGAACAGGATGCAGATGCCCTTGGCCACGTCCACCCAATCCACGCGCCCTTCCGGGGTTGTGAAAAGCGGCGGTTGAACGGCTGAATTGCCAGCGGTGGTGCCAGTGACACGCATGGTGCGGTTCTTTCGTTTTTGACCCCTGAACTTGGGCCGAAGTAAGCTAACCGTCCGTATTCCCCACCGTAAAACTACCAAGTTTGAGCCGCGTTTTCGACGAATTGTACCGGTTAGGGTTAAGCCGCCCGTAACGTCAGCGGGTTAGGATCGACCTTCTCAAGTCTTTACGTGGTCTTAACGCCAAAGGCGCTTCTTGGTGGAGGCGATTTGGTTCCTATCTGACGCCCGCTGCATTAACCATTTGAGGCCTCCATGGCGCGTTCGCGACGCCCCAATTCACGTAACCAACGCATCGAGCCGAGCTTTGATGGGCCCTCGCGCGCGCCGTCTCGTGCCGCGTCGTCCAGTTCGGATGGCCGGACGCGAGCGGAACCGGCACGCCGGGCGCCTGCGCAACGCCGCACCAAGTCCAAGCGGAAAAAGCGCGGTGGTCGCGGCGGTGGGTCTGGTCGCGGCTGGTTCGGTCGTTTTCTAGGGCGCTCGATCTACTGGGGTTTTGTGCTGTCCATCTGGGGCGTGATCGGGCTGGCGGGCGTCATCGCCTATCATGCCATGCAGCTTCCTCCTGCCTCAGAATGGCGGGTGCCGGAGCGTCCGCCCAATGTACGCATCATCGCCAATGACGGACAGCTTCTGGCCAACCGTGGTGACACAGGTGGTGAGCAAATCCGCTTGGAGCAGCTGCCGGCCTACCTGCCCAATGCGGTAATCGCGATTGAAGACCGGCGCTTCCGCAGCCATTTCGGGCTCGACCCGATTGGCCTGACCCGCGCGATGGTTGTGAACGTGCAGGCAGGACGCTTTGTGCAGGGCGGCTCGACGCTGACCCAGCAGTTGGCCAAGAACCTCTTTTTGACTGCAGACCGCACAATCAGCCGGAAAATCCAGGAGCTGATCCTCGCCGTCTGGCTCGAAGCGACCTACTCCAAAGATGAAATCATGGAGTTGTACCTGAACCGGGTTTACCTCGGCGCAGGCGCCTATGGCGTGGACGCAGCGGCGCAACGCTATTTCGGCAAACCGGCGAGCCAAGTGACGCTCGCTGAATCAGCTATTTTGGCTGGTCTCTTACGCGCACCCTCGCGCTGGGCTCCGACCCGCAACCCCGAAGGGGCCGAGGCGCGCGCCGCCACTGTGCTGCAAGCGATGGTCGAAGAAGGCTTCATCACCTCCGAAGAAATGGTGTTGGCGCGTAACAACCCGGCCGCCACGATGGATCGGGCACGGCGCGGCGCGGCGAATTATGTTGCCGACTATGTGATGGATGAGCTGGATCGGATTTTGCCGCTGATCGAAGGCGACATCACCGTTGAGACCAGCATCGATCCCTATCTTCAGGCTCGCGCGGAGCTTGCTTTGCGCACCGCCCTGGCAGACCAGAACGACACTGATTTGCAAGGCGCAGTAGTGTCGGTGGATGGCACGGGCGCTATGCGCGCGCTTGTTGGCGGGCGCGATTACCAGCAAAGCCAGTTCAACCGCGCCACCGACGCCTTCCGCCAGCCGGGTTCGGCCTTCAAGCCGTTCGTTTATCTGGCGGCGCTGGAACAAGGTCTGACGCCCGCCACCATGCGCAATGACGTACCGGTGCAATTCGGCGATTGGTCACCGGAAAACTATTCGCGGGAATATCGCGGCCCAGTGACGTTGGCCGATGCTTTGGCGCTGTCGCTTAACACGGTGGCCGCGCAGCTTGCCTATGAGGTCGGCCCGCAGCGGGTGATCAACACCGCGCAGCGGCTAGGCGTGCAATCGGAGATGGAGCGCAACGCTTCCATCGCACTGGGAACATCAGAGGTCTCGCCTTTGGAGCTGACGGCGGCCTATGCCCCCTTTGCCAATGGCGGCTTTGCGGTGGCACCGCATGTGGTGCTGCGTGTGCGCGATGAGGCCGGCAACGTGCTCTATGTCCGTGATGCGTCCGGTTTTGGACGGGTGATTGATCCAACCCATGGCCGGGCGATGAACGCGATGCTTTCGCGCACATTGATCATCGGCACCGGACGGCGCGCGGCGCTGGAAAGCTGGACCGGTGCGGGCAAAACCGGGACCACGCAAGGTCTGCGTGATGCCTGGTTTGTTGGCTACACGGCCAACCTCACCACCGGCGTTTGGCTGGGCCATGATGACAATTCACCTATGGACGGCGTGACCGGCGGCGGCCTGCCCGCCGAAGTCTGGCAGGCCTATATGACGGACGCCCATGTCGGCGTGCCCATCGCCATGCTGCCTGGCACCGATGCGGCGAGCCTTGCGCAGCTCAACCCAGCGGCGATCATTGGTAACCAGGCCATTCCAGGCGTTGGTGTCGGCCAAGGTGTGCCGTCGCGCCGCGATGATCCGTCCGCCATCGTTTTGCCGAGCCAGCCACCCTCGGGCGGGTCCAACCCGCTCAGCCGTTTTCTGGGGTCGATTTTTTAGGCTGATCGGCTAAGGCTGGCCGCCATGTTTGGTTTTCTTTTTCTCGCCTTTGTCGGCCTGCTCGCTTTCCTCCTGATCCGAGGCGGCGCCAAACCGGGCACGGTGGTGTTCATCCTGGTGGGCACCTTTGTCCCGCTGAGCATTGCGCTTGCCGCCTGGTTCCTGGCCTCGCCGCCAATCTGGACACTGTTCGCTCAGCGAGCCGACGCCATGGTGCAGGTCGCCGATATTGTCGAGCCTCGGGACGGACCGCCCGGTGGTTGGCGGCGCCCTGACGTCATCGATGTGCGCGTGCGTCTGGCCCATGAACGCTCCGGGCGGCTGCTTGCGCTTTACGGCGTTGAACCGCCAAAGGGCACCTTTACCAGCCGCTTGGAGGCGCAGGATGCCCTGCGTGATGCTTATCCGATTGGCGGCACAGTCACCGTGCGTGTCTCGCGGGACGTCGCCTATGTCGATCAACAGGATTGGTTCGCCACGGCGCTGTTCGTGTTCTGCGTGGTGTTTGTACTGCTGATGAGCGTCATCGCACTCCTTGTCGTCGGTGCGCGCGCAAGCTCACGCGTGAAACCGCCACCCTCTTAGGAAAAGCGGATCGCCATCAGGCGTTTTTCAGCCGCTTTGAGTGTCTTTTGACCCGCCCGCCAGTTCGGATCGAGGCTTGCCACCACCTTCCAGAACCGTTGCGAGTGGTTCATCTCGACCAAATGCGCCACCTCGTGCGCCACCAGATAGCGCTGGGCGTGCGGCGGCGCCATCATCACCCGCCAGGACAGAGTGACCACCCGCGCTGAGGAACACGAGCCCCATTGCGAGCGCGGATCGCGGTAGCGAACCGCCGAAGGACGCTTGCCCAATTGCTCGGAAAACTCCATCATAAGCGGTGTAAGCGATTGTTCAGCTTCACTTTTTAGGAATTGCGCAAGTCTTGGCATAATCCGATGCGGGGCGCCTGGAACAAGGAGGTTGCTTTCCGCGTCGCGGGTTACTGTGCCGCGAATTCTGCCGGTCGGGACTATGCGATGGTCCTCGCCCTGAATGGGCAAAACGTCTGGGTGAAGCGCGCCTTGGGCGCTGGGAAGCTCCGGCGCATGGCCATCGATCCAGCCTCGGCTCTGCGAGAGAAAGGTCAGCGCGGCGCTTGGTGGCGTGCCACGCGGCACAGTCAGCCTACCTTCGCCAGAGCGCGCATCGAAACGCAGGATCATGCGCCGCGCATTGGCATGCACCCGAATCCGCAGCGGGCGTGATTCGCCACGCACCTCAACGGCGGTTGGCATCTCCAAGCGTGGCAGCACGGACGAGATGCGCGTGCGCCCAGCTTCCAATGTTGTCAGGAGTGGCTTGAACATCAGGCTTGAACAATGGTCCGCGTTGGATCACGACAAAGAAAAGCGAATCGAAGGATTATCCCATCATGACTGCTACCATGACGATAGATACGCCCAAACGGACCCGGTTTCACCTGGCTTTCCCGGTCGATGATCTGACGGCGGCGCGGGGTTTCTACGGCGGGCTGCTCGGCTGTTCCGAAGGTCGCTCAACCGACGAGTGGGTGGATTTCAACCTGTTTGGCCACCAGATCGTTGCGCATTTGGCGCCTGAGGAAGTCGGCGAAGCGGCGCAAAACGGCGTCGACGGCAAGGCCGTGCCGGTGCGCCACTTCGGCGTGCTGATGGATTGGGATGATTGGAAAGCGCTGCACACGCGCCTGACCGAAGAGGGCATCGACTACATCATTGAGCCCTATGTGCGCTTTGAGGGCAAGCCCGGCGAGCAGGGCACCTTTTTCATCAAAGACCCGGCGGGCAACGCCCTGGAATTCAAAAGCTTCAAGAACGATGAGATGGTGTTCGCCAAGAGTTTTGAGTAAGGAGCGAATTGCGTCGCGCTGCTCGCCGTTCAAACGGCAGCTCTGCAAAAGGCACCACTATCATTCCGGGATATAGCGCGCGCCTGGGCCCTCTTGCCCCAGTCGGTCGTCGGGATTGGCAAGAGCGCATCGCTCGACACTTAGGCAGCCGCACCCAATACAGATCGCCATTTTATCTCGCAATGCCGTCAGCGTCGCGATGCGAGCCGTGAGTTCCGCGTGCCAAAGTGTAGAAAGGCGCTCCCAATCAGCTGTATTGGGTACCCTGCTCTCCGGCAGGTGGGACAGGGCAGCTTCGATTTCCGTCAGAGTGACCCCCGCGCGCTGCGCGACTTTGATGATCGTGACACGGCGCAAGGTTTCACGGCGGTAAACCCGGTGGTTCGCGCCATCGCGCTGTGAGCTGATCAAACCACGACGCTCATAGAAATGCAGTGTCGAAATCGGCAGCCCGCTGCGTTTGGCCAGCTGCCCAATTGTCAGAATTTTATCAGGCATTTCCTCGCTCCGAAAAACAGTCTTGACCTCAACCAATGTTGAGGACGTAAGCACGTGTCAATGATGGAGCGATCTTTGCGCGAAATTGGTGCTGCACGACCTTCCCATAGCGTTGCCCTCAAGTCGGGGTTGCTGATCCTGCTCGGCTTTCTTTGGGCTGTTCGCTTAGCCGCGATCAAAGCCGCGGCGTTATCGGGTATTCCGGTGCATGTCGTGGTGGCCGTGGCCGCTGTGGGCATCGCGCTGTTCTTCACCGCGCTGGCACTAAGCAGAGCGGGTTGGCCGAAGGTAGACCAGGGACTTGCCGCATTTTACGCACTGTCCGGTCTATTTGGGTTTCTCGCGCCTTTTACGCTGGAAAGCCTTGTCGCCCCCCATCTTCCTGTCTTTGTGTTCGTCATCATTATTGCGACGATGCCAATCCTCACACTCATTCTGTCATTCCTGCTGGGACATGAGCGGCTGGCGTGGCAACCAGCCTTAGCGGTTGGGCTGAGTTTCATAGGTGCGCTCGCGATCCTTTGGGACACGGCCCGAAGACCCGACAGTGGCACGGCAGACCTTTGGTGGGTTTTCGTCGCATTCGGTGTTCCAGCACTTTACGCACTGAATACGGTATTCATTGCAAGCCGTTGGCCTGCGCGCGTTGGTGCCATCCACGTTGCCCACGCCCAGGCGCTGATTGTTGCCTTCGCAGCGCTGCTGGGTAGCATTATTGCAGGGACGCTGGGCGACTTGGCTCTTGCCAAACTGAACCTGCCTGCGCTCGGCGTAATTGTCCTTGGCGAGGGCCTGGCGCTTTTGGTCTATCTGCGCATCACAAAAGACTACGGCGCGACATGGGTTTCGTTCGCGAACTACGTGTCCCTGATATTCGCGGCGCTCATCGGGGCGTTGATCTTTGGTGACAAGATTTCAGCGCTGACGGCGTTCGCAGCATTTGGAATTTTATCCGGGGTCGCACTGCATCAACGGCATTCCAAGACCAATCAGAAGGACCAATGTGAAGGGCATTCGACGCATGTACGGTGAATTCGGTGTCATGGTTTGCGCCGACGACGAAGGTTGGCGAAAAACGAATTTGGAATACTCCAACAATCGCGCACTTGTCAGTGCGGTACTAACGCGTAACGGCTGGTCGGACTGGTCTACCGCAGCGGCTACAGACGTTGAGGTGACGACCGGGATCCGTATCCAGCTGACCCGGCATGGGTATGTCCTGCACGTTCAAAAACGTGATGGTGCCGGAACATGGCATCATCTGCGGCTTGGTCATCTTGACCTGCTGTGTACCGCGGAGATCGGCCTTGGGTACGGCTCTCTTAAACGCGCTGGGTTCAACGCTGTCTCTGGTGACTTCCCGCTGGGCCGAGCAAGACGGCGTAATCTTCATGACTAATGCCTCATTGAGGCGCGGCGCTGATGCTGTCCGAGATGAGTGGCAAAACGCGCCGCGCGACCTGTTGCGCGACGGGGCAGGCTGCGCAAGATCATGGTCGTCAGTCAAAGCGTTTCTTTGGATTGCGTTGCCGATCACGGCACAAGCGCTGATGGCATCCTCGCGTACGGTGTTCGATGTTTTCATGACATCGAGCCTTGGTTTTGAGGAAGTCGCGGTCGTCGGTTACGGCAGCCGTATCGTGTTCATTCTGATCTTGCTTGTCCTTGGTATTTGCAACGGGGCGGGCGTTGTCGTCGCGCAGTTTTTTGGTGGCGGCAGCGAACAGCGTGCGCGTGATGCAATTGGCACAACTGTTCTTCTGTCGTTCATCATCTCTACAGTCGGCTTCGGTCTCGTTTTGGCTCTATCCGGGCCGCTCGCCGCGCTCTCGAGCGAGGACCAGGTAATTCAACAACTGACGCTCGACTATCTCGTTCCTGCCAGTGCGATGGTCCTGCCCTATTCGGTCGCATTCGCAATAGCCGTGGGACTGCGAATCGTCGGACGACCAGGGTTGGCAACGGTTGCGGCCATCGTTGGGCTGCTAAGCAATGTGGTGCTCAACTACGCGCTTATCTTTGGCAACCTTGGGGCGCCTGCCCTTGGAGTGCAGGGCGCGGCTTATGCATCGGTTTTGTCCTTCGCAATAGAGGCCATTATCGTTGCGATTTGTGCATTGATCTTCTTTGACTGAAGGTTGTTTTTGCCCGCTCGCTTTGGGGCTTACCTGAATAGAGATACCATTCGTAAAACGCTCCGCGTGGGGCTTCCCATCGCGCTAGGCTCCGTGATTTGGGCCGTCGGTATCTTCATGTATTCCTTGATTACGGCCCAAGCGGGGTCGCAAGCGCTTGCTGTGCTGGCTTTGGTCACGCCCATCGAATCGATGGCAATAGCCGTGATGATCGGGCTGTCCTCCACAACCAATGTGATTGTAGGGCAGGCACTTGGGCGCGGGAATTTTCGTGGCGCTACCCTTGACGCAATCAGCCTTGTCGTCTGGACCATTTGTGCCGCCGTTCTGATGGGCAGCCTGCTCTGGCTTCTAAAACCCTTGCTTCTCTGGCTTTACGCCGGCACCGGTTCAGTCGTGTTGGCGATCACTGATGATGTGTTTGACGTTCTGGCCGTTGTGCTGACTGTTCGCGCAATCAATGTAACGCTTGTCGTTGGCGTTCTTCGCGCGGGCGCGGACACCGCCTTTCCCATCCTCATGGATGTCTGCGCCCAATGGCTGGTCGCAATCCCACTGACCGCAGCTGCTGTGGTCTGGCTCGGACTTCCATTCCCATGGGTGTTTCTTGCGATTAACGCCGAAGAATTAGCGCGCTTGGCGATGACGTATTGGCGCGTTACCCAGTTTGCCTGGTTGAAAAGGATACAGCCAAATGGCGTGTCGTAGGCACGGAAATAATGTAGAGAATTGCCAGCATTGCTAAGCTGAAAAACACATTAGCTGCCAGTGGCGCAGTTGCAGCGAACAGTCATTTTGTCCGCATTGCAGCCTTTCCGTGCCAGAAGCCGCCACCATCGATCAGCCAACAAAAAAGCCGCCTCATCTCTGAGGCGGCTTGCTACGCTTTGCTAGGGAGGTCGCTTAGCGCTTAAGTGGCTGGCGCCGGGTTCGGGCCAGTTGCATCACCGGTCACCGGGTGATCACCATTGTGGTTGTGGCGCGACTTCATGAACTCATCGAACTCGGCCTGGTCCTTGGCGCGGCGCAGATTGCGCAAATGCGCATCGAACTCGTCGACCATTTCGTCAAGCTTTTTGCGCTCGGCTTCTAATCGCTCGATCTCGGCCTTGCGAAAATCGTCAAACGCCACGTTGCCCGTGCCGCGATCGGCGGTGTTGAAACCCTTCATATCCATCTCCCGTTTGAAACGACCAAAGCTGCGGCGAAGATCGTGCTTCACATCGTCCAAGCGATCGCCCCAGATAATGTAGGCGAGCATGGCGAAGCCCAGCGGCCAGGCAATGATGAAACCGAGCACCATCAAACCGATGGTTGCCGGTGTCCAAGCCGGGCGTAGCCAGCTTTGGCGGCGGCCGGTGTAATGGGCTGATTGCGTCATCATGTGTGTGTCGGTCCTTGTCATCGTGTTGCTACGAACAAGACGTGGTGGGACGATCTGACGCTTTCAAGAAGAAACACAAAAAAAGACGCCACGTGGGCGTCTTTTTTCATCTATTTCAATGGCTTATTTGGTTAAGCTTCAACGCGCCCAAATGCATCCACCGGCGGGACCGTATCGTTGGCGGGCGCTGGCATGGAGGGTTTCGACTTGACTGGCTTGCGACCCTTGGAGCCGTTGCGGCGCCATTCGGCCGACAGCATGAAATCGGTCATACGCGGCTGGATTTCAGAGCGGAAGCGCGAGCCGTTGAACACGCCATAATGGCCAACGCGCGGCTGCTCGTAATGGGCCTTGAGATCATCGTCGAGGCCGGAACAAAGATCGAGCGCCGCTTTGGTCTGGCCACGGCCGGTGATGTCGTCTTTCTCGCCTTCGATCGTCAGAACCGCGCAGCGGGTGATCTTTGAGGGGTCCACCAGACGGCCATGATGCATCATCGTGCCCGTCGGCAGCGAGTGATTGAGGAACACCGTTTCGATGGTCTGCAGATAGAACTCGGCGCTGAGGTCCATGACAGCCAGATATTCGTCATAGAACTCGCGATGTTTTTCGGCATTATCGCCATCGCCATCGACCAGATGGTTGAAGAACTCTTTGTGGGCGTCGATGTGCCGGTTGAGGTTCATCCCCATAAAGCCCGACAATTGCAGAAAACCTGGATAGACCGGACGCATAAAGCCGGCATTGGGGAACGGCACGGTCTTGATCAGATTGCGTCGGAACCAGCCAAGCTCTTTGCCATCGGCAAATCCATTGACCTCGGTCGGCGCAATGCGCGAATCGATCGGCGCGCCCATCAAGGTCATCGACGTCGGGATCGCCGGATCATCATCCTCTTCCATCAGTGAGACGGCGGCCAGCACCGGAACCCCCGGCTGACAAACCGCCACGACATGGGTGTCTGGGCCAAGGCGTTGCAGCATCGAGCGGACATAGTCGATGTAATCATCAAGATCGAAATTGCCGGCCGCCAGCGGCACATCGCGAGCGTCCACCCAATCGGTTATGTAGACATCATGGCGTGGCAAGAATGCTTCCACGGTACCGCGCAGCAGCGTCGCATAATGGCCCGACATCGGCGCGACGAGCAGGACTTTGGGGTCTTTGTAGCTGCGCTCAGGCGGTAAATGACGCTTAAAATGTAGGAGCTTTCCGAACGGGCGTTCCCACAGGACCTCTTCGGTTACCGGGCAACGCGTGCCGCCGACCAGCGTATCTTCAAGGCCGAACGCAGGCTTGCCGTAGCGGCGCGTCATGCGTTCAAAAACTTCAGCGCCCGCCGCCATCTGCTTGCCGAACGGCGTGGCAGCCAGCGGGTTTAGCGGGTTGGTAAAGGCAAGTTTCGTTAAATCTGCCGTTGCGCGGGCTGGCGCGAGGGCAGCATGGGTCCATTCATACATCGTATAAGCAGGCACGCTTTAGTCCCCAGTCTTACTCACGGTTCGCGGGCATAACAGTCACGCTGCCCGTTGCTTGCCACAGACACCGCACACCGTGCGTTGCTGTCCAAGTTGTCCCCAGATCAAACTGTCATGAGTTTGCGCCGTTAAGCTTTATGACACCTTAATCCACTCAAATGCCGCGTTTGCCTCGCCTTTTTACGATAGCGCGCGTCGTTAACTGACGCGGGGCGAACATGCCGCCATGCGACTTTAGTCTTAGTGTTTCCCTGGTATGCCTCGAACCGTTCGCTCCGCTCTACGCTTATTGTGTCACCTTACGGCGCGCTAGAAACCAAACGTTTGCCGCTTGCGTAGATGCATCGACTTGAATTTGAAGCATCGACGGTGTCCTGATTGTTGAGGCACGTTACGCAAACACTCTGCCTCAAAACCATAGACCAAGAGAAGATGGTTTCCCTTGCGACTTTACGCGTAAGGGTTGTTGGACTGCAGCATGGCATAATGCTGCACTGCACACAAGGCTTTCGCACATGCTAACAGATGTCTCCGCCCAACGCGTCCGCCTGGATACGCTGGTTCGCCTGCGCTGGTTGGCCATTGCCGGCCAGCTGATTGCGGTGTGCGCGGTCGCGTTCGGCTTTGGCTATCCGCTGCCGATTATGGAGTGTTTGAGCGTCATCGCGCTTTCGATTTTGCTCAACCTTTATCTCTGGTGGGGCTATCCGCGCTCGACACGGATCAGCGACCGGCGCGCCGCCTTCATTCTGGCCTTTGATCAGGTGCAGCTGGCATCGCTGCTTTTCCTAACAGGCGGCCTCGGCAATCCCTTCGCCGTGCTTCTCCTCGCGCCGGTTTTGATCTCCGCGACGATCCTGCGGCTTCCGACGACGGTGACACTGGGCGTTCTGGTGTCGGTGCTGATTTCGGCGCTGGCGCTCTGGCATATGCCGTTGCCCTGGGCGGCTGCGCAGCCGCCGGCCTTTCCTCTGGTCTATCGGCTTGGCGTTTGGGCCGCACTGCTGGTCGCGATTGGTTTCATCTGCACCTATGCCTGGAACGTTGCCCATGAGAGCCGGAACCTCGCCAACGCGCTTGCCGCGGCGGAACTGGCGTTGGAGCGCGAGCAGCACCTGTCGGAGCTGGATGGCATGGCCGCCGCTGCCGCGCACGAGCTGGGCACGCCGCTTGGCACCATCACTGTTGTCGCCAAGGAAATCAGCCGCGAGATCGATCCCGACACCCCGCTTGGAGAGGACGTTGCGCTCATTCAAGCGCAGGCTGAACGATGCCGAACGATTCTCGGCAAGCTGTCTTCGCTGGGCGTCAGTCCCGACACGGTGATTTCCACCAAGACGCTGGACGCGATCCTCGATGATCTGGTTGACCCGCATCGCGCGTTCTCCGTGCCCATCACCGTGAAAACCGACGGCGATGGGCCATCGCCCATGCTGCGCGCCGATCCAGCGCTGAGCTACGGCATCGGCAACCTGATCGAGAACGCCATTGATTTTGCCCGTAAGGAAGTCTGCGTCACCGGCACGTGGAACGATCGCGCGGTAAAAATCACCATCGAAGATGATGGCCCGGGGTTCCCGGCCGATGTCATGGCGCGGCTTGGCGAACCCTATGTGTCGCGGAGGCGAGGACGCAGTGACAGCGCCGAGGATTACGTCGGTACTGCGAAGCCCATCGATCCGCTGGCGGGAGGCGGACTTGGTGGCGGGCTCGGCCTTGGCTTCTTCATTGCCAAGACCCTTTTGGAGCGCGGTGGTGCGTCTGTCAGCGTCGGCAACGGCATCGGATCGTTGCGCGGTGCCAGCGTGATAATCAGCTTCCCGCGTGACCAGATCGACCTGACGCCGAAACTGTCCGTGGAAGAAACCGTTCAGTGATCACCGGATCGTGCACCGGTATTGATAAGCAATCCCTTTTCCTTGTGCCAAGCTGTCATATATGAACAAAGCAATGAACTGACGGCGCGCTTTGCCCGTAAATCACGCATCGATTTGACCGACTCTTTTGACAGCTTTGGGCCGAACCCATGATCCGAGAAGCCAGTGTGATGGACCTTTCAACCGAGACAGCCGCCCCGCTTGACGATGGCCTCACAACCGAACGCACCCTCCTGCTCGTTGACGATGACAAGCCGTTTTTGACGCGTCTTGGTCGCGCCATGGAAACGCGCGGCTTCGAGGTTCGCCTGGCTGGTTCGGTTGCCGAAGGCCTGTCGGAAGTGCGCAAATCCGCGCCTGCCTTTGCGGTCGTCGATATGCGTCTTGAAGACGGCAACGGCTTGGATGTCGTCTCGGCGTTGCGCGAGGCCCGTCCTGAAGCGCGCGCCGTTGTCTTGACCGGCTATGGCAACATCGCCACCGCCGTCAGCGCGGTGAAGATGGGCGCCACCGATTATCTGGCAAAACCTGCCGACGCCGACATGGTCGAAAAAGCGCTGATGCAGAGCGAAGACGGTGACATGGGCTTGCCAGAAAACCCGATGTCGGCGGACCGTGTGCGCTGGGAGCATATCCAGCGGGTCTATGAGATGTGTGACCGCAACGTCTCAGAAACGGCGCGTCGCCTGAACATGCACCGGCGCACCTTGCAGCGCATTTTGGCCAAGCGCGCCCCGCGCTAACCGAGCTTCCTAAACAAAGTTTCACATTCACGCTCGGGCGCGTGGCATAAAGCGGGTGACCCTTGGTCAACGCTTGGAGGTGCCTGCGTGCCTGCACCTGATGAAACCCCTAAAGTCATCCAACTGCCGCTGGAAGACAGCGGCAAAGCTGCGCCAGAAAACGCCAATCGTCGCCATCCCTTGGCTTGGATGCGGCATTTGTGGCGCTTACCGGTGCTGATGGTCATCGTTGCGCTGTCTGGCACGGCTGCGCTTTACTTTCAGCCACCAACGGTTCGCGCCATCTTTGCCTGGACCGGTCTCGAGATCGGTGGTGGAACGTCCAATCCCATCGCGGTTTCGCCGGTGCTCTTGGAGCAGCTTGAACAGGGCGCCGTCGCCGTCGCGCCCAATGATGTCGTGGCGCTTGGCCGTCTTCTGCCGGAAGGCGACATCATCACGCTTGCTCCCCCTTTTGGCGCTGGCGATGCGCGCGTGGCGTCGATTCTGATTGAGGAAGGCCAGATGGTGGCTGCCGGCGATCTGGTCGCAACCCTCGACAATGAGGATCAATTGGCATCGGCCCTCGCCAGTGCACAGGCCGCGGTGGATGTACGGCAGGCGGCATTGGAGCAAACGCAGGATTCGGTTGAAGCAAGCCGCCTGGAAGCGCAGGCCAATCGCGACCGGGCACAGACCGCGCTCGACCTCGCGCAAGCCAATCTGACGCGCACTCAGCAGCTGTTTGATCGGGATATCTCTTCCCAAGCCGCGCTGGATCGCGAGCAGGCAGCGCTTGCCGAGGCGCAGCGCGAATTGGAACGCATGACCGCAACGCTGTCACGGTTTGCGATTGGCCAAGGCAACTCCGGCTCGGGAACGGCCCAAGCCGACATTCGCTTGGCCGAGCAGAATCTACGCGCGGCAGAGGCCGATCTTGCCCGTGCCGAGGGCGACCTGCGTCAGGCGCGCATTGTTGCGCCGACCGACGGCGTGATCCTGTCCATCAACACCCGCCTTGGCGAGCGACCGGGCGATGATGGTGTGGCAACGCTTGCTGACACGTCTCGCATGATCGTTGAACTGGAAGTCTACCAGGCCGATATCCAACGTGTGGAAGTTGGGCAAAGCGTTCACTTGTCCGCTGGTGCTCTGGGTCAGGAACCGTTGAGCGGCGAGGTATCGCGCATCGGGCTCGAAGTTGGCCGGCAAACCCTGATTGGCGACGACCCGGCGGCCAACACCGACGCTCGCGTGGTGATGGTGACGGTGTTGCTTGATGACGCCTCGACGGCGCGGGCGGCGGCGCTGACTGGGCTGGAGGTCGTTGCACGTGTTGCCATGGACGCCGCGATAGATCCGGATGGCGGTTCATGACCGCCTTTTTGTCGCGCCTGCTTGGGCGTTTGCCGGTTGGTTGGTTGCAACTTACCCATAGCAAGGGGCGCCTTGCAGTGGCACTGGCTGGCGTTGCCTTTGCCAACGTGCTGGTTTTTGTGCAGCTGGGCATACTGGGCGGCATGAATGGCACGATCAATCTCACCTACAAGCCCTTAAATGCCGACATCTTGATCTCATCCAGCGACACCAACACGCTGCTTGACGGATCACCGTTGGCACGCACGCACATGTTTCGCGCGCTGACCGTTCCGGGGGTGGCGATGGCAGCACCGCTTTATTTGGCCAGTGTCGACTGGGAAAGGGACGATGGAACCGCATCATCGCTGCAGGTTTATGGCATTGCTCCAGAAAACAGAGCGTTTCTTACCGCCGAGTTTGCCGACGGTATGCGCGCCCTTCAGTTGCCCGATACCGCGTTGCTGGACCGCTTAACGCGCAATGCCGGCCTTGAAGAAGATAATCTGCCCAATGCCAATCAACCGCTACAGGTCGAACTAAACGGCCTAACAGTGTCGGTCGTTGGAACGCTGGCTGTTGGCCCTGGCCTAGGCGCAGACGGCACATTGCTGGTGTCCGACCAGACCTTCTTACGGTTGTTCGCGCAGCGGGTTGCCGGCACGCCGTCGCACATCTTGGTCCAAGTCGAACCCGGCTACGATCTTGCCGAGGTATCGCAGGATATCGTGCAGGCACTCAATTCAGATGCGGTCATCGTCAATCCGCTCGCCGATGCGTTGGACGCCGATATCACCTACCAAACCACGGTTCGACCGACGGGCCTCATCTTCGGGTTCGGCGTCGTCATGGGCATAATCGTCGGCGTTGTGATCGTCTATCAGGTTCTTGCGACCGATGTGGCGGACCATCTGCGCGAATACGCAACGTTCAAGGCTATGGGGTATCGCCAATCGTTTTTCTTGAGCATTGTTTTTGAGGAGGCGGTCATTATGGCCGTCCTGGGATTTGTACCTGGCCTCATCGTTTCTTGGGCGATCTATTCGGTCCTCGGCGGGGCAACCGGATTGCCTATTGAGATGGATTTCGCACGCGCCAGCAGCGTGCTCATTGGGACGATCCTCGCCTGTGCCATCTCCGGCGCGATCGCAACACGCCGGCTTGCCGGTGCCGATCCTGCCGATCTCTTCTGAGGACTGACCGATGGATAACGCCAAGGCCCCAATCGTGGTGGATGGGCTGAACCACTGGTTTGGAACCGGCGACGCGCGCAAGCAGGCCCTGTTTGACATCTCGTTGCGTGTCAAACGCGGCTCGCTGACAATTTTGATGGGGCCATCCGGCTCCGGCAAAACCACGCTCTTAACGCTGACTGGCTGTCTTCGCGACGTGCAGGACGGCTCTGTCCGTCTCCTCGGCGAAGAACTCAATGGCGCGCCGGAGAACCATCAGGTGCTGCTGCGCAGGCGCCTGGGTTTCATCTTTCAGGCGCACAATCTGCATCAAAGCATCACCGCCGAGCAAAATGTGACGATGGGTTTGCAGGTTCACGGCAAGGGCGATCAGAAGGCCCAGGCAAGAGCTGCGTCGCACATGTTAGGCCTGGTCGGACTATCGGATCGGACGGACTATTTCCCCGCCAACCTTTCCGGTGGGCAAAAACAACGCGTTGCGATCGCAAGAGCGCTTGTGTCGAACCCCGACATCGTATTTGCCGATGAACCGACGGCCGCACTCGATAAGGATAGCGGTCAGAATGTGGTCGAGATTTTGCTTGCGCTTGGACGCGAGCGCGGCACGACCACCATTATGGTGAGCCACGACAACAAGATCATGGACATGTCCGACCGCATCGTCACGCTTGAGGACGGACGCATCGTTGAGGACACGAGCCCCTATTGAGCATTTAAACGCCATTCCTCATTGGGGTCAGACTGACCTAGGCCTTCGCAATCACCATCGCCGCGTTGACGCCGCCAAACCCGAACGCATTGCAAAGCGCGCGTTCAAGGTTTGCCTGTCGCCCAAGATCGGGCACGAAATCCAAATCCTCTGCGCCGTCATCAGCCTGCTGGAAATTCAGCGTCGGCGGGATCGCGCCTTTCATGACGGCCATCGCGGTAAAGACCGCTTCGACGGCGCCCGCCGCGCCAAGCAGATGGCCGGTCGCTGACTTGGTCGATGAGATCGGCACTTTGGGCAACGTGTCACCGAAAACTGAGCGCAGAGCTGCAATTTCGCCGGCATCGCCAACGGGTGTCGACGTCGCATGACCATTCACATAGTCGATGGCCTGTGGTGAGGTCCCAGCAGCTTCAAGCGCCCGGGTGATGGCAAGGGCCGCGCCGGACCCGTCTTCCGGGCCGGCGGTCAAGTGGTAGGCATCGGCGCTGGTGCCATAGCCTTCCAAGATGACCAGCGGCGTTGCGCCGCGCGCCTGCGCATGGGACAGGCGTTCCAGCACCATGAGACCGGCACCCTCCGACAGGACGAAGCCAGACCGCGAGCGGTCATAGGGGCGCGACGCGCGGGTCGGTTCATCGTTTTCGGTGGAGAGAGCCCGCGCCGCGTTGAAACCGGCCAGCGCCAACTGGTCCACGCAGGCCTCGGTGCCTCCGGCGAGAACGACATCGGCCTCGCCGGTCGCGATCAGCCGCATGCCATCGCCAATGCCTTGCAAGCCCGCCGCACAGGCGGTGACCGGCGCGCCGATGGGCCCGCGAAACCCGTAACGGATCGAGACATTGCCAGCGGCAAGGTTGCCCAGAAACTGCGGCACCACAAAGGGCGATAGGCGCCGCGGCCCGCGCTCATCCAGCGTGCGCACCGCCTGGGTGACCACCGGAAATCCGCCAATGCCCGTGCCGATGAGTGTTGCCGTGCGATCCTTCTGCTGCTGGTTGTCAGGATGCCAGCCGGCCTGATCCAGCGCTTCGCGCGCAGCCGCCAGGGCGTAGAGCGTGAAGAGGTCGATCTTCTTGCGGTCCTTGGTGCTGACGACGGCATCGGGATCAAGTCCGGCGGCATCACCGTCAGAGCTAGGCACCATCCCGGCGATCTGCGTGGCCAAATCATCAACCGGGAACCGGTCGATCGTGCTGAGGCCTGACGTGCCATCGATCAGCCGTTTCCAGACGGCCTCGACGCCACAGCCTAGCGGCGTCACCAGACCCATCCCGGTGACGACGATGGGGTCGTTGCTTGCGTTGGTCATCAGCATTTCCTTTCGTGCATATGCACATGTTGAGACAAAAAAAGTGGCTAGAGATCGGCAAGCAGGGCGAGCGTTGCTTGCATCTGACGCCATTGATCCTCGCCGAGCTTGGCGCGCAAAGCGTCCTGCGCTTCGTGCCACAGCGGAACCATTTCGATGAGTTTGGCCTGCCCGGTCGACGACAGGCGGTAGGCTTTGGCGCCGCCACGCCCGCCGATCTGCGCCTCGACAAGGTCGGCTGCTTCCAAAAGGCGCAGATTGCGGGTGAGCGCCGAGCGTTCGATGGCCATGCCATCAGCAAGTTCCGACACCGAAGCCGCCTCGCTGCCATAGAGCGCGAAGAGCAATGAGGCCTGCGAAGGGGTGACGCCGTGCGGTTTGATCAATCGGCCGAAATGGCGCGACACCGAACGCGCGGCACGGCGCGATTTGGTCAGCACGCATTGGCTACGAAAAAGGTTCGGATCGATCTCATCCATCTTACATGTGCATATACATGAAATGGATTTTGTAAAGTCGCTTGGCCGCGCACCTAAAGGATCGTCCGGATAAGACCTTAAGCGACTGCGGCGCGCTCGGCAGTGGTATCCGACAGGGCGGTGACGGCGCGCGCAAGCGCAGGAATGTCGTCTTCGGTGACAAAGGTCTCAAGCTGCGGCCTGGCGAAGTAGTAGCCCTGCAACAAGGTCACGCCGGCCTCGACAAGCGCGTACACCTCGTCTTCGGTTTCCACACCTTCGGCCAAAACCTTCAGTTTCATCAGTTTCGACATTGCCATAATGCCAGACACGATGGCCTGGCGACTGGGTGAGTTCTCAATGCCGCGCACCAGCTCCATGTCGATCTTGATCATGTCGGTTTGGAAACGGGCAAGCAGCGTGAGCCCGGAAAATCCGGCGCCAAAATCATCAATCGCGGTGGAAAAGCCCATCTTTTTGTATTCACGAATGATGTGCTGGACGTGATCGACGTCGGCGAACTGTTCGCTCTCGGTGAATTCGAACATCAAACGGCGCAGGCTGAACCGCGCTTTGGAAGCCGCCGCCAAGGTGGCGCGAATACAGGCCTTCGGCTCGTAGACGGCGTTGGGCATAAAGTTGATCGACAGCATGGCATCGGAGTTTGCTGGCATTTTTTCGCCGGCCAGCTCAATGGCAGTCACGCGGCAGGCTTGATCGAACGCGTAGCGGTTTTTTTCGGTGACTTGCGCGAGCACTTCGCCGGCGCCTTCGCCGTTCTTGCCGCGAACCAGCGATTCATACCCCCAGATCCGGCCCGCTTCTACGTCCAGGATCGGCTGAAAGGCCATGGTGAAGGGAATTTTGAAGGCGTTCGCATCAGCGTTCTTGCACCCTTCGCAACCAATTGTCTTCGTCATTAGAAGCCTGCCCTTAACCCCGAGTTGTATTGTTGCCGGGAACCATGGCGGGCAAGCGTTAAAAAAGACCTAGCAATTGCGGGGTTTTCCTTAGGGTATACGTAAAATCACGTGCGTCACTTCTTAGGCGACTTACTACTACTGCGAGTATCAACAGCATCCGTCTGAAGCGCCGGGCATTTTGCACAGAAGGGGACTTGTGTGACGGGCGACACAGTTGATGCGAGCCAGGTCGGGCAATCTCCAATCATCGAAACACGGCCACCAAAACCAACCAACCCAACCGGCCGAGTTTGAAAACAAGAGGATGACCCAATGACCTTCGCTCCCAAAAAAGCTCTCGTCGCTGCTGCTGTTTCCATCGCCACCATCGCTGGCGCCACTGCAACGACCACCAACACCGCTCAAGCCAATGAATATGTCGCAGGTGGCATCGGTTTTGTTGCCGGCACGATTCTCGGCTCAGCACTCACCCAAGCGCATCAGCCCCGCGTCGTCTACCACCAGCAGCCGGTTGTTGTGCACGCCCGCCCTGCTCCTTGGACGCCTGCCTGGTACTCCTACTGCTCGAACCGCTATCGCTCGTTCAACCCACAGACCGGCTACTTCCTGGCCTATTCCGGCAACTACACCTTCTGCCAGTAAGGCCTGCCTCCCACACAAAACCCCGTCTGCTTCCGGCAGGCGGGGTTTTTCGCGTTTGTCTTTAGGGTCCTGACCCTAGGCCTCGGGCGCGCCACCGGTTGGATCATCCAGTCGATGCAATCGGCCGATCGCATTACGGGCGAGACGCAAAGTCAGCGCTTTGCGGCGTGAGGCATGCAATTTGATCAGCCGCGCCTCGCGCACGATATGCGCGCCGAACCCGTCGGCGATCATCAGACCTTCGGTACCGGGAAAAATGTCCTGCGGTACATCGGGCGCGGTCGCGAAGGTGAAGCGGTCGCAGAAATCAACATAGTCCGGCCACTTGGTATCCGCGCGCAGATCGGCGGGCGAGGACTTCACCTCGATGATGGTGATCAGCCCATCGGGCGACAACGCGACAATGTCGGCCCGCCGCCCATTGGCAAGGCTCGCTTCGAATAGGCAGGTTGCGCCAGCCTGCGCGAAGTACCGCGCCGCGCCGCGCCGGATCGCCAGAGCACGGTCCGATTGACGCCCGTCAGCAAGGGGGGATGGGTTCAGTTCCATAAGATCAATTCGTCCTCAGCATCGCCGGCAGAAAACGCAGATCGCCGCCTAAACTGTGACGCAGGACACAGCGGCTCTCATCCAAGACCGGCACCATGCGGGCGTTGCAACAACGGCAGGCCCGAACCGATCACCCTTCGCGACAGGTAGCCAAGTTGTAGAGATGGCTTAAGGTCGGGTGCAAGCCCCACCGCCTCGACCGTTCGCCGCTCTGCCCCGCCTCGCGCTTTCTTGCTGGCCCTGCCCGCAAACAGTGTGGGGCGGGTATGCAGCGCCCTGCGCAGGAACGCCGATTAACCGCTTGACGTGACGTTGAGGGTTCGAATCAGGCATTCTTTAACTTGCGCGCACTAGACGATGGTTATGATGATGGCTCCTGTCTCTTCCACATCACCTGCCTCGCAGGCAGCACCGTCCGGCCAATCGGTGGCCAGCGCGGCGTCGCGTGTCGCGCCGGTTGCGCAGTCCTCGGCCCTTGCCAGCCTGGTTGCGGGAGCATCGACGGCAGGAACGGGCGCACCAGCCGCGGGCCAACCGCAACAGATCAGCGCGCAGGCGCTGCTGACCCTTCTTCAAACACTCGGCAAGCCATTATCCGGCTCTGTTGGCCAGGCTGCTCCAGGCGGTGCTGGCGGTTCGCAATCAGGTTTGCCGCTAACCCTGTCGTTGCCACAGGGCGCCACAGGATCACCAGCAAGTACGGTACGGACAAGCTTGCCTTTGCCTTCAGGAACGACAGCACCGCCACCGGGAACACAGGTTCTTGTGCAGGCCGAGGGTGGACAAAACGCGCCACGTTTGGGCGTGACGGTTTCCGGCGCGGCGCAGGCCTCGCCTTCCACCTTGCGGGCAGATGCAGCGCACCAATCGTCCTTGGCGCCGCTGCTTGCCGATGTTGCCAAACTCACCGGACAACCCAGTTTGCCCAAAGGCTTGGATGCAGCGCTGGGCCGGATCATGGGCTTTGCGTTGGATGCTGACGCACCGATTGATTCCGCCATGCTGAAGAGCGCCGTCGAAGGCGCACGCACCGGGGTGCCGTCTTCAACTGCGACGCCCGCGGGCAATCCCCAGGCGGCCCAGACGGCCCAGACGCCCATGCAAACCGCGCTCGGCGCCTTGGTCCGCGCCCTTGGACTGGTCATGCCCGATGGCGATGGCCAACAAGCGCCGCAGGCACCTCAGGTACCGATGAAAAGTGCGGCACAACAGGCACATACCAATGCCGCCGCCAAATCCGATGGTCAGGGACCGACGCCTCCGCCCTTGCCAAACGGCGCACAACCGAGCCGGCTGTTGGCGCATCCTTTGCCGCTCGACGCCCCCGATCTCGCCGATCCCGCCGTCCTGCAAACACTCAAAGGGAAAGCAGAAGCGGCGCTTTCGCGGCTCAACCTGCTCCAGGCGGGTGGCGATGTCACAAGTCAGCGCGTCGGCGATGCAGGCCCCGCCTTGCGTTGGGATGTTCCCCTGCTGATCGGCCAAGAGGCGGCGGTTCTGGGCGTCGCCATCGATCGCGATGGTGGTTCGGAAAGCGAGCGCGACGACGGAATCGCCAGTTGGCGCTTTCGGTTCGCCTTCGAAAGTCAGGCGCTGGGCGGCGTTGAGGGCTTGGTGGCACTTCATCAGACGCCGACCAACGCCAATGCTGACCCGCATTTGGATATCGCCGTTTGGGCACATGAACCGAGCGTTCTTGTCCGACTTGATTCCACGCGTGTTGCGCTGGTGGAACGCCTGCAAGCGCTCGGCTTGGTGATCGATAGCCTGACACTGGCGCCAGCCGACGACATGCCGAGCGAGCCGACACCGCCGCAGGACATTCAACATCGCGTGGATGTGTCCTCATGACGACGGAAAGAACCACATTCCACGGTAACGCCGAACCGCCGACAATTGCCGTTGCGTTGCGCTACGATGATGACGGCACGGCGCCGATTGTTGTTGCCACAGGCAAAGGCTCCCTTGCTGAGCGGATCATCGCGGCGGCCGAAGAAGCTGGCGTTGCCATCGACGAAAACCCGTTGCTTGCCAGTGCGTTGGAGAATGCGCCGCTCGATGAGCCGATCCCTGAAGAACTTTATCAAGCGGTTGCCGAAGTGATCAGCTGGGTGCTGCATGCGCGTGAGTCGCACCGCGCTGCAGCGCCATCCCAGGCTTTCAACAACCGTCTGGCCGGGGGAAACGAGCGATGACGACGCAAGATTCGATCAGCCACTTGCACCTTGCATCAGATTTTGTGGCGCCTAAGCAACAATGCGTCAAAGAGTGCCCTAAGGGCACCGATGAGGTCCGTTTCGCGCCGCAAAGGGGTCTGGCCATGCCGCCCAAATCACGCCATGGTCCGGCCATGATTGATTTGAGGCTCATTGCGCGCTGCGTTGCGCTTGTGATGATGACGGTGCTTGTTGCGGCAAGTACGGTCATTCCCTCCTTATCGTATGCCCAGAAATACGCCGACCATCTGGCTCAATATGGTGGATATGACGCTCGCGTTGCCGCGATTTCCGGCTTTGCCTCGCTCTATGTGACGCCGGAAGCGCCCATGTTGCCGGTCGTGCTATCCATTCCTGGCGACATCGAAGTTGCTGCCGTATTGCCTAGCTCGTGCTCGATGGACAAGACCGTCCTGCCGACAGCGATGCAGCAGGAAACACCATGCGGACAGGTTGTCGGTTTCTTCCTCTCGCAGACATCGCCGATCGGCGTTGACCAGCCGGCCCTACGCGGCCCGCCAAGGCATCTGGTCTGAGATTTGATTTTTCCTCTTCCCACCTTTGTTACCTTCAATCGACTTCGGAGACAGCTCCAATGATTTCTCGCCGTTCTTTGCTGCTTGGCGCCGCCGGCACCGCAGCTTTCGCTTCTACCGCCAAGGCCGACAGCGCCATCGAGGCGTTTCTCGACTCGGTTGGCCTTGATCCGACAACTGCCTCGCGCCAGGGCTTCCGCATCGACCGCCAGTGGCGGCCGCAGGATGTGTCCTATTCCGGACGCGAGCGCCCAGGCACCATCGTCATCGATGTGGCCGCGCGCTACCTCTACCATGTCCAAGACGGCGGCACCGCTCGCCGTTATGGCATCGGCGTTGGCCGTGATGGCTTCCGCTGGGCCGGTGCAGCCGTTGTTGGTCGCAAAGCCGAATGGCCGACATGGACCCCGCCGGCAGCCATGATCCGTCGTCAGCCAGAGTTGCGCGAATGGGCCGGTGGCATGCCAGGTGGCATCGACAACCCGCTCGGCGCCCGGGCGCTTTATCTCTATCGCGGTGGCCGCGACACGCTCTATCGCATTCACGGCACCAACGCGCCTTGGACGATCGGTCAGGCCATGTCGTCAGGCTGCATCCGCATGGTCAACGAGCATGTGGAAGAGCTATATGAGCGCGTGCGCGTTGGTTCGCGCGTCATCGTGCGTCAGGTTTCTGCCTAACACTGACGTCGCATTCACTTTTGAAACGCCCGGTGATCACTCCGATTGCCGGGCGTTTTTCGTTTGCGCCAAGCTTCACCCATGTTGACAGGCGTAGTCCCCGCTGGTGAGCCTGTGCCCATGGAAAGTGGCGATCAAGACTGGACCGAAGTGGACTCTGACGCGCTGGAATCGGGCGACGACGGCGCGGCGCGTGACAGGAAACGCGCCAAACGCCGCGTACCGCGCAAGATGACCGAAAAGCGGCTTCACAACATCGCGCTGGCCTATCTCGATCGCTATGAGGCCAGCGAAGCAAGCTTTCGCGCTATGTTGGAGCGTCGCGTTTACAAGGCAGCGCGCGCCCATGGCGAAGACCCATCAGACTATCAAGCCATGATCGATGCCGAAGTGGTGAAGGCCGTGTCTGCCGGACTCATCAACAACAAGCGGTTCGCCGAAAACCAAGTCTTTCAGCAGCGGGGCCGCGGGGCCTCCTCGCGCGCCATTCAAGCGCGGTTGAAAGCCAAGGGCGTGGCTGATGAATTGATCGATTACGCGCTGGACCGTGATGAGCGAGACGACGCGGCGGCCGCCTGGCGCTATGCGCAGCGCCGCCGGCTCGGCCCGTTCCGCACTGCGAACCGCGCCGAAAAACGCGATCGCGATCTGGCAGCGCTTGCCCGGGCGGGATTTGGCTACGCGCTTGCGACAAGGGTCATCGACGGTGAAGCCGACGACGGTCTGCTCTGATGTGCGAGCTTTTGTCTCCCGAACAAATGGGCGTGTGCGATGTCTTTACCATCGCGCAAGGCACGCCTGGCATCGACTTGATGGAGCGCGCTGGGGGGGCGGTTGCTGACAAAGCCATGGCTATGGCGCCACCTGGTGGGTCGATCCTGGTCCTGGCTGGCCCGGGCAACAATGGTGGCGACGGCTACGTCGCAGCGCGCCTGCTTAAGGACCAGGGATTTACGGTGCAAGTCGCGGCGCTCGGCGATCCCGAGGCGCTGCAAGGCGATGCGCGCTGGGCCTATGAGGGCTGGAAGGGTGAGGTGCTGCCCAATGATCAGGTTGACCGCGGTCACTTAGCCCGCCAGGACCTGATCATCGACGCACTGTTTGGTGCAGGGCTGACGCGCGCGCTCGACGGCGAGGCGGCCAGGCTGGTGCGTGACGTGATTGACTCTGGCCGACCGTTGCTCGCCGTTGATCTGCCAAGTGGGCTCGACGGCGCAACCGGTCGAGCGCTGGGCACCGTCGTTCAAGCGGCCACCACGGTCACGTTCCACCGGATGAAGCCCGGCCACGTGCTCTATCCGGGACGGAAGATATGCGGCGCGATCAGCGTGGCGGATATCGGCATCCACAGCGCAGCCATTGGAGAGAGCGGGTACACGGCACAACTCACCGGTTCATATCTGACCGAACGATTGTCCAATCCCTCGGCTGCGGTCCACAAATATGCGCGCGGCCACGCTCTGGTGGTTGGCGGACCGCCGGAAAAGGCCGGCGCTGGGTTTCTGGCCGCCTCATCGGCACTGCGGGTTGGCGCTGGGCTGGTGACACTTGCTGCGCCGAACGCCACCATGTCCGGGAGCGTCGGCCTTTACCCAGCCCTGATGCGCGCTGTCTGCGACAGTGCGCGCGACCTGGCGCGCCTGCTCAGCGATGACCGCCTGACCGCCTGCGCGCTCGGTCCAGGCCTGGCGCCGGACGAGGCGACGCGACAGATGGTCTATGCGGCCTTGGCGTCCAATCTTGCTCTGGTCCTTGATGCCGGCGCGCTGACCGCGTTTTCCGGCATGGCTGACCCTCTGTTCGCCAGGATTAAGGCCCGCAACGCCCCAGCGGTGCTGACACCCCACTCAGGCGAGTTCTCGCGCTTGTTTGGCACGTGCTCCGAACCCTCAAAGATTGAAAGGGCGAAAGAGGCAGCGGCGCGATCTGGCGCGATCTTGGTGCTGAAGGGCGCCGATACCGTCGTCGCGCATCCAAGCGGCCAAGCTGATGGCATCTATGTCAACGGCAATGCCCCGCCCTGGCTTGCAACCGCCGGCTCCGGTGATGTTCTAACCGGTGTTCTCGCCGGGCTCTTGGCGCAGTCAAATGCCCGCGATCAAACGCCTGAAGAAATGGCGGCGACGGTCGCTTTGGGCGTGTGGTTGCACGGCGCGGCTGGCCAACGAGCCGGCCCCAACCTCGTCGCCAGCGATCTGGAGCCAGCACTGCGGGCGGTACTGCGTGATCTTGGCCCTGCCGACTTTGCGCCGCTCGAAGGTTGACGGTGTTAACCAACACTGTTCACCAAGCCAGCTAACCTTGCTGCTTAAGCTTACCACAAGCCTCTGATTTTCATGCGAATTCTCTTGTGTTTACGTTCCGTTAAGGACGGAGAAACGTTCACACATTTTAAGGGAAACACCATGAGAACATTCATCCACAAAGTGCGCTATTTCGCGCTGGCCCTCGCTTTGGCTTTGGCCATTCAACCTGTCGCGTCGGTCACGACGGCACAGCAAGCTGAAGCTGGCGGCTACGGCTACATGCCTAACCCTCCAATGATGTCGCCAGCGGTCGTTGGCGGTGGTGGCTCAACTGCTGGTGGCTGGATCGTTGGCGGCCTGTTCATATCGGTCGCATCAATCATCGCCTGCGCCATGATCGTTGGATCGGAAGAGGGACGTGAGTTGACTCTGGACGAAGCCATTCACGCCGGTCTTATCCCATTGCACTGCCTGTTCGATCTGCACCTCGACGACGAATAGGTTAGATTTTCCAGACTTCAATCCAAGGCCCGGCCGAGCAATCGACCGGGCCTTTGTGCGCCGCAGGCTCTGCAACCGTGATTTGCCGGCTCATTGCTTCTGTGCTTCCCTTACGTCCGTGTGGGGCAACAGGGGGACATAACAATGAAAAAGTACCTGAGACTGTTCACACTCGCCATTGCGCTGATCATCGGAAGTTCAGTCATGGCACCGACAGAAAGCCATGCGACCTATACCTCTTCGGTGTTTGTCGCATCGGGGTCGTCGTCGACACCATGGGTTCCAATCCTGGTCTTTGTCGGCGTGGCATCCATCATCTCATGCGCCGTCATTGTGGGTTCACACACCGGGCGGGAATTGACGCTGGAGCAGGCTGTCCATGCCGGTATCGTGCCGTTGCATTGCCTGTGGGATGGCGCTCTCGACGAATGATAAAGGCGTCCTGGTCCGGTCTGGACGGCAGGTCCTGAGGTTCTGGACACCGCCAGTCAGCGGTCGAACGAAAAAGGCCCGGTGATGTGATCACTGGGCCTTTTGTTTTACCTTACGGTACTGTTTGCGATGCCGCAGTCGTCCGCGCCGTTGTCTAGAGCGCGCTGCCAATGCGGGCGCGGCCCCTCTCGCCATTGTCACGCACCCAGTTCAGTGTGTTCTCACCCGTCCGCGTGAGATCAAAGCACATGGGCGAGCCATCGTACCAAGTCTCGAACTGTTGGCAGAGACGGTTGCCATCGATCCACCAACGGCCGGCGTCCTGGGGCTGCACCCAACGGCCCAAGCCCAACGCTTCGCCGTCACCATCGACGCGGCCACCCGATCGGTAGTTGAGCGGAAATTCACCGCCGAACGGAGTCGCGAGATAGATGGTTTTTCCGATAATGTCTGAACGGATCTCATTGGCCGAAAAGGAAGACGCGTGGGCCGGCAACGCAAGAAACGCGGCACAGATAACTAGAATGAAGCGCATGAAGTTCACCAATAGCGGGGGGTCGGATGAATAGCATACGACCCAGAGTCCATTTGGTTCATTGTGTCACGTGGCCGTCGCAAGGCCATTTCACGTCAAAAATACGGCAGAAACGACTTGTCCTTCAGTTCAGCGGGATATTGACCCACAAACGACCAGACACAGCCTCCAGATCATCCGCGCCCAACCCGTCATAAGCAAGCGATGCGCGAAGCCCGCCGCCGCTGACCCATCGCGTTGAGAGGCCCAGTTCGGCTTCGGCGCGCCAATCACTGAACGTATCGGTCACCGTGCCAACCGTAACAGTGTCGCCGCCTGCAAAATCCCAGATGCCGTGCAGCGCCACAAAGGGTTCCCAGATCGTGCCGTCGCCATCGACATGGGCGTAACCGATTTCTGGCCCAATCGTCGCCCGGCCCACGGTCGTCGAGGTCGCTGCGACTGTCACGGCGGCAGATGTGACGTAGCTATCGGTGCGTTCGCGGCCATAGCGCAGTGAGGCAATAGGCGTGACGCGCCAGGCCTCGTGGTGCCAATCGCCCGATAGCTGAGCCGCCACGAGCCACCGTTTGGTGTCGAACGATGCCGTGACACCGGCTGAGTTCTGGTCGTTGGACGATGTGCCCCACGCGGCGCGTACGTCGAAAAAGATGTCCTTAGACAGCTGGATCGTGGCGTAGGGCCCCGCCATCCAGCCAACGCCATCGGTGGTCGTATTCGTCGCGCCGACGGTTTCTTCGCCCCAATCAAGCTGGCCCAAAAACCCGATCAGAATATCGTCCGTCAGCGTGTAGTCGATCCCGCCATAGACAATGCCGAGCGTGCCATCGCGGTCGGCGTTGGCCGTATCGCTCCAATAGCGCCGCAGATAGCCTTCAATCCAAATGTCGGTGCGCTGGCGTTCCTGGCGAAGGCCGGCAAATGGATCGTCGGCAAGGGCAGTATCGCTCGCCGCATAGGCTGAAACCTGCGACAGCGCCGTAGAAAAACGTCCATCAAAAACGCCAGTGCCACCGAAGGCGGAAAAGTTGACAGGCTGGATGGTGGGCTCGGATTCACCGTTCAATCGCCGACGCAGCCGATTGCGGTCTGGCTCGGCGGAGAACAAAGCGTCGAGACGCGCTTGCGATCCATTGCTGCTGCTCTGCGTTGCCCCACCGCGCACACAGCTGCGTGTCTGCGTGAAGGTTCCATCGCCCGATGCTTGAAAGACTCCAACGTTGAAGACATTGTCCGACGCCGTGATCGCACCTGTCGTTTGCTGCGTGCCCGGTGCGGTAAAGGACAGGCTTGTGGTTGGGCCGCCCTCAAAACCCACGTCAATAACCAGCGGCGACACTGTGACAGCTGTGACCGTCACGGAAACGGTGATGAGATCGCCTGGTTCCACATTGGCGAAGCCGAATGTGCTTCCAGTGTGCGCTGTGCCATTGCACGCGTGTGTTCCGACCGCATTCGCCTCCCGTACGAGGAGTGGCCCGCCGGCAACCGAAACACCAACAGCCATTGCCAACGCCAAAGACGTGGAAACGATTTTACGCATGACCCAAAGCCCCACTGCATTTTGGGGCATCAGCGGCGCGGGTGTGGCGGGAGTCAACGCGCTCTGGGCCACAATTTTACCTAGCGTTAACCTCTGCGGAGCGCCTGTTGCAGCATCGCAACAGAACTACAAAACGCTGGAGCGCATTGGAAAAATTATCTATTCATTTCAATGATATATTTGGTTTTTGAATAGGTGCTATTCAGATTCCAAATGGTTGCACTTGGCCACCACTTCGCGTTCAGAGGGGCTCGCTCAATTCCGCCGTTTGGGTCCTAGTTCAAACCTGCCATAGCCGGTTGTCTCGCGGGCTCTGGAGCACCGCGCCAGCGCGCATGGAGTTTGGCGATGAGGTCGGATCGGTTCCCCGTTTCCCAGCCGTCGCGATTGGCTTCGACATAGTCAACAAACGTCAATCGCCGGTTGCCATTGAGCGCGGACAGGATGATCTGATCCGGCAGGAGAACCGGGCGGTCATAGATCGGAGCCGACTCAAGCGCCAATTGCGGCAACACATGCTCGGCCAGCTCGGTGCAGAACAAACAGTCGTCGGTCGAGCCATCAAAGCGATAATCAAAAGGCGTGCCGATGTGGCTGTAGAAATGAATGATGGCCTGGCGGCGGGCGGACATTGAGCCCAGATGCGAGCGCAGCAGGACCATTCGATCGGCGTTGAACACATTGTCAAAGGGCGCCAGCCGAACTGCGGGAGAAACAGCCTCGATGAACACGCCGCCCTCGGCGATGTCGGCTTGGTGCCGGACAACAGACGGGTGATACCAGAGGCCCATCCGACGTAGCTCACGTTCGGTGCCCAGATAAATCGCCATATGAGAAAACGCGCCCGGCAGCAGGTTGTTGGAAAGCCGCGCATCCGAGGTGATGAGGGCCATGTCGAGCGGACGGAACTGCGGGCGCAGATGCGCCTGGGCGTCTGGCTTGTCGCTGAGATAGCCAGGACGGGACTCAAACAGGCGTGTGATGCGCCCAAAAACCGGCGCGCCGAAATCGGCGATGGCCACCAGAGGGCGCGGAAACTCTTCAGCCTGCCGACAACACACCGCGTTGAGATCGGAAAGCGTCGCCCGCTGATCGGAAGGACTGATCGTCGATGGCACGCGTTCTGAATGGGTGCATGCAGCCAGGCCAAGCGCCAACAAGGTGGCAAGCATCGATCGCGTCAGCTGGCCGACCAGGGTCACGGATCGCCCAAGCGGGCGAGATCGGTTGGCATGCGCGGACAGGAGAAACGCCAAGGCCGGTCACTCAATAACGATACGCAGCGGGCGGGTCACTGCCGATTGTTCACCGAACAATGACCCGTATCGCTCCAACCTTAGCGCTTGCTGGCGCTGCGTTTCAATCGCCAGAAGGTCGGCTGTGCGCCTTTCCCAGCCTTAGACGACCAGGATCGGCGACCCGCTGGCCACGCGGCCGTAAAGGTGGATCACGTCCTGGTTCAGCAGGCGCACACAGCCTGAGGAAACCGCTTTGCCGATCGACCACACCTCGTTGGTGCCGTGCAGACGGTACAGTGTGTCCACATTGCCTTCAAAAATGTAGAGCGCACGGGCACCCAGCGGATTGTCGATGCCGGGGTCCATGCCACCATTGGCGATGGAAAAGGGTTCCAGTTCAGGTTGACGCGCAACCATCTCATCGGGCGGGGTCCAGCGCGGCCAAGGGCGCTTCCAGGCGATGCGGGCGCGGCCCGACCATTCAAATCCTGCCCGGCCAAGCCCGACGCCATAGCGCATCGCTTTGCCGTTCTCCATCACATGGTAGAGATAAAAGTTGCGCGTATCGACGATCACCGAACCCACCGGCTCGCTGGTCGTGTAATCGACCTGGCGGCGCAGGTATTGCTGCCCAACCTGGCTGAGATCGACAGCCGGGATCGGAAACTGCTCCTGCGGCAGCGCGGCATACATGGAAAGATAGGGGCTCGGGCGGACGTCCGCATTGGGCACCAGCTGAGGCTCAGCCACATTGGCGGTCATGCAGCCTGAAACGGCAAGGCCGGACAGGGTGGCGGCGCCAGCCAGGAACTGACGGCGGGTCGGACGATGGATCGACGTTAATTTGTCAGTCGATGGGAAAAATCGGGCGGTCATGGAGTGTCTCCAGCGGTACTCACGCATGCAACAGATCGTGACCCTCAACGCCGTCATGGCATCTTGGTTCACAGCAAAAGGTGGCAGCAGATTATGTGCGCGGAGGCGGCAGTTGCAGCGCTTCAGCCATGGCCAGCAGAATGCTGGCGCTGTCGGAGACAGGATGCGCCGTTTGAGTACTGAGCGGCACGGTTGTGCTGGGCATCAACCAGGAGCAATCAGCCGACGTGCACGGGCCAGACGGGGTGGTAGGCACGGCGCTGGCCACACGAACCGGCGTCGCTTCAACCCGTCGGTCAAATTCGTCGGACTCGAAGAGGTCAATGGCCGTCTCGACAACAATCTTGGATGCATCCGAGGCCACGGCTTGGCTATCAAGGCTCTTCGCGAGCGCCAGCCCGCCGCCATTGACGGCGGTGGTCAGCAGGACACAACAAAGAACAAGAACCATGCGCATGAAAAAGGTCACGCCTTAGAATTGCGGCCAACATGGGGCGGCGATTGAACCACCTAAGGATCGGCGCTTACGGTTAAGCGAGCGTTACCCAAAAGCCACATCCGCACTTGAGCGCAGTTCGTTAGGCAGCGAATAGTCGCGACAAACGGCCAGACCGTCTGGCGGAGTTCCAGAACGTTCCTGCGGTCGTTCCGCCGGAACGGAGCGAGTAAAAATGTGGTCGTTCCGCCGGAACGGAGCACAAGAATTGAACTAGTTAGTCGGAGAGGTCTACAGCCAACGCTCTCGGCATTTGCCGCGCAAACGCCTGCCGTGTGATCCGCCATTCGCTTCGCGATTGGCTAGGGTGAGGGTGAGAGGACAAACCTCGAACCAAACCCAAAACGGTTGGGCCAAAGGCCCAGAGAAAACAAAAAATGGTGCCCAGGAGAAGACTCGAACTTCCACGATCTTGCGATCACTGGCACCTGAAGCCAGCGCGTCTACCAATTCCGCCACCTGGGCCGGTGGGTAAGGTTGAGGGCGTTGCATTACGGCTGGCACGCGGTCCTGTCAACGGCCCCTTCGAACGGATCGGTGCGCTGCTTGGGCGTGAGACCATTCACCCGCTTGCGCATGGCCTGCGGCGCGCGCTACATCACCGCCGAAGGCTACCCATAAAGGATATTTTGCGTCATGGCTGACATCCCCGGCAATGCAGGGCTGAACGGCAAGCTGGTTACCGTTTTTGGCGGCTCGGGCTTCCTTGGACGCTATATCGTGCGCGAACTGGCCAAACGTGGTTATCGCGTGCGGGTCGCGGTGCGCCGGCCCGATCTTGCCGGCCATACCCAGCCTATGGGTGCGGTCGGACAGGTCCACGCCATTCAGGCCAATCTGCGTTACGGCTGGTCGGTGGATCGTGCCATCGACGGCGCCGATGCGGTGGTAAACCTGGTCGGCATTTTGCACGAGAGCGGTAAGCAGAGCTTCGAAAAAGTGCAGGCCGAAGGTCCGGGGCTGATCGCACAGGCCTGCAAAAAGGTGGGCATTACCAATCTTGTGCATGTCTCCGCGATAGGCGCCAACGAACAGTCCGAGGCAGCGTACGCCCGCTCCAAAGCATTGGGCGAGAAGGCGGTCCGTGCCGCTGTCCCCGAAGCGATCATTATGCGCCCCTCGATCGTGTTCGGCCCTGAGGACGAGTTCTTCAATCGGTTTGCCAACATGGCGCGCTTTTCGCCGATCTTGCCGGTGGTTGGCCCAAAAACGCGCTTCCAGCCGGTCTATGTTGGCGATGTGGCCGATGCCGTGGCGCTGGCAGTCGATGGTGGCGCAACACCAGGCGCGACCTACGAGCTTGGCGGGCCGGAAGTCGATAATTTCGAAGGCCTGATGGAGCGCATGCTCAAAGTGATCGACCGCAAGCGCCCGATCATCGCCATGCCCGAACGCGTTGCGGAGCTTCAGGCCAAGGTCTTTGAAATCATGCCAAACCCTGTTCTGACCGTCGATCAGGTGAAGATGTTGGCGACCGATAATGTCGTCTCGCAGGATGCCATCGAAGACGGTCGTACGCTCACCGGTCTTGGCCTCAACCCGGCCGCTATTGATGCGATCATCCCGACCTATCTCTGGCGTTATCGCAAGCACGGGCAATATGCGGCGCTCGGCGCCAAGCCTTAGTCTATCCGTCATGGCCGGGCTTGACTCGGCTATTCAGCTCTAACGTTGGCAGGGCACCCTCAAGCGAGCGTTTCGTTTGAGAGATGGATCCTCGGATCAAGTCCGAGGATGACAATAGCCAGAAAGCCTCTATCCGAGCAGTGCCAGGCCTAGAAAGCCGAGCGATCCGACGATGATCCGCCACCAGCCAAACAGCGCAAAGCCGTGTTGGCTGACATAATCGAGCACCCAGCGCACGACGATCACCGCCATCACAAAGGCGGCGACGAACCCGACGGCCACAACCGCCAATCCATCACTGGTGACGATGTCGCGGTTCTGAAACAGGTCGAAGGCGAAGGCCCCAGCCATGGTCGGCATGGCCAGAAAGAATGTGAATTCGGCAGCCGAGCGTTTGTCGGTGCCCATCAGTAGTGAGCCGACGATAGTCGCGCCCGATCGCGACACGCCGGGGATCAGGGCCAGCACCTGAAACAGGCCAATCTTCAAGCACAGCGAAAGCGGATAATCCATCACATCGGTGTAGCGTGGCTGTAGTGTCATGCGGTCAACGACCAGCAAGATGATGCCACCGATGATCAGCGTCGTGCAGACCAGGGCAGGAGTCTCAAAGAGCACCGTCTTGATCAGTTCATGAAACGTCGCGCCGACCAGCGCAGCCGGCAGGAAGGCCAACAGAATGCCGGCCACGAACCGCCGTGCCTTTGGACTTGTTGGCAGTTCGCCGGCGATCTGAAGCAGTTTGGCCGTGTAGATCGAGAACACGGCCAGGATCGCGCCAAGCTGGATCAGAACCTCGAAAACGCGCCCCTCATTCTCGAACCCCAGAAAATGACCAGCAAGCAGAATATGGCCGGTCGAGGAGACGGGAATGAACTCTGTCAGCCCCTCCAACAGGCCGAGGAAAAGGGCTTGAAAAAAGGTCTCAAGGGTCATGAAAGGTCCAAATTAGAAACACACCGCCAAGGGCGGGCGCTGCCTTTTAAGAACGAGGCATAAAGAAAAAGCTGTCCGACTTGAGACCGCACTGAGCCGTGCCTATACGATGCACACCTGATTCAACAAGCGCCTTGGTTTGGCCATCAGGTCTCGTCAGACCCGCCGGGTTCCTTTTGACGCGTTTCCCATCCATTGCAACCATGACGGCATCATGACCACGCTTTACCACCTACCGCTGGATGCATCCTCGCGCTTTGTGCGTCTGGTTCTTACCGAGTTCGCTGAGGCGGTGCATCTGGAGCAGGAAAAGGTGTGGGAGCGTCGTCGCGCTTTCCTTACGCTCAACCCCGCAGCCACAGTCCCGGTGCTGAAGACCGATGATGATTTGGTGGTTGTCGGCGCCGGCCCGATTACTGGCTACCTGACCGAGGTGCGCGAGGATCGCGGGGCACCCTATATGCCTGCCGACATTGCGGCGCGCGCCGAAGTCCGCCGACTGATGGATTGGGCCCTGGTGCTGATGGAACATGACGTCACCGGCGTTCTGGTTCATGAGAAGGCCCAGAAACGTGGCATTCCCGCCGATCTTGGCGGTGGGCCGCCGGATACCGCCGCCATGCGCATTGCGCGGGACAATCTTGGTTGGCATCTGGACTATCTTGGCCATGTCTTGGCGAACCGCGATTGGCTGGCGGGTGAACGCTTGACGCTTGCCGATCTTGCCTTTGCCGCTGCGCTTTCGTCGCTGGATTATCTTGGCGAAGTCGCCTGGAAAGATCGCGAGTCCGCCAAGCTCTGGTACGCGCGGGTGAAATCACGCCCCTCCTTTGCGCCACTTCTGGAGGAGCGCATCAGCGGTGTGATACCACCGGCGCACTATGACGACCCGGACTTCTAGTCAGACATCCTTCATCCACAAGGCAGCCCGTGAGGTTGGGTTTGACGCTTGCGCGATCACCCACGCCGAGCGGATCGATGATTTGCGTCCGCGATTGGAGCGGTTCGTAGCGCTTGGCCGTCATGGCACGATGGGATGGATGGCGGAGACGCTGGAAAGGCGCGGCCATCCGCGCGCGCTCTGGCCGCAGGCGCGGGCAATCGTCATGCTGGGGCTCTCCTATGCGCCCGACACAGACCCGATGGAGACCCTGGACAAAGGTGATACCGGAACGATCTCCATCTACGCGCGCAACCGCGACTATCATGATGTCATCAAGGGACGTCTAAAAACCCTCGCCTCGAAAATCGTCGCCAAGCTGGGCGGTGGGGTGAAGGTGTTCGTTGATACCGCGCCGGTTATGGAAAAGCCGCTGGCTGAAGCGGCGGGGCTCGGTTGGCAGGGCAAGCACACCAATTTGGTCTCGCGCGAGCACGGCTCATGGCTGTTTTTAGGCGCCATCTTCACCACGCTTGACCTGCCCGATGATGCTCCTGAGAGCGATCACTGCGGTTCGTGCACGCGGTGCCTGGATATTTGCCCGACCGACGCCTTTCCAGCGCCCTACCAATTGGATGCGCGGCGCTGCATCTCCTACCTCACCATCGAGCATAAAGGCCCGATCCCGCACGAGTTTCGCAATGCTATGGGCAACCGGATTTATGGCTGTGATGATTGTTTGGCGGTTTGTCCTTGGAACAAATTTGCCGGCACGGCGCGCGAAGCCAAGCTGCAGGCGCGCGAAGACCTGAACGCCCCCAAGCTTATTGACTTGTTGCAGCTTGATGATTCGGCGTTTCGAACGCTCTTTTCCGGCTCACCGATTAAGCGCATAGGCCGCGATCGTTTCATCCGTAATTGCCTGATCGCGGCGGGGAACAGTCAGGATCAATCGCTTGTTCCTAATGTCAATGCTCTGCTCGATGATTCTGCCGATGTCGTGCGGGATGCCGCCGAATGGGCGATGGCTGAGCTGGCAAAAAGTTTTCAATCCCAACTACCTGTCATCCCGGAGGCGTGAAACGCCATCCGGGATCTGCCGGCAGCAAGGATGATGAAGATCCCGGGTCAAGCCCGGGATGACACCGCAGGTGTTCTAAACCGGCTCCGACCCGTCGGCTTTCAGCGCATACCCAGCTAGGTACAGCGAGCCGCAGATCAACACCCGGCAGGGCTCGTCCGAGGCGGATTCGATCTCTTGCAGCGCGTCTTCCAGGCTCGGGCTGATCGAGGCGAACGTGCCCCCTTCGGCGGCCGACGAGGCAAGGCTCACCGTGTCATAGCTCTTTTCGTGCTCGGGGATCGGGATCGCGATCACCTGGCGGGCAAGGCCACCAAACGGCTCGAAAAAGCTGGAGGCATCTTTGGTGCGCAGCATGCCGGCCACCAGAAAAAGTGGCCGCGGCACGCGATCTTCCAAATCGGCCATAGCTTCGGCGAGCGCATGACCACCACCGGCATTGTGCCCACCGTCGAGCCAAACATCGCAGGACGGCGCAAGGGCCGCCAAATCGCCGGTCAGCTTTTGCAGACGCGCCGGCCAGGTCACCGTGCTCATCGCCGTTTCAAACGCCTGATCAGGCAGTTCAAATTGGCTGTGCCGCATCGCCGCCAGCGCCAGGCCGGCATTGGCAATCTGGTGGCGCCCAGCAAGACGCGGCAGCGGCAGGTCGAGCAACCCAAAGGCGTCCTGATAGACCAGTCGACCATGCTCCTCATAGGCCATGTAGTCCTGGCCATGAACCACGAGCGGTGCGCCGACACGTTGCGCGGCGGCCCGGATGACTTCGAGCGCGGCAGGTTCCTGCGGTCCGATCACCGCCGTAACGTCACGCTTCAGGATGCCGGCCTTCTCAGCGGCGATCTTTTCCAACGTGTCGCCAAGGAAACTCATATGATCCATTGAGATCGGCGAGATGACGCAAATATGCGGCGTCTCAACCACATTGGTCGCATCAAGCCGCCCGCCCAAACCGACTTCAAGCAAGGTTGCATCGGCGGGGTGTTGCGCGAAAAGCGCCATGGCCGCCGCCGTCGTCGCTTCAAAAAAGGTGATCGGCTGGCCGGCATTGACCCGCTCGCACCGCAATAACGTCTCGGTCAGCGCGGCATCGGACACGAACTGGCCATCGCCCGGCGCGCCGATGCGGATGCGTTCGTTGAACCGAACCAGATGGGGCGAGGTGTAAACATGCGCGCTGCGGGCGTCCGCCTCCAGCATTGCCCGCATAAAGGCGATCGTTGAGCCCTTACCGTTGGTGCCGGCAACATGCACCACGGGCGGCAGGCGCCGATGCGGGTTGCCAAGATCGTTCAGCAGCCGCGCAAGCCGTTCCAGCCCCAGATCCCAGGCGCGCGGATGCAGCGTCGTAAAACGGTGCAGGAGGTCGAGGACATCAACCTTTTCGGTCGATGTCTGCCCGCCCGTGTTGGGCATAATCGGGTCGTTCACCAGATGCTTCCTTGTGTCCCGATCATGCAGACTGGGATTCGCGCTGCGGTTCGCTTTCCGCCATAGCAGGCTCTTCGGCAGCAACCGGCTCGTCCAGGGTGGCCGCCTCGTCTTCTGGTTCCTCAGGCGCTGCCAGCGCCGGCAAGGAAACAGGATTCATAAAGAGGTCAACCAGGCGGGCGAGCGTGTCGCGCATCTCCTGACGGGTCACCACCATGTCGAGCATGCCATGCTCCAGCAGATATTCCGAGCGCTGGAACCCTTCGGGCAGTTTTTCGCGGATCGTTTGCTCAATGACGCGTGGGCCAGCGAACCCGATCAGCGCGCCGGGCTCAGCAATATGAATGTCACCCAGCATGGCGTAGGAGGCCGTCACACCGCCCGTGGTCGGGTTGGTGAGCACAACAATGTAGGGCAGGCCAGCTTCCTTGACGCGCTGCACGGCCACGGTGGTCCGCGGCAACTGCATCAGCGAAAGAATACCTTCTTGCATGCGCGCGCCACCGGAGGCGGCAAACAGGATCAGAGGACGCCCGCGTTCCACGGCGACCTCGGCCGCCTTGATGAAGGCTTCGCCGGCGGCCATACCGAGCGAGCCGCCCATGAAGGCGAAATTCTGCGCCGCGACCACCACAGGCTGGGCGTGGATTGTGCCAGCAGCGACAAGAAACGCATCCTGCTCATTGGTCTTGCCGCGCGCATCGCGAATGCGGTCGGTGTACCGGCGTTCATCGCGGAATTTCAGCGGATCGGGCGCCACATCGGGCGTTTCGATCAGCTCAAATTGTGCCTCATCGAACAGCCGCTCCAACCGTCGGCGGATCGGCATGCGCATATGATGCCCGGAGTTCGGCACGACCCAATCATTGTTCTCAAGGTCGCGGTGAAACACCATCTCGCCCGTCTCCGGGCACTTGATCCAAAGATTCTCCGGCGTTTGGCTCGAAGAGGAAAACAGGGTGCGGATTTTTGGCCGCACGACATTGTCGATCCAGTTCACGGGGAGGGGTCTCCTAACAGGGCTTATACCGGTTGGGTGCTAGGCCGTTTTCGCCGCGCGGCGCACGCCGCCAGCAAGTTGCGCGGTCATTTCCGTCACCGCTTTTATCGTCATATCGGTGGCCTTGCCATCCTCATCAAGGCTTCCAGCAATGACATTGACCAAAGCCGAGCCGACAACCACGCCGTCGGCCACCGCGCCGATGCGCGCTGCATCGTCCGGTGTCTTGATGCCAAATCCAACGGCGACCGGCAGATCGGTGTGGCCTTTGATCCGATTCACGGCGTTTTCCACCTGCACCGGATCGGCGCTGGCGGTGCCGGTGATCCCTTTGATCGCAACATAGTAGACGAAACCGGAGGTGTTTCTCAGAACGGCTGGCAGGCGTTTATCGTCGGTCGTCGGTGTGGCAAGGCGGACAAAATTGAGGCCCGCATCAAGCGCCGGCAGACAAAGCTCTTCGTCAGTTTCCGGCGGTAGATCGACAACGATTAAGCCATCGACGCCAACCCGCAACGCCTCGGCCAGAAATGCCTCCACGCCATAAATGTAGATCGGGTTGTAATAACCCATCAAGATGATTGGTGTGTCCTGGTCAGACTCGCGGAACCGCTCCACCAGATTGAGCGTCTTGGCCAGTGTCTGTCCGCCTTGCAGCGAACGCCGCGCCGCCGCTTGGATGGAGGGGCCGTCGGCCATAGGATCGGAGAACGGCATGCCAAGTTCGATGAGATCAGCGCCCCATGTGGCGAGTGCCTTCATGATCCCCAGTGAAGTTTCAAGGTCCGGGTCGCCGCCCATCACATAGGTCATGAGCGCCGGACGGCCCTCGTCCTTGAGGGCCGCAAACCGGCTTTCGATACGCGTTGTCATACAGAGCTTTCTGATAGGTCAGGATGGCCAAACCGCTCGCCATCGTTCCATTGGGGAACCTGATTGCCGTGCGCTGGGATGCCGCCAGCATCTTTGAGAATTCGCGCCATGTGGATCAGGTTCCAGGACATAAAGGTGGTGTTTTTCTGGGTGAAATCATTGTCGTAGCCAGCGCCATCATCGCCATAGGAGGCGCCGGGGCCAACTTCGCCGATCCAGCCGCAATCGGCCTGTGGCGGGATCGTATAGCCGATATGTTGCATGGCGTAGAGCAGGGTCATTGCGGCGTGCTTCACGCCATCCTCATTACCGGTGACGATGCAGCCGCCTGTCTTGCCGTAGAAAATGCCCTGGCCGTGCTCGTTCTGTTGGCCGGAATGCGCGTAAAGCCGCTCAATGATCACGCGGCATAACGAGGATTCCTCGCCCAGCCAGAGCGGCGTGCCGACCACCAGAATGTCCGCCTCACTGACCTTCGACCAGATATGGTCCGGCCAATCATCATGGTCGGCACCATGCTCGCGCATATCGGGATAGATGCCAAAGGCGATGGCATGGTCGGCGGCGCGGATCATCGACACGCCGACGCCCGCTTTCTCCATGATCGCCATGGCGTTGCGCATCAGTTTTTCGGTGTGGCTTTCGCCCTGGCTGGTGCTTTTCAGCGTTGTGTTGATGAACAGCGCATTGAGGTCGGCATAGTCGGTCATGAAGGGCCTTTCTTGGGTATCGTTTCACCATCTTCCTTGGTGAACGTCCCAACGGCGTCTGCGTTCGGCAGAACCTCCAAGACTTTTTCCGACGGGCGCGAGAGCACCGTGCCAAGCGGCGTGACCACGATGGGCCGGTTCATCAGGATCGGATGCTCGACCATCTCATCAATCAACTGATCATCGGTGAGGTCTGGATTGTCGAGGCCAAGCGCCTCATAGGGCGTGCCCTTCTTGCGCAGGACCTCACGCACCGAAAGACCAGTCGCTTCGATCAACGCCACCAGTTTCTCACGCCCTGGCGGTGTCTTTAGATACTCGATCACCTTCGGCTCTTCGCCGGACGCGCGGATGATTTCCAGCGTGTTGCGCGAGGTGCCGCATTTCGGGTTGTGATAGATCGTGATGGTCATAGGCGATCTCTATTGCTTCGCGGCCTCTTGCGCCTCGAGCGCTTTCGCCACCGTGTGGACGTCCTTATCGCCGCGCCCGCATAGATTCATGACGAGGATCTGATCGTTGGCCATTTTTGGGCCGATCTTGGCAACATGGGCCAGCGCGTGCGCCGGCTCCAGCGCCGGTAGAATGCCTTCGGTGCGCGAGAGCAGCTTGAAGGCCTCCAGCGCCTCATTGTCCGTGACCGGCACATACTCCACGCGGCCGATATCTTTCAGCCACGAATGCTCCGGCCCGATACCTGGATAGTCGAGGCCAGCAGAGATCGAATGGCCTTCCAGGATTTGCCCGTCATCATCCTGCAGGAGGAAAGTGCGGTTGCCATGCAGCACGCCAGGCCGTCCTCCGGACAGGGAAGCGGCGTGGCCGTTTTCAACCTCGACACCATGACCGCCAGCTTCCACGCCGATCAGTTTCACATCGGTATCGTCGAGGAACGGGTGGAACAGCCCGATGGCGTTTGAACCGCCGCCGACACACGCTACGGCGGCGTCCGGCAAACGGCCTTCCACCTCCAGCATTTGGCCGCGCGTTTCCTTGCCGATCACCGATTGGAAGTCACGCACCAGCATCGGGTAGGGATGCGGTCCGGCGGCCGTACCGATGAGATAATAGGTCTCATCAACCGTCGCGACCCAGTCGCGCAACGCCTCGTTCATGGCGTCTTTCAGCGTCCCCGCGCCAGCCGTCACCGGGATGACCTCGGCGCCGAGAAGCTTCATGCGGAAAACGTTCGGCGCTTGGCGTTCCACGTCGGTCGCGCCCATATAAACAACGCATTTCAGCCCAAAGCGCGCGCAAACGGTGGCTGTGGCCACACCATGCTGCCCGGCACCGGTCTCAGCGATGATCCGTGTTTTGCCCATGCGGCGGGCGAGCAAAATCTGCCCGAGGCAATTGTTGATCTTGTGGCTGCCGGTGTGGTTCAGCTCATCGCGCTTGAAGTAGATCTTCGCGCCACCCAGCTCCTCGGTCAGGCGCTCGGCGAAATAGAGCGGTGAAGGCCGGCCGGCATAATGTGCATTGAGGCCATCCAGTTCGGCCTGAAAGGTTGGGTCCGCTTTGGCGTCTTCATAGGCCTGTTCCAGGTCGAGGATCAGCGGCATCAGCGTTTCGGCGACGAACCGCCCGCCAAACAGACCGAAATGTCCAGCCTCGTCCGGACCGGTGCGGAAGGAGTTGGGCTGCGCAGCCGGGCCGGTTGCCTGTGTGGTCATGCGCTGGTCCTCATCATCGACTGGGGGAGCGCCGCTTTGGCAGCAGCGATAAACTGTTCAATCAGGGCGGCATCTTTAAGGCCTGGCGCGCTTTCAACGCCGGACGAAACGTCGACGCCGCTGGCGCCGGTCGCCTCTATTGCTTGGCCGACCGTCGCAGGCGTCAGCCCACCGGAAAGCATGAAGGGCTGCGAGCGGTCAACCGCATCCAACAAAGCCCAGTCGAATGTCACACCCAGCCCACCAGGGCGCGTGGCGTCTTTCGGTGGTTTGGCGTCGAGCAGCAGCCTGTCGGCAACGCCGACAAATGTGTTGGCCAATGCAACGTCCGCGACAGAGCCGATGCCGACGGCTTTCATCACCGGGCGACCAAACTGCATGCGGACCGCTTGAACGCGCGCCGTATCTTCGCTGCCATGCAACTGCCACCAGTCGGGCTTGATCACTTCATGGAGCGCGCCGAGATGGGCGTCGGTCGCGTTGACTGTCAAGATGACGATCTGCGCCCGTCCGCGCGCCATGTCAGAGAGAGTTTTCATCTGGGTGAGCTCGACATGGCGAGGGCTCTTTTGGAAATTGACGAATCCAACCATATCGGCGCCTGCGGCAAGCGCTGTTTCCAGCGTTTCCGGCTCGCTCAAACCACAGATTTTAACATCGACTGAAGACATCGCGGTGATCTAGCCGGGCAAGCCGTTTGGAGCAAGCGTGAGGTGACGTCAAAGCGGCACGGGGTTAAGACCATCTCATGAAAGATGCTTTGTCGCTTGCTGAGATGGAACGCTTTGCGGTTGGCGTCGGCCAGACCGAGGGAAGCTTGGCGGTTGGCGTCAGCCAGAGCGAGGATAAATGAGTAACGCGCTATCGACACAGGAGATTGAGCGATACGCGAGGCACCTGGTCATCCGCGACGTGGGTGGGCCGGGCCAGCAGAAACTTAAAGCCGCCCATGTGGCCGTTATCGGGGCAGGCGGGCTTGGAGCGCCATGCCTTCTCTACCTGGCAGCCGCTGGTGTCGGCACGCTGACGATCATCGATGATGACGTCGTGGCACTCTCCAACTTGCAACGCCAGATCATCCATCCGACCGAGCGTGTTGGTGATCCCAAAGTGGAAAGTGCCGCCGACGCGCTCCAGGCGGTGAACCCGCATGTTGCGCTGATCCAACACCAGACGCGTTTGTCATCGAACAACGCTTCGGACTTGTTGGCGGGTGCCGATGTCGTGGTCGATGGATCGGACAGTTTTGAAACGCGGGCGGATGTGGCTGCGGCTTGCGAGTCCTTGGAGGTGCCTTTGGTCACAGGCGCCGTGTCGGTCTGGGACGGGTCACTGACCGTGCTTGCACCCCACTGGACCAAAGATGATGGCCGCTCTTACCCGCGTTTCACCGATCTTTTCCCAAGCTTTCCGACGCCCGGTTCCTTGCCGACCTGCGCGGAGGTTGGCGTGATCGGCGCGCTGACGGGCATGCTCGGCACCATGCAGGCCATGGAAGCGATCAAATTGATCACCGGTGCCGGACGGCCGCTGCTTGGCCGGTTGCTTTTGGTCAACGCGCTGACGATGCTCTTTGAAGAGATCGCCTATGGCTGACCTGTTCGCCAAAGCAGAACAATTGATGGGCATGGACGATCGCACATGGGCGCGCCATGCCAATCCCTGGAGCTTTTGGACCCGCCTTATCATCCTTCCGCTGCTGGCTCTGGCCATTTGGTCGCGCCTCTGGATCGGCTGGTGGTGCCTAGTGCCGATTGTGGCGATCATCCTCTGGACGTTCATCAACCCACGCGCTTTTCCTGAGCCCCAGACGCTGGACCGCTGGGAATCGAAGGGCGTGTTGGGGGAGCGGGTGTTCCTTGCTCGCAAGAGCAAACCCATTCCTGAGCGCCATCTGCGCTGGGGTATGGGGCTGTCCTTCGCGGCGGGGATCGGTATTCTGCCGCTGGTTTATGGCCTTTGGGCGTTCAACCTCTCGGCCACATGGCTTGGCCTTGTCATGACGGTCGGCGCAAAACTGTGGTTCATCGATCGGATGGTTTGGCTGCTGGCGGATACCACCGACAACTGACCGGAGACGTCATCCTCGGGCTTGACCCGAGGATCCAGACTCATCGCTTGCCATCACAGCCGGGTTGATCGTTTTGAACTGGATGGCCGGATCAAGTCCGGCCATGACGAATGGGAAAGCCATTTTGCGCTCCGGACCAGAGGCCCGACCACCATTTTTGGCGATGCTCTGCGCCTTCGTCACAACCGCCCTTAAAGCATACTCGGCAAAACCCGATCCGGGGGGCGGTGCCCGTCGGCGAAGGTGCGGATATTGATGATCACCTTCTCGCCCATATCGATGCGGCTTTCGATGGTTGCCGAACCCATATGCGGGAGGAGCACCACCTTGTTGTCGCGTGCTAGCTTGATGAGTTTTGGATCGGCTGACGGCTCGTGCTCGAAGACGTCGAGCCCGGCCCCAGCAAGCTGATCGGATTCCAGCATCCGGATCAGCGCCGCCTCGTCGATGATCTCGCCGCGCGCCGTGTTCACGATGAACGCCCTAGGCTTCATCAGTTTAAGGCGGCGGGCCGAAAGCAGGTGGAACGTTGCCGGCGTATGCGGGCAATGGACGGACACGACATCCATGCGCGCTAGCATTTGGTCGAGCGATTCCCAATAGGTCGCCTCAAGCTCTTCTTCGATGCCTGGTGCGACGCGGCGGCGATTGTGATAGTGGATCGCAAGCCCAAAAGCCTTGGCACGGCGGGCCACTGCCTGGCCGATGCGGCCCATGCCGACTATACCAAGTCGTTTGCCCCAGATCCGGTGGCCTAGCATCCAGGTCGGTGACCAGCCTTCCCAGTCTTCGGCATGATCGACGAGAAAGCGCGCGCCTTCTTTCAGGCGCCGCGGCACGGCGAGCATAAGCGCCATCGTCATGTCGGCGGTGTCTTCGGTCAGAACGCCCGGCGTATTCGTCACTATGATCGAGCGGTTGTTGGCGGCATCGACATCGATATTGTCAACGCCCGCGCCAAACTGGGCGATCATTTTCAGCTTCGGCCCGGCCTGCGCCAGGACCCCTGCATCGATTTTGTCGGTAACCGTCGGCACCAGTACATCGGCGGTGCGCGCCGCCTCAACCAGCTCAGCCTGGGTCATCGGCCGGTCGTCGGTGTTCAGTTTGGCATCGAAGAGCTCGCGCATCCGGGTCTCAACCACATCGGGCAGCTTTCGCGTGACCACGATCTGAGGTTTCGTCTTCACCATCTGCATTCACCTTTTCATGCCGGCCAAACGATGCGTTTTGACCCAAAATTAACGCTGCTGCGCCAAGTATTGGCCCTAACAACCGCACGCGACCCATGTTGTCCAGCCAAACCAATGGCCAGCCAACCGGCCTGCGTTACTCAAGGCTTATCGCAGCGCACAATGTCCTGTCCAATCCGCATCAGAAGTTTCGCACAGCCGCTTGCCCTTATCCTTGCAATGGCCCTTTGGGGCGGCCTGGGGTTCGTGACGCCTGTCGGCGCGCAGGCCCCGGCGATCCAGAACGGGATAACTGTCGGTCCGGTGACGGGTTTCCCGCTGCCGCGTTTTGTCTCGATCCGACCCAATGAAGCCAATGTGCGCGTCGGCCCTGGCAGCGCCTATGACATTCGCTGGACATTCGTGCGCGCCGGATTGCCAGTCGAGATCACCGCCGAGTTCGGTAATTGGCGTAAGATTCGCGACATGGAAGGCGATGAGGGTTGGATCCGTCACGATCTGCTGACCGGGCGTCGCACCGCCGTCATCGCGCCTTGGAGCGATGGCGATCCAATACCCGCGCGCCGCGCAGCAGATGCTGATGCGAGCACGCGGTTTCTGCTTCAGCCAGGCGTGCTAGCCGAAATTCTCGAATGCGATGGCAACTGGTGCGAGGTGAACTCTGCCAATCCGCAGGCCCAATGGCGCGGCTATGTGCGTCAGACCTCGCTTTGGGGCGCCTACCCAGACGAAGCCTTTGAGGCCAATTGATCGGTTGAACGGAACGGTCGTAGCCGCTGCGCGTTAAGGAGCCGAGGTTCCCGCTTCAGGGAGCGAGTTCTCAGATGCGAAAGTAGGTCGATCATGAAATCGAACAATGCAGGCTGGTTTGTTGCCGGCATCCTGGTCGTCGTTTTGGTGGGCTCAGCCGTGGCCTACACCAACGGTTGGCTTCCTGGCTCTGAGCCGGATGTTCAAATCGAAGTTGATCTGCCAGGTTCAGGCTGAGGCCTGAGCAGATGACCTTCGGCTAGCCGGCCTTTGGCCGCACGCGGACCAAAACGTCAACACTCACCAATTCCATGCCCTCAGGGATTTCCGGCAGCCGGTTAACCGAAACGGCATTGGACGGGACATCGATCACCTTGTCCTCATGCTCCAAGAACATGTGATGGTGATCGCCAATATTGGTGTCGAAATAGGTGCGGGTGGAATCCACGGTGATCTCGCGCAGCAAACCGGCAGCGGTAAACTGGTGCAGCGTATTGTAGACCGTTGCCAACGAAACGTCGGCGCCACGGCGCTTGGCCACATCGTACAACCATTCTGCAGAGACGTGGCGATCCTCACCATCAAACAGGATAGCGGCCAGCGAAACCCGTTGGCGCGTCGGCCGCAACCCGGCGGCACGAAGCTTGGCGGTTGTCACTGTTGTGCCGTCCATCTGCGAAGGTGTGGTGCTTTCCATCGGGGCCGTCATACTGTTTGTCGCAAACCTTGGGCGCGGTGGATGCGGTGGCGGATCGTCCGACTGCCGCTGAAATCCGTTCTGTGCGGCGCACCAAAGCGTGGCTGCTCAAGCGTGCCGAACGGCCCTTTATGTGCCGGTTTCAGGCGCGAAGGTCAAGGTAATGCGGGCCTTCCGACCCCTGTGCGGCGCACTTTTTGCAAATCATTCGCATAATGGTGAACCTGATTGTCGGTGAAAGCCGTTGACCGGCCCGATCCACGCGGGGGCTTGTTTTGCGGCCCTAAACTGATACCACCCGCTGCAAAAACACCTGACAGTCGGCGCCAACATCCTTTTCTGCCTGGCTGTTTCATTGGGAGCTCTCCATGTCCGACCGCCCCTCTTCCCTAAATTATGACCAGCTGATCGAGTGTGCCGAAGGCAAGATGTTCGGCCCAGGAAATGCGCAGCTTCCGGCGCCGCCGATGCTTATGTTTGATCGCATCACGTCGATCGGTGAAGAGGGCGGCGCCTACGGCAAAGGTCATGTGAATGCCGAATTGGATGTGAACCCCGACCTTTGGTTCTTCAAATGCCACTTCATTGGCGATCCAGTGATGCCCGGCTGTCTGGGCCTGGATGCGCTTTGGCAGTTGACCGGCTTTTACCTCGGTTGGCTGGGCGAAAAAGGCCGTGGCCGCGCGCTTGGCGTCGGCGAGGTGAAATTCACCGGCCAGGTTCAACCGCAGATCAAAACTGTGGAGTATGGTGTGGACCTGAAGCGGGTTATGCGCTCCAAACTGAAATTGGCCATCGCCGATGGCTGGCTGAAAGCCGACGGCGAGACTATCTTCACAGTCCAAGGCATGCGCGTTGGTCTTTTTGAAGATGAGGCGGCATAAGGGTCCTGACTCTGGCCCTATCTGCCTGACCCAGCGGGTACCCGCGTTCAAGATTTGAGGAGATCGCCATGCGGCGCGTCGTCGTCACCGGGATGGGCATTGTGTCCTCCATTGGCAACACCACCGATGAGGTGCTCGAAAGCCTGCGCACCGCCAAATCGGGCATCGATACGGCCCAGGATTATGTCGATCTTGGCTTCCGTTGCCAGGTTCACGGCATGCCGACGGTCGATGTCGAAAGCCTGGTGGATCGGCGCAACATGCGCTTCCACGGCGGCGGCACGGCGTGGAACCATATCGCCATGGATCAGGCGATTGCCGATGCCGGATTGGCACCCGAAGATGCCAAGGCACGCGGAGCAAAAATCTACGGCGAACTGATCGGCTATGGCCGCTTGATCCGGACGTCGCCGACCTGCCCGTCGCGCTGGAGCGCAAAGAGCAGAAGGTTGCCGCGGCGCTGTCCAATTCCTTCGGGTTCGGCGGCACCAACTGCACGCTCGTTTTCAAGCACCCAGACGCGTAAGCCGGAGCATCTGTCATGACACAGCTTATGGCTGGTAAGCGCGGGCTCATTATGGGCGTCGCCAACAACCACTCGATTGCTTGGGGCATCGCCAAGATGCTCGCCGACCATGGCGCGGAACTGGCGTTCACCCATCAGGGTCCGTCGATGGAACGTCGTGTGCGCCCGCTGGCCGAAAGCGTCGGTTCATCCATCATCATGGATTGCGATGTGGAAGACATCGCCTCCGTGGATGCGGTCTTTGACACATTGAGGTCCGAGTGGGGCAGCATCGATTTCTTTGTTCACGCGGTCGCGTTTTCCGACAAGAACGAGCTTGTTGGGCGCTTTGCCGACACCAGCCGGGAAAACTTCGAGCGCACGATGAATATTTCGTGCTTTTCCTTCGTGGAAACGGCCAAACGCGCTGCCGATCTCATGACCGATGGCGGGTCCATGGTCACGCTCACCTATGATGGGTCGCAGCGTGTCATGCCCAACTACAATGTCATGGGCGTTGCCAAGGCTGCGCTGGAAGCTTCGGTGCGCTATCTTGCCACCGATTTCGGCCGCGATGCGATCCGCGTCAATGCCATTTCCGCCGGTCCCATGCGCACGCTGGCGGGCGCTGGCGTTGCCGATGCCCGTCTGATGTTCAACTTCCAGAAGCAGCACGCGCCGCTCGGTCGCACCGTGACCTTGGATGAGGTCGGCGGCGCCGGGCTTTACCTGTTGTCTGACCTCGGCAGCGGCGTAACAGGCGAAGTCCACTATGTGGATTCTGGCTACAACACCATTTCGATGCCGCGCCTGGAAGCTTTGAAGACCCTGCCGACGGCTGAGTAGCGTTATGCGCTTGGTGATTGTGGGCTACGGCTACTCTTCTAAGGCGATCCATACGGCCTTGGAGGGTCAGTTTGAAAGCCTGACGGTCACCACCCGCTCTGCCGACAAGGTCGAGCAATTGCGGGCTGACGGGCTGGACGCTGTTGTGTTCGACGGAAGCCAACGCAGCCCGGACCTGGATCGGGCATTGGCGTCTGCCACACACCTTGTGATGTCCGCAGCGCCCGATGAGGCAGGCGATCCGCTCCTTGCGATCCACGACCTCACGCATGCGAAGCATCTTCGATGGGCAGGCTACCTTTCTACCGTCGGCGTCTATGGCAACCATGATGGCGCTTGGGTGGATGAAGGCACGTCGCCCGACCCGCAAAGCAAGCGTTCCAAACAGCGAGTCTCGGCGGAAGACCAATGGATAGCCATTGGCGATTCCATCAGGCGTGAAGTCGGTGTTTTTCGTCTGGCTGGCATTTATGGGCCGGGCCGCTCGGCGCTGGACAAGGTGCGTGAGGGGACCGCGCGCCGCATTGTCAAACCCGGTCAGGTGTTCAATCGCATTCATGTTGAGGATATTGGCCGCGTGGTCGCAGCGTCGGCTGTGGCCAGCGAGGGCGGCGTCTTCAACGTCACAGACGATGAGCCGGGCCCGCCGCAGGACGTCATCGCCCACGCAGTTGGCCTATTGGGCGTGGACGCTCCACCGGAAGTTGCTTTCGAGGATGCTGACCTTTCCCCCATGGGCCGCTCTTTCTACGGCGAGAACAAGCGTGTTTCGAACGCGAAGATCAAACAGGCGTTCGGGCCGATGCTTTACCCAAGCTACCGCGAAGGATTGGCGGCGCTGCTCTAAGCACCAAGTCCCGGACGGCTTGCCAATCCGGGACCTTGATAAAGTGCTGTGCGAGGCCCCGGCTCAAGGCCGGGGTTTACAGAAACTACTCCAGCACCTTTTGCATCAGCACCAAGTCGAGCCAGCGGTCGAACTTGCGCCCCACCTGCTTCAGATGCCCAACCTGCTCGTAGCCATGCTTGGCGTGAAGCGCGAGCGAGGCTGTGTTGCGCGCCTCAAGACCACCGACCAGCACGTGAACGCCTTGCTCACGGGCATGCGCTTCAAGGGCTTCCATTAGCCGACTGGCGATCCCGCGCCCGCGCTGGGCCGTTGCAACATAGACCGATAGCTCACGGCTGTGTTTGTAGCCATCATTGGGGCGAAAGGGGCCATAGGTCGCGTAGCCAACGCATTGGCTGTCGAGGTCCGCGACGAGCACCGGGAAACCTTGGCGGACCCGGTCCTGCCACCAGATGCGGCGACCCTCCAGATCACTTAAATGTTCGTTCCAAATGGCGGTCGTGTTGGCGACGGCGTCGTTGTAGATCGCCAGGATGGCGGGCAGGTCGGCATCGGTGGCCGGTCGAACAATGATTTCAGACATGGTTTCCCATCGCTCAAGCGCGTGATCTTCGCAAGCGACTGGCCGAGCGGAGGGAGAAAACGGTCGAAAAGGCGCGCGTCCGCGACCGCTTAACGCAGCGTAAAAGCGGATATTTTTCAGTTCCTTAAGCGGAGAAGCCTCAAAGCATTAGCATGTTCTTTACGGTCCTTTACGTATACCGGACCTCCAGCCGCCGCACCCCCTCCTGGAGCCGCTTCCTTGGTCCTTGCGTCACCATCGCTTTCAACGGCAACCAGCCGACCCGAGCCGTCGCGCTTGGTCTACCGGCTTGCCATTGGCGCCATGCTCATTCTGTTTATGGCTAGCCTTGCCGCCTTCGCATCGCGACCGGCCGACGGCGCATCGTTCGCCGTCATCGTCCCGCCAAACGCGGGTCAATCGGGGCTGATCCGCGCGGTGGCCGGCGCCGATGGCGTCCTTGTGCGTCAGAGCCGTTATCCCTGGTTGGCCATTGCCGCCCCGCGTAGCGCGCAAACACCGTCCAATTTTCGTGCCGCGCTTCGCGGCGCCGGCGCGCTGCTCCTCCTCCACCCGGCACTTTTGGCCGGCTGTTTTGATCAACCCTTTTCCAACTCCAATCCGAGGCAAAATTCATGAGCGATTCATCACCAACGGCCTCTGCAGGCAATCATGCACTGACCACGCTGCGGGACCAATTCGCCCGCCTGCTCATTCCGCTCCTTTGGCTGAACGTCGGCTTTGTTGCGATCTCGGTGCTGTTCATCACCGACCAGGCGCCGATGTTTCTAATCCTTGCTACTGCGGTTTTGGCTGGCGCGACGACCCTCTCATGGTGGAGATATGGCACCGTCCAACTGACCCGCGACCTGTCTGCGGTCGCACTGATGGCGCAGGTGGCCTTTCTGGTCATGGCGTTCACCGGCCATGCCTATCAAGTCGACATGCACATGTATTTCTTCGCCAGCCTGGCCATTTTGGCAGCTTGGTGCGACTGGCGCGCCATTCTCATTGGTGCGGCGGTCACGGCTGTGCACCACCTTTCCTTGAACTTCCTTCTGCCGTTTGCGGTGTTCCCCGACGGCATGAGCATCATGCGCGTGTTGGTCCATGCCTTGATCCTGGTCGTCCAGACGGCGGCCTTGGTCTTCCTAACCCGTGCGCTTGATGCCGCTTTGCGTGCCTCCAAGCTGGCCGTGGACGAAGCCCGTGAGGCGCAAGGCAAGGCTGATGCGCTTTCTGCCGACCTCAATGTCCGCGCGCAGGAAGAACGTGAACTGCGTGAGCGCTCGGCGGCCGTGATCAATCACTTGCAAGAACGCGCCTCACTGGTGGTGTCGACGCTACGTGCAACCGCTGAGCAGCTTGGCAGCGCCGCCCAGTCGGTGACCGGTAAAACACAATCCAGCAAAGAGCAGACGGTCGAGATCACGTCCAATGCCAGCCAGGCTTCGGACCGAATTTCGTCTGTCGCCGCGACAACTGTGGAACTCGATCAGTCCATCGCCGAGATTTCGACCCGGCTCAACGCCTCCCGCGAACGCTCGCAATCCGGTGCGCAAAGTGCGGAGACCGCCATGGTCACGGTGCGTTCGTTGGTTGAGCGCGCAGATGCCATTCACCGCGTGATCGAACTGATCTCCGACATCGCCGAGCAGACCAACCTGCTGGCCCTCAACGCCACCATCGAAGCCGCGCGCGCTGGCGAAGCCGGGCGCGGTTTTGCGGTCGTTGCCTCTGAGGTGAAATCGCTGGCGGAACAAACCGGCCGGGCGACCGAAGAGATTTCCGGTCAGATCGCCGGCATCCAGGAAGCATCCTCCGGCGCTGCCGACGGCCTTGGCGGCATTCACGAGGTTATTGGCGAAATCAACGAGACGCTGGCCGACCTTGCCTCCGTTGTCAGCCAGCAATCGGCCGCCACCAACGAAATCGCCTCCAGCATGGATGGCGCCTCGGAAAACGCCAAGGGCGTATCCGGCGAGCTGGGCGGTGTGGTAACAGCCGTCGAAGCCATCGAAAACGAGATGGGCCAAGTCGAGCAGGGGGCGGGTTCGCTGTTGGACCAGGCTGAAACCCTGTTGGCCGAGATTGAGGACGCTCGTCAGAAACTGGCGGCATAGGTCAGTCAGGCTAGCCCAAAGGCAAGCAAGACGCTAAGCGAGGTTTCCCTCTCTTTGCTTAGCGTCAGCCACAATGTCATCGAGCCAATCCCGTCGCCTTGAAGGCCTTGACCTTGCGCGGTCCCTAGCCTTGGTCGGCATGGTGATCGTCAACTTCAAGATCGCCATGGGGGTGCCCGATGATAGCGCGGGCTGGGCAGCCACCATCGGCGGGGGCCTGGAAGGGCGGGCGGCGGCCACCTTCGTCGTGCTTGCAGGCGTTGGTTTGGGCCTCGCCTACCACCGCGCACCCAAACAATCGCTGGTCGCCGTCACCCTGAGGCGGGCCGCCTTCCTCATGGTGGTCGGTCTCTTGAACAGCCTCATCTTCGATGCCGATATCCTGCACTACTATGCGGTCTATTTCGCACTTGGCGTCTTCTGCCTGCCCTTGTCTCGCCGCTGGCTCACGGCTCTCATCGCCACTCTGATTGTCGGATTTTTGGTGCTGGTGTTTGTGCTCGACTACGAAGCAGGATGGAACTGGCAAACGCTGACCTATTCTGGGTTTTGGACGCCGGAAGGGTTTGTCCGAAACCTCTTGTTCAACGGTTGGCACCCGGTCGTTCCGTGGTTGGCCTTTCTTCTCTTTGGCGTGCTGCTTGCCAAGAGTGATCTGTCGCGCGTGCGAACCCAACGCATCCTGATCGGAGGCGGCATGGCCGTCTGGTTGGCAGCCGAAGCGCTGTCTTGGGCCTTGCAGATGCGTTTCACCGGGCAATGGCGTGAGCTTGTCGATTTGGTCGGCACCAGCCCTGTACCGCCTGGACCGCTCTACATGATGGCAGGCGGTGGCTTCGCGGCGGTTGTGATTGGGTTCTGCCTGGTTCTGGCTACCCCGCTCAAACAGATGGGTGTCCTTGATGCCGTGGCACCAGCCGGCCGGCAAACGCTCACGCTCTATATTGCCCATATCCTTCTTGGCATGGGTACTTTGGAGGCGCTTGGATTGCTTGGCGGCCAGACTGCCGAGGCGGCGTTCGCTGCGGCACTCCTTTTCTGCCTCCTTGCCACCCTGTTCGCTTCGGTTTGGGCGCGGCGCTGGAAGCGCGGCCCGATGGAGATGCTGATGCGCCGGCTGGCGGGCTAGACTCCGCCGGGCATCTCAACAAACTGCCCACAAAGCATGCATGGCCGCACGCATTTGCGCTTTGACGCGCTCTGTCTGGCGCGGCATCTTGAACCTGTTAAGGGCACAGGGAGTGAGTGATGAGCATCGCAACGGTCGACACGGGCAATGGCCCAAGGGCGTTTTTTGAATCCGGCCTGGAGGCCAAGCCAACACCGTTTGAGGCGATCCCACTGATCGATTTCGGACCGATGCTCTCCGATGATCCCGCCGAGCGGGCGAAGGTCGGCGCGGCCGTCCGCAAAGCCTGCACGGAAGTGGGTTTCTTCTACGCCCTCAATCACGGCGTGCCGCAACCGGTGATCGACGCCACGTTTCAGGCAGCCCATCGCTTTTTCGCGCTGCCTGACGAGACCAAGCGCGCCATCAGTGTGGAAAACTCCGACAACAATCGCGGCTACACTCCATTGCTCGGCGAGAACACTGACCCCACAGCCAAGGGCGATGTGCACGAGGCTTTCGATATCGGGCTTGAAATGGAGCCTGGCGACCCGGATCTGGACAAAGGCCTGTTTGGCTATGCGCCCAATCAGTGGCCTGATGCGAGCCTGGGCGGCATTGAGAATTTTCGCGACGCGTTGCTGACCTATCATGGTGCAGCGCTGGCATTTGGAGCGCGCATTTTCCAAGCGTTCGCCTTGGCATTGGAACTGCCGGAAGACTATTTCGCGCCGAAGATCACCAAGCCGCTGGCGGTGATGCGGGTGCTGCATTATCCGCCGCAAACCGGCGCGATCGATGAAAAGCAGATCGGTATCGGCGCGCACTCAGACTATGAGTGTTTCACGATCCTGTGCACCGATGAAAAAGCCGCTCTTCAGGTGCTCAATGCCGCGGGTCAATGGATCGAAGCGCCGCCGGTGGAAGGCGCGTTTATCGTCAATGTCGGCGATATGATGGAGCGCTGGACGAACGACTATTTCAAGTCGACGATCCACCGTGCGATCAATCGGTCGGGCAAACAGCGCTATTCGATCCCGCTGTTCTTCGGCACCAATCCAGATGTTGTGATTGGGGTGCTGGGAAGCTGTCAGTCGCCCAGCAATCCGCCGCGTTATGAACCGATCCAGGCCGGCGCTTATGTCGAGCAGCGGATCGACGAGACCTATGCGCATCGGCAGGAGGACTAACCACCTGCCTCCTCGTCATCCCTGTGCATGTCACAGGGATCCATTTCAGTGAGCGCTGGCCAGGCTCAAGACGCCTGACTTTTTGGAATGGACCCCCGCCACAAGGGCGAGGGTGACGAATGCGGAATGTTATGCCGCCGCGTGGTGCAAGCGATCATAAAGCCACGGATTATCCCGGCCCACCGAGCCGAGCGCTTTGGCGCCGGCCAGCACGGCCAGATCGACCAGCGGCTCCAATAGGATCACCGTCATGTAGGCAACGCCAAACGTTCCGACCGCCGCCAGGTTTTCAGCGCCAAAACCTTGGCCATAAAACGCCCAGAACGCCACCCAGGCCACCACACCGCCCTGATACATCGCCGACAGCGCCAGCACATCGCGAAAGCGCAGATCCACATAAGCGGTGCCAGCTGGAATGATGCGTTTGGCGAGCATCGCAACAGCCCACAGCGGTACGATGAGCGTGGTCACGTTCATGGCGTATTGCGGCAGGTCACCTGGTGCGAACAGCACACCTTGTGCCAACAGGCCGAGCGCCAGGCCAATCGCGGCGGGTCCGGCGCCAAACACCAGATAGAGCGTCGCGCCCAGGATAAGGTGCACCTCCGACACGCCGACCGGATACTTGAAGAACACTTCAAAGAAGACGAAAACGGCGATGGTGGAGAGCGCCGCACGCAGGCCAAACGACATCAGGCCGTCTTTGCGGATGGTATCCCACGCCATTTTGGCGGCAAGGCCCGTGGCGCCGGCGGCTGTGGCGTAGGACAAAACAAGTTTGGCGCCGTCCACGACGCCCGGTTCGATATGCATGAAGATCACTCCTGGTAAGCGCACCCATCGTGCGCGGGTCACAGTCGATGCTCAGGCAGGTCTCCTGGCTCGCGATCATCGCCACATCCCACCTTCCCGGACCCTTCAGGTCCAGTGGCGTAAAGGACGTGGCTCACGCTTACAGTTGCGTGGGCAGCTGCGGCCAAAGCCCCCTGTTTGGGTCGGCTTGTCCCGCATTCCCTTTTCACCCGACCAGCCATGCGCTCGCATCGCCGTTCAGGCACCTGAACATCTAGAGTGTAGACCCCGCCATGAACTGCGGCAAACTAAGAATGCTGCGGCACCATCATCCCTTTGCCGGATGCGGGGGTGGTGCTATAGGCGGGCGATGAACCAAACCGCCCTTGCCCCCCAGAATACCAGCTCGGCTGATGGCGCCGATGACACGGTGGAAATCAGCCATATCCGCAACTTCTCCATCGTCGCCCATATCGACCATGGGAAATCGACGCTTGCTGACCGCTTGATCCAGATGACAGGTGGCCTGAGTGAGCGTGAGATGAAGGAGCAGATCCTTGATTCGATGGATATCGAGCGCGAGCGCGGCATCACCATCAAAGCCCAGACTGTGCGGCTGCTTTACAAAGCGCAGGATGGGCAGACCTACACGCTGAACCTGATCGACACGCCGGGCCATGTGGATTTCGCCTATGAGGTGAACCGCTCGCTGGCCGCCTGTGAAGGCTCGTTGCTCGTCGTCGATGCGTCGCAAGGTGTGGAAGCGCAGACGCTCGCCAACGTCTATCAGGCCATAGAAAACGACCATGAGATCGTGCCGGTTCTCAACAAGGTCGATTTGCCGGCTGCCGAGCCGGAGCGTGTGCAGCAGCAAATTGAAGATGTTATCGGCTTGGATGCCTCCGACGCGGTGATGATCTCCGCCAAAACAGGCCTCGGCGTAGAAGATGTGCTTGAAGCCATTGTCACCCGCCTGCCCGCACCAAAGGGCAATCCTGATGCAACGCTGAAAGCCATGCTGGTGGACAGCTGGTACGATGCGTATCTGGGTGTTGTGGTGCTGGTGCGCGTCATCGATGGCAAACTGAAAAAAGGTCAGAAGGTGCGCATGATGGGCACCGGTGCAACGTACGACGTTGACCGCGTGGGGGTCATTACGCCCAAGCTGGCAACGCTCAATGAGCTTGGGCCCGGCGAGATCGGTTTCATGACCGCCTCGATCAAAGAGGTGGCTGACACCCGCGTTGGCGACACCATCACCGACGAGAAAAAGCCCACCGAAACCATGCTGGAGGGCTTTAAGCCCGCCCAACCGGTGGTTTTCTGCGGCCTCTTTCCTATTGATGCGGCTGACTTTGAAGATTTGCGCGCTGCCATGGGCAAGCTGCGCCTCAATGATGCAAGCTTTTCCTTCGAGATGGAAAGTTCAGCGGCGCTAGGCTTTGGTTTCCGCTGCGGGTTTTTGGGCCTGTTGCACCTGGAAATTATCCAAGAGCGGCTGGAGCGCGAGTTCAACCTTGATCTGATCGCGACCGCCCCCTCGGTGGTTTACGAAATTCAGATGCGCAAAGGCGCCAATGATGAAGGCGAACCGGCGGTGGAAGAACTCCACAACCCTGCCGACATGCCCGACGTGATGAAGATCGAGGAGATCCGTGAGCCTTGGATCACCGCAACCATTCTGACGCCTGACGAGTATTTGGGTGCGATCCTAAAACTCTGTCAGGAACGCCGGGGCGTTCAGAAAGAGCTGTCCTATGTCGGCGCGCGCGCCATGCTGGTCTATCAATTGCCCCTTAACGAGGTGGTGTTTGATTTCTATGATCGGCTGAAATCCATCTCCAAGGGCTATGCCAGCTTTGATTATCAGATCACCGGCTATGAGGCGGGTGATCTGGTAAAAATGCAGATTCTGGTGAACGCCGAGCCGGTGGATGCGTTGTCAACACTCGTTCACCGCGGCCAGGCCGAGCGCCGTGGCCGCGCCATGTGCGAAAAGCTGAAGGATCTCATCCCGCAGCATATGTTCGTCATCCCCATCCAGGCGGCCATTGGTGGCAAGATCATTGCCCGCGAAACCATCCGCGCTCTGCGCAAGGATGTGACGGCCAAATGCTATGGCGGCGATGTCACGCGTAAACGCAAACTGCTGGAAAAGCAGAAAGCCGGTAAAAAGCGCATGCGCCAGTTCGGCAAGGTGGACATCCCACAGGAAGCGTTCATCAAAGCCCTGAAAATGGACAGTTAGTCGAGTGAACGAGCTGTTCTATGTGGCGATGCTCGGTTTCTTTCTGACCCATGAACTCGATGCGATGCAGCGCCATGAATGGCGGATTTTGCCCCTGACGTCCTTCCTGCCGGAGGAAACCGGTCGCCAGGCATTCGTGTGGATGCATGTGCCATTGTTTGCCGCTTTGTTCTATTTCGGCGCTGGCGACGCGAACAGTGGGCTGGCCGCCGGTTTGTCAGCCTTTGCAATCGTGCATGTCGGCCTTCACTGGCTGTTTCGAAATCACCCCAAGAACGAGTTCAACAACCCGGTTTCCTGGGCGCTGATCGTCGGTGCTGGGCTAGGAGGAGCCGGGCATTTGGCGGTGGGTTAGTTCCGGGTCTAGCAACCGCTAGCCGAGGATCGCTCGTGCCGCCCCTAGGCCACTCAAATAGGCGCCGTGGACCGTGCCGTGATAGTCAAAGTTGGTATGTTCGCCGACGAAATGCAGTGGTCCGATGGGCTCGGCGAAGCGATCGAAATTGTTCGGTGACGCACCGACCTTGGCGAACGAGTAAGCGCCCAGCGCCAGCGGATTGCGTGACCAAGCGGTTTTCAAAACGCCGGTTGGCGCCGGAATGCTCGTGCCGAAGACGCCACGCAAAACGTCCATCATGTCGCCAGTCGCCACGTCGACGCTCATCGCATCGGCGATTGGCGCGTAGGACCCCAAGCTCACGCCCATCATCAACGGCACATTGGAGTAGGTCATGGCGTTCATGACATAGTTCCAGCGCCCCATTGGCTCGGTCGTCACGCCAAAATACTGGACATCCTGCGGCCAGAACGGCGCATCGAAGCGCAGCGCCAGCTTTGTCACTTGACCCATCCCAAGCGCCGCAATCGCGTTCTGATAGGAGCTTGGTAGCGGCGGATCGAACGTCACGCTTCCTGCTTTCAAGACGCCAAGGGGCAGGGTGCAAACCAGATGCTTGGCCTGAATCATCCCACGCGACGTCGTGACGGAGACACCGTCAGAGCCATAGGCAATGTCCTGCACCTTCTCGCCAAATCGGATGTCCAAACCGCGCGCCAGTTGCGGCAGAATGCGGTCATAGCCAGCAGGCAGGATGACATCGGCGCCGCTGAAGCCGTCATCCTCATCCCAGTTCAAGGCGGAGATGTCGTCGATGGACCCACCGGTGAGAAACTCTAGATAGGCCGACAGCATCCACCGCATGAGTGGATCATCAAGCTCGCCGCCGCCGAAGCGCCGTATCGCCTCGGACATCGCCATGTCGACATCGATGGCATCATCGATGGTCGTGGCAAGGCGCGCCAATCGGGCCTCAGCTGCGACCACATCGGCATCAGGAACCAGGGTCCCAACCGGGCGATGAACGACCAAACTGTCATCGTCGGTAACGAACATCTCCAGCCCAGCATCGCGTGCCAGATCGGAGATGGGATTGCCGTTAGGTCCATGTATCCAGCCAGCGCCTAGCTCCACCGGCAGGCCAAGCGAACGATCGGTATGGATACGTCCACCGATGCGGTCTGAAGCCTCTAGGATCGCGACCGAAACGCCCGCATCAGCGAGCGCGCGCGCGGCGGCCAAACCGGCGATCCCTGCGCCCACGACCAACACGTCTGGCTCGGACACAGCCCGCACGGTCTTGGGAGCTAGCGTTGCTGCCAGCCCAAGTTTCAAGGCATCGCGCCGGCTTGGCGATCGAATGCTCATGCGACGGCTTTGAGCGAATAGTTCGGCGTTCCCGACCAGGTAAAAGTCCAGCTCGCCCCAGGTCGCACGTTCTGAACGATGTGCGGATCGAAGGCGACGAAACAGCGTCCACCGGACTTACGAACCGAAGGATAGAGCAGTCCGCGATGGCCCTCGGCGCGTAGCGCGCGGGCAAGCGACTGACCTTCCGGGTAACCGACAGCGGGATCGTCGTGCAGGGCCTTGGCGTGGGACGCTTGGGTGATGCTAGGGAAGGTCCCGACGAAATCCGCCAGCAGTTCCACATAACGCGCCTCATCGTCATAAACACCGATGAAGCTCAGCTCGCGCGAGCGGTGGTAGCCAACTTCGGCGGCCGATGTTTGCAGGTCGTAGGCAGCATACCAGGCGCCGCGGCTTTCATCATTGAAGCGGTTGCCGCCGGCGCGCGTGTAGCTGAAGGCGGCGTTAATATGGGTTTGGCCGTAGAGCCGCAAATCGCCGTCGCGCCGAGCAAAAGCCAGTTCTCGCCGGTCAAGCGCCGGCGAGCCTTCTTGCTCCACTTTCAATCGCTGATTGGTCAGCCCTTCCAGCTCCGCAAGAATGGCCGCCTCCTCATCGCTATCGACAAGGCCGCGCAACACCGGCGGCTTGTGATAGGTCGCTGGGATCAGCCGAACCAGAGCGCGGTCGTTGATCGCGACCAGCTTCAAGCGCCGCCTCGTAGCGCATCGACATAGGTGCGCACGGCGATAATGGTTGGCAGACCGCCCGCGATCATTTTGTCTAGCGGGCGCTGACCGTCAAACAGCGGGCCGGTGTTCTCAAGTTTGACCCAGCGTTCGGACAGCGGAGGGTCGAAATAGAGCGCCAGTGCCTTATAAAGGCCGATAAGGGCGCTGAGCCGCAACGTCTGATCGCGGGTCAAATCGCCAGAGAACTGGCCGGATTTGATCCGCTTCCACGTCGATTCAGACACATCGAGAAGTTGCGCGGCTTCGCGCAACGTAAGCCGCCATTGCGCCGCGAGGCGGCTGTAGGCCTTTAGCCCGACCGATTGCCTGTCGGTTGGCGAAACATGAACATCTGCAAGGGCCATAGCGTGTCTCCTTGCTCAAAATATAGTCCATATGGACCAAGTAACAAGATCAAAAGGACTAATTCATGCCTGATCTCAGCAACCAAACAGCCCTTATCACCGGAGCCAGCCGAGGGATCGGCGCCGCCACCGCCCATGAGCTTGCCCGCCTGGGCGCCAATGTCGTGCTTGCGGCGCGTTCCACCAGCGATATCGAAAAGCACGCGACTAAGATTAAGGCCGCGGGCGGCAAAGCCTTGGCGGTCGCCTGCGACGTTGCCGACTATGATCAGGTCGAAGGCGCCGTGAAAGCCGCCGAGGAGGCGTTCGGGCCGGTGACGATCCTGGTCAACAATGCCGGCATTATCGATCCGATCGGCCGCATGGACGCGCTCGATCCCGTCGATTGGGGGATGGTCATCGATATCAATGTCAAAGGTGTCTATCACTGCGCTCGCGCTGTTTTGCCAGCCATGCAGGCCGCCGCGGGCGGCACCATCGTCAATATTTCCTCCGGCGCGGCGACCAATGCCATGGAGGGCTGGAGCCACTATTGCTCGTCCAAGGCGGCGGTGCTGATGCTGACCCGCTGCCTGCACAAGGAATATGCCGACAGGGGTGTGCGCGCAGTCGGGTTGTCGCCGGGCACGGTGGCCACGGAAATGCAGGTGCAGATCAAGGCCTCCGGGATCAATCCGGTCAGCCAGCTTGATTTCGACGTGCACATCCCGCCCGAATGGCCGGCCAAGGCGATCGCCTGGCTTTGCACTGAAGAGGCCGACCCACACCTTGGCGGCGATATTTCGCTGCGCGATGAGGATATTCGCAGATCGGTGGGCTTGATCAGCTAGCTGGCTTCCTGATTCCTGGCGCAGTCCAATCACGCAACTGTGCACACACTTTGAGCATGGCGCGCGTTTGAGCCATCTTGTCGCAGGTCGCGATTCGTGGCACAAGATCGCCCACTACCTTGCGGTACGGGAGACGTCATCGACGCCAATGTCGATGGGGCCGAAGAAGCAACCTCCCCGGAATCTTTCAGGCGAAAGGACCGTATCGCAACAAGGCAATCTGGAGAGCGATCATCTCACGATGATCCACCGAAGGAGCAACGGCGTTCATCATCGCACCTTGCAAAGGGGCGGGCCCAAACTGGATTTCCAGCAAGTCTGGCCATTCAGAGATGGGGATGAGGCGACGAAACTCTCAGGTTCGAGGACAGATGGGGACCGTTCGGCGCGACGGACAAGCGCCAAACGGTCAACCACGTCCTGAACCCTAGGAGGCCTTGCTTGATGAACGCACCCACCACTTCAGACCATCTTAAAAACGCCACGGCGCTCGCCGGAAACATCCCTGGCGTCCTCTCCAAATCCGGTTCGCGCAGCGTTGCCGTGATCGGCGCTGGCATTACCGGCGTTACGGTTGCCTATGCTCTTGCCAAACGCGGTTTGCAGGTGACGGTGTTCGATCGTCACCGCTACCCAGGCATGGAAACGAGCTTTGCCAATGGCGGCCAGCTTTCGGCGTCCAACGCGGAGGTTTGGAACCATCCGTCCAACATCGTCAAAGGCATCAAGTGGATGTTCGCAGCCGATGCGCCGCTGCTCTTCAACATGGCGCCGAGCTGGCACAAATATTCGTGGGTCGCCGAATTCATGCTCGCCATGCGCAGCTATGAAGCCAACACGGTGCGTTCGGCCGAAATCAGCATTATGGCGCGCAAAAACATGTTTGATTGGGCAGAGGCCGAAGGCATCGACTTCAATCATGAAAAGCGCGGCATTGTGCACATCTACAAGACCGACAAAGCCACCAAGCATGCGCGTTACGTGAACACGCTCCTTGATCGCGGGGGGCTGGATCGCAGTGAAATCTCGGTGGATGAAGCCAAGCGGATGGAGCCGAACCTGACCGGTGATTTCAAAGGCGCGTTCTTCACGCCCTCCGACACCACCGGCGACATTCACAAGTTCACTATCGGTCTTGCAGAGGCGGCCAAACGGGTGGGCGTGCGCTTTGAACAAGATGTCGACGTCGAGCGCGTCTCAGCCGGCAACGGCATTGCCGTGCGCTATACCAAGGATGGCGAAACCTCGACCGAAAGGTTCGACCAGATCGTTGTCGCTGCTGGCGTTGGCTCGCGAGCCTTTGGAGCTCAGCTTGGCGACCGGGTGAATGTCTATCCGGTCAAAGGCTATTCGATCACCGTGGAGCTGAAGGACGAGGCTGCTCAGGCGGCCGCGCCGTCGATGAGCTTTGTCGATGATGATGCCAAGATCGTTACATCACGCCTTGGTAAGGACCGGTTCCGCGTCGCTGGTACGGCTGAATTCAACGGCTTCAACCGCGATATCCGTGCCGACCGGATTCGTCCGCTGGTGGAGTGGTGCCATGCGCTATTCCCAAACATGCCGACGGAGCATGTCGTGCCCTGGGCGGGCCTGCGCCCAATGATGCCCGACATGATGCCGCGCCTGAAGAAAGGCAAAGCGCCAGGTGTGCACTACCATTGCGGCCATGGCCATCTTGGCTGGACCATGTCGGCGGGAACCGCTGAGTTGGTGGCCGAAAACGTTCTGCAAGAAGCTCTTGCTTAGTCGATACCCCCAACAAAATGGCCTGGACGCTCGCTGAAGCGCCCAGGCCAGACTGAACATATCTCATCGGCTCTGTCGCAAGCGACAACCGCGAGGGTCACAGGGAAGGACCAATATTCAGTCATTCCGGAGGGAGTTGAGGTCCCTAGCGCAGAACGCGATTGCGACTCACCCGCTTCAACTCTTCTCCTGCGCTCTCGTAAAGCGGCAGATTGGAAGCCCGCAGGACATCGCCACGGGTGATACCCATGTCGCAGAGCAGATGGTCATCAAGCTCCAGCATATCGCGCACACCGCGACGATACTGAATGCGGGCATAAAGGTCCTCTGCGGCCTGCCACGTCGATGTTGCGGCATCAACCAGAAGGCCGACAGTGGTGTGTCCCAGAGCGCCCAAACCAGTGTGGGCGTCAGTTGTGTGTCGAACGGTCATTTCTGTCTCCTTGGTAAGACGTGCGGGCCGCCGAGTTGATCAGCCCTGATGTCAGAGGAGACTTCGCGAAGGTCTCTGGATGGACAGTGCCGCAGGACTATGTTTCAATCAAACGAATAGTTTTCAACGTAACTATCACAAAATTTGAAAGCGTCTTGACGCTGAACGACAGGAGCGAGGAAGCGTATGAACATCTCGACCGCCGTCCAACCGGGACCACTTCTGGAACTTGATCTGCTGCGAACGCTGGTTGCGATCGCCGAAACCGGCAACTTCTCCGCCGCCGCCGATCGCTTGGGCCGTACGCCCTCGGCTGTTTCGATGCAGGTCAAAAAGATGGAAGAAATCGTCGGCGCGACGCTCTTTGTGCGGGACAGCCGATCGGTCAGCCTGACGCGCGACGGCGAAGCGCTGCTTCAGCATGGTCGTCGGTTGCTGGCGCTGAACCGGGAAATGATGGCCCGCTTTGTCGAGCCCAATTTGGTCGGCGAGGTGCATCTTGGGGCGCCCGACGATGTTGCCGAACGGTTTCTTCCATCTATGCTCTGCCGCTTTGCTGAAGATTTTCCAGGCATCCTACTCAGTGTCACTGTCGATTGGACGTCCCGCTTGATTGAGGGTGTTGAGAGCGGCGAACTCGATCTTGCGATTGTCACCTGTGAATCTGGCTTCAAAACAGATGGTCGCGCTGAGGTCGTTCACCGCGAACCTTTGGTTTGGGCCTGTGTGGCTGGTGGCGTGGCCGCCGAGCAGCGGCCGCTGCCTGTCTCCATGTGGGAAGAGGGGTGCTTGTGGCGCAAAGGCTCACTGGAGGCTTTGGAGCGTGCAGGTTGGGACTATCGCATCGCGTTCCAAAGCTCCAACATCTCTGGCCAGCGCGCGGCTGTCTTGGCGGATCTGGCAATTGCGCCGCTGTCACGCTCCCATATCACTGGGCGCATCGTAGAAGCCAAATCGAGCTGTGATCTGCCCGCTTTGCCAGATTGTGCGCTCGGCCTGATGGTGCGCGACGATGCCCCGCCGCCGGTTGAAGCCGCTGCGGCGCAGGTGCGCGAATGCTTCGCGTCCCATGCGCAATAAGGTCAGTCGCCGTGCAGTCCTCGCTGGGCTCAGCACAGCCCTGCTTGCCGGCCGTGCCCAGCCATCCCACGCCATGGGGCCCGGCGTGACGCGACCGCCCGGGTTTTATGTGCCCGACGAGGCGTTGCGCCACGAGCGCACCTTAATGCAATGGCCGGTCAGCCGAGAGGTTCATCCGGAGCGAGATTTTCTGGGTCATTTGCAGGACACCATTTCGCGTATCGCCAACGCGATCGTCGATTTCGAACCGGTGGTCATGCTGATGGCGCCGGAACATGAGCGGACCGCCCTTCGCTTGCTGTCGGAACGGGTGGAGATTTGGCCGATCCCGACCGAAGACCTTTGGGCACGGGATTCCGGACCATTGTTCGTGGTCGATGGACAAGGTGGCCTCGCCATCCGACAGCTGAACTTCAATGGCTGGGGCGGCAAACAGGTGCACGCCAATGACGGTCAGATAGCCGCCCGCGTCGCTGAGCGTATAGGCCTGCGCCTGCTCGACAATGGATTGGTCGGAGAGCCGGGCGGCGTTGAAACCGACGGCGAGGCGACGCTGATCGCCCATGAAAGCTCCTGGGTGAACCCCAATCGCAACCGCCAATCCAAGGCCGAAGTCTCCGCTCTGCTTAAAGAGGCGTATGGCGCGGTTGAGCTGATCTGGGCGCCGGGCGTCGCGGGCGAGGACATCACAGACTACCACATCGATTCATTGGCTCGTTTTACCGCCCCCGGCGAAGTCATCATTCAATTGCCGGCCGAATACGATCCTGACGACCTGTGGAATGAGGCCGCGCATAAAACCTTCGACATCCTCGCCGAGGCCAATGACGCCGCAGGCAGACCGCTCAACCTTTCCGTCATCGTCGAGCCGCAACGCGTGAGGGTCCACTCCGATGATTTCGTCGCTTCCTATGTCAACTACTATGTGTGCAACGGCGCGGTGATCGCCGCGCAGTTCGGCGATCGTGAAACCGACACCGAAGCGGAAAACGCGCTGGCCCGTGCCTATCCTGGACGGGAGATCGTCATGCTCAATGTCGATGCGTTGGGTGAAATCGGTGGCGGTATCCACTGCGCAACGCGCGAACAAACGGCGGTCTGATTGCCGTCGAACTTAGCCGCTGGCGAGCAGTTGCAGCTGCAAACTGGTGCGTTCTTGCACATCGCGGAAGGCGCGCCGGGCGATATCAACATCGAATTGTGCGTCACGAATGTCAGTGCGCAAATCGTCGGCCTCGTTGCGCAAAATCCAAAGCATCTGCTCGGCGTGGCGAATGGCGTCGCGCCCCTCAGCGGCGTCTGCGCGCGCCTGCACCTCGTCAATGTCATCGTGTTTCTCGTCCAAGCGCGTTTCAAGGTCTCGTACGCGTCGTTCCGCGTCGTCCACATCCTCCTCGGCGCGATGCACCTGTTCGCCCAACACATAGCCTTGCAAGAAGTGCGCTTCGCTGGTGACGGGGCAAACGTTGCCATAGGCATCACCATTGGCCGCCACCCGGTAGCCGGAAACCGGCGTGCAATAGGATTGAAGGCCAATGTCGCGGCCGGCCCGATAGGCGCCCTCATCAATGATGGCCGGCGTGTCGCGGCAAGCATCACGATGATTGTCGATGCGCGACAGCAAACGGCCCTGTTGCCCATCCTGCACCCCGATTTGATACCAATCCCCGCGCAGACATTCCTCGCGGCTCAACGTGGCGCAACCGGCCAGCGCCAACATAAGCGCCAGGCACGCCAGAGACAGCAGCAGCTTCGGATTGGAAAGGGCATTGATCATGGTATCGGCCTTTAGCGCGTTCAACCTGTACCGCAAATGAACCAACGGTTTGAACCGCAGACCTCTCGACGGAACGACGAAACTTGGTCCATGCTTCGGCGCGGGGCGAAGAAAAGGGAAGTGATTCCGTGTCGATCCGACCTTTATTGCGCGCGTTCAGAACGCCATTGATTGCCACTTTGGCGGCGTCACTTGGCGTTGGCCTTGCGTTTGCGCAAACCGTCCCCAATCCGACGGCCCGACCTGACCGCGCACCAGAAACCGTTCTTCCGGTTCCCGTAACCAACGCAACGCCGGCTCGCCAACTGTTTGGGCGTGAACCGACACCGGCGCCGCTGGCGGCGCGTTCAATCGGCGGTTACGCGCGCGGATGCCTGGCCGGTGCGGTGCCTCTGGCTGTGGACGGCCCTGCTTGGCAGGCGATGCGCCTGTCGCGCAATCGCAATTGGGGCCACCCGGCACTGGTCGCGTATCTTCAGGAGCTGGCCGTGGCAGGCCGGGAGCAGGAAGGCTGGAACGGCCTTTTGGTCGGCGATATGAGCCAGCCGCGCGGCGGACCGATGCTGACCGGCCACCGCTCGCATCAGATCGGGCTCGACGCCGACATCTGGCTAACACCAATGCCTGATCGCACGCTCTCCCGACAGGAGCGCGAGGAAATCTCCGCCATTTCCATGCTTCAGGACGGGACGCGCACCATCAGCACCGAGCGGTGGAGCGAAAACCATGCGCGCGTTATCCGCCGCGCTGCCAGCGATGATCGCGTGGCCCGCATCTTTGTGCATCCGGCGATCAAAGAGCAGCTTTGCTCGTGGGAAAGCCCGACCGCTGATCGGTCATGGCTGCGCCGCGTGCGCCCATGGTACGGCCATCACTATCATTTTCACGTCCGACTGGCCTGTCCGGAGGGCATGATTGGATGTCAAAATCAAAACCCGCCGCCTGCCGGCGACGGGTGTGGTGAAGAACTGGCCTGGTGGCTAGGACCTGAACCATGGCAGCCAAGCGATACGCCGGCCCGGCCAAGACCGGAAACGACGCTCGCCGATTTACCGGCTGCCTGTAGTCAGGTGCTCATCGCGAACTGAAGTTCACTCTGGCCTAACGCTCTTTTCCTTCAGAACTACCGCTTTTTAGGCCGAGACACCCGAGCCGATGGGGCAGGACACGCCCGTGCCGCCAAGGCCGCAATAGCCGCTGGGGTTTTTCGCCAAATACTGCTGATGGTAGTCCTCGGCAAAATAGAACGGCCCGACCTCACGGATTTCGGTCGTGATCTGTCCGCGACCGGCTTGGCTCAGAGCCTCCTGGTACATGGCCTTGGAGGCCTGCGCAGTTGCGATATCGGCATCATCGGAAAGGTAGATGCCCGAACGATATTGCGTGCCCACATCGTTGCCTTGGCGCATGCCTTGGGTTGGGTCGTGCGCTTCCCAAAAGGCTTTGAGCAGCGTTTCAAGACTTGTCGCGGACGGGTCGTAAACGATGCGCACCACCTCATTGTGGCCCGTGCGACCAGAACACACTTCTTCGTAGGTTGGATTGGGCGTCGCGCCTGCCGCATAGCCGACCGCCGTCACATAAACGCCCGGCAGTGACCAGAAGGCTTTTTCGGCGCCCCAGAAACAGCCAAGCCCGACATCCAAGACCTTATGGCCGTCAGGGTAGGGGCCAGCCAAAGGATTGCCGTTGATGAAATGGGTTTCGGCCGTCGGGATCGGCGCCTCGCGCCCTTCCAATGCCTCTCCTGATGATGGCATCTCGGTCTTCTTGGTCAGCGATGCAAATAGATTGAGCATGGTAAGGCCCTTTCTCTGAAGGCTCCGGGCACTTTGGGTCCGAGGCGTGGTTCGGTGCAAGAGGTGGGCCTTGGGCCGCCTTGCGTCAAGCTGTGACCCCGGTCACAGCCGCGTGATGAACGCTGCGATAACCAAGGCTGCCATCAAAGTGACGTGAAAAGCGAAAAAGGCTGGCCAGCCGCCCCGCTAGGCGGTTTGATTGACCCAACGCTCCCATTCGTCCCTTAGGACTTGCCACAGGACTTGCCATGCGCGCGCTCACTCTTGCCCTATTATCCACCACCGGCCTGATGCTGGCCTCGGGCGCCAACGCCCAGTCCGTCGACCAAGCCGGCGCCGATGCGCTGGAAGCGCGTGTCCCGGCGATCCTCGACTATCTGTTCCAAAACGCGCGGGACGTTCGCTACAATTTTGACGGTGACATCCAGGCGGTGCCGAACGGGGCCACCTATGATTTGTCGATCCCGCAATCCACCATCGATGCCAACGGCGATGCCGACATCGTCGTTCCAGCCTTTGCCGTTGAGGTGACGCCACAGGATAATGGATGGCAGCGTGCGGAGTGGCGTTTCCCAAGCCCCATCGTTGCCACCAACCCGGACAATAGCACCGATCGCGCCGACATCGCCTTTACCAGCGACGACAATGTCATGGTCATCGCGCCGGAATATAGCATGGCGATGCAGGCCGATATTGGTCTCGCCAACTTCAGGATCACGGTCCAGGATGAGGAAGGAAGCATTGCCGCCGATGACATTGAGATGTCCATCGACACCGAACCGTCCGGCGCCGGCGAGCATAGCTTTGATTCTGAAACCTTTGCCCAGATGACTGGCTTTCAGATCAACATTCCTTCCGAGGAAGTGCTCATTGAGGTGGAATCGCTGGAAATGGGCGGTTCATCGGCGCGCCAGCGACTGGACCTGTTCGCTGCGCTTCAAGAACGCGTTCAGGGCCTCGACCCGGACAGCGAAGAATTTCTGATCGCGTTTGTTGATGTTCTGCGCGCCAACGCCGACGCCAAGTGGATCGGCGATGCCGACTATGCGATGGGGCTCGACGGTCTGACCTTCACCATTGAAGACGTTAGCGGCTCATTGGGCGAATTGGGCGTCACCATGGCCGGGTCCGACTTGGATGAGCCAGCGGCGCAGCTTGAAATCGCCATGCAGGCCAGCGACATCGGCACAAGCGATGTCCCGCCGCAATTCGCACAGCTTATCCCCTCGCAAGCGCATATTGATTTGGTTGCCGTTGATGCGCCGGTCGAAGCGTTCAGCGACCGTATCTTTGATTATCTGGGCGAAGCACCCAGCGATGCAGAACTGTTCGGCCCCAAAGGCCGTCGCGAAGGTGTTGGAAATCCCACGGTGAACTTGCAAAACATCGACCCCATGGAATTTTTGGGCATCCTCATGAGCTCTGACGTGGAAGTGCTGCTGCGCGATTTTCTGGTCGAAGCGCCGATTGGCTATGTCGCCGCCGAAGGCACAGTTCAACCCGACCCGCAGGCGGCGCTACAGGCCACCGCGGACCTCAACCTGCAGATCGCAGGATTGCCGGAGATGATTGCCTTCGCCCAGCAGATGGGCGGTGAAGCAGCCGATGGCGCGGCCTTCGTTTCGGTGCTGTCGGCGATGGGCCGCGATGCCACCGATGGTGACGGGCAGGCCATCAAGGAGTTCGATCTGCAACTCACCCAGGGCGGTCAAGTCCTGCTTAATGGCAATGATATGAGCGCTATGATGGGCATCTTTCAATAAGCGCGTTTAGCCGGCGGTTTCCACCGCCGCCGCATCCACCTTCACTCTGGGGCGGCGCGCAAGGATGGCGAGGATCAAGCCGAAACCGCCAATGGCCGCCCAATCCCACCAGGTGAGCGCGGTCTGGATGATTGGGTCCCAGAGATAGGGCCAGACGTAACGCTGGATGAAGGCCTGCGTGCCGTTAAGAAGGTCAGGCACCGTGGCGTAGAACAACGCGCCCAACGGCTCTGGCGCAAATCCGGAAAAACTCGCCCAGTCAACGGCGACAAGGTCATCGGCCAACAGCACCAGCGCGATGGCGATCAGCGCCAGGCCGAGCAGGCGAATGGGAAAACGAATGACCGCCATGGCGGGTCTCCTTGATCGAACAGATCCCCAACGGGTCGGGGCGTCGGCCAGATGTATGAAGCTTTTCTTCCGCCAACAAGGCGCTCGCGCGCCATTGCACGCAACTGTGATGCCCGGTGAGATAGCGCGAACCGGCTGATAGGCTTCCTCCGAAGGGTGTTTGAGCTTGGGCGCGCCTTCGGTTAGACAGGCGCTGAAAACTGCCTTTCCAGATATGGTCCGCTGCTCGATGCCCAATTCTTCTGCCGTGCCTACCGCCGTTCCAAGTGATGCAAGCCATGAGGACAGCATTCTCGATGCTGCACGCGCGGTGCTTGCGACCGAACGCGCCGGTTTGGATGCGCTAGAGTCAGCATTGAACGGCGAATTCGTGACCGCGGTTGAATGGATCTTGCGCGTCAAAGGCCGGGTCATTGTATCGGGCATGGGCAAGTCCGGTCACATCGGCACCAAGATCGCCGCCACACTTGCCTCCACAGGCACGCCCGCCCATTTCGTCCATCCGGCTGAGGCCAGCCATGGCGATCTCGGCATGATCACGCCGGACGATCTGTGTATTCTGATTTCCAATTCCGGCGAAAGCCGCGAGCTCGCCGACATTGTCGCTTACACCCGCCGTTTTGCAATTCCGATGATCGCAATCACCAAGGTGCGCGAAAGCTCGCTCGGCAAACAGTCTGATTTGATTTTGCAATTGCCCGATGTGCCTGAGGCCTGCACGATCGGCATGGCGCCAACCACATCGACCACCTGCACGCTAGCGCTTGGTGACGCTCTGGCCATTGCGGCAATGAATGAACGCGATTTCGATGCATCGAGCTTCGGCGATTATCATCCTGGCGGCAAACTCGGTGCCCACCTGACACCGGTCGCAGCGCTGATGCATGACGGACCAGGATTGCCGCGCGTTGCGCCTAACGCACCGATGGGCGATGTGCTGGTGGAGATGACGGCCAAGGGGCTTGGGATCGCGCTCGTCGTTGATGAGAGCGACCATTTGAAAGGCATCATCACCGACGGCGATTTGCGGCGCAATCTGGTCGGGCTGATGGACCATATCGCGCTCGATATCGCGACCCAATCCCCGCGCACCATTCAACCCGCAGCGCTTGCCAGCGCGGCAATCGGCGTGATGAACGAGCGCGAGATTACCGTGCTGGCGGTTGTCGATGAAAACGGTATTCTGCAAGGCGTTCTGCACATGCATGATTGCCTGCGCGCTGGCATCGTCTAGGTTTTTGATCATTCTTGCTTGCGCCCGAACAGCTTCGGGCCTAAAGAGGCGCCGCTGCTAGGGGCAGCATCCAGGTCCGCGGAAAGCCGTCATCGGCGCCCCTCTTGATCAGATTCTGATACCCTTCCCGGTATTTCTCATGCCCGAACCAAGCGGATCGGCGGGCGCTTCGATGAGGAATCCGATGACCAAGTCTCTGGACCAATTGCGCCGCGATGCGCGCGCTCTAAAACGCGATTTTGAAGCTGGCGACGCTCACGCGCGTCAGCGCTTGCGCGTCCGTTCCCCACGCCCAAACGGCGTCCTCCTAAAACATGCCGACTATTTGCACGTCATCGCGCGGGAGAACGACTTCATCAGTTGGCCGGTGATGAAACTCGCCGTCGAACTGCATGGCATGGACAAAGCCGCCAAACTGCAACGATTGAAGATCGCGCTCTACCAAGGCCACGACCAAACCGTGGAGCGGTTGCTCGCCGACACGCCGGACCTGGCCGACGGCGTCCTCGGCCTAGAAATCGCGCTTTACCGCCGAGATGCAGTCGAGGTCGCGCTTCAGGTCGACCCGACGTGCCTCAACCGCAATCTTGGCCCGGCACCTGCGTTCGTTCACCTGGCGCGCTCACGCATGATCCACGCCTATCCTGAGCGCCAAGCCGATATGCTGGCTATTGCCGAATTGCTTCTTGCCCATGGCGCCGATGTCAATCGCGGCCTGCCGTCCGGCGAGGCATCGGACCACATGCTCTCCCCGCTCTACTTTGCCATTGGGCATGCAGGCAACATGCCGCTCGGGCGTTGGCTCTTGGAGCATGGCGCCGATCCCAACGACAATGAATCGCTCTATCACGCCACCGAGCTTGGCCACCATGAAGGGCTGAAAATGCTGCTTGCGCACGGCGCCGATCCGCGCGGCACCAACGCGATGTTGCGTGCGATGGACTTTCACGATGTCGAAGCGGTACGCATGCTGTTGGACGCCGGCGCACTGGCCGATGAATTCAACGATGCAGAGGTAGGCGGCGAGAAGCCTTGGGTCGTACCGGCCTTGCATCAGGCGGCGCGGCGCTTGTCACCGCCAGCAATGATCGATCTGTTGCTAGATGCCGGTGCCGATCCAGCGCGTACCTATCAGGGGTGCACCGCCTATGGGTACGCTCGGGTGTTCGGTAACGCCGATCTGGCGCGGGCAATCGAGGACCGGGGCGAGGTTCCAAGTCTGACGGCAGAAGAAGCTTTACTCGCCAGAGCCGCCGACGGCGAAGACACCACCAACCAGTTCGTCGACACGGCCAAACTGCCGGACGCCTATCGCGACATCATCCGAGTGATCCTCCACCTTCCGGGCAAGCTCGACCATGTGAAGCGTCTGGTCGCGCTCGGTGTCGAGTATGACCGCCCAGACAGCGAAGGGCTCACACCGGTGCAGGTGGCCGGTTGGGAGGGCTTGCCGGAGATGATGGCCTATCTCCTGTCCCTCAGCCCCGACCTGTCGCACGTCAATGGTTATGGCGGCACGCTGCTTTCCACCATCATTCATGGATCGGAGAACTGCCCGCAGAGAGCCGAGCGCGATTATGTGGCCTGTCTGGAGCTTGCCTTGCACGAAGGTGTGGCGCTGCCGCGCCGGGCGCCTCAACTTGCCGGGGACCCTGAGGTGGCAGCCTTTCTTACCGATTGGGCCGAAGCCCACCCTGGACAAGTGGTTGACGGTGGCGCTGTGTAACAGGGCCATAACGCGGGCGGCGGAACCAAGTTCCACCGCCCGCGTTTACCGGCACACTCAGTAGGAAAGGTGCTTGTCATGCCCACATTGCCGTCCTCCTCGCACGCTGAAGAATCCGTCATGAGCGGTTCAAAGCGTATCGCCGCCATCGCCGCAGCGGCAGCCTTCACCGCCTTGCTGGCGACGCAAGCGCTGGGCCAAGCCGTTGAGCGGGTCGAGCTCGGCGTTTTGGAATGCGCGGTTGAGGGCGGAACCGGCTTCATTTTCGGTTCCACCAAGGATTTGCGTTGCACCTTTACGCCTGCCGGCGACATGCGTGCGCCGGAACCCTATTTCGGCGTCATTTCGCGCTTCGGTGTTGATATCGGCACCACCAGCCAAGGCACGATCGCCTGGGCCGTGCTCGCCCCGACCACGGATCTGTGGGCACCAGGCGCTCTGGCTGGCGACTATGTCGGCATCGGCGGTGAGGCCACCGCCGGCGTGGGCCTTGGGGCCAACGCGCTGCTTGGTGGGTCCAATGAGACCTTTGCCTTGCAGCCGCTCAGCGTCTCCACCCAGGTTGGCCTCAACTTCGCGCTTGGTGTCAGCGAGTTGGAACTGCGCGCGATCGTCGATTAAGGGTCGAGGAATGGCGGGGGAGCTAAGGGCGCGCCGCCATCAGCCGTGCCATGTCGATCATGCGCGCCGAAAAGCCCCATTCATTGTCGTACCAACCAAAAAGCCGAACCTGCTGGTCCCCGACCATTCTGGTTTCAGGCAGGGCGAGAACAAGCGACTCCCGTCGCGCGCGCATGTCGGTTGAGACACAAGGGTCGTTTGTCAGGCCGACCAGGTTGGAGCCATCGAACATCCGCGCAAGGACATCATCCAGTGGGCCTTCCGGTGGCTGTTGGAGTTGCAAAACCGCATCGATGGCCGAGACGCTGATGCAGGGTACGCGCACCGCTGAGACGGTGAGCTTGTCGGCCATAGCAGGCAGCACTCGGGTCACTTGCGTGGCCGCACTGGTGCTGGTTGGTACCATAGAGACCGCTGCCGCGCGGCTGCGCTCAAGGCTTGCCGCAGGCGCATCCACGGTTGGTTGGCTGCCGGTGTAGCAATGGATCGTGGTGATGTGGGCGCGCGCGATGCCAAAAGCTTCGTCGAGCCGCTTCAACAATGGCGCGATGGCGTTTGTGGTGCACGAGGCGTTGGAGATGATTGTCGCATCGCCGATCGTGTCCGCATTGGCGCCCAGCACCGCCGTTGTGTCGGCGGCATCGGATGGCCCGGAGATGAGGACCGACTTGGCGCCGGCTTTCAGTCCGCGTTCGGCGACATCCCGTGTCTTGGCTTTGCCGGTGCACTCCAGCACCACATCCACGCCGGAAAGATCGGCGTGTGAGAGATCGGCAAAGGTCGTGAACGGCAGTTCTTTGCCATCTATGACAAGCGCATTCGGCCCCTCGTCCACTGCGCCGGGATAGGGGCCGAAGACCGAGTCATAGCGAAACAGATAGGCGCAGGTTTCAAGCGGCGCGATGTCGTTGATGCCTGCGACCGTGATGTCGGCATGGCGAGCATCAGTCAGGACTTGGCGCAAAAGGGTTCGACCGATCCGGCCGAACCCATTGATCAGAACACGCATGGAATGGTGTGACTTTTTGAAAGAGGCCTTGAAAGGCCGAGGTTAAAAATCGACCTCGATAGCGATGCCTTTTTCGATCGCCAGGTCAACCACGCTGGCCGCCACGGCAAGGTCCTGCAGGCCAACGCCGGTGCCATCGAACAGCGTGATTTGATCGGCGCTTGTTCGCCCATCATGGGTGCCATTGATGACCGCGCCGATCTGGTTGACGTCGCTTTCCTTGATAAGGCCTTCGCCAACGGCATGCTGCGCCTCACCAATGCTGATCGATTGGGCGACCTCATCGGTGAACACACTTGCCCGGACCAGCAACGCGGGTTCGACCTCTTGCTTGCCCTTGGTGTCCGTGCCCATGCAGGCGATGTGCGTGCCGGGGCTGACGTGATCAGCCATCAGAATAGCATCATGGGATGAGGTGATTGAGATGATCACATCGGCGCCCTGCATGCCGTCCAGTTCCACCGCCTCGAACGGCAGGCCGGCTTCTTGCGCCACCTTCTCGATGTTCGGCAGCATGTCTGGATGGAAGTTCCAGCCGATGACTTTTTCAAACGACCGTTGTTCAAGCGCGGCGCGTAGTTGGAACGTCGCCTGGTGACCGGCGCCGACCATGCCGATGACTTTGGCATCCTCGCGCGCCAGATGTTTGATCGACACCGAAGACGCTGCCGCCGTGCGCAGGGCGGTCAGCAGATTGCCACCGACCATCGCCTTTGCGCGGCCCGTATCAGGATCGAACAGAAACACTGTGGATTGGTGGTTGATGATGCCCTGGGTCTCTAGATTGTTCGGCCAGTAGCCACCGGCCTTAAGCCCAAGCGTCAGCCCCGCACGGTCAAACCCGCCCTTGAAGCCGTAGAGCGCATCGACATGGCCGATGGCCTCGCGCACCACCGGAAAATTGTAGGCATCGCCGGAGGCCATCGCGGCAAAAACCTTTTCCACGGCCTCAAACGCCGCCTCGCGGGTCATTAGGTCGGCGATCTCACGTTCTGGAACAATCCACATGTCTTAAGTCCTTGAAAAAACAATTGCGCCCGCGCGACGTGGTGTGCCGCGCGGGCGAGACGATAGGGTGGGCGAGGGCCTCTGGCTTAGTAGGCCTTGCCGCGCGCCGACACTGGCCACAGGGTCTCGACCTTGCCGCTGCGCACACCGACATACCAGTCGTGCACATTGCAGGTCGGGTCGCAGTGGCCTGGCACCAGGCGCAGCTTGTCGTTCACTTTCAAAACGCCGTCTGGATCAGCGACCACGCCGTGCTCGTCCGAGCATTTGACATATTCCACGTCATCGCGCCCGTAGACGAACGGCAGGCCGCTATCCACCGACTGCGCCTTGAGGCCAGCATCGACGATGGCCTTGTCAGCCTTGGCATGGCTCATGACGCTGGTCAGGATGAAGAGAGCATTTTCCCACTCGCCCTGATCGATGCGGTTGCCGTCCTTGTCGAGGATGCGACCGTAATCGGCATCCATGAAGGCGTAGGAACCACACTGAAGTTCGTTGTAAACGCCTGATGTGCTCTCGAAATAGTAAGAGCCTGTGCCGCCGCCACCGACGATATCGCACTCAAGACCGTCTGCCTTCAGCGTGTCGACGGCATCTTTCACCATCGCCACAGCAACGTCGATCTTGGCCTTGCGATCTTCGTACGAGTCCATGTGCTGCATCGCGCCTTGATAGGCCTGGATGCCTGAGAATTTCAGGCCCGGTGCGGCGTCGATGGCTTTTGCGATCTCCACCACTGCCGGCGTTGTCGTCACACCGCAACGCCCAGCGCCGCAGTCGATCTCGACCAGGCACTCAATTTCAGTTCCGTGCTTTTGAGCTGCCGCGGAAAGGTCAGCGACATTGGCCAGATCATCGACGCAGCAAATGGTGCGCGCGCCAAGCTTGGGCATCCGCGCCAAACGGTCGATCTTCTGCGGGTCACGCACCTGGTTGGAGACCAGCACGTCCTTGATGCCGCCACGGGCAAAGACTTCAGCTTCGGATACTTTCTGACAGCACACGCCGCAAGCGCCGCCCATTTCGATCTGAAGCTTCGCCACATCGACGGATTTGTGCATCTTGCCGTGGACGCGGTGGCGCATGCCTTTGGACTGGGCATAGTCGCCCATCTTCTTGATGTTCCGCTCAAGCGCGTCCAGGTCCAAAATCAGACAGGGCGTCTGAATGGTTGCCTCGTCCATGCCAGGAACGGCGGGCACGTCATAGCCAACGTCGAGCGTGTTGATGTTCACAGGTGCGTTCATCGCATAATCTCCCTTTTTCTGATCTTCGATCATTTTATCCATGGCAGCTTGTCGAGATCGACATTGCCGCCTGTGACGATGACACCGGCGCGCTTGCCGGCGAACCGGTCCTTGTTCTTCAAGATGGTGGCCAGCGGCACCGAACAGCTTGCCTCCATCACAATCTTCATACGTTGCCATGTGATCTTCATCGCCTCGATGATTTCCTCTTCCGAGGCGGTCAGGATGTCGGTGACGTGGTTGGACACGAAATGCCAGGTCAGCTCCTTCAGCGGCACTTTGAGGCCATCGGCGATGGTCACGGGCGCGTCGTCGGCGATGATGTGGCCTGCCTTGAAGCTGCGATAGGCATCGTCAGCCTGTTCCGGCTCGGCTGCGATGATTTCGGTCTCTGGTGCGATGTTTGAAAGCGTCAGGCAGGTTCCGGAGATCATGCCGCCACCGCCGATCGGTGCGATGACCATATCGACGCCATCGGTTTGTTCCATCAGCTCGCGCGAGCAGGTGCCCTGACCGGCGATCACACGCGGATCATTGTACGGGTGCACGAAATCGCCGCCCGTCTTCGCCTGCACCTGCGCAAACACTTCCTCGCGGCTGGAGGTTGATGGCTCGCACTCGGTGATAATGCCGCCATAGCCCTTCACCGCGTCCTTTTTCGCCTGCGGTGCAGTGCGTGGCATGACCACGTTGCACGGAATGCCGCGCCGTCCGGCGGCGTAGCTCAGCGACAGCGCATGGTTGCCCGAGGAATGGGTGGCCACGCCCTGCTTGGCGTCTTCGTCCGACAGACCGAACACGGCATTCGACGCGCCGCGCACCTTAAAGGCGCCTGCCTTTTGAAAGTTCTCACATTTGAAGAACAATTCCGCGCCGACAAGGTCGTTGAAATAGGACGAGGTCAGAATGGGCGTGCGATGAATGTGCGGTTCGATGCGCGCATGCGCGGCCAGGACATCATCATAGGTGGGTATATACATCGGCAGATCGTCCTTCTAGGCGGCAAGCTTGGGTGCGATCGCGGGGTGGCCGCGATAGTAGTTTTGGGCGGCGGCGACACCGGACCCCAGTTCGATGTCGAGGCCAAGATCGGCCATGCACATCTCAGCTGTCGCAATGCCGCTGAGTGCCATCACATCGGTCAGGCTGCCCAGATGTCCAATGCGGAACACCTTGCCTGCGACCTCGCCCAGCCCGACGCCAAACGCAACGCCATAGGTGCTGGCCGCGTGCTGCACAATGCTGGTGGCGTTGAAGCCGGTGGGTGTTTTGATGGCGCTCACCGTGTCTGAATAAACCTCAGGCGAGGCAGCGCAGAGGTCAAGACCCCAGGCTGAAACCGCCTGGCGGACGCCTTCGGCAATGCGGTAATGGCGGGCGAAAACATTCTCCAACCCTTCGTCCAGGATCATCTGGCACGCCGTATTGAGGCCGTTGATGAGACCGATTGTCGGCGTGTAGGGATAGGCGCTGTTTTCATAACCCTTGCGCATATCGTGGACATCAAAAAAGGTGCGCGGCAGCTTGGCGGACTTGGTCGCCTCCATCGCTTTCTCGCTGAAGCCGACGATGGCCAAACCAGCCGTCAGCATGAAGCCTTTTTGTGACCCGGTCACCGCGACGTCGACGCCCCACTCGTCAAAGCGGAAATCCATCGAGGCGATCGAAGACACGCCATCAACCAGCAACAGGGCAGGGTGGCCAGCATCATCAAGAGCCTTGCGCACGGCGGCAATGTTCGAGCGCACGCCCGTGGCCGTCTCATTGTGCGTGGCCAACACCGCCTTGATCGTGTGGGCTTTGTCGGCCTTCAAGATCTCGGCATAGCGATCGGCTGGCAGGCCATGGCCCCACGGCGTTTCAACCACCTGAACCTCAAGGCCATGGCGTTGGCACATATCGATCCAGCGATGAGAGAACATGCCGTTGCGCGCCGACAGAACTTTGTCACCCGCGCTTAGCGTGTTGGTCAGCGCTGTTTCCCAGCCGCCGGTTCCGGTGGACGGAAAAATGAAAATTTCAGCGCTTTGGCTTTTCAAGATCTGGCGCACACGATCAAGGGCCGGATGCAAGATGCTGCCAAAGAATGGCGAGCGGTGATCGACCGTCGGCATGTCGCATGCCTTACGCAGGTTTTCAGGAATGTTTGTAGGACCTGGAATGAAAACTGGGTTCTGCAAGCTCATGGCCGCCTCCTTCATATCTTGGCACTGACCATACGCAGAAGCCCGAAGGAAGGAAATTTTTTTGAAATCTTTTTTCAAAAAGAGGTTTTGTCAAATAATCATGACTTGTCAGTGGCTTATATTTTTCATATCGTGAATTGAATTTTCATTGTTAGGGAAAAGCTGTCGTGAACCAGGAGAAAACGGGCAAACAGGAGCGTCACCGTGCCCGTGGCAGACCGCGCGGTTGGGACGATAAAACCGCCCAAAACACCATCAAATCGCTCGACCGCGCGATGGAGGTTTTCGAGTTTCTGAGCGAGGCGCAGGGCAAGACGCTCTCAACGCTTGCCTCCGAAATGGGACAATCGCCCGCCACCGTCTATCGCATCCTCGTCACGCTCGAGGGACGCGGCCTGGTCGAATTCGATGCTGATGAGCAAGTTTGGCATATTGGCGCGCGGGCGTTTGTGATCGGCGCGCGGTTTTTGCGTCGTTCAAGCTTGGTGGATCGGGCGCGCCCCATCTTACGCAAGCTCATGGAACAAACCGGAGAGACGGCCAATCTTGGCACCGAGCGCAACGGTTTTGTATTGTTCCTCGGGCAGGTCGAAACCCATGCCAGCATCCGTGCGTTCTTCCCACCTGGCACGCTGTCGCCGATGCACGCCTCCGGTATCGGCAAGGCGCTGTTAGCGTACATGGACGACGAAAGGCTGCGTCGATTGCTCGATGGAACCGGCAGAAGCCGGCCTGTTTTGGAGCCATTCACCGAACACACGATCACCGATTCTGAAACGCTGCGTGCCGATCTCGCTGAGACGCGCAGCCGGGGTTACGCCATCGATGGCGAAGAGAAAAACCTTGGCATGCGCTGCATCGCGGCGCCGGTGTTCGACATGACGCAGGACGCGGTTGCGGGCATTTCTGTGTCGGGACCGACAAGCCGCGTCGGCGAGGATCAGATCGGGTTTTTGAGCAATGCGGTCATGCAAGCCGCAAGTGAACTGTCGCAATCCATCGGTGGTGCTGGGCCCCAGCACTGATTGAAGGTGCTGATTTCAAAGACATGGCCATGTGTCCCCAACGCGATAGCCCTCTGGCCACGGGTCGGATGGGTCGAGCATCAGTTGCTTGGTTTCGGTGATCCAGGCGCGGCCACTGATCGATGGAATGATCGCAGGGGTTCCCGCAAGATCGGTGGTTTCTTCTATCCGACAGTTGAACCGGCTATCGATGATAGAAACACCAACAAAAGCTTCTCCAACGGCCAATTCTCCGCGCGCATGCAACACAGCCATGCGCGCCGAGCAGCCTGTGCCTGTCGGCGAGCGATCAATTTTGCCTGGTTCGATGGCCACAGCGTTGCGCCCTGTCTTCACGCCTTCTTCTAGCGTGACCGGCGCAGCAAACTGACAAAAAGAGATATGTGACCAATCAGGATTGGTTGGATGCGAGAACCCGATCTGCTCGCTGGCGGCTTTGGTGATTTTCATGCCGGTTTCCGAAAGGTCCCGTGCCTCATCGGCGGTGAGCGCGAAGCCAAGCGCATTGGCATCCACAATCGCGAAACTGTCCCCGCCATAGGCTGTATCAACGCTCAGTGTGCCCAGACCCTCGACTTCGACCTGGCGATCCAGGTGCTGAGCGAAACTTGGATGATTGGTGACACGCACCGACTGGGCTTTGCCGTCCTTGCAAGTGGCCACCACATCAACCAACCCGCCGGGCGCTTCCATGGTGAAACGCGTTTCCGGCTCCTGCATAGGGACGATGCCGCTATCGAGCAGAACCGTCGCCACGCACAGAGAGTTGGATCCCGACATCGGCGGTGTGTGCACCGGCTCCATGATGATCCAGCCGGTTACCGCTCGCGGGTCCTTAGGTGGAACAAGCAGGTTCACGTGACGAAACACGCCGCCGCGGGGCTCATTGAGCACGAAGTTGCGCAACCGATCATCCTGCGCGATCCAACGCGACTGTTCCCAAAGCGTCTCGCCGGGTGGCGGCGCGACGCCGCCGACGATCACATCACCCACTTCGCCTTCTGCGTGGCACCCGATGATGTGAATGCTGCTGGTGCTGCGCATAATTAAGCTTCCAGCACAGGCGCGCCGAGCACGTCCATTAACGGCTCGACTCCAAGCCCGGGCTTGTCTGCTGCCTTCATGGTGCCATTGACGCGCTTGGGCGCACCGGCTGCGATATCCACCGTGCCGTAGGAATTGAAGTCGGTGGCGGAGAAGGCAAATTCTTCAGGCGTTGACTGCGCCAAATGGGCGATGCTCGCCGTCACGATGTCACCGCCCCACGTGTCCTCAATGGTCATCGGCACACCAGCATTGATACAGATATCGCGGATCAACCGGGCCTTGGTCAGGCCGCCTACTTTTGAGATCTTGAGGTTGATGACATCCATCGCGCCATCGGCCAGTGCACGGGTGAGGCTATCAACACCGGTGATCACCTCATCCAGCACGAAAGGCAGCGTGGTGCGCCGCCGCGTCACCAAACACTCTTCATAGGTCGGGCAAGGTTGCTCGATATAGACATCGATATCGCTAACGGCGTTCACGACGCGGGCGGCCTCATGCATGGTCCAGCCGGTGTTGGCATCGGCGACCAGAATGTCGCCCTTGCGCATCTCTTTGGCGCAGAGCCGAATGCGTTCAATGTCGCTGTCAGCGTCCGCACCTACTTTCAGCTGAAACTTGGTGTAACCCTCGTCGCGATAGCCCGCGACCTTGGCGGCCATAGCCGTCGGTTCGATCTGCGATATCGCGCGATAGAGTTTCACCTCCTCCTGCGCCTTGCCGCCCAGCAATTGATAGACCGGCAGGCCCACCGATTTTCCCAAGATGTCCCAGCAGGCCACATCGATGGCCGCTTTGATATAGGGATGGCCGCGCAACACCGCATCCATGTGCCGGTTGAGCACGCCAAGGTCCCGCGGATCGAGCCCAATCACCTGCGGTGCAACTTCCTTGAGGCCAGAACGCACGCCCAGCGCATAGGCGGGCAGATAGGCTGAGCCCAAAGGGCAGCACTCGCCATAGCCGGTGATGCCAGCGTCGGTCTCAACTTCGACCACTGTGCTGTCAAAAACCTCGACATAGTTGCCGTTGGACCAGCTGTAGCGCCCTTCTTTGAGTGGCAAATCCACCTGATAGGCACGGATGGCGGTGATTTTCATGGTGTTACTCCCAGAGGCATGGTGCCTATTTCACTTCAAACCCATGGGCGTACGGGTCACGGTCATTGATAAAAATGGTGTTGAGGCCGGTCATGCGTGCCCAGCCAGAGATGGACGGGATGATGGCGTCACGGTCACCGACACGTGCCTTACCTTCGATCCTGCCGGTGAATGTCGAGCCGATGATGCTTTCATGGACGAAGGGATCGCCAGGTTTCAGCCTGCCTTTGGCAGCCCATTGCGCCATGCGGGCCGATGTGCCGGTGCCACAGGGCGAACGGTCGATGGCTTTGTCGCCATAGAAGACGGCATTGCGCGCGGTCGCTTCGGTAGAGAGGGGTTTGCCGGTCCATAATATGTGGCTTAGCCCTTGAATATCGGGCTGTTCGGGGTGTTCGAAACTGTACTTGTCGTTGAGGGCAGAGCGCAAAAGCGGGCTCCATCGCAACAGATCACCCGCGCTGACATCGGCCATGTCTGTAAAGGCTGGTTGCGGATCAACGATGGCGTAGAAATTGCCGCCATAGGCGACATCCACGACCACTTCGCCCAGCCCCTCGACCTCTGCACTCAAGCCTTCTGAATGCAGAAAGGCCGGCACGTTGGTGAGATTCACCTCTTCAACATAGTCGCCCTCTTGGCGGTATTCGGCCACCACCAAACCAGCAGGCGTATCAAGGCGCACGGTGCCCGGCACCTTGGGTATGACCAGACCGCGTTCGATCATCATGGTGACCGTGCCGATGGTGCCATGGCCACACATGGGCAGGCAGCCGGAGGTTTCGATGAAGAGGATCGCGGTGTCGCAATCCTCACGCGTTGGCGGGTAGAGGATCGAACCGGACATCACGTCGTGACCGCGCGGTTCAAACATCAGGCCGCGGCGTATCCAGTCATACTGCGCCAGAAAGTGCGCGCGCTTTTCCAGCATGGTTGCGCCCAGCAAGGGCGGTGCGCCACCGGCGACCAAGCGCACCGGATTGCCGCAGGTGTGGCCATCAATGCAAAAGAAGGTGTGCGAGGCCATCAGCAGAACCTTTCTGCGCGATCGGGGCGCCTATCGATGGCAGGCAGCCCACAATGCACCTGCCCGATGATCCCTGCGTCGAAAATGCACTGATCGAACACGATCGCCTAAGCTTAGCGTTTCATGACCCTCAAGCTGCCTGCTCGTTGAAGTCCGGCAAGGATGGGCGTTCGGCGATGGCCTTGGAAATGATGGCTTCGGCCAGCGCGCGGCGATCCCCGGTCAGCGGCTGTCTTGGACCGCGCACACGATCGTTGGAGTTGATCGCCAGCACCTCGGCAAGCTTGATATTCTGCACCAGATAGGTGGAGACATCGAGGTCGAGCAGCGGGCGGAACCAACGGTAGATCGCCAGCGCCTCGTCGTGGCGACCTTGCAGCATCAACTGGTAGATGGCCACCGTCTCCCGCGGGAAGGCGACAACCAATCCGGCCACCCAGCCAACAGCGCCAACGGCCAGCGCTTCAAAGGCAAGGTTATCAACGCCGGTGAAAACATCATAGCGGTCGCCGAGCAGGTTGAAGATTTCGGTGGTGCGACGAATGTCGTCGGAGCTTTCTTTGACGGCGACGAAGCGTTTGTCATCGGCCAGGTTTTCCATGATCTGCGGGGTCACATCCACGCGGTAGGCGACGCGGTTAGAATAGATCATCACCGGCAGATCGCCGGCCTGGGCAATAGCGCGCAGGTTCGCTTCGGTCTCAGCCTCATTGGTGTGATAGATCGGGCTCGGCACGACCATCAAACCGGAAGCACCGGCTTTGGCAGCCTTCTTGGCCATGTCACAGGCAGCCCAGGTTGAGGCTTCGGCAACGGTCATCAGAACCGGCGCGCCTTTGGCAGAACTTTGGGCGACGTTGAACACCTCGACGCGCTCTTCTTGGCTCAGCATTGGCCCTTCGCCAAGCGAGCCGGCCACGATCAGCCCATCGCAGCCGGCATCCATCTGCAAGTCGAAGCAGCGCGCCATTTCATCCAAATCGAGGGCGCCGTTTTCATCGAACTTGGTCGTGACGGCGGGCATAACACCTTTCCACATGGGTATTCTCCTGGTTGGGATGCGTGGCCCATCGACGATAACATATTGGATACAATCTACAATATGCTATGAATTGGGAACTGGGACGATGCCAGAATCAACGGTTATGTCCCTAAGATCGAGCGTTCTGCGATTCCACCGGGCGCGCAAAAGCTGAGAAACAAGACCCATGTCGTTGAACGTGAAAGCCGTGAATCTTGGCGCTGCATCATCCTCCGCCGATGTGATCTTCGACGCGTTGCGCGAAGCCATCGTGGAAGGCACGCTGAAGGACGGCGACCTGCTGCGCCAGGATCAGATCGCCACCATGTTCAATGTCAGCCGCATTCCGGTGCGCGAAGCCTTGGCGCGACTGGAAGAACAGGGTCTCATCACCAACCAGCGCTACAAGGGCGCGGTGGTGAGCTCGCTGTCGCTCGATGAGATTTCCGAGCTTTTCGAGTTCCGCGCCCTGCTGGAAGGCGACGTTATCCGCCAGGCTGTCGATCAGATCACCGACGCGACACTGGAAGAGGCGACGACCTACGCCGATGAGTTTGCGCGTGAGATTGATAGCAGCCGCTGGAGCGCGCTCAATCGCCAATTCCATTACACGCTCTACAAAGATTGCAACCGCCCTTACCATTTGCAGATCATCTCCAGCGCCTTGGACAGCGTTAGCCGGTATCTGCGCGCCCAGCTGGTGCTGACATCGGGTATCGAACGGGCGCGCCGCGAGCATGCGGGTATTTTGAATGCCGCGATCAACCGCGACAGCGCTGAAGCGGCGGCCCTCACCCGTGCGCATATTCTCGGCGCCAGCCGGTCGTTGATCGAGTTTTTGGAAGTTGAACGCGCCCAGCGTTAGCGCGCTGCGTTGCGGCGCTTTCAATCCGTTCTGATGTCACTTACAAGGCCCAAAAAGCGTTGGAGACATCCAGATGAACCGAATGACCGCCCGCATCACCCTGGTCGTGCTCGCAAGTGGATTCTTCAGTAGCGCCGCCGCGCAGGATATAGCTCCCCAGGAGGTTATCCGGCCGGTCAAATTGGTTGAGATTGAATCCAACTCTGACGGCGTTGAACGCCACTTCTTTGGCCATGTCGTTGCGCGTCAGACTGTCGATCTGGCCTTTCAAGTCGGCGGACAGATTGTCGAGTTTCCGGCTATCGAAGGCGCGGAGATCGAAGAGGGCGATTTGATCGCCGAACTCGATCTTGAGCCATTTCTGTTGCGTCGGGATCAGTCGCGCGTCCAGCTGGAACAGGCAGAGCGCACGCTGGCGCGGTTTGATCAACTGTCAGATCTTGCTGTCTCGCAGTCGACGATCGACGATGCACGCACGCAAGCCGAGCTTGCCCGTATCGCGCTGCGCGACGCCGACTATGCACTTGAGCAGGCGACCATCTTAGCGCCGTTTGATGGTCTGGTCGCCGTGCGCAACGTGGCCAATTTCACCAGTGTTGGCGTTGGTACGCCAGTCGTCCGTTTCCACGATATGTCGGAGCTGCGCATCGAGATCGACGTTCCGGAGGTCTTGTTCCAGGAGGCCGGCACGGACCCCGATGTCACCCTGACGGCGCAGTTCCCAGCCAGCGACGAAGTTTTCCCGCTGCAGATCAGGGAGTTTGATGCGCAAGCATCCTCCGTCGGGCAGACCTTTCGGCTGACGCTTGGCCTGCCGCGTCCAGACAATCTCGCCATACTTCCCGGCTCGTCGGTTGAAGTCACCGCCCGCCTGGATACCGGCGAAGACACGTTGATCTTGCCGACCTCGGCGATCCGTCTCAGCAATGATGGCGAGGCGTTTGCAATGATCTTCCATGCCGCCGAAGGCGAGGAGGGAACGCTTGAAATGCGTCCCATCCATATCGCGCCGACGCGTGAAGGCCGGTTCCAGGTGCTGTCCGGTTTGGAGGCAGGGGACCTTGTCGTGCTGACAGGCGTCGCCGATGTTGAAGGCGGCCAATCTGTCCGACGCTTCACCGGCTTTGCCAACTAAAGGCCGGACAGATGAACATCGCGCGCGCCTCCATCGATAAGCCAGTCCTCACCTGGATCATCATACTCATCAATCTGTTCGGCGGCATATGGGGCTTTTATTCCCTGGGGCGGTTGGAAGATCCAGCCTTCACCATCAAAACCGCCGTCGTCCTCACCCAATATCCCGGTGCGTCAGCCGAACAGGTCATGCGCGAGGTCACCGAGCCGTTGGAGGCCGCCATCCAGGGGATGGGCGAGGTTGACCGGATCACCTCGATTTCGCAGCCAGACCTGTCGCGCATTGAAGTGGAAATCCGCGACACGTTTGACGGATCGGACTTGCCGGCCATCTGGACCGACCTGCGCAACAATGTCTCCGACGCGGCGCGATCCTTGCCTGACGGTGTCAGCCAACCCTTTGTCAATGATGGGTTTGGCGATGTGTTCGGCATATTCTATGCGGTGACGTCGGAAGGTTTTTCTGACGCGGAAAAGCATGAGCTTGCGCAGTTCCTGCGTCGCGAGATCTTGGCCGTTGACGACGTCGCCGATGTCGATGTGCAAGGCCTGCCCGATGAGGCGATCTTCGTTGAGCCGGACCTCACACTCATCGCCAATCAAAACATCTCACCCGATGCGGTTATCAACGCCATCGCGACCGCAAATTCGATCGATCCGGCGGGATCGCTGGAAGGCGATGAGGTGCGCACACGCATCCAAACGCCGGAAGGCTCCGACAGCGTCAGCGACATTGCCGGGCTAACCGTTGGCGTTGGCGGCGACGTGGTCAACCTGATCGACATCGCCGAGGTTTCGCGCGGCCGCCAAGACAATCCCTCAATCATGATCCGGTTTGACGGCGTCGAGGCGTTCACCCTCGGTATCGCTGGGCTCGCGACAGAAAATATCGTCGAAGTCGGTCAACGCGTCGACGCCCGACTTGCCGATTTGCAGATCGAAATTCCCTATGGCGTCGAGCTTCAGCCGATCTACCAGCAGCATGTCGTGGTCGATGAGGCGTCCAACGATTTCCTCGTCAATCTGGCCATGTCGGTCAGCATTGTCGTGGTTGTGCTCGCCCTGTTTATGGGGCTGCGTGCGGCCGGAGTGGTCGGGATCACATTGCTCCTGACCGTCGTCGGCACGTTGCTGTTCATGGCCTTGTTCTCCATCGAAATGGAGCGCATCTCGCTTGGGGCCCTCATCATCGCCATGGGCATGCTGGTCGACAATGGCATCGTCGTCGCCGAAGGCATGCAGATCGCGATGCGGCGCGGAAAGAGTTCACGTGAAGCCGCTGAGGAAGCGGCACGCAAGACTCAAGTCCCGCTGCTCGGCGCCACCGTTATCGGCATCATGGCGTTTGCTGGGATCGGCCTCAGCCCGGATTCCACCGGCGAGTTCATGTTCTCGCTTTTTGCGGTCATCGGCATCTCGCTGCTGCTCTCCTGGGTGCTCGCGATCACGGTGACGCCGCTGCTCGGCCATTACTTTTTCAAAGTCGGAACGGAGGGTGAAGACGACGCCTATTCCGGCTTGCTGTTCCGCCTTTATGGCAACGCGCTGCGGCAAGCCCTGCAGTGGCGCTGGTTGGTCGTGATCACGCTCGTGCTGATCACGGCGGTTTGCTATTGGGGCTTCGGCCAGGTCAAGCAGCAGTTCTTTCCCAATTCCAACACCCCAATCTTTTTCGCCCACTACAAGCTCCAGCAAGGCACGCCAATCGCCGAGACATCGGAGGATTTGGTGCTTCTGGAAGAGTGGTTGGCGGAACGCTCTGACGTGGTTTCGGTTTCAACCTTCGTCGGCCAGGGCGCGTCGCGATTCATGCTGACCTATTCAGCCGAAAGCCCGAACCCGAGCTACGGCCACCTCATCATCCGCACAGAAACGCTCGATCAGATTCCGGCATTACAAGGTGATCTCGATGCCTATGCAGCCTCTGTCCTGCCCGCCGGAGAGTTCCGCACCGAGCGCCTTGTCTTTGGCCCAGGCGGCGGCGACCCCATCGAAGTGCGGTTCTCCGGTAGCGACCCAACCGTGCTGCGCAACCTTGCCGACCAGGCGATTGCCCGGTTGGAAGAAGCCTCACCCAACATTCTGGCCCCGCGTACCGATTGGCGCGAACAGGAGCTGGTTCTAAGGCCAAGCTATGCCATTGACCGGGCCCAAACAGCCGGCATCACGCGAGAGGCTGTGGCGCAGATCTTCTCGTTTGCCACCGACGGCATTACCGCCGGTGCTTATCGCGAGGATGATCGCCTGCTGCCGATCATTGTGCGCGTTGCTGCCGAGGATGGGCTGAGCCCTCTGGATCAGGTTGTGACCTCTGGATCGGGCACGCTTTTGCCCATCGAGCAGGTCGTCGAAGGCTATCAGTTTGAGGTGCAGAACACGCTGATGCATCGGCGCAACCGCGTGCCCACCATCACGGTCGGCGCCAACATCCCCACCGACATGACCGCCGCGCAGGTCCATGCGGAAATCCGCGCGACCATCGAAGAAATGCCTCTGCCCATCGGTTACCGGATGGAGTGGGGTGGTGAGTTTGAAAACTCCGCCAACGCCAATGAAAGCCTCGGCAGCCAGCTTCCGGTGACCATCCTGATCATGGTTCTGATCTCGGTGCTGCTCTTCAATGCGCTGCGTCAGCCGCTGATCATCTGGTTGCTGGTGCCGATGTCGGTCAATGGCGTCACGATCGGCCTGTTGGCAACCGGCCTGCCGTTCACGTTTACCGCGCTGCTCGGACTGCTCAGCCTGTCGGGCATGTTGATCAAGAACGGTATCGTGCTGGTTGAAGAAATCGATCTGGTGCGCGCCGAAGGCAGGGCACTGCGTGATGCGATAGTCGAGGCCTGCAAATCGAGGTTGCGGCCGGTCATTTTGGCCGCTGGCACCACGATCCTCGGCATGGCGCCACTGCTCACTGATGCTTTCTTTGTGTCGATGGCCGTGGCGATTATGGCAGGTCTTGCCTTCGCCTCGGTCCTCACGCTTTTCGCCGCGCCTGTGTTCTACGATCTGTTCTTCTCGCGATCAGAACGCAAGGCGGTCGAAGCCGCCAACCTGGAAAACGTTGAGCCCGCTTGAACCGCAGCAGATGACAATGACGTTGGATTAACGAGGTAATCTGAACCGCGCCGAACAAGCGGTTGGTTCGAAGAACCAGAGCAGGGAAGGGATGGCGGACAGAGAGGGATTCGAACCCTCGAGACGGTTACCCGCCTACACACTTTCCAGGCGTGCGCCTTCGACCACTCGGCCACCTGTCCAAACGTCCGCCGTGAGGCGCACGCTTAATTCCTAGTATGGCGTGTGCGCGATGCGCACAACGCGGTGCGCCTTCGACCACTCGGCCACCTGTCCGCAGTCTCAATCTTCGTTGAAGTCGAGAAAGGGGTGGTTAGCGCGGCTCTCGTTCGCTTGCAAGACCATCCCTTACTGACCTGCGAAAAACTGCTCGATCAGGCCCGCAAGATCGCACCGGCGGCCTTCTCGACCGCGCCGACAATTTTCGCCGACACCACATCGATTTCCTCGTCCGTCATCGTGCGTTCACGCGGTTGCAGCGTGACTTCGATGGCCAGCGATTTCTTGCCGGCTTCGATCCGATCCCCTGCATAGACGTCAAACAGTGAGACATCGCTGATCAGCGATTTGTCGGCGCCCTTGGCAGCGCGCAGCACCTTGTCGGCCGTGGTATCGACATCAACCACAAAGGCGAAGTCGCGCCGCACCGGCATCAGATCGTGCAAAGTCAGCGGCGGCTTGGTGCGCGTGGCTTTTTGGCGCGGCGCCGGGATGGCATCCAGCGTAATCTCAAAGCCGACCGCAGGGCCTCCAATGTCCATGGCTTTCAAAAGACGCGGGTGCAGCGTCCCGAAATGGCCGAACACCTGCTTGCCGCGGCGCAGAGTTCCCGACTGACCTGGGTGATACCAGTTCGGCCCGCCTGCGTCGATTTGCAGGGTGGAAGCATCCAGGCCCAAATCATCAAGCAGCGACAGCGCATCAGCCTTTACGTTGAACGCCGAAACCGAAGGGAAATCGCCCACCCAATGGCGACCTTGGCCCGCCATAACGGACGTGCCACGGCGCACACCACAGGCTGCGATGGTCTGATCCTCCGGCGCGTCGCCAGCAAAGACCTGGCCGACTTCGAACAACGCCACGTCGCGCGTCCCGCGATCGACATTGGCTTGGACATTGCGCAACAGGCCCGGCAACAGGCTTGGGCGCATGGTGCTCATGTCGGTGGAGATCGGATTGGCCAGCTGGACATTGGGTGTCCCGCCGCCGAAATGCTCCGCATCGTCCTGGCGGACAAAGGACCATGTCACGGCTTCCATCAGACCACGCGCCGCGAGCAAACGTTTTGCCCGGCGGGTCTTTTTCTGGATATCGGTAAGCACAGGCTGGATTACGGTCTGGCGACCGATCGACGGCGTCACAGGTACGCGGTCAACGCCCTCGATGCGCATCACTTCTTCAACCAGATCGGCCTTGCCCTCAATGTCCGGGCGCCAGCTTGGCACGGCTATCTTCAGCTCATCACCGGTGCCTGCGGCCCAGAAACCGAGCAGCTTCATAATGGCTTTGACCTCGTGGCTCGGTACATCGAGGCCAGAGAGGCGTTTGACTTCAGAAACGGGGAAATCGATGATCTTGTCGACATCTGGGATCGCGCCGGCGACCGTTTTTTTTGTTGGTGTGCCACCACACAGATCGACGACCAGTTGCGTGGCCAGATCCAAACCTTGCTCGTTGAAGGCTGGATCGACGCCGCGCTCGAACCGGTAGCGCGCATCGGTGACGATGCCGAGCTTGCGGCCCGTCGACGCAATGTTATCAGGCATCCATAGCGCCGACTCAATCAGCACATCGGTCGTGCTGTCGTCGCAGCCGCTCTCTTCGCCGCCCATGATGCCGGACAGCGACTCCACGCCATTGTCATCGGCGATCACACACATCGAGGCATCGAGCGTATAGGTCTTGCCATCCAGGCCGGTGAAGCTCTCGCCGTCCACCGCATCGCGCACCGTCAAATTGCCGGTGACTTTGGCGGCATCAAAAACGTGCAGCGGGCGGCCACGGTCGAACGTCACATAGTTGGTGATATCCACCAGCGTGTTGATCGGGCGCAGGCCGATGGCTTTCAACCGCTTTTGCATCCAAAGCGGCGAGGGGCCATTCTTGATCCCGCGAACAAGACGCAGCGCGAAGGTGGGGCAGAGGCTTTCGCCTTTGAAATCAAGCGTCACCGACACTGGGCAGGGGCCGTCGCCTGCGATGGCGGGGACGGTTCCGTCCTTCAGCTTGCCGACACCAGCAGCGGCCAAATCACGGGCAATGCCGTAAACCCCGGTGCAGTCTGGACGGTTCGGCGTCAGGCCAATTTCGATCACTGGATCATCGAGCTCAGCAAACGCCGCATAGGGCGTTCCCACGGCGACATCGGCGCTCAGATCGATAATGCCATCATGTTCGTCGGATAGCTCAAGCTCGCGCTCCGACAGCATCATTCCGCGCGATTCCACGCCGCGGATCTTGCCGACCTGAAGCGTCAAGTCGATGCCGGGAACATAGGCGCCAGGCGGCGCGAACACGCCGGTCAGCCCCTCACGGGCATTCGGCGCGCCGCACACCACCTGCACCAGATCGCCGGAACCCGTTCCAGCCCCTATGTCGACCTCAAGCACGCGCAGACGATCGGCATCGGGGTGCTGCTTTGCGCTCACCACTTTGGCGATCACGAACGGTGCATAGAGCGCGCGGTCATCAACCTCCTCGACCTCAAGGCCGATGCGGGTGAGAGTATCGACAATCGTCGCAAGGTCAGCGTCGGTCTCAAGGTGATCCTTGAGCCAGGAAAGCGTGAACTTCATGGGCTTGGGTGGTCCGAAAAGCTGGAAAAACTGTTGGGGCGGCAGATCGCACGGAATGGGTTTGCTTGCAAGGATTGGCCCGGCCCGCGCCATGCGTTACACGATGCGCCATGTTGAGACTTATCTTTATGGGAACGCCTAATTTTGCCGTTCCGACTTTGCTGGAACTGGTTGGCCAGGGCCATGAGATCATCGCTTGCTACACCCGCGCCCCGGCGCCGGCAGGGCGGGGGATGGAGCTGCGCCGCTCGCCGGTGCACGAGCAGGCTGACGCTCTAGGCATCCCGGTTCTTCACCCCGCCAGCTTGAAGAGCGAGGCGGAAAATGCCCGCTTCGCCGAGCTTGGTGCTGATGCGGCGGTCGTCGTCGCCTATGGCATGATCTTGCCCAAGGCGATTTTGGAAGCACCCGAACATGGCTGCTACAATCTTCACGCTTCGCTGCTGCCACGATGGCGCGGCGCTGCGCCGATCAACCGGGCGATCATGGAAGGCGATGCCGAAACCGGTGTTATGGTGATGAAGATGGCCAAGGGCCTCGACACCGGCCCTGTGGCGATGGCCGAACGGCTGACGATCACCGACACGATGACTGTGCAGGATGTGCATGACCGTTTGGCGCGCCTGGGTGCCGACTTGATGAGCCGGGCGATGGCGGCGCTGTCACGCGGCTCGCTGCAACTCACTGAGCAGGACAACAACGGCGCCACCTACGCTGCCAAGATCGATAAGGCCGAGGCGAAGATCGATTGGTCACGCCCAGCCTTTGATGTGTTGCGGCACATTCACGGGCTTTCGCCCTTCCCTGGCGCTTGGACAGAGTTTGAGGCGAACGGCAAACGTGAGCGGCTGAAGGTGCTGCGGGTGGAGCCCGCCGAGGGAATCGGCGCTCCGGGTACCTTGCTGGACGATCAAAAAGTTGCCTGTGGTGACGGCGCTGTGAAACTGATCGAGGTTCAGCGCGCTGGCAAGCAAGCGATGGATGTCGCAACGTTCTTGAACGGCGCCGGACTGAAGCCCGGCGCCGTCCTCGGCTAATGCCGAGATACCGGCTCTTGGTCGAATATGATGGTGGCCCTTACGCGGGCTTTCCCATGCGGTTGGGCCACAGGCCCAGAGCAAGAGAAGAACCATTGAATGCCGCGGTATAGACTTCTCATTGAATATGATGGTGGACCTTATGCCGGCTTTCAACGCCAAGATGGGCCGCCAACGGTGCAGGGCGTTTTGGAAGATGCGGTGCTCGCCTTCACCGGACAAACCATCACGCTGAAAGCCGCCGGGCGCACCGACACCGGCGTCCACGCCACCGGGCAGGTGGTGCATATCGACTTGGATAGACAGTGGCCGACCGACACGGTGCGTGACGCGATGAATGCGCATATGCGGCAGGAACTGGTCGGCGTTCTAGGCGTTGAAGAGGTCGACGAAAGCTTCGATGCGCGCTTTTCAGCCACCAAGCGCCACTATCGCTACACCATCCTCAACCGTCGTGCTCAGCCGGTGCTGGAGCGTGGCAAGGTGTGGGGTGTGTCAAAGCCATTGGACGAGGGCCTGATGCAAGCTGCCGCTGACCGATTGATCGGCCACCATGATTTTACAACGTTTCGTTCCGTTCAGTGCCAAGCTAACAGCCCAATGCGCACCTTGGACACGCTCACCGTAACCCGCGATGGCGCGCACATCGCCATCGAAACCTCAGCCCGCTCGTTCCTGCACAATCAGGTGCGTTCGCTCGTCGGCGCGCTGAAACAGGCGGGCGAGGGACGGCTCTCCCCTAATGACGCGCAGGCAATGCTTGAAGCGCGCGACCGCCACGCCTGCGCGCCCGTCGCCCCACCTAATGGATTGGTATTTACCAAGGTGGAGTATTGAGCTGCACGCGGCTGCCCGTTACTCCGCAGCTTGGACCGGCGTGTCGGCTTGCTGTTTGGCCTTCGCAATGACCGCGTTTTGGCGCGCGAGGCGTTTCACCTCCTCAGCGCTACCACGCGCGTCGGTGAACATGGATAGCTCTTCGCTCTCTTCGGCCGTGACTGGTGCCAGCGCCAGATCAGTGTATTCGCGCCGATTGGGGTCGGCCTTGATTTTGGCGCGCACCCGCGAAAGCCGGAAGAGCAGTGGTACGACGCTGGCGTGCTTGGCGACAACCTGCCAGGCATATTTTGGATAGAAGATGAGCGGGTTCTCGATCGGCAGGCCAGAGCGCCGCTCGGTGCGGAATTTCAGCCGGAAATATCCGCCGTCCACCGGATGCACACGCTCGACTTTGAAGTTCAGGTAGAACCACAGGCACAGGAACATGATGTTGCCCGCGCTCATGCCGGTTGCGATCGCGCGGCGCATGATCGTCTCAATGTGCTCGACCGAGTAGTAGCGGTCCCACATCGCCTCATAGGCCGTCATGAACTCTTCATGCGACATGTTGGGATGCTTCATGACCCAATGGTTGAGGTCATACTTGTTCATGTCGGGGTCCATCCAGACCCCATCTTCCGACAGTTTTTTGTGATCGGCTGAGCCCGGCAGCGGCGTCAGAATGTTGAATTCAATGAGGTCCAGCGCCAGCTCGTTTTGAAGGATTTCGATGTCCTTCATCAGCGACTCCGGCGTGTCGTTGGGGAAGCCAAGAATGTAGCCGGCATAGGTCGTGATGCCGTGCGCCTTCCACATCTGCAGCATTTCACGGTATTCGGTAATCTTGTTCTGGCCCTTCTGGGCTGCGGCCAGATTGTCAATGTTGACGTTTTCCAGCCCGATGAATACGCGTTTGACGCCAGCGCGCGCCGCCTTCTCGATGAAGTTCGGAATCCTGTGGCACAGCGTATCCACCTGGATCACGAACTTCATGCTCATCTTTTCGCGCTCGCGCAGTTCGATCAGGCGGTCGAACATGGCCTCCCATTCGCGGTTGCGCGCGAAATTGTCGTCGGTGATGAAAAAGCGGTTGATGCCCTGGTCGTAATTGGCCCGCAGCATCTTCTCCATGTCGTCCGCCGATCGGTAGCGGCTCTTACGTCCTTGAACATTGATGATCGTGCAGAACGAGCATTGGTAGGGACAGCCGCGCCCCAGATCGACGCTCGATTGGGAGCCAGCGGTGTGCTTGAGGTGGTCTGCCGGCAGGAATGGTGTCGGCTGATCCTCCATGCCGGGAAGGTCTGACATGTAATTGTAGAGCGGCTTAAGGTCATTGTTGAAGGCATCGACGATGACTTCATCCAGACGACCATCTTCGGCCTCGCCGGCAAAGAAAGAAATGCCGCGCGCCTGCGCATCGACCATGTCGTCTGGCATCTCTTTGAGCATGGCGATGCAGCCGGAGACATGAAAACCGCCGATGCACACCTGAAGGCCAGCATCCAGGAAAGTTTGGGCGATATCCACGGCGCGCGGGAATTGATTGGACTGCACACCGACCAACGCGATGAGCGCCTTCCCGCCATCCCGTTTGATCTGCTGGATGATCTTTTTTCGGCGAATGCGGGAGTTGGTTTCGTCGATCGCGTGCAGAACGATATCAACGTTGGGGCCAAGGACTTGCCGCTCGCGACTATCGTATGCCAGTCCGTTGAGCACAGCTAAGGTGTTGGAAGGTATGGCAGATGTGAGCCATTGGATCGGGTAGCCGTCATCATCATAATGCGTCGGCTTGATCATAACCAAGTGAAAGGTTTCACGCGTTGGCTCTGCAAAAGCATCCATATGACGTCAACTCCCAGTTCGTTTGATGTCTGCGACCTGCACGGTCTTCTGCAAAATCTTAGGCTGGAGGGATGAGTTAACGTAGCGTCTAATGCGCTTGGGGACAATCGCCCTGGTTGTAACGCCCCGGCGTTGGACTGTCGGTTAGACGATCACAGTCTCGACTGGGCGTCGCAGTGACATCGGCAGGGCGGGCGCGCGACCAAAGCGGATCACCAGATCAGAGCGGGCGTCCGGCGCGCCAAGCCAGTTAGCAAAGGCGGGTCTCACCGAAGGCACTTCAATGGGTTGGTTGATGTGGGCATTGCGTACGCCCAGCGCCGTAGCCTGAAGCGCGAACCGCTGAAAACTCGTGCCGACCTTGACCCAGTGTTCGGGGTCCGCTCGGTCGCCGGTGAACACGGCAACACCGGCGGACGAGGCCAGTTGGCTGCGATATTTCTCGTTCTCTGCGTCTTTGGTAAAGACCGCTGAAAATATGGCGTTGCCAATCCATTCTGGAACAACTGGATTGCCGGAGCAGGCGGAAAACAGGCCATCACCGGTGGCCAACGCCCGATTGGAACTGAAACGTATCCATTGCCGCAGTTCATTGACAAAGGCCGGATCGTCGATTTGAGCACTGTTGCCCTCGACCACGAAGTCGGCGATGGCCTGGCGGTCGGCCTCACTGGTGAACAGCTCCACCGAAACGCCGGGCTCGCGCGCTGCGTCTTCAAGCAGACTCAACTCGTCGTTCGACAAGGCGCGCCCGTCATAGAGCGACCGTGTCGACTGCCGAAATGGGATGGCGCGATAAAGCTCTGTTTCGAGCATCCGGGCTGATTGCAGCGCGACGGTTACCGATGATGCTGGATCATTCTCGACCTGGACGTCGGCGACCTGGCCGCGAGCCTGTGCGGCGATGGCAAGGTTTTCGGCGGCGCATCCAAGACTGATGAAAAGGTGATGGTCGTCGGGATCGACCACCTCGGTCCGCCGCGAAAAATCAGGCAGGATGCGGATGCTCGCGTCCGTCAGCGAAAATTGCCAAGGCTGGGTATTGTGGCCGTTGGCGGCCAGCGTCGCCATGCGAACCAATTCAAGCATGGGCGGGGCCGCGGTCGGAATTTGCCGTTGAAGGGCGACCTCTTGCTCATAGTCACCGAGGCGAGGCCATAACCCATAGCCAACGGCGCCCAAAGCACCAATTGCCACGCCTGTACCGAGAACTGCGCGCCTGGAAATCATGGTACCGCGTCCTGCTCGTTTTCCGTTCGTCGAGGAAGTCTAACGAGCGATACTAACCCATAGCAGCAGAATTCGGTTGCGGTTGGTCAATTGGAGGCGCGCGACCCCTGCTTTGCTGGATGAGCGGTCACCGAAGCCCGATCAGCGCGGGACGCCGAAAAACCGCTCAAGCACCGAAACATAGATATCGGTGAGTGCTTCCAAATGGGCGATGTCCACATGCTCATTCACCTGATGCATTGTCTGGCCAACCAGCCCAAACTCCACCACAGGGCAATAGCCCTTGATGAAGCGCGCATCGGACGTTCCGCCTGATGTCGAGAGCTTTGGTTTCACACCGGTGGCTGATTCAATCGCCTCAACCAGAGCATCCACGAACGGTCCGGGCGGGGTGTAGAACGCCTCGCTGGCATCTTCTTTGACGGCAAGCGTGTAGCGGCAACCCTGCCAGTCGATGCCATCCAGGCGCTTGCGTAGCTCTGCCTCAAGCGAGGCGCGCGCCCAGGTCGGGTTGAAGCGCACATTGACCCGCGCTGAGGCTCGCTGTGGGATGACATTGGTCGCGGGGTTGCCGGTGTCGATGGTCACCGGCTCAAGGTTGGAAGGCTGAAAATGATCGGTGCCTGCGTCGAGCGGCTCTTTGAGTGCGGCAAGCGCCGCCACCAGCGGGTTGAGCGGATTGGCGGCCAGATGCGGATAGGCGACATGCCCCTGCACACCTTCCACACTGATGGTGGCGGTCAGCGATCCACGGCGCCCAATCTTGATCATTTCGCCCATGGTTTCGGGGTTGGTCGGCTCACCAAGCAGACAGGCGTCGATGCGTTCGCCCTTTTGGTCGATATGCTTCATCAGCGGGTCGGTGCCGTTGATGGCCGGGCCTTCCTCATCGCCGGTGAGGATGAAGGAGAGACGTCCGTCAAAATCTGGCCCATGGGTGTCGAGAAATCGTGCGCTGGCGGCGACCATAGCAGCCACTCCGCCTTTCATGTCCACCGCGCCGCGTCCGTAGAGCTTGCCGTCTTCGATCGCCGCTGAAAATGGTCCATGGCGCCAATCGGCGGTATCGCCTTCCGGCACGACGTCCAAATGCCCCGCAAAGGCAAAATGCTCGGCGTTGGTGCCGGTTGCCGAGCCTATGGCAGAGAACAGGTTGGCGATGTCGGGCGTATCGGGGGCCGAAAATACCGGTTGGTCGTTGTCGAAGCCGAGGCTCGCCAGCATAGCGGCGAGGCCATCAAGGGCGCCGGCGCTGTTCGGGGTGACGCTCGGATATCGGATGAGGGCTTGGAGGACGGCAACCGGATCGCGGACATCCAGATTGGCCGTTTCCGGCTCATTCATTCCGGATCGTCCGCTTTGTTCGGCATCGTTGGAGGTGGTTGCGTTGGGCGTACATCGCGCTTCCAGCCAAACTTGTTGGGGCCATCATCGCCTTTGCGGAATCCCAGCCACAGCGACATGATGATCGCCACCGGTGGGATCAGCAGACCCAGCGCGAAAAAGCCGGTCATATTGAGATCGTGCAGTCGCTTGATCGACACCAGGATCGAACAGATCGAGGCCATCGTATAGATGAACGAGGCGATCGGGTTCGGCGTAAGGATCACCCCGCCCGTGTCCGGATCGACCACGAACAGGCCGCTGGCGCCGACCAGCGCGGCCAAGAACAGCACCGAAAGCCAATAAACCTGGCGCCCGACACGTCCATCGAACCGGAAAAACAGCCAAAACAGCGTTTGCGCATCCACCGGACCAACTGGTCCGGAAGGCGATGGTGGTGCGGCGTTGGCGGGCGGTAAGGGCGGCGGGTTGGCCAAAAAGGATGTCCTGTCAGGTGCTAGGAGGCGAAGCGCGAGGCCCGCCTTCCCTCTAGATGTTTGGAAGTGGCGTGGCTTTCAAGAGTAAATCGGAAACGCTCTTACGTTGGGTCGCTGCCCGGATCGTATCCGCTGGTGCGCAAAAAGCGTTCTTCTTCACGAGGGTCCGGCCCAAAACGATTGAGATGGCGAGTCCCTGGAAGAAGGAACAGCGACACATAGGCGTAAAGGTTCACGATCGGAATGAACCCAAGAAGCATCCACCAGCCGCTCTTGTCGCGGTCATGCCACCGCTTGATGCCCATCGCGAGTGCAGGCCAGGCAATGAGCAGTCCGGCGACGCCGAGAAACAAGGGCTCCGGTTGAAGAGAAAACGCGCGACCTGCCTCGCTTGACACCACTGTGACACCGCGGAAGGCGTAGTCGGCGCCAAAGCCCATACCCAGAAGAATGGTCGCGATGATCATGCCAAACCAGTAGTCACGGCGACGGAAGCGACCTTTCGGTGAAAAGAAATAGCTGAACATGCTTGGGGGATGCTGTCCTTGGATGTGCGTTGGAGCGCTCAGTCGCGCAGGAGCTCGTTGATGCCTGTCTTTGAGCGCGTCTGCTCATCAACCTGTTTGACGATAACAGCGCAATAAAGGTTCGGCGCGGCTTGGCCGTTGCCCATCATGGAATTGCCGGGCATTGAGCCCGCTACCACCACCGAATAGGGCGGCACTTCGCCATAGCTGATCTCACCGGTGAGCCGGTTCACGATCCGCGTTGACTTGCCGATGAAGACGCCCATGCCAAGCACCGAGCCTTCGCGCACAATACAGCCTTCGACGACTTCCGAGCGGGCGCCAATAAAGCAATTGTCTTCAATGATCGTCGGGCCAGCCTGCATTGGCTCCAAGACACCGCCGATACCGACACCGCCAGACAGGTGCACGTTCTTGCCGATCTGAGCGCAGGAACCAACCGTTGCCCAGGTGTCCACCATCGTACCTTCATCGACATAGGCACCGAGATTGACGAAGGACGGCATCAACACCGCCCCGGGAGCGACGAAAGCCGAGCGCCGTACGACGCAGCCGGGCACCGCGCGGAAGGCGGCTTTCTCGAAGTCCATTGCGCCCCAGCCATCGAATTTAGACGGCACCTTGTCCCACCAGACGGCATCGCCCGGGCCGCCTCTGATGATCTCCATCGGGTTGAGACGGAAGGAGAGCAGCACGGCCTTTTTCAGCCATTGGTGCACGGTCCATTGGCCGTCCTCGCCACGGGTGGCAACACGGGCCTGGCCCTTATCGAGCATGTCAAGCGCCGAATCGACAGCATCACGGACTTCACCTTGGGTGTGGGCATCGATGCCATCGCGGGCATCGAAGGCGCGGTTCACAACCTTTTCGATGGCATCATGGTCGGTCAGAGCGTGGTGCATGGGTGATGGTCCTTCATCGTGAAATCGTGGTGCGGATATCCTCCAGGAAGTCCGCAAGATGGTCGGTTACATAACGCACATGGTTGTCATCGCGGCCCTCAAGCTCCCAATCCTCATGGAAGACTTCGCGGGTGCCGCGCGGCACGATCAGCGTTGTCAGCATACCGCGTTCATGGGGCACTTTGAGGTTGCGCGAAAGGTCTTCAAACATGGCAGCTTTGGTTGGATCAATGCCGGTCAGGTCAAGAAACTTGTCGTACGTTGCGCCGTTCGGTTTGGGGATGAGATCGGCCGAAACGATATCAAAGATATGTTGGAAGTCAGTCGAAACGCCAAGCCGGTCAAGCACGGCGCGGGCATGTTTCTCGGTGCCATTGGTGAACACATATTTGTGGCCGGGAAGGCTTTCGATCATGGTGTCGAGCTTGGGGTCCGGCTCCAGGACCGAATGGTCTATATCGTGGACGAAATCGAGAAAATCGTCCGGCGTGATGCCCTGCTCGACCATCAGTCCGCGCATGGTCGTGCCATAGGTTCGATAGTAGGTTTTCTGAACGACGCGCGCCTCGTCCTTTTCCAGCTCCATAAGCTTGGAAAGGTACGTGGTCATCTTCTCGTCGATCTGCGCGAACAGGTTCGAGTGATGCGGGTAGAGCGTGTTGTCCAGATCGAAGACCCAGTGCTCGACCTTGGCGAACGCCTCCAGATCGGTGTGCTCTTCATGCGCGGCGACCATAGGGCTTTGCTTTCTATCGGGTGATCAGCGTGCCCGCGCCATGCGCGGTGAACAGTTCCAGCAGCACGCAATGGGGCACTTTGCCGTTGAGAATAACGACACCTTCTACGCCCTGTTCGACGGCCTGGATGCAGGTCTCGACCTTGGGGATCATGCCACCGGCAATGGTGCCGTTGGCGATCAGTTCGCGGGCCTTGGCGACAGTGAGTTCGGTGATCAGGTTTTTGTCCGCATCCAAGACGCCGTCAACGTCGGTCAGGAAAAGAAGACGGGTCGCATTCAGCGCCCCAGCGATGGCGCCGGCGAACGTATCGGCATTCACATTGTACGTTTTGCCGTCCGCGCCCGAGGCGACTGGCGCGATCACCGGGATCAGCGCTTCCTGTGTCACCATGTCGAGAACGCTGGGGTTCACGGTTTCAGGTTCACCGACAAACCCAAGATCGACCACCCGTTCGATGTTGGAATCTGGATCGCGCGCGGTGCGGGTGAGCTTCTTCACCGTCACCATCTGACCGTCCTTGCCGCAAAGCCCGATGGCCTTGCCGCCGGCGGAGGTGATCTCTTGCACGATCTGTTTGTTGATCGACCCGGCAAGCACCATCTCCACCACTTCGATGGTTTTGTCATCGGTGACCCGCAGGCCACCCTCAAAGGTGCTCTCGATCCCAAGTTTGGCCAACATGGACGCGATCTGTGGCCCGCCGCCATGGACCACGATGGGCTTAATGCCCGATTGCTTCAAAAGCGCGATGTCGCGTGCAAACGCCTGGCTTAGCGCATCGTCCCCCATGGCGTGGCCGCCATATTTCACAACGATCGTCTGCTCGGCATAGCGTTGCATGAAAGGCAACACCTGGCTGATAAGTCGGGCCTGGCGCACGGGCTTGGGTTCAAGCGGAACGGAAGGATCGTCGTCGAGGGGCATCGGGAAGGCTTGCAACATGGTCTAGGAAGGGCGAGTGCAGGAAGGACACTGTGTGGCGCCAAAGGTCAAGCTCTGCGGTGCCTCTGCGTCACATCGGCAAATGGACGGGAACGGTCAAGCCGATAAAGTTGAGTCGCTTTGCTAGGAACGGTCGACCATGACGGCGCTCACCACTCACGCACCCTATTCCTATCGCGCTGACCCCACTGTTCCAGATTTTGACGACTCCGGCCCGGTGACGTTCATGGATGGCGAGTGCGTGCTTTGCACTTTCGGCGCCAAACTGATCGCGCGGTTCGATAAGGATGACGTGTTCAAGATTTGCCGCGTTCAGACGCCGCTCGGTCGTTCTGTTCTGGCCCATTACGGTCTGTCGATCGGCGACCCAGAAAGCTGGCTTCTGCTGATCAACGGCAAAGCTTACACCTCTCTGGATGCGATGATTCGCGCCGGGCGTTTGGTTGGCGGGATCGGCTGGCTTCTGCAGCCATTGCGGTTGCTACCAAGATCGGTGCAGGATTGGCTCTATGCTCGCATTGCCCGCAACCGCTATGCAATGTTCGGGCGCACCGACATGTGTGCGGTACCTGATCCTCGTTTTCGCGCCAAGCTTATGGATTAGGCATGGAGAGCGACACGCTGTTTCGCTCCGCGCTTTTCGACAGATGGGATGACCTCCATCCGGCCGTCCAAAACTTGCACCTGGGCGGCCCAGAAGTCTCCTACTCTGGGCGAGCTGTCATAAGGCGCGGCGATGGTTTCATCACGGGCTTAATCTGCCGCTTATTCCGGTTCCCCCCAGCTGGCGAAGACATTTGGGTGCAAGTCACGAAAGTGCGACAGCAAAGGCGCGAGCATTGGTCACGCCGGTTTGGCGACCATACTTTCCAATCCACTTGCATGGCGTCGGACCGACCGCATCATGTTTGCGAGCGCGTTGGCCTTTTGACGTTTGAGCAGGAGCTTCTGCCCAACGCCGGTGGCATGCGTCTGGCGCTACAGCGCGGTTGGTGCCTTGGCTTGCCGATGCCAGCGGCATTTTTGCCGAACGTGGAGGCCATTGAAGGGGTCGATGATGGCTGCTTCACCTTCGATATTCGCCTGGCCACGCCGTCATGGCTTCCCGGCGGCAGTGCGTTGCTCGTGCATTACAAAGGCTGGCTGGTTCCTGATTATGACTTATCGGCATCCTGATCCTCACCCTCTTCAAACTGAAGGGCGCCAAGATCATTCAAGAGCCGAGCGATGAAGCCGCGAAGTGTATCGATACCCTCACGCTTGTCTGAGGATGTCACAGCGATGAAGGGGTAGGCGGCGGGGCGGCGCTGGATGCCGTCCTGCACGCTTTGTTTCACCCGCTCAATCTGCCCAGGCTTCAGCTTGTCGGCCTTGGTGAGCACGATCTGATAACCGACGGCGGTTTCGTCGAGCATCTTCATGATCTCAAGATCGTTCTTTTTCAGCCCATGGCGCGAGTCGATCAGAACGAAAACGCGGGCAAGCTCCACGCGTCCCTGTAAATATTTGCGGATGAGTTTGTTCCACTTTTCCACCGCGTCCAGCGGCGCTTTGGCAAAGCCGTAGCCGGGCATATCGACAATGCGAAAGGGCATGCCGTCGGCGGAAAAGAGGTTCAGTTCTTGCGTGCGCCCGGGTGTGTTGGACGTGCGGGCAAGGCCCTTCTGACGCACCAAAGCGTTGAGTAGCGAGGATTTACCGACATTGGAGCGGCCAGCAAAGGCAATCTCGATGCGGCCATCAATTGGCAATCCAGAGGGCGCGACAACGCCTTTTTCAAACAACCATTCGCGGGCAAACAGCTGGTCGCCTGCATCAATGAGCGTTTCAGAAAGGCCAATCGCCTCCAGATCGGCCTCTCGCTCGGACATGCTTGGCTATTCAGCCGGCTGCTTAGCGGGTTTTTTCACAAACATCGCTTTGAGATTGTCCCATAGCTCGATCTTCACCCCGTGGCGCTTCATGATGAACGCCTGCTGGATCACCGACAGGAAGTTGTTCCACGTCCAATAGATCACCAGACCTGCCGGGAATGTCGCCAGCATAAAGGTGAAGACCACCGGCATCCAGGTGAAGATCATCGCCTGGGTTGGGTCGGTCGGTGTCGGGTTCAGCTTCATCTGGACGAACATCGTTATGCCCATCAGGATCGGCCAAACGCCCAGACCAAGCAGCGGGCCGATCAGCGGCACGAGCGTCGGATCGTAGGGGAGCAGACCAAACAGGTTGAACAGCGACGTTGGGTCAGCTGCGGAAAGATCCTGAATCCAGCCGAAAAACGGCGCGTGGCGCATCTCGATGGTAACGAACAACACCTTGTAGAGCGCGAAGAACACCGGGATCTGAATGAGCACCGGCCAACACCCGGCCACCGGATTGATCTTCTCTTTCTTGTAGAGCTCCATCATGTGCTTCTGGAGTTCTGGCTTGTCGTCCTTGTAGCGGTCCTGAATTTCTTTGAGCTGCGGTTGGACCTTTTTCATCTTCGACATCGAAGCGTAGGACTTGTTGGCCAGCGGCAGGAAGACCAATTTGATGCCCACGGTCACCAGCAAAATCGCGACGCCGAAATTGCCAAACACCCCAAACAACCATTTGATAGCGAAGAACATCGGCTTGGTGAGGAAGTAGAACCAACCCCAGTCAATCAACAGTTCGAAACGCTCAATGCCAAAATCAGCCTCATAGCCATCGATGATGGCGACCTCTTTGGCACCGGCGAACAGTTGATTTTCGATGCCGACGCTGGTGCCGGGAGGCACTTCGTAACCACCACCTAGATAAGCGGCGATGAAGCTTTCGCCGGCCAAAATCTGGTCCATGCGGAACTCGCCGCGATAGCTGTCGAGGCCCGATGGGATCAGCGTTGCCGCCCAGTACTTGTCGGTGATGCCAAGCCAGCCGCCCGACACATCGCGATACTGAGTCGTGCCATCATCGCGAACATCGTCATAATCAAGCTCGGCCAAGCCATCTTCGCCGAAGAAACCAATCAGACCCTCGTGCAGGATGAACATGCGGCTGGTGCGCGGCTCGCCATGGCGGGCGACCAAGCCGTAGGGGTAAAGCAGGACGCCAGCTTCGGTGGTGTTTTCCACCTCCTGGCGAATAGTGAACATATAGTCCTCATCCACCGAGATCGTCCGGCGGAAAATCAGGCCTTCACCATTGTCATAGACAAGGACGACCGGCGTCGTTGCGGTCAGCGTGTCGTTGCCTTCTACCTGCCAGACGGTGCTGGCATCGGGCAGTGTTGCTGCGCCGCCAGCGCCTTGGGCCCAACCGAACTCAGCGTAGAACGGGTCTTCCGACCCCGATGGCGAGAACAGGACGACCGTGTCGGAGTCCTCGTCCAGCGTTTCGCGATACTCCACCAGGTGAATGTCGTCGATGCGCGCGCCTTGCAGCGCGATGGTGCCGGTGATGTGTGAGGTATCGATGTCGACGCGTTCGGTGCCAGCAATGATCGATTCCCGATCGAGCGAGCGCGGGACAAGCGAACCGCCAGCCGTGGTTTCCAGGGGCGCGGCGACGCTAGGTGCAGTGTCATCGACAATGACCGGTTGCCCAGATGCGTCCAGTGTCTGGCCGGATTGAGCTTCAAGCGCGGCGCGCTCGGCTTCCATCTGCGGGCTGACGTAAAGATATTGCCACGCCACGAGAATGCCGAGCGAAAGGACGATGGCGAGGATATAGTTGCGGTTTTCCATGGACTACCCGGCGTTGTCTGTCGCGTTCAGCGCGCATCATCGGCGCGTGCGTGGACTTTGTTCAGCCCGCTTATGAGGGCACTCGTCAATGCGTCAAAGGGCGCGCTGGCAGCCAGCGCTCGTGCGATGAGGACATAATCATATCCAGCCCGAAAACCTAGACCCGCAGGCGACGTTATAGCACTTTTCAGCCGTCGCTTGATGCGGTTTCTCACCACAGCCCCGCCTACCTTGCGTGTAACGGTGATCCCAATTCGGGCCGGCTGGGCATCGCTGCGACGTCTGGCCTGAAGCACAAAAGGCGCACAATGCGCCCGTTTTCCGCGTTTGGCGGCCAGAAAATCGCCGCGTCGATGCAGCTTGGAGAGCGCAGGTTTGTCGACGCGGTGGCGCGTGCCGGGAAAAGGCGAACGGCTTGGCAGGGTGTCGGAAGACGTGTCAGCCAATGCAAGCCGCCGCCCGGGCGCCGGAATTTAGGCGCTCAGCCGCTTGCGGCCGCGCGAACGGCGCGCAGCCAACACCTTACGGCCGCCTTTGGTGGCCAGGCGCGCGCGGAAACCGTGGCGGCGTTTGCGCACAAGTTTCGAAGGTTGATAGGTACGTTTCATCGGTCACACTCTTCACGTTGAGCATCAGCGCCCGCGTCAGCATGCGCCAAGAAGCCTCGAAATTAGCTGAAGTGCTGGCGTGCGCTCGCAAGGCCGGAGCCGCAAGCACCAGAACAAGCCGCGCTTATAGGGGTGGCCTAGAGGAAAAGTCAATTGATGGCGCGTAGATTGACCCCGTTGCGCGCGCATTCTTGATCACAGTGGCAGACAAGGGACCTGGTTCACGCCGCTTCACGTCGCGATGCCCCGCCATAACGGGCGTTCACAAGGCCGTGTGATGGTGCGCGAGGCCGATGATTTGGAAAGGTTGCGCTGCTATGTGCCCCTCAACGCAACGACGCGATCATCTCTCGCCCTGGCAAGAACAGGGTCCATCGAAGGAACTATCACCATGGCCCCGCCACCCGCACAGGACGCAGTTATGACCGGCCAACCTGCCCCCCAAATGCCCGAAGCCTCATCGCCCGTCCTGTCCCTTCTGAAACGGTTCGGACCCTTGGTTGCCATTGTCGGCGCTATGGCCGCCGCGTTTGCGTTCGGCCTCAACGAGCATCTCAGCCTTTCCGCCCTCATTCAGCAGCGCGAGATGCTGGCCGGCTTCATCAATGACAATCTACTTCTCTCAGTTCTGACCTTCGGCGCACTCTACGCGCTTGCTGTCGCGCTCAGTTTCCCTGCTGCCAGCCTCCTCACCATTGCTGGTGGCTTTTTGTTCGGTTGGTTTTTCGGCGGGCTGACGGTCGTGGTTGCGGCTACGATCGGGGCGACGGCGCTTTTCTTGGCGGCACGCACCGCCTTTGGTCAGGCGATCGCCCAAAAGGCCGGGCCGACCCTGAAAAAACTTCTTGAAGGGTTCAAAAAGGATGGCTTCAACTATCTGCTCTTCCTGCGATTGACGCCGATCTTCCCGTTCACCCTGGTTAACATTGCCCCCGCACTCGCCAATTTGCCGCTGCGCTCCTATGTGCTAGCCACGTTCTTTGGCATTGCGCCAGGCACGTTTGCCTACGCCTTTGTCGGCTCTGGGTTGGACAGCGTGATCATGGCGCAGGAGGCCGCGAACCCCGGCTGTGCTGCTGCCGGCACATGCTCCATAGACCTTGGTTCCCTGGTAACGACCGAAATCATCCTGGCGTTTGCCGCGCTTGGAACGGTTGCGCTCATCCCGCCGGTGATGAAAGCCGTTCGCGCCCGCCGTCTCGGCAAGGCAACGTAAGCCTCCCGACACCAAAACCCATCGCCATTTTGCCCCAAACGGGGTAGCCACTGTTCCATCGGACCAAGGGCTACCCGAAGGACTTGCCATGTCTACGCCATCCCCCCAAAACACCCCCTCGCTTGAACCGGCTCAGCCCGGCGAGGCGCCGCAAACCCTGACACCTGATGTTGCCGTGATTGGCGGTGGTTCCGGCGGTCTGACCACCGCCGCGGTGATGGCAAGCTTTGGTGTGCCGGTTGTGCTGATCGAAAAGCATAAGATGGGCGGCGATTGCCTCAACGTTGGCTGCGTGCCCTCCAAGGCCATCCTGGCGGCCGCCAAGCATGCCCACGCGATCATCGAAGGGCCAAAGTTCGGCATCCATGCAAAGGGCAAAAAGGGTGCACCGTTCGACGTCGATTTTTCCACCGTCCACAATCATATCAAGGACGTGATTGGCACCATCGCGCCCGTCGATTCTGTCGAACGCTATGAAGGCTTGGGCGTCACCGTGCTGGGCGGCGAAGCCCGTTTCACCGGTCCGCAGACTATTCAAGTGGGCAACACGACGGTCAAAGCGCGACGCGTGGTGATCGCCACCGGTTCACGCCCGGCAGTGCCGCCAATCCCTGGGCTTGATACGGTCCCTTACCTGACGAACGAAGTCATCTTCGATCGCAAGGAATTGCCTGAGCACCTGATCATAGTCGGCGGTGGACCGATCGGCCTTGAACTGGCCCAGGCCCATAATCGCCTTGGTGCCAAAGTGACGGTGCTTGAGGGATTCAAGATCCTTGGCCGCGAAGACCGCGAAGCGGCGGATCTCGTTAAAGCAACGTTGCAAGCTGAAGGCGTCGATATCCACGAACATGCGATGGTCAGCCAAGTAGCCAAAGATGGTGCAAACGACGGTGAAGGCGTCGAAGTGACGATCGAGGTCGGAGAAGGCGAGGCCAAAGAGACCCAAACGGTCAAAGGCTCGCACATCATGATTGCGGCCGGTCGCTCGGTGAACGTCGAGGGCCTCGACCTTGAAAAGGCGGGCATCACCTATGACCGCCGGGGCATCAAGGTCGATGCCGGCATGCGCACCAGCAACAAGAAAGTTTTTGCGATCGGTGACGTGGCCGGTGGCCTGCAATTCACGCATGTGGCGGGCTATCACGGTGCTCTGATCGCGCGGAACATCCTTTTCCGCCTGCCGATCAAGCAGAACACGACCATCCTACCCAAGACGACCTACACCGATCCGGAAGTGGCGTCTGTCGGCGCGACTGAGGAGGAGTTGAAAAACACGCCAGACATCCGCATCCTGCGTTGGGCCTTCCATGAAAATGATCGCGCAATCGCCGAGCGCACCACCGAAGGCTTCATCAAAGTGTTCACCACCAAGCGCGGCAAGATCCTTGGCGCCGTGGTCGTAGGTCCCAAAGCTGGCGAAATCATCGCTCTATGGGGCCTGGCGATTGCCAAGGGCATGAAGGTATCTGACATCACCTCCTGGGTTGCCGCCTATCCCACCTTGTCGGAAGTCGGACGCCGCGCGGCAGTGGAGTATTACAAAGGTGCGACGGAAAATCCCACGCTGCGTAAGGTCATCACATTCTTGCAGCGTTTCGGCTAAACTGTCGGTCAAGAACGCCAGCAAGTCGAACCAGGATCACCGGTAGGTAAATGAATGCGTGACCCAGGCACCACCGTGACGCCTATGAAACAGGCCCGCGCCCGTAAAGGCGCCGGGCTTTCTGCCAAGCTGCTCGTCCTGACGATTTTGTTCGTCATGCTGGCAGAAGTTCTGATTTTCGTGCCCTCCATCGCCAACTTCCGCAATACCTGGCTGCAGGACCGGCTGGCGGATGCGGAGCTTGCGGTGGCCGCCCTCGATCCGGTCGCGTTCGGCTATGGCTTCGGTGCGGAAACCGGCGATGCGATGATGCAGCAGGTGCTGCTCGAAACGCTTGAGGCGCATGAGTTGGTCCTGGTCACGGATTCCGGACGGCAAGTGCTTGCCCAACGCGCCGGCATTCAGGGCGGCTTGGTGGCCAACATGGCCGTCGATGTCGACATTACCACCAGCAACCCGCTACGCGCCATTTGGGATGCCTTCAAAACGCTGACTGGCGGCGACAATGTCCTGCGCATTCATGGTGCGCCGGAGCCCGGAACCGGGCGATATGTCGAGGTGGTCGTTGAAGAGTATTATCTGCGCGATGCTATGCTCGGCTTCTCGCGCAACATCATCATTCTCTCCATTGTGATTTCGCTGATCACCGCTGGCCTGGTCTATCTCAGTCTCAACGCCCTCTTCGTTCGCCCGCTGCAGCGCCTTGATGAGGCGATGGCCACCTTCGCAGACGCGCCGGAAGATCCTGGATCAATGATTGTGCCGTCTGGGCGCGGTGACGAACTTGGTACCGCCGAGTTGCGCCTTGCCGCCATGCAGTCCGACGTGCGGTCGATGCTGACCGAGCGCCGACGCTTGGCCGATGTCGGTCTGGCGGTGTCTAAGATCAATCACGATCTGCGCAACTTGTTATCGAGCGCTCATCTTCTTTCCGAGCGCCTCGACATGATCGCCGATCCGCATGTACAGCGTGTGGCCCCGAAAATCGTCCGCGCCATCGACCGTGCGGTATCGTTCTGCGAGGCAACGCTCGCCTACGGTCAGGTGCGCGAAGAAGCCCCGGAACGTTCCACTTTTACATTGACCAATTTGGTCGATGAGGCGGCTGAATTTGCGGGCCTCACCAATCACCGCACGCTCGCTTTTGACAATCAGGTCGATAAAGCGCTCACGGTTCGGGTCGGACAGGAAAACCTGTTCCGGATATTGCTCAACCTTATGCGCAATGGCCGCCATGCGCTGGAAGCGGTCGGCGAGACCGAGGCCCAGTTACGCCTGTCGGTCAGTGCCCGGTTCGATGATGACCGTTTGACCGTGACGGTGGCTGACACAGGACCTGGAATCCCAGAAGCTGTGCGCGAAAAACTGTTCCAACCCTTTCATGGTGATGCGGGCCGGCGCGGCTCGACCGGATTGGGCTTGGCGATCGCCAAGGAACTCGCCGAAGCCGATGGTGGCACGGTTTCCTTGGTTGACCCAGGCGAGAACGAGACCGGTCAGGGCGCGATTTTCGCGATCACCTTGCCCGATGCGCGTGTCGATGCGCCGACCTGAGAAACGACCTTGGAAAGCCGGTCGGTAGCGCCTTGCAATTGCGTGAACGGTGGGCTAAGCGTGCGCGCCTTGATGGATGAAAGCGCCCACAGCGCCGATCTCAAGCGATGCACCGGTAGCTCAGCTGGATAGAGCACCAGACTACGAATCTGGGGGTCGGGAGTTCGAATCTTCCCCGGTGCGCCATCTTCTTCAATCAGCTCAGTGTGTTAGAGGTTGGAGATGTGTGAGAATGTGCTCACAATTTATGCCACCGTGCCACCAAATGCCACGATTTAGGTAGATGCGGTGCCACTACGCGGCCCAGTGCTCCAGGTCCTCCACGACTTGGGCACGTGCCTCTGAGAAAGGCGCTCCGTGGACAGTCCTCAAGGATTTTACCCAGTCACTAGCTGCCCGCTCGGAAACAAAGAGAGCCGGGGGTAGAAATATGAGCCGACCATCGTCCAATTTCACCGTGATGTAGGCGGCACAGCCCCGGCCTGTTTCAACGGTTTCGGCCCCATCTACCTCGGATGCGCCAAAAGCACTCGGACCCATTTTCCGATACCTGGCGACCCATCTGTACAAAGTGTTCTCTGGTACACCATGCTGTTTTGCCACCTGCCGCTTGCTGGCTCCTGGTGCTATAGCATCCAGCACAGCCTCTAGCCTAAGTGCATTCGGGTATTCTTTGAACTGTGGACTACGTGGCATAGGTCTCTCTCCTTCATTATCTCCACACACAACCTTATCGCAGGCTCCTTGGGTTTTTCTCATCCAGTTGTTTAGCGTAGGAACCGGTATGGCCAACTCTTTGGCAGCGTTCACCAGTCCAATTTCCTTGGCCATTCTGACCGCAGATAACTTAGTTGACATAGAGTAGTAGGTGCGCGTGAAAGCCCTCTCTCCCTTGTGTCTAAAGTCGCTGATCCATTTTTGGAAAGTTCCTACCCTGACGTCCTCACGCTGGCAGATGGTTTCCTGAGTTACGCCATCTTCCAGATGCTCTTTAATGAGCTTCAGTTTGGTGTCTCTGTTGAGAGTCTTATAGCGTCTATTCTTCACCGCATTTCCCATCCAGTGTTTACCGATCTAGGTTAGGTGGCACCAGGGAAGTATCATCACCCCCTCCCTGGTGCCTTACCGCGCCTCCGGACCAATGGAGTGTAAAAACCAGAAGCGCGGCAATCTGGTCGTTTCTTAGTACCTTCGATGCGGTGATTACCAACGTCGAAGCATGTCGTCCCAAGCACTCCAGTCCTCTCTTTCCAGGTTTTTCAGAATTACGAACACCGCCGAACATCCTTCCTCGTCAATCTCGTCTTGTAGACGCTCGATTGCCGGAGGGCTGGTGTGAAGGAAGAAGCTGTAACCAAGTTCCGCCAGTCTCCCTTGGTCGAGCAGCGTCGTCCAGATACCGAATTCTTCTTCCATCCTCGTCACTCCTTCATGGTCCGGATACCACTCAGTGCCGGCATTGCGATGACACAGAACTCCATGAATGGCTCGTGGTCCGACAACGTGTAGAACTTGTCGCCGTATGGTTCCAACGTGTGCTCAATTAAAAAGCCGCGCTTGACTTTGCCTCGGACCACGATCTCAGGCTCAGCACTCAGGTATCTACACCCCAAATCTCTCAGCCCCTTCAGGACCCAGGTAGGTGCGCTCGTCCCCTCTGCAACCAGCATCGTCTCACTCCTTTAGTGTCTTCACGAACAGAGCCATCTCGGCCGCTGAGGGGTTCTCGACTTCCTTGTAGGCCCTCATGGCATCGGCGATCCACGAGCTGTCAGCCTGAGGTGCGTGTTCGGCCAGCGGTTGGTCCATCTTCTCTCGGCTCATCTCCATCGCAGGGTCACCGACGAGCCTCAGGTACCCTCGGGTGGTCGTGATGTTCGAGTGGCCCATGAGGTCCTGGATGTCCTCCAGACGTATCCCCTTGACCTTGGCGTACCAGGCGAAGGAGCGGCGCAGAGCTCGCAGCGTAGCGTGCTTGTTGTTCTCCTCGCCAAGGTGGGCTCGGACCTCGCCCCAGAGGTTGCGCAGTTGATCCTTCGACCAGGGCCATAGGACCACACGGCCATCCGAGCGAGCCGCTATGACGTTGCGCCGGTACACGGACACCATGTTCTTGTAGACCGGCACGGTTCGGTCTGAGGTTTCATTCTTGGTACCCCTGACCAGCAAGTTAGGCGTGTCGGTATCCAGCCCAATGAAGTCGTTCACCTGGACCCGAGAGTTCTCCTCGACGCGAAGGCCCTGAAAGACCATCGAGCGGCAGAAGTCCGCGAACTGCCAGACACCCATGTCCTGCTCGATGAAGCGCATGGTGTCCTCCACCAGCTCTGGCTTCAGGAACCATTTCTTGGCGCGGACTATTTTGATGGTTGGAGGGTCCGGGAGCTGACGCTTCGTCAGAGGCGGAACACGCTTGGTCGCGATCTCATGGACCTTCTTGATCACGCCGACGTCCTGACGGATAGTGGAGGGGGCGATGCCCTTATCCTGCCTATGCTTGACGAAGTCGTTGAGTTTGGCGGAGGTGATGTCGTCTAGGTCCCGGCAGTCTTCCTTCTCAAACCATCCGCAGATCATGTCCTCCTTTTCGGCGACCTTCTCACCCCACGCCATACCGCGCCAGTGGGTATCGAGCGCGATCCGGTAGGCTTTGCGCAGAGAGCCCGAGCCTGGGACGGACACCTGCATGGGCTTGTCGAGGGGCTTGTCGGTCTTCGAGACGGGCCACTTGCCAAACTTATCAAGTGCCCTTTTGATCTCCTTCTCCTTGTCTTTGGCGTCCTCATAGGACCCGTTGACCTGGACACGGATGCGCTTGTAGCCGTCAAGTGCGCTCTTCCGGTTCACCGTCACCTGGAACCCTTGATATCGCTGCTTTATCGGCATCGCGAGCTCCTTCCTGTAGCGCGTGAATGAGTTGACTGGCCATGCGCTCACCTCTTGGTGTGAGCTCGTAGATGTTCTGTCGCCCGTCGAAGGGGTCCCTCTTGAGCTTGACAAGGCCGCCCTGGGTAGGGCCGCCGTATCGATAGGTCTTCGGCCGGTGGGCTTCGGAGTGCTTAGGGTCCATCTTGTCCCTGCCTCCTTCGAGCTCCCTAGAGAACCTAAGAAATGTCGTGTAGTCGATGCCCGCCATGTCGGCGAGCTCGCGGGTGCTACGTTTGCGGCCTTCGTCATCCTCACGCCATAAGACGATGGAGAGGAAGGCGAGGAGGCCGTTGATTGGCATCTCCTCGCGCCACCCTTTGGTGATCCATAACGCCTCAAACATGCACCGAAGCGTGAAGTTGTTGGTTAGTACGTGCGCTTCCATGATGCTGGTCTCCCTACTCAATCGCGCCTTCTTATATGTATCCAATTCAGCCCCAACGCAAGGCTAAGTGCCAAGGACCGAACCAGATCAAAAGGTCACCTGCTTCGAGCTTCTCTGTCCCGAATTCCCAACGTGACCAGTCCAGGAGGGGCTCATCGCGGTCCATCCTGATAAGTGCAAATTGCATTATGATCTCCTTTCGCCCTGTTCCCACGGCCGTTGAACGTGCAAGGTAACGTTACGTTCTTACGCGTACACAGCCGGCCGGGGATAACGTTAGGGGGCGGTTAGGAGTTTGATGCCGTTTTGCGTTCCTCCGTTGTCGTTTCGTTAAGGCTGCCGAACCCATCGGCTTCAGCCTCGGCCAGGGTTTCTTCGTCGTTGCCCGGCTGATCCAGGAAGGACGTGTCGAGCGAGCGCTCAGCGACGATGTTGTCCCAGCCGGCAGGATAGGGGACGGCATCCGACGCGTCATGGGCCGTCAGATCGACATCGAGCAATTCGGAGGCGAGGGCGTTACGGAACGTGATGTCCGGCTCCTGCTCCATCATTTCAGGGGTGCCATCTTCGTCGATGGCTTCCTGGTCGGGTGCCATAACGAGGACCGTGAGGTTCCGGATGTCGATCCGCGTTGCGGCCATCAGGACCCCGGCTTGCTCGGGTGGAAGGGCGTTGGACCAGAAGTGATCGTGCTCACCGAAGTGGACCATCATCGCGCCCTCGGCCCAGATCGGCATGCGGTCGCTTGGTGTCACGATGTCACCATTGCCCCGGTACACGAGGAACGAGCCGTCGTCTGGATAATCACCATGGACAACCTCCACGATCTTTCCGTTGAAGTCGGAGATTTCAAAAGTCATTGGGTAGTGCCTTTCATATGTCCTTTCGGTTTTCATCATATGGGGTCCCAGCGACGAAAGGGGAAGCACTGGGACCCCGACAGACAGGGCACATAGCTATCTTAGCATACTCTACCCACGCCTGATACTTGGCCTTTTGCCCATAATAATTCAAGGGGCAAATGGAAACTTTTTGATCTTAGGTACCCACCATCTGGGACGGCGCCTGGTCCGTGTGCCATGAAGTATGGCGTACTCCAGGTCTCGTCGTCGCCTCAAGGCCATCAGTTGGTCCGGGGCGTAGGGGTCTGGAGGAATGTTGGGACGAGGTGGGATGAGTGCGCACATCAGTCCTGCTTCGTCCCCTTGTCCATGTGGTCCATAGAGTTCTTGACGCGGAATCGCACGTCGCTCTCAGATCGGCAGGATATCGTCCGGTAAATGGCTGGCTTCTTCTTGATCTTGGCGCCCAGCTTGGCTGGCTTCTGGAGGACCTCCACATGCCGCACAATGCCCGCCTTGGAGATGATGGCTAGGACCTGATCGCCTTCGGCCATGAGTGCGTTACCGGGCCGTTCGAGCCAGGTGCGAAAGAAGCTGCCCTCGCCGATAGCCTCAAGCCCAGGGTTCTTGATGATGCGGGTGGTGTCCGCGTTGGTCTCATTGGGGTGAGTCATTCGTCATGTGTCCTTTCGGTTCCATGGTTTGAAGTTGAGTAGAGTTTCCAGGGTCGGCCACTCACCCGTGAAGGTCAGACATCGGTCGTCAATCGACACCATGGCTGGAGGCTTGGAGTCCGGGAACTCGATGTTCCGATCTACCCATTGCTCAATCTGGTATTCGAACGATGGGTCTACAGTCATGAAGTGGACCAGCCATGACCGCATGGCGAGCCTACCTTCGGCGACCATCGAGCGCGACGAAAAGATGTGAACCTGGAACTTGGAGGCCGCCGATATGATGAAATCGATAGCCCCTGGTACTGGCTCGTCTGGGATCACATCTGGGCCCTTCCATCCAGACGTATAGCTATGAATCACACCATCAAAATCGAGACAGAGGATAGGCTTACTCATCATGTGTCCTTTCGGTTACGATGATGTCCGTGAAGTCATCAAGGGTGTGGGTTTCGAGGGGAGGAAGGCTGTCGTCGTCAAGGTCCATCATGCGGTCACCAACTCGCGAGTACGCTCGGCCGCGATGGCGCTCTCAATTGGTGGGGCTTTGGGGCCGATTGCGAGTGCTCCTTCGAGGGCCTCAAGGTAGGGGTCCCAATCAAACTCAATTGCGGCCTCACTTGCGACCCTTGCGGCCTCACTTGCGGCCCAAATTGCGGCCCAACTTGCGGCCTCACTTGCGGCCCAACTTGCGGCCCTTGCGGCCTCACTTGCGGCCTCACTTGCGGCCCAACTTGCGGCCCTTGCGGCCTCACTTGTGGCCCCTAGTTCTTCAATCGTGTTGGCGCTTTGAACTCTCAGAGCTGCATCATGAAGTCCCGCTGAGCGTAGGGCGAACACTGCGGCTGGTTTTGCAGCATTCATAACAAGGTACTCAGCACGTTTCAGTTCGACTTCAGGTGTTCCGGCTGTTCCCGACATCCGCGTGACAAAGCTGAGCAGTCGTTGGCGTTGGGCATCTGGCATCGAATCGTTGAGCCGGATGACATAGGCTCCAAGCACCCTGGACATACAAGGAGGAAGGTCCGAGGCAGAGTTTACTTGTTCCCAAGCATAACCGGCCGCCAGGATCGCTACTTCCATGGCGCAAGACCCTTCGGACGGTAGCTCGTGGGAGCCCTTCTTTAGCTTGATGGATTGTGGGAATGGGAGGTCGTTCATTTCAGGAACCTATTCGTTAGCCAGAGGAAGAAGGAGCCGACAACGACGAAGATCGTGAGGACCAACATCAGATCGGCGAGCGGGTTTTGGGATGGGTCGAAGGCTTGTGGGTTCATGGCATATGTCCTTTTGATTACGTTGAGAGCCACCAGGCCATCCATATGGATGCGGCGATGCCGAGCTTGGCGTACTCCTTGATGATGAAGAGGGTGAGGTGTCGGTTCATTCTGGGAGAAACTCCTCTAGTTGTTCCCGTGCGTCGTATAGGAGGGAGGGTACTTCGCTGAGGGTGTCGGCGGCATTGCGCAACACATCGCCCTTCTCGCTTTCTCCGAAGTGTTCCTCCTGGTTGTCGGCCTTTTCGCCCTCCTGTTCGGCCATCTCTTCCAGATCGGCCTCAAACTCCGAGAGCTTCTCGTACATGGCCTTGATGCGTTGTCTCTGTTCGTTGTTCATTGGTGCTCTCCCTTTCGAGGATGCTCGCTAAACTAGGCGGTCAGCTCCACGTCATTCGCCTCGTCTGCTTGAAGGTACACGACGTAGGCACCCGGTCGTTCGTCGTCCGATGGGTCCGCCTTGAACTCGATGGACGCAATACTGGCGGGCGCAGCGGCCTCCAGGCTTTCCATGGCACGTAGTTCTGCCTCCTCAACGGTCGCCGCGTCACCGACCAGGATTTCCGAACCGTTGGCGCCCATCACGATGACCGTCCACCTGGAGTGGGTTCGCGTGATCTTCTTGCCCTTCTTGGTGAGCTGTCGGACTTGTAGTTGGGTCATGGTAGCTCCCTTACTGGCTGCGCGAAATTGTCGAGGATGAACTTGGCGTCCATATCGACCGTGTTGGTCATCGTGTTGGTGTAGACTTGGAGCCAGGTCGGATCGTCGCTCCTGGTGTGGATGACGAGGAGGGTGAGATACTCCCCGTTCTCACCATAGGCTGGAAAGCACCGTACTGTGTCGAGCTCGTTGTGAGATCGCCAGTTACAGCGTCCTAGCTCGATGCCTTGTGCTTTGAGCCCATCGAAATACTCTATGAAGGTCATGATATTCGTCCTTTCGATTTGCCTTCAGGTCCTACCTCTTGTCGAGGTGGGATGGATGGTCGTGCTTCGTGTCCTCATAGGTCCGGCCCTGCGGCAAAAACCCGAGGATCAGGTCACCGTTGGGCAGCAAAACCCAAAGCCATTCGGATCGACCATTCTCATTGTCCACATGTGCAGACAACACGCGTTCTACTGCTTCGTCTGAGACAGGCTTCATGATCGAACATTCGTCGCTGGTGTTTCCAATTCGCATAGCGTTATGTGTCCTTTCGGTTATTATTGGGTCAGTACATAGAGGCGATGGCGGTTGCCGTCTCGGAGAGCATCGTGTCGATCATGTCCTCACTCAGGTCCTTCGCCAAAACCCACTTCCGGTAGCCATCAACCGTCCTGTTAGGGTTGACACCGTAGTGGCTTAGCCAGCCCACGTAGTCCCGTCCGTACTCAAGGTCGATGTTGAGGTAGGTTTCAAAGAGGATGGCATCGCCGTCCAGCTCGTTGTCGCTGTTGGTCGCATCATAGAACATGGCACGTGAGTTCCAGAAGTAGGTGGGGCCTTCCATCAGGTGCTCGTTCTCGGCCTCATAGTAAGCTTCGCGCCACGGGGCTTCGTAACCTTCCCCTAGCTGTTTCTCAGCCGCTTCCCAAAGGTAATTGTAGCGATCCCATCCGTGTTCCTTGTCCTGCACATCATCCGGCACGGTGAAGTCGTCACGTTCCGTAAGAAACCATTCGAGACAGTCGCACACCGCCGACTCAATAATCGGTTGGATGGCTTTTGGCTCCTTACCAGAGCCATGGGCATACCCCAGAGTATTCCATCCAGTCGCCTCAAACCCGCCCTCGGTGTAGGGGATGAAGCCATCTCGGCTCACGTTCTCAATCTCTTCCACTTTCGCCTCACACGCGATCTCTTCATCGCTCGCAAGGGTGTCCATCACGTCCTCAACGTAGCGCCGCGCCATGTCAGCTACGGGTGGGCCAAATGGCTCCGTTACAAAGGTGCCGCTACCAGGCATGATGGGAATACGTGGTGCGCTCGGCGTGGATTTGTGAGTGTACATGATATGTGTCCTTTCGATCACGTTTCGACCCTGCTAGGTCAGAGGAACCAAAAGGTTCCAATCATCAGCCCGCCAGCTCCAGGCGAGGACTAGATCGTCTTAATCGTTAAGGCCGTCACTCGCACCCCATGGTTCCCATGAAGGCCAGACCTCTCCCGTCTTTACCTGGCGAGGCTCTACACGCGTCACCATGCCGATCACCAGACGAAACCTATTTGAGGAAGTGGGCGCCGGTTCCTAGCGCTTGATCGTCGCGACTTGCTGTGTGCTAGCCGTTTCGATGAACCCAATATGTAAACTTTCGCTCATGTTGTCTACAAGAAAATGCCACTTTGAACCAACTATTTTATAACCCCATGTTTTCATTGAGAAACTTAGCGCGAAAAACCTATTGATCATCGCACTTTGAGGGTTCAAACCATCCATCCTCACCCCTGAAGCTCAACAATTCGATCACATAACGCACCTAACCTGATGTCCCCATAATGATCCCTACACGATGCCCTGTCTCCAAGTGGGCATGAGGTCTGCGCATGATGGTGGGCATGAGGTAGGGACATGATGGCAAGCATGATGGTGAACATCAGGTGGCACCAGGTGCACCGCGATGCGCGTAGACCATATGAAAGGTGCGCAACCTGATTGAGTACCCTCATTGATCCGATCACACGCAAGCGTGATGCTCACACCTTGAGCCAGACGAGGAGTTTGTTCCCCTTATGTTCCCAAAAAGAGCCATGGTGGCACGCTATCCAGATGGGTTATCTGGTAGGAACGCGAGCGTTACCAATGGCTTAGGTCATGTTGGGTGGGCCTGGTGGTGGCATTAGGTGGCTTTGGGCGAGCTTTTGGCGCGTTCAGACCCCCACCGGGGGGAAGCCGAGGCGTCGTCACGTTTTCTCTGAGAGTCGCGTGAATGACCCCTACAGGACCTGGAGGTAATCCTGGAGTAGGGGAGGGATATACCCCTTCCTCTCCCCTAACCTTATGAGAACATTAAGGAATACCCTATGTGATCACTTTGAGCATACACCTTAAGAGAACTCCCAGAGGAGAGGGGACGATGATGGTCTCCCTCTCCCCCTATATACCCTCTAGGTATACCTTAAGGGTCCTGGTTCTAAAGACATCTCATTGTTTTGCCACAATTGGGCAGGGCCTCAGTTCCCTCGCAGCTTTCCACGGAGCACCTCTTCAGGCTCCCCAGGCTCCCCTCTGAACTTGCCGATCTCCTGGCCTAGCTCTCGGGCCTGGGCCTCGCGTATCGCCTCTTGGGCAGCCTCTGTGGCCTCTTGAGGCACAACGCCGAGCTTCTCCTCCATCATGCTCAAAAGCCCGCTCAGCCCTTCCACACGGTCATCATGCGCCAGGCAGTCCTTCTCCTCCTGGAGATGCGTGAATTGGTACATGAGGCTCTTGATGACCCCCGTGTCCTCACCGTCTTCCTCCATGCGCTTCTGGACGGCCCACAAGTCCTCTTCGAGCACCTGCTTGGCGATCACCAGACGATGGTTCCTGACGATGGGACCCAGGGTCGCTAGGATGCGCTTCTCCTTGCTATCTCGGCCGCTCCGGACGGACTCCAGATCGGTGTACCCGCTGCCTGGACCTTTCCGCTTCTTCCACGCCTTCTTGAGGTGAGGTCGGAGTAGCTCGATGAACATTCCGGCCCCGAAGTTCTCCTCCACGTGGCAGAGGGCCACCTCGTACTCGGCTAGGAGATTCGCGATGTCCTGCATCGTGCTCTCACCGAAGCCATCCTTCCAGCCCACCTGCTTGAGCGCATAGGCGGTGCCGTAGAGTTCCGTTCCGATGGTCAAGGTCGTCTCATCCTTGCCCTTACCGGAAGGGTCGATGAAGGCGAGTATCCGTTCCCACTTGGAGTACCCCTCAGACACGCTTGCAGGCCTGTAGAGGCCGTCGTCTGGTAGGCAGATAGGGGACAGGTCGGTAAGCCTTAAATCCTCTCCAGCGCCCCAGGAGACGCTCATAGGACCACTGCGCTTCTCCAAGGGGAGAACGATAACGTCCTTGAGCTTCAGAGGGTACTTGTCGCGGTCCACGAGGGACGTGTCGAGCATGTACTGGAGAGCAAAGCCGGCCTTACCCCAGGTCCGCTGGCGCTGTGCCAGATCGGCCTCTCCGAAGCGTCCCGGCTCGGTTGAGGTACCTACCAAGTGCGGCTTCTGTTCGACCTCATAGGTGATGTAGGGGGCGAGCTTCTCGCCGTACAGGCGCCGCTGCTTCTTGTTGGGGTAGCGGCCCGGCCAGATGACAATCTTGTAGCCCGACTTATCGTGCAGCTCGTTGTAGACGGAGGCCTGCGTCTGCGGTGTCCCCAGCATAATGACTTGGGCGCCGGGTTTGGCGATGGCCAGGAACTCCCTGGTCGCGCTCAAGAGCTTCTCACGTAGAGCCGGAGTTGCCGAGTTCTGGGGGGTCTCAATGTCATCACCAACGATGATGTCTGCACGGTACCCGACGATCTGTGAGGTGATGCCGGCCGCCCACACGGATGGGGTCTGATCGGGCCGCACCCCCGCCACATCGAAAGAGGTCGTGCTCTGGCGGTCGTTGGGACCCGGCGCCAGGTGTTGGAGAAGGGGCCACTCTTGGAGCACCCTGAGGAACTGTGTGACGAAGTTCTTCGCTCGCTCCTTGGACCCCGAGAGGACCCCGATCTTGAGCTCAGGGTTCCTCCAAATCTGCCACATGGCATAGGCGGTCGTGATGAACGACTTCGCCGCGCCACGGAACGCGAGGACGATGAGCTGGTCGATCTCCCCCGACCACTTGTGATGCTGCATGTACCACGCGACGTCGAGCTGAAGGGGAGTCGGATCGGGCAGTCCGAGGAAGCGCCAGTAGAGGATCAGGAAGGCCCTGAAGTCATCCTTAGGACGGTCCTGGGGGAACCTGCGGTGCCTCCAGTGTGACCGGTCCTCCTTCTTCCGCGCCATCTTATCCCGGTGGCGCTCGGTGACCGTCAGAGCCACTAGAGGGGCAGCTCGCATATGGTATTGGCGGCGTCGAGTAGACGATACAAATCACGCTGCGTTACGACCCAAGGAACCGTGTTGAGGAACTCCACGTAGGACAAGGCGCCAGCCAGCCAGTGCTCGATGGCAGAGACCAACGTATACGGCACGTCCTCAACCACAAACGCCGTGTCCTCACACCGCCACGAAACGCCATTCGGCCCCTCGCGATAGGAATCGTCTTGCATCGTTATATGTCCTTTTGATTATGTCATTCCGTGTGCAGATGATCTGCTTGGCCGATGATGTGATGGAGGCCGACAGTGTCTGAGAAAAGGGCAGCCGCAAGGGCGCCAAGAGCCCCCAGAAAGGCTATCCAGATGTGCTTGATGGTAGCGTATCGCCTGCCCTCGATCTCCTTCACGCGGGTCTCCAGGTCGCCTACGGTGCTCACCAGGACTGGCGCTTCTTCGAGCTTCTTTTCGAGCCGTCCGAGGCGCCTGTAGATTTCGCTCTGTTGGGACTTGATGACTTCCACGCTGGCGTAGATTTCCCGCTGGAGGTCCTCATCAGTTTCCATCTTGTTTCTCCTTACTGGCCTCGTCCATGCGGTCCAGGTGTTCCTCCATACGGTCGATGCGGCGTAAGAGACGCCTTCCGGATCGCGCCATGTTCTTGAGCATCTTCAGAAGACTAGATGTCCCGATAGGCTGGGTCCGGGAGGTCTGGGAGGTCTGCGGACTTGCTTGCATTGCTGCCATCCCTTTCGTTTGGGTCGCTGTTCGCCCCGTAACCGAGGACCATCCCGTTGTCCTTGAGGACCTTGATGGCATTGGCGTAGTCCTTCTCGGAGGCGGAGCCATCCTTGATGGTCTGTAAGAGACGGTTGATGACTGAGTTGTGGAGCTGCTTGAGGGCGTCATAGGTGTCTAGGTCGTCAGGCTTGTCTTCGGAGTTGTCTCCAAACCCTGGTCCATCGTCCTCCTCGTCTTCCCCATCGTCCTCGGCGTCACGCACGTTCCCAGTCTCATGGTAGAGAGACCCTAGGTCGAGACGATCCTCGGCTTCTTCAGGCTTGGATGGGGGCATTTATGTAACCTTTCAATTTCCTAAAGACCCAAGTCGCGGTTGTCACAGTCAGGACCAATGTGAAGGTGGGCCAGATGATCCACCGGCGCTTCGTGAGGACCTCATGCATGTCTCCGAGCATGTACCTTGCGGCCCACCAAGGCGGTGTGTCCCAGAGCTCTAGGTGGGCGTCGTGTTCCATCGCCAACCAGAGCCACTCGGGGTCATGAGGATCGATAAACCACCAGAGGGCAGGTGGTACGGAGACTTCAAACTGGAAGCCGACCGGGATGAAGGTACCGTTAGGCTGGGTCGTCACATACGTCTTCGTCGTGCCCTCTACCCTTTTCCAAGGCCACTCTCTCACGGCCAGTACGCCGCGTTCGTCGCGTAGTCTGTTGGAATGGGATCAGTGTCCTTTAGGACCTTGGCAGCCCGTACATGAGCACTTTCCCAGTTTCCCGCTGTCTGGCCAAAAGCAAGCACCGTGCCTGCATTCATAGGCATCTCACTGTTGTCTGTGGCAATCCATGTGAAGTCCTCATCACCACCGTGCCACCGTAGATCGGTGGGCGATTTACCACCTAGGGTGATGGCAATATGTGCCATAGATGAGGCCCCTGTGATCCGTGACTTGGCGAGGTCATCAAACTGGAAATGTACCCCCTGAAACACGAAACCCGCCTTGGTGCGGCGGGCTGCTTCAGCGTCTATGTAGGATCGGGAGGGGCGCGGCGCGACATAAGGTTGGATCGTTATACCGGCTTCAATGATCTCCGCGTAATGCCGGTTGCCTGGATCGGCGGGGATGACGGTGCCTGGTAAGTCAGAGCGCGATATGTTGGTCCCAATCTCATCAAGGTGTTGTGCTGTGAACGTCATGATTAAAGCCTCGCATCCGCTTTGACGATAGTTCCGATTGAGTAGGCGTCTCCCACGCCAGACGACAATGCGCGGAACCTACACCCCACTTTCTGTGCGTCGGTGACCTCAATGGACGACAGCAAAAGAACGGAACCGTTCGCCACAATAGTCGCTGATGGAATCCCTGCCATTTCAACAGGCCAATAGATGTAGCTCTCCTGATAACGACTGCTGGCAGGGGAGTAATATCGAATGTTAGCGCGGGTGTAGGAAAGTCGCTTCTGCACTCGCTGTAACTGCACATCATAAGGCAGATGCTCAAACTCTGTGGCAGTATCACCTACTTCTAGCTGCACACCTGTGATGCGCATGTAGTTGCCTACGGTGTCTGCGAAGTTGACTGAGAGGTCTGTGGCGCGGTTGGGGTTGAAGTTTGCTGCCCATGAAGATGAGGCTGTGCCTGATGTAAAATCAGTCCCAGCAGAAAGCCAAAGTATCAGAGACATGCTTCGAGCACTGTCGTTGTCGAAAGCGCCTGTTGTATCGGCGGGGAAAGTGATGGGAGGAAGCGTTTCCCACGCCCCTGAGCCACTCAAAGTGACCGAGCTTTGAACCGAGCGGTTATTGTCGTGGTCAAAAAGCTCAACAGGATAAGTCCCTGCCTTGTTCGTCTTTGTTTGAATGTCGAACGTCAAAGGCCGCGCGTCGGCTAGGCCCTTTTTGACGTGCTGTAGCATCCGGCCTTCAAGCCGCCAGTTCAAGATAGTCACGTCGCCAGCAGCTAGTGACGCGTTGGCGGTTGAGACTTTCACCTCAAGGCAGTTGCCGAGCCCTGGAGGCCCATCCAAAACCTGGGTCAAATCATATAATGCGGACCCTACGACAGCTATATCTGCCAAGTCACAGCCGAACGCACCGTGCCCAACACCCGTCTTATCCCCTTCTTGGTTAATCTGCATATCGCCATTGGCGATGAGATTGCGGAAGGCTGGTGTTGGGCCTGGAAGGTCGGAGATTTCTAATTTGCCATCCAGCTCCCCTTGAAGCCCTAGCACCTGATCAATTGGAAACGGCGGCGATGCGGCGACAGCTTCATCACGTGCGATTTCCGCAGCGTCCTTTGCAGCCACGGAGGCAATAACATCAGCGCCGGTTTGAACCCTGTCAGCAGCAGTCTGAACTGCGTCATCACCAGTGTTCGTTTCACTGTTTGCTGCGTTGGTTTCACTTATTGCAGCGGCAGAAGCGGCGGCCTCAGCGGCCACGCGATCAGCGTCGGCGGAGATTACATCTACAGCCGTAGCGGCGACATCCAGCCCAGTCTGAACTCTGGCAGCAGCAGTGGCGACTGCGTCCGCGTTAGTAGAGACAACGTCAGCAGCCGTAGAAACAACGTCCTGTGCTGTTTGGACGACAGCCACGAGGGCCTCGTCACGCGCCTCAAACGCCAGGGTCCCCGCCTCTCGGGCTTCCTGCATAATGTAAAGCAGGCGTCGATCATTGGCATTTACCGCGTCCGCATCATAGGCACCATCATTGGTAAGCTGGTTGAGCTCATCCTCCGACGTTGGGGTGGTACGTTGGGCACGACCAGAGCTTCCGGACGGGAAGCCTACCAGCACCCTGATCTGTCCATCCGAGACCCACTCCCAGAGCGATCCGGATACCTCCACATTGTCCACCAACACGGTGATGTGTTCGCGCGACAGGAACCCAGGGACGGAGAGGAGGTCGCCCTCACTCTTCGCGCCCGTCCAGTCGATGAAACTTTCGGCCAATCTAGCCTCCTATTCCGAGCACTTCACGGAGGCGGTCTCCCGCCGACTGGTCGCGCTCTCGTTGTTGATCTTGCCGCACCCTCAAGCGCCCGTTGTGTTCAACACGGCGCATCGTGAGTTGCTGGCGTACTTCTGGATGTTCAGCCTGGAGCCGCTGGAAGGCCTCCCTACGAAACCGGCTGACCACATCCCGGATGGCTCCGAGCTTCGTCCCGGAGAGTTGCGGATCGCCATCGATAAGGCCGGCATACTGCTCACTCTGGACAAGACGCTCTAGCGCCGTCCTCAGGTCCCCATCAGAACCCACCATCTGTTGGTAGGCGTCATAGGCGGTACGGCCATCCGCTAGGCGAACCTCGCGGAGGTCTGTGCCGTCTCGGGTGGCCGGGGGAGGCGAGATACCAAACCCGGTCTCCTTCACGATGCGAGCGTATTCGTTCATCAGGGGGTCGTCGGATTGGGAGGACACCAGGCCTCGTTGACGCCACACAGGTTCGCCCAGGAAGTCACGGACGGGTGCAATGGTTTCGGAGTACACGGGGACGCCCCGCATGGCCCGATCTACAATACCCCGAGCGTCTCGAAGCAGGTTGTCAGGGTTCGCATAGTTCCTCACGGCCGAGGAGGCTGGGATTAGGTTACCGGCCATATCTCCTAGCCACCGCTCCAGGCGGTCCTCGGGAGAAGCCATGGCTTGGATCGCCATGTTGATACCTTGGAGGAATGAGCGTTCCTGGATGGCGGTACTCATTGCGATGCTGACCGCTCCGGCCGCATCCCAGAGAGACTTGATCTCATCGCGACTACCAGGAGCCAGCGAGAGACCATCCATGATGTCCGCCACCATGCCAAACGGCAGGCCTATCGGGTCGAAGCGTGACATCGGGAAGTATCGCCGATTACCCTCTCCGTCCGTGTAGACAATCGAGTAGGGTTTCCATCCGGTTTGGAGAAGGCTCCGACGAGCGTTGGGTTCGGAAGGTCCTCCACCCGTCACTCTCCCGGATAGCGCCATGCTGGCAGCCAGGCCCATGAAGAGGCCGCCGAGTGCCATCTGGCCCGCAGCTTGGGCTGTTGCCTCCTCGCCGAACTCACCCCGAAGCATCTGGCGATACTCCTTCTGGAGCATGTTGAGGCCAGGCGTCATCTTGATACCGTAGCGGAGGACGTTTGTTGGGGTCCTCAAGAAAGGAAGAATGAGGACGGCCGGTCGGAAGTTGTTACGGGCATTCCGTAGAGCCACCGCTGGGCCGCCACGTCCGAAGAGCGTTGTGTCGAACTCCAGCTCTTGTTGGAACGTCGCGATCTGTGCTTCCTGCAACGCCTTGGCGTCCAGCGCCTGGCCATCCGCCGAGAAGCTCTCCGCCAGCCTACGCTCGATGTGAGCCTCCAAGCCCTTTCCAACCAGCCCTTGTTGCTGGCCCTCAATCGCCGCCTTCGCTTGGACAACACCCCGATACCGGATGGTCTTCATGAACTCGTCAATCGCACCAAGACCCCGTGTAGGGAGCCCAACGCCCGTACGGTAGGCACCAAGCGCCGCCTGGGACACACCGCTCCGCAGAGCCTCCGTGTCGCCAGCCTCAAGCGCCGCCCTGAGCAAATCGTAGCCGTCCTTGATGCCTCTCCGGCTGAGCACGGGGGCGTCCACACGGTATCCAGCATCAAAGGCCTCGATCTGGTGAGGCGCCATGAGGCTGTCACCGCGCTTGAAGGCCTCCACCATGGACGTCCAGGCATCCCCCAGCGAGCCAATCATGTAGCTGTACTCAAGGGCCGCCTGGCGCCGCACGATGCCGCCATTAGGCGCCGCGAAGGACCCGAGGATTTTCTCCAAGGGCCGGGCGCCGAGCATGTAGAGGTTGGTGGAGAGGTTGACGGCGTGCGTCGGCCAGTTCCACAGGAGGTTATTCGTGAAGAGGAACCCCGTCTCATCCCAGAACCGCTCCATGAAGGACGGGTCCGAGGCTTGAGCGAGCTTCTTCGGTTGGCCTTGGGTCTGCCTTAACAGTTGGCGGAGCCCCTGGTCGTCGAGCCTATTGAACTGTTCGAGGTGCTCAGCGCGGAACGCCATGTCGCCTCGCAGACGTCGCATGGTCCGCCCGGCCGTCGCCCTCATCTCCTGGCCAGCCTTGAGGACATTCCCTCCGGCCACCAGACGCCGTCGTACTTCAAGCATCGCCGAGCTCTCGGAGACAAACTCAGGGGGCACGTTGCCCGCCTCGATCTTCTGGAAGAGCGCATAGGCGTCTTGCTGCATACGGGTACCGATGAGGTAGGAGGCCTCCATGTCGGCGGCGAGACGTCGAGCGTCCTCACCAGCTCGCACCAGGGCGCCCATGACCTCAGACGGGTCCTCGTTGTAGAAGGCTGCACGGCGAGCCACCATGTCATTGACCTTGGCGTCCGTGATGGCCTCCACGTTCGGCATGACGGCCTCCGCCACGCTGTCCAAGAGGGGGCGAATGTCGCCGTCCTGATAGAGCTTCTGCCAGGGGAGCGACGAGGAGCGGAAACTGTAGCCGGCCTCAATGGCGGCCTCACGAGACCCGTGGACCTGGAGCGCCTCCATGTCATCGCGAGCACCCCGTACGATGGACTCCACGTCCACCTGAGGCACCTCGTTAGGGAGGGCCTGGGGTTGGGCATCCGGACCTCGCGCGGGGATCACAGTGGCCTCTGAGCGGGCCTGAGACATATCGGCACCGCTGCGGGGCTCAATGGTGTCTTCAGGACGTACCGTGATCTCGGGGATGTCCGTCTGACGCGGCAATGGGGGAGGCTGGGACCCATCGGCTCCACCGAATGCTCGTTCGCGGTAGCCTTCTGGTGTTGGCAGACCTCCAGAAGAACGCTCAGATGGTGTACCCCGTGCGTCGGCCTCAAGAGCCTGCCCGATGTCTTGCTCGATACCTGGCTCGACCGCCCGAGGTACTAACGGCTCCGCCGCCTGAGCGATCTCATCCTCCATCACCCGCATCTGAGCCTCTTCAGGAACGGCACCATCGAGCTCACGAAGTGCCCCTTCGGCATCGCCATTGCGGACCATGCGGATCGCCCGTGCGGCAGCCGTGAAGGCCCCGACGAGCGCCAGGTCCATCCCGATGCCCTCCAGGGCGTTCTTGAAGCGACCCTCGGCGGCACTGTCATTGGGGTCGGCCGCCAGGTAGCGCGTCACGGGGTTGGAGAGGGAGGGGTAGTTCTCGACGAGGTCGGAGAGCCGCTCTTCCCAAGGATCGAACACCAGGGCACCTGCGACCGTACCGACGCCGACCTCATAGCCTACACGACCCGCCAGGCCTCCTTGGCGTAGGCGCTGGACCATCTGGACGGGCCGCAGCACCTTCCCGACGCCTACCATCCCTGTGAGGAACTGGGAGACGCCTGAGGTGAGGCTGTTGGCGACGCCCTCAGCGCCAGGGCGCGAGGAGAGGTCCTCGTTCTGAGCATCGTTGGCGTCCTGGAGGCGGTCCATGGTGGAGCCTTCCTCGTACTCGCCCAGTAGCTCCCCGGTTTCGAGGATGGCCCTACGGCCACCCGTAATGGCGGCCTGAGGCACACCCGTCATGGCACCAAACGCTCGGTCCCCAAGTTGAACACCGCGAGCAAGTAGACCTGGCACTTCTTCTGGTTCGACATCTGAGGTTCCCATAGCTTGGGGACGTATCTCGGACATCATCGCGTCGAGCTCACCCAGAAGTGGGTCTTCCTCGGGCTCCCAGCGAGCGGCTTCTCCAGGTAGCAGTTCACGGCCTGGGGTTGTCTGGGGGACTACAGTGACGTTCATTATGCGTCCTTTCGATTACGTTAGGCGCGGCCTCGACGAGCGGCTTCAAGCGCAGCCACGACCTCCTGGGGCGAGGCACCGACGCGTTGCCCACGATATGATCCTTCGCCGCCAGTTCTAGGCAGAGAGGCCCACTCTAGAGAAAGGTTGTTGACGAAGCGGTCTGTACTCAAGCGTCCTTCCAACCAGGCATCCAGTCCTCGCATCTGGCGCATACGCTGAACCGCGAGCCAGTCCTGGAACTCAGGCGTGAACTTCAGGTCCCCAGGGATATCGTAGACCTGGCGAAGCTCGCGAAGTGTCGTTCGGATGAACTGGTAGCGGCCCACCGCAGATGAGTTCAGATGGTTCCGTGGGTGATTCAGTATCTGGGTCTGTATATCGTCGATCTCATCCAGCGTCATATTAACGAGGTCAACGTCACCATCCGTGTAACGGCCGTGGCCCAGAGTCTCGTTGTAGTTATCATCGTTCGATCCAGGCCTTCCGGTGCCTTCCGTAAGGGCGATAAGGTCGAGAACCGGAGCTAGCGTGCGGACTTCCTGGTCCTCTGACATAGCCGCCGTGCGGGTCCGCTGAGGAGAAGACTGACGAGCTGTACCTGGTTGAGCACGATCATAGGACGCACGGGCGTCTTCCATATCACGGATCAATCCGTTGCCACCAGGAGCATCGGAAAGCGTGTCCTCCACGCGGTCAACTTGCTGCTCAATGGCGGTTTGACCCTCGGCACGACGGAAGCCCAAGAGGCGATCTGCGGCATATGGAGCGATGCTCACACTGTTCCTCTGGTTGCCACCAAGGACGAGGATGTTACCCCGATCATCATAGCCCGCGAAGAACCCAACGTGCCCCATCCAGGCCTCCGAGCCGCGACGGAGAACAACCACGTCACCTCGCTGAGGTTCATCCACTGCCTCACCAAAGTTCAAGAAGGAGCGGGCCAAGAGGCTATCCGTCCCTTCAACTCCCGTAGAGCCCAGGACACCATTCACGAAGGCGGCACACCAAGCAGTGTGGGCGGGGTTGATCTCGATACCGGCGTTCTCCTCAAAGAAGTCAGATAAGACCTCTGTGTGGGTACGCTCGTTCATGCCTAGCATGCTCTCCGCGATGTCGAATGACCGGTAGGAGCCGGAACTGGTAGGAGCAGGTACGGAGGCGATACCATCAGGGCGCAACACAGGAGGCTCACTCAGAGCACCGTCGATGGCATCCAAGCCAGGCGTTGAGCCACCTTCTTCCGGGGCGTATGGTGTCGGGAAGAAGCGCTCACGGATGCGCTGCCAAAATCTCATGTTGATCTCCTCAGGTGTGACGCCCATGTCTGCGGCGTACTGTTCGATACGTTGCCGGAGCGCCGGGTCGAGGGCGTTCAGGCTTGGCGGTTCGTCGGTCTCGTAGACCTCGTAGGGGGTGAGGGGAGCGGACTCGTCCACTTCCGCCCGAGTGCTCGCGCTCTCTCGGACACCCTCGAAGTCATCCAGAACTGGGAGCCCGGTCTGCTCCTGGAGTGCGATGAGGACTTCATCAGCATCAGTCCCCTCTGGGAGGATTGCTTCAAGAGCTCCTCGAAGACGTTCGGCGTCGGTCGGCATAACCTCTTCAGAGAGCATCGCATCACCTGCCGAAGGGATGGACTGTAGGAGGCTTTCGGTTTCCTGATCTGGCGACTGGGCCGCTGGGTCACCAACGCCTGGAAGCACATCGAGACGGTCCTCGCGAGGTGTCCCTTGGTCGGCAGTTGCTGGCGCCTGGCGCTCACTCTCGCCGACGTCCTGAGTGAAGTCTTCCTGAGACCTGTACTCACGGTTTGCGTCGATACGGCCGAGAATCATCGTTCCGATCTCGTCCATCGCTGTTTCACGTTCGAGGAGGGTCGCATTGGGATTGGCGCTCAGCCACTCAATGGCGGCCATCTCCAGGTCCCGCATGGCTGCGATAGTTTCCTCGGTCGGGTTGGAGCCTCCAAGCAGCCCATAGTCGTCGGTGCCTGTGCGTTCCTCAATGAGGTCCGCGAAGCGCTTGTAGGACTCGCTCCGGAGCATCTCCCCACCGAACTCGGCGCGGTCCTGTGCCCGCTGCATGAGACGCACAAAGGTCTGCGGATCGTTGATGGGACTGTTGGGATCGGCCCCCATTGACATCAGCTCTGCCGGCGTCAGGCCCTCTTGGATCATCCGTTCGATCTCAAGGATGGCCCTTGGGTCTTCTCGGCCGCGAGCATTGGAGAATGTCGTGCGGAGACCTTCCAGCTTCTGCCGGGCCTGAGGGTCCAAGGTTTCCCACTCTTCGAGGATCGAAGCGTCGATCTCTCCCGCTGGGTTCGCCTGGAGGAACTCAGAGACGCCACGCGTGATTGCGTCCAGCCGCTCTTGGTCGAGGCGTTCCTGCTCTTCAACCAGAGCCTCGTCGCGGTTCGCCAGGATACGCCCAAGCTGTCCCTCGGCTTCCAATCGCTTCGCCAGGAAGTCAGGTTGTTGGCCAAGAGGGATGTCGTCCCCAGGTAGCGTCTCGTCGAGGAACTCCAGGACCCTCAGGTCACCGTGCTCAAGAGCCTTGGCGACGATGGTGTTGAAGAGCTGTTCGTCATAGGAAGAGGGGCTTATGCCGGTACTTAGAGCCGCCTCACGCTGCTCCAGGATGTCTGACCACAAGGCGTCGTAGGGCGGGAGCCCACCGTTCATCGGCGCCTGGTTAATGGCCTCGTCAATCGTCAGGGAAGAAACACCAAGGTGCGCCGTGATGCTGTCAGCCATGACCCGCTCACCACGGACCCGCTCATAGTTGCCCCAAGCATCCTCAGTGAGGCTCTCGACGTGCGGTAGGAGGGATTCAAGCTGAGCCGGGTCGTCGGTCGCAAGACGGCCTTGAACGAACTCGCCGAACCAAGTGTTGAACTCCTCGGGGGATGCCGTGTGGCGTCCGTCCCAGTTCATGAACTCGGAGTTGAACTCCTGGCGCATTTGGATGCCCGTGACGTTACCTTGGGCATTCCGGAACCCTTCCATAAAGGAGGGTGATGCGGTCGGAGGTATCTCACCCTGGGAGACGGCCTGAGCGTATCCCCCCGAGTGCTGCCGATAGAACTCGGCCTCGCCCTGTAGTCGAGCGGCATTGTCGGCCTCACCTTGGCGCTGTGACAGGAGACCACTGACGCCAGCACTAAGAGACCCTAGGCTCTGGGCAACATGATGCAGCGGAGAGCGTTCCGGAGCGGCTGGCCTGACGTAGGTGTCCACAGGCCTTGCGGCCGGCTGGATGTCTCGCGCGGGAGTGATATCTCGGACCGGTGTTCTTCCTACCATACTTCCCTCCTACGAGAATGCGCCCAGAGCACCGCCGATGCCCTGAATGATGTAGCCAGCCGGGTTCGGTGCTACTGGTCGGGGGACGGAGTTGATGCGATTTTGAATCTTGTTCACCGTGGCTTTGTTCTCGGCCTCTAGCTGTCGGACCTTGTTGCGGTAACTGGTTTCCTCAGAGGTCCGCTTGTCGGCGATCTGACGGTTGATACCGAGGATGATGTTACTCACAGAGATACCGCCTACATTGGCGGCCGCAGCCGACGCTTCCGCCTCAGAGCGTACTTGAGCTCCCTCAATGGTGTTCTGTCGCTGACGCTGTGAGCTAGCCTCCTCTTCCTCGATCATGCGAAGTTGGAGCTGGTTCTGTTCGTCCCGGCCGGAAGCCAATGCGTTGACATAGTTCTGTTGCCAGGCCTCAGCCTTGGCGTTGTAGTCGTCCTGTGCTGCCTGGAAGCCTACGGCTGCCTGGGCAACGGACATCACGGCACCTACAGCGGCTGCCGCCATGGGAAAGCACATGGCTTACTCCTTGTATGAGAAGAGGCGGAGAGGGACGTTTAGCGCCCCTCCGAGCCGCTTTCCGTGATCCTTGAAGCCGAGCCATTTCATCCAGCGATGGTGGACAGTGTTCTCCTCATCGGCGAGAGCCGTGAGCGCACCAAAAGTTTCCACCATGGCGTCAAACTCGGCGTCCAATATGCGGTGTAGGGAGAAGGCTCGACGCTCGCCAAAGCTGGTCGCGAAGAGCCAAACCGAGCCCTCGTCGCCGCCCCAGGTGCAAAGCATGCGGTCCTGGGCGTCGAACGCTGCTCGGCAGTATTCGGATGTCCTGATGGCAAATGCCCCAGCCTGCTCGAAGGGGTGTCCTGTGCCCCGCAGCCACTCCAGCTTGTCGGCCTCCCGCACGTGGTCCAAGGCCTTGACGAAGTCCACGATTGTGGGACGCCGAACGGTGACTTTCGTCATTGCTCCTCCGAGGTTACTTCAACGATGTGTTTGATGGCGCTCCAGCCACACGGCAGGTGCGTGTCGTTGATCAGCCGCAGCTTCGCCTCGCTGGCTAGTAGGCCGACTGTCACGTCGAACTTACCGCTGTCCTGCGCGATCTCGTTGTTCTTGAAGCCGTCGCGAGGGGCCGTGAAGACTTCCACGGTGCCACCTACTTCAACCTTATAGGTCGCACTGTCGCGGTGCTGGATGATCGCACGGTTGATCTGAAGACGGTCGGATGGGAGCGTGGTGCCGTCCCTCGTGATGTAAAGCTCCGTGGGCTCATGGATCGCGGTTGGTACCCTGCCAAAATAGAGCTCTTGACCGGCAGCGCGAGCCAGCACACGGACCTCATTAGATGAGACCCATTCGACGCCCAGGGGCACGCCTCGGACCTCGTCTCCCATTGTCCGAGACCCAGTGGCCACCCACTCGGATCGATCCTCCTCGGCGACGTCGTAAGGCAGCGTTAGGAGACAGGGCCACAGACCTTCAGCATTCTGCGCCCCGTAGGTCCCGTATGTCTCGTCCACCATGTGATCGAGGCGGATTGAGACCAGGGAAGAGTCGTCCATTCTCCGTCCGAAGGGGATTGCTTCAAGGGTATAGGAACCATTGGGCCACTTGAAGAGAGCCGTCACGGTCGTCTGGCGGACCCAGAGAGCGATCACAGAGGTGACTTCAGGCCACACCCACTTGTTCCAGGCGGACTGGACTCTGTCGTTACCCTGGTTGTGCCACTGGTAGAGGTACGCGGTGGCCAGTTCATCGGTGGATAGGGCAAAGAGCATCTTGGCACTCGAACCGAGCGCTAGGTGACGTAGTCGGCCAGGGATGAGCTCAGAACATTGAGCATTGAACTCGATCTCGCCGCGCGGCACGTTGCCCCGATAGAGGACCTCAATGAACCAGACGAAGTCCTCGCGACCTGTCCCGAAGAACACGCTGCTCTGGCCCCCAGATACAGGAGGCGTTTCGCCGTCGTATTCGTAATGGGTGGTCGGGCGGTTGGCGACGAACTCTTCTGTTAGCCTCTGGTCACCAGCGTCGATCCTCACCTGCTCCTTGTTAGCCCAGAGTTGGATTTGCTCACCCGCAATGACCGATGAGGTGATCTCAGCGACGGACCCACTCGCGTTCTCCGCGTCGATTGGGTCGGTATCGAGGGTGGTCTGTGCCGTGTCCGGGAAGTAGCTGAAGCCGTTCTTGGAGCGGCTGAGGACGTACCCATCCTTGAAGATGAGACAGACGCGGCCCTGAATGTCCTTCATGTCCACAACGGCGGACGCCACAAAGGAAGGGTCCTTACTGCTATCCACCCCGTCTCCGGCAAGGCGTTTACCCCAGGTGGCCTGTTCGACCGTGAAGGTATTCAGCGCCGTATTGACGAGGAGGATAGGCATCGTGTCTGGGTCGAGGGTCGTGGGTGTGTTCCACTTGGCGACTTCAACCCAAGCTCCAGTGTCCCCATCACCTTCGTACTCGATGTAATAGTCGGTGGCCTGGACTTCCTCCGGGTCACCTCCAACGGCGACGATGTAACCATTCCAGGCGGTCTGGGGCAGGTCGGTTGTCTTCTTGACCTTGTCCGTGAAGCACTTGAGCTGGTCACCCCCGAGGCCATCCTCAGAGGCCAATTCGAACTCGTCGGTGTCGTGCTCAATGAGGATCGAGGAGCCCTCCCAGTAGACCGTGAAGGCCGCAGGAAGAGCGGTAGCGAGGGCCTGGCCGAACTCAGCCGCCAACCGGTTGGTCGCGATGAAGGTCGCGTTAGCAGACGTCGAGTTGTCAGGTGTGGTGTAGGACGCCGTCCACGAGCTGCCGCCAATGGTCACCGTGAGCTTGTAATTAGTGCTGTATCCGGCCGCCTTGAAGTGAGCGATGCCGAAGTTGCCACGGGGGTCAGACTGGTCCGCTGCCATCGCGCAGGTTGCCTGGCTGTTGGCAATGTACGTCGTGTCCTTCAGGGTGACCGCACTGAAGACCTTGCGGGACTCTCCGGTGTTCGTCAGGTAGTTTGACGCTGTGACTACCGGATCGACCGTAACGGAGCATTTGGTGCCGTCCGCCGTGTTCCAGATCGTGATCTCCCCATCCTCGATCAGGACGCCATAGTCCTCGTCCTTGGAGCGCTCGATGCGATACTTCCAGGGCGTGTTGAAGGTTTCCGAACCGCTCGCCAGGATGCGACCACCGTTACGCGGACGGGCGCCGTGTAGGAGGTCGTTGATACAGTTCTCCTGGTCCTCCGCCGCACCGAGGGCGCGACTGTACGGGTCTTGTTGGGAGATACCTTGGACAAGCGATGGGACCAGCTCAGAGGTTGGTCTCGTCATCGCGGGTTGTTCCTCCAAGCCACGGCGTTAGGGCGAGACCCAGAGCCGCCATCAAGCCCCCCGTCGAACGTGGACAATTGGCTCTTCGCTTTGGCCAGGGACTCACGGATAGGATTGAGGGAAGGCGATCCAGGCGTCTTCGCGTTCCCGAAAGAAAGCGCCGCGAGTACCGTGATGTAGATGCGTACAGGCTCAGGAAGGTCATCAAAAGCGATGCCCGTCTTGGTCTCCAGGTAGATACCGCTGTCGAACACAAAGGTGCTCTTGTCGCGGTCATAGAGCCGCTCTCCGCGCTGGGTGATGCGACGATCCGCCGAGTAGTAGACGGGGGCGAAGGAGAGGATGTCGTCGGGGATGTAGATGTGCCCCGAGCTGTCAGGCTCAAAGAGGCGTTCGGGGTCGGTATTGAAGTTCCAATCGTCGCTCTGGACCTCGACAAGTGCTTTGGCCAACTCCGCAGCGGCATCGCGAGAGTCGCCGGTCTGCTCGATGTCAGACACAGAGCGGATGCCCCTTGATCGGAGGATGTCGTTGACCGCAGCCAACTTCGTCTTGGGCCGGATCGTGTCCAGGGATTGCGTCATGTCGATCTCCAGAGGGAAGAGGGGAAAAGAGGAGGGGCGGCGGACCGCCACTCCCCATTATTTATTCGTCCTTTTGATTACCTTAGACGCGAACTGCGGTTGCCAGCTCGTAGGAGGTCTCAGGACGGTAGAAACCGTGGCCCTCCAGGTAAGAACCAATCAGAAGCGTACCGAGACGCTCCGGCTGCTCACGCATGATGACTTTCAGCGGCGAACCTTTGAGGGTTGCCACGGCCATTGGCGTGATCATCGCACCGACAGTCGTCGAGAAGTCGCCGTTGTACTTCGCTTTCGGGTCGGTGGTGTAGTTGGTGTTCGGGATCGAGTTCGTACCCTTGATGCCCAGGCCAGCGATTGGGCCAACCGTTCCGGCAGAGCGGTCACCAGAGCCAGAAGTCTCCTCAGTGTCGATACCGGTGTACCGCGAGAGGAGGAGCTGCTGCTGCCAAGGAAGCATCACGACCGGTTTGTCGCCGGAGATGTCGTTCGTCTTGATGTACTCCAGGCCCTGGAAGACGGCATCTTCGAGCTGAGCACCATCGGTCTTCATGTTCGCATGGAACGTGTAGGACGGGACGGGGCCACCTGGGTAAGGCTCAGTGGTGACACGCGAGGCGAGGATCGCCGTGCGTGCTTTACGACCATTCGACATGGACGCAAGCGACTGGCCAATCAAGCGCGAGATTGGCGCCGATAGGTTGTAGTGCTCCATGAGCTGGTCGATGTCGGGGATGAAGCGGTGGTCAACAACGAAGTCATCGAGCTCGACGGTGATCTGCTCCTTCTCGATACCCTTACCGGTCATCAAGGCGCCTGGAGTGTGTTCCTCGGCCTCATAGTTGCGACCGAAGACGTCGAACGCTTCCGACTTACCGGCCGTGATCTGCTTCACGGTGGTCATTCCGGCGAAGTCAAAAGTCTCCGCGTAGTACATGAGAACGTCATCGGAGAAGTTCTGCATGAACAGTTCACGGGGATCGACCCCAGAAGGCGCACGCTGACCGGCACGGAGGCCAATAGCAGTGTAATCAATAGCCAAGTGTTAGTCTCCTAGTTTGGCTGGGGAGGAGGGACGACGGCGGATGGATCATCCTGTCGCCAGCTTCCCTGATGAGATGCGGACTGTCTTTGCCTGTCGATGAACGCCTGGACCCGAGTTGTGGCGGCTTCCACCGCTTGGTCGGGAATGTCGTCATCAAGTTCGCCGAAGGCCTCCGCAATACGGGCCACTCGACCAGGCAGCCATCCCTGAGCAAACGCCCGGACGCCGTATACAGCCGACACAATGACGGCCAGCGCTCCCAGGTAGAACTCCAAGATCATGGGATGGATTGCTTTGAGCCAGTCGAGGGTCTCCATGACCGCAGGACGGGCGTCAGGTAAGAAGAGGCCGATGATCAGGCCCCATAACGGGATGGTGAAAAGGAACAGGAGATACTCGTCTTTCCACGAGCTCTCGGCCTGTCCGGCCCATGCGAGGTCCCATTCCACGTCAGCTTTGAGTTTGTAGGCGGCGAGCTCGGCCTCAGCTTCGATCTTGGCGATCTCTGAGTTGAGCTTTGCCTCGGCGATGCGTTGCCGGCCTTGAAGCCAGTCTAAGCCGCCCTTGACGATTAGATCACCGAGACCGAAGAGGGCCTTAATCATCCCACTTTGAGCGATCAGAGGAGCTCAGGCGGGCATTGACTTCGTCCATCTTCTTCCGGTTGCCGCTCTCCGTAGCTGCTCGACGGGCTTCACGCCACTCTTGACGGGACTTGAAGCCCTTCACCCTACGGCCACCAGGCTTGGCGGTCCCGTTCGTGACGTCGCGCTGCGGGACTTCCGGAAGCTCGGAGCCCTTTGCGGACGTGTAGCGGGCCATCAGGAGCTCGACGGCCTCTGTGGCCGCTGTATCGTCCTTGCCGGTCGTCGCCGCGTTGAAACGCTTCTGGGCGGTGGCGTCGTAGGTGCCCGACTCTTTGGCCCATTTAAGGGCTTCCGCGAGCTTGGTGGCATCACCACCCGCCACTTTGACGAGCGATGCCGAGCGCTGATCGACGGCTGGCGTGGTGGCAGCGTTGCGCTGGGCTTCGAGTGACGCCTCGATCTTCTTGGCCATCTCCTTGGAGACACCATGACGGGACTCCAGGTACGCATAGGTGGACTCGTTCAGCCCGGCCTCGCCACTCGCTTTGTTGGCATCGAACTCGGCCGTTAGGATGTCTTCGCTGAGGCCTCCTTCATCATTCCGATAGTAGGCATCGAACTCATCAGCGCGATCATCGGAGAACTCCCCGAGGTCTTGGAGCTCGACTTCGGGCACCTCATCGGCTGGGTCGGTGTCTTCACCTTGTGCGTCCACATCGTCGGCTTCAGGGGCTTCCGCCTGGACACCCCGCCGCGTTACCTGATCATCCTCAAACACGTAGCCCGAGGTGTCGCGGTTCTCGACGGTCTTGTCGCCACCATCCATCGACACCGAGATGGCATCGTCAGAGGCGACCGAGCTTTCAATCTTGTCGTCGTTCATTTAGTTGTCCTTTTGATCATTTCGTAAGCGCACAAGGATGCGTTGTCCCGCGCCAAAGCACTGCCCCAGGTTCAAGTTTAAGCGTTGTGCGAGCAGCGTGATGCCGGCTCCCACCTGCATGGCGATTACATCATCGTCAGAGATGCCGGGCTCAAGGACCCTGTCCGGACCCTCGATCTCCTCTCGGATGGCATCCGTAGCTAGGTCGATGAACGTCTCGATCTTCATCACTGGGCTCCTTGTAGTTGCTGCATCATCGCCTCCATCTGGCTTGGGTCCATTTCTTGGAGCCCTTGAGCCACTTCGGGCGCAACACCGCCGCCCATCGCCTGGGAGGCCATGTCCATGACACCCTTGGCCATCGGCCCGGTGCCCTGCTCGACCATGGCTTGTTGGGCCATCCGTTCGTCGGCTTGCTGCGTCTCGGTGTCCTTCTCATTGGCGGACTTGGTTAGACCTTCAGGCTTCACACCCTTGCCGGCGAAGAGCCTCCGCAGGACTTCCGATACATTAACCTCTGCGGCGACTGCCTGCGGACCCACGAGGTTCCCAGCGTCCGTCAGGGCGGTCTTCAGGTTCTCGTAGTCCGAGGTGGACCCGATGTTGTCGAGGCCGGAGATGGTGCGAACATGGACGAGGTCTTCAGGCAGCTTCTTGAGCATGGGGTTTTCACGCTCATGGAGGAACTGGAAGCGCTGGATGACCCACGTCTGGATTGTCTGGGAGACAAGCGTGTAGGTCGCGCCCATGGACTCTGACAGTGCATTGACCATCGTCACCCATTCCTCGGCCGTGACGCGTTCCCCGGACCTCTGGATAGAGAGCTTGGAGGCAAACGCGAAGCCAACACGACGTGCCACCTTCTCGAAGTAGGCATCAACGAACCCGAGGTCCCCGCTCTTGGCGAAGTTGGTGGACGTGACGTCTTCCGCCGAGCCCTCCAGGACATCGAGGTTTCTCGCCGCTTTGACCTTCTTGAGCTGAGTACCGCTCGACGTACTGTTGCGCACGAATATGAGGAACATGGCGAGAGCCGCCGCGCCGTCGATAAGGGAGGCTCCTAGGTTCTCCAGGGCCTCCAGGTCACCCTTGTAGTCCAGGGCGTACGGGAAGGCGTAGTTGGAGCCAGGCTCGACGTGGAGTGCAGCCGGGTAGAGTGTCTCCTTGCCGATGTCGCAGTAGGCCTCAGACCCTTCAACAACGATACCGCCTTCAAGCTCCTGCCAGTAGACATACTTCTTCTTGGCGTGAGGAGGTACGTCCGCGAGGCGTTGACAGTGATAGACTGTGACTTCGTCTTCGTCCTCGTCTCCATCGCTGTCCCGAGCTGCCCGAACTTCACGGACGGCGTCCTGTAGCTCCTGGTCGAGCTCCACAAAGGCCATCTTGGTGCACAAGACGGTCTCAAGGTGCTGCCCGGTGTCCGAGCGCCGCACCACGTAGTGATGCAGGGTGTAGACCAAGGGGTTGTCGATGTCGGTCCAGCGCCACAGGAAGTTACCGGCGATGATGTGTTGACGCATACCCGAAGCGTAGGATGTCCGGGCAGTCGTAGAGGCTAGACGGTTACGGTGAATGACTTCACGCCGCGCCAGGGCGAGCTCCACGCGGGACCACAGTTCTGGGTCCTGCTCAATGTCAGGCCCTAGACGTGCCTCGTCGGGGGCATGGATGAAGTGGGGAAGGTTGGCCGGTAGGGCGGCGATCATCATGGAGTTGGCCAAACCATTGACCACGTAGGCGCCGACCGATTGGTTGGTCTTGGGGATGGCACCGCCTTCTTCCCAATCCTCGTCCAAGAAGGCAGACGGGATGGTAAGTCGGGCCAGGTCTTTGGCGATCTTGATTGCCGGCTCGCGGTTCACCTTCTCGGCGGCATAGAACTCCTCGGCCGTTCGGTCCCCACTCAGTTGAGTGTGCTGGGCCATAAGCCCTCCTTACATCGTGACTTGGCCGCCAGGGTTCACCGGGGTCTGCCCAGTGCTGCGCCGTACGCGATAGTCGGGGTTGTCGTTGCCATCGTGGTTCTCGCGGGTCTCGCGGCGCCGCGTCTTACCGATGTCAGGTTCCTCGGGGGAAGGCAGCGGAGCAGCCGGAGCCGGAGCTGGGGCAGGCGGTGGTGTAGATTTCTTGGAGCCTCCAAAACACATTAGAGCTCATCCTCTTCTTCAAACTGGTAGGGGTTCTGACGTTGCACCTGGGAGGTCTCCTCCTCGTGTTCGACGTCGATGTTCTGATCGATCTGGTCGGCCGAATAGCTCGGCGTCTTGATCGGCGGTTCGGGCTGCTTAGAGCCTCCGAAGCACATTGTGTGTCCTTTCGATTATATCAGTGGTCGAACGCACTTGGGACCTCGACGGTCTTCCCTGTCCGTGCATCATCCGCTGACGTTGTGGACGGGGTGCGTTCCAAGAGCTGCTTGGCGAGCTCGATGCGGCCGGCACGGTGCCTGGCGTAGTCCATGGTCTCATGGGGTTTGATCGGCCCGCCCTCATCCCGGACCATCTGGGAGAGATAACCTCGGAGCTGCGCCATGGTGTGTATTGGGTCCATCATCGGCTCCAGTTGGGTTCGCCGCCTTTCCAGCGGACGTACATCTCGATGTTCCGTGCGGCCTTCCGGAGGTCTTCAGGACCATTCTTGAATTGGTACCGCATGGTGTACTTCACGGCATTCCCCAGGAGCCAGTTCAGGCCGAGCTCCATGTTGAAGAAGGTCGGCTCGATAGGGTTCCGCATGTAGTGGTTTGGACCACGCACCCTGTCACCACTGCCCTGTTCTGTAGGCTCCCATCCAGATTTCTCCAGGTGGTCTGCCTTTTTGGCGAGGATAGCGATGGCGTCGTAGAACTTGTCGAGGTCTGGCTCTCCTTTGAAGTCCGGGTGGAACTCGTGGAGCACCCGCGTCAATACCTCCCGCTGTAGGGGGCCGAGCACGGAGTAGTTGGCCGCAAAGAACACCGTGAATGGGTGCCAGAGCTGACGATGGTTGGTAGGCGTCCGATTGACCAGCTCGGCGCGTTTCTTGCGCTGGGCCTCTCGAAACGTCTCGAACTCAGCGTCCGTCATTCCGGTCACCGGGTTCTCAAGCAAGGGTTCCATGAAGCACTCCTTCAGGTTCGACCATGCCCTGGGCGATCATGACGCGAGCGTTACCAAGATGGCCCAATGCGTCGGCCAGTAGCTGCGGCTTGGCGTCAATGGTGCGATCACCGCCCTTGGAAACCCGAGCGATCTTCTCTTCGAGGTACATGATGTCCTCTAAGATGGACCGCACGAGGCGATCACGATCTGTGTCCTTTTGATTGTCATTCCGCACGATTAGGCTCCCACAGGTACACGGTGCTGGTCTCAATGTCGTAATCGTTCGCCAGTAGTATCTTGGCGAGCCGTCCGGTCTTAAGGGCGTCAGCCTCTTTCAGGCCAGCCTTTTCGTAGCGTGAGACGACCGCCTCCCAGATTGGTGATGGGCCGGCCGAGTACCACTTGAGGGTCTCCTTGCCTTTGTTCTTCCCGCGCGTGATGACACCCTTGCGGGCCACGAGCTTGTCGGGACTATCAACGATCCGCTCGGCGAGCGTCTTGCCGATTCCAGGGCATCCAGGATAGCCGTCCACGGCATCCCCGGAGAGGGTCTGGATGAAGTGAGCCCGCTCGGCCTCTAGGGGTGTCACGGTACGCACTATGGGCCGTCCCCCCTCCTCGTCCTTGAGTTGGTGATGGAGACCAGGGATCGTCGCGAAGTCCTTGTCGCGTCCCACGACGATCTTGTCGCCTGGTACGAGGTCTGGATGGGTCGCGTAGATGCCGAGCGTGTCGTCGGCCTCCAGATAGGCGAGGTGGGTGGCTCCATAAGCCACACGGAGATAGCGCTTCAGCGGGTCGAGGATGAGGGGGCGTTGGGAGTTCTTCCGGTTCCCCTTGTAGTCTGGATCAACGCGAAGCCTCCAGTTCTCCTCGGACGGGCAGCTCAGGAAGACCTTGATGTCATCGGCCCCGAGCTGCTCCATGAGCTTGGCGATCTTGTTGTCAACGATACGCTCGCCCTCGGCCTGAAAGGCCACTGGGTAGTGCGTCCCGCCGTCGTTCGCCGTCATTTGGCACGCAGCGGAGGCAATGAAGGCTAGGGTGTCGCCATCAATCAGGAGGGTTGTCATGGTGGGCCATCCAATCTTTACAGGCCTGGAAGAGAAGAAACGCGAAACCGACCACGAGGATCATCAAGATGCCTCCCAGAGGGACGATGATGTCGATCATTCGTCAGGCTTCTTCCTCACCCAGGTAGAGCTCCTTGAGCCGCCCGATGGCCTCGTCATAGGTGATGCCAAGTATGGAAGGGAAGACGACTGCAATGAGAGCGACGATGCAGCCATAAGGCGTGATGGTCAGCGCGAAAATGATGCGGGAGGACGTGGACCAATCTGTCGGCTCGGCGTCGGTCATCCCAACGACGGCTTGAGACGCGAACCCGACGACGATCCAGATGATAAGCAAGGCGAATAGAACGGTGAGCATAGAGCTTCCTTTCAGGTTTTGGGGGTGGAGGTTTCGAGGGCTACAAGGCCCTCTTTGGTCAGGTGCCAGGAGCGCGTATGGACGGTGCCATCGGGTGTGATCGTGCTGATCCACCCCATGCTCGCCGCGAAGGCGATCCATTCGGAGTTCTCTCTGGCGAGGTTGGAAGAGACGGTGACGGGAAGGGTCCAGATGGCCGCCAGAATGTCCCAGACGGGTTCTGGTATGTTGCCTCGGTAGCCAACGCCTGCGGTGGGACGCGAGCGGGCTAGGAACTTAGGCTCCGCCATCAGTGGCATTCCATCCAGTTCCTTCCGGTCTTGGAGTCGGTGTCGAGTTCACCCCGGAAGTCGAGGATGCGTTGGGCTTCTTTCATGGAGACATGGGAGTGGTAACCAACGCCTTTTCCAAACCCAGCTTCATGTTCGAACTGACATTCGTCGTGGACCCAGGCCATCTGAACGTGAGGTATTGCGGCTTGCTTGAGACGATCTCCCAGGGCCTTCATCCACACCTTACAAACGACCGCTCCGCCTCCTTGGAGGAGCTGGTTGAGAGCTGCATGGGCCTTCCGGATGTAGAGCTTACGGCCGTCGATGGCGCGGATGAAGCCGTACTGCTTGGCTTCCTCTGCGAGGTCCTTCTGGAGGTCCTTCAGGCCCTTTATGTTGGCCATGAAGACGTCTTTGACCTGCTTACCTTTGACCCAGTAGGCGAGCGTCTTCTCGTCAGGCTCCACGAAGTCCCTGAAGGTCTTCCGCATGAAGCGGACGTAGTTCTTCGCCTGGTCGGTCTTGCCGAGGGTTTCCTCTTCCTCGGGAGTCAGGCCGATGCGTGTACCAGCAAGGACATTTCCCCCACCGTAGATGATGAGGTAGGCCATTGTCTTGGAGGCGCTCCTAGACAGGCCCATTCGCTGGCCGTTGTAGGCATGGATGTCGATGTCAGGGTCAGCCACCAGGCGAGCGAACTCGCCGTCATCGTAAGGCCACAGGTAGTGACCCAACATGCGGAGCTCTAGGCCACTGGCGTCTGTGCCAGTCTGTTGCCAGCCCTTCTGGCCGGGACGGAAGAGGGAGCGGCACTCAACGCCAAAGCCGCCTTTCCACCCTGGGATTGGCTTGTCGTCATCGTCGAGAGAGACACTCGGCACTTGTGCCAGGTTAGGGTCCTTGTGGGCCGCACGGTGCGAGACGGTACCCAGGGGGTCCACTCGGCCATGAATGCGTCCGTCCCGGACGAGGTTGATCCAGTTCTTCTTGCCGTTGGCAAGCTGTCCCAGGGTCTTCGAGACCACCAGGTACTCAAGGATCATATCCTTCAAGTCCTCTGGGAGGATGCTCGTTGGGATTTCCTTGATGGTCGTCTCATCGACCTTGGCCTGGTCCTTGTTCTTCCCCACCCACTCAATGGGCTGCCAGCCGTAGACCTTCTGGAGGCGCTCGCCGAGGTGTGGGCGAGACGTCGGGTTGAACTCAGTGAATTGGATGCGCACGAAGGGAGCATCGGCTTTGTACTCGCAGAGCGGAGGGCCAACGTACGGCTTCAGGGGTTTCCCTGTCTTCTCAGAGACACGCTCGATGGTGACGTCCTCGAAGTGGGTGAGCTTGACGTTCCGATCACGCGCCGGCTTCTCGCCGTTCTTCACGTCCTTCGTGATGGGTTGCCACCAGGTGCCGAAGGCGTCCTTGAGGCTGGCTTCCAGCTCCCGCTCGCGGGTCTTCAGGCTGCCGGTCAACTTGATGGCCCCGTCGAGGTCGAACCCGTAGCCGTCCGCCTCTTGTTGGAGACAGGTGTCGAGGACGTCATGCTCCAGCTTCACGGGTGACGGCGCCCAGCCGATCCCACGCGCTGCCTTGGTGGTGCCTTCGAGGTGAGACATGACGAGCTTGACGAGCGCTTCTGTCACATCACAGTCGAGGTCGCAGTAGACTTGCATTGGGAGACACCAAGCGTGCCACTCCCAGAGCTTAGGATTGCCCTTGGCATCGGTGGCGATGAGGCGACGGAACTCCTCGGGCACGTCGAATGGATCGCCGGACTTCGAGAAGACTTTGTTGAGCTCCTGGACCTTCTTGGCGTACTCGCCCTTCTGGAGGCCCAGGCGATAACCCCAGGCCTCCAGCTTCTGGGCGCCGATGAGCTGGCCAGGGAGGGAGCCTTTTCGCCAGCGCTGGAAGTCCAGATCACGGAGCAGATCGGTAGGCCAAATCATCTTTGCCAGGGTGAGGGTGTCCCGGATCAGGGGATGCTCGACGCCCGGATAGAGCTTGTCGAGAACCTTCGAGTCGTAGGGGACGAAGTTGTGGCCGAACACGATGGCCGCGTCCTGGTAGACCTCCAGTCCCTCTTCGATTGGAGTGAAGCCTGGTTGATCCGCGCAGCTCCAGCGCTCGCCTGTGTGGATGTCCTTCAGGCAGAAGCTCCACATGTCGGTGACGCTATCGAGCAGCCCGTTGGTCTCAAGGTCAGAAACGAGCCAACGTCCGTCCTTTTGATTTTCTCCAAAGAACCAGTCGAAGGTGTGATCAGCCATTGAACGACTCCATCTGGTGGCGGTGGACCATGCGCTGTAGATGCGTCTCCGGTATCCTCAAGTGGAGGAGGAAGTTACCCGTTTCAGGCATCACCGTACGCTCCAGGAGCGCCGCCTCCAGCGCCTTCACGGCTATCGTTCTCGCGAACTCGTCGATCATGGCTTCCGTGTAGTGCTTGATAAGAGGGCTTGCGGCGATGCTCTCAGACTGTTGGAGTCGGTTCTCCAGTCGCATTCGATTGACTCGCTCGCGGTGAAGTTCTTCTTGGGCACGACGCCCCGCCGCTAACTTGGAAGCCAGGGACCTTCTGATGTCTCCTAGACTAGTCATAAATGTCCTCCACGATGCGGTCCCGCCAGCCGAACCTCTTGATGGCGTCAGTGAGCCGCCTCCAGTAACCAACGTCCCGCGCCTCATCCCACTTCACGGGGGACAGAGGCATGGGGTCTTCGTTAGGCTCACAGGGGCGTTCAACAACGGGTGAGAGGTGGAGGACTTCTTCGGAGCTGAACTCCAAGCCCTCCTCGGTCACCAGGTAGATCGTCTTGATCCGTAGGGATCGCTCGACGGCAATCGCCTTAGTGGACGATGAAATTCTTTCGACGGACGGCAGCTCGGACCCCACTGCGTAAACGCTTGAGGTACTCGGCGATCTTGTTGCGGGCTTTGGTGATGGGGAGGGATGATGCTTCATCGAGAATGGTGTCCTCGTTGTACTCTTTGACGTCTTTGAAGTTCACCCCGTAGGCGAGCAGGATGTCGTAGGCCCAGCGGTAGAAATTGAGGAGCTGGTAGGCGAGGTAGACGCGAACATTCAGTGTCTCCAGGTCTTTCCTCATTTCCCCGAGCTCACTCCGCAGCCGGTCGGTTTCGTTCATTAGTATTCCTCGTGGGCCGGCCCGAAGGTTGTCCTTTCGCTTTCCTCACTCGAAGGGAGCGCCTCGTCGGTCGGCAGGTTGGTCCCCTCTTCTTCGTTCCACTTGAGGACATCGGCGGTACCGGTCCAGCCCGTGAAGCGGCACTTGAGGGATCGTATCTGGGTGAGGTCGGGGCGCTCTCCTTGCTGGTCCCGCTCATAGGCCAGGACGTTCATGCTGTACTGAGAGATGGCCGCAGACCCGCGAACATTGTTGAGAGAGACTTGGCGTCCCTCCTCGAAAGACTTTCCGCCGCCAGCTCGGTCCCCACTGAGGTGATGGGAGACTTGTAGGGCGACGTCACACTGTTTGACGATCTTGGCGAACTCGAAGGCGAGCCGATCATAGGCGAGACGCTCACTGTCTTCCTTCGCGGTCGTCACAAAGAAGGACAAGGGGTCGAGCCAGATGACGCGGCAGTCGAGACCCTTGGCCATGTAGCGCACGTACCCCAGGAGAGCATCGAGCTTCCAGTCAGCCTTCTCGGGGTCGAACATTTCGACGAGCCCTGAGGCAAAGAGCTGCTTGTGGAGCTTCCGCATCTCCTTCTCGTCCAGAGGATCGAGGTGGAGCCGGCGCTTGATGTGGCGGGACATGATGTCGAGCTGGAGCTTACCGCGAGTATCCTCGAAGCGCATGATGCCGACCTTGATGTCGTTCATCAGGCAGTGGTGCTGGAGCTCGACGAGGCTTGAGGTCTTACCGACCCCCGTCCCGGCAATGTGATAGGTGACTTCCTTGGTCCGGATGCCTCGGGTCTTCTCCTGAAGTATCGGCCATGGATAGTCGATGATCATCTCGGCTTCAGGCGTGAGGACATCCTCCACGCAAGCGGCCGCATTGACGATGCCTCCTGGAGCCCACAACGAGGCCCCATAGACGGACTTATAGACCTCCCCGGCCTGCCCGGCTTGGAGCAGATCGGAAGCGTCCTTTGCGTCTGGATGACGGATGTTGAAGACGGTCCCCGGCTCGAAGAGGTTGGCGATGTCCGCCACAACGCTCTGTCCGGGCTCGTCATTGTCCATCCACAAGACGACCTTGTCGAAGCGCGAGAGCCACATGAAGTTCGCCTTACACGCGGCCTCGGCCGAGCTTACGCCCATGGGGATGGAGACGACTGGGAACTTGAAGTTGGTCTCCTGGGCCACGCTCATGGCGTCCAGTTCGCCCTCGGTGACAACGACCATGCGATCATTGCGTTCGCCCCAGGCGTGCTGTCCGAAGAGCTGGCACCGAGACGGCGAGGGCGGATCATCGACCAGGGCCTCGAAGTAGAACTCCTTGTCGGGGGTGCGGGCCTTTTGGTAAACCATCTCGCCGAGCATGTTGTAATACGGGGCGATGTCCCGGTCCTTGTCCTTGATCCTGGTCCGGAAGTAGCCAAATCTCTTCAGAGTGTCCGCCTTCAGGCCACGCTTCTTCAGACCATCGGGTGTGAAGGAGAGGTCGAAGGGGATTGCCCTGGAGGGGGTCTTGGAGGAGACTTCTGGTTCGTCCTGGTCCATGGTGCTCCGAGTGCCCTTCTTGTATCCGCAGCCGGGCGTGAAGCAGAACTGGTGCCCGTCAGAATAGGTGGTGAGATTGTCCGTAGAGCCGCAGTCGGGACAGGGTCCCTTAGAGACGACCGTCGAGTCCTCGGACCTCGCCGAGTTGAACATGCAGAGAGCCTCCATTGAGCGCCGCGAGAAGCAGTCGCTTTGGCTTTGGCGGAAGTGGGTGATCGCCCTCATCGTCGTGGGCATTGGGGTCACCGCGTGGACGACCCGCTATGATGTCGGGGGCCTAGGCACCACGTATGTCGTGCTGGATCGCTGGACGGGCGACGTTGAGGTCTGCCCGGTGCGTCCTGATCGGAACGAGTGCTGGTAGGTCCTCACCGCTCATTTTTCTTGAGCCGTGAAAAGGGTCCTTCCCCCTCGATAGCATCGACAATATCCTTCTCGATGGTACGTCCTGAAGGGTTGGGACAGGGCTCAAGGGCTGCGATCATCCCTAGACCGTCTTTCCCACACCTCACGCACTGACCAATGAACGGTCTGCCAGGAGAGTTTGTTCGCACGAGCGAATGTGTATCCGTCATCCCGTCTCCTCCATGCTCATAGCGTTATCCCGGACGCTGAAGTTCTTCGCGTACTTCGCGACCTTAGCGAGCGCATCGGGATCAAGGTGGGGGTTGTAGATGGAGCGGCCCTTGTACTTGAACCACTCGTGGAGTTCGTGCATCTCGGCCGACTTGATGGCCTCCAGGCATGCTCCGACGATCTCTTGGCGGCACATGTGGTACGACAGGTAGCGCTTCCCGCCACTCCAGGCCTGGCGCTTGCCGGTGTGAGGCGAGAGAGCCGCGTCCGTCCACTCTTCAACGCGGACCTGTATGTACGGACGTCCGTTGATCTCTTCCGTGAACTTCCATGATACTTTGTGCACCAAGAGCGGTTTGTCCTGGTCCAACCTGATGGACCATCCAGGCTTGTAGGTGACCGCATCGACTAGCGATTTGATGTTATCGAAGGTCATCCGAGGGTAAACCACGCGTCATCAGGCTGGGTCAGCATGACGTATACAACCCAGGCAATAATCGCGAAGAGGGTCAGTCCGACTCCTGCCAGTAGTCCCAGAAGGAACATCATGGCTCGCACCGTGAGAAGGGATGGACCCAGCCGTCTCGCATCTCTCCAAAGGCCGCTGCGCAGAACAGCGACACAGGTCCAAGTAGCATGTAAAAGAAGTTAAACACAAAGTCTGCTCGAAGCTCTTCCTCAGCATCGCTTCCCTCGTAGAGAATACCAAACCGGCTCCGTACGTAGGCCTGGTGGAAGCCCATAGAGACGTAGCCGATGGCCAGCCAGACCAGCACTAGGCCCATATTGAAAACCCAATCCATCAAACGCTCCTATCGTCCTGAGAGAACATTGTGAGGATGAAAGCGACCACGATGATGACCACCATGATGAGAACTGCCTCGATCATTGCCACCATCTCCGTGTCATCCGCATGAGTGCGACAAGGCCCCCAAGGAGGGCTTCATCAATGTTTCCGGTCAGCGCTGAAGGCAGGACGGAGTCGAGGGCGATTACCGATCCGGCCGTTCCCAGGATCATCCAGTCCAGCTTCTTGAGGAACCAGGCGCGGCTCATTCGGTGACACCAAGCATGGCGTCGAAGAGGTCCGGATGGTTCCGCTCAATCTGCTCGGTGGTCCCGATGAATGAGGGGACGAGGTAGGCCCGCTCTTGGTCAGCACGTCCACGTGCATTCACAAGCCGCAAGTCCACACGTTCGTAGAGAGGCTTGGCACCGTAATCGAGGTCGTCGATGTCCCGGTCGTACATCTCGCCGAGGTCCCAACCAGCCTGCATGAGGCGCGTGAAGTCGTCCGAGCCTGGAGTTCGCACCAGGAAGACCGCATCAATGGTTCCGCGTGTTGCCAGGGCCGATGCCCGTCGCACCGAGCCGTACTCAATCGTGACATTCGTCCAGGCGTTGGAACGACCGTGCTCTTGCTCGATACTCACCATGGTAGACCAGGCGAGGTCTGAGCCGGAGCCAATACGATCCACGAGGACCGTGTGCGTCTCGTCGAGGTCGCTGAGCTCGTTCAACCGACTCCCATCAGGAAAGAAGATTGCAGCCGATTCATCGCCGTAGAGGCCAAGCTCCACGAGGTAACACCCGTCACGCATCTCGCGGACATAGAGGGCGTCGATCTGCGCAATCCACATGGAGTTCGGATCGCGGCACGCCGCAAGGGTGATCTCGTCGGACCCATTCATGTTCTCGATGCGCGTTTCTACGCCGCGCTGCGCTAGCCGCTGAGCCAGGACCTGGGCACGTGCATCGTAACCACCCCCTTCGCCGCCCGTGTAGATCGTGATGGGAGGAGGTGACACCTGGGCGAAGGCTGGTGAAGCCAGGAGGGTGAGCGCCGTAATGACGCCGAAGAGCGACTTAATCATTCTGAGGTCTCCGTCTCGGGGGTGGGGGATTCTTGCTCGTCCATCTTTAGGCTGTAGGTCACGTAGCGCTTCCCGAAGTGGTCCTGTTTCCATGTCTTCTCGATCTCGTAGCCGAGGTCCTGAAGCTCCGTGATGCGCCGACTGACCGACTGAACACCAAGGTTCGTCGCCGCGATCACGTTGGTAAGTGTGCGGCCCTCTTTGAGGTAGTCGAGGAGTAGCTCTTGCTGGGGTGTCATGGTTTATGTGACCTTTTGATCATATTCAAAGGAGGTGCCCTGTTTGCCTGTAGATTTCGAGGCGCTGGCGGAAGTCATCCATATCAAGGCACGGACAGTTGGGACGGTGTCGTCGAACGTGGCGCTGCCTTTCGTAGTGCCCGAGGACCTCAAGGGGGCCATAGATTTCCATCATCTCCAGCATCGCGTTGAAGCAGTCGAGAATGGAGGCCTCCGTGAAGTTATCGACACCCACGTCCAACACCGGGCTTCCCAACTCGTCGGGTTCTCGGCCGCCAACCAGGCAATGGCCGATACTCTCCATATTCCTGGTCGGTGTGTGGGACCCGATGACGCTGTGATGCCGTCCGATGTGGCGACTTCCGTCTCGGTTGTGGATGAAGTGGTAGCCGATGCCCGAGAGGCCCATCTTGACGCCATCCCGGTGCGCATCCCAGCGCTCGATGTCTGACGCCAGGCGCTCTTGAGGCACCGTGTGGCTGTCATGGAGGAAGATCGTTTTGGTGACCTTGCGCTTACGGTATTGGATCAAAGGCCTAAGACCTCCTCGGGTTTCCTGCTCGGTCCCTTCTCCAGGACCCATGGCTCAGGCACGACGAGCTTTGCCCAACGGAACCCGTGCTTCTCGGCCCAGTCCGCATAGGTGGTCTTCGAACCCTTGTAGATCACGTCGAACGGCCGCTGGAACACGAAGCGGACATCAAGCTGAGGGTGTTGGAGCTGGATGAGGAGGTGCTTGGCACGATCCTTGGGCTCCAGTTTCCCCTTCACCTCAACGATGATCCCGTTGCGAAGCCGGAAGTCTGGCTTGTACGAGTGCTGCGACTCCGGGACCGTGTAGGGAATCTTGATGGTCTCGTAGTCGATCTTCTCGCCGAGCTGTTCGAGGTGCCCGGCGTTGCGAGCTTCGAGCTGCGACTTGAACTGTCCGACCTTCTTAGGCCACTTCCGGCCTTTGCGACGGCCCTTCCACCCCTTGGTGGAGACGCCCATCAGTAATCGCCGACTGGCTCGTTGGAGTCGTCTTCAGCTTCTCCATGGGCGGCTTCTGCCTCGGCTTCCGTGTAGCCATCGACGGCTCCGAAGCCTTTGTTTGAGCGGCCCTCTGAGAGCTCCTTCACCTGGACCATAGCGAGGTCGAGGCGGATGCCGGCTTTACGTGACGAGTTGATCACGATGGGGCGTGTCGAGAACATGAGACGAGCGGTGGAGCCAGCCCAGATGTCGGCACTCATTGGCTTGTCGGCGGCATCGCGCAGACCAATGGTGATCTGCTTCTCGCCCTTCGGCGAGCGGATGATGGAGTTCTGCTTGGTGTGGAGGATGGTGCGGCCTGTCGGCTCGCCCGTTTCCTCGTCCACCTCTTCCTCCCACGGACGGTAGATAGTCCACTGCTTGCGCTGGGTAGGCTTCAGGTCATCAACATGCTCTTGGAAGGCTTGCTGTACGAGGCCTTCGAGTGTGGCGATCAGCGGTGCCGCCTCGTCGTTGTCGATTGCCAAGGCAGCCTTGAAGACCGGATTGTCCTCGTTGAACTTCGCGTCTGGTTTGTTGATCCACGGATAGCCGACCAGTTCGCCGAAAGGGGATACGTGAAGGATTCGTGCCATTAGAGGCTGCTCCTGTTGTGGGGATTGGTGTTGAGGGTGAGGCCGCAGTAGTCGCGAAGCGCTTCGATCTGCGCCGTCGAGTTGCGGTGGTGTTTGTCCCTGTGGGTCAGCATCTTGCGCCCTAGGGTGTGGAGCTCCTCAGGCGACTTCGCGTAGCGCTCGGAGACGGCCGCGAAGAGCAGGGCCGTGGCAGCCAGTACGCGCTCACCGGGAGCGTTGCGGATACCGTCCAGCATCTCGAAGACATCCGCTGCGGTCGTCTCACGGTGTGCCATGTTCAGGCGGTCGCCGTTGATGCGACGGCTGAGGTTGCCGTGAGTCTGTGAGGATGAAGACATGTGGAGGACCTCAAGTGGCTTGGAGGGAGCTTGGGGTATATCGAAAGACACCCTATTTATGTGTCCTTTTGATTAGATCAGGCAAAAAAGTAATCAGAATCAAGAACTTGACGTATGTCCAAAGAGCCGTTTTCCGGCCGATCTGGGGGCGCTTGGAAACCATCCCGTACGACGTCACGACACGCCGCCTCGAATTGCCCCAGGACGTCCTCCTCGTATGTCATCACAAAGGCCTCTCGGACGCATTTCGACAGGGTCCACATGTCAGACGCATGGGTCCCATAGCTGTCGTGGATCGTGGAAAGCGCAGTGATACCGTTGTCTTTGGCGATGATAGACGCCGTCATGAGATTGGAAGCGTCCATCGAGTGGACAAAGTTTGGAGCAATGCCGACGGACTGTGCTCTCCTGTCGAGCGTCTTCGACACCTCTTGGGCCTGTAGCTGTATCTCCTGGCCGTCGATGAGTGTCTTTACGTTCTTCCTCTTCTCTGTGCCGTAGAAGTGTCGCACCACGAACCCTGCCGGCGTCTTCCAGTACAGGGGGAGCCCGCTCTTCGAAGCCTCCTTCGAACAGTCCTGGAGCCACATCATGACCTGTCGCGCCTTCAGGAGCTTCTTGCTAACCGCAGCCCACATGGTCTTCACCAAATAGCCAACGTACTTGTAGCGTAGGTCGCGAGGGATGGCCTCCATGTCCGGATCATGGTCGTCGAGCCACTCCATCGTGTACTTCATGTAGGCCTCGCGCGTTCCTCCATAGGGAAGGATCATCACTGGCCGCTTCGTGATCGAGCGCTGGGCCACATCGCCGAGAAGCTCCAACCAGGCCTTAGCCGCGTCTTTGTTCTCTTCCCGCCTTGAGTCCCTCTTCACGATGGCATGAAGGTCGATGGCCACCTCACCGTAGATGTCTTTGGGTTCGTCCGAGGGGATTAGGTTGACGGCTGCTCCACCCACCTCGTCACGCACCATGGCACTGAGGTGCTGAAGTCCGTTACAAGAGCCGTCCACACGGACGACCGCATGAGACACACAGTCGAGACCTTCGCGCATGACATTGACGTACTCGAAGATCGCGGCAAGGGCCTGCCAGGGATCGTCAGCTTCCGCCCATTCGGTGTTCTCCAGGGGGTCGTCGGAGACCCTTTCCCAGAGGTCCTCTCGCTCCGCAGCCCAGGCGATGCGCTCATCGAATGACACCTTGTCCACGCCAAACTGGTTGGCGAGGTGGATCGCAAGCCACTTCCAGCCCTCTTCACCGATAGGCTTGCCATCAGCGAACTCCAACATCCCTCGCGCCAGGTCATTACCTTGGGGGCTCATGGTCGAAGGGATGGGGTAGACGCGTCCTCTGAAGTCCAACATGTGGGGATAGTAGAAGCGAGGCTCATCGACGAAGCGTCGTGCGGTATCGAGGCAGCTCTTGGCTTCCACCAGATGTGAGGTCGTCTTGGCGTTCACCGTGCGTATCTTGGCGGCCAGCTCGAACCATTCCTTGACGTGATCCTCTGTCTTCTCTCCCTCAGGTCTGTCCGGTATCTCAAGGGCATCCTGTCGTGGAAGGCCGGCGATCTGCGAGCCTCTTTCCCAGAGCATTTCGGCCACGTCATACACACGCTTGTTTACTCGCCATGCGGTCTCCTGGAGCCAGTTTACGGACTCATAGACCTCCGGCATGTCGATGGACTCATAGTCGTCGATGGCCCGCTGGCGCTGGTCCTCATGGCTCGCCTTGAACCTGATCATAAAGGGCGTCTTGACAAAGGGCGTCCAATAGCCGCCGTCGCGCGGCCCATCCCAGGGCTTTGGTGGGATGAGGGTGGGTAGGAAGGTAGGTGCGAAGAGTTCCTCATCGTCTAGAGACCCTCTGATCCACGTCAGGAGTTCTTCGTCTGCTTCGATAATCAACGGCCGAGATTTTATCTTGCGTCCCCGGTTGTGCGTCTTTGAGGTAGCCAGCATGCTCGCCAGGTAGAACCGCTTGGTTCCTCGGATCACCATGTCGATCATGTCGAGGCCGATGCGGTTCCGTTGCTCCTTGGTCCAGTCCTCCCAGCCAATCTTGTCGGCGACGTACTTGTTGAAGATGACGATACGTGCCCGCCTCTTGTGCGCCGAATTGGACCCCCGGCGCCGATAGTATGCGTCGATGGTCTTCCAGCTATCCTTCTCCTCCTCGCTGTTCATCCACGCGAGGCAGCGAGCTTCGTGCTCGATCCAGGTGCCGATCTCATGGGCCACCGCGAGTACCGTACGCCGCTCGATGCCGATCATGCGAAGTATACACTTTAGGGCCACCATGGCGGCCGTTTCCGCAGGGATGAGCTTGAGGAAGGGCAGGGAGATGGGCTTGGGGCCTCGACGCGTGGCGGCCGCTTCAATCCAGGCTTCGAGTGTCTCGGCGACGGGCGGGATGAACTCTCGGACTAGCGAGCGATGCGGCCGGAGCCGTGTCATGTCGTTCTTCTCGATGGCGCGGTTGACACGGCGCTGAGCGTTCTGTCTGCCGAGCTCACTCATCTCTTGTTCGAGGGCGACTTGGTCTTCCCACCGGTCGTGTAGGTAGGGGGCATTGGGATCGATCAATGGCGAGTTCCTTGTCTGTAAACATGTCGAAGCGGCCCTTGACACGGCGCCTTCCGTTCTTCTTATGTTCGCTTCATGCCGCCGAGACAGCCAACCCGAAAACAAACACTCCACCCGTCAACGCGACGACGCCTGGCTCTAGAAGCGCGTCGTTGGGAGAAGGCTCTACGTGATGAAAGCCGGAGGCTGGATCGCGATACGCTAGTGTTTCGTCAGATCGAGATGCAGGCTAACAGTGTCCACACCTTTGCCAATCTCATGAGCGACAACCTGGGACGTGGTCACTCGGAGTTCTAGCGGGGAGTGTATGCTCTGGGCTCCAAGTGTCCGTTCCGTCCTGAAACCTGATGGCCGCCAGTAGGGCACCAGCGCCTTCCTCGTCGGCAACGTACATGAGGCCTATCTGGAGGAGCGTCTCTTCCGAGAGGAGGATACGGGGACACATCAGTACAAATACTCCTTCGCAACGGTGTGCTCCTTGAGCTGTTGGTAGAAGCTCTCCTTGACGAGCAGTGTGTCGCCCATGCGGTATCCCTGTGCGCCGGGCTGGAAGATCGGGTTGTCAATCCACTTCTTACGAACCCAGGGGCGCCACGGCCACGACAGGAGCCGTTCCTTAAGCGTCCGTCTGACCTCCACATGGTCTGGCTTCACGAGGACCTTGAGCCCGCCGAAAGTGCCCATCTGTGGGTAAAGCATCACCGCACCTCCCGCGTCTTGAACGCGATCCCGGAGACCGGGTCCGTCTTGACCCTAGTGCGGACCATCTTGTCGCCCTCAAAGGCGATCTTGGTGCGACCGCCAGGCCACGTGTTGAACTGCTCAAGCGGCGTTTGGAACCCAAGAGTGGCAGGTGGCACACGCCGTGGCATAACCTTGCGTGCCACTAGGAGGTACAATGCCACTATGCCCATCGAGAAGGCGATGGCGGAGGGGATAATCACGATAGGTAACAAGGGGATAGTCATTTCGTTCAGCCTTTCGGTGATAGACTGAGCAGACTACGAATCTGGGGGTCGGGAGTTCGAATCTTCCCCGGTGCGCCATAGCGCTTTGCTCTTGCGAAGCGCGGAACGAGCGGCAGGCGTTTGCGTGGCAAATGCCGGGAGCGACCTCCATAAAGTTTCAGGCAGACTCTTCGAAGCGCGCTCTTTACTCCAATTCACTGACCGCGCCCGCGCCATTTCTTTTTCCGATGGCTCGTCTGATCAACCATCAGACCTCTTCTCAAAACGGGCGAACGGGTTCTAGAATTCGTTGACGATGGAAAGCGCCGACCCCAACCTACCCTATCGCCTGACAACAACCGTTGAGATTGTTAGGGCGACCGCATGAGATGGCCTTGGATTACATTGATGCTGGCGCCGCTGATGGCACTGCCTGCCTTGGGACTTGCCAACCAACCGGACCTCGACATGCGCCGGGTGATGCTCGGCCAGTTGCTGTTTTACGATCCGATCTTGTCGGGCAGTCAGGAGGTTTCCTGCGCGACCTGCCACCATCCGCGCTTTGGAACCAGCGATGGCGTCTCGCTGTCGCTTGGCGATGGCGCAACCGGCCTTGGCCCTGATCGTAGTGTCGATCCGGACAACCCGCCGGAGCAGCGCCTACCACGCAATGCGCCGGGCTTGTTCAATCTTGGCGAGCCGGAGTTCACGGTCATGTTTCACGATGGTCGGTTGGAAGCTGACGCCAGCCTGCCAAATGGTATTCGCACGCCGCTTGGTGAATCGATGGCCGATGGCTTCGATTCTGTGCTTGCCGCGCAGGCGATGTTCCCGGTGCTTTCGGCTGATGAAATGGCGGGGCACTATTCGGAAAACCCGATCGCCCAGGCCGTGCGCATGGGACACCTTTCGCTGCCCGGAGGCGCTTGGGATCAGATTGCCGAGCGCATTGCAGGCATTCCGGCGTATCGCGCGCAGTTCGATGCGATCCTAGGTGAGGGCAGCGACGTCACTTTCGCCGACATTGGCAACGTGATTGCCGACTTCATCGCCTTTGAATGGCGTGCCACGAACAGCCCCTATGACCGGCACCTGGCGGGCGATTACGTTGTGTCCGACGCTCAGCAGCGTGGCATGGCATTGTTCTACGGTGAAGCCGGTTGCGGCACCTGCCATTCTGGGCGGTTTCAGACCGACCATGATTTTCACGCCATCGCGATGCCGCAACTCGGACCGGGCAAGGCCGCACGCTTTGAAAGCCACGCCCGCGATGAGGGCCGCCTGCGAGTGACCGGCGCACTGGAAGATGCCTACGCATTTCGCACGCCATCCTTGCGCAATATTGTGCACACCGCGCCTTACGGGCATTCGGGTGCCTATCGTACTTTAGAGGCGGTGGTTCGCCACCATCTCGACCCCGTCGCCTCGCTCTACGCCTATGATCGCAGTCAGGCGATTTTGCCCGCTCTTGAGGGCGCCGAAGACTGGCGCGTCATGGACGACCCAGGCGAACTTGCGGCCATTGCCAACGCCAACGTTCTTGATCCGATGGAACTGAGCGATGATGACGTCGCTGACATCTTGGCGTTCCTAGGGGCGCTAACCGACCGGACCTCGATGGATGGTCGTCTGGGTATCCCTGAGAGCGTGCCGAGTGGCCTGCCAATCGATCGTTAGTCGCGTGTGACGGTGACGCGTTGATTGGATGCCATATCTTGCCATTCCCCAATCGTGCCGTCCGGCCAATGCACGCGCACCTCGGCGGCGTCAGCGTCGCCTAGTCCAAAGTGCAGCGCGCCGGCGATCCCGCCGGCATGACCGCCACCCACCGTCACTTCTTGCGTCCAAAGACGCTCGCCGGCGCGTATTTCGACAAAGGCACCAACAGCCCTGGTGTTGATGCCGTCTTGGCGAAGTTCAACTTGGAGCCATGCGCCGGTCTCGGGCGTGACATTCTCATAGAGTTCCATCGGCGCGCCGCGATTGACCACGGCCAGATCCTCGCGGCCATCGAGATTCAGGTCCATCAGAACCGCGCCTCGGCTGCGGTGTAGGCTGGCAATGCCCGCCTCCAAGCCAACTTCCTCAAATCGCACACCACCATCTTGGCCGAGGAGCATATTGTTGGGATCGTCCATGGCACTGCCGGGCATCTGCTCCACATTGCCCTTTGCGACGAACAGGTCGGCAAGCCCGTCATTCTGCACATCGCCAAAGACGGCATGCCACCCGGTCGAAGGACGTCCGTCGCCACCGGTATAAGGCCGGTGCGCGGTCGCCCCGGCCTCAAAGGGCGCATCCTTGAATGTCGGCGCGCCGGCCTCCGGTTCGATCAATTGCAGCCGTTGGTCGCCCATCGACGTCAGATAGACTTCCGACAGCCCATCGCCGTCCAAGTCGCGCGTTGCGATACCCATGCCCCAGAGCTGGTGGCTCTGCCAGCCATCCTCTGGCCCGTAGAGGCGGGGCGATGCATCCATGGCCCACATCTGCTCTTGCCCGCCGCGCACATAATAGTGACGGTCATTGGAAACCCGAAGGTCCGCGCGGCCTTGGCGGCCCCAATCGGAGAAGAGCATAGACAGCGCGCAATACCCTGGAGCCAGGGATGAGGGCGCGCCATACCGGTCACCATCAGGCCGCAGCAGAACATTCGCGTCGCACGCTTCAAACGGACCTTCCGGGTTGGTTCGATCGACATAATTGCCGAAGGCCAAGGTCGGCAGGGTTTCACCCGCTTCCCAGGTGGCGGAAAAGGCCGTGGTCCAGCTATCGCCGCCGTCAAAATTCAGGCTTTCGAAGGGCAAAAAGGTGCAGTCGCCCATGCCCCGCAGGAGATGGTTTTCACCGACGCGCAAGATCACAAGATCAAGCAGGCCATCGCTATCAATGTCGAGCGGATAGGCGCCGATGACGCCTGTAAGTGCCAACATTTCCGGTGTCTGCGCCGCAAAGCTTAAAGCTCCGCCCGCGGGCGACGTGTTCAAAAACAGTTGGGCCGGGTTCTCGCCGCCCGCCGCATAAAGCTCGGGAAGATCGTCGCCATTGCAGTCAAGGGCGGCCAATCCACCGCCGACAAAATGCTCCCAGCCGCCGCCATAAACATGCGGGTCGATGGGACGAGGTTCGAACCTTGGGTGGGCAATGGTGACCGCTGCGCTGCTTAGGACCATGGTCACCGAAAGGCAGGCCGTCATGCTACGCCGCATGGGCTGCAAGCCTCTGAATGGTGGTGTTGGAGACTTGCTCAATGGCGTAGGCAGCCGCGCCCTTCGCCCACATCAGATCGCCCCATTTATGCACACGGATTTCCGGTCGTTCGCTATCGACATGGACAATCGAAGCCCACACACGCTCAAGAACGTCTTGCGAGTAGAGGAAGTCGTGCTCCATCTGCTCGCCGGACAGGATGACAAGTTTCGGGTCAAAGATGTTGATGATGTTCGCCAGACCCATCGCGAACATGCGGCCGGCACGATCAAAGACGGACCGCGCCATGGCATCACCGTCCTGCGCCTGTTGGTAGAGTGCGGCCAGATCGCTTTCTGGTTGCGCGCTGTTGAGAATGCTGGCCTCGCGCAGAAGAGCATAGTCGCCGACATAGGCTTCCAGGCAGCCGCGTTGGCCACATCGGCAAAGCGCGCCATCAAGGTGCACTTTGGTGTGTCCGAACTCCGCACCGCAGCCGCGTTCGCCGCGGTAGATCGCATTGTCGATGACAATGCCCATGCCAACGCCATGTTCGATGGTGATGACAACAAAGTCGGATTCACCGCGCCCGATGCCGAAACGCTGCTCAGCCATGGCAACAAGATTGGCATCATTGTCGACGAATGATGGGAAGGGCAGGGCTTGGCTGATCAAACGGCCAAGCTCGACATTGCGTTCATTGAGCGATGGCGACCAGTAGACGAAATTGCGCCTTGCATCGATCAGGCCCGCCAAGCCGATGCCAACGCCGGAAATGTCGGTCAGGCGACGCCCCAAACCGTCCGTCACATCGTCAAGCAATTGACGTATGATCGCGACCAAATCAGCGGGAGCCACGACGGAGGATGGGAGCGGCGTTTCTCTGTGGCCAATCGTGTTGCCGTCAAAATCCACCAGGATGGCCAGGGCCGATTTGTCGGAGATTTTAATGCCGGCGATCAAATGCGCGTCTCCACAAATGCGTAGCGCCACCCTCGGGCGCCCGCGCTTCACCGAAGTTCGATCAGCATCAGGTTCGATTTCTTCAATCAAGCCTGCTCCGAGCAATTCAGAGGTGATCGCCGTAACCGTTGCCGGGCTAACCTGGGTCTGCTTTGCGATATCAGTGCGCGCGATACGTCCCGCGTTGCGGATCGCGTCGAGCACTTGGTGGCGCGTGGATTCGCGCTGATCAGAACTGTTGGAAAGGCGAAGTGTTTCGGCCAAGTGGTCCTCCCAGGAACCACATATAATTCACCTGGGAAAATAAATCGACAGGTTCTGTTGCCTTCCGCTTAGGCAGCTGGGCTCTGCGGTGAAAGTCACGGCAATTCAACATTTAATTTGCGCAATAAAAAAAAGATGCTACGGTGCCGCGACATGATGATGCTCTGGTCAACAGGGCGCGCATGTTCCAACTCGGGAGGACATCGATGAAATTCCTAAAACTCATGGCCGCGACTCTGTTCGCCGCCTTTTTCGCAACGACTGCCTATGCGCAGATGACTGTCGGCGTCAGCTGGTCGAACTTCCAGGAAGAGCGCTGGAAAACCGACGAAGCTGCCATCGTGGCCGCACTTGAAGCCGCCGGCGCAGAATATGTGTCCACAGACGCTCAGTCGTCGGCTTCCAAACAATTGTCTGACATTGAGAGCCTGATCGCTCAGGGCGTCGATGCGCTAATCATCCTGGCGCAGGACGCGCAGGCCATTGGCCCAGCGGTTCAAGCTGCTGCCGATGAAGGCATCCCTGTCGTCGCCTATGACCGCTTGATCGAAGATCCGCGTGCCTTTTACCTCACCTTCGACAATGTCGAGGTTGGCCGTATGCAGGCTCGTGCTGTGCTGGCCGCACAGCCGGAAGGCCGTTACGTGATGATCAAGGGTTCGCCCACCGATCCCAACGCCGACTTCCTGCGCGGTGGTCAGCAAGAAGTGCTGCAAGACGCGATCGACTCCGGCGCGATTGAAATCGTCGGCGAGGCTTACACCGACGGCTGGCTACCAGCCAATGCTCAGCGCAATATGGAGCAAATCCTGACCGCTGAAGATAATGGTGTTGATGCTGTTGTGGCCTCCAATGATGGCACAGCCGGTGGTGTTGTGGCTGCGCTGACAGCCCAAGGCATGGACGGCATTCCCGTCTCCGGACAGGATGGCGACCACGCTGCGCTCAACCGTGTTGCACTCGGCACGCAGACCGTCTCGGTCTGGAAAGATGCCCGCGACCTTGGCCGCGCTGCCGGTGAAATCGCGGTTGCTTTGGCCGGTGGCACCATGATGGATGCCGTTGATGGAGCTGTCGAGTGGACATCGCCAGGCGGGACCACCATGACCTCCATGTTCTTGGCACCGCAGCCGATCACGGCGGAAAACCTGTCCGTTGTCGTCGATGCTGGCTGGATCGAGCTTGATGCTCTTTGCCAGGGTGTCACCGATGGTCCGGCACCTTGCAACTGATCGGTTGACGGACTGAAATGCTGAAACCTTCAAGATGCGCCCCGAGTAACCGGGGCGCATTTTTCTTGGAATCACTGGCAGCTGGAGGCCAGATATGACCGACACCGTCGATCAACCCATCGCCCAACGCAAAAACCCCCTTCAGCAGCTTGAGCTTGATATGCGCCTGCTGGGTATGGTGGGTGCCTTTGTGTTGCTGTGCGTTGGGTTCGACCTCATCACCGATGGGCGATTTCTTACCCCGCGCAACATCTTCAATCTGACCATCCAAACGGTGTCGGTTGCGATTATGGCCTGTGGCATGGTCTTCGTGATCGTGACCCGCCACATCGACCTGTCTGTCGGGGCGTTGCTAGCCACGTGCTCGGCCATCATGGCGATGACGCAAACCGCGATCTTGCCAGACCTGCTTGGCTTCGGCCTGAACAACCCGCTGACCGCGCCGATCACAATCTTGGTTGGCCTGCTCGCTGGCACGCTGATCGGGGCGTTCCACGGCTGGATGATCGGCTACCTCACCATTCCCGCCTTCATCGTCACGCTTGGAGGCCTTCTTGTCTGGCGCAATGTCGGGTGGTTTCTGACCGACGGGCAGACGATCGGCCCGCTGGACCAGAACTTCATGATTTTCGGCGGTATCAATGGCACGCTTGGCCCGACCGTTTCCTGGGTTCTCGGCGCGCTCGCCGCGCTAACCGCCATCATCGTTCAGTGGAACGGGCGCCGCGCCAAGGAAAAGCATGGCTTTGCGGCCAAACCTATGTGGGCCGAACTGACCCTATCGGGCATCATGGTCGGAACGATCATGGGCTTCATTTGGATCCTAAACAGCTATCAAATCCCGACAGCCCGCTTGCGCCGCATGTTCGAGGCGCGCGGCGAGATCATGCCCGACGGTTTCACCGCCACCTATGGTCTGCCGATTTCGGTGCTGCTTTTGATAGCTGTCGCCATCGGCATGACCATCATCGCCAAGCGCACACGGCTAGGCCGCTATATTTTCGCAACAGGCGGCAACCCCGATGCTGCCGAACTCTCCGGCATCAACACGCGAATGCTGACGGTCAAAGTGTTCGCGCTAATGGGTGCGCTGACGGCGCTGTCTGCCGTTGTCGCGTCTTCAAGGCTCGCCAATCACACCAATGATATCGGCACACTCGATGAGCTGCGGGTGATCGCCGCCGCCGTGATCGGTGGTACGGCCCTTGCAGGCGGCGTCGGCACCATTTTCGGTGCCATTCTCGGCGCCCTCATCATGCAGTCGCTTCAGTCCGGCATGGCAATGGTGGGCGTGGATGCGCCCTACCAAAACATCGTCGTCGGTGCTGTTCTGGTATTCGCGGTCTGGATCGATATCGTTTATCGCAAACGTGCGGGGATCAACTGATATGGACACACCGCTTGTTGAAATGCGCGACATGTCGATCTCCTTCGGGGGGATCAAGGCTGTCGATCACGTCACCGTCGATCTTTTTCCCGGCGAAGTAGTCGGCCTTCTCGGTCACAATGGCGCGGGCAAATCGACGCTCATCAAGATGCTATCGGGTGCCTACCAGCCCGATGGCGGCGAGATCTTCATTAATGGCGAGAAGGTCTCCATCACCAATCCGCGCGATGCCCGCACCCACAATATCGAGACGATCTACCAGACGCTTGCTCTGGCCGATAATCTTGATGCAGCCTCCAACCTCTTCCTCGGCCGCGAGCTTGTCTCGCCGCTTGGGCTGGTTGACGATGCTGCGATGGAAGCTGAAACCCGCGAAATCATGGGGCGGCTCAATCCGAATTTTCAAAAGTTCTCCGCGCCAGTGTCAGCCTTGTCGGGTGGCCAGCGTCAGTCTGTCGCCATTGCCCGGGCGGTCTATTTCAACGCCCGTATCCTGATTATGGATGAACCGACCGCCGCGCTTGGCCCGCACGAAACCCAGATGGTCTCTGAACTCATCCAACAGCTGAAAACCGAGGGTATCGGCATCTTCCTCATCGATCATGATGTGCATCAGGTGATGGAGCTGTGCGACCGCGCCAGCGTGATGAAGAACGGCAAATTGGTGGGAACGGTGAACGTTTCTGAGGTCACCGATGATGATCTGCTCGGCATGATCATTCTCGGCAAACATCCGCACGAGACTGCTGCCGCCTGACCGAAAGACGCGCTCTAGCGAAGCGCGCTAGGCAGGAGAACGTCGTCCCAGCGTGTCGGGCGTCCGAACAGATAGCCTTGGAACAGGTTGCAGCCCTCCCGTTTCAGGGCATCGCGCTGCGCGGTGGTCTCAACGCCTTCGGCAACGACTGCCGCGCCAAGATCGCAGCCCAGCGACGTCACCGCGCGTACCACTGCCGCGCTGATCGGATCATCCACCATGCGCTGCACGAACGACTGATCGATCTTGATCTTGTCGAACCGGAATCGCTGCAAATAGCTCAAGCTCGCATGGCCGGTGCCGAAGTCATCGAGCGCCAGTCGAAGGCCCATGTCGCGCAGCGCGTTGAGCGCATCCAGCGTGCGTTGATCGTCGGACATGATCACCGTTTCGGTGATCTCCAATTCCAATTGGTCAGGGTCAATCGCAAAGCGATCCATGGCTTGGCGCACGCGTTCAACGAATCCTTGGTCACGTAGTTGTAGCGGTGAAAGGTTCATCGCAATGCGCAAGCCCTCGGGCAAATGGGCTGCCGCCTCGACCGTCTTGTTCAAGACCCAATCGCCGAGCCCAACCATCAGGCTGCTTTCCTCGGCCAAGGGCACGAAACGCGAGGGCGAAACCTTGCCGCGCGTAGGGTGGTCCCAGCGCAGCAGTGCTTCATAGACGACGGGCGCACCGGTATCGCCATCCACGACCGGCTGCAAATGCAGCTCAAAGGTGCCTTTCTCGATGGCATCACGAAGGTCGTCTTCAAGCGCCCGGCGCTCTTGGAGCGCGTCGCCCATGGCGTTGGTGTAGACGACAAAAGTCTGTCGCCCGCTCTTCTTGGCTTCATACAGCGCGACATCAGCATCGCGCAGCATGCCCGCAGGTTCCTGCCCCTGGTACGTGGCAACGCCAACGCTGACACCAACGCGAACCTGGTTTTCGCCGATCATGAAGGGCTCGTTCAAGGTCGCGACCACACGGCTGGCGAGCGCTGCGACATCGGTTGCCCGGCGCACATTATATTGCAGGATCGTGAATTCATCGCCGCCAAGCCGCGCCAACACATCGTCCGATTTGATCGACGCCCGCAGCCGTTTGCCAACGGCGACCAACAACCGGTCGCCAGCCTCATGGCCGAGCGTGTCGTTGACATCTTTGAAGTGATCAAGATCGAGGCAATGCACCGCGACGCTGGCCGCCGTGTGGGGCCGAAGCAGCGCTTCGCGCAGCTTCTTCAAGAGCATGAAGCGGTTTGGTAGTTCTGTCAGATGGTCATGGTGCGCGAGGTGATTGATCTCTTCCTCGGCTGCGATGCGTTCAGTCGCGTCAACCACGGTGCCTTCGTAGAAGAGAGGATTGCCGTTCGGGTCGTAAACGATCCACGCATTCTCGGAGATCCAAATCCGTTCACGGGTGTTGTGGCGGTAGATTTCGGAGATGAAATCTGTGACGCGGCCGTTTTCGCTGAGTTCGCGCTGAAAAGCGTCGCGGCGCGCCGGATCGACATACCATTCGGAGGCGATATTGTTCACCGCCGGCAGCATTTCCTCTTCGCTTTCATACCCGTTCAGCTTCACCAGCATCGGATTGGCGCGCAACTGCTTGCCGTCAAAACTGGATCGGTAGATGCCGATGACGGCATTGTTGAACAGGCTGCGATATTCCTCTTCGGCGATCCGCAGCAATCGGCCTTGTTCACCGATGTCGCCCGTCTCACGCAGAAGCAGCATCCAGCCGCCATCATCCATGCGCCGCACGTCGAGCACGATCCCGCCGCGCCCGGGAATCTTGGCAGAAAACGTCACATCGCCGGTCTCGCGCGCGGGTTCGGCAATGAAATTCCTAAGTGCGTCATCGCTAATGGAATCATCGCCGGGCTCCAAGCTTTCCAGGCATTCGCTAAGCGACTTGCCGAAGAGCAGGTGTCGCGGCCGCTTCAGTTCAACGCCGAGCATGCCGCAAGCTGTGCAGTTGATGAAGCGAACGCGTCCGTCGCCATCCACAAGGACAAGCCCGTCGGACAGGCCATCAAGAAACTTCAGCGAAAGGCCATCTTCCGGGTCGGCAATCGGTGATGGCTGATTGTGCTCTAGAACATCAAGCGCCAGCGACGCGCTGGCCTCATAACAGGCGCTGACGGCGGCAAGCAGGCGGTTCACATCTACCTTGCCGTGCGGCTCTGTCGCATCCTGCAACTGCTGTTTGGCCAGCGGGTGCAGCGAGCGGCTGGACGCGTCAGTTGCTGTAGTCACCATGTCATGACGGCTCACCATCGTCGGCGATTCACTCCAGCGCTTTTGATTCATCGTAACAAGCAAAACCGCTCCATACCCGCACGGAATGGATCGGTAGTTGACGTTAAGTCCGTTCCCTTTAACAACTGGTTTCACTAATGTGTTTTTGTCGAGAATTTATGCACACGGTTTGGTTGAATTAAGCCGCTTTTGCATCAAATACTGACAACGCTGCTTTCGCGTTCAAAGTTAAGCGCGTGGGTGCCTCAGCCGATGCGGTCCATCAGGGCAAAATAACTCATCGCCAGAAACAAGATGGGCCCGCGCAGTGCCGTTCCACCAGGAAAAGTTGGGCTGGGCAGCCGTGCCATCAGGTCAAGCAGCGCCGGATCGTGCGTAAGCGCATCGGCGACAATCTTGCCGGCGAAGGGCGCATTGATCACGCCTTGGCCAGAGAACCCGGCGGCGACCGTCACCCTCGGCGCCAAACGGCGGATAAGTGGCAGTCGGTTCTGCGTGATCGCCAGCGTCCCACCCCAAGCATGGTCTATCTCTACATCCTTCAACGCCGGATACATGTCCGCCAGATGTGGGCGCACAAAGGCTTCGATGTCGTTGGGAAAAGACGTGGAGAATTTTTCACCACCACCGAACAACAGCCGTCCGTCCGGCGTCGGCCGCCAGTAGCGCACAACGAACCGTGTGTCGGAGGCAGCATCGCCATCGGGCAGAATGCCGCCCTCTTGGCCCGCGCCGATTGGCTTGGTTGCGACGATGAAATTGGTGATCGGCAACACCCGAGCATCGGTGTCCTTGTTGAGACCGCGCATATAGCCATTGCCAGACAGCACGACCTGCTGCGCCCGTACGATCCCCCGCGCTGTCCTGACCTCGACGCGCAGATCATTGGCGTCGATGCCTGTGACTTGAGTCCGGTCGTGAACAATGGCGCCATGGGCTTCGGCAGCATCGGCGAGGGCCGTCACAAAGGCGAGCGGATGAATGTGCCCGCCGTCCTTGTCACGCACGCCACCAACATGGCCGCCAGTGCCAAGCGCAGTCTCGGTTTCTTCTGCGCTCAAAAAAGTGGGTGGTGCGACGCCAAACCGCTCCTGCGCATAAGCGGCGGATTCGACTTCCTCATCCAGGTCGCCGGCTTTGCGGCAAGCGGTGACGAGGCCGTGCGTGCGATCGCAAGGCAGGCTGTGCTCGTCGATCAGGCCGTCGATATGGGCCAGCGCCGCATAGCCCGCATCGCGGATCTTGACGGCAAAGGATTCGCCGATGGTTTCGGCGAACCATTGCAGATCTTGGCGAAAACCGGGGTGGAGCTGCCCGCCATTGCGGCCTGAGGCACCCCATCCCACGCGCTCGGCGTCGAGCAGGATGACCCTTTGGCCGGCCTTCGACAGGTGATACGCCGCCGACACACCGGCAAAGCCAGCGCCAACAATGCAGACATCACAGGCGGCATCGCCTGCCAGCGGGTCGCGCAGACGGTCAAGGCCTTCTGGAAGGCTTGCGGCGTACCAGCTTGATGTGTGCCCCGACACCGGAAGTCACCAAAGACCGCGACGCTTCAATTCTGCGCCGGTTTCATCAAGGACGGTGCGCACGGTCGCGCCCATCCAATCCAGTTCATCATGCGTGATCACCAGTGGCGGCGACAGGATCAAACTGTCCCGCACCGCGCGCATCACCAGGCCATGCTGAAAGCTGATGTCACGGCAGAGAGTGCCAACATCGCCGTAATTGGCAAAACGGTCGCGCGCCGGCTTGTTGGGCACCAGTTCGATGGCGCCGAGCAGGCCTTTGGTGCGTGCCTCGCCGACCAACGGATGATCGGATAGTCCGGAAAACACCTCGGCAAACTTCGGCGCCGCCACATCACGCACGTGCTCGACCACGCCTTCATCCTGCATGATCGTGAGGTTCGCGATGGCGGCCGCTGCGCAGGCCGGGTGACCGGAATAGGTATAGCCGTGAAAGAACTCGCCGCCTTCGTGCTGCACCACATCAGCGACCCGGTCATGCACCAACACGCCCCCCATCGGCAAATAGCCAGACGTCATGCCTTTTGCGACGGCGATCAGATCGGGTTCTAGACCGTAGACGGTCGACCCAAACCATTCGCCCAGCCGTCCGAAGCCTGAGATCACCTCATCGGCGACGAACAGGATGCCGCGTTCGGCCAAGATGCGTTTGATCTCCGGCCAATACGTATCCGGCGGAATGATAACCCCGCCTGCGCCTTGTATCGGCTCAGCCATGAAGGCAGCGATCTTGTCTTCGCCAATCGCATCAATCGCCGCTTCAAGCTTTCCGGCGGCAGCCAAACCGAATTCCTCCGGCGACATGTCGCCGCCCTCGTCGAACCAATAGGGCTGATCGATGTGATGAATGCCAGGGATGGGTAAATCGCCCTGCGCGTGCATGGCCTTCATGCCGCCAAGGCTGGTGCCTGCCACGGTGGAGCCGTGATAGGCGTTCCAGCGCGTGATGATCGTCTTTTTCTCAGGCTTGCCCTTCAAATCCCAAAAATAACGCACCAGCCGCAGCACAGTGTCGTTCGCTTCCGACCCGGAAGAGACATAGAACATCTGATTGTAGGGTTCCGGCGCAAGCTTGGCGATCATCTGCGAGAGTTCGATGACTGGCGGGTGCGTCGTCTTGAAGAACGTATTGTAGTAGGAAAGCTCGCGCATCTGCGCAGCCACGGCGTCGGCAATCTCCGTGCGGCCATGGCCAATCTGCACATTCCAGAGGCCGGCCATACCGTCCATGATCTGCTTGCCGTCGCTGTCGGTCAGCCAAACCCCGTCGCCCTTGACGATGACGCGTGAGCCTTCCTTGCGCAACGCGCCGTGATCGGTGAACGGGTGAAGATGGTGGCTGGCATCCAGCGCTTGCAGCGCATCGGTCGGGTATTTGTTGGAAAGTTCGCTCATCACACGCTCAACAAAAGATGCTCGCGCTCCCAAGGCGAGATGACGCGCATAAAGGTCTCGTACTCGCCCTCTTTGATTGCCTTGTAGGTATAGACAAAGGTCCGGCCGATCAGGTCCACCAGCTCTTCTTCATCGGTCAACCGTTCCAGCGCTTCGTTGAGCGAGCGGGGCAGGCCGTAGGGCAAGTCGTGGCCCCAATCGGCAATCGGCTCGTCTGGCTCGAGGCCGTGCACCATGCCCAGATACCCGCAGGCCAGTGACGCAGCGATGGCCAAATAAGGATTACAATCCGATCCTGGCGCGCGGTTCTCCAGCCGCCGCCCTGCGGGCGAGGAATTGGGCACACGCAGGCCGACCGTGCGGTTGTCATAGCCCCAATGCAGATTGATCGGCGGTGAGCCAAGCGCCCCACGCGCCAGCCGCCGATAGCTGTTCACATAGGGCGCGAGGATCGCCATCACATGCGGTAGATATTTTTGCTGACCGGCGATGAAACCACCGAACAGATCGGTCGGCTTGCCGTCCTCGTCGGAAAAGATATTGGCGCCTGTGTTGGCGTCGACCACCGACTGGTGGATGTGCATCGCCGAGCCCGGTTCGCTGGACATCGGCTTGGCCATGAACGTGGCATACATATTGTGCCGCAGCGCTGCTTCGCGGATCGTGCGCTTGAACAAAAACACCTGATCGGCCAGCGTCACCGGGTCGCCGTGGCGCAGATTTATTTCCATCTGCGCTTTGCCTTCCTCGTGAATCAGCGTGTCGATCTCAAGGTCCTGTTTCTCGGAGAATTCATAGATATCGTCGATGAAATCGTCGAACTCATTGAGCGCCGTGATCGAGTAGCTTTTGCGCCCAATTTCCGGTCGGCCCGACCGGCCAATCGGTGGTTCCAGCGGGTAATCTGGATCTATATTCGGCTTGACCAGATAGAACTCCACCTCCGGCGCAACGACCGGCGTCCAGCCCTTGTTGGCGTAAAGCTGGATGATGCGTTTCAGCACCTGTCTTGGGGCCGAGGAAAATGGCTCGCCATTGCGCTCATAAGCATCATGGATCAGCTGCGCCGTTGGATCACTTTCCCAGGGCACGATGCTCAAGGTTGAGTAGTCCGGCTGAAAGACCAAATCGCCGTCGCGCGGATCGTAGCGAAAATACTGGTTCTCTTCCGGGTAATCGCCGGCAATCGTCTGGCGAAAAATCGCCGATGGCATTGTCATGGCGGCAGAGGAAAAGAATTTCGCAACCGGCATCATCTTGCCGCGCGCCACACCTGATTGGTCAGGTACGATGCACTCAATGTCCTCGACGCCGCGTTCTTGCAGCCAAGCCAACGCCTCGGCGCCGTCGCGCACGCCGCGCTCGGCGCGGATCGGCGCATCCTCGGGCAAGGTCAGAGGCGTGGAGCTTTGATGTTGCGGTTCGTCCATGATGGATCCGTTCTTGGCTATCAAAGGGATAGACCTGTTCGGCGTGTGCCTCAAGCGGTTCCAGCGGTCGTCTCTTGCGACGGAGCAGGCAGGAATCACGCGACCCTCGACAGCCCTCGGCAAAACCCGCACAAAAGGCCTGTGTTTCCCGTTGGCGTGATCCCATGACCCAATCCATCGAAGTCTTTCTGTGCGATCCCAACGCCGTTCTGCGCGGCAAATGGCTGCCAGGCTCAGCGCTTGCCAAACTTGGTGACGGCGTTGCCTTTCCGTTCTCGTTGCTTGGTTGCGACGTATGGGGACGGGAGGTGCACGAGACTGGTCTGCACATCGATTCCGGCGACAAAGACGCGCTGTGTTTGCCGGTTGAGGGGCGCACGGTTGAGGTGCCCTGGGCCGATCAGTCGACCCGACAAGCCATGCTGACCATGCACCATCCTGATGGCGCCCCCTTCATGGGCGACCCGCGCCATGTGCTAGCTGCGCAGGTGGAAAAACTCGAAGCGCGAGGTTTGAAAGCCAGCGTTGCTATCGAGTTGGAGTTTTACGTCTATGAGCGCAGCGCCGATTCAGGCCGCCCACGTCCTGCCGGCACGCTGACGCCGGGCCCTGATCACCAAGATATGTATGCCTTGCGCGACCTTGATCGACAGCGGCCGCTGATGGATGCGATCCAGCAAGCCTGTACCGATCAGGGCCTGCCAATTGACGCTTTTGTGTCCGAAGCGGCGCCGGGGCAGTACGAGGTGAACTTGAAACACCGCGACCCGCTAGGTGCCGCCGATGATGCCGTGATGCTGAAGCGCTTGATTAGCCAGATTGCGCGCAACCAAGGCACAGACGTCACGTTCATGGCCAAACCTTTTGCTGATCATCCCGGCAACGGCCTGCATGTCCATGTCAGTCTGGCCGATGAGCAAGGCCCGATATTTGCCGACCCTGAGGATGGAACGCGCAAGCTCTGCCATGCTGTGCAAGGTCTGCTGGCCACGATGGAAGAGGCACAATTGGGGTTCGTCCACACCTACAACGGCTTTAGGCGCATGCAGCTCGATTCCTACGCACCAGCGTCCTTGAGTTGGGGCGAGAACAACCGCTCGGTCGCGATCCGCCTACCGGAAGCCGAACCGCCGGCGCGCCGGTTGGAGCACCGTTTGGCGGGCGCCGATGCCAACCCGTACATCGTCACCGCTTTAGTTTTGGCAGGCATGTTGAAAGGCATGGACGATGCCGCCGATCCGCCACCGGCGGTCGAGGGCAACGCCTACACCGACACGTCGCTGAAGCATCTTTCTCCGTTCATGGACGACGCCATCGACCGCTTTGCGACCAGCGCCTTTGTTACCGAAACGTTGGGCGAAGAATTTTGCCGCATCTTTGCGGCTGTGAAGCGCGCCGAATATGCTACCTTTGCCGGCCATATCACGACGCTGGAGCACCAGATTTTTCTCTGAGTGACCAATGCCCATTTTCCGAATGCGCGCGATGAAAAACTGATCAATAGGGAGCATTGCAGCTGAGCATTTGCGCTTGTGGGACACTTGGTTCCACTCTAGCCTACGGCTCAGCGCCACCACAAAAACAGCAAACAAAGCGTGGCGAGACTGAAGGTTCAAATCAGGGAGACGCATTCATCATGCGCCGCAATCTATTCACTCTCATCGCCCTCACTGGTGCGCTGGTCGCCTCGACGGCATTGGCAGCACAAGCGCAAGAACTGCGCATCCTCAACTGGTCGGATTACATTGATGAAAGCATCATCGAACAGTTCGAAAACGAGACTGGCATCGACGTCACCTATGATGTTTTCGATTCCAACGAGGTGCTCGAGACGCGCCTTCTAGCCGGACAAAGCGGCTACGACATTGTCGTGCCGACGGCTGACTTCTTGTCGCGTCAAATTCAGGCCGGCGTCTTCCAGCCGCTGGATAAGGGGGAACTGACCAACATCGGCAATGTCTGGCCGGCCATTGCTGAACGCCTGGACATCTATGATCCCGGCAACACGTTCTCGATCAACTATATGTGGGGCACGACGGGCATCGGTCTCAACGTCGACATGGTGCAGGAGCGCCTTGGCGAGGACTTCGCGTACGATACCTGGGACTTGGTGTTTGACCCCGAAATCGCTGCTCAGTTGCAAGACTGCGGCATTTATTGGCTTGATGCACCCACGGAGATGATCCCGGCCGCGCTCAACTATCTGGGGCATGATCCAGATTCCCGCGACCCTGATCAGATCGCCGAAGCGACCGAAATGATGGTGGGCCTGCGTGACACGGTGCAGCGCTTCCACAATTCAGAAAACATCAATGCGCTCGCCAATGGTGATATCTGCGTTGCCATCGGTTGGTCAGGCGACATGTTGATCGCGCGTGACCGGGCCGCCGAAGCTGAAAATGGCGTCAATGTCGATTACACAATCCCGCGCGAAGGCGCGTTGATGTGGTTCGACCAGATGGCCATCCCAGCCGACGCCCCCAACCCCGAGGCGGCGCATCAGTTCTTGAACTTCATTCTGCAACCCGAGCCCATCGCTGCGGCCACGAACTATGTCTTCTATGCCAACGGGAACTTGGCGAGCCAAGAGTTCGTGCTCGATGAAATCCTCGAAGATCCCGCGATCTACCCCGATGAGGCAACCACGCAAAGCCTCTACACACTGCCCGCCTATGATCCACGAACCCAGCGGATCGTGACGCGCAGCTGGACGACGGTCAAAACCGGCCAGTAAAACATCTGGAGCCCCGCCGCCTACCAAGGCCGGCGGGGCTTCGCTTTCGCGGGGAGCTGAGCGATGGCCAAGGCACCAACGTCCAAGGCGCCAACGTCTAAGACAATGGGGCCGGTGCGGCGTGAGTTCGTGCCCTGGGATGATCCGCTTGCAGCGCCTCTGATCCGCTTCGAGCGCATCACCAAGCGCTTTGGCGACTTCACCGCCATCGACGACGTCTCACTCGACATCTATGAGCGCGAGTTTTTCGCCCTGCTGGGACCCTCCGGCTGCGGCAAGACCACGCTGATGCGCATGCTCGCCGGGTTTGAGGCACCCACTGAAGGGCGCATTCTGCTCGATGGTGAGGACATTTCGTCGATCCCACCGCACAAGCGGCCGGTGAACATGATGTTCCAATCCTACGCTCTGTTTCCCCATATGAGCGTTGCCGACAACATTGCGTTTGGCCTGAAGCAGGACGGCTTGCCCAAGGGCGAGATCACCGCGCGTGTCGATGAGATGCTGGCGCTGGTGAAGCTTGAACCGTTCGCCAAGCGCAAGCCTGATCAGCTGTCCGGTGGCCAGCGCCAACGCGTGGCGCTCGCCCGCTCGGTCGCCAAACGACCCAAGGTTTTGCTGCTCGACGAGCCGCTTGGTGCGCTCGACAAAAAACTGCGCGAAGAAACGCAGTTCGAGCTGATGGACCTGCAGGAAAAGCTCGGCATGACCTTCTTGATCGTCACGCACGATCAGGAGGAGGCGATGACGGTGGCCGATCGTATTGCCGTTATGAACGACGGCACGTTCGAGCAAATCGCCCCGCCATCGGTCATCTATGAGGAGCCGAAGTCGCGTTACGTGGCGGGCTTCATTGGCGATATCAACATTCTTGAGGGTACGGTCAGCACCAGCTTGGATGGCGCAACATTTGCCGGGCCTGATCTGAGCGATCCGATACAGGTGGAAGGTGATGATCTGATTTCCGGGCCAGCCGCGTTGGCAATCCGACCGGAAAAGCTGCGCATCGCGCATGAGGAGCCAGCGGGCGAAGAGGGCCTTGCCAAAATATCCGGCCGCGTATGGGACATTGGCTATCTCGGCGACGTTTCGATCTTTCACGTCCGCCTGTCTGATGAAGTGTGTGAAGGCGAACCCAAAGATCCATCGGTCCCAATCATGCGGGCTACAATCGCCAACACCACGCGGCTGGTGGAGCGCCCCATTGCCTGGAACGATCATGTTTGGCTTTCTTGGGACAAAGCCGCAGGTGTGGTCCTCACCCAATGAACCAGGCGGCAAGCGAAACGGGTGATAAGGCAGGGCGCAATTGGGGGCGGTTCTTCGTTATCGCCGTTCCCTATCTCTGGCTGCTCATCTTCTTTCTAGCGCCGTTCGTCATCGTGCTTCGCATCTCCTTTTCCGAAGTCGCGATCGCCATGCCGCCGTATTTGCCGGTGTTCGACCTGTCCGAAGGACTGGACGCCTTTTGGCAGGATGTGCGGGCGCTCTCCTTTGAGAACTATATCTGGCTCGCCGGCGATCCGCTTTACATCAACGCCTATCGGTCCAGCCTTTGGATCGCGGCGGTTTCCACGGTTCTGACGCTGCTCATCGGTTTTCCCATCGCCTATGGCATGGCGCGTGCGCCGCACAATGTTCGTCCCATCCTGTTGATGATGATCATCTTGCCGTTCTGGACCAGCTTTCTGATCCGCGTGTACGCTTGGATCGGCATCCTGAAGCCCGAAGGCCTTTTGACCTTAGTCGCGCAGACCCTTGGCTTGATCGGCGACGATGATCAGTTGCGCATCCTAAGCACGAACACAGCCGTCTATATCGGTATTGTTTATTCCTACTTGCCGTTTATGGTCTTGCCACTCTACGCCGCGCTGGAACGCATGGACGGGTCATTGCTAGAGGCTGCTCAGGACCTTGGCTGCCCGCCGCTCAAAACCTTCTGGGTCGTCACAGTCCCGCTGGCCATTCCTGGCATCATTGCCGGCTGCTTCCTGGTCTTCATTCCGGCGGTCGGGGAGTTCGTCATCCCTGATCTCTTGGGTGGGTCCGACACGCTGATGATTGGTCGAACCCTATGGGCGGAGTTCTTCTCCAACCGCGACTGGCCTGTGTCGTCAGCGGTCGCCGTCATCCTGCTCCTGGTGCTGATCATTCCCATCGTGGCGTTCCAGCACTTCCAGCAAAAGCAGCAGGAGCGCATGTCGTGAGGTTGTGGCGATGACGGGCTCCTCTGGCGGCTACACACCGCCTGCTGATCTGCCAACCTTTGGAAGAGGGTTGTCGTTTCTCGATGCATCCATGGGCAACCGCGATGCGGACTTTGTGGTGGCGGGTGTGCCGATGGATTGGGCAACCTCCAACCGCGCTGGAACCCGCGAAGGCCCCAACGCGATCCGTGCCGTATCGCGTCTGCTTTTTGACGGTGGCCATCCGACGATCGGCGCCGATCCGAAAGACCTTGATCTTTCCGACATCGGCAATTTCGACGTACGGATCGGCGACATCGCGCAAAGCCACCAAATGGTTGAGCAGCAGGCGACAGGCCTGAACCACCTGTGCACGTTGGGCGGTGACCATTCCATCGCTCTACCTCTGCTGCGGGCTGCCGCGAAGAAACATGGACCTCTTGGCCTCGTGCAGTTCGATGCCCATACCGACACCTGGGAAGAGAATTTCGGTCAGGAACTGGCGCATGGCACGCCGTTCTATCACGCCATCCACGAAGGTCTGATCGATCCCAAACGGGTCGTCCAGATTGGTATTCGTGCCCCCATGGACGCCGACCTTTTGCAAGCGGCGCGTGATACCGGCATGACCATTTTCTCTGCCGAAGATGTGCACCAGATGGGACCGGAGAAAGTCGCAACGGCGATTGTCGACGTCGTCGGTGATAGGCCCACTTACCTCACCTTTGATGTGGATGCGCTCGACCCAGCATTTGCGCCGGGCACGGGCACACCGGAGATGGGCGGGCTACACAGCTGGCAGGTGAGGGCCGTTCTACGCCGCCTATTGCCCGTGGCATTCGTCGGCATGGACGTGGTCGAGGTCTCGCCACCCTTCGACCATGCCGAGATCACCGCGCTGGCCGCCGCCACCGTCGTTTGGGACTATCTTTCGCTTCAAGCTGCAAAGCTCTCGGCAGGTGCCGCATGAACCGCAACATGTCCTGGTTCAACGTGACCTCTCTGACCGTCGGCTTCGCGTTTCTCTATCTGCCGATCCTGATCCTGATCATTTATTCGTTCAACGAGTCGCGCCTTGTCACGGTCTGGGGCGGTTTCTCCACCCGCTGGTACGGCGAGCTGTTTCAAAATGAAGGATTGATGGACGCAGCCTGGGTGACGGCGCGCGTGGCGTTTGTCTCAGCGACCATTGCGACCGTCTTTGGAACCATGGCCGCCATCGTTCTGGTGCGCTTGGGGAGGTTCAAAGGCCGCACGCTTTTCAACGGTATGATCTATGCCCCGCTGGTGATGCCCGAAGTGATCACCGGCTTGTCGCTGCTCTTGTTGTTCGTTGCCATGGGCTTTGCGCGCGGGTTCTGGACTGTGGTGATTGCCCATATCACCTTTTCCATGTGCTACGTCGCGGTGGTCGTGCAGTCGCGACTGATCACATTCGATGAAAGCCTGGAAGAGGCCGCGCAGGACCTTGGTTGTCCGCCGGGCAAAAGTTTTTTTCTGATCACGCTGCCGGTGATCTTGCCAGCTGTCCTGGCTGGCTGGATGCTGGCGTTCACGCTTTCTCTGGATGATTTGGTGATTGCGAGCTTCGCAACGGGGCCGGGCGCGACCACTTTGCCGATCAAAATTTATTCGCAGATCAGGCTAGGCGTGACACCGGAAATCAACGCGATCTGCACGATCCTGATTGCGCTGGTTGCGCTCGGCATCATCACAGCCTCACTGGCGTCGAAGCACCGCATGATGCGATCGCGGCAGGCCGCAGGCTAGCGATCGAGCGCGCGAAGGTCAGGCAGGATCAGCGGCGCTGACCAGGTACCACGCACGTCAAAGGGCACCACAATCGTCTCGTCATTGGCGACAATCGCCGTCGCGCCGGAAAGATTCAACGTCCGGTTGGCAATCTCGCTTTGCCCGCCCATCGTCACGCTGATGCGCTCGGTTGCCATCGCAATGTCACTGGCTTGGAGATAGCCGTCGCGCGCGAAAAGTGTTGCCGACAGCGTTTCCAAAGATGTCGCGCCACCAAAGGCGAAGGAAGAAAACTCAAAGCTTCCATCAACGAAGCTGGCGCCCAATACATCAATGTCCAATCCGTTGACGACGGCGTCCTCAACGCCAATCGCCGCGTCGCCGGCCATCGTTTCCAAAATCTCGGCTAGGGTCTCGCCTTCGCCGGACGCCATGGCCTGCATCTCCAGCGTGCCGGAAAGGCGCGGGTCGTCTTGAAATGCCGACAGGAAAGGCCCGAGCTGCAAATCGGCAGCGGAAAGGTCGATCCCAACAGCAAAATTCGCGTCGTTCTGCGCGAGATTAAGACTTCCCCGCAGGGCCCCGCCATAGGCAAGGCTTTCTCCGATACCGATCACCATCTGCCCGTCCGACAAAAGCACCGATCCAGCTGTTTCGCCCAAAGTGAACTGAGAGGTCAGCACCTCGCGGGTCGCGAATCGAACGTCGATATCCATCGGGCTGGCGAACACATTGGGCATCGGTAGAAAACGCCAATCACCGGGTTCTTCGGCGGTGGTGGTCGGCCGGATCGTGTCGAGATAGGCGGAGAGATCGAGTCGGTCAAAATCGAGCGTACCCTGGATGGAAGGGCGACCACGCTCGCCTTCGGCTGTTTCATAACCATCCAGATCAAGCGTCAGCACGCCTTCGGCGTCATTGCCATCCAAGCTCAGCGATGCATCGGTCAGATCAATCGCAAGTCCCACCAAGTTCATGTCGGCGTCCAGCCTGAAGGCGCCAAAGGTCGACCCAGCACCAAAATCGGAACCCAACCAACCGACCGCACGGCGCAGCGAGGGTGATGAAACGGCGAGCGCCCCGCTCGCCTGCCAGGGCAGGGCATTCTCGCCGCTCGATCCCGGCGATACAGTTCCGTCAAACTGCAGTCGGAGCGGCGCACCTTGAACTGAAAGCACCACACCGCTTGTCGAGCCTGCCTGTGCCAAGGCGGCAGGTTGGTCGAGTGAGGCCGTCACCTCGACAGCCTCGCCGCGCCAAATGGCAGAACCGCTGATCGCCGCGCGCGTCGAACTGTTCGCCCAGGAGAGCGTCAGATTGGCGCTGGAGACCGTCTCGTCGATACCACGAACCTGATCGACGACCTGAAGTGTCCCATCTGTGATCCGGAAACGACCAAGCTGAAGCCCTGCGCCGGCCACGCGATTGGGTTCAAGCGCCGTCACCAGATCGCTGCCTTCCAGGCCCCAATTGGATTGACCGTCAGCGGTGCGCAGAAACCGTATCGTCGGCCGTGTCATTTCAAAAGACGACAGCTCAATGCGGCCAAAGAGCAGCGAGGAAGGGCGAACGGCGCCGCGTAGCGTCTCGGTGACGATCAGCGCATTTTCAGCGCCTGGCACATCGCCGGCGATAACCACGTCGGAAAGCTCAACTGATAGGTTGGGAAACACCTGAAGCGCTTGATCACCGCGCAGGGTCACCGCGCGGCCGGTCAATTCGGAAATCTGGCTCGCAACCTGTTCGCGCACCATTTGCGAGGATATCAGATAGGGCAGCGAAAGGGCCAAGGCGCCAAGGCCGAACGCCAGGACGGCAAAACCGATAAGGATGCGGCGGATCATGGCTGCTGCTTTCTTGGCAAAACGCGGCGAGACTGCGGCATGCCAGCGTGCGCTGGTGGATCACGTCGAACGGCCCGCACAAGCGCAATGCCATGACGCTTAGGGAAAACCAAGGGCGCCAAGCGCGCACGCGCAAGATGATCACAGTCAATGCGGAGTCACAACGTGCCTTTACCCTCCGCCGAAATGTTGCGTCTCTTCGGCAACATTTCCCTTGCGCGGTGTGAACCGTGCGGTAAGTCTCAGGCTCGGTTCGGCAAGACATGGCCAAGCCTGGCATTACATCTGGATGGATGGTTTGGCGTCTTCCGCGCACCCCGACGATCTTGAAAACCTGCGCAGCGTGCTCCGCCGCCGCAAGGTCGCACGGCTATTTGGTGAGAATCCGCGCCTTGCGCTGATTGTCACGCTCGCAACGAGCCTGTTGGCGCTTCCGCTGGCTGTGATCGTTTTCTCTTTTCTGCAACCGGCAGCAGGCTCTACGCTTGGCGATTTGGCCGAAACCGTTCTGCCACGCTACATCGCCAACTCGGCGATGCTTGGGCTGACGGTCGCTGTCGGTGTTTCAGTCATCGGCACCGGCACGGCCTGGCTGGTCACTGCTTGCCAGTTTCCTGGAAGGCGAGCCTTCGAGTGGCTGCTCATCTTGCCGCTAGCTGTGCCAGCCTATGTGATGGCGTATGCCTATACCGATTTTCTGTCGCACCCAGGCCCAGTGCAGACGCTCCTGCGTGATCTGACCGGTTGGGGGCCGCGCGACTATTGGTTCCCGCGTATCCGCTCGCTGGAAGGCGCGGCGGTGATGTTCACCTTCGTTCTCTACCCCTATGTGTATCTGTTGGCACGCACGGCCTTTCTCACCCAGTCGGTAACAGCGTTCGAGGCGGCTCGCGTGTTGGGTCGACCACCTTGGCAGGCGTTTGTGAAGGTCGCTCTGCCGATGGCGCGCCCTGCGATTGTGATTGGCACCGCGTTGGCGCTGATGGAGACGCTCGCCGACTACGGCACCGTTGCCCACTTCGCCGTTCCGACCTTCACCACCGGCATCTACCAGTCTTGGTTCTCCATCGGCGACCGCGTTGCCGCAGCACAGCTTGCCGGCGCACTTTTGATGTTCGTGTTCGCGCTCATCTGGATCGAGCGGATGCAACGCGGCAAAGCGCGCTACCAGACCAGTCGCGCCACGCTTCCTATTCAGCGGTTTCGCTTGCGTGGTTGGGCGGGTTTTGGCGCTTTGGTGTTTTGCGCGCTGCCGCTCACGATCGGGTTTCTTCTGCCCGTCGTGCTGCTCCTCGACCTGGCGATTGAGGGTGGCCACTCGCTCTTTGGTCCGCGCTATGCGAGCTTCATTAGAAACTCGTTCCTGTTGGCCAGCCTTGCTGCGCTCATCACGGTTATGATTGCGATTGCCCTGCCAACGGTCCAGCGCATGACCAAGGCGCCGGTTCTCTCGCTCGCTTTGCGGTTTGCCGCGCTGGGTTATGCAATACCGGGCTCGATCATCGCCGTCGGCATCCTTATTCCGATGGCAGGCTTCGACAATTGGCTGGACGGTTTGATGCGCGAGCGCTTCGGCCTGTCCACGGGCCTCTTGCTGACCGGCACGATCCTCGGGCTTCTTTTCGCCTACACGGTGCGCTTTTTGGCGGTGGCTCTCGCTCCAGTAGAAAGCGCCTTTGAACGCATCACACCACATATGGACGATGCCGCCCGCGTGCTCGGTGCACGTAAGACGCGGGTGTTCACCAGCGTCCATGCACCATTGCTGAAAGGTGGCATCCTCACAGGCGCCCTGATTGTCTTTGTCGATGTGATGAAAGAGCTGCCGGCGACCTTGATCCTGCGTCCCTTTAACTTCGAGACGCTGGCAACCCAAGCCTTCCGCTTGGCGTCCGATGAACGCCTGGCCGAAGCGGCGACGCCGTCGCTGGTGATCGTTGCGGTCGGCCTCATTCCTGTGTTTCTCATCAGTCGCCAAATCAGGCGACTGAGAGAAGATGCCAAGGTGCTCGATCAATTGCCCAAGTAGGGCTGGCTGACCTAAGGCGTTTCGCGTTAAACCTGAATCACATAACGCGGCCTGAAATCAAAGATTTCAACGCGTTATGTGATGCTCTGTGTCTCAAGTTAAACGCGAAACGCTCTAGATAAAGGACAGCCGGACGATTTCGACACAGATGATGATCGTCGCCAAATAGCCAGCGGTGAACAGGATCGGCCGCACCGGCATCCTTGCCCACCCCATGATCATGCCCAGCGCATGCGCGGCGCGCAGGAGCACGAAGGCGACCGCCGCGGCTTGGATAGCCACGCTGGTGGACCCGAGAAGATGGGCCATCAAAATGGCGCCGGCGAACGGCACATATTGCTCGACCAGGTTGAGATGGGCGCGATGAGCCCGATGGACCCAGTCGGGAAATTGGGTCAGGTCGGGAGGACGCGCAAAGGAATCAACACCAGCAACAGGATGCATGTTCACCCCGATAATGTAGGGCACCCAAAGGCTTGCAACCAAAACAGTGGCCAGGAGCAGCATCATCAGTTCCACAGTCATTGGGCTGCTCCTGCTTGGTCAGAGTATTTCACTGCTTTGCCCGTTTCCATCCAGGTTTTTAATCCGGCAAGCGTGCGGTTCCAGCCATCGGCAACGCCTTCCTGCCCAGCCGGGACATTGTAATGCTCCAGCGTCAGCTTGCAGAACGCGGCTTGCGGTTCGATCAGATAGACGAAGCGCGAAGGCTCAAGCTCCACATCCGGGCCCGCCCAATGCGGCTCGAAGGTGCTTTCGATGCGCGTTTTCGGTTCCAGATGGGTCTCGGTACAGATCAGCATCAGCCCGTTGTCAGGCGTGCGATAGATCAGCTGATTGCCCTCCCGTTCGCACGACCCTGCCAGGAAGTTGTATTGCTGGTTGGCCTCGGCATCGGTCAACGCGTCCCAAAGTGCGTCCTGCGTTGTGTGAATGAACGTGCTCATGACGAAATCAGGTTTGGAATTGGACATGGCGGTGTCCCTTTCAAGTTGCGCCTTAAGGTCCGACATCCCTCGGGCGGCAGGCTTCACAAGAAGTGGCTCCATCCATCGGTCTATGGCCTCTTGGAGCGGAACCACATTGAGATAGTGGTGCTTGAAACGTCCCGACTTGCGGGTCACCACCAGCGACGCATCCTCCAAAACCTTCAAATGCTTCATGATCCCGAACCGGGTCATGGTCACATGCTTCGCCATGGCTTCTTCCAATGCGCCGAGCGTCTGCCCGTCGTTTTGGCGAAGTTCATCGAGAAGTTGGCGACGGGTGTCGTCGCCAAGGGCTTTGAAGATCGCGTCCACATTCGCCATTATGTGCCTAATTAGTCACGTGTCAATATAGTCACCTATAAAAGGTGACGAATCGGGCACATGTTAGAAGATGGGTCATGCGACCGCCATTGCGATCGGTGCGGCACCCCAAAACAAAAAAACGGCCAGCACCTGGGTGCTGGCCGTTCCTGCTGGTGGAGTTCCCTGGGAGACAATCCCTTGGGGGTGCCAGGAGATTGTCTACCCGATGGGAAGAGAAGTTTTCCGCCACACTAAACTCGCCCGGACAAGCGTTTCAGAGGACGACCCCACCCGCATCGACGGGGCTTAAGGGTAGCCCACGCGATTGTAGATTTCCTGCGCCAGAGCTTGGTTTTCGCCAAGCGCAGTCAGGTTCAGCGTATCCTGGCGGAACAGGCCGAGTTCGGCGACCGAGGGCGACAGGGCTATGCCCATGACAGCGGGGTATTCGTCATTGCCGGCGGAGAAATATTCTTGCGCCTGATCGCTTGCCAGATACTCCAGGAACAGGGCTGCATTGTCCGCGTTCGGGGCGTTGGCCGCGATGCCGGCGCCGGAAATGTTGACATGCGTGCCAATAGTTTCCTGGTTCGGGAAGACCCAACCGATGTTCGTCTGATCATCAGCCGACAGGCCGCTGACGTCGGTGCGGATGGCGCGGGCAAAATAATAGGTATTGCCGACAACGATATCGCACTCGCCCGACACCAAGGCGCGCAGTTGATCGGTGTCGCCACCTTCCGGCTGGCGGGCAAAGTTGCTGTAAAAACCTTCCGCCCATTCTTCAGCCGCCTCTTCGCCGATATGGTCGATCAGGGCTGCGAGCAGCGACAGCATGTAGATATTGCCGGAGGAGCGGGCGCAGACCATGCCGTCATACTGCGGGTCGGCCAGATCCTGGTAGGTCAATGGCGGGTTTGCGACCCGATCCTTGGCATAGAAAATGACGCGAGCACGTTGCGAGAATCCATACCAGTGACCATCGGGATGACGCAGATAGGATGGAACCCGCATGTCGAGGGTGTCGGACGCGTAGGGCTGGAACAGGCCCAATTGATCGGCACGGTAAAGGCGCCCGGCATCGACGGTCATCAAGATATCGGCAGGGCTGTTCGCCCCTTCGCTGACCATCCGCTGGATGAGCTCATCAGCACTTGCCTCGATGCGGTTGATGGTGATCCCGGTTGTTGCTTCGAAATCGGAATAGAGCCGCTCATCAGTGTCATAATGCCGTGATGAGTAGAGGTTCAGTTCGCCGTCGGCCAAAGCTGGCGCGGCAAGGCCAAGAATGCCGAGCGCTACGATACCTGTGTAGGCAGCGCTGCGAAGCGAAGAGGTGAGCATGGGGGAATCTCCGGTTCGGGGCCGGTAAGCGTTGGCGCCACCAGCCTGTGTCAATGAAATTGGACGGTTGTGATCGTCCACGACCGAACGCTAAGCGTAGGAAAAGTTGCGGGTCAATATAAACTTCAAAAAATTTGCAAGAAATTGCGACTTTGTCGCATCTAGTTTGAAATGGCTCTAAACTTAACTTGCAAAAACGCGCTATCACTTTGGAATTGTTATAAATTAAAGGAAGGCGCGCATGTCGACCGAGTCGGCGATGTGCAATCACAAATCACCGCTCAGGCGCTCGCGCAGGGCAGTTACTCGGCCAGAACCCGCTGAGAAGGGAAAGTCATCATGGCCAGCGTGCCCTCGCCAGGTGTGGACTCCAGCCCGAACTGCGCGCGGTTGGCTTCCACCAGCGCTTTGGTCAGCGGCAAGCCGAGACCGGTGCCGGTGATCACCTGATTGAGCGTCGTTGGCACTTGCCGGAACGGCTCCAGCGCCAATTCCACATCGGCAGCATCCATGCCACGCCCGGTGTCACGGACCCGAAGCGAAACCTCACCTGAAGGCTCGTAAAGCGTGGAGACAATGATCTGCCCGCCTGGATCGGTGAACTTGATCGCGTTGGACATCAGGTTGAGGACCACCTGGCGCACCGAACGGATATCGGCCACGACCTTCGGCAGGCTCAGCGGCAAGGATGTGCGCACGATGATCCGGCTCTGATTGGCCTGCGGTTGCATGATGGCAAGGCACTGCTGAACCACGTCATTAAGGTCCACCTCACCAAACGACAGCTCCATCTTGCCCGCTTCAATCTTTGACAGATCGAGCAGGTCGTTGAGCAAGCTCATCAGGTGCTCGCCCGACGTGTGAATGTCGCGCAAATATTGGCGATAGCGTTCCGACCCAACCGGCCCGAAGCGCTCTTCCAACATAACCTCGGAGAACCCGATCACGGCGTTCAGTGGCGTGCGAATTTCATGGCTGACCCGAGCAAGGAAGTCCGACTTGTGGGCGCTCGCCTCTTCGGCGGCTTTGCGCGCCTGCACCAGATCGGTCTCTGCCTGTTTGAAGGGAGACAGATCGCGCAGCACCGCGCAATAAACGGCCGGTTCATCGTCGGTCAGACGGCCAAGCGTCATGAAGACAGGAACCAACCCGCCCTGCGCGGTGATGCATTCCAGTTCGCGGCCTTCGTTGAACAGCGACAACCGCCCTTGTCCGGCAATGTCTTCCAGGTAATCGAGCGCGGTCTGCCGGCTGTCTTCAGGAAAGAGCAGGCGGAACGGACGACCGATCAGGTCATCGGCTGCATAGCCGACCAGCGCCTGCGCGGCCTGGTTAAGGTCTTTGATCTCGCCCTCGCCATCCAGCGTCACGACACCATCGCTCGCCAGATCGATAATGGCCTCAAGTTCGCCGATCCGCGCACGCACCAGCGGCAGGGCGCCATCGCTGGCATTGGCACCAGCAATCGCTCCGGCGGCTACACCAGCAGCACCGGCGGCGAGCAGCGACGCGTCTTGGGAGGCTTCCTGCGCTTCACTGTCGGCGGGCGTGTGTTCGCGCAAAGACAGAAGCGCCGCAGGTTGGCCATCCCAACGCACGCTTTGCACCCGGCCGGTTATCTGGAGGGTTGAGCCATCGGGCCGAACCAGCGTCATCGCGCCATGACCCTCGTCTAGGCCATCTCCCATGCCATCGGCGAACAGGGCTTCGATCTGCCCCAGTTCTTTCAACGCTGGCACGTTGGTCCGACCGGAAAGGTCGAGCGCGGCATGGTTGGCATAAAGGATGCCATCGTCGGAATAGATGATCACGCCGAGCGGCAGCCGATCGAGCACCATCCGTTCAGCGTTGGGTTCAGTGCGCGTAAAGGGCAGAACCTGCGCACCGCCATCGTCGGACGTTATGTGGTTTTGGTCATCGCCCAGATGGTGCGGGTCGGTTGTATTAGGTTCATCATCAAGGATGGCAACATTGCTTTCGCCGCCAGCCATGGGGATCACGGCGCCCGGTTGTGCATGCTCCTCGGCGCTTCCCGCATTTTGGTGAAACGACCGTGTCGCGTCATCATCACCCTCGCCGTCACGGCCCGTGATGCGCGCGCCAAGCCGCCGTGCAATCTCCTGGAAGGTCAGGCGCTCGGGCTTGCTAAGGTCAGCATCATCAACGTGGTCAGGAGCCGCGCCGGGCTCGGGCGATGGTTCGGGCTCAGAGGCCTCGTCTGTCACCGCAAAGACGTCGGCAGTTTCAGGCTCATCTTCGTCGGTTGAACTCACCACACCACCGGCGACACCCCCGGCAAGCCCAGCCGCGATCCCTGCCGCCACCGCTTGCATAGCGTCCACGGTTTCGGCCGGAAATTCTTCCTCGGCAGCGGGTGAGGTTTCTGGATCCGATGATGCGCTGTCCGTCGTCCAGAGACCAGCGGCCTCAGCTTCGGTCGGCTCCAGATGATCGGCAAGCGCGGACATAGGGGGCGTGGCAGGATCACGACCGTTCGACGCCTGTGCAGGTTCGTCGGTCCAAAGGCCCGCTGCTTCGGCTTCGCTCTGCTCAAGGCTGTCGTCCATTGCTTGGACAGGTGGCGCTTGGTCTGCGGTTTCCGGCGTTGGCGGCGCGAGGGCACCTGCGATACCCGCGGCCAAGGCTGACGCGGCGGCTGCGACGGTCGCGCCACCGGGCATCTGAGCGGTCGTCGCCACAATCGGTGGAGAGGTTGCTGCATCACCTGGCGTCTCTGGCTCCGTCGCGAACAAGCCTGCAGCTTCAGCCGATTCTTCGCCAAGCGGTGAATCCTCTAACGCTGCGACTGCCGGTCTCGGTGGCGCAACAGGTTCAGCAAAAAGCCCGGCCTCTTGCGCACCGGCATCGCTCAGCGGGTCAACCTGAAGTGCGACCACTGGCTGAGGCGTTTCAGTCTCACCGTCTTCCGTTTCCGGACTTGGCTCGCTTATTGGAGAGGTGGATGCCTTGCCCGTGAGCGCGGTGCCAAAAACGCGCAGCCGACCATCATCTTCATCAAACGCCGAAAGACGCACCGGCGCCACCAATTCCTGGTCGGCGATCGGCCAGAGCACTTCATGCTCGCTGAACCGGCGTCGCTCATCGATCCCGTGAAAAACGGACGCTGGCAGATCGCCGAGCCTGGAAAGCAACGCCTCGGTTGCGACCTCACCGTCGCGCAGGGCGGTCTCACTGCCGACGGCGTCGGCGAGCCCGCTTGAAAGATCTTCGATGCGTCCGTTCTGGTTCACCATGAAAGAGAAACGATGCGGTCGCGAGCGAGGTTTGAAAACGAAATCCGGCTGAGTGGCTTCTGATACGTCGCCGAGATCGACAGTGTCAGTGTCCGCTTCGGCTACAACCGCACTGGTTGTTTCCACCGGCGCATCAAACGAAGGGCTGGTGATATCCAACGTGAAGGCTGGTTCCGGCTCAGGCGCTGGCATCTCAACTGTCTGCTGCTCGGTTGAGCTTTCGCTGGTCACTGGCGCAGGCGTCTGCACAATTTCTTGCGCGTCGTCGGACGGTTCCACGATCGGCGCCGTCCGCGTCCGGCTGGCGTTTCCCAGCGCGAGCACCGCGACTCTATCGCCCAGCGTCACAGCGCGGCAGGTTGCGACCAGCGTTTCCTGATGGCCGCCGGCATTCACACGCAGGATTTCGATCCGTCCACGCCCGCCAAGCCCAACCTGGGTACGCGCAACGGCCTGTAGCGATCGCATGGCTGGGGCAGACGGGGTGACGTCCACGCCGGCCAAAGACGGTAGCTCTAGAGAGTCCAGTCCGGCATCGTTGGCCCAGATCAGCGTCGAACCGTCACCACTCCACACCCAAGCGGGGCGTGAATCTTGCGGATCGATCAGCTGCGCAGCCTGAGCGCGCAAATCGTGAAGGGCCGGGTCGTCGTGGCTCATGGCACCTGAATGACACATGTTGGCGAAGCGCCGAAATTTACACTTTCTTCATAATGGTGAAGCCTGGCCCCTGTCCACGCACCATCGCCGCCAGCCGACAACGATCCAAATTAGGGTAAACGACCGACCAGAATGGTTTTTCGCTCTTAGCAGTTCTGCGGGGATGCGGTAAAAGGCCAGATTGAGTACAACAAGCCAACCCCTTTCAGGACAGGCGAAAAACGGAGCCAGCCATGACCACGCCACCCAAGCTAGAAGTCCCCGAGGCGATGCGTGATTTCGCCGATCAGAGCGTTTCGCAAGCGCGCAAAGCCTTTGATACCTTCATGTCCAATGCCCAATCGACTGTCGGCAAGATGGAAGACAGCGCCTCAAACGCCCAGGCGACCGGCGCCGACCTCCAAAAGGAAGCGATGTCGTTTGCTGAGGACCAGGTGACCAGTGCCTTCGATCTCGCGCAGAAAATGGTGCGCGCCAAGGACGCCCAGGAACTGATGGAATTGCAGGCCACCTATATGCGCCAGCAGATGGAAGCCGTGACGCGACAAACCAAGGATATGGGCGACAAGATGACGGCTGTCGCTAAAGACGCTGCCGACAGCATGAAGCCGTAACATCGTCTTCCCATGGCAAGAATTAAGGGCGCTTCGGCGCCCTTTTTCGTGGGCGCACGCCATCCAAGGGGGTTAGAAAAATCGGTCGAGATTTGTGCGATGCAAAAGAAATGTTGCAATGCACAATAAGTGATGCTATATACCCTTCAACGCTGGCTCAAAGAGAGATGCCCAGCGCGTTGAGGACCCAACAGTGCGGTCCACCCTTGTAAAGAGCCGAAAGGATGAGACCCATGGCCACTGCTAAGAAACCAACTGCAGCCAAAACTGCACAAGCCCAAGTTACCGAAGTGATGGAAACCATCGAAAACAACGTCACTGAGCTGTTTCCGATGTCGACTGCCGACGTGCCGGAAGCATTCCGCGACATGGCCGAAAAGGGCGTTGCCCAGGCCCGTGACAGCTATGCGAAAATGAAGGCCGCTGCTGAAGAAGCAACCGATCTTCTCGAAGACTCGTTCGAAACCGCACGTGCCAACTCGCTCGATCTGTCGACCGCTTCGTTGGACGCTGCCAAAGCCAACATCGACGCCGGCTTTGCCTTCATGAAAGATTTCATGGCCGTCAAAAGCGTTTCGGAAGCTGTTGAACTGCAAACCGCTTTTGCTCGCGAGCGTTTCGACGCCTCTTCGGCACAAGCCAAAGACATGCAGGCCAAAGTGACCAAAATGACCGAAGAAGCTACCAAGCCGGTCAAAGACGCTATGGCAAAATCCATGGAAGCTTTCAAAGCTGCCTAAGCGGCTTTGAACCTATCGGGCGAAGCGCCAAGTAACCTGCGTTATCGCTTCGCCTGACCCTATTCGAAAACCCGGTCTATGGTTCAATCCATGGGCTGGGTTTTTGTGTTTGATGCGGTATGAGTCCGTCTTGCATTCGGTGCATGATCGGACTAAATAGCCGCTCTCGCCGGTGCGTTTATCACACGTTGGCGATGTGCAGCAGTAGCTCAGCTGGTTAGAGCGCCGGTTTGTGGAGCCGGAGGCCGGTGGTTCGACCCCACCCTGCTGTACCATCATTCTCTCAAGTTGCCGTAGTGTTAGCTCCAGCTGTTGCTGGGCAATTGTGCAGTGCACACAAAGGGTTGCTGGTTTTCAGCGTCGCTCACCCATTGCGTATTCACGTCCATTGGGTCTAGGTTCGACGCCTGGACAGCCATTGGCGTCCAACCAAGCGCGCAAGAGCCCGAAGAGGCCAGCCGCGCGACACTATCTTCGAGGGAGACATTTATGAAACTCAAGACAACTGCGCTCACGTCCATGGCTTTGGCTGCGGGCTTGGCGCTGGGAACCGGCAGCGCGTTTGCGCAGCAACAGTTCTTTTCCATTGGCACCGGCGGCGTCACTGGCGTGTATTATCCAACCGGTGGCGCTATCTGCCGTTTGGTGAACCAAAACCGCCGCGAACACGGTCTGCGCTGCTCAGTAGAATCCACCGGTGGCTCCATCTACAACATCAATACCGTGCGTGCTGGTGAGCTGGAATTCGGCGTTGCTCAGTCTGACTGGCAGTACCACGCGTTCAACGGCACTTCGCGCTTTGATGAAGCTGGCGCCTTTGAAAATCTGCGCGCCGTCTTCTCGGTTCACCCCGAACCGTTCACGCTGATCGTTCCAGGTGATTCCGACATTCAATCTTTTGAAGACCTGGTCGGCATGCGCGTCAATGTCGGCAACCCTGGCTCAGGCCAGCGCGCGACCATGGAAGTCGTCATGGACGCTTTCGGCATTGAGATGGACGACTTTGCCGTCGCCACCGAGTTCCAGGGTTCGGAAATGGCCCAGGCGCTCTGCAATGGTCAGATCGACGCGATGATCTACACGGTCGGCCACCCGGCTGCTGCGATCACCGAAGTGTCGACCACGTGCGATGCCCGTTTGGTCAATGTGACCGGTTCGGAAATCGAACAGTTGATCGAGGAAAACTCCTACTACCGCTCCGCGACCATTCCCGCTGGCATGTATCGCGGCACGGACGAAGAGGTCACCACTTTCGGTGTTGGTGCGACTTTCGTGTCCTCAGCTGATGTGTCGGAGGAAATTGTCTACACCACGGTGAAAGCCGTGTTCGACAATTTCTCGGACTTCACCGGTCTGCATCCGGCATTCGCCAACCTGACCGAGGAAGCGATGATTTCCGATGGTCTCTCGGCGCCGCTGCATCCGGGTGCTGAGCGCTACTACCGCGAACGCGGCTGGATCGAATAAAACCCAATCGACGAAGGCCGGGCGGCGCACTGCCCGGCCTTTTTGCTTTTGCACGAGGGCAGATGTTGAGCGCACGTGTCAGGCGCGGCATCTGGTGCACATCACATCCGAAGCAGGTGAAAACACCGCACGGGTTCGTATGAGTTCAGGGGACGCAAGCAGCCATGACCACGCAAGACACGACGCCCACCGGGCCCGATCCACAACCTTCGGCAAAACCGAAAATCGATGTCGATGAGATTGTCGCCGAAGCCGACTCCGGCTCGCGCGCGGTACCAGGTACGATCGGCTTCGTCATCGCGGCCACCGCTTTCATCTGGTCGTGCTTTCAGCTGTTCATTGCTTCTGATTTGCCGATCTGGCTGACGCAAACGACCAGGATCAATTTCGTCTTCAACAACGTCGAGGCGCGCAACGTCCATCTGGCCTTTGCGCTGATCCTCGTTTCCTTTGCCTATCCGCTTTACAAGGGCGCACCGAAAAACGCCGTGCCCTGGTATGATTGGTTGCTTGCCGCCGCCGGCGCCGCTGCCTGTCTCTACCTCATCTTTGTCAAAGAATCGCTGGTCATGAGGGCCGGTCTGCCGACCGTTTGGGATTTGACCTTCTCGGTCATTGGCATGAGCTGCTTGGCCATCGGCGTCTATCGCTCGCTCGGCTTACCAATGCTGGTCGTCGCTGGCGTGTTCCTGACTTACACCTTCTTCGGCAACCAGCCCTGGATGCCTGATGTCATTCAGTGGCGCGGCGCATCCTTCGGCAAGGCCATGTGGCACTACTGGATGCAGACCGAAGGTGTGTTCGGCGTGGCGCTCGCCGTCTCGACCACGATGATCTTCCTGTTCGTGCTGTTTGGTTCTTTGTTGGAGAGGGCCGGCGCGGGCTACTATTTCATCAAGCTTGCTTTCGCCTTGCTTGGTCATCTGCGCGGTGGCCCAGCCAAGGCCGCAGTCCTTTCGTCGGCGGCTTCGGGTCTTTATTCCGGCTCGTCGATTGCCAATGTGGTGACGACGGGAACCTTCACCATCCCGCTGATGAAGAAGACCGGCTTTAAGCCGGAAAAGGCCGGCGCAGTCGAAGTGGCCTCTTCCACCAACGGTCAGCTCACTCCGCCAGTTATGGGTGCGGCGGCCTTCCTGATCGCCGAGTTCACCGGCATTTCCTACACCGACATTTTGAAGCACGCCCTGGTGCCAGCGCTGATCTCTTACATCGCGCTCATCTACATCGTACATTTGGAGGCCTTGAAGCTGGGCCTGAAAGGCATGCAGAAACCGCCCGCAACGGTCACGGTTGCGCAGAAGCTGATCGGCTTCCTCACCGGTTTCCTTGGCCTTGCGGCTCTCGGTGGCGCGGTTTATTTCGGCCTTGGCTGGATCAAAGAAGCCTTCCCAGGCTTGGGCTTCTGGACAGGCGTTGCCCTGTTCCTGGCAGCTTATCTTTTCTTGCTCGGCGTTGCCGCCAAGCGCCCGGACCTTGAGATCGATGATCCCAATGCGGATGTCGAAGTCCTGCCGCGCCCTGGCGATGTGGCGATCACCGGCTACTACTTCCTCCTGCCGATTGTGGTGCTTCTTTGGTGCATCCTCATCGAGCGCCTGTCTCCAGCCTTCTCGGCCTATTGGGCAACGCTTTCGATGGTCTTCGTGGTGGTCACACAACATCCGCTGAAAGCCATGTTCCGTGGCGCTGGCGATCAGGCCGCTGAATGGCGCCGCGGCGGTGAGGACTTCATACAGGGCATGATCGCCGGTGCGCGCAACATGATCCCCATTGCGGTTGCCACCGGCGTCGCCGGCGTCATCATCGGCACCGTATCATTGACCGGCGCCCACCAAGTGGTTGGCGACTTTGTCGAATTCCTTTCCGGCGGCAGCCTCATCCTGATGCTCCTGCTGGTCGCGGTCATGAGCCTTCTGCTCGGCCTCGGCCTGCCAACGACTGCCAACTACATCGTCGTGTCCTCGCTGATGGCGCCAGTGATCGTGTCGGTTGGCGCCTCACAGGGCTTGGTCGTGCCGTTGATCGCGGTGCACCTTTTCGTGTTCTATTTCGGCATCCTTGCCGATGACACGCCGCCTGTGGGCCTTGCGGCCTTTGCGGCCTCGGCCATCTCTGGCGGCGACCCGATCAAAACCGGCTTGCAAGGTTTTGCCTACGACATCCGCACCGCCTTGCTGCCGTTCTTGTTTATCTTCAACACCGAGCTGTTGCTCATCGATGTAACACTGGCCAAGGCGATTTTCGTCTTTGTCGTCGGTGTGGTCGCCATGATGCTGTTCGCGGCGGCGACACAAGGCTATTTCTTTGCCAGAAGCCGATGGTGGGAAACGATAGCGCTGCTCCTCGTCGCATTCACGCTGTTCAGGCCCGGCTATTGGCTGGATCAAGTCGATCCGCGCTATGAATTCCGGCCCGGCACAGAACTCATCGAAATTGCCGAAAATCTGCCGGCCGATGCCCGATTGAGGATCGAAATACGCGGCCCGGATTTCGACAACCTCGACGAGATCACGCAAACGACCGTGCTGCTCGATCTGGGCGAAGAAGGCCCAGGCGAGGAGCGCTTGGAGCGCCAGGGCATCCTGGTCGTCAATGAGGGTGAGAACGCCATTCTGGAAGAGCCATTCGCTGGCACGCCCTACTTCACGACTTTCCAGATGTTCGAGTTCTACGGCGATGAGTTCGTCACCGTGGACAATGTTCAGTTGGAGCGTGAACGCCTGCCTAAGGAAGTGTTCTACATCCCGGCACTCTTGCTGCTCGGATTTGTCATCATGATGCAGCGTCGTCGCCAGACGGTCCCGGCGTTCTGAGGATAGGAAAGGAGACAACCCATGTATGATCGTTTGCTCGTTCCTATTGATTTGGGCGATACCGAGAGCCTCGACAACGCACTGCCAACCGCCGCGGCGCTGGCCACCGGCCCGGATGCCGAAGTTCATGTCATGACTGTTGTTCCGACGGCAGGCATGGCGGTCGTCAGTTCTTATCTGCCGGACGATTATGCCGAAAAGGCGTTGGAAGGCGCACGCGAAACTCTGGCCAAAACGCTCGAAGAAAAGCGTGCGCTCTGCGGGCCCGTAACCTTGAAGGGCCACGTGACCAAAGGCTCCGTCTATCAGGAAATCCTCCACACGGCCGATGCGCTTAACTGCGATGCCATTGTCATGACGGCGCATAGCCCCGATCTGAAAGACTATCTGCTTGGACCAAACGCCGCCCGTGTCGTGCGCCATGCCAAACAAAGCGTGATGGTGATCCGGGCGCCGTGAGACAGGCAATGACCGTTTAACGTGACTACTTGTCGTTACGCGCCGAGCGCATAGGCCCGATGCAAAGTTGAAACTGGTTTTCGTGGCCGGTGCTGCTATAGCCGCGTGCCATCAACGCCAACCATGATGGATGCCATGCGCTCTCGCCACGTTTTTCCCCGCCACACCAAAGCCGATCTGCCGATGGCCGTGGGCGGCGATGGCCCGTTCCTGATCGATGCCGATGGCAAGCACTATCTGGATGCGTGTGGCGGCGCAGCGGTGTCTTGCCTTGGCCATTCTGACGCCAAGCTGAAAGCGGCGCTGCATGAACAGGCTGACCGCCTGGCCTATGCGCACACGAGCTTTTTCACGACCGATCCTGCCGAAGAGTTGGCCAAGCGCCTGGCCAACCTGTCGCCCGGTGATTTGAACCGCGTCTACTTCGTATCCGGCGGCTCAGAGGCGATGGAGTCGGCGCTGAAACTTGCTCGTCAGTTCCACATGGAAAATGGTGGGCCCAAGCGCGCCAACATCATCGCCCGCTTGCAGAGCTATCACGGCAACACGTTGGGTGCCCTATCAGCCGGCGGCAACCAGTGGCGCCGCGCTCAGTTCGAGCCGATGCTATCGCCGGCCATGCACCATGTGTCTGCGTGCAACGCCTACCGTGGTCAGGAACCTGGTGAGAGCGACGCCACCTACACTGACCGTCTCGCTCAGGAACTGGAGGATAAAATTCAGGACCTTGGCCCGGAAACGGTCGCTGCTTTCGTCGCCGAGCCGGTAGTTGGCGCGACCATGGGCGCTGTGCCGCCGGTCAAAGGCTACTTCGGCAAGATGAAAGCCGTCTGCGACCGGCATGGCATCCTGCTGATCTTGGATGAGGTCATGTGCGGCATGGGCCGAACCGGCACCCTGTTCGCCTGCGAACAGGAAGGCATCGCGCCTGACATGATCGCCATCGCCAAAGGCCTTGGTGCGGGCGTCCAGCCGATCGGCGCGCTGCTGGTATCCGACCGCATCTACGACACGATCGAAGCTGGAACTGGCTTCTTCCAGCACGGCCACACCTACCTTGGTCACCCGATGGTTTGCGCTATTGGCAACGCGGTTCTCGACCGTCTGGTGGATGACGATGTGCTGGCGCGTGTGAACCCGACCGGCGCAAAACTGCGCGAGGCGCTCACCGCGCGTTTCGGCAACCATCCCAATGTCGGCGATATCCGGGGCAGGGGCCTTTTCCTTGGTCTTGAACTCGTTGCGGACCGTGGCACCAAGGAACCGATGGACCCCTCGCTGGGCATCGCCGCGAAGGTCAAGAAACGCGCCATGGCCGAAGGGCTGATGTGCTACCCAATGGGCGGCACAATTGACGGCCAGCGCGGCGATCATATTTTGCTCGCCCCACCCTTCATCATCGAAGACGAGCACATTGCGATGATCGTGGATCGACTGGAAACAGCGATCACGGCAAGCCTTCCGCACTGATATGGCGCATACTTCTTGGCGCGATCCGTATGTACTGATGGTCGCACCCAATGGCGCTCGACGGACGAAGGCAGATCATTCGGCCTTGCCGATGACGCCGGATGAGATCGTCGAGGCGGTTGCTGACGCGCATGCTGCGGGCGCCCACGCTGCCCATGTGCATGTGCGAGACGATGATGGCCTTCATGTTCTCGATGCGGACCGGTGTCGTCGCCTCAACGAGGCTTTACGGTCGCGCTGCGGTGATGATCTCATCATTCAGATAACGTCCGAGGCTGTCGGCCGTTATAGTCCAGGCGAACAGCGCCAACTGGTTAGCGCGGTCCGACCAGAGGCGGTCTCCATCGCGTTTCAGGAGCTGTTTGCTGAGACCGATGACGACCCTGCGAACCAAGAGTTCGTGGCCTGGGCGGCGGAGAACCGCGTCGCGATCCAATGGATCCTCTACGATCCGTCGGACGTATCAGCCCTGGTCGCCAAGGTGGATAGCGGCGTCATTCCAGACGTCAAAGCGATGCTTTTTGTGCTTGGTCGCTACACGCAGGGTCAAAAAAGCATGCCCGCTGACCTCATACCGTATGTGATAAACCTGAAAGCGCATCCTGCGCTGCAGAATGCCCGCTGGAGCGCTTGTGCCTTCGGCGCCGCCGAGACGGCCTGCCTTGCAGCGGCATTGAGTTTGGGCGGTGATGCCCGCATCGGATTTGAAAACAGCCTCTCGCACGCCGATGGAAGACTGGCGTCCTCCAATGCGGAAAGGGTTGCCGCCCTTGTGGACCTTACAAGCGGGCTCGGCCTGACACCAGCGACCGCAAACCAGGCGCGCGAACGCCTTGGCATCGGGCAGCTTTAGGCCAAAGAACAGGCAGCAGCACGGCCTTCCCCCTACTGTACGCGCGCGTTCTCCGTGCTAGTCAGGGCCAACTCAATGCTTGCTTGTGGAACCTGCCTCAATGAACAGCTCGCCTAATCACGCGCCCGGCCCGATCAAACGCCTGATGGCGGCCAACCGTTCGGAGATCGCAATCCGCATCTTCCGTGCCGCCAACGAGCTCGGGTTGGAGACCGTTGCGGTCTACGCCGAAGAAGACAAGCTGGCGCTGCATCGTTTCAAGTCGGATGAAGCCTATTTGATCGGCCGCGGCCCGCACCCTGAGGAGCCGCTCGGGCCCATCGACGCCTACCTCTCCATTGAAGAGATCATTCGCATCGCTAAGGAAACCGGCGTCGATGCCATCCATCCGGGCTATGGCTTCCTTTCTGAAAGCCCAGAATTTGTTGATGCCTGCAACGAAGCCGGTATCATCTTCGTCGGCCCAACCTCCGACACCATGCGCCGCCTTGGCAACAAGGTCTCGGCACGCAATCTGGCCATCGAGGCCGGCGTGCCCGTCATGCCAGCGACCGATCCGCTGCCTGACGATATGGAAGACGTCGCCAAGCTCGCTGAGCAGATTGGCTTTCCGGTTATGCTCAAAGCCTCGTGGGGCGGCGGGGGGCGCGGCATGCGCGTCATCCGCACGCCTGAGGACCTGCAGCGCGAGGTGCCTATTGCCAAAAAAGAGGCGCGTTCTGCGTTCGGCAAAGACGAGGTCTATCTGGAAAAGCTCGTCGAGCGCGCCCGTCATGTCGAGGTGCAAATCCTCGGCGACGCCCACGGCAATTTGGTGCACCTGTTTGAGCGCGATTGCACGGTGCAACGCCGCCATCAGAAAATCATCGAACGCGCGCCTGCGCCTTATCTTGATGAGGGGCAACGCCGGGAATTGGCGGACTATGCGAAAGCCATCGGCAACACGGTTGGATATCGCGGCGCCGGCACGGTCGAATTTTTGATGGATGCCGACACCGGCGCCTTCTACTTCATTGAGGTGAACCCGCGCGTTCAGGTTGAGCACACGGTGACCGAGGAGGTCACCGGCATCGATATCGTTAAGGCTCAGATCCACGTGGCCGAGGGCCACGCGATCGGCGACCGGGTTTCGGGCATTCCTGTCCAAGACGAGATCACGCTGCACGGCCATGCGATTCAGTGCCGTATCACCACGGAAGACCCGGAACAGAATTTCATTCCTGATTATGGCCGTATCACTGCCTATCGCGGGGCAACCGGTTTTGGTATTCGCCTTGATGGCGGTACGGCCTATTCAGGCGCTGTGATTACGCGTTTTTACGATCCGCTCTTAGAAAAGGTCACAGCCTGGGCGCCGACCCCGGAAGAAACCAGGCTGCGCATGGACCGTGCCCTGCGCGAGTTCCGCATTCGCGGTGTGGCGACCAATCTGACGTTCCTAGAAAACGTCATCGGCCATCCAAGCTTCATCGATGGCAGTTACACGACGCGCTTTGTCGATGAGACCCCGGAACTGTTCGAGGCGGTCAAACGCCAGGATCGCGCGACCAAGCTGCTCACCTACATTGCCGACGTTTCCGTCAATGGGCATCCAGAAACCAAGGATCGCCCCAAACCGCCCGCCGATGCTGGGCCGCCGCACTTGCCAGCTTACACCGGTGATCCAAAGCCGGGCACCAAACAGGTATTGGATGAGCGCGGACCGGAGGGTTTCGCGCAATGGATGAAGGATCAGACCCGCGTTCTGGTCACCGATACGACGATGCGTGACGGTCACCAGAGCCTGCTTGCAACGCGCATGCGCTCGTTCGATATCGCTTCGCTTGCCCCGGTCTATGCCCGTGCCTTGCCAGAGCTTTTGTCGCTGGAATGCTGGGGTGGCGCGACCTTTGACGTTGCGATGCGCTTCCTCACCGAAGACCCGTGGGAGCGTCTGGCCGAGATCCGCGAAGGCGCGCCGAACATCCTGACGCAAATGCTGCTGCGCGGCTCCAACGGCGTTGGCTACACCAACTATCCCGACAATGTCGTGCGCCAGTTCGTGGTTCAGGCTGCGAATGGAGGCATGGACCTTTTCCGCGTGTTCGACTGCCTGAATTGGGTGGAAAACATGCGCGTCTCCATGGATGCCGTGCGCGAGGCCGACAAGCTCTGCGAGGGCGTGCTTTGCTACACTGGCGACATCCATGATCCGGCGCGCGCGAAATACTCGCTCGCTTATTATGTCGATCTCGCTAAGCAGCTAGAGGCCGCCGGCGCCCACATCATCGGCATCAAGGACATGGCCGGGCTCTTGAAGCCTGCCGCTGCCACCGCGCTCATCAAAGCTCTGAAGGATGCCACCGATCTGCCGTTGCATCTTCACACGCATGATACGTCTGGCATTTCCGGCGCATCGGTGCTTGCTGCCGTCGAGGCGGGCGTCGACGCGGTGGACGCCGCCATGGATGCAATGTCTGGCATGACTTCTCAACCGGCGCTCGGCTCCATCGTTGCGGCGTTGGAAGGCACCGAACGCGCCACTGACCTCGACATGGAGGCGATCCGCAAAATCTCGTTCGCTTGGGAAGATATTCGTCGCCAGTACACGGCGTTCGAAAGCGACCTAAAGGCACCAGCTTCGGAAGTCTATCTGCACGAAATGCCGGGCGGTCAGTTCACCAATTTGAAAGAGCAAGCGCGCTCACTCGGCCTTGCCAATCGCTGGCACGAGGTCGCCAAGACCTATGCCGAGGTCAATCAGATGTTTGGCGACATCGTGAAGGTGACCCCGTCTTCCAAAGTCGTCGGCGATATGGCGCTCATGATGGTGAGCCAAGGGATCACGGCTGATGAAGTGATGGACCCGGACAAGGATATCGCGTTTCCTGAAAGCGTCGTCTCCATGATGCGCGGCGATCTCGGACAGCCCCCAGGCGGGTGGCCGGAAGTGATCCAAGCCAAGGTCCTCAAAGGCGACACGCCCTACACCGAGCGCCCTGGTGCGCGCCTCGAACCGGCTGATCTGGATGCCGAACGTGCGAGCGTCGCTGGCACGCTGGAGCGTGACATCTCCGACCATGAGCTTGCCTCCTACCTGATGTATCCCAAGGTCTTCACCGAGTTCGCGCGCGTCACCGACACCTACGGCCCGGTCGGCGTTCTGCCGACGCCGGTCTACTTCTATGGCCTTGAGGTGGAAGACGAGATCGCCATCGAGCTGGAAAAAGGCAAAACGCTTGTGGTGCGATGCCTGGGTAAATCCGAACCCGATGAAACCGGCATGGTGCGGGTGTTCTTTGAGCTCAATGGCCAGCCGCGGACCATCAAAGTGCCCGACCGCAGCCATGGAGCAACCGGTGCAGGCGCGCGGCGCAAAGCTGATCCCGATAGCGATGCCCATGTGGCCGCCCCCGTGCCTGGCGTTATTTCCACCGTCTCGATCAAAGCAGGCGATGCCGTCAAAACCGGTGACCCGCTGCTGGGCGTCGAGGCGATGAAGATGGAAACGGTCATCCATGCCGACAAGGACGGAACGGTGTCGGAGCTTCTTGTGTCGTCCGGCGACAGCGTCGATGCCAAGGACCTGTTGATTGTGTTGAGCGAGGGCTGATGGTCGCCACTTGCTCCAATCGTCATGGCCGGGCTTGACCCGGCCATCCATCCAGAAAGCTTTCCTCTATTACTGTTTCGCCAAAGAGAGCTGGATGGCCGGGTCAAGCCCGGCCATGACGTATGAGGCTAGGGTGTTCTATGTGCACACATGAAGTCTGATCGATCCGATTCTCGACGACCAGCGCCAGCGCCCTTCAGCATGGACGGGTTTTGGCTCGGCTTTCGCCGTGCGTTCATAACAACGCCTGGCATCCTTTTGTTCGGCATGGGGTTTGGCGCGGCGGCGGCTGTCAAAGGCCTGACCTTTCTTGACGCGTTTTTCTTCCAGTCCTTGGTGCTGGCCGGCGCCTCGCAATATGTCGCCCTGGAACTTTGGACCGACCCGCTCACCTGGACCACTGCGTTTGCCATGGGCGCGGTGGTCTTCACCGTGAACTTGCGCATGATGCTGCTGGGCGCGGCGTTGCGGCCTTGGATGGGTGGTCTGCCAGGTTACAAATCCTATCCGGCGCTGGCCTTGATGACCGATCCGGCTTGGATCATCGCCATCCGCTATCATCGCGAAGGCGGTCAGGATTGGGGCGTCTATCTGGGCGCCTGTGTCTTCCTCTATCTAATCTGGATCGTGTCGGTTGTGCCTGGCTACTATTTGGTCGACGCGTTGGAAGACCCAACCCGCTTTGGCATCGATCTGGTTATGCCGATTTTCTTCATCACCATGCTCGTGCCGTTGTGGCGCGGACGCATGGACGCGGCTCCATGGGCGATCGCGATCCTTGTCGCACTCACCGTCAAAGAGCTGGTCCCCGGCTATTGGTTCGTTTTGGCTGGTGGCCTCTCCGCGGCATTCATTGCTGCGGCGCTCTACAGCGATGATGATACTTCCCATGGATAGTCTCTTCACCGAAGGCGCTTGGGCGGCGATTGGTGTCATGGTCGCGATAACGCTGCTTGCTAAGACAATGGGCTTTTGGGTTCTTGGCCGCGTACCGCTGACGCCGCGTGTGCGTCGTGGCTTGGAAGCGCTGCCAGGCGGTGTAATCCTGGCGACCATCGTGCCGATCACGCTCGAAAGCGGTCCTGCCGGATTGCTGGGAATCTCAGTTGCGACGCTCGTCATGGCGATCACCAAGAAAGATTGGCTGGCCGTTGCGCTGGGGCTTGCAGCGGTCGCTGGCTACCGCGCGTTGTTGGAACCGTTAGTTTAGCCGATCCACCAGCGGGCGAACCGCTCCCAACACATCATCGATGGAACCGCGCGCATCAACGCGCGGCCATTCCACATCATAGAGGTCATAATCCTCCTGCAGGCGCGCGACTCGTGCATCAGCATCGGACGGATCGTCACGCCGTCGGCCAATCCGGTCGAGCCGCACCTGCAAAGGGGCGTCGAGCCAGACACCGGCAAAGTGGCATTCCACACCCCGCGCGACGCCTTCAAACGCCTCGCGCTCATCGGCTTGTGCGCACACCGCGTCAACGATAACCGAATGGCCAGACGCCAAAGCTTTTTGCGCCAGGTTACGCAAGGTGGTAAACACCTGATGCGTCACGGATTGGGTGTAGGCGCTGGCGTCTAGGCGCTCGTTCCAGCCGACGCCCATAATCGTTTTGCGCACAATGTCGGATCGCAACAGGACCGCGCCGGGCGTACGCCCGACGGCTGACGCCAGCGCTTGCGCAATCGTCGATTTGCCGGTGCCCGACAGGCCACCGACCACGGTCAGTGTCACGTCGCGCGGCTCCAAGACGTCCGCGGCATAGGCAAAGAAACGTTTCGCCTCTTCTTCCATTGCCTTCTTCTGAATGGGGTCCAGATGCTGGGCGGCCATCGCGCAGATTTTTGCCCGCAGCGCTGCGCGGATGGACAAGAAAAGTGGCATCGCTGCCAACGCCTCGAAATCACTGGGTTCATCGCGCAGGGCTAGATAGCGGTTGAGCACCCGGTTGGCGGCCTGCCGCTCGCCGCTTTCATCAAGGTCCATCAAGAGGAAAGCCAGATCGTAGAGAACATCGCCGGTGGCGATCCGCTCATCAAACTCAACAGCGTCAAACATGCGCACGCCTGCCGGCAGTCGAACAAGATTGCGCAAGTGCAGATCGCCGTGACAGCGCCGGATCGCCTGGGCCTCGCCGCGCGCCAAGAGAATTGGGCGCACCAGACGCCACTCGGCTGTGGTGCGCCGCGTCAAATCTGCGGTCTCTTGCAGGCCAAACAGTTTGTGGGCCTCATGGAACGCCTGGTCGTTTTGTTCGATGTAAGCGCTCAGATCAGCTACCCAATCGTCAGCTCGACGGATTGGTGCATGCCCCTGAAAGCCGATGATCGCATCGACCGCGCCGTCCAGATCGGTCTGCGTCAGCTGACCATTGGCCGCCAACTGATCGAACGTCATCGCGGTGTCGAACCGGCGCATCGCGACAGCCCACTCGATGGCCTCACCCTGTCCATTGATGGCCAGATGCCCAAGTTTGTCGCGGGTGATCGCCACCGTATCGAGGTAGATCTCCGGCGCGTTGGGTTTGTTGATCGCGATTTCCGCGCGGCAGGCTTCTTCGCGGCGGGCAAGGGTGGAAAAGTCCATGAACGGGAAACAGACCGCGCGCTTAATCTTGTAGGCACGGTCTCCGGCCAAAAACACCGCCGCGCCATGCGTGTCGATGCGCTCCACACCTTTGGCGATGTCCTGGATGGCAAGTTTGTGGCTCGCTGGGTCCGCCATGAACCGCATCACAGCGCTTTGGTCGCCAACGACATGCGTCAGCGTTGCCGAGGCGGGCACCTCAGGCCGAAAAACGGCTCTGCCGCTCCTGCTGGTTAATGTTGCGGTCATGCCAGGCTCCCTGGGTGGCGTAACGGCCAACCCTGTCGAAGCGCCGGTCGGCGAACGCTCGCCGATCAGGCATCAACGTGCGCGCACTATCGCAATTTCCAATGCTGCATGTCAGTCGCAACAACACGGACAGGGATTGCGCAGACCCCAGCCCGCTTGACGTTGCGTCACTGTGCAGCGGAAAGCTCGGCCGGGTTCACGCCCTCAAGCTCGGCAAGGTCAAGCTTGGCTTGCATGATCTCCGGCTCGTCGGGATCGCGGCGAACCTGGAAGCCGAGCGCCCGGCACATATCGAGCATGGTTGTGTTCTCGGAGAGAACCTGGCCTTCGATGCGCTTAAACCGTTCAGCCTGTCCATACTCGATCACCAGCTGCATCAGTGCCCAGCCGAGGCCCTGGCCCTTGAGATCGGACCGCAACAGGATTGCATATTCGCCGGTTTCGCGCTCAGGATCGGCATGCAGGCGCACCACACCGATCAGTTCGCCGCTGGAGTCGAAGGCGCAAAAGGCCATGTCACGCGCGTAATCGATCTGCGTGAGGCGGGCGATGAATTTGTGGCTGAACTCACGCACATAGGAGAAGAAGCGCAGCCGCAAATCCTCCTTGGTGGTTTTGGAAAAGAATAGCCGAAAAGCCGGCTCATCCTCGGGCCGGACGGGGCGGACGACCACCACATCGCCGTCTTTCAGTTCCAGCCGTCGCTCCCAGTTGCGCGGGTAAGGGCGGATCGTAAATCGCGGATTGGTGTCGAACGTCAGATCACCGACCTCGCTGGGTGCAACTTCCATACGGGCATCAAGCACCAACAGGCCGTCCGGTGTCGCCAGCATGGGATTAAGGTCCAGGCTGCGGATTTGCGGCACATCGGCGGATAATTGCGACAGGCGCACAAGCGCCTGCGCCACAGCGTCCTGATCAACGCCTGCGCGACCACGAAAGCCACCCATCAGTTTGGAGACGCGCGTCTGCTCCATGACCTGCCGCGCCAAACGCATGTCGAGCGGCGGCATGCCCAGCGCCTTGTCGTTGATCGCTTCAACCGCGACGCCGCCGCGCCCGAATACGATCACTGGGCCGAAAACCGGATCATCAGCCAGACCGAGATAAAGCTCCAAGCCAGCCGAGATGTCGGCCATCGGCTGCACGATCACGCCGTCGATCCGCGCGCCGGGTTCCCTGGCCGCAACTTTCTCGGTCAGTGCATCGAACCCTTCGCGTACTTGAAGGCTGTGGGTGAGGTCGAGCACCACGCCGCCGACATCGGATTTGTGCGGTAGGTCGGGAGAGTCGATTTTCAGTGCCACAGAGCGATGCTGAGCGAGCATGTCCTGCGCGGCGGTTGCCGCTTTCTCGGCACTCGATGCGCGCACTGGCGCGGCATAGTTGAAGCCGTAGCTTGCCAGGATATCGCCCATCTCATCGGTGTTGAGCCAAGTGCGGCCTTCGCGAATGGCGTTTTCACAGAGGGCGCGGGCGCGCTCCACATCCGCGCTGGCGAGGTCCTCCGGAAGCGCAGGCGGTGTCGCCGACAGCTCCTTCTGCGCCTGTGCATAGCGCGAGACATCCATGAAGCCGCGCACCGCATCGCCGGGCGTTCGAAAACGGGCCACATGGGCCTCGTCCAGCGCGTTCAAGGCGCCAGCCTCGCGCTCCAGCCAGGACACGAAAACCGGCTTGGGACGCGATTTGTCCTTGGTCTTGCGCACCAGAAGGTCAGACAGTTTGGCGGCCGCCTCGCTGCCATTGGAGACCTGGCTAGGGCTGTAGGCGATCAACACGCCATCGTTCATCGGATCGTCGATTAGCGCTTCAATCACTTCGCCCTGGGCTTCCATGGGCAAGGTGGATTCCAGGTCCAGCGGCATGTCGCCGGTCCAGCGAAGCGGCGCATGCGGCTTGATTGCTTCCATCGCATCGTCGCTCAGTTCCGATAGGCTGCCGCCAAGATCGAGCAATCGGTCGGCAGCAAGAATGCCAACGCCGCGATCGTTGGTGACAATCGCGAGGCGCTTGCCGGCCTCCGAGACGCGCTTCAACCGCGCCAGCGCCCCCGCAGCATCGAAAAGCCCGTCCAAATCATTGACCCGCAAAAGGCCAGCGCGGCGGATCACCGCGTCATAGACCGCGTCTTCAGTCGCCAGGATGCCTGAATGGGTGGAAATCTGATCAGCGGTCACGCTGTGGCGCCCAGATTTTAAGATCACTACCGGCTTCACCTTGGCGGCGGCGCGGGCGGCGGAGAAAAACCGCCGCGGATTGCCGACCGTCTCGACGCATACAAGGATCGCCCGCGTGCGCACGTCATAGGCCAAATGATCGAGTAGATCATCGAGATCGACGTCCGAGGCGTCGCCCAGCGATACGGCCTTGGAAAAGCCGACCTTGACCGCGTTTCCCCAATCGAGCACGGCGTTCATGATCGCCCCGGACTGCGCGATCAGACCGAGCGAACCCGCCTGCGGCGGGGTTGAGGCAAGGCTTGCATTGAGGTTTCCCGCCGCTGCATAGACCCCTTGCGAATCTGGCCCCAAAATGCGCATCGGCGAGCCGCGCGCCGCCGCACGCATCGCCCGGCGCAAGGCCCCCCGGTCACCGCCTTGGCAGTTGGATACAACGATGACGGCCCGCACACCGGCGAGCTTCGCCTCGGCCACAAGGCCAGGCACCGTGTCCGGTGGTGTGGCGATGATTGCAAGATCGGGCACGCTTTCCAGGTCGCCAAGCGCCGCAACGCAAGGCTGCCCATTGATGGTGTCATGATTGGGATTGATGAAGGATAGCGTCCTGTGGCCCGGGTCGAGCAGGAGATTGTCCACAAAAGCGCGTCCAACGCTGGACGGTTTTGGGCTGGCACCGATCAGAGCGATATGCTGCGGCGCAAAAAACGCATCAAGATTTTGAATCGACATCTGATTTTCCTAACGGGAGAATCAGGCGTTTCCCCTTGCAACAGTGTAAATGCTGCACTGCGGCAAAACCATGACAATCGGTCATCATCAGGGTTTGACCCTAGCTATCTGAACCTTCCGCTTCAGCCATTCGCGCCCGTGTAAGACTGTCCACATAGCTGCGCAATTTGGCAAGACGCGCATCGTCGCGGGTCCAGCCTGCGCCATAATCCAGATTGAAGGCGTAGTCGAAATCTGGCGGGTTTTCGCCGGTGGCGTGCTGAAAGATGGTCTCAAGCTTGTCGAGCCCTTTCATCATCGCCGCCTCTCCGCTTTCGCCAGCGTCATACTCCGCGGCAATCGCCTTCACGGTCTCACCAACGGTGTCTGGCAACGACTCGCTGAGCATCGCGACGGCGTCTCGCTCAGCCATCTGCCGGATCTTTGGATCGCCCGATTGGTGGATCGCCGGCACATCCCCGGTTATCGCTTCGCCGAGATCGTGCAGGATTGCCATTTTCAACATATGTGCGATGTCGAGACCATCCAGGTAAGGCTCCAGCGCGATGACCATCAGGGCGAGCCGCCAGCTATGTTCGGCGGTGCTTTCTTGCGCCCCGGCATTGGTAAAACCGCTGCGCAGTGTGTCTTTCAGATCGCCCGATTGGCGCAGAAAGTCGAAGATCCCAGCGATGGTTGCCTTGTCCAAGTCAGCTTTCATCGTCTTGTTTCGTGTCCTTGCCGTGCGCTGTCATGCCATGTCGGCCGGTAGCCCGCGCGCAGCGCCGCGATAACAGGAGAGGGTGTGATCACCTCCAACCAGCTGTCTCGGTCGGCTTGCACAGCGTTGCCATAGCCATCGAACGACCAGGGCAACAGATCCTCGTCATGAACCGCGAAAACCTGATCATCGATTTTGACCATACTTGTGGCAGGAAGATCGCGCAGCCTTGCTTGAGGTCGGTTTTCGCAAAGCCGCGCTTGGTGCAGCAAGCGGTCCATCACGGGTGCTTTGGGAGGAGCGTCCCACCCCTGTTCGCCTTTCAAGCCATCAAAAAGGGCCGCCTGAAAGGCCTTGGCGTCAGCCCGGCGGCACTCGAAGCAAGGTCTATGCCCAGCAGCAAGCGCCGTGACGTCGTCGAGGAAGAACAGCTCGGTGTAGCTTATGCCCCATAGGGTGCGCTGGCGCTCCTTGAATGACAACACACAGGCAATCCAGGCCCGGCTTGCCCATCGCTTGGCAGGCAAAAGCGTCCTGGTGCCGGGATCGTGGAAGCGTCCGCCGCGATTGCCCATCAGCGTGCCGCGGAACCTGACCGCATGCAGCGATCCATCCGGATGGACGCGGTTTTGAAGAGGCATGGCGTTTCCTCAATCTCCAATGTGGCGCTGCGCGCTCCGCCTCAAAAATGCCGTTTCGCCCAAAGTCATCGAGTAGCCAAGGGCGTGCGTAGATAGATGAACCCAGTCTGGCGTGAAGCCGATCTACAGAAACCTAGGCGAGTCTTGAGCATGCTGAAATCCCCCAATGCCACGCACCTGACACGGCGGTCGCTTCTTGCCTTTGGAGCCAGTGTCGCGGCCGCCCCTGGCCTGTTGGCGACGCTGACCCCGGCCAAAGCGATGACATCAATCAGTTTCGCTGGGTGGCAGCCCTGGACCTTCCGTGGCATTCCACCGACCGCTTTTGGCCTGGGCGGCAATACGCTGACGATCAATGCCAGCCAGTCCTCCTCGGTGGTCTATGGCGTCGTGCCACGTGCGGCGCGGAGTGCGACGTCGGCCAGTTGGCAGTGGCAAGTCTCGCAGGGAGTCGGTCCCACCAACCTAGCGGCGCGTGGCGGCGATGATCGGTCGATCGCGCTTTACTTCGTGTTTGTTGATGCGGCGACGGCGGACCGTTTTGGTGATTCCACACCCTCGATGTCACGCCTTCTGGGCATGCGTGGAGGGCGGACACTGATCTATGTTTGGGGTGGCAACGCCCAGCGTGGAGCGGTACTCGACAGCCCTTATTTGCGCGGTCGCGGCAAAACCGTGGTGTTGCGCAGCGCGGGAACGGGCGGCTGGACCGGCGAGCGCGTGGACCTTGCCACCGACCATGTCCGAGCCTTTGGTGAAGCCAAGGAAACCTTGATCGCGGTTGGCGTGTCATCAGATTCTGATGACACCGGCGCGGTCAACGTGGCCGGTCTGCGCAACTTGTCGTTGAGTTAGCAATCGACAAATTTCACCTGCCCGGCTAGTTTGCTTTCCGCACACTGTGCATTGGGGTAAAAATCAAGAAAGCAAGGGGAACACTATGCGCACTTTAGGGGAAGAATGGGCATCCAACGCGCCGACACCAAAGCCAAAACCCGAAGGCGGCGGGACGCAGTCTGAAACACCGCCGAAGGATCCAAATGATCGTGGCGGCAAAAAGTAAGCTGTTCGATGTGCGATGAAAAAACCCGCCAGCGCATTGCTGGCGGGTTTTCTTTTTAAGGCAGTGACTTACCCGGCTTCAAAGCCTTCTGGCAGATAGAGGTTATCGCCATTGAGCTGATCGACGGCCGTTCGACCACACAGCGCCATGGTCGTGTCGAACTCCTTATGGATGATCTCCAGAACGGTGCTCACGCCCTTCTCGCCCATCGCGCCAAGGCCATAGAGAAACGCGCGGCCGATATAGGTGCCCTGCGCGCCGAGTGCGACCGCCTTCAGCACATCCTGGCCCGAGCGGATGCCGCCATCCATATGGATTTCAATATCGCCTTGAACGGCATCGACAATCACCGGCAACATCCGGATTGAGGAGAATGCGCCATCAAGCTGACGTCCGCCGTGGTTCGATACGATGAGCGCATCGGCACCGGTTTTCACCGCCAGCTTCGCATCCTCAGGATCAAGAATGCCCTTAAGGATCAGCGGACCGTCCCACTGATTCTTCACCCATTCCACATCGTCCCAGGTCAGCGACTGATCGAATTGTCTGTTGGTCCAGGCCGAAAGCGAGGACATGTCGTCCACGCCGCTGACATGACCGACAATGTTGCGGAACTCGCGCCGTTTGGTGCCGAGCATGCCCAGGCACCAGCGCGGTTTGGTCGCCATGTTGATCATGTTGGCAATGGTCAGCTTGGGCGGCGCGGACAACCCGTTGCGGATATCCTTGTGGCGTTGTCCAATGATCTGCAGGTCGAGGGTGAGGACCAGGGCGGCGCAGCCCGCAGCCTTGGCCCGTTGGATCAGTCGGGCCATGAAATCGCGGTCGCGCATCATATAAAGCTGAAACCAGAAGGGCTTGGAGGTGTTTTCTGCCACATCCTCGATGGAGCAGATCGACATGGTCGATAGCGTGAACGGCACCCCAAACGCCTCGCAGGCTTTGGCGGCCAGGATTTCTCCATCGGCATGTTGCATGCCCGTCAGACCAGTGGGCGCGCAGGCAACCGGCATCGCCACCTCTTGACCGACCATGGTGGACGCGGTCGAGCGGTTCTCCATGTTGATCGCCACTTTCTGGCGCAACCGGATCAGCTCAAAATCATCCTCATTGTCGTCATAGGTCTGCTCGGTCCAGGACCCGGAATCGGCATAATCGTAGAACATGCGCGGCACGCGCTGTTCGGCCAAAATCTGCAGGTCGTGGATGGTGGTGATGGTCATGAATTCCCCCGGTTACGCATACTGAACGCACTCTCAGCTGGCATTGGCCAGTCGGATGGTGCGCCGTAGTTTTGATGTTTCCTCGCGGGCATCGGCCGCGGTGAGATGTTGGCTGGCAAGACTGACGTGGTCGATATGCGTCTGCGAGGCGCGTCGCGCAGCTTCGGCGTCGCCGGCAATGATCGCTTTGATCAGCGCCAGATGTTGATCGAGCAGCGTCTTGCGCTCGCCCGGCTGGCCATAAAGCCGTTTGCGATTGTCGAAGACATCGTCGGCCAGCAGTCGGTAGCAGGCGCGCAGCACATGCAGGAAAACCAGATTGTGTGCCGATTCCACAACAAGCGTGTGGAGTTCGACGTCTAGTTGCGCCTCGCGCTCCGCATCGCCATTTTCGTGAGCGTGCTGCATGGCCTCGCCGAGCGCTTTGAGCATGTCGCGATCCGATTGCGTCGCCCGTTCAGCGGCCATCGCAGCCATGTCGGATTCCAGCAGGCGGCGAAATTCAAGATAATCCGCCATGCCTTGCGGAGACGCGCGAAGAAGCTTGGCGATCGGCGCAGAGAAAACGTCGCCAATCAGATCAGCAATAAACGTCCCCTCGCCATGGCGGGCGACGATAAGGCCATCGGCTTCCAATTGGGCCAGTGCGTCGCGCAAAATCGGGCGCGAGACATCAAGGTCCAACGCCAACTGCCGTTCGGCCGGAAGGCGGTCGCCGGGCCGCAGAACGCCGTCCAAAATCAACAGGCGAAACCGCTCAACGACGGATTCGGCGGTACGTTTTTGTACGATTGGCTGGAAGACCATGCGGCGCGCAAGCCCTATGATTGTGGCGGTGTTTTGCACAGCCTTAGGGTATGCGCCGGCCAATGGTCAAATCAATTGGCCAGAAGTTGTGTGCGTTCGTGGCTATTGCGACTCAAGGTAAGCGAGCAAATTGGCCACTTGGCTGGGTCGCAGGCGCTGCGCTGGCATGGTGCTTCGCTCGCCAATGAAGCGCGCCGGATCGGCGATATAGGATGCGACGAGATCGCGGTTCCAAAACTCGCCGCGCCTAGACGCCAGTGCATCGGAATAGTCGTAGCCCTGAACACTGGCGAGCGGCCGGCCCATGATTCCGTTGAGGTGTGGACCGACGGCGTTGCTTGCCCCTGGGCCCACCTGGTGGCAGGCCGAGCAGCGACTGAAAACGGTCGCGCCAACTTGGGCGTCACCATCGGCAAGCGCGCCGATTGGGGCCAGGGCAAAACCGGCCCCGCCTAGTGCGGAAGCCAGGGAAAACGCTAAAAGGGAGCGGCGCATGCGGACCTCTGCTCGCTCAAACGGAAGAACCTAATGTTGAGCGGCAAGAATGGTTCGTCAATATGACGGGCCGACAAAGGTTGCCGAGCCCATCAACAAGTTCCGGGAATTAAGATCGAGGCTTCGGCTATTCAGCTGCTGCGCGCAGGTCTTGCTCGACAGGATTGAGAACCGCATCAAGTCCCTTGTCCCAATAGGGGGAGGGGCCATAGAGGCTTGCCATATAGTCGATGAAGACCCGCACTTTGGCCGGCAAGAACCGTCGCGTCGGGTACACCGAGAAGAGACCCACGCCGCGGGATGCGCGATAGCGCGGCAGAACGATCTGCAAATCGCCAGAGGAAAGCTCTGGGCCCACATCCCATGTGGACCGCAGGCTGATGCCGATACCGGCCAATACCGCTTCGCGGATCACCTCACTGGAATTGGTGAGGATGGCCGATTGCGGTTTCACGGTCGTGCCATCACCGACATTGTCTTCCAATTTCCAGACGTCCTGAGCCTGCGTTGCCAGGAGTGTGTGGCGGCTCAAATCCTCAATCGTTTCCGGCATGCCATGCTTTTCAATATAGCTCGGCGAAGCGCAGAGAACCCGGTGGATCGGCGCAAGTTTGCGCGCCACCAGAGTGGAATCATTCAGCTCGGCAATGCGAAGCGCGACATCAAAACCTTCGCCGACAAGATCAACGAAATCATCGGCGAGGACCAATTGCAGCGTCAGCTCTGGATGCGCGGCCATAAAAGAGGCCAGATGCGGCGCGACATGCATGCGCCCAAAACTGGTCGGCGCCGATATCTTCAGGACACCAGATGCCATAGCAGAGCGCCGGGTGACGAAACTTTCAGCTTCTTCGACGCTGGCAAGAATGGCGACAACGCGCTCATAAAAGCCTTTGCCGGCTTCGGTCAGCGCGATCTGGCGCGTGGTGCGTTGCAGCAGCCGCGTGCCGAGGCGGTCTTCAAGTCGGCGCAGCCGTTTGGACACCACCGCCGGTGACAGCGACATATCGCGAGCGGCGGCGGACATGCTACCGGCAGCAACGACGCGGGCGAATATTTCCAGGTCGAGAAAATTGCTCATAGGCTTTTGCCCATCCCACTCGATCGAACGGCCCGACAGTTGCTGAGTGCACCCGAAGAGGCCTTGTTGCGCAGCGAAGACCATACTTCGCCGCGATCACTGAAACCGTTTTCTGTTCTTCGGCGCGTCCAAGAATCCGTCATGTGTGTGACCCGCCGAGCATGCAATTTTGATTATATAAGTAGTTTCTACGATATTTTGCAAACCGCGTCGAGAGGTAAAAAATCTTGACCAATGCCGGGTTTTTGAGGCATGTAGCCGGAAAGCTCCGAAACGATCCGCAATTATAGGTACGGTTCGCAATCGGTTTTGGATGCTAAGGTTGCAGGAAATTCGGTCGGATCAACCGACCAAGCGGCCGTTGAACAATCAACGCCGCAGGTAGGGGCAAAGGAGGCGTCCATGGGTTTCATCGAAATGCCACAACCGGACACGGCCATCGTTGGCAAGCGCGATCAGATCGTCGCCGGGCTTCGCACCATTGTGCCGGGCGAGGGCGTAATCACCGATCCCAAGCAGTTGGTCCCCTACGAAACCGATGCCTTCACCGCCTATCGCCGCGTACCGTTGGCTGTCGTTTTGCCGGAAACGACCGAACAGGTCGCTGCGCTGATGAAGTTCTGTAGCGCCCATGGCGTGCCGGTGGTTCCGCGCGGCGCTGGTACATCGCTGGCCGGCGGCGCCATTCCGCAGGAGGACGCGGTCGTAATCGGCCTGTCGAAAATGCGGTCGGTCGTTTCCATCAATTATGCCAACCGCACCGCCGTGGTTCAGGTCGGCATCACCAATCTTGCCGTTTCTGACGCGGTCACCAAGGATGGGTTCTTTTACGCGCCCGATCCCTCCTCGCAGCTTGCTTGCACGATTGGCGGCAACATCGCGATGAATTCCGGCGGGGCGCATTGCCTGAAATATGGCGTGACGACCAACAATTTGCTCGGGCTGAAACTGGTGCTGATGGATGGCACCGTTGTCGAGCTCGGTGGCGAGAGCTTTGACGGGCCTGGCTATGATCTGGTTGGTCTGCTGTGCGGCTCCGAAGGTCAGCTCGGTATTGTGACCGAGGCGACGGTGCGGCTGTTGCCAAAGGCCGAGGGCGCGCGCCCTGTTCTTTTTGGATTTGAAAACGCGCTCGATGCAGGCGCCTGCGTTGCCGACATCATCGCCCAGGGCATCGTGCCCGTGGCCATGGAATTCATGGACAAGCCAGCCATCGACATTTGCGAAGGCTTCGCCAAGGCCGGCTATCCGATGGATGTCGACGCGCTTCTGATCATCGAGGTCGAGGGTTCTGAGGCGGAGATGGATGCGATGTTGGCGCGGATCGTCAAGATCGCCCGTGAGCACAAGGTCAAGCGCATCAAAGAGAGCGAGTCGGCAATGGAAGCCGCCGCCATTTGGAAGGGGCGCAAATCCGCCTTCGGCGCGACGGGCCGCATTGCGGATTACATCTGTATGGATGGCACGATCCCCACCGGACAGTTGCCACGCGTGCTTACAGGCATCGACGAGATCGTCAAAAGCTATGGCCTGCGCGTCGCCAATGTCTTCCATGCCGGTGACGGTAATCTCCACCCTCTGATCCTCTACAATGTCAACGACCCCGAAGAACGCGACAAAGCCGAGCTGGCCGGAAACGATGTCCTTCGTCTGTGCGTTGAAGTCGGCGGCTGTCTGACTGGCGAGCATGGTGTAGGCATCGAGAAGCGCGACCTCATGACCGACCAATTCACCGAAGCTGACTTGCATCAGCAGATGCGGGTGCGTGCCGTGTTCGACCGCGACTGGTTGATGAATCCGGCCAAAGTGTTCCCGCTGGAAGGTCGGCTTGAGGCAGAGCCTGCGCAAACCGGTGAGGCCGCCTGATGTCCCTTGCAACCGAACAGGCCGTCGCCGATTTCGTCGCCGATGCCGTGAAGGCTGGCCGCCCGATTACCATTGAAGGTGGCGGCACGCGAAGCGCTGTCACGCGACCGCTCCAAAGCGAAGAGACGTTGAAGCTCTCCGACCTCACAGGGATCACGCTTTATGAACCTGCCGAGATGGTCATCGGCGCCTGGGCGGGCACGCCACTGGCGGATATCGAGGCTGCGTTGGCGGATAAGAACCAGATCCTGTCGTTCGAACCGGCTGATTACCGGAAAGCGCTGGGCACGGAAGGTGAGCCAACCATTGGCGGCGTGGTGGCCGGCAACATTTCGGGTCCTCGCCGCATCATGGCCGGTGCTGCCCGCGACAATTTGATTGGCGTGCGGTTTGTGAACGGCCGAGGCGAGATCATCAAGAACGGTGGCCGCGTGATGAAGAATGTCACCGGTCTGGACCTGGTGAAGCTTCAAGCTGGTGCTTGGGGCACGCTTGGTGTGATGACCGAAGTGATCTTCAAGGTAACGCCGCGACCGCCGGAGGGACGCACCCTTGTCGTGGAAGGGCTGTCGGATCGCGCTGGGGTGGACCTGCTGGGCCGCGCCATGGGCACACCGTTTGAGGTCAATGGCGCCGCCCATCTGCCCGCTATGGACGGCAAACCCGCGCGCACGCTGATGCGGTTGGAGGGTTTTCCCGATCAGCTTGACTACCGCATTCCTGAACTGAAAAAGACGCTTGGCGTGTCCGGATCGGCGCTCGCTGGCGAGGATCATGTCGCGCTCTGGAAGGACATTCGCGACATCGCGGTTTTCCTCGCCGACGAGGATACGGCGTTGTGGCGCATCTCCTGCCCGGCGATGTCTGGCCCTGACATTGTTGCCGCTATCGCCGCTCATCGCCCTGCTAAGGTGTTCTATGATTGGTCCGGCGGGCTGGTTTGGCTTCAGACGGCCCTTAAGAACGATGCCGGTGCCGACGCCATCCGTGCGGCCTGCGAGCCCCATTCGGGCGCCCACGCCACCCTGTTCCGCGCGCCACCGGCCATCAAGGCCAACGTGCCCGTGTTCAATCCGTTGGAGCCCGCGCACATGGCGCTCACCCGGTCTATCAAGGCGAGCCTTGATCCGCAGGGCCTGTTCAATCCCGGCGCCATGTATGCCGGCGTTTAGGGCCAAGGTTTAGAGAGTACGATGCAAACCAACTTCACCGCTGAACAGCTCACCGATCCGCACGTCGCGCATTCTGAAAAGATCTTGCGCACTTGCGTGCATTGCGGCTTTTGCACCGCCACGTGCCCGACCTATTCGATCCTGGGTGATGAGCTCGATTCCCCGCGTGGCCGAATCTACCTGATGAAAAACATGCTGGAGAATGATCGTCCAGCAGATGAAAAGACCGTCAAACACATTGACCGCTGCCTTTCCTGCCTCTCCTGCATGACCACCTGTCCGTCGGGCGTGCATTACATGCATCTGGTGGACCATGCCCGCGCCCACATCGAAAACACCTATAAGCGCCCGTGGCACGATCGGCTGATCCGCGAAACGCTGGCCTTCGTGCTGCCCTATCCCAACCGCTTCCGTCTTTCGCTTTTGGCGGCGCTCTTCGCCAAGCCGTTCGCACCAATCATGAGCCGTATGGGCGGTCCTTTCGCGCGCCTGGGCGCGATGTTGTCGTTGGCGCCGACAAAAGTGCCTGCCCGTGGTCCAGAACCTGGCACGAGTTTTGCGCCGGAGGCCGCGCCAGCAGGTCGTGTCGCGCTTCTGTCCGGCTGCGCGCAACCCGTGCTCAACCCCGGCATCAATCAGGCGACCATCGATCTTCTGACCCGTAAGAACATTGAGGTGGTTCTGCCCACCGGTGAGGGGTGCTGCGGCGCGCTGGTTCATCATATGGGCAAGGAAGAAAAGTCACTCGCCGACGCCCGCCGCAATGTCGATGTCTGGATGCGCGAGATCGACGGCAAGGGGCTTGATGCAATCATCATCACCGCCTCGGGTTGTGGGACGACTATCAAGGACTATGCCCATATGCTGCGCCTTGATCCGGCCTATGCCGAAAAGGCGCGGACGGTGTCGGCACTCGCCTGCGACATCACCGAGTATCTGGAACGTATCGACCTTGGCGCCCCGACGCAGGTCTCGAGCCTGACGCTTGCCTACCATTCAGCCTGCTCGATGCAGCACGGCCAGAAGATCACCACCACGCCGAAAACCTTGCTGAAGGCGGCGGGCTTCACAGTCAAAGACGTGCCGCAGGGTCATCTTTGCTGTGGTTCGGCCGGCACTTACAACATTATGCAGCCGCAGATCGCTCGCCAACTGCGCGACAACAAAGTCGCCAACATTGAAAGCACCAATCCGGAGCTTATTGCCACCGGCAACATCGGCTGCATGACGCAGATTGGCACCGGCACGGATTTGCCGATCATCCACACCGTGCAACTGCTCAACTGGGCCTATGGCGGGCGCATGCCGGACGAGCTGATCGAGTTGATGCGTGGCCGTGAGGTGACCGGTCACCTGCCTGAACCTAGCTGGATGCAAGCGGCGGAGTGAGCAGCGATCTGTTGCCGCTCCACTGATCGTCATCCTCGTCCTTGTGGCGGGGATCCATTCCCTTGAGCTTTCCGCCGTCCATGCCTTTCAACACCCTTCATCGGAGTGGATCTCTGTGACAAGCACAGAGATGACGATGGTGAACGATGTATCGCCCGATTGCGACCTGGGATTAACGGTTAGCGGGTGGGAATCCCAGCCCTTTCAAACGGTACGCTGGCCAGCACCAAACATCCCCCGAGTTCCGGTCCAAAGGGTGCCTGGGAATAGGTGAGCCATGCCCCTTGCGCTTTCAGACGCTCCGCGAAACCCGCCTGCGGGCTATGCGCCACGACGATTGTCTCAGGCAGGCTCGCCCGCACAAAGGTCCCCTCCGCTCCCACCACCGCTTGCATAATCGTGCGCTCATTGGTGGTCGGTGGAAAGACCGCGATCAGAAGCCCATCCTCATTGGCCTCACCTTGCGCTGCCCACAGCACCAGCGCCATGGCGCCGATGGCGATGAGAAGAAAGCTGCTGATCAAAGTGCTGGTCGAGGGCATGGCCAAGATATGAGGGTGCGAGCCGAGGATGACAACGGTGCTAGAGCGGCAGTTCGGTCGTATCCTTGATGTCTTCCATTACAAAACTTGCTGACACGTCCGAAATCGGAACCCGCTCAATGAGTCTCTGATAGAAAGCGTCATAGTCGCGCACGCTCGCCACGCGCACCCGCAGGATGTAATCCAAATCCCCAGATAAACGGTGCGCCCCGACGATCTCTGGCAGCTCCCGAACCGCCTTGTGGAAGGCTTTTAGCCACTCTGCATCGTGGCGGTTGGTACGCACCAGAACGAAGGTGAGAAGATCAAGCCCGATGGTCTGTGGATCGACCAGCGCAATGCGCCGCGTCAAAATTCCGGCATCTTCCAAATTCTTGATCCGCCGCCAGCAGGCATTGCGCGAGAGGTTCACCGCGTCGGCGACCGAATCCATACTCATGGAGGCATCGCGCTGAAGAAGGCGTAGGATGCGCCGATCCATTTCGTCGAGTGAAGTGCTCATGCGAGGGATTTTATCCCAAGAACGCACAAAAGAAAACGAAAATTGGGACATCATCTCGCGCCAATCATGCGAACTTCTACGGACCTCATCCATGGGAGCGCAGCATGACCGATCATATCGACACCCAACCTCGCAGCAATTTCTGGCGCGGATTCATCGACCACCCGGCCAGCGTCAATGAAACTTATTTTGAGCATATGCGCTTTGCGGGCACTTTCGCGTTGACCCTTTTCGGCGCTGGCCTTGCCGCTTTGATCCACGCAATCATCCCGCCGCTGTTTGAAACGACGGCAAGCCGCCTCATCAAAAAATTGAACGCGCGCATGGAAGCGCGCCACTAAACCTATGTGCCGTCTCGCCGCCTATCTCGGACCGGCCCTTGCGCTGGAACAGATCATTGTTGCGCCAGACCACTCGCTGCTGGAACAAAGCCAGCATGCCAGCGAGGCCAAACTGGCGGTCAACGGCGATGGTTTTGGGTTCGCTTGGTACGATCGCGATGCCGAGCCAGGGCTCTACCGCGATGTTCTGCCAGCTTGGTCGGATGGCAATTTGCCAAGCCTCTGCCGGATGGTTCGCTCGCGGCTTTTCCTCGCCCATGTGCGCGCCTCGACCGCCGGTGAAACCTCACGGGTGAATTGCCACCCCTTCACCTACAAAAATTGGTCGTTCATGCACAATGGCCAGGTGCCCGATATCGAGGCGATCCGCCGTGGTTTGGAGACAATGCTGCCCGATGAGCTCTACGCGCTGCGCCGTGGAACGACAGACTCCGAGCTCATCTTTCTGTTGCTTTTGACGTTCGGCCTGATGACCGACCCGGCTTCGGCGGTCCAGAAGTTGCTGCATTTGCTTGCTGATCGAAGCTGTTACGGCTCGGGCAAAGAGGCTGTTCGGCTAACCTGCGTCATCAGCGACGGCCAAACGCTCTACGCCTTCCGCCACGCCAGCGACGATCGTTGCCCGACGCTGTACTTACGGCGCAACGAGGCCAACGGTTGGACGCTGGCATCAGAGCCGCTCGATGGCGTGACGGACGGCTGGCAAAGTGTGGAGGCTGACACGCTCATCGCCCTCCGCGCTGATGGGTGCGACCGTCAGCCACTGGCAATCGACACTGGATTGGTCCGCGCCGCTGTCGCATAAATTGCGGTATGAAAACGCCTGAAAAAGCAACCTCGCCGATCCGTCCAGTTGACGATGACGCGCGCGCCTTGGCCCGCGCTCTGCTCGACACGGCGCCCTTTGCAGCGCTGGCTCATCTTGAGCCGGAGACCGGCCACCCGCTGGTAACGCGTTCGGGCTTTGGATTGGACAGTGATGGCGTGCCACTGCTGTTGATGTCGGAACTGTCAGCCCACTTTGCTGCCCTTGCCGCCGATCCTCGCTGCTCGCTATTGATCGGTGAGCCTGGCCAGATCAATAAGCCAGGTGGCGATCCACTGACCCATCCGCGTTTAACGCTGGTGGGAAGGGCAGTTCTTGTCGCCCAATCAGCACGCGAGGCCGCACGCACCGCGTATCTGGCGCGCAATCCCAAAGCGAAACTGTACGTCGATTTTGGCGACTTTCACTTTTGGCAAATTACGCCGGAGCGCGCCTTTCTCAACGGTGGATTCGGCAAGGCCTATAATCTGGAAGCCGACGACCTGATGTAAAAAAAAAAGGCGGCTCGAAAGCCGCCTTTTTGATCCGTTTGGAAATCTGGTCTCTGTTCTAGAGAACCACCACGCGGGCGCCAATGCGCACGCGCTCGTAAAGGTCGCTCACATCCTCGTTGCGCATGCGGATGCAACCAGACGACATGGCCTGCCCAATCGTCCAGGGCTGGTTGGTGCCATGAATGCGATAAAGCGTGTCGCGGCCACCTTCATAGAGATAAAGCGCGCGTGCCCCCAGCGGGTTTTCCATGCCGCCCGGCATGCCATGCCGCCATTCTTCCAACTCCGGCTGACGCTCGATCATTGAGGCGGGCGGTGTCCAGCGCGGCCACTCGGCGCGGCGCTGAATGGTCGCTGTGCCGGACCAGCCAAACCCGGCACGACCCACACCAACGCCATAGCGGCGGGCCTGGCCATTTTCTTCGACCAGATAGAGAAAGCGATTGTGTGGATCGACGATGATTGTACCAACAGCATGGTGCGTGTCGTAGCTTACCACCTGCGGCAGGAAGATCGGGTTGAGCTGATGGGTCGGCGCCACGCTCGCCTGCTGCACCGCTGGGCGATGCGCTTGAACCGCTTGGCGATGGGTTGGCCGGGTGACCAGACGGCCGCTCAGCGAGCGCTGATAGGCGTGCAGCGCTTGCTGCTGACGCACGTGATGCTGCTGCCGCGCATAACCCGGCTGAAGCTGCAACAGCCAAGGCGAGGAGCGCTCTTCATGCAGCATCACATAGGGTGAGCCCGCGTGATAGCTGACAGATTGCGCGTGCGCATCGCCTGTCGACACACCGACCAACATGGTCAAGGCGCCAAGGCCGAGCAGCGCCTTGCTTGTCCAAATCCCGTAATCCATTTCGCACCGTCCTAACGCAACACAAAGAAGACGAATGCCGCGCCCAATGCGCCGCACACTGGCTTTCAGAAGGCCAGAGAGCGCCAACGGAATGGTGAATCCTTTCAGGAAAAGACCGATCCGAGGCGCGCAAAGCCGGTATTGCTTTGTTCATGGTGAATCGCGCGCCAACGGGCTTGGTAAAGCGCCGGTTAGGGCAGAGGGTTAAGCGAAGGTTACAGGCGATGATCAAGGGGGCGCCCGGAGCGTCTGGACCTCGAACGCGGGCCAAGTATAAAGCCTCATGGGCTTTGTCACCTCGCTCTTCGTCCGCAAAATGGTTGCTTCCGCTGGACCTGAGGTGGACGCCGCCGATCTGTTGCGATCCGTCGGTCTTTCGCCGGATGGTTCGATTGACCCAAAGGCGATGGTTGCTGCCGACGCCTATTACGATCTGCTGGAACGGATCGCCGGTCAGATCGATGCAACAGCACTGCCTCTTCGGACGGGCGCGTCCATGCGCTGCGATGATTATGGCGCTTTGGGCCTGGCGTTCAAAGCCGCGCTGACATTGTCCAGCGGCTATGCCCGCATTGCGCGGTATGCGCGGTTGTGGACGAGCGTTGTCGAATATGAACTTGAACCGGTCGGCGATGCCACCTGGTTCATTCTTCACCGCGCCGGGTCGCGGCGTTTGGGTTTGCGCCTTTCCAACGAAGCAACCCTGGCAAGTGCCGCAGCCATTGCACGCGAGGTCTCACCGACCGGCGAATTTGCCCCGCTAGAAGTGCATCTCAAACACCCGGCGCCTCAAAGTGTCGCCGAGCATGAGCGGTATTTCATGGCTCCTATCGCATTTGGCTCTGATCGGGATGCCCTGCTGATCTCACGCGAGGCGATGGAAAGGCCAAACCGGCTGGGCGACAGGGGCATCACACAGTTTCTGACCCAGCATCTGGATCAAGAACTGCAAGCCGTCACGCGTGAGCAATCCGTTGAAGATCAAACCAAACAGGTGATCGCCCGGGCACTGAGCGAGGGCCTGCCAAAAATGGAGGAGGTTGCGCGCCGCCTCGGCATTAGTGTGCGTTCGCTGCATCGGCGACTTGCCGACCATGGCCTCACGTTCCAGGCGCTCACCGAGGACACCCGCCGCGAACTGGCCGAAGGGCTGTTGCGCGATGAGCGCTACGCCCTGTCGGAGATCGCGTTCCTGACGGGTTTTTCAGAGCAGAGTTCTTTCAATCGAGCATTTAAGCGCTGGTCTGGTGAAACACCGGCCAATTTTCGCCGGCAACAAAGCGCGCTTTAGCTCCTGGCATTGATTCTGGCCGCGTCGGTCAAAAGCGTGACCGAAAGCGTCAAGACCAGATCGCCCACCCTTGGCTACCCCTTGGCTGTCTCATCAAGCCAAGGAGCAAACCCATGCAGACCCATCCAGATCAAGACCAAGACATCCTCGTCATCGGCGCCACAGGAAAAACCGGTCGCCGTGTCGTCAGCAAACTCGAAGCGCTCGGGCTGCCAGTCCGTCGCGGCTCGCGCAACGCGGCTATCCCCTTCGATTGGGAAGCCCCAGAAACCTGGGCACCGGCCCTCAATGGGGTGAAATCGGCATATGTCACCTATTTCCCCGATCTCGCCTTCCCCGGCGCAGTCGAGAAATTGGAGGCACTCTGCAAAACCGCCAAAGACGCCGACCTACAACACCTCGTCCTTCTGTCCGGCCGTGGCGAGCACCATGCCAAACTTGGCGAAGAGGTCGTTCGCGCCTCTGGCGTTCCCTTCACCATCGTCCGCGCTGCCTGGTTTGCGCAAAATTTCAGCGAAGGCTATTTGCGCGATCCCATTCTGGCAGGCGTGTTGCCGATGCCCGGTGGCGACATCCGCGAGCCGATCATCGACATTGATGACATCGCCGATGTCGCGGTGGCCGCATTGACCGAAGAAGGTCACGCCGGCGAACTCTATGAGGTGACAGGACCGGAGATGCTGTCTTTCGCCGATATGGCAGCAGAGCTGTCCTACGCTATCGGAAAGCCCGTTCAGCACCTACCGATTTCCTTTGAGGACTTTCACAAGAATGTCGCAGACGCAGGCGGCGACTTCGTCGCCGATGTCTTCACGGCCATCGCCCGCGAGACATTGGATGGGCGCAACGCCCACCTGACCGACGGCGTGCAGCGAGCAGTCGGACGCCCACCACGCAGCTTCTCCGACTTCACGAAACGGGCCGCCCAAGCAGGTGCTTGGCACAAGGCTGCCTAAGCGCCGACCAACATGGCGGGAGGCGTCGGTCTCCCGCCAATCGAACCAAAGGACAAACCACAATGTCTCTTCTCTTTCTCCTCCTCATCCAGTTCGCCGCGCTCGGCTATGCGCTGGTCGGCGGTGTATTCCTGGCCTTTTCCGATTTCATTATGCGATCACTCGCCCGAACGTCAGGAACCGGTGGCGTGGAAGCCATGCAGGTCATCAACCGCGAGGTGTTTCGCTGGCTCTTCATGGCCCTGTTTCTTGGCCTTGCCCCGATCTCGCTGGTCGTCGCGGCCTACGCGTTGATCACGCTATCCGGAACAACAGGTACTGTGCTCGCCGCAGCCGGACTCGTCTATTTCATCGGCTGTTTTGGCGTGACCGTCGGCTTCAACGTCCCACTCAATGAACGCCTGGCGAAGATGGAACTGGCAGACGGCGCAACAAGCACGTTCTGGTCGCAGACCTATGTGCCGCGCTGGAGTTTTTGGAACACGGTGCGCGGATCTGCCTGCGTGGTGTCGGCTGCGATGATTCTATTCGCCCTGCCAGGATTGGTTTAATCCATCCCCCGCGAAAACCCCTCGGCCTTCTCAAACGGTTGAGGGGTTAAAACTTCCGGCAGCGCTTCACGCGAAAAACTACCGCACCCAACCGCGTACATCACCAAGCACCATGCGCAGCACGCGTTCGACATCATCGCGGCGCATGCCAGGCTGGATGCGTGGATGGTAGAGCATGTTCAGCACGTACCGGTCATGCAGCATGAACCGCGTGTGCTGTGATTGGTCGTTGAAGACGCTTGCCGCGAGCGTCGGATCATCGTTCAGCGGCCCAAGGCCTTGCAGAACCTCTTCGACCAGGCAGCGATTGAACAGAAAGTCGCCCTCATCGGACACAATCACCGCTTGCGCCTGGCTTATCCCACCCTGACCGGTCAGCACCCGCACCATGCAACGGCCACGCACTTCGGCGCGCGAGGAATTGTAGACATCGTCCTGAATCACCTGGGCATATTGCGCCCGGTCAACCACATAGACGGTGAAGTTCGCCTCAAGCGGACTGTCCACGACCCGCAGATCAAGCCCGCGCACGGCGCGGTTCACGGAGGTGACGAAGCGTTGCACGGAACGGCGGCGGTCGATCCGCGAGCGATGGTCGATGTAAAGCCGAACCGGCCCAACGAATTTTTTAACAACGCTCGCGCCGCGGCTGCCGACCTCATACTCCAGGCCGAAGACTGTGCGATAAAACCCATCGGCGAGGGCGGCGTCGGAAAATCGGCTCTGCGCGACAGCCGGGCTAGCAATCCACACCAGCAGCGCAATCGCGACGATGCCAATCGCGCGCGCAAGAACGGCATCTGCCAATGGCTGAGGCTGGGAAGACTTGGGATGATGTGCGGTGACCATCAAGCGCGTCATCTGCGGTTCGAATCGCGATGGTCCTTCATGACCCGTGCCTGACGTTCCGGCAAGTCAGCCCTATCGGTAGAAATGCTCATCGACGCCAACATCTTTTTAACTATCGCCCGCCTAGGTTGTGCTTCTGGTGAGGCCGCGTAAAGGGTTGGGCACATGGCGCAAGCAAAGCGCAAAGCATTTCGTATTGAAGCGTCCATGAATGGACAAACGGTTGGCCGTGTTTCCGGTCGCCCCCCTGTTGCAAGCGCGGATGCGCCGGCTGCCAGCCTGTCCGGCGGCGACTCGGTCGCGATTCTTCACGCGATTGCTGAACTCAAAGAGATGATTGAGCCGCGCGAGGAACTCGACCAGGCGAAGATCGATTCCTTCCATCGAGAAATGGCCGAAGTGAAACGGCTGGAAGCAGAAATGTCCGCCATCCGCGCGGCGATCCAGCAGACAAAAACCGAGATCGCGACGCTGCACCAGTCCGGCTTTCAAGGCAAAGAACTGGGTAAGGTGACTGATGAGCTAGACGCCGTCGTTCTGGGCACCGAGCAGGCGACCGAAGCGATTTTGACGGCCGCTGAAACCGTTGAAGACCGCGTCGGCAACCTCTCGGCAAAGCTCGACGGCGACGATCAGGGTATGGCCAACGATGCCGCCGAAGCGGTGATGACGATCTTCGAGGCTTGTAACTTCCAGGACATCACCGGCCAGCGGATCACCAAAGTGGTCAAAACCATGCGCTTCATTGAAGAGCGCATCGATTCCATGATGGACATCTGGGGCGGTATGGAAAGCTTCGAAGAAGTCGAAACGCTTGACGTTGGTCCCAAGGGCGATGCGGCCCTGCTCAATGGCCCGGCGATGGCCGAAGACAGCAATGTTGCCAGCCAGGATGATATCGACGCGCTGTTTGATTGATCGGTAAGGCTGCCATCCCGGCTCATGTCCAGGGCGACACCTAGGGGTTCGTCGCACTACCGTTCACAGGTATGAAACAATCCGTCGTGCGGCACCTGCCTATGGCAATTGCCGGCGGCGCACTATCTTCCTCCTCAACGCACCGCATAACGCCGTTCGCGGCGCCCTTTGCTTTGAGGAGTGAAACTCATGAGCTTCCGCCCCGTTCTTCAGGAATCCAAGGCAACGCCGACGATGGAAGGCGCTGGTGTTCACTTGCACCGTGCCTTCGGCTTCGGCGATACTGATCTGTCCGACCCGTTCCTGCTGTTTGATGATTTTCGCAACGATGTGCCCGAGCATTATGCCAAAGGCTTCCCGTGGCATCCGCATCGGGGGATCGAAACCATCACCTATGTGTTGGAAGGCGAGGTGGAGCATGGCGACAGCCTGGGCAATCGCGGCACCCTTGGCGCAGGCTCGGTGCAATGGATGACCGCTGGGTCCGGCATCATGCATCAGGAGATGCCACGCGGTAACGCCAAGGGGCAGATGCATGGCTTTCAGCTTTGGGCCAATTTGCCCTCAAGCCTGAAGATGACGACGCCGCGCTATCAGGACATTGCCGGCTCCGACGTCGAAGAAATCATCGACGATGATGGCACCCGCGTGAAGATCGTCATTGGCAACTTTTGGGGCAAGAAAGGCCCGGTCGATGGCATTGCCGCCGATCCGCTGTTCCTCGACATCTCCATGCCGCCGAACACCAAGAAGAGCTTTCCGGTGGAAACTTATGCGCGCACCTTCGCATACATTTTTGCCGGGTCGGGCACCTTTCGCGATGCGTCGAGCCCGACGGGCGTGAAGGTTGAGAAGGAATTCGCCGGCGAAGAGCTCAACATTCGCGATCTGTCGGGCAACCGAACGCTGGTGCAATTCGATACCGGCAATGAGGTCGTCGCGCGGTCTGGCCCGGAGGGTATGCGTTTTCTGCTGGTCTCAGGCCAACCGCTGAAAGAACCGGTGGCCTGGCATGGTCCGATCGTGATGAACACCCGCGAGGAACTGATGCAGGCGATCGAAGACCTGCAAACCGGCAATTTCATCAAAGAGCAGCCGGCGGCCTAAGCCGTCTTGTCATCCCGGATAGGCTGCAAGCAGCCTTCCGGGACCTGGCACGCCAAAACCAAGTCCCCGGCTTGACCTAGGACCTCGCACAAAATGATCATCCAGGCCCCGGCTCAAGACCGGGGCTTCTTCGTCTTGTTAGGATACGCGAATGGTCCCCCAACGCTTCGCCCCCATCCTTTTCGGCTTCATCCTGTCCGGCCTCATGTCGCTGCTCGTGTCGGGCATTGCCACCTGGCGGGCGCTTGGCCTGCCGCCAGACTTTGTCGCGCTTTGGATGGCGGCTTGGATCAACGCTTGGATCGTTGCCTTTCCGGCTGTCTTGGTGGTCGCGCCGATCACCCGCAGGCTCGTGGCCAAACTGGTGAAGTCCAACTGACAGCACCGTGTCAGGATCAACCGTGATCTTCCAAGTCCCGGGCTTGACCCGGGACCCCGCGCTAACGGATCAAAGAGGCCCCGGATGAGCTCCGGGGCTTTTTACAGAAGGCTAGTATGACCGACCAAACCAATGCCGCGCCACCCCACCGCTGCTTCTGGGTTTCGGACGACCCGCTCTACGTCTCCTATCATGACGCGGAGTGGGGCAAGCACGTCACCGACGACACCCGCCTGTTCGAAAAGATCTGCCTGGAAGGGTTTCAGTCCGGCTTGTCATGGCTGACGATCCTGAAGAAGCGCGAGAAATTCCGCGCCGCCTTCGACGGCTTCGATTTCGCGAAGATTGCCGCCTACGGCGAAAGCGATGTTGAAAGATTGCTGGCCGATGCCGGCATTGTGCGCCACCAGGGCAAAATCCGTTCCACCATCAACAATGCGGCGCGAGCGCTGGAGCTGGTTGAAGAAGCGGGCAGCCTCGCCGCGTTCTTTTGGCGGTATATCCCGCCAACTGAGGAACGACCGGCGAAAAACACCCGCGAAGAGCTGCGCACGCTCGGCAAGACGCCGACCTCCACACAACTGTCCAAAGACATGAAAAAGCGCGGCTGGAGCTTTGTCGGCCCCACCACCTGCTATGCGTTCATGCAGGCGATGGGGCTGGTCAACGACCATGAGGAAGACTGTTTTCGCTACGCCGAACAGGAAGCCGAACGCGCAGCGTTCAAGGTGCCAGTATCTTAGAAAAGCCTCGGGGCATCGCGCTAGCGTCTGACCCGGGGCCTCGATGATCACCCTGCGCGAGGTCCCGGATCAAGCCCGGGACTTGGCGAGCACATGGCCCAAGTGGCGGTGCCACCTTGCATCACCTCCCACACGCGTCTATCCCTCGCGGCGTCTCTCAAAACCCGCGTAAAGCCCCATCCATGTCTGAGAAAAAAAAGAAGCCTCGCGCAGGCAAGCCTCAAAAGGTAAAGGCACGTCTGCCGCGGGGTTTTGCCGACCAGGATGCCGGGGACATCCGCGCGTTTGGCGAGATGACGAGCAAGATCCGCGAGGTTTATGAGCGCTACGGTTTCGACCCCGTTGAAACGCCGATGTTTGAGTACACCGACACGCTCGGCAAGTTCCTGCCCGACACCGACCGCCCGAACGATGGCGTCTTTTCGGTCCAGGACGATGACGAGCAGTGGATGAGCCTGCGCTATGATCTCACCGCGCCGCTCGCCCGTTATGTGGCCGAGAATTACGACGCGCTGCCCAAACCCTATCGCAGCTACCGCGCCGGCTATGTGTTTCGCAACGAAAAGCCGGGACCGGGCAGGTTTCGCCAGTTTGCGCAATTCGACGCCGACGCGGTCGGCGCGCCGGGCGTCCAGGCGGACGCTGAAATGTGCATGATGATGGCCGACACGATGGAAGCGTTGGGCATCCCGCGCGGCCAGTATGTCATCCGCGTGAACAACCGCAAGGTGCTTGATGGCGTGATGGAAGCTGTCGGTGTCGACGAAGACAGCCAAAAACTTTCCGTTCTCCGCGCCATCGACAAGCTGGACCGAATTGGTGTCGAGGGCGTTGAGCAGTTGCTCGGCCAGGGCCGCAAAGATGAGAGCGGCGATTTCACCAAGGGGGCTGGTTTGGTTAGCGAAGCACGCGAGCGCCTTACGGGCCTGGTGAAAGAGTATCGCCTCGACGAATTGGCCGACAGCTTCATCGGTCGCGTTGGAATCAATCGTGAGCGATCTGAAGAAATCATCGATGGGCTGAAAGAGTATTTGCCAGTCGTCCTCTACAAACAGCTTGAGGAGGACGATCCAGATGTGAAGCGTCTTTCCGCTTCGGTCTCGCTACCGCCAGACCAAGTGATTGAGTTGTTGGAAGCGCTCGGCATCAAAGACCCTGGTCGGAAGCCATTCACCTACAACCCCGAAACCAACGAGCTGCAACTGACCAATGAAGGTCGGGTAGACAAGCTTGCCGAGTTGGTCGGTGACTCTCAGATCGGTCAGGAAGGCCTAGACGAGTTGCGCAAGTTGGCTGCCATGCTTGCCGCTTGCGGTTATGACGATCGTGTTCAGATCGCCGAGTCCACGGTCCGTGGCCTCGAATATTACACCGGCATGGTCTATGAGGCTGAGCTTCTGTTCCCGGTGACCAATGAGAAGGGCGAGGAGGTTGTCTTCGGCTCCGTTGGCGGAGGCGGAAGGTATGATGGTCTGGTTTCGCGCTTCCGTGGCGAACCGGTGCCTGCAACAGGCTTTTCCATCGGCGTCTCGCGCTTGATGACGGCGCTGAAGAACCTTGGCAAAATCTCCACCGACACGCCGCAAGGCCCAGTGGTCGTCTGCGTGATGGACCGCGATATCGATGCTCTAGCTGGGTATCAAAAAATGACCCAGGAGCTGCGTGAAGCGGGCTTACGCGCCGAAATGTTTCAGGGCAATCCAAAGCAGTTTGGCAAGCAACTGCAATATGCTGATCGCCGCAACAGCCCGCTCTGCATCATCCAAGGTTCCAACGAACGCGAGCAAGGCGTGGTGCAGGTTAAGGATATGATCGAGGGCAAGCGCGAGGCCGCCGCCTTTGAATCCAATGCCGACTACAAGGCCGCCCGAACCGGCCAGTTCGAAGTGCCAGCCGACAACCTCGTCGAGGAAGTCAAAAAGCGTCTGGCCGAGCAGAAGGCAGATGCATCATGAGCCCACTATCATGAGCAGACGTCAGATCATCGAGCTGCTTGAGACCTCAGGCTACATGCCGGTCGAGACGCCAATCTTGCAGCCAGCCGAAATCTTTCTCGATCTGGTCGGCGAGGATATCCGCACGCGCCTTTTCACCACCGAAGATCAGGCCAGCACCGAGCTTTGCCTGCGCCCCGAACTCACCATTCCGATCTGCCGCCACCACCTTGAGACGGGCGCGGCGGAGCGCACCGCCAATTACGGCTATCTCGGGCCGGCGTTTCGCTTCCGTCCCGGCGAGACCGGTGAGTTCTTGCAGGCCGGCATCGAAAGCATTGGCCGACAGGATACGCTGGCCGCCGATGCCGAAGTGATGGCGCTTTCGGCCTCGCTGGCGACCGCTGGCGGGCTGACCAACCCCTCGATCACATTGGGCGACTCGGCGATCTTCACCGCGTTCGTCGAAGGCTTGGGATTTGCACCACGCTCCGTTCGCCGCCTTCGCCGCGCGCTGGGGTCCAAACCCCGTGTCGAGGCAGCGCTTGCTGACGTCACCTCGGCGTCCGGCGAGGACCAACCGGCCATGATGTCCGCCTTGGCCAGCGGCGATCCACAGGAAGCCCGAGCCTTGGTTGAAGAGATGATGGACCTTGCCCGCATCCAACCGGTGGGCGGACGCACGTCGGCGGAGATCGCCGAACGCTTCATCGAAAAGGCCGCCCGCCAGACGGCGGCGCCGACCAGCGAAGCAGCGATGACGTGCCTGGAAGCACTGATCCATTTGGAAGTGCCAGCGCGCGAAGCCGCGAGCCTTTTGAAACGGCTGGCGAGCGTCGCGTCTCTGGCGCTCGACCCGGTGATCGATACCTTCACCGCGCGTCTTGATGCTTTTGAGGAACGCAACCAGCCGGTCTCGACGATGACCTTCTGTGGCTGGGCCGGCGGTCGTCTGGACTATTACACGGGCTTTACCTTCGAGATGCGAGCAAATGAGGATCGCACCACGCCGCCAGCGGTGTCAGGCGGGCGCTTTGACGGCCTCATGGAACGTCTTGGCGCCAATGAAACCGTGCCCGCTGTCGGCGCCGCGCTCTGGCTTGACCGTCTTCCGAAGGGAGACGAGCAATGAGCGATCAGCCTCTCATTCTTGGCATCCCCTCCAAAGGCCGCCTGCAAGAGGCGACGATGGCCTATTTCGAGCGGGCCGGCCTGAAGATCACCAAGAAAAGCGGTGAGCGTAACTATCGTGGCCTCATCAACGGCCTTGATGGCGTCGAGGTGGCGTTTTTGTCAGCCTCCGAGATCGCCGGTGAACTGGCCGCGGGCACCGTGCATCTTGGTGTCACCGGGATGGATTTGGTGCACGAGAAAATCGCCGATCCCGACGCCATCACGGTTGAAGTGGCATCGCTTGGTTTCGGCTTTGCTGATGTCGTGGTGGCGGTGCCGGACAGTTGGATCGATGTGCAAACCATGCACGATCTGGATGATGTCGCCGCCGGTTTTCGCGCGCGCCACGGTCGGCGTATGCGCCTTGCCACCAAATATGTGCGCCTCGCCCGCAACTTCTTCCGCGCCCACGGCGTGGCTGATTACAGGATCGTGGAAAGCCTCGGCGCGACTGAAGGGGCGCCTGCTTCTGGCGCAGCCGACCTCATCGTCGATATCACGACAACTGGCGCGACGCTGAGCGCCAACCATTTGCGCATCCTGTCCGATGGCGTGATCCTGAAAAGCGAAGCAACACTGGTCGGGTCAAAGCAGGCTGATTGGGCAGGTAATCCAACTGACGCGCTGAAGTCGATCCTGTCGCGCATCGCCGCGCAGGATCGCGCCGCATCGATCTATGAAGTGCGCACAGCCATTGGCGAGCAGACCAAGACATTCCGCGAGGCGTCAGATCTTTTCGGCTGCACGGCGCCCTTCGGCGCGGTCGCCGGCCAAGGATCACTGGTCCTGCATGTCGACAAAACCAGGATTTGGGAGCTCACCGATTGGCTGCGCGCCCGAGGCGCAACGACGATCACGATCGGCGAACTGACCTATGTGCTCGACGGATCGGCGGAGGCCTTCGCGCCAGTCTACGAGGCGTTGGACATTTCCTGAGAGCAAAAAAATGGCCGTCCCCGGGGGTGAGGACGGCCAATGACCCATACAGCGTATCGGGGAACGCAAGGGCAAAGTCGAAAGCGTTCTAGGGTGCCAGCGCCAGCTCGGGGGAACGCGCGCGGCGTACACTTTCACGTAAAATTACGTAGCCTTCTCGCGGTTGGATCAGCGATCGCTAAACTTTTTTCGATTTTTTTGCTCACCAATGCGTGGTGCCTGGTGCGCCCTTGATTGGGCCGGTGATCCAGGGTGTCACCCAGCCGCCATAAAAATTGCCAGGCTGTGGCGTTGCCTCGATTCCATCGACTAGACAGCGGTCCATCGGGTGGCAGTAAAAAGCCAGAAAATCCTTGATCGCGGCAAAGGCACCGACCGGGTTGGGGTAACTCCAGGCGCTGGCGGCCAATGTCTTGTTGCCACCTTTGACATTGAAATAGCGCGCCGGCCCTTTCCACTCACAAACGGACCGGCGCGAGTCCGGCGTTAGCACGGCGTCGGCCACATCATCGGGTGGAATGTAATAGGTCGGCGGATGGAAGGTTTCGAGCACGCGATAGGCGTTGCGCGTGGACGCGATGTCCTGGCTGCCCAGCGTGATCAAAATTGGATAAGGCGCCGGCTCAAGCAGCGGTGGTCGCGGGAAGTTGCCGACGTCTTCGATCGGATGCAGGCGGGTCGTGCCCTGAATGGGCGAGGGAGCTTGTGTCATACCAGCGATGTGGGGCCGATCGCGCTTTGGACAAGCGTCATTGGCCAAATGTCACTGGCCAAATATCACTGGCAATACGTCCGCAGCACAAGGATTGATGCGCCATTGTCGGGATGCGTCACGCGCTGCGGCTGAAGCGAGCACCGTTCAATTGGCGCCATCGTTGGACCATCGATGGAAGGCGTGCCTGACGATGTTGCGCCGGCCTCAGCGCCGCCGACCAGTGCAGCAGCCACACCAGAAATCAGGAAAACGCTAGTCAGTGCAATCAGTGTGAGGCGGGTCATGGGTCTGGTCCTTCTAAGACGCTGATTGGGTTCAGTTGTTGGCCGGTGCCGTGAGCTCGGCGAGCAGGTCGGCGCCGGTGAGCATTGGGCTTATGCTGGCTTGCGCGCCCTGATCGAACGTGGCGACCAGAACGAAGGCGGCCAGAACGGTCATGCCGAAAATGGTGGTCAGAAACATGCGGGCCATCGAAGGGTTCATTGAGGTGGTCATTGAGCGAGCCATTTGAGCGATCCTTCGGTTAAGGTTGATCAGGAGTTAACGTGACTCTGGTGTACTGCGCCTGGTCCCTAGGCACTGTGTTGACCATCACAGAATGACGTATCGTCAACCGGGCCCTGTGCACTGGACGCCAACCCGGCAATAGGCTTTGTTGGGGCCTTTCTGATTGACCACTCGGTCAACAACGCGGCGCCCATGCGGTTTTCCTGTGCACCTTCGGCGGCAAGAAGGTGATCATGCGGGTGCGCGCGGCCTAACGCAGCTCGAGGAGGCAGGTGATGCAAGGCGCGAACATCTTCACCGAAAGCCTGGCGCTTGCCGGGCTCGACCCAGACCTTGCAACCGGCCTTTCCGATCTTGCGCGCGAGACAGGGCTTTCCACCAACGAAGTATTGTTCGTCGCTGGAGATCCTGGCGACTCCATGTACGCCATTCTGGAGGGAAGCCTGAAAGTGGTTGTGATTTCCGCTGAGGGCTCCGAACAGCTTCTAGCGATCCTTGGCCCGGGCCACGTTGTCGGCGAAATGGCGCTGCTGGATGGTGAGCCACGCTCGGCCACGGTTCAGGCGATCAAAACGTCGCGTGTCGCCCGCATCGACAAGGCCGACTTCGACCGCTTCTCCGATGCCAATCCCGCTGTTTATCGCCACATGTTGGCGCTGGTTTCGCAGCGTTTGCGCCAAGCCAACGATGTGCTTGCGGCTCGTTCTTTCTTACCTCTGCCTGGCCGGGTGGCAGTCGCGCTGCTTCAGTTGGGCGAAACCTTCGGCAAGGAGCTGCCCGACGATCGGCTCTTGGTGCACTACAAGGTGAGCCAGGCTGACCTGGCTGGCATGGTTGGCGCGGCGCGCGAAAACGTCTCCCGCATCCTCAACACCTGGAAGCGCGATGGGCTTATCTCGCGCATCTCCGGCTACTACTGCATCGAAAAGCCAGCTGAGCTTGCTCGGTTGAAAGCGATGTAGCTCTCCCAACGTCAACCGTCATGAACCTGTTGCGCGCGCTTGTTAGCGCCTTCTCCCACCAACCACATTGGGAGATAGATCATGACTTTTCCGTTTTCGCGCATCGCTGCGCTAGGCGTCACTCTTGCCGCGACAACGGCTCTTGTCGGGCCGGCGCTTGCTGACAACGCCTTCAACCGCATCGCCTCCTTCCCGGTGCATCTCAACACGCCAGATGCGGAAGAATCCTCAGCCGAGATCATCTCAGCGACCGCCGATGGCATGACGCTGGTCTATTCCGACAGCCCTGCCGAGGTGATTGGGTTCATCGACATCTCTGATCCAGCCAATCCGACCGCCGCGGGCGTGGTCGAGCTAGAAGGTGAACCGACGTCGGTCGCCGTTTCCAGCAACATGGCCTTTGTTGGTGAGAACACCTCCGAAGACTACATCAACACCTCCGGCGTTCTGCACGCCATCGATGTGGAAAGCCGCGAGGTTCTGGCGAGTTGCGACCTTGGTGGTCAGCCGGACAGTGTTGGCATCGCACCAGACGGGTCCTTCGTTGCCGTCGCCATTGAGAACGAGCGCGACGAAGACCTTGGCGAGGGCCGCGTTGGCCAGATGCCTGCTGGCTTCCTGACCATCACACAAGTTTCTGATGGTTCACTGGACTGCGACAGCACCATGCGGGTTGATCTCACCGGGCTTGCCGAAGTTGGCGGCGATGACCCAGAGCCGGAATTTGTGGCCATCAACGGCGAAGGTGAAATCGTCGTCACCATGCAGGAAAACAACCACATGGTTGTGGTCTCTGCTGATGGCGAGGTGCTCAGCCACTTCTCTGCTGGGTCTGTCACGCTGGAAGGCGTGGACACCGAGGAAGAAGGCGCTCTGATCTTCTCCGGCACGATCACCGTGCCGCGCGAGCCGGACTCGGTGACATGGATCGACAACACGCATTTCGCCACCGCCAATGAAGGAGACATGGACGGCGGAAGCCGGGGTTGGACCATCTTCAGCGAAGATGGCGACGTGGTGTACGAGAGCGGCGCCGACTTTGAACACGCCATCGTCGAGATCGGCCACTACCCTGAAGAGCGGTCCGGCAACAAAGGCGTTGAGCCGGAGAGCGTGACCTTCGATACATTTGCCGGCACACCCTACGTCTTTGTCGGCGCCGAGCGCTCATCGATTGTCGGCGTCTACAATGTGTCAGACCCTGCCAACCCCGTGCTGGAACAACTGCTCCCATCGGGCATCGGGCCGGAAGGCTATGTCACCATCCCAGAGCGCAACCTGTTGGTTTCTGCCAACGAGACCGATGATGCCGGTCCGCGCGCCCACGTGATGCTGTTTGAATATCAGGATGCACCGGCGTCCTATCCGCACCTCACCAGCGCGGGCATGGACGAGTTGACCGGTTGGGGTGCAATTTCAGGCCAAGTGATGGCGGACGACGGCACGATCTATGCCGTGTCTGACAGCTTCTATGGCCTGCAGCCGCGCATCTTCCAGATCGATGTGTCGCAAACTCCAGCACAGATTGTTGATGCCATCGACGTCATCCGCGAAGGGCGCCCGGCTCAGCTGATGGATATGGAAGGCATTGCACTGGACGGCGAGGGTGGTTTCTGGATTGCATCGGAAGGCCGCACAGATCGTCTGGTGCCGCACGCTATCTATCATGTGGGTGCCGACGGCGAGATCGAGGACTACATCACGCTACCCGCTGAGCTGATGGCGGTGGAGCGTCGCTTCGGCTTTGAAGGCATCACCCGCATCGACGACATGCTCTACATCGCGGTTCAGCGTGAATGGCGCGATGATCCGGACAATCACGCCAAGGTGCTGTCCTATGATCTGGCAACCGAAGAATGGGGCGTGATCCACTACCCGCTGACGGAGCCTGCTTCCGGCTGGGTGGGTCTGTCGGAGATCGTTGTCCACAGCGGCCCGGATGGCGACTGGGTGTATTTCATCGAGCGCGACAATCAGCATGATGATCGCGCGGTGACCAAGCAGATCACCCGCGTACCGATGGCGGCCATGGATGGCATGGTTGCTTTGGGTGAAACGCCTGCTGTTCTGGAACCCGAACTGGTTGTGGACCTGCTGCCCTATCTGACATCGACCGGCGGTTATGTGCTCGACAAGGTCGAGGGTCTGGCGATTGCAGAGGATGGCACCATGTGGGTCTCGACCGACAATGACGGTGTGGACGATCACTCCGGCGAGACGATGTTCTTCGCGATTGAAGGTGCCGCCATGTAGGCTGAGCACTGGTCAAAAAAAGCCCCGGCCAACTGGCCGGGGCTTCTTGATTGTTTTACTCAATGAGATCGACGGGAGGAACGGTTCAAAACCCTCCCTTGCATGCCGTTAGAAACGGTAGCGCAGACCAACCAGACCTTGTGTCGAGTTCAGATCGGTCGAGCTGGAAACCGAGCCGCCAGCCACTGTCGACGTCAGACTGACATCCATGATGCTCTGATAACGCACCATGCCCTCCAGCGTCAGATTGCTGGTGAGATCGTAGCCAACACCGCCGGCAAGCTGCCAAGCAAATTTGGTGTCATCATCATCCATGACAACCGTTCCACCGGCACCATGGTCGTTGAAGTTGACCTGCGCCATGCCGAGACCAACGCCGGCAAACGGACGGAAGGCACCGAGATGGGCATCAACATAGGCATTCACCATACCTGTGAAGGCAGTGGTGTCACCTGTCGGGCTGGCCAACGCAGCGCCAAGCTGCGAGTGCCCTTCGACCTCAAAGCTGGAATAGCCGAGTTCGGCTTCGATACGACCGCCGAAACCGGGGAAGATTTCCATCTCGTAACCGGCGAAGGCCGATCCGGTCAGGTTCCAGTCTTCATAGGTGTTGGTGATGACACCTGCTCCAGGAGCAGTTGAATTGAAACTCGTGTCATCAGCCCAAGCCGCGCCGCCGCGCACACCCACATATGGGCCGAAGCGCGAGAAGCTGGTCTGCACGCGCTCTTCCACATAGGGCGCTGGTGCGGGTGAATAGGTTTGTGGAACATCTGCGGCACGCGCCTGTCCGGCCAAGAGACCAGCCATGCCGCCGACCGTGACGGCCAGCGCCAGCGCCACTGGACGCCGGGTGCGCAGATTGAAAGATTGAAGATACGTCATACTCGGGTACTCCCCACGCAATGTGTTCAAGGGGCACACAGGCCAAGCTGAGGCCGTGAGCTGGGGAGGCAATGACGGTCAATTGTGCCCGATCTTCGTGCGCGCCATGGCGGGCTGATGGTGTTTGAGCGGCGAAAGCGTGACCGAAAAAAGGCAAGCCGGACACTGGCATCTAAAGCATTGATTTCGCTACGTTAAAGCGCTCGCGCATTGTAAGGTTTTGGTAACGCTAAGTGAAGATCGTGGGGCGGATCAGAAGCTGTAGCGCACGCCCAACAAGGCTTGCGTCGAGGCAAGATCGATCGTCGATGTTGGGCCTGTGGACGAGACAAGTTCGACGTCTGAAATAGCCTGGTAGCGGACCATCGCTTCCAGGGTCAGCGCTTGGGTGACGTCAAAGCCGACGCCTGCCATCACCCGCCAAGCAAAGCCGTTTTTGGCATCGTCCATGACGCCGAGATTGCCGGTGACACCATGGTTCTCAAAATCAACGCGCGCGACGCCTATGCCGCCGCCGACAAAGGGGCGCAAGGCACCAAGATTGTAGTCGAGGTAAAGATTAGCCATGGCTGTGACGGCATCGGTTGAGCCAAACGAGTCGGCGGCAGCGACCGGTGTGCCCGCCACCGTGTGCGTATCAATGTCGAATGCGCTGTAGCCGAGCTCGGCTTCCAGGCGGGCCCCCGCACCCCAGTAGAGGTCAGGGACTTCAAGTCCGACAAAAAGCGATCCGGTGAGGCCAAACTCGTAATCGTTCTCGACGAGGTTTGGCCCGGCGATGGTGAACTGCGTGTCGTCCACCCAGACGCCGCCCGCCCGCGCGCCGGCATAGAAGCCAGCCTCGCGAAACGCATCATCGAAGCGATCAATCTCCGGCATGTCAGGAAAATCGGAAAAATCGTCGGCGGAAATCGCCGCCGTCGCACCAAAGCCAGAAAATACGGTGAGGGCCATCAAACCCCAAAAAAACCGACGCACCATGCGTTCGCACTCCACTGAAAGACAGGTGCGGATAACGCCACCTGACACGCAAACAATGGCAAACATGGTGAACGGTTAAGGTTAACAGGCGGTGACGAAACGGTTGCCAATTGGTAAATCTGCAGTGCCCAGAACCATAGTGTCAGCAGGTTTTGGCGAGCCATGAACAACGCGTATCCGGCGCCGCACGATGCAGTCCTATTGAGATGAAAGGGAAGAAAGCGCGATGGCGAATGAGCGACCAATCAAAATCGACTATGTGGAGTTCGCCTCGCCTGAGTTGGAGAAAACACAGGCGTTTTTCTCAAAGGCCTTTGGATGGGAATACGTCGACTACGGACCTGATTACAAAGACATCCAGGGCGCTGGTCTAGGCGGCGGCATTGAGCGGGGAGATTTGCGCGCACCGTTGGTGGTGCTGAAAGCCGACGATCTGGAAGCCATGCTGGAGACGGTGCGCGCGGCAGGCGCCCATATCACCAAGGAAGTCTTTGATTTTCCCGGTGGTCGACGCTTTCAGTTCAAGGAGCCCGGCGGCACAGAAATGGCTGTTTGGTCGGAAGGTTAAGAGCCCAAAGCTTACAGTGTAGCTTCAATCAGATAGGGTCCCTCGGTCGCTTCAGCCGTCTTGAGCGCTTCAAAAAAAGCTTCTTCGGTATCCACCCGCTCTCCGGCAACGCCGTGGCCTGCGGCCAATGCGACCCAATCCAAAAGCGGGTCTTCTATATCTAACATGGCACGTGCATTGCGGCCTGGCTTTGGTGCGCCTTGGGCCTCAAGCTCATGATGCAATATCTGATAGCCCCGGTTGGCGAGGATCACGAATGTTATGTCCATCCGTTCGCGTGCAGCGGTCCAAAGGCACTGTAATTGATACATCGCTGACCCATCGCCAGAGATTGCGAAAACGGGGCGATCTGGACAGGCCACCGAGGCGCCAAGCGCATTTGGCAGGCACTCACCAATCGACCCACCAGTGTTGTTGATTCTATCATGCGCCGCTGCTGCATTAACGGGTGGCCAGATATCGAAACCAGCCGTCACGGCCTCATTCACCATGATAGCGCCTGCAGGTATAGCGCGGGCGAGCGCCCGGCCAACGCCTTCGGCGGTCAACGTGCCGGATTGAGCCAGCGGCACTTGGCATTTGATCCGCGCCACGGTTTCTTGACCATCAACGCCAACGGCTTTGGCCAATGCCTGGAGCGTCCACAGGACATCCCAGTCAGCAGAGCAGAGTTGGTTGATCGTGCAGCTCGGCGGTTCCGGTGTTGAAGGTTTGCCGGGAAAGGCGAAGAAGTTCACCGGCGGGTCGGCTCCCACCAACACGATGCGCGTGACGTCAGCCAGAAACTCAGCGCTTGCGTCTGCTGGATAGGGCATCATGTTGAAAGCAACGGCCCCATCGCCCCGCGCGATCCGCGGCGCAAAGAAGGGCGCGATCAACCTGCAGCCGGTTCGCGCTGCTATTTGCCCGGCCAGCTCTGCACCATCGCCAAACAAGGCAGGGCCGTTGGCCATAAGGACAGCACCTGGATCCTGCAAAGCGCGTGCAGCTGCCGCGATACGTGCGCCATCGGGTCTGTACTTGGGAGTTGGTGGCGTAGCTTCAGCGGCGCCAGAAACGCTGTCGCCCCAGGCGGCATCCGCCTGAAGAACGACGGTCGCGATTTGTCCGGTGCGTGCCACGCTGATTGCTTCAGCTCCCAGGGCACCAACCATGGAACCGTCCGTGGCACGACGCACCCAATGGGATACCGAGTGTGCCACGCCATCAAGATCGGAGGTTAGTGGCGCATCGTGTTTGAGGTGATAGCCGGCATGATCACCCACGATATTGACGATGCCAGAATGGCCTTTGCGCGCATTGTGGAGATTGGACCAACTGTTGGCAAAGCCTGGTCCGAGGTGAAGCAATGTACCGGCGACATTTCCGCTCATCCGTGCATAGCCGTCCGCCGCGCCGGTCACGCCTCCTTCAAACAGGCAGAGAATGCATCGCATATCCGGGTGAGTATCCAAGGCCGCCACAAAGTGCATTTCTGATGTGCCCGGATTGGCGAAACAAACCGACACGCCCGATGCGAGCATCGTTTCGACCAAAGCTTCTGCACCATTCATTGAGTCGTTCTCCACGTCAGCGACGACTTAATCAGAAGACCGCTTTATGCGTCCATTTGGAAATGCGAGGCTTGGCTAAACAAAAAAGGCGGGCATTGCTGCCCGCCTTTCTATTCCTGAAGCAGATGATTTTTGGCTCCGGACCTACGGTCCGACCGCCATATTACATCATGCCGCCACTCAGAACGGCGATGGCCGTTCTGAGCATTTTTTGATGATGGGCGGCTTATTCGTAAGACGCTTTCGCGTCTTACATCATGCCGCCCATGCCACCCATATCAGGCATGGCTGGCGCGCCGCCGCCATCTTTCTTCGGCACTTCAGCGATCATCGCTTCGGTGGTGATCAGAAGACCAGCGATCGAAGCGGCGTCTTCCAGAGCGGTGCGAACCACTTTCACTGGATCGACGATACCCATTTCGATCATGTCGCCATACTCACCGGTCTGAGCGTTGAAGCCCCAGGCCGCTTTGTTTTCGGCGATGATGTTGCCAACAACCACAGAGGCTTCTTCGCCGGCATTGGCCGCGATCTGACGGGCCGGAGCCTGCAGCGCGCGACGCACGATCTTGATGCCAGCTTCCTGGTCAGCATTTTCGCCTTTGCTATCGATGAAGCGCGATGCACGTAGCAGAGCTGTACCGCCACCTGGGACGATGCCTTCTTCGACGGCCGCGCGGGTCGCGTTGAGGGCGTCATCGACGCGGTCTTTCTTCTCTTTGACTTCCACTTCGGTCGAACCACCAACGCGGATCACAGCAACGCCGCCAGCCAGTTTCGCAAGACGCTCCTGGAGCTTCTCACGGTCATAGTCGGACGTGGTTTCTTCGATCTGGGCTTTGATCTGGTTGACGCGAGCAGTGATCTCGTCTTTGCCGCCAACACCATCAACGATGGTCGTTTCTTCCTTCGTGATGGCCACGCGCTTGGCGGTGCCCAACATGTCGAGAGTGACGTTTTCCAGCTTGATGCCGAGGTCTTCAGAGATGACCTGACCGCCGGTGAGGATCGCGATGTCTTCGAGCATCGCCTTGCGACGATCACCGAAGCCAGGCGCTTTCACAGCAGCGATTTTCAGGCCGCCACGCAGCTTGTTGACCACCAGGGTCGCCAGCGCTTCGCCTTCAACGTCTTCTGCGATGATGAGCAGCGGACGTGAGGATTGAACAACCGATTCCAGAACCGGAAGCATAGCCTGCAGGTTGGAGAGTTTTTTCTCGTGCAACAGGATGTATGGATCATCCAGATCAGCGGTCATCTTGTCCGGGTTGGTCACGAAGTATGGCGACAGGTAGCCGCGGTCGAACTGCATGCCTTCCACAACTTCCAGCTCGGTTTCAGCCGTTTTGGCTTCTTCAACCGTGATGACGCCTTCGTTGCCGACTTTCTGCATGGCCTGAGCGATCATGTCGCCGATGTCTTTTTCGCCGTTTGCAGAGATGGTGCCGACCTGAGCAACTTCCTCAGAGGTGTTGATCTTGGTGGCTTTGTTCACGAGGTCTTTGACGACCTCGGTCACGGCCATGTCGATGCCGCGCTTCAGGTCCATCGGGTTCATGCCAGCGGCAACGGCCTTGTGGCCTTCTTCGACGATCGACTGAGCCAGAACCGTCGCGGTCGTGGTGCCGTCACCAGCGATGTCGTTGGTCTTGGAGGCAACCTCGCGCAGCATCTGCGCGCCCATGTTTTCGAACTTGTCTTCCAGTTCGATTTCCTTGGCGACGGACACACCATCTTTTGTGATGCGCGGTGCGCCGAACGACTTGTCGAGAACGACGTTGCGGCCTTTCGGGCCGAGGGTCACCTTCACCGCGTCGGCGAGGGTGTTCACACCGGTCAGCATGCGCTCGCGTGCTGAACGGCCGAAGGATACTTCTTTAGCAGCCATGTTTGAATTCCTTGGTTTGCTCTGCATTTCCAAGCGGTCGTTCCTTCAGGAACGGAGCGGGGAAATGCCAAAATAGTGAAAAGGAATAGAGCGAAAGGGTGTCGCTTAGGCGACCACACCCATGATGTCGCTTTCCTTCATGATCAGCAGGTCTTCACCGTCGAGTTTGACTTCGGTGCCGGACCATTTGCCGAACAGGATGCGGTCGCCAGCTTTGACGTCCAGCGCCTGGACTTTACCTGCATCATCGCGGGCGCCTGGGCCTACGGAGACGATTTCGCCTTCCTGCGGCTTTTCTTTTGCGGTGTCGGGGATGATGATCCCACCGGCGGTTTTTTCATCGGAGTCGATGCGACGCACCACCACACGATCATGCAAGGGACGGAATGCCATCTTGTCCTCATCCTTGAGTTAGGCGCGGCCCTGCGGCCGCTGCGGTCTTGGTTGAATGTGCGGCACCCAAAAGGGAGCCTGAAACGCAAGTTAGCACTCTCCATGGGTGAGTGCTAACGCGCCGTGGAGATAAGGACGGGGCGGGTGGGTGTCAAGGATTTGGGCGCGAGATTTTTGCGATTCCCGCTACGAACGCATCGCACAACGTTGATGCACAATTGTCGACACTGCTATTAACCAACCTATCGCAAGCAAAAAACCTCGCTCTCTGCCAAAGAGCGAGGCTTTTTGTTTTTTCAGCGCTTTGCTGGCCGACGTTTAGACGATGCCAAGAAACGAAAGAATGAACAGGACAACGACGATCACGCCGATGATGTAAAAAATGTTGCGCATGAGATGTCCTCCAGCGGGTTTCCAGTCACATCGCGCGCATTAAGGCGGGGGGAGGCGGCAATGCATAGCTTTAACCGGCATGGCTGCCAGTTGTTGGTCCTAACGCTCTATGCGGCCTTTGGTTCCAATCAGGTCCCTTCGATCGCCGTTCCGGTGGTCTTTTCCTTTCGCATCACGATCCATGTGCCGATCACGATCAAAGCGCTGCCCAAGATGAGCCGTAGGCCGGGCACCTCTTGGAAGAAGACGAAGCCATAAAACGCCGCCCACAAAAGGCTGGTATATTCCATCGGTCCAAGCTTGGCCGCCGGGGCATGCTTGAAGCCGTAGGTCATGAAGAGGTGACCCACGGTGCCCAAGAAGCCGATCCCGAGTGCCAGCCACAACCATCCGGCATTCAGCGCGACGAACGCACGGCCATCGATGGCCATCCCGGCGATGGTCAGTCCGAGCAGCGGCAACGCCAAAAGCACTGAGAACCCCGTTTGCAGCATGATCATAGTCGGAACCGGATCGCTTGCCGCATGCAGCCGGGTCAGAACAAGCGCCATAGCATAGGCAAACGAGGCGACAGCCGCTGCGACGTAGCCGCTCAGCGCGCCGGTAAATCCATTGGCGAAAGCCGACGATGAGATAACAGCAACACCGGCCAAGCCGATACCAATGGCGATCCATGTTTTGCGGTCCACTGGCTCTTTCAGGATGAGCCAACCGAGCAGGGCAAGATAGAGCGGTGCGGTAAACGCAATCGCCGTCGCATCCGCCAGCGGGACGACAGAAAGGGCGTAGAAAAAGCAGAACGCGACCAAGGTCACGACCAAAGACCGTTGCAAGCTGCGCACCATGCTGCGCCACGTCGGCAAGCGCACGCGTCCAAAAGTCAGCAGCCCGACAAAAAGAACCGTGGCAACCAGAAAACCGGCGCCATAGCGCATCACCAGGATTTGCGGCGTGCCAAAGGTGCCAGCCATCAGTTTGATGCCGGCATCCATCAGCGTCAAAATCGCGATCGCGATCAACACCGAGCCCATCGCGCGGCGCTGCATTGAGGCGATGGCAAAAGGGACTGGCGTGGCGGGCGAGGCCATCGGACGAGCTTTCAAACGGGTTTCGATTTGCCTCTTTGCGCGCGCGCAAAGCTAGCATAAGGTTTTGACCAAACAGTCAAAGCTTGGCTCTCAGACCACGCTATAAAGTGCGCTGAAACAAGCCGCCACCCGTTTTGCGCCAAAAAGGGAGACCCGTCATGCTCGATTCCTCCGACGCGAACCACCCCGCCGCCGGCACAACGCCGCTTTCTGCGCCAAATGATCTGGACGCCTTCTGGATGCCGTATACGGCGAACCGGACGTTCAAGGCCGATCCGCGCATGATCACCGGGTCGAAGGACAACCACTATTTCACCCCGGATGGACGCGCGATCTTGGATGGTACAGCGGGCCTATGGTGTTGCAACGCAGGGCATTGCCGCGCGCCGGTGGTCGAAGCGATCCAAAACCAGGCGGCAAGCCTTGATTTTGCCCCGACCTTTCAGTTTGGCCATCCGATTGCCTTTGAAGTTGCCTCGCGCATCGCGTCTGAAGCGCCGGACGGATTGGATCACGTGTTCTTTGCCAATTCCGGGTCCGAAGGCGTCGATACCGCGCTGAAAATCGCGCTCGCCTATCACAAGGTGCGCGGCCATGGCGGACGCACCCGCTTGATTGGTCGTGAGCGCGGCTACCATGGATCAGGCTTTGGCGGCATCTCGGTTGGCGGCATCGTCAACAATCGTAGATTTTACGGCGCGCTTATCGCCGGCGTCGATCATTTGCCGCACACTTACAACCGCGCCGAGCAAGCCTTCACCAAGGGCGAGCCGGACTGGGGGCTTCATCTTGCCGACGACCTGGAAAGCATTGTCGCGCTCCATGGTCCCGACACCATTGCCGCCGTCATCGTTGAGCCGATGGCCGGGTCTACCGGCGTGCTGCCACCGCCCAAGGGCTATCTGAAGCGCCTGCGCGAGATTACGTCCAAGCACGGCATCTTGCTGATCTTTGATGAGGTTATTTCTGCCTTCGGCCGGCTCGGCACCGCTTTCGCTGCGCAGCGCTATGGCGTGACGCCCGATATGATTGTGTTCGCTAAAGGCATCACCTCGGGCACGGTACCGATGGGTGGCGTTATCGCCAGCGCAGACATCTACAATGGCTTCATGGACTCAGCCGGCGAAGGCATGATCGAGCTCTTCCACGGCTACACCTATTCCGGCCATCCGCTGGCTTGCGCGGCGGCGCTGGCAACGCTCAACGTCTATCGCGACGAGGGTCTTTACGAGAAAGCGGCGGAGCTCGAAGGCCTGTTTGCTGATGCCGCGCATAGCTATTTGGCGGATCTTTCGATTGTGGAGGACATTCGTACCTGCGGTATCGTCGCGGGTATCGACATCACGCCCATCGACGGCAAACCGACGGCGCGCGCCTTCTCTGCGATGCAGGATGCCTTCCACAATCAGGATATGATGATCCGCGTCACGGGCGACACCATCGCGCTGTCGCCGCCGCTGACATTCACAGAGAGCGAGATCGATCACATGTTTGCCGGTCTGAAACGCTCGCTGCAGGCGGTTTCCTAGCAAGGCACCGCCACGGTTACAGGCCGTATGCGCAATTGTGCGCAGTTAAAGCGGTGGTCGGCGCACTTACGTTGATAGGCGTCAAGGAACCAACGCGCCAGGCGCGTATAGCCGGGCCGGTACTGCATGTAAGAACCGAACCATGCGCAAACTGATCATCATCCTCGTCTTGCTCGCCGCCGCTGGCGGCGGCTATTTTCTATTCGCCAACCGGCCCACGCCTGTGGAGGTCGCGACCGTGACGCGTGGTGACATCGCGCACATCGTTTACGCCTCCGGCGTGGTCGAAGCAGCGATGAGCGCCGACGTCACCTCGATCGTGGCCCAGCGGATAACCGGCCATTGCAATTGCGAGGGCCAAACGGTCGAGGCCGGCGACTTGATCGTCGAGCTCGACGACAGCGAGACCGTGGCCCGCGTGCGCGAGTTGGAAGCGCGGATCGGTCTCTTCAATCAGCAAGTTGAACGCGCCACCAATCTCCTCGACCGTGGCGTTGGCTCACGTGAAGCCTTTGACCGCGCCGCCAGCGAACTGGCTAGCGCCGAGGCCGGACTTGCCGCCCAGCGCGAGGTGCTCAGCCGCTTTCGCATCACCGCGCCGATTGGCGGGCAGATATTGCGACTGGATGCCGATGTTGGAGAAGTCGCGCAGGCAGGTGATGTTCTGTTCACGGTCGGCCAACCGCGTCCGCTGGAAATTACCGCCGAAATCAACGAGGAAGACATCCCGCTCATCGAAGTCGGTCAGCGGGCGCTTCTGCGCGCCGACGCCTTTCCTGACCAAGTGTTGGAAGCAACGCTCGCCAGCATCACGCCCAAAGGCGACAGCGTCCTCAAGACCTACCGTGTGCGCCTTTCCCTGCCGGATGACACGCCGCTGTTCATTGGCATGAGCGTCGATGTGAACTTGGTGATTGAAAACCGCGAAGATCGTTTGCTGGCGCCGACGACCGCCTTTTCCGGCAGCGACACAGTCTTTGTTATCGATGGTGGCACGGCCCGCGAAAGGACGGTGGAGACCGGTTTGCACGGAATCACGACGGTCGAGGTGACCGACGGCCTCGATGAGGGCGCCGCGTTGGTCAGCCCGGTTCCCGATGGTTTGGTCGATGGGGCGCGGGTACGGACCACAGGGTCCTGATGGGCGCCTGGCTCCTCCTCTTTGATCTGGCTGTGACGCATGTGTTGGCGCGCGGCCGGCAGACGCTTGTTGCCATTCTCGGCGTGTCCCTGGGCGTTGGATTTTCCATTGCCATGGCGGCGCTTCTTCAAGGTAGCCAGGAAGATTTTGTCGATCAGCTAATCAACGCCATTCCCAACGTCCAGATTTCCGACGAGCGCCGCGAAGCCCAGCGTCAGCCCGCCCAGGACATTTTTGACGATGCGCAGATCGAAAGCCTGGCGCCACGCGATGATCCGCGCGGCATTCGCAACCCGGTGGCCGTTACGAGCGCGATCCGCGCCGTTGTTGATGGCAACGTCTCCGCAACGCTGCGGGTCCAAGGCGTGATCCGCTATGCGGGGCGCGACACCGGTGTCTCGCTGTCTGGCGTAGTTCCAGAGCATGAAATCACCGTTTCCCAGATCGGCGGCGACATGAAAGAGGGACTGCTGACGGATCTCAACAGCCGCGCCGATGCGGTTATCTTAGGCGACGATTTGGTGCGCTCCATCAATGCCGAATTAGGCGATCCGATCACGATGGTGTCGCCGGCCGGCGATGTGCATCGCTACCGGCTGGTCGGCATCTTCAATTCCGGCAACAACTCCGTCGATAGCTCCACCGGCTATCTGCACCTTTCCACCGCCCAGGTGTTTTCCGGTCGCCCCAACGCGGTCAACGATATCCGCATCTCGCTCAGCGACCCGAACAGTGCGCCCACGGTCGCCAGTTGGATTGAAGGACAGTTCGGCTACAAGGCTGTCTCCTGGCAGGAGGCGAACCAAGCCATTCTGGAAAGCTTCATCGTCCGCGACATCATTATGTACACCGTCGTTGCCGCGATCCTGTTGGTGGCCGGCTTCGGCATCTACAACATCATCTCGACCATCACCCACGAAAAGACCCGTGATATTGCGATCATGAAGTCGCTGGGTTTCTATGAAAAAGATATGCGACGCCTGTTCGTGATGGAGGGGCTGGCGATGGGCATCGGTGGATCGGCGCTCGGCGCGATCCTCGGCGCTTTGCTCACGGTCGCTCTTGGTCAGATCGAGTTTGTGAACCCGGAAAGCGACGATCCGATCAAGATCCGCATGACCTTTTCGGTCGTGCACTATTCCATCGCGATCGGCATCGCGCTGGGTTCAGCGGTCTTTGCCGCCTACATGCCGGCCCGCAAAGCCTCCAGCCTCAATCCGGTGGACATCATTCGCGGAGCCACATGATGGCCAGTGACCCGCATCTGCTCGAAGCGGTCAACGCAACCCGCATTCTCGATGAGACCGTCAAAGTGACATTGGTCGACAATGTGTCGCTATCGGTCGGCGAGGGAGAGTTTGTCGCGATCACCGGGCCGTCAGGTTCTGGCAAATCCTCGTTGCTCTATCTGCTTGGCTTGCTCGATTTGCCGACATCCGGCGACGTGCTCATCAAGGGTGAGCCAACGCACGAAATGTCGACCGATGAGCGTGCCCGCATCCGGCTTTCCGAACTGGGGTTTATCTTCCAATTTCACTTCCTTCTGCCGGAGTTCACCGCTCGTGAAAACGTGATGCTACCGATGCGGCGGCTGAGCAGGCTTTCCGGCAAGGCGCAGATCGATCGAGCAGGTGATCTGTTGGCCTCGCTTGGTCTGGAAGGCCACATCGACAAGCCTCCTGACCAGCTGTCCGGCGGCCAGCGGCAACGCGTGGCCGTTGCCCGTGCGCTCGCCAACGACCCGGCTCTGATCCTCGCCGATGAGCCGACGGGCTCTTTGGATTCCAAGGCCACGGACCAGGTTTTTGGTATCTTGCGCGATCTGGTCGATGTCTCAGGCCGCACCATACTGGCCGTAACCCATGATCTTGATCTGGCCGCCCAGATGGATCGGCGCATTCATCTGGTCGATGGCGCGCTGGAAAGCGACGGCGCGGCCAACGCAGTGGTCTAGGCCGGCATCGCTGCGGCGACCAACCATCAAGCCGATTGGCGCCACGCCCAGCAAATCTGTGGGCGAGTGCGTGGGCTTGGCTTCTTCAATACAGGCGAATTAGGGCATAGTCAGACGGTGAGGAGGCTGGGACGTGATTCGCGCGCCCGGCCACGCGTTGTGATCATCGGGTGAAGTCTGCATGCGGCCCAGTGTTGCCCTGATCTATGTTGCCATTGCGGTCATAGCCATCAGCACGACGGCCATGCTCCACCGGCTGACGGCGCTGCCATTGGAACTTGCCGGGATGTTCGGCGCGATCCTGTTTTTCGCATTGGCAGCTGTTGACCAGGCGATATCGCGCGGCGCCGAGCGCAAGACATTCCAGCGCCAGCTGGAAATGAACGATCACGCGCTTCAGGACGCTTTCAACGAGATCGACATGATGCGCTCGCGGCTGGCGTCGCTGGAAACCGATACCCAGCAAGTTGTCGATGCCGGCGTTGCGCCGGTTCATCAAGATTTGCAGGCCATTGGTGCCTTGCTGGCGCAAGTCACCGAGGCCGTCGCCGACACCGACCACCGGATGGTGACGCTGGAAGAGCAAGTGGCGGGCATGGCCAAGCGGGGCTCTCGCAAGGCCGCTGCGTCCGCCAAACCGGCCAAGCCGGCGGAGCCGATTGCCGGTCCTGAATCGGTCCCGGAAAAAACCGAGGTGAAAAAACAGCCTGACGCCGATGCTGAAGAACGGAAACGCGCCGAGGCGTTGGAGGAAGAACGCAACGAAGCGTTGCTCAAGCGTGTGGCGTCCGCTGTTGAGAACGAGCGCCTTGAAGCGGCCCTACAGTCAGTCGTGACGCTGCCGCAGCGTCGCGCCCGCGCCTATGCCACCTTGTTCAATCTGAAACTCGATGGGGCGGGCACTCTGGAGGCGCGTCACGCCGTGCCTGCCATTGAAGCAGCTGGCGCCAGCGTCGATTACGACAAGGCGGTCGTCGCGCGTGCGCTGGCCCTAGCGCACAAATTCGCCACACGGGAATCCGCGGCAATCGTCTTCGTACCCCTGTCAGGCGCCGCGATCATGCAGTCGCGCTTCGCCGATTGGTTGGTCCAGGTTCTGACCAACAACAAGGATTTGGCGGGCCGCCTGGTCATCGAGATTTCCCAGAAGGATGTCCGTGCCTTCAGCCCGATCGATTTCGATCTTCTTCACACGCTCGCCGATCTCGGCTTTCGCATGAGCGTCACCCAGCTTTCCGATGTGCGCTCCGACCTTTTTGAATTGTCACGGTACGGCTTCCGTTATGCCAAGGCGCCGGTTGGTCTGTTCCTCGGCTCAGACGCGGACACCAAAAGCGATATCCATCCTGAGGACCTTTCGGATCTGGCCGCACGCAACGGCATGGATCTCATCGTCGATCAGGTGGAAAGCGAATCCCAGATGGTCGAACTGCTCGACTTCAAGCTGAAATACGGCCAGGGCAATTTGTTCGCGCGACCACGTGCGGTTGACGTTGAACCCCATCCTTTGCTTGACCAAAGCAATGCAACCGACGACGAAGGTGCGGGCGACGAACCAGAAACGTCGCCGGACATGCCGCCAGAACCCCAGCGTTCGGCGCGCGCACTAAGCCGCTCGGCTTAGGCGACAACAACCCTTCATTGTCCGGAAAGAATTTAATGACGCACTCCTCCTTGCCGCTCAAAGGCCTGTCACAGCTCGCGCCCGATTATAAGGTGCTGCTCTGCGACATCTGGGGTGTCATCCACAATGGCGTTGCGGCTTGGCCGAGCGCCGTCGATGCACTTTTGCAGGCGCGCCAGACAGGATTGAAGGTGATCCTTGTCTCCAACGCGCCGCGCCCCCATCCAATCGTGAGAGCCCAATTGGAACGCCTTGGCATGCGGGCCGACGCCTATGATGATATTGTCACCTCAGGCGATGTGACGCGAAACCTGCTGGCCACCACCTACAAGGACGCCAAGGTCACCCATATCGGGCCGGACAAGGATAAACCGCTGGTCGATGGTCTGCCGGTCATCTTCACAAGCGATGACGAGGCTGAGGTGTGTCTATGCTCCGGCCCAATCGATGATCAAACCGAAGGTCCTGAGGATTATCGCGAACGGTTGCAAGCGCTGGCTGCCCCCAAACTGCCGATGATCTGCGCCAACCCCGATAAGGTTGTCGAGATGGGCGATAAGCTGATCTATTGCGCAGGTGCGCTGGCCGACCTTTACGAGGAGCTGGGCGGCGAGACGATCATTCTCGGCAAGCCATACGCGCCGATCTATGAGGCAGCGTTGGCGATGGCGGGCAATCCGGATCGAACCAAAGTGCTTGGGCTCGGCGATTCCATGCGCACCGATTTGCGCGGCGCAGCCGAGCAGGGATTTGATTGCTTGTTCTTCACCGGCGGTATTCACGCCGGCGAATTCGGCCCGAGCACCGCGCCCAATGGCAAAAAAGTCGTAGCATTTCTCGACGATGCGCCCTACCCAGCGAAAGCCTGGATGGCCCGTCTATCTTGGTAGAGCGGCCTGATCGCTCGCTTTTGAATTAAGATTAACCAGTGAATTTGCACAGATCTTAGACCCTGTGTGCGATCCTTTGACCGTGGGCGACACCACGATTTTGGGACACATTTTCCATGTTTATGGATTTGCGAACGCTTGAGGCGGATGCCGAACTCAACGCGCCAGTGTGCATTGTTGGCGCAGGGGCGGCGGGTATTACCATGGCGCTGGAATTGGAAGCCAAGGGCATAGACGTCCTGCTTCTGGAAAGTGGCGGTTTTCGCTACGAGAACGACACCCAGGCGCTCTACGAAGGCACCGTTGCCGGACATCAAAACACCGATCTGACCTATTCGCGCTTGCGCGAATTTGGTGGCACGACCGGCCAATGGACGGGCCTTTGCGCACCGCTTGATCCGATTGATTTCCAAGCCCGGCCCGCCACGGGGAACATCGCTTGGCCAATCACGCGCAGCGACCTCGACCCCTTCTACGCCCGGGCACAGCCCTATTTGGAACTCGGCGACTATCGCTACGACGCAACGGACTGGTCGACCATCTTATCGGGCACGCCGCTGGCTTTGCCCGACGACTTGGTCGGGCCAGCGGTCTATCAACACAGCCCGCCGACCCGCTTTGCTGAACGCTATCGCGACCCGATTGAGCAGGCCGCCCATGTGCGTTGTGTGCTCCACGCCAACATCAGCGACATCGTTCTCAATGGGTCCGGTACGGCGGTTGATCATATCGAGGTCAAGACGCTTGAAGGCCAATCTCATCGCGTGTCGGCCAGCCACTTTGTAGTGGCCTGCGGTGGTATCGAAAACGCCCGCATCTTGCTCAATGCTCGCAATCAGCGACCGGCCGGTCTCGGCAACGAAAACGATCTGGTGGGCCGCTATTTCATGGATCACCTCAACGTCGAAGCGAGCCGGATCATGCTCGCCGACGCTCGCCGCGATCTTGGCTATTACGACCAAGCGACGGACACCACGGTTCTGGAAATCGGGTTGAAGGTCGCCGAGGAGCGCATGCGCGCTGAAGACCTTCTTAATAACACCGCCTTCATGCGAGTCGTCTGGAAAGATGAAGCCTTTAACGATGATTTTCGCGATCATGCATGGCTGTCCTTTTCCGCGCTGGCGAAGACCTTCGCGCGTGGCGAAGTACCCGATCGCCTGGCCGAGCGAACCTGCAATGTGCTCGAGGCGCCCGGATCGATCATTACTGGTGTCAGCCGCAACATTCAGCGCCGCCTGAGCGAAGGGGGCGAAATCGACCACATCGCACTACGTCAGGACGCCGAGCAGGCGCCCGACCGCAACAGCCGCGTTATGCTCAACGATGATGTCGATGCGCTTGGCGTCAACAAAGTAACGCTGGATTGGCGTGTCTCGCGCAGCGACATGGAGAGCTTACGGCGCTCACATGAGATCATTGGTCAGGCGTTAGGCCAGTCGGGCATCGGACGCCTTCAATTGGGCGTGATTGATCCTGAGGATTTGACCAACGTGTTCACTGGCTATCACCATATGGGCACCACGCGCATGCATGATGATCCGCGCCAGGGCGTGGTCGATGCCAATTGCCGCCTACATTCGGTGGCCAACCTCTATATGGCGGGAAGCTCCGTCTTCACCACCGTTGGCACCGCCAACCCGACGCTCACGATCACGGCGCTGGCGGTTCGCCTCGCCGATCACATCGCGCAATCACCGATGGCTTGAGGAGGACGCACGATGATTACACGACGCTCTTTGCTTGTTCTTGCAGGCGCCTTGGTGGCCGCACCGGCTGCTGGCTATGTCGGCGCGCGCATCGCCTGCCGTTCAGTGCCCCGTAATGTCCCGGCCTTTTTTGCCAACATCGATCAGGACGTGCTGCGCCGGTTCGGCCATGCCGTTGTTGAGCACGCTTCAGCCTATGCCGATAGCGCTTTTCTCGAGGCGCAAGTGGCGTTGAAACCCAATCTGGTTGAGGCGAGCCTCACCGCCTGCGAGCATACACGCGGCAACCTTGTGAGCGCACAGTGCGCGCAGGACTTTGCCGACGGCGATTTTGAGATCGTCGATTCTGTCATGGTCAGCCGCACCGAAATGCTGCTTTGCGCGAGCCTCGTTGCCGCCTAAGTACGCCCCGCAAACACAAACAACCCCGGTGCATCGCACCGGGGTTGTTTGTGTTCTGGGTTGATGATCAGCCGAACAAGGCATCACCCGCGTTGCCCGCAGCGGCCTTGGCCGCGAGGACACGCAAACAGGGATGAATCGATTGACGGTTTGGCTTCACACGCGAGCCGACGACCACCAATGCTGGTCTAACCGAACAAGGCGTCAATCGCGTCTTGATCGACCTGTGGGCCGTCGCGCTGCGGACCGTTGAGAATTTGCTCTTCCTTACGCGCATCGCGGGCTTTTTCTTCTTCGGTTGAGAAAGCCTCGCCTTCGCTCTTCGGCAGCGATTCCAGCAACCGGTCGAACCGGCTTTCCAGCCGCTGCAGCGTTTCGACGACCTTGCCGATGCGCTGACCGGTGATGTCCTGGAATGTGCAAGCTTCAAAAATGTCGATCATCTGTGTGTCGACCATTTCCTGAAACGCTTCTGGATCGGAGCGATCTGCCGCCATGATGGACTCAGCGGATTCCATAATCCGGTTGGTGGCCTTTTCGGTCTCTTCGACCACGGCGTCCAACTCCTGGCCGGCCTCTGGCAAGTGATCAGCACGCAGCTTGTCGACGCCGAGCGATGACAGTTCGGTGCGCAAATCCTGAATGTCTTCGGCCGCCTCGCGCACCGCATCGGCAAACCCATGCTCCAGCGAGCGCAGCGTGCCTTCAAGTGAGTCGGTCATGACACGGGCGACGTCGAGCGCACGGACCATGTCCAGCTTCTTTGCACCTGAGCCAGTGTTGACGCAGGCGACCAGGGCCTCAGCTTGTTTTTCTACGATGACGCTGATGTCCAGCGCTTCATTCTTAGCCATTGTGCATCTCCCTGAATGCTTGGCGCTCAGCGCGCAGCACTGCCGTCACGAAAAAAGCGGCCCTTGTCGAAAGGCCGCCTTTGTCATGCTTTTAGCAAGGCGCGTAGGAGCTGCCTTAGTCGCCGAAAACGGCGTCGATTTTGGATTTAAGCGTGGCCGCGTTGAACGGTTTCACGATGTAGTTGTTCACGCCGGCCTTTTTGGCCGCAACAACGTTCTCGGTCTTTGATTCCGCCGTCACCATGATGAATGGTGTACGTTGCAGCGACTCGTTGGAGCGCACCGATTTGAGCAGCTCATAACCGGTCATGGGCTCCATATTCCAATCGGAGATCACCAGGCCGTACTTGCGCACTTTCATCTTTTCCAGTGCTTCTTCGCCGTCCTTGGCATCATCGATGTCCGAAAAGCCAAGTTGCTTGAGAAGGTTACGGATGATCCGCACCATGGTCTTGTAGTCATCGACAACAAGCACCGGGATGGACGTATCTACAGGCATACTCACTACTCCACTACAGCGGCGCGATTGCGCCACACGCGTCCCAAAAGTCTCACGAGGCAGGACCCATCGGGCGATGAGCAACCCCAAACCCGGAAAACAACTTACACACGGCCTTTGAATCGTTCGTTAATGCCGGCAAAAATTGCCCGCAACCCACGGTTGACCTTACGTAGCTTGGCCAAAGGGCGTGCGCAGTTCGCTGCATAGCAAAGGCGCGGACAGGGGTTTTAAAAGGAATGGTGCACCGCAACGAACGGTTCGAGGAGCCAAAGCGACGTGAACGCAGCCATTTTGGAACTCCAGGGCCATGCCTTTGAAGATCTGTTTCTCGGCCAGTCGGAAACCTATCGACGCACTGTGTCGGCCTCTGACGTGGTTGGCTTTGCTGAAATCTCCGGCGACCGGAACCCCATTCACCTATCCGAGCATTTTGCCGCCCGCACGCCCTTTAAGTCACGCATTGCCCACGGGCTTTACACCGCAAGCCTGATCTCAGCGGTTTTAGGCACCAGACTGCCGGGACCGGGCGCGGTCTATCTCTCGCAGACCCTAAAATTCATGGCGCCGGTTCACATCGACGATGTGGTCGATGTCATTGTCGAGGTCGTCGAACTGATACCAGAGAAAAACCGCGCGCGCCTGTCCTGCGTCTGCAAGGTTGTTGAAAAGGTAGTCCTTGAAGGCGAAGCGCTGGTGATGGTGCCAACGCGCGAGCAACTCAAGCTTGCTTGATCCCATCACGGCCCATCGGTAAAGCGGGCAGGCTGAAGATAGATAAGGCCCAGCCGTGCTCACCGTTCGCCAACCTGACCTGCCGCCAGACCCCACAACGCCGCGCGTAGTGATGATCGGCAATTTCGATGGCTTCCATCGTGGCCACCAGGCCGTCGCCGAGGCTGCGCTCGAGGTGGCCGAAGCGCGCGAGGGCGAGGTCTGGCTTCTGACCTTTGATCCGCATCCGCGCGCGTTTTTCTCGCCGACGGGCACGCACAGCGCGCTGGCGAGCCCAGCTGTCGAAGCCTGTCTTGCCGAGGCGCTTGGATTGGCCGGTGTATACACGATGACCTTCGACAAGGCACTTTCCAGCCTGACACCGGAGCTCTTCATCGCCGACAACATCGTCGCGCGCATGCAGGCCGATTGTGTTGTCGTTGGCCATGATTTTCGCTTCGGGCAGGGCCGGGCCGGCAGCGCCGAGACGTTGCGCGCCCATGGCGGCTTTCGGGTCGTGGAAGTTGACGCCTTCACCGATGAGGGTGGCGACACGGTTTCGTCCACGCGCATCCGCGGCCTTCTTTCCAGAGGACATTTGGCGGAGGCCAATGCGATCCTTGGTCACCGCTACTTTGTTATTGGCACCGTTGAGCATGGCGAAAAGCGCGGACGCGAGCTTGGCTACCCCACCGCCAACATTGTGCTTGATAGCCGCAGTGCGCTAGCCCACGGCATTTACGCGACGACCATCAAGGTTGGTGGCCGCGTCTATCCGTCGGTGGCGAGCTATGGCCGCCGACCGACCTTCGGCGACAAACCGCCGCTGCTTGAGGTTCACCTGTTTGACTTCGCCGGTGACCTTTATGGCGAGAACGTTGAAGTCGCCTTCCATACCTATCTTCGCCCAGAGACAAAGTTTGATGGCGTTGACACTTTAATCGCCCAAATGGATCGCGACAGCGAACAAGCCCGCGCCGCGCTCGCCGCCGCCCAACCGCTGTCACCGCTCGATCAGGCCCTTGGCTTGGTGCACGCCACCGCTGTGCCGGCTTAACCAGCGGACTAAGCCCGACAAGGGAGACTTTATTTCCTCATCGCGCCTTGATAAGAGCCGGGCATGGTTTGCAAATCGGTTTTCCAGCCTGCGATACGAATTATCGGCCCGGCTGCCTGCTGACGTCAGCGCGCAGTGCCGGGATTGTTTGCCTTGACCGTTGCGCCGAGCAGCCAAGACCTGCGGCGGCGCTCCCCCACATGCCCTGATGATGTGAGATCATGACCGAACCGTTCGACTATTCGCAGACCCTGTTCCTGCCGAAAACCGATTTTCCCATGCGCGCCGGCTTGCCGAAAAAAGAGCCGGAAATCCTAAAAAGCTGGGACGAGCAGAACCTCTACAAGAAGCTGCGCGACCAATCCGCTGGCCGCCCGCGCTACATTCTGCATGACGGTCCTCCTTATGCGAACGGACATCTGCATATCGGCCACGCGCTCAATAAGACGCTCAAAGACATGGTCACCCGCTCCAAACAGATGGCGGGTTATGACAGCAACTATGTGCCTGGCTGGGACTGCCACGGCCTTCCGATCGAATGGAAGGTTGAGGAGGAACTGCGCAAAAAGGGCAAGAAGAAAGACGATCTGGACACCGTCTCACTGCGTGCCATGTGCCGCGCTTTCGCCGATGAATGGATCGGGGTGCAAGCCGAAGAATTCCGTCGTCTCGGCGTCGAAGGCGATTTCGAGAATTACTACACGACCATGAGCTTCGATGCCGAGGCGACCATTGCCGAGGAACTGATGAAGTTCGCTATGGATGGCCAGCTCTATCGCGGCTCAAAACCGGTCATGTGGTCGGTGGTTGAGCGCACCGCCTTGGCCGAAGCCGAGGTTGAATATCAGGACTATGAGTCGGATACCATCTGGGTGAAGTTCGCTATTCAACGGCCAAACGAAGCCTCACAGCCAGATGCCGCCGCTGATGATCGCGGGGCAGGGTTCACCTTCTACCCAGACTTGGAAGACGCCAACGTCCTTATCTGGACGACAACACCTTGGACGATGCCCGGAAACCGTGCCGTCTCCTACTCTTCGCGCATTGCCTATAGCCTATATGAGATAACCGCCGCCGAAAACGACTTCGGTCCCCAAGCTGGCGAGAAATTTGTCGTTGCCTCAGCGCTGGTCGGTGAGATCACATCACAGGCCAAGGTCGAGGCCAAAATGTTGCGCGCCGTTGAGGCCGAGGAATTGGCAGGCCTATCGCTCAGCCATCCTCTGCGGGCGCTGGGTTACACCTTTACCGTCCCCCTTATCGACGGCGATCACGTCACCGACGACGCCGGCACTGGCTTTGTGCACACAGCCCCCAGCCATGGCCGTGAGGATTTCGAAGCCTGGATGGAACACAGCCAGGCTCTTAAAGCCCGCGGCATCGATACGGATATCCCCTTCCCAGTTGATGATGCTGGCTTCTACACAGACGACGCACCAGGCTTTGGGCCCGATGCTGAGGGCGGCGCAGCGCGCGTGATCGACGACAAAGGCAAAAAGGGCGACGCCAACAAGCGTGTCATCGCTGCGCTGATCGAGCAGGACAAGTTATTCGCGCGCGGTCGCCTGAAGCACACCTATCCGCACTCTTGGCGCTCGAAAAAGCCGGTCATTTTCCGCAACACGCCGCAATGGTTCGTCTCGATGGATGAGCCGATCGCGGTTGGGCCGAAGGACCAAAGCAACGACAACTCAGGCAAGCAGGGCGACACGCTGCGCAAGCGCGCACTGAACGCGATCGACGCCACCACCTTCTACCCGCCACAGGGCCAGAACCGACTGCGTGGCATGATCGAGGGACGGCCCGATTGGGTGCTCTCCCGTCAGCGCGCTTGGGGCGTTCCGATCACGGTCTTCACCCACAAGGAAACCGGTGAGGTCTTGCGCGATCCCGAGGTCAATCAGCGTATCGTTGAGGCATTCCATACCGAAGGCGCGGACGCTTGGTTCACTGACGATGCCAAGGCCCGTTTCCTTGGCAACGCCTACGATGCCGAGGACTATGACCAGGTGATCGACATCCTCGATGTCTGGTTCGATTCCGGGTCCACCCACGCCTATGTGCTCGACAAGCGCGACGATCTGAAAACCCATCGCGAGGTCGATGGCGGCAAAGACCGCGTGATGTATCTGGAAGGCTCCGACCAGCATCGCGGCTGGTTCCATTCCAGTCTGCTGGAAAGCTGCGGAACGCGTGGCCGTGCGCCCTATGATGATGTGCTCACCCACGGCTTCACCATGGCCGAGGACGGCCGCAAGATGTCGAAATCGCTGAACAATCAGATGTTCCCGCAAGACATCATCAAACAGTATGGCGCAGATATTCTGCGCGGCTGGGTGGCCAGCGTGGACTTTGTCGAAGATCAGCGTATCGGGCCGGAAATCATCAAGACGGTCGTCGACAGTTACCGCAAGCTGCGCAACACGCTGCGCTGGGCTCTGGGTTCGGTGGCGCATTATGACCGCGACCGCGACTACATGCCGGCCTACGAGATGCCGGAGCTAGAGCGCTACATGTTGCACCGGCTGACGACGCTGGATGCGGCGGTGCGCGAAGCTTATGACGGGTTTGACTTCCAAAAAGTCTTTCAAACGCTGTTCACGTTTGCAACCGTTGATCTGTCGGCCTTCTACTTCGATATCCGCAAGGACGCGCTCTACTGCGATGCGCCGTCGAGCGCGCGTCGCCGGGCTTGCCTGACCGTGCTTGATGTCACGCTCGACGCGCTCACCAAATGGCTCGCGCCGCTCTTGCCGTTCACGATGGAGGAGGTGTGGCTGAACCGCCATGGCGAGTCGGCGTCCTCGGTGCATTTGCAGCAGTTCCCCAATGTGCCAGCCGATTGGCGCGATGAGGGCCTTGCCGCGCGCTGGAAGACGATCCGTCAGGTGCGCCGCGTCGTCACTGGCGCGTTGGAAATCGAGCGCCGCGACAAGCGCATCGGCTCTTCACTTGAGGCTGCCCCTGCGATCCATATCGCTGACGCTGATCTTTTTGACGCTGTGAAAGACGTCGATTGGGCGGAGGTCGCCATCTCCAGTCAGGCTAGTATCCATCATGGCGCAGCGCCGGATGGGGCGTTTCATCTGGACGATGTTCACGGTGTTGGTGTGGTTCCGGGCAAGGCCGAGGGCCGCAAATGTGCGCGCTCGTGGAAAATTCTGCCCGAGGTCGGCACCGATCCAAAGTTTCCCGATGTCACCTTGCGTGACGCCGATGCCCTGCGTGAGCTTGGCGTCCAGCAGGCGGCCTAGCGGATCGGATGACCCGACCCTTTCTCCTTGGCTCGATCATCGCTGTGGTCGGACTGATCATCGATCAGCTGTTGAAAACCTGGCTGCTGTTCGGCTTTGATCTTGGCGCCAAGGGTCGGGTCGTGATCACGCCGTTCTTCGATCTCGTGCTGGTCTGGAACCGTGGCATTTCCTATGGACTTTTCGCGGCCGGTAGCCCGGCGCAGGTTTGGCTGCTGGTTGGGGTGAAAACCGCCATAACGCTGGCGCTGATCGTCTGGTTGGTCCGCAACACCGACCGTCTGACCGCCGTGGCGCTCGGTCTTCTGATTGGTGGCGCTATCGGCAATACGATTGACCGCGTGCTCTACGGCGCCGTGGTCGATTTTGCCTCGCTGCACGCGTTAGGGTTTTACTGGTATGTCTTTAACCTCGCCGATGTGTGGGTCGTTGCCGGTGTCGCGCTTCTCCTGTATGACGCGTTTCTGGTGGGGCGGAACCAGAAAGTAACTGGCGAAGCTCCATAGCGATCCGCGCAAAGCAAGTCTGGCATGCTCTTGCCCCAATTGGGGTTTAACGCCGGGCTTAGCGCGAGACGATAAAGGTTTGTGATGCGATTGTTTTCCTTTGATTCCGCCGCACGGTTCGGCACGGTGATGATCGCTGGTGTACTGCTCGCCGGGTGCGCCAGCTATGGTTCGTTTGACGAAAATGAACCTGGGTTAGAGCAGAGCATTCTTGGCGACGTCGGTGGCGTCGTTGGCTTGACGCCCGAAGAAGAGCCGATCGAATATTCCGCGCGTGCGCCGCTCGTCGCGCCGCCGTCCACCGACCGCCTGCCGACGCCGCAAACCGAAACCGCCGTGACTGCCGACCCCAACTGGCCGACAGGGTCCCGCGAGCGCATGGCGCAGGTCCTGCAAAGCGAAGACCAGACCCTCGTCTACACGCCCGGTGTTGATGGCGTCGATATCGCGGCGACGCAGGCGTTGGCTGCCCGTGGTTCGCAGCCGCAGCAAGAAAGCAATGCAGGCTTGGACCGTCCCTTGCTCCCGCATGAACTTCAGCGCGAGGAAGACATTCATTTTGCTCGGGCCGAAGCAACGGCTGCACGTGATGCCGAGGCCGCTGTTAGCGGTCGTCGCTTCTTGACCGATCCGCCGGTTGCGGCCCGCACGCCGTCTGCCGAAGCGCCCTACGGTGCTGATGCCGAAGAGCTGGCAGAAGCCGAACAAGGTGGCTTCACCTGGTGGCCGTTCTGACAAGCGGCCTACCTTACAAGTCGTCCATAATCCTCACCAAGCTGTGACAGGCACGCCCCTTTTAGACCGGGGCTGCCAACCCTACGTCCTGCCTTCAAGCGCCGCCACCGAGCCACCGTTTGCATTCGGTGCTTGGGTATGATGAAGGAAACAGTCTGGATGATGTCGGAAATGGCCGGTTCGGTCCCCGTTCAGCGTTCGCATCGGCGACCGCGAAACCGACCGCTGTCATCGGCGATTGTTGACCGGCTGCGCATAACGTTTCTGTTCTTAGGGGCCTTTTTCATGACCATGATTTCCTCACCGCATGGCCTGACGCCCAGCAGCGCGGCATCAAGTGACTTTTCCTTCGCGCCAGGCGCCAGCCAGTTCGCGCTGGATAATGGGATGCAGGTTGTGGTGATCCCCGATCGCCGCGCGCCGGTCGTCACCCACATGATTTGGTACAAGGTCGGCGCCGCCGATGAGCCGCGCGGACAGTCTGGCATCGCCCACTTTTTGGAACATCTGATGTTCAAGGGCACGGACAACTTTCCCGATGACACATTCTCGCAGACGATCTCCCGTCTGGGTGGAACCGAGAACGCCTTCACCTCCTACGATTACACGGCCTATTTCCAGCGCATCGCGGTCGAGCATCTGCCACTGATGATGCAGATGGAAGCCGACCGGATGAAGAACCTCGTTCTGTCCGACGACGTCGTTGCATCCGAGCGCAATGTCATTCTGGAAGAGCGCGCCTCGCGCGTCGACAACGATCCTTCGGCGCTGCTGCGCGAGAGTTTCTCCGCGACGCTGTTTCAGAACCATCCCTATGGCGATCCGATCATCGGCTGGCGCCACGAGATGGAAGACCTGTCGCGTGAAATGGCACTCGACTTCTACGCCCGCTTTTACACGCCGGAAAACGCCATTCTGGTGATTGCCGGTGACATTGACGAGGCAACTGTCCGCCCACTGGCCGAACACTATTACGGCGTGCTTCCGGCCCGCGACGGCGCGATCACGCAGCGCCGCCGCCCGCTTGAACCCGAGCCGGTGGCCGAACGCCGGATCAATATGCGCGATGAACGTATCGCCCAGCCGGTTGTTCAGATCGCCTATCTGGCACCGTCCTATACGCACAATGATGATGCGCGCCTGGCCCCGGCCTTAGACGTTCTTAGCCACTATCTTGGCGACGGCACGACCAGCCGCCTCTACAAACATTTCGTCATTGAGCAGCGCACCGCTGCTGCCATGGGGGCCTTCTATCAAGGGTCGGCGCTCGACCACGGGACGTTTTTCCTCTTCGCCTATCCGGCCGACGGGGTGTCGCTGGAAACGCTTGAAGCCGATCTGATGGCCGAGCTGGAGCGCTTCCTGCAAGAGGGCATCAGCGAAGACGAACTGGCGCGCGCCAAACGCAATTTGGTGGCGCAGACGGTTTTTGCGCAGGATAGCCAGTCCGCACTCGCGCGTATTTTTGGGTCGTCCCTGGCAGTCGGTGAAGGCCTTGCCGACGTTCAGCAATGGCCGTCACGCATCGATGCCGTCACGACAGATGATGTCATGAACGCCGCTCGATCGGTGCTTCAACCGCACCGTGCTGTGGTCGGCCTGCAGCGGCCGGCCACGGTTCTTGCAGACGCAACAAATGCCACCGATGGCTAGCGTCCGGCACCTTCCCGCCATAAAGACAAAAACTGCCGGCCTCGCGCTGGCTCTCGCACTGGTGATCACCATGGCCCTGAGTTTAACCGAACCACAACGCGCTGAAGCCGCCGTCAATGTCCAAGAGCGCACCAGTCCGGGCGGCATCGCCTATTGGTTGGTGGAAGATGACACGATCCCGCTGGTGGCGGCGCGGTTCGTGTTTGAAGGCGCTGGCGCCGTTCAGGATGCCGAAGGGAAAGACGGGACGGCTCATCTTCTATCCGGGCTGCTTGATGAAGGCGCCGGCGACTATGACAGCATCGCCTTTCAAACGCTGCTCGAAGACAACGCCATTCGGCTCGGCTTCGATGCCAGCCATGACAATTTCTCCGGCGAGCTGACGGTGCTTTCCGATACGATTGAGCTTGGTACCGAACTTTTGGCTTTGGCGCTCAATCAGCCGCGCTTGGACGAGGACGCGATTGAGCGCACCCGCGCCCAGATCATGGCCGGCATTCGCCGCGATCTGAATGATCCCGAAAGCATCGCATCGCGCCTTTCTGCTGAAACGTTCTTCGCCGGCCATCCTTATGCCCGCCAGGCGCAAGGGTCGCTGGAAACTGTCCCGGCCATCACCCGCGAAGATCTTCTTGCCCACCACGCAGCCGCACTTGCGCAGAGCACCATCAAGGTTGCCATCGTTGGTGATTTGTCTGCTGAGGCAGCTGACACGTTCGTTGACACGGCCTTTGGCGGTCTGCGTCAGGACCCAGATTTGGCGCCGATAGCCGACATGGTCATCCCAACCGGCGCTCAAGCACTGGAAACGCAGGATGTGGCGCAAACGGTCATTCGCTTCGCGCTGCCCGGTCTTGCGCGTGAGGATGATGACTTTCTCACCGCCTTTGTGATGAATCACATCTTGGGCGGCGGCACCTTTTCTTCGCGCATGTTTAGAGAGGTTCGTCAGGAACGCGGGCTGACCTATTCGGTCTTCACCTATCTTTCGGCCCGCGATCATTCGCCCATTCTTGGCGGCGGCGCCTCGACGCGGCCGGAACGCGCCCAGGAAACGCTGGACGTTATGCGCGCGGTGATTGCCGAGTTTGTCCAAAACGGCCCCACTGAGGAAGAACTTCAACAGGCCAAAGATTTTCTGATCGGGTCCTATCCGCTGCGCTTCGACAGTTCGCAAAAGATCGCGCAACAATTGGTCGGCATGCAGCTGGAACGCATCCCGGCAAGCTACATGGTCGATCGTGCCGATCTGATACGCGCGATTACAGTGGATGACATCCGCCGTGTTGCCGACCGCATCTTGAAGGCGCCGCTTTCCCTTGCCATCGTCGGACAACCGCTGAGTTGATTCACGCCGAACAGACCGTTTAGAGAGGGCAGGTGCAGAGCATTCTTGCCCACCCGCCCGAGCAAGGGCATCGCAGCATTCGCCAACTGCCCGATGGCGTGATCAACCGTATCGCCGCCGGCGAGGTGGTCGAGCGCCCCGCAAGTGTCGTGAAGGAACTGGTGGAGAACGCGTTGGACGCTGGCGCGCGCCATATCACCATCACTTTGCAGGCGGGCGGCAAGGCCGCCATTCGCGTCACCGACGATGGCCACGGCATGGGCCCGGATGATCTGAAACTGGCCATCGCTCGCCATGCGACCTCCAAGCTATCCGACGATGAACTGGTCGATATCCGCACCCTTGGATTTCGCGGTGAAGCACTGCCCTCCATCGGTGCAGTTGCTAAGCTGGCGATCACTTCCCGCGCGCAGGGTTCAGAGGATGCCTATCGCATCAGCGTGTCAGGCGGTCAGACATCTGGTCCGACGCCGGCAGCTTTGTCAGGCGGCACGGCGATCGATGTGGAAGACCTCTTCTTCGCGGTTCCAGCGCGTCTAAAATTCCTGAAATCCGATCAAGCCGAAACCACCGCCGTCGCCGACACGATCCGCCGGTTGGCGCTCGCCGCCCCAAAAGTTGGCTTTCGCCTGCAGTCGGAACGCCGCACGATCCTTGATCTGACGCCGGCCGATACGAGCCTCGCCTTCACCTCGGCATTGGAGCACCGCGCCGCCGATCTGTTCGGGCCGGATGCCCGCACCAACATGCGGCCCCTGCATGCCACCCGCGAGGGCCTCTCGCTGGAAGGCATGGTTGGGCTGCCGACCTGGCACCGGGCGACAACCCGTGACATCTATTTGATGGTCAATGACCGGCCAGTGCGCGATCGGCTGCTCACGGGCGCGATCCGCGCCGCCTATGCTGACCTGATGCCGCGCGACCGGTTTCCTGCTGTCGTGATCGCGGTCGCCATCGACCCAGCGCGCGTCGATGTCAACGTGCACCCGCAGAAATCCGATGTCCGGTTCCAGAATCCTGGCCACATGCGCGGGCTGATCATCACCGCGATCCGCGATGCCTTGGGCGAAGCAGGCCTGGCAGCGTCCACAAGCCTTGCCGACCAAGCAGCCGACGCGTTCTCGCCGCAAGCACCTTATGTGACCCCCGCGCGCGCCGGTGTTTCCGGGTGGGACGAGGCCGCCGCTCACTATGATCCAGGCCCGGCGCGTCCGACGACGCTCGCCGGCATGGATGTGCCGTCAGGCCCGGCGGCACCCGCGTCAGAAAACCAATCTGACACGTTGGAGCCGGACCATCCGCTTGGCACCGCCCGCGCCCAATTGCACGAGACCTATATTCTCGCTGAAAGCCGCGATGGTATCGTTTTGGTCGACGCCCATGCCGCCCATGAGCGGCTGGTCTATGAAAAGCTAAAGGCTGGTTTGGAACGCGACGGCATCGCAACCCAGCCGCTGCTCATCCCCGATGTGGTGGAACTGCCGGCAGGCAACGCCTCGGCCATTCTGGTCGAAGCCGACGGCCTGGCGAAATTGGGCCTGATCTTGGAACCCTTCGGCGCGAACGCCGTTTTGGTGCGCGAGACCCCGGCCATGCTTGGCGTCTGCAACGCCGCTGGATTGGTGAGGGATCTGGCCGAAGAGTTTGCCGAATCAGGCGCCTCGACGCGTCTGGAAAATCGCCTCCACGCCGTCGCCTCGACCATGGCGTGTCATGCCTCGGTGCGCGCGGGGCGGCGTTTGAAAGTCGATGAAATGAACGCGTTGCTGCGTGAGATGGAACAGGTGCCCGCCGCCGCGCAGTGCAATCATGGCCGCCCGACGTTCATCCGCATGGACAAGGCCCGGCTCGACAAGCTGTTCGATCGCTAACTCTCCACCGTCATTCCCGTGCTTGTCACGGGAATCCAGTCCTGAGGCCTTTCGGTAACCTTCGCGGTTGCGGGCCGTTCACTGGAATGGATCCCTGTGACGAGCACAGGGATGACACGTGCGGTTGTCGCCTACGCTTTCGCGCGACCCTTGTTGCGTCCACGCAGCATCTTGCCGGTGGCTTTGACCGTGCCTGCGCTGCCCCGGCCCAAAATCCAGCCAATGAATGCACCCAAAAGCGCCATACCACCGCCGGCGATGGTCAAGGGGATGGCGGGTTCAAAACGTTCCCGCGCGCCTTCCACGACCCTCAGGTCCGGTTCGCGCATCACCAGCCAAATCCGCTTAAACGGCCCAGCGCCTTCGATGGCCTCAGCCTGTCCTTTCAGCCGCTCATAACGGTCCAAGGTGCCTGAGATTTGCTCGCCGCGTTCACCAAGAAAACTGTTGTCGGTGTCGCGATATTGCGCCAGCGCCTGATCGCGCGACAGACCGGCGCGTTCGCTTGCGACATCGAAATCTTCAACGACGACTTCCAGCTCGGCAACAGCACCGCCAAGCGCCTGACGATATTGCTGAGAGAATTCTGGCGCCTGGCTCATCGTGCCTGCACCCAGGACGGCAAGAACAGCAGTGAATATGCGTCCAATCATAGCTTAGATTTATAGCGCAAAAACCAAAGCTGCGTCTCCCCCATCGTCCGCGTTTGGAGAATTTGGAACGCGTCGGGTATGGCAAGTTCGGCTTTGGCGCTTTCTTCCACGATCACCAGCGCGTCCGGCGCCAACCAGTCGCCATCATCCAGAGCCGCCAGCGCCTTATCGCCTAAGCCCTTGCCATAGGGCGGATCGAGGAAGGCGAGCGTGGCGCGTTCCATTTTTCCACGTACGCCGATCTTGGTGGCATCGCGTTTGAACAGTCGCGCGCGTGCGGCAACGCCGCAGGCAAGCATGTTTTCTCGGATCAGACCACGGCCTTCGATGGAGTTGTCGATGAACAAGGCAAATACCGCGCCACGCGACAGAGCTTCCAATCCGAGCGCGCCGGTTCCGGCAAAAAGATCGACAACGGTTGCGCCGTCTAGGCCCTGACCCTCGGCGAACAGTTCATCATTGTGCGCCAGGATGTTGAACAGCGCTTCGCGCGCCCGGTCGCTCGTCGGGCGCACGGCCTGGCTTGTCGGCGCCTTCAGGGCGCGACCTTTGAAGGTGCCGCCAACAATCCGCATGCCTACCTACCTGCCGCGCGTTTTCTGCGGGCCACGACCGCCGGTCCGGCCTTTTCCAGGGCCTTTTCCACGGCCTTGGCCACTACCTTTGCTGGCCGCGCCTGGGCGGGAGACAAATCCAGGCTTCCCGCGTTTGGGCCCATCCGATGCTGACTTGCTACGCCCCTTGCGCAGCGGCGCGTTGCCCGATCCACCGCGTCCGGTCTTGGCTGGTTTGTCCGGTCGCGCGGGGGTGTCGCGCCCGACGACGGGTGTGCGCACCGGCCCATCGAAATCAAGACCTGCTTCCTGGAATACCTTGCCTGACAGTTGGTCTTTCAGCACCCGCGTGCGCACCTCTTGCGCGGCGCCCGCCTCCAATTCGCCTAGCTGAAAGGGACCGTAGGAGATGCGGATGAGCCGGTTCACCTGTAAGCCAAGCGCACCGAGCACGACTTTGACCTCGCGGTTTTTGCCCTCGCGCAGGCCCACCGTTAGCCATTGATTGTCGCCCTGTTGACGCTCGACCACGATCTCCATCGGGCCATACTGCACGCCTTCAATCTCCATGCCCTTGCGCGCTTTGTTGAGCAGCGGTTCGGGCGCTTCGCCGAAGGCGCGCACGCGGTAGCGGCGCAGCCAGCCGGTCGACGGCAATTCCAAAAGGCGTTTCAAGCCGCCATCATTGGTGAGCAGCAGCAGGCCCTCGGTGTTGAAATCAAGCCGCCCCACTGGATGCGCGGTCTTCAATTCCTTGGGCAGCACATCGCGCAAAACCTTGCGCCCTTCCGGGTCACGCGCGGCGGTGATCACGCCCTTGTCCTTATGATAAAGCCAAAGCCGGGTGCGCTCAGCCTCCAGCAAGGGGTCGCCATCAACCTCGATCTTGTCCTTTTCAGTGACCGTCACAGCCGGTGTTGTCAGCAGCTTGCCGTTCAGCTTGACCCGACCATCGGCGATCCAGGCTTCCGCATCGCGGCGCGAGCAAAGTCCGGAGCGCGCGATGACTTTCGCCACCCGATCGCCCTTGGCGGTATCACTGTTTTTGCCTGTCTCTGCCATGGGAGGCCTTTCGCCTGATCAGGCCACCTTTTGACGGCGCGCGACCGCCTGTGGCAAGCCCTGAAGATGACAATCGACACGCCGCCCAACAGATCGCCCAACACGTCGCCTATGGACATCGCGCTTGAAGAGGCCAAAGACGCCGCACGGCGCGATGAGGTTCCCGTCGGCGCGGTCTTGGTGATGGGCGGTCAGATCATCGCCGCTGATGGCAACCGGACGCGGCAGCTTCTCGACCCGACCGCTCATGCCGAAATGCTGGTCATCCGCGAGGCAGCGCAGACCCTTGGCCAAGAGCGGCTCACCGGCGCAGATCTTTATGTGACGCTTGAGCCCTGCGCCATGTGCGCCGCCGCGATTAGCCATGCGCGCATCCGCCGCGTCTATTTCGGCGCTGGCGATCCGAAGATGGGCGCGGTCATCCACGGGCCGCACTTTTTCAATCAACCAACCTGTCATCATGCACCCGAAGTGTATGATGGCATTGCCGCCTCGCAAGCCGAAGACTTGCTGAAAAGCTTCTTTGCGGGCAAGAGATAAGCGTCACGCGAAACGGGTAAGCGGAGAACGACGGCATGGTGTTTTCAAACAATGATCGCGAGGCGCTCATCCGCTACGACACGCCTGAATATCACGTCTTGCGCCCCGGCGATTACGTCGTCTGCGCGGTGACGTTCGAGCGCATTGCCCTGACGGACTTAAAATATTGGTCGGTTGGGCGCCAGGAAGCCTACAAGGATGCTGCAGCCTCTCTGGAGGCCGAGCGCCGTTCGCTGAAGGCCTCTTAATCGGCGTCAGTCGAACTCGACCAACACCATTTCGCGCCGCCATTGGCGGATGGCCTCGCGCAGCAGTGAGCGCAGATAGCCTGAATCCTCGAACACAAGCTTCGCCGGAATTTTCGTTGACGCGTTGTCCAGATCGCGTAGCGAACCCGAATGGCCCTTGAACCGCATGGCGTCCTTTTCGGTGGTCACCAGCGTTGCACCGCGCTCCTTGGCAATGTTGACCAACTCGCGGGCATCCTCGGTCGTGTAGGCGTGATGATCAGGATAAGCCTTTTCCTTCACCACATTGAGGCCGGCTTCTTTCAGCCGATGAAAGAATTTCGGCGGATGGCCGATGCCGCAATAGGCATAGATCTGCTTGCCGAACAGATGCTCGGGAATGTCCATCTCCAGGGTCGCAGAAAGCACCGGCTTGCCGCGCTTGGCGGCTTGGCGCACAGCGCTGTGCGCACCATGTCCCTTGCCGATCACGATGACGAAATCAACGTGGCGCAACTGTGCCCCAACTGGTGCGCGCAAGGGACCAGCCGGATGGCAGAGCCCATTGCCAACCCCAAGCCGTCCATCGACAACGGCAATCGACAGGTTCTTGATGATGGCCGGATTTTGTAGCCCATCGTCAAAAATCGTGCAGGTCGCGCCGATCTCCAGCGCGCTGTTGATCGACGTCATCCTGTCCGGGCCGACAAAGGTCTCGCCGCGGCGCGCAAGCAGCAACGGTTCATCGCCAACTTCCTCGGCCAGATGGCGGTCGGGATCGACGCGAAAACTCGTCGTCGCCAAGGAGCCGCCATAGCCGCGCGTCACAAAGGCGGGTTTGAGACCAAGCTCCTCAAGCACATCGTAGACCGCGAGCGAGGTTGGGGTTTTGCCAGCACCGCCAGCCACGAAATTGCCGATGCAAACCACGGGTAGGGCACCAGGCTCGCCTTCTTGCGCCATGCGACTGGAAACCACGCGTCCATAAGCGAACGCCGCCGGCGCCAGCGCATATTTTTTCAGCGTCTCGCCAAGCTTTTGCGGCTCACCCGGTTCTGGCCACCAATAGGGAGGAGGCGTCAGGCTCATCGGCGTGCTTGCTCCAAGGCAGCAGAGACCGAAAAGGCGGTCAGCAACGGCTCGATTGCGTCCATCGTCGCCTTCAAGGCTCCCTCAAACTCCTGAACGGCCCGCTCGGCCTGATCGCAAAGTTTCTTCCTTTCAGGCTCGTTGACCAGCAGCCGGCCAACGGTGCGGGCTAGAATCTCCGCGCTTTCCACTTCAATGGCCGCGTCGGATGAATTGAGCGCCGTGTAGATTTCCGGGAAGTTGTGCACGTCCGGCCCGTGCAGAATGGCGGTGCGCAGTTTCGCCGGTTCAATTGGGTTCTGCCCACCATGGCGCACCAGGGAGCCGCCAATGAACGACACCGGCGCCACCCTGTAGTGAAGACCCATCTCACCAATCGTGTCGGCGATGTAGATATCGGTTTCCGGCTTCGGCAGATGGCCCTCGCTGCGCAACGTATGTGTCAGCCCTTCCGACTCGGCGAGTGCAGCCACCTCGCGTCCGCGTTCGGGGTGGCGCGGCACGATGATCGTCAAAAGATCGGGCAGATGGTGCTTCAGCGCTTTGTGGACGCGCAGCGCAATCGCTTCTTCGCCCGGATGGGTCGAGGAGGCGAGCCAAGCCTTTCGGCCACGCAGCGTCTGCTCAAACAGTTTCAATTGGGCCGGGTTGTCGGCGGGCGGCGGCGTATCGAACTTTAAATTGCCGGTCACACGAACCCGCGGCGCGCCAAGCACGCGGAACCGTTCGGCATCATCCACGGTCTGCGCCAAGCACAAGGTAACATTGGAAAGCATCGCGCTGATCAGCCCGCTTGCCCGCCGCCAGCGGAAGAACGAGCGCTCCGACATCCGCGCATTGACCAGCACATGGGGAATGCTTCGCTTGGCAAGCGCATGGAACGTTGCCGGCCACAGTTCTGATTCCACAAAAATCGCAAGCTGCGGCTTCCAGGCATTCAGGAACCGGTTGACGAACGGTGCCAGATCTAACGGCGCATATTGATGCAGGGTTCGTGGGCCGATCTGCTTGGCGGCCAATTGCGCAGAGGTCACCGTTCCGGTTGTCAGGACGACATAGGAACCGGTCTCCTCGATCCGTTTGACAAGCGGCAAGATCGCAATCGTTTCGCCGACGCTGGCCGCATGCACCCAGATCAACGAGCCATTGGGTTTACGCGATCCAGGGTGGCCGAAGCGCTCCTTGCGGCGGGGCAAATCCTCCTTGCCCCTGCGGGCACGGGCCTGAATTAGAGCGCCAGCAAAGGGCGAAACAAGTGTCCCCGCTACACGGTATGTCGCCAGCAAGCTTTCCGAAAGAACGTCAGCCATGGGCTGCTCCGGTCGCCGCAGACGGTGCGGCGAAGGCAGGCTTGCCGCCGATCTGCGCATAGCTGTGGGTTTCCAGCGCGTGCAGCCGCTCTTTGACGATCGCGCACCAATAGGCGTCATCGGGTTCGTCATCGCTGACATAGATCGGCGCGGTGGTGCCGATGGCGCCCTTGGTAAAGGGCAGGGCGACCGAGGCGCGGTCCCAACTGGAAAGCGTGATGCGCGGGCTGGTCAGATAAAAGGCCGGGATGATCGGCCGCCCGGTTTTGCGCGCAAGTTTGATCAATCCTGGCGAAACCTCACGGGCGACTTTGGGCACATCAGCGGTCAGCGAGACGCTGTTGCCCTCCGACAGCACTTTGACAAACTGCAAGAACGCCCGCGCGCCGCCTTTTTGGTTGCCGCGCTTTTTCGGATCGCCGGCGCCGCGAATGGTCTTAATGCCGAGCTTTTCCGCTGCGATCGCATTCATCGTCCCGTCTGCGCTGCGCGAGATCATCACATGCATGTTCCAATCTTCCGGCGAGGCCAGCGCGATCATGAAATGCTCGCCGTGCCAAAAGGTGAAGATGGCCGGCAGATGATTGGCCAACTCCTCGCGCTCGTGATCGAGATCGGTATCGACTTTCCGCGCCGTGCGATCGACCAGCCAAAGATAGCCGGCCAGCGCGTTGCCGGCGACCGATTGGATCACGCGATTGCGGCCAAGCCGCTTGTACCAGGGCGCACTCATAAAGCGCTCAAAGATTGATGGGCGATCTTACGCGTCCGGGTCGACGTCACCAGGTTCCAAAAGCCGGTGCATGTGGACGACGAAATAGCGCATATTGGCGTTGTCGACGGTCGCCTGGGCTTTGGCGCGCCAGGCGGACTCGGCCTCGGCATTGCTTGGAAAAATGCCGACAACGTCGAGATTATCGACGTCAATGAAGGTGTGCGAGTCGGGCGTTTCCACCTCGCCGCCGAACACAAGATGCAGCAATTGTGGCTTGGTTTCCTTAAGCGTGCCGCTCATCGCGCCTGTTCCTTTGTCGTCAGATGTTTGGGGGGATAGCGCGTTCTTACCTGACAGCACTGTGCCGTCAAGGAAACAGACCTAACGCCCCCGTCGCGCGATTATATCCTGCAGCGCGCCGCACATCGCATCCGTGCCGCAAACCAGAGCAGGATGGGTGATCGATTGGCCGTCATAGCGCGGCGTGGCGCCATCGGCGTGCAACAGTTTAAGGCTGGATTCGCGCACAATGATGTCGGCGGCGGCAATGTCCCAATGCTTGGCATTGGGGCTGGCGACACACCCATCGAGCTTGCCTTCGGCCACGTGAGCGATCCGCAGTGCGAGGGACGCAATCTTTGGATGCTTGCGGAATGGATGCGATGCTTTGCTCGGCCCTGGGAAGGCGAGCAGCGCGTCCTGCAAGCCATCCTTGCCCGTTGGCGAAAGATCCAGCGATTCGCCTTCAGCGTTTTCTAGCTGCACGCCTTTTCCAGCCACCGCCACCAGCAAATCGCCGGTAGCGGGATTAAACAGAACGCCCTGAATCGGCGCGCCGTCATGGACAAGCGCGATAGAGACCGCCCAATCGTCAGCGCCCGCCATGAACCCACGGGTTCCATCAATGGGGTCGACGATGAAGGTGGGTGCGCCGGAAAGCCGCGAGCCATCATCCTCGATCTCTTCCGACAGCCAGCCAAAATCGGGAAACGCCTTGCGCAATTCGGTGTGCAGCATGCTGTCGATGGCCAGATCGGCCTCGGTCACCGGAGAATTGCCAGGCTTGGTCCAGGTCTTGGGGCTTTTGCCGAAATAGCGCAGCGCAATTTCGCCGGCCTCACGCGCCGCATCGCAGATCACGCTGACGGGCGGCAAGGGCAGGTCGGAAGGAGCGTCGGACATCGGCTTCAAGGGTCGGTTGCGGGAGGCGCAAGAGGATTCTTGGCGCCTTCATGGGTGTAGAGGATAGCACGCACCAATCAAGGTGAATTGGGTCACTAGCGTTTGCCTTTCGATAACCCTTTCTGAACGCACACTTTTTTTACCCCGTTGCTTAAGCTCGCTCCAAGGCCGGTCCGCTATACATCGCTCATAGCCCAAAACGGGCAGCCCATTTGGGTCGCCAGACGGACCAACCGTCGGCAACAGTTTGTGGCCTGATCATCAGGCCAACAGGAAGGCGAAAGGCACCATCAATGACGGTAAGGACAAACCGTTCGGTCAACGAACTAACCATCCGCGCTGATGGTGCCCCCTTTGGCGGGGCACTGGACCCGACATTCGACGGTTGCCGCGATGCGGTGTCGATCCGTTCGTCCATGCCGCAGCGCGGACGCCTGGACATTAACGGTCGTAGCGTCGTTGTCACCGCGCGCTTGGGCGCGGCGATGATCCTGCAGCGCATTCCACTCAACGCTTACAACGGTGTGGCGGCGCAGCTCGATGCCAGCGGCGAGAAAACCGTCGTCAATGTTGTCCTTCGCCATGACGACCCAGCCTATGCGATCACGCTGGACAAAGATTTGCCGCTTGAAGAGGCCGTCGCCGTATGGCGGTCCTGGGCCGATCGCCTGTCCGTGCCGCTGCTCCTAAGCGAGCCACACGGCGAAGACAGTGTTGTGCGCGCCATGTTGGGTGCCGTGGTCGTGCGCGCCAGTCAGCCGCGCAAGGCCAAGTCACTGGCCCGCCGACGCCCGCGCTACGCGAAGCGCCGCGGCATGCGCTAAGCTTTTCGCCAGTTAGATCCAGACATCTGCAAGCAGGCCGGCGGCGATCAGCAGGCCGGCCAGCGAGTTCGATTTGAATCGGGCAAGGCACCCTTCCTTGTCATCAAGATCAAGGGTGATCACCTGCCAGGTCATTTGTGCCGCCGCTAGCGCCAGGCCAACAAAGGCTGGAATGCCCGCGCCCACCATCAGCAACGCAGCGCCAATCAACGCAATGGTCACCACATAGCTCAGCGCGACAAACACCGGCGCTTTTGATCCCAGCGCTTGCGCTGAGGACCCAACGCCCACCAGCGCATCGTCTTCCAAATCCTGGAACGCATAGATCGTGTCGTAACCGACGATCCAGATGACGCAGGCGACGTAAAGCAGCGCCATCGGCAGATCGAGGCTGCTCGTCTGCGCGGTCCAACCGACCAGCGCACCCCAGGAAAACACCAGACCGAGAACGATTTGCGGCCAATTGGTGACGCGTTTGGCAAAGGGATAAAGCGCGACCAGCACAAGGGAGGCGATACCGACACCAATCGTGAACAGGTTGAAGGTGATCAGGATCAAGAACCCGGCGGCGAGTAGGCCGACCAGAAACAGGGCAGCATTGCGCGCGCTTACCTCACCGGAGGGGATTGGCCGTTCGGCCGTGCGGCCAACTTTGGCGTCGATGTCCCTATCGGCAATGTCGTTCAGCGTGCAGCCGGCGCCGCGCATGATGATCGCGCCAAGAAGAAACAGGGCAAGATGAGCCCACTGCACCGGGCTTTCCAAGGCAATGGAAGCCAGCAGCGAGGAAAACGCGCACGGCCAGAACAGAAGCTGCCAACCAGCCGGCCGCTCCAGGCGCATCAACCGGCCATAAGGCCGCGCCCAACCTGGCAGATAGCGCAGCGACCAATGGCGCTTCAGCGCGTCCGGCGTGAGAGGGGCAAAGTTGTCAGACGTTGTCATGCGTTGCGTTCATCATGGCGCCAGGCTTCAAAGTGCTCCATAGCTATCCCCTCGCCAAGGTCTGCGCAACTTGCTAAACAGCCGCAACCACACGAGAACGCGTGCGGATAGATGTGATGCTTGTGGCGACGATGTGATGCGTAATCTCTCCAAACCCAATCGAACTTTGCTGCGCAGCAGCGCGGCCCTTGGCCTGGCGATGTCCCTGGCGGCTTGCGGCGGCGGCATGGACGGTTTCACCGACATGTTCGGCGGCGGCGGAAGTCAGCAAACCCGGGTGACGCCAACCACGGCGACGACCTTTGGCGGCGTGCCGGTCGAACAGTTACGGGCCGATCAGCTTTGCCCGTCGATCGTGGTGCGCGATGGGACCGAGACTCTGCGCCTTTACGCCGGCGAGGAACAGACACCGGCCAATGTACGCTATCAGAGCCAGATATTGCAGACCGTTGTCGAATGCACGCCGGGTTCCGGTCAGTTTGGCCTGTCGATCGGGATCGCCGGGCGTTCAATCATCGGCCCGCAGGGCGTGCCGGCAACGCTCGACCTGCCGATTCGCATCGTCGTGCTCAACACGGTGACCAGCGAAATCCTCTCAAGTGAAGTCGTGCGCACCCAGGCGATCATCGAACCGCCAGAAGTTTCGGCGACGTTCACGCTGGTCAATCGCGCCTTCTTCGTGCCGCAGCCCCAGCGCCAGAGCGATTATCAGGTGATCATCGGCTTCGATGAGGCTGGCAGCTAAGCCACCCGTCGTTCGGGCGCTAAAGCGCTTCGCCTTCCCAAGCAGCCAGCGCCTGAATGGTTTCGGCCAGATCGGCGTGGCGGTTGACCGTGGTCAGCGCGCCGGCCTGCATCAACGCTTCGGCATGGCCCGGCCAAGTGTGGTCGGCGCCGACAAAGCCGATCACCGTCATGCCGGCCGCGACGGCCGCTTTCACCCCGGAGGAGGAATCTTCCACCACCAGACAGGCTTTTGGATCGACGGAAAACGTCTGCGCGGCGACCTGAAACACATTCGGGTCAGGCTTGGACGCTTTGTTGCCGACTTCGCCCGCCGAGAAGATGTGCGGCGCGAAGCGCTCATAGAGCCCTACATCGCTGAGATAGCGTTGCAGATAGGCGGAATCGGAGTTCGAACAGATGCAGCGCGGGCCTTCCACCAGGTCCAGCATCTCTTCCACGCCGGGCACAGCGGTCAGTTCGGCGTCGGCAAGCTCCAGGAAGGCTTCAGACATTTTGTCTTGAAAATCCTCGTCGAGCTTGCGCTCCAACTCTTCCTCGATGGCATCTTGGATCGCATGATGCGTCATCCCAGCAAAGTGTTCGGCGAACCCCAGCGGCTCCATTTCAAAGCCTTCGCGCTTGTAGGCGGCGGCTTCTACGCGGGCTGCAATCATTTCTGAGTTGATCAGAACACCATCGCAGTCGAAGATGATGAGGTCGTACACGAGGGACGTGCTCCAAGGCGCTTTGTGAGGGGAGATCTTGTGAGGAAGACTGGGCGCTATCAGGGATCGGCGAAAGATGGAAGGGTCAAGATGAGGGGGATCAATTGAAAGGACCACGCCCAAACGCCGCCCAAAATGTGCGCGGCCAACTGCTTGGCCATCAGATCACCACCAAGGCCGCCATGCCGATCAGCGCCAAAGCTATCGGCGCGGAGGTCGATGCACTTTTGAAACCGCTCCAGGAAGGGCGGACCGGAAAACAATTCGTCTCGCCGGCGCTTCTGGCCGCATGGCCGGAGATTGTTGGCGAGCGCCTGGCTGGCCTTTGCATGCCAGTTCAGATGAAAGCGCAACCCAAATCGCGGTCTCGGCACAAAAAGGCTGGCGAGGATGGTGCGGTGCTTGAGGTTCGCGCCGACGCGTCGATCCAGATCGATCTGGATTATGGGCAGGCGCTCATCTTGGAGCGGGTCAATGGGTTTTTCGGCTATCAGGCCGTCAGCAAATTGCGCGTCGTGGTCAAACCTGGATTGGCGCCCAAACCTGCCGCCAACCCCGCCTCATCGACCCCGTCGGCGCCTCACCCTGCCGCGCAGAAGGCCGCCCAAGACGCAGCCGAAGCGGCCGCCGCCCATGTTGCCGACCCCAAATTGCGCGCGGCCCTGGAACAGCTCGGCGCCTCGGTGCTCGCCGCCGACCGCAAGCGCCGCTGACCCGTGACAGGTCCGCACACACATTTGTGATGCCCCTTTTTGGCCATGGATGGCTGCCACGGGCGGGTCTTGACTTGTCGCACTGCGGTAGAACGCCGTAAGAGCCAACCCAACCGACCATCCGCACAAGGGCCCTCCCATGATCGACCGTTTGAAAACCGACCGCCGCACGCTTCTGAAAAACTCAGCGCTCCTGACGGTGGCAGGTGGCGTTTTGGCAGCCTGTAATGATGGCTCCAACGCCTCGGCAGACGCCTCCGGCCGCAGCGCGCCATCGGGTGGCGACGGCACGGTGGACCTTGATGCACTCATGACCGCGACCGACGGCTTGCCCGATATTGGTCTTGGCAATCCTGATGCACCGGTGGTGCTGGTGGATTATTCCTCGATGACCTGCCCGCACTGCGCGCGCTTCCACACCGCCTCGCTGCCATCGATCAAAACCGACTATATCGACGAGGGTCACGTCTATTACATATTCCGCGATTTCCCGCTGGATGCCCGTGCCCGCGCCGCGTCGATGCTCGCGCGTTGCTCCGATGAGGCGATGTATCACGATGTTGTGGACATCCTGTTTGAGCGCCAGCGTGAGTGGGCAACGGCGGCAAACCCGGCTGACGCGCTGTTTTCTATCGTTGGACAAGCCGGTTATACCCAAGAGACCTTCAATGCCTGCTTGACGAATCGCGATCTGGAAACGGCTATAGTTGCTGGTGCAGAGCGTGGCGCAGAGGAATTTGGCGTTGCCTCCACACCGACGATTTTTATCAATGGTACGAGATTCCCCGGTGCCCGCAGTCCAGAAGAGTACGCCGAGATTATCGACCCGCTGCTGGGCTAGCGGAAATCTGCGCCCTTGCGCGGTTTCGCGCGGGGCGCATCTCTCCATCAGCGAGGTTCGCTGATGAAGTTTACTAAGCTGCGCATTGCCGGGTTCAAAACCTTTGTTGAACCCACAGATCTGATCATCGAAGACGGGTTGACCGGCGTGGTTGGTCCCAATGGCTGCGGCAAGTCCAACCTTGTCGAGGCGATGCGATGGGTGATGGGCGAAAGCTCCTACAAAGCCATGCGCGCCAGCGGCATGGAGGAGGTTATCTTCTCCGGTTCGGGCAAACGCCCGGCCCGAAATTCCGCTGAGGTAAAGCTGTTCCTCGACAATGCGATGCGCCGCGCACCGGCGGCCTTCAACGAGCATGAAAACCTGGAAGTCTCACGCAAGATCGAGCGCGAGCGGGGTTCTAACTACCGCGTGAATGGTCGCGAGGCCCGCGCCCGCGATGTGCAGCTGATGTTTGCCGATGCCGCCTCCGGCGCGCGCTCGCCAAGCATGGTGCGCCAAGGGCAGATCGGCGAGATTATCTCCGCCAAGCCGGTCCAGCGCCGCGCGCTGCTTGAAGAAGCGGCTGGAATCTCAGGCCTGCACACCCGCCGCCATGAGGCCGAGTTGCGCCTGCGCGCCGCAGAAACCAACATTGAACGGCTTGATGATGTGATTGGTGAGCTGGATCGCCAATTGGATGTGTTGCGGCGCCAAGCGCGCCAGGCCGCGCGTTTTAGGGAAGTTACCGCCAAAACCCGCACCGCCGAGGCTGGCGTTTTTGCACTGAAATGGGTGGCGGCCAACCAGGCTGCCAATGAAGCCGCCCAGGCGCTACGCGAAGCCAAGGACCTTCTTCAAAAAGCCGACGAGGCGCAGCTGTCGGCCTCGACTGCACAAGCGAGTGCTGCGGCAAGCGTGCCTGATGCCCGTACAAAGGCTGCCGAAGCCGGCGCCGCGCTAGGGCGCATTATCCGGGCGCGCGATGAGTTGGCGCTGGAAGAAAAGCAAATCGCCGAACGGCTGGACAATGCCCGCGCCCAGTTGGCCACGCTCGACGCTGACATTGCCCGCGAAACCGGCCTGTCGGATGATCACGCGTCCGAACGCCTTGCCCTGGAAGCGGAGTTGAAGGCGATCGGTGAGGCCGAAACCGTTTCCACCGACCAATTGCCGGCCATTGAAAAAGCCGCCGAGACTGCCGCTGCGGCGCTTGCCGAAGCTCATGGGGCGAGCAACGAAGCGCGCGATGCGCTGTCCAAGGCGCGCGCCGACATCGAGGCCCAGCGGCGTCTGTTGGACAATGCCAAGCGCGAAGTTGCGCAGCTGGAATCCCAGCACGCTAGCGCCCAGACGGCTTTGGCCGAGCTTCAATCCAAAACCTCTGCTGCCGAGGCTCTGGAGGCGACACGCACCAAGGTTGAGGCCTTCAAAGCCGCGCGCGATGGCGCCACCGACAAGGTCGCCGCCAGCGAGACCAAGCGCACAGCCGCGTTGGCCACGGTGGCAAGCGCCGAGGCGCCCCTGCGCGAGCGCGAAAAGGAATTGGCAACATTGCGGGCTGAAGTCGCGGCGCTGGAAAAGCTGGTTGGCGCTTCTGACAACGCAGCGCCCGATCTTTTCCCGTCCATCATGGACGGCATCTCCGTCGCGCCCGGCTATGAGGCGGCGCTCGGCGCTGCTCTCGGCGAGTCGCTTGAAGCCGCCACGGACCCCGCTGCCCCCCAATTCTGGGCCGAGATCGATGTGCAGCCGAGCGACCCGGCTCTGCCAAGTGGTGTGACGGCGCTTGGCGATCATGTGCAGGCACCCAAGGCGCTGGCGCGCGGCCTGGCGCAAATCGGCCTCGTCGAGGACGGTGAAGGCGCTGCCCTCCAAGCAAGCCTTGCCGCCGGTCAGATGCTGGTCAGCAAAGCTGGTACAGTCTGGCGCTGGGATGGGTTCGTGCGCAAGGCCGATGCGCCGTCCGCCGCAGCGGTTAAGCTGGCCGAACGCAATCGCCTCACTGGTCTTATAACGGACCGCAAAGCGCTGGAAGGCGACGTCACCACTTTGTCGCTGGCCCATATGAGCGCCCTGACCGCGATGCAGGAAGCCGACGCTTCTTGGAACGCAGACCGTGGTGCTGAGGCCGAGGCAAGGCGCGCCTATGATGAGGCGGCAAGCGGACTGCTTGCCTTGGAACGCGAGGCCGAGCGTGAGGGTGCCCGTATCGCTGCGGCCTCTGCCGAGGCGGTGCGGCTGGGCGATGCTCTCAGCGAAGCGCGCGCCAAAGCGGAAACCGTCGAGGCAGCGACCCAATCAACCGATGTTCTGGCCGCGCTGGAAGCCAAGCTTGCGCAGGCAAGCGAGGCCGAAAGTCTCGCCCGCCGCGCCCGCGATGAAGCGGTGGCGGCGCTTGACCAATTGCGCCGCGAGCTTGCCGACCATGCCCGTCGCCGTGAGGCCACGACCCGCGCCATCGAAGCCTGGCAGCGCCGCGCTGATGCCGCAGCAAGCCATGCTGAAACCCTGGCCCGTCGTCGGTCAGATTTGGTGGAGACACTGGAAAAACTCGATGGCGAACCGGGTCGCTTGATCGAAAAGCGCCGTGCGCTGGCAAGCACGCTTGAAAAGGCCGAAGCCGCACGCAGCAAAGCTGCCGATTTTCTGGCCCGCGTTGAATCAGCGCAGCGCGAGGCCGACACCAAGGCACGCCAGATTAAGGACGCCTATTTCGCCGCCCGCGAAGCCCATGGCCGCGCCGAAGAGCGCCAGGCCGCCGCCGACGAACGGCGCACGGCACTGGAAGCGACAATCCTCGATGCCGTCGACGCAGCGCCCCATGAACTGATGGCGATGGCAGGCTTTGAGACCGGCACACAGCCGCCCGCGCTTGAGGTGCTGGAACGCCAGCTCGCCGAATTGCGCGACGCGCGCCAGCGTCTAGGCGCGGTGAACCTGGCCGCCGAGCAGGAGGCCGAAGAGGTTGCCGAGCGCCGTGACACGCTGGCGCTGGAGCGCGATGATGTTGCCGAGGCGATCACCAAACTGCGCGGCACGATCTCTACGCTCAATCGCGAAGGCCGCGTGAAGCTCTTGGAAGCCTTCGACCGCGTGAACGAACAATTCCAGGAGCTGTTCATTAAGCTCTTTGGCGGTGGCGAAGCCGAGCTGACCTTGATTGATGCTGATGACCCGCTGGATGCCGGCCTCGACATCATCGCCAAGCCTCCGGGCAAGAAGCCGCAATCGATCACGCTGCTGTCGGGCGGTGAGCAGGCGTTGACCGCGCTTGCCCTCATCTTTGCCGTCTTTCTCTCCAATCCGGCGCCGATCTGTATCCTCGATGAGGTCGATGCGCCGTTGGACGACGCCAATGTGGAGCGCTTTTGCGATCTTCTGGATTCCATGGCGGCGCGCACATCGACCCGTTTCCTGGTCGTCACCCACAACCCGATCACCATGAGCCGCATGCATCGCCTGTTCGGTGTGACCATGGCCGAACGCGGCGTCAGTCAGATCGTTTCGGTAGCGCTGGCCGAGGCGGAAGCCATGGTTGAGGCTGAGAGCGCAGCCTGAGGCCAAAAAACGTCAATATAACAAGGGTTTGGAGTGTTGTTCTGTGGGGATTGCCTGCGGTTGACACCCTATGGGCCGGGCACTATGGTCCCGGCGATTTTTGAACCGTGACGCTTGGCTTTGCCTGGCGATCGCGGTGAGACCATCAACCGCTGCCTTGTTCCGTACCACAGCACACGCGCAGAGCTTTTTCACGCCGACTAACCTCTCGTCCTATCCTCATCGTTTGGAGAGCCACCGTGGCCAACGGGTCCGATCCCGATAGAGCATCACGCACTGGCCGCAAGGATTTGGATGAGGTTCGTCAGAAGCTGGACGCGCTGGACTCAAAGCTCGATGCCCATCGGCCTGATCCGGTTGATGAAGTTGCGGCAAGGCAGGAGCGAACGAACTATGCGATGGCGATCCGCGTTTCGTCGGATTTCATCGCGGCGATTTTTGTCGGTGGAGCCCTGGGTTGGTTCCTCGATTCTGTGGCAGGCACATCGCCGTTCGGGCTGATTGTCCTGCTTTTGTTGGGGTTTGCAGCAGGCGTATTAAACGTCATGAGAACCCTCGGTCTGGTTGCCATGCCCAAGGGGATGACCACGGGCATGTCCAAAGGGGCGCCGACGGGCACCTCGGACGACGCTTCGGCGCGGCGACGTGACACAGAGGAAAATGGGCGCGAAGACGGCTAAAGCCAGCGCCAAACGCAGGCCGGGCTTGCCGGGCATGCGTGATGGAAACAGCAGATTGATGACCGCCGGTACGCCGGATTAGGAGTGAACGACAGTGGCGAACGATCCCATCAAGCAATTTGAGATCTCAACGATCGTTCCAATTGAGATCGCCGGCATCGATTTCTCCTTCACCAATTCCTCGTTTTTCATGCTCGCCACCACTGGCGCTGTCGCAGCGTTCCTGGTTCTCTCGACCACCGGTCGTGGGCTCGTTCCGGGCCGTTGGCAGGCTGCCGCCGAGATGAGCTACGAGTTCGTCGCCAGTATGCTCAGAGACGCGGCGGGGACGCAGGGGATGAGGTTTTTCCCCCTGGTCTTTTCACTGTTCATGTTCGTGCTGTTTGCCAACCTCTTCGGCATGTTCCCCTATTTCTTCACCGTAACCAGCCACATCATCGTCACCTTCGCGCTGGCGATGCTGGTGATCGGCACGGTCATTGTCTATGGCTTCATGAAGCACGGCTTTAGCTTTCTGAAGCTTTTCGTGCCCGAGGGCATACCCGGCGCTCTGGTGCCCCTGGTGGTGATGATTGAGGTCATTTCGTTCCTCTCACGCCCGATTTCGCTGTCGGTGCGTTTGTTCGCCAACATGCTCGCCGGGCACATCACGCTGAAGGTGTTTGCCGGTTTTGTGGTCTCGCTCACCGGTCTTGGCGTTGTCGGTATAGGCGGTGCGATCCTGCCGATGCTGATGACCATTGCCATGACGGCGTTGGAGTTCCTCGTATCCTTCCTTCAGGCGTATGTGTTCGCGGTGCTTACCTGCATGTACCTCAACGACGCCCTTCACCCTTCACACTGATCAACCTATCCCGGCGGCTCTCGGGCCGTCTGGCAACCACCTTCGTTCATTCCAAAGGAGTTCAATCATGGAAGCAGAAGCAGCAAAATTCATCGGCGCTGGTATCGCATGTCTCGGCATGGGCGGCGCTGCGATCGGCCTCGGCTCGATCTTCGGCAACTACCTGTCGGGCGCCCTGCGCAACCCGTCAGCAGCTGATGGCCAGTTCGGCCGTCTCATCTTCGGCTTCGCCGTGACCGAAGCGCTGGGCATCTTCTCGCTGCTCGTCGCGCTTCTTCTTCTGTTCGCCGTTTAAGCCGAACCGATCCGGCTGTCGCGCCACCGCATGGTGCGCCAGCCTTTTGGGAATGAACGCATCCAGCCAGCGCGTTTTGGCGCGCTGGCTGGATAGCTTTCCCGCCATTCGTATCAGCTATTCTTGCGGCCCGTTTCGCCGCTGAAGGACAGACAAGACCATGGCAACGACCGACGACGCCGCACACGCAGCCGCCGAGGCAAGCGGAACCTTTCCGCCCTTCGACACCTCGACTTTCGCTTCGCAGCTTCTCTGGCTCGTGATTGCCTTTGGCATCACCTATTACGTGATCTCCAAGATCGCCGGTCCGCGCATCTCCGGCATCCTTGAAGACCGCCACGACCGCATCGCCAGCGATATTGCCGAAGCTGAAAGGCTGAAGCGTGAAACCGACGAGGCGATGGAAACCTACGAAAAAGCGCTCGCCGATGCCCGTTCCCGCGCGCAGGCCATGGCCAACGAAACGCGCGACAAGCTGACCGCCGAAACGACGGCCAAGCGGCAAGCCTCCGAAGAAGCGCTCGGCGCCAAACTGGCTGAAGCCGAAGCCCGCATCGATACGATCAAGACCGAGGCGTTGGGCCAGGTCGATAGCATCGCAACCGACGCTGTAGCCGCCATCATGGAAAAGCTTGCGCCCAAAGCGCCAACGGCTGCAGCGGTAACCAAAGCGGTCGCCGCTAGCGCCGAGAGCTGAGGAAGACGATTATGGATGCTTCATTTTGGGCCCTTATCGCCCTGATCCTTTTCCTGGCGCTGATTGTTTATCTCAAAGTGCCTGGCATGGTCACCAAGGCGCTGGACGCGCGCGCTGAAAAAGTGCGCAGCGAGTTGGAAGAAGCGCGCCGCTTGCGCGAAGAAGCGCAAGCCGTGCTCGCCGATTTCCGCCGCAAGACCCAAAGCGCCGATGAGGAGGCTGATGCCATCCTCGCCCAGGCCAAGGCCGAAGCTGAACGCATGACGGCTGAAACCGAAGAAGCGCTGGAAGAGATGATCGCCCGCCGCACCGCCGCTGCCGAAAGCCGCATTGCTCAGGCGGAAGCACAGGCACTCGGTGAAGTGCGCGCCCGCGCAACCGACATCGCAATCGCGGCGTCCGAAAAGCTTCTGGCCGAACAAGCCAAGGGCAAGACCGCAGCCGATTTGATCGACAGCGCGATTTCCGATGTGAAGGCGCGCATCAATTAACTCAGTGAAGGGTGCGATCCAGGCGAGCGATCTGCTTGCCTGGTACGACAGGCATGCTCGCCAACTGCCTTGGCGCGTCGGACCGACCGACTGCAAACAGGGCATCCGCCAAGATCCCTACAAGGTCTGGCTCTCGGAGATCATGCTGCAACAAACCACTGTTGCCGCTGTCATCCCGTACTTTCAATACTTTCTTGCGCGTTGGCCGACGGTCAACGATCTTGCCGCCGCATCGGACAATGATGTGCGCGCGGCATGGGCCGGTCTTGGCTATTATCGCCGCGCCGCCAATCTGCACGCCTGCGCCAAGGTTGTCGCAGCACGAGGCGGGCATTTCCCACAAACTGCCGCCGAACTGAAAGATCTGCCGGGCATTGGCGACTACACCAGTGCAGCCATCGCCGCCATCGCATTCGGCGAGCCTGTTGCGGTCGTTGATGGCAATGTGGAACGGGTCGTCACGCGGCTCTTTCGCCTCGACACGCTGATGCCGAAGGTGAAGCGGCAGGTTTGGGAGAAGGTGAACGCGCTTGTTCCCGGTGACCGGCCCGGCGATTTCGCCCAGGCGATGATGGATCTTGGTGCGACGATCTGCACGCCGAAAAATCCGGTGTGCGCGCTGTGTCCGTGGAAAGATGGCTGTGCCGCCCGTCACACCGGCGATATGGAAGCCTATCCGGTCAAGGCGCCGAAAAAGAACAAGCCGCGCCGCAAAGGCGCTGCCTTGGTGGTGGTGCGATCAGACGGCGCGGTCTGGTGCGAACAACGCCCGAGCGATGGTTTGCTACCAGGCATGACGCAGGTGCCGACCACGCACTGGTCATACGAACCGGCGCCATCTTTTGAGCAAGCTGAACCGGTGGGCAGCATCGAGCATGTGTTTACCCATTTCGCCTTGACGCTTGACGTCTATCGCCGTGAGGGCGACGCCCCGCCTTCCAACAACGGTTGGTGGTCAACGCCGGACGCGGTTCGTGAGGAAGCCTGGCCGACGGTCATGGTGAAAGTGCTGAAGGCGGCGCTACCGGAGTTGGGCGCAACGATCCGCCCGAAAAAACAGTCGAAGTAGCCATCGGGTCAGAACCCTAAACGGCCTTTTTGCGGATTTCGGTACGGTAATCATCGATGGATACCAACGCGCCGTCGCGCTTGGTGTGCCAAAAAGTCCAGCCATTGCAGGCCTCGCGCGCTTCCACCAAAGCGCCAACTTTATGGATGGAGCCTTCATGGTCGCCGCTCGCCAAGGTCCCGTCGGCCCGGACCAGCGCCGCATGGCGCTCCCTGCCATCGACAAGTTCCTCGCCAGGCATCACGTAGCCGGCTTCCAGTAACGCGTTGAATGGCACACGCGGCTGCGCCCGTTTGCCCTGAAGCATGGCCTGGGCTGCATCGGGCACCGGCTCTACCGCTTCGATGCGCGCGCGGGCGGCATCGGCATAGGCGTGCTCGCGCTCAAAGCCGATGAAATCACGACCGAGTTTCTTGGCGACGGCACCGGTGGTTCCGGTCCCAAAGAAGGGATCAAGCACCACATCGCCCGGCTTGGTGGACGCCAGCAGAACGCGCGCCAACAGCGCTTCGGGCTTTTGCGTCGGATGGACCTTGTTGCCTTCGCCATCTTTCAAACGCTCGCCGCCGGTGCAAATCGGCAGCGTCCAATCAGAGCGCATCTGCACGTCGTCATTGGCGGCCTTCAGTGCATCATAATTGAAAGTGTAGCGTTTGCCGGTCTCGCTGCGCGCCGCCCAGATCAGCGTTTCGTGGGCATTGGCAAACCGGCGGCCTTTAAAATTCGGCATCGGATTGGTCTTGCGCCAGACCACATCGTTGAGCACCCAATAGCCGAGATTCTGCAACGTCGCGCCAACGCGGAAGATGTTATGGTAGCTGCCGATCACCCAAAGCGTGCCATTGGGCTTCAGCACCCGCCGCGCCGCAAGCAGCCAGGCGGAGGAAAACGCGTCATAGGCAGCGAAGCTGTCAAATTGGTCCCATGCATCGTCGACGGCGTCGACATCGCTCTGGTCGGGTCGCTGCAAAGCGCCTTGCAGTTGCAGATTGTAGGGGGGGTCGGCAAAGACGACATCGACGCTGCCAGCGGGCAGTTTTTCCATCAGTGCGATGGAATCACCGATCGTCACCTGGTTGCGATAAAGGGCAAGATCGTCGTCGGCCAGTGCCGAAGAAGGAGAAAGGGAGGCGCGCGTACGCAGCGCCTCCATACGCAATACTGACATGACTCAACCTGTACGCAACACCTAAACAAGTGCCGCGATCATGCCCCGTTAAGGTAAAGGGGGTGTTGAGAAAGGGTTGCGCAAATCTAAACGCCCACCGCAACGTCGCCCCGTTTACCAGCGAGCAGTGCCCAGCGCCCGACAGTTGCCAGCCAATCATGCCAAGCCCGATCAGGGCGCCGAGTCTGGCGCATACAGGGCAAAGACCTCCGCTTCGGTCATCTCCTTGGTTCTTTCGGCAAAGCGATAAAACGGTGGCCTTCGGTCGGCGAAAACCTGCATCGACATATGAAGCTGAGATTGGTCGTCCAGCATGCCGGCAGAGAGCTGATACTCGCTGCTGCCGACGATCTGGTAGAAAAGGTTTGAGCCGCATTGTTTGCAAAAGGCCCGCTCGGCCCAGTCTGATGATCGAATGCGGCCAATGTTCTCCTCGCCCTCAAAGGTGGCGCCTTGGCACGTGATCTCCATGAACGGCCCGGCCGACCAGCGCCGGCACATATCGCAATGGCAGGTGATCACATCCAGCGTTTCGGCCTGCGCTGACACTTTGACCGCTCCGCACAAGCATCGCCCCGTGACGTGATGGCTCTTAGACATGCTTGAACCTTCTGCGTTGGTTGGCCTTCTCGGCGCTGGCAGCGCTGAGGCAACATCACCGTAGCACTCAAGCAACCGACCAAGACTGACGTCGGTCAAGCGCCCATGAGGGCCTTGCGAACCGGCGCAAACGTGCGTCGGTGGAGCGGGCAGGGCCCCAGCCGCTCAAGCGCCTCGCGGTGGACCTCGGTGCCATAGCCCTTGTGGGTCGCAAAGCCATAGCCGGGGTAAAGCCGGTCAGCGGCCACCATCATCCGGTCACGGGCAACCTTAGCGCAGACCGAGGCCGCAGCGATGGAAAGCGAACGTCCATCGCCCTTGATGATCGCTGTCGCCGCGCACGGCAGACCGGGCGGCTCGTCCTTGCCGTCCACCAGCGCGAAGCTTGGTGGCTCAGGAAGGCCAAGAACCGCCAGCCGCATCGCCTCCAGCGAGGCCTTGCGAATATTGCGCGCATCGATGGTGGCAGCCGACACGCTGGCAATGCTGACATCGGCGATCTGGCAGAGCTCGACAAATAACTGCTCGCGCAATCCCTCGCTGATCTGCTTAGAATCGTTCAGCCCATCCAAACTTGGCGGAAAACGAAGCTCACCGTCCTCGTCCCAACTGGGCAGCACGACCGCCGCTGCGACAACCGGTCCTGCAAGCGGTCCGCGTCCGGCCTCGTCCACACCGCAAACGCGCCTGAACCCCAAACCATGGGCCTGGGCTTCAAACTGGCCGTCGGGGCCGGTCTGCTTGGGCGCCACGAAGGCACCTGACTGCGCGCCATAGGAGGCGCCGCGTGCGCGTTTGGCCAAGGTGATTCCTTTCATTGCCTGCGATATTCCATTTGGCACGCACCGACGCACCGGCACAAAGGTTCAGCCTTGGGTTTCCAAGCTCGCCTTACGTCTCTATAGGCAAACGGCGTGGTTAACGCGGCAAACCCCGTAACAATCGGGGACACCAGTCAGGGGAATTGAAAGGACACCGCAATGGGACTTTTTTCGTTTGTGCGCGATGCGGGCAAAAAACTATTTGGCGGCGCCGACGATCCGGCCGAAGCGATCCAAAAAGAAGTGGCCGATCTCGGCCTTGAAGGCGATGTGGAAGTAACGGTCGAGGGCGACAAAGTCGTTATCGCTGGCTCCGCTCCAAGCCAGGAACTGCGCGAGAAGATCATTCTTGCCGCCGGTAACGTCGAGGGCATCGCCTCGGTCGAAGACAATATTCAGCCCGAAGACACATCCGATGCAGCGGATTTCCATACGGTGGCAAAAGGCGACACGCTGTGGGCGGTTTCGCAAAAAGCCTATGGCGATGGCTCGAAATACATGAAAATTTTCGAAGCCAACAAGCCGATGCTGTCCGACCCGGACAAGATCTATCCAGGCCAGGTTCTGCGCATCCCAGCCGACGGCTAAGCAGCGGCGCAACCGGCGATTATGGACGGGCGTCAGCTTTGGCTGGCGCCCTTCTTTGTGTCCGGTCCAACCGAAGTCGCGCCGAACAAATCAAGCTGCGCAACCTGTGCTGCGTGACCGAGAAACCGATCGCAACGCAAATTCGGTTTGTTGGTCTTCATGCCGAGCCGCTCGGTCACAAGTTTAAACCGCTTGGCGAGCACCTGCGCAAAGGGCCCTGTGCCCTCCATCCGCTTGCCCCAACGCGCATCATAGTCAGCCCCGCCGCGCATCGAGCGCAGCACCGAGAGCACATGCCGGTAGCGACCGGGATAGTGCTCCACCAGCCAGCTTTTGAAGATATCGCGGACCTCCAGCGGCATCCGCAACAGAATGTAGCTCGCGCCCGACGCCCCGGCCTGGTGCGCGGCCTGCAATATCCCCTCCAGCTCATGATCGTTGAGCGCGGGGATCATCGGCGAGGCGTTCACCCATGTTGGGATGCCAGCCTCGGTCAACGCTTCGATGGCCGAAAGCCGGCGCACAGGCGTGGACGCGCGCGGCTCCATCGCCCGCGCCATCCGTTTGTCGAGCGTGGTGACCGACAAGGTGACGTTCACCAGCTTGTCTTCTGCCATGGCGGTGAGAATATCGATGTCGCGGGCGACCATGGCCGATTTGGTGGTGATAAGGACGGGGTGCTTCAGCTCCGCCAATACCTCAAGCACCGATCGCATGATCCGCTGCGTCTTTTCAATCGGCTGATAGGGGTCGGTGTTGGTGCCAATTGCGATGGGCTTTGCCTTGTAGCCAGGCTTCATCAATTCGGCGCGCAGCAGTTTGGCCGCGTTTGGCTTGGCGAACAGCCGCGTTTCAAAGTCGAGCCCCGGCGACAGGCCCATATAGGCATGGGTGGGCCGGGCGAAGCAGTAGATGCAGCCATGCTCGCAGCCGCGATAGGGGTTGATCGACCGATCGAACGGCACATCCGGCGACGTGTTACGCGTTATGATGTGGCGTGCGGCTTCCAGCGCCACTTCGGTCTTCAGCGGCGGCAGATCGGCCAACGACTCCCAGCCATCGTCCGTATCGACCCGCGCCAGCGGTTCAAAACGCCCGCTAGCATTGATAGTGGCGCCTCGGCCACGCCGACCCTTTGGCTGCTTTTTATCCTGTTCCATCCCTGGCAATCCGTGTTGGTGCCGCCTTGCGACGTCTACCCAGACCGTATCGCAGAAATGAGAACAAAAAAAGAACAAATCCGCAGTTCAGCCGGCACGTTCACCCAAAACCCCGGAAAACCTCGCCAAATGTGGCAGCCGCATGCTAACGAAGACGCCATGCTCAGCGTCATCATTCGTACCCATAACGGCGAAAACGTCCTTCTGGACGTGCTGCGCCCGCTCGTGGCTGCCGCTGCGGAAGGCGTGGTGCGCGACGTGGTCTTTCTCGATGTTGGCTCCAACGATGGCACGCCGCAGATCGCCGATGCCGCCGGCGCGACATTCCTGGCAGCCAAAAACTCATCCAATCAGACTACTGAGGCGCTGAAAGCGGCTCATCGCGGCCAGTGGATCATGTTGCTCGATCAGACCACCGTTCTGTCGCCCGGATGGCTGGATGAGACCTTGTCCTTTGTTGAGCGGCAGGAGCGGGTACGCTCAGCGCGTGGCAAATTGTCGGCGGTCTATCGGCCCGAGCATGAGCCGGAGGCGGGCAGCGCCGATGTGCGCCGTCGCATGATCATTCTCGCCGCGAACCGGCTGATCTCGTTGGCTAAGTTATCGCAAGGTATCGTATTGCGCCGCGCCGATTTTGAGGGCGAAAGCCCACCGCGCATCGATTGGGGCGCCAATGATCCATCGATCCGCCTGACCAATCTTCTGCGTCTTCGCTCGCGCACCCATCTGGCGCAGCCGATGGAGCCGTTGGAGCACGCTGAAGCCGCCGAACGTTCGCAGGGCGCGCTATCCCGCGCCGCGCTTTAGGTGCTCGTCCAGTCGCGGCATGATTTCCACGAAATTGCAGGGCATGTGCCGATAATCGAGCTGGTGCTGCAAAATGCCGTCCCAGCCGTCCTTGCACGCCCCCGGTGAGCCAGGCAGGCAAAAGACAAAGGTCGTTCCAATCAGCCCGGCCGTTGCCCGCGATTGCAAGGTCGAGGTACCGATCTTCTCAAAACTGATCTGATGAAACAGCGTGGAGAAACCCTCCATCCGCTTGTCAAACAAGGGTTCGATCGCATCTGGCGTCACATCGCGTCCGGTGAACCCTGTGCCACCGGTGGTGACAATGATGTCCACATCCTCACGCGCCACCCAGCCCTTCACCTGACCGGCAATGGCCGCCACATCGTCGGTCACGATCGCTCGATCCGCCAGCGTGTGTCCTGCCTTTTCTAAGCGCGTGACCAGGGTGTCGCCGGACCGATCATCATCAAGCGTGCGCGTGTCGGAGATGGTCAGCACCGCGATGGTCAGCGGGATGAAGCGACGACTTTCATCGATACGGCTCATAAAGCGCCATGCTCCTCGATCAGCGATTGCAATTGCAGCAGGTCCTGCCAGGCAAGACGCTTATTGGCCGGATTGCGCAGCAGCGCCGCCGGATGCAGGGTTGGGACTGTCGGCACCGACAGATCGCCATGCTCATAAGTGAGCACCTGGCCGCGTGTTTTCATAATGCCTTGAATGCCGAAAAGACCCGACAGCGCAGAACCGCCCAGCGACATCATCACTTTGGGGGCCACCAGCTCAATCTGACGGCGGATAAAGGGTTCACACATCGCCCGCTCATCCGGGGTCGGTGTGCGATTGCCCGGCGGGCGCCAATAGATGACGTTGCCTATGTAAACGGTGCTGCGGTCCAGTCCGATGGCGGCTAGCATCTTGTCGAGCAACTGGCCTGAGCGCCCAACAAAGGGCAGGCCCTGCGCGTCCTCGTCGCGCCCGGGCGCTTCGCCGATCAGCATGATATTGGATTGCGGATTGCCATCGGCAAAGACAAGTTGGCGTGCTGTCTTCTTCAGCCCGCAGCCCTCGAACCCTTCCAGTGCGGTACGCAGTTCATCCAGCGATTGCGCGCCGGCGGCCAATGCCTCAGCCTCAGCCAGTCCCTCATGCGGCCGGTCATCATGGACCTGGGGCGCCTGCGGGTGCGGCGCCGTCGGTTGCGCGGGCAAGGGGGCCGGATGAAGTGCGGTCTGCTTGACCGGTTCAGGCGTCGCAGATCGATCCACAGGCTGATCGCCAAGCGCCACATCGACGCCTGCGTCTTGGTAGAAATCCAGCAATTCTTTCAGTGCCTGACGATCCAATGCAGGGTCCATGGGCGGGTGACGCGACCTTTGAGCGAGTTGACCTTGCGCTCTTATATCGGAACAAAGGGCGCGCGCACAGAAGGTGCAGCGCACCATCATAGGCACAAAAGGCAAGAGCGATGACGAGCGAACGTGAATCGATGGAATTTGACGTTGTCATCATCGGTGCCGGGCCCGCCGGTCTGGCCGCTGCCATCCGGTTGAAGCAGGCTGATCCCGATTGCAATGTGGTGGTGTTGGAAAAAGGCGCTGAGGTCGGCGCGCACATCCTATCAGGTGCCGTTGTCGATCCGATTGGCCTCGATGCGCTGCTGCCGGACTGGCGCGAGGACGCCGATCATCCGCTGAAGACTCAAGTGACCGAAGACCGGTTTTATTATCTCGGACCAGCGGGCGGCGTACGCCTTCCGAACTTCGCCATGCCGCCGCTGATGAACAACCATGGCAATTACATCGTCTCGTTGGGCAATGTCTGTCGCTGGCTGGCGGAAAAAGCCGAAGCGCTGGGCGTTGAAATTTATCCAGGGTTCGCCGCCGCCGAACTTCTGATCAAGGATGATGGCGCCGTCTATGGCGTGGCCACCGGCGATATGGGCGTTGGCCGCGATGGTGAGCCAACGGGCAACTACACGCCGGGCATGGAGCTGCACGGGAAATATGTTCTGCTGGGCGAAGGCGTGCGCGGATCACTGTCGAAACAGGCCATTGAACGGTTTGATTTGGCCAAGAACGCCGACCATCAAAAATATGGCCTTGGCCTCAAAGAACTGTGGGAGGTGAAAGCGGAGAACCACTATCCCGGTCGCGTGGAGCACGCCTTTGGCTGGCCGCTCGACAACACAACGGGTGGCGGCTCGTTCCTCTATCATCTGGAGGACAATCAGGTCGCCGTCGGCTTCGTGGTTCACTTGAACTACAAAAACCCGCACCTCTCGCCATTTGAAGAGTTCCAGCGGTTCAAAACCCACCCGTCGGTGGCGCCGACCTTTGAAGGCGCCCGGCGTCTGGCCTATGGCGCCCGTGCGATCAGCGAAGGCGGCTACCAGTCGGTGCCTAAGCTGGTTTTTCCTGGCGGTGCGCTGCTCGGCTGTGCGGCGGGGTTTGTGAATGTGCCGCGCATCAAGGGCTCGCACAATGCGGTGCTGTCGGGCATGCAAGCCGCCGACGCGGTGATCGACGCGCTGAAAGCTGGCCGGTCCGGCGACACGCTGGACGCCTATGAAGCGGGCTGGCGATCGAGCGCCATCGGCCGCGACCTCAAACCGGTGCGCAACGTGAAGCCACTCTGGTCACGCTATGGCACGCGCATTGGCGTCATGCTGGGCGGGCTTGATATGTGGATGGCGAGTAAACTTGGCCTCTCGTTCTTTGGCACGCTGGGCCATGGCAAGGCCGATCACGAAACCACCGTTGAAGAGTTCGCCGCCAAGTCGATCAGCTACCCCAAACCCGATGGCAAACTGACCTTTGATCGGCTCTCTTCGGTGTTCCTGTCGAACACCAACCATGAGGAAGACCAGCCGGTCCATTTGAAGGTGATCGATGATCGTCTGCAACGCACATCCGAGCTTGGCCAATATGGCGGCCCGTCGGCGCGTTACTGTCCGGCAGGGGTCTATGAGTGGGTTGATGATGGTGCAGAGGGGCAAGGTGGCGACAAGCGCTTCCAGATCAACGCGCAAAACTGCGTCCACTGCAAAACCTGCGACATCAAGGACCCCAACCAGAACATCATCTGGACGGTGCCCGAAGGCTCTGGCGGCCCCAATTATCCCAACATGTAGATGAACAAACCCGCTGCAAGACGCGTTCTGCTGGCTGGTGCGACCGGCACGATAGGGCGCGCGGTTGCCAAGGCCTGTGTGGCGCAGGGCCACGATGTTGTATGCTTGGTGCGCCGCGCTGGGTTGGACGATCAGTTCCCTGGCGCGGCCGTGCAGATCGCCGATGTCACCGACCCGACTTCGCTTACAAGCGCCATGGCTAACGAACGCTTCGACGCCGTCATCTCCTGCCTTGCCTCGCGCACCGGGGCGCCGAAAGATGCCTGGGCGATCGATTGCCAGGCCAACCTCAATCTGCTGGATGCCGCCAAAGAGGCTGGTGTGCGGCAGTTCGTTCTGCTGTCGGCGATTTGCGTGCAGAAGCCGAAACTCGCGTTCCAGCAGGCCAAGCTCGCCTTCGAGCACGCCCTGATCGATTCCGGCCTTATCTATTCCATCGTGCGCCCAACCGCCTTCTTCAAATCCTTGTCGGGTCAGTTGGACCGGGTGAGGGCGGGCAAACCGTTTCTGGTGTTTGGCGATGGCAGGCTGACCGCCTGCAAGCCAATCAGCGATGAGGACCTCGCCGACTTCATCCTAACCTGCCTTGACGATCCGAACCGTCAAAACGCTATTCTACCCGTCGGTGGACCAGGTGAGGCGCTAACCCCGCTTGATCAGGGCAAAGCCATTTTCGAGGCCCTAGAGCGAGAGCCCAAGATCAAACATGTCCCCGTGGCGCTGATCAGCGCCATAATCGCGGTGCTCGCAGCGCTCGGCAAAGTGGTGCCGAGCTTGGCCGAAAAGGCCGAACTTGCCCGGATCGGACGCTATTACGCAACCGAATCCATGCTCGTATGGGACGCCAACGCCCAGCGTTACGACGCCGATGCCACGCCGTCCCACGGCAGCGACACGCTAGCGGACTTCTATGCCAAGCTCGCGTGTGGCGAGGCAACGCTCGAGCGCGGTGACCATGCGGTGTTCTGAACGCTTGTGATGCCGCCGGGAAAAAGCCATGGTTGCTGCACAAAACGCCAAAGCAAATCACCCAGCACCCGTGAATCGCTAGCGCAATAGGGCCGACGAAAAGGACCATGATTTTGAAATCCGCCGCATCCTGCCTGCTTGCTTTCGTCCTGACGCTCGGTATCCAATCGGCTGCGCTTGCCGACACGGTTGCGCAACAAACCCATCACGCCGACGCTCTTGCGCCACCGGTTGCAGCCCAAACGGCCACATCGTTGTCCGGGCTTTATCTTGCGGCAACCTTGGCCGAAGCTGAGCGCGATATTCCATCGGCCGCCGAGTTCTACCGCCAGGCTTATGAGCTTGAACCAAGCTCGGAACGCTTTCTGCACAGCGCCTTCACGATGGAACTGGCCGATGGCCGCATGCCTGGCGCGCTCGATCTAGCGGCGATCCTGGCCGAATCCGGCGATACCGGCATGTCGCGTCTGACCCTGGCGATGGATGCTGTGCGCCAGCGCTCTTATCGGGCAGCCCTGCGCGAGCTTGAGACCTACCAGACCGACGGCTTTGGCGATCTGGTGTCCGTGCTTGTCGGCGCTTGGGTGCTCCATGGCAGCGGCGATACGGATCAGGCTCTCGAAGAGCTCGATGCGCTTGAAGGCCCTGCCTGGGTAGAGCTCTACGGCGCTTATCATGCTGGCCTCATCCGCATGGCATCCGGCGATGCCGAAGGCGCGCTGCGCGACATGGAGCGTGCCTATTCCACCGACGCCGGCGCGCTGCGCCTCGTCCAAGGTTATGCCCAGGCACTGGTTGCCAACGATCAAAAAACCCAGGCTGAGGTTGTCCTCACCACGTTCCTGGAACTTGCGCCGTTCAACGCTGTCATTCTCGCTGATTTGGAAGCGCTGCGCGCCGGCCAGCCGATCGGCCATCGCGTGACAACGCCGCAGCAGGGCGTTGCGGAGGTGGCTTATGGCCTTGGTCTGGCCCTTGGTCAGGATGGCGCGGAAGAAGTCGGCGCCATCTACCTCAATCTGGCGCTTTTCGTGCACACCGAGCACAACCTCGCCCGCTTCGGTCTGGCCCGCGTCTACGAATCCTTGGAGCTTTGGGAGCGTGCGGTCGATTCCTATGAAGGCATGGGCGACGCGCACCCGCTCAAGCGCACCGCTGAAATTCGCCTGGGCGTCTTGCTTGATCAACTTGAGCGCCCTGACGAAGCCGATATGCATCTCGAAGCGCTGATCGAGGCGGACCCGACCGACCTTGAAGCCATCAACACCTTCGGCACGGTGCTGCGCTTCCGGCGTGATTTCGAGCGTGCTGCGGACGTCTATTCGCTCGGCATCGAGACCATTACCGATCACCGCCGCGAGCATTGGCGGCTTTTCTACCAGCGCGGCATCGCCTTTGAGCGCACGGAACGCTGGACGCAGGCTGAAGCTGATTTCTTGACAGCGCTCGATCTCTTTCCCGATCAACCCGACGTGCTGAACTATCTGGCCTACACCTGGGTGGATCGCGGCGAGCATCTGGAGCGCTCGGTGGAAATGCTCGAACGCGCGGTCGAGATGCGCCCTGAATCTGGCTACATTGTCGACTCACTGGGCTGGGTTTATTTCCGTCTTGGCCGCTTCGAAGAGGCCGTCGAGCAGTTGGAACGCGCGGTTATCCTCGACCCGACACAGGCTGTGATCCACGACCATCTTGGCGATGCCTATTGGATGGTCGGCCGCCGGTTGGAAGCCCGCTTCCAGTGGAGCCATGCTCGCGACCTTGATGATTCCGACGAGATCGATCCTGAGGCGATCCAACGCAAATTGCAGCGCGGCCTAACGCGCGAAGAGGTGGAATCGGTTGGCATTTGGCCTGAAGGCTATGAAATCCCAACCATGCGCTGATGACCGTCGGCCATGCTGGCGCCTGCAAAGCTGAACCTCGCACTGCACGTCACCGGCCTGCGACCTGACGGGTATCACCTGCTGCATTCGCTGGTTGCGTTCGCCGATATCGGTGATGAGATTTCGGTTTCACCGGGCGATACCGATCGATTGACGATCGATGGCCTGTTTGCTGACGGCGTTCCACCGCTCGCTGAAAACACCCTTGGTGCCGCGCTCGCCTTGGTGCGCAACTGGGGCGAGGCTCACGATCCGGTGCACATCCACCTTACCAAAAACCTGCCCGTCGCCTCCGGCATCGGTGGTGGCTCGGCCGATGCGGCCGCGCTGATCCGGCTGCTGACCTCTGGCCGCGACTTGTTGGCGAACGAACTGCCTGACAGCCTGACGCTCGGCGCGGACGTGCCCATGTGTCTTGCTGGACACCCAGCCATCGTGGGTGGGATAGGCGAGAAAAGCCAGCCCGTCACGCTACCAGCGGTTCATATCGTGCTGGTCAATCCAGGCATTGCGGTTTCAACGCCGGAGGTTTTCAAGGCACTGACGCAGAAGACCAACGCGCCAATGCCGGACTGGCGATATCCGGTAACCTTCGCCGATCTGGTGACCTACCTTGAGGCCACACGCAATGACCTGATGGCGCCAGCCATTGGCCTTGCACCAAAGGTTTCAGATTGCCTTGATGCGCTGGCCGAGGCGCCCTTTGCCCGCATGTCGGGGTCCGGCGCGACCTGTTTTGCTTTGTTGGAAACCCGCGGTGCCGCCGAAGAACTGGCCACTCAAACGCAAGACGCACACCCAGATTGGTGGGTCACAAGCGGCGCGATCACTTAACCCAATAACTGTCACCCTCGCTCTTGTGGCGGGGGTCCATTCCGTCGTGCGTCTGATAGCCTTGTGGCATGGATCCCTGTGACGAGCACAGGGATGACGCGCCGGACGTGGCTATCTCCAGCCGCCGTAGCGGCCTTTATAGAAGATATGCAAACCAACGCGGTCCAGGCGGATCATGCGCGGCGCCCAGCGCGGGCGCACATAATTGGCGTGATAGTGCGTGGATTCTTCAATCGTCTCGATCAGATCGCGTCCTTCAAGCACCTGACGCGATACGCCTTCGGCCACTTCCCAGGCGGCGCGTTCGGTGATCCGCTCCGGCACACCATCACAAGCGAAGGAGAACTGGCAGCGGTTGCGCCAATGCTGGTTCTGATAGACCACGCCACAGATCGTGTCGGGGAACTCATCATGGTTCACCCGGTTCATAATCACCTGCGCGACAGCCACCTGTCCGCGACGTGGTTCGCCGCGCGCTTCAAAATAAACGCCTTCAGCCAAACACTGGAACTGACGATCATTGTTCAAGAACGCTGAAATCTGCTGTTGGCCTTCGGTTTCGGCCAGCGCAGAGGTCGCCGCCGACGGATCGACCATCGCCATGGCATAGTCGCTGGCGATATTCTCGCCCGGTGTGCCGAACTCATCGAACGCTTCGCCGACCTCCTGCGGTTCATCGACCGCAGCGACCATCACATTGGGGTCTGGCGCGATCATGCCGATATAGCCACCAAAACCGTCGGTCGGCAGGCTGGCAACTTCCACACGGGCAAAAGGATGCTGCGTGAACAGGGAAACCGGCGCACGGCGCGATTCCAGAAGCGCGTGGACAATCGGCGTGATCTCCATGTTCGCACGTGCATCGCGCGCCACCAGCGGATCAGGGCCATCAGGACGTGCATCCTGTGGAATAGAACCGGTGATGATCGGATCGGCGGCCAGGACAGCGGCGTTGGGCGGCGCAATGGCAGCCTGACGCACGCCATCCTCGGCGATGCGACCGACGCCGGCATGGGCAAGGCCTTCGCCACGATCCTCATCGACATGCAGCGTCGCCTGGTGGATCGATCCAGCGGGCGACGACATTAAGAAGGTCTGCCACCGCTCCGCACCAGGACCGTCGAGCCCAAGCAGATGGGCGGCGTCCAGATGACCGGTCGTCGATGGCTGAGAAAGAGCAAGAAGGGAACCAAACAGCGCCAGCGCCGTTGATTTGGCGAGCGCATTGGTCCGCAGCTTGGCAAGCGAGGCGCTGAGCCTCTTGCCAGATTTCCTCGCCTTGCCCTCATCATCGGATGATGGTCCGCGACGGACCGTCAACGTCAGCTTTTCAGGCAGGCGGTGTTTGGCGACAGGCTCAACACCAGACATGGATTCGCAACTCCTACGCAAAACCCCAACCGAAGCACGGCACACATGTGCGGCGTTCAACCCATCGCCATACCGTTGATCAAATGTGGAGAGCTCCCATTCGCCGCATCTGAACAGTTTCGGTGATAGACGGTTAACCTTGCAAAGCGGTAAAGCGCTGAAGGGCAAAGCGTTTTGAGTTGGGACAGTTGGGTTAAGGCCGGTTAAGTCGCCTTAAGAAGAGCCTAAGAAACCAGCCCACCCAAAGCGTACAGATGACGCGGATGGGCGCGTGTTTGGCGATCAATCATGGCCTGACAAGGGAGGCGATGTGGCAAGATCGTGCGCGAAAGCCGCGAGCGAAATGACACCCGCGACTTTATTCTATAGGGGCGGTGCAGATCGGCCTTAGAGACCGAACTGCCCCTTGATGCCGGCGATGAATGTCTCGTCATCCAGCGCTTTGCGATTGGCCATGAACTGCGCCGCATCCTCGCCGGCTGTGTAACGCAGTTTTGCCGTCCCGTCGGTTACTGCTGTCCAAATAACGTCGGCGACCACACTGGCCTCGGAGGCGGTGTCGCCGGTAGCGGCAAATGCCGCGAAGACTTTTCCAACCAGTTCCTGGTAATCAGCAAGGCTTTCATCATTCTGGAAATCGAACGAGCGGCCACCAAAGTCGGTTTTGATCATGCCAGGCTCAACGATTTTGACGCGCACGCCCAAAGGTTCCAGCTCGTAGTGCAGCGCTTCGGAAAGGCCTTCCACGGCGAACTTGGTGCCATGATAAAGCGTGCCCAAGGGAAAGGTCATCTTGCCGCCGATCGATGAAATGTTGACGATGGTGCCCGCTTTGGCCGCCCGCATGTGCGGCAGAACCGCTTTGGTGGTGGCAAGCAGGCCGATCACATTGGTGTCGAACTGGCGGCCAATGCGATCCATCGAAAACGCCTCCAGCGGGCCATAAGCGCCATAGCCGGCATTGTTGACCAGAACATCGATGGCACCGAACCGGGCTAATCCCTCGGACACCGCCGCATCAATCGAGGCTTGGTCCGTCACGTCGAGCTTCGTGACCAGCACATTGTCCAGCGTATTGAGTTCGGTTTCCTTGTCTGGTGAGCGCATCGTGGCGATCACGTTCCAGCCGTGGGCTTGAAAGTGTTTGGCGGTCGCCTTGCCGATGCCGGAGGAGGCGCCGGTAATCAGCATGGTTTTCGCGGTGGAATCGGTCATGGATTGGCTCCTGTTGGATTGATGATCAACCGATAGCCATCGGGGGGTTTGAGCGCCTGCCAATTTCTCGCAGATTCTTGCCCAATTCTCCGAATTTCCAGACTTATCGTTGGCGTTTCGCGAGCCGCATGCGAGAGTCAAACTCAGGCGTTGAGGAGGCGATTATGCTAAACCCAATAGTTTCAGATATTTATGACTTTGCTTCCCAGCATCCACCGACCAATGGCGTGAGCCTTTGTGAGGTTCCGCGCATGGCCGTCGTGCACGATCATACGCCACAGAGTAGGCGCAAGCAGATTTATCGCCCCGTCCTGTGTTTGGTGGCACAAGGTGCCAAGGAGTTGATCTTAGGTCAGCGCCAGCTGGTTATGCGCGCTGGTCAATCGATGATCGTCAGTCATGACTTGCCTGTCACGACGCAAATCTTGGAGGCATCGCGATCCAAGCCTTACCTCGCCATCGTCATCGAACTGGACATGGCTCTGGTGCGCAGCCTTTACGATGAAGTCAGCGATGCGCTGCCATCGGCCACCGCAGCCTATAGCGTCGATGTCGGTGAGGCCGATCAGGGCCTTACCGATGCCATGCGCCGGTTGTTGGCGCTCCACACCAACCCGCTCGACGCCAGAGTTTTGGAGCCACTGATCCGCCGCGAGATTCACTTCCGCCTTTTGATGGCCGAACATGGCGCGATGCTGCGGGAGCTATTGCGCATTGACAGCCATGCCGGGCGGATCGCCAAAGCGATCAGACGTATTCAGGACAGCTTTCGCGAGCCTCTGGCCGTTCGTGATCTTGCGGCGCTCGCCGGCATGAGCGTCTCAACCTTTCACGAGCACTTCAAAGCGGTCACTGGCAACACGCCCTTGCAGTATCAAAAAGCGATCAGGTTGATAGAGGCCCAACGGCTGCTGAACGAAACCGACCGCAGCGTGTCGAGCGTTGCCTTTGATGTCGGCTATGAAAGCCCGACGCAGTTCAGCCGGGAATATGCCCGCAAGTTCGGTATGTCGCCGCGCGAAGAGCGCAAGCAGGCCATCGCTGCCTAACGGTCAAGGCTTTCTGATGCCGCGTGAATGGCGCTGAACGGGCCATCGGCCTGGCTGAGAACAGCATCGGCATCCAGTTGGGACACCCCATGGCTGCCAAAGCGGCGGGTGATGGCATCGCGCAGCAGGTGCTCGGCCTGGCCATGTCGCTCGACCATGGCATCGGTGAGAAGCGCGCTGACCAATTCATCGACCCCATCGCCGGTGCGCGCTGAGACCAAGCAGACGTTCGGCCCCTTGCCGTCAAAGGCGGCAAGACCAAGCGCGCCTTCCACATCGGCCCGCGCCCGTCGCGCCAGTGCCCCGGTATCGGCCTTGGTGACGGCGATAACATCAGGCCACTCCATGATCCCGGCCTTCATGAATTGCAGCGCATCGCCTGATCCCGGCTGCACGCAGAGCAAGCTTCGATCAGCGATCAGTGCGACATCGGCATCCGACTGACCGATGCCGACCGTCTCGACCAGTACCACATCGAACAGCGCGCGCAGCAGCATGGTCGCGGCGATGGCGTGATCGGACAGACCTCCAAGCCGGTCGCGCGCTGCCAGCGAACGCACGAAAAGCTTGGTGTCTTCGGGATCAAGCGACAGCCGCGTGCGGTCACCAAGCAACGCACCGCCGGTCTTTTGCGAGGATGGGTCGATGGCGATCACTGCGACCGATTGCTCTTCCGCGCGGATACGCTCAATCAGCGCCTGGGTGAGGGTGCTTTTGCCAACGCCGGGCGGACCAGTCAGGCCAATCACTAAGCCTAAAGGCTTGGCAAACGCTTGATCAAGAAGCGCCGCATCGTCAGCGGTCAGATTTGGCCGATCAAGGCGCGACAGCGCGCGGGCAATGGCGCGCTTGCCGCCGGTCCTGATGTCGTCAAGACGCACCAGACTCCTCGGACTGCTTCACGCGCAGCGCGGCCTGCGCTGCCGCTAGCCGCGCGATGGGCACGCGGAACGGCGAACAGGACACATAATCAAGGCCAATGGTTTCGCAGAAGCCGATGGAGGCCGGGTCGCCGCCATGTTCGCCGCAAATGCCCATTTTCATATCCGCGCTGACGGCCTTGCCACGCTCGGTGGCGATCTTTACCAGCTCACCGACGCCGTCCTGATCGAGCGTCACGAAGGGGTCTTTTTCCATCACGCCCAGGCGCTCATAGGTGCCCAGGAACTGGCCCGCATCATCACGGGATATCCCGAACGTCGTCTGCGTCAGATCATTGGTGCCGAACGAGAAAAACTGCGCCGATTGGGCGATCTCGCCCGCGCGCAGAGCCGCCCTTGGAAGTTCGATCATCGTGCCGACGGTGTAAGGAATGGTGACCCCTTTTTCGGCCATCACCGCGTCAGCGACGCCGTCGATCGCCGATTTGACGAAATCGAGCTCAGCCTTGGTGGCGACCAGCGGCACCATGACTTCGGGCTCCACCGGGCTGCCCGTCGCCGCCGCAGCTTCAATGGCGGCTTCGAAGATGGCCCGCGCCTGCATGCGCGCCACTTCCGGATAGGAAATGGCCAGACGGCAACCGCGATGGCCGAGCATCGGGTTGAATTCGTGCAACTCGTTGGTCCGCTCGCGCAGCAACTCGACATCCACGCCGAGATCAGCGGCGACCGCGTCCATCTCTTCGTCGGTGCGCGGCAGGAATTCGTGCAACGGCGGATCAAGCAAGCGGATGGTCACCGGCAGACCGGCCATGATTTCAAACAGCTGCTTGAAATCGCCGCGCTGCATCGGCAGCAGCTTGTCGAGCGCCTTCTGCCGCTCGGCAGGATCGTCGGCAAGGATCATCTGGCGCACCGAGACAATCCGGTCGCCTTCGAAGAACATGTGCTCGGTGCGGCAAAGGCCGATGCCTTCGGCGCCGTATTTGCGTGCGGTCTCGGCGTCTGCCGGTGTCTCTGCATTGGTGCGCACGGTCATGCGGCGCGTCGCATCGGCCCATTCCATGACGGCGGAAAACTCGCCGGTCAGTTCCGGCTCCTGCATGGCGACCGCGCCCAGCATCACCTCGCCGGTCGCGCCATCAATCGTGATGGTATCACCGGCTTTCAGCTTGGTCGGGCCGGAAGAGATCACACCAGTATCATTGTTGATGCGCAGCGCCCCAGCGCCCGACACGCAGGGCGTGCCCATACCGCGCGCCACAACAGCCGCGTGGCTGGTCATGCCGCCGCGCGCGGTCAAGATGCCTTTGGCCGCGTGCATGCCGTGAATGTCTTCCGGGCTGGTTTCCACCCTGACAAGGATGCAGTCGCGCCCGGCAGCAGCGGCTTCCTCGGCAGCCGCCGAGGTCAGAACGATCTCGCCGGTGGCTGCGCCAGGCGAGGCGGGCAATCCGCGGGCGATGATTTGCCGTTCGGCGTTTTCATCGATGGTCGGGTGCAAAAGCTGGTCAATCGCTGCCGGATCAAGCCGCATCAGCGCCTCATCGGAGGTGATCAGCCCTTCGGCCACCATATCGACTGCGATCTTCATCGCTGCCTTAGTGGTGCGTTTGCCGCTGCGCGTTTGCAGCATCCAGAGCGTGCCGTTTTCAACGGTGAACTCCATGTCCTGCATGTCGTGATAATGCGCTTCGAGCACGTCGCAATATTTGGTGAACTCCTCGAACGCTGCTGGCATAGCCTCTTCCAGCGACGGCGAGGCAACATCGGCCTCCTCGCGCGCCTTCTTGGTCAAAGGCCGTGGCGTGCGGATACCGGCGACGACGTCTTCGCCTTGTGCGTTGATAAGGTACTCGCCATACAGGGCTTTCTCGCCCGTCGATGGGTTGCGGGTGAAGGCAACGCCGGTGGACGAGCGCTCGCCCATATTGCCGAACACCATCGCCTGCACGTTGACAGCCGTGCCCCAAGTCTCTGGATAGTCGTGCAGCATGCGGTAGGTGATGGCGCGCGGCACCATCCAGCTTTTGAAGACCGCGCCGACAGCGCCGTGCAACTGATCGAACGGATCCTGTGGGAACGCCTCGCCGGCATCCTCTTCGATGATCGCCTTGAACTGCTTGATCAGGTCGCGCCAGTCGTTGGCGGTGAGATCCGTGTCCAGCTCAACCCCACGCGTGTCCTTGGCAGCGCCGAGCGCATCCTCGAACAGCTCGTGATCGACGCCCATGACCACGTCGCCATACATCTGGATGAACCGGCGATAGCTGTCGCAAGCAAAGCGCTCATCGCCCGACAAACGTGCCAACGCCTCAACGGTGACATCGTTGAGGCCGAGATTGAGCACCGTGTCCATCATCCCAGGCATCGACACGCGCGCGCCCGAGCGCACAGACAGAAGCAGCGGATTGTCATTTGAGCCGAAGGTCTTGCCGGTGATCGCTGCGATCTTGGCGAGCGCGCCATCGATCTGGTCCATCAGGCCGTCGGGATAGGTCCGCTCGTTGGCATAAAAATGCGTGCAAACCTCGGTTGTGATCGTAAACCCGGGAGGCACCGGCAGGCCGATCCGGCTCATTTCGGCCAGATTGGCGCCCTTGCCACCGAGCAGGTTGCGCATCGAGGCTTCGCCGTCCGCACTACCGCCACCGAACGAATACACCCATGAGTGAGCCGTTTCTGGATGCGCTGTTTCGGTCAAAACGGCAGCAGATGCGGTGGATGCATTCATGATGGTCAACGTCCCTTGGCGGGCAGTGGGTGGGGTAGGCGGGTCTGATCTGTGTGCGGTGCAATATCAGGGCCTAAGCCCTAACGCCACCGGGTCCTTCGGTCCATGGTCCATTGGATGGAACGGTTAAGGCCGGGCCGATTGTGCCCAGAAACCTTATGAAGCTAGGTCACCCGGTCGATGCAGAATGCCACCGCGTCGAGCAACGCGTCTTTTTGTGGGCTGGCTGGCAAACCATCCAGCGCGTCGGCGGCCACAGCGCCATAATGCTGCGCCCGGCTGATCGTGTCGCCAAGGCCCTGGCGCTGTTTCACAAGCGCAATGCCGCGTTCAAGATCGCCATCGTTCTGCTCGCCGGCAACGATCACGCGATCCCAGAAGGCTTTCTCATCGCCTTCCGAGCGTCGGTAGGCGAGAATGACCGGCAGCGTGACTTTGCGCTCGCGGAAATCATCGCCGATGTCTTTGCCGAGGTCCTTGGCCGAGCCGCCATAATCGAGTGCATCGTCCACCAATTGGAAGGCTAGTCCCAAATTCATGCCGTAGGAGCGCAGTGCTGCGCGCTCAACTTCGCCCAACCCTTCAATTTTCTGGCCAGCGACAATCGGACCGACTTCGCAGGCCGCGGAGAACAGCGCCGCCGTTTTGGCACGGATCACCTGGAGATAGTCATCTTCGGTGGTGTTGGTGTTCTTCGCCGTGGTCAGCTGCAGCACCTCGCCTTCGGCAATGATCGCCGAGGCCTTCGACAACACGTCCAGCGCATCCATAGAGCCGACTTCCACCATCATCTGGAAGGCTTGGCCGAGCAGGAAATCGCCCACCAAAACGCTGGCCTGATTGCCCCAAAGCATGCGCGCTGCCGGTTTGCCCCGGCGCATGTCGCTTTCATCAACCACATCATCGTGCAGCAGCGTGGCGGTGTGCATAAACTCCACCGATGCAGCGAGCTTCACATGGCCATTGCCTTCGTAGCCGAACATTTCTGCACAGAGCAGCGTCAGAACGGGTCGCAGGCGCTTGCCACCGGAATCGATCAGGTGCTGCGCCACCTCCGGGATCATCGTCACGTCGGACCCGGTGCGCGACAGGATCATGGTGTTGACGTCTTGCATTGACGGTCCGGAAAGCGCCATCACGCGATCGAGTGTAGCTTGGCCACCCGCGCTATTCGATTGATCTTGCTCCAGCGGGACGACAACACCCATCACGCACATACCTTTTGATTTGGCCACGCGGCCGAAAGAGGAGAGGGGAATCGCCGGTCATCGACCGGCGCGCCCCGCAACGAGGGCCCGTGCAAAGCACAGGTCGGCGCGCTTGAACAGTCCGGCAAACGGTCACGCCCCCAGCGACGATGGCCGGCAGCCGTGCCGGGGCTTGTCTTGGCCACCAAATAGCGTCAGGTGAAAGGGACCGAGGGGACAGCCGATGATCGAATTATTCCGGACCAACGACATGGTGTTGATTTCCGCCACGGAGGCGGTGCTGAAGGAATTCGACATTATCTATTTCATTGCCGATGAGCATATGTCCATTCTGGAAGGCTCGATTGGTGTTCTGCCCCGCCGCGTGATGGTCGACGCCGACAGCAAGGCGCAGGCTGAACGCGTTTTGACCGAAGCGGGCATCATGCCGGTCTGATCGATGGCCGAGTTCCCAACGACGACCGATGCTTTCCTTGGCGGCCAGGTTATGCTGGTGCAGCCCGATGGCGCGCTGCACCGCTCTGGCTCCGATGCTGTGTTTCTTGCGGCCACGTTGCGCGCGGCGCAGGGGCACGTTTTAGACATGGGTGCTGGGGCTGGCGCAGTGGGGCTTATGGCGTCGCACCTGAACCCGAATACCCAAGTGACTCTCGCTGAGCGCGACCCGCATATGCTGGCCTGTTGTGCCAAGTCGGTGGAGCGCAACCCGGAGCTTGCTGAGCGGATCCGCATCGTCGAAGCAGATTTTCTGGAGCCGGAACCCAAGCGCATTGCTGCTGGGCTTGAGCGGGCGCGTTTCGACCACGTGCTGTCCAATCCGCCCTACCGCAAGGCCGGTCACGTGCGCACCAACCCGGCCAAACAGACAGCTCATGTCGTGACCGACGGCGATCTGGAGGGCTGGATGCGCACCGCCGCCAGTGTTCTCAAACCTGGCGGGACGCTGACTCTCATCTTCGCCGCCGATGGTCTGATGGACGTGCTGGCGGCGTTCAAGGGTCGGTTCGGTGCCGTGTCAGTCCTTGGCCTTCACCCGCGTGACGGCGTGCCAGCGGAGCGGGTGCTGATCCGCGCCATCAAGGGTCGCAAAACACCGCCGCGCCTGTTGCCGGGGCTTGTGTTGCATGACGAGGATGGAAGCTACACGCTCGCAGCGCGCGCGATCCTCGACGGCAAGGCCAGCATCGCGCTTAATGGCGAAGCTCTGACTACCAATGCTCTTGCGCCAGCCGGTTCCTCGCACCATGTGGATCGCAGACAGTAAGAAGAAGGCCCTTCATGTTCCGCCGTTTCCTTCCCAAAGCCCTGCGTTCAAAAACCCCGCTTGTCCCCGTCCTGCGCCTTACTGGCGTGATTGGCGGCGAAACCGGCCGATTTTCGCGCGGGCTAACGCTGGCGTCCGCCGCCGGTCCGCTGAAAAAGCTCTTCTCTTTCGATGGCCCAGTCGTCGCCATTTCGATCAATTCGCCAGGTGGCTCCCCTGTCCAGTCGCGGCTCATTCATGATCGCATCCGTAAGCTGGCGGCGGAAAAGGAAAAAGACGTCGTTGTGTTCGTCGAAGATGTTGGGGCGTCGGGTGGTTATATGCTGGCTTGCGCGGGTGATGAAATCCTGTGCGATGAAAGCTCGATCCTCGGCTCCATAGGCGTGATTTCAGCGGGCTTTGGCTTGGACCGCGTGATCGAGCGCTGGGGCGTGGAACGGCGTGTTTACACCGCTGGCGAAAAGAAGCTCGCCCTTGATCCGTTCAGCCCGGAAAAAGCCGATGACATCAAGCGCCTGAAATCCATTCAGAAAGACATTCATGATGGCTTTGTTGGCCTGGTGAAGACCCGTCGCGAGGGCCGCATCGATCCGGAAAACACCGGCCTCTTCACCGGCGAATTTTGGGCTGGTGGCAAGGCGGTGGAACTGGGGCTGGCCGACCGGATCGAAAATCTTGACCAGGCGATGAAGGCCCGCTTTGGTGAGAAGGTGAAGCTGGTTGGCATCCCGATGCAAAAGCGTGGGCTTTTCAGCTTCTTCCGCAGCCAGGCGCCGGCCTTTGGCACCGATCCAGCCATGGTCGCCGATGGCCTGGTGGACGGACTGCTGTCCCGCATCGAAGAGCGGGTCCACTGGCAGCGTTTCGGTCTTTGAGGCGGTGGGTTAGCGTGCGAGAGGAGGGACAACCATGCCGACACTTCTAGGCGCAGCGGTCATCGCCCTTGGCGGCATGGTGCTGATGCGTGTCGTCCGCCGCGAGTGGAAGCGCGTGAACGAAAATCTCGACTCGCAACGCTCCGCCCCGCGTGAACGCAAAAGCGCACAGCGGCTTGAGAAAGACCCGGACACCGGCACCTATCGCCCGGCGGAAGATTGAAGCCTGACCTGTCGTCATCCTCGCCCTTGTGGCGGGGATCCATTCCAGTGAGCTAGATGGCAAACACGCGGGCTTGAAGACGTTCCTCGGAGTGGATCCCTGGGATGAACCCGAGGATGACGATTGTGCGCGGGGGAGCGCCCAAACTTGACCTGACATAGTGCCCTGATAAGCAACGCTTCAACGCATTTTTGCTCATCCGGTGTACCCATGTCCTCCCACAATGATCCCAAACGCTCCTTTCAGGGGCTGATCCTCACGCTGCAACAGTTCTGGGCCGACCAGGGCTGCGCGATCCTTCAGCCCTACGACATGGAAATGGGCGCTGGCACCTTTCACCCGGCCACCACCTTGCGCGCGCTTGGTCCCAAGCCATGGAAGGCGGCCTATGTGCAGCCTTCGCGCCGCCCTAAGGATGGCCGCTACGGCGAAAACCCCAATCGCTTGCAGCATTTCTACCAGTACCAGGTGATCCTCAAACCATCGCCGCCCGACCTGCAAGAGCTCTATCTGCGCTCATTGGCGGTCGTCGGTTTGGAGGCGTCGACGCACGATATCCGTTTTGTCGAGGACGACTGGGAAAGCCCGACGCTTGGCGCGTGGGGTCTGGGCTGGGAATGCTGGTGCGATGGCATGGAGATTTCCCAATTCACCTATTTCCAGCAGGTTTGCGGCTTTGATTGCGCGCCGGTTTCCGGCGAGCTGACCTACGGCTTGGAACGCATCGCGATGTACCTGCAAGGTGTTGAGAACGTGTTTGATCTCAATTTCAATGGCCGTGAGGGCGCCGACAAAGTCACCTATGGTGATGTCTTCCTACAGGCCGAGGAAGAGTATTCGCGTCACAATTTCGAAGCCGCCGACACCGCTGTCTTGTTCCGCCACTTCGAGGATGCAGAAGCAGCGTGCCGCAAGCTCCTGGAAGCTGGTGCACCAGATGGCGAAGGCGCCAACACCATCGTGCTTCCGGCCTATGACCAGTGCATCAAGGCGAGCCACATCTTCAATTTGCTCGACGCGCGCGGTGTGATCTCCGTCACAGAACGCCAATCCTATATTCTTAAGGTGCGCGAACTCGCCAAAGCCTGCGGTGCGGCCTGGCTGAACACGCGTGCCGGTGGTGCTACAGTGGCCGACAAAGCCGCCTAACAAAGGCCGCTTCAACAAGGAACAGCCCCATGGAATGGATCATCTTTGCGCTCATCATCGGCGTCGTCGGCTATGGCATCGTCGTCTACAACGCGCTGGTGAAAAGCCGGCAGATGGTCCGTGAGGGCTGGTCGGGCATATCCGTTCAGCTTCAGCGCCGCTCCGACCTCATTCCCAACCTGCTTGAAACCGTCAAAGGCTATATGGGGCACGAGAAAGAGGTGTTGGAAAACGTCACCGCCTTGCGCGCCCGCGCTCAGGCTGTCGGCGATGAGCATCCCGCCGAGCGCGCTGGCGTGGAAAGCCTTCTCGGCGCTGCGCTGGGTCGTTTGATGGCCGTGGCCGAAGCCTATCCGGACCTCAAAGCCTCGACCAACTTCAAAGAATTTCAGGATGCGCTGGAAGAAACCGAGGACAAGCTGCAATTGGCGCGCCGCTACTACAATGGCGCGGTGCGCGGCTTCAATACGCAAGTTGAGCAGTTTCCCTCCAACTTGGTGGCGAACCAGTTCCGGTTTCAGCAGGCGGAATATTTCGAACTGGAAGACCCAGCCGACCGCGCCGCGCCGCAGGTTTCCTTCAGTTAGCCGCAGTGTGATGACAAGGGGAGTGGCGAGGGGTTTGGCCAAAGGGATTGCAAGGAAAAAAGTATGAGCATGATGCGCTTTTTTGCCTTCCTCCTACTTACCGCCGCGTGGGCGATGACGCCTGCCGGGTTTGCCACGCAGGCAGAAGCCCGCGAGGAAATTCTCACCTACGAAACGCTGGTCGATGTCGAGATCGACGGCGATTTCATCGTCACCGAGCGCATCACCGTGCGCGCCGAAGGGTTTGAGATCCGGCGCGGTATCTTCCGAGATTTTCCAACCGTCCGCCGCCTGCCATCTGGCCTGGTCGACCGCACCACGTTCGAGGTGATGTCGGTCACCCGTGATGGCGCCGATGAGCCCCATCATGAGGAGCCGATCGAAGGCGGCACGCGGCTATTCATCGGCAGTGCGGACGTATGGATTCCGCCGGGCGTCTACACCTATGAGATCACCTATCGCTCCCGCCACCAGATGGGATTTTTCGAGGATTTTGACGAGGTTTACTGGAACGCTACCGGCAATTTCTGGTCCTTCCCCATCGAGCGGGCGACGGCGACAATCCAACTGCCGCCAGGCGCGGACATCATCAACACAGCCTCGTTCACCGGACGCTTTGGCTCCACCAAGAACAACGCCCGCGCCAGCATTGTTGGGCCAACCACGGTGCGCTTTGAAACGACGAGCACGCTGGCGGCCCGTGAAGGCCTGACCGTTGCTGTCTCGTTCCAAAAAGGGCTGATCGAAGCGCCGTCGGGCGGCGCGCTGCAATTTAAAGCAATGCGCGACAATGCCGGCATCGCGGCGATCCTGATCGGCGCCGTCTTGGTGTTGATCTACATGCTCACCAGCTGGATGAAGGTTGGCCGCGACCCACAGCGCGGTGTCGTCTTCCCGCGCTTTGAGCCGCCCCGTGGCTTGTCGCCGGCGGCGATCAGCTGGGTCTATTTCCGCGGTCACAGGGGTGGCAATGCCGGCAAGAGCTTCATGGCGGCTTTGGTGTCGCTGGGCACACGCGGCAAACTGGTCATCGACGAACAGGGCAGCACCGTCACCGTGCGCCGCAAAGACGAACCCGGCGCGCCATCCGATGGCGAGCTACCGCCTGGCGAACGGGCACTCATGCGGGGGCTTTTGGGGTCCAACGATGCGCTCACTTTCAACCGCTCCAACGCTCGCAGGCTAATGGGCGCGACATCAAGCTTCCGCGCCAGCATCAGCCAAGAGTTTGGCGGCAAATTCTTCAAGCAAAATCCCGGCTACACGATCTTAGGCGTCGTCATCGCCGTGATCAGCCTCTTCCTTTTCTTGGTGCTGTTCCCTGGAACCGAAGTCCTGGTCGTCGGCGTGATCTTCCACTTCCTCGGCGGAGCCATTGTTGGTTTCACGCTGACCAAAGCCTATGCGCGCTTCACCGGTCGGGCGCCGCAGGTTCATGGCGTTGCCGCTTTTGCCTTCACAGTGACGGCGCTTGGTGTGATCGCCGCGCTGTTCTTCATCTTTCACGCCTCGTCGGGCGGCGAATTCGCCTCCGGCTGGGCTCTCCAACTCACCATGCTGGTCGCCTTCGCCATGGGTGCGACCATCTCCACCTTCGCGATTTTGATGTTCGCGCCGACGCCCGAGGGCCAGGAACTGATGGACGAGATTGCGGGCTTCCGGCAATATCTTTCCGTCGCCGAAGCCGAGCGCATGAACATGGTCGAGGCGCCGGATTTCTCATTGGAATTGTTTGAGCGCTTTCTGCCCTACGCCATTGCGCTGGGGGTCGAAAAACCCTGGTCGGAAGCTCTGGAATCGCATCTGGCCAAAATGGAACCTGGCCAGCGGTCATCCTACCGGCCTGGCTATTATCGCGGCTCCACGTTCAATCCCGGTTCAATTGCCGCCTCGACAACGGCGATCGCCTCGACCATCGGTGCGGCTTATGCTTCCTCGATGCCCAAATCCTCCGGTTCCTCAGGTGGCGGCGGCGGCTCATCCGGTGGCGGCGGCGGTGGCGGCGGAGGCGGCGGCTGGTAAACGGACGCGGGAGGAAACCATGGCGAAGCTTCTCGAACAGGCACCGGTCCTGCTGGTGAAAGACATCGAGGCCTCGATGGCCTATTGGCGCGAGGCGCTGGGTTTCAAACTGCGTCCCTATGGCGAGCCGAAAACCACCTTTGCCATCGGTCGGCGCGACAGCTGTTTCGTGATGCTCTCTCAAGCGCCGGAGACCCATGAGATCGTGCCGCACTGGACGGTCGTCGACAAAATGTGGAACGCCTATTTCTGGGTGGATGACGCCAAAGCGTTCTATGAGGAAGTGGTGGCGAACGGCGCGAAGATCGATTACACGCTGTGCCAGCAACCCTACAATGTTCTCGAATTCGGCATTCAGGACCTGGATGGCCACGACATCGCGTTTGGCCAAGACCTGGAATAATCTGATCTGGAATAACCTTTCTGGAATGACCTGAATCGGCCGCCAGCCCTTAAGCGATCCCCTCATGCCCGACCTGCTGCTTGAACTGTTTTCAGAAGAAATCCCCGCGCGCATGCAACAGCGCGCCGCTGAGGATCTGAAAAAAGGCATCACCAATCGTTTGGTCGATGCCGGGCTAGTCTATGAGGGTGCCAAAGCGTTTGTCACGCCGCGCCGTCTAGCACTGCATGTGGCGGGCATCCCCACCCGTTCGCCGGATGTGAACGAGGAGAAAAAGGGTCCGCGCGTCGGCGCGCCTGACAAAGCCATTGAAGGTTTTTTGCGCGGCGCAGGGCTTTCCTCCATCGACGAGGCAGAAACCGCAGAAGACCCGAAAAAGGGTGCCTTCTACGTCGCCAAGATCGTCAAGCCAGGCCGCGCCGCTGAAGAGATCATTGCCGAAGCCGTGAAGGAGGTTGTGGAGACCTTCCCCTGGCCGAAGAGTATGCGCTGGGGCACTGGCTCTTTGCGCTGGGTGCGCCCGCTGCATTCCATCCTCTGCACCTTTGGACCGGAGACCGAAGACCCGATTGTCGTGCCCATCGAGGTGGGCGGCATCACCTCCGGCAACACCACCGAAGGCCATCGTTTTCATGCGCCCGACCGGTTCGCGGTGCGCCGTCTGGACGATTATCAGACCAAGCTGGAAGCGGCCAAAGTGGTGCTCGATACCGAGCGGCGCAAAGCGATCATTGAGACAGAAGCGAAAAACCTCGCCTTCGCTCAAGGGCTGGAACTGGTCGAAGACCCTGGCCTACTGGATGAAGTGGCTGGGCTGGTCGAGTGGCCTGTCGTGATGATGGGCAGCTTCGATGAAGCGTTTCTGCAGATCCCCGATGCGGTGATCCGCGCCACCATCCGCGCCAACCAAAAGTGCTTTGTGTTGCGTGATAACGCCACGAGTGGCCCGGCGACCGGTGATCTTGCCAACAAGTTCCTGCTGACGTCCAACATCGTGCCAGAAGATGGCGGCGTGGCCGTGGTCGAAGGCAATGAACGGGTGATCGCTGCGCGCCTCTCCGACGCGCTCTATTTCTGGCAGACCGACCAAGCTGATTTGCCTGACCTTGTTGAACTGGAAATCAGCGCTAAGCAGCTTGCGTTGGATCTCGCCAAGCCGCTGGACCAGCGCGCCGCGCGGCTGGATGCACTGGGCGTTGTTTTCCATGCCAAGCTCGGCACGCAGGGCGAGCGGATAGCGCGCATTGCTGCGCTTTCGCGCACAATCGCTAAAGCGATTGGTGCTGATGCTGACAAGGCAGAGCGCGCCGCCAAACTCGCCAAGGCCGATCTGCAGACCGAAGTGGTCGGCGAATTCCCAGAACTTCAAGGCTTCATGGGCGCGCGCTACGCGGCGCTGCAAGGCGAAGATGCATCTGTCGTGGCTGCGATTGAAGATCACTACAAACCGCAAGGCCCGTCCGACTCTGTGCCGACGGACAAAGTCGCTGTCGCCGTCGCGCTGGCCGACAAGCTGGATACGCTAACCGGCTTCTGGGCGATTGACGAAAAACCCACCGGCTCCAAAGACCCCTATGCGCTGCGGCGAGCTGCCTTAGGCGTTGTTCGGTTGGTTCGCGAGCATCGATTGGACATCAACCTCCCATCAATATCGCAAATCCTGCTACTGAAATTTCTCTTCCAACTGGATCAGGAGATTGTTTGGGATTGTTCCAACCAAATCGAGTTCGCTGAATCCATGACAACAAAGATGGCTGGATACCAAAGACTGTATGAGTACCTCTCTGTCGCAACCCCTTGGTTGTATGTCTTTCCGGCATTCTCCGTGCCAGTCAGAGAGAGCTTTGGCGACCTCTCAAGTAGTGAGGTGAGCGCTTTCGATGCCATCGCTGCCATGGTTATTGAGCATTCGACCCCTCAAGGAATGGAGTTGAGCATCTCTAACGAGTTGGGCCTGAAGAAAGCAGCAAGTGATTGTGCGCACTCCGTAATGGAGTTTATCAAAGAGCGTCTCAAAGTCTCCCTTCGCGACGAAGGCATCACCCACGATATCGTCGATGCTTCGGCGTCAGCTGGGCAGGGCGATATCCTGCGCACGGTTCAGGCCGCCGAAGCGCTCTCTAAACTGCTGAAATCCGACGATGGTCAGAACCTTCTGGCGGGCTATCGCCGGGCGGCGAACATTCTCGCTGCCGAGGAGAAGAAGGGCACGAAGGTCGCCGATTCAGTCGATGCTAGCCTGTTCGAGCATGCCGAGGAGCGCGTGCTGAACGATGCCCTCGCTGCGACGGCCTCCACATCTCAAACCGCCGTCGAGCAGGGCGATTTCGAAGCGGCTATGCATGCGCTCGCCACCTTGCGCGGGCCTATCGATGCGTTCTTTGACGCGGTGCAGGTGAACGCCGAGGACGAGGCCGTCCGCGCCAATCGCCTGGCCGTGCTTCATGCCGTGCGCGACGCGATCCATGCCGTGGCCGACCTGTCGAAGATCGAGGGCTAACCCTGAACCGTCATCCTCGCCCTTGGGGCGGGGATCCATTCCTCAAGATGCAGTTCAGCAATTGCAGTTGCCAGCAAAGCTGTTGGAATGGATCCCTGTGACAAGCACAGGGATGACGATTGTGCAGGCGGCGGACGCTTAACCCAACTCCACCCGCACATCCTGCACCTCTTTCAAAAGGTCAGGGCGGAAGGCGAGCAGGTGATCCACCAGGTTCACCGGGTCGCTGGCCAGCGCATGTAAATCAACGCTCAGTGTGTTGCCATCGCGCTTCCAGGCCTTGGCCATAAAAGCCTTCCAGATTGGCACATCGTCCGGCTCGGTGACCACGGTTTCCGGCGCGGCGCGCAGTTCCACATGCAGTACATGCAGGCGCAAGGTGCGCAGCGCTTTTTGTTGATGGCGCACGCTCTTGATCGCCGCCCAGGGGATAATGCCCAACCGCTCAAAATAGAGCCCGCGCACGTCAGCGCCCAGGCGCACAACGCCCTTTTCGATCAGCGGATAAAAATAGGCCGCAACGGCAAGCCCAATCGGCACCATCACCAAAAACACGAACTGGCCTTGGACGAAAAAGGCGAGCACGCCGAGCGCGGCGACAACGATGCCGCCATAGGCCATCATGTCGCCGGACCCCGACAGATAGTTCACGCCCAGGGAGCGCGGCGTCGGCGTGGTGCTGGCGAACGGGTCGTTCATGATCTAAAAAATTTCCGTGTCGGTGATGGTTAGGCCAAAGCCTTCCAGGCCAACATAGGTGCGTTTCTGGCTCGACAACAGCCGTATCGATGTCAGGCCCAGGTCGCGCAGAATTTGCGCGCCTAGGCCGATTTCGCGCCATTGGTTGGCCCGCAGGCTGGCGGTCTGATGATCATCGTCAATGTCTTGGGTCGAGCGTGCGTGGCGGGCGCTGGTTGGCGCAACGCCGAGCGACCCTTCGCGCAGATACACGATCACGCCGTGCCCCTCGCGCGAGAACCGCTCCATCACCTCATCCAGCCGGCTATGGGCGCCAAAAACATCTTCGCTCACCTGCTCCAGATGCAGCCGCACCGGCACGTTTTCCGCATCGGCGACATTTCCGTAGACCACGGCCAGATGCTGCATGGCATCGAACGGCACTTCGTAGCTGTAGGCCCGCGCCGGACCATGGCGCGTGTCGATGTCGGCTTCATCGACACGGTTCACCAGGCGCTCTGATTTCTGCCGCCAGGCGATCAGATCGGCGACCGATAGCGCGACAAGATCATGCTCTTTGGCGAAGGCTGAGACCTCCGGCCCGCGCTTGACGGTGCCATCATCGTTGACGAGTTCCGCAAGCACGCCGACCGGTTCGAGCCCCGCCAGCTTGCAAAGATCGACGCAGGCTTCGGTATGGCCGGAGCGCACGAGTACGCCCCCTTCGCGGGCGATCAGCGGGAAAACATGTCCGGGGCGGACGAAATCATCGGCGCCGACATTGCCATTGGCAAGCGCGCGCACCGTGTTGGTGCGCTCCTCAGCTGAAATGCCGGTGGTCAGCCCGTGTTTGACGTCCACAGAGATCGTGAAGGCCGTGGCCAGCGGTGCGTCATTGGCCGCTACCATCGGGTCGAGCCGCAAACGTTTGGCGCTGGCTGGCGGCATCGGCGCGCAGACAATGCCGGACGTATGCCGCACGATGAACGCCATAGCTTCAGGCGTGCAATGCTCGGCAGCGACGAACAGATCGCCTTCGTTCTCGCGGTCATCATCATCGGTGACGACGAGCATCGCGCCTTGCTTGAAGGCGTCGATGGCGGCCTGCACATGGCTTAAATCACGGTCCATCAGGTTACCCCCACTTCTTCGCCCACCTGTCCTCGGTGTCTTAGAAAATGATCGGCGAGCACCAGCGCCATCATCGCTTCACCGACGGGCACGGCACGAATGCCAACGCACGGGTCGTGGCGGCCCTTGGTCATCACATCGACCTCATCGCCCTCGCGCGTCACGCTTTGGCGTGGCGTCAGGATGGAAGAAGTCGGTTTGACTGCAAAACGTACAACGACTGGCTCGCCTGAGGATATGCCACCCAGAACACCGCCCGCTTTGTTAGAGAGAAACACCGGCTTGCCATCCTCTCCTGCGCGCATCTCATCGGCGTTCTCTTCACCGGTGATAGCGGCAGCCTCAAAGCCGTTGCCGATCTCCACGCCCTTGACGGCGTTGATGCTCATCATGGCCGCCGCCAGATCGCCATCCAGCTTGCCATAGACAGGCGCACCCAAACCCGCAGGCACGTTCGCGGCGACCACCTCGATCACCGCGCCAACCGACGAGCCGGCCTTGCGGATGTCATCGAGGTAGTCAGCCCAACGACCCGCCGTTCCCGCGTCGGGGCAGAAGAAAGGGTTCTGGCCAACCTGATCCCAGTCCCAGTTCTCGCGGTCTACTTTGTGCGGGCCCATCTGCACCAGCGCGCCACGAATGGTCATGCCGGATACGACCTTGCGGGCGATTGCACCGGCAGCGACCCGTGCCGCCGTTTCGCGGGCTGAAGAGCGTCCGCCGCCGCGATAATCGCGGATGCCGTATTTGGCATCATAGGTGTAATCGGCGTGGCCGGGGCGATAGCGCGTTTTGATCTCGCTATAGTCTTTGGAGCGCTGATCGGTGTTTTCGATCATCAGGCCAATCGGCGTGCCGGTGGTCTTCTGCACGCCATCCTCATCGACCATCACGCCAGAGAGGATTTTCACCTGATCGGCCTCGCGTCGCTGAGTAGTGTATTTGCTTTGGCCAGGCTTGCGCCGATCCAGATCGCCCTGAATGTCGGCCTCGGTAAGCGGAATTAGCGGCGGACAGCCATCCACCACGCAGCCAAGCGCCGGGCCGTGGCTTTCACCAAAACTGGTGAAGCGAAACAAATGTCCAAAACTGTTGTGAGACATGGAAGCCCAAAGAAGCCCAAATTGCAGTTCGTGCGCTGGTGCTACACCGGGCCGGTAGGGGCGTCAAACAAAGCAATCAAGACGATCTGTCTCACCAGAACCGACAATTGGCCTTAACCTCTATCGGCGGCTTAAAACCAGAAGCCCTGACCGTCCTGCACCAGGTAGATTTTGTCCTGCGGCACGTCGAGTCGGGGAATTTCATTTTTGTCCAGATCAAAGAGCAGTCCGCGCACGACGCGCGACACACCACCATGCGAAACCGCGATGGTCGGTCGGTCGAGGCTTTCCAGCCATGGCCGCATGCGCTTTGAAAGCATTTGGTAGCTTTCACCGCCCGGCGGCACGAAGCTCCATTTGTTGGCTTCACGGGTCGTTACGGCGTCGGCGTCCAGGCCTTGCAGTTCCTCAAACGTCTTGCCTTCCCACGCGCCAAATGTGATCTCCTTCAGCCGGTCATCGCGGTCAAAACCTTGGTCGGGATCAAGATCGAGGCCCGCACGCACCAGGCCCATCGTGCGGATGCAGCGCCCCAGCGGCGAAGCGACAAACGTGAAGTCCGCCAGATCGAAGGCCTCGTCCTCAAACACGCCCTTCAGCCGGCGGCCGTTGCGGGTTGCCTGCCAGGCGCCGGTTTCGTTGATCGGGATATCCTGCCCGCCCTGAAGCCGACCTTCCTTGTTCCAGTCGGTTTGGCCATGGCGGATGAAGATAAGCGGATGAGAAAGTGTGATCACGCGCCTGAGATATCAGTCTTTCACGACAGAAATATCAGGCGCATCGACCGCCTTCATGCCGACAACGTGATAGCCGGAATCCACGTGATGGACTTCGCCAGTGACAGCGCGTGAAAGCGGCGAGAGCAGATAGACAGCTGCATCGCCGACTTCATCGATGGAAACGGTCTTTTTCAGCGGTGAATTGTACTCGTTCCACTTCAAAATGTAGCGGAAGTCACCAATGCCGGAGGCCGCAAGCGTCTTGATTGGGCCGGCTGAAAGAGCGTTGACGCGAATTCCTTGGCCACCAAGATCAACGGCCAGATAACGCACCGAGGCTTCCAAAGCGGCTTTGGCGACACCCATGACGTTGTAATGTGGCATGACCTGCTCGGCGCCATAATAGGTGAGCGTCAGCATCGAGCCGCCCTCCGTCATCAGCTTCTCGGCGCGCTGCATCAGGGCGGTGAAGGAATAGACCGAAATGTTCATCGAGCGGTCGAAGTTTTCCGCGCTCGTATCAACATAGCGCCCGGTCAGCTCATCCTTGTCGGAAAACGCGATCGCGTGGACCAGAAAATCAAGTTTGCCCCATTTGGCCTCAACGGCTGTCATCACCGCATCCATCGAGGCCGTGTCAGTGACATCGCAATGGCCGAAAACCTCGCCGTCAAGCTCCTGCGCCAACGGCTCAACGCGTTTCTTCAGCGCGTCACCCTGATAGGTGAAACCGAGCTCGGCGCCGTGCGCGCGGCACGCCTTGGCAATGCCCCAAGCGATGGAGCGGTTGTTGGCAAGGCCGAGAATCAGGCCGCGTTTGCCTTCCAGAATGGGACCGGACACGAAGGATAACCCTCTGATTGAAAAGGTGGAAGAATGGGAGCGGATACGCCGATCTGGCGGTGCGGCGGTTCTTACCCTAGGAGTTGGGTCAGGAAAAGCCCTGCCGATTGAGCATGGACGTGGCAACCCGGGAGATTGATGCAATGTTCGCCGATACCGTGAAGGATTTAACGCAGATGCTGGGCGATCAGGCGCTGATCACCGACCCGGACGATCAGGCGCCTTTCCTGCACGAATGGCGCGATCGCTATGTCGGCAAAGCCGCCGCGGTGGTGCAGCCGCGCACCGTAGACGAGGTCTGCCAAGTGTTGCGCTTTGCCCATGAAAACCACGTCCCGGTAGTGCCGCAGGGAGGCAATACCGGTCTCGTCGGTGGCCAGACACCCGACCAATCCGGCGATGCTATCGTGCTGTCGCTGGCCAAGCTCAACCGCGTGCGCGAGGTCGACACGGTCGGCGGTGTGATCACCGTCGATGCCGGCGTTGTGCTGCAAATCCTACAGGGAGAAGCCGACAAAGCCGGTCGTCTGTTTCCGCTTTCGCTGGGCGCCGAGGGCTCGTGCATGATCGGCGGCAATCTATCCACAAACGCAGGCGGTACCGGGGTTTTGGCCTATGGCAACACCCGCGATCTGGTGCTCGGCTTGGAGGTGGCGCTGCCCGATGGGCGGCTTTGGAATGGCCTGTCGAAACTGCGCAAGGACAACACCGGCTACGATCTGAAACACTTGTTTGTTGGCGCCGAAGGCACGCTTGGCGTGATCACTGGCGCGAGCCTAAAGCTCTTTCCCAAGCCAAAGGGCATGCGCACGGCGATGATCGGTATCGCCTCGCCGCACGAGGCATTGAAGCTCTTTTCCTTGATGCAGGACGTCGCTGGGCCAGCGCTCACCGCGTTTGAAATCATGCCGCGCATCGCCATCGATTTCTTGACCCGCAACATGGATGGCATGCGCGATCCGCTGGACGGCGAACATGCCTGGTACGTGCTTGCGGAGATCTCCTCAGGCCGCGGCGAGGACGATGCTGAGGCGTTGTTGATGCAATCAATGGAAACATCGTTTGATGACGGGCTTGTGGAAGACGCCGCCATCGCCCAGTCGCTGGACCAGGCGAACATGTTCTGGGCGATGCGTCACGGGCTTTCCGAGGCGCAAAAACCCGAAGGCGGTTCGATCAAGCACGATGTGTCGGTTCCGGTCGCCGCCGTCGCTGATTTCCTCGATAAAGCCATCGCCGCTGTCGTCGAGATGGTGCCTGGCTGCCGGCCGGTTCCGTTCGGCCATCTGGGCGATGGCAACATCCACTTCAACGTGTCGCAGCCCGAGGGCTCCGATAGGGCCGCGTTTCTTGCCAATTATGAGGCGATGAACGAACGGGTGCACGCCATCACCACGCGCTATGGCGGGTCGATCTCCGCGGAGCACGGCATCGGCCAAGCCAAACGCGATCTTTTGCCCGGCGTGAAGGACCCAGTGGCCTTGGCCCTGATGCGCACGCTCAAAGACGCCATCGACCCCAAAGGCATCATGAACCCGGGCAAGGTGCTGCCGTCCGAATTGTGAGCGTCAAGTCCCAGACATCAGCCTACGGCTGTGATCCGGGACCTCGATGGCGTGTTGGCGCGAGGCCTCGGGTCAAGCCCGGGGCTTGCTTGAAGTTGCTAAAACAAGCTCATCTGTGGATCGGGCTTGGGCGGCTCTTCGGTCTCCAAGTCGACTTCTTCCAAGAGCTGCGCGCCATCAACCCCGGCGCGGTTCACCACGCGATCGACCGGCCAGAGCCGCCAGGCGTCCGGCTGGGTCACGCGCAGTGGTTCCAGCGCCATCTGCCCATCGACCGTGCGGCAATCGAGCCAACTGGCATAATGCTCCGGCGGCACGACCATCGGCATGCGATGGTGAATATCGGCGATGCCACCAATAGCCTGTTGGGTCAGGATTGCCAGCGTCGAGAGCACCTCGCCATCCTTGCCCGCCCACTCATCGACGATCCCAGCCATGGCAAAAAGGCCATCCTCGCCATCTGGCCGCGTACGCTCCACGGCGTAGGGCTGTTTGGCCTTGCCCTCGCGGCGCCACTCGTAAAAGTGCGTCGCCGGCACCAGCACGCGACGGTGGCGGATGGCGTTTTTGAACGAGGGTTTCTCCAGCACCGTTTCAGAGCGCGCATTGATCAGAAGCTGTGCGTTTTCCGGGTCCTTGTGCCAGGAGGGGATCAGGCCCCAACGGGCATAGTCGGCGCGCACCTCACCGCTGAATTGGTGGATGTGCAGCACCGGTTGCGTTGGCGCGATGTTGTAGCGTGGCTCATAAGGGCCATCCATGACGATCTTGAACAGCGCGCCAAGCGCGTTTTTCGACGCCGCCAAAACAAACCGCCCACACATCGCCACACCCTCTCTTGCTTGCCTGCGCCGCTGGTCAGAATGGCCACAGCCATCGCGACGCACAAGGCCGATCCACAAGGTTCTGGTAACCTATTCCCGCGTAAGTTGTGTACTCTAGTCGTCACCAAGTATTCGCGTTTGATGCTCTCTCTTTCACCTTTCCACCTTGATGCATTGGCTGCTGCCAATATCAATCCGTCCAGTTTTCTGGCCACGGACTACCTCAATCATTTCAATGAGGTGGTGATGCTGATGGAGATGGTGCCGGATATGCCCGATATGATCGCCGATGTGATCGCGTGGGAGCCACGCGGCTACACCGAGCATTTCGAGCAATCGGTTTTTGCTGACAAGGCCCTGGCAATCGAGGCTTATCAGGCCGCGCCGGCATGCACCAAGGCACGATTCGATGCGGTCATTGCCGATCTCGACAAGCAGATCGTCGACATTCAGATCATGCTGTCAGGCGTTGATATGGCCGCACCCATGGACCCGGCGCTTGCCGACAGGCTGATGCTAACCATCGTCAACGATCTGCGCCCCTCGATCGATCGCGCCAGCGCGATCATCAATGCAACCGATGATCTGGCAAGGGTCGGCCCGGCCGCGGATGAAGCCCAAATGCGCGCGCAGGACGCCGTCGACGAGCTGTTCAACTAGAGTTCTGTCCGGCAACGAGATACCTGTCCTCGCGGCAAGTTGATCAACAGTGTGTGGAAACCGTCGGGCAGCCGCCGCACTATGCGAGCCACCAAAAGGAGGCTCGACCGCCATGTCATCCAGTTTTCAGTCTTCGCGTTATCCGTATCTTCGTTCCCAGTCTTCCGGTGAAAGCACCGCCAAAGCGCGCGCACTGCCTGATCCGCGCACGGCCCTTGTCAAATCCGCTCTGTTTGTCGCCGGTCTTGCGCTCGCCGCGACGGTAGCAACGCAAGCGCTCGCCAATCCCGACCGCTGGCAGCGCGAAGGCTGGGCAACCGATTTCACCCAGACAACCGTCGATCTTGGTGAGATTATGGATGGCGGCCCACGCCGCGATGGCATTCCGCCCATCGACGATCCGAGTTTCATGCCGGTCTCCGAAGTTGATCATCTTGGCCCGCTCGACCCGGTGATGAGTTTCACCCACAATGGCGAGACCCGCGCCTATCCGCTGCGTGTCATGACCTTTCATGAGATCGTCAACGACGAAGTCGGCGGCCTGCCGGTTTCCGTTACCTATTGCCCGCTCTGCAACGCCGCCATCGTTTTCGACCGTAATGTGGGCGGCGAAATTCTGGACTTCGGCACGACCGGCAAGCTGCGCCGCTCCGATTTGGTGATGTATGACCGCCAAACCGATAGCTGGTGGCAGCAATTCTCCGGCGAATCGATCACCGGGTCTTACGCCGGCACAGAACTCACCATGCTGCCGTCCCAGCTCATCTCGTGGGAAAGATTCGCCGAAGCCCATCCTGATGCTGTGGTGCTCGAAGACCCGACCCGTTTCCGCCGCCCCTATGGCATGAACCCCTATCGCGGTTACGACACGTCGGCCCAGCCCTTCCTTTACAATGGCCCGTTCCCCGATGGCATTGCGCCGCTGCAACGGGTGGTCATGGTGCGCCATGGCGACACCGAATTCGCGGTGTCCACGGCCAAGCTCGCCGAAGATGGAAGCTATGAAGAGGACGGCATTGAAGTGAGTTTTGCGCCCGGCCAGGCCTCGGCTTTGGACGATGAAATCATTGCCGAGGGCCGCGACGTCGGCAACATCACCGTCATGATCGATGGCGAGCCGGTGGTGCACGATGTGACGTTCGCTTTCGTCGTCCACGCTTTCGAGCCTGATCTTGAGATCGTCCAATAAGGCGCTTATCTCGGTGGCATAGCTTCCTACGCAATTAAGGTTGTGCCACCACCATGCCCCTTGCTCAGCTTCCCCATCGCGCGCTGCTCCTGGTTGAAGGCGAGGACGCGGCGCACTTTTTGGAAGGCTTGATCACCTCTGACCTGCCAAACGAGGGCGAGGCGCGCGGCTCGGCACTGCTGACCCCGCAGGGCAAATTGCTCTTCTCGTTTTTGGTCAGCCGACACGAGGATGGCTTCGCGCTGGAATGCGATAGCAGCGAGATTGCCGACCTCACCAAACGCCTGACGCTTTACAAATTACGCGCCAAGGTCACCCTGACGCCTTCAGATCTTCCGGTGTTTGCTGGTATCGCCGACGGCCTGGCTGACACCCGCCACCCGCTCATGGGTGTCCGCCATTATGGTGCGGCGAACGCGACGGAAACGGTTGAAACCTACCATGCCCACCGCGCATCGCTCGGCGTTTTGGAAGGCCCGTCGGAGATCATCGCCAATCAGGATTTCCCGCATGATGTAGCGCTCGACCTCACCGGCGCGGTTTCCTTCGCCAAAGGCTGTTTCGTCGGCCAGGAGGTCGTGAGCCGCGTGAAGCATCGCGGCACGGCACGCCGCCGCCCTGTACTGGTCACCGGCGATGGCCTGGAGCAGGGCGCGTCCATTGTGGCCGGCGAACGCGAGGTCGGCACGCTGCGTCTTGTGGCGGGATCGCAGGGCATCGCGGTTGTGCGCATCGACCAGCTGAAAGGCGCGGTCACGGTCGGCGGCACACCGGTCACCCTTGCCCCACCGCCCTACGCCACCTACAGCCTTGAGCCTAAGAAGGAATCAGAGGCAACTTAGGATCGGCTGTGCCGCGCAAGACTTCACGATCTGACCAGCCGGCGCGCGTCTGGCAGCGCATGCTGTCAGGCCGTCGGCTCGATTTGGCCGACCCGTCACCGCTTGATATCGAGATCGAAGACATCGCCCATGGCCTGGCCCGCGTTGCCCGCTGGAACGGCCAGACCGTTGGCGATCACGCCTTTTCAGTGGCGCAGCATTGCCTGCTGGTCGTTGATCTTGTGGATGCGCTATGCGACGGCGAAGCGTCTGCCGATTTGCGTCTGGCCGCGCTGCTCCATGACGGCCCAGAATATGTCATCGGCGACATGATTTCCCCGTTTAAGGCGCTTCTCGGCGATGGCTATCGCAGCATCGAAGCGCGCCTTGCTGCCGCGATCCATCTGCGCCACCAATTGCCCGCCAGTCTTCCTAAGCCCATGCATAAGCTGATCAAACAAGCCGACAGTGTTTCAGCGTTTTTGGAAGCCTCGCAATTAGCCGGGTTTGCACTTGACGAGGCCGAAAAACTGTTCGGCAAGCCTCCTGGCTCACTGGCCACTATCGCGGTTCACTCCATGTCGGCCTTGGATGCTGAGATGGCCTTTCTGACCCGCCATCATGACCTGTTTGCCGCCCATCTGGCGGCGCTTCCAAAACCTCCCACGGCGCGCACCTAACGTGATAGGCCTTTGCTCATGACGCTTTACATCTGCTCGCTTGCCGCCATCCATGACGTTGTCGCCCGCACCGGCGCATCGCACCTATTGACGGTGATTAGCGGCGGCACACAGGTCGAACGGCCCAAAAGCATCGCTGAAGACAATCATCTCTATCTTGAATTCAACGACATCACTGCGCCTGCGCAAGGCTTGGTGCCGCCGAGCCCGGCGCATGTGGAAAAGATCTTGGAGTTCGGCCAGAGTTGGGACCGCAAAGCGCCCATGGTGGTGCATTGCTGGGCCGGCGTCAGCCGCTCCACGGCGGCGGGCTACATTCTCTCCCATGCGCTGACCCCCGACAGCGATCCCTATGATCTGGCCCGCCTGTTGCGCGCGCGCGCGCCCTGGGCAACGCCCAATGGGCGCATGGTGAGCTTTGCCGATGATCTGCTGGGCGCCAAGGGCGCGATGAAGGATGCCATTGCTGCCATTGGTCGCGGTGCCATGGCCTATGAGGGCAAGCCGTTCGCGCTTCCGGCTGGCCAAACCGCTGACGATCATGGCTAACGTCGCCGATCAATCCATTGGTATCGATCTGACCGCTGCGGTCACCGCGCTGGTTGCAGGGTCGCCAGCGATCCTCACTGTGCCCTCGCGTGATCCTGGTACGGACGCCAGCGCATTGCCATCAGGACCGTTCGCGCCGCTGCGCCACCGCACGCTGGAACTTGGCCTGCGCGGATTTGTCGAAGACCAGACCGGGTTCCGGCTCGGCTATATCGAGCAGCTCTACACCTTTGGCGACCGTGGCCGTCATGCGACCTCACCGACATCGGCGCCGCACGTCATGTCGATCGGTTATCTGGCGCTGACGCGCAATGATGCGGGCGACAGTGAGGATGCGCCGTGGTCCTGGCAGAGTTGGTACCAGTTCTTTCCTTGGGAGGATTGGCGCGCTGGCCGTCCGGCCATGCTGGACGAGGTCATTCTGCCCGCGCTGCACGATTGGCTGGGCAAGGCGAGCGGCGATGAACCGCCCGGTCGCTCACTGAGCCGCGCGCGGCGCGTGGCACTGGCCTTTGGCGATGCACCGGGCGAGGGCGGCGAGGGCAATCTCGCCTGGGACGAAGAACGGGTCCTGGAGCGGTACGAACTGCTCTATGAGGCGGGCCTTGCTCAGGAAACCACCCGCGATGGCCGCGACCAATCCACCGTGTTGGCGACGCAAACCATCGGCAGGCCGATGGCGCTCGATCATCGCCGCATCCTCGCCACCGCCATCGCAAGGCTACGCGGCAAGATGAAGTACCGCCCGGTGGTCTTTGAGCTGATGCCGGAGAGTTTCACGCTCACCGGCCTGCAATCGGCGGTCGAGGCGATTGCCGGACGGCGATTGCACAAGCAGAATTTCCGCCGCCTGGTCGATAATGCCGGCCTTGTCGAACCGACCGGCGCCACCACACAAGCGACCGGCGGCCGCCCGGCGGCACTGTATCGCTTCCGTCGCGACGTGATCGCCGAACGCCCATCGGCAGGCTTGCGCTTTGGCCAGCCGGTGGTGCGGTAGTGCAATCAACCTTCTGTTAAATGCCTGAAAAACCTTCATTAACCGATTTACGGTCCGTTTGGCATGCCTTGCAATTGCCACGCGAAAGCCGCATTCGGTAACGGTTTTTCCTGACCGCCTGTGCTACCTGCCAATCAACACCAAGCAACAAAAAATGGTGAGTTTGAATGCAGGGGCTAACAGAAACGGGCGGTGCAGTGCGGCTTGATGGCGCGCTGCCCGCCCACCGTTCCAAGCGGTTTTACAAGCGCTACGCGCAGACACTTTTGGCGGTCGCCGTCCCGGCCATGATGGCCGGCATGGTGACGGGTTGGATTATGTCCGACACCAAGGGTGAGGTCGCGCCGATCCATGATCTGGCACAGCGCGTGGAAATGCTGCGCTATGCGCAGACAAAAACGCCGACCGTGCTGACCATGGCCGAAGACGAAGTGCGCACCAGCGCTGTTCACCTGCCGGTGAGCGACGTCGCTGAAGTGGTGCGCTAAGCAATCCTATCCGAAGACCGGTTAGAGCGTGGCGACCAGTCGTCCGCGCACCTTGCCGTCCATGATCTGCTGACCGGCATCGAGCAGATCGTCAAAGCCGATATGCGTGGTCATGGCGTCAAGCTTGGCCATGTCGAGATCTTTGGCGAGCTGATCATAGGCTGCCTTGCGCACTGAGATTGGCGTCATCACCGATTCCACACCAATCAGCTGAACCGCGCGCAGAATGAACGGGTGAACGAAGGACGGCAGGTCGCCGCCTTGCGCCAAACCGCAGGCCGCGACCGCACCGCCATACTTCACTTGGCTGAGAACATTGGCCAGCGTCTTCGAACCGACCGCATCCACGGCGCCGGCCCATTTTTCGCGGGCAAGCGGGCGCACATCGCTGTTGAATTCGTTGCGGTCGACGATTTCCGCCGCGCCCAAACCTTTCAGATAGTCTTCTTCTTCCGGGCGCCCGGTGGAGGCCACCACGTGATAGCCGCGCCCGGCAAGGATCGCGATGGCGACCGACCCAACGCCGCCCGCCGATCCGGTGACCAGAACCGGGCCGTCTTCCGGCTTCACGCCGGCTTTATCGAGCGCCATGACGCAGAGCATCGCGGTATAGCCGGCTGTGCCGATGGCCATCGCCTGGGCGCCGGTTAGCCCGTCCGGGCGATGGATCAGCCAATCGCCTGAGACACGGGCGTAGGAGGCGTAAGCACCCATATGGCCTTCGCCAACCCCGAAGCCGTTGAGGATCACCTCATCGCCTTCCTTGAAATCGTCGCGGTCGGAGGCAATCACCGTGCCGGCCATATCGACACCCGGGATCATTGGGAACTTGCGTGCGATCGGACCTTTGGCCGTCATCGCCAAACCGTCTTTGAAGTTCACCGTCGTGTGCGTGACCTTCAGCGTCACATCACCGGGCATCAGATCATCCAGCGTGATCTCATGAATAACGGCGGGTTTGGCGCGCTTGCCATCGTCGCTGGTGATCCAGATTGCTTGGAACGGCTCGGTCGGTAGGCTCATGGGGCGGCATCCTTACTCAGCTGGCGAGGCGAGCGGCGTGTCGGCCCGGGCCTCTCTGATAGGCCAATGCACGATGGCGGCCAAAATGCCAAGAGCGATGCCGAGGTACCAGACAACATCGTAGGAGCCGGTGGTGTCGTAGAGGCGTCCACCAAGCCAGACGCCCAGGAAGGCGCCAAGCTGATGGTTGAAGAAAACAATGCCCATCAATGTCGCCATATATTTCGGCCCGAACATGATCGCCACGAGCGCCGTGGTTGGCGGCACGGTGGAAAGCCAAAGCAAGCCCATCGTCGCGGAAAAGACGAGCACGGTCAGCGTTGAGATGGGCAGAATGAGGAACAGCGCAATGATCGCCGCGCGCGCCAGATAGATCAGCGCCAGGAAGATCGGCTTAGAATATTTCCCGGCGATCACGCCTGAGGCCAGCGAGCCGATGACATTGAACAAGCCGATCAGTGCCAGAGACCAGGCGCCAAGCGTCGGGTCCATGCCGAGGTCGTCAAGATAGGCGGGCAAGTGGGCGGTGATGAACGCCACATGGAAGCCGCAGACGAAAAAGCCGACCACCAAGAGCACATAGGAGCGGTGGGCGAAGGCTTGGGTCACCGCCTGCGTCAGCGTTTGATCCTTGATAAAATCGGCAGCTGCCGACTGGTCGGACCGGCCGCGCAGGGCAAACGCCAGAACCGGGATGGCAAGCATAATGACGCCAAGCAGGATCAGCGCCTGCTCCCAGCCATAATCGGCAATGAACGCCCGGCCCATCGGCGCAAACAAAAACTGCCCCATGGAACCAGCGGCCGTGCCGATACCGAACACCATCGGGCGTTTCTCCGGTGGCACACGGCGCCCAAAAGCGGCCAACACGATGGAGAACGACGCGGCAGCCATGCCAAGCCCGATCATCATGCCGGCTGACACGTGCAGCCAGGCAGGCGTTGGCGCCCACGCCATCAGGACAAGCCCGGCGGCATAAACCAGTCCGCCAAACGCGAGGACACGGCCCGTGCCGTAGCGATCGGCAACCGCGCCGGCAAAAGGTTGGCCGATGCCCCAGATCAGGTTCTGGATGGCAAGCGACAGCGCAAAAATCTCACGGCTCCACCCTTGCGCCTCGGTCATCGGCACCAGGAAAAGGCCGAGAATCGAGCGTGGTCCAAAGGACAGAAGGGAAATCAGGCAGCCGCAGACGATGACCAGCCATAGCGCCGTCATCGGCACGCCTGACGAGCCCGGGGAGCCATGGGAGCCAGTGGGATTGGAGAGGGGTTGGGATCGATTCGCCATGATGGATGACCGTTCGCGCAAAGCCGAGGGTCAACCGACCCTTTGATCTACTAGCTACACTGGTTCGGCGCGGGCGACCAACTCAAATTCCTGCAAGCTCGCATCAAGAATATTGAACCGAAAGCCTTGCAATGCCGGCGGTTTTCGGTTCCGCAACGTGTCGGTACCGGCCGTACTGAACAGTTCGATGCCTGGCCCACCTTGTCAGACAATGCGAAAATCCCTATACTAAACCTCAACATGAGCAAAAGTCCGCTTATCCGACTTATGCTCTAAATGAGAAATAGCCCGGAACGCGGCCTTTCTAGGCCACTTGGGCGTTTGCCTGGAGGAGGCAGATCATGACAGCCATTCAAGAGCGCGGCATGCAAGAGCGCGAGTTTCGCGTTGAAAGCCCACGCACCCTTACCCGCGTCCCGACGCCGGATTGGCACGACGCCCCGGCGCCGGCGCCCTCGCGGACGTTTGAGCGCTTGCTGATGCCGGATCTCACCTACACGCCGGAAGTGGAGGCCGCTGTTGGCCATCTTTACGAAAAGATGAGTCATGCCATTCCGCGCATCGAATGGCCGGTGCACGCACCTTACATCAAGGCGATCAACGAGCTGAAAAAGGTCCGCGGCGCGGCGATCCTCGCGCACAATTACCAGACGCCGGAAATCTTCCACGGCGTGTCGGATATTGTTGGCGACTCGCTGCAACTCGCCAAGGAAGCCACCAGGGTCGATGCCGATGTGATCATCCAGTGCGGCGTACACTTCATGGCCGAAACCTCCAAGCTGCTGAACCCAGAAAAAACCGTGCTCATCCCCGACATGAAGGCCGGCTGCTCGCTGGCCTCTTCGATCACCGGAGCTGATGTGCGTGCGCTGAAGGCTGCCTATCCCGGCGTGCCGGTGGTCGCCTATGTGAACACATCGGCTGATGTGAAGGCAGAGGTGGACATTTGCTGCACCTCGTCCAACGCTGTGCAGATCGTCGAGAGCCTCGGCACAGAGCGCGTGATCTTCCTGCCGGACCAGTATCTGGCGCGCTGGGTCGCGACGCAGACTGAGGTCGACATCATCGCCTGGAAGGGCGCCTGTGAAGTGCATGAGCGCTTCACCGGCGCGGAGTTGCGCGACTACAAGGCCTCCGATCCGTCGATCAAAGTGATCGCTCACCCTGAGTGCCCGCCCGACGTGATCGCCGAGGCCGATTTCACCGGTTCCACCGCCGGCATTATCGACTGGGTGGTCGAGCGCGGCGAGGGCAAGGTGCTCATGGTCACCGAGTGCTCCATGGCCGACAATGTGGCGGCCGCCGCGCCGGATGTGGAGTTTGTGCGCCCGTGCAACCTTTGCCCGCATATGAAGCGCATCACACTGCCGAAAATCCTCGACACGCTGCTCACCATGGAAGGCGAGGTTCTGATCGCGCCGGAAATGGCCAAGCGCGCCCGCGCCTCGGTCGAGGCGATGGTGAACCTCAACAACTAAGGCGGGGCAACCCGACGGGTTCACCAAGGAGATCAACATGAGCGTTCTGGTCGATGACGTGGTCATTGTCGGCGGCGGTTTGGCGGGGCTCTTCTGCGCCCTGAAGCTCGCGCCGCGTCCCGTTACCGTGGTGACGGCTGCGCCGCTTGGCCTGGGGGCGTCGTCCGCCTGGGCGCAGGGCGGCATCGCCGCCGCCATTGCTGAAGGCGATACCTGGCAGGCGCATTTGGCCGACACGATTGCCGCCGGTGCCGGGCTGGTCGATGAGAACATGGCCCGGCTCCTGGTGAAGGAAGCCAATGTCCGCATCCAGGACCTGCTAACCTATGGCGTGCCGTTCGACACCGACTTGCAAGGCCGTCTGACTTTTGGTCGCGAGGCCGCCCATTCCGCCGACCGCATCGTCCATGTCCAGGGCGACCGCGCCGGCAAGGCGATCATGGCGGCGCTCATTGAAACGGTGGCCAAGACCCCATCGATCCGCATCATTGAAAACCATGTCGTTGAAGCCATTCTCACCGAGGGCCGTCAGGTCGTGGGATTGCAGTCGCGCGGCGATGGCGGCCAGGCAGAAGTGCCGACCACACTGCACACCCGCGCCGTCGTGCTCACCTCCGGTGGGACTGGCGGGCTCTATGCCGTGACCACCAATCCGGTCGAAGCGCGCGGGCAGGGGCTTGCCATGGCCGCTCGTGCCGGTGCGATCATTGCTGATGCAGAGTTCGTGCAATTCCACCCGACGGCGTTGGCGGTTGGCAAAGACCCGGCGCCGCTGGCGACCGAAGCCCTGCGCGGCAAAGGCGCCACGCTGCACTATGGCGACGGCTCGCGCCTGATGGAAGGCATTCACGAGGATCTGGAGCTGGCGCCGCGCGACATCGTTGCCCGCGCCATCCACCGCGCCGTGCAATCCGGCAAAGGCGCGTTTCTGGATTGCCGGGAGGCGATTGGCGAAAAATTTCCCGAGGCGTTTCCCACCGTCTATGAAAGCGCCAAAGAGGCCGGCATCGATCCAGTGACAGAAATGCTGCCGGTCGAACCCGCCGCGCATTATCACATGGGCGGCATTCTCACAGATGCCTATGGCCGCACGTCCTTGGACGGACTTTGGGCCGCCGGCGAAGTGTCCTCCACCGGCGCCCATGGCGCCAATCGCCTGGCGTCCAACTCGCTGCTTGAAGCGGTGGTGTTCTCTGCCCGCATCGCTGAAGATATTCTGCGCCTGATGCCGGTGCCCGAACTGCGCCACGCTGAAGTGGGCGCGAGCACGGGATCGGTGGTGCTGTCGCATTCCGACGAGGAAGCGATGCGCGCCATCCGCATGGTGATGGGCCAGCATGTTGGCGTTGAGCGCACTGGCCAGGGTCTCTCCGCTGCGCTGGAGACGCTTGGCGGGATCAAAGACAATGCGATCAATCTGTCGGTGCGCAACATGGCGCTTGCCGCTTGGATCGTCACCGCAAGCGCGGTCACGCGCACCGAAAGCCGCGGCGGTCATGCCCGGTCGGATTTCCCGGAGACTGACCCTGCCCAGGCAACGCGCTCCTTTTGGACCCTTGCCAATTTGCGCGCGGCGGTCGATGACGTGCCCAAAGCCGCCTGAAGATCGCCACATCCACCATCGTCATAGCCGGGGGTTCGCGTGTCACGCGCCACCCTACCAACCCGGTTTTCCAGCTTCCTTCTGTGAAACATGCCACGATGGTGCAGGATGAAATGCTGAGAGCTGGATGGCCGGGTCAAGCCCGGCCATGACGACGAGAATTGAACGGAATCATGGATAGCACCGCAACATCGACGTTACCGCGACCAATCATTGATGAGTTGGTGCAAGCCGCACTTCTGGAAGATCTTGGTCGCGCCGGCGACGTCACCAGCCAGGCTTGCTTGCCGCCAGATGCCAAGGCCGAGGCGGTGATCCGCGCGCGCCAACCAGGCACGATCGCGGGCTTGCCTCTGGCCGCCAGCGCCTTTCGTCAGATCGGCGACGGTGTGACGTTCAGCACCAATCTCTCCGACGGTGCGCGCGTAGGACCAGGCGACAGCGTGGCCCGCATCGAAGGTCCGGCCTTGCTGGTCCTGTCGGCGGAGCGCGTGGCGCTGAACTTCCTCACCCACCTGTCTGGGATTGCCACGGCCACGCAGACATTTGCAGATGCCATCGCCCATACCCAAGCCAAGGTGACCTGCACGCGCAAAACGCTGCCGGGTCTGCGCGCGGTGCAGAAATACGCGGTGCGCAAAGGCGGTGGGTCGAACCATCGCTTTGGGCTCGATGATGCGATCCTCATAAAAGACAACCACATCGCGGTTTGCGGCGGCGTTGTCGAAGCCGTGCGCGCCGCCAAAGGTTTTGCCGGGCACTTGATGGCCATCGAGATCGAGGTCGATACGCTTGATCAATTCGCATTGATTTTGGCACTGCCCGACGCGGAGCGCCCTGACGTGGTGATGCTCGACAATATGGACCCAGAAACACTGGCCAAGGGTGTCGCCATGAACCGAGAGGCCGCCGGCAAGCCGGTGATCTTGGAAGCCTCTGGCGGCATAACGCTGGAGACAATAGCGAGCGTGGCCGAAGCCGGGGTCGATTACATCTCGTCCGGCTGGCTCACCTCGTCCGCGCCGTCGCTCGACCTCGGGCTTGATATCGAGATCGGTTAGGCCGGTTTCTCGAACGCCAGAATCTTGGAAAAGAACGCCGTATCCTCGTGCACGATGTGAAGGCCCGCCCCTTCAAACAAGCGAACCAGATCGGTCGTCGCATAGGTCGTGTAATAGGGCTCATGGAACAGTTGGGGAAAAATCTCCAACAGCCCGTCATAGGCCGGCGTGTCGCCTGGCTGCAGACTATCGACGAACACGAACAGCCCGCCCGGCTTCAGCACGCGAGCGATCTCTTTCGCCACCGCAACGCGAATTTTCGGGGGCAATTCATGGAACAGAAACACCGCTGAGGTCAGATCCAGCGATGCATTGCCAAATGGCATCTCCTCAGCCTTGGCGACCATGCCTTGCTGGTGCCGATAGCGCTTGAACCGTTTCACCGCGTGGCCCGCATAGGCTTCTGACAAGTCCAGCGCGATCAGCGGCATGCGTGGATAGGTCTGCGCGAGGCTATCGGCGAAATTGCCGGGACCCGTCGCCAGGTCGACCGCCTGAAGTTGACGCTGATCCCGGCCCTTCATCCACTGCGCAACGGGCACAAGGCCCATGCGCCGCATGGCGGCTGTGGCGCCGGTGAAAAGCACCTCGACCTGCGTGTCGTAGAGCCGCGCGGATTCCTCGCTCATCCAGCCATCGGTCTGGAAATGGAAATTCTGCTGGTAGTAGCGCGGGCGTTTGTCGGCCTGCGGCGCTTCGCGGGCTTCCTGGTGACGCTTCGCAGCCCGCCTGCGGGCAACCTCCGGTACATCGGCAAAGACAGCGCGCGCATCGCGAATGCGGTCCGACCAGCGTTCCTCCTCGCGCGGCACGGGATAAATCCCAGCTTCGATGTTGGCCAAGTCTCGCGCCGAAAGTGCGGCTACACCGCGCAGAAGCTCTGGGACGCCGGGCACATTGGATTCCGGCGCTTTCACATCGGTCTTCAGGGAGGGGTCACGCTCCACGGCTCGGCGCTGCATCTGGCGCATCCGGTAGGCCTGCCCGGCATACCACCCGATCCGCGTGCCCTGGCGCGCTATGTAGCGTGCGCGCGTGGCCAGCTTTGCTAGGGTCAAGGGTGTGGGCTCGGCCATCATCGCTCCGTGATTTACACGCAGAAATGTGGCGCCGATGGCGCGCCCAGGCAAGGGGCCGCCATCGGCGTGAATGGTCGCAGGCTTGCCAGGCCTGCCAGGCCTAGCTGCCCAGCCTTGCCAACCGCTCCAGCTTGGGCAGGGCCGTTTCGGGGCTTTCCTGATAGGCGATGGTGCCAACCAGCTGATTGGCCTCGTTCATCAAGAAGATCGAGGCAGTGTGGTCCATGGTGTAGTCGCCATCATCGAGTTCAACGCGGCGGGCATAGACGCGGTAGTTGGCGACCGCCTCGTCCACGGCCTCCGGCGTGCCGGTCAGCCCGACGATTTGGTCGGAAAACGCCGCCACATATTGCTCGAGGAACTCGGGCGTATCACGCTGCGGATCGACGCTGACCATCAACACGTGAATATCCTCGGCAAGCGGCCCGAGCTGATCGAGATAGGTCGATAGCTCAAACAACGTGGTCGGGCAGACATCCGGGCAATAGGTGAAGCCGAAGAAGATCGCCTTGGGCTTGTCAGCAAAATCGGCCTCGGTGACCGTCGCGCCGGTGTCGGAGCGCACCAGCGTGAACGGCCCACCAACGCTATCGACGCCTTCATAAAGCGCAGCTTGGTCCGGCGCTTGGCCGCGCAGATAGGTGAGCGCCAAAAACGCCCCCATCCCAACCACGACGAGGCCGACCAAGCCCCAGAGGACAAAGCGGAACGCGCGCATCAGTTGGTGCTCCCGTGACTACCATGTGCGCCATGGTTCATCTCCATTGCGCGTTCGATCACCGGCAAGGTCAGGTCTTGATTGGCGCCGCTTTCGAACGTCAACGTCACCGACACGATTTCACCAGCGATAAACGGGCCGGTGAGGCCAATGAACATGACGTGCAAGCCGCCAGGCGCGAGCTCAACCGTCTCGCCGGCGGGCAAGGCGATGCCATCCTCCAGTTCGCGCATGCGCATCACATCGCCGTCCATGGTCATGGTGTGCAGTTCGACGCGCTCAGCAACCGGTGAACTGGCCGCGACCAAACGATCATCGCTGTCGCCGGTGTTCATGATGGTCAAGAATCCGCCGGCATTGCGGGCGTTCGGCGGCGTTTCGATGACGCGCAGATTGGAGAGCTCCAGCGCGTCAACACTCACCATCATGGAATCGTGCATGGCGTGATCATCGCCGTGCCCGTGGTCATGGGCGAGAGCGACCGAAGAGGAAAAGGCAAGGGCCAGGGCGCCTGCGGCCAGGAATGCAAATTTGGTCATTGGGGTGTCCTTCACAAAGACGAAAAAGAGAAAGATCGTTCAGCTGTGAAGGGTTGCAGGTGGCGCGCGCGCCGGTGGTGGGCCGGTGGGCGGACTGTCGGTGAGCAGGCTCGCTTGCGGCGCAAAGCTAAGCGCCAGTGATGCGGCCAGCGGTGCGTCAACCAACGGGGAGGATGGCGGCAGAAGCGCCAGACCGACCGTCAGCGTGCACGGGCAAAAACCAGCGACGCTGAGCATGTCTTTGGGATCATCATCGGCTTCCGGCGGGCCGGACAGGCACAGCGAAAAGCCACTTTCAATGGCTAGCGCTGGCGATGCGGTGAATACAAACCCAACCATCTGCTGACCCAGCAGGGCACAGAGCGCCAGTGTCGCCAAAGGCGCGCGCAGATGGAGGAGGGTTTGAAGTGGGCGCATAGGACGTCTTTTAGGCCAAAGCCTCAGTGTTGCAAGCGAGCGCGATGCCGCAGCTAGCCCGTTTGGCCCTCTTCATCACTCTGGTCTGGCTCAAAAACAACCGGCTCGGGCTCAAACAAGTCGATGTCCTGATCGCCCAATTCTGAATCCACCAGAACCGCGCCCACCGGAGCTGTGGCGTAGAGCGTGAAGTCCTCTTTCTCCTCCTCGGCAATCGCGCCGCGCCGGGCGATGCGAAATCCGAGAAAGAGGACCATCACGGCTTGCACGAACGCGGCATAGGCGAAAAGCCCCGTGCCGCCCATCTGATCGACGGCAACCGATGCGGCCAGCGGCCCGACGGTGGAGCCGATCGCAAACGCCAGCAGCAAGCCTGACGCGATGGTCACATGCTGATCGGCCTCGGCGTGGTCGAACGTGTGTGCGACAGCCAGCGCATAGGATGGAAAAACAACGGCACCGAACAGAAAGCCAGCCAACAAAATCAAAGTGGGTTGATCGGGGTTGAGCATGCTCACCATCACGCACACAAGCACCGCGAAAATGTTCAGCGCCACCATGACAAAACGCCGGTCGATCTTGTCGGACACGCGTCCAATCGGCCATTGAAACAGCGCCGCCCCCAAAATCGCGACGGTAAGGAAGAGCGCGGCTCCATCGCTGTCCATCCCCGAGCGGGTCGCAAAAACACCGCCGAATGCCCAAAAGCTGCCGGTGGTCAGCCCGACGCCGATGATGCTGATCAGACCCACCGGTGAGGTCTCGAAAACCTTCCGGACGTTGAGGCGAACGTCATACAAGGGCGCCGGCTGGGTCGCCCGGCTTAAGGCCAACGGCAGGGCAGCAAAGGAGATCAACACCGATGCGATGGTGAAGAGCGCAAAGCTATCCAGCGGATAGGTGGTCAGAAGCATCTGACCAGCGGCGATCATCGCGAAGTTGATCATGACGTAGAACGACATCACCGTGCCGCGATTGGCATTGTCGGTGCGCTCGTTTAGCCAGCTTTCCAGGATGATGTAGAGCGCGGCCATCGCAAAGCCGGTAATCATCCGCAGCAGCACCCAGAAGGCTGGCTCAATGGCCAGCGGGTGCAGCAGGATCGTGCCGGACATAAGCCCAACAAACGCGGCAAAGACCCGGATGTGCCCGGCTCGGGCAACGAGCGCTGGTGCGAACCAGCAGCCGAGCGCAAAACCGAGAAAGAAGCCGGATCCCAGGCCACCGACCCAAAAGGCGCCAAACGCTTCGGCTTCGCCGCGAAGCGGTATCAGCGCGTTCTGCAACGAATAACCCGACACCAACAATGCCGTGGAAATGAGCAGTGCTGTGAAGGGAGCAAGTGCGCCCATGGGTTTGCCTAGTGTGCGGGGTCTCGCCCCGCAGCCGGCTAGGCTCTTACTGGGGCAACATATTCTTCGCGCCCTAGCAGCTTAAAGACGCTGCGCACAATACCGTCTGCATCAAGGCCGGCTTCGGCGACCATTTTCGCCGGGCTGTCTTGATCGATGTAGCGGTCGGGCAAGGTCAGCGTGGCGAGTTTCAACCGGCCATCGAGCAGTGCTGCATCGTTGAGTGTGTGCAGAACGTACGAGCCGAAACCGCCCATCGCGCCTTCTTCCACCGTGATCAGCACCTCATGCTCACGGGCAAGGCGGGTGACCAGATCAACGTCCAGCGGTTTGGCGAAACGCGCATCGGCAACGGTCGTCGAAAGGCCCTCGGTCTCCAGCGTGTCGGCGGCGACCAGCGCGTCTTTCAGGCGGGAGCCGAGCGATAGGATCGCGACCGTCGAGCCTTCGCGCACGATCCGGCCCTTGCCAATCTCCAGGATGGAGCCGCGTTCGGGCAGATCAACGCCGACCCCTTCGCCGCGCGGATAGCGGAACGCGATCGGGCCGTCGTCATAGGCGGCGGCGGTGCGTACCATATGGACCAGCTCGGCTTCATCGCCTGCCGCCATGATGGTGAAGCCTGGCAGGCAGCCAAGATAGGCAATGTCGAACGAGCCGGCATGGGTCGGCCCATCAGCGCCCACAAGACCCGCACGGTCGATGGGGAAACGCACCGGCAAGCCCTGGATTGAGACGTCGTGGACGACCTGATCGTAGCCACGTTGCAGGAAAGTGGAATAGATCGCGCAAAACGGCTTCATGCCGTCGCTGGCAAGACCGGCCGCGAAGGTGACGGCATGCTGCTCGGCGATGCCAACATCGAAAGTGCGGGTGGGAAACGCTTGGCCGAACATGTCGATCCCGGTGCCGCCGGGCATGGCAGCCGTGATCCCGACGACGCGGTCATCTTCCTCGGCCTCACGAATGAGCGACTGGCCGAACACCCTTGTATAGGCCGGGGCGTTGGGCTTGGATTTGGCCTGCTCGCCGGTGATGACGTTGAATTTTGAGACGCCGTGATATTTGTCGGACGAGGCTTCCGCCGGACCGTAGCCCTTGCCCTTTTGGGTGCGCACATGAACCAGGATCGGCCCCTGTTCGCTGTCGCGGACATTTTCCAGCACCGGCATCAGATGATGGATGTTGTGACCATCAATCGGCCCGACATAGTAGAAGCCAAGCTCTTCAAACATTGTTCCGCCGGTGAAGAACGAGCGGGTGAATTCTTCCGCCTGCGCGGCTTTCTTGTGCCAATAGGGTGGCAGTTTGCGCGCCACTCGTTTGAGACCTTCGCGCACGGACCGATAGAAATTGCCGGAGACGAGCCGGGCCAGATAGGCGCTCATCGCACCGGTTGGCGGGGCGATCGACATGTCATTATCGTTGAGGATGACAATGAGCCGGGCATCCATGGCGCCAGCATTGTTCATCGCCTCATAGGCCATGCCCGCCGACATCGAGCCGTCGCCGATCACTGAGACCACATTGTTGGTGCGCCCGGAGAGATCGCGCGCCACCGCCATGCCCAGACCCGCGGAGATGGAGGTGGAGGAGTGCGCCGCCCCGAACGGGTCGTAGGGGCTTTCAGCGCGTTTGGTGAACCCCGAAATCCCGCCGCCCTGGCGGATCGTGCGGATGCGATCACGCCGCCCGGTCAGGATTTTGTGCGGATAGCATTGATGCCCGACGTCCCAAATCAGCTTGTCATCGGGGGTGTTGAAGGTGGCGTGCAACGCCACCGTCAGCTCGACCACGCCGAGCCCGGCGCCAAGGTGACCGCCGGTCACGGAGACGGCGGAGATCATTTCAGCGCGCACCTCTTCAGCGACTTGGGTCAGCTGATCATGCGATAAGCCTTTCAAATCACTGGGATTTTCAATCGTATTGAGAAGCGGCGTGTCGGGGCGTTCAATTATTTCCATGGTGTCACACTAGCGCATCATTAAGGGCAGAAGTACGCGCCATCGTGACGCGTAGGGCAGAACGGTATCGTCCACCCTACGCCGACTTTGACTGTAAAGAAAGTCTGACACTTAAAGTGTCCAATTCATTTGACTTTCGTCTAAAACATGGTCGCGAAACGGGTATGCGGTTTACCGATACGACCATGCGGCAAAACACTGCGTTGGCGCGACCTACTTCTCGGGGAGCGGGATGAACTCTTCCTCATCGCCGGGCACGATGTCGAAGCGTTTCTCCTTCCAGTCTGCCTTGGCTTGTTCAATCCGCTCTTTGGATGAGGAGACGAAGTTCCACCAAATGTAACGCTTGGAATCCATCGGCTCACCACCGAGGATGATGAACCTTGCGTCATCCGTCGCTTTGATGGTGATCGTGTCGCCGGGTTTGAACACCAAAAGCTGGCCTGGGCCGAACGTGTCGCCAGCAATATCGACCGTGCCCTTGACCGTATAGATGCCGCGTTCATCGAACGTTGGATCGAGCGGGATCGAGGCGCCGGGCGCCAGAACGGCATCGGCGTAAAGCGTTGGCCAAGCCGTCTGCGTTGGGGCTTTCACACCCATCACCTCGCCCGCGATCACCCGCACGCTGACGCCATGGTCGTTGAGCATGGGCAGCTCGTCGGCGCCGTAATGGATGAAAGCCGGCGCGGATTCCTCATGGCTTTCCGGCAGTGCCACCCAGCTCTGGATGCCGAAGAGTTTCGGTCCCAGCGCCTTGGCGGCCTCTGAGGTGCGTTCGGAATGCACGATCCCCTTGCCGGCGGACATCAGATTGAGTTCGCCAGGTTTGATCGAAAGCTCGGTGCCCAGCGAATCGCGGTGCATCACTTCGCCTTCAAACAGGTAAGTGACCGTCGCTAAACCAATGTGCGGGTGAGGGCGCACATCGATCCCGCCGCCGACGAGAAACTCCGCCGGTCCCATCTGATCGAAGAAGATGAAGGGGCCAACCATCTGCCGTTTCGCCGACGGCAGCGCGCGCCGCACCTCAAACCCGCCAAGGTCGCGGGCGCGCGGCACAATCAAGGTTTCAATCGCATCGCAGGATTTCGGATCGCCGAGGGTCGGATCCATATCGGGTTGCCAGCTCATTGGCTTTGACCTTTCGTGAACAGGAACGTTGCCGCAAAAATAGGGCTGGCGGTTGCGTCTGTCGATGCGTCGGCGGCAGGACACACTGTCTAAAATTCAAGAACACTACGGCGCTAATCGTTCACCGATCCGCCAAATTCGATGTTCAGAGCAGGAGCAGCCCGACCATCAGGCAGCCAAGTCCGAGATAGCCGGGCAGGGCATCGGCGGGCGACAAACGCCGTTGCAACAAGGATTGTTTTGGGTTGCCCGGATCGATGCGTACGCTGACATGCGAGCGCAGCGGAAAGCGCTGCAAAAAGGCATTGGCGTCCGTTTCGGTGGCAAAGAACGGATCGCGCGTCGCCGAATACCGCTCTCCGACATAGGTCTGCTCGTTCACCTCATAGGCGTAGCGAACGATCGCGCGAAAACCATCCACCTGCTTCCAGGGGCGAATAGGGTCGGTGGATTGGGTCGGGGCAACATCGACGCCACGCACCGTGCCGCGCACCGACGACCAATTGGCGCTGGCCAGCCAATCGCGGATCAGGAAAAGCCAGCCGGCCAGAATGACCACGCCGCAAAAGATCGCGAACGGCCCAAGCATGGATCAGGAATCAAGCGGCTCGGTGCCGGTTGCCTCACCTGACGAGGACAGGCGGATCTTCTCCACCCGCTCTTCGGCGGCCTTTAGCAGGGCTTCGCAGCGGCCTTTCAGGGCTTCGCCGCGCTCATAAATCGCAATGGAATCCTCCAGCGCCACCTCGCCGCGCTCCAGCCGATCAACGATGCGTTCAAGCTCGGCCATCGCAGTCTCAAAGGTCAGGCTGTCGACGGATTTTTCGTCCGATTCGCTCATCTTGCGCTCCTGTCGTTAGCAAAAAGCGTGGCGGGATCGGGCGTGCAAGGTCAAGGGCAAGCCGGCGCCAAGGCCAAATTAGGCCTGCATAAGCGTCGATACGTGCGCCGCGACCGAGCGTGACAACCCCTGGAGGTCATAGCCGCCCTCGAGCAGCGAAACGACACGCCCGCCCGCCGTTGTCTCGGCAAGCTCCATCAGTTTTTCCGTCACCCAGACAAAGTCGGGCTCGTGCAGATGGATGTTGGCCAGCGGATCGCGCGAATGCATATCAAAGCCGGCGGAGATGATCACCAGATCAGGCTTGAAGGCGTGCAGCCGCGGCAAGAGCACCTCTTCGAATGCGCCATTGAACTGCTCGGCGCCATCGCCGGAGGCCAGCGGTGCGTTGACGATGGTGTCGTGTTCGCCGGTCTCGATCACCGCGCCGGTGCCTGGATAAAGCGGTGCCTGGTGGGTCGAAGCATACATGACCGTTGGGTCGTTCCACAAAATATGCTGCGTGCCGTTGCCGTGATGGACATCAAAGTCGATGATCGCGACGCGCTCCGCGCCGTGCTCGGTCTTGGCGTGCCGCGCCGCGATGGCGGCATTGTTAAAAAAACAGAACCCCATCGACTGGGCATATTCAGCGTGGTGGCCGGGCGGGCGGGAGGCGGAAAACGCGTTCTTCACCTTGCGCGTCATCACCTCATCCACCGCCTGGCAGGCGGCGCCGACGGCGCGCATCGCTGCTTCCCAAGTGCCGGGTGAAACGGTCGTGTCGGCATCGATGCGCACCAAGCCCTCATCGGGGCAGGCATCGCGAATGCCGGTGGCGTAATTGAGCGGATGCGCCAACGCGACCTGATCGAGCGTGCCCCAGGGCGCGACATCGCGATCTAGGCACATGAACGCTTCAGCCTCCAGCGCGCGGTCGATCGCGCGGATGCGGTCCGGTCGTTCCGGGTGCCCGGTCGGTGTCGCGTGGTCCAGAAAAGACGGGTGCGACAGGTAGAGCGTCTGGTGCATGCAGGTCCCCCGGACTTGGTCCTTGGCCGCCGCTTGTTGTTCTTGCAGTTGGTCGCGGCCAGGTAAGCATCTCGCGCGCAACTGGTGCGCATAGTGACAGTGTCATAGCCGCCTTGGCAGGATCAACCTTTGCCAAGGATCAAGGGTGATTGTTGTCGGCATTGGGCGAAACGCGGAACCCCTGCGCCATCAATCTGTCGGCATATTGGGCACCGATAATTGAAATTCGCCATGCGTAGGAGCGCGGAAGGCCTAGCTCGCTTCAAACACGGCGAGGATCATAGAAAGCAGACGAAACAGATCATTTTCTTTGCCGGACACGAGCACCTCGACTCGGCAATGGTCTTGCAAGAAGGCCTGTTCGGAAATTTCGCCTTCGGAGAGGGCCATCAAAGACTTGTAGCTTGTCCAAAGACGAACGTCCGGGTCGGTTGCTGGCTGGTAGGAAACCGATGCGGTTCCGCCCACGGCCCGAAGTTCCATTTCTTCCTCGTCGACAATCAGGCTGGCCACAACTTCCAGATCACCGGGCGTAACCCTGTCTGCGGCCGCGCCCAATGTCACGGCGACCGTTCTTAGGTTGCCAGGGTCGACAATATCGCTTTCTGAGGGAAAGCGCGCGCCGAACATCGCCAGTTCAAAGATCAGGTCGCGTGTCTTGCGTCCGAGATTGGTCAATTCGTACAGCGACGTCGCGTGCGGCCCTTGCGTCTTCTCCACGATGCCATCCTCGACCAGCTTTGCCAGCCGTTCGGCCAATAGATTGGCGGCAATCCCTGTCAGTCCGCGTTGCAAGTCGGTGAAGCGCGCCGGACCTGCGTGCAAGTCCCGCAAAATCAGCAGCGTCCAACGGTCGCCAATCCGATCAAGGCCGCGCGCAATTGGGCACAACAATTTGTAGGTCCGTGGTTTGGCCATATCGAGCTCACGAAAACGTTACTTTAAATTTTAAAGTAGAAACTTTAGTTCTCTCACTTCGATATGAAACCGAGGCTCAAACATGTCAACTCAGCCGAAAACACTGGTCACCAGTGCAGCGGGAAAAACCGGCCTGCCAGTGGCCCTTCAACTGCTGGAAAAGGGCATGCCGGTCCGCGCGTTTGTACGGCGCAAGGATCATCGTGCTGAAAGACTGAAAAGCGCTGGCGCCGAGATATTTGTCGGCAACCAGTACGATTTGTCGGATCTGCAAAAGGCAATGGGCGGCATTCAACGCGCCTATCAATGCGCACCGACAGCGCCAAATGGGTTGCACTTCAATGCGGCGTTCACCGCGGCGGCTTCCGAGGCAAAGCTGGAACATGTGGTGACGCTTGGCCAATGGCTGTCCAGCGCAGATCATCCGTCGATCTTCACGCGGGAAGTGTATTTGTCCGACGCGCTGGCTCGCCTGCCGACAAACATGTCGATCACCTCCGTTGATCCTGGCTGGTTTGCCGATAACTACCTGATGGTTCTCGATACCGCGGCCCATCTTGGCCTGTTCACGATGCCGCTTGGGCGTGGCGACGAGAAGAAAAACGCTCCGCCCTCAAACGACGATATCGCGCGCGTTGCTGTTGGGGCCCTCATTGATCCTGGAACCCATGCAGGCAAGCGCTACCGTCCGACCGGCCCAGCGCTTTTGTCGCCCAACGAAATTGCTGCGGCGATGGGCAGAGCCTTGGGGCGCAAGGTCAAATACATGAACATTTCAGAGAAAATGATGACCAAGGCGTTGCGCGCAAACCCACCGTCCAACTACTCCGAGGCGGCGGTTTCACAACTGGCCCTTTATGCCGAAGAGTACCGTTGGGGCAGCTTTGCGATAAACGCGCCGACCCAGGATGTCGAGCAGGTTGGCGGGCAGAGGCCTGAAGCTTTTGAAGACATCGTGCGGCGCCACATTGCCGGCCAGCCGCGTTTTAGACCGAGCTTTGGTCGTCGGTCGGCGGCGATGGCGAGTTTCCTAAAAATGTTGGCTACCCCGGCATTGGACCTGGCGAAGGTTCAAAGTGATCGGGACTATTTTCAGCCCAGACACCCTCGGTTCAGCCAGGAGTCTGATGAGTGGGCCAGAACGCATGTTCCACCCCACAGCCGCGTGAAACATCTGACGTCCGCCTAGGGCGGTTCAGCGTTCGCATTCCACCATCACCTGAACAAACCGGAGAAACACCATGTCAAACATCGACGTTCTCAAAGGGCGCAACCGAGACTTTGCTGACGACTTTGCCCAAGGCGGATTGGTTCCGCTGCCGAAACTGGGCATGATTATCGTCGCCTGCATTGATGCACGCGTCGACCCAACCACGGTATTCGGCCTTGAACTCGGTGATGCGGTGGTCATGCGTAACAATGGTGGGCGTGTCACGCCTGCGATCGTCGAGGAAATCACAGCGCTCAGTCTTCTCGTCGGCCGTATCACCGGCCAGGATGCGCCAGTGTTTCACATCATGCTGATGCAACACACGAAGTGTGGCGCGCAGCAATTCGCCGCGCCAGATTTTCAAGCCCACATCAAACAACGGACCGGTATCGACGTGTCTGCGTCTGCGATCACCGACCAGGAAAGCGATCTAAAGGTCGATATTGGTCGTCTCCGAGACTCACCGAACTTGCATGGAGGTCTGACGGTTTCGGCGATGCTTTACGATATCGAAACTGGACGAGCTCGCGAGATCGCGGAGACCCAATCGCTGGCTGCGCTGCGATCATCGGGGACAGAGCTCTAAATGACCAAGTTTGATCCAGATCCGGCACTCTATCCGTTTAAGTCGAACTGGATGAAACTTGGCAGTGGATCAAGCGCGTTTTTCAACAGTATCAGTCCTTCCTAGACATCCGACGCAGTGCTGCGAAGGGCAGCTTCTCCGAAACAGTCAAAGACCTCTCAAAACAGCGGGTGTTTTTGAACGATTTATTGGAACGATTGATAGCGCAGTTTCAAGTCACCTCGCCTGGCGTGCCAAAAACGACCGCTTTTGGAACCAGGCATTCCGCTACGTCGTAAAGGTCCGCCCAGCAGACATCCACTTACCGAACCGTGTAACGCCCGTCGGTTCGCCAGCGCTTCATAAGAGCGGTTAGGGCTTCGTCACCCTCGTCTGGCAGCTTGATCAACACCTTGATCAACAGATCGCCGCGCGCGCCGTCTTTGCCACCATCCTTGGTCGGCAGCCCGCGTTCCTTCAGCCGCATGGTGCGCCCCGACTGCGCGTTCTCTGGCAGGGTGAGCGCCACCGTGCCATCGAGTGTTTCAACGCTGATGCGCGCGCCAAGCACCGCCTCGTCAAGCGTCACCGGCAGTTCCATCAACAAGGTGCTGCCATCGGTCTTGAACGTCGGATGGGTGGCGAATTTGACGGTCACCAAAGCATCGCCCGGCTTGCCGCCGGTAGCCGAGGCCTTGCCCTTGCCTTTGAGGCGGATCGTCTGACCGTCCTCAACGCCTTCGGGCAGGGCGATCTTCACCGCCCCTTGTCCGGGAAGCGAAACCTGAACTTTCTCGCCGGCCAACACCTCTTCCAGCGTGACACGCGCGGTGGCCTTGATGTCGGCGCCCTTGGCCGGGCGCGCCGGCCGCCGGGTCTGACCGCCCATGCCAGGTCCACTCATGCCGGGACCGCCTGTACCGCCCATACGAGGGTCGGCACCCATGCCGCCCATCTCCGGGCCGCCACCGCCAAACATAGACTTCAATATGTCTTCCGCTCCCCCGCCGCCCGATGAGAACCCAGCGCTGCGATAGCCAGGGCCGCGCCCTTGGGTGAAGGTTGCAAAAAGATCCTCAAATGCCGGGTTGGGACCGCCTTGAGCACGCGTGCGCCCAGCCCCTGCTGCGCCGCCAAACGGGTTGAAACCCGCCATAGTTGGGTTGCCATCGGCATCGATTTCGCCGCGATCAAACGCCTGGCGTTTTTCATCATCGCCGACAATGTCATAGGCCGACGAGACCTCGGCAAAGCGCTCTTTGGCCTTGGGATCATCGGGGTTTTGATCGGGATGGTATTTCTTGGCGAGCTTGCGGTACGCGGACTTGATTGCCGCGCTGTCCGCGCCTTTGGCCACACCAAGAACGGAATACGGGTCACGCATGAATCACCAAACTCGGACATACCTGTTGCGTAGGGAGAAACGAAGTCAGCCGGTATGTAAGTGTGCTGGGCGCCGATTACCAGCGCCGATAGGTTTTTATGCCTAAACTTGAGCGTTAAAGAACTTGCCCGGCGCGTGGGGTGACAAACACCCACGACCCGTTCTGCATACAGGCGTCGGCGAGCAGGATCGTTTCCTTGCTGTTGTCGGTAATTTCCACGCTGACAACGCGGCACGCGCCTTGGCTCGATGAGCTCAGCTGACGGAACGGCGTCATCAAGCCGGAGCGACCGGTCGCCTCGTGCGACCAGGAAAAGGTGCCCGCATCCTCGTCGGTGGAAAGAACATGCGTCAGAGCGCGGCCCATGGCGTTGAGATCGGCCTGGGTCAGCGTCACGCGCGGTTCGCTTTCGCTCGGCAGGCTGGCGATCAGATCATCTGCGGGGCGCTCGGACGGCTCGCTCGGCGTTGCCGGCGCGATCGGCGCAACGGCGGTAAGCTCCGGCGGCATCGGCGCATCCACCGCGGTTTCGGCCTCGCTGTCGGTCGTATCGATGGAAGCGGTGTGCAATGGCTCAGGCTTGGCGCCGAACACGTTGCCAAACGGCACGGACACGCTGGCACAACCGCTCAAGGCAAGCGCCAAGCCGCCCACCGCGATAAGCCGTAAAGGTGCTGCGCTCACACGCATTCTGATTTGGTTCACCATGACCGGGCGCCCCCTTTTACGCACACATTGGGCGGGCCTTGCATCAAGACATGCGACGATTGCTCCCCGTCCGGCATGCCCCATCTCGCTGGACAATGCCGGACGAACAGGCGACATCAGCCATGGTCCAGTGTTCCACCAAAGCCTGTGGGAAGTGTTAATGAGCACCGAATTCCTGAACGCGTCTGATCCCTACGCCGTATTCGACGCCTGGCTGGCCGATGCCAGCGCGTCCGAGCCCAATGATCCCAACGCGGCAAGCCTTGCCACGGTCGATGCCGATGGGCTGCCGAATGCGCGGATCGTTCTGGTCAAGGCAGTGGCGCAAGCGGGTTTCGTTTTTTACACAAATCTGACCAGCGCCAAAGGCGAGGAGCTTCTTGGCGCCAAGAAGGCAGCTTTGTGTTTTCACTGGAAAACCTTGCGTCGCCAAGTCCGTGTGCGCGGCCCGATTGTTCAAGTCAGCGATGAGACGGCGGACGCCTATTTCGCCAGCCGCCCGCGTGGCAGCCGCATCGGCGCGTGGGCCTCCAAACAATCAAGCCCGCTTGAGACCAATGATGCGCTGCGCCAGCGTGTCGCCGACTTATCCCAGCAGTATGGCGATGATGATGAAACCGGAAAGCCGGTGCCACGCCCGCCGCATTGGTCTGGGTTTCAGCTCGAACCACAGATCTTCGAACTCTGGCAGGACGGCGCCTTTCGTCTGCACGACCGGGTGGTCTTTGAACGGCAAAAGGCGGATGCTTCTTGGACGAGCACCCGCCTTTATCCGTAACCGAAGTGTGGATTGAGGGGCTAAGGTTTTGCTTCAACGCTTTTTCGGACGCAAAACCGGCACCCACCCCGGATCAAGTCCGGGGCAGGCATTTTGCTGAAAAAGCTCTAGCGCCCCACCGCTTCCAGAACGCAGGCGACATCCTTATTGCCCAGCGGCTTGTAAAGCGCATCCAGCGGATCGCGCTCGTCAGCAGCTTTAATGCGCGCGCCTTTTGCGTGGGCGTTGGCGTCGCGGGCAAGGGTCAGGATATCGCAATCAAAGGCCGTCTTGACGGCAGGCGTTGCGTCGGTGCTGTACGAGATATCGTCAAAATGGTCTGCACCGGAGGTGGCGAGGGTCACTGGTTTCTCAGTCCTTTGTTCAAGTGAAAAAAGAAATCGCCACACCTTCGGTGCAGCGCGGCGATCCGATCTCATCACCTTGCGGCCAAACCATGGCAGCGGCTGCGCCTTGGAGCAAAATACCTTCAACCACAGAGCAACAGCGCGGCAACGCTTGCCCAACGCGGTGATTCTCGGCATAGCTCGCGCCGGTAACGCCTCCTCCCGCATCGTTTCAGGCCAACACGCGCCATGCGCTTTCGCCCCATCAGACGACCGTTCAACGCTCCGCGCCGCGCCCGTGTGCTGGCCGCTTTGTCCTTGATGACGCTGCTGGCGGCGGTCGCTCTGGCCGGCGCTGGGATCGTGACGCTGCCCGGTGCGCTGGTCGCATTTGCCGCGTCGGCCACTCTTGGCACGATCGCGTTGGCGCTGGCGATCTACAGCCTCAATTACATCTGGGCGAACACGGGGCTCGGCACGAGCGATGCGACCTTGGCATTGGTCTGGTCACTGCCGGTTTTGGTCAGTGTCACGGCGCTCACCTACATCGTCACCCAAACGCCGAGCTATCCGGATCTGGCGACCAATGTGAACAACCCGCCGCAGTTCGAAATTTTGGGACAAAGCGATGGTGGGGAGACTTTGCTACCGCTGGATGCCGCATCGCCTGGCGACCGCATCCGGCTGCGCCTTGCCCATCCCGACCTCACCACGGCCTATGTCGAGCGGCCCGGCTGGCATGTTGCTGAAGTGTTGGAAGCTTTTTCCGCCTCGACAGGCTGGGAGTTGGTTCGGCTCGACACGGAAAACGGCCTGAGCTTTGACGCCGAGTTCAGCGTGCCAGGATCATTGCTCCTGGTGGACCATGATGTGGCGATCCGCATCGCCGATGATGGCGAGGGCTCGACCATCGATGCGCGGGCACTCTCCAACATCCCGTTGCATGATTTTGGCACCAACGCGCCGGTTCTCGACGATGTCTTGCAGCGGTTCCTCTTGGCCATCGAGGCGACACCGCCGCCCGTCTCCGACCTTTAGGCACGCCAGTTAGTCCTTGCGATCAAACGCCAGCGGACCAGCCTGCCACTGTGCATCGGACCCGGGGATGCTCGAAGCCTGGCCTAGCGATTCCAGCCGCTCCAGATGGGCAAGGACCGAAAGCCCTGCCGCACCGCGCAGGCGCGGATCAAGCCCTTCATAAAGCCGATCAACTAGGCTGCTCACCGAGAGGCTGTCGCACTCCAGCGCCGCCAGGATCGCGCTCTCCCGACCCATGCGATGCGCGAACAGCGCTTCGACATAGCTCTGTGGATCGTTGAGCTTGGCCCCATGCCCCGGAAGATAGAGCGTATCTTGGCGCTGAAGCAGTGTTTGTAGGCTTTCCAGATACGCGCTCATGTCGCCATCGGGCGGAGCAACAAGGCTGGTGGACCAGGCCATCACATGATCGCCGGAGAACAACACGCCATCGCCTGGCAGCGCGAAGCACAGATGGTTCACCGTGTGCCCCGGCGTTGCGACCACCTCCATAGCAGCGCCACCGACCTCGATCTGCGTGCCATGGTCGAGAACCTGATCGGGCGCATGATCCTGATCGACGGCAACATCCAACGAGGCATCGCCATCGCGGACAGTGCGGGCAAAGCGGTGCGGAGCGGCGCCGAGGATGGGGGCGCCGGTGGCCGCCTTCACGGCCCGCGCCAAGGGGGAATGGTCCCGGTGCGTGTGGGTGACAAGAATGGCATCCACCGGCGCAGACCCGATGGCGCCGAGAAGCACCTCAAGATGCGTCTCATCCTGCGGCCCCGGATCAAGCACCGCCAGGCGGTCGGTGCCGATCAGATAGCTGTTGGTGCCGGTGAAGGTCATCGGGCCGGGGTTGGATGCAGTGATCCGCCGGATTCCAGGGCGCAGTTCGACCACCTCGCCGGGCTGCGCTTTGAACGTGCGATCAAACTGCATCGGCAACACTCATAAGCCACTCACTAGCCCTTTGGCGGGGGGGACCTGACCCCGGCGTCCCTTGCAGGCCGTTTAGCAGCGGTTTAAGCAAGATCAAACACATCCGACCGATCATGGAGACCCTTTGATGGCCACCGCTTCCCTTGCCCCCGCCGGCTTTGCACCCACACTGGCCGACCGCCTTTGGCCGCAATCGGCCGAGACCAGCCCGGCGTTCCGCGCGCTGCGGTTCGTCGGTCTGGCGCTGGTGGGTACGCTGCTGCTGACCCTGTCGGCGAAAATCAAAGTGCCGTTCAACCCGGTTGAGATGAACATGCAAACGTTCATGGTGCTGGCATTGGCTGCCGCCTATGGCCGCAACCTGGCTATCGCAACCGTGCTGCTTTATCTGGCCGAAGGCGCCATGGGCCTGCCCGTGTTCACCGGTACGCCGGAACGCGGTATCGGCCTTGCCTACATGATGGGGTCAACCGGTGGTTATCTGGTTGGCTTCGTCATTTGCGCGGCCATTGTCGGCACAGCGGCTGACCGTGGTTGGTCATCCTCGATCCTCAAAATTGGCACTGCCATGCTGCTTGGTCTGATTGTCATCTTTGCCCTAGGCTTTGCATGGCTTTCCGTACTCATTGGTCCGGCTTCGGCCTTCCAGTTCGGCGTGCTGCCATTCCTGCTCGGCGATGCCACCAAATTGGCCTTGGCGGCCTTGAGCGTTCCTGCCGGCATGGCGCTGTTCAAACCGCGCGGCTAAGCCACCGTGCTTGACCGGTTGCTGTCGGACGGCGGTCGCCCACGCGAAAACGCGTTGGCGCGGATCGTCCGATCCAACCGGCTGAAAAGCTGGGCCAGTTGGGCGCTTTTGCTCTTCTGTTTCTGGCAAGGCCTAAAAGTGCGAAGCAGCAGGATATCCCTGCTGCCGCCACACGGACCGGTCAAAACTATTGTTGGCGCCGAAAAAGGCGGCAAGCCCTACCGCGTCCTGATCTATGCGCTGAAGGCCCGTTTCCCGAGCGCCATGATCGCCCATTGGCCGATTTCGCCGATGACTATTTTCCCTGTGCTGCCGCAGCCCTTGAAGACCTGCCTGACGTTCCGCTCCGACATTCTGGATGCGCTGGCCGGTTGTCTTGCTGCCGGGCGTGGCATCGAACGCTTTGAACGGCGCATGACCTTTCCGCAATCGGGCTTTGCCGCCGACGGATTTCACGTCAACGCCTATGGCTATGCGCTTTGGGCCGAAGAGGCGGTGAATGCACTGATGAGCAAGGACCCGGTGCGCAAAGCCCGCTTGAAGGGCAAAAAGGCCAAACGTCTTAAGGACGCGACGCGGGAAAATCCAGAACAAAGATAGGGTGCGGATGGCCTTGCTCGGCAAGGCTCACCAAATGCCCGGTGGCAACCAACTGATCACCGTCAAGCAATTCCAGCGCACCATCTTCGATCAACGCTGTGCCAAGCGCAGGGTCGTCCAGCGGTCGCACCGCAACGCCGGAGCGCACGAGCAACGGCGCGCCACTGAGACAGGCATCGACGCGCCACCCACCTTCCTCTGCGACAAAGCGGCGACCAACCGAACAAAGGCCGTCCGGCCAATGGGTATCGAGACGCACCCCGCCGCCGGGTTCCAGCGCGCCACGCTCCTCAGCGGTGAGCCGTACCATGCCGATGATCGTTTCCACGGTCACCGCCGGTGAGACGAAATCTGGCGCGCGCAAATAAGAAAGCGGCGCGGCAACCAGACGGTCGGTTTTGGCGGCGGTCTGCGCATGAACCGCCCTCAAGGCCAAGTCGGCGCCAAGCACCGGGATCGTGGCGCCCTCGCCATGCAACACGGCAAGGGCGATGGCGACGCGGTCAGAGTCATTGGCGGTGGCGAGCTGCGCCCGACCGATGCCGTCAAAGCCCAGCGGTGCGAACAGCCCGGCAAGCAGGGCTTCAATCGCATCGAAAGATAGCGTTCGTCCGGCGCCGGGGGCTTGGTCCCGGCCGAGCAAACCAACCAGCCAATCAAGAGCCGCGGCGCTCAGCGCAAGTTCAACCATTTGCCCCTCAACCGGCAGCGTAACGATCACCTCGGCAGGCTCCGTTGCGCCAGATGGCAAAGCCAGTGTCAGCCGTGTGTTGGCGAACCCGCCAGTCACCGTCAGCGGCGCGCGGGCGAGGTTCTGCGCCAGCGCGAACCCATCCGCCGACCAGTGCGACAGCAAGCCAGGGTCGAGCACCCGGCTTGTGCTGCGGGCATCCAAGCGCGGATCGAGCCGGTTCATGACACATCGTCCGTGTCGCCTGCAGGGGGCGATGTCAGTGTGCCGAGCAGACGCTGCCGCAGGGCCTTGCGCAACGCGTCGCGTTGATCGTCGGTCAGTGGCAGCACATCCTCAACATCGCCGATGGCCGCGTCGGTTAGCGCCAACAGATCCTCTGCCGTCGGCACCACGATCTCGTCCAGTGTTGGACCGGAAGCTTGGCCCTCAAGCTGGGTGGCGAGGTCTTGGGCGGATAGGACCTTACGCATCGCCAGTGCCTCCCAGAGAGGGCTTAAAGAGCGTGCGCGCGTGCGCGGCTGCATCGCTAGCGTGCAGGCCATCGCAGCCTTCAGCCAATCGCAAAACAAGATGATCAAGAGCGGCCTCATTGGCGCGCAGGGCTTCGGCATCAGCAGCGCTGCGCAGTCCGAGATGGCGTGCCAAGCGGTCGCCGTCGCAGCCGCGCACAACGTCGCTGAGGGCCGCCTTAAGGCGTGCAGATCTGTCGTCGGTTGGAGGCACGTCGTCCCGCATCCTCACACCACTCACCCAATGATCGCCGCCCACAGGGCAACCTTAGCAAGGGGCTAGCAGGAGGACAAACGCCAATGCTGCAATGCGGCGCTGAGGAACGGCTTAAGCAACCGCTCGCGAAAGCGCGCACTGCGACCAAAGGTCGGACAGCGCATTCACCAGATTGCCGATGTCTTCGTCCGTGTGCAGCGGTCCTGGCGTGATGCGCAGGCGCTCGGTGCCCTTGTCCACGGTCGGATAGTTGATCGGCTGGATGTAGATTCCATACTGATCAAGCAGCACATCGGAGATGAACTTGCACTTCTTCGCATCGCCCACCATCACCGGGATGATGTGGCTTGGCGCGGGCATATAGGGAATGCCGACTTTGTCGAGCAGCTTGCGCACCTTGGTCACAGCAGCTTGTTGGCCCTCGCGCTCATCAGCACTTTCTTTCAGGTGCTGGATCGAGGCCAATGCCCCGGCAGCCAAGGCCGGCGGCAAGGAGGTCGTGAAGATAAAGCCGGAGGCAAAGCTGCGCACGAAATCGCACAGCGCTTCGGAGGCCGTGATGTAACCGCCCATGACACCGAAGGCCTTGCCAAGCGTGCCTTCAATCACCGTCAGGCGATCCATCAAGCCCTCGCGCTCGGCAACACCGCCGCCGCGTAGGCCGTACATGCCAACCGCATGCACTTCGTCCAGATAGGTCATCGCGCCGTATTTGTCGGCGACGTCGCAAATCTCTTTGATCGGCGCGATGTCGCCGTCCATCGAGTAGACCGATTCAAACGCCACGATTTTGGCCCGTCCCGGAGCAATCGAGGCAAGCTTGCGCTCCAAATCCTGCGGATCGTTGTGCTTGAAGATCATTTTTTCGGCGCGCGAATGGCGGATGCCTTCGATCATCGAGGCGTGGTTTTTCGCATCCGAAATCACCACGCAATCGGGCAGCTTGGCCGCCAGCGTCGACAGCGAGGCCCAGTTCGACACATAGCCGGAGGTGAACAGCAGAGCGGATTCCTTGCCGTGCAGATCGGCAAGTTCACGCTCAAGCTTCACATGATAGTGATTGGTGCCGGAAATGTTGCGCGTGCCGCCGGCGCCCGAACCGCAACGATTCACCGCCTCGTGCATCGCATTGATCACATTGGGATGTTGGCCCATGCCTAGATAATCATTCGAGCACCACACCGTGACCTCTTGCACGGTGCCATCCTCGCGGTGGCGCGTGGCCTTGGGAAAATTGCCGCGATGGCGCTCCAGATCGGCAAATACCCGGTAGCGACCTTCCTCTTTCAATCCATCCAGCGCGGACTGAAAAAAGCCTTCGTAATTCATCTGCGTGCTCCCGGGTCCCGACGCCATGTGTCCGTGTTTGGCGCCTTGATGGGCCAATGGCGCATCATCATGCGCAAATCCTAACATTCTGCCATCCGCATCCCCACCAATGGGCAAGGGTCGTAGCGCGGAAGTCTAGAAGGCCGGATCACACGTTTAGACACGTTCTAAACGAGCTTACAGCATTGCCATTGTTTTGGATCAACCCGGGCCCCGGTTTCGCCCTGACACCGATTGCCGCACCTCTGCTTCCCAGTGAGTCACCGGAGACCTTAAGCCGGATGCAAGATGCCGCCGATTTCCTGCGCGATGCCGTCGCCGGCTTCCTGATAGACATTGTAGACGCTGTCGGCGCCGGCAGCATAAAGCTCCATCTCGTCGTCGGGATAAAAGGCGATGGTGGCGATCTTCCTGCGGTAGCCCTCGGAGCGTAGAAGCGCGATCGCCGAGAGGTTCGATTGCTGGTGCGGCGTTGCCAGGACGATCAGACCGATATGGGTCTTAAAGCCTTTCAGCTTCGCCCATAGTTCCGGGTTGTTGGCATCGCCGCGCAGAACGTGCCGGCCAAGGTCATAGTGTTTGTCGACGACGGTGTTGTCGATGTCGAAGCCGATCACCGACTCCGGATCATCATTGGCAACGTTCAGGAAGGCCGCCGATCCAACACGGCCCATGCCGAAGATCAGAACCCGCGCCTCGCCCAGTGGGATCGGTTGATCTTCTTTCAGGTAGCGCGGCGACTCCAGTTTTTGCAGCGTCGGCCGCCACTTGGCAAAGAGCGCATTGGCGTTGCTCGACAGCGGCGCGGAAACACAGAAGGAGAGGGCGACCAGCACGGCCAGCGCCACGAGCCATTCGGCGTTGATCCATCCAGCCTCGAAGGCAACGGCGGCCACGATCAGCGCGAATTCTGAATAGTTGGCAAGCGTCAGCGTGGAAAGAAAACTGACCCGCGAGCGCAGGTGAAAGCGCGAGAAAAGCACCATCCAAAGGCTGGTCTTGGCGACCAGGAAGATGAGCAGAATGATGGCTGTGATACCGACGGTCAGGTCCGGCAGGCCGTACTGGCCGATCGACAAGAAGAAGCCGATCAGGAACACATCCTTGAAGACGCCGAGCGCCTTGTTGAGCTCATCGGCCTTGCTGGAACTGGCAAGCAGAAGCCCGAAAATGAGCGCGCCCAAATCACCCTTTAGACCCACCGCGCTGAACAGCGCGTAACCGGTGATCGCCATGCCGAACCCGAACAACAGCAGCAACTCGCCATGACCGGCCTTGTTGGCAAGCCTGTCGAGTGGTTTGCGGGCGAACACCAGGGCGAACAGGCCAAGCGCAAAAACGCTCGGCATCACGCCTTCCGAGGCCGCCATGAAGACGACAGCGATAATGTCCTGGATGACCAAAATCCCGATGGCGATGCGGCCGTGGCGGGAGGCGATCTCACCCTTTTCATCGAGCACTTTGACGGCAAAAACGGTGGAGGAGAACGACAGGGCAAAACCGACCAGCGCCGCCGTCTGCCAGCTGATGCCGTCAAACAGCGCAAGGCCGACGGCACCCAGCCCCATGACGACCAGTGTCGCGACCGCGAACGTGATCGCCATATGGCCTGTGGCAACGCCCAAGATTTCCGGCGAGCGCAGGGTTTTCAGCGAAATTTTGAGGCCAATCGTGAACAGCATCAGCGTGATGCCAAGATTGGCCAGCCCTTCCAGCAACGGACCGGACTGCATGCCAAAGCCCGCCAGCCCGAACCCGGCCACCAGATACCCCACCATCGGCGGTAGTCCGATGGCGCGCGCGCCGAACCCAAGACCGAACGCGATGATCAGCCACAAGGGGTCGGTGACGGAGAAGGATGGTTGCATAAAGGTGGCTCGATTAAGCGGCGGACAAGAAGGGCGGACAGCGACAAAGCTTTGAATCCGCTCACATTAGCGCGGTTTCGTAAGTATCGCGTGAACGGGCTTTTGGACAGTCATTGTTCCATAATACAGGTTCAAAAATAACTATTTTCTAATATATCTAGTTCTTTACGCTACGACAACTTAACAACTAAAGTGCCGTCTAAATAATATTGTTAAAATTGTCCTAAATGTAATATAAATACTGTAGGAATCAGTTTTGAAAGGTAATTTGAATGTCAATTCATGAAAAAACAGAAAGAGAAGATCGTATTAATTATGCGATTGACATGCTGTCAGGTCTGTCAAAGCTGTTGGAGAAAGATATTTCTAATAGGTTGTTGTTACTGTTAAGTTGTATTTTGCAACTCCTAGAGTCGGAAATTATTAAAGAAGAATCTCAACGGGAGCATGCGTGAACAAAATACACTCGACGGGCTGGTTTGCTCGGCGTGACTACTCTGGACATCGCCCCGCAGGCTATCGAGAATTTTTGCTTCGGGGTCATAAGGTTGGGTCCATTAGGCCAAGTGGCGCATGCTGGGCCTGGGACTGCACCGCAAGGTCAGATTGGACAGGAATTGAGCCAACGCGTGATCGGGCACGTCAACAAGTTGAACGACGAGCACCCACAATTGATGAAGCCTCTAACCCCTATGTGAGCCAAAATCTGAGCTTTCGGCAAAAAGATGATGAAGGCGATTGATCACCAGCACGGCATCAGAACCGGCTCAAAGCGCGGTTTCGTAAGCATCGCGTGAACGGCATTTGCTTCAATTGTGACGCAAGTTTGGGGCCAAATGGCGCAAAGCGTCGCGCTTATCGCTGTTCTGGGGGATTAAAGCGGGCAGGCCCGTGCCTGGGAAAAGGATAGCAATCGCTGGCTGCGCTCGTCCCAGAGGTGCAGTCGCGCGCACGCCAGGCTCTGGCGGATCGTCATGCGATTGGTGTCGGCCAACTCGCTGTGATCGCGCAGCGCTTCGGGCAGGCGATAAAACGGAATACGGCTGTAAAGGTGATGCACATGGTGAATGCCGATATTGGCCGTGACCCACTGCAGAACTTTCGGCAGCACATAATGCGAACTGCCTTTGAGAGCCGACTCTTGCAATTGCCAATTCTCGTTGGCCGCCCAATGGGTGGTTTCAAACTGATGCTGCACATAGAACAGCCAAACCCCGGCCATGGCCGCCAGCAGCGTGGTCGGTAGAAAAATCAGCAGGATGGGCATCAGGCCGCCGGTGAAGAACACGACCAGCAGCGCCACCAAAATCGCCGCGTTGGTCGCCATCGCGCTCACCCAATATTTGGCCTGCGCCATCAATCCGATGGGCAGCCGGTATTCCAAGAGAAACAGATAACTCGGTCCCAGACCGAACAGAATGATCGGGTTGCGATAGAGGCGATAGAGCCAGCGGTTGAGCGGCTTGAGCGCGCGATACTCCTCCACCGTCAGGGTTTGGACATCGCCTATGCCGCGCCGCCCGAGATTGCCCGATGCGCCATGATGGATCGCGTGGGTGCGCCGCCAGACATCGTAAGGTGTCAGCGTCAGCACGCCGATCACCCGCCCAAGCCAATCGCCGATGGTGCGGTTCTTGAAAAACGATCCATGGCCGCAATCGTGCTGGATGGCGAACAGGCGCAAAAGGAATGCGCTGTTGAGAAGCGACAGCGCAAATGTCAGCCAATAGCTCACCCCCAGCGACCACCAGGCCAAACCCCAAAGCAAAACGAAGGGCCCCAAGGTGACGGCAAGTTCGAACCAGCTGCGCGGCGCGTTCGGCTCGCGATAGCGCGAAAGTATCTTCACCCAATCGCGTGGATCGCGCGTTGGCGGGACGTCTTGCATGGAAACGGAAGGGGCAGGAACGGAGGGGTCAGGCATGTGTCGTCGCACCGCTGGTCGTGAGCGGACTGTGCAGACAAAACTATCCGCGCCGCAGTCGTCTGGGACTCGCTTAATGCCAGCCTCTAGCAGATATTGAGCGACCCGGCATGCACGAAAAGTCGTTAAGCGGCAAATTTCTGGGGTCGTTTTGACGCGGCCCAGGGCTGTTCTTGTCGCTTGGTGATCTGGCAGGAATGGTCGGAGCGAGAGGATTTGAACCTCCGACCCCCTCGTCCCGAACGAGGTGCGCTACCAGGCTGCGCTACGCTCCGACAGGCCGCATTTTCGGTGAAGTCCTGGTTGGTCTTCGGCGGCGAGGCACCCGTATAACGCCATCAATTTGACGTCGCAACACCCATCTTATCCGCGCGGCGCAGCGGCCCGTTTCAGCCGATCGTTGAGCGCTTGGCCGAGCCCGTTACGCGGTATCGGCGCGATGGCGATGGCCGTCGGCTTCAGCTCGTCCAGCGTTCGAAGCTCCGCGTAAAGCTGCTCTCCAGCTTCGGCAAGATCGCTCGTTTTGGAAAGATTGGCATGCCCCTCGCGCGCATGCTCGCCGAACCCCAGATAGGCCTCGCCCTCGCGCACCCCGCCGGGCAACACATTCAGCCGCACCGGAACGCTTGGGGCGTAATGGCTGGCGAGTTGTCCCGGCGCCACGGGAGCCCCATCAGAGGTCGCGTCTGACGTCGTGGCCAAAGCGATCTTCTGGTCGAGCACCGCCTCCAGCCGCTCTGTGTCAATCGCCCCTGGCCGCAGGAGGATCGGGTCTGGTCCCCGCAGGTCCACAATCGTGGACTCCAAACCAAGCTTTGTGGCGCCACCATCGAGGATTAGAGGTATTCTGCCTTGCAGATCGCTCAACACGTGATGCGCGTTCGTGGATGACACATGACCCGATCGATTGGCGCTTGGCGCGGCCAGTGGAGCCCCCAGGGCGTCGGCCAATTCGCGCAACGGACCGCACGGACAGCGCACCGCCAGGCTGTCGCCGCCAGCGGTCACGGTTGGCGCAAGATGGGCCCCATCTCGCAGCGGCAGAACCAGCGTTAGAGGTCCTGGCCAAAAGGCATCGGCAAGCGAGTGTGCGCGCGCATTGAAAACAGCCAACCGCTCGGCCATCGCAAGGTCCGCGACATGGGCAATCAGCGGATTGTGCGCCGGGCGCCCCTTGGCCGCGTAGATCGCCGCGACGGCATCGGCGCGGCTTGCATCGCCCGCCAAGCCATAGACCGTTTCGGTCGGCACACCGACCACGCCGCCCGCGCGCATCACGCCAAGCGCTTTGTCGCGCCAATCAGCATCGTCGGTAAGGGAGATCAGCTCTGTGCGCACTTGGTTGTTCATGGCTGCCGCATAGCACGGCGTCTATCTTTTGCCAGCCGCTAGGCCCTGCTAGACGTCCGTGCAGCAGAGGAGCCAAAGCATGCCGCAAGAGACGTTCGAGCGAATTTTTAAGGGCGGAACCGTCGTCAATCATGACGGCGAAGGTCTGCGCGATGTCGGCGTGACCGATGGCAAGATCGTTGCGATCGGCAGCCTCGAAGAAGGTCAAGCCGGCGACGTGATCGACTGTACCGGCCTGCACATTTTGCCAGGCGTCATCGATAGCCAAGTGCATTTTCGTGAGCCGGGCGCCGAGCACAAGGAAAATCTGGAAACCGGCTCCCGTGCCGCCGTGATGGGCGGCGTGACCTGCGTGTTTGAGATGCCCAACACCAATCCGACCACGACCGACGAGGCCGCGCTCGCCGACAAGGTGCGCCGGGGCCATCACCGCATGCATTGCGACTTTGCGTTCTGGGTGGGTGGCACGCGTGAGAACGCCCATGAGGTCGGCGAGCTGGAGCGCCTGCCGGGCGCCGCCGGCATCAAGGTTTTCATGGGGTCGTCCACCGGCAATCTTTTGGTCGAAGACGATGCCGGTGTGCGCGAAATTCTCTCCAACATCGCCCGCCGCGCGGCGTTTCACTCCGAGGATGAACCACGTTTACGCGAGCGGGCGTCTTTGCGTGTTGCCGGCGATCCGTCCTCGCACCCGGTTTGGCGCGATGCTGAGGCGGCGTTGAAATGCACCAAGCGCCTGGTGGCCCTGGCCGAAGAAACCGGCGCCCGCATTCACGTGCTGCACATCTCGACTGCTGATGAGATGCCGTTTCTTGCCAAGCACAAGCGCCATGCGACGGTCGAAGTGACGCCGCACCATCTCACGCTGTCCTCCGATGATTATCCGCGCCTTGGCAACTATTTGCAGATGAACCCGCCGGTCCGTTCGCCCGAGCACCGCGCTGGCATTTGGTGGGGCGTCGAACAGGGCGTCGCCGACGTCATCGGGTCGGACCACGCGCCGCACAGTCGCGCAGAAAAAGACCAGCCCTATCCGCAAAGCCCGGCAGGCATGCCAGGCGTTCAGACGCTGGTGCCGGTGATGCTGAACCATGTCGCCGAAGGCCGTCTGTCGCTCGCCCGCTTCGTCGACATGACCAGCCATGGACCGCAACGGCTTTTCGGCCTTGCCGGCAAAGGCCGGATCGCGCGCGGTTATGATGCTGATTTCACCGTCGTCGATCTGAAGCGCCGGCGGACCATCACCGATGACTGGATCGCGTCGATCTGCGGATGGACGCCCTATGCTGGCATGGAGGTTTCCGGCTGGCCGGTCGGCACCGTCGTGCGCGGACATCGGGTGATGTGGGAGGGTGAACTCGCCACGCCCTCGAGCGGTGAAGCGGCCAACTTTGTCGAAACGCTGGGGCCGGTGGCGGGCTGAGGCTCAGTTCAGAACGCAACCACTCCACAACCAGACGGTCTGGTGGTTTGTCGCGACTAAACGGTGCTTTCGTCTGGAGCAAAAGAAGCTTTGTCGCGACCAATTGGGCCCAAGCCGGTCGAAGTCGCGACTAAGGCGTTTGCGTTTTGTCTGAGACAGTCTTATCGCAAATCGCGTTCGACCGAAGGGAGAGGCAGCGAATTGCGATTCAAGCTAAACGCAAAACACCCTAATTGACGGTGTCGGCCCGCGAATAGTAGCCCGACTGGACGCCCTTGGCGCTGGTGCGCAAAAACCGCGCCGCGCCTTCTTCGCCCAGCTCATCGACAATGTGCATGATCGATTGAAACAGCGCCGCCCGTGTCAGCGCCCGGTTTTCGATGCCTGCTTCGCGGCCAGCATCGAAGGCATCCAACATGAAGGCAATCGCCTGGCGGCGGTCGCTCTCCTGCTCGGGAGCGGGCGGGGTAAGAGCAGCAAGGGTCAAGGGTCGTCTCCAAACGTCACTGAGCGATGCCTATCACAGGCCCCGCGCCAAGGGGCAAATCCCTCAACAAAGCGTAAACGAAAGGTTGACCGCCGTTAACCATGTTGACCGCCGCATCGACCGCCCGGCCTACTCGTCCAGCAGGCTCGCCACGATGCTCGCGCCGCGCTGATGGTGCCGCTCGATCAGCCGTTCGCTGGCAGAGGTGCAGCGCTGGTGGGTGTTGGCAACGCCGCGAAAACCGCGATTGAACGCATCGATGAGCACCGACTGGCGCACCGTGGAGAGTTCCTCGCTGGTAAGTAACGCCTCCATATCGGCGCGTGAGCGCGCCGGCTCATCACAGACCACTTCCAGATGCGATAGGGCGCCGAGAATCTCGGCAAGCCGCGACAGCGCAGCATCGGCTTCAGCCTGCGTCTGCGCACTCGCGGGCAGCACGGCAAAGACCCAAAGGCCGAGAGCAAGAAAGGAGACGGTGAGGCGCGTCATGGCCCGACACCTGCCCTGATTGCTCGGGCAGGTCAATCGCCGAGCATGCCCGAACTTAGAGTGAAAGGACATCCATCACGGTGGTGCCGGAATAGCAGTACAAGGTCGCCGGCGCATCGAAGCGCAGCGCCAGACTGTCGCCATTGTAAAGATCGATCATCGCCGACAGCGTCACCGTCCGCCCGCCAACCGAGGTGAGGCCCGCCTCCCAGGTCGCCATCGCATCGACGCCATTCTTGAGCAAGGTCAGGCCTCGGAGCGTCTCGACCTTAAGCGATAGCGTGATCTGGTAGAACCCGTCGGCGGTAATCGCGAGCCCGGCGCCGGTGGCCGGTGCGCTCAGCGCTGCGCCGAGCGCCAAGCCGCCTTGGCTTCGCGTGGTGCCGGAAAAGCCGGCAACGTCGCCGCCGGAAAACGCGCGCGTGCCGCCATCCAAATAGAACGTGCCGAGCGGTCGTGCCGGCAGGCGGACATGGCCGGTATCAGGCGTGATGGAAAGAGCATCATTCCACGCCGATCCATCGGCGCTCACCTTGATCGCAAAACCGTCTTGGCCAGACAGCCCCATCTCCGCGCGCCCCGACCAGCCGGACTGATAGACCAGGCTGGCCGTCGCACCCGCATTGGCCTTGTTGATTACCATCCGGTGGTCATTGGATGCGCTGGTGAACAGGCTGGCGTCGCTGGCAACGGTCAGCCGATTGGTGGTCGAAGCCGCCGCGTTGATCCCGACTTGCGTAAGATTGTCCTGCACCGCCAGATCGACCAGCGGCCCCCAGGCGCTGCCATCAAAAACGAAGGCGACGCCATCGCTCGCCCGCACCACCATCCAGCCGGCCTGCGGCGCATGAAAGTGCCAGGCATCGGCGATCCACGCGGCGATCATCCCATCTTTGCCGGCAAAATCTTCGCTCGCGCCGGCGCCAACCACGACACAGTCCGCCTCTGTTGGACCAACCGGCGGGACAAGCGCGGCCATGTCGTGAACAACCGGCTGAACCAGCGTTTCCAGCTGCGCCAACGCCTCATTGTGGGTGAGGTGTTTTTGCGCTTGCGAGGCGATGATCGGGGGCAGGGTGAAGCGCGGACTGGTGTCCATGGGAAGACCTCAACGGGTTGGCGTAGGCGCGGACGATGGCGTGCCGACCACAGTGAGGCAGCGCTTGGGGGAGGGGATTGGCAGTGACCTTATCCCCATGCGCGAAAGGCGCAGGGCGGGCAGGGCCTTGACCTCGAATCGGAGCTATGGGAGGGAACGCCATCGCGCAATGGGGCGTAGCCAAGTGGTAAGGCAGCGGTTTTTGGTATCGCCATGCGCTGGTTCGAATCCAGCCGCCCCAGCCAGCCTTTTAGATTCGAACCCTACGACATTCCGGAACTACAGATAAGCGTCGTCTTTTCAGGCGTTTAGCCGGGTCGTCTGCAGCATTCTCCGTCTCTGTTTTGGGTGATTTCGGGGAGAATGGGCTGATTTGGGGCGAATTTCTCCGTTGGTCATTTCCCAAATCATGGTTGTCGGATTTTATGACGCTTTGGCCGAGGCGCCTGGCGGGTCTTTTGCCCTAAGTTGCTCGCTAACGAGTCATTACGATCAACTTGTAGCTGCGAGTTCCCGATAGCTCGCCACGCCAAACGAACCTGCGTGTTGACGCAGCGGCTCAGTTTAGTGCCAATTGAATTTGCGCGATCGCGCCAGACTCTTGTGGCTACTACTCGGCCAGCAACAATTGGCGCTGCTGTTCCCAAGCCGCTGGCAACGGTCGTGCCCGCCTCAGTGCATCCAGGGTCAGCGACGGCGGCTGGGTACCTTGCAGGATTGCTCGGACGATGTCGGGTGAAAGGAAGGCCAGCGTGATGGTGCGGCTGATCTCTGATGGATCGACTCGCTCATGAGCTGCAAGATCAGCGATGCTTGATGCTTTGCTAGTGACCATCGCCTGCCACCATCTATGGGCGAGCTTGAGTTGATCTACTAATGCCTGATTGATGCATGGATCATCCACCGTCACCGACCCAACAACAAGCTTCGAAGATCGTCCCTGACGTAGGATGCTTGAAGCCAGGTTGATACAGATGAGTTCAGGGTTCAGTACGTCGGCATCGGTTCCAATTTGCTGAACCAGGACCTGCTGGTTGATCTGGATGTTGAGCGCATCCTGGTGGATGCTGATCCGCTCAAGCAACCCGCGTGCTTTGTGATCGTCGAGCTCCTTGGACAGCGCGATGCAACGGCTCTTGAGGTCCTTGCGCTGCTGAACGCTCAGATGACGTGCCGTGATTGACCCAATCCACTCCTGGTTGAGCAAATGCGCTTTCAGGCATTGCATCACCAATCCATCGAGTTCGGTTGCCGACAGACGCAGGCCGTTCTTGCCGCCGCCGTCCGATTTGGACCGTCCACGCACCAGCGATGCAGAGACATAGTAGTTGTAGCGTCGGGTGCTGCTACCCCGGTTGCGAGTGCCTTTGATGCGCTTGGTAGCGTGGCTGGGTGACAGCCGCTCACCCTCTGCATCGAACAGGATGCCGGTAAGCAAGTGCGATTGGTGCGGTCGCAAGTCTGACAGTTGGGCCGCCAAGGTTGCGGTGTGAACACCACGCTTTTGTATTGAGCCCATCTGCTGCCTGCTGGCACCGCCTGCTGTTTTTGAGTTAGCGGGCCTGTTCCTATTGGCGGCAAGCAGAGCTTGCACGGCGTTCCATAAATCGTGGCTGATGATGGCTTTGTTGTTGCCTGGGTAGGTCTGGCCTTTGTGATGAACCCTGCCGATGTAGAGCGGACACTTGAGAATGGTGTGGTAGCCATTGCGCGAGATTGCCACGCCGCCGCTTGGTCTGCCCTTGATGGTGCGCACCTTTGAGACCACGCCAGCTGCATCCATGGCGGCTTTCAGCTTGGCCACGGTGCCCAGCTTTACGTAGCTTTCGAAGATGGTTTGAACGGTCTTTGCCTCGGTCTCATTGATGATGAGCTGCTTGTCATGAACATCGTATCCAAGGGGTGGCATGCCACCCATCCACATACCACGCTTCTTGGAGGCTGCGATCTTGTCGCGGATACGCTCGCCTGCCACTTCGCGTTCGAACTGGGCAAAGGACAGCAGCACATTGAGGGTCAGCCGTCCCATGCTGGTGGATGTGTTGAAGGCTTGGGTGACGGAGACGAACGAGGCACCTGCGCCATCCAGCAAATCGGTCAGCTTGGCGAAGTCGGCTAGAGACCGTGTCAGGCGATCTACCTTGTACACCACCACCACATCGACGCGCCCAGCTGTGATGTCAGACAAGAGTGCCTGTAGGGCAGGGCGGTTCATCGTTCCACCTGATAGCCCACCATCATCATAGGCCGTGGTAACAAGCATCCAGCCCTCATGCTTCTGGCTGGCGATATAGGCCTCGCAGGCCTCACGCTGGGCATCCAGCGAGTTGAAACTCTGCTCCAGACCCTCCTCGGACGACTTGCGTGTGTAGACAGCACATCGCCGGACCCGACGGGTCACGGATGAGGCAGGCCCAGGACCAGCAGACCTGGCTCCAGCTTCCCTCGCATGCCCTCGTTGGTCGTCGACCTCAAGCATCGTACTGTCCAGCGGATCGACCCGCCTGAGCCTTGGTGGTGATCCCGAAGAAGGTCGGCCCTGACCACCGTGTTCCGGTGATAAGGCGCGCCACCGCGCTGAGCGATCCATAGGTCTGCCCGCGATAGATGAATCCACTGCTGCCATCGGCGACCACTTCATGAGTCTGCCCCTGCCACTCACGAAGCAGCCGCGTGCCTGGCTTGATTGATCTGCGAACCGGTCGAGGTGAGGGGCGTCGCGCGGAAGCCAAGGCGGTATCGCGTTCGTGGTTTTCTACCTCATCGGGCCCGATAGAATGCTTGTCCGCTCGACCAGCCGTTTCAACCCATGGACGGCTCGAACCATCCAAACCCGCTTTGCGCGCAGATGGTCGCTGCGGGGTGCTGGAAGCCACAGCATGATTGCACGTGCGTCTCTGTTTGTTGCCACCCGCGATCCAGTTCTCGTCGGGCAGGCCAAGCGCGGCGCGTTCATAATCTTTCAGCCCACCGTGTTCCTTGGTTTGAGCATCATAGCTCAGAGCCAGCACAAGCAGGGCAGTGCTCAAGCGCTTGGGCGGTCTCGACCCGAACACCTCTAGCCACTGGTTTTGAAGATCACCGCGTTCTGCCTGTGCGATAGCGACCAAGCGACGTTGCAAGTTGGCCGGGCGCGGCTGATCTGTCATGGCCTCATTCTCGTGTTCGCGAACAGAAATCAGGCTTCGCCAGGCTCGACAATGGCGTACAGGGCTTCGCCCCTCCGGTTGGATCGGCGTTCCACACCGAAGCCATCCTTGCGCAGACCAGATAGGCCAGCGCGCACGCTATGCGCTTGCCACCCGGTAGCGGACATCATGGCTCGCATCGTTGCCCCTCTCTTACGGCTCAGCAGACCAATCAACACAGCCTTCTTGCCGCGTGGCGACTTGGTTGTCTTCGAACCAGCAACTGTCTTGAGCGCCTGCGGCTTAGCTGGTGCAACGGTACGTTGCGGTGAGGGCTTCTTGGCGCGCTTTGTCTGCGGCACCTCAGGTGCCACACTCGCAGGCTGAACCGCCCCTACAACGGGCGTCGCAGCGGCCTCGACCGTCGCCTCTAGCCTGGCAATCGAATCTGTAATCATGTCCAGTTGGGTCATCGATATCTCCGTCGGTTAAACGCAGCGATCCAATCATAGCTGCCACCGACGAAAGCCCGGTATCCGGGCTACCAAGTCTGCTGCCTCAAAAAGCGCCCCTGGCCAACGCACTACCGCTCGTTCCACAACAGAAGTCCAGTCCCGCTCCTCACTTCGTTTGGAGATATGTAGGGCTTGAGGGACAGCACACTTGCCCGGGAATGCCGCTTAAGCAGGCCACTCGCTGCACGCCCGCTTGATCCCCAAAGCGGTCATCCCGATCCGTCGTCTAAAGGTCAAAAAGGGCCGGAAAACGGTCGCTCATCGCCACTGCGAGATGAAGTTAGGAAACTCCTGTGACCGGACGTTGGGTGGGGGTCGAAAGACCGCGGAGTAGCTGCATAAGAGTTGCGCACCGCTAAGCTTCGGTTCTCATTTCGTTCAGGTTGCTGTAGATTTTTCTGCTACTGCTTGAATATAGAATATCCGAATCGATCTAATTGAACACTCTCAAACCGGCCAAACATGCCAGAAGCAAATTCAATCCATTGGACAAACGCGTCGGTGAAAGCATTCGCCAAAAATGCAGACCCGCTGGCAGCAATAGAAGAAGCTGCGCGAGCTCTTGTGTTGAAGGCGCGTGAGCAGGGTTGGGAAGGTCCTCCCTTCAACCCCCTACGCATCGCCGAAATGCTAGACGTGCAGATCGAAGCCAATTCCAGCGTTGCTGACGCACGGCTGGTGGCGACGGAAAGCGGGCCAAAGATCGAGTTCAATCCTCAGCAACCAAGAGAGCGGGTGCGGTTCTCGATCGCTCATGAAATCGCGCACCTCCTCTTTCCCGACTGGTCGGAGCAGATTCGCAATCGCGGCGGCGACGAGACAGAGGATGACTGGCAGTTGGAAATGTTGTGCAATCTGGCTGCTTCGGAGTTTGTACTTCCCATTGGAAGCCTATCGGCCGCAACGGACATTCCCCCAATCGAAGACTTGATGCTTCAACGCCGCGAGCACGACGTATCGGCCGAAGCCTTCCTCATCCGCCTAGCCAAGATATCCAAGCAGCCTATCGGTATCTTCGTTTCATCGCCAATGGTCTCGGAGAGCGGTAGGCGGCATTACAAGATTGACTATTTCGTCAGCTCACCAACCGCCCCTAAGATTCGTGTGTCGGGGATGGCAATTCCCGATGAGAGCATTGTGCATCGCTGCACCGCCATCGGGCACACGGATCGCTCGGTTGAGAGCTGGGTAATCGGTACGCCAACGCAGATCGAGTGCGTTGGGCTGACAGCCTATCCCGGAAGCGTTTTTCCGAGAGTGGCAGGGCTGATCAGATTTGACCAAGTCCAAGAGAATCATCATCCGATACGCCTGCTCCACGGAAATGTTCTGGAACCTCGTAACGGCGGCATGAAGATCATCTGTCAGCTGGTCAACGACAAGGCGGTGAAATGGGGCGGCGGAGTCGCGCGCAAAATTGCGAAGCGTTTCCCGGACGCGGAAGCGGGCTACACCGAGCAAGTTACGAAGATCCCACAACGTGATCGCTTGGGGCGCGCAATCTTCTCGAACGCGAGCGAGGATTTAACAATTGCAAGTCTGGTCGGACAGGAAGGCTTCGGCCCATCACTTTTTCCCCGAATTAGATACGCGGCATTGCAAACCTGCCTTGAACAAGTTGCCGATCGCGCCGCATCCATGGGGGCAAGTATTCATATGCCGAAGATCGGTACGGGATCTGCAGGGGGAGACTGGTCAACAATAGAAGAAATGCTTGACGACGTTATGGTGCGTGCCGGTCTGTTTGTGACTGTTTACGCTGTCCCGCCGAAGCGGGTGCAACTCGAGTTGCTTTAATTGGCTGCGGGGAACGCGAAACTCAGGATCGTTCTGCTTTCCGGTCCAATCTGTTCCGGTAAGTCCGCCTTGGTGCGACTGCTTAAGGAGAGGCATGGCGCGAAGATCATAAAAACACGCGAACTCATTCTCAAAAAGGCTCCCAAGACCAAGCCCGAGCGCAAAGCTCTGCAGCTGGCGGGACAACGGCTCGACAATAAGGACGCCGGCGCTTGGGTTGGCGAAGCTCTTCAGCGTGCGATCGACGTCTACGCAACGGGACAGACGCCAAAGGGCCTCTACGTCGTCGACTCGGTCCGCATCTTGGGTCAGATCGAGGCGATTCGACGGGCATACGGTGCAGAAGTTCACCACATCCATCTGACCGCAACGGAAGAGGAGCTGCGCAATCGCTACGACTCACGCAGCAGAGAGGACGACGAAGCGGTCGCCTATGACGAACTGAAGCGAAACCGGACTGAGCGTGACATCGAGAAACTCACGGCGATCGCGGACATCGTCGTTTCGACGGACCGCTGTAGCGAAGAAGCCGTTCTCGTCCGGGCCACCGCGCTCCTTAATCTTTATCCTCGGTCAAACGATGCCCTGGTCGATGTCCTGATCGGCGGTCAGTTCGGAAGCGAGGGTAAGGGGAACATCGTCGGCCACATCGCGCCTGAATATGATCTCTTGGTGCGTGTGGGCGGACCAAATGCCGGCCACCAGGTTTATGCGGAGCCGAAGCCAGAGAAATACTATCACCTACCTTCCGGCACGCAGCGGGCTCCGAATGCGAAACTGCTCCTCGGCCCGGGCGCTGTGATCTATCCAAAGAAGCTGCTTGAAGAGATCGCGGAGCACAAGATCGATGCCGAGAGGCTCACCATCGATCGGCGTGCAATGATTATCACCGACGCGGACCGCGAAGAGGAGGTAAAGCGGTTCGGCAGCATCAGCTCGACAGCCCAGGGCGTGGGACTTGCTTCAGCACGGAAAATGACGGGCCGGTCAGATTACAAAGACAACAAGGAAGCTTTCCTCGCCCGCGATTGCGAGATCCTCCAGCCTTACCTGGGAAGCGCGCGTCAGGTCTTGGCAGACGCGATGGTGGCCGGTCAGCGGATCTTGCTGGAGGGCACGCAGGGCACCGGCCTGAGCCTTCATCACGGTGACTATCCACACGTAACGACCAGGGATACGACTGTGTCGGGTTGTCTGGCTGACGCCGGTATAGCGCCTTCGAATGTGCGGAAGATCATCATGGTCTGCCGCACCTATCCGATCAGGGTGGGTGGGCCATCAGGCCCGATGGCGCATGAGGTCGACATGGCCGAGATCCACCGGCGCAGCGGTATCCCGCTGGAGGAACTTGAAAAGATCGAGCGGACGACGACCACGGATAGACCGCGGCGGATCGCGGAGTTCGACTGGCTCCAGTTTCGCGACTCCGTACAGCTCAATGGTCCAACGGACATTGCTCTGACATTTGTCGACTATTTTGACGTGAACAATCGAAAGGCCTTTCGTTTTGAGCAGCTTTCACAGGAAACGATCAGCTTTGTTGAGGAGATCGAGAGGATTTCAGGTCGACCCGTCTCGCTGCTGTCGACGGACTTCAATTGGCGCAATGTCATTGACAGGAGAGCATGGTGACCGAAGCGGAACTTGAAGAGCTGATCGCTGACTGTCCAACGCTGTACCACATGGCGGAGCGCGGCTCTTGGAAATCGATCAAGCGATATGGCCTTCTGAGCACCAGCGCGCTCTTGGACCACTACGCCGTCCAGCCGCCAAAACGTACCGAGATCGAAAGCCAACACCGTCCAGAGAGCGTCGAAGTCGCAAGCAACGGCCTGCCTCGCGCCGTTGTACGCGACCAAATCCCGATGAGCGATGAAGGGCTGAGAAGGGCCTTGCCTAACCGCCTTTCTCCGGCGGATTGGTATGAGCTTCTCAACGCCAAAGCCTTCTTCTGGCTTTCGGAGGAACGTCTCCACAAGCTGACGAATGCAAGAGCCTATCGGGATCAGGAACACGATGTTCTTGAAGTGGACACTAGATCGCTCATTGAAGCACATCGAGATGCGATTTGGCTCTGCCCGATCAATAGCGGTTGTACCAAGCCGATGCCGCATCCCAGGGACGAGACCATCTTCGCACGTATTCCTGACTATCCGTATGCGCACTGGCGGGAACGGCGACGCCGTCAAGAGCGAGTTGTCGAGTTGGCCGTTGATCATTCGGTCGAAGACATCAGCGACCATGTGAGGCGTGTGGTTGTGAAGCGGGGCACCGAAGTCTTGAGCTATCTGGAATGAAGTCACTCCCTTCTCCACATCCGCTCGACTATGACTGGCGATTCGACAGCAGCACGGCTAAAAAAATCACGGAAATGCTCAGCGGTGCCAATAGTGTTTTGGCGCTTGGCGCGCCTACCGTCGCACGACTTCTTGAGGCGGCGGGAAAGAATGTAACACTTGTCGACCGTCAACCAATTCAAGCTGTTCGAGATCATATTGTTTCGGCCGTCGAAGATTTTGTTAGTGAACCAATTTTTGACGCCGCAATAATCGACCCACCATGGTATCCGACACACTTGGAAGCGTGGACACGAATTGCAGGACGATCAGTGCGAATTGGTGCGCCGATTTTACTTTCAACTTGGCCCAAAGATACCAGGCCCTCAGCCGAGACCGAGTTAACAGAGGTTTTCGGATATTTCTCCACGTGGTCAGCTATTGAGCGAAATGTAGGTCAGGTCCGGTACATCGAGCCGTCTTTTGAATCCGTCGCGCGAAGGATAAGCGATAGCAGGCGACTATCTCGATCGCCGCTCCGAGGTGAATTGGTACATCTGCGAGTAAAATGCCATCCAGATCCTTTGCTCAAGCGCAATACAGGTACTGTCTGGCACAGATTCGTGATTAACCAGTATCAACTGGCGGTGCGTCTAGGTGAACAAGCTAGTCCTTCAGGTATTAGACCGCTACCCATGGCCACCGGCTGGCTGTGGCCGTTCGTCAGCGCGAGGGCTACTGGAGTAGAGAACATTTCCATTTGGAGTTCAGGAGGTGAGGTAGGGATAGTTGGCGATACTGAGACCACCATTGGGGCCATTCGGAACGCACTGGATTGCCAAAATATCGGGGCGTTTGAGCAAAAGCTCGCCAAGGTCCCTGAATTACTAGAGTGGCGACTGCCACGGCCGCCTTATGAGAGACTGATCGAATGGCAGCACCTGCAATAATCCTCCGGTTCCGAGATACGACGCCGGGGGTCGACACAATCATTGAGCACCGAGCCATGATTTCAGGGCACGGTTTAGTTGCTTGGGGTTGGTGGAAAAAGACGTTTGAGCCAGACCAAGCTCAAAAAATAATGCAGAGCTTCGCAGTCAACGGTGAACTGCATATCAGCCTATTGGATCACAGTACAGGCCGTCAGTTTCTTTGTCGTTGTGTGGCGTTCTGCCAACCCAAAGATGTCGATAGGGAGTTGGTACCCGCTTACTATCGAGGTCATTCAAATATGACGGCTGGCTTTTTCATGATGTCCTCCATTGAGGATACAGAGTTCGACCAATCCCTTGCTGATGGAATAGACGATCTGACTTTTCTTTGGGCTGGTGAGCTTGCCGACCCATCCCTTGGTCATGTCGCCGAGCCGGCTCAGGCGTTAGGACGAACATGTATTCTACATCTCTCCGATCTTCATTTTGGGGGTGATTATGGTTTTCGACTTCAGGGTGAAGATGTGCCAATTGGCGATCCCCGTAAAACACTTACCGATTGCATCTATTCTGATTTAGGACGTCTTGGGATGGCCGATAAGATCGCCGCGGTGATCGTGACCGGTGACTTCATGACGCACGGTAGTTTTGAAGCAAACGCACGAACGGCGGCACTAGACGAGTTTGCCGCACTTCGCGATCGTCTCGGCCTTGAGCGCGATCAGATAATCGCATTACCTGGAAATCACGACGTTGTTCGCTATCCACAAGGTGCGGCGATTGATGTTCGCGAAAACGCAGTCAGTATGCAAACAAGATATGATCATGAGACAGAATTTAGGACGTTTGTGGATGAACTCGTTGGGCGGGATTGGAAAGCATCACTGAACTATTCGCGCCGAATTCAGCTGGGGCCAGTAGATCTTGATATCTGTGTTGTGAACTCTTGCACGATCGCAGCCACCGAGTGGACGGAATACGGCTATGTAGGCCGTAGTGGGATCGAAGCAATTGAAGATCTAGGCGCTAAAGCAGTTGAGCGTCCCACTTTCAGGTTTCTGGCACTTCATCACCACCTCCTCCCGGTAGCGAGTGTCGAGGCCTTGAAGTCTAAGGGGGTAACTCTGACACTCGATGCTTCTGACATCCTAGCAACAGCACAAAGATCCAAGGTACATGTTGCTCTACACGGCCATCAGCATAAACCAAAAATCGCCATGTATCAGAGTCTTGGTATAAACGGTGAACCCACGCGAGACGCGATTTATGTGGTAGCAAACGGAAGCACAGGTGCGAAACATGGGCGATTGCCAGCTGGCGAACGAAACACATATGGCCTGTTAGAGTTGACCGAAGTTGGAATTCACCTCTGGATTCGAGAGTTGCGACTTGATGGTGAGCCTGGGACGCAGACGTTTGCTGGGCCATTGCCAACGCATCCTATCGCGAGTTAGCCGAACGAGCATAAATGGATCTAGTCGGGCTCAGCGCAAGTCTCGGTCCAAGGCTGTTTTCGCGAAGTCACGCCGGTGGTTATCAAAGTCTGCAAAGGGCCGATACTCGAGTCTTACATCCCCCGCGTTAGATCGAGGACAAGTTCGCAGAAGCCCTTGAGCTCGTCGGGGTTTGTATCGCCGTAAGGATCGCCGTCGATCTCGGCATGGGTCTCGACCCTTGAATAGGCGTTGATGTCTTTCAAGTCATCAAGAGCGCCTTTGAACGGATGATGGGCGGGAGCATCACTGAGGGCGCGGATGATTTGATCCAGCGTCGCGGCTTCGCCGAAAAGCCCGGGGTCACCTTTGCGATAGAAGTCCTCGCAGACCGTTCGCAGGCGTGACCTGATGTATGATAGTTCGTGGGGCTCGCCCTCGATGAACTCTTCAATCTTCATGCGCTCCGTAACATGGCGCGGTTGCGTCGAGCCAGGTATGTCGTAGGGCGTGATAGTCGTAATTCCGGGCGCGCCTGTTTGTAGCGCGAATGACTTGATCAGTTTTTGATCAATTTTATCCCACAGCAGGCGGAGGAATCCCTTGTCGTGCGACAGAACGATGGTCTGCTTGGCACGATCACAAATCCTCCTGATCTCGATGGCGGTGAACTGTCGCCTGAAATTGTCCAAACTCGTGAACGGGTCATCGAGTACGATGAGTGTTTCGCCGAGGTCAGGATCCGCGTTGCATTGTGCCAAAAACAGCGCCAGCGCGAGAACCGACTTATCGCCTGCGCTGAGTGTGTTTCGGAAGCTCGGCGCACCGGTTGTGTCCCCGCTCGCGCGGGGTGAAACTGGAACCTCATTGATCAGAATCTGGTAGCTGGCGGCAGGCTCTTTGCCGCGGTAGTCAGGTTCCTTGTAGTTAATCCGAAAGCCCGCGTTTAAACGCTTGAGATAGGCATTGATGGTCTTGCCGAGGCTCTCGGTGATTGTCTTGCCGTGGGCGGTTAGTTCATCGCGAAGCTTGGCTTTCTGTCCTGCGATTTCGCTTTTCCGCTGCCTTTTCGTTTGCAGGTCTGTGATCTTCGCGATGATCTCCGCCTCAAAGCGATGCTTTCGGGCCTGAAGGGTCTTAAGTTCGTTTGTGAGGCTTTCAAGCTGTCCGGCGTCAACCGTAGCCTTCACGGCCTCGACCTTCCGGTTGTACTCACCAAGTGCTGCATTGGCAGATTCGATGGCCGCCCTCGCGCTCGCCCAGGCATCGATAGCTGCGCCAAGTCGCTCCATGTCCAAAGCCGCGGTGAGGTTCGCAGCTTTCGTCTGCAGCGCTGAATCCATTTCCGCAGCAGCGCGCTCCATCCCTAAGATCAATTCTTCAAGGTCAATGGTGGCGGGGGCATCGATGCCAGCTGCCTCTTGCCAGTATTCGAACTGTTTCTCGTTGGATTTGGAGCTTTGTTCTGTAGCGTTTCGGAAGTCGCCACTTGAGTAGCGCTGACAGGTTTGACGGAGCTTGTGAACATCCTCGGCCAGCTTTCGATACGCTTCGCTGAAGAAACGGCTATACGCTTCAAGCAAGGTCCGATCTCTAAGTTCCTGGCCGCAGAACGGACAAGTGTCCTCTGCTTTGAAGGGCAGACCCTGTTCCAGCCACGTTTCCAGTCCCGGTTCAGTCGGTTTCGCGCATTCATGTGCTGCGACGTGGGACCTAACAGCCTCCACGGCGTCGGCGGCAATTCCTTCGACCGTCCTGTTAAAAGCGATCGCGAAGTTCGCCGGTTCGGATGGAAGCGGAAATGCGCTCGCCCCTGCAGCGGCTTTCAGCTCCTTTGACTTTTCTGCGCGCGAAACCTCTGCCTGCTTAGCAGCGATTGCCGTATCGATGTCCGGGGCCTTTTCCAGAGCTTCAAAGTCCGACAGGCTCATGGCTGCGGGGCTTATCCCTCGAAGGCCGGCTGTCAGTTCCGCATCGAGCGCACGAATGTTCTTGTTGTTCTCAGTATTCTCATCGTCCAGCGCTACAATCTGGCGAACGAGTTTCACGCCCTTTTCGCCGACAACGAGGCCATACTGCCGACGCAGATGGTCAGCTGAGACCGTGTCGCCGGAATAGACGTTGTCATTGACGAATAGGCTATCGAACACAGCTGCCCGGAGCTGGGTTCCGTTCCAACTGCCCCCTTCGAAACTAGCTCGTCCGGATTCAAGCTGAAGAGAAATCTTTTGATCTGGTCCACCGGCCAAGGTCTTGCGGCCTAGGATAATTTCCGGGTCGCTGAGCGAAAGAGATCGCAGAATATCTGCAATCGTCGTCTTTCCCCAACCATTCTCGCCAAAGAGGAGCGTGCATTTTTCGAACCTGACATTTTGTGTCGGGAGCGCTTTTTCAAATCGGCCGACATTCTCGATGATATTGATCTTCTGTAGCATTCAGCACCCTCACACAGCAGCAAGCACAGTCGCTCACCTGCGCAGAAAATAAATCGAATGGACTGTCCCACCTTCATTCTTAAACTTCCAGCTTCAGTACCAGGCAATTGTCGGCGCTGTGGCTATCGTAATGCCACACCGCGACATGTTGAAGTTGAGCCGAAGGTTGGTTTTGGCCCGCACCCAGTGACAAGGCCACTTACCTAAACAGGGCCCAACCAGAACTGCTTGAGTGGCGGTGAGCATTGAACAACATCTTCAAACGGCTTTGCCGCTTGCCATATCGCGTTTTCGCGAAAGGATCGTGGCTGATCCGGTGAGCGGGGGAGCCCGCCCCACTTTTCAACATCAGGAGTCTGGTAGGCAGCCTCCACCGCCGCGCTGAGCCATGTTCCTTCAAGTAGTGTTGCGCGTCGAGCTGTATCTGCCTGCGTGACGGCTGACCTGCACAACTCCAACAACACAACGTGCACTTCTGCTTCGTGCTGATCCGACCAACGAAAAAACTCGTCGGATCCCCGACCCTGTCGTGAGCGCTTGGCGTGCTCTGCCATTCGCCTCATCACTGAGGCCGATTGACCAATATAGCATGCCTTTTCACTAGGAGATCGCGCCATAAGGGCATAAATCCATATACCAGGTTGTCGAAATTCGTACGAACCAATATCGAAAGGCACTTCCACCTGAAAACCCTGCGTAACACCCGGGCTTATAATCAAGATTCTGCGCATCTCTTTGGAGAACCGTTCGGTCACGCGAAGCCTCCATCCGCGCCGCCATACCCACGCCTGCAGATCGTCCACGGTTCTGACCGCTCCACTGTCGATACTATGCTGTAAACTGAGTTTCTCGTCCCTAAGCTGCAGTACTTTGATCCTCCGGCAACGACATGGTCCAAAGGTAGTCTATGGCAGAGGCTGACTGGATGTCATGCCATATGCAAATGCCAAGAATGCCTCCTCTGAAGAGCCGCACGGTCGCATCCCAAACGTTGCACAAACGTCAGGTTTGGGCCGACACCGCCTAATCTGCTTATGGCAGGTTTGCCGCCAGGTCCGGCCAGATCTTAAACGACAGCTCTCGGCCCTTGTTGGTCAATTCTGCATCACCGACGAACGTTCGCCATGTGGAAACGCACTTGAATGACCTGCTATGCTGGTCCCATGGCCGACACGATGTTTCTCTCTCGCCAACCTTCTCTGCCAATCAGCGGGCTGATTGCGCGCATCACAGGCTATTCTTCGAGGACGAAACCAAGCTGGTTTCGCGAAACCGCGGAACTGGTCTTTCCACTCGTGTTCAATCTCGGCCAGCCATGGGCTATCCAACTCGGGAGCGAAGGTGACGCCAAACACCGCCGGAGTTTCACAGCCGGCCTTTATCCTGGCCCTGTTTCTGTGTCCTGCGCCGCAGGGGCTGAACTCCTTCAAGTGGATCTGACGCCACTGGGAGCAGCGCGGCTTCTCGGAGGCGCGGCGGCCGAATTAGCAGGACAGGTCGTTGATATGAGATCGGTCGAACGGTTCGGAGGAGAGTATGACGCGATCCACGACCGGCTTTACTGTGCGACAGACTGGACCGTACGATTCGATTTGATCGAGCGGTTTCTGGCACCAAGGTTTACCTGCGCAACTTCGAGTCACGTTCAGAAATCGTGGAAATTGCTGGCGCAGGGGCAAACGGTCGCCGAGACCGCAGATGCCGTAGGCTGGAGCACGCGACATCTCAGGAAGCGGTTTCGTCAGGAAACCGGCATCCGTCCTGTCACGGCGGCGCGCATGCTCCGCTTTCAGCATGCGCGAACGTTTGCCCTTCGCTCCGATAATCCCGACTGGGCGGATATCGCGGCGGCTTCTGGGTATTCGGACCAAGCGCACCTGATCCGAGCCTTTCACGAATTCGCAGGGGAGCCGCCAATGGCCTGGGCGAGCATTACGAGGCCACCAGAACCCGGGCCGCACGTGTGACCGGTTCCGAAATCTTCAATCAACCGATGGCACCAGGAGGCATCCTATTCTGCGAGCGAGATACGGAGAGCGCCCATGACAGGTTCCAACATCATTCCCACCATGCGTTACGAAGACGCTCACAGGATGATTGAATGGCTGTGTGATGCTTTCGGTTTCAGCCGACATTTGGTCGTCGACGACGGACAGGGCGGTATCGCACATGCGCAGCTGACGCTTGGCAACGCAATGATCATGCTCGGCAGCGCGCGCGCCGACGAATTCGGCGCTCTTCAATCGACCGCCCGTTCCCTCGGTGGTATTTCGCAAAGTGCCTACATCATTGTCGATGACGTCGACGAAGTCTGCGAAAAAGCGCGTGCCGCCGGTGCCGAGATTACGATGGAGCCCAAAGACGAAGACTATGGGGGGCGCGTGTTCAGTTGCCGCGATCCAGAAGGGCAGTTGTGGAACTTCGGCACCTATGATCCTTGGAATACCGACAAATGAGCGCACCATCACGATCATTGTAGGCTGTTTTGCTCAGTACGGGTATTGGGCCGCTCGGTCCCATTGCGGTCAATTTGGTTATGCCCGGATTGCCGCCACGACCAGGCGAGCCAAAAGGGCCGCTTCGAACCCCAAGCCGACAACTAATCTGGCATAGTTGGCGAACTAGGCTGCCGCGTTTGAAGAAGCGAGAGACAAGCTGGAGGCAAGAGCCGGAATGTCGTCCTCCCTGGCAAAGGTTTCCAGCTCAGGTCTTGCAAAATAGTAGCCTTGAAAAAGCTCGACGCCGGACTGCAAAAGCATCTGCATCTCTTCACGCGTTTCCACGCCTTCAGCCAATACTTTAATTTCCAGAGATCGGCACATCGAGACGATAGCGGCAACAATGACTTGGCGGGGCCTGGAGGTGTCGATGTCTCTGACCAGGTTCATATCAATTTTGACAATATCGGGTTGAAACTGGGCAAGCAGACCGAGCCCGGCATAGCCTGCACCAAAATCGTCGATCGCCGTGGTGAACCCCAAATTCTTGTACGAGTTAACGATATGGGTCACATGCGCCACGTCGCCAATCTGCTCGTTTTCTGTGAACTCAAACATGAGACGGCGTGGGCTAAAGCGCATTTTGGCGGCGATGGCGAGCGTCGCCCGAATGCAGGCGTTCGGCTCGTAGACCGCGTTGGGTATGAAGTTGATGGCAAGCATCGCATCAGACGTTGAGGGAAGCTTGGCACCTGCCAATTCAATGGCCTTGATACGGCAGCCTTGATCGAACCGATAGCGATTGGCCTCTGTGACTTGATCAAGCACCTGATGGGCGCTCTCGCCATTCCGGCCACGCACCAACGCCTCATAGCCCCAGATACGACCCTGTGACAGATCAACGATGGGCTGGAAGGCCATCGTGAAAGGAATGTCGAAGGTGGTGGTGTCGGTGTCTTTGCAGCCACCACATCCAATACCCTGGCTCATCGGTGCGCTCCTGGATCATTGATCGATGGAGATTGCTCATGGGCGGCAATCGCCTGCTTGAGTCCTTGCAGCGACCTTTGCGCGTCGATAAGCGCCGTATCGACCTCTGCTTTCATGCAGCCAAGACTGCCATTGCTTTCGCACTCGGCATGCAGCTCAAGAAGCTCGGCCATCAATTGCTCGAAGGCCTGGTCGACACGACGCAACTCCGTGCTGAGCTGCGCCGTTCCCGGTTTATAGTCCTTGATGTACGCGATCTGCGCCATCATCTTATGCTGCCCGAACCGTGTTCAAGAACTCTGACACGCTGCTGCGCAGGCGCTCAGCTTCCGAGGCAAGCTGTGATGAGGCTGCCATCACCTCGTTGGCTGCCGTTCCGGTTTCCTGAACCGCTGAGGACACCTCGGTGATGTTCTCAGAGACTTCCTTGGTACCGTCAGCAGCCTGCTGGGTGTTGCGCGCGATTTCTTGGGTGGCCGAATGTTGCTCCTCAACAGCGGCAGCGATCGACGAGGATGTCGAGTTCAACTCCGTAATCATCGAGGCAATCTTCTCGATCGCGTTCACGACAGCATCGGTATCGCCTTGCATGCCGGTGATCTGCGAAGAGATCTCTTCGGTCGCTTTGGCCGTTTGGTTGGCCAGGCTCTTGACCTCGCTTGCTACCACCGCAAAGCCCTTGCCGGCTTCACCCGCCCGTGCCGCTTCAATCGTGGCGTTGAGCGCCAGCAAGTTCGTTTGCTCGGCGATGTCGGAGATCAGGGAGATCACCTCTCCAATGGTCTGGGCGCTGGTCGAGAGTTTGGCGACCATGGTTGAGCTGTGATCGGTGCCTTTGGCAGCCTCATTGGTCATCGTCGCAGCCTGACCTACACGCTCGGACACCTCTGAGATGGAATTGGCCATCTCTTCAGAGGCTGCGGCCACGGTGCCGACATTGGTTGAGGCTTCCTCTGAGGCGGCTGCAACGGCCGTGGAACGCTCGCCAGCCCGACCTGCGGCTTCGCTGAGAGTCTGCGAAAGGCCCACCATTTGCTCGGCCGCGCTTGAGACCGCCGTCACCACACCGTTGACATTCTCTTCGAAAGCATCGGCCATTTCGTTCATAGATCGGCGGCGCTCCGCTTCGGCCTGCGCCGCGATTTCTTCCTGCTCGCTCTGCAGACGGGCCTTGTCACGGGCATTCTGCTGGAACACGAGCAAGGCACGCGCCATATCACCAAGTTCGTCCTTGCGGTCATCGCCGGTGATCTCGATATCGAGCTGGCCATCAGCGAGCTCTTTCATCCGCGTGACAACGTTGGCAATAGAGCCAGAAATCATCCTGCCAATGAAGAACGCAGCGGCGGCACCCAGGATGAACGCGACGATAGCGATGATGGTTGTTGAACGCGTAACGCTAGACACTTGGGCGGCCGCCTGTGGCCCGACCGTGTTTTGTGTATCGACCACAGTTTGAAGCGCGGTGCTGTAACCGGCCACCAGTTGCGGCCCGATCGTGTCAAGACGGTCGTCGAGGATGGCATTGCGGCTCTCGATGAGTTCAACCACTTCATCGAAGTGCGCGGCGAACGTGTCCATTTGATCTTCAAATTGCGCGGCTAGTTGACGGCGGCGCGGGTTTTGAAGGCTGGCCAAAAGTGTGCGCATGTTGGATCGCGCCGTCTCGATCTCTTCGTAAGTCCGGTCGCGATCGTCTACTTGGTTGGCAAGCAGGAACTTCTCGCCATAATAGCGTGCCAGCATCAAATGCTGCTGAACCACACCGCCATAATAGGCCGCTTCGATATCACTGTCATTGTAGGCGCTCTCGATGATGTCGGTCATCGTTGTGCGTGCATCGCGGCCGACCGCGTTGAGCATCGGAACCACTTCGTTGCGGCGGGCCTGAATCTCAACAACGTCAGCAAATCCGGCCTTATAATCGTCCAGATAGGCTTCAAGGCCGATAATTTGCGCCGCCTGTTGCTCATCCAGCATGAAGGCGGCGATTTCATCATTGAGAGAGCGCAATTCGCTGACGCTATCGACTACCCGCTGCGCAAAAACATCATCATTTGTGATCCGGTATTGCATCACGCCAAGGCGTGCCAAAAGCAGGTCCTGCTTGGCCTCGTTGACCAGCAAACTTTCGCGCGCGGCTTGGCGATAGTCGGTGAAGTCACCCCCGATCGTATTGGTGCCGCGAAGCGACACCCCAGCAAGGAAGGCAAGAAGCAACAAAACCAGGCCGAAACCTGAAAAAATCATCTGCTTGAGTGAGAGCGCTTTCATCATTGTTCCGATTTCCCCCAGTGATTGAAAGATGCAACGTAAGCGAGTGACGTTGGCCGGAGCATTTGCAGATCGCAGGAAACAAAGGGTTAATACGTAAGGGAATATGCCAATGTTTGCTCTTCGCTCAATCAGCCTCCGTTATCGGAACCCTTGTCCCCCAGAGCCAAACATCCGGAATGTGAGCAAGAGCGACCCTGATCGCCGGTGATTAAAACGGTCGATACTAGTGAAAAACTCTGGCCTTGATTGGGGGCTGATCGACTGATTCAATCGTGCCAGGTAGCATGGAGGATCGGGCGATGATGGGACGGTTGGAGGCGCAGGAGAACCTATTCTATCGGTTCCGGATCGAGGACCATGTTCCCAAAGATCATTTGCTGCGTAAGATTGACTGGCTTTTGGATTTCAATGGCATCCGGCAAGAGCTGGCCGCGCTCTACAGTCACACAGGCCGCCCATCTGTTGATCCCGAGCTGATGTTGAGGATGCTGCTGGTTGGCTATCTCTATGGCATTCGCTCTGGGCGGCGTCTGGTCGAAGAGACCCACCTCAATCTAGCGTATCGATGGTTTTGCAAGTTAGGCTTGGATGGCCGCGTGCCTGACCGTTCGACCTTTTCGAAGAACGGGCATGGGCGATTTGCCGATGGTGATATCATGCGCCGCTTGTTTGAGAGTGTTGTCGAGAAGTGCGTGGCATTCGGTTTTGTTGGTGGCACCGACGCGGCAGTCGATGGCAGCACCATTGAGGCGGATGCCAACAGGGAACGGAAGGACGCGCCGCAGGAGGTTGAAGCGATCTGGTCGAAGAAAGAACAGGTACAGCGCCCGGTCGCGGAATACCTTGCCAAGCTAGCCGACGTAGACCAACCAGCGCCTCCTGGGCCAAAGAAGAAGCCTCCAAGATATCTTTCAGAGACTGACCCTGAAGCCGCATGGTCCTTAAAAGACGGGCCTGGGCGCTTCAGCTATGAGACCAACTATTTGATCGACACCGATCACGGGATCATCATGGACGTCGAGGCAACGCCCGCGCGTCTGAGCCAAGAGATCATCGCAACCAAGGCCATGCTGGCCCGCACCGCAAAGCGGCATGATTTCCAACCTGACCGGATTGCGGCGGATGGGTCATACGGCACTGGCCCGTTTTTGGCTTGGCTGCTCCAGCGCGATGTCACGCCTCATATTCCGGTGCTGGATCGCAAACATCAGACAAACGGTAAATACGACATCAGCCATTTCCAGTATGATCGAAACAGCGAAAGCTTCTCATGCCTTGAAGGACACGAGCTAACGCTTCGCAGCGCAGATGAGAATACACGGATCAAGCGCTACAAAAGCGATGCCGCGACCTGCGGTGCATGTCCGATCCGCAAAGCCTGCACCGATGCGCCATCCAGAACGGTGACACGCCACATGGATGAAGATGCGCGACAAGCCGTCCGTAATCTCAAGCACACGTGGCAATATCGCGAGAGCCGACGACGACGTAAAAAGGTCGAGATGCTGTTTGCCCACCTCAAACGCCATCTCGCTATGAGACGCCTCCGGCTCCGCAGTCTACAAGGGGCCAATGAAGAATTCTTGCTAGCAGCAACCGCCCAGAACCTCAAACGCCTTGCCAAAATGGTTCGGTGTTGAAGGTTAAAACCGTTCCACATACCACCCGCCAAAAAACATTGCCTTTGACCGCAATTACAGCCGGTTAGCCAAGCTCGTCCGACCCAAACACAACTTCTGCTGAGTCGAGTTTTTCACCAGTATCGATCGTTTTTGGAACGCCTTAGCAACCCATAAGAATCCGGGCGCTACGGCGCGCCAAAACCTCGTGCCAAAACCTTTGATATTTTGGGACGTTTTTGCGTTCCAAACTTTCAACTGGTCGCATCAAATCCGTGCCACTGCAGCGGTCTTCAAACAGACATCCTGAATGTCCGCAATGCCGCCACTTTCTGCCGAGACTTGGACGGCGACCGCGGGTCTGAGCCCCGCGCATTCGCTACCACACAGCGAAAGGCAACTCTCTCACTGTTGAGTATTGGGATCGACTCAGACACCATTGGCCAAGGCCTTGCTCAGGCCTCCGCCCTCCATCCGGGAGGCATCTGACATGCGGAGCCAATCGAATTTGAACCTGTCTCGTTCGGGCGCATGCATAAGGAGGGATTGCGGAAGCGGCTCGAAAGAGGAGGAACGCACAATGCGCATTTCCGCTCCCGTTTACCGGCTGAAACGACAAGCCAAGCTGCTGTCGCGACAAAATGGCATGCCTTTGCACAAGGCACTGGATCAGGTGGCCGTCGAGGAAGGGTTTCAGAGCTGGAGCCACCTCGCATCTTACTGGTCACATGATGGTCCGGTTGCAGACGTTCTTTCGCAGCTTGAACCTGGCGATCTGGTGCTTCTTGGAGCACGGCCCGGCAACGGGAAAACGCTTCTGGGGCTCGAATTGGCGTTGAAGGCGTCGCAGCTCGACCGAAAAGGGTTCTTCTTCACGCTGGAATACAACGAGCGCGATGTTGCGGCGCATTTTTCGACCCTGGGCATTGACCCGTCGTCCGCACGAAACACCGTGTTGGTTGATGCGTCGGACGCGGTTTGCGCAGATCACATTATCAGCCGCATCAAACACGTCGATGAACCGGCATTGGCCGTGATCGACTACCTCCAAATCCTGGATCAGAGGCGCAGCAACCCCGGCCTTGACGATCAGATCAGGTCGCTACGGAGATACATGAAGGCTTCGGGCACCATATGCGCCGTGATCTCGCAAATTGACCGTTCCTTTGATCTGAGCGGTAAGTCCATGCCCGACGCGTCGGATGTTCGCCTGCCCAATCCGCTTGATCTGTCCTTGTTCGATGGGTTTTGCTTCTTGAACGACGGCGAAGTTCGTATGGATAAAGCGGCTTAGTCAAGTTCAACAAAGGGCCTTGCGGGCATTCAGCGAGTGTCCGCAGAATCTCGCTCAGCTGCGGTTCGGTTATGGCCGCAATGCCGCCAAGTGCGGCCATTTCCCATGGCGGCTGAGCCCATTCCGGTCGTTCGCTTGTGGAGCCGTATGTCGGTTCCCGCCTATGGATACTATCCTGCGGGGCAAAGTTTGCGGGAAATCAACCTCGCGATGCTTGAAAGCGCTATTCTGTGGTTCCACCATCGTCGTTGTAGACTGGTTTAGCGGTGGAACAACGGACTGTGGCTCCGTTAGTCCTGCATCAAGTCCAGTTTTCCCTACTATGTTTCCTAGCCGACAGCCGACGCTCGCGCCATACGGCGGGTACAGACCTGCGATGAATCCGACTGAAAATGGCTTTCCTTGTCGGGAGCGGCTGCCTCAATGGCGCGGCGAAGAGTGCGTGCCGTTCGTGGCATGGCCTCTTCTTTGATGTTGGAGAAACCCAGAAGCAACCCCGGCTCAAGTTTCCTCAGCATCGTATAATCGGACAGCGGCCTGGGAAGCAGGCCGAGGTCCTTCGCGCGCCGTGCAACATCTGCGTCATTGAAGCCCTTTGGCAGGTATCCAATTAGATGAAGGCCTGCATTCAGGGTCTCTGTTCTGAGGAGGTCGGGCAGCGTTTCCCTCAGGACCTTGTCGAGAGCGTTCTGTCGACTCGCGTAGAGCGTTCTCATCTTGCGGACGTGCGCTTCAAATTGGCCTGAGGCCATGAACTCGCCCATGGTCAGTTGCGTCGCCAGGCTCGGCGGTCGCGTTACGGCGTCCAAGAGGTTTCGGAATACGTCGACATAGCGCGTCGGAACAACCAGATAGCCAAGGCCTAGCGAGGGCAGCACCGTTTTGGAGAAGGTACCAAAATAGAAGACCCGGCCGTCGGGATCTAAGCTTTGCAGCGATGGCGCCGGATGACCGCCGAACCGATACTCCCCGTCATAATCGTCTTCCAAGACAAAAGCGTCGGAACGATACGCCCAGTCGAGAAGGTCAACCCGTCGCCTAATGGACATGGTGTGACCCATCGGAGCTTGCCGGGCCGGTGTCACGTACGCGAATTTTGCCCGAGGGGAGCGTTCAAGTCCGGCATCGACGACGAGCCCCTGGTCATCGACGGGAACCGGAACCGACTGCAGGCGAAACAGATCGTAGAGCCGCTGCATTCCCGGATAGCCGGGGTCTTCAACCCATCCGGTGTCGCCTGGATTGGAGAGCGCCATCATGATGAGGAGTAGCGCCTGCCGCGTGCCAGAGATGATCAGCACTTGTTCTGGCGAGCATGCGACCGCCCGATTGTTGGAAAGATAGCTGGCGACCTGCTGACGAAGCTCAATTGCACCCTCGGCGGGGCATCGAGCTATGCCATTTGGCGCCAACTGGTTGACGATGGGCCGCATGATCCGTGCCCAGGTTTGCGTCGGAAACTCAAACACTGCCGGAATGCCCGGATTGAACGGCAGCGCTCGACTGGTTCGCTCGCGTTGCTTGGGAAGGTTTTCCTCTAGCCTGGTGGCTAGCTCAGCCTCCAATTGGCGCCCGTCTTCGGGCCGCGAGTAAACCAGCCGCGTGGACCATGCCAGCTTCTCGGGAAGCAGATCCGCAACGAAGGTCCCCGATTTCTCCGACGATGTAAGATAGCCCTCTGATTTCAACTGTTCATAGGCCGTGGCAGCCGTCGTCCTTGAAAGCCCAAGCTCATTTGACAGGGTTCGGGTTGAAGGCATTCGCACGCCTGCCGCCAAAACGCCAGAGGTCATATGGTGGCGCAGAGCATTGTAAAGCTGCGTGCTCAGCGGCTCCTGAGATTTCGGGTCCAAGTCCAGGCCGGGCAGCAAAGCTCCTGAAGACGCGCGTGCCATTTCAACCCCCTGGGTGATCTGTTCTTCGTTTCTGGCACCACCTTGTCACAGGTTTTGGACATTATCACCAGCCCACAATTCTTCCTTCTGGGGCCGCGAGCCGCGAAACGAACGCGGCCAGACCACCAGGAGGAACGATGACACACGTACTTAATGCCCTTCGCAGCGTCGCGGTTGGAGCCGCCTTGGCTTCAGCTGGGACAACAATGGCGACCGCAGAAACCTTTGAATCCACGATCGCTGACATGCGCACGCTTGCCGCTTTCAAGGTCGATAATACGGCTTTGTCGGAGTGGATTCCAGATACCCATAGCCTGGCGCCATTCGGCGGCGGGTCTTTCGAAGGCGCCAATGTGTTGATGATGTTTATCGATCGCATGCTGCATCAGGATGCCAATGGCGATCCGACCAGCGGTGGCGCCTATCGCATGATGGCGCTCATCGTTCCGGCGATTGATACGACCACCGATGAATCAGCGACCTTCATCGCGCGCGTATACACGCCGAGCGAAGGCGTCGGGACTTATGGAACCGCCGTGCAGTCGTCAGTCAGTCATGAGTTGGCGTTGTCAGGGACCGACATCGGCCCGCTCTCGGGAAGCCACGCCTGGCGCATCGAACACGGGGGAGGAAGCCTGGAAATAGCCTTTGACTATGAGGCGGGTATTCCAGGGCGCCGTTCGGGTGAAAGTGTCCTGTCGACGCCGGTAGATCCTGAGGTCCAGCGAATCTATCGCTTCGAACAGCTAACGGATGTGGTCTACAGCGTGCCGCGCGACATCGATCGTACATCGAACGTCACAGTGCGCATCGACATTCCCGAACTGGCCGCCATGTTTGATGGGGCGGAAGAGTTGATCGGCCTTGCTGATCGGCCATTCTACACCCGCACAACATGGAAGCCGTAAAGTAGCGGTCCTTTTCCGCTGCTGTCTGACAGAGTTTTCGGACATCCGCGTGGAGGCCCGGAAACTCGCTCAGGCTTGGATTGGGGCTGAGCCCTATAGCGCAGACCTTCCGGGCCAATAAAAATCGCCACAGGCCCCTGACGACAATTCTGGTCTGACCGCTCGGATCATTCTGGCCCTTTTGAACAAGCCACATCACCACCCATAACCCGATCGTGACAGAAGGCGGGTGCGTTCGCGAGATTCAACGCACCCTCTTGCCGTGAACGGCAACCAATCAAGCCTTCGCAAACGACGACCGGGAGGAATGAAAAATGCGCACACTCACACGAGTTTTATTGGCGGGCGCCGTAACCTTCGGCATGGGCGCGGGTTTTGCCCTGCCTGCTATGGCCGAAGTCGAACTGAAGATCGGTTGGACGACGTCTGATGGGGCGACCGACCCTTATGCCATCGCAGCGCGCGAGTTCGCAGCCGCATTAGAGACCGAAACGCCTGGCGAGTTCACTTTTTCCTACTTCCCGAACCGGCAGCTTGGCGACGAACGCGAGATGGTGGAAGGTCTGGAGTTTGGCACGCTTGACGTGGCTGTCATCACCAACGCCGTGATCGCAAACGTCGCGCCGGAATTCCAACTCAATGACATGCCATTCCTTTATGGCAACGAAGCCCAAGCGCACGCTGTGCTCGATGGCGACGTTGGCCAACAAATGCTGGCCAGCCTGTCGGACAACGGCATTGTCGGGTTGGCTTTTGCCGAAGGTGGTTTCCGCCACATGATCAACAACGAGCGGCCGGTTAGTGAACCTGCTGACGTAGATGGCGTGAAGTATCGCGTCATGCAGAACCCAGTGTTCATCGGCATGTTCCAGTCGCTGGGCGGAAATGCCGTGCCGATGGCCTGGGGCGAGGTCTACACGGCTGTGCAACAAGGCACTGTGGATGGTTTGGAAATCCCAATTGCCGTCATTCAAAACAACAATTTCGCTGAAGTGGTCCAGTACCTTTCTCTCACCCGGCACACCTACTCCGCGCTTGGCGTGCTGATGTCCCAGCGCACCTTTGACCGTCTCTCCCCCGAGCAACAGGAAGCGGTTCGAGCAGCCGCCCAAGCGGCGGCCATCGCGCAACGCGCAGCGGTCGCCGAAAACACCAACGCGATCATTGAAGCTCTGCAGGCTGACGGAATGGTCATCAACGAGGTGGCTGATCCCGGTGCATTCCGCTCACTCGTTGCGCCGGTCTATGACGAGTTCCGCGAGAGCATTGGATCGGACCTCATGGACGCTGCGCTCGCTGCGGTCGAGTAAAAAGTCAAGAAACCTTGGCGATTGGAGCCCTTGGGCTCCAGACGCCGTGGTCTCTCGCAAGAAGTGTTCAGCGTCTTGATCTATATTGCCTTGGACAGATTTTCCGAATGGGCCGCTCGTCTGACGCGGCTTGCTGTCGTCATGATGGCGAGCATCTGCATGGCGAGCCTCATCTACCAGGTCTTCACGCGCTATTTTCTCGGCAGTGCTGCGTTCTGGACCGAGGAATTAGCGCTTCTTCTGTTCACCTGGATCGTGTTGTTGGCTGGAAGCCTCGGCGTCCGTGAAGGCTTTCATGTGCGCCTCACCATCCTGCTCGATCCTCTGCCAAAAATCGTTCGTTTATGGGTTGAACGGGTGATCGTTCTCCTCGTGCTGTGTTTTGGTGCCATTTTGCTCGTTTCCGGCGTTGACTACGTCGCTCGCACCCTCGGTCAGGTTTCAGCTGCCGTGCGCTATCCCATCCAGGTCCTCACCGCGTCCGCACCTGTGGCCGGCGCCTTGATCGTGTGCCACGCTCTTCCACGATTGCTGAGGCCCGAGGTGGAGACAGAGGACCAGGGAGCCGAGGCCTAGAATGGGCGATACGGCTATCCTGTTGCTCAGCCTGTTTGGCTTGATGCTCATCGCTGGCGTGCCCATCGCAGTCACGTTGGGCTTGGCTGCCGTCGCCGGTCTGATCATGGCAGACCTTCCGACGGTCGTGCTGGCACAGCGCACAATTTCCGGAACGCAAATCTTCTCGCTGCTTGCCATCCCAGGCTTCATTCTCACTGGCGATCTCATGATGCGCGGCGGGCTGTCACGACGCTTGATCAACGTTGGCCAAGCTTTGGTTGGTCACGTGACCGGCGGGCTCGGTATGGTGACCGTGATCTCCGCCACCTTCTTCGCGGCCATCTCAGGATCGGCCCCCGCCACCACAGCGGCCGTTGGCAAGATCATGATCCCGGAGATGGAGAAGCAGGGTTACGGCAGGCCTTTTCCCACCGCTTTGGCCACGGCCTCCGGGCCCATTGGCCAAATGATTCCGCCCTCCATTCCGATGGTCATATGGGGTGTTGTATCCGAGCAGTCGATCGGACAGCTTTTCCTCGCCGGGGTCATCCCCGGCCTAATGATCACCACGGCCTTTCTGGTTGCTTGCTGGTTTGCCGCGCGTCGACTGGGCGTCAAGCCGGTTGATGCACGAGCGACACGCGCTGAGTTTGGCAGGGCGCTTTGGGACGGCAAGTGGGCCTTGATCGCCCCATTGATCATTCTGGGCGGCATTTATGGGGGTATCTTCACTCCAACCGAGGCCGCCGCTGTTGGCGTACTCTATGCGCTGGTTGTGGGTCTGTTCATCCATCGCGAGCTGAACTTTGCGGACCTCTACGACGTCATTCTGGGCTCGATGAAGACCACGGCGATCATCTGCTTTATCATTGCGACCGCTGCGGCTTTCGGCTGGCTTGTCGCATTTGAGCGCATCCCGGCCGAGCTCGCCTCCGCAATCCTTTCAATCAGCGAAAATCCGATCGTTATCTTGCTGCTTCTCAATCTGTCTTTGCTGCTCATAGGGGCCGTCATGGACAACATCGCCGCAATGATCATTCTTGGCTCTGTGCTCACCAGCATTGGTGCACAGCTTGGTCTGGACCCCATTCATCTGGGTGCCCTTGTCGTGATCAACTTCGCTATCGGCATGGCCACGCCTCCTTTCGGCTATTCCCTTTTCGTCGGGGCTGCGATCTCAGGATTGAGCATTGAGCGCATCGCTGTAGCCATCTGGCCGTTGCTGCTGCTTCAGGTGCTCGTCCTGCTCGCGCTCACATTCATACCCGCTCTCACGCTCACCTTGCCCTCGCTGATACGGTAGCGACCACCTCACTCTTGTCGGTCCAGTCCAATGTCATTCGGCTAAGCGCCAGCGACCTTTGACTGTGAGGATAAGGCCAGGAATTCCACGTTTTGGCCTGCTCTGGGACGCGCCCATAGACCTTTCTGGCCGGCATGGTCCTGCCGTTCTGGCCCTTGAGGGCATCCCAGGCGAAAACGGATGTTCGATCATAATTTCAGTTGTTTAGCACGCCAAGGGGAACGCCCATGACACGGGAATGCCTGCCGCCTCTCGCAAGGCCAAGCGCGCCATCTGTCGTCGCGCCCGCTGGCTCCTGTGATTGTCATGCCCACATCGTAGCGCCACAGACGGTGCAGCGCTTTGTCCCCAACCGCGACTACACGCCTCCGCTGGCATCCGTGGAAGCCTATCGCGCCATGCACGAGGTGCTCGGTATTGAGCGCGCTGTGATCGTCCAACCCTCCTTTTACGGAACCGACAATTCGGTCACCCTCCAAGGCATCCAAGACTATGGCGCGGATGTTTGCCGGGGCGTCGCCGTTGTCGATGACACGATTTTGGATGCCGAACTGGAAGCGCTCCATGCCGGAGGAATTCGTGGGCTTCGTTATAACCTCGTCTTTGCCGGTGGCGTTGGCATGGACAGCTTGGAAACGATGGCTGCCCGGATTGCGCCGTTGGGTTGGCATATCCAACTGCTTGTGAACGGAGCCACGTTGGCGGATGTCGAGGCGAGGCTGACACAGCTACACGTGCCCATCGTAATTGATCATATGGGACATATCGACGCCGCGCTCGGTCTCGAGCAGCCCGGATTTCAAGCTCTTCTGCGCTTGGTGCGTTCAGGCAAGGCCTGGGTGAAACTATCCGGCAACTATCGGATCTCCGCAGAGCCCGCGCCTCACGCCGATGCTGTGCCCTATGCGAAGGCGCTGATCAAAGCGGCACCAGAGCACATGGTCTGGGGGACGGATTGGCCGCACCCGGCGATGTACGATGTTATGCCTGACGATGGTCCGCTTCTCGAAGCGCTTTACGCCTATTGCGAAGATGCGCAAACCCTACATGCTATTCTCGTCACCAATCCTGCGTTGCTCTACGGATTTTAATCCAAGCGCGGGCCAAGAAGATCATGCTACCGTGTGCCGGGCCATCCGTCCAATCTGCTCAACGCAATGCGAGTCACAACTTCCCAGCCCATGCTGGACCTTCGCGCCTGGCGACAAAGTCCGCATTGCCGTCATTTGGTTATGTCCGGAATGCCGCCAGTTACGGAAGATCCCCAGTTTGCTCATTCAGGCCTAGGTGGGTTGGAACACTCGTCGCTGCACGAAGACTGGGTCAGCCAAGCGCCGGCAATAGAAGTTCGGTCGCCGATCCTAAGCCCGCACAATCTTGTAGTTGAAGTCCGCGTTGCCAACCGCACCCCACATGCGAAGCCAGAAGGGCATCAGCCCCTCCAAACCACGGGCGGCGGCTAAAGGACCCAGATCGATTGGGTCGTTCCAACCGAACTCAGCCAGCATCCCCATCACGTCGGCTTTGGCGTCAGCATCATCACCGCAGAGGAAAACGTCGTGCGGTTCGGGCACACGCTTCGGGTCAACCATGAGTTGGTGGTTCATCGTGTTGAGCGCCTTGACGACCTTGGCACCTGGCAAGCGTTTTTGAAACTCTTCTCCAGCGGATGTGGTGTTCGATAGTTCGGGGATCAGAGTCGGCGGCATGCCCTGCGACGTATCGAGCGGGTTCGTGACATCGATCACCGTTTTCGCCCTCACGGCTTGGTTCGTCACCAGATCGGCAACGTCCAAGACCTTGCCGCCGCTAACCGCAACGATAACCCGGTCCGCCCATTGGGCGGCTTGCTGAAAGTCTGCCTGCAACGCCAGCGGACCGTTCTCGCCAACCCAGGCTTTGGCTTTCTCGCTGTCTGCCGTCCGTGCTCCCATACAAACCTCGTGGTCAAGCGATACCAGTTTCGTCGCTAAGGTATGGCCGACCATGCCTGTTCCCAAAACCGCGTACTTCATATCCTATTCCTCACGTCTGGAACCCTGGCCACAGCGAACTGTGGCCAGGGTCGGGTTGTGGCTTAGGCAGCCTGATCGACCTTCAAATTGAGCATCCCTTCCATCCCAAGGTTGGTGAAGAGCCCCTCCGTTACGGCCGCAAGGTGATCGTTGTAGGCCTTCAGCGGATCGGCCATGCCGATACGGTCCACCTCGGTGCGGAAAGGCCGGGTCCCCGGCGCTCGTCCGACAATATCGACCACGGCGTCAGCCACCAGCTGCGGGTTCTGCTGTGGGTTGGCCGCTAGAAAGCCCTCAAAACCTTCAAGCGAAGCCTTTGGCGCGCCGGCCATGTCGCCATAGCCGGCGTCACGATCACGCAAAGATGGCTGCATGAGGTTGTCGATGAAGCGTGTTGGGAAGCCGCCGGGTTCGACGATGGCCACGTCGACACCAAACGCGCTCAATTCCGCGCGATAGTTTTCGCTCAAGGCTTCCACCGCCCACTTGCTGGCGTTGTAGGGACCGTAGAACGGCAGCGCGACGCGACCGAGCAAGCTAGAAACGTTCAAGATCAGGCCGGATCCTCGAAACCGCATACCTGGCAAAACACCACGGATCATGCGCTGCACGCCGAAGACGTTGATATCGAAGAGGCGCTGAAAGTCGCTGGCTGAGAAGTTCTCCTGCAAGCCATGCGCCCCAATGCCGGCATTGTTGATCAGCACATCAATGTGGCCAAGCTTGGCGGTTGCTGCGGAGATGCCCGCCTCCACCGAGGCGTCATCTGTCACATCAATGTCGACCACTTCCAGGCCCAGCGCCTGAAGCTCCGTCGCCGTTGAAGCGTTCCGTCCCTCAATATCCCGCAGTGACCCAACAACGGTGTGCCCTGCTGCAAGCAGATCAGCCGCCATCAGTTTGCCAAAGCCACTGCCTGCTGCCGTGAGAAGAATGTTCATCGTGTCTCTCCATCTGGTTCGCCCAACGGGTGTGGGCTGGTTGATGGCGTAGAGGTACGGGTTGCGCTCAAAACAGAACAGACAGATAAATCAGAACCTATGGTTCAAGATATTAGATCCTTAGGATTGTCGGCCCTTGCGAGCTTTCACACCGTTGCCAAGCTTGGCGGGATCAGCGCGGCCGCCGAGAAACTTGGCATGGCGAAGTCTGGCGTCAGCCGCCACGTTTCGCAGTTGGAAGACCATCTTGGTGTGCGACTGCTCGAAAGAGGCGCGCGCTCGGTGCGCCTGACGCCGGTCGGCCGAAAGCTGGACGACCGCATCGCCTCGATCCTGGCCGAGGTGGACTTGCTGGCTGACATCGCAAGTGAAGAGAGCAGCGGTGTCTCCGGGCAAGTGACAGTCGCGGCCACACCAGAATTTGGTGGGCTGGTCGCTGAGGAGCTGTTCCCTATTCTGGTGGAGCGTCATCCGAAGCTCACCTTGGTGATGCGGCCAGATTATGCATTTGAAGACATGCAAGATCCGGGAACCGATCTCGCTTTCCGGGTCGGCACGTTCAAGGACGACCGTCTCATCGCACGGCACATGGGCGGGTTTGAACGCTGGATAGTCGCTTCGCCAAGCCTGCTTACTAAGCACGCCCTGAACACGCCGGAAGATCTAGCCGATCTGCCTTGTCTGACCTTTCGAGGCGACCGGCCAGGCGCCGCATGGCGTTTCGTTTCGAGCGAGCGTAAAATCGATGTTGACGTAACCGGACCCATCGCTGTGCGCAGTTTTGGTGTCCTGCTTCAGCTGGCTCTGGCGGGACAGGGCTTTGCTTTCCTGCCGGCGTTTATGCTGCATGAGCACCTAGCGACAGGAAGGCTGGTTCGCTGCATTCCAGACTTCGTGTCCCATCCCGCGCAGGTTTACCTCACCTACCGGCCCGGTGCGCGCCGTATCGCGAGAGTGGCGGCCGTGATCGAAATGGCAGAGAAGATCGTGCCGGAAATCTTGAAGCGCTAGGACTTTTCGTCCGCTTCGCCGCCACGAATTGACGAAGCCACAGGGAAACTTCCAATCGAGTTATGACCGCCCATGGCTGTGTCAAACCTGGTCTAGTCAGCTCAGAACAGCCTGCATCAGGAGTGGTCTTCATGGAGTATTTTTAGGCGATGTCGATGGGCGGCACGAATGTGCGCCCGTGCCGCCTCCTCTGCGGCACCTGCATCACGGCGTTCAATCTCCGCCAGTATCGCACTATGCTCCTCCAGAGCCTGCGCCTGTCGGCCCTCAATGCTCAGCGTCGTCCGGCCAAGAAGCGCCATAGACTGACTGAGCCCATCCAGCGTCTTGATGACGTAACGGTTATGCGCGCCATGGTAAATTGCCCTGTGAAAAATGCGGTTTAGGCGCGACGCCTCTTTGGGTTCGTTCGTCTGTTTTTTCTGGCTGGCGAGCAGATCAGCCAAGGCTTCAATCTCTGCATCCGATGCATGTTGAGCTGCCAGACTAGCAGCTGTCCCCTCAAGCACCTCACGGACCAGATACAGCTCGGTTACCGCCTGATAGTCGAGCGAGGATACGATCATCCCTCGATTGGGTTCATGGACAACCAGAGAGTCGTTCTTAAGCCGAAGGAGGGCCTCGCGCACTGGTGTGCGAGACACGCCAAATTCTTCAGCCAAAACCGCCTCACGAAGACGTTCACCTGGTTTTATTTGGCCTTCAAGAATGCGGTCGCGCAGACACTGATAGGCATCTTCGGCCGACATCTTTCGATCAAGTGCGCTCATGCATGGGCGGTATCAGTTTTCCAACGGGAACGGCAAGTCGAACCACTCCTGAAAGAGGCCGCGTGGAAACTCCATGTTAAATGCAAAAGCGAGCAGGGTGAGTATTGCGAGGATAATCAGCCCACCACCGGCGCTTTCAAGCCAAGACCGTTGCGCCTTTACCTTCAGGAATACAAACACAAAGGCGCCCGCCGCGGCCCAGAATCCAGCGACAAAACTGCCAAGGGTAAGCACAACAAACCATGCCAGCTGCGTTTCCAGGCGCTGCTGTGGACGTCGTTCACCTCCAGGTGCATCACGATCGCACAGGACCGGATCACCAAAAGGGGCTTTCCAGACATTCCATATCAGCAAAAGGCCAAGCACGAGCATAGGCACAGCGATAACCTGCGGAAACAATCGCCCTTGAAAAGTCAGTCCAGAGGTTGTGACGAGCACGAAGAGCGCAGCGAGGATAAAAAACAAAGGCATGGTAAGCTGGGCACCGGTGCGAGCAAAAAGTACGCGTTCTTCATCAAGCTTTTGCGAATGCATCATGCGCCAACCACCCCAGATCGAGAAAAGGGTGATAACCACAAGTGTCAGGAAAACAGGGCGCGTGAATAGGTCCCAGCCATAGAACTGCAGCGTCTGATAAAAATTGGTCTCAACGCCCATAGCCAACACAAAACCAATCATCAGTGCTGGCCGCGGGTAACCATAGCGACGGAGGAAATAGGCCAGAATGCCGATCATGGTCGCGACCAAAATGTCGCCCCAGCTGTCGGTCGATTGAAAGGCAGCAAAAAAGACAAAGACGATCAGGAATGGGGCAATTAGGGTGAAGTTGATTGTCGTTAGTCGTGCGATCGGCTGAGCCAGTAACACACACAACGTCGCCCCGAGCACGTTGGCCAAAGCCAGCGACCAAATGATGGTGTAGACCACATCGACTTCGCGGGTGACCATCTCAATGCCTGGCTGCACACCCAACAGCACCAAGCCACCAAGCAGGATTGCGGTTGCTGCCGATCCTGGAATGCCGAAGATCAGCGTCGGAACCAGCGCACCGCCTTCCTTGGCATTATTGGCCGATTCCGGTGCGACGACGCCGCGCACATCACCCTTGCCAAAGGATTCTTTGTCTTTAGACGATTGCACAGCATGGGCATAGGCAATCCAGTCGACGACGGAACCTCCAAGCCCAGGCAACATACCAATTAGCGTTCCAAAAACTGAGCAGCGTAGAACAAGCCACTTATGCTTGATGACATCGCGTACGCCCTGAAGCCATCCGTCAGCCAACACGGCCTTTTCAGATACAGAGGCGTTTTTGCGCATCAAATCAATGATTTCAGGAATGGCGAATATCGAGATCGCTATCACCATCAGCGGAATACCGTTGGACAGATAGAGAAGTTCGAACTCCATCCGGTATTCGTTGGATGCCGGCGTTAGGCCGATCATGCCAATGCAGAGGCCAAGCATCGCCGAAAGCAAGCCTTTCACCAACGACGTGCCTGAAAGCAGACCAACCATGGTCAGGCCAAAGGCGCCCAGCATCAGCATCTCGCCCGTGCCGAATGCTAAAACGATCGGCCGTGCGGCTTGAATGACACCGGTCAGAACGATTGCACCAAACAGACCGCCAAAAAGTGAGGCCGTAAATCCTGCTGCAAGTGCGCGCGAGGCTTGGCCTTTTTTGGCCATGGGAAAGCCGTCTTCGACTGTGGCCTGCGATGAGACCGACCCTGGTACGCCAATGAGAACAGCTGGAAAAGTATCCGAGGTAGCCACAACACTGGCAACCCCCATCATCAGCGCAATACCCTGTGCCTGTTCGAGGCCAAAGATAAAGGGAAGTAAGAGGGCCAGGCCCACTGACCCACCAAAACCAGGCAAAACGCCGAGCAGCAAACCCATCAAAACCCCAGCGATCAAAAACAGGGGTGTGGAGCCAGACAGAATTAGAGAAAACGCTGTGAATAGGTCTTCGAACATGTGCAAGTACCCGCATAGTGGAAGCGCCACCTGACACAACGTGCCGAGTGGCGCTTCCTAGTTGACAGGAAAATCCTGTTACTGCTCTGCGGGGGAGAAGTTATAGGTCTCTTGTAGCCAGTTCAGGACCCAGGCCTCGGCCTCCTCGGGAACCTGAGTGGCCGCAAGCTGCGCCGGTTCCAAGGCATCACCGGTGATCTGAGTATACTCTCCTAACCGGCCGCGGACTGCTTCCATCGCATCTGGATCGTCGACCAATGCCTGGAATGCTTCGCGATAAGCCTGAACGATTTCTGCATCGGTTTCAGATGGCAGCATCACAAATTTCTGGGCACCAAATCCGGCCGCGAAGAAAGCGCGCCAGGCGTCCCAGGCTGGGCCAGACGGTGCTTCGCCATGGACCATTTCATAGACCTCTGGGAATGAGGGCAGGTCTGGGAACGTTGGATCGCGAACGATGTTCCCTTCAGCATCAAGAGCACCCCAAGCCCAAAGGGCAACCATGCTACCTTCTTCAACAAGTGGCGCAACATTGCTCAGGTAGGATGGCGTTGTCTGATAGTCGATCTGAAGTTCGCCGCGCTGGATTGATTGCGCGGCATTGCCACGTGAACGCATGCCAAACACTGCCTCGACCTCAAGATTGAGAAGCTCAAATGCCAGCAAAGGCACGAGATCAAGTGTTGCGACGCCTTGGCTCCCATAGCGGGCTCCGGTGCCGGCCAGCTCTGTAATTTCTGATGCTGACGCGATGCCCGCGTCAGCAGGAACGTAGACGACGCCGCCTGCCGGAGACGCGAAAACCGACGTCCAATCATCATACTCATAACGGACGCGCGGATCATTGAGCAGATACGGGATCTGGATCGAGCCCGATGTACCAAAGAGCATAAGGCCGCTTGCTTCCATGCGACGGTAGAATTCGTTTGAACCCCCTACACCACCGCCGGTGGTGTTGTTCACAACCACAATTGTTGGATTGCCAGGAAGTTTTGCAGACAGCTCGGGGGCGAGGGTGCGGGCCCAAACGTCAGTGCCGCCACCTTCGCGGAAGGGAACCCAGAACTCGATCGTTTCGCCTTCAAAGGAAAATTGAGCCTGCGCCGCTGTCGCGCTCCAGCCAAAAGTTGATGCAGCAATCACGGCTGCCGCCAGCAAAGAATTTCGGACCATGAGACATCCTCCCGAGGATTGTGCGCCCGGATGCGAACCCCCTGTTCACAATTATCGCCGAACGCGGTCGCATTGTGCGACATGGTGCCTTATTGGCATTGCATGTTTTTGTATACAACAGTATACGAACTTGCAATACGCAAAATGAGGCGGCACCAAAACGCTGCCCTGGGCGGAACGTGACGGGGGTTTCATGAATGTTTCCGAGGTGATGGCGCGGTATTTGAAAGCCGCCGGCATTGATACTGTCTTTGGGTATCCAGGCGATCCATCTGTAGAATTTCTAGAAGGCTGTCGACGCGAAGGCCTAGACTTTGTTTTGGGCCGCCGCGAAGGGACTGCCGGCCTTATGGCTGAAGCCTATGGGATGCTCACCGGCAAGCCCGGTGTAGCGCTTTCGACCCTCGGGCCAGGTTCCACCAATCTGGTGAATGCCGTCGCCAATGCCTATCTGGATCGCGTTCCCATGATCGCCATATCCGGACAGATTGACACAAAGCGACTTCCAACCTTCACGCACCAAGTCGTTGATCAACGCGCATTGTTTTCGCCAGTATCAAAGTATGTCGCTGATGTTGATGGCCACACCGTTGGGCATATCATGCGCAAATCGCACCGCATGGCGACAGCGCCGCGCCCTGGGCCAGTTCATTTGACAACACCCGCTGACATTGTTGGCAGGGATGCAAGTGACGACAGTATTCTTCTGCCACCCGTAGCCGCCACTCATGCATCGATCACGGCAACAGAAAACCTGTCTGCTGTTGCCAAGCGGTTGTCGGAAGCACGGCGACCTGTCGTCCTGTTCGGCATATCGGCGATGCAATCAGATGCAGGCGCATCCATTGTCGCGCTTGCCGAGAAAGTAGGCGCAGCCATCGTAGCCTCACCCATGGCCAAAGGAACAGTGTCCGAAGAGCATGCGCTTTTTGCAGGAACGTTGGATATGGCCTGCAACACTCTCATTTGGGAGTTTTTGGAAGAGGCAGATCTCATCGTGTGTGCTGGCTTTGATGCTGTCGAGCTGATTAAGCCCTGGCAGGTCTCAGCGTCAGTGATCCACGTTGATGATCTTGCCAATACCGATCAGATTTATGCCGCCGATACCGAAGTAATCGGCAACATTCCGTCACTTTTGGCCAATCTCGCCGATGAAGCGGAATCTTCCGACGGTTGGTCCCATTCAAAATTGAGCGCCCACAGGCAAAAAATCTCCGCAGCGTTCGATGATGGGCGTGTCGGCGGCATTCTCAATCCTTCGGATGTTATTCGCGTTGCCCAAGGTGTTGTGAATGCCGACGCAATCGTCACCACCGACGTCGGCTCGCACAAGCTTTTGGTTGGCCAGGGTTGGCGACCTTCAGCGCCGCGCCGCTTGCTGATGACCAATGGCCTGTCGTCAATGGGCTTTTCCCTGCCAGCGGCGATTACGGCCAAATATCTCAATCCCAATACAGAGGTGATCTGTTTCACCGGAGATGGTGGCTTGGCCATGGTGCAGTCTGAACTGCGACTGGCTTCATCCCTGGGACTGGGATTGAAAGTGGTAGTGTTCATCGACAATTCGCTCAATCGCATCGAGCTGAAACAGATGGCGCGCCAGTATCGATCGACAGGCACAGTCATCGAATCGGTCGAAACAGAGCAACTGGCAAGCTCGATGGGCTGTCACGGTATCAACGTTCACAACGAGGCCGCACTGGGGGAAGCGCTTGGCTCTGACCCGGGTAACGTGCCGCTGGTCATAGGCACGCATATACGCCCTGACCAATATCTCGCGCAGTTTTAGAGATCGACGTGCCTGCCATGACCCAAACTGGATGCTACATCGGCTCGTCCTTTGAAACGGGCACCGAATTCGCAGTGCTGAACAAGTACACGCTCGAACCCATCGCCCACGTTCACAGCCCGTCTGCCGATCAGGTTGATCGCGCACTTTCGATCGCACAAAACTACAAGCCAGAGTCGGCTTTTCGACGCAGCATGGTGCTATCTGCCGCGCGCGATCAACTGTTGGCGCGTAGCCAGAGGTTTATCGACACGCTGGTCGCGGAAGCTGGCTTCTCGATTGCTGATGCAAAAGGGGAGTTTGAGCGCGCCTCGCAAACCCTCATGCTCAGTGGCGAGGAAGCCCGGCGGATCATAGGCGATGTGGTGCCGTTTGAGGCTGCGCCGGGGGGCGCGGGGCGCACCGGGTTTACGATGCGGGTGCCGCTTGGCATCGTGGTTGCCATCACCCCGTTCAACGCGCCGCTGAACACCGTTTGCCACAAGGTTGGGCCAGCGATTGCTGCTGGCAATGCGGTAATTCTAAAGCCTTCCGACAAAACACCGTTGACCGCCAACTTGCTGGCCGAGTGCTTTGCCGAGGCCGGAGCACCAGCCGGTATGATACAAGTGCTGCATGGTGGTGCCGACGTCGCCAACCAGGTGTTGGACGATCCGAGGCCTGACTTTTTCGCGTTTACCGGCTCAACAGCAGTCGGCCGGGCCATTCAGGCAAAGGCTGGTCTGCGGCGTACGCAGATGGAACTTGGCTCAATTGCTGCGACGATCGTTGCTGCCGACGCCGACATCGACGTTGCGGCGCGCAAATGTGCCGCTTCCTCTTTCCGCAAAGCCGGTCAGGTCTGCACGTCAATCCAGCTCTTGTTCATCGCCTCATCCGAGCGTCAGGCTTTTGGTGAGCTGTTTCTTGAGCATGTCCGTCAGATATCGGCCGGAGACCCGACTGATCCTGCCATCGATGTGGGGCCAATGATCTCAGAAGAGGCGGCGATTCGCGTTGCTAACATGGTCCAAGACGAAACGATTCTCGTCGGTGGTGGTCGAGATCGAGCCTTGATGAGTCCAACAGTAATCGCAGATCCTTCGCTTAATGCCGATGTGGTACGCGAAGAAATATTCGGCCCCGTTGTCTCCTTGATCAAGGCGCCAAGTGTCGAGGAAGCCATTACCACCGTCAACAGCCTGCCCTACGGCCTTGCCACGGGTCTGTTTACCGGAAGCATAGAAACGGCGATGCGCGCCGCGCGCGATCTGCGGGTTGGCGGCGTGCATATCAACGAGACTTCCTCCAGCCGCGTTGATCTGATGCCCTATGGCGGCGTCAAAGAATCTGGCTTTGGTCTGGAAGGTCCGCGGTATGCGATCGAAGAGCTGATGGATCACCGCTTGATCACGTTCACCGACATCGCTGGAGCGCGCTGATGAGCTATGATGTTCTGGTGGCTGGCGGAGGCAATGCTGCGCTTTGCGCTGCCATCGCGGCAGCAAAAAGCGGCGCGTCTGTACTCGTGGCTGAGGCAGCACCCAAAGCATGGCGCGGCGGCAATACGCGCCATACGCGTAACATGCGCGTGGCCCACGATGAGGGCAATGGCATCCTGACCGGACCATACCCGGTGGAAGAGTTCATGGATGATCTGATGCGGGTCACTAAAGGCCGCACGGATCTGGATCTAGCAGAGCTGACGCTGGAACGATCCAAGGAGCTTTGGGATTTTCTGTCCGATCATGGCGTGCACTTTCAGCCATCACTGGGCGGAACTCTGAGCCTTGGGCGCACCAATGCATTCTTCCTGGGCGGTGGGCGTTCCATGCTCAACGCGCTCTACGCGGCTGCAGAGGATGCCGGCGTGGAGGTGAGATATGAAACGCGCATCACGTCTCTTGATATCGACGATGGGTTCTTCTTGGGAGCCGATGTTGAGACCGGATGGGAGACTGAGAACCCTCAGGCCGAATATATCGAAGCGCGAGCGTTGGTAGCGGCCTCCGGTGGCTTTGAAGCAAACATCGAATGGCTAAAGGATGCGTGGGGGCCAGCAGCCGAGAACTTCCTCATTCGTGGCACGCCCTACAACAAGGGCGCTGTTTTGCGACTTTTGCTCGATGCTGGTGCGCAGGCTGTTGGTGAACCTGACCAGTGTCACGCTGTGGCCATTGATGGCCGCGCGCCGAAGTTTGATGGCGGCATCGTGACACGGCTCGACTGCGTTCCTTTCGGCATCGTGGTAAATGAGAATGGCGACCGTTTCTACGATGAAGGCGAAGATTTTTGGCCGAAACGGTACGCGATATGGGGCCGGTTAATCGCCGCGCAACCTGGTCAGGTCGGTCACGTGATTATCGATTCCAAGTCGATCGACCTCTTCATGCCATCCGTTTTCCCTCCAGAGGTTGCCGACACCGTTGGGGAGCTTTCCAGCAAAATCGGCCTTGACGCCCGCAGTCTTGTTCAGACGATTGAGAGCTTCAATGCGGCGTGTGTGGATGGTGCGTTTGATCACACGGTGCACGACAGCTGTCAGACTGAAGGACTCGAACCGCCGAAATCACATTGGGCTCGACCCATCGATACGCCACCTTATTACGCCTACACGCTGCGACCGGGCATCACGTTCACCTATCTGGGCGTAAAAATCGATCAAAACGCCCGCCTTGTAATGCAGAACGGCGCGACAAGCCCCAACATGTTTGCAGCAGGCGAAATCATGGCCGGCAACATCTTGGGCCAAGGTTATCTGGCTGGCATCGGCATGACCATTGGCTCAGTTTTTGGCCGCATCGCAGGTACGGAGGCCGCCCGCTATGTCAGCAATTGATCTGGCTAACCTAACAAGCAAATCCCAGGAAGAAGTAAAGCGGCAGATGAGCATCTGCAACGCCTGCCGCTATTGCGAGGGCCTGTGTGCCGTGTTTCCTGCAATGGAGCTGCGCCGCGATTTTGATGGCGGTGATACGGACTTCCTCGCCAATCTGTGCCACAATTGTGGCGCTTGTTACTTCGATTGCCAGTATGCCTCGCCGCATCCATTTGCGGTGAACGTGCCGCAAGCCATGGTGGCACTCCGAGAGGAGACCTATCAGCGTTATGTCTGGCCGCATTGGGCAGGCACGCTATTCACCAGTAATGCCACCTATGTGGCGATCACCTCAGCGCTGTTCGTCGCCATATTCATAATTGGCTTTGCTCTGGCAGCTGATCCGGGCGCACTGTTTGCATCCGGACTGGAGGCCGGTGCGTTCTACCGGGTAATGCCCCACAATGCGATGGTCGCGATCTTCGGCGCCGCGTTTCTGTTTGCCATTCTTTCCATCACCCTGAGCCTTGTTCAGTTCTGGCGCGCGGCAGGCCCAATGCCGGTTACACCCGCATCATTGTGGCGGGCCACAAAGGATGCGACGAGCCTGCGCTATCTGGATGGCGGCGGCATGGGATGCATGAACGAAAGCGAGCGACCAACTGATAGCCGCAGGCTGTTCCACCACCTCACTTTTTATGGCTTTTTGCTGTGCTTTGCCTCAACTACCTCCGGCACGATCTCGCACTACCTGTTCGATTGGCCCGCACCTTATCCTTGGTGGTCACCAACAAAAATCCTCGGTGTCGTGGGCGGTGTCGGCCTCGTGATCGGTCCGATTGGCCTTTGGTGGGCACGACGTCAACGCTCCAATGACCTCAGGGTGGATTCAAAGTCCGACGACCTTGCCTACACGTTCATTTGGATGCTGTTCGCTGTGGGGCTGACGGGATTGGTGCTCACTGCGTTAAGATCAACCGGGGCAATGGGCATCCTTTTGGCGATCCACCTGGGGTTCGTGTTCGCGTTCTTCATCACTATGCCATACGGCAAATTCGTTCATGGATTGTATCGGTTCGCTGCGTTGGTCCGACACGCACACGAACAGAAGCACGGCCTCGAAGCATCCGAGCCGCTCGTGATCGGCAATACCCAACCTAGTCGGATCAAATGAGGTTGCGTGATGAAGCTCGAATTATTGGAGCATATTAGCGCGACTCTGCCTGCTGGAATGATCGAACCAGCTGAACCTAGTCATCGCCAAGAGCTTCGAAATCGTTTGCAAGGCGCAGCCACCCATGTGGCGCATCCGAAAACACGTGAAGATGTGCAGGCAATCATGCGAAGCTGCTACGAAAGGGACATTGCAGTCATCCCCTTCGGCGGCTGGACAGGTCTTGTGGGGGGGCAGTTGAGTGAAGACCCAGACGCATTGCTGGTTTCTCTTAGGAAACTGAATTCCATCCGTGGCGTTTTTCCTCAAGAAGAAACAATGACGGTAGAAGCGGGAGTTGTTCTCGCGCAGGTTCATGCCAAAGCTGGTGAGTTCGATCTGCAGTTCCCTCTTACACTGGGCGCCCATGGGAGCGCTCAGATCGGCGGACTGCTGTCTACCAATGCTGGCGGCACGTCGGTCCTTCGCCATGGAACGATGCGCGACTTGGTACTCGGCATCGAGGCTGTATTGCCCAATGGCGAGCTTATGCAAACCGACCACCGATTGCGCAAATCCAATATGGGATTTGATCTACGCCACCTTCTGGTGGGCGCCGAAGGAACTTTAGGCATTATCACAGCGGCAACGTTGAAACTTGCGCCGCAACCAAAACACAGCGTTGCTGCGCTTCTCGTGGTCGACAACCCGGCCAAGGCGCTAGACGTGCTCAGCCATACCCGCAAAGTTCTAGGAGATGATGTTACAAGCTGCGAACTGATCGACGGTCAAGGGCTTCGCTGGCTGCGGGAATACTACCCGGACATTCGCCAACCCTTTGATGACATTCCGGCCTGGTCAATGCTGCTGGATATCGGCTCAATGTATGAGGAAGCGGCTAAACGATTGGAGGTTGCATTTGAGGCAGCTTTTGACACGGGCTTGATCACGGATGGGGTGATCTCTGCCTCACAAACACAACGGGCACATTTCTGGCATCTGCGTGAAATGATACCTGAAGCGAGCAGAAAGGTGGGTCCGATTGCGTCCCACGATGTCAGCGTACCGCTCTCCCAAGTTGGTCGATTGATCGAAGTGGGCCGTGCAGAGCTTCTTTCCATCGCACCGGACATTCAGTTCAACACATTCGGTCATGTTGGCGATGGCAATGTGCACTTCAATATTTTTCCCGCGAGCTGCAGGGCTCGTGAGGACTACGCCGCGGTCAAAGATGCGCTCACAGAACGACTTCACGAGTTGACGACCGATCTGGGAGGCGCAATCAGCGCGGAACATGGCATAGGCCGCTTTAAGGCGCGCGAATTCAAAAGGCTTCATGATCAAGCTGCCTATAGCGCTATGCTGCGCATCAAGCGGGCTTTGGATCCCAAACGTCTTATGAACCCTGGCGTGATATTTGATCGAATTTAGCCTCGGACACTTTGTGTAAACGCCTGGTAACGCCGCTTTCTATCGATGCGCTGAATCTTCGTGTTCTTTAAATTATTCAATGGCAGCATCTTGGAAAAATCGGGAACTATCCGCGTGCCATAGCGGACAGAGAAGTCTTCGTAATCTGGCGCAAATAGGGCTCCATATTCGTAGAATACATCGGCCATATCGATTTTTCTAGGATCTGTTGTACTTCTCTAACAAAAAGCATTTGACGTTCGTGAGGTACGGGCGCTGGTCGTTCGCCTATATTGGCGACCTCGCGGGTATCAAGTCGTGCTTGGGGAAGTGCGCGCTGCGTCGTCACAAACTCCGACGGGGGGCGGCAGAAAATGGCCGATTGATCCACCGGCTCGGCAGTCCGCTCTTAGGTTAGAATTCAACGCTCCCAGAGATTGTCAGGGCATTTTCGCGACCCGCAGCCCAGATAACGTACAGAGCTGTCCATCTTTGTGTGTCCAAGCAAAAGCTGTACTGCCCTCAGTTTGCCGATTCAGCGATGTTCTGGTCTTCAATACCTCTTCGTCCCTGGTTGCGGCTCCTTGCTAAGTCTACATCTTGCTGGATTTCGCAGCTTTGCCACAAGAAAGCTCCGGGCCTTCGGAGGCTGCGCAAAGGTAGCCGGCCAATGCGTCCATCAAAAGATCGCGCCAGGCTTGCATGTCCGCTAGGCTGGGTGGAGGCTGCCATAAAAAACCGTCTGCAATTCGGAAGAATCCCATGGCAATCATCTCTGCGCGCGCTTTGTCGATTTGAGGCTGGATTGTAGTCAGCGACGTGGAGAAACTCTCCCGAAACGCTGTTCTTTCCAAAACGTCTTCGACAGTGGTCTCCCCGTCTGACCCAGATGCATCGACAAGATGGTGAACGACAGGCTGGGTTTCGTACACATGGGCAATGGCGGCAAGGAAGTCGCGCGATAGCTGAGAAATCGGTGTCTCGGGTGTTGTCCTAGGTATCTGATCCAACCTTGCGCGCGCTTCCGAAACGACCCTATCCACAAGTGCCTTAATAAGAGCGTCCGGTGTTGGGAAATAGGAATAAAGGGTCGCCTGTCCGACGCCGGCGGCCTGCGCAACGCTTCGCATAGTCAAGCCACCTAAACCGTTGTCCACGATGATGCGACTGGCCTCATTGAGGATTCTGGCGACCTTCTGTTTGCTTCGTGCCTGTTGCGGTGCACGGCCAACGCGCACGTCAATCTCCGGCATCAGAATTCACCCTCGCAGAATGTCGTGATCTGGTCATTGACGAATAGGACAAATTTGTCCTATTCGTCAAACAGGACATATTTGTCGTATTTATGGAGAGAGACCATCATGCTGGCGAAAACACTTAGGATCGGTGCGGATACAGTTGGGCTGTCCAACTACTGGGCAGATGACATCCAAGGCCGCAATGCGATGAGCCCATCCGGCACGAAAATCGTCGATGAGATCAAAGCCGATGTGGTGATTGTGGGCGCGGGGTTCAGTGGCATGTCCTGTGCGCTACACTTGCTCGCCGATGAACCCGACCTTGAAGTCGTCGTCATAGAGCGCAACGAGGCAGGCCATGGCGCGTCTTCTCGCAGTGCCGGGATGGTCGAGCCCGGCCTTTTAGGCATCACCTGGACCCTCAGCGGTGCAGTGGACAGCGAGACAGAAGCGCGGTGGGGCGTTGCCGCCGCTCGCCGCCGCCTTAAAACGCTGTTCGATGAGATATTATCGCGCGGCATCACATGCGAGTTCACCCGATGCCACAATGTGATTTCCGCCAAGACAGCGCTGGCCGCCGAAGTCGCGAAAGAGCTTGGAACGCGGATGACAGACCATGGGATCGAGACGACGTGGATCGATGGCAATGAGGCTGCGACCCGATATGGGTCGCGCGGCCAAGGTGCGCTTTTCTACAAAGGTTATAGCGTGCAGCCCGCCCTGCTCGCGAATTCCCTACGTGAAAAGGTATTGGAGATGGGCGCGCAGCTCTATGAGGGCGAGGCAGTTACCGCGCTGTCGGAGCAAGGTGGGAAGGTCCGGGCGACGACGGAAAGCGGTGGCCAGGTCGTTGCCAACGGCTGCCTTGTCGCTTGCGGTGCTTGGGCGGGCCAATTGGGCATCAAGAGCCGGACCGATCCCGAAGTGGTGCACACGTGGATGTGTGCCACAGAGGAACTTCCCGCGGACGTTCTAGCCCAGTCAGGAGCTGAGCAATCGGCGCTCGTTGCTGAACTGTCAAACAGCAAGGACGCTTCCTACCGGCGCATCCATAATGGGCGCATTCTGTTCGGGAGCTACGATGAGCCAGGGCATGATGTTGATGCAGAGATTAGTCAGGCTATGCTGGATCGGCTGCACCAGGCCCTTCTGAAATCCATGCCCTACCTGAAAGGGGTCAAGATCGACCGCGTCTGGGGTGGGCCAATCCTCGGGATGAAGCATGATCTACCCTTCATTGAGGTCTATCCCAAGCTGCCCAACACCGCCATTGTCGTGCCGAATGGGTCAACAGGTGTCCCTTGGGCACTTCTGGCCGGCGGCATGGTAAATGCAATAGTGCGCAACAGAGCGGCCGGCGATGCCGAGGGTGAGCGTCTTCGCAACCTGCTGAATCAGACCCAGATGCCTTGGCTTGAGGTTGGTGGTATGCTCGGTCGAGCGATGTGGAAATCGCTGCGGCTCTAGATTGTGTTAGGCACGTCCAACTTGTCGAGTACCGTGCCGCTTGGTTCCAGACTGCACAGCCGTGGCCGTTTCGCTTACACCGAAATCACTGATGCTTCCTCAGCCCCTCCAATCCCAACGCGACGCCAACAGCCAACGCTTCGACCAAGATCTGTCCCATCAATTGGAGGCGGGTAAAACTTGAAAGCAACTGTCGGATTACTCGAAGCCGAGGACGGCAATGTCCGCGTTAACGCAATTTCCGCATTGCCGTCATTTGATTGTGTCCGCAATGCCGCAAATGGGCGAGCCCCAGATTACAGCTCAATGCTTTCGGCCAGTTCGAGCGCGTCTTCGACTTCAACACCGAGATAGCGAACAGTACTGTCGATCTTGGTGTGACCGAGTAGCAGCTGGACTGCGCGCAGGTTACCTGTCTTCCGGTAGATCAACGTCGCTTTGGTTCGACGCATAGAGTGGGTGCCGTAGGCTGATCGCCGAAGGCCAATTGACTGAACCCAATCGTCGACCAGTCGAGCGTATTGACGGGTCGAAAGATGGCGGTTGTTATTCTTTCGGCTTGGGAACAGCCAGTCATATTGTTCCAGCCGTTTGAACTCACACCAATCCCGGATCGCTTCGCGGGATTGATCCATGATTTCAAACTGGACCGGAATGCCCGTCTTCTTTTGAATGATCTTTGTTCGGCTCCGGATATCACCACCGGTACGGACGTCAGAAACCTTCAAGCTGAGCAGGTCGCAGCCGCGCAGTTTGCTGTCGAGCGACAGATTGAAGAGTGCCAGATCGCGTTTCTTGTTAGCGATTTGAAGCCTGACCCGAATGGCCCAAACCTCACGTGGTTTAAGCGGCGGTTTCTGCCCAACGAGTTTCCCTTTGTTCCAAGGGTGATGTTGGGCGGCGTATTGCAGTGTAACAATCATGGCTGATCTCCTTTCCAATGAAGACCAACATTGAAGCATGAGCTGGCTCTAACGACGGCTTTGCCGCCACGAGCGGAGTATTTATCAGATCAAAGCTCGATGCTCTCGGCCAATTCCAACGCATCCTCCACCTCGACGCCGAGATAGCGAACCGTGCTGTCGATCTTGGTGTGACCGAGCAGAAGCTGTACCGCGCGGAGATTGCCGGTCTTCCGGTAAATCAACGTCGCTTTGGTTCGTCGCATCGAGTGAGTTCCATAGGCCGAGCGCCGGAGACCGATGGACTGGACCCAGTCGTCGACCAGGCGGGCATATTGCCGTGTCGAGAGATGGCGGTTGCGATCCTTCCGGCTTGGGAATAGCCAGTCATATTGCTCCAGTCGTTTGAACTCGCACCAATCCCGGATCGCATCTCGGGATTGATCCATGATCTCAAACTGGACAGGGTTGCCGGTCTTTTTCTGAATGATCTTGGTTCGGCTTCGGATGTCGCCGCCGGTGCGGACGTCGGAGACCTTCAAGCTCAACAAATCACAGCCTCGCAGCTTGCTATCGAGCGACAGATTGAAGAGTGCCAGATCACGCTTCTTGTTGGCGATTTGAAGTCTGACCCGGATGGCCCAGACCTCGCGCGGCTTGAGCGGTGGTTTCTGCCCCACGAGTTTGCCCTTGTTCCATGGGCGATGTGGGGTGGCGTATTGCAGTATGATGGCCATTGCTGATCTCCTTTCCAATCAAGATCAGCATTGAAACACGGGCTGAATCCAACGACCGTGTCAGACGCCGCTAGCGGCTTAGTCTTGAGCGGTGGCTCAGTGCCCCAACCCGCTCAAGGTTCGAGTTTTCTGGCAGGCCCGCCTTTCTTTACTTGAGATTGCGCAGGGCGGGTGAAAAGCAGCACCAAAAGACCCGATCCGATGATCAGCAGGCTTCCGAAGACATCGAAGCCATCAACCGTCTCGCCGAAAAGCGCGATGCCGAATGCCGCGCCGCACATCAGGCGGGTGTAGCGAAAAGACGTTACGACGGAGACATCGCCCGTTCGCATCGCTTCGGTCAGCGCGATGTAGCCAAGAACCCCGGCAAAAGAAGCTGCGGTAACCGTCGGCAGGATCTCCCATCCGGGCACGTTCTGCAGAACGCCTTCCCAAAGGGAGTAAATGGCGCCTGCCGCCATGACCGAGGCAAAACTGTAAAAGCCAAGAACCACGTTAGGGATCGTCTTTGGCGCGGCACGCGTGGCCAGATCACGGAAGGCAAGCCCGAGCATGCTTAGGACGGCGAGGATGGAGAGTGGCGAGAACTCGCTGGTAGAAGGCCGGAGGATCAACAGGACGCCGCACAGGCCTACGCCAATTGGCGTCCAGCGCAGCAGTGAGACCCGCTCGCCAAAGACAATGGCCGCACCGGCGACCACAACCAGCGGCGTCGCTTGAAGGATCGCCACCGTTGAACTCAGCGATGTCAGCGCCAGCGAAAGCGTGAAGAACAGTCGTCCAAAGAGCTCGAAGACAAACCGCAATGCAATGCTGGGATGCGCAAGCTCGCGGGGCACCAGGGGCTGGCCACGCCCAGCGCACAGAAGGGCAAAGAGAACCATGCCGACACCGCCGAAGGCGAGCATGACCAGCCCGACCGGCATGTCCGATGTGGCCTGTTTGAGAAACACGTCCTCGAAGGAGAACGCGATCATCGACGCCACCATCCAGAGGCTGCCGGCGGTGTTGGGATGAAATGTCGGAAATGTTGCCGGCTTCATCGGCCTGGTCCTTCTTGCGTTAGTATTCGGCAAGAGTTGTCATCTGGCGGTTGGTTCTGCGTTGCCGCGCGTTTCGACAACGGTGGGCTCAGGAAGCGACATCTCAGCGTTGTCGCAATCGATTTCCGCCGAAATGCCGTAGGGCAGAACGGTCATCGGGTCTGTGTGCCCGAAATCGAGGCCGGTGATCAGCGGCGTTTGGTCCGCACCGTATTCAGCCAAGGCCTTGGCAACGGCTGCGCCATAGTCATTGTGACGTTCAACTGGGACACCGGCGGGACGCCCAAGCGCAAGACCGGCGATGCGCTGCAATATCCCTTGCGCGCCGAAGTTGCGCAGCCAGCGGGTGACCGTGGAAGGCGGCGGCGCTTCTTCCGAGGTTTCGTAGAACAGGATCGCGCCGTCCCAGTATTCGAGCGGCGGCCAGAACTCCGTCCCCTTCAGCATCTCCAGAACCTCGGCGCATCCGCCGACAAGCGGCCCCCTGACCGTGCCACGACCCTGCCAGATGCGTGGTTGGGTGGGTGGATGCAGCCGCCTTTTGCGCGACTGGTTGGCCGGTTCCGCCCAATCAAGCCGCTCGTCGGTCCAGCCCTCGGTGTTTTTCGGCAGCTTCCCCGGCGAGTCCGTTGAAAACAGAACCCGACGGATGGCCTCCTTGGCGAACTCATGCATCCTGCCATTCTCGGCGAAACCTGCCATGACGGTCGGGCCGTAGAAGCTGACCACACCGGCCTTGAGGCAGGCGAAGTGCAGAACGGTGGCGTCGGAATAGCCCAGGAACACCTTGGGGTTCCGGGCGATCACGCCGAGATCGAGATGCGGCAGAAGACGGATCGCATCGTCCCCGCCGATGCTGGCGACCACGCCCGCGACGCTAAGGTCGGCAAAAGCCTGCATGACGTCATCGGCGCGCGCCTGCGGATGACGGTCGAGCCAATCGGCCGATTTCTGGGCGTTCGGCATGACGACGACATCGAGCCCGAATTCTTCGGCAAGGACCCTCTTTCCCGCCGCGAAACGCCCGGGAAAACATGCCGGACCACCCCAGGACGGCGATACGATCGCGACGCGGTCGCCCGGTGAGAGCCTGCCCGGTCTGGTCAGCGTTTTCGGCCATTCGGTCATTGTTCGAGTTTCCTGTCTGCGCGATCAGTGGTCAGGCCGCGCAAAGCCACGCGGCGAAAGAATGAAAGTCGGACCAATCGGTGAGTACGGTACGCGCAAGAGCATCGACCGACAGGCGGTGCGCCTCGGGGTCCGAAAGATCCACGTCGGCGATGGAGATGGTGGCCATTGGCCATGGTTCCGGCAGTTCGGCAAACGGAAGCTCCGTCAGCGTCCGTCGCAGGGCAATGATGCGCGCCTCGGCCTGGCCCAGTTCAATCTGGGCAAAAAGGGCGCCCAGATGCACCATCGCCGACCGCGCCGCGCGCGGATCTTCGCCGCGGCTGTGTTGCAACGAGTAGGCATCGGTCAAAAGCTGGTGCGCCGGCCAATACCTGTAGTCGGAGTAGTGAAGCGCCAAAGCCTGGCCAAATCGCGCCCAACATCCCGGTGATACGGTGAGATAGGCGTGCGTCGGACCATCCAGGTCCGGGAACCGTCCGTTGCATCCGGGGCATGGTCCTTTGGACATCACGTCACTCCTGCTGCTGGTCCCTTGCCCGTCGGCGCTCTTATGGCGCGACGACGGCGCTTGATCGTCCGACTGAAGTCGGCGGTGCGAAAACCAAGGCGGCGAGATCAGGGTCAGCGAACATTGATCTTCCTCAAATGTCTCGCGACATGCGGAACCCTGGCACCTTCGCCTCTCCCTCGGGTCCCACGTGCAACCGTTCCTCGGTTTTCCACCCCGCCGCCCGATAAAGCCGCGCGCCCGCAACTGTCGCGAGAAGCTGGGTGCGCCGGAAGCCCGCAAGCCGGGCGGCGGCAAGTGCCGTCGACAGCACCAGCGAGCCGAGGCCCTTCCGCGCGAAATCAGGATGGGTGTACATGGCCCGGATCCCCGCCGCATCGCACTCCTGGTCGAGAAGTGGCGCATCGCCGGACCCGAGCGCGCTTGCGCTGTAGAGGGCGGCGCGCCGCGACCAGCCACCGCTCGCCGCGATCCAGCCGTTGACGGTAGCGATATAATAGGTCCCGTCCTCGATCAGGGTCGGATCAAATGGCGTGATCTGCCGCATCGTACGCCTCTGTGGTGGGGTCAGAAGCGGGTCGAGGAGCTGGGTTATGGAGCTCTCTTTCATTTCTTCGAGCGTTGGCCGGTCGGCCACAGTGGCGCGGCGGATCTCAACGGCCGGCACGTGGAGAGCTGTATTGTGAATGGTCATTGTCCTGTTTCCCGTCTTGGCCCCGCCGGGATGTCCGGCGAGGCCGTACTCGGTGACTACCAGATGCGCAGGGTCTGGAAGTCGGCACCCTTGATTTCGATTTCGCGGTAAGTGCCGGCCGCATTGCCGCCGGCGTCGAACTCGACGTTGGACACGCCGACATAGTCGATGTCGCCACCTTCGGAGAGAATGCGCAGACCTTCCGCCAGTTCGCCGGCCCCGATCGGCGTTCCCGGCGCATTCGCCACGCGGGCCATGTGTTCGGCGATGGCCGCGCGATCAGTGGTTCCGGCCGACTGCATCGCAAGAGCGATCAGCGCCGCCGCGTCGTAGCTCTCGCCTCGGTAAGGTCCGCTGCCGCTGATGCCGGCGGCTTCCGCCAACGCGTCGAACGCGGCCGAGGCGTCACCATCGGAGCCGGGCACCGATCCGAAAGTGCCTTCAAGCTGATCGCCAAGGTCGGCCAGCAGCGCATCCCCGATCATACCGTCAGCGAGGATGAAGCGGTCAAAGGCACCAAGATCGAGCGCCGTCTGGATGATCTGCCGTCCGCCCTGGTCGACATAGCCGATGACCAGCAGTTCCGAGGCGCCGGAAGCGGCCAGCGTAGCCACTTCCGCGGTATAATCGCCGCGACCGTCTTCGTGGGCAATTGATACAGCCACCGTGCCACCGAGCACTTCAAAGGCTTGCGCAAACGAGTCGGCGAGTCCTGTTCCGTAATCGTTGTTGGTATAGGTCAGGGCAACCTCATCGATCCCACGTTCCATCGTCAGCTCGGCCAGAACTTCGCCCTGCCTTGCGTCGGACGGCGCGGTCCGGAAAAAGAGACCGCGATCATCAATACCGCTCAGGCCGGGGCTCGTGGCTGATGGCGATAGCGCCAGAAGACCGTTCGGTACGGCGACATTGGCAACCACGGCACCGGTCGCGCCCGAGCATGCCGCGCCAAGGATGGCGGCAACGCCTTCGCCGATCAGCCGCTCTGCAGCCGCGGTGGCTGCGCCGGCATCGGCGCAGGTGCTGTCACCGCGAACGGGCTCAATTTGGCGGCCACCCAAGAGCAGGCCGGAGGCATTGATCTCCTCGAACGCCAGTTCGGCGGAGGCGGCCATATCGGGTGTGAGCGACTCAACGGGGCCCGTGAACCCCATCAGTACGCCCACCTTGATGGGGCTGTCGTCCGCATGGCCTTGGGCCAGCGCGGCGCTTGCCGCGAGCGAAAGGATCGCGGTCGTGGTCAGGAATTGTTTGAGCATGTCGTTTCCTTTTTGTGTTTTTTGGCCTCGAAAATGGCCAGGATTTCCGCGTGGGATTGGCGGGTATGGTGACGGCCGGGGTTGAAGCTTTTGGCCGGCATTTGAGATTGCGGTATCAAAAACCACGACCTCCAAAGGATCATGAGGTGATGCGTATCGATGTCCTTGATCAGTCTGTCTCGATGCGACCGCGCATCGACGGGTGGTAGACGCACACGAAATCGATGCTTTCGGACGCCGGGACCGTGATACGAACGGCATCACCCGCATCGATCCGGCCCGTGTCGAAACTGCCGTCCGCGGCGGTGGCGGTGTGAGGCGCGCTGCTTGCGTTGACGAAAACCACGGTATCGCCACGCGCGACCGAAACCGTCTTGGGCGAGAAGGCCATGCCCTCAATGGTGACGCGGTGCTCTGCGGCAAAGGCCGGCGACGATATGCTTGCAGCGACCGCAAGCACGGCAATGATAGGCTTCATGATGGACACTCCTTCTCAGATGGGCTTGCGGCGAACCGCGAGATGCACCTAAACGGAGGGGGCGGCGGCGAAGCTTGACGGGGCTCTGAGTATTTCCTGAGGAATGCCTCGCCGTTTGTGGTATTTTCGAAGCTAGAACCGTTTTGCGGTCTGCGACGCCGGTACGACATGCAATGATTTATGCCTTTGAGACCTTCATCATCGATACCGATCGCTTCCAGCTTGACGGCCCGCACGGCCCGATAGAGGCCGAGCCACAGGCGCTGGAATTTCTGATCCATATGATCCGAAACCGGGGGCAACTGGTTTCCAAGGACGCGCTTCACAAGACGTTCTGGCCGGATCGCGTGGTCTCGGACGCCGCACTGTCGACGCTCGTGCGAAGCGCCCGGCGGCTGGTGGGAGACTCAGGTGAGGAACAGCGCATCATCGCGACCCGGCATGGGCGGGGGTTCGTTTTCCGTGCCGAGGTCCGAGAGCTCGAGGGCCCCGAGATCGTCAATGAGGCGATGCGCGATGCTGCCAGCCTGTCGAAGCCTAGAGTGGAAGGGGCGCCGGCGATCGTCGTTTTGCCGTTCGAAATCGTTGGAGATACACCGGACCCACGCGGCCTGAGCGAGGGCGTCACAGAGGAGGTGATGGCGGCGCTCGCGCGGTCGCGATGGTTTCCGCTGATCGCACGCAACCGCGTGCGGACCTTCCTCGAATTTCCTCCCGAGACCCGCCATCCGTTCAAAGGTCTCGGCGCGGCATATCTCGTCGAGGGCGGGGTCTTCCGCGACGGCGACGCCATTCGCCTGCACCTGCAACTGACGGACACCGAGCCAGCCCTGCACATCCATGTCTCGCGTCACGATCTACAATATCAAGGGCTGTTTAGGCTGCTCGACGAAATCTCCACGATCGTGACGGCAACGATCCAGCCCGAGCTTCTTGACGCGGAACGGGCGAAGGCCGAGGTGACCGATCCCGAGGCGCGCTCCGCCTGGCAGGAGTTCGTTCTGGGGCAGCATTTGATCGCAGCGCCCGATAGAAGCGCCAACGCGAATGCGCGGGCGCATTTCGAGCGCGCGCTGGCGCTCGAAGCGGGGTCAGGCCGGATTCACGCCGGCCTCGCGATGACCCATCTGTGGGACTACAAATACGGCTGGTCTGACAACGCCGAATTGTCGCTGGGCGCAGCGGCACGCGACGCCGAACGCGCTCTGAAGCTTGCCGCAGACGACAGCTGGGCGTTGTCGATCCTTGCCATCTGCAAACTGACATTGCGGCGTTTCGAAGCCGCACTGGCCGACGCGAACCGGGCCATCGAAGTCGATCCGGCTTCGGCGATGGCGCAGGGATGCCTGAGCTGGGTTCTTGCCTATTCCGGGCAATACGATGATGCCTTCGCCGCCTTCGATCGTGCCATGGCGCTCAGCCCGGGGGACAGACGCCGTAGCCTCTGGCTGACAGGACGTGGCATCGCACAATTTGGACTTGGCGATTTCGCCGGAGCGTTGGAGTCCGCGCGAGAGCTGATCGCGCTCAGTCCCGATCATCCCTCCGGCCACCGCATGAAGTGCGCGTCCCTTGCTTCTCTTGATCGATTGGTCGAAGCGCGGCGGGCGGGCGAAACCTTGATGAAACTCTTGCCGCAACATGATGTCGACGAGGCGGTCGCACGCCAGCCGTTCCAGTCTGACCTCGGGAAAGCCTATGCGGCGGCGCTGAAACGTGCGGGGTTGCGAAGCGGGCGCCAAGCCGAACGTCACAGCACACCGGCCGGAGCAAGAGCCGATAAGAACCAACCCGATCCCGTGGATTACGCAACAACCAGCGACGGTGTGCGCATTGCCTGGTCGCGCCTGGGATCAGGTCCGCCTCTGGTCGCATCGGTCCGTTGGATCGGCAATCTCGGCCTCGATCATGACAATCCGCTATGCAAGGACATTGTGCAGGCATTGGCCGGCAAGCACACGCTGATCCAGTTCGACCATCGCGGCATGGGCCTGTCGGAGCGCGATGTCGAGGGAGCGACCTTGCGCGACTTCGCGCTTGATCTGGAAGCCGTCATTGAGGCTGCGGGCCTTGAGCAATTCGCGCTGCTCACCATGGCGCATGGCTGCGCGACTGCGCTCGAATACCTGCAGCACAATCCCGGTCGTGTGAACCGGCTTGCGCTTTATGGCGCAACGTCCACCGGATGGCGCGACCCTGACTGGGGCGAGACGACCGAACGCACCGAAGCGATCATGGCCATCGCAAGGCTCGGCTGGGATGCGGAGGAACCGGTCTTTCGCCGTCTCACTGTCGAAGCCGTATTGTCCGATCGGACCGGGATCGACGCTGACTGGCTGGACGCCTATCTGCAACAGACCATCCGATCGCGCGTTTCGGTCCAGGTGATCGAGGCGATTGCGGATTTCGACTTTCGCGCATTTCTGCCTAAGATCGACATCCCCACCCTGGTTCTCCATTCCACCGGCGACAATGCGGTGCCGGTCGCTCACGGTCGCGAAGTCGCCGAGAGGATTCCGGGCGCGGTATTTCGCGAAGTGCCGTCACGAAATCACATCTTTGCACAAACCGACAAACGATGGCGGGAAACGCTGAAGATCGTGACGGACTTCCTGGACGATCAGGGCACATAGCACTAAGGTCGTCTGTCCTCCGCCGCCTCGCTTGCCTTAAGCTCCTGCAATGCTCAGCGTGGCCGGCCTCGTCCGCACCGCAATACTGGCATCGACAGAACCTGTTTTCGTCCCGGTCGCCCGGATCGGGGAGCCCGAGTATGTGTCGCAGCGCTGAAATTCCTATTGCGATTGGTCCGACAACGTAAGGGGTAACCCAAGACTCTACGACCGCTATGCCGCCAAATGTAGCCTGCACAACCGCGTTGCCAAGCCATTACAACCGGGTGTTCCTCGCACTGGAATGACGCCGTGCTGGCCGCCTAGGCGTCTTCGAGGGACAGGGGGTCGGGGGATTTGCCATCGAGGTCGGTGACGCCGAGCGAACGCGCTAGATTCGCAGCAACGCAGACCTTCCCGTTGCTGCGAATCCGCGCGCTGTCGTTCTTCGCCAGCGCTGCAATCGTGCGCCCGATGAACAGGGGCGACTCCGAGTTGGACAGGTCCATGTACTGGGCGTGCTCCATGACGCGCTCGGTCCTCACCAATCCCGGATACAGTGAGATGGTTTGAATGCCAGTGTGGCCGGCGGTTCTCAGGTCTTCGGCCATGTCACCGGTCATCTTGTCGGTCGCCGCTTTGGCCATACCGTAGACCGCGTTCCCCATGGGCTTTTGCGCCGCCCAGAACGACAGGTTGACGATCAGGCCGGTGCCTTTCGCGATCATGGATCGGGTGGCGTGCTGAGACGCAACATAGGCCGACCGAACGCCGACCTGCATCATGGCGTTCCACCGCCAAAGCGGCTGCCTCCAGTACGGATAGGGCCAGGTGAATTCTCCGTCTTCGACCATATCTTCGTATCCGCCCCACGCGCAGTTCACGAGAATGTCCAATTCACCGATCTCTTCGAACAGCCTTCCAACCTGCGCATCATCGCTGTGATCGACTGCGCGCGCCATGGCCTTGCCACCGAGCGAGGTGGCTTCGGCCTCGGTTGCCTGAAGGCGTTTGGTGTTCTGGCCGGTGAAGTAGACGGTGAAGCCCGCCTCGCAGAGGCCTTCAACGACCCCCTTGCCAACACCACGACTTCCCCCTGTTACCAGCGCGACGACCATCTTCTCCTCCAATGCAAGTAGGTAAAAACTCGACGTTGCCACGTCGGCACCGTGGTCGGCTGACTCGTGTCAATTGAGGTAGCAGCGGAAGCCCACATACTGCTTGGAACCCGCACACTTCGGGGCCAAGATCCGGGTGCTCTGTAAGGGCTAACAAAGTGCCCGTGAGCTCAGCTGGAATGAAGGAGAGGCTAGCAATGCAGAAGATCGCCCTAATACTCTCACCAGGTTTTGCAGACTGGGAGTACGCCTATATCGCCGGCATGGGCGGCCCGTTTTTCGGCATGCAGGTCGCCTTCTTTGCCCCCACGCCCGGCGACGTGGTTTCGCAGGGCGGCCTGTCGGCGACCGTATCGCGCAACACGGACGAGATTGCGGACTGGAACCCGGATGTCGTCGTGGCTGTCGGTGGCATGGCCTGGGATCAGGAGGGCGCGCCGGACATCTCTGACGTCCTGACCGCACAGCGCACGCGCGGCGGTACTGTCGCAGGTATCTGCGGGGGCACACTTGCGCTAGCCCGGGCGGGTCTGCTGGACACGGTTCGTCACACCTCGAACGATCTCGCGTTCCTCACCGACAACGCGCCCGATTACGCGGGGGCGTCGCGTTACGTGGCATCGCCCAAGGTTGTCGCGGACGATCGTATCATCACCGCCCCTGGGACAGCGGCGACGAGCTTTACAATCGCCGTCTTTGAAGCAGCGGGCATGGACGCTGAGACCGCTCAACAGGTTCGCGTCAGTATAGCTGCCGAACACCATTAGCAGGCAGTCGTGCATTTCGCAGCACGCGCCGCCTTGAGGCTTATCGCTGCCCTTCGCTACGGCGCGAAACGCACCAAGACTCAAGGGTTTCTGCAGGCACCATGAGCGGCCGTTTTCGGGCCGAGGTTTTGGATAAGGGTGTTGGAAAAGATCGAACGGAAACTAAGCGGGCACAGGCGTCATCTGTGCTGCGCGACCGAGACACTGAAGGGAGTCACCCTGTGCCACTAACGATCCGAAAGGCGACACCGGACGATGCACCTTTGCTTGTGCGTATCATCGACATGGCAAGTGATGGAGTGGTGCCGGCGCTATGGGCTGAGATGGCTCCTGCGGGCTCGGAGAAATCCGGCATTGGGCTCGCGCTTGTGGCGGCGGAGGACGGAGAGTTGAGCTACCGCAACGGGTTCATCGCCGAACACGACGGTGTGCAAGTGGGCGGATTGATCGGCTACGTCCTTCCAACCACCCCGCAGCCCGCCAGGCCCGACGTTCCTAAGGTATTTGTCGGTGTCGAGGAGCTCGCGCAGCTCGTGCCAGGCCATTGGTACATCAATTTCATGGCCGCCGTGCCTGAAGGGCGACGGCAAGGCGTAGGCGCTGCCCTTCTGAACGAGGCTGAGGAGCAGGCAAGACAGCGCTCTTGCCCAGGTCTCGCGCTGATCGTTGCCGCCTCGAACCAGAACGCCATAAGCGTCTACCGCGGAGCCGGGTACACCGAGCGTGCGCGGCGCGCGTTCGACCTGTCTGACTTTGGAACAGAGCCAACAGAAGCGGTACTGATGGTGAAGGAGCTCAATGAACTGTCTGAGCGCCAACGCGTGTGAGTGTCGGACCCTGCCTGTCTGACAAGGCGGGTTGACCCCGGTCAACGTCCCAGATCGCCGCCGTGTTTGCCTGTCTGTGCTCCGAACGGGCGGAGGTTTGGTCATGCGATGGTTTTGGAAAGCGGAGCTGGCGCTCGTCGCCGTACCGGAACGGGAGGACCGCGACATGCTATTCCGAAACGATATCACGGAACACAGGCGCATCTCACAATCTAGGTGCAGCCAATCCAGGTGCAGCACAGGCCGTGTCATTCGGACAGTCGGTCTTGCAATCGTACTCATGACGCTACCGGTGTCGGCGTTCTCGGAGAGCCGAAATCTTGATTTGTCCGGCTTCGACGGGGTGTCCGCCACCTCCGGCATACGGATGGTGGTCGACGAGGGAGACGAATTCTCCGTCACGGCCGAGAGCGAGGCGCCGCGGCACCTTGACCACCTGTTGTTGGATGTCAGGCGCAGTACACTGCGTGCGCGGATGGAAAGAACACTGTTTGACTTGCGCCTTTCCAGAGGCCGGGAGGTCACGGTCCGTGTATCGCTTCCCCAACTGATTCATGCTGATGCATCCGCGGGTGCCAGGGTGGAGATCGATAAAATGGATGGTCAGGCTCTCGAACTCACTGCTTCGAGCGGTGCCCGGCTGGAGGTCGATCGCCTGACGGGACGCTCGATCGTTGCCAACGCCTCTAGTGGGGCGGATATCGCGGCCGAAGCAGGTGCGTGCGACAGGCTTGAGGCAGTGGCCTCAAGCGGCGCCCGTCTCGAGCTTTTCGGGGTCGAGTGCACCCGTGTGCAGGCCAACGCCAGCAGCGGATCGAACGCCTCGGTGTTTGCCGATGATCGCATTGATGCCAGTTCGTCCAGCGGCAGTACCATCAGTGTTCACGGCGCGCATGAACGCATCGAGATCAACACATCGAGTGGCGGAAGAATTCTGTTCCCGTAGCGGATGCAGGCGCACCATCCTTGCGGGCAATTGATGACCTGCAGCTACACTCGTGCGAGCAAGTAGAATTGACCGGGATCAGTACCGGACCCCCTGGCCTTGTTAAACACAGCCGCCAAACAATTTTGATGGAGGGGAGAAATGGAGAACTCCGAAGAGTACCAATCGGCCAAAAAACGCGTTGAAGCCAAGATGGGATTTCTTACCCACGCAACGGTTTATGCGGCTGTAATTCTGTTCCTTGCGATCATCAATTTCGTGACTTCACCTGGTGCGATTTGGTTCCACTGGCCATTGTTGGGCTGGGGGTTCGCCGTAGCAATCCATGCCGCGTTCGTTTTCGTGTTTCCTGGTCGGTTCGCAGTGACCGACAAAATGATCGAGAAAGAAATGGGCAAGTCCCGCGCGCATCGTTGACGGCAGTTGCTGTTCCAAGGAGACAGTTCAGACGCTAAGCGCTCTGCTTGTGATGTCCCGTTTCTGACTAATTGCATTGCCCCACCGAGGGGGAAATCATGACCGACGAACAACCAGAAGCATCAATCCCGATCCAAGAGTCCGAAGCCCCGATATCCTCGGTTCGGGCTCTGCGGTGCGGACGGGTGGAGCAGCACAAGGAGCATCGCTATGGCAGCCGGTTGCCACAGCTTTGGTGGGTCTTCTTCGGGCGAAGTTGGGTCCCTCTGCCTTTGCAGTCCTTCCTGATCGAGCATCGCGACGGGTTGGTTCTCTTCGACACCGGCATCGACCCGGCGATCCAGTTCGACAAGACCTACATCAAACAGGCGATCGGGCGCTTTCTGCTGGCGCGTATCTTTCGGCTGCACCTGACCGAGGCCGACCGTATCGATCATGTGTTGGCTGGCGCTGGCGTTGCCCCTGGTGACATCCGAACCGCCGTTCTGTCCCATCTCCATTTCGATCACGTGGGCGGGATCGCACAGATCCCGCAGGCTGATCTGCTGGTCAGCGCGCGCGAGTGGGCGATCCTGTCGGAACCACATCCCGAACAAGAGTGGATCTTGCGCGAGCACATCGAAATTCCAGGCGCCAAATGGCGACAGATCACGTTCCAACCCAGCGATGACCCCATCTTTAAGGGGTTCGAAGGCATTCACGATGTGGCTGGCGATGGGTCGATGATCCTGTTGCCCACACCGGGGCATACGGCAGGGTCCATGTCCATGCTGATCCGCCGGGAGGGCTGGGACCCGATCCTTCTGGTCGGAGACCTGACCTATGAGGCTGCCTTGCTCGACCGGGACATCGTGCCCGGCACCGGTGACAGGAAAACGCTTCTGGCCTCCTTTGAAGAAGTCCGCAAGTTGAAGAGCCAACTGCCAGGACTTGTGGTTGTCGCCTCGCATGATTTCGGCGCAGATGCTGCCATTTCAAACGCTATCGCAAGCAACCAATACTCTATCGGAGATTGAAAGAATGGCTGAAACAGGAAGAAACCATTGGGACGCCGTCGTCGTCGGTTCCGGCATGGGTGGCATGACCGCGGCGGCGGCGCTGTCGAAGATGGGCCACAAGGTGTTGCTTCTAGAGCAGTACAAGACCTTGGGCGGCCTCACGCACAGCTTTACGCGCGACGGTTTCTCCTGGGACGTTGGCATCCACTATCTCGGCTGCCTCGCGCCCGACGACCGGGAACGGGGGATGCTTGATTGGCTGACGCATACACCCATGGAATTCGAACCGATGGGGTCGGTCTATGACAATGTGCACCTGGGCGACTTGCCCCCCATTGCCCTGTCGCGCCCGTTCGAGGCCCTGGAACGCGACCTCAAGGACCGGTTTCCCGATGAGTCTGAGGCCATCGAAGCCTGGATCGCCGCGCTGCGCGAAGGCCGTGAGATCATGAATACAATCGCTTCGACGCGGGCATTGCCCGAATTCGCCGGTGACATGATCGATTGGTGGAACCACCGCGCCATCAACAAGTGGTGCAAACGCACGACAAAAGAAGTCGCTGAAAGCCTGACACAAAACCCAGATCTGATCGCGGCATTTACCGCGCAGTGGGGAGATTTCGGCGGCCGCCCCCACAAGGCGAGCTTTGCGATGCACGCATTGATCCCCGGGTCTTATCTGCAAAGCGGTGCCTGGTATCCGGTGGGCGGCGGCAAGGCGTTTGCCGACCACATCATCCCGACGATCACCGAAAACGGCGGCGAGGCGCGCGCAGGTGTGACGGTTGAAACGCTCCTGGTCGAAGACGGCAAGGTCGTGGGCGTGCGCACTTCGGATGGCGACGACATCCGGTCGGATGTTGTCATTTCAAACATCGGTGTGCGGGAGACGATCAACACGTTGCTTCCCTCCGATTGCGGCGCCGAAGACTGGATCAACGAAATCCAGGCGCTGCCCCCTTCCATTTCCCATTTTAGCCTGTTTCTGGGTTTTGAGGGCGACATCGAAGAGGCCGGTGCAACCCGGTCAAACCATTGGGTCTATCCAACGAAGGACATTGACGCGGTGTGGGCGCAGGCCCCGGAGGGCGACCCGCCGGGGTTCTTTGTCTCTTTTGCCTCGTTGAAGGACCCCAGCCATGATCCCGGCCCCAACCAGAAATATGCCGGCGAGATGGTCGTCTGGACCGATTGGAGCGTTGTTGCCCAGTGGGCGGACCTGGCCTCGGGCGAGCGCGGGCCCGCGTACAAGTCATTCAAAAGCCAGGTTGAGGAAAAGATGTTCACGCTTTTCAAGGCCCAGTTCCCCGAGCTGGCCGACCTTGTGGTGTTGCGCGAGCTGTCGACCCCCCTCGCAACAGCCTCCATCACCGGCCATCACGAAGGTCGCTTCTACGGGCTAGACGGAACGCCCGAGCGGGTTCTGAGCGATGCCCTCCGTGCCAAGACCCCAATCGACGGGCTCTACATTTCGGGGCAGGACGTGGTCAGCCAGGGCATTCAAGGCGCGCTTTGGGGCGGGATCCTGTGTGCGGCAAGCGTCGATCCCAAAGTGTTCAAAGTGATGAGAGGATGACATTGCCATGCACTGGATTCTGCTGGCGATTAGTGTCGCCATCGAAATCGCGGCAACCGCGTCGCTGAAACTCTCCGACGGGTTCACCAAGCTTGGATTCGCGGGCCTAACCCTCCTGTGTTTCGGGCTGGCGTTCTACGCGATGTCGATTGTTGTACGTACCATGCCCCTTGGTATCGCCTATTCTGTCTGGGGGGGGGTGGCATCGGCCCAATTCAGACATCCCTGAATAGCGATGTCTTTGTCCGTGCATCCAACCAAAGGGAACTTCGTGCTGTTGACTTCATTCAGCAGGATGTTCCGAGCCATGGTCAGCATAGCCAATCGCCAGGTCTGCCAGCGCCGCTTCCAGTGCGGGCACGAGGTCGGTGCTATCATCGGCAATGCCGACATCGGTATTGATCTGGAACGCGACGGTCACGCCGTGATCGGCATAGTGGCGCAGGCTTGAGACATAGCCGGGTACCCAACCGCCATGGCCGTAGACCGCGCCGTGCGGCGTCTCGCCATAGATGGCCACTCCGGCACCGTATCGGACGGTGGGAGTCTCTGGCGTGACAGGGATGCCATCGAGCAAACGCTCAAGGTAGGGCGCTTGCATCGCCGAACCGGTGAAAAGAGCATGACCCCAGCGCGCGAGGTCGGAAGATGTGGAGAGGAGACCCCCGCCGGTCCATTCGACGGCGGGATCCCAAAGCAGCCGACCGCTTTCGTCCATGGTGCGCGCCGGCAGGCCGAAGGGGTTTTCAGGCACAGTGTAACCGACGGCAAGATCGGCGAGACTGCGCTGGTTCGAGGGCTCGGTGGCGTCCAGCGATAAAGGGCTAAGGAAGCGTTCCGCGACCAGGTCAAAGTAGGTCTCGCCTGCCACCTTTTCGATGAGGAGCCCAAGCAACAGGTAGCCCGTGTCCGAATAGTCCCAGCCTGCTCCGGCGGGGAACAGCGGCTCGGCACCGAATACGAAACTGATGGCCTCTTGCGGCGAAAGGGCATCCTCACCGTTTGCTAGGCGCCGGGCCATCTCGACAGCAAAAGCGTCCATATGCACGTGATCGGGCAGGCCCGCACTGTGGCGCAGCAGGTCGGCGATGGTCATGGTCGCGTGGTTTGGAAGGCGCTCATACCCTTCCAACGCGCCAAGATGGTCAGCGACCGGATCGCTTTGCGACAGACGTCCGTCCGTCTCCAACGCGAGCACCGTAGCTGCAACGAAGCTCTTGCCGATGCTGGCGGCGAGCATACGGCTTTGCGGCGTCATGGGTATCTGTGCTTCGGTGTCGGCTAGACCGCTCGCGACCGTCAGGACGGTACCGTTCGGCAGCGCGCAGGCCGCAGTCGCGCCTGGAAAGCCATAGTCGGTTCGGAACCGGTCGAGCAGGTTTTGCATCTCTGCTCTGAGTTCGCTCGGACTGTCAGCAAAGGCTGAACCGGCCATCGTGAACATAAGCGCTCCAACGAGGGCGCCGAGCCTAGGCCGGCCGATCATCAGGGCGTTGCCTTACTGTCGGGAATGACCTCGGTCACGGCGCCCTGGCGTGAGAACATCATGCCTCGCTTCCACCAGACGATGATGGCTGCAACACCGACGAGGATCCACGTGTCCCAAGGCTGCGCATCGGGCCAGAACGGGTTAATCAACTGCCAGTGGAATAGCATCGGCAGGAGAAGGCTCCCGCGTGCGCTGTTGAAAATCGGCGTCACGAGAATGGCGAGCGTGATGTTGCCGATGAAGAACGGCAAGAAGCTCCATTCCGCGAACACGACCCCGGCAAGATAAAAAGCTGGCAAATGCCAGAGCCCCCAGACCGCGCCGATCAGCCCGCCCGCCCAGAAGGGCGCAATGTGCCGCTGCAGGATCGGCTGGGCGACGCCACGCCAGCCGAACTCTTCGATCGGTCCAAGGAAGAGCATCATGGCCATAAGCGCTACAACCGGCCCAGGACCTTCGGGCGGTAAGGGTGCCAGCAGCGGTCCGCCTTTAATCAACGACCCTGCCAGAAAGACCAACGGAATGCCGACCAGGATGAAAAGCCACCAGGCAGGCGCGCAACGCCACAGCAACAGCCGGGACAGGAAGGCGGCAAGGCCTTTTGGCCCGCCATAGGAAAACACCAGCAGGATGCCGGCGATGGCAGGCGCCCAGGTGGCCACGAAGTAGAGAGGGTGGCCGCCGCTGATTTCGCCAAAGGTCGATGCCGCAACCTCCGGAAAGAAGATGTATCCGCCGATCACGCCCCAGGTGATGGCGAAGGTAATGAGCACGAAGAAGAGGAGCGCGAGCGAGGGCATGCGCGCCCACCGAACGTCTGAAGGCTCGTTCATCGGAGATTATCCCGAAGCTTCACTGTTATAGATGCAGTCTACAATGCCCTCGGGCGCGATCGACTTCCCTGACTGAAATCAAGTCTGATTGCGATCGGGCAAAACAAGATGGATACGAGCCGATTGGCCTCTCATCAGGCAAGGGCACTCAACGCAGCTTTGCGCTTATAGACATATCGGCGGCAAACCAGGCATAGCGCAACGCGCTGCGTCACCTGTTGTGCCTTTTTGCCACTCTGTATCATGGCCTGTCGTAGCAAAACGGTCTCACATAAGTGGAGCATTTTCGGCCCATAGCAGACCTCCGCTGATTGCTTCGGCAACGTCCGCTCTTGGCGGCAACCGCAGCAAAAGCTCACTTTGTCCGCATTTCGGCCATTCCTTATGTCCGCTTTGCCGCCACGAACCGACCAAACGCCCGAAATTCCCAAGAACAAATGGCAAGGGCTCGTGTTGCTGCTTCGAACGAAGTTGTGGTTACAAAAATCCTCCCAAAACCGGGAGCGTTTTGGCAGGGGTATTTGGAGCGATAGAAAGTCCGGTTTCCGTGAAGCCTTTGTAGCGTTCCACAAAGGGTTGATATCGGTGAAAAACTCGGGCCACCAAATGTTGTGTTTCACGTCGTAGAATATGGTTGATTGCCAGCCATCCACCTGATTCAATTGATATATTGATGTGGCGGGCAGCGCGATGATGGGTCAAGTTGAACGCCAGGAACAGCTTTTCTATCGGCTGCGGTTGGAAGATTGCATTCCAGAGGATCATCTGCTGCGCCGCGTGGATCGGTTTGTGGACTTCTCGGCCCTTCGCGCTGAAATTGCCGCGCTTTATAGCCACACAGGTCGTCCGTCGATTGACCCTGAGTTAATGGTCCGAATGCTGCTTGTCGGCTACCTCTACGGCATCCGGTCCGAGACCCGGCTCCGCGAGGAAGTGCATTTGAACCTTGCCTATCGGTGGTCTTGTCGTCTTGGCCTTGAAGGTAAAGTGCCCGAACGCTCGACGTTCTCCAAAAACCGGCACGGACGTTTCGCTGATGGTGATGTCATGCGGCGCGTCTTTGATCTGGTCGTTGGTGCCTGCGCAGACAACGGCTTGATCGGCGGCACCGGGGCGCTGGTCGACGGCAGCACCGTTCACGCCGATGCCAATCGGGCGAGAAAGGCCGCGCCCAAAGAAGTGGAAGCCATTTGGGCGGCCAGCGAAGGTGTCTCGCGACCAGTTCAGGATTATCTGGATAGTCTTGAAGCCAGTGTGGCCCCCGTGTCCGGCCCAAAACACAAGCCACCCAAATACCTGTCCGAGACAGACCCACAGGCGGCGTGGTCGTTGAAAGACGGACCGGGTCGCTTCAGCTACGAGGTCAATTATCTGGCCGACGACAAACACGCCATTATTGTTGATGTCGAGGGCACCCCGGCCCGACTGAGCCAGGAGATCGTCGCCGCAAAGACCATGCTGGAGCGCCAGGTCGCGGGCTATGATCCCGAAACAATCGCGGCGGATAAAAGCTATGGCACCGGCCCGTTTCTATCGAGGTTGCTGGAGCGCAAGATCACACCCTTCATTCCGGTCCTCGACCGCAAGGCGCAAACCTTCGGCAAATTCACCCGCGATGCCTTCGAGTATGATGCGGCGAACGATCTCTATGTCTGCCCGCAAGGCCATCAGTTGCCCCTCAAGAGCATCGATGAAGACACGCGGGTGAAGCGTTACAAAGCGACGCCATCCCAGTGCCGCAACTGTCCGTTCAAAGACCAATGCACGGATGCACCATCCCGCGCTGTCATGCGGTTGATGGATGAAGAGGCCCGGCAGACCGTTCGGGACCTGGCCAATACGGAAGCGTTCCAAGTCGCCCGCACCCGCCGCAAGAAAATCGAAATGCTGTTTGCCCATCTCAAACGATGGCAAAAACTGACCCGCCTCCGGCTTCGAGGATTATCGGGAGCCAAAGAAAAATTCCTCCTCGCAGCCACCGCCCAGAACCTCAAACGCCTCGTAAAACTTGTGCCCGTATGAAGATATAAACGATCAAAATTAGCTCCGAACCAACCCGCCACAAAGACGGGACAAGCAATGCGCTCGCATAGACGGCACCGCATTTAGAAGGCCGAGTTTTTCACCGATATCGGTCGTTTTTGGAACAGGATTGCACTTACCATTCTATGGCTCGCCCATTGCGGAAGAAGCCGCCGGTAGGGCCACCATCTGGGAGCGTTGCTGCCCATGTTATGCCGCGCGCGCCTTCGGGAACGGGTCTGCCACCACCTCCCATATCGGTAGCAACCCATCCGGGGCAGACTGCGTTGACCAAGATACGGTTACCGCGCAGCTCATCGGCGAGCTTGATGGTCAAAGCATTGAGTGCAGCCTTGGAGATGCCATATCCGGCGGTTCCACCGCTCATATCGCTGATCGAGCCAGCACCAGAGGATACGTTGACGATACGTGACGACGTCCCCTGCTTGAGAAGAGGGATGGCAGCAATGGTCACCTGCCATGCACCAAACAGGTTGGTATCAAAAGCGCGACGCACACGATCCAAGTCAGCGGTCATCGCGCGCTGATCGGTGTCGTAGTCTACGCCCGCATTGTTGACTAGAACATCCAAATGGCCATGGGTTTGGGTGATGGTTGAAAAGGCTTCTGCTACGCTAGCCTCACTGGCAATATCGAGCGCGATGGCCTGTGCACCATGATCAATGGATTTTGCTGCCTGCTGGCCTTTGACCAAATCGCGCGAACCGACCAGCACATGCATGTCGTGGTCGCGGGCGAGTTGTCGGGCAACTTCCAGGCCAATGCCGCGGTTGGCGCCGGTTACAAGAGCGGTACGTTGGGTCATCGTCTTGTCTTTCATTGGTGGAGCCGAGGGCTGTTGGCCATCGGCTGATTGTTCCTGACTAGGCGGCTTGCGCCTCATCGTCATGATTCACCGAGCGGGCCGTAGTCTCCCATGTTGCAAGCTCGGCGAGCAGATCCTCACCATGCGTGCGGATCGCATCCACAGCATCATCACCCAGCGCCAACCGAAGCGGGGTGGATTGGCTCGCCAGCGCAGCCTCGATGGCCGCGGCCGCCTTCATTGGATCACCGGCCTGCGTGCCATGCATGCCTTTGGCAAACTCACGTGTGCCACCGACCTGCTCGTCATAAGCGGCAATGACGGGCATGTGCTTGAGCGCACTTGCTGCAAAATCCGTGCGGAACGCACCTGGTTCGACGATCATGGCGGTCAGGCCAAACGGTGCGATTTCCTGCGCCAAGGCTTCTGTGAGGCCTTCCATGGCGAACTTGCTGGCCGAGTAGGGCCCAAAGCCTGCAAACGACAGTTGCCCACCAAGCGATGACATCATGACGATGGCACCCTTGCGGCGCGCCCGCATCATGGGTAGGGCGGCCTGGGTCACGTTGACCGCGCCGAAGAAGTTGGTCTCCATCATCGCGCGCAGCTCAGCTTCTGGCGTTTCTTCGACCGCACCAACAATGCCGTAGCCAGCATTGTTGATGAGCACGTCGATGCCTCCGAAGCGATCCTCGGCCGCGGCAACGGCGGCCCTGATTTGAGCAGGGTCTGTGACGTCCATCTGGCGCGCGAGAACCCGGTTAGGTGCTATTAAGGCAATTTCCTGAAGCTTATCGAGACGGCGGGCGGTGATGGCCACATTGTGGCCTTGCGAAAGCGCGTAACGGGCGAAGGCTTCGCCAAAGCCCGATGATGCGCCGGTGATGAACCAGGTTTTTTGGTTTGTCATAGTCCTATTCCTTTGGTGCAACGCCTTGCCCTGATCGCGCGGTGGCGATCAGGGCAGCGCTGTGTGTGATTTGATTTTAGCTGTTGGAGCCTGCTGCAAAGTGAGCAGCCATCGTGTCGGCGGCGCGGGTCACATCTTCGGGGTTGTCGTAGAAGTCGAACTGCGAAACGTCTTCCAGCCACTGAAGCGTTGCTTCGCCGGCAAAACCGCCCAAGAAGTCGCGCACACCCTGTGGGATGGCAGCGGCCTCGGAGTGAACGATGGCCAAGGGCTTATCGAGCGCCGCGCCATGGTCGGCAGGATGGTAGGTCAACCAACCTTCCCAGCCGGAGTGGTTCCACTGGTTGTCATACTCAGGGATCGCACCGCGATCGGCCTCATAATAGTAGCCCCCCAGCGGCATCAACACGCCTTCGGCGCCTTCCGGGCCAGCGGCAGGGATGATCATCCCACCGTCTGCCTGAGCCGTGCGGCCAAGTTCGATGAGGCCGTTCACGCCTTCCTCACCGCCATAGACGGCGCTTACAAGCGCTTCGTTTTGAAGCCAAGGCGCGACAAGGCCAACGCGGTTGATCAGTGGGTTACCGGCAACAGCGTCGATCATATAGCCAGCCGATGCGCAGATGCCCAGGCCGTTGATGTTGGCCGCGTCCACCTCAGGCAGCGTGGCAAGCAGGGCGATAGCCGCTTCGATGTCGGCGATTTTCGCCTGTGGGTTCTCTTCGAAACGCACGCCCTGTGGCAGGTCGCCAGACTGGCCCCAACCGCGGAAGTCGAAGGTGAAGGCTGCATAGCCGCGCTGCACCATTTCCTGGGCGTAGGTAGTTGGCATCTGCTGCTGAACGGAGGTCCAGGCGCCGGTCACAACGACCGTTGGAAGCGCTTCGCCATTGTAGTCGGCTGGCAGGTGCAGTGTACCGGCCATCTGTGCGCCGTCGCTTTCAAACATCACGGTGCGGGTTTGCGTATCGTAGGCAAGCGCTGTGGAGGACATCAGAACAGTTGCGAGGGCGGCAGTAGCGATTGTGGTCTTGGTCATTGTCTTGGGTCCTTTGGCGGTTGCAGCGGCGTGATTGCTTGCTGCGATGACCAAAGCGATACCCAAGGCTTCGCCACGCTTCTTGAAGCGACTTGCGCAGTTTTTGAACAATCCTGCTTTTTGTGAGCAATCGCTTTTGCGCTAGGTCCGAGCCCATTCGCCCAAGCTTTTCTAGCAATGTTAAGGAGGTGTGGCGGCCCTCACAGGCCGCCACCATCTATAGGTTCAGGCTGCAATGATTTGCCCGTCGGCAAATATGGTGCGCCCGGTCATGAAGCCCGCATCGTCCGAGGCCAGCATAAGGACCACGCGCGCCACGTCGATCGGTCGCCCCGCACGGGCGACCGCATGAAGCGTACCGAAGAATGCGATCTCATCCTCTGTCCAATCGCGGCCAATGAAGCGAAAGAGATCGGTGTCGACGATGGCACCAGGTGCGATGCCCAGAACACGGATGCCTTCGGCGGCCACCTCTTTGGAAAGACCCTTGACCATGATATCGACGGCACCCTTGGTGGCACCGTAAGCGACCTGTGTATTGGGGGCGTGGGAGCCGAAGGTCGAGGAGGTGTTTATGATGACGCCGCCGCCCTGACGTTTCATGATAGGCACTTGGGCATGCATGGCCCAGAACACACCGTTTAGGTTGGTATCGATGATCTCTGCGTATCCCTCGACAGAGGTATCCTCCATAGGGCCAGGCGGAATAGCGATGCCTGCATTATTGAAAGCCACATCGAGCTGTCCGTTGCGCTCAGCTACGGTGTTGATCCAAGCCTGAAGCTCTGCTTCACGGCGCACATCCAGCTGAGTATAGGTAGCAGTGCCACCTGCGCTGCGGATACCCGCCTCAACCTGCGCTCCCAAATCGGCGCGGCGTCCGCAAAATTCGACGGTCGCCCCCTCACGGGCAAACTCTTCGGCGGTAACGCGCCCGATGCCGGAAGTGCCTCCCGTAATCAGCACGGTCTTTCCTTCGAAACGAGAGCCGGTTGGACTTATGTCCGTTGTGGTGGCGCTCTGTGCGCTTGCCACACCTGTCATAGCCAGGCTTGCGGCGCCTGCAACAGCCCCGGTCAGAATTGCACGACGTTGAGCATCAGGCATTTGGTCGTTCGTGTTGTCGGTCATGATCTTTCTTCCTACTTGGTTGAGGTGAACAGCGAAGTGAGGAAAGCCGCAGCCTCAGCGACCCCGACGGCGGGCAATACACTTCTCGCGATCACGCCGGTGCTGAGGGATCCGCAGACCGCACCCGGCGCGACAGCAAATCCGAATACTCGGGAAGAGCCGGTCACCAGGATGCACTTGACCAACATTTGAAACCCCACTGCAGGCCTCGACTAAACCTGCGGCAGCGAAATCGTAATTCAATGTGGGTTGCTGGCTTTCCATACTGCCAACGCAGCACGGTCGAAGTCCTGTCGTATTCCGCCCCGAGAGCGGTTCTGGATTACGAAATCACGAACAGCCGACGATTGTGATATCAACTCAGTGCAGAACGTGATCCCGCCCACCACCACTATGTGAGGATGCGGCTTCCTCCTCGAGGAGAAGGCAGACCAAGGCGAGCGATGCCTCGGCGACAGGCTGTGAACCATGCCACGCGCGGCGGCAAAGCAGCCCGACCAATACCTCAGCAATCGGTCCGGAGCGCAAAGGAACGCGCAGAGCGTTAAGGATGATCCGAAGCGCTCTGATGTCGCCCAAGACCGTGCAAGTGATGCCCGGCGGGATAAAGATCGCACTGCCCGAGCGTTTCCTTTTTGGAGCATGCGGGCAGAGGATGCTTCCCCGCCCGGCGAGTTGGATAACGATTTCGGGATCCGTTTGCGCCCTGATCGAAGCGCCATCACTTAAAACCACATGGCGAATGCTGCCCGCCTTTAACTGCCGAAACGACAGCTCGGCACCGTCGGCAACCCGAGGAGGATCAGGGGTATCAGCAGCCATTGGATAACCATTGCGGCATGGCGGATGCGACGTCTTCCATATTCGTCGGCAAGTTGTTTTTAGCGAGAAGAAAACTCGACGATTACGGAAGAAAAGGCCATCATTGCCGGGTAGTGTTTCATTGGGCTGACCAGAGGAGGGCTTTACACATGACAGGTCAGACAGCGTCCTCGCTGGCAGAGTTCTACAACGACCCGACATCCCCTTACGCCGCATTCCCGCAGCAACATCGCTCTGGTGGTTCGCTGTCTATGTCGCTCATGCGTATCGAGCAAGATCTACACACATTCACCGATCCTGGCGTGCCGGAATTGGTTTTGGTCCTCTCTTTGCGCTCTGATATGCCATTTCGTTGGGACGTTGGCGATGGTTGGAGCCAGCAAGCTAAGATGCAATCTGGGCATTTTAGTCTGATACCAGCGGACACCGTTGTTGAGTATGAATGCCTTGGTCGGCACGATGTCCTGACGATCGCCATTCCGAAAACCAAACTTGGGACTTTGCTTGAACAGCATAACATCGGAAGCATTGCGGCATTCGATCCACTGACCAATGCCACTCTCTTCCGCGACGAAACCGTCCGCCGCACCGTCATGCAGATGTGGACCGAGAGCGCGCGATCAGGCGGCACCAGCGACCTCTTGATTGACGGCCTCACCCAGGTGCTGATCGCGCGGCTGCTCGACAAAGCGGGGGCTCTGCGCCGCCCACAACCAATCCTCCCGCTCAGTCCCGACGAGATGATGCGCCTTGACGCCGTGGTTGAAGCCCGGCTTGTCGAGCGTCTCACCGTCGAAGACCTGGCACGCACCTTCGACATGCCACGCTGGACGTTCGCCGACGCTTTCAAGGCCACCACCGGAGAGACGCCGCACACCTATGTGACCGGAAAGCGTATCGAAAAGGCCTGCGAGCTGCTGCGCGTCGGTGACATGCCGCTGGCCGAAATTGCCTACGCAGTCGGTTTTGCTTCCCAATCCCATATGACGGATACGTTCCGCAGGGTGCTGGGTACGACGCCGGGCGCGTGGCGGCGAGAGGTGCGGTCATGAGCAACCCCGCAGAAGCGCAGACGGCTTGCCTGCGTGCGCACAATCGAGCTCCAACGATCTTGAACGCAAGGGACCGTGCCTGATTGATGTAATGGAACAGCTTATCACGCTTGAATCAGTTTAAGTGGTGGCCTGATTGGCCCGATACGCTCTAGGCGTTTTGCCAGTCAGCTGTTTGAAGCTGCGGGTGAAGTGCGCTTGATCGGCAAAGCCGCAAGCCAATGCGACATCACCCAAGGGGCGAGCCGCATCGCGCATCATTTGTATCGCCTGCTCAATCCGATACGCCATCACATAGGCCATCGGCGTTGAGCCCACGGTTTCCTTGAACAGGCGGCTGAAGTGCGAGGGACTCATGCCTGCTTCGCCCGCCAGATCATCGACAGTGATCGTTGTCTCAAGGTTGCCGCGAATGTAGGCGAGCACGCGGTTGTAGTGGGCTGAGGTGAAGCGCGCAGACAGCGCAACCTCTTCAGGTCGCCGCTTACCGTAGCGCTGCAAAAGCTTGACTAGGAACACGCGGCTCAGCGCTTCGAACATTACCCCAGAAGTGATGTCATCACTTTCCAACGCATCGCGCAGCATGACGCCCGCGGCGCACAGATCCGCATCAGAGAAAAGCGGTAGGTTACGAAATTGCTGACCATCGAGCAGCATGCCAAGCTCGGTCTGCGCAAACCGCTCCACCTTGGCTGGCTCCAGCGTCACCACGATCACATCGGACGTCGCGAACCACCGCCAGCCGGAGCGCATGCCCGCTGGGGTGACGATGATGTCGTTCTTGGAAAACGTGAAATCGCGCAGCTCACCATCACGGGTATTGTGGACGCGATGCGGCTCGTCTTTCAGGTTGAGTAAGATGTGATGTTCGGCAAACACATCTTCTGGCATTGCATCAGGCTCGGCCTGAAAATACCGCACCGCCATCAATGCCGCGGCGGAGGTGTGCTCGGCATCATCACTCGAGAGCAGCGGGGAAGATGGGTAAATGTCAACGTAACGGCGAGGCATTCGAAAGAGATAGCGCGCGTGCAGACGAGCGACAATGCACTGCAATGTCGGTAAAGGCCGAGCGATTGAAGAGTGTTACTTGTCCCAAAACCCATACGTTTTTGGGACGCCTAGAAAGCGGGCATTTGGCGACCCTTTGAACCACGGGCTTTGTCCGCCGTTTGACCTTTGATTATGTCCGGTAATGGGATGGACCGACTGCTCCCCCCGGAGCAGGCTGGTCGTTAGACTGGGCCTGTCAACAACAGGAGCGGTATCCCATGACGCACAAACACAATGACGATTTTGCTGAACTATCGACGGTCGGTGTTGATATCGGCAAGGATGTTTTCCATCTGGTCGGCTTTGATGCCGGCGGCGCAATGGTTATTCGTAAGAAGATCAAGCGCCTGGCGCTGGTGCAGACATTCGAGGCGCTGCCACGCTGCGTGGTGGGTATGGAAGCCTGCCTGAGTGCCCACTTTGTCAGCCGCACACTAAGGAAGCTGGGTTTCGAGCCGCGCATCATTCCAGCGAAGTACACCAAGCCGTTCGTGAAGGGTCAGAAGAACGACTACAATGATGCCGAGGCGATCGCCGAAGCAGCGCTGCGGCCAAATATGCGATGTGTCACCGAGAAGACCCAGGATCAACTTGACCTGCAGGCTTTGCACCGGGTGCGCTCGCGCCTGGTGTCGCGGCGGACAGCGACGATCAATCAGATCCGAGCGTTCCTGATTGAACAGGGCATCACGGTGCGGACAGGTGCCAGCGCATTGCGCAAGTCGCTGTTTGACATTCTTCAGAACCGCGAGGACGAACTGTCGCCGCGCATGGTCGACATCATTGTCGGGCTTTATGAAGATTGGCTGTGGCTCGACCAGCGCGTCGACGCCGTTACTGCTGAGATTGAGACGATCTCGAAACGCGAAGCTAGCTGCCAGCTTTTGATGAGTGTGCCTGGCATCGGTCCCTTAATCTCGACGGGCATGGTTGCCGCCGTTGGCACAGGCGAAGCCTTTGAAAGGGGTCGCGACTTCGCCGCATGGCTTGGTTTGGTGCCAAGGCAGTACAGCACCGGCGGACGGACGATCCTAGGCGGCATCTCCAAACGTGGCAGTTCCTATCTAAGAACCCTGTTCGTCCAGGCTGCACACATCATTTTGATGCGACCGAACAACTGGTCGAAGTTCAGCTTCGGCTCATGGCTCGAGACGGCATCCAAGCGCATGCACAAAAACAAACTAGCGGTCGCGCTAGCTAACAAGCTTGCACGGATCGCTTGGAGCATGCTGAGAAACGGAAGGACATTCGATACACATCGGATTGAGGTGGAAGCGGTCTGACGAGACGCAGTCACCTCAATACAGTTCGCGACTGAGATAACGGCATGGAACGGATAACAGGTGCACCCAGAATCTGAGGCGGCAAATGGCCATAACGGGCCTGTCCGCTAATGAGATCAACAGTGCGTGCGTATTCCCATCAAGGCCACGATCCGCGTATCGATAAACAGGCCGGATACATATCAGCGACTTCCGCTATCAAGCCAAATTCTCTCTTGCGAAACGCAGTCGGTCCATACATTTGCCGCCACAAGCGGACGTCGTCAGAAAATCAGCGCAATTCGGCTGTGGTCCGATATTGAGCCAGGTTCGGTCCATCCCGAATTCCTCATGACCTTTCCTCGCACGCCAGCCTGGCTGCTTCACGTCATAAACCCATATTCACGTACAGTATCCTCAATAGCCCGGGTGGATAGTACATCGGCGTCGGCAAGGATGAACGGCTTGCCTTGCTGCTTGGCTTTCTCTTCGGCCCGCATGGTTTTCGTCTGTTGCTGCTGAACAAGGTCTTGGCTCATTTGAGAGACGCGCAAATCGAAGGCTGCCGAGGGATAGAAGGCTCCGCGCGGCAGGTGGAGGCTTTGGCGTCTGCGGCCTTTGCTTAGCTGTTTTTCAAGTTGGCGACGGGTGAGGCGTTCAAGCTTGAGGAGGTGTTGAAGGAGTTCGGTTCGGCTCCACCTTAACCTTGGTGGTAAAGCCCTTTGCAACAGGATGAGCGCCATCATCGGACCGGTGGGAATGTGAGCGTCCTCGCATCGTTCCAAGCCCATTAGGTCGAGCTGTTGTTGGAAGGCCTCGCGTTCGTAGGCTTCCTCTGGCGCATAGCGTTCGAAGTAGGCGTGCTCGAGCAGAAGGTGGTCTCTGCGGACAAGGAGCCTATCCAAGATGGTCTGCACTTCAGGCACGATCGGCCCCAAGAAGTGCGGTTCGAGGCCATCTTCGAGGATGATGTCGTCGGGATGGGGCAGGGGAGCGGGCAAACTCGTCTCGCCAGCCTCAATGCGCGCCAAAGTCTCATTACCTCTAGCTTTATGCTTGCGCCACGCCTCGATGCGGTCATTCAGAGAGGCGGCTTTCTGGGCCTCAAGATTGAGCAAGTGGTCCAGCATGTTTTTTTGCGCATAGGCATTGCCCTTAAGCGCGCTGACAATAGCGGCTCGTATCAGGGCGATCTTGGCCGTCATCTCAATAGCCTGGCCGGCCTCGTTAACGCTGATGGTCCGCGCAAATTCGTCCAAGAACGATTCTTCGATTGCAAGAAGCACGGCTGCATCAATTCGGCTGCCGACTGCAGTAGATGTGGGTTTATTTGCGTTCTTGCGTGGCCGCCCTTTGGGGTTTCCGGACTGGCCTTTCTTGAATCGGGTGGCTTGAGGCGGTGATTTGTAGCCTACAGCCCTCTGCTCAGGTATTGGTTCTGGTGTTGGATTAGCTTCGTCGTCGGGGCCATCGTCTTGCATGGCTCTAGGCTCCGTTTGTTCATGGTACTGGCCGATGACCGTTTGTTTGATGGCGTCGATTTGTTCTTGGCTCAGGGGCTTGCCCTTGCTCATTGTGTTGCTTCCTCATGGCTGGGATTTCACGCGCTGAGCGCCTCAAAGGTCCGGCTAATACGCGATGGCACATTCGGCTCGTCTTGCTCGCCATCGTGTCGATGGTCCTCGCGCTCAGCCAACAGGACAGCCTTTTGCCCGGTTAGCTGTTGCCAGCGTATGATGCTGGTGTCGCAATAGAGTGGATCGAGCTCGAGCAGGTGGGCGATGCGTCCGCAGGCCTCTGCAGCGATGAGCGCTGAGCCAGAGCCGCCAAAAGGATCGAGCACACGATGGCTACGGTGCGAGCAGTCCTTAAGCGCATCGGTGATCATCGCGACCGGTTTAACGGTTGGATGCATCGCCAGCGCGTCATCGCGCAACTTGCCGACACTGCTCATACCTGGATGATCCCACACGTTCGTGCGGTAGCGACCGGTATCGCCAAGCCCGAACGTGTTGATGTGGGGCGCTGTTCCCTTCTTGAAGACGAAGATCAGCTCGTGTTTTGAACGATAAAAAGTGCCCATACCGGCATTGGTCTTGTTCCAGACCACCAAGTTCTTCATCTCATCAAAGGCCGCGTTGCCGGCCGAGAGAAGCTCGCCCATATGCCGCCAGTCCATGCAGACGAATGCGATGCCGCCGTCGGCCAAATACGTTGATGTGTTGCCGAGCGTCACAGCAAGGAACTGCGTGAACGCCTCACGGTCCATCTCGCCAGACGCTTCTGCAAAGTCGCGGTGCTGGACATGCCCCAGTCCACTAACATGACCATCGATGGGAACGTTGTAGGGTGGGTCGGTGAAGACCATGCGCGCCAACTCGCCATCCATCAAGCGCGTAAGGTCAGCACCCGAACGCGCATTGCCGCAGAGCAGTCGGTGACGCCCGAGCTGCCACAGATCACCCGGTCGCGTCACTGCAGGACCTGCCAAGGCCGGGACGTCATCAAGACCGTCATCGCCATTTGGCTTGGCGTCGGCCGCTGCATCCAGTGCAAAGTCGATCTCGGCTGCCGAGAAGCCTGTGAGCTCAACTTCAAAGTCCAGATCGATCAAGCCTTGAAGCTCAATCGCCAGAACCTCACGATCCCAACCTGCGTTGAGTGCCAGCTTGTTGTCTGCCAGAATATAGGCTCGTCGTTCGGCCTGCGAGAGGTGAGACAGCTTCAGAACGGGGACTTGATCCATCCCAAGCAGTTTAGCCGCCGCCAACCGACCATGGCCGGCTAGGATCATGGCCTCATCGTCAATGAGGATCGGGTTGGTGAAGCCGAAGCGCTCAATGCTCGCTGCGATCTGACGAACCTGCACTGTTGAGTGCGTGCGCGCATTGCGTGGGTTGGGATGCAGCGATCCAACTGCGAGCTGTTCAACCTTAGATGTGGGCTGCGAAGCCCTGGTGTCGTCTAGCGCAATTTGCGCCCGAACATTTGTCACGTGATCATCAGCAAGCGCATGTGTCCCTCTTGGCATTGCATTCGTTCCTTCCAATCAAACCGCGTAACGCGATGAGATCAAAGGATGAACAAGGGGCTAGAAAGTGCAAGTGAGCACTCAGCGCACAGCGCGCCATAACGCAACTCAAGATTGCGGTTTTGTTCGACCGCCCGCGGCCAGAATCTCTAAAAGCGGGTTTAAGGCCCTCTCGAAGGCCTTTTGAAAGGTAGGCTTCAAAGCGGCGGCGAAAGACGATTGCCTAACTTTATTTCTTGTCATTAGGCGCCTCCGTCGAGGAACAGGGAATTGGATTGTTGCCAAGTGGGATTGGGTCAAAGCGACCAATTTGCTTAGCGCATGAACTTACCTGAAAAGGCGAATCAACTATCTAATGGATATGGCCCAATTCAACCCACCGGTCTTGCAGTCTCAGAGGGCGTCAAACGCCGTTATGATCTGCTCAGAAGAATTTGTGATTATCGTGCGCTAATGCCTATCCCATAGGACCGGGACCGTAGCCCGTCCTGTGTAGTTTGGGTCCGTGGCTGTGGAAAATCGATGGACATGTTGAAAGCCGTCTCAATCTGGGTGTGGTCCACTGCGTAACAAGCCATACCCTTCAAATCTGGGGCCACCGGCCAACCTAATTGCGATCTTGTTGTCCAACCTCGCCAGCGTTAGAACGATTACCGCACCGTGAGACCAAGGACAGTCGGCAGACGCTATCAGGTCGAACCGACCCTTTTCTTCCGCCAATTCCTGAACAGTTTGGTCGGTTAGCGATGACTGGAAAGGGCTCGGTTCGCGGCGATAGGTTCCGGCGACCATCGAGCCATCGGTGTCTTGGTCCCAGATCCCATCTACCTGCATACCCATTTGTTTTCTCGTTGATCGTTAGATGGCAGCAAAACGGACACAACGTCGGCGAACGGACATTGGACGGCGCAGACGAGCTGTCACTCAGCTCTCCACAACGAACTTTGAGCTGAATGGCAGGCTTGCCGCTCCAACCGCTTTTGGTGAGGCACCAATAGCGCCAGGGATCACCGCCATATCAGGATGCCTTTCGGTCAAAGCTTGCGCCAGTTGTTGGCAAAGCGCATCGGGTGCTTGAGAGGAGATGATAACCTTGCTCACAGGCAGAAACTGTGAGGCGGACAGTATCGAAGCACTGATCTCATCTATGCAGGCTTCCAGCCATTGCGATATCAGCTGTCCGTGGTTGGTCCACTCCGCGGTGCGGCTCCAGAGAAAATCTGCAGAGTATCCTTGGTTGAGCAGGATATTCTCCAGCTCGGCTAGGCCACCGGGCCGACTGCTTTGTGTGGGCCCCCTGAAAATCTGATGGTTCAAAACCAGCCTGTGGTGCAGCCGTGCGCCAACGTAGAAGAACAGATAGTCATCAAGCGACTTAGCCGCGCCAAACATGCTCTCTCCGGCCGCAGCTGCCGTAATGTCATTCTGGACGTAAACCTCGACGCCCAAAGCGTCCTCGATTTCTTGGCTGATCGCTTCAAAACGCTCGGCCATACCAGCCGGTCCCAAAGAGAGTTCATGGCTGTCTTCGGGCATGGCAATACCAACGCCGGCAATCCGATCATTGTCTTTCTTTGGAAGACTTTCCATCGCTTTGCGAACGGTATCCACCAAAGCTGAGTGATTGGATGGGGAACTCGATTGCGGCGTTGGCAAAATCGTCTCAAATTGCACTTGCCCAATAAAATCGATCAGAACGACGTGAGCCTCCTTCAGACCAAGACTGATGCCAACGGCGAATGCACCATTGGCATTGAGCGCTAGCGGTATGGTCGGAGGCCCCATCCGCCCTTTTTGGGCTTCGCCCTTGGAAATGAGGCCTTCTTGTCCCAGCGATCGCACAATGACCGAGACTGTCTGTGCCGAAAGTCCGGTTCTTTTGCCGATCTCCATGCGCGAGAGACCCTTGGTCTGCAGCAGCAGCGATAGGACGAGCCGTTCGTTGTAGCTGCGAACGCTGACGGCATTCATGCCACTAGAACGGTCAGCAATTCTTATTGGGTTGGGCGGGGCGAAGCGCATATCCGGCATGTCAATCGCCCCAGCCAATGACACGAATTTCGTTTGCGATGCTTTTGCCGAGGGTTTCGTGCGACTCCTTGCTGAGATGGAAGCCATCTGCAGGGTCCGACACGATGACTTTACCGGCATCAAAAAAATGGACTTCCAGCGAGTCCGCGATCACCTCAAATTCATGGGCAAGCTGGTGACTCTTCGGTTGAGCGCCCGAAAAGATACCTTCCCATTCTCCGATGTCATCGAGCATCGGGGGTGGTGCGATGACCAATATCTCTGGGATTTGACCTTGCGGGCCTGGCGCAAGCTCTTTGATGTCGTGGATCAGACATCCAATACCCATGGCGACCTCCGTCGCGGGTTGGCCAAAGCGAGCTTTGAGGTCATTGGTGCCCAGCATCAAAATGACCAGATCGATTGGTGCATGACTCATGAGGCAAGGACGCAGGTAAGTACGCCCATTCTTCAAGTCGCCCTCAATGGGATCGTTGTGCACCGTGGTCCTGCCACTGAGCCCCTCTTCAAGGACATACCAGTCCGGTCCAAGCTTATTTCTCAGGACGCCGGGCCATCGCTCATCGGGCAAAAGGCGCTCGAGGATATCGCCACCAGGAATTTGCCCATGGGTGTTCGAGTCCCCGAAACACAAAACCGTCTTCAACACATTATTCCATTTGTTTTCAGCGAACTAGAGGTCTTTTTGGCCTCTGCCGTTCAATGGAAACATGACAGCTTTCCCGGCATCGTTCAACGAAGAAACTTATTCAATCAAAATGAATAAGTATTGACGTGGGTCGATTTTCGGGTTTTGAAATGGGCCTGAGACCACGCACGCAAATCACAATGAGCACCCAACGCGTGGCTCGGTTTCGATTTGACCGATCGATAACCAGAGGAAATCGCACCACGGCCAAAGGTCGTGTTTTGGGAGGAATCCAAAGTGAAATTATCTGTAGTGAAGTGCTGTCTTGCGGCCCTATTCGCATCCACGATCATGTCGACCGCGGCAGTCGCTCAAGATGTTGAACTGATGGCCGGGGTCGAGCCTCGTCCCGAGAACAACAGCCTCGTGGAGGCGGGTGCGTTCCAAACCGAAGCACCATGGACCGTGGCAATGAGCCACTTCGGTGTGAACGCAAACACATGGACAGTCCAAACTGCCCATGAGGCGCAGGGCATTGCCGACGCTGACGGACGCATCGAGAATTTCATCATGCTTGATGCGAATTTTGACCAGGCGAAGCAGGTTGCCGACATTGAGGATCTGATCGCGCAAGACCCTGATGTTCTTATTGTTATGCCAGTTACGCCTACGTCTGCCGATGCAGGCATTCAGATGGCAATCGATGCGGGTATTCCAGTTGTGGTGCACACCGGCCGCACTGAAAACCAGAACTTCACGGTCGATATCCAGGGCGGGGCCGAGAACTTTGGCCGTGTAATGGGCGATTTCTTGGTGGAGCAAATTGGAGGTGAGGGTCGTATCTGGGTGCTTCGCGGGCTGCCCTCGCATCCCGAAGATATCAATCGCTACAACGGCCTGATGCAGTCACTTGAAGGGACCAGCATCGAGATCACACAAGAAGACTATGGAAGCTGGGTCTACGATCTCGGTAAGAACTTGTGCGAGACCTTTTACCTCAACGATCCTCAAGTCGACGGCATTTGGTCATCTGGCGCCGACATGACACGCGCTTGTGTCGACGTATTAACCGAGTTTGGCGCACCAATTCCGCCAATCACTGGTGAAGGCAACAATGGCTTTTTCGGTCAATGGATTGAGATGGGCTACCCATCCATCGTCGCCGAATACAGCCCATCGCAGGCTGCCGCGGGCGTGCGCGCTGCAGTTGCCCTTCTAGAGGGGCAGGCGCTGCACAAGCACTACATCTATGAGCCGGACGGTTGGGATATCGAGACCGCTACCCAGTACTATCGCGACGACCTTTCGGCGAATGTCTGGTGGCCGACCGAGCTTCCTGAAGAAACACTGCAAGAGCTTTACGGTAACTGACGACGCATCCTCCCCCCCGTCAGTCCGGCGCCCGCGGAGACTTACATCTCTGCGGGCACGAAACCTCACCAGCTTTGCGGTTCTCATGCAGCCTGTAGCCTCAATTCAAAATGTGACCAAACGCTTTGGTCCCACGCTTGCTGTTGATAGCGTGAGTGTCGATTTCGCTCCCGGTCGCGTCCATGCGTTGATGGGCGAAAACGGTGCTGGAAAATCGACATTGATGAAGATCCTGGCGGGCGTTCACAGGCCTGACCAGGGGCAGCTTCTTATCAACGGTCGGTCGGTTAACTTTGCCAATCCAAGGCAAGCTCTGGAGGCTGGCATTTCAACTGTCTTCCAAGAGCTGTCGCTCCTGCCGAACCTCAGCATCGCCGAGAATATGTTTCTTGGCAAAGAACTGATTGGGCGACTGGGTGTCCCCGACCGGACGAAAATGGAGCGGCAAACAGAGCGAGCTCTAGACGAGCTCGATATTCATGTTGATCCCAGCACACTGGTATCCGAGCTAACGATTGCTCAACGTCAGTTCGTCGAAATTGCCCACGGCATCAAGGCCGATGCCCAAGTGTTCATACTCGACGAACCCACGGCGGCATTGAACGCTGTGGATGTCGGTATCTTGAACAAACAAATCCACAAGCTCACCGAGGCGGGCAAGTCCGTCATCTACATATCCCACCGGATGGAAGAAATATTCGACATCTGTGACGACGTCACCGTGATGAAGGACGGTAAGCACGTCGCCACGCGACCACTGAGGGAACTCTCGCCAGAGAAATTGATAGCCCTCATGGTGGGCCGCGAACTTAGCGACCTGTTCCCACCCAGATCTAAACCCGCCGGCCCGGCAATGATGGAGTGCGTTGACCTCGTGCTCGTTGAAGACACGCAGCCGATCAACTTCGAGCTCCACGAGGGGGAGATACTGGCGCTGGCCGGGCTGGAAGGTCAGGGACAGCAGAAGATCGTCCGGTCAATGATCGGCGCACATAAGCCAAACAGCGGTAGGATCATCGTCAAGGGGCACGAAATCGACCTCCCAATGACCAAGCACACCGGCGTTAGGACGATGCAGAAACTTGGCGTTGGTTTTGTGCCCGAAGACCGCAAAGAAGAAGGTCTTCTGTTGGGCATGCCTATCCACGAAAACATCTCCATTGCCGTCCACGCCCAGAGCCCTGCTCACCGGATGATCAAACGGTTGAGTGCACTGGTGTCATCAACAATGTCGGGACTGAACGTCAAAGCCGAGAGCGCAAGAGTAGCAGTAGGCGCGCTGTCTGGCGGGAATCAGCAAAAGGTTCTGCTTGGGCGCTTTCTGGCAGCCGATAGCGATATCCTGATAATCGAAGAACCGACACGCGGCGTCGATATTGGCGCCAAGGCTGAAATCTACAAAATCCTGCGACAGCTCGCCAATGATGGGAAGGCCATCTTGGTCCTCTCCCGTGAGACAGTTGAACTTATCGGCCTCTGTGACCGGCTGCTGATCGTGCACGCCAATCGGATCGTTCAGGATTTGGCCGCCGATGGCGTAACAGAACACGCTATCCTTGATGCGGCTTTGAACGCATGACCATAGCAGACGACAAATCTATCGCTCGAAGATCCAAGCGATTTTTTGGCAAAGACAGCCGCCAAGGCAATTGGTGGGCCCCACTGTTGATCATCATCGTGGCGATCCTGCTGCTGGTCGCAATGACAGATGATTTTGCCACCCGGCAAAACGTGTCCAACCTGCTCGCTCAGGCTATGCCGCTCATTATTGTTGCCATCGGTCAGATGATCGTGATCATTTTGGCCGGGATGGACCTGTCGGTCGGCTCGGTGATCAGCTTGACCACCGCGATCCTCGCGCTCGATGGATCGCCGCTGGTGCTGATACTTCTGGTCTTCTTAGCAGCAGTGAGCATCGGCCTTGTGAACGGTTTTGCCATCGTAAAGCTGAACGTTCACCCGATCATCGCAACGCTCTCGATGCAGTTCATCGTCCTAGGATTTGCGCAGCTTCTGCGGCCCGTGGCCGGTGGCTCGGTACCAGACATCGTTGTGACAATGGTCAATGGTGCCGTTTTGGGCGTGCCTGCTTCGGTGATCTGGGTCGTACTGGTGGTCGCGATCGCTTGGAAGATATTGCATGGATCGCGATATGGGTTGCACCTTTTTGCCATCGGCGGCGGGGTTGCCTCTGGCCAGAAGGATGCCGCTCATAATTTTGGCCTGCCAGATCAACGCAACATCATCATTGCCTATGTCTTGAGCGCAGTGTTCGCAGCGCTGGCCGGCGTCTTTATCGCCGGGCGCATCGGTTCCGGTGATCCAGGCGTCGGCGCTCAGTTTGCCTTAGACTCAATTACCGCGGTTGCCATTGGCGGGACCCAATTGTCGGGAGGCATCGGCGGCCTTCATGGCACCATATTGGGTGCAGTGCTCATGGCACTGTTGGCCAACGGGATGAACCTGGCCAACCTGTCGGCATTCCTCCAAGGCGCGATCAAAGGCCTGATCTTGCTCGTCGTTGTGGCTCTCCAGACGCGCAAGAACATGGGGCTGTGACAATGACGTCTGTTTTGCGCCAAGCCATGCGCGTGCCGCCTGCCTACTATGTGTTCGCGATTCTCCTGGCGACGCTTTGGTTTACCAAACCCCATCTCATGAACGCCAACGTCATGGGGATATTCGTCCGCCAAGTTGCGCCATTGGGCATCCTGGTTCTCGGACAGCTACTGGTGATGCGGGTCAGGTCGATCGATCTATCAGGTGCCGGTGTACTGCTTTTGATCAATTACATGATCGCATCGGGCATTTTAGGCGACCTTCCACTCCCACTCGTGCTCATGCTGGCCCTCACAATCGGCTGTCTGGTCGGCCTCTTCAACGGCTACCTGGTGGCCAAACGGCGGGTATCAGCGGTCATCGCGACCTTGGCGGTGACAGTGATCATCACAGGCTTTGTGCAGTTTCTCGCGAGCGGCAAACCGCCCGGAAACATGCCCGACGTCATGAACGATCTGTACCAGCTGAAATGGGGTGTGCTGCCAGCGCCGGTTGCTCTTTGGATGCTGCTGACCGCTCTGATGGCGGTGTTTCTGTCGCGTTTTGTCTACGGGCGCTTTGTGATGGCTGTTGGAGAGAACCCGACAGCATCCCATTTCTCTGGGGTGCCAGTCGAACGCACTGTCCTCGTTGCCCATGTGATCGCAGGGTTGTTCGCGAGCGTTGCGGCGATCGTTCAGTCTGCGTCAGTTGCCGTTGGAAGCCTCCGGCTTGGCCTGGAGATGCCGATCGACGCCGTCGCAGCAGCCATCCTTGGTGGGGTGATTTTTGGTCGCGGTGACGGCGGCGTTTTGGGACCCTTCTTTGGGGTTCTGTGTTTTGCATTGCTCTTCGTCGTCATGACCAGCTTCGGCGTTCCAGAGCCCGGAAAACAGATCGCCCGAGGCGCAATCATCTTGCTCGCTGCTGTCTTCTACGGCCTCAGCACCCGCAACGCCTGAACTCAATATGGAAAGGAACACTCGATGACGGACAAGCGCATTATGTGCTTCGGCGACTCACTCACATGGGGTTGGGTTCCGGTGATCGAAGGCGTCCCAACAACTCGATATCCGGCCGATATTCGATGGACGGGTGTGCTGCAGAAAGAGCTAGGTGACGGTTTCCTGGTGATTGAAGAAGGGCTTAGCGGGCGCACGACAACACTTAACGATCCAACAGATCCAAGGCTGGATGGCAGTGCTTATCTGCCTTCAGCTCTTGCAAGCCACTTACCGCTCGATTTGGTGGTTCTGATGCTTGGAACCAACGACACAAAAGCCTATTTCCATCGTTCCGCATTCGAAGTAACGGCCGGCCTTTCGAAGCTTATCGGGCAAATTTTTTCATCGACCGGCGGCGTGGGGACAACCTATCCAGCACCAGAAATCCTGCTAATTGCTCCGCCTCCCCTGACGCCCATGCCGCATCCCTATTTCCAATCCCTGTTCGGCGGTTCTCATGACAAGTCAGCGGAGTTTGGCAAGCTCTACGGCGACCTCGCAGACTTCATGAAGGTCCATTTCTTAGATGCTGGATCGGTGATCTCAACCGACGGTGTCGATGGTATTCACTTAACCGAACAGAACAACCGTGACCTTGGCACTGTGGTAGCTGCGAAAGTCCGCGATGTTTTGGAAGCCGAACTGGTCTAAAGTCGGCTTCGCGAATTCGGGCGTTCGCGGATTTTTTTATGATGTCCGCTGCTGACAGAAAGCGGACGTTCGCCCGTAGTCAGCTTTCGGCCCTAGAGGGCTATTCGAACCTTTTCTGTGTTTAGCCGATGGGCGTATAGGGCCGCACACGTAGTCGATAGGGTTTCGATGTGGTGTGTCTCAAGCGTTCAAAGGCTGCACTCAGCATACATGCTTGAACCGTTCGGCTATCGTCCTCAGCACCTCATCAGGATCGGCCCTCCACCAATTGTCGCGCGAGAAGATCTCGGCTTCGCATGCCCCGGCATAGCCGGCGGCTTCGACGACCTTTCGAATGGCTTTCAGATCAGCAACGCCATCTCCCATCATGCCGCGATCCAAGAGCATGTCCGATGTGTTCTCCAGCCAGTCGCAAAGGTGATAGCCAATGATGCGGCTGCCAGCGGCGGCGCAACTCTCCTTCAGTCTGCTGTCCCACCATACGTGGTAAACATCGACCGCGATGCCGAGGGCCTCGTGATCGACCATCTCACAGACATCCAGTGCATCGCGCACCGTCATCAAGCATGTGCGGTTGCCGCCAAACATTGGGTTGAGCGGCTCAAGAGCGAGGCGGACACCGCATTGCGTGGCGTGATTGGTGACGTGCGATAGCCGGTCCGCCAGGATTTTTTGCGTTTCGAGTGTGCCCTTTGTCCCGGGCTCCGTGCCGCCGGTCACAATGGTCAGGACCGATGTGCCCAAAGCGGCAGCCATGTCGATGCTTGCACGCGTTTCGCCGAGCCAATCGTCTGGTCTTTGCGAGCCGACGATGTAGGGGGTCCGGCAGAGTCCGATGACATCCATGCCTGCAGCTCGAACCCGATTGCCAATCTCGACCGCCCGGTCACCAATTTCACGACGCCAGAAAACAATCCCACCAAAACCGTTGGAGGCACAGGCATCAATCACACGTTCCACCGGCCATCCTGCGCCGTGACCTTCAAGGTTGTGCCCCAACGTTGCAGTGTTGAGGGCAAGCGCCGATGCGTCTCTGCTGAAATCCCGCATACCAATCAGGCTCCATACATTTGGAGCATCGACCGCATGCGCTCAACCGCAAGGTCTGGCTTGGCAAGGGCGCCACATGCGTCAGCTCGTTTGAAGCACTCGACAAAGTAAGGCAGCGATCGCATCGCTTCGGCTCCATCGATCATGGTGAAATGCGATTGATGGCCGTTGAGCCAGGCAAGGAAAACAACGCCGGTTTTGTAGTACCGCGTTGGTGCACGAAAGATGTGACGGGCGAGCGGGACAGTTGGGTCGAGGATCGCTCGGAAGGCCGCGCTGTCTCCATCCGTCAGCCTTTGGACGGCTTTTGCCGCGTGCACGGATAGCGGATCGAAAATTCCCAGGAGCGCGTGACTGAAGCCCTGCTCGTCGCCTGCGATGAGTTCGGGGTAATTGAAGTCGTCGCCGGTATACATTTTCACCGATGCTGGAAGGCGTCGGCGCATCTCGATCTCTTTTTGAGCATCGAGAAGCGAGATCTTGATGCCGTCCACCTTGTCGACATTCTCTTCGATGATTTTCAGAGCGGTATTGAGTGCAGCCGGGAAATCGTTGGCGCCCCAATACCCTTCCAGTGCGGGATCAAACGCTTCACCCAGCCAATGCAGAATGGCGGGCGCATCACATGCGCCGAGGACACGGCCATAAACCTGCGCATAATCTTCGGGGCCTTCCGCGACTTTGCACAAGGCTCGGCTTGCCATCAGGATGATGCGTCCTCCGACGGATTGGATAGCGTCAACCTGCTCAAGGTACGCATTGGACACATCGTCCAAGGTGTCGGCCGCCGCCGGGTCGATGTGGTCCGTGCCACAGCCATTGGCGACCAGCGCGTCCGGAAATGCGGCCTTCGTCTGGCGGATCAGTTCAAGGGCGTTTGGCCAATCGAGCCCCATGCCGCGCTGCGCCGTGTCCATTGCCTCAGCTATGCCCAATCCCAGCTCGACCAGATGGCCGCGGAAGGCAAGCGTCGCGTCCCAGTCGATGGTGGGTGGTCCCGATGGATCCGCGTCGGAAAAAGGGTCGCGGACAACGTGGGCTGCAGAGTACACCACGCGCGCGCTGTCGGGGTTCATTGCCATGGGCGCGATCGGCACACCGACAAGATGATAATCAGCCAGACGTCCCGTCGTGTCGGGCAGTGCGATCTTCATAGGCTTTTCCTTCAAAAACGAGGCACGAGCATGCCGCCATCCACTGAGATGACATGCCCGGTCGTGTAGGGGAGTTGGTTGGTCGCTAAGGTCGCAACGACGCGCGCCACGTCTTCGGGCTGGCCAACCCACGGAAAGAGGCAGAGGCCGTCTGCGGCGCGCCGCTTGTAGCTGTCGATCACTGCCGAGGTCATGGGGGTTTCGATCAGGCCAGGCTGAACGTCGTACACAGCAATGCCTTCCGGGCCGAGACGCGCCGCGAAACACTTTGAGATCATCGCGGCTGCTGCCTTGGAGGCGCAATACTCGGTGCGTGGCACGGCAACGGCAGTGGCGTTGGAGGAGGTGATGTTGATGATTGATCGCGGCCGTGCCGGGTCCGCCGGGTGCGCCAGAAATCGCCTTGCAACGGCCTGGCATAGGAAGAACTGGGCCTTCGCGTTGACGGTCATGCAGCGGTCGAAGCTTGCCTCGCAGACGTCAAGCGGGTCGCCGCGTTGCATGACACCCACGCCCGCATTGTTCACAAGCGTTGTGAGTGGCCCAAGCCTGGCTTCTATCTGGGCTAGGGCATCGTCCTGCGCATCGAGGTTGCTGACGTCAAAAGGCAGGGCGAGAGCGCCCAACCCATGATCATGGATCTCGTCCAGGAGGGTTTTGAGGTCATCGCTTTCAGCAATGTCGTTTGCAGCGACATCAAAGCCGTTTCGGGCCAGTTCAAGGGCAATGGCCCGGCCAATGCCCCGGCTTGCCCCTGTCACCAGCGCTATCGGACGGGTTACGGACGTCGCCGATATTGGGTCAGAGTTCGACATCGCACACGAAAATTCCGTCGGTTCCGCCCTCAAGAGCGGCCACAAGTCGCGCCCCGATGGCTTTGTGGGTTTCGTTGGCGAGGTATGCATCCCGCGCTTTCGCGTCACGAAAATCGAACCAGAACATTTCGGTCAGCCCGTGGATCAATGGCGCTTCCGGCGAGATGTTGGGGCGGGCGAAGAAGGCCTCGATGCCATCGACTTCATAACGAAGTGCATCAAGGCCGCGCATCAGCTCGTCCTTCGTCTCCTGGGTGACGTTGTCGGCGTAATTGAGGAAGACGAGGTGTCTGATCATTGCGATCCCTTCTTTTCCATCACGAGGTGCGAAACCAATTCGTGGCACTTGATAACTCTCCAGTGAGTGAGTTATCAAGTGCAAAGTTTCTTTTTTTGGCGGCCGAGGAGTCGACATGAGCGTTTACAATCAAGGTGTCTTTCAGCGCGGATTTGGGACTTTCCCACTCAGAGGTGAGGTCTTGGCCCAGGCTGTCCGCGACGCTCTTGAGGTCGGCTATCGCGCCTTTGATACCGCGCAGTGGTACGGAAACGAAGCTGAATTGGGTTCTGTCCTGAACGAAAGCAGCGTCCCACGGGATGAGCTGCTGATCACGACAAAGGTCCACCCCGACAACATGAGCGCCGAGCGCTTTATGCCTTCGGTTGAACAGAGCCTACGCGATCTCGACGTCGACGTCATCGACGTGCTGCTCTTGCACTGGCCTCCGGGAGACAACCCGGTCGAGTCGAGCCTTGAGCTTTTGCAGGAGGCTCATAGCCTGGGTTATGCCCGGCATGTGGGCGTCTCAAATTACACAATCGCGATGATGAAAACGGCCAAGGCCTTCATGGACGCGCCTGTTATTGTCAATCAGGTCGAGTTTCATCCGCTATTGAACCAGGACAAGCTGTTGGCGGCATCGCAGGAGACGGGCATTCCCCTGTCATCCTATTGCTCGATCGCGCGGGGTGAGATCTTCAAGTACCCGCTCCTTGGAAAGATTGGTGAGCACCATGGGATAAGCGCTGCCCAAGTTACGTTGCGGTGGATTCTGCAAAAGGGCGTGACGATGAACACCATGTCCACGCGCCGCGCTAACTTACGTGCGAATTTCGACATCATGGATTTCGAGCTCGGTCCAACAGACATGCAGAAGATCGATACGCTGACTTCGACCAACCACCGGATCAGCAACGCAGACGTTGTGCCTTTTGCGCCGACATGGGACTGAGCACTCGTCAGTAAGAACATTTCAAGGGCTGTTGACACAGTCAGAAATTTGAATAACTCTCCAGTGAGTGAATTATTGATCCGATCCGCCAGGAGGTCACAGTGTTTGAAACGTCGGCCAGTGAAGCCGCCAAGCGCATCCAAGATGGCGACATGATCGCCATCACCGGAAACGGTGGTGGGATGCTTGAGGCCGACGAGATTTTCGCGGCCATTGAGGCGCGGTTTCTGGCAACCGGTCACCCCCAAAACCTGACTTTGGTCCATGCCCTGGGCGTGGGCGACGCTAAAGAGCGCGGCGTCAATCGCTTTGCCCATGAGGGCATGGTGCGCCGGGTGATTGGTGGTCACTGGTCATGGTCCCCCCGTATGCAGAAACTTGCGCAGGATAATCTGATCGAGGCCTTTACCCTGCCGTCCGGCGTCATTTCTTTGTCAATGCGCGAGAGTGGATCGAATCGCCCGGGCCTCATCACCCGCACCGGCCTGGGCACCGCCTATGACCCCCGACATGGCGGTGGAGCAGCAAATGACGCTGCGCGTGCGGCCGATACATTGAGTGAAATCGTCACGCTGGGTGACGAGGAGTACATCAGATACCTCCCGGTCAAACCCGACATAGCCATTGTTCGGGGAACCTATTGCGACGAACAGGGCAACATCTCCTGCGCTGAAGAAGCCGGCGACCTCGACGCCAACGCCGTCGCACTTGCCGCAAAGAATTCCGGTGGACGCGTGTTGGCGCAGGTTAGAGAAACCCGTCCATCCAGTGCGTCTTTCGCCCGTCTGGTTCAGGTTCCGGGCGTGTTGGTCGATGACGTGGTCGTCGCTCCGCACCAGCCGCAAACCCATGTTGGCGGTTACGAGCCGAGCTTGGCTGGTCTGCCAAGTGCCGGTGAGGCGCCTTCGGCAAAGTTCAAGGGCCTTTCGCCACCGAGCGGGGCGCGGGCGATCATTGCGCGCCGAGCCGCAGACGAGATTTGCGCCGGACAATCGGTGAATTTCGGGTTTGGCATTCCCGGCGGCATTGCGGCGGTACTGACGGCGCAAGATCGCCTCAAGGACATCTGGCTCACCGTCGAGCAGGGCATTCACAACGGCCAGTTGATCGATGGAGCCTTGTTCGGCGCGGCGGCGTTTCCAAGCGCCATCATGCGTTCGACCGATCAGTTCGACTTCTACAGCGGCGGCGGTGTTGATGTCGCGTTTCTGGGCGCCGGAGAAATCGACGCCCAGGGCAACGTGAACGTGTCACGGCTGGGGCAGGACGTTGTTGGCCCTGGCGGCTTTGTCGATATCTCGCAAGGGGCCAAGGCTGTTGTTTTCTGCGGAACCTTCGAGGCTGGTGGGCTAGCCGTTCGTTCCGGCAACGGGGAACTGACTATCGAGCGCGATGGTCGCATACCCAAATTTGTGGAACGCGTGCGCGAGGTCACGTTCTGTGGCCCTTCGGCTCTCAAGCAGGGCAAGCCGGTCCTCTACGTGACCGAGCGCGCCGTTTTCCGGTTGTCCGAGGGCGGGCTGACGCTTGTCGAAATCGCGCCGGGCATCGACCTCCAGCGGCACATACTTGATCGCATGGCCTTCAAACCTGCGATCGCGTCCGACCTCTCCTTGATGGATGCGCACTGCTTCCAGGATGAGCCGGCGGAAATCAAAGGTGCATTCCATCAAAGGGCGGCTGTTGGACATGCTTGATCACGTCAAGCGCCATTTCGCGGCGCCCATCAACCACCAGAACTTCATCGGCGGCGCGTTCCTGGACTCGCGTGATGGCGAGGTCATCTCACGCGAAAGCCCCGCGCATGGGCATGTGGTTGGGACCTATCCCAAATCGACCAGAGCCGATGCCGAGGCTGCCATATCAGCAGCGCGCAAGAGCTTCGATGCCGGCCATTGGGCATTCGCTTATGGCGGCGACCGGGCACAGGTTCTGCATAAAGTCGCGCAATCGATCAGGCAGAATGCCGATGAACTCGCGCTGGTCGAAACCCTCGAGACGTCCAAACCCTTGGCCGCTGCGCATGGCGAAGTGATGTTCGCAGCCGAGCTTTGGGACTACGCCGCCGGTGCTGCGCGCATGTTGTCGGGCGACAGTCACAACACGCTCGGTCAGGAAATGCTCGGTCTCGTTCTGCGCGAACCAATCGGTGTCGTGGGCATCATTACGCCCTGGAACTTTCCGCTTCTCATCCTCTCAGAACGTCTTCCTTTTGCCTTGGCAGCTGGATGCTCAACGGTGTGCAAGCCCAGCGAATTCACCTCTGGAACAGCCCTGATGCTGGCGCGCTACATCAAGGAGGCCGGCATGCCGGATGGTGTATGCAACATCGTCGCCGGCACCGGTGATCTGGTCGGGCAAGCCATCCTCGATAGCGATGACGTCGACATGGTGGCCTTCACGGGGTCAACCCGCGTGGGTCGCGCGGCCATTGCCGCCTCGGCGGGCAACATCAAGAAGCTTTCGCTCGAACTCGGGGGAAAGTCGCCTTCGGTCGTCTTTGCCGATTGTGATCTGGACGCTGCCATTGACGGTGTCATTAAGGCCGCGACCATCAACATGGGCGAATGCTGCATTGCAGGTTCGCGTCTTCTTGTTGAAGCGCCGATAGCCGAGGCGTTTCAGAAAGGCCTGGCCGACCGACTTTCGGACCTTCGGATGGGCGATCCCTTTGATCCATCCTCGCGGATCGGCGCCATCATCAACCAGGCGCAGTTCGACCGGATCGCTGGTCTGGTCTGCGACGGCGTAAACGAGGGCGCGCAAATCATTTGTGGCGGTGACCCGGAGAACTATACCGGACTCTTTTATCCGCCCACGGTGCTCGCCAATGTGACACCCGAAATGCGCGTCGCCCAGGAGGAAATCTTCGGTCCCGTCCTCTCGGTCATGACGTTTGAGACGGCGGACGATGCGATCCGCCTCGCCAACGACTCCGACTACGGGCTCGCCGCCTATGTCTGGACAAACAATCTGTCGACGGCGCTTGCCTGTTCGCGGCGGATCAGAGCTGGACGTGTATGGGTGAATTCGGCCCTGCAAGGGTTTCCAGAGCTTCCATTGGGCGGATTCAAGCAATCCGGAAATGGCCGTGAGACAGGCCGTTACGGGGTCGAAGAATACACCGAGCTCAAATCCGTCCACCTTCAGATCGGACCGCAGTCCGAACGTTGGGTTGAGGGCGAGTAATGCGGATCAATTACAAACAGGGGCAGGCCCATGGCTGATGTGGTCCTCAAGAATGTGCACAAATCTTTCGGGTCGGTCGACGTCATAAAAGGCGTCGATCTGGAGGCAAAGCACGGTGAATTCGTGGTCTTCGTCGGCCCGTCGGGGTGTGGCAAGTCCACGCTCCTGCGGATGATCTGCGGTCTGGAAAAAATCTCGGCCGGTCAGCTGCTGATCGGCGGCGAAGACGTGAGCGATGTGGAGGCTTCTGATCGCGGAACGGCAATGGTCTTCCAGTCCTATGCTCTTTATCCTCACATGACGGTTGCGGAGAATATGAGCTTCGCCCTGCGCATGGCGAAGACGGCCCAGAGCGTTGTCGATGAGCGGGTCAACCGAGCCGCTGAAATTCTCCAGATCAAGCACCTTCTGGAGCGCAAGCCAAAGGCGATGTCAGGAGGGCAGCGTCAGCGGGTCGCCATCGGCAGGGCCATCGTCCGCGAGCCCAAGGTTTTCCTGTTCGACGAGCCGCTCTCCAATCTCGATGCCGAGCTTCGGGTCCAGATGCGCGTTGAACTGTCCAAGCTTCACAATGAAATCGGCGCGACCATGATCTACGTGACGCACGATCAGGTGGAAGCGATGACGATGGCCGACAAGATCGTCGTCCTGCGCGATGGATTGGTCGAACAGATCGGCTCGCCGCTTGACCTTTATACGTCGCCCGACAACCAGTTCGTCGCCGGCTTTATCGGGTCGCCGCAAATGAATTTCATGCAGGCTGAGATTATCGATAGCTCCCCTGGAGAAGCGCGGGTGTCCGTGCCCGACGCGCCCGACCACATCCTCCGCATTCCACTGCGTGAGGGTGCGAGCGTCTCAAAGGGTCAGGCTGTTACGGTCGGCATCCGTCCTGAGCATTTCCTCGGAACACCGGAAGGCCCAGGCCTTGAGGTCACGATCGACGTGGTCGAGAACCTTGGCGGGATCGCCTACGCCTATGGCACCACAAATGCCTCGCAGGACATGATCCTGAAAGCGGAAAGCGAAACGCCGCCGCGGTCAGGGATGACGGTAACCGCACTGGTGAAGGACGATTATTGTCATCTCTTCGATGATCAGGGCCGGACGCTCAGTACACCTGCCGGCGCCATTCGCACACAGGATGTGGCGGCGTAATGGACATGCATCACGCACCTCTGACGCCCGGCAAGGTCTACTACGAGGACCTGCATGTCGGTGGCTATTTCCAAACGGGGCGGATCACCGTGACGGAGGCGCACATCGTGGCCTTTGCCGGGATGTCCGGAGATTTTTTTGACGTCCATATGGATGACGAGTTTGCACGGGAACAGGGTTTTCCTTGCCGCGTTGCCCATGGCTTGCTTGGCCTTTGCCTGGTCGATGGCCTGAAGAACCGCGCGGAGGTGCAGCTGCAAGCTGTTGCCTCTCTGGGCTGGAACGATTGGGCCTTCAAAGCCCCGATCGTTGCAGGCGACAGCATCGGCGCAATCATTACCGTCGACAAAATGCGGCTGACATCAGCTGCCGACCGAGGCGTGGTGCACTTGTCATTCGATGTGCGCAACCAGGACGATGTCACAGTACAGTGCGGACGTAACGCACTGCTGATGCGACGGCAGGAACAGGTGTAGCTAACAAACCCAAGTAATTAACTCGCTGGTGAGTTACACGAAAGTGTCGTGCCCGATCAAAGGGCGAAAGAACGGTCTCGCCTAGAGGCCAAAACCGGTTCGCGATCTGCGGCCACAATTATGAAGGGTAGGAACATGAACTTCTTCAAGACAGCGGTTTGCGCGGCCGCACTGACAGCCCTAGCAGCGTCAGCCTCTGCGCGCGAATTGGTGATTAATGCCAACACCTCCGATCCAGCTCAAAAACAGGCCATGGACGAACTCATCGAGGCGTTTGAGACCGAGTACCCAGAGATCGAAGTTGTATTCAATCTCTACGATCATGAGGCCTTCAAGACGGCTATGCGCAACTTCCTCGTGTCGGATGCACCAGACCTCATCACCTGGAACGCGGGCAACCGTATGCGCGTGTTCGTCGAGCTTGGCCTCTTGGAAGACGTTACTGATGTCTGGGAAGCCGAGGGCCTCTACGACGCGATGCCGGCGGTTGTCGGCGCATCGTCCGTTGATGGCCGCCAGTATGGCGTCCCCTACGCCTATTACGCCTGGGGCTTCTACTACCGCAGCGACTTGTTCGAACAGGCCGGGATCACCGACACTCCGACAACCTGGGATGAGTTTATGGAGATGGGAGCGCAGCTGAATGCCGCCGGCGTCACCCCGGTCACCATTGGAACGCGGAATCTGTGGCCCGCTGCCGGTTGGTTTGACTTTCTGAACCTTCGCATCAACGGCGTAGACTTCCACGCTGACCTGATGGACGGCCGCGTCGCTTATACGGATGACCGGGTTCGTGCCGTCTTCGATGCCTGGGCAGAGCTCGTTGAGGCTGATTTCTTCATTGAGGATCACCCTGCCTACTCGTTCCAGGAGGCACTTCCCTTCATGAACCAGGGGGACGCAGCGATGTACCTGCTGGCTCCGTTCATCATATCGATGTTCCCCGAGGAAGTGCTGGAAGAGGTCGAATGGTTCCCCTTCCCAACCATCGATCCTGAGGTGGGTATCTACGAAGACGCACCGACCGACAGCTTCCACATCCCGGTGAATGCCCAGAACAAAGAAGACGCTCGTCTGTTCCTGGCCTTTGCCGCGCGGCCGGACGTGCAGACGGCAACGGCCAGCACGCTGGATATGTTGCCGCCGAACGTCAACGCCACCGTTGCCGATGATCGCTTCACCCAAGGCGGCTTCGCGCAGCTCAGCCAGGCTGACGGGATCATGCAGTTCTATGACCGCGATACCGATCCTGCTTTGGCCCGCGTTGGTATGCAGGGCTTCCAGGAATTCCTGCAGCATCCGGACCGGATCGACCAGATCCTCGAGCGGATCGAAGGCGAGCGCCAGCGTATCTACGGCGCACTTTGATCCCATCTCCCCGGGGACCGGCGCAATCAGCGCCGGTCCCGTCCGAACGCAGGTAGGCCCATGCCCACTCTCGATACAGTGACACTGACTGCGCACCCGTCGAGCACGAAGGTGAGCTTTGTTCGACGGAACCGTTTGGTCATCACGCCCATTCTCTATATCGCGCCTGCCTTCGCGATGTTTGCGCTGTTCGTCATCTATCCGATTATTCAGTCGGTGGGTCTTTCCTTTACCGAATGGCAGGGCATCGGCCCAAAACGGTGGATCGGTCTCGATAACTACCGCCAGCTGTTTGAGGACCCGGTGTTTTGGACGTCCTTGGTGAACAACGTCTACTGGCTGGTCTTGTTCTTGCTGGCGCCCGTTTTCGGCCTCCTGGTCGCGCTCTTTCTCAATCAGGCTGTTTTCGGGATCCGCCTCGTCAAGTCGCTCTTTTTCTTTCCGTTTGTCGTATCGCAGATCGTCGTAGGTCTGGTGTTTGCTTGGTTCTATGACCCAGCCTTTGGCCTTCTTGCTACGATACTGGAACCCCTCGGAGTGGACTTTCCGTCCATTCTCGCCGACGAAAATCTTGCGACCTTTGGCATCATCTTGGCGGGCCTCTGGCCACAGACTGCTTACTGCATGATCCTCTACTTGACGGGTTTGAACAGCGTGAACCCGGAGATGATCGAAGCAGCTCGACTCGATGGCGCGAAGGGTTGGCGTCTGCTGGTTAAGATCGTCCTGCCGCAATTACGTCCAGCCACGTTCATTGCGCTCGTGGTCACCATTATCGGAGCGCTCAGATCCTTCGATCTCGTCGCGATCATGACGGAGGGTGGGCCGTTCAACTCGTCGAACGTCCTAGCCTACTACATGTATGACAACGCGATCTTCAGATATCGCATGGGCTATGCGTCGGCGATCGCGACGGTCCTCTTCCTCATCATGAACGTCTACATCGTCTGGTTCCTGATGCGCCTGTGGCTCAACGAGAAGGGAGCGCGCTGATGTATCCCCGGCCTATCCAAGATGCGAGCCCACGGGCGCAGCTGATCTACAAGATCGCGCTACCGGTCTCCCTCATTGTCTGGCTGCTGCCGATGATTGCGATCATCGCAACCGCGGGCCGCTCGCTGTCGGACCTCAATTTCGGCAACTATTGGGGTATCCCCACCGAGTGGGCCTTCATCGACAACTTCACCGCGGTGTTCGCCTCGTCCTCGATTGGGGTCTACCTGATCAACAGCCTTATCATTACGGTTCCCTCAATCATTGGCGCGCTGTTCCTGTCGACCCTGGCGGGTGCCGGACTTGCCCTCTATCGGTTCAGAGCCCGCTACCTGATCCTGGCGCTTTTCATCGCCGGCAACTTCGTCCCGTTTCAGATTCTCATGATCCCAGTCCGTCAACTGACGCTGGATCTCGGAGTATACGATACCTATTGGGGCGTCATTCTGTTCCAGATCGCCTTTCAGACGGGGTTTTGCACCTTCTTCATGCGGAACTTCATTGCGGCTTTGCCCTTCGAACTCGTCGAAGCAGCACGCGCGGAGGGGGTGAGCGAATGGAACATCCTGATACACGTCATTGTCCCGCTGGTGCGCCCTGCGCTTGCGGCCCTGGCCGTGCTCCAGTTCACCTTCATTTGGAACGATTTCTTCTGGCCCCTCATTTTGATCCAGTCCGACGAACTGAGGCCGATCACGTTGGGCCTGACCACGCTCAAGGGCCAATACATCTCCTCGTTCAACCTTCTGGCCGCAGGTTCGTTGATTGCTGCGCTCCCACCGGTCATGATGTTTTTTGCGATGCAGCGGCACTTCATCGCCGGGCTGACGCTTGGCGCGAGCAAGGGCTAAGCGGCGAAGACAATGAGGAATGACCATGAACCAGATGGCGGCCAAAAAACCGAGCGTGCGGCGAACCGGGCGCAACGCGGAGCAGGCAAAGACCGACTTGTTGGATTCAGCGCGGCGCGAGTTCGCCGACAAGGGCTTCGCGCTGGCTGGTATCGAAGGCATTGCAGAGCCCACCGGCCTCAACAAGAAAATGATCTACCACTATTTCGGCTCCAAGGAGGTCCTCTACATCGCGGTGCTGCAGGAGGCCTATCTTGGCATTCGCAAGATGGAGGAGGCGCTGCCGCTGGAGGACCTGGAACCTCTCGACGCGATAAAGCGACTTGTCGAGGCGACTTGGGACTACTACGTCGCCAATCCGGACTTCATATCGCTGGTCAATCAGGAGAATCTGCTTGGCGCGGTCTATCTGAAGAAGTCTGGGATCGTGAAACGCCGAACCAGCGCGCTGTTGGAGCGCGTGAAGGCAATCCTGGAACGGGGGGTGGCGAAGGGAGAGATCCGCGAGGGGATCGATCCGCTGCAACTCAATCATTCGATCGCCGGGCTCGGCTTCTACTACCTCAACAATCGCTTCACCAACTCGCAGATCTACAATTTCGACCACATGACCAAACAGGCCTTGGCGGCGCGGCGCGTCTTTATGGTCGATATGGTTCTGCGGTCCATCATGTCGAAAGAGGAGATCGCTGGCAGCGAGTGATCACCGACCATGTCGCAGACCGCCTATAGCCACATCATCGTTGGGGGCGGGACTGCCGGCTGTGTGCTAGCAGCCCGCCTCAGCGAGACGCCAACAAACATTGTCCTCTTGCTTGAGGCCGGCAGCCGCGATTGGCATCCCTACATCCATATGCCCGTCGGCTTCGCCAAAATGACCGGCGGGGGCCTGACATGGGGGTATTCGACCGTACCGCAGATACATGCCGGCAATCGTCAGATCCCCTATGCACAAGGCCGCGTGCTTGGGGGTGGGAGTTCGATCAATGCCGAGGTCTTCACACGCGGCGTGCCAGCCGATTACGATCGTTGGGCCAACGAGGAAGGTTGCCCGGGTTGGTCGTTCAAGGACGTGCAGCCCTATTTCCTGAAATCCGAAGGCAACACCGCTCTGGCCGATTCCTGGCACGGCACCGACGGGCCTCTCGGGGTCTCAAACATCGCCAATCCTCAGCCCTTGACGCGCGCCTTCGTCATGGCCTGTCAACAAAAGGGAATCCCTCACAACCACGATTTCAATGGCCCAACACAAGCCGGTGCCGGCTTCTACCAGCTCAATGTGGTTGACGGCCGACGATGCTCGGCGGCGCGGGGGTATCTCGACCCGGCGAGGAAGCGCCCCAACCTGACGATCGTGACGAAAGCCCACAGCCAAAGGCTCATTTTCGATGGTTACCGCGCGACCGGTATCGAGTACCGCCACAGGGGAAAGGTGCAATTGGTTCACACGGACGGCGAAATCATCGTCACGGCCGGCGCGATCGGTTCGCCGAAGCTCTTGATGCAATCGGGTGTCGGTCCCGCAGACCACCTTAATTCGCTCGGCATCGACATTCGTGCTGATGTCTCTGGCGTGGGTTCCAACCTGTCCGACCATGTCAATATCGACGTTGTCGCCGAACTATTCGGACATCAGAGTCTCGACAAATACAAAAGGCCTCACCTGGCGGCCTGGGCGGGACTGCAATATGCGTTGTTCCGCGGCGGGCCAGTGGCCAGCAACGTCGTCGAGGGCGGTTTGTTCTGGTACTCAGGTGGCGACCATTCAATCCCAGACCTGCAGTTTCATTTCCTGGCCGGAGCAGCGGCCGAGGACGGCGTGGCGGGCGTGCCGGCAGGGCGTTCCGGGATCACCCTCAATTGCTATGGATTGCGGCCGAAGGCCCGCGGCACCGTCCGACTGACGTCAGCCGACCCCGAGCGCCCTCCGTTGATCGATCCCAATTTCATGGGCCATCCAGACGACCTTGAGACGACAGTCCGGGGCCTCAAGACGAGCCTTGAAATCTTCAAACAACCCGCGCTGGCAAAATATGTGCGCCGCGTTGTCTTGCCCGATGATTCGGTGAAGACGGACGACGAGCTGCGCGATTTTGTCAGGACGCATTGCAGAACATCCTATCACCCCGTTGGTACGTGTAGGATGGGGTCGGACAACAGCAGCGTGGTCGATACGCAGCTCAAGCTTCGTGGCTTTGAGGGCCTGCGGGTTTGCGACAGCAGCGTGTTTCCAAGCCTGATCGGCTCCAACACGAATGCGCCAACAGCCATGCTGGCCGAGAAAGCCAGCGACTTTATCCTGAACGGTGCTTGACCAAGGCAACAAGTCGACCCCTCTGGAAGACCAGAGACGGAAAAGCTAGGTCAGTTACCGTACTGGCTTTCAGCGCCAACGTCTGATCGCCGCCGTTAGTTGCTTGAGCATAGGGTCTGCATCTGGCGGCAAAAGTATGGACCGATTGCGTTTCGCAAGCGAGTTTTTGGCTCGATAGCGGAAGTCGCTGATATGTATCCGATGGGGTGGACGCCCCTCCGACGGCATCGATGTGCCAAACTGGTGGTGTGATCACCACCTTGAGGAGGAGACGTCCATGGAAGAGATCAGCATAATTGGCATCGATTTGGCGAAGAACATATTTCAGGTTCACGGAGCGACTGCCGATGGGAGGCCGGTATTCAGAAAGAAGGTTCGGCGGTCAAAGTTGCTGTCTTTACTCGCTGGCTTTCCGACTTGCACCGTTGCCATGGAAGCTTGTGCCAGTTCGCATCATTGGGCGCGCGAGATCGGAGCTCTGGGGCATACTGTCAAAATGATCCCTCCTATCTACGTGAAGCCTTACGTCAAACGACAGAAGAACGACGCCAATGACGCGGAGGCGATCGCAGAGGCGGCGTCTCGTCCCACGATGCGTTTTGTCGCCGTGAAGAGCGCGGAAAAACAAGCATCAGGCATGGCGCTGCGAACCCGTGACCTGCTCGTCCGGCAGAAAACCCAAACAATTAATGCGCTGCGTGGGCATCTGGCAGAATACGGGCTGGTAGCTCCTTCGGGGACGGTTCACCTCAATCGGTTACAGGCTGCGATCAGCGATCGGGAAGCCGCACTTCCAGAGGCCGTCATCGATCACGCCCAACTGCTTCTGAATCATATCGAGATGCTGTCAGAAAAGATCGACACATTGGGTACTGAGTTGCGCGCCAGTGCCCGACAGGATCCAGTTGCAAAGCGATTGATGACGATCCCGGGCATTGGGCCGATCACCGCCATGGCCCTTGCTGCTCTCTCCCCAGACCCAACAACCTTCCGCAAAGGGCGCGACTTCGCCGCTTGGACCGGGCTCACGCCCAAGCAGTTCTCATCGGGTGGCAAAGAACGTATTGGGCGCACATCGAAGATGGGCCAGCGTGACCTACGCCGCCTTCTTATCATCGGTGCGGCGTCTGTCGTACGATGGGCCATTCGACGGGGCGCGGATCAGGGTGGTTGGCTCGGGCAGATGCTAGCACGCAAACCAAGGATGCTCGTGACCGTCGCACTGGCCAACAAGATGGCGCGCATTGCGTGGGCTCTGATGACGAAGAATGAGAGTTATAAGAATCCGGCATTGGCCTGACCCCATGGGGTGGCTTTTGTCGGTTATGTGAGAAGGTCGGAGGTGAAGTAAGGGCAAACGGTCAATGAGACGGGATCGGGAAAACCAGGCTACAGGCCGTGCGCCACCGAGCGCGCGTATTCGAGTTGGACCTGATCCGCGCATCTCCATAGGGGCCCGTGGCGTGTTTGAGCCACATTCAGAGGCCGAACACACGACAGCACCTGACCACATGTTCATTACTCGCCAAAAACTTCTTGCATCCACCGGGGCGTCCACACAGGCCTATTTGATCGGCTCGCGGGCCGTGGCCTTGATGGGAATACGCACGCACGATTGATCTCATTAGCGGACAGGCCATCCATGGCCATTTGCCGCCCCAGATTCTAGGTGCGCCGAATATCCGTTCCATGCCGTTATCTCAGTCGCGAACTATGTTGAGGTATCAGTCGATGTTACACGCCCGATACCTCGATCTTGTGAGTGTCGAAGGTGTTCTCCGTCAGGACACAACTCAATTGATCTTGCGGCTTCAAAGCTTGGCGCAACGCGAGACATCGGAGCTGTAGTGCCGCATTTCTCCATAGCCGCGCCTATTTTTTCGGGGACCAATATGCTTCTGACGGTGCCTTCCGTCGCGATGCTCGACGCTTCAGTGGCCTACGGGCTCGCGCGTCGTGACCTGCCTTTCGAGATGCCGCCGCTTAAGTTGTCACTTTTCACAGTGCAAAGTACGGGGATGAACCGGATATCCGGTGGTTCCGGACCCGTTTCGCCGATGCAACCGGAGCACTGATCAGTTCAAAATAGCAACCCTTGCCCCCGATTGCGTTGATCATAGATGACTTGGTCAGATAGCTACTGCTTCGGCCGCAGACAGTTCTCTTTTTGGAGTTCCAAGTACAGGCTTTGCTCTCAATTCAACCATTCGTGCCCAATGAAGCGAAGGCCCGCCTCCCGCGCAATCCGGTCCTTCGCTGCGCAACTATTTGTGTCCGCTATTGGGGATGACGCGGGCATGTGGTCGGCATTTGCAAATGTTGGCTTACTCCCTTTCAAGCGCCAAGGTTGAAACCCAGTTTAGTCGCTTTGTCCGCACAGCGGCTTTCGGCCAGTTCGTAGGCAGGATGATCTCCTATCCCGATCAAGCGCAACGAGACCGTATCGAACCGCAACCATGTTTTCGCCATCCACACTATGATCCCATCCTTAGGTTGCTTTTTGCCGTCAATGCTCAATCCCATCCCGCCTACCGACAGTGGTGTCCCGCTTGAACGCAATGCGATTCCATATGGCAGCAACGCATTCTCGCCCCGTCGCATACCGTCCTTATTTGTGTCGCGCTGAATTCACTCAAGAATTGAGCGAGAAGAGTGTTTTTGAACCGTGAGAAACAGCGATTTATGGGCCAGATATCAGGGAAACCGGAAAAGAACAGGGAAATTGAGGAGAGCAGGGTTTGATCAGGTCTGGCTCCACAGCCAGCTCCCTTCGATCGAACTCAGCGTATCCCACGCATCTTAGAGAACTTTATATATTTCAGGCGTTTAGCTGGGTATTGAGCAGCATTCCCCGTCTCTTATAGGGCCTATATCGTAGAGAATGGGGCACTGTTGGCCCACTTTCTCTGCGGGCAGTTTCCCAAATCATGGTTGTGCGCAAAGCTCTGAATGTGTTGAGGATTTTTCTGCCGCTAAGCGCCACGTTTCACCCCGGTTTTCGAGATTTACTGCCCACTGCCAGATGAACTTGCGCGCGGCCGGTTCATTGTCGATCCGCTGCCAAGTGAACCTGCGCCTTGAGCTTTGGCGGACGGTCTCCGCCATTCGAACTTGCGCAATGCATTGATTGTTGCAGACCAGGCAGCGATCAGCTGAGGAGCACTTGCCGCTGCTCTTTCCAGTTGGCGGGCAGTGGCCGGGCACGACGCAGCGCATCAAGGGTTAGTGATGGCGGCTGCGTGCCTTGAAGGACCATTCGCGTGATGCGTGGGTCCAGGAAGGCGAGGGTGATGGTCCGGCTGACCTCTGATGGATCAACCCGTTCAAGCCATGCCAAGTCTGTGATGCTGGAGGCTTTGCCGGTGACCAGCATTTGCCACCAGCGGTGTGCTTGCTTGAGTTGATCGATGAGCTGCTGATCGACCTTTGGTTCTTCGATGTCGACGGATCCGATGATGAGCTTGGTGCTCCTTCCATCACGCAGGATGGATGAGGGCTGCCTAATGGTGATGGCTTCACGGGTCAGAAGATCAGGTTCGACCCCAAGCAAGTGAGCCAAGCCTTCTGGCCTTAAGGTCACTTCTATCGCGTCAGGCTGAATGATCACACGATGCAAGAGGGCACGGATGTTTTGTGGCTGCAAGTTGGTGCAGGCGCGCCGCGCTGCTTCGACGATCTGCCGAACCATTTTGACCGAAGTGCTGTCCAAGGTGAGGCCTGTGGTCCATGTATCGTCAGCCAGATGGTTGCGCACGGCGTCCATCACCAGGCTATCGAGTTGCGGAGCAGACAGACGCATCGTGTCCTGCCTGGAGTTGCCATGGCCGCCCGCAGACCTACCGCGGACCAAAGATGCAGAGACGTAATAGTCGTAGCGGCGCGTACGACCACCTCGCGAGCGGGTGCCTTTGACGAGCTTGGTGCTGTGGCTTGGTGAGAGCCGCCCACCGCTGCCATCGAACAGGATCCCGGTGAGCAGGTGGGATAGCTTGGCTTGAGCCGAACCTTGTTTGGATGGCTGGCCTTGGCTTGACGACGCAGCGTTGGCCCCGGTGACCCTCGAACCATTGGCATCAAGCCTTGCCTGCACCTGGTCCCAAAGTTCCTCGCTGATGATGGATTTGTGGTTGCCTGGGTAGAGTTCACCCTTGTGGTGGATCATCCCGCGATAGAGAGGGCACTTGAGGATGGTGTGATAACCATTGCGGCTGATGGGAACACCGCCAGTAGTCTTGCCTTTGATGATGCGGACTTTTGAGACCACACCTTGGGCATCCATGGCGGCCTTGAGCTTGGCCACGGTGCCCAGCTTCACATAGCTTTCAAAAATCGTTTGAACGGACTTCGCTTCACTCTCGTTCACCACCAACTGCTTGTCACAAACGTCGTAACCAAGCGGTGGCATACCACCCATCCACATGCCGCGCTTCTTAGACGCTGCGATCTTGTCGCGGATGCGCTCGCCTGCCACCTCACGCTCGAACTGGGCAAACGACAGAAGCACGTTCAGCGTCAGCCGTCCCATACTGGTGGATGTGTTGAACGCTTGCGTGACCGAGACAAACGACGCGCCAGCGCTATCCAGCAGGTCCGTCAGTTTTGCGAAGTCTGCCAGAGATCGTGTCAGCCGATCGACTTTGTAGACCACCACCACATCAACACGGCCCGCGGTGATATCACAGAGCAGCCTCTGCAGCGCAGGGCGGTTCATGGTCCCGCCTGATAGGCCTCTATCATCATAGGCCGTGGTAACCAGCTTCCAGCCTTCATGCTTCTGGCTGGCGATATAGGCTTCACACGCCTCGCGCTGGGCATCCAGTGAGTTGAAGCTCTGCTCCAGCCCCTCATCAGAAGACTTGCGGGTGTAGACAGCGCAGCGGCGGAACCTGCCCGGATTTGGTCTCAGCTGCTCGCCAGAACGGTCTGCGTTTCTATTGCGACCCCTGCGATCATTCGTAGGTGTTCGGGTCTCCTCATCAAGCATCCCCGCCACCTCCAGCCTTCTTTGCCTGGCTTTTGGTGGCGATCCCGAAGAAGGTTGGGCCTGACCAGCGTGTTCCGGTGATGGCCCGCGCGATAGCGCTCAATGAGCCGTAATTCTCCCCGCGATACAAGAACCGCCCAGTGCTCTCGGCGATCACCTCATGCGTGTCACCCTGCCACTCACGCAACAACCGCGTGCCTGGCTTGATGGACCGCCGCGCCGGGCGAGGCGAGGGACGTGGTGCAGGTTGTGCTGAGTTTGGAACCTCACCGGGCGCTTTGCCCCGGTTGCGAGGACTGGAGTAGCCAGTGCCGTCCAACTTACATGTGGTCGTGGTGCGGCCAGAGCCTCCTGCAATCCAGTCCGGGTTAGCGATGCCCAGCGCTTGCAGATCGTCAACCACAAGCGTACCTGACCGCCCGCTCTGCGCTTGATAGCTCAGGGCCAGGATAAGCAACTCCCGGCTCAAGCGCACCGGAGGCCTTCGCCCAAACACCGTAAGCCAACTATCCTGAAGCGCCTTCCGATCCGCAGCAGCGAAGCTTGCAAGTTGCTTCGCTTTGGTGACCTCACGTTCGGGTACACGCTTGGCAGAGCCGTCACTCTGGGCTGAGATCATTGCGGGGCTGTGGTTGGGGCAACGGCGTAGACCGTTTCTCCCTTCCGGTTGGTGCGGCGCTCCAGGTCAACACCGGCTTTGCGCAGTCCTGTGAGGCCAGCGCGCACGCTATGCGCCTGCCAGCCCGTCGCCTCCATCATCGCTGACAGCGTTGCGCCGCTCTTGCGCTCCATCAGCGACTGCAGAACCGCCTTCTTGCTGCGCGGCGGTTTGGAAGGCCTCGATCGAATAGAAGCTTTGGCCTTTGACGGTTTGCGTTTGACCAACGCGTTCGTGTTGGTTGGCGCTGATCGTGTAGGCCGATGCTTGGCGGCAGCAGCGTTGATCTCACCAGGCACCGGTGTCTTGGCGTCTTCAACCGTCGCTTCGAGCTTGGCGATCGCGTCGTCAATCATATCCAGTTGGTTCATGGGTATCTCCATCAGTTGCACGCAGCGATCCAATCACCGCTGCCACCGACGAAAGCCCGCAATCGGGGCGCCCTGCGTTGACCTTTTAGGCCTTCAAAGTCCGTGCACTACCGCTCGTTCCTACAAAGAAGTCCAGTCGTGTTTGAAGGCTTCCAATCGCAGCTCAGCTGACCGGTGCAACCGGCAAACTTGGGCGGGAAGCGGCCGCTTGCTGCCGTTGCGAACAAAGGTCATCTATCCGGATAAGGCACCATCTGCCAGCCATCCAAACTCCGACCGAATTTGCGAAACAGCTGATCGAATACAGACCAAGTCAATCAACCGCGGCTATGGTTCGCAGGTGAGATCGACGAAACACCACCGGGCATTCGAGCCGGATCTGCTCAGGAAGCTTGGATTCAGCATCTGGTTCGCCGAGAAGATGGCGAGCGGCCAATTGCCCCATTTCGCGGTGAGGCAGCAGAACCGTCGACAGACTGGGGAAAAGGTGTTCAGCGATCTCTTGATCGTCATAGCCCATCACGGCAACGGTCTCACCGATACGTTCGCCCATCTCCTTGAGCGCCTCATAACACCCCACAGCCATGCCGTCGTTGGCACAAAAGATGGCATCAGGCCGCTTGGCGCCGCCCATCAGCTTGATCGTTGCGTCACGGCCACCAGACGGCAGGAAATTGCCTTCGACAATCAGGGAAGGGTCCACGGGTATGCCGTGTGCCCGCAAGGCCCGTTCATAGCCTTCCATGCGCTGGTCGGAGGCTTCCATCCAGGGCTCGCCCGATATAAAGGCGATCGTTGTGTGTCCGGCCTCAATAAGGGCCTGGGTTGCCGCTTCGCCGCCGCGCCTCTCAGCGGGGACGACCGACGGAAATCGGCCATCCTCGTCGTAGCAGTTGAGCAGCATTGAGCGGTGGTTGGCCAAGCCAACCGGCGGCGTCACTTTGCGGGTCAGAATCGACCCATAGAGGACGCCAAAGACACGATCGGCCTGCCATTTGCGAAGCGCTGCGGCTTCATAGGCCTTGTCGCCACCAGTCATGACGATCTCAACGAGAAGCCCCTTTTTCCAAGCCTCTTCTTGGACGCCTTCCATCGTGATGGCGGCAAACGGGCTGGTGGCAACCTCATCGAATATCAGGCCAATCACGCCTTCGGTCGCGGCCTTCGCTGGCCGGCCGGCGGCCCGCGGCCGGTATCCAAGGGCTTCCACCGCGTCCATCACGCGTCGCCGGGTTTCAGCGCTGATGCGCATGTTTTCCTGTCCATTGAGGACAAAGGAAACGGTCGATTGAGACACACCGGCCTGGATGGCAACGTCTTTCATCGTTACCCGCGGCCGGTCCTTTGAGGTTGGGTTGCTCATCGCGCCTTCTCACTTTTTTCGAGGCCGTTCTAGACCGCCCTTGCCTTTTGCTAATAAATATTGCTAATAATTTTAGCACAAGGAGAAGTTCGATAATCGGACCGCTTGGGAGGGGATATGAGCCGCAGTGCCACACCACGTCGCTGGAAATTGAGCGAGAGCCAAGCGGCTCTGGTGTTGCTATTCCCGTTCTTGGCGATCTACGGGCTTTTTCTGGTCTACCCGTTTTTCAAGGGCATCTGGATCAGCCTTCACGACTGGAACCTGCTGGCCGTTGCCTTCAATCCGGACGCCAAATCGTTCATCGGTTTCGAAAATTACGCACGCGTCATGTGGGGACGAAACATCGGTTGGGCGCCCTTGGCCAATCCTGCCTGGCAAATCGCTGGGCTGGCACTGCTCGCCCTTTCCCTGCTCCTTCGCCGGAAAAACCTTATCAGCGGTGCAACTGCTCTGGTGCTCGCCATCGGGGCAGGGTTGCTGTTCGTTCTCCCGGGGTTTCATCCTGGCGAAGGAGGCCGTTGGTTCGACCGGCGTTTCTGGCCGACGGTCGGTAACACCTTGGTTTTCGTTGCTTGGACAGTTCCAGGGGTCACGATGTCCGCGCTTGTTCTGGCCGCGGCGCTCAACCGGCAGGGCAAACTGTTCGCGACGCTGCGCGCGCTGTTCTTCCTCAGTCAGGTGCTGTCCGTCACGGTGGTGACGCTGATCTGGCAGATCATGTTTTCCCCGCGCCAGGGCCTGATCGCGAACATCACCGAGCTGCTCGGGGGCTCACCGATCACCTGGTTGACCGATCAGCAGTTCGCGATGGCGGCCATCGTGATCACCACCATTTGGTGGTCGCTTGGTATTGCTATGATCCTGTTTTTGGCCGGCTTGCAGAACATCAGCAAAGACCTTTACGAGGCCGCCTCGCTGGACAATGCGCGCGGTGTCAAAGCCTTTTGGTATATCACCCTGCCGAACCTGCAACGGACCATCACGCTGGTCGTGATCCTGCAGATCATCTTGCACTTTCAAGTGTTTGGTCAGTCCCATTTGATGACCCAGGGCGGACCCAACGACACCACACAGGTGCTTGTTCGTTACATCTACCAGACCGCCTTTCGCGACAGTGAACTGGGCCGCGCGTCGGCCATGGCAGTGTTCCTTTTTGTCATCATGGGGGCCTTCTCAGCGTTCCAATTCTTTTTGGGAAGGGAGGACCGCTGATGTTGGACCGCAACTACCGTTGGCTTGTTCTGGGGCTTTCCATCCCGGCTTTCGTTTGGCTGGTGCCGACCCTTTGGATGGTGTCGCTTTCGTTTCAGCCCAACGAAGTGCTGGCGCGTACCACCTCAAGCACGCTGCTCGGCCTGATCCCGATCCCGTTCACGCTGCAAAACTATGCGGACCTGTTCGCGTTCGGGCAAACGCCGGGCTGGTTCCTCAACTCGATCATTGTGGCGGTGAGCATGGCGTTGGCCGTGCTCGCGGTTTCCACCATGGCCGGTTATGCCATCGCCCGTTTGGAGTTCCCGCTCAAGCGCACCGTCACCGTCCTTTGTCTTTTGGGTCTGATGGTGCCCGAGCAGGCGGTCTTCATCCCGCTCTACACCATGTTTGCCGACCTTGGCTGGCACAACAGCTACCACGCGCTTGTGCTGCCGCGCGTCGCGGTGCCGATTGGCGTGTTCCTGATGGTGCAGTTCTTCAAAGCCATTCCCAAGGACATGGAGGAAGCCGCGCGGCTCGACGGTGTCGGCTGGTTGCAGATCTTTTGGTACATCATGTTGCCGCTGGCCCGACCGGCGATGATGACGCTGGCCATCCTGACGTTCCTCTATGCCTGGAACGACTATCTTTGGCCGCTTGTCTCAGCGCAGCAGCGCGAGTTCTTCACCATCACATTGGGCCTGGCCAGCATTCAATCCAACTTTGCGCAATCGGAGGGGCTGGGCCGTGTCATGGCCTCAGGCGTCATCGCCTCGCTGCCGGTTGTTCTGCTTTTCCTGATCTTCCAGCGCTACGTGGTGCAGGCCATGAGTGGCGGAGGGAGCAAGGGATAACCGGTCCGAAAAGGACCCAATCAAACCGAAATCCGGGAGGAACATCACAATGAAACACTTCGTATTTGCCGCGGCGATATCCGCGATGACCATCACCGGCGTCAGCGCCCAAGAGTTGACTCTTGGGCGGTTCTTTGGCGCCTGTGAGGATGCTGGGACCGACACGGCGGCAAGCGTTGGAGAAGCCTGCATTATTCAGTCGATCATCAATGCGGCATCGGCGGAATTGGATGGGATCACGGTCAACACTTTGCCGACCGATTGGGGCAACTATTACGACCAAATCAAAGCCGCGTACGCCGGCGGCACACCGCCCGATATCCACGTCATGCATCGTCATCGCATTCCTGAATTCGCCGGTCTTGGCGCGTTGGCGGCGATTGGCGAGGACCTGGAAGCCGCTGGCATCGATCCCTCCGACTGGTCGGCAACCGCGCTTGATGCGGTCAGCTTCAACGGCGGCATCTACGGCGTCCCAATGGATTTCCACGCCAACCTTTGGCACGTCAACATGGACCTCATGGAAGCTGCCGGACTTGTCGAGAATGGCGCACCCGTTCTGCCCACTTCACCTGAAGAACTGCTCGAACACGCCCAGATGGTGAAAGACGCCACCGGCCAAGATTATCTGGCGGCCGATTTCGCGCAATTTCCCATCGGCGTGCGTCTGGTCTTGGCCCTGATGTGGCAACAAAACGCCAACATTTTCGATGGCGACACGGCGACCGTCAACACGCCGGAGGGCCAGGCAGCCGTCACCGCCATTACTCAACTGTTCGATGCTGAACTTGCCGACCCTCAGCTCAACTACGCTGACAGTCAGCAGGCGTTCTTGAACGGTGAGGCCGCGATCCTCGTCAACGGTACGTGGGTGGTCGATTTCTACGCCGCCGAAGCGGCCAAGGACGAGACTGGCCTTGATGATTATTATGTCGCCGACTTCCCGACCCTGTTCGACACGGGTGCGACCTGGGCCGACAGCCACATGTGGGCCATTCCCGCCTCTGTCCAAGGCGACGAAGCCAAGTACCAGGCGGCCCTTCAGGTTCTGGCCTTCATCAACGATCACAACATTGACTGGGCGCGCACCGGCCATATGGCGGTTCGCACCTCGGTGATTGAGAGCGATGAATACGCCAATCTGCCACACCGGGCTGAATACACCGGCACAGCCTCTATCGCTCGCGACACGCCGCCATCGGAGCGTTATGGCGCCATCCAGGATGTCCTGAACCGAGAGCTGCAGGCGATCTGGTTGACCGGCAAAGAGGTCGAGACCGCTCTGTCCGATGCTGAGCTGGAAGTGCAAGACCTTCTCGATCGCTAGCAGGCGATGCGACAGGATCCGGCGGCCACCCGCCGGATCCGTTACACGCGGGTTTGGAGACGTCGAATGGATCGCTGGAGCGTGGAGCGTGCCAATGTCTGGTGGGATGCCCAGCCATGGATCTGCGGCTTCAACTTTCTTCCCTCAACCGCGGTGAACTTTCTTGAGATGTGGCACGCCGATACGTTCGACCGGCCAACGATTGCGCGCGAGTTGGGGTGGGCAGCGGATATTGGTTTCAACGCGATCAGGCTCAATCTGCATTTCCTGGTTTGGAAGCATGACGGCCAGGGATTGCTGGATCGCCTGGACTGGGTTCTGACGACCGCCTCGGACCTTGGTATTAGGATGGTGCTTTGTTTTTTCGATGATTGCGGTTTCGGCGGTTTCGAACCGCATTACGGCGCACAGCCGGACCCGGTTCCTGGCGTCCACAACAGCCGCGCCGTGGCGAGCCCCGGGCGCGCCGCCCTTCTGGATGAGGCGCTGTCAGCCGAGCTTGAAACTTATGTGCGCGAGATCGTTGCGCGGCACGCCTTTGATGAAAGGGTGCTGGTGTGGGACCTTTACAATGAGCCGGGCAACCGCATGGTCTTTAGCCCGGAGGGCGCAAAGACCTATGAGCTCGATATTACAGCGGCGAGCCTGCACTTGATGCAAAAGGCGTTTGCCTGGGCGCGCGCGCAAGCGCCAAGCCAGCCGCTCACCGTTGGTGCTTGGTCGACACCCAAACCTTACTCCGATGGCGAGCCCTATCAGACCGAAATCGACCAAACGGCGATGGCCTTGTCTGATGTCATATCCTTCCACGCCTATTGGAACGCTGCCCGCGTGCTCCGCTTCATCGATCTTCTGGCGCGCGAAAACCGTCCGATGCTTTGCACCGAATGGATGGCGCGGACGGTTGACAGCAAGATTGAAGATCAGCTGGCGCTTTTTCGCGCGCGTAAGGTCGGCTGTTTCCAGTGGGGGTTTGTCAATGGACGCACGCAGACACATCTGCCTTGGCCTAGCGAGCTTGTCGAAGCGCACGGCGGCGTGGTTGCGCAGAACGAATGGTTTCATGACCTTCTTCGCACCAATGGCCAACCCTATGACCCCGGTGAAATCGACCTTGTCAGGGCCCTTGCCAACGCATGAGTGCAAAACCTCAACTATGATAGATCACGCCGCTTTCGGGGTCGATATCCTCAACGCCAACCTCTGTCCAAATGTCCACAATGGGTGCGGAACGGTCATCCGCTGAGCGTAGCTCCAACGGAGGTTAAGGGCCGCTAGTGGATGCAGCCAAGATAGTTCTCGCCAAAGCGCTTCATTGCTGCAGCAGAGATCTGTGCGCTTGCACTTTCGTCAATAAACAAAACCCAAGGGTAAAAATCAACGTTTGCAAGGTCGAATTCATCCTTGGGATTTTGCTTGTTCTGACTCAAGAAGGCGTAGCGAATTCCCGCCCACATTTCGAACCCGAGTTCGACTTCCAATCCGTGGTAGACGCTGTCTCCAGGTGCATCAAGGACAACCCTCTTGCTGATGTGACCGAGTGTTTCTAGCAGCATCGTGCTACACGTATGTGCTACAAGATCGGCCAGTTGAATGCCCAGGATTTGTCGCGAGTCCTGTTCAAAAAGAAACTGGCAAGAAGCAAGCTCAGCGTCACCGTCGGACAATTCTCTCGCAGCTTTGACTGATTGAAACAGTCCTTCGTCGAAGAAGACCTTATGTGGCTGTCCTTCCAGAATGGGGTGGAACAACGCTGAGCTTAGAAGCTTGAGTGCCGCGGGCCCAAGCCTTTTGTCGCCATCGACAACGCAAACCGCAATTTTGCAGTTCATAGCAATGTAGGACTTCAAACCGCTTCTCAGCGCTTGTATCTCTTTGTCGCCCTTCATTTTTGCTGAGGACTTGTATTCAAACTCCATCGGATCGTAGCCGTGTTCACGGAACAATGAACTGATAGGCTCCGTCGGATCTGCATCGCAAATGACAAAAGCTGCTAGCGAAAAATCAAAGCGATGATGCTTGCTGTCGTCCAAAAACAAGTAGGCCATATTGTAAGTGTAATGAGCGATTGCTTGTACAGAAAGCCCAGCACGTCCTAAAACGCATACTGCGGTTCGCGCTGCATGAGGGGCTGATGCGCGACAGCAGCCTACGTCTGCTTAGTTACGCCGCACCGCGGAATTGGGGTCGCACTCCAAACGGCGGCTTTGGGCCGATGATGATGCTGGGCAGTTCCCGAAAGCTGACATTGGCAAAAGCCATGCCTACCTAACCATCCAAGGACCGCTGCGCTAAAAAGAGCCTCAGCGTGACGGCTGCAACCTTTTCTAATTCGCAGGTCAACGGTCGTTTGCTACCGTTGCTCACGATACCTACAACAAATCAGTCATCAGTCGTGTGTGATGACCAATTTTGGTCAAGACCCCAAAAAATAGCGCCTTTCTCCCGAACTTTCTAAAATCCATTGGTCCTCTGAAAGCAAAGGGAAAAAAGAGTGCTCACGATTCAGGCAGTCAAGGCACACGTCGGCAGAGGAAAAGCCAGAAGTCCATTAGTTCATGATACCTTTTTTGTATCATTAGATCGTCACTGCGAATTGGACAGCTGGCCATCGCAAGTCTCATGGACAGTCTGGTCGCCAATCTGGCGAAACGCAGACTGAATGGAGGTTAAGCGATGAACAACGCTGGGTTTCGTAAGGCGCTTACAGGCATTTCGGGCATATTGGTTGCACCGTTTGATTCAGACGATCAGCTCGACAGCCCAAAGCTTGCGCCGGTTGTCGATCGCGCTGTTGACGCCGGCGTCCACATCCTGGTCGCCAACGGCAACACGGGAGAATTTTACGGCATGACGATGGATGAGGCTGAACGCTTTGTTCAAGCTGCTGCTGACCATATCGACAAACGCGTGCCGCTGCTTGCCGGGATCGGTCGATCCATCAAAGACGCATGCCGCTTGGCAAAGGTCTCAGCGGATGTGGACGCTGATGGCCTGATGATCCATCAGCCGCCAGACCCATTTGTCGCCCCGCGCGGCATCACAGAGTATGTGAAGCGGGTGTATGACGCAGGCGATGGGCTTCCCATGATGCTCTACCTGCGCAACGACGCCATTGGCACCAAGGCCATCGTTGAGCTTTGCTCATTGGAGGGCGTGGCGGGGGTGAAATGGGCCACGCCCAACCCACTAAAACTTGCTGAGGCCATGGCCGCTTGTCCTGATCATATTGTGTGGGTCGGTGGATTGGCGGAGGTCTGGGCGCCGCCCTTTTATGCCATGGGTGCACGCGGGTTCACGTCCGGTTTGATCAATGTCTGGCCGGAACGTTCGGTGGCCATTCATACGACCCTGGAAGCTGGCGAATATGTCCAGGCCAATACGCTCATCGCGGGCATGCGAGATTTTGAAGATATCCGCGCTGAGGAGATGAACGGCACCAATGTGACCGCGGTGAAGGCCGCCCTTGTCATGATGGGCCATGACTGTGGACCCACGCGGCCACCGTCCGCTTGGCCGTTGACAGATGCACAGTCTAAAAAACTGCATGCCTTTCTTGGTCGCGAAGGGCTGCTGCCACCTGGAAATTAGACGCCATGCAGCGTGGCTCCACATCGCGGGCGAACAGACCTATACCTGCTCAAGGGCCGAAGCTAGCGAAGCGGCTAGGGGAGCGAAGGTGCCATGTTTGAGCTGAACCAGTTGCGCAGTTTCATCGCGGTGGCGACGGAGCTGAATTTTCGCCGGGCGGCGGAGCGTTTGAACATCACCCAGCCGCCACTCAGCCGACAGATACAAATGCTCGAACGCGAGATTGGCGTGCTTCTGTTTGATCGCGCGGGCCGCAACATCCGTTTGACGGCCGCTGGCCGCCGGTTTTTCACCGAAGCGCAGGATATTCTGCGCCGGGCCGAGGCGGCGGCTTTATCCGCGCGTCGCGCGGAAACTGGTGATGAGGGTGCGGTGGTTCTTGGCTTCATACCCGTCGCAGCTTTGGGCCTATTGCCAGAAGCGGTATCGATTTTGCGCCAAGCCGTCCCAACTGTGGACGTAATCCTGAAAGAAATGCAGACCATCGATCAGCTAGAGGCATTGCCCTCGGGCTTGATCGATCTTGGGATCATGCGGCTTCCCAGGGATCGCAGCCGCCTTAACCTCGCGCGCTTGCAGCAGGAACCCTATCTGCTCGCCATGCACCGTGATCATGAGCTTATGGGCAAGGATCACCATGTGATCCAAGATCTGCACCGCCAGGATTTCTTGATGTATGCCCCATCGGACGGTTGGTATGGTTATGAAAACCTCAATGGGCTTTTTATCTCACACAAGGTGCGGCCCAACTTTGTTCAATATTTTGGCCAGACGCTGACCATGCTTTCCATGGTGGATGCTGGTGTTGGCGTGGCGCTTGTTCCCTCTTCAGCGCGCTTTCTAGGTTTTTCCAATGTGGAACTGAAGCCAATCGACCTGCCATCACCGGTTCAGTCCGAACACTATCTTGGATGGTCAAATGCCACCGCTGAGCTTCCGGTTATTCAACGCGTTCGCCAAGCCTTGATCGATGCTTTTCAGTCGAAGACCGGTGAGCAGGAACGCTTGCCAGCAGAATGACCATTCATACCTGATCAGCATCAGACGATAGCGGTGCAACATTGGACGCTCCCGCACCTCCTGCCTAGTTTTGCGCATCGCTATAGCATGCCAGGCAATGAACCAACGTGTCGCAATCCTCTCTTGTTTTTCTTCATCCCGCTGACAGTGTTGCAGTTGCTCTTAAGCCGATTGCGGTGGGTGAAGAGGTCGCTGATGGTATTCACGCGTTGGAGCGTATCTCTGCCGGGCACAAAGTTGCCACGCGCGCTGTGGTGCGCGGCCAGCCGGTGTTGCGCTATGGCCAAATCATTGGATTTGCTGACAGCGATATCGCAGCCGGAGAGCATGTTCACTCGCACAACCTGGCGATGGGCGAGTTTGCCAAAGACTATGCGTTTGGTGTCGACATCAAGCCTGATCGACCGGAAAAAACCGATCGCACATTCATGGGCTTCCGGCGGCCTGACGGAAGAAGCGCGACACGCAATTACATCGGCATTCTAACGACGGTGAATTGCTCCGCCCATGTGGCCAACGCCGTTGCTCGGGCCTTTGAACGTCTACCTTATGCTGATCACAACCCCTTGGCGGACTATCCCAACGTCGACGGCGTTGTGGCACTCACCCACTCAACTGGCTGCGGCATGAGCTCAGGCGAGCCGCTGGAGGTCCTGCAACGCACAATCCGTGGTTACGCCAATCACCCCAATTTCTCGCATATTTTGGTGCTCGGCCTTGGCTGTGAGGTCAATCAGATCGGTGGATTGGTCAACACTTTGCCAAAGCGAGACGGCCTTCATTCTTTAAGCATTCAAGGTGCCGGTGGGACGCAGAAGACCATTGATGCAGCCATTGATATCGTCAAAGGCTGGCTCGGTGAAAGCAATAGGGTTGAGCGTGAGCCCATTCCAATTTCTGAGCTTTGTGTTGCTCTGATCTGCGGGGGGTCAGACGGCTATTCTGGTATTTCGGCGAATCCAGCGCTTGGCGCAGCCAGTGACCTACTCGTCTCCCATGGGGGTTCGGCCATCCTTTCTGAGACGCCGGAAACATATGGGGCAGAACATCTGCTCACGCGACGTGCGATCAATCGTGAGGTCGGTGAGAAACTTGTTGAGCGTATGCGCTGGTGGGAGACCTATGGTTCCACGCAAGGAGCATCTCTCAACGCCAATCCCTCGCCGGGAAACAAGCGTGGCGGCCTGACGACGATCTTGGAGAAATCGCTGGGTGCGCTCTCCAAAGGCGGCAGTTCCAACCTGATGGATGTTGTTGCTTATGCGGAGTGCTCTGAGCAAAAGGGGCTGATATTCATGGATGCGCCCGGCTATGATCCGGTCCAAGTGACGGGTCAGATTGCTGGCGGTGCTAATCTTGTCGCCTTCACGACAGGGCGCGGCAGTGTTTTTGGTAGCAAACCGGCGCCAACGCTCAAACTAGCGAGCAACACGCCCATGTACGACTCTATGGCCGATGACATGGACATCAACTGTGGTGGCATTCTTGATGGTACTGATACCATCAACGCATGTGGCGAGCGTATCTTCGAAGAGCTTATCGCTCTGGCATCGGGTCATAAAAGTAAGAGTGAAGCATTGAATTTCGGCTCCTCTGAGTTTGCACCTTGGATCTTGGGGCCGGTTATTTAGTCTTCGGCGGCAGGCTGAACCATCAGTCGGTGATATAAGATTGGTATCAATCGGCTCATCCATAGCATTGGCGTTGCCATAAGGCCTTTCGTACCATCAAGCTCACGCATGCCGAACCCAAGAGCGTGCGAAAAACTGTAGGGAGAAAGATATCATGCCTTCGAAGGTTATATCCTGCGTCCGATTGGCCGCCATGTTAGCGCCGGCCTTGTTGCTGGCACCCTTGGCAACGTCGGCGGCGCACGCTGCTGATTGGCCAGAACGCGCTGTTCAAATCGTGGTGCCTTTCAACGCAGGAGGCGACACCGACTTCAATGCGCGGCTTTTGGCTAAATATCTTGAGCCCGAGCTTGGCGTTGCCATGCCGGTTGTCAATGTCAGCGGAGCAGGCGGCAGCATCGGCGCGCGGCAAGTGCTGGATGCAGAGCCCGACGGCTACACGGTTCTGCTATTTCACACCGCCATGCTGGTGAACACCGCATCAGGCCTGGCAGATTTTTCATTCAACGACCTGGAAGTGTCCGCCATTGTTGGACGCGAGCCTGGCGCTGTGCTGGTGGTCAATGGTGAAGCCCCGTGGCAGACATTGGATGAGTTGATGGAAGCATCCGCCGCCGATCCAGGTTCTATCGATCTGACAACCAACATCGGCGCGACAACCTATTTGATCGGTTCTATGATCAATCAGGCAGGGGCATCGTTTAATTTTGTCGATGTTGGCGGCTCATCAAACCGTTTGACGGCGGTTCTCGGTGGCAATGTTGATGTCTCGCAGAATCCTCTCGGCCAAGTTGCACCCTACCTTGAGACCGGCGAATTGCGGGCCCTGGCCACCGTCGCTCTTGATCGCAGCGAAGCTCTGCCGGACGTGTTGACCTTCCAAGAGCGGGGCTACGAGAATGTCGGATTTCAATACGCATTCTTCTTCGCGTTTCCTCCCGGAACAGACCCAGCCGTGGTTGAGGCTCTCTCAGAGGCTGCTGGTAACATCGTAGAAGGCAACGCGGATTATCAGCAGGAGCTTTACGACACCTATCGTCAGGTGCCCTTCTACCTGAATACGGCTGACGCGATGGAGTTTCTCACCGCGCAAGAAACCATCATCGATGCGTTTGAGTTCTAGGCCTCGTTGTCCAAAACTACATGCGGTCAACGTGTGCTTGATCAACTCCGTCTAGACTGATCAGGCATGGTGACCCTGTCACACCACTGCGGAGCGGTGGGGTCACCGAAAATCCAGCATCCCGGTTGGGATGAGCGGACAAGCAGATCAACCTGGGGGGAGATCATGCAACAGCGAACAAACACACTCCTGGCGGGCGCCTTCCTGCTTGTGGCTTCGGTTGGTCTCATTGTCCTGGCGAGCCAAATCCAACGCCGCATTCCAATTGGCGTAGACTCCGGTTTCTTTCCAGAGATCGCTTCCATCACTTTGGGCCTTTTGGCCGTGTTGATCCTTGTTCAAGGTCTTCGCACCCCTGCTGACGCGATGCTTGAAACCATTGCCCCCAAGGGCAAGCGAGCGGTCGCTCTCTCTCTGGCGCTTTTGGTCGCCTATGGCGCGGCTATGGCAACGCTGGGCTTCTTGCCTGCAACAGCTACCTATTTGCTGGCCCAGTTTTGGGTGCTCAGCCCACTTGATCAGCGCCGCCCTCTGGTCTTTGCCGGTATCGCAATAGGCGCCGCGATTATCATTCAACTGATCTTCACCCGTGGCTTTGGCCTCGTACTACCACTCGGATTGTGGGGTTAGGTCATGGATCTCTGGATCGCCGGGTTTTCGCAAATCTTTCAAGCAACGCCCTTGCTGCTGATTGCCATCGGCGTGGCCATTGGCATCATCTTTGGCGCTATCCCCGGCATGAGTGCCACCATGGCGGTGGCGTTGTTTTTACCCATAACCTTCGGCATGGAGCCGATCCCATCCATCGCTCTATTGGTGGCACTGTTTATCGGTGGCATCTCCGGCGGGCTTATCACCGCGATCCTTATCAACATTCCTGGCACGCCATCCTCGATTTCCTCAACATTTGACGGCTTCCCAATGGCGCAGAAGGGGGAGGCCGGGCGGGCGTTGGGCATTGGTATTCTCTATTCATTTATCGGCACACTCATGGGGTGCCTGGTACTCTTCTTCGTGGCACCACCCGTGGCTCGTTTTGCCTTGCAGTTTGGCAGCTTTGAGTATTTCGCAATCTCGATTTTCGCGCTGACGCTGGTCGCTGGACTGTCGGGCAACAACCTGGCCAAGGGTCTTGTTAGCGCCATCATTGGCCTGCTCGTTGCGATGATCGGCATCGCACCGATTGATGCCTACAAGCGCTTCACATTCGACTTCAGCCAGTTGGATGCAGGCCTTGCGCTCGTTCCGGTTTTGCTGGGACTGTTCGCCGTCTCAGAGGTGCTGAAAGAGGCTGAAACATCGTTCGGCAATACGCCAACCAAGCTGCCAAAGTTTAAGATGCCGGGGTTCTTTGGGACCAATTGGAGAGAGATCAAAGGGCAGTGGCTGAACACGCTACGATCAGGCGCCATCGGCATCGGTATCGGGTTGCTGCCAGGCATTGGCGCCGGCACATCGAACCTTTTGTCCTATCTGGCCGCCAAAAACAGTTCAAAAACGCCAGAAAAGTTCGGCACCGGCATCCCGGATGGCATCATTGCCAGCGAGACCACCAACAATGCCGGCATTGGTGCGGCGATGGTGCCGTTGATCACGCTTGGTATCCCAGGGGACTCGGTTACGGCCATGCTGCTCGGTGGATTTCTCATCCATGGCATCCAGCCTGGGCCACTACTTTTCACCAACAATGGCGTGCTGGTGTACTCGATCTTCGTGGCGCTACTGGTCGCCAGTATCGTGATGCTGTGTCTGCTCTATTTCGGGCTTCGCGGCTTTGTCGCTATGCTCGCCATTCCCAAGCATTATCTTCTCTCACTGGTCATGGTGATGTGTTTTGTCGGTGCGTTTGCTGTCAACAATCGCATGTTTGACGTCTATACGCTGATTGTCTTCGGCATACTTGGCTATGTGATGTTGAAGTTCGACTTCCCATTCCCACCGCTCATTTTGGGTTTCATTTTAGGACCCATGCTGGAGCAGAATTTGCGCAGTGCTCTTATGTCGACGCAGGGCAGTTTTTGGCCATTCTTTGAGCGCCCAATCACGGCTGTGTTTTTGGTACTGGCGGCCCTTTATGTGGTCGTTGTTGCGCTGCGGACCATCAAGGCCTGGAAGGCGCAAGCCTAGGCCATCTTTTCAATAGGAAAATCAATGACGCTTTTTGGCAAACACCTGATCGCGGGCATCTGGACGGGTTCTGACACGACGTTTGAGAACATGCCTGTGGTTGGTGAAGCCGATGCGTTTGCTGTGGGTACGCCAGATCTGGTGGGTCAGGCGGTGGAAGCTGCCGAGGAGGCTTTTGCAAGTTTCAGCGCGATGGGCCGGGCTGAGCGCGCTGCATTCCTGCGGGCGATTGCTGATGAGATCGACGCGCGCGGCGATGCCATCACCGCGATGGGGGTGAAGGAGACGGGCCTTCCGGAGATGCGTCTGAATGGTGAGCGCGGTCGCACGGTCGGTCAGCTCAAACTGTTCGCCGATCATATCGAGCAGGGCGACTATCTTGATCGCCGCCATGATGAAGCGCTGCCAGATCGCGCACCTCTGCCACGGCCAGACCTGCGCTTGATGCAGGTGCCCACTGGCCCTGTGGCGGTGTTTGGTGCGTCCAACTTCCCGCTGGCCTTCTCAGTGGCCGGTGGCGACACGGCCTCTGCTCTGGCGGCTGGCTGCCCGGTGGTGGTGAAGGGCCATTCGGCTCATCCCGGTGTCAGTGAGATTGTTGCCCAAGCCATTGAGGCTGCCATCAAGGCCTGTGGCATGCACCCTGGTGTGTTCTCGCTGATCCAGGGCGGCAATCGTTCTGTGGGTGAAGCGCTGGTGCAGCATCCGCTCATTCGTGCCGTCGGCTTTACCGGCTCGCTGGGTGGCGGGCGTGCGCTGTTCAACCTCTGCGCCGCACGTCCTGACCCGATCCCATTCTTTGGTGAGCTTGGCTCGGTGAACCCGATGTTTCTGCTGCCTCACGCCATGGCGGGTCGCACTGAGCAGATCGCCACCGGTTGGGCAGGCTCGCTGACCATGGGGGCAGGGCAGTTCTGCACCAATCCAGGCATCGCGATTGTTCTTGATGGTCCTGATGCGGACACGTTCACACGGGCGACGCAGACAGCATTGTCGGATGTCTCCGGCCAGACCATGCTGACCGCTGGCATGGCAGAGGCGTTTGCATCGGGCAAAGATACCATCGCCAGCCAGAAGGGTGTGAAGGAAGTGCTTGCCATGGGCTGCGCTGAGCGCCAGGCCTCACCGTTCCTCTATGAGGTCTCCGGTGATGATTGGCTGGCCAACCATGCACTGGGTGAGGAAGTATTCGGCCCGCTGGGTCTCATCGTGCGGGTCAAAGACACCGACCAGATGATCGCCATCGCCAGGTCACTACAGGGTCAGCTGACCGCCACGCTGCACATGGACGATGAAGACACCGAACTTGGCCAAGCCTTAATGCCGATTCTTACACGCAAGGCTGGACGCATCCTCGCCAATGGCTTCCCAACCGGCGTGGAAGTCTCCGACACCATGGTCCATGGCGGGCCTTACCCAGCCTCCACCAACTTTGGTGCCACCTCCGTCGGAACCATCTCCATCCGCAGATGGCTAAGACCCATCTGCTACCAGGACCTATCTAGTTCCATGTTACCGGTGGATTTAAGCTAATGCGGACAAAACCACTCCTACCACAAGGTCTGAGGCTAGGCCTTTTCCAGACTTAACGGCATTAGATACCCTACTTCGGTTATGATAGTTTTCATTGATCTCGAATGTGGAGGTCGATGTCCACTTTTGCGGCCATTTGTTCACAAACGCAGCGAAAGCCCTCTCTCGGTACATACAAGGCATCGGTAACTGGAAGCGTTGTCCGCCTAGTTCGAATTGGTTCATCCGAGACCTCGCACATGCAGCGAAGGTCAAGTTTGGTGATGCTGCATTGCGCCATCAAACAGCCACCCGAATGGCAGGAATGGGCCGACTTTCATCCTCCGCACGCTCTTGAGCCGCTCATACATGTCGGGCACCGATGCTGAGTGATATCACTTCATGAATCCGTGCTCTCGGAAGGTGTTCGCAATCACTTTGGGGGTGAGGACATCGGCTTCGGAGGGGATGAATGGCTTGCCTTGTTGTTTGGCTTTGTCTTCGGCGAGTTTGGTTTTGGCCTGCTGCTGTCGAACGAGGTCCAAACTCATCTGATCCATTCTAAGGTCATAGGCGGCCGATGGATAGAAGGCGCCGCGTGGTAGATAGTTGCGGTGTTTTCTGCGGCTTTTGGTGAGCTTCTTCTCAAGCTGGCGGCGTGTGAGGCGTTCAAGCCTGAACAAGCGCTGCAGGAGTTCGGCTGGGCTCCACCTAAGCCTGGGTGGAACGGCCCTCTGCAACAGCGTGATTGCCATCATGGGGCCGGTTGGTATGTGGGCGTCCTCGCACCGCTCCAAGCCCATAAGGTCGAACTGTCGCTGGAAGGCGTCGCACTCATAGGCTTCATCTGGCGCGTAGCGCTCAAAGTACACGTGCTCGAGCAGGAGATAGTCCCTGCGAACGAGCAGCTTATCTACCATAGCCTGTACTTCAGGGACTATGGGTCCAAGGAAGTGCGGTTCGAGCCCATCTTGGAGCACGATATCGTCAGGATGGGGCAGGGGCGTTTGGAGCTCGGCCTCGCCAGCCTCGATGCGTGCCAAGGCTTCGTAGCCGTTTGCCTTGTGCTGGCGCCAGGCTTTGATGCGCTCCTCTAGGCTTGCAGTCTTCTTGCCTTCAAGCTGCAACAAATGATCCAGCAAGGTCTTCTGCGCATAGGCATTGCCCTTGAGCGCATTGACGATAGCGGCTCTGATCAAGCCGACCTTGGCTGTCATCTCGACGGTCTGGCCTGCTTCGTTCACGCTGATCACCCGTGCCAGCTCATCCAAGAACGCTTCTTCGATTTCGAGCAGCGGTGCGGCTCCGTCTCCGCCACCAGCTTTTGGCGATGTTGTGGTGCTGGCATTCTTGCGCGGCCGGCCCTTGGGGTTGCCGGACTGGCCGGGTTTAAAGCGGGTAGAGTGGGGCGGCGATCTGTATCCGATGGCCTTTGGCTCAATTGCGGGATCGCTATGGCTTTCACCATCATCGTCTTGCATGGCTCCGCGCTCCGTTGTGTCACTATACTGGCCGATGACCGTTTGTTTGATGGCGTCGATCTGTTCGCGGCTCAGAGGTTTGTCCTTGCTCATTGTGCCGCCTCGTCATGGATGTGGTTTTGTTCGGCTAGATCCACGAAGGTCTGGCCGATACGCGATGGGAGATCTGATATGACGGGGTTGCTGCCACCCTGTTTGTCCCAGCGCTCTTCCAACAGCACCGCCTTCTGGCCGGTGAGTTGCTGCCAGCGGGCGATGGTGGTGTCGCAGTAGAGCGGATCGAGTTCGAGAAGGTCGGCGGTGCGCCCGCAGGTCTCCGCTGCGATGAGCGTTGAGCCAGAGCCGCCAAAGGGATCAAGCACGCGGTGGCCGCGATGGGAGCAGTCCTTGAGGACATCCACGATCATGGCTACCGGTTTGACGGTCGGATGCATCGCTAACGAGTCCTGCCGGTCTTTGCCTACGCTGGTCATGCCGGCATAGTCCCAGACATTGGTGCGGTAGCGGCCGGTATTGCCAAGCCCAAAGGTGTTGATGTGCTTGGCCGTGCCCATTTTGAAGACGAACACCAACTCATGCTTGGAGCGGTAGAACGTGCCCATGCCTGCATTGGTCTTGTTCCAGACCACCAGGTTCTTCAGCTCATCGAAGACGGCACCACCGGCTGCCAGCAGCTCACCCATGTGTCGCCAGTCCATGCAGACAAACGCAATGCCGCCATCGGCGAGGTGGTGGGCAGCATTGCCAAGCGTCTCTTCAAGGAACTGCGTGAAGGCTTCCCGGCTCATTTCGCCGGAGGCTTCAGCGAAGTCGCGATGGCGAACAGCACCAAGCCCGCTGACATGCCCATCAATGGGAACGTTATAGGGTGGATCGGTAAACACCATCCGTGCGACCTCACCCTCCATCAAAGTGGCAAGATCATCACCGGATCGGGCGTTGCCACACAGCAGCCTGTGTCGACCAAGCTGCCAACAATCACCAGCACGCGTCACAACAGGCCCAGCAACAGAGGGGACTCGGTCCAGTTCATCATCGCCGGATGGTTTAGCATCGGCTGCAGCTTCAAGCGCGAAGTCGATCTCGGCGGTTGAGAAGCCGGTGAGCTCAACCTCAAAGTCCAGATCAATCAGGCCCTGAAGTTCCAAAGCCAACTGATCACGATCCCAACCAGCATTTAGAGCTAGCTTATTGTCAGCCAGTACGTAGGCCCGCCGCTCTGCCGCAGAGAGATGCGACAGCCGCAAGACTGGCACCAGGTCCATGCCCAACTGCATGGCAGCCGCCAACCGGCCGTGACCGGCCAAGATCATCTCCTCATCATCAACCAGGATCGGATTGGTGAACCCAAACCGTTCAATGCTTGCGGCAATCTGACGAACCTGCACGGCCGAGTGCGTCCGCGCATTGCGGGGGTTAGGTTTAAGCTTGCTGGTCGATAGCTGTTCAACCTTCGATGTGAGCTGCGAAGGCTTGGTGTTGTCTAGCGCAATTGGCCCGCGAGCGTTTGTTTCGTGACCATCAGCAAGCGTATGTGTCCCTCTTGGCATTGGATGTGCTCCCTAAGATCAAACCGCGAAATGCGATGAGATCAAAGGATGAACAAACAATCAGAATGTGCAAGTGGATAGGACTTGAGCTGTCCCCGGAATTCCGGGGTTCATGAGGAGCGCAAAGTAGGCGTTCAATCCTCAAAGCCCTTTTAATGCGCTCTCGAAGGCCTTTTGAAAGGTAGGCTTCAAAGAAGGGTACAATATTCAGCGCCGCAATTTATTTTTGTCTTCTCGCGCCGCTCCGAAAGAACAGGGAATTGGATTGTCGTTAAATGGGATCGGCGAAAGGTCGCTAACAAGGCAAACTTCAAAAAACGTAATTCAGAGCGAATCAGCTGACGAACCACCGCGGAAAAACGCTCGCCAAAAATGTAATTAATCCAGGTGGTGGGCCAACAGCAGCAATGGCGATTTAGAAATGAGAAATTGGCGAAGCTGTAAGCTACCAATGTGGGATCACAAAGCTGTGGAGCGCCAGGCAAGCTAACTGCCTACCAAAAGTCAGCTTTAATGCCCTTTCAAGACCTCGATCATGCCGCCAATTTCGCTGATCTCGGCCCAAAGCTGTAATTCGCTCGCTCGACCGGTGATGCCCGCTACTGGCGGCATTGCAGACATGACCTTTGACCGGAACGCGGACCTTCCTGCCGTTTGGTGAGCGGACAAGAACGTCTGCTTCAAGCGCTTGCAGGCCTTCAAGATCGGTTGCACAAGGAAGTCACACGTGGGACTGCCAGCGCCCTGATTTGGCCGATACGTCTGTCGAGCCTCGCGCATCGATTTGAAGATGGTCGCGCGGATGAGCCAATATGTCGGCCCAACTGGTTGACACGGAACAAGGACGCCAGCGCGAACAGTGACCATGGTGACTTATCCCGCGCTGCCACAATCAATGGTGATTCGAATGACGGTTTCAACCGAAGACCAGACCATACGAACCACTGCACCGGCGCTGCTCGCGTTTTTCGCGCTCACATTCTTCATTACCTGGAGCGTGCTCGGCGGCTATCTCTACTTTCCAGAGCAAGCTGCTGCGACCTTTGGTGAGATCAGCGGCGGCCATCCTCTGTACTTCCTCGCCACCTGGGCACCCGGGATCGCGGGCATCGTTGTCGTGCTGACCTTCGGCGGGTTGCGTGGGCTGCGCGCCTTCTTTTCCCGCGTTCTTCTGTGGCGCTGCGCCCCGGTCTGGTGGCTTTTCATCCTTGTGGGCGTCCCTCTGGTCTTCATAGCCGGATCTCTGATCAAGGGCGGACCTCTGCTCGCGCCGGTCCCGCCCGAAGGGTTGGGCGCCATGGTCTCGCTTATGTTCATGATGCTGTTTCTCGGCCCCGTCGAGGAATTCGGCTGGCGTGGGGTGGCACAACCCATCTTGCAACGTCACGTCGCACCGTTCTGGGCCGCCGTGATAATCGGTTCGGTCTGGGGGTTTTGGCATTTGCCAGCGTTCTCCCTCGCCGGTGTGGTTTTCGCCGAATGGAACTTCCTGCCGTTTTTCATCGGCAACATCACGCTGGCCATTCTGGTGACACCGATCTTCAACGCATCGCGCGGCAGCCTGCTTCTTCCGATGCTGTATCACTGGCAGCTCAACAACCCGTTATGGCCCGACGCGCAGCCCTATGACACCTGGATCCTCGTCGCAGTGGCTGTCGTGGTGGTCTGGCTGAACCGTCGGGCAATGTTCAGCCGCGAGGGCGCGGTCACCGAGGTGATCCCATCCGCTGCACGGCCATGAAGGGCTGGATCGCAGTCACCGCCTTCGTGGCAGCGGTGTCGATCGGCAGCGCCACACGAGCCGAACCACTCGAGGCACAGATGCAGGCGTTGCTCGACCGCTTCCATGCGGAGTACGGCTTCCCGGGTGCGACAGCGGCGATCTCCTTGCCGGACGGAACCCTGTCAGTGGTGGCGACGGGCCTGGCCGACGTGGAATCCGAAACGCCCATGAACCCGCAGACGCCAATGCTGGCCGCAAGCATCGGCAAGACATTCGTGGGCGCGACGGTGCTGGCACTCGAAGCGGACGGCGCGCTGGCGCGAGCCGATCTCGTCTCGGATTATCTCGGTGATCGCGACTGGTTCACCCGCCTGCCGAACCACGCCACGATGACTGTGGGCGATCTGTTGCGGCACAGTGCGGGTCTGCCCGATCATGTGCACATGGAGCCTTTCGAGACCGAAATGGCCCGGCGGATGACAAGCGGGAGCGCCGCGATAGGGCCTGACGATGCCATTGCCTTCGTTTTCGATACGGAGCCTTTGTTTCCGGCGGGATCGGGCTGGACCTACACCGACAGCGGCTACCTGCTGCTTGGGATGGTGATCGAGGAGGCGAGCGGGGCCAACTACTACGATCTCGTGACCGACAGGTTTCTCGCGCCTCTCGGTTTGAACGCGACCACGCCATCAGACACGCCCGCCTTGCCGGGTTTGGCCGTGGGGTACGTGGCAGAAAACAACCCGTTCGGTCTGCCCACCCGCACCATGGACGATGCCGGCCGCCTTGTCTGGGACCCGGCCATGGAATGGACCGGCGGCGGGCTCGTTTCGACGTCGCGCGACCTCGCGGTCTGGGGCCATGCGCTTTTCGCCGGCAGCGCGATGGAGACGCCTTACCTCGACCGCTTGCTCGATAGCATCCCCGTTTCACCGGACGCCGCAAGCATTCATTACGGCGCTGGCATCGCGGTTTATGCCGAAACACCCCGTGGCCCGGTCCTTGGTCATGGTGGCTGGATTCCCGGCTATGTGTCGAGCCTCAGGCACTACGCGGATCACGGCGTGACCGTCGCGTTTCAGATCAACACCGATGTCGGCATCGCCGATGACAGCACGGATCTGGTTCCCGCGCTGGAAGCCGCGCTTGCGGACCTCGCTTCGGCGTCTGCCGGTCCTTCCACAGGCTCAGGTACGCTCCTCACGCATGTCCATATCGTGGATATCGAGGCTGGCACGATCGCTCGCAATCAGTCAGTCCTCGTCCGCAATGGTCTGATTGATGAGGTTGGCGAAACGCTCTCCGCTCCGGATGCCAACGTTTTCGACGCCGAGGGCGGCTACCTTATTCCGGGGCTGTGGGACAGTCACGTCCACATCTTCTCCTCGCACACCGAACCCGAGACGGCCTTGCCGCTCTATCTGTTGAACGGCGTGACAGGCATCCGCGACATGGGGGCGTTCTGGCCAATCGAGGACCAACATGCGCTGCAAGCGCGGATCGAGGCCGGAGAGGTTTGGGGGCCGCGTCTTGTCCTTGCCGGGGCGTGGGTCGACGCCAGCCCCGGGTCATGGCCCGGCATGTTCCTTGCTGATACGCCTGACGAGGCACGTGCCGTCGTGGACCGGATTGCCGCTGAGGGTTGGGCCGCCGTAAAATCCTACTCGATGCTAAACGAGGCGACCTACCGTGCCCTGGCCGAAGCCGCCGAGGATGTGGGATTTCCGTTCATTGGACATATTCCTGAGGCAATCCCGCTCGCCGTCGCGATCGAGGCGGGCCAGGACGGCATGGAACACTTCGGACGTGTCACAAAGGCCTGTGCAACCCGGGAAGGCGATATGGTCCGCGAAATCCGGGAGGCCCTCGAACAGGACGTCGGATTGCAGGCCGTCATGGCCCGGATGGCCGGGCACAACCGGATCATCCTCGACACATGGGATTGGGCGCTCTGCGACCGGGTTCTAAGGGACATGGCCCATGCGAGGCTCCATGTGAGCCCGACTCTCGTGGTGGCCGATTTCTACCTTGGCAACTGGCCCCAGGCGGATGCGCCGCGCATGCAGATGCTACCGTCGGAGGTGCGCGCCGCATGGGATCAGCCCGATTTCAGACTTGAAGCGATGACAGAGGAGGTGCGAGCCCTGGCTGAAGAGAGCATCGCCCTCGATCGCCGGACGTTCCTCATGGCCCATGCGGCCGGTGTTCCAATCCTTGCGTCTTCCGATGCGTCCTTCGCCAATCCATTCCTGTTCCACGGTGCGTCGCTTCTGGATGAGCTCGATATCTACGTGGATGCGGGTCTGACACCGCGCGAGGCGCTCTATACGGCGACGGTCGCTCCGGCGAGGTTCTTTGGCCTGCCTGATCAGGACGGCACGATCGCACCCGGCCGCCGTGCCGATCTGGTACTTGTGGAGGGCAATCCTCTCGAAGCACTGGGCACGTTGCGGCGGCCTTTGGCCGTTATCGCGGCGGGACGGATGCTTATCCGCGGAGAACTGGATGCCTTGGAGCAGACCCTGCTAGAAACCTCACGCTGACAATCAGAAGCGTCTCGCAGATACAGCTTCAACCGAGTGGAAAATGTGTAGACACAGTGTGCGCCCGACGCCTTCGATGGATATTCGGTCACCGTGGAAAGCTGATGTCGGTCACGTCCGCGATGAAAAACGGGAAGTAGTTATCGGTCCCGAACATGTTACCGGCCCCCACCCGAAACGGCAGGCGATACCCCGCGACATCCCGAAAATCAGAAACATATGCCCCAAAAGGCTGCCGCCGATGCACCCCTTCGGGATTGGCGTTGCTCCACCGTTGAAACACGATTTCAACGGGTCGCCCGTCGGCATCGACGGTGACATCAACAGCTTGTTCCAGATCGCCGCGGCTGATGACGACGCGGGCCGTGTCTTCACCAAGCGGTTCCCACGCGACCGCAGGACCCGGCAAGATTGCGGCCGGTGCCCAGATGAGCGCCTCAGCGGTGAAGCGCCCGAAAGCCGAGCGTGTGTGATCGGGATCGCCGCCAAACCGCGCGACTGGTGCCAGACCTGCAAACCAGAACCGTGTCCAGCGCCCGCTGTCCGATCCAGACATGCGCATCAGCCCCGCACCGCCGACATTTTCCAAACGAAGCCTTCGGGCGCGGCTAGAACCTGCGTTGCAGTCATATCCATGTAGTTCGGCGCGTCCTGTGTACCTAGGGAGAACTGTCCCTCCATTTCAATCTGCGAAACGGGGTAAAGGGGAGTGCCCTCAGCAATCGTGAAGTTGAAGTAGCGCCGCGCGGGTTCCGGCAGGTTCGCGACCAGTTGCGGCTCATACCGCGCAGGCGTTTGAGGCTGCAAAGCAATCAGCCGGTCCATCTCCGCCCGATCGGCCCGATGGTCGAGCTGCCGCCACGCGAAGAGACCGGCCAGCCCAATTGCTGAGATGACCGAAACCCACAGAAGAATCATACGCATATCCCACTTTTCCCCGACGCGATCCACGGTACTTATTGACGACGATCCAAGGCGACCTGCAAGATCATCCATGTTGCTGGCCGAAATTGGCACCACGACATCAAAGTCACCCAACATCAATGGTAGATAATGGCCTGGCAGCCCACGACCTTGACCGGGATCAGGCCGCGGGTGCCTTGAGACCAAGGGCGTGATCGGAGCGTGGGCGCGGTGGAGCAAGAGCGACGGATTGGAGCATTTGTCGGTCTGGCCTTCGCGATATCCTGGGCGCTCTGGGGGCTTTCTGCCGTCTTGCCGTCGGTTTCCGTGCCGCTGAAGATCGCCGGCACCTTCGGGCCCGCCATAGCGGCCATGATCCTTGTCTGGCCTTATCCGCACAACCGCCGTGCCCTGCTTGCGCGCCTTGTTCAATGGCGCATGCCAGTCTGGGTCTGGCTCTACGCCTTGACGCTGCCATTCGCCGGCATCGTCCTTTCGCTGGCTCTCGTGCTCGCCGCGGGCGGCGCGGGGCCGGTCTGGCCCGATCCGATGCCCGTTTGGGTGCCTTTCGCCGTCTTTGCCTATGTGCTTGCCTTCAGCGTCGCCGGTGAAGAACTCGGATGGCGCGGCTATGCGCTGCCAGCCCTCATCGAACGTTATGGGCCTATTATTGCGAGCCTCGGGATCGGGCTGGTCTGGGGGGTGTGGCATGCACCGCTCTTCCTGCTGCCAGGTGACTTCCACGGCGCGATCCCAACCGGGCTTTTTATACTCCAGATCGTCGCGTCGAGCTTGATTTATACGCATCTGCATTTCGCAAGCAGTGGATCACTCGTCCCGGCGCACTTGTTTCATACCTCGTTCAACGTCTCTGTCGGACTCCTGCCGGTCTTGCCTGAGGCGCGCGGCGGCAATGCAACGGCGCTCGGGATCGCCGTTGGCTTGCTCTGCTTCATCGCCGTCGTGACAGCGGTCGGCATGAGGCGGCGCAACTAGCGGAGCAGAAGATCGCATTTTGTACGGATGCAGACATCCAGACGTTGCGCAGCACTGGTCAAGATGGGCTCGTAGCTGCCCTTCGGCCGCCCGTGGCGGCAGAGCAGGCATTCAGCTCAGCCCGTCACAGAAGCAATCGCGGTCCGCAAAGCGATGTCGCGCGGATCGGGATCGACACCGGTGCCGATCCGATTGGTGACGTAAGCGTAACCAAGACCGATTTCAGGATCGGCATAGCCCAGGGACCCGCCCGCGCCGGGTGTGCCGAATGCGCCGGCGTGGCCGAATCGAAAGCCTTCGAAGGGCTTCATGAAACCGAGTGAATACTGCGCGTCGTCCCTCAGGACCTCATCGAAGTGCCCTCTTGTTGGCGGAACCGCAGGGGCCGCGAGAGCGTTTAGCGTCTCGGCTGATAGCCCCAGTTCCGCACCGCCGGTCGCAAATACGCCATAGGCTTTGGCAATGGCTTGGGCGGTGCCAACCCCGCCGCCGGATGGAACCTCAAGGTCACGCGCATAGATGCGATCGGTGTCCATCACAACATCCGATCCCGGGTTGACGATGCAGGCCCGGAACCCGGCTGACCAGGGATTGAGCATCGTCAAGATCATCGGAAGCGGGTAGCCGAGGATCGATTTGACAAAGCCAGCCATCGTCAACGGCGCGAGGCGATCGTTCGGGATGTCTGCGGGCAGGCCGATATAGAAGTCCAACCCCAGAGGCGCGGCAATCTCCTCGGCAAAGAAGCGTCCGAGGCTGCGATGTTGCGGGTCCACGCGGCGCAGCAACTCACTTTCATAGAACCCCAAGGAAATGAAATGATAGGCGTTACGCGTGCCGGGCGGCCATTGCGGCGCCTCGCGCGCCAGGATGTCGGCAAGCCGGTCGCGGTCGGCAATCGTATCTCGATCGACCTTATGGTGAAAGGCGTGCAACCCGGCCTGATGCGACAGCAACTGCCGAACGGTGATCGCGTCCTTGCCATTCTGGGCAAACTCCGGCCAGTAGTCCGCCACGCGTGCATCGTAATCAAGCCATCCCCAAGAGTGGGCGAGTGCCAGCGTCATAGCCGACATGCCGTTGGTGAGCGAGAACACGATGACCATGGTGTCCTTTTCCCAAGGCGCGCCGCTTTCGGGATCGCGAATGCCGCCCCAAAGATCGACGACTTTCTCGCCATTCAAGTAGACGCAGCACGCGCCGCCCAACTCGTTGCGTTCAGAAAAGTTTTGCTCGAATGCAGCTTTGACGCATGCAAAGTCCGGTACCGTTTCTCCCTGAACTTTCACCTGCATGCTGGTTTTCATCGTGGGGCCTCTTACGACCGCAACCGACCTCCATTATCTGGGCAGCGTGCCAATTTTAAAATGATCTTGCGCAACTTGATCACGCTGTCGGCACAAGACGTTAGGTTCCCTCGGCGACCCAGTCGACGTTATTGCAAAAGCTGGCAGTTCCACCGCGTGCAGCATTTAGCAACATGGACTCGAACCGGCCCTTTGGGATGGACAGCTCGTGGCGGCAAACCAGCCATAACTAAATGACAGCAACGCGGACGAGGCGAGCTTTCGCTGCGGCTGTGCCAACGACCGCTTCAAGCTAAAAATTCCAGTCAATATGCAAGAAGCGCCCGGTGCTTTTGCGCCGGACGCTTCATATCGCTTAGATCTCACTGCTCACTTTATGGCGAGGATATCGAAGTTGGTGACGTTCGCGACAACGCCGTCCTGCCAACCACCTGCGACCAATTCTGACGCCCGCTCTTTCAGTAGGCCGGCAACTTGTCCGGCGAAATGCGCTTCGCGGCCGGAATTGTGGGCAAAAATGTCGAAGATGGCGAAACTGTCCTCGTCAATCTGCAGGGCTGCCCAGAACAGTGTTTCCGGTTCGGTGTCGGCAACAATGGGACCGGCGGCGGTCAGCAGAGCCGCCAAATCCGGCCCTCTGCCGGGCGCTGCTTCGAGCGCGATGTATGTCGCGGTCGTCGCGGAGTAGAGATCGACAGGCGCTTTCACAGATAGCACATTGGAGTTGCTGATATTCGCGACAACACCATCGTCCCACCCGCCGGCAACCAGCGTATCAGCGTTTTGGTTTAATGCGGCTGCAACATCACCAGAGAAGTGCGCGTTGCGGGCGTCCTCGTCCTCGAAGATGTCGAAGATCGCCAGCGTATTGTTGGCTTGAAGAGCAAACCACAGCACGGTGCCCGGCTCGGTCTCTTTCACGATCGGGGCTGCCCCGGCCAGAAACTCTGCAAGGGCGTCGGTTTGGCCCTGTGCGGCGGGCATGGCGATGTAGCTAGCGGTGTGGTTGTCCATTAGATTGTCCTGTGCGGTGGCGGGAGATGCGAGAAAGACCAGAGCGGCCAGTGTCTGAACGACTTGCGTTTTCATTGTTGTCTCCAGGTTTGAGTGTCTTCGGTTTTGAACTCGACGACCCCATGTTCCATGCCGCGCGGCTCAGGCTCCAATTCCGACTTTCTATTTTTCAATAGACATGGGCTATGGAAATGGCTTTGGTGGGCAGCACCGATTGAGCTGACAGAGGATGCGGCGATGGAAATGAACCAGATCAGGTACTTCCTGGCTGTCTGCGAGCATCGCAACTTCACGCACGCCGCAAGTGCCTCGAATGTTTCCCAACCCTCGTTGACGACGGCGATCAAGAAACTTGAAAACGAGCTTGGGGGAGACTTGTTTGTCAGAGACCGCGCGGGATGCAGGCTTACATCCCTTGGGAAGCTTATGCAGCCCAGGCTTCAGAAGGTTCGCGATGAAACGCGACAGGCCAAGGCAGAGGCGGTCCGACATATGCGCCTGGAGCGCGTTCCAATCTCTGTCGGTGTCGGCGAAACCATTGGCCACAACAGGATTTCGGCGGCTATCGAACGCATTCGGGCACGGTTGCCACAAGCCGAAATTGAGCTGATCGTTGCGTCTTCATCCGAGCTTCTGACCGGATTGCGCGATGGAAAGTTTGACGTCCTGGTGACGGCAGAGAAGGTCAGCGAGGACCTCTATCGAATAGACCAGCTCTATGATGAGGACTACCAGGTGGTGGTGTCAAACACCCACCCATTATCGGATTTGACTGGTGTTTCTCTGTCCACGCTGGCTGAAACAAACATGCTTGACCGACCCAATTGCGAAATGCGTGACGCATTGCATGGCGCATGTGCCGATAGTGGCCATGAACTCTACGCCGCCTATCGGTCAAATCGCGTGGAATGGCTGATTGAACTTGCGCGGCGCGGGTCAGGGGCTGTGATCCTACCAGCCACCGCAATTCCGGCAGACATGGGCCTTGTGTCGATACCCATTGATGGCCTTGAGATTTCACGAACAGTTTCTGCCGTTCGATATCGCCACCAACCGACGAGACCGGAGGCAAATGACCTGATCCGTGAGATTGCACTCGGGCAGGTGTAGGGGTTGGTAACCAACTTTCATGCAACGCGCAGCATCCGCCACGATGGGCTCGAAGCTGACCTTGGATCTCGCCTGCTCGTGGCGGCAAAGCCGCCATTAACTCATAGGGTGCTTTCGGCCCTGAACCGCCGTTCGGCTTTCTCAGAACCAAGGCCTGCTTCGCACCCCCATTGCAGTGAATTAACCAAACGCCGGCACATACTGAACGGTGCCGTACGCGAGAGTCGTTGTCTTTGTGCGTTCTTCCTAAGCGACGGCAACTTCGACCGACACCTTGGATACGTTGTAGAGCACCACCTTCCCGCCGACTGCCTGAGCGGGATCGAACAGTGCGAGATTGATGCCTTCGCTAACCGAGCTACGATAGACCACGCCGTCGAAGCCACTCTTCTTAATGAATTCGCAAAGATACTGGCTTGGAATGTAGTCGATCGCCGCTCCCGCCGGCTGAACCGGTCGAGTCAATTCTTCACCTAACCTTTCGAGAAAAGGCAGGTCAGCACGCAACTGACCGATCGCGCTCGACTCTGACAAGATGAAAGGAGAGACGAGCTTGCGTGGGTTGCGCAAATCCACTGCCTTGATTTCGGGGACTGCAAAATCTGCAACGCAAGCGACCTCGCCTGTATGTGGTCTGATCTCGGCCACGGCCGTGTCGGGAAGCGACCCCAGATAAAGATAGGGGATACCTGCCGGATTGGCTCGACCGTTCGATGAGCGTCGCCTCGGCGGGGCGCCCATCTTCTCGATCGGGAAAACCTCATCTTCGGTCTGAATACGCGCGCGATACCAATCCTTGGGTAGTGGCCGCGCTATCAGCATATCGAGAAGTTGTTCGAGACGCTCTCTATCGATGGCAACGTCGAGAAACCAGCGATTGGCATACATCATCTCATGTCGCAGCTTGTCCCACAGCGCCAAGCCTTCGCTGATATCGCTTGTCGCCGGGGCGAAACTGCGCCGGACGATCTCACCGTCATCGAGGATCTCGCCGAGTAATTCCTTGGCGTGAGCAATGTCCATGCGCTGATGACTGAATAATTGCCAGTCGTCTTTCATCCATTCGACCAGTGACTTCCCGTTGTCACTAGGCTCGTAAACATTGACCAGCAGTTCGAAATAATTGGCGAGTTTGGTCGGCTCAACGAGTTGAGTATCAGCGGTACCGCAGAAATCGCATGTCCCATGGTCGGGATTCAGCGACGGAAACAACTGATCGCGCAGAGCGTGATCGTCGAAGCACTCTGGGCAGCAGAAACGCTGTGTCATCAGGCTCAGCCAAGATAGTCGGCCAGCGTCTCGATGTGATGTTTCATCGAGAGCTTTTTGACGTAGCCAAGGCCTGGGAAATGGCCTTTAGCATGAAGGTCGCGAAATTCCTTAATCGCTTCAGTTTCGAGAATGTGGGATGTGCCGCTGTCCAGTTTTGTGATTAGCTTCGCTAGCGCCTGAGCGAACTTACCAGCAGGATCGGTCGGCGTGTGTTTCGTCTCCGAGACGAAGTGATATATGTACATGACATCGTCGTTGTCAGGATCGATGAAGGTTAAATGAATCGCGACCGCATAGGCTGGGCCTCCGCCCTCGCTGTAGACGTCGCCGACGATCAGAAAATCGCCGAAGCCCGACATGCCGAGATCGCCATAGGTGACATGGAGATCGGAGAACTCCTCCATCTCCGGATAATCGGCATTGCGCTGCCGCTTAAAGCCGTCGCGCACAAGGATGCGAGTACTCAGGTCGAAATGCTTCCGGTAAAGTAGCTTTGCATGGCTTTCCACGAAAACGTTGGTGAGATCGGGCATGCCGTCCTCCAGTTCGGCCGCTAGCGCCTTAGGCGCGGTGAACCCGGCGTGGACCAGCACTGGTTGATGATCGATATGCTGGTCGTAACAGGCCATAACCTCGTCTACGGTCATGTCACTACGAAGCAGTATGCCCGCGGCAATATTGTCGGCGCCCACAAAATCTTCTTGCAGGAGGCCAGTGATGCTCGCCCCGTCTTCCTGATGGTCGCCATGATAAGGATTCACAATGACGATCGCGCGTCCACCGGCGGCGCATACCGCGCTCAACGTCTTACTGAGGCCACCAAGCGCTTCACGCACCGGCTCGATCACCGGTACGAAGTTCTTCTCGGCGAGCAACGCTGCCATCTCCCGGATCGTGATGAGTTCGAACTGCTTTCCACGAAAATAGGGATGATACATACGCCGATCAGCTCCAGGCCATTGCCGCGTGCAGCGGGGTCGCGATGGCGTCGACCAGTCGAGGATGGTCAGCACGGCGCACCGATACCGACAACGCCGCAGCTTGCAGGGACTCCGGCAGGCGATCGACGAGCTCACTGAGCGACGAGAGATCGCGTGTCCGCTTGAGCGTCCGGACCATCTCGATATGGAGTGCAACCGGGTCGAGCGAAGTGAACATGCCGCGCATCGCGGCGTGCCGCTGTGTGTTCGGAACCTGCGGCACCGTCACGCCCATCGCACCCAGGATCGCGGCAGCCTCCGCCGTACGCAGCGATTCGAACACGGTCACCGGGCAGATGCGCTCCGGGCAGTCGACCGCTTCACGCACCGTCCTAACCCGGTAGCGCTTGGATAGGCACATCACACCGACATCTTCAGGGACCGTTGACAGTATGCCCTCGATATGGCCCTCACTTGCGATCACGTTCACCTTGGCGAATACGCGTTTGTAGTTCTTGACCTGGTTGGCGAGCCGCGCAAGCGAATCCCGCTCCGACTTAATTTCATAAACGGCTGCGGTGCCGTTAAGGATGACGAGATCTGCCTTGCACTGGCCGGCACGAAACTCGTTGAGCATCGAGGCCGTGCGGAGCGAATGCGTCCCCATCAACACTTTTTGGCTTATCGCCGCCCGATAAATGTATTCGTCGCGGTGACCCGCAACCTTCAGTACCTCGAACGCTGAGTCGAAAATGTCTCCGACAGTTGCGTACCGGTGGGCGCGCTCGGTCAGATCGGTCTGCTCAATCAGGCTACGGAACAAGCCAGATCGTCCTTTCTTCGCCATTTCACGAAAAACGGTGGCGGAGAACAGCCGCGTCAAAACAGACAGTTGCGCTGCGTTGTAGATGTCAATTTCCCCCTTGGAACCGCATATTCAGTCGTGCAGACGGAGCCCTTTGTAGCGCAAAACGCTTCCACATGGAATCGCGGCATTGCCGTGTCTGAGTGAATGGGCCCGAGCAAAGGCTTGGCGCTTCCGATTGAAGACGCAAACTGCCGCTTCCGCTATGGCGGATTGGCTTCTTATGAGGTGACAGTCTCTTCATGACCCCATAGCTGCCCTCTAGCTCGCTCGTCCAACGCTACAGCGTGGACAGTCGCTCCGGACATTGGCTCCGAGCGCGAAATCTGGCGTTAGGTGAACTCACACATGGCGGACGGAGCCAGCGTTCGCCAAGTGGAATGAAGGCACGTAGACTTATGCCCAGCTAGTACTGACGGGCGCCAAGTTGGCGCATAATCCCAGTTTTGCCGATCCTCCAATTCGCAAGCTGTCGACTTACTCCGAAATGGTCAGCAATAGCCTGCGCATCTCTCCCGACACTGCAGTGATGCAACAAGCCATCGCGAGGTAGCAACATGCAGCCGGCAAGCCAGTCTGCCTCTTCCTCCAGTTCCTGACGAGACCCCGATGGCGCAGCCACGTCTTATGTAAGCATCGCGGTGCTCCGGATGGAAGGCTGATCTGGCTTGAGCCTCCATACAGCGGAGGCCAGATCAGCCGGGACGATCGCTTCCGGGGCCGGCGGTCGGTACCCTAGCGAAGTGTGTGGACGGTAGGTGTTGTAGTGCTTCCGCCATCGTTCAATCAGCACCTTGGCTTCGTGCAGAGTGTTGAAGAGTGAAGTTCCCCCGGTTTGATGGACACTTTTTCGTTTGTGAAGGAGAGTGTTTTTCATGCCAAGAACGAGGAACCCGTACCCGACGGAATTCCGGGATCAGATTGTCGAACTCCATCTGGCTGGGCGGAGTGTTGAAGACCTTGCTCGGGAGTTTGAACCGTGTGCTGCGACAATCCATGGCTGGATCAAGCAGGCCGCGCGTGACGATGGCAAACGCGCCGACATTCTGAGCAGCGAAGAGCGAGAAGAACTTCGCCGTCTTCGCCGTGAGAACAAACAGTTGCGGCAGGAGCGCGATTTCCTCTCAAAAGCCGCGGCCTGGTTTGCTCAGAACGATGCGATATCGTCGAGGTCTTCGAGTTCATGACCGCGAAACGGGCCGAGTATCCTGTTGAGACCATGGCACGCAGCATGGGTGTATCACGAAGCGGCTTCTACGCCTGGCAGATGAGAGAACCGTCTGCGAGGGACATTGCCGATCAAGAGCTGACCGGGTTGATCCGACAGATCCACACCGCTTCCAGGGAAAGCTATGGCGCCCCGCGCATCCACGCTGAATTGGCCGATACCGGTGTGCATGTCGGTCGCAAACGGGTCGAAAGGCTCATGAAAGCGGCAAGCTTGGCTGGCGTCAGTCGTCGCCGAAGCACGCGGACAACCATCCGCGATGACCGTGTACGCCCGTCCGCTGATCTGGTGGACCGGAACTTCTATGCCAACAAGCCGAACATGCTCTGGGTCGCCGACATTACATATGTTCCGACGTGGGCTGGCTTCCTCTATCTGGCGGTCGTTCTGGATGCCTTCTCTCGGCGGATCGTTGGTTGGGCGATGGGGACGACCCTCAGAACGAAACTCGTCCTTGATGCGATGAATATGGCGATTGGCCAGCGAAAGCCGGATGATGTCATCCATCACTCGGATCAGGGTTCGCAATACACCTCGGTCGCCTTCGGGCTAAGGTGCAAAGAAGCCGGTGTCCGGCCCTCAATGGGATCCGTAGGCGATGCCTACGACAATGCGATGTGCGAGAGCTTCTTTGCGACGCTCGAATGTGAGTTGCTCGACCGGCGCAAGTTCCAGACAAAGGCTGAAGCGCGCATGGCAATCTTCGAGTTCATCGAAGGCTGGTACAATCCTGGACGCCGTCACTCAGCGCTCGGATATCTGTCAACCATCAACTACGAAAGGAACGCCCTTCAGACACTAGAGTTCTCTAGCCCATAACCGTCCACAAAACCGGGGGAACTCCAGAGTTCGACGTTGAGCAGCTCGTCACGAAGCTTGCCGTTGAAGCTTTCGTTGTAGCCGTTCTCCCAAGGGCTTCCTGGTTCGATGAACAGGGTCTTCGCACCGACCTTGGTGATCCATTCCCGAACAGCGATGGCTGCGAACTCAGGGCCATTATCTGATCGGATGTGCCCGGGCACACCCCGCGTGGTCATCAGGTCAGCTAAGGCCGCGAGAACGCTCTGGCTGTTCAAGCGACGAGCCACGTCGATAGCCAAACACTCCCGGGTGAACTCATCAATGACGGTGAGCATCCGGAACTTCCGGCCATCTCGTGTACGGTCCTGGACGAAGTCATAGGCCCAAACGTGGTTGGGACGCTCTGGTGTGAGCCTCACGCACGACCCATCATTGAGCCAGAGTCTGCCTCGCTTGGGCTGTTTCTGCGGCACACGGAGGCCCTCCCTGCGCCAGATCCGAGCCACGCGTTTGTGGTTGACGTGCCATCCATCACGTCGAAGCAGAGCGGTGATCCGGCGATAGCCATACCGACCGTACTTGCTCGCCAATTCGATGATCGCCGAAGTCAAGACGTCTTCATCGTCGAGCTTCTGCGGCTTCCGCCATTGGGTCGATCTGTGTTGACATACCACCTTGCAAGCCCGGCGTTCAGACACGCCGAGCTCGCCACATGCGTGCTCTATGAACTGGCGCTTACGAGAGGGCCCTACCAGTTTCCCGACGCAGCCTCTTTCAAAATAGCCTTGTCGAGCTCAGCATCAGCGAGAAGGCGCTTCAGCCTGGTGTTCTCCTTCTCCAGATCTTTCAGGCGCTTCGCCTGATCAACCTTCATGCCGCCATACTCCTTGCGCCATCGGTAATAAGTCACCTGCGTCACTCCAAGCTGCCGGACGACTTCGCCAACGCCGGCACCCTGCGCCAACAGGACCTCAGCCTCACGCAACTTCGAAATGATCTCTTCGGGTTTGTAGCGCTTCACGCCCATCATTGCTCTCCTTTGAACAAGCAAATCTTCCACTCAAAGTGGCTGCGTTCAAAGGGGCCAGGTCACCAAAGCCAACTCCTTTTGGAGGACATTGGTCCAAAGCGGGTTTGGCTGAGCAGACAAGGGTCATGTCTGGATCGCTTGTTCGATCTCCTTTCCGAGTAACAATGGGCTATCGGGACCGTGCATAGGCCCTTGGACGCCACACCGCGTTCACTTCGTCAATCGCGTCTCAATTTAGCTCAAGCACGCAGTCCAGACATTTTCTCCATCACGGCGGAATGCCGTCCCGCCGGCGCACAAGCTGCGCTCACGAATACGCAACTAAGACACGTTTCACTGCAATGCGATCTCAGCAAAGCGCAATCCCATCCCGGCCAATGGCAACGCAATCGCATAAAAACGCAATGCTACCGCGGTTGATGACATTCCAATTCCGGCCAATGACCGGGGGTTTCCAGGCCCTCGGTACTAAGATCATTGAGGAATCGAGCATTTGGGGCCAAATTGAGTGGTAAGAAACAGGGATTTTCCGGCCGCTAGAACAGGGAAACCGCTGGAGAACAGGGAATTCTGGAAAAACCAGGCAGAGCAGGGATTGATCAGGTCTGGCAGCACAGCCAGCGTTTCCGGACAGGTTGGCGTGAATATCGGCCTCGCAGCCGCCGCCTCTATCCTAACCGCCTTGATATCTGAATTTGTAGCGCGCGACTTCACTTGGCAAAATACGCAGATTCGGATGGCAGCGCTTTTTCGATCGAACAAACAGTCCGCCAACTGAAAACCGGAATCTCCGAAGCCAAGATCTACCCGGTCGGCTACATCCCCCGTTCCGCCAACCAGTCGAGCGTCGCGTCGGTCTTGCCGACCGGTTTGTACTCTGCGCCCAAGGGGCCTGCGTAGCCAAGCGCATCAAGGTGGGCGAAGATGTGAGCATAGTTCACCTCACCATGGTCGGGCGGGCCGCGATCGGGCACCGAGGCGAATTGAACATGTCCGATGCGCGGCAGCAGAGCTTTGAGCCTGTTGGACAGATCACCTTCCATCAGTTGGACATGGTAGCAATCGAACATGAGGCGCAACGTGTCAGAGCCAACCTCATCCAATATCGTTACAGCCTGCTGCGTGGTTTGCAGAAAATAACCCGGTGCATCGTAGTGGTTGAGCGGCTCAATCAAAATACTGATGCCGTGCGGCGCTGCCTTAGAGCAGGCATAGCGTAGCGCCTTAACAAAGGCCTGGTGAGCTGCCTCGCCCGAAGCAAAACCGGCCATAACATGCACATTCTGCGCACCAATATCGTGCGCATAGGCAATGGCCTGATCGATGGCTGCCCGCGCTTCGTCTTCACGCCCCGTTAGGGCAGTAAGCCCATTCTCACCGGCCTCCACATTGCCGCGGACGGTGTTGAGCCCAAGCATGGGCAAACCAGTCCCATCCAGCGCCAGCGCAACCTCGCCACTCGGCGTGTCATAGGGCCAATGACATTCCACCGCATCGAAGCCAGCGCGCTTGGCCGCTCGAATGGCGTCGGGGAGTGATAGCTCAGTCCAAAGAAATCCCAGATTGGCCGAAAACTTCATGCCTCCCACTCCACATCGAACTTGGTCACCAGACCATCGATTTGCGCCGGTGTCAGAGCACGGGCCTCAAAACCACGCATCAAGACCGCAAGGCGCGCCGTGTCTTCCAATTCTTCGATGGCGTTGCAGGCCGCTTCGACATCCTTGCCAGCCACCACCGGTCCATGGTTGGCGAGCATGACGGCGGAACGTTTTCCCGCAAGGCCACGAACCGCCTCACCCATCGCCGGATCACCGGGCAAAAAGAACGGAAGAAGCTTCACCTTCCCCAGCTTCATGATGGCGTAGGGGGTTAGCGGTGGAAGGAAATTGTCTTCATCCGCATTCGGCATCAGCGACCAGGCCACCGAATGGCACGAATGCAGGTGCACCACCGCGCCAGCGGTACTGCGCGTGTCGTAAAACGCAGTGTGCAGCGGCATCTCCTTGGTTGGCGGGTCGCCATCAACCAACTGACCCTGGGCGTCAAACCGGCTAAGCTTTGCCGGATCGAGGCGACCAAAGCTTGTGCCCGTGGGCGAGACCAACAGCCCACCATCGTCGGTCCGTGCAGAAATGTTGCCCGTGCTGCCGCCGGTCAGTCCGCGGTCAAACATGGATTTGGCGAGCAAACAGATCTGCTCGCGAAGCGCCGCCTCGCTCATGCTGCCTCCAACAGGTCGAGGGCGTGGCTGAAAAAGGTCTCAGCGCCAAAGTTGCCCGATTTCAAGGTCAAGGCGATGGGCACACCGCCACTTTGGCTGTACGTCCAGGGAACGCCCGGAGCGATCTCCACACCGATATCGAGCCTGGTAACCTCAAGTGCTTTGGTGACAGCGCCGGAGGTTTCACCACCTGCGACAACAAAACGGCGAACACCCTTCTCGCGCGCTGCAACAGCAAGGCTTGCCAACGCGTCTTCCACCAACTGGCCAGCGCGCTCAACACCTAGAGCATCTTGCGCGGCTTTGACATCGTCAGGCGCCGCGGAGGCGTAAAGGATGGGCGCAACCTCATCGCCTTGCCCTGCCAACCAATTCAAGGCCTTGGCAATGCCCTCTTGGGATAATGTCAGCGGGTCCAGATGATAGGACGGCGTGCGGTCGGCATAATGGGCGACCTGCTTGCGGGTCATCGCCGAGCAGCTACCTGAAAGGATGATGGCAGGCGTATCCACCTGCGGTTTTCCTGCCGCAGCGCTCGCCAGATCGCCGGCGCCCTGCGCGGCATAAAGTGCTGGCAAGGGCATCGCCACGGCGCTGCCACCGGTCAGCAGCGGCATGGCGTGGCAGGCTTCGGCGATGAGGCTGAGATCCTCATCGGCCACCGCATCAACCACCACATGGGCAACAGTCTCTGCCTTCAATGCGGCCAGCGCTTGGCGGATGGCTTCAGGACCTTTGGCAACCGTCAACCGATCCACCAGACCCACCGGCTTGGTCACTTGCGGTTCAAGCAAGCGCATCAGATTGCTGTCGCGCATCGGTGTCAGGGGGTGTTCTTTCATCGGGCTTTCGGCAAGCGGCTGTTGGCCGACGAAGAGGTTGCCCATATAGATGGAACGGCCGTTTTCGGGAAAGGCCGGGCAGTAGATGGTTTGATTTGTGCCAAGGTCATCCATAAGCGCCTCGGCCACAGGACCGATATTGCCGTCATGCGTAGAATCGAAGGTCGAACAGTATTTCCAGAAGAAGCGTTCCGCCCCGGCCTGTTTCAGCCAGGCGAGCGCGCGGCGGCATTCGGCCACCGCATCATCGGCGGGCGCCGTACGGCTCTTAAGAGCAATGACCTCAAAACTGGCCGTTTGCGACGGCGGCTCTTCGGGCACGCCGATGCGCAAGCTAACGGACGCGCCGCTGCGTGCCAGCATCCCTGCAAGGTCCGTCGCACCAGTGAAATCATCGGCGATGCAGCCAAGAAGCGTGCTCATAAATCCTCCATACCGGGTAGTGTGACATTGCCTTTGCGCGCCAAGAGTTTGGCGATGGCCGCGTCGTCTTCCCCGCCCATACCTTCAAGGCTTGCCTCCTGAAACAGGCCAAGCGCAGTTTGCGTCATCGGTGTTGGGAAGGCTTGGCCTCGCGCCTCGGTGGAAACGATGCCCAGATCTTTGACAAAGATGTCGACGGCGGAATGCGGCGTGTAATCACCGGCCACGATGTGCGCGCCACGATTTTCAAACATCCATGAATTGCCAGCACTTTGGCAAATCACCTCATAGAGCGTTTCCAAATCCACGCCGATGCTAGCGCCAAGGCTCATCGCCTCAGCGGCCGCTGCAATGTGCACGCCGGCAAGCAGTTGGTTGATCATCTTCACCCGGCTGCCAAGGCCCGGCGCATCGCCCAAACGGAACACCTTGCCCGAGATCGCAGCCATTGCTGGCCCGGCTTTGGCAAAAGCTTCAGGTGACCCGGCGGCCATCATGGTCATTTCGCCAGCTTCTGCTTTCAGCGATCCGCCGGACACGGGTGCGTCAATCACCAGCATGCCCCGTTCAGCCAGATCATGAGCAATCTCCTGCGCAGCGCTCGGCGCCATGGTCACGCAAAGCACAAACACTGTGCCCTTGCGCGCCGTGCTCACTGCCCCTTGTTGACCAAAAAGCACCTGCCGCGTCTGCGCTTCATTGACGACAAAAACAAACACAATATCGGCGGTCTTGGCGGCCTCAGCAGGCGTCGGCGCTGCCACGCCCCCAGCATCAAGGAGGCGCGAAAGCACGTCAGCTCGAAGATCAACACCAAGTGTGGGCATGCCGGAACGCAACAGCGAGGCAGCCGCCCCCCAGCCCATAGAGCCAAGACCGATTACGGCGCTGGTACGGTGCGTATCGGTTGAGGCTGCCATCACGCTAGCCCTGCACGCGCGACGCTAACCGCATCACGCCTGTTAGTGCGCACACGGTACACTTTGTCCGAGGATGTGATGAACATGTCGGTGCCGCTTGGGCCCCCAAAGCAAAGATTGGAGGTTGCTGCGGGCAGCACAATCTTACCGATCAAGCCGCCATCGGCATCCAAGCACCGGATACCGTCCATCGCCGATGTCCAGACATAGCCTTCATGATCGACGCGCAATCCATCAGGCACGCCTGGATAAATCTCGGCAAACACATCGCCGCCAGAAAGGGTCGTTCCATCGACCTCAAACACACGAATATGGTGCGGCAGATCATAGTCGATACCGGGAAAGCTAGCGCCCTTAATCGCACCAGAGTCTGCAATGTAGATACGTTTTTCATCCGGTGAAAAGGCCAAGCCATTGGGCTTATCAAAATCGGTGGTCACCGCGTGCACGGTTCCATCGGGCAGGACGCAAAAGACAAAACATCCCTCTTGCTCACTGTCGGCTGGATAGCCCTCCACATCGCTGTTGATGCCATAGGGCGGATCGGTGAACCAAATCGACCCATCCGAACGCGCAACAACATCGTTGGGCGAATTCAGAGGCTTGCCTGCAAAGTGACTGGCAATCACATCAACACTGGCAAGATCTTCCGGCACATCCCGCCGCACAACACGGCGACCACCATGCTCGCAGGAGATCATCTTGCCGCGCAAATCCAGCGTGTTGCCGTTGGCAAACTCACTGTTTTCCAGCGCAACGCTGGTGCCCGTCTCTTCCGTCCAGCGCAGCATCTTTTTGCCCGGGATATCGTTGAAATAGAGCCCATCGTTCAACCAGACCGGGCCTTCGGTCCATGTGAAGCCCTCCGCAATCACTTCAGGCGGTGTGGCAGTGTCGATGAAACTCTCAAAGCGCGGATCGGCGGGCTCATCGGCAACACTCATGCGCGCGTTCCTTTTCTGCGAAGGGTTTGGAACAGCAGCATGATGATGATGATGCTTCCGAAAATGATGTTCCGCCACGCCTCAGAGATCTGAAAGACAGAAAGGATGGAGGTAAGAATGGTGATGAAGAGAACACCGCCGATGGTGCCAACCAATGACCCTCGGCCACCCAAAATCGAGGTGCCGCCGATCACGACTGCAGCGATGGTGGGCAGCAAAAACGGATCGCCCATCGATTGGTAGGCTTGGTTGGCGTAACCGGCCAAAAGAACACCGCCCAATGCCGAGCAAGCACCAGCGATCATGAAGGCGGCGAAGATGACGCTGGGCGTTGAAACGCCCGACAGGAACGTCGCCTTTTCATTGTAGCCGATGGAGGAGAGGTAGCGACCAAAGCCTGTGCGCGAGAAGAAAAATCCCAGGATCAGCGCGACAGCCATCCAGAGGAGAAACGCAAAGGGTATTCCAACGAAGGAACCGGTTGCGGCTTCAATCATCAGCGGTGAGGCGATGCCGCGCGGGCTGAAACCACCGGTGTTGAGAACCGCAACGCCCAACAACATGGAATTCACCGCCAAGGTCCACACCATGGAGGGGATGCGAAACACCGCAACGCCCACGCCATTGATAATGCCAACAAGCACGCCAAACAGCAGCGCCGCGGGCACAGCAAACGCACCCAACACGGCGCTATCGGTACCGACCAAAGCCGTGGAGATGATCGCCGCGCCGCCAAGAACCCAAGGCACCGAAAGATCAATGTGGCCAAGCAAGATGACCACCGTTGCACCCAGCGCCAAAACACCAAGGAAGGACGCCACCTGCAACTGCTGCAACAAATAATCCAAGCTCAAAAAGCGCGGCACGAAAAACGCACCAATGATGATGATCGCTGCCGTGGCCAGAAACGGGATAGCCGCATCAAGATCAAAGCTTGGTCGTTTGAGAGAAAGCGTTGTCATCGCCGGAAGGCCTCCAAGCGGTTGCGTTGGCGCAGGATCGCAAGGCTGCCAACAGCAATGGCTGTGGCGAGCACCAGCCCCTCCACGAAGGGTTGGGCTAAAGGCGGCAGGCCAGAAAAGAACATCAAGAACGCAATGGTTTCCAGAATGAATGCGCCAATCACCGCGCCGACCAAGCTGCCGACACCGCCGCTCAACGCCACGCCGCCAAGCACCACCGCCGCGATGGAGTTCAGCGTAAAGTTGGCTGAGATGCCAGCATCGCCGGTGGTGGTGACATAGCTGAAATACATGCCAGCCAGGCCGGCAAAGAAGCCACCCAATGCAAAGGCTGCGATGCGCACGGTGTTGATCGGAATACCCGACTGGTAAGCCGCCGTTTCTGACGACCCCAGCGCGCAGATGGAAAGACCCAAGCCACTGCGGCGCAGAGGCAACCAGAACGCCCCAATGATCACCGCCAATATGACGAGCGCGGTGGGGATGCCAAGAACATCCAGCGTCATCGCATCGGCAAGATCAAAGTTGACACTGCCGCCTGGCGTCGGGCGCAGCAAAAGCGCGATGCCCACATAGATGGATGCGGTGGCCAGCGTGACGATGATCGGCTGAATGCGTCCGTAGACAACAATCAAGCCGTTGATCACGCCGCACGTCGTGCCGACAGCCAGCACCAAAAGCGTGCCACCCACCAACCCCAACCCAGTGCCCGCAAGAACGTAGGAGGCAACCGTGTTGGTGAGCGCCATCATCGCGCCCACCGACAAATCAATGCCGCGCACCAGCACCACGAAAAACTGAGCAATCGCCGCCAGCGCTAGAATCAAGCACTGGTTGGCCCAGATGGTCATCACATAGGTCGATGGTCCCCGCGGGTGGGTGGCGAGATAAGCAATCAGCGCGATCATCAAGAGGGTGAAAGCAATCAACTCACGCCGGTTGGATTGAAGGAACTGACGCATTTTAGGCTGCATCCTCCATGCTCGAAGTCAGCCCAAGGTTGAGCGAGGACGCTATGATGTTTTCAGCGGTCAACTCGTCACCGGACAGGCGCTTGACCACCTCGCCAGCATAGAAAATATGCACCTCGTCACACAGATGGATCAGCTCTTCATAGTCGGTGCTAAGCAGAAGAACCGCCACGCCCTCATCGGCCAGCTTGCGCAGCAGCGCGTAAATCTGCGTCTTGGTTTTCACATCAATGCCGCGCGTCGGGTCGGCCAGCAGCAAGCATTTGGGTGAAAGCACCAACCATTTGATCAGGGCCACTTTCTGCTGGTTTCCACCGGACAGGTCTTCAACCGGCTGATCCAGGCTGCGGCACTTCAACTCCAGCGCATCGATGAATGCCTGAAAAGCTGCTTCACTGGGCGCATCATCCTTTGTTCGACTGGTGGCAGCCAATTCCATGTTCTGACGGATCGATTGCGCGAGGATCAGACCCTCGGTCTTGCGATCTTCGGGCACCAGAGCAATGCCAACATCAGGTGCCTTGGCGTCTTTGGGCGAGCTCAGCACAAGGGGCCTGTCATCCATCGTGACGGCGCCTTCGGTCTGCTTCAACAGGCCAAACAGACCCTGGAGCACCAACATCTGCCCCTGCCCATCCAGGCCGCCCAAACCGGTAATCTGGCCAGCGCGCAGAGGCAATGAGACATCGCGTATCTCATTGTTCCAACTGAAGTTATCCAACCGCAGAACGTCCTGCGCGTGCGGGTCTGGCGCGGGTTTGGGTGGAAAAAGCTCATCGAACGACTGGCCAACCATCTTGTCGATGATCGCCGGATAGTCATAGGCGCCGTTGGCAAAGGTATCGATGTGCTTGCCATTGCGAAACACAGATATGGTGTCAGCCAGCGCTTCAATCTCGTGGAAACGATGCGAGATGAACAGAACACCCGTGCCACTGTCGCGCTCTTTGCGGACAATTTCAAAAACCTTCTCAACAACCGATGCGTTGAGGGCCGACGTCGCCTCATCCAAGATCAGCAAACGCGGCGAACGGCTGAGGGCTTTGGCAAACTCAACTTGCTGGCGCTCAGCAAGGGTCAGGTCAGCGACCAGCGCCTGGAAAGGGATCGAGGCCCCGTCGATGTCATTGAGAATGGACCGGGCGCGATCCAAACCATCGGCCTTCAAACGTCCAAGCCCACTGCCAGGTGCACCAAGCAACAGATTGTCGCGAACCGTTAAGTCCGGCACCAGCGAGAGTTCCTGAAACATGCAGATCAGGCCAAGGTCCATCGCAGCGCGCGGTGACGACAGGCTCTGCTCCGTGCCATCAACAAAGATCGTGCCTTTGCTTGGCTGAACGACGCCTGCGATCAGCTTCATTAAAGTGGATTTGCCCGCACCGTTCTCGCCCAGGATCGCGTGGATCTCGCCAGCGTGACAGTCGAAATCCACATCGCTTAGCGCGGCCGTTGGACCGTAAAATTTCGACGTGCCCGATAGGCGCACTAGAGGTGCCTTTGGATTGGCCATCTTCATCCCTCTCGCAGCGCCAAGCCCCGTTGCGCACCACAGTCAGGGCGCCTTATCGGTTTGGTCAATGCTGCCCGCGAAAAAGTGGCGCCCACAAAGGGGCGCCACTCTCGCAACTGGCTTACTCGGCGTCTTGGCCAAGCAGCTCTTCGGGGGAGAAGGGTTCAAAGCACTCGGCAAAACCCGTGCCGGTGTTGAACGAGTTTGGCAGATCAGGGAAATAGTTCACACCAGCCTCAAGATCTCCAGCCGGCACCTGAGGAATCGGCAGGAAGATCGTTTGCGGCAAAGCGTTGCCCTGCAAGAGCGCAACGGCAGCTTCCAGCGCAATGGCCGACATAGCCGGAGCCTGGCTTGCGGAGATGCCGGGAATGTCATGCTCATCCATCAGGATGCGCACACCGTTCTCACCATCAACGCCCATCGGCACGATAGGGTGGTCGGCTGCTAGCATGGCGTTGATGGTACCGGCAGAGCCGTGCTGCGACACCACGCCATCGAACTGGCCATGGGTTGCCAGAGCATCGGCAACAACGCGCTGACTAGTTCCGGTGTCCCAGTTGCCAACAACCTCAACAATCTCAAGGCCGTCGACCTCTTCCAAAACGCTCATCATACCCAAGCGGCGATCGCGGTCTGTGGCGTTGCCAGGCAAGCCGTTGACCATCAAAATCTTGTCGGCTTGGCCACCAAGTTCGTTCATCACGCTCTCAGCTTTCAAGCGGCCAAGCGCGAACTGGCTCTCATTCACCTGCACCACCTGATCGGTGTCGAGCACATTGTCGAACGGTACAAGAATGGTGCCGGCCCGCTCGGCGCGGCGAATAACGCCTTCAAACGCGGTCGGGTTCACGGCAATGAAGGTGATCGCATCATAGCCTGCAGCGATGAAGTTATCGATGGCAGCGATTTGCGCGGCACTATCATCACCGACCGACACGATATCAATCTCGTCAATATTGGCAGCATTTTCTGGACGCGCTGCCCAAGCCTGCGCCGATTGAATGGCCTGAATGCGCCAATCATTGCCTGCAAAGCCATTCACGAAAGCAATCTTATAAGGCCCTTCGCGCTCATCATACTCGATGACGGCTGAATCGGGCGCTGGCGCGAAGCACTCGGCGCGGTGGGTTTCGTGATCATCAGCCACAGCAGGTGTGCTGACAGCCACCGAACCAGCGATTGTGCCGACCATCAGTGCGGCAAAGGTAAAAGCGATTGGTTTCATGATGTCCTCCCAGGACCATTGGTTATTTTTGTTTGTGTTACGCCGCGATGGCGACACGCGCATTTGACAGCGCATACATCGATCACATTATGTTAGCGCAAACATATTTGCAGCGCCATACTCATGATTGCGCAAACATATGTCAAGGGTAGACTTTGAACGCCGAATAATGGTCTGTCGGCGCACAAAGGGGAGCAGGACATTATGGCGAGCAAAAAGCAGGCTGCGACGGCCACCCGTCAGCCTACGATGAGCGATGTTGCTCGGCTCGCTGACGTCAGCCAGATGACCGTTTCGCGGGTCATGCGCAAAACGGGTTATGTCAGCCAGGACATTATTGACAGGGTGCAGGCGGCATCAGCGCAGCTTGGTTATGTGCACAACCGCATTGCTGGTGGGTTGGCGGGTGAGAAAAACGCGTTGGTTGGCGTGGTGCTTCCAACGCTTGGCAACCGCGTGTTCACTGAGGTGCTCACCGGCATCACACAGGCCCTCGCCTCCTCCGGGGTCCAGCCCGTGTTTGGCGTGTCGGAATATTCGCCCGACATTGAGGCTGCTCTGGTGGAAGATCTTCTGTCTTGGCGGCCTATGGGCTTGATATTGCCTGGCCTGGAGCAAAGCGAACCCATCCGCAAAATGGTAGAAGCGTCTGGTATTCGCACCGCGCAGATCATGGATACTGATGGCGCGCCCTTGCAGGGAGAGCATGCCGCCTGTTTCGGCTTTTCACAGGTGCGCGCAGGCATTGAGATGGCCGACCATCTCTTGGATAAGGGCTATCGCCGCTTTGGCTATGTCGGCAGCCAAGTAGACTTGGATTTGCGAGCGGCCAAGCGACGGCAGGCATTCGTGGAGACAGTAGAGCGCCAGGGTGCAGAGCTTGTCGCAGAACGCCAGTCAGATGAGCCATCATCCATGGTCGTCGGGCGCAGTCTAACGGCTGATATTCTTTCAGATAGCACGCCGCCAGACGCCATCTACTACGCCAATGATGACTTGGCCTCCGGTGGTCTCATGCATTGCATTGCCGAAACCATCAGCGTTCCTGATGAAGTCGCGATTGCAGGTTTTAACGGCCTGAACTTCCTGCAATCCATGCCTCTGAAAGTCACCACGACGCGCACACCGCGTTACGAGATCGGTTTTCAAGCCGGCCAATATGTAAGCGGTGTGCCGCTCACCGGAGTGCGGCTTGTTGACCTGGGCACGACCATCGTTCCTGGTGAAACCAGCTAGCGGCACGCGTGTAGCGAAGTCTCTGTCCAGCCTGCCATGTTCAATATTGAATGTGTGATTGCTGTTGATTGTGGATTTGCAACTGCAGGTTCTAATCACCTGAATGCCATTTAGGCGCGCCAATCGGCCAATGCGGCGGCGTCCAACCAGCAGTTCATCCATTTGACGCCAGTCAATACCGCCGAAAGCCATGCCGCTATGTAATCCGCGGCGATGGTGCGGCTTGTCGGCTTACAACGCCGGAAAAATCGACCCGTGGACGGTGCGCAAGCGCCTTTTGCGACCAGACAAGGGAAACTGGGGCCGACAGCGTAAGGGTCGAAAGAAGTGGCGGATCGGGAATTCGACATTGTGTTGTGGGGCGCAACCGGGGCCACAGGGCGCCGTGCCGCGCATCATCTGGCAAGGCGTTGTGCCGAATGCGGCCTTATGTTGGCCATTGGAGGTCGCAATCCGCAAAAACTCGAAGCAGTGCGCAATGACTTGCCAGGTGCCGGCGCCAAAATCGCGATCCTCGTGGGTGACAGCCACGACGCCGCTTACATGGATGCGATGGCAAAACGTACGCGGGTGGTCGTATCGACGGTCGGACCGTTTGCGCTCTATGGAAGCGCGCTGGTTGCGGCCTGCGCTAAAAATGGCACGCATTATTGCGATCTAACCGCAGAGCCGCAGTGGATGCGCGCCATGATCGACGCGCACCAGGAGACCGCCCACGGATCTGGTGCCCGGATTGTGCACGCCTGTGGCCACGATTCGATCCCGTCCGATCTCGGCGTGCAGTTCCTACAAGAGGCGGCCATGGCGCGTCATGGTCTACCTTGCCGGCGCATTGCCACCCGGGTGACGCTGATGAGAGGTGGCTTCAGCGGCGGCACAGCGGCAAGTTTCCTCAATGCGATGCGGTTGCGGGAAACCGACCCGGATTTTGGCCGATTATCACAAGATCCCTATGCGCTTTGCCCGGCAGGTGAGCGCCAGGGCCCGGACGGGCCGGATCGCATGATGCCAATTCGGGTCACCTGGGACGGCGACCTGCAAGCGTGGACCAAGCCCTATATTATGGGGCCTATGAATTCCAAGGTCGTGCGCCGCACCAATGCGATCATGGGTTACCCCTATGGTCGTGCCTTCCGCTACGAAGAAACGGGTCTGACGCGCAGCGGTATTGGCGGCTGGCTGAGTGCGATGGGTTCAACGGTATTCGGGCGCCTATTTCTGACCGCCATGGCCATCCCTGCGACGCGCAGGATGCTTCAACGCCATGTGCTGCCGAAATCTGGTGAGGGACCGAGCAAAGAGGTCCGCGAGACCGGATCTTATGAGTTGGTGCTGGTTGGCGAGATACCGGACGGCACCGTTCTCCTGGTGCGCATCACCGGGCAAGGTGATCCAGGTGTGCGCTCGACAACACTAATGCTGACAGAGGCGGCGCTGTGCTTGGCAGAGGACGAAGGCAAGATCACGGTAGGTGGTGGATTCTGGACGCCGGCTGCTGCAATGGGCAAGCTGTTGCGGGACCGCATAACAGAGCATGCCGGACTGACCTTTGAGCTTATCGCAGATCGGACTCAGCTGAACCTGGGAACGACGGGAAGAAAGCCTATTTCCGCGCAACGATTAAAGCCGCCCGCGAAGGTCCACTGTGATCATTTTGAACGCCCAACGCCGCGTGGCATCCATTGACAATGGTCAACCGGTAGGGTGTCAAAACGGCATACCGGGTTTTCTATGGAAAACGCACAATCAACAGACGAATTCGACGTCATTGTCATCGGCTCGGGCATGGGTGGGATGACGACCGCTGCCGCCTTGGCTCGCTTCGACCACAAGGTACTGCTTTTGGAGCAGGCCCAAGCAATCGGCGGGCTGACCCATTCTTTCAGCCGGAATGGTTTCACCTGGGATGTTGGCCTGCATTATTGCGGCACATTTGGATCCGACCAGTTTGCCGGTCGCATTCTTGACTGGCTGAGCGGCGGGACCATTGAGTTTCGGTCTGTCGGCACGGTCTATGACACGCTTCATTTCCCGGACGATGTAGAGATCGCAGTCGGGCGTCCCGCTGACGCTTACAAGATGGAACTCAAAGACCGGTTTCCAAACAATGCAGCGGAGATTGACGCCTACTTTGAGGCACTTCTGGCAGCTGAGGAAGCGGGGCAGATGGCCGGTGCCGAACGTGCAATGCCGGATCAATTTCGCTCGGCACACCATTGGTGGAACCGAAGAAAGCTTCAACGATGGTGCGGCCGAACCACCAGTGAAGTCATCGACAGTTTGGTCACCGATCCGCAACTGGCCGCAATCTTGTCGGCGCAGTGGGGCACCTATGGTGGCCGACCGGACGAAGCAAGTTTTGCCATCCATGGCATCATCATGGGTCACTATTTGGAAGGTGCTGCGTATCCGGTGGGCGGAGCTGATGCAATCGCCGAGGGCCTTGTTCCGGTCATTGATGCCGCTGGTGGAAAGGCCAGGGCCGCAACGCCTGTCAGCGAGCTGATCATTGAAAATGGCAGGGCGGTCGGCGTCCAGACAAGCACAGGCGAAGAATTCCGAGCCGATACCATCGTTTCAGCGATCGGTGCTGGCGAGACGGTGAAGCATTTGTTGCCGACGAACCTTGCCCAAGAGGACTGGGCCAAAGACGTCTCCACCTTCAAGCCTTCGCTCTGCCACTTCGAGCTCTATCTCGGCTTTGAGGGTGATATCTCCAAACACGGCGCGACGCGATCAAACCATTGGTTTTTCGAATCCTGGGACAACAATCGTGGCATATGGTCAGGCGCCGCCGATGACCCAATCCACACTATGTTTGTGTCTTTCCCCTCGCTCAAGGACCCAGACCATAATCCCGGCCCAGCCAAGCGGCACACCGGCGACATCATGGTCTTGGCCGATTGGTCATCAGTTGCTGAGTTTGCCGATGGCGGCGCTGCGGATAGGCCCTTGGATTGGGCTGCACTGAAAGAGCGCATCGAAGCGCAAATGCTGGCGTTCTTCACCAGAAAGTTCCCAGCACTTGCGCCCCTGATCACCTATCAGGAACTTGGTACCCCGCTCGCCACGGCAGCTTTCACTGGTCACAACAATGGTGGGTTCTATGGCATCGAAACAACGCCGCGCCGCATGTTGTCGGACGCATTCAACGTGCGAACCCCCATCCCTGGATTGTTCTTGTCCGGTCAGGACGTGATGTCCCCCGGAATTGCCGGTGCCCTGGCGGGAGGTATGTTTGGCGCCGCCGCCATTGATCCGCGTGTTTTTCAGAAGCTCAGTTAAGGTCGAGGAACCGCGACCCCAAGGGACACTTCTTGGCAAGTGTCGAGCAGCAAAGCTTCAACCCGCCTCCATACTCAAGTGGATAGGGGGCGTGCTGACGCCAGATCGAAGAGCGCCTTGAGGAAAGGAATGTGCCGTGCACTGGGTCTTGCTCTCGATAGGGATCGCAATTGAAATCGTCGCGACGACATCGCTCAAGCTATCCGACGGCTTCACCAAACTCGGATTCGCCGGCCTCACTCTAATCTGCTTCGGGCTGGCGTTTTACGTGATGTCGCTTGTCGTTCGCACGATGCCCGTTGGAATAGCCTATTCGGTGTGGGCAGGTGGCGGCATCGCGGGCGTGACGCTGGTTGGTATTTTGGCATTTGGTCAGGCGCTCGATGGTTTTGGATACCTCGGAATTGCCCTGATCATTGCCGGCGTTATCGTATTGAATGCGCTATCGTCGGCAGCGGGTGGCTAGGGCAAGGGCTGTAACGCTCAGCTCTGCTAACTGAGCGGTGCCCACGTCGTTTCTCATCCCGGTATGCTTTCTCAACACAGCGCGCACGATCCGAAAGACCGGACCAGAGCCGAGGGTTGGCGCGGAACTTGCAAATTCAGGGCAAGTTGAGCGTTTCACGTGCACCTCACGGAGGGTCTTCGATTATGCCATCACCAAGCACGGCCACCGTTTCGGTAAGCCAAGCAACGGCCAAGTCGCTGCCGGTGATTGATCTGTCCGGCTTCGGCGAAGGAGATGCCGCGCGCGACGCCGCTGTAGGGCACGCGTTGCGCGAAGCCTGCGAGGACAAGGGCTTCTTCTACGTCGTTGGTCATGGCGTCGAGCCGGACCTGATTGCGTCGCTGCGCCAACAGGCAGAAGCCTTCTTTTCCAAGCCGTTAGCGCAGAAAGAAGCGGTCTCCAAAGACCTGTCAGCCTGCAACCGCGGGTATGAGCGCCTGGCCACGCAGACGCTGGAAAAAGGCGGCTCGCCTGACCAGAAGGAGGGCTACTATATCGGCGTTGAAGTGCCTGAAGCCGATCCACGTGTCCTGGCTGGAAAGTTCAACCATGGCCCCAACCAATGGCCGGTCGATATGCCCCCGTTCCGGGAGGTGGCTGACGCGTACTTTGCAACGATGGTCACGTTCGGCACCAAGCTGATGCAGGCGATGGCGCTGTCGTTGGATCTGCCGCGTGACTATTTTGCAGGCTACACCGCCGATCCAATGTGCACATTGCGGTTGCTGCACTATCCGCCACAGCGGGCCAATGCCGAGCCAGATGAAAAAGGTTGTGGGGCACACACCGATTTTGGCGGTCTGACTTTGCTCTGGCAGGATGAGGTTGGTGGTCTTGAGGTGCTCGATGAGGATGGCTGGATACCTGCGCCGCCCATCGAAGGTGCGTTCAACGTCAATTTGGGCGACATGATCCAGCGCTGGACCAATGGCCGCTACCGCTCAACGCTGCATCGCGTGATCAATCGCTCAGGACGCGAGCGCTATTCCATTCCGTTTTTCTACACCGGCAACCCGGACCATGAGGTGCGCTGCATTGAGACGTGCCTTGCGCCCGGGCAAACGCCTGCCCATCCCCCGATCACAATTTCAGAGCATCTGCAGGCCATGTACAAGCAAACCTACGCCTAGGGTCCTGACCCAAAGCCGCGCATCCCCTCGGAGACAAGCCCATGATACCGGTCCTCAACTTTCAGGATTTTCTTGGCAATAACAAGCAGCGTTTTGTCGACGACGTTGGTCAAGCCTGCCGCCAAAGTGGTTTCATGCTGCTGGCTGGCCATGGCGTCGACCGCTTGCTGATCGACCGCATGTTCGACCGCGCGCAAGAGTTCTTCGCCCTGGACCTTTCAGAGAAAAACCGCCTTTCCATTGCCAATTCCAAGCATGATCGTGGCTATGCGGCCATTGGCTCTGAAAAGCTGGATGAGAAGAGCGGCCTCATCGATCAGAAGGAGGCGTTTAACGTCGGCGCTGACCTGACGCCCGATGATTTGCGTGTGCAGACCGGCATGCCCTATCGCGGTGTAAACCAGTGGCCCGCTGGCAAGGAAGAGTTCCGCGAAACGCTGATGGAGTATTACGATGCCATGGTCGGTTTGGCCGTGGAACTGCACCGCGCCATCGCGCTCGATCTCGGCTTGGATGAGACGCACTTCCATCCCTATTTGGATGATCCAATCGCCATTCTACGCATGCTGCGCTACCCCGCATCGCGCGGCGTTGATGGCGACATCGGTGCCGGCGCCCATTCTGACTACGGGTCGATCACGCTGCTGATGACCGATGGCACAGCAGGCCTTCAGGTGAAGCCGCGCGGTTCGGACGCGTGGGTGGATGTGCCCCATGTTGAAAACGCGTTTGTCGTGAACCTTGGCGACCTGCTGATGCGCTGGACCAACGATGTCTATGTTTCCACGCCGCACCGGGTCATTCCGCCGGCGCGAGAACGCTATTCGCTGGCCTTTTTCTTCCAGCCCAATCCCGATGTGGTGGTTGAAGCGCTGCCAGGCACGGGCGAGGCGCACTATCCACCGATCACGTCGGCCGATTACCTGACCGAGCGCCTAACAGCCACATATGCCTAGACGTTGTAGAGCCGCTCCATTGTGGCTTGGTGATCCGCAAGCGCCTTGTCCAAGTCAAAGGCGGTGAAGGTGCCGTCCTCAACCACCTGAACGCCGTTGATAAACGAGTGATCCACCTTGAACGGCCCGCACCAGATGAGGGCGGCGAGGGGGTCGCGCTGTGAACCCGACAGGCCTAGATGGTCGCGTTTCACAGCGATGAAATCGGCGCTCATGCCCGGTGCAATCTGGCCAATATCATCTCGGCCCAAAAGCTTGGCGCCGTGGCGGGTTGCCATTCCTAAGGCTTCCCGGGCAGACAGCGCTTGCGGCGAACCGGCAAACCCGCCGCGCCCACCCGGTTTTTCCGACAGATACCGCGTCGGCGCGACCCGTTGCAGTGAGATCCCAAGCCTTGCCTCTAGGAACAGATTGCCGGTGTCGTTGGAGGCCGAACCATCCACGCCGAAGCCAACCGTTACGCCAGCATCCAGCATTTCACGCGCCCGCATGATACCGGAGCCGCACCTCATATGGGCCGACGGGCAGTAGGCCGCGCCGGTTCCTGTATCGGCAAAGAGTTTGATCTCGCGGTCGTTCAGAAAAATGGCGTGTGCGAACCACACATCATCGCCCATCCACCCCACGCTTTCGCAAAATTCGATGGCCCGCATACCGTAGATCTCGGTGCAATAAGTTTCTTCATCCAGCGTCTCGGCTATATGCGTGTGCAGCCGAACACCATCGTGCTGACGGGCCAGTTGGGCAGCCTCTTTCATCAAACCGTCGGTCACCGAAAAGGGGGAGCAGGGCGCCAATATGATGCGGTTCATCGCATGGCGCGACATGTCATGGTACTGGTGGATAAGGCGCTCAGAATCCTTCAGGATCGCCTCTTCATCCTCCACGCAATTGTCCGGCGGCAGCCCGCCTTGGCTCTTGCCACGCGACATGGCTCCACGTGATGCGTGGAAGCGCATGCCGATCTCGCGCGCGGCATCAATGGTGCTGTCGAGCGTGCAATCGTTCGGCAGAATGTAAAGGTGGTCGGAAGCCGTTGTGCACCCGGACATGATGAGCTCGGCCATCGCGATTTTCGCCGACACCTTCACCGCTGCGTCGTCCATCTGCGCCCAAATCGGGTAGAGCGTCGTCAGCCAGGTGAACAGGACATCATCCTGTACCATGCAGCGGGTCATGTTCTGGTACATGTGGTGGTGGGTATTGATCATCCCCGGCATCACGATATGGCCGGACCAGTCGATCACGCGGTCAGCGCTGGCAGCCTCGCCTAACAATTCGTCTGTCGTGCCGACCTTTTCAATAACATTGCCGCGCACCAGGATCGCACCATCGGCGATCTCCCGCGCGCCATCATCAAAGGTTCCCAAGACATCGATGTTCTTGATGAAAAGTGAGGCATTTTCAGCAGGTTTCACGGCAATTGTCCCTCCAACTGAACGGATTTTAGGCGATGCATGCTCGCCTACCCGTTGCCTGGAAAAATCGAGAATGCCAATCTGATAGGCATGATGAAGTATTATGCATATGGCCGCAAGGGCGATGCTTGCCGCCTGGATATTCTGGCCTAATGGACCACCAAACACTGGTCTTCTATGGCGCCCTGGAGCCAGATGCATTTCTGGCGTTTTGCGCCCATCGCGCCCAGCGACTATCAATCGATCATGAGGTGCTGGGGCATTCGACGACGCGCGTTGAAGTCACCTTGCGTGGCCACGCGACCCTGATCGACATGTTCGAAATGGCCTGCAGCCTTGGACCAGAAGGCAGCGTTGTCGTCTCCACGTCCAGGAGCGCGGCGGCATGAACGCGCCTGTTGCCGTGGCGCTTTCGCGCGATGTTCCGTTCGGGACATCGATTGGCGTGCGGGTGGACGAGACCGAATATGTCGTCTGGCGGGACGCAAACGGCGCTGCCCATATTTGGGAAGATCGCTGCCCCCACCGCGGCATGAAATTGTCGCTCGGTTTTGTGCGCGGTGACCGCATCGCCTGCCTCTATCACGGCTGGGAATATGGCACCGATGGCCGCTGCCAAAAGATACCCGCCCACCCCGAGCTTCCGGTCCCGGACAGCATAGCAGTCGGCACTTTTGGTGCGGTCGAAAGCAGCGGATTGATTTGGCTGGCGACCGAAGACTCCACAGTGGACGAAGCACCATTGCACCCGGTGCGCAGCATGATGGTGGAGGCGGCTGTGACCGCTGTGGAAACACCAAAAGGCACCCATGTATTCATCCAGCCGGTGAGCGCTAGCGAGACGATGCTCCACATTTGCGTGGAGGATGCCAGACAGGCTGAACCTGCTTATTTCTGGGCGCTCAGCCTGCGGACCGAACTTGAGGGCGCGGCCTAATGAGCGTGCCGTTGCTTCACGATTTTGCCCTTGATGCGCGCTGCTACGCAGTGAGGCTCGGTGCGAGCTTGATGAAACGAGAGATCACCATCCGCGATGTGGACGTGGTGCCAGGAGCAGAACACCTCTCAGCAGAAATGCTCGCGCTCAACCCAAAAGGCAGCGTGCCCGTGATGGTCGATGGCGACGTGGTCCTCACTGAACCGGCGGTGATCCTGACCCATCTGGCCAAAGGCACGCCCTGGGAGCCAACGACCCTATATGGCGTCGAGTGGCTCGTCTTTGCCAGCGATGCACTGACCAGTTTCAACACTGCGCGCCACGCCGCGCTCTTTAGCAAGCCAGGCACGCCGGACTTTGACAGTGTCGCGTGTGGTACGCGCCAGGCCAAAGCGAAGCTGCGGCAGATGGAAGACCAATTGAGCCTTGAGACGCTGCGCGGCCACACCTTTCTGGCGGGTAGTTTGCCGGGCATCGCAGATTTGCTGGCGTTTCCGGTTTTTGCCCAGTCGCGCGATTTGCGCATCGAGCCAGATGCCTATCCAGCCTTGCGCCTCTGGGCGCGCCGCGTGCGCAAGCTTCCCGGCTTTATCGGCATGCCCGGCGTGCCGGATTATCACTGATGCCGATCATCGCGCCCAACCAGTTGGAGAAGTCTTACGACGTGATCATCGTCGGCGCCGGCTCCGGTGGCTGTGTGGTGACGCGGCGCCTTATCGATCACACCGATGCACGCGTGCTTTTGGTGGAGGCGGGCAGGGCAGACTACAACGCCGCCCCTTTGCTGGACCCGACCGCCTGGATACCGCTGGTGGGCGGCGACTATGACTGGGGACATTCCTACGCGCCCAACCCGCGGCTGAACAATCGCCGCATTCCCATCCCGCGCGGCAAAGTGCTCGGTGGTTCCAGCGCCATCAACGCGATGATGTGGTACCGCGGTCACCCCAATGATTATGACCGCTGGGACGTGCCAGGCTGGGCATGGGACGATTGCCTGCCAGCCTTCAAGCGCTGCGAAGCTTGGGAAGACGGGGCAAGCGAGCTGCGTGGCGGTGATGGTCCGCTGCGCATCAACCGATCCCCCGATCCACATCCAGTGGCTGTGGCGCTGATCGAAGGCATGGCTGAGCTTGGTTACGCGAAGCTGGATGACCCCAATGGGCCCTCGAACGACGGTGTGGGCCTTGCCAATTACAACATTGATGCTGGCCAGCGCTGGTCAAGCGCCACAGGGTATCTGGAACCCGTGCTCGATCATCCCAATCTGAGTGTGATCATCGGCTCACGTGTGCAGCGCGTGATCCTCAAGAATGACAAGGCGGTTGCGGTTGAGCTGATCATAGAAGGTCGGCCCTTCTCGGTTGAAGCGTCTTCGCAGATCGTCTTGGCAGCTGGTGCGTTTGAAACGCCGCGCCTGCTGACCCTGTCGGGACTCGCCGATGAGCGCACTTTGACCTGGCTCGGGATGAACACACAGGTGCATCTGCCTGGAGTTGGTCAAAACCTGCAGGATCATCCACTGCTACGGGCAGTCAATTTCCGCGCCAAGCAGCCCTCTGGTCCAACCCGCGACAATGGTGGCGGCGCCATCGCAAACGTGCGCTCGCATGCGGGTCTCAAGCGTCCTGATGTGCATATGCTGCCAATCCAGCAGGCAAGCGGTGGGCCAGATCTGCGGCAAGCCTACGACACCTCGGGCGATGTGTTTGCGCTTGCGCCTGGTGTGATGGACACGAAAAGCATCGGCTCACTCACTGTCACAAGTGACAGTCCCGACGATCCGCTGATCATCGATCCCAACTATTTCCATCACCCTGACGACTGGCACGCCATGCGCTTCGGGATTCGGTTGGCGCGCGATGTGGCGCAGACGAAAGCGTTCGAGGGCATCTACGACGGGCTGGTCGCGCCAACGTCGCTCGAAACCGATGATGAGATTGATGATTTCATCCGCCTTGCCTGTGCAACGTTTTTCCACTGCTGTGGCACGGCGAAAATGGGTCTGGCAGGTGACTCTATGGCGGTGGTCGACCCGCGCCTGAAGGTCCATGGCGTCGATAGCTTGATGGTTGCTGATGCGTCGATCATCCCCATCATTCCCACCTGCAACACCCACGCGCCCGTCACGATGATCAGCGAGCGAGCGGCAGACTTTCTCATAGATGATCTCGCCCGGCATGGGTTTTGCAACGCATCGGCAGAAGCCCAAACGGAGCCTGCATGAACGCCACGCATATCCTCACCAGTGATACAATCCTTACCATGGATGCCGAAATGTCGGTCATCTTGGAGGGGGCGATCGCCATTGAGGGGCAAAAGATCGCCGCCATTGGCCCGCGCGAGGATGTGCTGAAAACCTATCCCGGCGCGCCGACCAAACATATGGACGATGCCCTGTTGATGCCCGGCCTCATCAATGCCCACGCCCATTCGGGTATGTTGCGCGGCACGGCGGAACATCTGCCAGTTTGGGAATGGCTGACGACGCACATCAACCCCATGCATAAGGTGCTGAACGCGCGGGAGGCGCGCGCGGCGAGCCGCCTTTGCTATGCCGAAAGCTTGCTTGGCGGCACGACCACGATCGTGGACATGTGGCGCTTCATGGAGGGCAGTTGCGAAGTGGCTCGTGACATGGGCAACCGTCTGGTCGCCGTGCCCTATGTTGGCGCGCACCCGGACTATGACTATTTCGAAAGCCTTGATGACAATGAGGCGCTGCTCGACAACTGGCAGGATGGCGCGGATGGGCGCGTGCGGGTCTGGGTCGGCCTAGAGCATCCGTTCTACACCGATAAGGCCGGCTGGAACCGTGCCGTGGATATGGCGAACCGCTACAACACCGGCATCAACACCCATTGCTCCGAAGCGCAGATCGAGGTGAACGAGTTTCACAAGCGTTACGGCAAGGCACCGATGATGGCGCTGGCCGATTTTGGATTTTTCGACACCCCACTTGCTCTGCTCGCTCACGCTGTTTGGCTCACCGAAGACGAGATAGCCTTCATCGCCGACAAACCCGCCAGCGTTTCACACAACCCGATTTCCAACATGAAACTTGCCAGTGGCATTGCATCAGTTGAAGCGATGCGCACCGCTGGCATTCCGGTCGGCCTGGGCACCGATGGCGAAAAAGAAAACAACAATTTCGATATGTTCGAGGAGCTGAAAGAAGCCTCTCTCATGGCCAAGCTACGCAACCATGATGCTGCGGCGCTCGACAGCTGGGAGGTGCTCAAAATGGGCACCTGCGAGGGCGCCCGCGCAATTGGTCTTGGCGATCAGATCGGCTCGTTGGAAGTGGGCAAGCAGGCCGACATCATCGCGCTTGCCACCGACACGCCACGCATGACGCCGTTCTTTGCTGATGGGCCTTACTTCAACCTGCAGCACAATCTGGTGCACGCGGTGAAGGGCTCAGACGTGTCCATGACGATGGTCGCTGGTCAGATTGTGGCCGAAGACGGCAAACTCACGAATGACGATATGGCCGACATTCTGGCGGAGGTTCGCGGGCTCGCGCTGGGTCTTTTCGCACGCCGTGCTGCCTTTCTGGAAGGCCACCGCAACGGCACCGTTCAATGGGTGGCGGGGTAGGGGAGCAAGATGGCCAAAACGACTGATCCTGTCGCGCTGAACCAATGGTATGCCGTCGCCTCGCGCGATGAGGTAACATCCAAGCCCTATCGCACGCGCCTGCTTGGCCAGGACATTGTTCTGGTGAACACACACGATGGCATCGAAGCGCGCGAAGTGCTCGCCGATGGTCATGGTGCGAGGCTTCCTATGCAAGAAAAGTTCGGCTGCCTCTGGACCACACTTGGCCAGCCCAAAGCACCGATCTTCGATATTGTGGAGAGCGAAGAGACAGACCGCCGCTACGTGCCTTGTGGCTGGTTCAATCTGCGCGCGTCAGGCTTGCGCATCGTGGAGAACTTCCTCGATATGGCGCATTTCCCCTTCGTGCATACCGATATTCTGGGCAGCGAACCACATACTGATGTGCCGAATTACGAGTTCGAAATTCGCCGCGATGTGGATGAGGTCTGGGCGACCAATTGCACCTTCTTCCAGCCGCAAGTCACCGCGGGCAGTGAAGGCGCGTTCGCGCAGCTCACCTATCGCGTGCCGACACCGTTCACGGTGATGCTCTACCGTGTCAGTCCATCTGACCCGTCGCGTTTGGACGCCATCGCCGCCTTCATCCAGCCGATGGAAGAGGATTATTGCCGGGCGATCCCGGTAATGTACCTGGTCGATCCCGACAGCAGCCACACCGCACTTTTGAAGTTCGAGCAGGTGATCTTTGCGCAGGATAAGATCATCGTGGAGAACCAGCGCCCGATCCTGCTGCCCCTGCATGCCGGCGATGAAATCCCAACGCGCGCTGATGGCTCCTCCATCGCCTATCGCCGCTGGCTTAAGAAAAAGGGCCTGACTTACGGCACAACATCTTTCAACCCACCCTCTGGCGTTCCGCCAACCGGTTTGGGGACCCCTGTTTCATGAATTTGCTTCGCCCCACCACACTGGCCGAAGCGGTCAATGCGCTCGCTGCGCCTGGTGCCCAGGCCGTAGCTGGTGGGACCGCACTGCAACTGACCTGGGAAGCGGGCGCGAAGAAGCCGAAGACACTGGTTGATCTGTCCGCACTGCCAGACCTTACTGGCGTGAATGAGCAAAGAGACGCCATTCATGTCGGTGCGCTGACGCCCTTGGCGACCTTGATACAAAACGCTCTTGTCGTCGAACACCTTCCTTTGCTGGCGCGTGCAACGCGTGACGTGGCCGGTCCATCGGTGCGCACGATGGGCACACTGGGTGGACAAATTGGCTGGGGGGTTGGTTGCTTGCTGCCAGCGCTGCTGGCGCTTGATGCGCAAGTGATCCTCGTGGTCGAGGGGAGTGACCACGCCCAGCCACTCGTCGATTATCTGGCTGGTGACGGCCATGCGCTCATTTCGGCCATTCGCGTGCCCAAACAAATGTCACCACACTGGCTGTGGCACAAAACAGGGCTGCGCGCCGCCTTTACGCCGGGTGTCGTCGCCGTTGCTGGTGTTTGGGGGCAGCAAGATGGTGCCTACACCGATCTTCGCCTTGCGGCAGGCTCTGGCGCGACGCCTGCACAGCAGCTGACAACTATCGAGAAAGCTCTGGACGGCAAAACAGAATCCAGCGTTGACGAGGCGATGATCGCGCAGGCGATCCAGGCACCCGACGATGCTCTACGCACCGGCGCTTACCGCAGGCGCGTTGGAGCAGCGGCGCTGGCAGCTGGACTTCGTAGACTGCCGACGGTGACTGAAAATACAGAGGGTCGACTGCCGACACCCGTACCCGCGCCACAAGGCGAGCGCCTGCTTTCGCGTGAAGCCGCCGATGGCGATTGGCACATACGGGCCGATCTCGATGACAAGCTAAACGGTGCGCCAGTCTTCCTCACCGATGCTCGCAGTGAAGGTATGCTGGTTGGGGCGATCTTGCGGACACCCTATCCGCACGCAAGGCTGCTCTCCATCGACACCGGCAGGGCTGAAGCTTTGCCTGGCGTCCACGCTGTGGTCACACACAAAGACGTACCGGGCCTCAACGGCTTTGGCATCGTCATTCAGGATCAACCCGCGCTGTGCAGTGACGTGGCCCGCTATGAAGGCGACCCAGTCGCTGCTGTGGCCGCTGACACCAAAGAGATTGCCGAAGCTGCCCTTGATCTGATCGTGGTGGACTATGAACCACTGCAGATTGTCAGTGATCCCATGACAGCTCTAACGCCTGAAGCCCCCGCGCTGCATGAGGGCGGAAATCTGCGCAAAACGGTCGAGCAGCAAACCGGCGACGTGGAGGCTGCCTTTGCCAGTGCCGCCCACGTCGTGGAGGATCTCTATGTCACGCCGCGCCAGATGCACGGCTTCATGGAAACCGAAGGCGGTGTTGTCGAGCCGACCGCCGATAGTGGACTTTTCGTGCGCGTTGGCGGGCAGCATGGTGGGCGAGATCGCACACAACTGTCTCGCATTCTTAATCTGCCAGAAGAGAAGATTGAGGTGGTTACATCGCCCATTGGCGGTGGTTTTGGCGGCAAGGACGAACTGACTGTTCAGCCAGCGCTGGCGCTCCTCGCGATGAAGGCGAAGCGCCCTGTGCGACTTCAGCTTTCGCGCGCAGAGTCGGTGAGAGCGGGCACCAAGCGCAATGCGTTTCAAATCCGCATGAAAACAGCCTGCGACAAGGACGGGAAGCTGATCGCCCAACAGGTGGATGCGATCGCTGATGGCGGTGCTTATGCGAGCCTCAGCCTCGGCGTGATCGAGACCGCGATGGAACATGCCTGCGGCCCCTACATCGTGCCCAACATCGATGCACGCGGTCGTTTGGTTTCCACCAACAACAGCACCTGCGGCGCGTTCCGTGGCTTTGGCTGCAACGAGATGACGTTTGCGGTGGAAAGCCAAATCGAGCGGCTTGCACAAATGGTCGGCATCGACGCAGTGACCATGCGGCGGCAGAACATCCGTCAGCCTGGCATGCCTGGTTCCCTGGGGCAGAAGGTTGCGCCGACCGAGCGCTTGTCAGCCATGCTTGATGGTGCCGCGGCGAGCCCGCTTTGGTCCTTGCCACAAGGCCTGTCTGAGGATGGCAAAAGCTGGGTCGGCACCGGCATGGCGCTGTGCTACCAAGGCAATGGGCTTGGCACTTTGCCCGAGGATGAAGGCGAGATCGAACTGGCGCTGGCTGCCGACGGTAAGATTGAAGCGCGCTACGGCCTGGATGAAATGGGCCAGGGCTTAATCCCTGCCGTCGCCTCGGCCGTTTCCAGCGCCCTTGATGTGGCGCGCGAGGATGTGCGCGTGGTGTTTGGCGACACAGCCTGCACGCCCGATAGCGGTTCCACCACCGCTTCACGCGGCACTTACATCGTGTGGAAGGGCGCCCAGCTCACGGCGCCGGGGTTTAGGCAGGCCCTGCTGCAGGTCGCAGCAGCAAAACTGGAGCGCACGCCCGACCAACTGACGTTGGTGCCTGGTGGCGTCGGTAAGGTCGGCACCAATTCCGGCGAGCCGCTGATCACTTTTGGGGATTTGGCGCGTCAGCTGAAGCCTGAACAAAGACCTGTTGAACGGCGGTTCTGCGCCTATCCAAAGACTGAGTACACAAAGGGCAATGCGCGCTTTCTGTTTATCTCAGGTGTGACGCTGGCGCGCGTTGCGGTGGATCGCATCACCGGCATGGTGCGCGTGCTCGACATGGCCCAGCATTCCGCCTCCGGTCCGGTTCTGGATAGCGCATCTTACCTTGGCCAGATGGAGGGCGCTGCCAGCCAAGGCATGGGCATGACGTTGACCGAACACGTGCTGATGGACGAGGGCCACGCTGTTACCGGCAACTTTGACACCTACACCATGCCTTCGATGGCGGATCGACCACGCGCCATCGCCACTTACGCGTTGGATGAGCTGGACGAAGGTGATTCCTATGGCCCGCGCGGCGTGGGTGAGTTGGGCATCACGGGTTCTGCACCCGCAATCACCAATGCGGTCGCGCGTGCCTTGAGCATGCGAGCTGATATGGCGTGGCCCAACCATCTGCCGCTTTCGCCGGAAACGCTTCTCAACTTCATGGAGGCGTCATGCTTGACCGACCTATAGCCGACGCTCTGACCATATCTTTCACGTTGAACGGTGAAGCCATTACTGTGCCTGTCGGAACAGAAACACGCTTGGCAGATTTGCTGCGCGAGCAACTGTTTTTGACAGGCACCAAGATCGGCTGCTCCATCGGTCGTTGTGGCGCGTGCAGTGTGCTGGTGGATAGCGTGGCGCAGAACGCGTGCCTGCTGTTCGCCTGGCAGGTGGATGGAAAAACGCTGACGACCATTGAAGGTGTGGACGCTTTGCCGGTGGCAGCCTTGGTGAAAGCGGGCTTGCGCGAAGAGTCCGCGTTCCAATGCGGCTACTGCGCGCCGGGTTACGTGGTGGCGCTGGTGTCGTTCTTGTCAGCCAACCCGACCGCCGATGATGAAGCTGTGATTGCAGCGCTTGAAGGCAACATATGCCGCTGCACTGGCTACCATTCCATCGTGCGCGGTGCGTTGAATGCCGCCGCGCGTGTGCGTGATGCACATGGCGGTGTGAGCCCGTCCGCATGACCATTCAGTTCACCCGCACCACGCCCGATACCGATCAAGCCAAGGCTTTTCTTGCGACGGGTCCCAAGCAGCTGTTGATCGATGGCAATTGGATAGATGCCTCCAACGGCGAGACCTTTGAAACGCGAGACCCAGCAACGCTCCATACGCTCGCGCAGATCGCTAAAGGCTCAACTGCAGATGCAGACAAAGCTGTGGCAAGCGCGCGGGCCTCGTTCGAGGAACAACGCTGGCGAGGTATGACCCCATCGGTGCGTGGCAAGGTGCTTTGGAAAGTAGGCGAGCTAATCGACCAGCATGCTGAAGCGCTTGCCGAGCTTGAAACGCTCGACCAGGGGAAAACCTGGGGCACGAGCCGGTTTGCCGAGATACCAGCAAGCGCCGAGCAATTTCGCTTCTTCGCGGGGTTTGCCACCAAAATCTCCGGACAAACCATTTCGCCTTCCATAACTTATCAGCCGCTGGGCAAGCAGGTGGTGGCGCATACGCTGCGCGAACCTGTGGGTGTTGTGGCCGCGATCACGCCGTGGAACTCGCCTTTGTTGATGGCCACCATGAAACTAGCGCCGGCACTGGCGGCTGGTTGTTCTATGGTTCTTAAACCCGCCGAAGACACCTCTCTGACGGCGCTCTATCTCGGCAATCTCTTGCTAGAAGCCGGTGTTCCGCCTGGCGTGGTGAACATCGTAACAGGCTTTGGTCATGAGCTGGGTGCGCGTCTGGCCGAACACCCTGACGTCGATAAGCTGGCGTTCACAGGTTCTACAGCAACAGGCCGCAAACTGATTGAAGCGGCGGCCGGAAACCTCAAGAAACTCACCCTCGAACTTGGCGGTAAATCACCTTTCATCGTGCTGGATGATGCGGACATCGATGCGGCGTTGGACGGCGTCATGCGTGGCGTTTTCGCCAATGGCGGGCAGGTCTGCGTCTCCGGTTCGCGGATCTATGTGGCACGACCAATCTTTGACCGCTTCGTCGATGGATTGGCCGAAAAAGCCGCTGGCATACAGCTTGGGCATGGGCTTGATCACGGCACCCGAATGGGCCCGCTCATCCATCCGGCACACGCTACCAAAGTGGCTGGCTACGTGAACGGCGCAGCGAAGGACGGCGCAGCTGTCATCACAGGCGGCGAGCTGGATGGTCCGCACAGCAGTTTCGTGCGCCCAGCGGTGATCGTGAACCCGACAGCCGACAGTGCCCTGATGCGTGAAGAGGTTTTTGGCCCTGTTGCGGCGGTGTGTGCGTTTGATGATGTGGACAATGTGGTGCGCCAGGCCAATGATACGCGCTACGGCTTGGCGGCCAGCGTGTGGACGCAGAACATCTCCAAGGCGCATCGCGTGTCAGCCGCCATCAAGGCCGGAACCGTCTGGATCAACGGCCACTCCTACTTCTCGCCTGAGTTGCCTAAGGGTGGATGGAAAGAGTCCGGTTGGGGCGTGGAGAATAACGCTGAGGGCTTGGACAATTATCTCCAGACCAAGACCGTGTGCTCGATCTATTAGGCTCGCGCGCTAGCCTTATTTGCTGCCCACCCAAAAGCCCTCATGCACCACGGCGCTTTCCTCCGAGAGCAGCGGTCCGACAACTTCCACTTTGCGCTGCCCAGAGTCGAAGACGGTCTTGCAAGGCAAATCCATGGTGAGGTTTTCAGGGTCGGGGCCGATGAGATCCTTCAGCGCTCGTTCAGTCATGCCGTGCACCACACGGCCAACACCTGCCCAGTAGACCGAGCCAGCGCACATCGCGCAGGGTTCGGCGCTGGTGTACATGCTGCATGTGCCCAGAAAGTCCGTGTCGTAGGTCATCGAAGCTTCGGTCATCAGATTGCGTTCCGCGTGCCCGGTATCGTCATTCTTGGTGCCACACGTGTTCATCGCCTCCAGCAAAATCTTGCCGTCGGCATCGGCGAGAAGCGCCGCAAAGGGATGATCGCCACGGGCACGCGATTGCTTGGCCAGGTCGATGGTGTGACGGATAAGTTCTTCGTCGCGCTCAGGTGAAATCGGCATGGGACAACTCAGCTCATAGGTGTTGCGATGCCGACTGCTTAGCATGTAGGCAATCACGTAGCATGCCTGTTTAGCAGGCAAAGTGGCTGCAAGTTCGACAGCTTTTGAATGCTATTGAGGCGCTGAAGTGCCCGATACATCTGCGCGCTCGGCGCGACCCGTGGTTTCATCATCGTCGAGTAGAAGCAGTCAGGTGGATCAGCTCGCGGGCAAAAACGCGCCAGAGAAGAGCTGTAAATCGGGACATTGCTCGGCCTTCCAACCCCAACGCTTGGCCAGGTGCCAAGCGGCGATGGAGCCGAGTCTGCATGCTGTTTCTTCTCTCCTCCCACCCGGCTGATCGATGCGCGCTCACAAGTGTGCATGCTGCGAGAAGCCCCGACATCCGGTCGATTGACCCGCGCCGCACATTGCGTGGCGCCGGACCGCACTGCGTGTGCGACCGGGAAAGGAAATGATATGAGCCTTAAATCACTCTCCGCCGCGCTCTTGGGCGGCATGACCATAATGGCAACAGCGACATCGGCGCGGGCGCTTGATGAAGTCACATTCCAGTTGGATTGGCTGCCAGGCGGCGACAAATCCCCCATTTATGTCTGCATTGAACAAGGCTTCTGTGAGGAAGCTGGCATCGAGGTCACCATCGAAGGCGGTCGTGGCTCTTCGGAAGCCGTCACCAAACTGGCCACCGGTATCTCCGACATTGGCACCGCCGGCCTAGGCGCGCTGATGGCGGCTGCCGTGACCGAGGATGTGCCGGTGACGGCTGTCATGTCCTACTTTAACCAGGGCCCGCACGCGTTCTACACGCTGGAAGGCAATGGGATCGAGACGGTGGAAGATGTGCGCGGCATGACCATTGCCACCTCGCCCTTCACCTCCTCAAATGTTTATCTGCCGCTGATCCTGGCCGACATGGGCATGACCGAAGAGGACATCGTCCTCAACAAAATGGATCCGGGCGCACTTGGGCCAACTTTGATGACAGGGCAAGCTGACGCCATCATCGCTTGGGTTGTCGACGTGACCCGCTACACCACCCAGGCCGAGGAAGCTGGAAAAGATATCATGGTGATCCCTTGGTCAACCGCTGGCCTTGATCTCTACTCTGCCTCAGTCATGGCGAACGACACGTTCCTCGCCGAACGCCCTGACGTGGCGCGACGGTTCCTGGAAGCTTATCAACGCTCAGTCGTTTTCGCGTCGGAAAATCCAACCGCTGCTGCTGAAGCTGTGGTGTCTGTGGTGCCAGAACTTGACTTGGCGTCCATCGAGGGCGGCGTGAACGATGCCATGTTGTTGGTCTTTAATGAGGTGACGGAGTCTGATGGTCTGGGCGTGTTTGAGCCTGGCCGTCTGGCGTCCACATGGGCGCGCGTTGCGGCCGCGCAGGGCTTCGACGTGGATGCACTGGACCCAGAGACGATCATTGATCGCTCCTTCATGCCGACCAACTAAGGCAGGAAGACATGCCAAATACCGCCGCGATCGCGTTTGAAAATGTTGGCCAGGTGTTCACCACGGACACCGGCCCGTTGGAAGCGCTTTGCGGCGTTACTGCCAGCATCGAACGGCATGAATTTGTCGCTGTGCTTGGCCCGTCAGGCTGCGGGAAATCAACGCTCCTGCGCCTGACGTCCGGCCTGCTCAAGCCCACGTCGGGCAGCGTGAAAGTCTTCGATCTAGAAGTCGCCGATCCACGTGATGACATCGGCATCGTCTTCCAGAAGCCGACCTTGCTGCCCTGGGCCAACACCATCGACAACGTGCTCTTTCCGCTGAAACATCGTGGTGGATTCGTCTCCAAGGCCGAGCGTGAGCGGGCCCATGATTTGGTAAAAATGGTTGCCCTGGAAGGCTTTGAAACCCGTCTGCCGAACGAGCTTTCTGGCGGCATGCAGCAACGCGTTGGTATCGCCCGCGCCTTGCTGATGGACCCCGATATTCTTCTAATGGACGAGCCGTTCTCCGCGCTTGATGCGCTGACCCGCGAGGACATGGGCTTTGAGCTGCTGCGTATCTGGCAGGAGCGGCCGAAGACTGTGCTCTTTATCACCCATTCTATTGCCGAGGCCGTGCTGCTGGCTGACCGCGTGATCGTGATGACTGATCGACCTGGCGGCATATTGGAAGACTTGAAGGTGCCGCTGGACCGCCCGCGCACCATTGAAACCACCACATCAAAGGTGATGCATGAGTTTGCAGGATATCTCCGCAGCCTCCTCCTCAAGCGCGCCGCCTGAGGAAACCACGGCGGCGGCACCAGCGGCTTCTTCGCCTTTGAAGGTGCCTGTAAAGGTACCTCTGATCCACCAGATGATGGCGGTGCCGGGTTTGCTGCCAGGCCTGACGATCATTGGCCTTTTGGTCATCTGGGAGCTTGCAACGCGCATCTTCCCGATCCCGAGCTTCATATTGCCGGCGCCCACGCGCATAGGTGGCGCGATAGATGCCGTGCCCGCTGATCGGTGGTTTGATCATGTCTGGGCGACGCTGCGCGTGGCGATGATCGGCTATGTGATTTCCATCTGTATTGCGCTGCCGGTGGCGATAGCGCTCACCCGCTCCAAGGTGGTGTCTGCCTGCCTGTACCCATTGCTTGTGGTCATCCAGTCCACGCCTGTGGTGGCCGTTGCGCCGATCATCATAGTGATCCTCGGTTCCGGTGATGCGCCGCGAGTCACCATCACGTTTCTCATCACCTTCTTCCCGCTGGTCGTCTCCATGACCACGGGCATGATGGCAACACCGCGTGAGCTGATCGAACTCTCCCAAAGCCTCAAGGCACCAGCCTGGCGTGAGTTCACACAGATCCGCATTCCCTATGCGATCCCCTACATTTTCTCAGGCCTCAAAATCTCCATTACGTTGGCCGTTATCGGAGCTGTGGTGGCCGAGTTCGTTGCGTCATCGCAGGGACTTGGCTTCTTCATTCAGTTCTCAACGTCTAACTTCAAACTGCCGCAGGCCTGGCTTGGGCTGGGCTTCCTGGTGCTGATGTCGCTTACCCTGTTCAACTTGGTGGTGCTCGTTCAGCGGCTCTTCTTCCCATGGTCGATCCCCAAGGACGAGCGGTGACAAGCTTTCTCATCCAAGGCGCAGAGGGCATTCTCACTGGTCAGTTGGGCGAGGCTGCGCGGGCCAGCGGTTCCATCCGCGTGCGCGATGGTAAAATCGCTGAAATCGGCGACCTAGCGCCGGGACCCGAAGAAGAGATCGTGGATGCCGCCGGCTGTGTGGTGACACCGGGTCTTGTGAACAGCCACCACCATCTATTTCAAAGTGTGCTCAAAAGCGTGCCGGAAGGCATGAATGAGCCGCTGACGCCTTGGCTGCGCCTCGTACCCTATTCCTATTGGGACACGCTCGACGCCGACGTGATGCAGGCGGGCGTGACGCTCGGCATGGCCGAGCTTGCCTTATCAGGTGCGACGACCATCGCCGACCATCACTACTTCTATTCCGACCGGTTCGATTTCGACCCATCGACCATCTTGTGTGAAACGGCGCGGCGCTTTGGTGTGCGGTTCATGCTTGGCCGCGGTGGTGCGACGAAGGCGCGGTCGTTTGATGAACCTGATATCGTGCCACTGCCCACCGAGACCTATGACGACATGGTGCAGGCGGTTGAGGCGGATGTTACCCGCTGGCATAACCCTGCACCTGGCGCGATGATGAAAGTGGCGTTCGCGCCGACAACGCCCACCTACTCCCTGCTTGAAGGTGAGCTGAAAGAGCTTGCCCAAGCCACCCGCTCAATGGGCGTTCGTCTGCATTCTCATTTGTCTGAAAACCAAGGTTATGTGGACTACACGCTTGAGCATTACGGCAAGCGTCCTGTCCATTGGCTTGCTGAGCATGACTGGTTGGGGCCGGACGTTTGGTTCGCCCATTTGGTGGATTGCGATGAAAGCGAAGTGCGCATGCTTGCCGAAACCGGCACTGGCATGGCCCACTGCGTCCAAGCCAATGCCAGGCTCGGCTCCGGGGTCGCCCCTGCTGACATGCTGCACAGGCTTGGCGGAACGGTCTCTATCGGCGTCGATGGCGCAGCGGCCAATGAAGCTGCCGATATGATTGCTGCGCTTTACGCGACCTTCTGCACGCACCGCATCACCAAAGGTGCCGGGGCCGTGGATGCTGAAACGTGCCTTCACTGGGCAAGCGCCGGTGGTGCCAAGGTTCTCGGCTTTGAAAGCACCGGAACGCTTGAGGTTGGAAAAGATGCCGACATCGCGATTTTTGATCTGTCGGCACCGCGCTACCTAGGCCAACATGATCGGCTCATTGGCCCAATCGTTGCTGGTGGCCAGGGCCATGTTCGCCACTCGTTTGTGAAGGGCAAACCGTTGGTGGTGGATGGCGCATTGCCCTTCCTCGATATGGATCAGCTCTCGCATGACTGCTTCCTGGCGGTCGAAACCATCAAAGCGCGGCGCCAAGTAAAGGGCAAAGCCAAGCACTAGGAGACCAGCCAACACAGATCACGATCAGGAGTAGAAGCAGGCAGCGCGCGGAAAAATTTCCAGCGCACAGGTCATTGCTCCGTTTGACTTTTCCCCGTCCGACCGGCGGCCAAATCAATCAACCCTGATGGAGACTAAGAATGTCCAATGCAGCCGATTACGCCCTGAAAGAACTCAACAAAGAAACCGCCATCGGTGGGGTCGGTCTTGAGGTCGAACGCTCCGTTCCAAGGATCGATCTGACGGACTTTGATGCCCGTAAATCCGAGATCACCGAACACTTGTGGGAAGCAGCCACGGACACTGGCTTCTTTCAGTTGGTCAATCACGGTGTACCGATCCACCTGATCGATGATGCTTTCCTGAAATCAAAGCACTTCTTCGACCTGCCGCAGGCGGTGAAGGCGCAATATCCCATGGCGCGCGGCACCAACTCCGGCTGGGAATACAAAGCGCAGGTGCGCCCCTCCACCGGCACCGCAGACCAGAAGGAGAGTTACCAGGTCACGATCTCGCGCATGGACGAGCTTGGCCTTTGGCCAACGCCCGAAGAACTGGCTGGCTTCAAAGCTGCGATGCTGACCTTCGAGCGCGCCAATTGGGGTGTGGCGATGAAGGTTCTCGGATGCTTTGCTGACAAGCTGGGCATGCCGACGGATTTCTTCACCACGGCGCACGATCCAATGAAACCAACCTACCAGTCCACCGTGCGATTGATCCATTATTTGGCGATGAAAGACGCCAAGCAGGAAGATTACAAATATTGGCGGGCGGGTGCACACAGCGACTACAACTGCCTGACCCTTCTACACCAGCGCACCGGGCAAGGTGGTCTCCAGGTTGCACCCGGCAAAGATCAGGTGGAAGGGCTTGCCTGGACCGAGGTCGAGCCGCTGGATGGTATCATCACCTGCAACATTGGTGACATGCTGATGCGTTGGTCTGATGATCTGTTGCAGTCGACGCTGCACCGCGTGCGTATGCCGAAACCTGGCGAATATGACGGCCCACGCTACTCCATCGCGTTCTTCGCTCAGGCCAACAAAGATGCCATGATTGTTGGACCACAGGAGAAGTATGAGCCGATGAGCGCTGGCGATTATATGCAAATGCGCTTGTCGGCGAACTTCGATAAGAAGTGACACGGTTGGCGACCCATACCTCTGCTCGTCGGGGGCATGGGTCCATTCCTTATTGACCGGCGCTAGCAGTCCTCGTGCCAGCGCTTTTACCGATCTACTACTTTGCCACGACCGGCGGAAAGTAGGTCGCCGCATCGCCCTCTTGCCAGGCAGGATATTTGTCCATCATTGCCGCGAAGCGCTGAGATTCCGAAAACCGTTCCAGCCAGGCCTGGAGATTTGGCTAGGGCTGGCCGTCGAACCACTCTTTGTCGATTAACGCGAACTGCCGCACGAACGGTAAAATCGCGTTGTCGGCAAGGCTCTCGCGACTGAACATTCAATCATCGATTTGATCGTTGAGATTGGAAAGGAACACCGAGGCTTTGTCGCGTTCGGCATTGGGGTCGGTGCCGGGATAGCGGGTTTCGTACTTGGTGCGATCAAGCGCCTGCTTGAATGGACCATCTACATGTTCGATCGGGCCTTTCTTGCCTTCCAGAATAGACCGATATCGTTCGCAACCAGAGAAATGCCTTCGGCCATAGCACCGCTCTGTATTGTCTGGCGTCATAGCCATGTTTGTCGATGAATTCTGAACTTGCCGGCTGCCCTGTCTCGTTGGCCTGTGCCCGCGCTGAATTCACGGGTTCACATGAACCGACGATTGGCAAACACCCCGCCCAACAAGTGGCGTTATCGTGCGTTTAGGGAAGCGGCGGGTCTTCGCAGTTTTATCCGGGATTAAACGGGATTTGCCGGGATTGCGTGGGTCTGCGCGAAAGGCTCTAGGGCTTCTCCACGCCTAACGAACATTGCTGGGGAGGGCACACAACCTTTTTGAAATACAACCCCATACACAGTATTGTTATCATGATGTCTCTTGGTTCCATTCGCGCAGCCATACCCATATATTGGCGGCCAGCACGACCATGAAAAGAGAAGCATGACTGGAGGCAGCAATCGAACGGTCACGACCGTTGAACTAGAATTGGCGAAAGACGAGTTCGTTACGTTGGCGGGCGCGTCCACCGTGGAGACTGCGACGCGGCGGCTGAATGAGATCATCGCTTCTATGTTTGAGTATCAGCGCAACCCGGACGGCGATGTCGATGCGCTGGTCACGGATGCCATGACATCCCTGAAAGCACTGGTGCCGCGTGACGAGGTGGAGAGCATGCTGTAAAAGCTGATGATCAGCACGCATCTTGCCGCCATGGAATGCCTGTAGAGGGCAGCACTCCCGGAGCAAACCTTCGAAGCGCGGCAGAGAGGCCTCGTACACGCGCAGAAGCCTATAGCGCTCTATTTGCAGCAAGTCGAAACGCTCGACAAACATCGCGGCAAAAGTCAGCAGAAGATCACGGTTGAGCACGTCAATGTGGAGGCCGGTGGTCAGGCTATTGTCGGCAATGTGCATACCGGCGGCCCCGCGGGGGCCAAGACGCAGGTTCTGGAGCATAATCCAGGCCAGACCGTCCCTATGATCGATGCGGATGCAAGCGCAGAAACCCTGCCAGTGAGGACAAAGCGAAGCGGCAAGAGCAACCCGAAGCCGCGCAAGCGCTAATGAGCACTCATGTCCGCAATACCAAGCCTATGGGGCAAAGCCCGCGCTGCGGCGCGAATACACGCCGCGGAACGCCTTGCCAAGCGCCGGCCGTTGCCGGCAAGATGCGCTGCCGCATGCAGGGCGGCACACAAGGATCTGGCGCACCAAAGGGCAATCAGAATGCTCTGAAGTCGGGCTTTCACACGCGCCAGGATGTCGAAGAGAGACGGGCCATGTCCAAGCTCATTCGCGACATGCGTCACGAACTCAGCGAGATCGAAGAGCCGAGTTAGCGCTTCGCAATTCGTACCTAACCTTGGTCATCTCTTGGTCTGAGACGGACACCTGGGGAGTCAACCGGATGGCCTATGAATTCGATGCCGGCGTCCTCGAGAGCCTTCTTCACCCGCTCAAGCGTGCCAGAGCGTGATCGAGGAATACCACCTGTTTCTTCAAAGCGCTTGATCGTTGACCATCCTACGCCCGATAACTTTGCAAGTTCTTGGCTAGACCACCCGAGTAGTCCACGCGCAGCGCGAATATGAGGACCTGAAACCACTTTACGACCAAACTATAGTGGGCTATATAGCCCATATGAAAGCCAGCTATCTACCGCGGTTTGACGGCGGTGACGCAAATCAAAAACTCGACACGATCTTCAATCGATGCGCCGGAGCCTATTCCAAGATCACGTTGCGCGGCTACAGGCGCGACCTAGAAACCTTTGTTGCTTGGTGTGAAACCGCAGACGGTCCTTGGTTGCCTTCCACCCCAGACACATTGGCCGCTTTTATCGATCACGAGATCAAACGCGTGTCTATTGCCACGCTCAAGCGCCGTTTAGCAGCCATCAGGTTCGCGCACGCTCTGAGTGATTTCCAAAGCCCGGTTGCTGCAAGTGAAGTGCAACTCGCTTTGAGGCGCGCCGCACGACTGAAAGCGAGGAGACCCCAACAGGTTAAGGGCCTGACGGCTGAACTTCTCCATCGCATCATCAACGCGTGTCCCGATACCCTTCCAGGAAAACGCGACGCGGCTTTGATCGCCGTTGGATATGACACGCTTTGCAGAAGTTCAGAATTGGCGGCCATGAACGTTGACCATGTTCTGCGTTCTGGCCCACGTTCAGCAGTCTTCGTTCCTCGCAGTAAGGGTGATGTGGCCGGCGATGGCAGGGTCGGCTACCTGTCCGATCGCACCAGCGAGCTTCTCGGGTGTTGGATTGAAGGCACGGGCATCAAGAGTGGACCATTGTTCAGAGGTATTCGCGGGGACGCGATCGGCCCATCCGTACTGGACACATCAACCATCCGCCGTCTCATCAAGCGCGCAGCAAGGCGAGCTGGCATTGAAACGAGCATAACTTCGCGGCTTTCTGGTCACTCAATGCGCGTAGGATCCGCCCAAGACATGATGGTGGCTGGATTTGATAGTCTTGCCATCATGCAATCGGGTGGTTGGAAAACGCCTCACGTTGTTTTAAGGTATGTGGAAAACGCGTCGACGCGGCAGCTCCACGAGCGTAGGTGGGAGCTGCTTCAAAGGGTGAGTTAGCGGCACCTGTGCTGCTGCAAATTCCCAAACACATTGATTTTGTTTCTACCCACCGATTTGCTGCCCTTTACTTCCGCGAGCGTTGCGGGGAAAAGAGCCAGCATTTTGGTAAGAAGCTGTGTTTGCATCAGCTCTGGTCTCTTATGATGAAAGTGCCGTGACTGAACTTATTCACCCAGTCTTGCTTTGTGGTGGCTCTGGAACCCGGCTTTGGCCGCTGTCGCGAAAGTCCTATCCAAAGCAGTTCGTAAAGCTCCTCGGCGAGGAAAGTCTCTTTCAGGCGTCAGCACGTCTCCTGTCAGGCGGTGGCTTCGCTGAACCTTGCATTGTGACGGGTAGTGATTTTCGCTTTGTCGTAGTTGAACAGCTCGCGCGCGTTGAGATCGTGCCGGGCGACATTTTGGTTGAACCAGCGGCACGCAACACCGCAGCTGCCATTTGCGCTGCAGCGCTTTGCCTTGAAGCACGCACCCCGGGTGCCCTCGTGCTGGTTGCCCCTTCCGACCACGTCATCCCCGACGGAGAAGGGTTCCGATCCGCGGTGAGGGCCGGTGTTCGGGCGGCTTTGGACGGGAAACTCGTGACGTTTGGCGTTCGTCCGGACCGCCCTGAAACAGGTTATGGATGGTTGGAACTGTCACAAGCGCCATCTGACGATTTCGCGCCACTGCCGCAGCCCTTGCGCTCCTTTGTAGAAAAGCCGGATGGGGAAACCGCTCAGTTGCTTTTGGATGGTGGGATGCACCTTTGGAACGCTGGAATATATCTGTTCTCTACAACGGGCATACTCAAGGCTTTTTCTGAACACTCGCCATACGTTTTGCAGGCAACAAGTGCCGCATTTGCAGCGGCGAAAAATGATCTGTCCTTCATACGCCTTGATCCTGATGCGTGGCAAACCATTCCAAGCATCTCAATCGATTACGCTGTGATGGAGCGGGCTGAAAGTTTGACAGTCGTCCCTTACAGCGGCGCCTGGTCCGATCTTGGGGATTGGGATGCAGTTTTGCGCGAGCAATCCCATCAAGAAGATGGTGTGGTCGCTACTGGGCATGCCACGGCAATCGACTGTAAATCAACCCTCCTTCACGCATCCAGTGAAGCGCAAGAGGTGGTTGGCATCGGCATTACTGACATCATTGCTGTCGCCATGCCTGACGCAGTCCTGGTGGCACACCGTGATCGCGCTCAAGAGGTGAAAAACGTCGTCGCAACGCTGAAAACCAAAGGCGTCTCTCAGGCTGAAACACTGCCTCGGGACTACCGACCTTGGGGTTGGTACGAAAGTTTGGTTATTGGAAAGCGGTTTCAGGTTAAGAAGATCGTCGTTCATCCCGGTGCGTCCCTTTCACTGCAAAGCCACCACCACCGTTCAGAGCACTGGATCGTGGTAGAAGGGACAGCCAAGGTTACCGTCGACGACAAAGTCGAGCTGCTCACCGAAAATCAGTCGGTGTATATCCCCTTGGGAGCTATCCACCGCATGGAAAATCCTGGAAAGGTCCCCCTGACACTCATTGAAGTGCAGACTGGGAGTTATTTTGGCGAGGACGACATCATCCGCTATGACGACGTCTATGCAAGAGGTCAGGGTGCGAAAGGTTGAGTACTTGACCTCTGGCTGCCACCTTGCGTGGATGCGAAGTGCCAGGCCCTAATATAGTTTAATGCTGAGGGTGGTTGTCGATGTTTCAGCTGCCTCTGCCATTGCCGAGTCGCACATCAACCGGTCTAGTAGACGTGCCTGGCGCACAGCCAGCCTCGACGGGTGTGCCGCGCGCCAATGGGGGGCGTGATTTTTTTGGCATATTGTCAATGATGCGCGACTAGCGATCGTGAGCCTCCCCCAATGAAGTGGTCCACCGTTAGTGACCTGCTACCAGTGTTATGACCTGTTACTGGTGTTTGGACCACCTGGCTGGAGATTTTCCGGGGGTTATGGCTCCGGGCGATGATGCCGCTATGGAGCCGTTGATCAGCGATATCGGTGGTTTGTTGCCGATAGCGCTGTGTGGTCGGACTTCGTTGTAGTCTCTGCGCCATTCCTCCAGTTTCGACCGGGCGTCGTCAAGGCTCATGAACCAGTGCGTATTCAGGCACTCAGAGCGGAACTTTCCGTTGAAGCTTTCGATGAAGGCGTTGTCGGTTGGCTTTCCGGGCCGCCAGAAGTCAAGCACGACGCCCTTCTGATACGCCCACAGATCGAGATCACGAGAGATGAACTCTGAGCCTTGATCGACTCGAATGGTCTTTGGATATCCATGCTGCCGACACACGCGTTCAAGTGTCTGAACGACATCCTCACCGCGGTAGCTGAAGCGCGGATCAGTGGCCGGTGAGAAGCGTGAGAATGTATCGACAATCGTCAGGATGCGGATCTTACGACCCGTAACGAGTTGATCGTGAACGAAGTCCATTGCCCACGTCTCATTGCTCACAGTCGCATCTGCCCTGTCGTCCCGCAGCTTCGCTTTCACGCGACGCTTAGGTGTCTTGTTCCGCAGTTGGAGACCCATCTCCTTGTAGAGCCGATAAACCCGCTTCGGATTAACCTGCCACCCTTCGCGTCGCAGTAGGACGTGGATGCGGCGATAGCCGTAGCGTACCCGCGTCTATACACGGCAAGCGCGACGGATCGAAACGCCCCAGATCGATCTGATATCATCGACAAGTTCACGGCGGCGAGCAGGCCTTAAAGCTTTCGCTTGATCACGTCCTGCAGCATCACCTTGTCGAGCGACAGATCGGCCACCAGCCGCTTGAGCTTCATGTTCTCATCCTCAAGCTGCTTCAACCGCTTCATCTCAGACGGCATCAGCCCTGCATACTTCTTGCGCCAGTTGTAGAACGTCGCTTCGGCAATGCCTGTCTTACGACACACTTCCGCAACCGACGTTCCTTCTTCGGCTTGCTTCAGCACAAACGCGATTTGCGCGTCCGTGAACTTCGAGCGTTTCATGGAATCCTCCTTCTCCCGCTACGGGAAGCATAAATGGAAAATTCCAGCTCAAAACGGTCCAGTTCTTGGGCAGCAGGTCAAACTGCCAGAGATTGTAACTCTAACGGTGGACCACCCCGACGCGGCAGGCCATAACCATGGAGGCATTCCGAAGCGTTGGTTAGGTCATGACACAAACAATCCTAGTGACGGGGGCAAACGGCTTCTTCGGAAGGATCTTGGTGCCGGTGTTGCGCCAAGGCGCGCAGGTGATTTCGGGCGTTCGCACCTGTGATGCCCCAGATTCCGAAACACGCGTCCTGGGCGACTTGACAGCGATGCCGGATTTGCAGTCGGCACTCACTGATGTCGATTGTATAGTGCACTGTGCAGGGCGAGCTCATGTCTTGCATAAAAAAGCAGCAGATTCGACGTCCCATTTTATGCGTACCAATTGCGACGCAACGCTGCACCTAGCTCGGCAGGCCGAGCAAGCGGGAGTTGCCAGGTTAATCTTCATATCCAGCATTGGTGTGAATGGGAACCGGACATCGGGGCAAGCGTTCAAAGCTGATGATCCACCTGCTCCGCAGACGCCGTACGCTGTGTCTAAGCTTGCCGCTGAGGAGGCGCTCGCCAACTTTGCGCAAAAGACAAACTTAGAAGTGGTTATTATTCGACCACCTCTCATTATCGGCCCTGAACCGGTTGGCAACCTTGGAACTCTGTCTAGGCTGATAGGCATGGGCATTCCGTTGCCATTTGGACTGGTTACCGGTAATCGTCGGTCTTTGGTCTCGGCCGAAGTATTAGCCGATCTCGTTCGGCTGTGTTTGACCCATGCCAATGCCCCAGGCCAGACGCTACTTGTTGCCGATCATCGCCCCCTATCCACCCGCGAAATACTTGAAAGACTCGTGATGGTCACCGGACAACGACTGCACTTAATCCCAATGCCAGTTGCAATTCTGCGCTCAACCATACGTCTGTTGGGTCAGCAGAGAATTGAGGAGCAGCTTTTCGGCGATCTCGAAGTTGATATCTCCTCGACAACAAATGTGCTGGGTTGGTCCCCGCCGGCGCAATGTTCACGTGTATTGGATATCTAATGACTACCTTTATCATTGCGGAGGCAGGGGTGAACCACAATGGGCAGGACGAACTCGCCTATTCACTTGTTGATGCTGCTGTCGAAGCAGGCGCCGATGCAGTGAAATTCCAAACCTTTCGAGCCGAAAAGGTAGTTCAGAAATCTGCCCCAAAGGTTACTTATCAAATAGCCGAAACGGGCGAAGGCAGCCAGTTTGAAATGCTGGCCAAGTTGGAAATGAGCCATGACCTACATCGTGGCCTGATGGCTTATTGCAGCCAAAAAGGTATCGAATTCATGTCGACGCCTTTCGACGCGGATTCGGCCAACTTCCTGAGGGCAGAAGGTATGCGACGGATAAAAATCCCGTCTGGCGAGATTACAAACATCGTCTTTCTGCGCCATCTTGCTGGGCTTGGTTTGCCCATGATCCTATCAACCGGCATGGCCACCATTGATGAGATCGTTGAAGCAGTCGATACTCTGCGTGCATTCTGGCCCGACCACAGACCGCTAGATGAGGCTTTGACCATCCTTCATTGCACATCGAACTACCCCACATCTCCAGAAAACGTGCACCTCCGAGCTATGCAGACGATTGCGCAGGTGACGGGACTTGCTGTCGGCTATTCAGACCATACGTTAGGGGTCGCAGTCTGTCCTGCCGCGGTGGCGTTGGGCGCAACCGTTATAGAAAAGCACTTCACTCTTGATCGGGAAATGATAGGGCCGGATCACAAAGCATCACTTGAGCCTGGCGAGTTGAAAGAGATGATCCATCAGGTGCGGACTGTTGAGGCGGCACTTGGCAGTCACCAAAAAAGACCTTCCGAGTCGGAAAAAGAGATGCGAAGCGTTGTGCGTAGGTCGATTGCCATCGCTCGTGATCTACCCGCAGGGACAGTTCTTCAAGCTTCTGACCTAATTATGTTGCGGCCGGCTACGGGGATTCATCCACGAGAGACAGACCAGATCGTGGGACGGACAATAGTGCAACGGGTTGCCGCTGGGGCCTTGCTTAAGTGGTCCGATATCGCTTGAGTGCAAAACAGATGCGCAAAGTTTTGTATTTTTCTGGAACTAGGGCCGATTTCGGGCTTATGTGTGCAACCTTGCAGCAGATCAGCCGTTGCGATGAATTGCTTCTGTCGGTGGTTGCGACCGGCTCGCATCTTGAACAATCCCATGGAGAAACATGGCGTGAGATCAATGCAGCCGGCCTGCACATTGCAGCAAAGGTGCCAGTTGCTCTAACGCCCTCTACTGGCGCGACAATGGCGCGTTCGATCGGCCAGATGCTTACCTCGTTCGTCAGCTTGCTGGAATCGCAACGGCCAGACATTGTTCTGCTATTGGGCGACCGCGGAGAGATGCTAGCCGCTGCAATTGCCGCAATCCATATGAACATACCCATAGCCCACATCCATGGCGGAGAACGGTCAGGGACAGTCGACGAAGCGGTGCGGCATGCAATTTCAAAGTTATCGCATATACACTTCGTAGCAACTAAAGAGGCACGCGATAGATTGATCGCATTAGGGGAGCGGCGAGAATGCATTCATGTTACAGGGGCCCCTGGTCTTGATGGACTGATGCAGTTCAATCGTCGTAGTCGGGATATTGTTTTTGGCGAAATGGGTTTCGATACTTCGCGTCCGGTCGGCCTGCTCTTATTTCATCCAGTATTGCAAGAAGCCACGGATGCCAAAACCCGCATTCGAGCTGTGCTTGACGGGATACTGCAGGCCGGCTGGCAGGCGCTTTGTTTGATGCCAAACTCGGACGCTGGCAGCGATCAGATCAAGGCTGTGTTTGAGCAAGAGACCAATCGCGATCTGAAGAATTTTGTCCACCTGCATAGACGCGAATTTATTGAGGTGATGGCGGTTGCTGATGCGATGATTGGGAACTCAAGCTCTGGCATCATCGAGGCAGCAAGCTTTGGTACACCTGTGTTAAATATCGGTTCCAGGCAAAACCTGAGAGAACGTAACACCAATGTTATCGACCTCCCAGAGAACGCAAACCTAATTACAGCTACACTCACGGAATTAGAACGCAAGCCGCGATTGTTGCGAAACAACGTCTACGGAGATGGCAAGGCGGGCAAACGGATCGTCGCTCAACTGAAGACCCATTTTCTAGGCGACAGATTGCTTAACAAGGTGCTTGCATATTGACCGTAGTTCTGATCGGAGCGGGCGGACACGCTAAGGTAGTTTACGATGCGTTATTGGCCATTGGCCATGCGCCTTCACAGATTATGGTTCGCGCCGAGAAACCAAGTGAATTCATGGGCAAAGTCGTCGAAACTCCGGAGATCCCAGTCGATGCTGTTGGCAATGACTGCCATGTCGCCATTGGTGCTAACGAAACCCGGCAAACACTGATCGAAAGACTTGGCACGGCAAAGGCTAGCCCATTGCTTGTAGTACATCCGCGCGCCGATATTTCCTCCAGCGCTATGGTAGGTGCGGGAACCTTCGTTGCCGCCAATGCGTGTGTTGCCGCATTGGCCAAGTTGGACGAGGGCGTTATCGTGAACCACGGAGCGGTCGTAGATCATGATTGCAGTGTAGGTAGGGCTGCGCACATCGCGCCTGGAGCGGTGCTTGGCGGATCCGCCCAAGTCGGTCGATTGACCCTAATCGGGGCAAACGCAACAGTGCTACCTGGGCTTCACATCGGCAACAACGTTATTGTCGGCGCAGGGTCGGTGGTCAGCAAAGACATTCCCAACAATCGGGTTTGGATCGGCAAGTCACTTCTTCACAAGGAACGCGGATTTTGATCAAAAGTATCTGCGTACAGGAATCAGCCAACCTTCAGGCTGCGCTTGAACAGCTCGACGCTTCAGGTTTTGGCGTTTTAGTCGTCCTCACTGCAGACGGCTCCATCGTTCGCACTATAACCGACGGCGACCTTCGCCGCATGATCCTGAAAGGCGCGAAGCTCCAGGATAGCATAAGTGAGCTTCCGACCTGCACTCCGGTGACAGTTGAACAAGGCACCAGCCGTATGGATGCCTTGACCCTGATGGACTTGCTTCAGATCAATCACCTGCCGGTAGTTGACGAAGCCAATCGGCTTATCGACGTTTTCGAAAGGAAGGCGCTGTCAAAGCGCATCTTCCTGTCTCCGCCACACCTGGGGACCTTGGAACGGGAATTCGTGGAGGAAGCTTTCAGTTCCAATTGGATAGCTCCAATCGGACCAAACGTCGATGCCTTCGAACGCGAGATATGCGAGTTGATCGGAATACAGGCGGCGGCAGCGCTGTCGTCAGGCACCGCTGCGCTCCACCTAGCATTGAGGATCCTAGGCGTCGGGTCCGGTGACCGCGTCTTCTGTTCTTCGCTGACATTCGTCGCCAGCGCATCTCCGATTGTCTACCAAAATGCCGAACCGGTTTTCATCGACTCCGAGCCCAGTTCATGGAACATGTCACCTCAGGCGCTTGAACGTGCCCTTAGCGATGCCAAGGCCGAAGGCAAGCTTCCTAAAGCGATTGTCGTCGTAAACATTTATGGTCAGAATGCTGACATGGATGTAATTTCAGATCTAGCGTCGAGCTATCATGTTCCAATCATTGAGGATGCAGCCGAGTCTCTTGGCGCAAAGTACAAGGGGCAGAATAGTGGCACTTTCGGGACCCTGGGTGTTTTTTCTTTCAACGGGAATAAGATTATCACGACTTCTGGCGGCGGCATGCTGGTTTCGGACGATCCGGACTTGGTGGATCGTGCGCATTTTCTGTCTACTCAGGCGCGTGAACCAGAACTACACTACGAACACAAGGAGATTGGATACAACTATAGGATGAGTAATATTCTAGCAGGTATAGGCAGAGGGCAACTGAAGGTTTTGCAGGACCGCGTGGAAGCGCGACGCTTGTTGTTTGATACTTATGTTGCCGAGCTGCGAGACGTACCTGGCCTCACATGGATGCCGGAGCCAGACTGGAGCTTTTCCAACCGTTGGCTCTCGGCATGCACCTTTGACCCAAGCTCGTCGCACATAGATGTCACGGACTTGATAAAGTGCCTGGCTGCAGAATTCATTGAGGCGCGTCCTATATGGAAGCCCCTTCACATGCAACCAGTATTCAAGGACTGCACCTACTATAGCCATGACAACCGAAGCATCTGTGAATCTCTGTTCCGAACCGGGCTGTGTCTACCGTCTGGGTCGAACATGACGGATGAAGAAACCAGTAGAATAATCGAGAAAATCAGAATCCTGGCATGCTGAACGATGGTAAAGCGAGTAAGTGACGTATTCTTATGCCTTATAGCTGCGGTACTTTTGTTCACACCTATGCTGATTATTGCAGTTCTCATTAAGGCGACATCACCAGGTCCTGTCTTGTTTTGGTCTGATCGCGTCGGCCGCGGCAACAAAATTTTTCGAATGCCGAAATTCCGCACGATGCACACAAGCGCGCCGCTGGTAGCAACGCATGAATTTCTGGATCCAGTCGCTTTTATTACAACTATTGGGCGGTTCCTGCGTCGCACAAGTATCGACGAACTACCGCAGCTTTGGTCTATCTTTATCGGGGACATGAGCTTGGTTGGACCACGGCCAGCCCTGTCTAGTCAGTTCGAACTGATCGCGTTGCGAACAGAACGTAACGTGCACTCTCTTCGGCCCGGGCTCACCGGACTAGCCCAAGTCAGAGGGCGAGATGAAATCTCCATAGCAGACAAAGTTAAATTCGACGAAGAATACTTAAAAAATCACTCGTTGCTTTTAGACTTCAAAATTATCTTGGCCACGGTCCAAAAGGTCGCTGTGGCTAAGGGTGTCAGTCATTAGCCATCCCGGTAAGCACTCAATTTCGGCAATGACCCGGCGATAGATTGGATTGAATAGCCCCACGTTTCATCGACTCAAGACTCCTGTTCCCTGTCTGCGCCTGAGGAGACCCCAATGTGTCCGTCGTCAGAGTTTTTGGGAGCGAATGTGTCTTAGATTAAGCGAGAGATCAGCTGGACACCCGCAAGAACCCGCTGTTTTGAGAAGCAGCGTTGTGTTCATCTGCGCTGGTTGAAGAACGGGCGCGGGATTGCGGCCGCTTGCGGCGTCATTTCCGGTTTGGGCATTTGATTGTCTTGCTTTTGGTGGCCTTTGACCCGATTTTGGACGCACTCATCCTATGGCGTTTTGGCGCTCATGGAAGATCAGGCGGTCAAAGTTGTAGGCCAGATTGGCCAGGGTCAGTTTGGCTTCTGCACGCGCCAGGCCAATGGTTCGGATGAACAGACCAAAGCGGTTCTTCTGATGGGCAAAGACGTGCTCGACGCGGGCGCGAACCGACGACTTCTTCGCATTGGCCCGCGCGGTGGCTTCAGGCATCGACTTGCACGCCGGTTTGCGACGATGAATGCGACTGGTCAGCATGTTCTGGTTCAGCCATCTCTCATTGCTTTGTGAGCGGTAGGCGCTGTCAGCCCAGACCTCCCCGGTGGTATTGTCTTTGCTGACCAAGGTCTTGAGTTGTCTGCCATCGGCGTCGGCTGCTGAGGTTACGGTTGCCTGGCGTATGAACCCAAATCGCCGGTCAATGGAGATATGGGACTTGTAGCCGAACACCGGCAGCGCGATTTGCGGCAGCGGCGTGCCGTCCGGGCGATAGCGGATCTTGCCACCAATCTTCAACGTCCAGCGGGCGTTTGTGTCCTTCTGCACAGCCTTGTTGGGTTGATCAGGCCAGATCTGTTTGGCCGTCTTACCGTCCTTGATCGCCTGCTTTTCGTCCTCGGTGTTGCGCTGCTTGGGGGCTGGCACCAGGGTGGCATCCACAATCTGGCCGGACATCGGGATGTAGCCCCTCTTCTTAAGTTGCCAGTCGAATGCCTTCATGACCCGTTTGAGCGTACCGGTCTCAATCATCCGGTTGCGGAAATGACGGATCGTGTTTTCATCCGGCATCGCCCCGCCCAGTTCGAAACCAAAAAACCGCATCCAGGACAACCGGTCGCGGATCATGAACTCCATCTTGGCGTCCGACAGATTGTGCTGGGCCTGCAGGATCAAGACATTGAACATCGACACCGGATCAAAAGGCGGGCGACCACCCTTCGAGCCATCGCCATAGCCAAGGCCCTCAACAAGCCAGCCGCGGAAATACTCGAAATCTACAGTCGCTTCGAGCACTTCCAGCGGATCGCCGTCCTTGCTCAGACGTTCAAGGTGGTCAGACAGGGAAAACAGGCTTGTGGGATTCATCGCAGCACCTCCGTGCCGCCAATGAATCATAATCCGCCAAAGAGAGCGAGGTTCTTGCGGGTCTCCAGCTGCTGAAGATCCTGTCGAACACGCCCATTCGGCTCCATCGCACGAACCCGATTATACAGAGTCGTGTGCGGGCCATAGTCGGTTGGTGCATCGCGCCACCGAAGCTCGTTCCTGATAACATGAATGATACCGGAAATAACCCGGTGATCATTGGTTCGGGGGATGCCGTGCGAAATGGGGAAGTAAGGGCGCATCCGCGCAAACAGGCGGTCGAACAGCCAGAACAGATCAGACATGGTGACCCTCCTTGGTTCACCGCCTTGAATCTGATTTGTCCGCTCTCGGAAACCCGTCAATAAATAGGTCGTGACCCTAGGGCCTAGTCAATTGAATGTTTTTTCCCATCAACAAAAAAGTGCTCACGAGCCAAAAATGGGTGATCAATCCATTGCTGAAGCCCACCGGCGTGTTGAACAAACTAGTCAAAATACCCAGGGTCACGAACGGCGCGAAGATGAACCATCGTGCATCCAAGCCGCGCCTGGTATTCCGGTATACAATCGCCGTGAACCAACCCCATAGAGCCGTTATCGCCAAACCTCCACCAAGACCAAAATCAATATAGAGCGAACCAAATGCGGAAGGCAAAAAACCGTAAACATCCAAGTCTAATAAGTAGCTAAAACTCAGCGAAACCATTTCTGGATCTACACGACGCATCACGGCTGTGAGGACTTCAATTCCATAGATTCCCATGAGACTTCCGCCCTGATATTCTGTAAAGATCAAATTTGAAATCGAAATTCCCTGGACGAAATACCATGCAAAAACGAATATTAAATAGGTTGCGGTGTTTCCGAGTAGCTCAATTAATGGCTCCGAGGCATAAGAGGAAAGCGTCACTCCCCAACGCTCGGCGGCGTGATCCAGCATTGCAGCAGCTCCACCCTCACCTTCAGAACGCGCAATAAAAACACCTATGAAGTAACTAAAAGCAACAAATCCTGCCAAAATTGTAATCACTTTGATGCGAAAACCACTCCTTGGTGCATTTTGACCGAAGATTATGCTCCGGGCTGAATAAGCCAGACAGCCATATAGCAAAACGTTGAAAATGGGCGCACGGCCTCCCATCGCCAAGCCCGCAAGTACCGCAGGTACGATGCCAAACAGAGTGATCTGAAACCAATTCAGATTGATATCAAACAATACTTTACGCACGAGATAAACGTACCCAGCAGGATAGCACACAAAACCTATCTTGAAGAATACTGAGCTTTCTGACTCGCCACCATGCAATAACGCTTGAGCTTGACTGGAACGCCTTAGATAAACATCGCCGAGATCCGTAAACGCAGCATCATAAACTTCACAACCCAATGTAAAACAAGCAATCCCTGAAACCGTTTTCAACAAGATGTCGACATGGTATGGTCGAATTTCTGTTGGATCGATAACTGGGCTCTGTGGCAGTTTAGCTGTCCTAACAATACCGGCACCCAAGCAAAATGATAGTATAAAAAGCGCGAGGACAATTAGACCGTGTTGCTCTAAATCTCTGTATGTAAATTCAAAAGGAAAAATATTAATCACAGCCAAGGCAAACAGCCATAAAAGCACCATCATCAAAGACGGATGAATTTTCACAATCAAATGCTCCAAGTTTGATTTAATTCAACGATACAAATGAACAAAGCAATCGCCTTTCCTATTAAAACTATTAGGCCTTTAGCTCTTTATTCAAATAATCTTTCAACAATTCTATTAAAATGATGATGTTTTTACTCAACCATCAAACATCGGACCGCATTGCCAATATTCATACCAAGTCTGCGAACCCCTGGAGTAGGATTTTTGGGTTTGAACCCCTGGAACGAGAAAAAATCGCTTTCAAAGCTGCCTTGCAGCTGCCTGCCTATCAGCCGGCGCTGGCGTGCTGAAAGGTCGTCCACTTCGGGAAATTTCTCCACCATTTGTGGCAGCTTGGCAATATCCTCACGACGCTCAAGAAGAATGAAATCGCCTTCTACAGAGTAGTAGTTCTTCGTACAGACTGACTTAACGCCGGCAAGTGCGGCCTGAAGGCCTAAGGTTCCGGTGAACGTGAAATTCACGCCGCACAGACTAAGAACCTCTGGACCGCTGACCTCGTAGGGAACCAAGACAACGTTGGGAAGCGCAAGCAACCGTTTAATAAGACCGATTTGCCGGAAACCGAATTGAAGCGGGTGATCCTTGACCAAGATGAAGTAACCCGCCTTCGAAAATGCGGAAGCAGCCTCTAATACTATGTGTTCGTGCTCGATCAGCTCTAGATCGTGGATCCAGTAGTCAATGGATGCCTCGGGAAAGAGTTGAAGTCCGAAGAAGACTCGTTTATTTTTATCGGTCTCCATAATCTTGTCACGCCAGCGAAAGTCGACCAATTTCGTTACACTAATGTCGGAGATTCGGGGTTTGTGTCCGAGAAAGGATTGCGCATCAAGGTAATGCAAGTTCAGATGATCGCCTTTCCAGACTGATATCCACCAAAACGCGAGGCCACGCAAACGGAAATAGCAATAGATTTGCAAGAACTTCAAACGACTAAATTTGGCAACGCGCTGGATATATGATGGTTTGAAGAGCGGCTCGGTCAGTTTTTCAATGAAATGCTCGACCTGTGCCGGATCTGGCGTAACTTCGCGGTAACATAGCTTTCCCTTTTGGAGCAGCATCGATCGGCCTGGTAGAGCCGAAACCGTAATTTCGTAAAACGGGATCCCGCGCTTCCTAGTAACAGTCTCCAGTACGTCAGAGACATAGCGGTCTATGGGAAAGCTGACTATCACATCGGGTGTGGTCGCATCCAGCACCGTCTTGAATGCCTCAGCCATTGCCAGCGCCATCGCCGCCGCCCGCCGCGCGCCCATAAAGCGCAACACCCGGCAGCGGGCGGTGATGTCGATCACCTCGTCCGCGCTCAGCAATTCCGATGACATGGCGCCCGCCTTGTAAAAAGCCGCCTGATGCCGCTGAAAATCGGCCACGATGTTATAGTCACCCTCGCCCGGCAGGTCAGACACCACATGGCTTTGGGCAAATCCCATGTTCTGCCCCAAATGGCGAAACCAGTGCTCGGTCCGGTGGATGGAATATAAAAGGACGGTTCCGTCGGTATCAGCGTGCATTGAAAGCCTCATCCGGCAAACGGCGCAAAACGGCCGTGGTGAAAAGAAGATATAAGGTGGCGCCCAACAGGCCGGCCATGATCGTGCCCATGATCTCATAAAGCGATGTGAGGGCCAGCAGAACCGGAACCGTGATCGCGAAAGAGACCAGTTGCAGTCGGAAAATCGTCGCCTCTCGGTGGAGCGCATTAAAGATCAGCCCGTTGAAATCCGCGCGTATCCGCACGGTGGAGACGAGCAAAAGCGCGGCAAAGAACATCGGCACAAGGCTAAACCGTTCACTGAACGCGCCCCCTGTGGCAAGATGGATCCCCAGCCCGACTGCGCCGATCAGGCCGACAAATGCCAGCACGCGCAGATATTCGCGGGTCACGATCGCACGCAAGGCAGGCACGGGGGCTGTGCGCGCGGTCTCAAACACCCGCGGCAGGGCCCGGTTATAAAAGGCAATGTTGAACACCTGATAGATCATCGACACCAACAGGATATGCCGGAAATAGACCCCGACCTGATCGAGGCTCAGCAAAGCACCGGCTGCAAGCCTGTCCACCTGCAGCGTCAGGATCGCGGTCAGGCCTAGCAAAAAGTGGTTCCACGAGGCGCGGTATTGATGGCCAAACCCCTCACCGAGCGACATTTGCCGCAAATCCGGTCGCGTCGCCCGAAACCGCAGCCAAAGGCCCGCGCTCACCCCCACCGCTACAGCCGATCCGATGGCCCAGATTGACAAGACCCGCTCAAGGTTAAAAAGCACATCGGTCAGGATCAAAGGTGCGAAAATAGCCAGTACGATCACGATATTCTTGGCCACCGCAATGGACAAAAGCGGCAGATAGCGGCGGTTCACCATCGCCATAAGATAGGCCTGATTCATCAACTGCTCTGCAACCGCGATCACCAGACACAGCGCGATCAGATAGGCAGGCATATGCACCACAAACACCAACGCCGCGATATAAAAGGGGATCACCAGCACATAATTCAGTGAAAACAGCGTCAGCGCCCGGGCAACCGCCTGATCAAAAAGCGCTGGATCTTGCCCCACCATGCGCCGCTGGATATCGGTGTGCCGCTCATAGCCAAAGGCAAACGAGGCAAGCCCTTGAAAGGTCACCACCAACCCAAACTGCCCTGCCTCTGACAGGGTCAGTGTATAGCTGGTCAGCACCACAAACGCCGCACGGCTGCCGACCTCGACAAATTTCAGGAGGACAACGAGCATGCTTTACCAGGCCGTCCAGCCACCATCGGCGGCCAGCACCTGACCTGTGATGTAGCTCGCCATGTCTGAGGCCAAAAACACCGCCGGGCCAACGATCTCATCTGCCTCAGCCATCCGGTCCATCGGCACGCGCTCTGCGTACTTTTGCTTGAAAACACCGTTCTGCCCGCTGGAGACCCCGCCGGGGACCAGACAATTGGCGCGAATGTTATGCCGCCCCCAATGGGTGGCCAGCCATTTAGTGAAACCCACCACGGCAGCTTTTGACGCGGAATAAACCGCAGGTGTATTGATCGGACCGCCCAGATAGTCGGACCCGTCATAGATCCGCGGATCAGGGCCAACGAGCCCATAGATCGACGCCAGATTGATCACCGATCCACCCTGCCCCTGCGCCAGCAACTGCTTGCTCACGGCCTGAGACATCAGAAACATGCCGTCCACATTCACCGACATCACATCGCGCCAGATATCGAGGTCATACTCCTCGAACGGCGCGAAGAAGGCGCGCACATCGCGGGATTTGGAGGCCGCATTGTTGACCAGCACATCCACCCGGCCCGTGATGGCCAGAATATCGGCCATGGCAGCCTTAACCGATGCGCGATCGGTGATGTCACAGCCCAGCCCGAATGCGCCCAACCCGATCTCCTCTGCCGCCGCACGCGAGGCATCCGCACTCATATCAAGCACACAGACACGCGCCCCGGCAGCCGCAAATCCCTGACAGAAATGCTGGCCCAGAATACCCGCACCCCCCGTTACCAGAACGGTCTTGCCCGACAGGTCGGGTGAATGGGGAGCCTGGCTCATGATGGGGCTCCTTAGTTAACCGGGCGGAACACGGGCTTGACCGCGTCGCCTTCCAGATAGGTGCCGGGATCCTGTTCAAGGGCCTGCGCATAGACATCCAATGCCTTTGCCGCGGCGGTCAGGGTCTGATCCAGTTCCGACGCGCCATGCGCCAGAGAGATCGAAATCCACGGCATCATCACGCCATGGCGCAGCATCTCCTGGGCAAAGATCGTGCGCATCACCGGGCTGGGCGCGCCATCCGCCCCACGGGTGACGTAGTTCAGCGCCACCGCTGGCCCCTCAAGCTGGAAATAATCCGACAGGCCCCGTTTGGCGGCAAGGCCGCGCAATCCATCACGCAACTGCCCGCCATAGGCCCACAGATGCGCGGGCACGTCATCGCGCTCACAGATCCGGGCAGCGGCGATAAACGCACCAAGGGCGGGCATCTCCCCGCCATGGGTGGACGAGAGCAGGAATGTGCGTTTCATGCCCGGCTTGTCGATTGCACCCACTTCCATGAACTCACGCTTACCCGCTACCGCGGCCAGAGCAAAGCCATTGGCCATCGCCTTGCCGAAGGTGACCAGATCGGGCGTAATGCCAAAGAAATGCTGTGCCCCTTTCAGGTGCCACCGAAACCCGGTGATCATCTCATCCAATATAAAGAGTGCCCCGTTCTCCCTCGCCATCTTCTTCACATCATGCAGAAAATTCCTGTGCGAATTCGGGCAGAGCGTACATGGATTGCTAGGCCAGTTATTACCGCAGCCATCGCTAGTACAGGGGACTGTGTGCGTGGCGGGTTCGAGCATAACAGCGGCAATTTCTCCAGGATGGCCATCAAAAAGCGCCTTGAGAGAGCCGATATTGTTATAGTCAAATACCAGCGTGGTGGCGGATTGATCCTCCAACACGCCCCGCTTGATCGGGGTGGTGCCAATGAACCAGTCATCAAAAGAAAAGAACGGATGCTGGCGCGGCACACAGACATAGCGCCGCCCGGTATAGGCGCGCGCAATCTTGACGGCGGCGGTCGTCACGTTCGAGCCGTTCTTGCCGAATTTGATCATCTCGGCAGCGGGGATCAGGGCATTAAGCGCCTCTGCCGCGTTCAGTTCCGTCATCGAGGCACGGGTCAGTCCGACGCCCTTGGAAATCTCGGCAATCGCGGCGGCGTTCACCTCCGGATGGGCATAGCCGAGCGTAACCGAGCGCAGCGCCATGCCGTAATCAAGGTATTTGGCACCATGGGGGTCCCAGACATAGGCCCCTTCTCCGCGCTCCAAGAGGGCTGGCGCGCGGGACGGAAACTGATCATCGCCGCGTGAATAGGTATGTGCCCCACCGGGGATGACAGCATGCAGGCGCTGGCTCAGACTTTGGTTGTCGGTCTTTCTGGCTGGCATGGGATCGGTCCTTAACGCGACACGCGCCACAATGGATAGGGCGCGGTATTGGGTTTGCGGCGCAATTGGTTGGGCGGACCCATCACAACCGTGCCATCTTCGATGGTTTTGTCCAAAACAAGCGTTTCCGCTGCAATCTGGCAATGCGACCCGATGGTACTTTGCCCCAGCACGGCAGCACCGGGGCGCAGGGTCACATGGGCGCCGAAGGTCGGATAGATGTCGTGGTTCGAACCAACACCACATCGCTGATAGGCCACGAAATAATCCGAGTAGGCCCCCCGTCCCAGTACTGTGCCCAATGGATGCACAAGAAGAAAAATATCGGGCAGGGCCACCTCGTAGAAGATATCGCAGCCATGCAGCGCCTTGTTAAGAAGGAACAGCTTGCTGCACATGACGGCGGCGGCGCCTTGCCGATACAGGGTGTTGGACAGAAAATAGAGCCACATCGCGTATTGATCGCCATGCAGGTGATTGAACACCGATTGCTGGCCATCAAAGAAATACTTGTTATCGACATGGGAAAAGCAATGGCCAAGCCGGGCGAGCGCCTCTGGCATGGCCGGGCGCAAATCGTTGGGCTGCACCGGATGGGGATCAGGGAAGGTGGCGTTGAGTTGGGCTGCGGTATAGGCGCACAGGTCACCCTCGCTCAGACTGAGGGAGACCGCGCCCGTCACGATCGGCTGCCGTGCTGACTGCGCACATTGCGGCCATTGGAAGACAGATAGCTGCGCACCTTGATCGGGCTTTGATCGGTGAACAGGAACATCGAAGAGATCGTGATCGCGGACGCACCCGCATCCAGCGCATCCATGCAATGTTTGAGCGTCCCTGCCCCGCTGGAGGCGATCAACGGTTTATCAAGCCGGTCGGCCAGGGCCGCGATCATATCAAGATCATAGCCATCCATCGTGCCATCGCGGTCAATGGAGGTCATCATGATCTCCCCCGCATGGGCATCTTCAATGCGCAAGGCCCATTCCACCGGATCGATATCGGTTTTCTGGGTGCCGCATTGGCCATAGACGAATGTGCCATCCGGCCCGGATTTGTAATCCACGGCGACCACGATGCACTGATCCCCGAACCGCGAGGCTGCTTGGGTCACGAAGGTCGGATCGGCCACGGCAGCGGAATTGATCGCGACCTTATCGGCGCCCGCTTTCAGCAAATCCTCGATCTGACCCAGCCGGTTGATGCCGCCGCCCACGGTGAAGGGCATGAACACCTCTTCTGAGACCCGCTCGATGATGCGCCCATTAACCGAACGGTTCTGCGGTGTGGCGTCGATATCGAGAAAGATCATCTCATCCACGCCATAGCTGTCATAGACCTTAGCCGTGGAGACGGGATTGCCTGCCTCCCGCCAGCCGCCGAAAAACTCGATCCCTTTGACGAGCCGCCCCTCGCGGACAAGGAATTTGGGGATGATGCGTTTCTTGAGCATTCAAAAATCCCTCTCAAGCCAGTTTTGCAGGATTTGCAGCCCGTTATCCTGACTTTTTTCGGGGTGGAACTGGGTCGCGGTGATGTTGTCACGGGCCACGGCGGCGGTCACGGATTGGGCGTGATCGGTGGTCGCCAGCACATCTTCGGGGTTTTTGCAGACCATATGCAGGGAATGAACGAAATAGACGTCATTGCCTTTGGCCGGCAGCCCCTTGAACAGCCATTCGCCGCGATGGATATCGAGCCGGTTCCAGCCCACTTGCGGGACTTTTGCCTCGGGCGTGCTGGCCATGGGCAGAACATCCGCATCAAACCAGCTCAGCCCCTCATGGACACCATGTTCATGGCTGGCCTTGGCCATCAATTGCATGCCCAGACACACACCCAGAACCGGCTTTTTCGCGCCCAGAACCTGATCGTTGAGCGGGCTTTCCAGATCCAGCGCGCGCAGAGCGGCAATCGCATCGCCGAAGGCGCCGACACCGGGCAAGACGATCCGGTCCGCCGATGCGAAATCATCCGGATCTCGGCTGACCTCCGCGTCATGGCCCAGAAAGTCAAAGGCATTCATCAGCGACCTGACATTGCCCATGCCATAGTCAACGATGATAATAATCTACTCGACCCTTTTGTTGTCTTTGCTCTCACCAATCTGGCCCCATGTCTTATCATCTGGGCCGAAGGGTATGTCGCTCATATCGGTGCGATCCCAATTGTCGAAATCGTAAAGCACCGGGCCGGTTTCGACCTTGTCTTTGTCAAACTCCCATGGGTGCACGGCATGGGGGCGCAGATATTCGTAATATTCGTCTTCGGTCATACCGAGGATTTCGAGGAACCAATCCATCGAGGCAGGGCGCTTGCCATCATATTGCGCTTCCATGCGCAGCGCCTCTTCGCGGGTTAGGCGGCCATGACGGATATCGATCGACCCCAGATGGTTGGTCCGGCCATAGCCGCGTTTGACGAATTTGGAATAGTCGCGCATGCCCTGGAAGGTGCATTCGACCTTTTCGTAATGATATTTGGGCGGCACGCCTTCGACCTCATGGCCAAACCAATTCAGCTCCTTGCCGATCAGCTCGACATTTGCCTTGGTGTCCCATTTGATGTAATTGCCCAGACAGATCGAGCGCACCTTGAGGCGCATCAGATCCTTGCGCTTGGGATAGTTGAACATCCACAGATCGCGCATATCCACGCGGCCTTGCAGGAATTCATACATGTCATCGGCCGTGATGCCCTGGTTCATCAGACGGTTGAAGCGCTTCTCATCCACTTCTTCCATCTCTTCGAATGTGTACCAGCTGTGATATTCCGCCGTGCTTTCCCCCCAGAACAGGAGCGGGATTTCAAAGCGGACGGCCATATGCATCACACCCGCATAAATGCCCGTGTGACAATGCCAGCAGAAATCGCCCCGCCGCTTGAAGCTTTCGAGCATCAGCTCGCGCACGACATGGAAATTGGGCTGAAACTCGACCACATCGACGCCCAGCTTCTTGAACACCATGGTGTTGTTTTCTTCCACCTTGGGGCGATAGCCCCAGTGGTTGAAGCGCACCACGAGCGGCTTGAGCTCGAGCTTGCGCACGATGTACCAAAGCTGGAATACGCTGTCCTTGCCGCCCGAGAAGGGCACGATACAGTCATAAAGCCCCTTATTGGCATATTCGTCTATCAGCGCATCAAGCTGCTTTTGCCGATCGTCCCAGTCGATCACATCATCCTTGAATTCTCCCTGACGGCAAACGCTGCACACGCCCTCCTCATCAAAGGTGATGGTATCCACGGTTTCCACTGTGAGGCATCGGGTACATCTTTTCATGTGTTTTCTCCCAGACCTATAGGTGATATGGCCCGATGTTTCAGGATGGCTTCGATACAAAGAAAGTCGACCAGATCATCGACCTCTAGAGCCTGGTGCCGATCAGTTTTTATTCCAATGGTTTTCTCGTGGCAGAACACACGTTTCTCGCGCAGTGCTGCTATGGTCGATAGGTAGAAGCTGCCATCAAGGGCGAATATTTGCTCTAGATCCTGGCGTCGGGGTAGCTCCCCGAAAGCGTCTCCGTGAAATGGCGAGATCCGCCAATCAACAGGGTCACGGCGCACGGCAAAAACCGGATGCTGGGATTCCAACATGGAAACGCTAACGGCCGCCGACATATCGGGCCGTGCGACGAGTGTTTCAAGAGCCAAATCTACGTCCGAAGCTTCAGTCAACGGCGAGGTCGGCTCCAGCAGAATCAGCATATCGAAATGATCACCCTCAGCCGCAAGAGCATCAACACAGTGTAATATGAAATCTATACTTGGTGCCGTATCAGAGGCCAATTCGGCAGGGCGCAGAAACGGCACATCGGCGCCGTGAGCCCGCCCGACCTCTGCATATTCGGGCGAATCGGTCGAAAGGACCACGCGGTCAACGTAGGCCGATTCGCGCGCCGCCTCCACCGGCCAGGCCAGCAGTGGTTTGCCAAGCAGAACCCTGATATTCTTGTTTGGCAGTCCTTTGGAACCCGAACGGGCCGGGATTAGCGCCAATACTCTCTTGTTGCCAATCATTTGCATCCCTCAGCGAGAAGGTCTGGTGAAGTTACAAATGGTGCGCGGGCACGTTGCATCAAGCGATCCAATAATTTCATGGTACAGAAGCGCAGCGTTGAACAGCGCAAGCCATGCTTATCCTGTGCAGCGCGAATCTCATGATTCTGCTTTAAGATTGATTTCAGGTTGCCGCCGGTCGCGCCCTCCGACCGCATCCGAACCCAGATGTCTGGGAAATAGATCGAACGGACATCATGAGTGTAGAATGTCCGCAACAGGAATTCGTAATCGGCGGCCAATTTGTAGGAAAGGTCGAATGTTCCAACCCGTTCATAGACTTCACGACGCAAAAACACAGTCGGATGGGCTGGAATGAAGGCGCTGCGCAGCGCAGACCTGCTGATTGGCCTTGAACGCCAATGTCGCTGAACAATAGCAGTGTCCGAGGGATCAACGTAGACAAGGTCGGCATGTACTGCATCGACGGATGCGTCCTGAAACGCTCGCATCACTTGAGGAACTACGTCTCTGGTTGCATAGTAGTCATCGGAATTAATGAACCCAATGATTTCACCGGTCGCGAGGGCTAGCCCCTTATTGTAGGCGTGGTAAATTCCCTCATCGGGCTCGCTGACGATTTCTGTGATCCGCTCGCCGCGCTGCTCACAGACTTCGAACGTTTTGTCGCTAGATGCGCCGTCGATTATGATATGCTCAATGTCGCGGTAGTCCTGGGCATTCACTGACCGCAGTGTGTCGCCTATGGTCGACGCACTATTGAAGCTAGCGGTTAGAAGCGTAATTTTTGCCAAACGTCATTTATCCTTTCTCAGACAGATATCGCGCAACAGCGGCCTGCCGGAGCGATCCTTATCGGACAGGTACATCTCGCTCAGAGAAAGCGCATTTCGTACAACGCCTGCGACGTACCAACATTCTTCGCAACTCTCGTCGTATCGGCCATTGCAGATGTATTCAAATTCCACATTTTCCAGCGCGTAAAATCCATGCGCAAGGTTTGAAGAGACAAGAAGCCAACCGGTTTCTGGCGTGATTTCGCGACACCATATAACATCGTTAGGATTGTCCGGATCTGTGACGAAATCCAGTATCCGCCCCGAAATGACGCGGATAATTTTTTCCTGCAGAGCAGGAGCGATCTGTCGATGCAGGCCACGGAAAACACCTTTTTGCGAAGTAGAACGTTTAAGCACTAAATCCCCCACCTCGTACAAAATTTGGACATGACCGCGATCATCACCCAAAACAACAGGATCAGCGAGCAGCGCGACAAAGGGCGATTTTCGCCGTTCGGAAGGCATATGCAGGTCTCCGCCGTTTATACTGCTATTATCATCGATTTTTGGTAGATAGCCTCAGAAAGGCCCAGAGAGACGATTTCCCTTCGAGGGCTTAGATTCAGTTGATGGAATTTGGCAAGACACTTCGATGTCGATCAACATCGAGCCGCCAACTATTCGACGGCATCAATTCTCCATAGATACCGGGATATCAAGTCCATGTTCCTTCATCAACGCATGGCGCCGCGCAGTCTTATGATCCTCAGCCACCATTTCGGCGCACATCTGCCGAGCAGTGATCTCAGGAACCCAGCCTAGCTTATGCTTGGCCTTGGTCGCATCGCCCAACAATGTCTCGACTTCGGCCGGCCGAAAGTAGCGCTTGTCGATGCGCAGAATCACGTCGTCGGGCCGAACCGCGGGTGCCTGGTCGCCGTTTACGGCCGCAACGATGCCGCATTCGTCCGCACCCTCGCCTTCAAAACGCAATGTGATGCCGAGGTCTTCCGCCGCCCATCTGATGAACTGGCGAACGGAATGCTGAACGCCGGTCGCGATGACAAAGTCGTCCGGAACGTCCTGTTGCATCATCAACCACTGCATCCTTACGTAGTCTTTCGCATGGCCCCAATCACGCAAAGCATCGATGTTGCCCATGTAAAGACACGGCTCGAGGCCCATCGCGATATTCGACAAGCCACGCGTAATCTTGCGCGTCACGAATGTTTCGCCACGCCGCGGGGACTCATGATTGAAAAGTATGCCGTTGCAGGCATACATGCCATAGGCTTCACGATAATTGACGCAGATCCAGTAGGCATATAGCTTTGCCACGGCATAGGGGCTACGAGGATGAAAGGGCGTGGTCTCGCTCTGTGGTGTTTCCTTTACCAACCCATACAGTTCGGACGTCGAAGCTTGATAAAATCGCGTGGTGTTCTGGAGCCCTGCCGACCTTATCGCCTCAAGCAATCGCAACGTCCCCGTGGCATCAACATCAGCAGTGTATTCTGGTGCCTCGAAACTCACGGCGACATGCGATTGGGCGCCGAGATTATAGACTTCGACTGGCTGTATCTTGGCGATGATCTGAGCGAGATTTGAACTGTCTGTCAGGTCTCCATAGTGCAACGTGAGCCGCTGATGCTTCACATGAGGATCCTGATAAATATGGTCGATGCGCTGCGTATTGAACAGCGATGCACGCCGTTTGATCCCGTGTACCTCATAGCCTTTTTCTAACAAGAATTCGGCCAAATATGATCCGTCCTGTCCGGTGATCCCGGTAATCAGCGCACGTTTCGTCATTCACGAGTTCCCACGACAAGTAATGTAATTGCCGTATATACCCAACTCATCATTCAGCACCATAGGCTCCATGACCTGCTACTGGTGTTTGGACCACCTGGCTGGAGATTTTCCGGGGGTTATGGCTCCGGGCGATGATGCCGCTATGGAGCCGTTGATCAGCGATATCGGTGGTTTGTTGCCGATAGCGCTGTGTGGTCGGACTTCGTTGTAGTCTCTGCGCCATTCCTCCAGTTTCGACCGGGCGTCGTCAAGGCTCATGAACCAGTGCGTATTCAGGCACTCAGAGCGGAACTTTCCGTTGAAGCTTTCGATGAAGGCGTTGTCGGTTGGCTTTCCGGGCCGCCAGAAGTCAAGCACGACGCCCTTCTGATACGCCCACAGATCGAGATCACGAGAGATGAACTCTGAGCCTTGATCGACTCGAATGGTCTTTGGATATCCATGCTGCCGACACACGCGTTCAAGTGTCTGAACGACATCCTCACCGCGGTAGCTGGACACCCGCAAGAACCCGCTGTTTTGAGAAGCAGCGTTGTGTTCATCTGCGCTGGTTGAAGAACGGGCGCGGGATTGCGGCCGCTTGCGGCGTCATTTCCGGTTTGGGCATTTGATTGTCTTGCTTTTGGTGGCCTTTGACCCGATTTTGGACGCACTCATCCTATGGCGTTTTGGCGCTCATGGAAGATCAGGCGGTCAAAGTTGTAGGCCAGATTGGCCAGGGTCAGTTTGGCTTCTGCACGCGCCAGGCCAATGGTTCGGATGAACAGACCAAAGCGGTTCTTCTGATGGGCAAAGACGTGCTCGACGCGGGCGCGAACCGACGACTTCTTCGCATTGGCCCGCGCGGTGGCTTCAGGCATCGACTTGCACGCCGGTTTGCGACGATGAATGCGACTGGTCAGCATGTTCTGGTTCAGCCATCTCTCATTGCTTTGTGAGCGGTAGGCGCTGTCAGCCCAGACCTCCCCGGTGGTATTGTCTTTGCTGACCAAGGTCTTGAGTTGTCTGCCATCGGCGTCGGCTGCTGAGGTTACGGTTGCCTGGCGTATGAACCCAAATCGCCGGTCAATGGAGATATGGGACTTGTAGCCGAACACCGGCAGCGCGATTTGCGGCAGCGGCGTGCCGTCCGGGCGATAGCGGATCTTGCCACCAATCTTCAACGTCCAGCGGGCGTTTGTGTCCTTCTGCACAGCCTTGTTGGGTTGATCAGGCCAGATCTGTTTGGCCGTCTTACCGTCCTTGATCGCCTGCTTTTCGTCCTCGGTGTTGCGCTGCTTGGGGGCTGGCACCAGGGTGGCATCCACAATCTGGCCGGACATCGGGATGTAGCCCCTCTTCTTAAGTTGCCAGTCGAATGCCTTCATGACCCGTTTGAGCGTACCGGTCTCAATCATCCGGTTGCGGAAATGACGGATCGTGTTTTCATCCGGCATCGCCCCGCCCAGTTCGAAACCAAAAAACCGCATCCAGGACAACCGGTCGCGGATCATGAACTCCATCTTGGCGTCCGACAGATTGTGCTGGGCCTGCAGGATCAAGACATTGAACATCGACACCGGATCAAAAGGCGGGCGACCACCCTTCGAGCCATCGCCATAGCCAAGGCCCTCAACAAGCCAGCCGCGGAAATACTCGAAATCTACAGTCGCTTCGAGCACTTCCAGCGGATCGCCGTCCTTGCTCAGACGTTCAAGGTGGTCAGACAGGGAAAACAGGCTTGTGGGATTCATCGCAGCACCTCCGTGCCGCCAATGAATCATAATCCGCCAAAGAGAGCGAGGTTCTTGCGGGTCTCCAGCTCATCTGTTGTTGATGTTATGCGGCTTGTTTGCGGTATTGCAAACGCCGCTGTTTGAAGGTCTTTCTTTTGATCCTTTCGCGTTCGAGTAAGATGGTGTCGCCGCGTCCGAAGTAGACGTCGGCGGGTGTCAGGTTCTGCAAGCTCTCCTGGTAGCGGTGATGATTGTAGTGCTCGACAAAGCGCTCGATGCTGGCGTTGAGATCGCCAGGCAGGAAGTAGTTTTCCAGCAGAATGCGGTTCTTGAGGGTCTGGTGCCAACGCTCGATTTTGCCCTGCGTCTGCGGGTGGTAGGGCGCACCACGAACATGCCTCATGTTCTGCGACCCTAACCAATCGGCCAGTTCGCCGGAGACGTAACTGGCACCGTTGTCCGACAGCAGGCGAGGCTTGTGGCGAACGGCAACTTGATCACAGCCTGAAGCCTGCAATGCAAGTTCCAGCGTATCGGTGACGTCGCTTGCCTTCATGGTGGTGCACAGTGTCCAGGCCACAACGTAGCGTGAGTAGTCATCGAGGATGGTCGACAGGTAGTACCAACCCCAGCCGATGATCTTGATGTAGGTAAAATCCGTCTGCCACATCTGATTGATGCCTGTCGTCTTGTCACGGAACTCCTCGGCAGCCTTGATGACCACGAAGGTAGGGCTGGTGATGAGATCATGTGCCTTGAGCAGTCTGTAAACACTGGCTTCAGATACGAAGTAGCGCTGTGTATCGGTGAAACGCACGGCCAGTTCAAGCGGTGACAGTTCCGGCTCGTCCAATGCCATGCCGACAATCCGCTGCCGCACATCGTCGGGAATGCGGTTCCAGACGCGCAGAGGCTTGGGAGAACGGTCCTCCAGCGCATCTGCTCCACCGGTCAGGTTTTTGTCGTACCAGCGGTAGAACGTCGTGCGGGGAACACCCAACCTGTCGATGGTCTGCTTCGTTGGTAGATGGGACTGTTCCACCAACCTGATGATCTCAAGCTTCTCGGATGCGGGATATCTCATTCGATATCCTCCCCATCCGCGATCATGCTTTTTTTGAGAAGACGAAGTTCCAGTGCCTGCTCGGCCACGACTTCCTTCAGATCCCGCGCCTCGCGCCGCAGCCCTTGAACCTGGCCCGTGTTCGCTTCGCGCGCGGTGTCGCCTGCCAGTCGCTTCTTGCCCGCTTCAAGGAACTCCTTCGACCACGAATAGTACTGGCTTTGGGCAATGCCTTCCTGGCGACAAAGCTCTGCGATCGTGTCCTCGCCGCGTAGTCCAGCCAGCACGATCCTGATCTTGTCTTCTGACGAATACCGCTTGCGCGTCTTACGGCGGATGTCCTTCACCGTGCGATCGGCAGCATCGGTATGGCGTTCGGGCGTATGTTTCAATCTTCACTCCTGGTCGGTGAAGATGAGCCCAAAACACTCCCTTAAACAATCAGACTATTCCATCCCATTGGCGCTGACGGGGAACAACCTAGCAAAATCGACGGCGGAATTTCGGTTCCCGTGCTGGTCCACTCACAGAGTGTCTGACAACGGACACTCACAGAGTTTGACACCCGGACGGTAAACTGTGTAGCTCCCATCATCACGATGTCGTTGGCGAGCGACCTTCTGGCTTGGGAAATCTAAATGGGCCACCGACTCGGTACTGGGACGTAAACATATGATGGACAATCAATCATTCGGTACAATTAAGCTCGGTTCGGAGTCAGCGTTTGCCTACACTTTTGCAATTTTGTTCGTTGTGATTGCAACTTGGCCAGTTGTTTTCGGTTCGGGGCCCGTGCGGCTGTGGGCTCTGGCGATTGCTGCAACCCTTGTATCCATAAGGTTTGCCAACCAATCGCTCCTATCTGCCCCGAATAGGGTCTGGCTGAATTTTGGTATTTGGCTGGGAGCGATCCTTTCCCCGGTCATCGTGTTGGTCGTCTATTCGTTAGCTGTTTTGCCTACCGGGTTGGTGCTAAAATTGCTGGGTCGTGATTTGTTGGGAAAGCGCTTTGATCCTAGTCGAAGTAGCTACTGGATAGATCGCGACGATCAACCTGGCACTATGAAAAACCAATTTTGAGAATGCTAGCTGTGTCATTTCTTGACGAATTTTTTAGATTTTTGGCCAAGCGTAAGAAGTATTGGCTGTTCCCATCGATAATTACACTGATGCTTCTAGGAGGGCTCTTGATGCTCACCCATGGAACAGCAGTTGCGCCGTTTGTGTATACACTGTTCTGATCATGACGATTATTGTCGGCATATCTGCCTATTTTCACGATAGCGCTGCTTCATTAATTATTGACGGGAAAATCGTTGCCGCGGCTCAGGAAGAGCGCTTCTCACGTGACAAGCATGATCCTCATTTCCCGCACCGAGCTTTGGCTCACGTATTAGCCATAGCGGGAATATCAATCCACGAGGTTGATTTTTTCGCGTTTCATGACAAGCCGTTTCTCAAATTCGAGCGCCTGTTGGAGACCTATATTGCATTCGCCCCGTCTGGCTTGAAGTCTTTTGCGAAGGCGATGCCCATATGGATGCGCGAAAAGCTATTCATGAAATCAATGTTAGTTGCACATCTGAAGGAATCAGGTGCTGATAGCTTAGTTGGCCAGAAAATTCGTTTCTGCGAACACCACATGAGTCATGCGGCAAGCGCCTTTTATCCATCGCCCTTTAAGGACGCGCTGTTATTGACGATGGATGGTGTCGGAGAATGGACCACAACCAGTGTATCGATCGGTCGCGGCAACTCCATTAAAATACTGAAAGAGCTGCACTTTCCACACTCTTTAGGATTATTATACTCAGCATTTTCGTACTATCTTGGTTTTCGGGTCAATAGCGGTGAGTATAAGGTTATGGGACTGGCACCGTATGGAGTCCCTCGATTTACGGACGACATCAAGCGCGAGTTAATTGATGTAAAAGCCGACGGCTCTTTTAGGCTAAATCAGCGCTATTTCAACTACGCAACTGGCGTCACAATGACAAATAGGGAATTTGAGACCCTCTTCGGAGAGCCTGTGCGACAACCTGATACCGATCCATTGACCAACTTTCACATGGATATTGCTGCCTCTCTTCAAGCGATAACGGAAGAGGTTATACTTGGTATAGGAGCTGCACTCGCGGAAGAATATCCAGACACCAATCTTTGTCTTGCTGGAGGTGTAGCGCTCAATTGCGTGGCGAACGGCAAATTGCTTCGCGCCGGTTTTTTTAAGGAGATTTGGGTCCAACCTGCTGCTGGAGATGCCGGGGGCGCAGTTGGCGCGGCTCTTGCCCTATGGCACCAGGAAATGAGCGAGGAGAGACAAATTATCCTTCCTGATGCCATGTCGGGTGGATATCTTGGTTCGGCCTATAAGCAAGACGAGATAGAGGCAAGGCTCGCAGACGTTGGTGCCGTTTATATAGTGTTAGATGACACTTCTCTGATTGAGACAGTCGCCGAGGCTCTAGCCAATGGACAGGCAATTGGGTGGTTTCAAGGTAGAATGGAGTTCGGGCCACGCGCTCTAGGAGGGCGATCAATTCTAGGTGACCCACGTAGCGCCGACACACAGAAACAGTTGAACCTAAAAGTAAAGTATCGCGAGAGTTTCCGCCCATTTGCACCTGCTGTTCTCGAAGAAGAGGCGTCTAACTGGTTTGAGATCGACTGCCGCAGCCCTTATATGCTCTTCGTGGCAAACGTTGCGAAAGATCGACGGCGTGCCGTGACTGACGAGGAGCGAGCACGCTTCGGAATAGACAAGCTTAATGTAGTACGCTCTGAAATTCCTGCCGTTACTCACGTAGACTATTCAGCGCGACTACAGACTGTCAGTGACGCCACTAATCCACGCTTTCATGCATTGATTGCCGAGTTTTTTCGGCTCACAGGTTGTCCAATGGTGGTTAATACGTCATTCAACGTGCGTGGCGAACCAATAGTTGAATCGCCGGAAGACGCATTCCGATGTTTTATGGGTACAGACATTGAAATTTTGGCTATCGGTAATTGCCTATTATATAAGAAAAGCCAGTCGATGGAAATAAATTTGGAATACAGGCATGAGTATGAAGCTGATTAGTTTCATATCGAAGAAATTTAAGCGACTTGCATCGATCATATTAGTCAATATTAGTCTGCTGATTGCTGGCATATTTGCTGTAAATGCACTCGTTGATTTTCGTAATTTTGCGTCCGATCTCTCACCAAGAATCAAGAGGGATGTTGAAACTGAATTGGCGCAGTTCAACGCGGCGTATTTCAACCAGTGTCTGGCCGATGATCACGTGCAAGCATTTTTCCCGTACCTTCTGAAAGACCCACGGTACCAGAATTTTGCTGGCGAGCTAGACTTCTTACCTTTGGGGTCGGTCCCGAGAGTACAAACTGCCTACTGTAATGAGGGTCTAGGATTTGTTACATACACCAGTGATCGATTTGGCTTTCGAAATTTCGACGAGAATTGGGATAGGCCGATTGATATAATGCTCGTGGGAGACAGCTTTGTCCATGGCGCGTGTGTAGATGACGACGCAACATTTACTCAACTCTTAAGGCACGCTACTGGCCTGAACGTTGTCAATGTTGCCACCGGGGGGAATGGACCAGATCACTACGCACGTGTTATTGACACGTTTGTACCAATGTTGCGACCAAATAGGGTGATTTTATTTTTTTATCCTAACGATAATATGGTTATAGATGCCTTAGATCCTTATTTACAAAATTCTGGTATCGCGAACACTGGCTACAGCGCCCTAGGCGTTTCATCGGAAGCAAACCCGTTTTTCGCGCGTGTACTCCCAAGGTTAGCCATAACAAGAGAAAACAACATAGAGATAACTTCTTGTGACCGTGTTGATTTGTCACGACCAGATCTTGTTGCCCGTATCGTAGCCGACTACGAGGAGCTGTCAGTCGATGGGCAGCCCTCCACCTTTTCTCTCTGGTTGCAAAATCGGGTCAGCGAACTAATTAGGCTTCGAGCGCTGCGTCTGTCGCTGCAAGAATTGCTAAATGTCGACGAAAATTCTCACCTGGCCTCGCCAAATGTAACGGCTGCAGCGATCGATGCCTTGTTCGAGGCCTGCACCGGATTCTGTCGACCTTCAATCGTGCTTTTAGAACAGTCAGAGTATTGGCGTCCTGATCCGCGAATTGACTCTTTCTATGCGTTCATAGAGGAGCAGGCAGAAATTTTAGCTGGAGAAACAGACTATGACTTGATTGATATTCGGGGAGTAATCGACCCTGAAAGGCTTGACCATTTTGCACCACTAGGCCCTCACTACAGCCCTCGAGGCTATAGGACTGCTGCTGACGCGATTGCATCCACACTGCTTCGCCAGGGAGCAGACAATTGATTTATGGCCGCCCAGTTGACCTGCTGCCCAAGAACTGGACCGTTTTGAGCTGGAATTTTCCATTTATGCTTCCCGTAGCGGGAGAAGGAGGATTCCATGAAACGCTCGAAGTTCACGGACGCGCAAATCGCGTTTGTGCTGAAGCAAGCCGAAGAAGGAACGTCGGTTGTCTAGCCCCCTGAGTTTGGGCCGCTGATTTGGGCTTTCTCTAATAAGGTTTCTGGCACGGGTGGCCGCATCCCGAGCGCGTGATGCGGGCGGACATGGTTGTACTGCTTGAGCCAGATGTTGATGGCGATCTGGGCCTGTTCGATGGTGTTGAACCAGTTCGCATTCAACACTTCACGACGCAGCGTGCCGTTAAAGCGTTCATTGTAGCCGTTCTCCCAAGGCGACCCAGGGTAGATTTGGATTGGCTTGATGCCAACTTTGCTCAGCCAGTTCTGGAGGGTTGAAGCGACAAACTCAGGGCCATTGTCCGAGCGGATGTATTCCGGCTTTCCCCTTTTGAGGAGCAATGGATACAGGGCATCCAGTACATCGTCGCCATTCATCCTCGACCTGACCACGACACATAGTGCTTCGCGGGTGTACTCATCGAGAACGGTGAGCAGGTCAGAAGTGCTCGAAGCGACTGTAGATTTCGAGTATTTCCGCGGCTGGCTTGTTGAGGGCTTTGGCTATGGCGATGGCTCGAAGGGTGGTCGCCCGCCTTTTGATCCGGTGTCGATGTTCAATGTCTTGATCCTGCAGGCCCAGCACAATCTGTCGGACGCCAAGATGGAGTTCATGATCCGCGACCGGTTGTCCTGGATGCGGTTTTTTGGTTTCGAACTGGGCGGGGCGATGCCGGATGAAAACACGATCCGTCATTTCCGCAACCGGATGATTGAGACCGGTACGCTCAAACGGGTCATGAAGGCATTCGACTGGCAACTTAAGAAGAGGGGCTACATCCCGATGTCCGGCCAGATTGTGGATGCCACCCTGGTGCCAGCCCCCAAGCAGCGCAACACCGAGGACGAAAAGCAGGCGATCAAGGACGGTAAGACGGCCAAACAGATCTGGCCTGATCAACCCAACAAGGCTGTGCAGAAGGACACAAACGCCCGCTGGACGTTGAAGATTGGTGGCAAGATCCGCTATCGCCCGGACGGCACGCCGCTGCCGCAAATCGCGCTGCCGGTGTTCGGCTACAAGTCCCATATCTCCATTGACCGGCGATTTGGGTTCATACGCCAGGCAACCGTAACCTCAGCAGCCGACGCCGATGGCAGACAACTCAAGACCTTGGTCAGCAAAGACAATACCACCGGGGAGGTCTGGGCTGACAGCGCCTACCGCTCACAAAGCAATGAGAGATGGCTGAACCAGAACATGCTGACCAGTCGCATTCATCGTCGCAAACCGGCGTGCAAGTCGATGCCTGAAGCCACCGCGCGGGCCAATGCGAAGAAGTCGTCGGTTCGCGCCCGCGTCGAGCACGTCTTTGCCCATCAGAAGAACCGCTTTGGTCTGTTCATCCGAACCATTGGCCTGGCGCGTGCAGAAGCCAAACTGACCCTGGCCAATCTGGCCTACAACTTTGACCGCCTGATCTTCCATGAGCGCCAAAACGCCATAGGATGAGTGCGTCCAAAATCGGGTCAAAGGCCACCAAAAGCAAGACAATCAAATGCCCAAACCGGAAATGACGCCGCAAGCGGCCGCAATCCCGCGCCCGTTCTTCAACCAGCGCAGATGAACACAACGCTGCTTCTCAAAACAGCGGGTTCTTGCGGGTGTCCAGCTACCGCGGTGAGGATGTCGTTCAGACACTTGAACGCGTGTGTCGGCAGCATGGATATCCAAAGACCATTCGAGTCGATCAAGGCTCAGAGTTCATCTCTCGTGATCTCGATCTGTGGGCGTATCAGAAGGGCGTCGTGCTTGACTTCTGGCGGCCCGGAAAGCCAACCGACAACGCCTTCATCGAAAGCTTCAACGGAAAGTTCCGCTCTGAGTGCCTGAATACGCACTGGTTCATGAGCCTTGACGACGCCCGGTCGAAACTGGAGGAATGGCGCAGAGACTACAACGAAGTCCGACCACACAGCGCTATCGGCAACAAACCACCGATATCGCTGATCAACGGCTCCATAGCGGCATCATCGCCCGGAGCCATAACCCCCGGAAAATCTCCAGCCAGGTGGTCCAAACACCAGTAGCAGGTCAATTATGAGAAAATCACCGTTTCAAATGGTCCAGTTTCTTGGGGGAGGGTCAGTTCGGACCTTGCGTTCGTTTGTGCTTGGTGATTAATGCAGCCGCCTTCCGGGGCAAACTGTTTACTTAGCTGTTTTGGCGCCTTCCGTGTTAACTCATCACTATCATCAATCGTTGTATTCTGCCGCATTGGCGGTCCTTCTATTGGTACCGCTTGCCACAGCCCTCTCGAGAAACATTGCCTTCCCAATGCTCTTAGTCGCTACGGTGTTCTTGGGGTTGACCTTCGTGCGAGAGCTCAAATCGAATGTGACATGGACCTCAGTTAGGAAGAGCGTTGGTCACAAGCTGCATTTTAAGGTTGCTGCTGGCGTCGCTGCTGCAACTCTCGCCTTTGCCTTGGCGTCTCTCCTTTGGGCGCCAGAGTTCGAAAGGGGATTGCGTGCGGGTGCTCAAGTCGCAACGGCGGTATTGGCAACCGCAATGTGCTGCCTCATTATTACCCGGAATGCGACTATACCGGCATGGGTTGTCTGGGCATTGCCTCTAAGCGTTGCTTTGGCGTGCATAGTGATATTTATCGAGTACTATTTCGGTTTACCGATCCGATCAGCACTTGGAGCATCTCCCGACGCCTTTCGACTCAACCGAGCCGCTGTTGCCGTTGCGCTCGTTCTGCCTTTGCTCTTTTTGATACAGTTTGACAGGAAACGCTTGCTCGTGGCGGTAATTGTCTCTTTTCTGGTACTAGTCGTGGTTTTTAGCTCTGATTCAGAGTCCGCAAAATTCGCGGTTGTTGTTATCACCATGGCAGCGCTTTCTTCTGTATTCTGTGAGCCGCGCAGGCTTACACTCGCCATCGGCCTTGCCATCCTTGTAAGCCACATCCTAGCACCCGTTGTCGTGATTGCGCTCCACGCAACGATATCTCCCGATTTGGTGGCGTCCGTGGCTTCAGTTTTTACACCTGAAATACACCATTTTGTTCGCTTAGAAATATGGAATGCGTTCGCGCATGAAATCTTTAACGCGCCACTTCACGGACATGGCCTTCAAGCATCCCTCTGGGCTGGCGAGACCTACGCGGGCGAAGACCCCGCCATAAGGTGGTCTCTAGGTGGCTTTGCTCACCCTCACAACGCCTCGCTTCAAATTTGGTATGAGCTTGGTTTGGTCGGTGTCCTATTAACTTCAACCTTGATGGCCCTTGTCTTACGACAGGTGTTGCAGATGCCGCCGCATTACATGCGCATCACAGCAGTTCTTATAGCGGGCGCTTGGTCCGTCGCTTATGTCAGTCACGGCGCCTGGCAGGGATGGTGGTGGGCGCTAGTCGGAAGCATGGTTATCCTGCTGCTTTCCGTCAGCCGCGTTCAGCATTCCTGAGCTGCTACCTGCTTACGCGGCAAGCTGCTCGTCAATGCGGTGCGTATTGCCTCTGCGCGGAATTCTTCGGTTTGTCGAAATGCTATCTGTGTTCTCACTTGCGACACGATACCTGGTCAAAAGAGAAGCACAATCTCGGGACAGGTCCAGCGCTCGGATGTTGGTTTATTGAGCCAGATGTCTTGCGGCGTACAAATCAAGGATATAGGTAGTTCAGTCCAAAAGTAGCTAGGACTAAAAGCATGCGGAATTGGCATCTAAATTTGGTGCACCTGCCACGATCTGCGAAAGGAGCGTTGGTCCTAGCAACAGATTTAATGTTGTTGCCAGTTTCTATTTGGGCCGCATTTGGTTTCCGGCTCGGTGTTTCTGACATAAGTGGTCTTTTTACGGGTGGTGGGCCAGCTTCACGGTTCTCAGTCTTTGATATCCTGATTGTGATTGGCGCAAGCAGTCTCCTGTTGGCCGCCTTCAAGTTGTATCGCATCAAGCTGCACGCGATTGATCTGGATGCAATATTTCGTATTGCGTCGTATTCATTGTGCATCATGGCGATTGCGTCGGTCGGCGCCTTTTTTCTTCAGTCGGGATTCCCCCGGTCTGTTCCCGTCTATTATGGAGCGATATTCTTCATTCTTGCCATTGGCGTTCGCCTCATCGCTTTGCGTGTTTTGCAGGCACTTGCCTCCATTGGCAATACCCGTAAACCAGTTGCGATCTACGGCGCTGGGGCGGCAGGTATTCAACTGGCAGCGTCTATAAAGCAGTCCAGGGAATTCATTCCGACGATGTTCCTGGATGACAATCCTACGCTCCACGGGATGATTATATCAGGTTGTCGCGTTAAGCCCTTCTCTGTCCTGGAAAGGGCCGTCAAAGATGGACGCGTGAAACAGGTTCTCATTGCTATTCCGTCTCTATCGGTTTCTCGACGGGCTGCGATTGTAGAGAGGCTCACACAGTTCGATTGTGAAGTACTCACTGTGCCGTCCTATGTGGATTTGGTCTCAGGCAAAAGCACGGTCACTGATCTGCGGTCGGTAACAATTGACGAATTGCTTAGTCGTGACAGCGTCGACCTCGACCTTCCCGAGATTGCGCGCGCATACGCTGGCCGTTCGATCATGGTGACGGGTGCTGGTGGCTCGATTGGCGCGGAGCTCTGCGAGCAACTTATCAATTGCAACCCATCACGCATCGTCTTGTTTGAAAGAAGCGAACCAGCGCTTTACGAAATTGAGCGGCGACTGCGCGAGGCGGTTGCTGTTCGAAGAATCATTGTCGATATGTGCCTGGGTTCGGTGACCGACCCGGCTGCGATCAAAGAAGCTATTGGTCGCTATGGCGTTGACGTCATTCTACATGCGGCTGCCCACAAGCATGTGCCCATCATCGAAAATAACGAAGTGGAAGGTGCCCGCAACAATGTGTTCGGCACTAAGACCGTTGTTGATGCGGCGCTCAATGCCAACATTGAGCGTTTTATCCTGGTTTCGACAGATAAGGCGGTGCGACCGGCCAACGTGATGGGCGCTACAAAGAGGATGGCAGAACTGGTTGTTCGGGATGGACAGCTGCGCGCAAAAGATACCAAATTTTCAATGGTGAGATTTGGCAATGTCTTGGGATCGTCTGGCTCAGTTGTTCCACTTTTCACAAAGCAGATCGCCTCTGGCGGGCCGGTGACTGTCACCCATGAGGATGTCACACGGTTTTTCATGACGATCCCTGAGGCGTCTCGTCTCGTTTTGCTTGCAGGCGCATTTTCGCAAGGAGGCGATCTCTTTGTCTTGGATATGGGCGAGCCTATTAAAATAGTCGATCTAGCAAAGCGCATGATCGAGCTGTCAGGTCGAACCATTTGCACCGCGGACAATCCGGATGGGGACATTGCCGTAGACATTGTTGGCTTACGGCCAGGGGAAAAGCTGTATGAGGAGCTTTTGATTGACGATGACAGTCTGGTTCAGACGCCTCACGAGAAGATATTGCGCGCATCTGCGGCCCATAGACCAGACATTTCTGTTTCCGAAATGGTAGAGCGCGTGAAAGTGGCAATCGTAGAACGAGATGCTGCCGCTATTCGCCATATCGCGGCTGACTATGTTGATGGTTTTCAGGACACCTCGAAGCTGATCCGATTTCCTCATTCGGTAAACGTCGAAGTCGGCAAGGCCGGACGCTAACAAGACCGCCGAGCAATGCGTGTTCACATATCAGCTATCTCGGTTTCTCACGCCCGATAACGCCGATTCTCAGGAAAACAGCCCTATCATGCCGTGGCCTCCCGAAAAGCAGCTCGATCCAAATTGGAAATGATCGCTTGTGCCTCGGAAGTTCTCCGGCGTTTTAACGGAGAAAACTTGCCGACAAGGTTGCTACCGCACTGAGAGCCTCTAACGCACCCGTTTCAGATAACCGCGCGGGGCGACGCCAATCAGCAGCTTCGCATCCATGTCGTGGTCGATTTCAAACTTTGATGTCTCGGCAAGGTAGGCATCGACCGCTGTCATGGGGTTGTCCCCGCGTCCCCAATTTCTGTTGTCATAGGTTTCTGCAGGCAGGTTTTCCACCACGGTGTCAAACACCACACAGTAGCTTTGCGCGCTGGTTAGCGGACCGAATGCGCGCAGTTCCTCGAGCACATGATCATGGGTGTGGTTGCTATCCAAAAACACCATCACACAGTTTGCTTGCGCGGCACGCACGGCCACTTTTTCGATGATATCGGCAGCGATGGACGAACCCTGAAGCATCTCAATCCGCCCTGACAGGGGATGTTGCTCAATAGCTCGCCGATTGTGTGGACGAATGTCGATGTCTACGCCCAGCACTTGTCGTTTGGGCTCGTTGGGATCCAGAACTTCGTTTCTCTCGACCGCATCACAATAGTCCAGCAGCGCGAGCATAGACGCCGAGAGGATCAATGAGCCTCCATGCGCAATTCCCGTTTCAATGATGAGATCAGGTTTTACATGCCAAATGAGTTCCTGAACCGCCACCATGTCTTGTGGATATTGGATAATAGGGCGACCCATCCAAAAGAAATTGTATGAATATTGCGATGCGACCGACTCACGCACAAATTGGTCCCGCGCGGCACCAAGTTGATCATTGGTTTTCGCAGCCTCGAGCCTTGTTGCAACTTCCGCATGAAAATCGGACATATCAAAGGACCTTGTACTGGAGGTGCGTTGGCGAGCTTTCGCGTATTTCGTTGAGATAATTGGGGTTCATAACTTGTACCACGCTGCCTTCAGACAGATCGGCCAAGCCCTCGTCTGGCGACATCACCCTCAGTCCCGTTCCTGGAAGAAACTTCCCCTGCTTGGCAGTATTGATGTCGATGACCCTTTCAACTTTGTATCCTGCGCGCTCTAGGAAAAGGCTGAAAATGACCCCCTTCGACGCCCCGCCCCAGATAACCGCCGGCGGGGATGCCTCGGTAGCATTGGTCATGCTGCGAAGGAAGTCAGATGGAAATTTCACCGCATCGGACGGGTCATAGCTGGGTCGACGAAGCGTTGAGAGATCACCAATAACTCTAAGATATTGGCCGCCAAATGCGCGGTCAGCATGGACGAGACGACCAAAAATGCGTTCGAAATCGCTCAAACGGAAGTAGTTGACATGTTCATAGAATACATCAAACCACGCCCGGTTTTCCATTATCCAGTCCAGACAGGGGACCTCGATGTAGATCAGGCCCTCATTGCCATTTGCCGCGGCGAGCTCAAAGAGAAAGCTCACAGGGTCGTCAACATGCTCCAGCACGTGGCGCAAAATGAGCCCGCGCCATTTGATATTTAGCTCGCTTGAGAAGTAGACCTTTTGCACAAGAGGGCTGTCCCCTTCATATGTCGGGTCAAAACCAGTCGCCTTGGCGCCCCTGCTCCATAGATAGTCCAGGAACAGCCCTTTGCCGCAGCCGACCTCGATCAATCCGTCACGACCAATCGCTTTAAGGATCAGATCTGCGACGTCGCTCATGTGTTCAGCAAAACGCCGACTGTTTCCCTGCTCATTCTGATAGGCAGCGTCATAGTCCATCAATGATGCGTCAAACGCCTCATTGCGCACCAAGCCTGAGGTTAGATCCTCCACAAGTTGCATTTGCCCTTTCGGACAATCGCGCCCAGCCTGGGCACTTTCATACATGCGGTTCTGAAAAATGGGCAGGTCTCTCTGGCGGTAGAGCTCACGTGTGGTTTCGGTCATCTGCGATCTTTTCGTTAGGAACATAGGGCACTCCAGTGATGACCGGTGGGTCGCCAACCCGGTCCGGTAGTGCTCCGAAGCGAAGCAGGTTTTCTCGCCCCAAGGGTGCTGCGATGCTGCGCGCAAGGTCTGCCAAGCTTTGATGTCGCCCGGCGCATACATTTACAGCACCTTGGGTATCATCATGGCAGAGGTCCGCGATCAACCGGCCAGCTTCGGCCACATGCATATAGTCGCGAACCTGCTGGCCACTGGACATCTCTGCTGGCTTGCCCGCTTCCAGTTGCGCTTTGATGTAGGCAACAAACCGGCGAGGATCCTCGCCCTCGCCGTACAGGTAAAACAACCGTGCCCAAGCAAAGGACAAACCGGCCTGCGCAAATGCACGCGACAAGGCCAGATAGGCCGCTGCCTTTGCCGCGCCGTAGGGGGTCAACGGTGCAAGCCTTGATTCGGGCGACAGCGGCATTGCCGCGGTCAGGTCATACTCGAAACAAGTTCCCAGTCCGACGAAGCGCGGAACGCCAGCTTCAAGTGCTGCTTGCCCCAGTCGCACCGTACCGGCGAGCGCTGTCAGGTTTATCGGCGAGGTAACGTAGGTTCCATGCTCAACGTACCAGGCCGCGTGAACAATGGCATCAACGCCTTCCATGGCGCGGGAATAGAAGTCAGGGGTCTCAGCAAACAAATCCGCGGTCTGCACGCGCTCAATCACTGCGGCAGGCAGCGCCTTCCCACCGCGCACGATGGCCCGAACATTTGCACCGCGGGCGACCAAAGCATCGGCAATGGAGCGCCCGACAAACCCCGTTCCTCCTGTAAGCAGCACCTTCATGCTGGCGTGACATGCAGTTCAGGCACCGCAGTCACAAAGCGCGTACCCTTCGCGGAAAGCTCGGCCAGTTGTTCTTGAATTTCAGGTGCGATATTCCAGGGCAAAACAAGCACAAAGTCGGGAGGATTCTGATGCAGGGTTGCGGGCGGAAGGATCGGAATGTGACTGCCTGGCAAAAACATGCCTTGCTTTGCCTCCGCAGCATCACAAACAAAGGGCAGTAGATCTGGCTTTACACCGGCGAAATTCAGGATTGTATTGCCCTTGGCCGCCGCGCCGTAACCGGCCACAGTTGAACTTTGTTCATGCGCCTCCAACAGAAATTGGAGCAGCCGGTTTTTGATGCCCTCGGCGCGCTTCTGGAAACCCTCGTAAAAGGCAGCTGTTTCCATGCCGCGCTTGCGTTCTTCTTCCGCGATAGCAGTTACAGTCGCGCTAGTTGGGTGGTTTGCGTCCTTCAGGCATCCGTAGATCCGCAGCGATCCTCCATGAGTTGGCAGTTCATCCACATCAAAAACGCGAAGACCGGCGCTCTCGAAAATCCGTTGTGTTGTCACCAGCGAAAGGTAAGAAAAGTGCTCGTGATAGACCGTATCAAACTGGCCAAATTCGACCAGCTTTAAAAGGTGCGGGAACTCAAGCGTGACTACGCCTTCTGGCTTTAGAACCAGTGCAAGACCCTCTGTGAAGTCGTTGATGTCGGGCACATGGGCAAAGACATTGTTTCCGATAACCAGATCGGCGACGCGATTGCATTCAACAAGCTCAGCTGCCAGCGCTGCGCCGAAAAAACGGCGTAGTGTTGGCACACCGCTTGCCTCCGCGGCATCGGCGGTGCTGTCGGTGGGCTCGATGCCGAGGCAAGGGATGCCATTGGCAACAAAGTTCTTGAGCAGGTAGCCGTCATTGGAGGCGACTTCTACAACGAAGCTTTCACTGCCCAACCCCAATCTCGTTGTTATCGCTTCGACGTAGGTTTTCGCGTGGGTCAACCAACCCTTCGATGTGGACGAGAAATAGGCATACTCTGAGGTGAACACCTCGTCCGCAGCCGTGTAATCCTCTGTTTGTACAAGCCAACACTCCTGGCAGACATTCAACCGCAAGGGATAGGTTGTTTCGGGCCGCGATAGCGCCTCCACCGGCAAGTACGCGTTGGACGGTGGCTGGAATCCAAGGTCGAGGAAATCGAGCGAAAGCGGTGCGCCGCAAAACCGGCAGCTCATTTGGTTATACCTTCAAAATCTCTCATGAGAGGCAGCGTTTCATCGCGTGCGGATCGCTCCGCAATCGGTATCGGCCAATCTATGCCTAGCATTGCATCAAGTGCGTTCACACCGCCTTCTGCATCAGCGTTGTAGGCCGCGCTGTGCAGGTAGAGCATCTCTACATTGTCCGTCAATGTCAGGAAGCCGTGTGCAAAACCCTCGGGAATGACAAGCGCATTGTGAGTATCGCCAGATAGTTCCGCACCGAACCATGCGCCATAGGTAGCAGCTCCTCGCCGCAGATCGACGGCCACGTCGAACACCCTTCCTGACAGGCAGGTGACGTATTTGCATTCGCCATGGGGCGGATATTGGAAATGCAGCCCACGTAGGGTGCCACGATTGAGTGTGCGCGTGCGGTTTATCTGCTTGATAGCGCGACCGCCCCAGTCGGCGATCTCCTTAATGCAGAACAGGCGCTCCACAAACCCGCGAGCATCACCGATTGGGTTGCGCTTGAGGTGAACCACGCCTTCAAGGGTCGTCTGCTCCACAGTGAAACGACTGCTCATGCCGCCTCATACTCCGCGATTTGCGACAACGTCACGTCTGCCATATTTGAACGCGTTTGCCAGGCAACATGCCAGTCAAGCACACGCGCCAATGCGGTATCTATCTGCCAGCGAGGAGACCAGCCCAATCTTGTCCGCGCCTTGGTGCTATCAAGCGCCAGGTTTTGCGCCTCTTTCGGATGGGCTTCTTCTGTAAGGATCCACGACGCTGTGGGAAGCTTGTCGCACAGTGTGTCGGCGATTTGTCGGACCGTGATGATGTCGTTTGGACCGGGGCCAAAATTCCATGCCTCGGCGAAAAGTGGCCCGTTCTCCACCAACGCCTGGGCCAGAGTGATATAGCCTGATAGTGGTTCAAGCACATGCTGCCACGGTCTGGTCGCTTCCGGGTTTCGCACGACAAGCGGTTTTCCCTGTTCGGAGGCCCGCAGAAAATCGGGCAGGAGCCTGTCATCGGCACAATCTCCGCCGCCAATAACATTACCAGCGCGTGCCGTGGCCAGGGCCACACCAGCATCGGCAAAGTATGCGCTACGGTAGGATCCTGTGATGATTTCCGCGCAGGCCTTGCTGGCTGAATATGGATCGTGCCCCCCCAGCGCCTCGTTCTCCCTGTACGGCCACACCCACTCCCGATTTTGGTAGCATTTGTCCGATGTCACGTTCACAAGCGCTCGGACTTCATCAGTGGCGCGTATCGCTTCGAAGAGCGACACAAGGCCCATGACATTGGTCGACATGGTTTCGGAAGGATCGCGGTAGGATGCGCGAACCAGGGGCTGCGCGGCCAGATGGAGCACAATCTCCGGTTTTGCGTGCTGCAAGGCCGATGCCAGCGCTTGTCCGTTGCGGATATCCGCCAGCGTTTCTCCCGCCAACCGCGATGCAACTTCAGATGTGGCGTACACTCCGCCCGCATGCTCAGGCGGCAGGGCGTAGCCGTAGACCTTTGCACCCTTGCGCGCCAACCAGAGTGCAAGCCAGCCACCCTTAAAGCCTGTGTGACCTGTCAGAAATACTCTGCGGCCTAGCCAAAACTCACTGCTCAATCCCAAACCTTCCAAGGTGCTTTGCCCAAAGCCCATAGGTCTTCCAAAGCTGTCCGTTCGCGCAACGTGTCCATTGGCTGCCAAAATCCTGAATGCGCGAAGGCCATGACGTGCCCGTCTTCTGCCAACTGCGAGAGGGGCTGGCCTTCCCAGCATGTTGAATCGCCCTCAATGTAGTCTATCACCTTGGGTGAGAGCACAAAAAAACCGCCGTTGATTAAGGCCCCATCTCCCCGTGGCTTTTCCACAAAACCCGACACTTGTCCCTGGGAGATGTCCAGTGCTCCGTAGCGCCCAGGCGGCTGAACAGCGCAAACTGTTGCAAGCTTCCCATGAGATCGGTGGAACTCAATCTCCGCTGTAAGGTCAATATCTGAAAGGCCATCACCATAGGTGAAACAAAATTCCTCTTCACCCTGCAGATACGGTGCAACCCGCTTCAGCCTTCCCCCAGTCATTGTGGCTTCACCGGTGTCGACCAGCGTGACCCGCCACGGCTCGGCCTTTTGCTGGTGAACCTCCATCCTGTTTTGCGCCATGTCGAATGTAACGTCGGACATGTGCAAAAAGTAATTGGCAAAGTATTCCTTGATTATGTAGCCCTTATAGCCACAACACACAATAAAGTCGTTTATCCCGTGTGCTGAATAGCTCTTCATTATATGCCAGAGAATCGGTCGCCCACCGACCTCTATCATTGGCTTGGGGCGCAGATGGGTCTCCTCGGAAATTCGGGTGCCTAAGCCACCCGCAAGGATAACAACTTTCATCTGATTGGACCTCTTGTTCGGTTTGGAGTTGAACGGCGCGGGAGGCCGTTCGGTACCTGATGGGTTTCAGGCATTTGGCGTGAGTTTCTCGCTTGAAGGTGAGGTGAGGCATGTCACATCATCTCAACGGCATGTCTACTCTGGCAGAGGGTCCGGCATCCAGTCGGCTAGACAGAGGTTGCTGTGTTTAGCGGTTGCTCCTTGAAGAACTTTGCTCCGCTCCACTTCTGCAGCCGGCACGCGAGACCGTGAAAAACGGCAGCTTTTGCAGGCAGCCATGGAGTTAGATCACTCGCCGGTCACAGCCTTTTCAGGCGCAATCTGAGAAGGCGTGAGCGCGAGTGAATGCGCTTGTCCAGCCACCATGGTGCTAGCGCCACCGCCGTCCGCCTTTCTATAGCACCCAGATTGGCCTGTTCTATTTGGTGGAGCAGAACACTCCGCGCCCTTTGCCTACGCCTGCGCATCGCACTGCTATGTTCATCCGAGGGACCACGCGTAACGCCAAGGCGCTGGGTAAACACCGCCCCGGAGTCCACCCGCACCGATTGGCTTAGAAGTGCGGGAAGAAGTGTAAGATGGTCCCAGCCCCACAATTCTCCAAAATCCGCACCAACTCGCTCAAAAGCCTGAGTGAGCGCTTGGCGATGCCAGAGCCCATAAATCCAACTTGGATGCGCTCTCATCATGAGGTTTTTGACCCTGCCAACACCTTGCTTGCCGCTCAAGTTCTGGGGCGGGTGGGCTAGCCGTCGTCGAACACTGCCGTCGGGCTTTTGCCGCACAGTTTCAACTTGTGCCACAGCGAGGCGGCAGGCAGGATCGGTGAAGTGTGCCTGCAACCGCTCGACATAATTTGCAGACGATAGATCGTCGTGAGCGCGCCACATGAATAGGTCATCCGTAGCGCGCTTGAGTAACCAGCCGAAATTCGTGAAAGCATCACTGGTCTCAGCATGACGATGATGTTCAAAATTGTCGTAACGCTTGGCAAAGTCGTGGCAGATATCAGACGTGCCGTCGGTTGACCCATTGTCCGAGATTACTACGCGGAAGTCTGGGGCGGTCTGACTGGCCAAGCATTCTAGGCATTCACCTATGAGTTGAACGCCATTGTACACCGGCACGCCAATAGTTGTTCGCAATTCTTGATCCTTTGCAGCGTCCGCCCAGTCTTTTCTGGCACACGCTTTCGTCGTCTTTCAGCACATCGACATTGCAGCAAATGCAAAGCGTGGGACAGGTTCAAACCGGAAAACAAAAGGGGTATCAGGCGGATTTCCGGCAATCGCGTTTGAGACGAGTGACCCCAGCCCCGACTGTCTTTCAGCTATCTACGGAATTCACAAGCTGTTTTCTGACCTCATGTGGCCATGATTTCCAGGCTGGATTTCGTTGCAGACTCAAGCGGCGCGAGGTTGTCAGGGGATGAGTGCTACCGGATTTGTTCGTCTCTCTCGTTTCATGCATCAATCCTCACGCGATTATCCATAAGGGTAACTTGAGACCTACTCCGCTTGCCCGATAACGCCAATTTGCAAAGCATGCCGGCCAGCCTTCCAACGCGGGCGCTTGATCTTCAAAAGAACACTTCCTGGCGGTTGTCTTTTCTCTTCGGGTTACACGACGAGGCCCGGCGCAATCTTGTGCAGGATGATACGATGAGGTTGGGCCGGTTAGTTTTACGAATTCTCTTGGTGCCGGACGGTCGCCGGCTCAGCCATTGACCGTAGCGGACGGAAAAAGGGTCGGCGCGTCACCCTGCTGCCATTGCGCGTATTTCACCATCATCGTTTCAAAGCGCGGTGAGGCCAAGAACCGGGCGAGCCAGGCTTGCAGGTTGGGCCAGGGCTGGGCGTCAAACCAATCTTTGTCAATGAACGCGAATTGCCGCACAAACGGCAAAATAGCATTGTCGGCAAGGCTCTCGCGGCCAAAAATCCAATCATCAATTTGATCGTTGAGATCGGACAAAAACACCGAAGCTTTGTCGCGCTCCGCGTTCGGGTCGGTGCCGGGATAGCGGGTTTCGTATTTGGTGCGATCAAGCGCTTGCTTGAATGGCCCGTCGGCCCGCTCGATCCAGGCGAGGCCCTCTTCCGGCATGGCAAGCCAACCGTCCGGATCGTTTTGCTTCAAGGCCCAAAGCATCACGTCCAGGCTTTCGTCGATCACGTCGGTCGCAGTGACAAGGCATGGCACCGTTGCGCTGGGTGAGACATCCAAGAAGGCTTGCGGCTTATCGCGCAGCACGATTTCGCGCAGTTCCACCTCGATGCCTGAAACCTGCAGAGCAAGGCGCGCCCGCATGGCATAGGGGCAGCGGCGAAAGGAGTAGAGAAGCGGTGTCATAACGGCGTGTCTACACCGCAGCAGCCGAGCGAATAAAGGACTTTAGCGCAGCAACCAGGAGGCGGTGTCTTCGTCAGTCACAAGATGCGTCGCATATCCGCCGTGCAGCGCCGCCTCGATGGCCTCGCGTTTGCTTTTGCCACAGGCGACCAGCATACGCATGGTGATGGCGCGCAGTTGATCCAGCGATGCGCCGACCAGCCGACCTGTCAGCGGGCCATCCAGCCAGTTGCCGTCCTTGTCGATGAAGTGGCCCCAGAACACGCCTTTGGCGCCCATCGCCAGATATGTGTCCAGCTCGTCTTGGGTGGCCATGCCGGAGCCCACCAGGGTGAGAGGGTGGCTCAAACTGCCAACCGAGAACAACGCTTTGGTGAGGTCTGCCAGCTCATTGAGTTGCCGGGCAATGATCGGTTCCTCGCGCAATTGCGATGCCAGATCAACCGACGAAACGACGGCTGGCGCGTGTAGCGTGCGGCAGGGCGCCAGCGTGCGTCGGGCGATCTCAATCGTGCAGGCTTCAGGCGCAAACAGCGCATTGAAGTCCATCGAGCCAATCAGTTGGTAGCAGGTGAGACTTGGCACTGGCCCGTTGGGAAACGTGTTCGCCACATGCTGGATGGTCTCACCCCAAGCGATACCGAGCTTATCGCGCGGCTCCAGTAGATCGCGCATGGCTGAGGCTGCCAGTTGCCCAACTCGTTCCAGCACACTTTCGTCGCGCTGCGGTTCCACATCATTATGCGCAATGTAGCAATCGGTGAGGCCATATCGCTCTGTCAGTTTGCGCGAGAGCGGTGAGGCGGTGAAGCTTTCGCCACGAATGCGGATATCGACAATGCCAAGGTCGCGGGCGAGCCGCAGATAGTTCACGATGGTGGCACGTGATAGGCCAATGCGCTGGGCGATCTCGCTCTGCGTCAGTCCCTCACGATAGTAGAGCATGGCCACATGGGCGAGCTGCGCCTCGGAGTGGTTGGCATCCTTGGCTGTCTTCCCGTCCGGCATTCAGGCTCCTACCTCAACGCGGCTTCGATATTGCCGCCATCGACCGTTACCACATGGCCGGTGGTGCGTTCCATGCGTGCGAGCGAAACGAACGCATCGGCCACATGATGGGCCTCGACCTCACGTTTCAACAAATTTCCAGCCATGTAAGCGGATTCATCGGTGCCCCGCGCTTTGGCCCGCTCAGCGATGAAACTGTCGGTCAAAAGCCCGGAGCGGATCCGGTCAGCGTTCACGCCATTCACACGCACACCCGCATCACCAAGCTCCAGCGCCAACTGCCGCATCAGGAAGAAGGTCGTTGCTTTGGGCATGCCATAAGCACCGAAATTCTTACCCGGATTCACCGCCTGTTTGGAGATGTTGAAGAGCATCTGCCCGCCACGCCCCTGACGCGCAAACAAAGCCGCCGCTTCCTTGGCAAAGCGCTGATGGGAGAAGAAGTTGAGCTCAAAGGCAGCCCGCAACTGCTCATCGGTCAGATCAACCAAAGCGCCGCTGAGCGCCGCTCCGGCGTTGGAAACCAGAATGTCCAGCCCGCCGAACCGCTGCGTCACCTGATCCATCGCCTGTTCGGCGGCATCAGGATCGGTCACATCTAGGGCCAGGCCATCATGGCTTCTCCCTAGGCTTTGCAAGGCTGCGGCCAGTTGGTCCTTGTCGCGATCCACGAGAAAGACACTCGCGCCAAGGGCCGCAAACGCTTTGGCAATCGCGTGTCCAATGGCGCCGCCACCGCCGGTCACCATCATCACGCGGCTGGCAAAAGCGGCCGGTTTGCCCTTGCCGAGCTTGGCTTGCTCCAGCGACCAATATTCCATGTCGAAAAGATCGTTCTCTTCGATAGGATTGAACCCGCCAGCATTCTCGCCAATGGCGCGCACGCGCAAGTTCTGCTCACCAAGATCGGCGGCAATATGGGCTGCCTTGTCCGAAGACCCGACACCGATCAGCCCAAAGCCCTCGGCCCAAACAAGATTGGGGCTCGGTTTCAGCATCGTGCGGTCGTTTCCAACACGCGCGTTCTCGCGGGCGAAATAGGCCTCATAGTCCGCTTTAAATGCATCGATCTTGGCCGTGATCGCCTCCTGCGAGGCAAGATCACTGGCAGAAAGAACCAGGGGCTTGGCTTTGGTGCGGATCACATGATCAGGCGAGGCAACCCCGCGTGTTGCCAAATCAGCGGCATCATTGCGTTCAAAAAACGCTGTGACATCCGGTCCGTTGCGAAGCGCCAGAACTGGCATGGGAGCATCGCGGTCGCCCGGCGCCAAAGCGCCGCGCAACCGCGCCAACCCATCGGGAGCCTGGGCTGGCAAACGTATCTGAAGCGACGTTGTTTCCTGCATTTTCAGGAAATCAGCCACCTCATTGGTGTGCGAAACAATCAGATCGTAGCTGAATTTTGCATCAGGCCCGAAAGCAAAATGGCCGTGCTTCAGGAGCAGCAGCCCCTCAACATCGGGGTTGGAATCGTAAACTTCCGCTGCCGCCTTGGCCAAGGCGAAGCCAGGCATGATGTATGGCACGATGCCCAGCCGATCGCCGAAAATCTGCCGTGCCACATCCTCAGCGTTCGGCATGTTGGCAAGCACCAGAAACGGCGTGGCGTGGGTGTGATCGACAAAGGTGTGCGGCAGAAAGGCGTGCAGCAGTGTCTCAACGGACGGGTTCGGCGCGGTGGAATCAAGAAGGTTCTGTCGTTGGACATTGACCATCTCTTCGTCCGACAGAGCGTCAAGCGCGCGCAGCGCCAAAAGCGAGTCAAGACGAACCCCGGGCAGACCAGGCGCTTGGATGGTATTAAGGTCCCAGCCAGAGCCTTTCACATGCAGAACGCGTTGATCACGACCAAACAGATCAGGCCGCGTCACCTTCACAGACGTGTTGCCCCCGCCATGCATAACAAGGTCAGGGTTCTGGCCAATGATCTGGCTTGTGTAGACGCGGTGGGCCAGCACTCTGTCAGCCTCGCTGGCACCCGGCCCAAGCGCATCCACCCAGGATTGGGCGTGCGCATCACTCCATCGATTGTCGATCATATCTGTTAGGCCGCCGCGCGTTCAGGAAACAGCATGGCCAAGCCCTCAGGTGACGCCTCGCAAACACCACGTTCGGTGATCAGGCCGGTGACGAGCCGGGCCGGGGTCACATCAAAGGCGGGGTTGCCGAGCGGCGATCCGTCCGGCGAAACCTGCGCCTCTCCAATCGACCCATCTGCTAACACGCCCTGAATATGCGAGACCTCGCGGCCTGGGCGCTCTTCGATGGGAATTTCCTTCACCCCATCCTGCACCGTCCAATCGATGGTGGGTGAGGGCAGGGCGACATAAAACGGCACGCCATTGTCATGGGCGGCCAGCGCTTTGAGATAGGTGCCGATTTTGTTGCAAACATCGCCGCGTGCCGTGGTGCGGTCGGTGCCGGTGATCACCATATCGACTTGCCCGTGCTGCATAAGATGGCCGCCGGCATTGTCGGTGATGTAGGCGTGGTTGATACCGTGGCTGCCCACCTCCCAGGCGGTCAGTGCGCCCTGGTTGCGCGGGCGGGTCTCATCCACCCACACATGGATCGGCAGGCCAGCATTGGCCGCGTGATAAATCGGGCTGGTGGCCGTGCCCCAATCGACGGTCGCAAGCCACCCGGCATTGCAATGAGTCAGCAACCGCACCGGCTCGCCTGCGGGTTTCTTCGCCGCGATCTGTTTGATGATTTCTAGCCCGTGGACGCCGATCATACGGTTGATCTCAACGTCTTCGTCGGCAATCTCGTGCGCCAGCTTCATGGCAGCATCGGCGCGATCAGCCGGAGCAAGCGGCTGCAAATAGGTCCTACACCTGTCCAGCGCCCATTTCAGGTTGATCGCTGTTGGCCGAGTATCATGCAACACATCCCAGGTGCTATTCAGCGCAGCATCAGAGCGGTCGCGGCGCATCGCTTCGGCCATGCCATACGCGGCGGTTGCGCCGATCAGCGGCGCGCCACGCACCCACATATCGCGGATCGCTGTGGCAAAGCTTTCAAGGCTTTTCAGCGAGACGATCTTGAACGCGTGCGGCAACCAGCGCTGGTCAATGATACGCACCTCGTCGGTGCCCGCGTCGTACCAGATGGAGCGGTAGTGCGTGCCATCGACTTTCATAGCAAATCCTTTGAATTCGTTGTCCGCGCCAGCGCGATCAGATCTTCGGTGTTTGAGGGGGGGGCGAGCAGAATAGAGCGACCCATGTCCAAGCTGCGCGCTTCCAGTTTGGCGCGCGTGGCGGTGTCTTCAATCGTTTCAAAATCGGCATTGTGGGCAAGCGTCAGGATGCGCCGGTGCAGCTCCACGCCGCAAAAGCCCATCGCATCGTTCCAGATGTGCTCCAGAAGCGCATCGCGCGCGCCATCGGAGGATTGGCCCTGATCTTCCCAAAGCGCTGGTGGGTAGAGAATGCCCGTGCGTTCGCTGGCCCAAAGCCGCACAAATTCAGCATGTAAGGTTTTGCAGGTCTCATGCGTGACGTGCAGCAGCCAGTCTTGATAGGCATCCAGTTCGTCGGCAGATCGATGGGCGGGCTGGCTGAAATAGGCCATCAGATAGTTGGCGATCAGCATGCCAAGATCAAAGCCAAGTGGCCCGTAAAACGCGAACTCAGGGTCGATCACTTTGGTGTCGGTGTCCGTGCACATCACCGAGCCGGTGTGCAGATCGCCATGCATCAGTGTTTCGCCACCGGAGGTGAAGCGCATCAGCATGTATTGCGCGGCGGCCTTCACAGCAGGGTTGGCGCGCAACTGGTCCACAACGGGTTGAAGTTCGCTCGTGTGATGGTTGCGTTCAGCATCATAGTAGCTGTCGGTGAACACCAACTGCTCGGTGATGTCGCACAGTTCCACATTGTCGGCGAACAGTGCTGTATCGGCTTTTTTGTCACCGGCGCTCATCGCTAGGTCAGAGCCGCGGAAGGCGGTGCGGGCACAGAAAAGCCCAAGCGCCTGTCCCAAACCATCGACACGTTCGCCCTTGATCAGCTTGCCGCGCAGGATGATGTGCGGGGCAAGAAACTCCATCACAATCAGCGCTTGGGCTTCATCAAAATGGTGGATGTCCGGCACCATGCCAGGGTCACGCGCCGCTTGGCGGGTGAGGGCGTGATACTCAAAGAAGGCCCGCTTCAGTGGCAGCGGCCAGCTGTCCCCAACCAAGCGCACATAGGGCAGGGCCTGTTTCACCACCACGCGGCCCTGCGGGCCGGTGACGATGAACACCAGGTTCAAATTGCCATCGCCAACTTCTTCAACCGACCAATTGGCCGGGTTAGCACCAACACGCGTTGCAAGATCCGCCACGCCGACAAGACGGCCAGGCAGCGTTTCAACGCTGAGCGCTTCATAATCAGGTGGAGTTTGAGTGGTCGCCACGGGTTCGTTCCTCCTCATGCTGCACACCTCATTTGGTGGGTGCGCCTGCTCGAACCTTGTTCATTGAAGTCAAGTTTGGTCGTTCAATTCGTCATTTGTCAAGTAGTCTTGACTTTTGCCATTTGGACGCTCACGATCATTACCAGGGAGCAACCATGGACAAACCATGGGCGAACAATCAGAGCGCTAGCCAATGCAACACGCCGCGTGCCGCGTCGTCGGAATCGAAAAAGCCTTTGGGCCTAACCGCGTTTTGCGGGGCATCGACCTTACGATCCCAGCCGGTCAGATCACCGTGCTGATGGGCGCGAACGGCGCTGGCAAATCTACATTGGTGAAAATTCTCTGCGGCGTCCACGCATTGGATGGCGGCAGCATCGAGCTGTTCGGCGAACCGTTTTCGCCTGCCTCCCCAAGTCAAGCGATTGAAGCTGGCGTGGTCACCGTCCACCAGTCGATCAATGATGGTGTGATCCCCGATCTGGATGTGGCCTCCAATTTGATGCTCGACCGGCTGAACGAACCGGGTGCGGGCTTCTTCATCAACCAAGGCAAGCTGCGCAAAGATGCGCGCAAGATCGCTTCGGCGATGGGCCTGGATATTGATGTGCGCACGCAGGTCTCCGATCTGGGTGTCGCTGAGCGTCAGCTGATCGCCATCGCCCGCGCCATGGCCAAGGACCCCAAGGTTTTGATCCTTGATGAGCCGACATCCTCGCTCTCCGCTACCGAAGCGGAACGTCTCTTCAAGCTGCTGGATCACTTGCGTGAAACCGGCGTTGCGATCCTCTACATTTCCCACCGCATGTCGGACATTCGCCGCATCGCCGACCGCATCATCTCCATGCGCGATGGTCAGATTTCTGGCACGTTCGAAAGCCAGCCGCTGGACTATGAAGGCGCTGTCACCGCCATGCTTGGCCATGCCATGACGGCGGTTGATATCAATGTTGCCGCCAAAGGCGAGCCGGTGATCGAACTGGAAAATGTAAAACTCTCTGAGGGCGGCGCGCCGATCACATTGACGATCCACCGCAACGAGGTGGTGGCGATCACCGGGCTTCTGGGCAGTGGCAAGACCAAGCTCGCCTCAATCCTGTTCGGCATGGAAAAGCCGCTCGCTGGTCAGATGCGTTTGGCTGGCAAGACTTACACACCCGCTTCGCCGGAAGCTGCCATCGCCGCCGGTGTCTTCATGTCACCAAAGGACCGTGCGTCGAACGGCGTTATTCCAACCTTCGATATCACGCAAAATCTCACCTTGCCGTTCACCGCCCGCCATGCCCCTCTCTCCTTTTTGAGCAGAGCCAGCGAAAAGCGAACGACACAATCCATGATCGAACAGCTTGGCGTGGTTTGCCAATCACCTGCCGATGACATCGGCACACTGTCGGGCGGCAACCAGCAAAAGGTTATGGTCGGCCGCTGGATGGCTGAGGCGAGCGAGCTTCTGGTGCTCGATGAACCTTTCCAGGGTGTCGATATTCGCGCCCGTCGCGATATCGGCCGCTCCATTCGCGGCACCGCCAGCGAGCGTGCGACCATCGTCTTCGCTGCCGAACTGGATGAGGCGCTCGAAATCGCTGACCGCATTCTTGTTCTTTACGAGCACAGCCTGGTGGGCGAGCACCGCAACGAAGCCGTCGATCTGAGCGCCATTTTAGCGCAGGTGTCCGGTCAGGCAGCCCAGTCTTCCAACATAGAAACCCACGCTTCATGACAACTGACACGCAGACTTCGCAGCCTGATGCCACTAAGCCTCTCCCTCCGAGTGTGGATCGGTCCCAGACGCTGGTGAACCTGGCGATCCGCTATGGCTTTTTGTGCCTGCTGCTGGGCTTGATTGTCTTCTTCTCGCTGGCCACCAACGGCTTTGCAGGACCGCGCTCCGCCGCCTTCATCTTCCAGTCGGTGGCGATCACCGGCATTCTGGCGCTTGGCGTTACCTGCACGCTGGTCGTCGGCGGCTTTGATCTTTCCATCGGGTCTGTCGCAACATCGGCGTTGATGCTCTCGGCCTACATGATGGTGGTGCTCGAACAGTCGGCTTTTGTGGCCGTGCTTGCCTGCCTGGTGATGGGGGCCTTTGTTGGCCTCATCAACGGTTTACTGATTGTGAAAATGCGCGTGCCGGACCTTCTGGCCACGCTCGGCATGATGTTTCTGCTTATCGGCCTGCAACGCATCCCCACCGAAGGGCGCTCCATATCCACCGGCATGACATTGCCAGGTGGCGAGGTGGCTGAAGGTGTCTTCTCGCCAGCGTTTCTGTGGCTTGGTCGTCACCGGTTTGACTTCGTGCTGGAGGATCTGATCCCGGTGCCCGTCATTGTGTTCTTGGTCGTTGGCTTGCTCGTCTGGGTGTTCTTGGAACTCACCCGCCACGGTCGCTTGATGTACGCCATCGGCTCCAATGAACGCGCCACTGCGCTCGCTGGCGCCAACGTCAACCGCTACAAGATCACCGCCTATATGATCTCAGGCGTCATGGCCTCCATCGGCGGCATCCTGCTTGCGGCCCGTCTTGGACGCGGCGACATCGCCTCCGGCAACAATTTGCTGCTCGATAGTGTGGCGGCCGCCTTGATCGGTTTTGCTGTGCTTGGTGCTGCTAAACCCAACGCCTTTGGCACGGCCATTGGTGCGCTGTTCGTTGGCGTGCTGTTGCAGGGCCTCACCATGATGAACGCGCCTTACTACACCCAAGACTTTGTCAAAGGCGGCGTCCTCGTCGTCGCGCTTATGTTCACCTTTGCCCTTTCCACGCGCAAGCGCGGTGGGGGTCATTAAACGGCAGCGAATTTGCGCAAGCCGGCAAAAAAGAAGACCGAACTTGAAAAGGGAGAAACTCCAATGATCGGCACAAAACGAACTTTCATGAAAATGGTGGCAGGCGCACTTGTCGCGACAACCGGCATGACCGGTGCGGCGATGGCAATGGATATGCCAGCACCGTTTGACAATGCTGGCGATGTGCAAATCGCGCTGGTGCGCTATCTTTCCACCGGTGATTTCTTCCAGGCCTATTTGGCAGGCGTTGAAGCGCAGGCCGAAGCGATTGGCGTGGACCTGCGCGTCTTTGACAGCCGTCAGGATGCTGCGTTGCAGGCCGACATGGTCGACCAGGCGATTGCGCTCGGTGTGGACGGCATCATCATCCAGCATGGTCTGACAGAATCCATGCGCGAAGCTGCCCAGCGCGCCGTTGATGCGGGCATTCGCGTCGTGGCGTTCGATGTGAACGTGGAAAACGAGTCCATCCCGCAGATCGAGCAGTCTGACTATTTGCTTGGTCGCATGGCCCTCGATCAGGCGATTGAAGACAATGGCACCGAGTGGACCGCGGGCTACGTTTACGTGCCAGGCATTGCTCCGCTCGACCGTCGCGATGTTGCTTGGCAGGAAGTGCGTGAGGAAAACCCTGGCATCGACGAAGTTGCCCGTTTCGGCACGTTGGACAATCCGATTGCCAACTCCAACGCCAACCAGGCGCGTTCGGTCCTCCAGGCCAACCCCAACATCAATGTGGTTTTTGCACCGTATGATGAGTTCGCCAAAGGCGTGGTGATCGCGGTGAACGAAGCTGGCATGTCTTCGGACGTTTCGATTTATTCTGCTGACGTTTCTACCGCCGACATCGCAGTGATGCGAGAGCCTGGCAGCCCTTGGAAAGCAACCGTTGCCACAAACCCTGCTGTTGTGGGTGAAGTGTCGGTGCGCGCGCTGGCCATCATGCTGGCCGGTGGCGATCCGGGTGCTCAGGTGGTCGTCCCACCAACCCTGATTACGCAGGATTTCCTTAATGAGGCTGACATCTCCAACATGGCGGATCTCTCCTCAGCCATGCCGCAGTTCCAGCACGCTGACGTGGCGATGACCGACTGGATGCCGCTGCCGCCGCGTTAAGGCTGACCGACCAAAGCGATTGCAAGGGGGCCAACTTGGCCCCCTTGTTGTGTCAAATGCAGTCTCAAAAGGTATTTTGACAATTGTCAGGGCATTTGACTTATGCAAATGTTGCCCAACGAGTTCCCTAAGGAAAGGTGACGATGGCCATGATCCGTCGGAACGCAAAAACCACCGAAGAGATTGCCCTTGGCATTCGCCGTCGCGTGTTCGAGCACGCCATGCGCAACAATGGTGGGTATCTGAGCCAAGCCTGCTCCGCCGCTGAGCAATTGTCGTGGCTCTACAATGAGCAGTTGGAGCTTGGTGCGCCAACGCTGCCGATGATCCCAAAACCCTTTGGCGGCGTGCCCTCGGCTGACAATCCCACCTATCACACCGGCGCTGGCTACAATGGCCCGGAGCGCAGTGATCTGGACCGGCTTTTCATTGCGCCTGCCCATTATGCACTGGTCGCTTACGCCACCCTGATTGAGGTTGGTCGCATGGCGCCTGAAGGGCTGGAAATGTTCAACAAGGACGGCTCCTCGGTTGAGATGATTGGCGCGGAACATTCGCCGGGTATGGAAGTGCACAACGGTACGCTGGGCATCGGGTTTTCCACCGCAGCCGGCCTGGCTTGGGCGCGCAAGCGCAAGAAAGAGACCGGCAAAACCTGGGTCTTTATGTCCGATGGCGAAGTGCAAGAGGGCCAGACTTGGGAAGCCATTGCGTGCGCTGCCCATCATGGCATCGACAACCTTTACGCCATCATGGATGTGAACCGTCAGCAGTGTGACGGCGCGATGAGTTCTGTGATGGAAGTTGGCGACATTAAAACCAAGATGGAAAATTTCGGCGCTGTCGTGGTCTCGATTGACGGTCACAAGCTCGATGAGATGCGCGATGCCGTGCAAGAAAAGCACAAGGGCAAGCCGCTGATCATTTTGGCCAACACTTCGCCTTTCCGTGGCATGCCCACACTCCAAAGAAGGTTCCCGCGCCTGCACTATGTGCGCTTCAAATCTGAAGAAGAGCGCGCAGAGATGAACCACGACATTGCCCGCGCCCTTGGCGTTGATCCTGTCGATTACCAGGGAGCGCACTGATATGCCGGAGATGGTCAGTCGCCCGTATGAGCGGGCCTTTGAAGCCTATGCCATGGCGCACCCAGAGGTGCTTTGCCTGTCCGCCGATCTCACCTCGTCTTGCGAGATTGATAAGTTCCGCGACAAGCACCCCGACAAGTTTCTCTCGCTTGGTATGGCCGAGCAGAACATGCTCTCTTTCGCTGGCGGGCTGGGCATGGCGGGCTTCCGCCCGTTCCTGCACACGTTTGGCGTATTCCTCTATCGCCGTCCCTACGATCAGCTGATGGCCTCCATCGCCTATCCGCGCAGAAAAGTGCGTTTGATGGGCTTTTTGCCCGGCGTCACCACGCCCGGCGGCATGACCCACCAGGCGATTGAAGATATCTCGGTGATGCGTTCAATCCCAAACATGACGATCCTGGAAACCGGCGATGCCACCGAGGTGGAATCGATCTGCGAAGCCGCCGACAGCATCGATGGTCCGGTCTATTGCCGGGTGCTGCGCGGCTCAGTGCCGCGCCTGTTCGACACACCGATCGAGGTTGGCAAGATGCGCGAGCTGGCGCTCGGCGACGACGTTCTGATCGTCACGTCAGGCATCAGCACAGAGGAAGCGCTGCGTGCACGCAGCGCCCTGGAAGAGAAGGGCGTCTCAGTGCGCCATCTGCATCTCAATACCATCAAACCCTTCGATGCCAAGGCGATGCTCGACCACATCCAGTCTGTTAAAGGCGGCGTGGTGACGCTGGAAAACCACGTCACCGAAGGCGGTATTGGTTCGCTGCTTGCCGAGATCATAGCTGACAATGGCGTCGGCAAACGGCTGGTGCGGCTGGGCCTCAAAGACACCTATGCCCATGGCGGTTCGCGTGGCTATCTCATGAAATATTACGGCTTGGACGCCACCGCTCTGGTGGCTGGTGTGGAGGACTTGCTTGGCACCCATTTGGGCATCACCGAGGATGATCTGACCACCGCACGCGTCGATGCGGTTCACTCCACCGTCAAAGCTGAAGGCCTTTAATGTCTGCCATTCTTGAAGGCCGGTTCAAGGTCACATACCGTGTCTTTGCTGGCTCGCAGACGCACGCCGAAGAGCGTGCCGTTGGTATCGCCTTGGAGCAAACCGTGGAAATCCCACGCGACGTGGTGCCTGCGGGGTTCGTGGAAGACACTGTTATGGGCCAGGTGGAAACCGTCACGCCATCGGGCGAGGGCGTGTTTGACGCCGTCATCAGCTACTCGCCGCAAAGCACCGGAACCGAGCTGCCGCAACTCCTCAACGTTGTTATGGGCAACACGTCGATCCAGACAGGTGTGAAGACTATCGGCATCGATCTTGGACCGCTGGCCGACGCTCATCCCGGCGCACGCTTCGGCATTGCAGGCGTGCGCAAACTGGCCGGAGCACCGCGTGGCCCACTGCTTTCTCCGGTGTTGAAGCCCCAGGGTTCCAGCGCCCAAGCGCTGGCTGATATCGCCTATCGGTGTGCCGTCGGTGGCGCGCATCTGGTCAAGGAAGATCATGGCCTGACCGATCAGCCTTGTGCTCCGTTCCGTGAGCGCGTGCAGCGCATCGGTGAGGCAGTGGCCAAAGCCAACCAGGAAACAGGACGCACCACGCTCTATTTTGCGGGCCTTGCCGGGCACAGCGAAAATCTGATGGAAAACGCCCGCTTCGCCAAAGACCATGGCGTGCACGGGCTGCTTATCATGCCGGGGCTTTTTGGCTTCGATCTGGTGCGCCGCATCGCCCGTGACGACAAACTGGCCATGCCGGTGATGACGCACCCAAGTTTCCTTGGGCCTTATGTACTGTCCAAAGACACTGGCCTCACCCATGCAATGATGTTCGGCACGCTGCAACGCATTGCAGGGTCTGACATTTCGGTGTTTCCCAATGTTGGTGGGCGTTTCGGCTTTACGGCTGATGAATGCCTTTCCATTGCTGACGCCTGCCGAGATACCACTGCACCAGGACCTGGTATCTTCCCGTCACCAGGTGGCGGCATGAGTGTGGAGCGCGCCACCGACATGATCGACATGTACGGCGAGGATGCTGTGTTCCTGCTCGGCGGCAATCTGCTGCGCTATGGCGACAATATCGGCGAAGGGCTGGCGGAACTGCATCGCGCGATCGACGCTAGCCTCTAACCAGCAGCTTCCTCTGACGCTAAGAAGGCTTGAGCCTCTTCTGGTGTGTTGAGGTTGAGGAATGGCGCGCCTGTGGGCCAGGCGACCGGCCACGCTCCCACCGCCTCAGCCAAGCTGTGCAGCGATCCCGACGCATCAACGCCTTCACGCGCCTTGACCAGCTCGGACACATGCCAACGCGCAAAGGTTGGATGAATGCGCTTGGCATCCGCAGCCATGGCGCTGCCAGGCATCTCGGTAAGCTTCGCATAGAGATCGTTTGGACATTGCGGCGCGTCCACTGGCGCCGTGAGAAAAGCATCCACCTCAGGGTGATGTTCCTGCATCCAGGTCAGCATACCAAAAATGCCAGCCAGCGGGCCCTGAAACGCTGGATCGTCAGCCACGGTGGCAAGGCCTGTGCCATAGTCGGATGGCCCCACCAGACAGACCTGACCTACTTGGCGTGTGAGCCGCGCGATCACGCGATCCACCAGCCGCTCACCACCCAGATTAAGCAGAGCTTTGTCTTCGCCCATGCGGCGGCTTTTCCCGCCGGTCAGGATGGCTGCAATACGCATGGCATTCGCATAGCTCGTTTTGCCGTCTCAGCGAAGTGCTATAGCAAACATCAAACCGCCAACGCAGCAGACATCGCCCGTGACGCTCGATCAGATAAAAACCTTTCTCTTCATCGTGCGCTACGGGTCGGTGCGTGCCGCCGCTCAGCAGTTGCATATCACCCAGCCAGCGCTCTCAGCGCGCCTTGCTGCGCTGGAAGAAAGCTTGGGCGCACCGCTGTTTGAGCGCCGTGCCAAAGGCTTGGTGCTCACCAAATCTGGTGCGGATTTTGCCCCCTATGCCCGGCAGATGATGGACCTTGTTGGGCGCGTGCGCGCCGAGATCACCCCGCGCGATAAGCTTACCGGTCAGCTGCGCATTGGTGCAGCGGAGACCATCGCCCAGGCCTGGTTGCCCGCTTTGGTTTCAGCGGTACAGGCGCGTTACGATGCACTGACGATCGAGGTGTCAGTGGATATCTCCGTCAATCTGCGTGACCAACTGCTTGACCGCTCCATCGACCTGGCTTTGTTGATGGGGCCGATCTCCGAATACAGCATCGAAAACATCGAACTACCCTCGTTTGAGCTTGGTTGGTTTTCAGCGCCCGGTCTTTGCAGCGATGGCACGCCCGACCTCAGCACCGTGGCGGTGATCACCTATGCTCGCAACACTAGGCCCTACCGCGAGGTACATGCCGCCCTGGTGGATCGTTTTGGCCCCTCGGTGCGCTTGTTTCCCTCCAGTTCGCTATCTGCCTGTTTTGAGATGGTAAGCGCCGGGCTTGGTGTCGGGGTTCTTCCCATCCGTCTGGCCCAGGCCCGCATCGCGCGCGGTGATCTTCAGCCGTTTGATCCGGGCTGGTCGGTCAATCCATTGCGCTTCACCGCCTCTTACCTTGCCGAACCGGTGGATCGCGTGGCAGCCCAGGCGGCTCTGATCGCGCGCGAAGTTGCCTCCAAATGATAACAATAATTTATCGATGCCTACAAAAAATCGCGATTTGACGTTATCGCACTCAAACGGACACTCTTCATGGATACGAAGAGGAAGCCCCTTTGCTGCAGACGCCCGCGCCATCAGAATCAAGCCATGCTGCCCTGAAAGCTGAGTCTTTGGCGAAGGTGCGCGAGGCCATTCGCCAGGGTGCCTACACAAGGCATACGGCTGGTTTGGGCGCTGGTCATTTGCAATGCAATTTGGTCATCCTGCCGCTGTCCGACGCCGCAGCTTTTGAAGGCTACTGCGCAGCAAATGCGCAAGCCTGTCCTCTGGTTGGTATGAGCAAGCCAGGCGACCCTACGATCCCTTCACTGGGTGCTGATATCGATCTGCGCAACGATGTGCCGCGCTACAATGTTTACCGTGATGGGGTGCTCGACGCTTCGGTTACGGACCTCAAAACGCTCTGGCAAGACGATTGGGTTGCCTTCGCCATTGGCTGCTCCTTCACATTTGAACGGGCTTTAATGGAAGCCGGCATCGCCATGCGCCATGTCGAGCAAGACCTCACCGTGCCGATGTTCATCACCAATCGCCAGACAGTGCCAAGCGGCGTGTTCCATGGGTCGATGGTCGCCTCCATGCGCCCGATCGCTGAGCCTGACGTGGATCGCGCCAAGACCATTTCCGCGCGCTATCCCCTGGCGCACGGCGCACCCATTCACATTGGCAACTCTAAAGAGCTTGGTATCGCCGACCTTAGCGCTCCCAACTGGGGCGACCCGTTGGATGTGCTGCCGGGCGAAGTGCCGGTGTTTTGGGCCTGCGGGGTGACGCCGCAAGTTGCCATCACCAACGCCAAGCCCGCCATCTGCGTGACCCACGCGCCTGGTTCCATGCTGATTACCGATCTTGATGAATTCCATGGAGCCGTGGATGGGGGCCATTGATGCGGCCTGACACCAATCACAAAACCAATAAAAAACACTGCAAACAGGAGAGACTTTCGATGAAACGCACTCTGATCCTCACCCTTTCCACCGCCTTGGGCGCAACGCTACTGGCTGCCCCCGCAACCTCCGACGAACTGGCCGTTGTCGGCTCATGGAGCGGGTTGCCGCTGCACCGTCAATTCGAAGCACCATTCTGGAACGACGTCTTGAGCGAAGTCAGTCAAGGCAGTCTATCCTCCGCACTCACCACCCATGATCAGATGGGCATTGGCGGCGGCGATGTGTTCCGCATGCTCGGCGATGGCGTCTTTGATGTTGGCATGACCGTGGCCGACTATGCCGTGTCCGATGCGCCGGAGCTTGAAGGCCTCGACGTGCCACTGATCGCCACCGACGCAGCCTCCGCCCGCATCATGGTGGATGCCGCCCGCCCAATGGTCGCGGACATTTACGCCGACACGTTCAACGCCCATGTGCTGGCCATCGCGCCTTACCCACCGCAGGTCGTGTTCTGCAACGCAGATGTTGCCAGCCTTGCCGATCTGGAAGGCAAGAAAATCCGCGCCTCTGGCCGCATGACCGCGCTGTTCTTGGAAGCACTCGGCGCCGAAGGCATCACGCTTGGCTTTGGCGAAGTGCCGGGCGCGCTGCAACGCGGCGTGGTCGATTGTGCAATCACCGGCGCAGGCTCTGGCTACAATGCCGGTTGGTGGGAAGTTTCCACCCACCTGCTCGCCATTCCTCTTGGCGGCTGGGACCCAGTGGTGACAGCCATCAATATGGACACGTGGAACGGTCTGTCGGCTGACGATCAGGCAACACTGGAATCAGCCATCAAAGAGCAGTTTGAAGATCCTGCCTGGGACATGGCGCAGGACGGTCTAGCCATGGACATTGCTTGCCTTACCGGCACATCGGAATGCACCCTGGGCGATGCCCGCGACTTGACGCTGGTTGAGGCCAGCGAAGAAGATGTGGCCCGCGCCCGCGAAATTCTGGTTACTCAGGTACTGCCCGATTGGGCGGAACGTGCCGGCGATGATTGGGCGCAACGTTGGAACGCAAGCGTCGGCGAAGCAACCGGCGTTTCCATTCCACTCAATTGATTTGAGCAACAACGAAATAAGCAACCCGGACCCAACCAATGACCGCTGAGTCCCCTCTCATGGATCACCTGATTGACCGGGCTGTTTTGAGCCTGCGCCGCATCAGCGCTTACATCGCTGTTGTGGCCGGGCTCGCTCTCCTTCTAACCGCTGCATACATCTTGTCCGACATAGTGCTGCGGCGCTTCGATGCCTCGTTCGGCGGAACCGATGAAATCGCTGGCTATGTCATGGCCTGTTTCACAAGCTGGGGCATGGCCTTTACGCTGATAAAGCTTGCACACGTGCGCATTGATCTGTTGCGGGTAAAACTGTCAGGTGTTGGCAAGACGATACTGGATTGTTGCGCCCTTTGGGCTTTGGCCGCCAGTGCGCTCTACATCGCCTATCGCGGTTGGTTTGTTCTGAAACGTTCAATCCGCTTGGGGTCCACGGCCAACACCCCTTTGGAAACACCCTTGTGGATTCCCCAGTTGATCTGGTGGTCGGGTTGGGCCTGGTTTGCCTTCACCGCATGCATCCTAGCCCTTGCTCTGCTTTGGCAAACGGTGCGGCGCGATGAAAGGGCGGCTGAGCGCACCGGCGGCATCGGAGCAGAGCTATGATTGCCTATATTAGCTTTGGTCTTTTGGGCCTGCTTTCGGTTTCCATTCCCGTTGGCATCGTTTTGTTCGTGCTGGCTTTTGGTGTTGATGCCTTCTTCAGCCCGTTTCCGCTGATGCGCGGGCTTGGCCAGATTGTCTGGTCATCTTCCAACAATGCCACGTTGATCGCGATCCCGTTTTTTGTGCTTCTGGGCGAAATATTGGTGCGCAGCGGCGTTGCCGAACGCACCTACGCAGCGCTTGATCGCTGGGTTTCCTGGCTGCCGGGCGGCTTGATTCACGCCAATATCGGCACCGCCACCATGTTCTCCGCAACCTCTGGCTCCTCGGTTGCTACGGCGGCCACGGTTGCAACGGTGGCCATGCCGCAGGCTGAAGCTCTCAACTACAACCCACGCCTCTTCTCCGGTGCCATAGCCGCTGGCGGCACGCTCGGCATCATGATCCCGCCGTCCATCAACCTGATCGTCTACGGCTTTCTAACCGAAAGCTCGATCCCGCAACTGTTTCTGGCCGGACTTTTGCCTGGATTGCTGTTGGCGCTGCTGTTCATGGCCATCACCGCAATTCTTTGCACCATCAAGCCTTCACTGGGCGGGCCGTCGCGCTCTTCATCCTGGGGCGAACGGATAGCTGGGTTGCGCGATCTTCTGCCGATCCTCTTCCTGTTTGGGACGATTGTTGGATCGATCTACACCGGCTGGGCAACACCGACAGAAGCAGCGGCCATTGGCGTGGCCATCGCCTTGCTGATCGCGACCTTCAACAAGGGCCTGTCCGTTAAAATGATGATCGACAGTTTGCGCTGCACGGTACGGATCACCGCGATGATCATGCTGGTGGTGATCGGCGCCTATGTGTTGAATTTTGCACTATCGTCAGCCGGGCTGGGCCGTGCCTTGCAGGACCTGATGTCCAATCTTGGCCTGACGCCTTTGATGACGCTCTTCGTGATCATTCTTATGTACATCATCCTAGGGTTCTTCATCGAGACGCTGTCCCTGATGGTGGCGACCATTCCCATCATCGTGCCGATCATTGTGGGCCTTGGCTATGACAAGGTGTGGTTTGGTATCTTGATGATCATTCTGGTCGAGATGGCTTTGATCACACCACCGGTCGGGTTGAACCTGTTCGTTGTGCAGGGCGCGCGCAAGTCCGGCTCCTTCACCGATGTGATGGTCGGCGCGATCCCCTACGCCCTGGTGATGCTGTTCATGGTGGGCTTGCTGATCTTGTTCCCGCAGATCGCTCTGTTCTTGCCGTCCAGCTTGTAGGGAAATCCATGCCTCTCACCTTTTCCACCGACGCTGGCCCGCTCACGGTCACGCCAACAGCTTTGGCAACAGCGGGTTTCACCGGAAGAGATGAAGCGGCGGTTCGCCATCATATTGATGAGCTTGCTGCGCTGGGCGTTGCCCCGCCTTCGCAGGTGCCATTGTTTTACCAGTTGTCTCCAAACCTGCTCTGCCAAACTGAAGAACTGACAGTGATCGGCAGAGAAAGCTCCGGTGAGGCGGAGCCTTTCCTGCTGCGTGCCGATGGGGATCTTTGGCTGGGCCTTGGGTCCGACCATACCGACAGGGCCTTTGAGACCACCTCCATCGCCCATTCCAAACAGCTGTGCGGCAAGCCAGTTGCCACAACGCTTTGGCGCTATGAGGATGTGAAGGACCGACTGGATGCGCTGGAGCTTTCCTCGACAATTGAGGCGAACGGTCAGCAGGTGACCTATCAGGAGGGTACGCTGGCTGGCATTCGGCCGCTGGAAAAATTGCTCGAACGCCACCCGCTGGGCGAAGGCGAATCCATGCTCTGCGGCACTCTTGGGGCAATAGGCGGTGTTCGCCCGTCAGCTAAGTTTTCGATGAAGCTTACCGATCCGCAGAACGGTCGTTCAATTAGCGCAGGCTATGCGGTCCGCTCGCTACCCATTGTGGCGTGACGCCAGCTTGAAAACCGGCGTCACGAACGTCTTTTTGGCCTTGGGTCGCGACCCTAAACCGTGCCGCCCAGCGAGCCTTCCAGCGTCGCCAGTTCCTGGCCACCGGCCATCAGGTCTTGCAGCTCTTCCGGCGTGATCTGACCGCGCTGTGCGGTGCCCAGCGTTTGGCCGCGATTGAGCACCGTGAACCGATCCCCAACAGCCATCGCGTGACGCACATTGTGAGTGATGAACACAACGGCCACATCCTGCTTACGCACCTTGTCGATGGTCGCCAGAACATTGGATGTCTGACGCACACCAAGGGCTGATGTCGGCTCATCCAGGATCAGAACCTTGGCACCAAAATGGACCGCTCTGGCAATCGCCACGGTCTGGCGTTCCCCGCCGGACAGTGTGCCCACTGCCTGATCGGGACCACGCAGATTAATGCCCATCTTGCGCATCTCTTCCATCGTGATGGAGTCAGCCTTCTCTCGATCGAAGAACGGAACGCCGAAGCGCTTCTTCACTGGCTCATTGCCCATGAAGAAATTACGGCTGACCGACATCAGCGGGATCATGGCAAGGTGCTGGTGCACCGTTGCAATGCCAGCGTCCATCGCGTCGCGAGGGTCTTCGAAGTGCATCGGTTTGCCTTCGAATTCGATCTCGCCCTTGGTCGGCTTATGAACGCCAGACATCGTTTTGATGAAGGTCGACTTGCCGGCGCCATTATCACCCAGAAGGCAATGGCATTCACCGGGATAGACATCGACCGAGACACCGGCCAAAGCGATCACCGAGCCAAAGTGCTTCTCGATGTTCTTCATCTGAACGATGGGCGCATGGGTTGTACGGGTGTTCATATCAACGTTCTCCCGTGATCATGCGTCGGATGTAGGTGTTCAAGATCACCGCACCGAGCAGAATGACGCCGAGGAACACGCGGAAGAGCGAACTCTCCACACCAGCAAAGAACAAGCCTTGCTGGACGACGCCGAAGATCAATGCGCCGAGCGCCGCACCGATCACTGAGCCGTAGCCGCCGGTGAGCAACGCCCCGCCGATCACCACCGCAATGATGGCCTCGAATTCTTTGAGCAAACCGCGGTCTGCACCGGCGGAGCCGAACTCGAAGATCTGGCACATCGCAAAAACCGTGGCGCAGAAGGCGGTGAACATGAACATGAGGATCTTCACGCGATTGACCGGAACACCGGAGTTGCGCGCGGATTCCGCGTCACCACCAGCGGCGAAAATCCAGTTGCCGAAGCGAGTCTTGGTCAGAAGAACATGGCCAAAGATCACCAGGCCGATGGCCCAAACGACCAGCATCGGGATGCCATCAACAACCGGCTGACCCTGACGCGTGCCACGCTCAAAAGTATCGATCAGCCCATTGTTGCCAAGCCAGACAAAGAACCACTCGCCGACCTTCCCACCAAAGATGGGGGCGAGCCAATCGCCTTCGGCGGCCTCGCGGATACCACCGATGATGGTCTTGTTTTCCACTGTTTGCGGAAGGAAAATCGTGAAACCGCGCAAGATGAACAAAAAAGCCAGCGTGACAATAAAGCTCGGCAAGCCGGTGCGGATGACGATGAACCCGTTCACCGCGCCGATCGTCAGGCACATGGCAAACGTGATCAGAATAGCGATCCATACAGGCCAGCCCATCGTGACCGAAAAGATCGCGGTCATCATCCCGGCAAAACCGATCATCGAGCCGACAGAAAGATCGAACTCGCCGGCGATCATGAGAAGACAGGCGCCGACGGCGATGATCATGAACTGGGCCGAGACGACCGACCAGTTGATGACGCCCTGTGCGGCGAACATGCCGCTATCGAAAGCAAACAGCAGGAAAAAAGTGAAGACGGCGATGGTGCCGACGATGCCACCCAGTTCCGGGCGGATCAGCGCTTGCCGAAAGCGGGATATCTCTTTGACCCGCTCGTCGCTGTCAGCTGGAGTGGTTGAAGCTGTCTCAGACATTGTGTGTGACCAGTCTGTTTTTTGGTTCTGGAGAGCGGTCAAAAAAGGGGGAGCTGCCGCTTACGCTATGCGGGCCGTTGTAGGCCGATGAAGAAAAAAGGCGCCCCGCGTTGGGGCGCCTTTTCCGGGAGGCCGCTTAGCGATATTCGCCAGCGAATTCTTCCACCAATTCAAGACCGTCGGCTGTCACAAAGCCTGGGCCGGAATTGATGTTGTTGCCTGGCAGCACGCCGTAGCGGTCATAGTTGGCCAAGACCACAACGGGCAGATAGGCCTGAAGGAAAGGCTGTTGGTCGATGCCCCACTCGATGATCCCGTCCTTGATCGCCTGCACGATTTCATCGCCCAGATCGAACGTGCCAAAGTGGATGTCGCCTGCCATGCCGTTCTCTTGCAGAGCTTGGATGGTTGGGTTTGCCGACACCGGGCCGAGGGTCAGGATGCCGTCAGTGTCTGGATTTGCAGACAGATAGGCCAGGACCTTGTTCTTGATTTCAGCTGGGTCGGTGCCGGAATCCATCATCGAGTTTCCAAGATCAACGCCTAGGCCATCTGCATAGCCGCGACAACGCTCGCCAACGGTCGGCTGCTGGATCGCGTGGTTGACACACAGGAAGCTTGTTACGCCTTCGCCAGCAGCGCGCTGGCCAGCAGCAAAGCCTGCATCATACTCCGGCTGACCGACATACATCAGCGCGCCCACTTCGCGGGCCTGGTCCGGTGTGCCGGTGTTCATGATGATGACGTTGATGCCCTGATCGACTGCATCGGTAATCGGGCCTTGCAGCACGTCATAATCGGCAAGTGTGGTGATGATGCCGTTCGGGCCAGAGGCCGTGGCTTGTTCAATGATACGAGCCATGTCGGCGATATCGCCGGTCGGTGGGTTGCGGTATTCAACTTCTACACCCATCTGCTCACCAGCAAGTGCAATACCGTTTTTGATGGTGTTCCACCAGCTATCGGAATCTGGTGCGTGGCTGACAAGCACATAGCGCTCGCCTTCGGCGGACGCGGTGGTTGCGGTCATCATCGGCGCGGCGATGACGGCCGTTGCAATGGCGAGTTTCGCGAGAAGCGGCTTCATGATTGTCCTCCCAGACAACTTTGGTTTTGGTTCCTTTGAGGGGGTTTGATCCCCTTCATTGAGGAGCAAAGCACAGCACGGACCTATTTGCAACCGGTTGCAAAATTGAAGCTACAAAGCCATTCTTTCTGATGGTAGTTCAACCGCTTGTGTTTGGGAGCTGGGAAGGAGCGCGCAGGGCAGCCTGCCGCGTCGCGCGTATGTTGGTATGAATGCAACGCTGAAGGATGTGGCGCTGAGAGCAGGCGTGTCGCGCTCAGCCGTCTCGCGCACATTTACTGATGGCGCATCGGTTTCGGCCAAGATGCGGCAGAAAGTGGAGCGCGCCGCGCGCGAGCTCGGCTATCACCCAAATGCCTTGGCCTCTAGCCTCACCACTGGCCGAACCAAACTGATCGGGCTGATTTCCAACAACTTTCACAACCCGATTTTTTTGGAGGTTTTTGACCTCTTCACGCGCGGTCTTCAAGATCGTGGTTTGCGGCCGCTGCTGGTCAATTTGACCGACGAGACCGAGCCGGAAAAGTCGGTGCGCATGGTGCGCCAATACTCCGTTGATGGCGTCATCGTCGCCTCGTCCACGCTCAGTCCTGACTTTGCGAACGCATTCAAAAAGGCAGGCATTCCGGTGGTGCACTCCTTTGGGCGGCACACGACCAGCCCGAAGGTGCATGTTGTGGGTATCGACAATGTGGAATGTGGGCGTATGGCGGCGCGCGAGCTGATCGCGTGCGGGTATACCGATGTGGCCTTTCTGGGTGGACCGGAATCCGCCACGTCAACCCAGGATCGCTACACCGGCTTTACCACCGAGATCGCGCGCCACTCTGGCATCAAGCTGCGCTACAGCTTTGCAAAAGCTTATTCGTTCGATGCGGGCCGCGATGAGATGGCCAGGCTGCTGAAGGGTGATAGTCGGGGTGAGATGGCGCAAGCCTATTTCTGCGGTGATGATGTGCTGACCATCGGCGCACTGTCTGCGCTGCAAAGGGCGGGCAAAAAGGTGCCGGATGATGTCGGTCTTATCGGCCTCAACGATATGGAATTGGCGCGCTGGGAGAACATCGACCTCTCCACCATCCATCAGCCGATATCGCAGATTGTTAGCTCATCGATTGAGCTTGTGGTCTCCATGCTCGAAGAGCCGGACCGCTATCCCGAAGCACGGCTGTTCCCCTGCCGCGTAGTGCGACGGGGAACACTGCCGAAGATTTAGGCTGAGGCCCGTTATGCGACCAAAGCGACTGGCCCGCCTGGTCGTCATCCCGGACGGCTGCTATCCGGACATCGCAACCAAATCAATTTGTGCTTCGGCGAACTTTAATATGCCTGTTCTCACAATCCAGTTCGGTTGGATAACAAAGAGGTATGCGTTGCGCAGGACTTTCGTGACCAAGCGGTAGACCACCAAGGATCGGTACACCATAGGGTTCAAGATGCTCACGCAACAGATAGTTGATTGTTAGCGAGCCACTTGGCTTGATATCCTTGAATTGACCAAGTGCGAAGCCTACCACGCCATCAAAGTGGCCCGCCTTTGTGAGCATGGTCAGTTGACGGTCAATCTGCCCGAGAAACATGCCAACAGCTTCCAGAAGCAGTATCTTTCCGTGCAAACTAGGGAGTGTCCACCCGGCTGTGGTGGCTATTATGTCAAGGTTCCCACCGACGAGAGTGCCTTCTGCCCTGCCAGAGGTCGATATGGTAGACGTATCGACATCGTCATTCGACAGCACTGTTGTATCGTTCGATGTTGTCAGCAGTTCTCGAAGGGAAAGGCCATTAAGTGTTTCAGGGGGCTGTCTGTCTTCGATGTACATTGCCCCATGAATGCCACCTCCAATGCCATGCGTAGCAAGGGCGAGATGGATGGCTGTATTGTCACTGAAGCCGACGAAAAACTTCGGGTCTTTTTTCGCGGCTTCGAAATCAATTCTGTCAGCAATGCGATATGATCCTTTGCCACCCCGTGTAGCGATGATCGCCCGTACTTCGGGGTCTCTCATTGCGGCATTCAGATCGGCGATCCTCTGCTGGTCTGTTCCCGCGAGGTAGTTAAGCTTCTCGAATGCATACTCACCAAAATCGACCTTGAAGCCCCATGACCGCAAGAGTTCCGCCGCTTCTTCTACGTCATTGCGGTTTGGAGTGCTGGCGGGGGAAACAAAACGAATCTTATCGCCCGTTCGAAGAGGCGTTGGCTGACTGAATTGTGGCATTGAGTCGATGATCATATTCGATGATCGCACGCCCGAGCTTCAAGGCAAACAAATGTCTCGCTTGGGCTCAGAGCCGCCCTTTTCTCCGCTTTCTTCTAAAACCCTCGCCGCTACCGAAACATCGGCGGGCGGGCATCCACCCAGGCGCCGTTTTCCTTGGCCGACTCCACGCTGGCGTAAACCGCCGTCATGGAGCGCAAACCATCCTCAGCTTTGGGGAAATGGTTAGCCACTGGATCAAGGGCTTCACCGGACTTCTGGGCCTGAATAGCTGCCGCCAAATCAATGTAGATGTTGGCCACCGCAAGCGGAAAACCTTCCGGGTGGGCAATCGGCACACGGCTAAGGCGCGCGGCCATATCAGAGATGCCAGTTTCGCCTTTTTCGATGATCTCGGTGCGACCACCCAGCGGGCTCCAATAGACCTGACCGGGCTGCTCAGAGGCCCAGCGCATACCGCCCTTTTCGCCAAATATCTGGATATCGAGACCGTGCTGACGGCCAAGCGCAACGGTGGACGTCCACAGCCGCCCGACGGTGCCTTTGGCGGTGCGGAAGTTCACCATCGCATCGTCTTCCAGCACGCGGCCTGAAACGGTGGAAGCGAAATCAGCGGACAGCTTTTCAACCTCATCGCCGGTGATGAAGCTCGCCAGATGCAAGGCGTGGATGCCGCAATCGGCCATCTGACCGGACACGCCAGCTTGTGCCGGATCATAGCGCCAGCGCACGCGTGGATTGTCTGCATCATCGCCAGCCGCATGGTGACCGTGGCTGAAATTAGCAACCACCGTGCGGATGGCGCCAAGGTCTCCAGCGTCCACCATGTGGCGCATGTGGCGGATCATCGGGTAGGCGCTGTAGGCGTAGTTGACGGCACACACTTTGCCGGACGCTTGCGCGGTGCGCACAATATCTTCGCCCTCATCCACCGTCATGGTCATCGGCTTTTCGCAAAGCACGTGAAAGCCAGCGTCCAGGAACGCCTTGGTGATCTCATAATGGGTCGAGTTGGGCGTCGCGACTGTCACAAGATCGATGCGGTCATCACGATTGCGCTCGCCTTCCAGCATTTCGCGCCAGTCGCCATAGGCACGGTCTGCAGAAATGCCGAGCGTTTGCGCATAAGCACGTCCAGCCTCTGGATTGTGGTCCAGCGCGCCAGCGACCAGCGAGAAATGTCCGTCCGCCATAGCGCCCATGCGGTGCGCCGGGCCGATCTGGCTGCCTTCGCCGCCACCAATCATGCCCCAGGATAACTTTTTCATCGGCGAAGGTCCTTCTTTTGCGCAAACGCTGATCCCAAAACCGGTTCCCACTTTTGGGGCGCATGCGCTGCGCCCCCACCAACCATCCCCCAACGGAGTTGGCCCCAAAGTAGCTTTTGCATACGTTTCGTCATTAAAAACCGATGGAGGCGAGATAGTCGCGGTTGGCCTTGGCATCGGCCAGCGGATCAGTGTTGCCGAGCGTTGGATCGATATCCTGCTCTACCGTGCACCAGCCCTCAAAGCCCGCATCCAGCAGCACTTGGCGCACGGCTGGAAAATCCACATCGCCTTTTCCAAGTTTGCAGAAAATGCCTTGCCCGCAGGCATCGTAAAAGCCGGTGCGTTTGGCAATCACATCAGCCTTCACCGCAGGGTCGATATCCTTGAAATGCATGTAGCTGATCCGATCCACATGGCGCTTCATGAAGGCCACCGGATCAAAGCCCGCATAGGAGTGGTGGCCAGTGTCGAAGCAGATTTTGAGAATGCTGGTATCCACCTCATCCAGCAGCCGTTCCAGCTCTGGTTCAAAGTCCAAGAAGCCACCGGCATGAGCGTGAATACCGACGGTGAGACCGTACTCTTCGGCCCCCATTTTCGCCACATGCGCGATACGGTTGCGGTAGGCCGCCCATTCGGCCTGGTCCATCTGCTCAGCAGCATCGGCCCGTCCGGCAGTCGGCGCACGGCGCGGTGAAATCGAGTCGATGATCACCAAATGTTTCGCGCCATGAGCGGTCAACGCCTTGCAGGTGCGCACCGAGCCATCCAGCACATCATCCCACGCCTCCGGGTCGTGGAAGGCGCGAAAGATCACGCCGCCGATCAGCTCCAGATCGTGCTCGGCCAGCGCATCGGCCACCTGGGGCGGGTCTTCAGGCATGAAGCCAACCGGGCCAAGCTCAATGCCCTTGTAACCCGCCGCCGCATTGTCTTTCAGCACCTGTTTCCAGTCCGGGTTGCGCGGATCGTTTGCAAATTCCACGCCCCAGGAGCAGGGCGCATTGCCGATTTTGATGGTCATGGGAATGTCCTTAGGAAGAGCCCACTTGGGCCCAAGTCTTGTTGGCTTTGGAAGCGCGGATGGCCTCAATCACTTCGCTCACCGCCAGCCCATCCTTGAAGGTGGGCCAAACCGGTTCGCCGGTTTCGATAGCGGTCAAAAAGTCTCGCGCCTCGATAATAATCTGATCTTGATAGCCGGTGCCGTGACCCGGTCCCTGGCAGAAGGCCAGATAGTTGGGGTGCGCTGGACCAGTGAGAATTTTGGTGAAGCCGCGCTGCGCTTCAGGCCCTTCAGCCTTGTAGAGCCAGAGCGCGTTTTGATCTTCTTGATCGAAGCGGATCGCGCCCCTTGTGCCATGCACTTCATAGGCGTAGCCCATTTTGCGGCCGGTCGCGATGCGGCTGAAATAAAGGTGACCCATGGTTCCTCTTTGGAACCGACACATCATCTGGGCGTGATCATCGTTCTTCACCGCCACGCCGCCGCGCGTCATATGCACGGTTTCAAAGTCACCCATCACGCTTGTCATAGGGCCGAGCAGCGCCAGCGCGCAGTTGATCATGTGCGGGGCCAGGTCGCCCAGCGTGCCGGACGCATCATCCTCGGTGCGCCAATTGGCAGGCAAATCGGGGTCGGCCAAAAAGTCTTCGGTGTGCTCACCACGGAACCAGGTCACGTCTCCGATCACACCCTCTTCGATCAGCTGGCGCGCATAGCTTGAGGCGGGCGTGCGGATATAGTTGAAGCCCACCATGTTGGGTAGGCCGGAGGTTTCAGCTGCCGCGACCATGGCGCGCGCGTCGTCTATTGAGGCGCCCAACGGCTTCTCGCAGAACACCGGCTTGCCCAGCGCAAAAGCAGCCTCGGCAATCTCGCGGTGGAACGCTTGGGGGCTGGCAATCACCACCGCGTCAACAGCAGGATCGTTGACCAGCTCGCGCCAATCGGCAGCGGCGCGCGCAAAGCCAAAAGCGTCGGCGTAGCGCTGCGCAGAGGTATGACTGGAGGCGGCAATCATCTCTAAACGTGGGCGCAGCTTGGTCTCAAAGACAGTGCCAACAGAGGCCATCGCAGCGGCATGGGCCTTGCCCATATAGCCTCCACCGACAATGCCAATACCTATGTCTCGGCCAATATCTTGGCTGTTTTGCATGGCGCGCGCTCCCGGAAATCCGTTGGTTCGGACGTGTTTTCGTCGGTTGCTGATGAAAACATATTGCAACCGGTTGCAAAAGCGGTATCTTCACATCGCGTTTTGGTCAATGGGCAAGTTTCGTCCTCCGATCAAGACGCCAAGAAACAAAATGTTGATCACGGGGGATGGACGCAATGTCCCAAGGTTCCGGCATAAGCGAAACCATCGAGCTGACGGTGGCGCAGGCCATCGTGCGCTATCTGACGGCGCAGTTCATCGAGATTGATGGCCAAAAAACACGGTTGTGTGGTGGTGGCTTTGGTATCTTTGGCCATGGCAATGTGCCCTGCCTTGGCGAGGCGCTCTATGATGTGCATGATATTTTGCCGCTCTATCGCGGGCAGAACGAGCAATCGATGGGCTTCGCGGCCGCGGCCTATGCCAAATATCATCTGCGCCAGCGCCTCATGTTCTGCACCGCTTCTGCTGGTCCGGGCACCGCCAATCTCTTGACCGCCGCTGCCTTGGCCCACGCCAACCGTTTGCCGATGTTGATGCTGTGCGGCGACACGTTCCTCACCCGCTTGCCCGACCCGGTGCTTCAGCAGTTGGAGCATTATGGCAACCCGGCGCTGGGCTTGAACGATGCCTTCAAGGCAGTCAGCCGTTATTGGGACCGTATCACTCATCCCGCGCAGATCATTCAATCGCTGCCTGCCGCGCTCGCGACCATGCTCGATCCCGCCGATTGCGGCCCAGCGTTTCTTGGCCTTCCGCAGGACGTTCAGGGCTGGACGTTCGACTATCCAGCGGAGTTCTTCGAGGAGAAAGCCCACCGCATTCGCCGCCAATCACCCGATGCCGCCGAGATTGCCGATGCTGCTGCCGCGCTGAAATCGGCAGAGCGCCCGGTGATCCTCGCCGGTGGCGGCGTGCAATATTCGCGCGCTGTTGCCGAACTGACCGCCTTCGCTGAGGCCCACAACATCCCTGTGATTGAAAGCATTGCAGGTCGGGCCAACCTCGTCGCCACGCACCCGCTCAACATTGGCCCCGTCGGTGTCACGGGCTCCAACAGCGCTAACACAATCGCAAGCCAGGCCGACGTGATCCTTTCGGTCGGCTGTCGCTTGCAAGATTTCACCACCGGCTCGTGGACAGCCTTCGCGCTGGATGCGCAGATCATTGGCCTCAATGCCGCGCGCCATGATGCCGGCAAGCACCGTTCGCTGCCCGTGGTCGGCGATGCCAAGCTTGGGCTCAAAGCTATCGACGAGGCGATCAGCGGATACACCGCACCAACGGCATGGACCGACAGCGCCAAAGCCGAGCGGACAAAATGGGATGCCTATGTGGCTGACAATGTCAGCACCACAGCAACCGACGGCTCCAACCGGCCCAACTCCTACGCCCAGGCGATTGGTGTCGTGAACGCGCTCTGCGACCCGCGCGACCGCGTGGTAACAGCAGCCGGTGGTTTGCCTGCCGAAGTTGCCGCCAACTGGCGCACCCTCGACATCGGCACGGTGGATGTGGAGTTCGGTTTCTCGTGCATGGGCTATGAAATCGCCGGTGGCTGGGGGGCACGCATCGCCCAAAGCGAAAACGAGCCGGACGCAGAAACCATCGTTTTTGTCGGTGATGGCTCGTATCTGCTGATGAATTCCGACATCTATTCATCGGTGCTGACGGGCAAAAAACTCATCCTTCTGGTGCTCGATAATGGCGGCTTTGCCGTCATCAACAAGCTGCAAAACAATATGGGCCAGGAAAGCTTCAACAACCTTATCGCCGACTGCCCAACGGTGCCCGACCCCTTCAATGTGGACTTCGCCGCCCACGCCGCCTCGATGGGCGCACTGGTTGAGCGCGTGGAAAACCCCACCGAGCTCGGTGAGGCCTTCAAGCGTGCCAAAGCGGCCAACTCCACCAGCGTTATCGTCATGACTGTCGACGCGTATGAGGGCTGGACCAAAGAGGGCCACACCTGGTGGGAAGTCGGCACGCCGTTCGTGTCGAACAAGCCAAAAGTTCGCGCCGCCAATGCCGACGTGGAAAGCGCACGCAGCCGCCAAAGAAAGGGCATCTGATGAAGCGTTTCACACCAGATACTCTTGATGTCGATGCCATTGTCGAAGAGCTGCTGAACGGCGAAGGCGCGGTGCTGCTTTCTGGACTTTTTACCCCAGAACAGATCGCCGAGGCGCGCGCGATCATCATGCAGCACTCCGAGCAAGCGTCCGAAAAAGTCACCCATTTCCAAGGCGCGGCTGAGAGCGAAAGCACCATCAGCCTGCAACGACGGGTGTGGAACCTGCTTGCCAAAGGTGAGGTGTTCTCGACGATGGCCGCACATCCGGTGCTGATGCAAATCCTGCGCAAGTTCCTTGGCAGCGAGTTCATCATGGGCTCCATTGCCGCGAACCGCCTTTTGCCCGGTGGGCCAGGTCAAGAGCCGCACGTGGACTATCCCTATTGGGATTTCCATGCGCCAGAAACGCATCCGGTTGGGCTCAACGGATCCTTCCCGATGAACGCCCAGGTTTCGGTGATCCTGGATCCGTTCACTGAAGAAAGTGGAGCCACGGCCTATGTACCGGGCTCGCAGCGTGAATTGCGTTACCCGCAAGAGAGCGACAAATTTTTCGAGCGCTGCGTCCGCATGTTAGGCGAGCCAGGCGATACGGTGCTGTTTTACGGCGTCACGTGGCACTGCGCGATGCCCAACAATGCCGACCATGATCGCAACGCGGTGCTGATCCAATATCTGCCGAAATTTGTGAAGCCGATGGAAGATATGCCAGCCGCGCTGCCGCAAAGCTTTGTCGATGAAGCAAGCTCCGATATGCGCCAGCTTCTTGGCCTCAACTACCCGTATCCAGAAGTGCTGGATGCCGCCAAAGCGGGCAACACCGAAGGTCGCGCGTAAGTGAGCTTAGAAACCGTTCTCGCAGGCATTGCCAAGAACCGCTTCATCATTGTCGGGCGGGTTGGCATGGACGTGGTAGCCGATCCGCCGGGCACCCGTACCGAAGACATGCAGGCCGCCATCGTTGCCATGGGCGGCTCGTCGGCCAACATTGCCGCAGGCATTGTCAAGCTTGGCGGCCACGCTGATCTGGTGACCTGTGTGTCGGACGATTCCATTGGCCGCTACTGCACCAATCAGTTGAAGCACTATGGCGTTGGCAGCCAGCATGTGCGGCCCGTCGGTGGTGAGGCGCGCAACTCGCTGGCCGTCTATGAAAGCACCATTGAGGATCACCAAACGGTCATCTACCGCAACGGTGCGGCGGACTTTGCACTGTCTAATGAGGATGTGGAAGCGGTCGATTACAATGCTTATGGCGCGTTGATCACAGCGGGCACCGTGTTTGCTGCTGAGCCGTCTAGATCCGCCACCTTCCGCGCCTTTGAGCTGGCCAAACAGGCTGGTTTGCCGATCATTTTCGACGTTGATTACCGACCTTATTCTTGGCCCTCACGTGAGGTGGCCTCAGACGTGCTGTCACGCGCTGGTGCGCTGTCAGATGTGATCGTTGGCAATGATGTCGAGTTCGGTTTTATGGCCGGTGACTACGACAAGGGCCTTGATAAGGCGCGTGAGCTTGCTGGGCAGAGCGCGGCCATCACGGTCTACAAGATGGGTGAAAAGGGCGCGATCACCTTTGCCAATGGCGATGAGGTGCGCACTGGAATTTATCCCGTGGATGCGCTGAAACCCGAAGGGGCTGGCGACAGCTTTATGGCCGGTTTCATGGCCTCGCTTGCCGGTGGTCACGCCATGGAACAGGCGATCTTACGCGGCTCGGCCTGCGCTTCCGTCACTGTGTCGAAACCCGCTTGCGCGCCAGCAATGCCAACCACCGCTGATCTCGATACCTTTCTGCACCAGCACCCTGGCCCAACAGAAACATAGAACAAGGCCGAATGGCCGAAAGGAAACGCCATGCATATCGCGCCCTATGACAACCAGAACAAACCCATCGTCGATGTGGAGAGTGATGCTGTTCCGCTGAATTACTTCAACATCGTCAAACTGAAAAAGGGTGAGAGTTTTGGCTATGCGGTGTCTGGTTACGAGACGTGTATCGTGCCTGCCACGGGATTGATCAATGTATCGGTTGGCGGCTTTGAGGCCAAAAACCTTGGCGGTCGCGGCGTTGATGTGTGGGATGGTGAGCCAGAAGGCGTCTATGTGCCCACGGCGGCAGAGGCCCGTTTCACCTGTCTTTCTGATGAGGCAGAGGTTTTCATTGCGGGTGCAAAATTCGATGAAACCCTGGAACCGTTTGCCGTACGCAAAGACGAACTGGACTTGGTGCAGTACGGCTCGGACGACACCAAAACCCACCGCAAGATCAAACACATTCTTGGCCAAAAGCAAAAAGATCGCGTGGGTCGCCTGCTGGTCAGCGAGCTTTACACTGTGGGGCAGGGCGGCTGGTCGGGCTTCCCCAGCCACAAGCACGACACCGACCGCATGCCGGATGAAACGCGGCACGATGAAACCTACAATTTCCGCTTCCGCCCGAACTACGGCTCCGGCGTGCAGATGCTTCAGCGCGTCGATAATGAGCCGGGCGATGCCTACCACATCGTTGATGGCTCAACGATCTGTCTCGACAAAGGCTACCACCCGTGCGCGGTGCTGCCGGGCTATGAGATGTACTATTTCACCATTTTGGGCGGCCTCTCGCAGCGCTCGCTGATCCAATATTTCCAGCCCACCCATGCGGCGCAGTTGCACACCATTCCAGGCATTTTGGACATGGTCGCCAAATTTAAATGAGCCGAACCCGATGACTGTTGCGACCCTCGCTGAGGTTCTTCAGCCAGCCCTGAAGAATGGCTATGCCGTCGGCGGTCTTGTCTGCCTGGGCTGGGAAGATATGCGCGCCTATGTGGCCGCTGCCGAAGCTGAAAACGCGCCGGTGATCTTGCAGGCCGGACCAAGCTGTCGGGCGCATACGCCGCTGCCTGTACTGGGCAAAATGATGCGCCATTTGGCGGAAAACGCCTCTGTGCCGGTCGTGCTGCATTTGGACCATGGCTACACGCTCGAAGAGTGCCAGGAAGCGCTCGATAGCGGCTTCACCAGCCTAATGTTTGATGGCTCGCGCAAACCGCTGGCCGACAACATCGCCGAGACCGCGCGGATTGCTGAGCTTGCCCATGGCGCCGGTATCTCCTGCGAGGGAGAGATCGGCTTTGTTGGCTATGATGGCGGTGAAGCATCCGCTGGTACCGACCCAGGAGAAGCCGCGCAGTTTGCACGCGAGACCGGCGTCGATGCCATGGCGATCTCGGTCGGCAATGTGCATTTGCAGCAGGAAAGCAGTGATGGGCTGGACGAAGATCGTATCCGCGCCATCGAAACCCTGGGCGACACGCCGCTGGTGATCCATGGCGGCTCCGGCGTGCCAGTCGCACAGCGCACGCACTTGGCGACAACATCGAAAATTTGCAAGTTCAACATCGGAACTGAACTGCGCATGGCGTTTGGTCAGGCCCTGCGGACCGCTGTGAACGCTGACCCAGATCGTTTCGACCGGGTGCAGATTTTGAAAGAAACCCATAACCCAGTGGAGCAGGCCGCTCGCGCGGTCATCGGGGCCTTTAGCGCGCCCCCTCAAAGGAATGTTTAGATGCTGCGTATCGGACTTTTAGGCTGTGGTCGCATCGGTCAGGTGCACGCCCTCACGCTTGCAGGTGTGGAGGGTGCAAAACTTGCCGCCGTCAGCGATGCCATGCCTGCCGCCGCCAATGCGCTGGGCACAGAATACGATGTGCCGGTCATGACATCGGATAAACTCATTGCATCAGGCGATGTGGATGCAGTGGCGATCTGCACACCAACCACCACCCATTTTGATTTGATCCACCAGGCGGCGAGCGCGGGCAAAGCGATCTTCTGCGAGAAGCCGATTGATCTGTCCTCGCAGCGCACGCGCCAATGCATCGCTGCGGTCGAAGCTGCCGGTGTGCCGTTCATGACCGCTTTCAACCGCCGGTTCGATCCAAGCTTTGCCCATCTGGAAAGCCAGCTTCGTCAAGGGGTTGTTGGCGATATCGAGTTGGTGACCATCCTCTCGCGCGATCCCTCTCCGCCACCGGTCAGCTACATCGAGCAGTCCGGCGGTCTGTTTCGTGACATGATGATCCATGATTTTGATATGGCCCGCTTTCTGTTGGCCGAAGAGCCGATCCGCGTGCATGCGGTTGGCGCGAGCCTCGTCGATCCAGCAATCGGGCAGGCCGGTGATGTGGATACCGCCGCCGTCACGCTGCAAACAGCATCAGGACGTATCTGCCAGATTTCCGACTCCCGTCGCGCCACCTATGGCTATGATCAGCGCGTGGAAGTGCATGGTTCCAAAGGGCTTTTGAAGGGCGAGAACCAGCACAAGCATTCTGTGGTTCTGGCCAATGGCGATGGATTCCAAGGCGCACCAACGCAGCATTTCTTCCTGGAACGCTATGCCCGCGCCTATGCCCGCGAGATGGAGCATTTCGTGGAAAGCGTCGGCAAAGGCGCGACGCCATCGCCGTCGATCCATGATGGTCTGCGCGCCCAGATGCTCGCTGATGCTGCCCAGCAATCGCTGGAAACCGGCCAGGCAGTGGACGTTGCCTTACGGTCATTGTTGACGGACGGTTCTGACGTTGACTGAACAGGCAATGTCCAGCGTATGACGATATAATTTAGCAAACTAAACAGTTTTTCATAAGTTTCCGCAAGGGAACTTCTGATGAATTCTCGTTAATCTATCTTTGAAGGAAACAATCAAAGCTGATCTGACGTGTAAGATGGAATATGTTCGCGTTTTAATAGTATTGTATTAAGAGATTTCGTCGATTGGTAACTCTTCACGTAAGGGAGAGTACCGATGGCTCGCATGATGCTCAATGTGACTATCTATATCCGAATTTTGATCCTGTGTTTGATCCCACTGCTAGCCCTTATGGGTCTGGGGACGTCCAAGCTGATCAAAGAACGCAATTACATTACGACATCGGCTGCCGTGCAGGGCGTGGCCGAACTCGCGCCGAACGTCTCCAATCTTGTGCACGAGTTGCAGAAAGAGCGGGGCATGTCGGCCGGTTTCATCGGATCGGGCGGACAGGCGTTCGCTGACACGATCAATGATCAACGCGCGCTGACCGATCAACAGATGGCCGGATTTGAGGCGGCATTTGCTCAGTTGGAGTCCGCAGCCAAGATTGAAGCAATCGCTGAGCCACTGCAGGGGGCCCAATCCGCGCTCGCCAATCTGCGAGAGCGTCGGGCAAGCATCGATGCGATGAACATGACGGTCGCTGATATGGCCGGCTACTATTCTCCGCTCATTGCCGACCTTCTCTATGTCATTGAGAGCATGGCAACGGTTATCGAAGACGGTGAGATGCTGCGCCCCGTGCTTGGTTATGTTGCTTTGCTGGAAGGCAAGGAACGCGCCGGGATCGAGCGGGCGATGGGCGCCGCCGGATTTGGGGCAGGGGCGTTTTCTGAGCCGATCTATCGCAATTTCACCCGTCTTGGCGCGATGCAAGACGTCTTTTTCGACACCTTCCGTCTCTACGGTCATGCCGAAAATGTAGCATTTCTCGATGAGCAGATGGCCGGTCCAAGTGGCGAAGAAGTCGATGCGCTGCGCGCCCTGGCGGCCTCCGCGCCGTTTGGTGGTGACATATCCATGGTGTCGGGACCGGACTGGTTTGCTGCCAGCACCCGACGCATCGACGCGTTGAAGGCGGTTGAAGATCAAGTCGTGGCGGGCATCAACGAAATGGCGGCCACCAATGTCGCCTATGCGCAACGCGGCTTTTGGATGTTGGCTGGTATGCTGGCTGGTCTGATCGCTCTGACCGGATTGGTTTCCTTCTTTGTGGCGAAATCCATCGCGCCCCCTATCCGCAAGATGGCCGCGACCATGCGCGTTCTGGCTACCAACAACTTCAACATTGTTGTTGAAGATGCCTGGCGGTCTGACGAGATCGGCGAGATGGCCAAGGCTGTCGAGGTTTTCCGCGAAAATGCGGTCGATCGTCTGCATCTAGAGCAGAAAGCCCAGGCCGAGCGCGATCAGGAGCGATATCGGCAAGGCCATATCGAAACGATCGTCAAAGGATTCCGCGACAAGATCGCTGAATCAACCGAGCAGGTTTCAGGTCAGACCGGCGAAATGCGTGCGCTGGCGGCTCGATTGCTCAGCGTCGCCGAAAGCGCGGCTGACGAAGCGCAGGGAGCCCATTCCGCCACCAACGGCGCCTCATCCAATGTCCAGACGGTGGCCGCGGCGACCGAGGAACTCAGCGCGTCAATTCGCGAGATCGCCGGCCAAACCGATCGGGTCAGCACGCTCATGGATGGCGCGGCGCAACGCGCAGCAGCGACCAACGAAGATGTTGGTCAGCTGTCACAGTCTGCCGATCGTATCGGCACGGTCATTGGTCTCATCAGCGACATCGCCGAGCAGACCAACCTTCTGGCCCTCAACGCCACCATTGAGGCTGCGCGGGCAGGAGAGGCCGGCAAGGGCTTTGCCGTTGTCGCTTCAGAAGTGAAGGAACTGGCAACACAGACCGCCAAGGCAACCGAGGAAATCGGCCAGCAAATTGCCGGCATCCAAACCTCGACCACCGGCACGGTGGAATCCATTCAGGCGATCACCGACTCCGTCGATGAAATCCGAGAACTTACGACAGCCATTGCTAGCGCGGTGGAAGAGCAGGAGGCGGCAACGCAGGAGATCGCCAACTCTATTGGTGCCGCCTCAAACGGGACCGGTACGGCCGCCAACAAGGTGGCGTCGGTCAGTAAGTCGATCGAGGAAACGGCCAATGAAGCCAATGTTGTCAATTCGACCGCCGACGTTCTCACTGAGCAGTCGGAAGGCTTGATGACGCAGGTTGAAAACTTCCTGACGGAGGTTTCCAAGGATGTGGAAGAGCGTCGCGGTGCGCTTCGCGTGAAGATGTCAGAGGTCGTGATCATCTGTTCGGCTGGCCGCCGCCGCCGCACACGTTTGCTTGACGCCAGCAAAACTGGCGCCCGAGTTGGCCTGGTCGATGGTGTCAATGTCGGCGATGAGGTGAGCGTGGAGATGGCTGATGGCCGAACCATGATCGGCGTCGTTCGTCGCAACGAGGATGATGGCATCGGTTTGGAATTCGATGATCCGATCAATGATCCCACATTCCTCATCGGCCAAGGCTTCGAGTCAGAAGCCGAGGCCGACAAGCAGGCGGCCTAGTTGCGCCTCAGGTTCAAAGCGAGCCGGCGGGAACCGCCGGCTCGTAAAAACGTCACTTGATCAGGTAAAACGTCTAGTTGGATTTTCCGGGGGTTCCTTCCTTCTGAGCACCTCACCGTAGAACGCTGGTGCCGTTGAAAGACCTGCTCATTGGAAAGATCCAATCATTGTGCGGCCTTCGACAAAGCGCGCATAACCTTCGGCAAAAGCATGCGTGAGATCAGTGTTGGGTTCAATAGAGTGTGCCATAACCGGTTGGGTCGCTATCTCTGCGCCCGCACCTGTGGCGGCCATCAGGCCAAGGCGCGCTGCGCCGAACGCGCCACCCAAATCACCGGCGACCGGCACATCTATTCGCACACCAAGGGCTGTGGCGATGGCGGCAAGCCAATAATCTGACGCGCTGCCGCCGCCCACCGCGATGACGCTATCAAGTGTGGTGCCTGTGGCGGCCAAGGCCTGCTGACAGTCTTTCAGTGCAAACGTCACGCCTTCCAGCACCGCGCGCGTGGCAGCTTGTCGGTCTGTGGCATGTTCTAGCCCGAGAAACGCACCGCGAATGGCCGCATCATTGAGCGGCGTGCGCTCCCCACCCAGATAGGGCACGAAGAGCGCTTTGCCCGGCGCCTGAAGGTCACCCAGTGCACCGGTGAGGTTGGCCGGGTCATCGCCCACCAGCTGTGCGTACCAGGCCAGCGCGTCTGTGGCGGCCAAAATCACACCCATCTGGTGCCAGGTGCTAGGAACCGCGTGGCAGAATGTGTGCACCGCCGTGTCGGCGTCAGGCCGGTAGCTATTATTGGCGGCGAAGAGCACGCCCGATGTGCCCAGTGAGACAAACGCTTCGCCAGCCTTCACCACGCCCACACCGATGGCAGAGGCGGCATTATCGCCACCGCCGCCCGCAACCACAACACCTTTGGAAAAGCCAAAACGCTGAACCAAATCATCGCGTAGTTCGCCGGAAACTTCCGACCCTTCAACCAGCGTTGGCATGTGATCACGGGTCAGGTGACATTTGGCAAGCAACGTATCTGACCAGTCGCGCGCACCGGTATCAAGCCAGCTGGTGCCTGCGGCGTCGGACATGTCGGACGCGTAGGACCCGGTGAGCCAAAGGCGCAGATAGTCTTTGGGCAGCAGAACTTTCGCGATCTTCTGGAAGATTTCCGGGCGGTGCTTGCGCAGCCACTCCACTTTGGGCGCGGTGAATCCTGGAAAAACGATGTTGCCGGAGAGCGCGCGGAAATCCGCGTCATCATCCATTGCAGCAGCTTCATCTGCCGAGCGCGTGTCGTTCCAAAGAATGCTTGGCCAGAGAACCTTATCGGCGGCGTCCAAGGCTGTGGCGCCATGCATCTGGCCGGACAGCCCTATGCCGCGAATGGCGGCCATATCGATAGATTGGCTCAACTCACCCAGCACCGCCTCACAGGCGGAAATCCAACTGGCCGGGTCTTGTTCGGACCAACCAGGATGGGGGCGTGAAACCTCCAAATCGGCCTTGGCTGAGGCCACCAGCTCTTGGTGATCGTCAATGACAACGGCCTTAAGGCCGGATGTTCCCAAATCAAGACCGATATACATGAGGGTCAGGCTGCCTCCACAGATGCTCCGATCTGTTCTAGCAGACGTGCCACAGCTTCGGCACCCGGATCATTGTGACCGGCAAGCTTTTCCTCAGAGATATAGGTCGCGCGCCCTGCCTTGGCTTTGGTCATTTGCGCCGTTCCATCCGCCCCAGCGCGCGCTGCAACCGCCGCTGCCTGCAAACCATCAGGCAATGCATCCAGTGCCGGTTGCAGCGCATCGATCATCGTGCGGTCACCAACGCCTGCGCCACCCACTTGCGCAATGCGATTAAGCCCGGCCTTCAGCGCGTCCACCGTGTTGGAGCCATTGGCCGATGCATCGCCTGCAGCGGCAAAAAAGATAGCGAGCAACACGCCTGACGAACCGCCCATGGTCTGGCTGAGTTCTTGGCCGATGGCGCGATAAAGCTGGGTTGTGTCCGCCAGTGGCAGGCGTGGCATGGCATCAATGAGCGCCCGCGAAGCGGTGGCCAACGTCGAGCCGGTATCGCCATCGCCTGATTTAGCGTCCAACGCGTTGAGATCAGCTTCGGCACCGATCAAAATAGTGCAGCAGCGGTTCAAAAAGTCTTCTGTCCGCGCATGGGCTGATGGTGTCGGCTGAATAGGCGCCAATCCATCGGGAAGCGGCAGCACAGCCTCAGCGGCAACGGGCAGGCAACCCGGCCAGGCACGTGGCGCAACCGGCGCCATCAAGGCCGTTTGCCAGACGCTCTCAATCGGCAGCAGCGACACCGAGAAACCCTGCATATCCAGCGATGTCATCAGCGGCGCCGGACCCACCATCCAGGTGATTTGATCGCCGATGGAGGAGCGGGCGAGTTCTTCAGCCAGCACCGACATTTCCAGCGGGGTGGCGCCACCCAAATTGTTGAGCAGCGCAACATGCGGCCCATCGCCAATGGTGGGCGCGAGCTTGTCCACCACCATCGCCATCGCATCTTGCGCGCCGGAATAATCTACCTGCTCGATGCCAGCTTCGCCATGGATGCCAAGGCCGAGTTCGGCTTTGCCAACCTCGATCCGAGCCTCTTTAGGCGAGCCAGGAATGGTGCATGTGTCCAGCGACATGCCGATGGAGACCACCTGGGAAATCACGCCTTGAGCGGCCTTGGTCACCGCCTCTAGGTCAGCGCCTTGATCGGCCAGCGCGCCAGCGATCTTATGTACGAACAGCGTGCCTGCCACACCGCGCGCCTGCGGCAGATCTGGCAGCGCCACATCATCATCCACCACGACCATGGAAACCTTGTGCCCGAGCGCGCGGGCACGCTCAGCGGCCAGACCAAAGTTCAGCCGGTCGCCGGTGTAGTTTTTCACGATCAGCAAGCAGCCAGCATTGCCGGTGACAGCCAAAATGCCGGCCAGCACGGCATCCACTGACGGCGAGGCGAAGATATCGCCGCACACTGCCGCAGTCAGCATGCCCTGTCCGACAAAGCCTGCATGGCTTGGTTCGTGACCGGACCCGCCGCCGGACACCAGCGCGACCTGGGATTTGTCCCAATCGGTGCGCACGACAACCTTGATGTGCGGATAACCATCCAGCCGCGCAAGCTTGCCGCCGGCGGTGCGCAAAAGGCCGTCAATGGCTTCGGTGACCAGCGTCTCTTTGGCGTTGATGAACTGTTTCATAGGGTCGTCTCCTTAGGCCTAGGCCAAGCGGGCGCCATCGGCGGCGAAGTAGAGGGCTTTGCGCGGTTGAATGCCCAGCGTGTCGCCGGTTTCCAGCGTGGTGTGCACATCGGTGAGCGTGATGATGTCATGGCCTTCCAAGGTGAGGTGCAGGCGCGTCTGGTCGCCCAGATGCTCCACGCGCACCACTTTGGCCGGTTTGCCAAAGGCACCCTCAGCACCTTGCTGAATATGCTCAGGGCGCATGCCAATGGTGGCAGCGCCATCAGGGGCGCCAGCAAACAGATCGGCGGGCAACAGATTGATGCGCGGCAGACCGAGACGACCGGCGACATAGTGGCTAACCGGGTTCTCGTAAATCTCGCGCGGGCTACCAAACTGCACCAGCCTGCCTTCATCGAGCACACCCACATGAGTGGCCATAGTCATGGCTTCGATCTGATCGTGGGTCACATAAAGCAGCGTTGCGCCAAGGCTTGCCTGAATGCGTTTAAGTTCCACGCGCAGATCCGTGCGCAGCTTTGCGTCGAGCGAGGACAGCGGCTCATCCATCAGATAGATTGATGGGTCGCGCACCAGTGCGCGGCCAATGGAAACGCGCTGCATTTCACCGCCGGAAAGCTTGGTGGCTTTGTTGTCCAGCTTGTGCGGGATTTGCAGCACCTCGGCGACTTCGGCCACCTTTTTGGCGATCTCATCCTCTGGAGTTTTGAGGATCGGCGAGCGCAGCGGAAACGCTAAATTGTCCCGCACCGTCATGTGCGGGTAGAGCGAATATTGCTGAAAAACCATCGCCACATCGCGCTGCGCGGGTGTGAGGTTGGTCACCGAATGCCCGCCAATACTGATCTGTCCAGCGTCTGGTTTTTCTAGTCCGGAGATCAGCCGCAGTGTCGTGGTCTTGCCTGCACCCGTTGGTCCGAGCAGCACCACAAACGCCCCGTCCGGGATGTCCATGCTGATGCCATCGACCGCCTGCGTTGATCCAAACGCTTTGCTGATGCCTAAGAGCGATACGTCAGCCATGGGCGCCTCCCATACCCAGAACGCCGATGTTGAGATTGGAGCGCAGCGCATGTCCGGTCTGGCTGTTGAACAGCGTCAGCGTGGAGGCATTAAAGGCAAGGCCAACACTGTCGCCCACCGTGGCACGGCGCTCAGACCCGATCCGCGCCTTCAGCTCACCGGCGTCGGTCGCCAAGGTCACGATTTGCGTGGTGCCCAAATACTCGGTCGTAAGAATTTCCCCGCGATAGGAACCTTCGTCTGACAGGCGCACATGTTCTGGCCGCACCCCCACGGTGATATCGCCGTCAAACGCTTCACGCATTTCTGGAATGAGGATCGAATGATGGTGCAAATTCACCGCAGTTGCACCGACATCCAGCGTGCCATGGCCTTTCAAAAAGTTCATCGACGGCGAGCCGATGAAGTTGGCCACAAACATGGTCGCTGGTTTGTCGTAGATATCTTGCGGTGTACCAAATTGCTCGATCACGCCGTGGTTCATGACAACGATCTTGTCGCCCATCTGCATGGCTTCCAACTGATCATGAGTCACATAGACCGTGGTCGCGCCCATGCGGTCGTGCAGCGCGCGCAACTCTTCGGCCATATGCTCGCGGAATTCAGCATCCAGCGCACCCAGAGGCTCATCCATCATGAAGGCTTTGGGATCGCGCACGATAGCGCGGCCAAGGGCAACGCGTTGACGGTCTCCGCCCGATAGACCGCCAATAGGGCGGCTCAAAATGTCTTCAATGCCGAGGATTTTCGCGACCTCAGCTACCTTCGCTTTCACCTGGGCGCGCGGCATGCCCTGCGATACAAGCGGGTAGGAGATGTTCTTGCGCACATTCATGTGCGGGTAGAGCGCGAACATCTGGAACACCATGGCAATGTCGCGCTGGCTGGCAGGCTTTTGGCTCACCTCTTCGCCGTCGATGTAAATCTCGCCAGAAGTTGGCAGTTCCAGCCCGGCAATCATGCGCAAGGTCGTGGTCTTGCCACAGCCAGACGGTCCAAGCAGCATAAAGAACTCGCCGTCTTCGATTTTGAAGTTTGAGGATTGCACGGCGGTGAAATCACCGAATTCTTTGCGCAGATTCTTGATGATGATCTCAGCCATGCTGCGCTCGCTTGTTGCTGTGATAGGTGAGCGCGGATGCGATGCACATGGAAAGTTCATCGGTTGGCAAAGGGCCTTCAGGGTCGATCAAAACGGCTCGGTCTCCTTCATAGGAGAGGCGCGCCCCGTGCGTGCTGCGCCATTCATCCACCAGGGATGTTTGGCAATGCACGAACAGCTTGGCGCCGCCGGTTGCTTCATCAGCGCCAAGGCGGATGGTCGTGCCGGAGCGACCAGGTACGTAAGAGGGCTGGCCCCATTTCAGGGTTTCTTCGACCGGCGCGACGCCACGCGCATCGGCTTCGGCAAGCACTAAGTTGCGCAGTTGCAGAACGCGCGTGCGTGATGGTTCTGGCATTGCGTCTATCACGGCTGCGACCTCAGCAGGCATGTCAGTAGGTATGGCAGGAGTTGGTTCAGCCACATCGCTACTCCCGGAAATGGCTGACGATGATGAACATCACCGTGCCCACGAGTGTGACGATGAACGAGTAGGTGTAGAGCTCAATTGCGAACGGTTGCATGAGCATGACCACACCCGTGGCGATGAGGATGGTGGCGACCATTTCCCATGCGCCACGTCGAAGGCCAAAGATGCCTGAGAAGAACTTGCTCATGTCTGGCCTACGTCCTTACCGCCCCACGCGGTCGGGCTGACTGCGGTTGGGCGTAAGCCCAGAGCAACCGAGGCAGCCCGGAGCCAAAAGGAATGGTTTGGGGCGGATGGCTGCGAATTGGTTGAAGCACACATCACTTTCTCACCGCCCCAAACGTAATGCCGCGCAGGAGGTGCTTGCGCAGCAGCACCGTGAAGACCATGACGGGGATCAGGAAAATCGTTGCGCCGGCGGCCACCGCTGGCCAGTCTTTGCCGGACACGCCGATGATGGTGGGGATGAACGGCGGTGCAGTTTGCGCGTTACCGGAGGTCAGCAGCACGGCAAAGGCATATTCGTTCCAGGCAAAGATCAGACAGAAGATCGCGGTTGAGGCGATGCCAGTGGCGGCCTGTGGCAGCACGATCTTGTAGAACGCCTGAAAGCGCGTGTACCCGTCGATCAATGCCGCTTCTTCATACTCGATGGGTATCTCGTCGATGAACCCTTTGAGCAGCCACACTGATAGAGAGAGGTTCACAGCCGTGTAGAGAAGGATCATGCCCAGATGGGTGTCGCTGAGGCCTAGGTTCCTGAACATCAAAAAGATCGGAATGGCCACGGCGATGGGGGGCATCATGCGTGTTGAGAGGATGAAAAACAGCAGATCATCCTTCAGCGGCATCTTAAACCGGCTGAACGCATAGGCAGCCGCCGTGCCGAGGATCATGCACAGTGCGGTGGATCCAAACCCGATGATGACGGAGTTCATGAACCGCTCGCCATAGCGCGATGGACCGGTGATCACGGTGCCGCGGTCGCGCGCGATCTGCTCGTACCATGTTTCTGGCGGGCCAGCGCGCTCAAGCATATCATCGGTTGCGCGGGTGCGATCGGTGAACAGGTTCACATAGCCTTCAAGCGTCGGCTCAAACGTCACCACGGGCGGGTAGGCGATGGAATCGGCGGGCGATTTGAAGCCCGTTGCAATGATCCAGAGCAGCGGGATCAAAGTGATGATCGCGTAGCCAACAACCAGTGTGCCAGCCACCCATTTGGTGCGTGCAGAGGGGTCGGTAACTGAAAAGCTCATCGTTCTTTGACCTTGTTGAGCGCCTTCACATAGACCGAGGCGAGGCCAAAGACGGTGACAAACAGGATGACCGCATAGGCGGAGGAATACCCCGTTCGCCATCTCTCAAACGCCTCGCGCTTGAGGTCGATGGAGGTCAGCGTGGTGGTGTTGCCAGGTCCGCCGCCGGTGAGCTGCACCACCAGATCGAACATTTTGAAGTTCTCAATGCCGCGAAACAGCACAGCCAACATCAGGAAGGGCAGCACCATAGGCACGGTGAGTGTCCAGAACTGCCGCCATTTCGACGCCCGATCGACTTCGGCGGCTTCATAGATGCTGTCAGGAATGGATCGCAGCCCGGCCAGGCATATGAGCATGACAAAAGGCGTCCACATCCAGGTGTCGGCGATGACAATGGACCAGGGCGCAAGGTGAACGTCGCCGATCATGGAAAAGCTGGCAGGATCAACGCCGGTGAACAGCGCCACGGCGTAGTTGAACAGGCCGATTTGCGGTTGGTACAAGAACGTCCAGAAATTGCCGACCACGGCGGGCGACAACATCATCGGGAACACGATAATCGTCGTCCAAAGATCGTTGCCCTTGAACTTTTTATTGATCAGGTAGGCCAGCGTGAAGCCGATCAGAACCTGCAGCACAATCGTCCAGATCAGGAAGTGCGCCGTGGCCTGCATGGTGTTCCAAATGTCAGGATCACCTAGGATGCGCTCATAATTGCGCAGGCCTACCCACTCCACATCGTTGTTGGGGCGGTTGACGCGAAAATTGGTAAAGCTCAGCCGGATCGTCCAGATCAGCGGAAAGATGTTGACGGCGAGCAGCAGGAAGAGCGTCGGTGCAACAAAAATCCATGCAATGGCGCGGTCAGAGAGCCCTCGGATGCGCCGTGCCACAGGCTTGGGTGTGTTTTGGGCGACCTTTTCGGCAACAGATTTGGGCATGGGAGATCCTTCGCAAGCGGGTCCTATTAGTGGCACCAACTATGCACATTTGCCAAAAAGGTGGGGGAGAGGTGCCCAGCCGACAGACCTTAAGAGGCCCACCGGCTGGAGGGAGGATCGCAGTACGCCGTCAAAGACTTACATCTCAAGTTCCGGCGTCAGGCGAGGGGTGCTCGTTAAAGCTTGCCCTCATCCTCAAAGATTTCGGTCCAATCGCGAACCAAACCATCAAGAGCTTCCTGTGCCGTTCCATCGCCCGCGATCACATAATTGTGGACGCGGTCCTGCATGGCGAGCAGAAGGTCGGCATAGGCAGGCTCTGCCCAAAAGTCTTTCACGATAGCCATCGAGTCCAGGAAGGTTTGGGCGTAGGGTTGGCTGGTGGCAAAGCCGGGGTCTTCAACAACCGCGCGCAGGGCCGAATAGCCGCCAAGTTCCCACCATTGTGCCTGCACCTCAGGTTGTGCAAACCACTGAATGTATTCCAGCGCTGCATCTTGCTTGTCTGAATAGGCAACAACGGAGATGCCTTGGCCGCCCAGCTGAGCAAACTGACCTTCAGGGCCAGCAGGGTTGGGGAAATAGCCCGATCGGCCACCGCCAACGGTCTCGTCGGCTTCAACGCCTGGCCAAATGAAAGCAAAGTTCATCTGCATGGCGACCTGCCCGGAACGATAGGCGTCGATGTTCTCGCCCATGTACCAGTTGGAAGACCCTGGAGGGGCACCGGCCTCATAAAGGCTGCGATAAAACTCAAGGCCGGCAACCGCACCTTCAGAGTTTACAAACCCATCCAGATCATAAGGTTGATCGGGATTTTCGTACAAGAAGCCATAATTGTAGAGGGCGTTTGTCACGCCCATCGTGATGCCTTCAGACCCACGCTCGGTGTAGATCGCAGCACCGTAAACGGTTGTGCCATCAATGTCGCGGCCCTGGAAAAATTCAGCGATATCGCGAAGCTCTTCAAGTGTAGCAGGTACACCCAGCTCACGGCCGTAGGTTTCTTGGAATTCGGCTTGAAGCTCAGGGCGCTCAAACCAATCGCGACGGTAGGTCCAGCCCACCACGTCGCCAAAGGCTGGCAGTGCGTAATAGTTGGGTGTATTTTTGGGCCACTCAGCGTAGCCGGTCACCGTGGCGGGGATGAAATCATCCATGGTGATATTGTTGGCATCAAAAAAATCATTCAGCTTCACATAGTGGCCGTTTTCCGCGCCGCCGCCGATCCATTGGCTGTCGCCAATCATCAGGTCGCACAGCTGGCCGCCGGAGTTCAGCTCGTTGAGCATCCGGTCGGCAAAGTTGGGCCAAGGCACGAATTCAAAGTTCATGGTGTGGCCGGACTCTTCTTCAAACTGCCTGGAAAGCTCCACCAGCGCGTTCGCAGGGTCCCATGCGGCCCAGCATAGCGTTAGGTCTTCGGCTTGGGCGGCTGTGGCGGGCAAGCCAACGGCACCTGTAAAGCCAATCGCGCCGGTCAGCGCGGTGGCGGCCATAAATTTCAGTGATTTCATAGGAAAGTTCCTCCCGTTTTGTCCTCTGCCGCCTTGTGCGGCGTTTCTTGAGGATTGATTGGAGCCTAATTGAGGTACGCACCTCAAAGCAAGCAAAAAATGAGGTGCGTACCTCAAAAAGGCATCAGGAGGGATCCACACGTATGAGAGTCGCCGGTTTGGCCTAGGGCTCGGACCCTAGGTTTTTAGTTGCTTGCGAAGAAGCACGATATCTTCATCGTAGTAGGGCTGGCAGGGATGATCGCGCACCGGCACCCGCCCATGTTCATGATAGCCAAGCCGCTCGTAGAGCTTCACCGCGCCGGTATTCTGCGAGTAGACTTGGACGCTCATGGAACTGTAGCCAGAGTCCCTTGCAAGGTCTTCGGCAGCCTTCATAAGTGCAGTGCCGACGCCAGCGCAGCGGCAGCCAGCCGAAATGGCCAGCGCATTGATGTACCACGTGCCGACCGACTGCGCTTCCAGCTCTACAAAAGGCGCGATAGGAGCAGGCAGGTCATCGGGATCGTCGTCAGGTGCCGCGTCGATAGCATAGCTGAGCACCATACCGATCGGGAGACCGTCACGCTCTGCGACAAGCGCGTTGCGATACGAAAATCCACCTTTGGTGCGGCGCGCGCGCTCTGCGCCAACATCCAGCGGGTCTTGGCCATCGGAGCTGGATCGACTCCAGAGCCAGCGCGGGATGCCTTCGCCAGCAATATCAATCAGCTTGGCAAGGGTGGGCGCGTCGGATGATTGGGCAGGACGGATACGAGGTGATGGGGACATTGTGTTTCACTCAAAGTCATGGAGGGGAAGCGGGCCCCTGGGCAGAGAAACCGCCCAGGCATGGCGCGATCAAAAGCTAGGCCGCAGACCGAACGTCGTGATGATGGGCCATGCAACCGACATGGCGATGATCTGTGCCACAACAGCCGCCGACAACACGAATGTTGGGCAGACGCTTGAGAAGCGCCATGCTCAGATCACCCAGTTCAACCGGGTTGCCATCGTCCAGTTGTTCGGCTTCATCCAACTCAGCATGGCTCATCCGAGACGCGTTGCAGCGGATGCCGCCAATGCGCGATGTCCAAGCCGCGCTGTCATCGAGCACATCGCGGAAATGGTCCGGATGGGCACAGTTGATCATATAATAGAGCGGCGCTGACCCTGTAGCGGCGTCGACTTGAGCAATCGCCTCATGCAGGGGTTGGCCGGACGGCAGGCGGCCGTCGGTTTCCAGTGTGAAGGCAAGGACAACCGGTAGATCAATTTCTTTAGCCGCGCCGGCGATGCCGCTCGCTTCGTCAGCGTTGGTGAGCGTCATCGCGCTGATCAAGTCGACACCAGCCTTGCCAAGCGCATGCACTTGCGGCGTATGGATCTCGAATGCTTCACCTTCGCTGAGCAGCGTGCCAGGTGCATAAGCATCACCCGCCGGACCCACCAAACCGTTGAGAACAATAGGCAGTGTGTCACTTTCATGCTGATCTCGGATGGCAGAGACAAAGGCGACCGCACGTTTGTTGATCGCCAACACGCCATCAACTGGCAGGCCAAGCGGTTCAGCCCAGGCAACACCAGCGCGCCACGTTGGCGCATCGATCACAAAGCCACGGCCCGATGCGCGTGCTAGGCCGATATAAGTCTCATAGTAAGCGGTCAGATCGCGGCGTCCAACATCGCTATCAAGCAAGGCGGCAGCCGAAAAGCAGGGGAGGTCATGACCTTTGTCGAAGATCATGAATGTCTCCAAGCCACCATCGGCAAGATAGAAGCGTTGGGCATTTGAGAGGTGTTCAGTTCGCATAGCATTACTCCTTCAATGATTGCCGCACGGAGTAGATTGCAGTACCCATCAGACGATAGTGGCCGCGTGGTTTGGTTGGTATGATGATTTTTTCGCAACACTATCAAAGGGTAAGGTTGGCTCCCGCCCAGCCGGTCATCCTGCGAGCCGGGATGACTGCACTCACGGTACAGTTGGAACAAAACCGATGACCGAGAAAACCAACACCCGTTCCAAGATTCTCGACATTGCCGAAGCGTCAGTGCTGGAAAAAGGCTTTGAGGCGACCTCGATTGAAGAGATCGTGGCGGGCGCTGAGATCTCCCGCAGCGGCTTCTTCTACCACTTCAAGGACAAGAACGCGCTCGCCCGGGCCATGCTGGAGCGGTACATCGATGCCGAGAACGCGCTCTATGACGATATCTTCGCCCGCGCGGCGGAGCTGAACGATGATCCGCTGCATTCCATGCTAATTGGTCTAAAGATGCTCGCGGAGATGTTGGCCGATATGCCCGACGGCCACCCTGGTTGCGTTATTGCGTCCACGGCCTATCAAGATCGCCTGTTCGACAAGCGTGTGCAGGACTTGAACCGCGAGGCCATCCTTGGCTGGCGTCGCCGCTTTCGGGCCATGTTTGAGGAGATCGCTGCCGTTTACGAACCACGCGACACGGTAAACATGGACGCGCTTGGCGACATGGTTTCCAGCGTTGTTGAGGGCGGACTGGTGCTTCAGCGCGCTTTGCGAGAGCACAACAGCGCCTCTGAGCAGATCATGCTGCTGCGCTCTTACCTAAAGCTGCTGTTCTCACCCAAGGCGTGAACTCGCTCGGTGTTAACTCTCGCAGGTGATTGCGTGCACATCACGATCTTCAATGACGAGTATCCCGATATGGGCAGCTTGCCGGTCGCGATAGGCTTGCAGTGTACGTAGTGTGACCAGGACCTCTTGTACGTTTGGATCGGCGAAATCGACCGAAAGTCCATCGGGCGTACCGAAGGCTTGGCCAACGATTATTTCAGCATGCCCCGCGCCCGGTAGCATCGCATAGGTGCCTGACGGCGTTTCGATGGTGGCGTTGACGATGGCCAAGACTGGCAGGCTGCCAAGTGTCAACGTGACATGCACCTGCTGATCATCAACGCCAACACATGCCAGCGTGGCCGTAGCGGAGGCTGGCGTCGCCGCCGCGAACACCATGGTGAGCAGAGCGGGAAGTCTAAGCTGATGGACGAGTCTGATCATTCTCCCAGTACCTGCTCTTCTGCTCAAAGATTCAAGCCAACCCAAGCACCGTTCCGGCTGGATGAGCGCACGCACGCGTCTACAAATGCAACCCCGATAAGGCCATCTTGAACGGTGGGATACACCACCTCAGAGGGTGCGGGTTTGCCTGCCTGCGCGGCGCGGATCGCTTCTGCGGCCTCAGAATAGATGGTGGCAAAGCCTTCCAGATAGCCCTCGGGATGACCTGGTGGAACGCGGGTCGCGCGACCTGCAGCCTCGCCCGATCCCGCGCCACCACGGGTGATCTTTTGCGGCGGTTTGCCAAAGGGTGAAAACCAGAGCGTGTTCGGCTCTTCCTGGTGCCATTCCAGCCCGCCCTTCTCGCCGTAGATACGCAGCTTCAGCGCGTTTTCATTGCCTGGCGCCACTTGGCTCGACCATAGCATGCCACGTGCACCGCCCCTAAAGCGCAGCATCACATTGGCATTGTCATCGACGCGTCGACCATCGACGAAACTGGTCAGTTCGGCGCAGAGCTCGTCCAGCTCCAAGCCCGAGACGAACGAGGCAAGGTTGAACGCATGCGTGCCGATGTCGCCGATGCAGCCGCCAGCGCCTGACTGGGCTGGATCGGTGCGCCAAGCCGCCTGCTTCATGCCTGTCTGTTCCAAGGGTTCGGTCAGCCAATCCTGCGGGTACTCAGCCTGCACGACACGCAGCGTGCCCAGCTCGCCAGCGGCCACCATCTCACGGGCCTGCCGGACCATAGGATAGCCGGTATAATTGTGGGTGAGCACGAAAACGGCATCGGATTTTTCCGCCGCCGCGACCATCTTTTTGGCCTCATCCAGCGTGGCCGTCAGTGGCTTGTCGCAGATCACATGGATGCCGCGTTTCAAAAACTCGCGCGCCACCGGATAGTGCATGTGGTTGGGCGTGACGATAGCCACCGCGTCGATGCCGTCCTTCAGCCGCGCTTCGCGCTTGGCCATGGCGGTGAAATCATCATAGATACGTGCGGGGTCCAGACCGAGATCTGCGCCGGAGGCCTTCGATTTTTCCGGTGTCGCTGAAAACGCGCCAGCCACCAGCTCAAAGCGATCATCGATCCGGCTGGCAATGCGGTGCACGCCGCCAATGAACGCATCGCGCCCGCCGCCAACCATGCCCAAACGAATGCGGCTTGAACGCTGTTCGGATTTGCCTTCGATCGCCATCGGCTAGCCTCCCAGTCCAAGCATCTTGCGGTTGGCGGCATCATCGGTTCCGCCATCGGCAAAATCGTCAAACGCGCGTTCGGTCACACGGATGATGTGGTCTTTGACGAACCGCGCCCCCTCACGCGCGCCGTCTTCGGGGTGCTTCATCGCGCATTCCCATTCTACCACGGCCCAGCCGTCAAAATCGTACTGGGTGAGTTTGGAAAAAACCTGTTTGAAATCCACCTGGCCATCGCCCAGCGAGCGGAAGCGCCCGGCGCGGTCCACCCAGCTTTGATACCCGCCATAAACGCCCTGGCGCCCGGTCGGGTTCAGCTCGGCATCCTTCACGTGGAACATCTTGATCCGCTCGTGGTAGATGTCGATGTTATCGAGGTAATCCATGTGCTGCAGCACATAGTGCGAGGGATCGTAAAGCATGTTGGCGCGAGCGTGATTGCCGACCCGATCCAGAAACATCTCATAAGAAATGCCGTCGTGCAGATCCTCGCCGGGATGAATTTCGTAGCAAACATCCACTCCGCAATCCTCAGCGTGATCAAGGATCGGGCGCCAGCGCTTGGCCAGCTCATCGAAAGCGGCTTCCACCAAACCGGCAGGGCGCTGCGGCCACGGATAGATGTAGGGCCAGGCGAGTGCGCCGGAGAATGTTGCATGGGCACCAATGCCCATATTTTTGCTGGCGCTTAGCGCCATTTTTACCTGATCCACCGCCCAGGCTTGGCGGGCATCGACGTTGCCGTGTACCGATGGATCGGCAAAGCCATCAAAGGCCGTGTCATAGGCTGGGTGCACCGCCACCAACTGGCCTTGAAGGTGGGTGGAAAGCTCCGTCACCGTGATGCCGTTCGCTGCGGCCTGACCTTTAAAATCATCGCAATAGCCAACGGACTCAGCAGCCTTGGCCAGATCGAACAAGCGGCCATCCCAGCTTGGCACCTGCACGCCCTTGTAGCCGCAGTCAGCCGCCCATTTGGTGATCGCATCCCAGCCGTTGAACGGTGCGTCGTCTCCGGCAAACTGCGCCAAAAACAGCGCGGGGCCCTGGATGGTTTTCATAAGTGCGTTCTCCCGAGTGATGGATTGGGTTGGCGCGTTTGCGGCGTCCCAACGTTGGCTTGTCGTGCTTAGGGGAGGTTCTCCCGCAGCACGATTTCAATGCGGATGCGTTCCTGGCTCGCGATGATTTCACGGCCATCGCATTTGGCGCGCAGAACACGCGTCGCGCTGCGCACAAGATGGCCAATGTTTTGCGTGATCACCACGTCCAACAACCCATCGCGCAGCGCTTGTTCTGAATGGCTCGTCAATTCGTGGCCGATCACCATCAGCTTGTCGGCAAGGCTATGATTGGCAATTACTCGCGTCACGCCGCGTGTCCCCGCCCCCGCACAGTAGAGGCCGATCACATCCTGATGGCTGGCCAAGGCACGCTCGATCGCCGACGAGGTGCGATCAGGCTCATCATGCCCCTCCAAGGATGGCAAGGCATCAAGCAATGGGAACTGTTCGCGCATGACCGCGTCAAAACCCAAGCGTCGCTGCACCATGTCGCGCGCATGGGTTGTGTTAACGACGACGATGATCTTGCCCGATCGACCACCCAAGAACCGCCCCATTAAAACACCAGCGGTTCGACCGGCAGCGACATTGTCGATGCCGACAAAATGATCGCGTTCGGCATTCGGTTGGTCGGACACCAAGGTCACGACCGCGATGCCACTTTCCTTCATATGCGCAATCATATCGCGCACGACCGGTGTCTCATTGGCCATGATCGCCAGGCCATCAATCTGCTGCACCTGCAATTTTTCCAGTGCCTGGATCATGGCGACTGAATCGTTGAGCGGCACTTCGTATGACTGCAGTTCGGCGCGATCCAAGTGCAGGCCTGCACCGGCCTCAACAATGGCTTCGCGCAGAGCCCGGAGAAACTGGCTCTGGCCCTCTGGCAGCACGAATGCGAAACGGTAATGGCGACCGCGCGCGAGATTCGCCGCGTGCAAATCGCGCACATAACCGAGCTTATCGATCGCTTTGTGAACTCGCTGGGCGGTCAGGGAGCGAACGCCTGGCCGCTCGTTGAGCACGCGATCGACCGTCGCCAGGCTCACCCCCGCTTCTTCGGCGATGTCATGGACTGTGGGTTTTCCCATCCCTGCCTTGCGTGCCTTTTTCAGTGCATTTCTTCAGCGGTGAAAAGGGTAGGCTGGCTATCTGAGGTACGTCAATCAGAATTCGTTGGAGAAGGTTCCAGTTCCGCTCTGGCCATTTGCGAAACTGCACCGACGCTTGCGATCCCATCGCCCTGTCTGTAGCTCTAAAAGAAAACTGTTCGGGGGATAGAACAATGAAAACGCGTGCAGCCGTCGCCTTTGAGGCTGGCAAACCACTGGAAGTGGTCGAGGTTGATCTCGAAGGACCCAAAGCTGGCGAAGTGCTGGTGGAGATCAAAGCCACCGGCATTTGCCACACCGATGAGTTTACCTTGTCCGGCGCTGATCCCGAAGGTGCGTTTCCTGCCATTCTTGGCCATGAGGGCGCAGGTGTGGTGGTGGAAACCGGTCCTGGCGTCACCTCTGTTGAAGTTGGCGATCATGTAATTCCGCTCTACACGCCTGAGTGTCGGGAGTGCGAGTATTGCCTGAATGGCAAGACCAACCTTTGCCAGAAAATTCGTGCCACGCAGGGTCAGGGCGTGATGCCCGATGGCACCAGCCGCTTCAGCTACAAGGGCGAGAAGCTGCTGCACTATATGGGCTGCTCCACCTTCTCCAACTATTCGGTGCTGCCGGAAATTTCGCTCGCCAAAGTGCGCAAGGACGCGCCATTTGATAAGATTTGCTACATCGGCTGCGGAGTCACCACCGGCGTTGGCGCGGTGATGTTCACCGCCAAGGTAGAGCCCAACTCGACGGCTGTGGTGTTTGGCCTGGGCGGCATTGGTCTCAATGTTATTCAGGGCCTGAAACTCATTGGCGCCAAGCAGATTATTGGCGTGGACACCAACCCTGCCAAGCGCGCCATCGCCGAGCAGTTCGGCATGACCCACTATGTGAACCCCAAAGAGATCTCTGGTGATCTGACCGGTCATTTGGTGGAACTGACCGGCGGCGGTGCGGATTACTCGTTTGAGTGCATCGGCAACACCAAGGTCATGCGCGACGCACTGGAATGCGCCCACAAGGGCTGGGGCGAGAGCATCATCATCGGCGTGGCGCCAGCGGGGGCCGAGATTTCGACGCGGCCGTTCCAACTGGTGACGGGTCGGGTCTGGCGCGGTACTGCCTTTGGCGGGGCCAAGGGGCGGACCGATGTGCCCAAGATCGTCGATTGGTACATGGAAGGGCGCATCGATATCGATAGCCTCATCACCCATACGATGCCCCTGGAAGACATCAATAAGGGCTTTGACCTGATGCACTCTGGAGAATCCATCCGCAGCGTGGTGCTGTATTAATGACCCTTCAGCCAGTGCAATCCTTCGCCTCCTTTGGTGGCGCGGTGGAGGTGTTTGATCACGCCTCCGATGCCTGCAACGGCACCATGCGCTTTGCCGTCTATTCGCCGCCGCAAGCAGCCGACGGGCCGGTGCCTGTTCTCTGGTATTTGTCCGGTCTCACTTGCACCTGGGCCAACGTGAACGAGAAGTCCGGCATCCAGCGCTACGCTGCTGAGCGTGGGATCATGGTCGTTTTTCCTGACACCTCGCCGCGCAGCGAGGGTGTGGCCGATGATGAAGGCTATGATCTGGGGCAGGGCGCTGGTTTCTATATTGACGCGACCCAGGATCCTTGGGCGCAACACTTCCAGATGGAGACCTATGTCACCAAGGAGTTGCCAGCGCTGATCGCCGAGCAGTTTCAGAATGCTGACATGAGCCGCCAGGGCATCACGGGCCATTCCATGGGCGGTCACGGTGCGCTAACGCTGCACTTCAAGCGCCCTGACTCTTACGTCAGCGTCAGTGCGTTTTCACCGATTGTCGCGCCCACCCAAGTGCCGTGGGGGCAGAAAGCCTTCACCGCCTATCTGGGCAGCGATACCGCGCAATGGACCAAGCATGATGCGTGCGAACTGGTAAAACGGTCTCCCACCAAGGCGCATATTCTGATCGATCAGGGTGCTGCGGATAACTTCCTTGAGGAGCAATTGCGTCCGCAGCTTTTTGGCGATGCGTGCGCGCAGGCGGGGCAAGAGGTTAGCATTCGCATGTGCGAGGGCTACGACCACTCCTACTATTTCGTCGCCAGCTTCATCGGTGAGCACATGGCCCACCACGCGAAGGCGCTCAAAACCTAATTCGTCACCCAATCCAGCACGGCCAACTCCTCTTGGCTGAACAGGTAAAGCTGCTCCTTGGGCGTCGCCATGGCGTGAATCCAAGCGCGCGGATCAACGCCCATATCCACCAGCAGTTGCTGCGCCTGGCTAGAAATGTGCTGCGCACCGGCCATGCCATCCTGAAGGGTGCCAATCTCTGCATCTGACGTGAACACCTGGTGCACGCCAAACCAGACCGGATCGGGCAAGTCACGCTCCACACCGCCGGAAAACGCCAGCGGGCAAGAGGATGCGCAATAGCCATGGCGCGCCACCGCAGTGTCGATCTCACGCTCGCGTAACAGTTCGGCCATCGCAATGGCATCGCGCACGCTGCCACCGGGGGAATGGAAGGTGAGGGCGGTCAGCTCCGGGCTGGCGTCGATGAACTCTTCAAAGGCGACATAGCTGCCTGCATCGATGCGCCCGACAGCACTGGCTGCGCCATTCTCGCCCATATGGAAGGTAATGGAAGCCGAGATCGCATCATCCGGATCGCCGTCGAAGCCGGGCAGTGCCACCTGTTGATCGGAACGTCGTGACGGTGCGGAACGCGGATCATAGCGGCGCACTTGATCATCATTGCCTGGCGAACGGCGAGGGCCATAATCCACCCGGCCCGGATTGCCAAACGGATTGCCCGTCTCAAAGGCCTGTTGCTCGCCAAGAAGCGAGCGGAAGTCGTAGGCGAGTGCCGCGGCTGACCCGAGAACCAGCGCTGCAAAGAGAATGCCGAGCACAAGATCACTGGTCGCGAACTTGCTATCGCTGACAGCGTCCTCAGCCACGCTCAGCGGTCCCGCTTGATGGTTGGCAGAGCGGTTGGTAGCGGTGTCACGCCTGGCTGGTCGATATCGGCTCGCTCGCGCTCATCTTCCTGTTCTGGCTTGGCCTCCGGTTCTGCTTCCGGCGGCGTAGGCGATGCCTGAACAGGCTGCGGTGGTTGCATGGCGTTGTAGAGCTTCAGCGCTTGGTTCATCTCATGGACCGTCACATGATGCGCATCCATTTCTGCGCCTTCTTCGCGGCGGATGGCTGAATGCACACCGGCCAGGATCAGGATCAGCACCGCTGGCAGCAGATCAATGGAAATCGCACCTGCCCAGGAGGGCAAAAAGTCTTCGGCGTAAAGCAGTACGGCTTCTGGCGTCGAAAGCGGCACGAAGCGCACCGGCACCACATCATCACGGGCTAAGATCGCGTCCGCCGCGCTTGCGAGCGCGTTGGATTGCACTTCGATGGCCGACTCCACCCGCGAAACGATGGCAGCTTGGCGCGAGGCAAGCTCCTGCGTTCCGCCATCCACTTCCGGTGCCACAAAGGCGGCAGATAGATCTTCCGCTGCACGTTTCACAGCCGGGGCGATGGAGGTTTCGGACAGTGCGGCGATGACGCCAGCAAGAGCAACGGCCTCTTCGGCATAGGCGATGGCGCGCGGCTCGATGGGCCCCGCGGCCGACACGATGCGGCGCATGTCACCGAGATAGTTACCGCCCTGCTCGAAGAGCGCATCGCTTTCCACCCGTGCGGCCCGCACCTCGGCGGCGAGGCCTTCCAGCTGGCCAGACATCTGATTGAGGAGTTGCACGACCGTACCCGAGCCTGACGTGCCGGTGAGCGATCCCGTCGCGCGTTCTTCTTGGGCAAGCCTGCGGAAGCGCTCGCTGGCAAGCTCAATGTCTGGCAACAGGCCTTGCGCGGCGAGCGCATTGTTGTGCGCTTCAGACAGCCGCGATTGGTACTCTTCAGTGGTGTTCGCCAAATGCTGCTCAATGGCAGCTCCACCGGCCAATGCCGCAGCGTTGAGCCAAGATGACATGGCCACGATCATCAGCGACCCGAGCACCATGGCGATCAGCATGGTGCGTTTTTCGGTGCCATGCTTCACATGCGGCACGAACTGAATGAGATAGGACCAGAAAGCGTAGATGCCGATGGAAACGGCAGTTGAGTAGATCAGCGCGCCGAAAAACACCACAGGTCCAATGCCTTGCAGCAAGCCGCGCACACCCAAATAGGTGTAGACACCACTGGCCAGCGCGAGAATGGCCAAGGTCAGCTTGGTGGTGGTTTCAAGACGGCTGACGCCGCGTCTCAATGCTTCGGCCATGCCGGCTCCGCCAATAGGTGTGCTTCAGGCGTGTGCCTGACTCTGCACTATGGCGAAAGTCGGACCAGGGTGGAAGGCGGGCCAGTGGTCGTTTCAAGCGCAGCGCGAAACGGAGCAAGAGGAGTGAGCGTTTAAAGCGCAGCGCAAATCAAGCAATCAAGATAGAGGCAAACGCTACACCTTGTAAGCCAGGCGCAGCGCGCCCCAGTGACGACCCTGTACATAGATCGGCACCGACAGGTCTTTCATGATGGTGAACTTACCGCCGCCCATGTCGCGACGGTAGGATTGCATCAGGAACAGCTCGGTGCTTTGCCCGGCGCGCAGACCCACCCTGTCATTGAACATACGTCGGTTTCGGCTGTTGGCGGCGTTCCACACCGGATCATCACCCTGCGGCTGGCTGAACTTCTCATTGTGGGTTGGCAGATAGCCATTCACGTCAACGCAAGCACAGAATACGATGCGGTCATTGCTCTGGGCAATCGGCTCCTGAATGGTCGGCAACACGCGATCGGTGATAGCTGTGAATCGCGTGCCGACCTGCTCAGGGTCCGTGCCCGCAATTGGTTTGTAATCCTGGTCGAAAAAGTCGTTGACGGTCGCACGTCCTGCTTCGATCTCGCCTGCAAATGCGTTCTGCACGGCGTCGACGGCGTCGCGCGCCATATCAAGAAAGCGGCCTTCGTCGGTGTCGATATCGCTATCGGCGGTCACACCAACCAGTCGGTCGGTTTCATCGACGCTATTGCTGATCCGTTCAGCGGCTGAATCCAACAGTGCGCTGTTGCTGGTTACCGTTTCCTGCATCGTTGTGACGTTGGACGCGAAGTCCTTTGTCGCTGATTCAATATCGACAATGCCGGTTTCAACAACGCTTGAGGATGAACCGATTTCGGCAATCGCATCGGAAAGCTCATCGATCACCTCATCAAGAGCGCTGGTGCTTTCCTGCACTGCCGAGACGCCGGTCAAAGCGCCTTCGCCAAGTCCGATAAGTGCATCGGCCTCTTGATTGAGTTGCGTCAGTGTTTCTTGAATTTGTTGGGTCGCTGTCGAGGTCTCAGACGCGAGTTGCTTCACCTCGCCAGCCACGACGGCGAATCCACGCCCGGCCTCACCGGCACGCGCCGCTTCAATCGTGGCATTGAGCGCCAGAAGGTTCGTCTGGCGGGCTATCTGATCAATCGATTGCGAGACATCGCCAACGCATACAAGCGCGCCCTGCAGGCCCTGCAATTGGCTGTTGATCTCAGTAACCGAGGAAATCAACGAGGCGATGTCATTGGCGGCTTTGCCCAAGGCGTCTCGCGAGCGCTGCATTGTATCGCCTGAGGCATTGGCCACCATCGCAGTTGTCGTGACGGCTTCGCGGATGACACCGGTCTGAACCTGCGTTTCTTCTGCCGCTTGGCAAAGCAGGTTAAACGCTTCCTGTAGTCCGGTGGTCGCGGCGTTGGCTGTTTCGATGGCACCGGCCACATCCACCATTTCCACGCCAAAATTGGAAAGGGCCTCAGCAACCGAGACCAGTGTTTTGGCGGTTTGGTCTGAATTGCCCTCTGCGGCATTGGCCGATTGAGTTCCCACCTCGTCAGCGCTCAGCGTAGACTTCGCTAACTCTTCAGAAGTCGGGTCGGCCTGCGCCGCTTTGACTTTGGCCTGTCGTGAAAACATAGACTGAGTACCCACCAGCTTTGAAACGGTTTCTAAGGCCGTATTGATGGTGCATCGGAGTTAACATTGTTGAAACACGTCAATCTTTTACGCAAAAGGAAGGTGGCTTTAGTGCATTTCATGTCGTTACGTCAGAAACGCGCGGACAGAGCCGGGCGGGAAACTCAGTTGCGAAGGAACAATTGACTGATGGCTAAGCTGCCACGCGTGCTATGGCTGGTGCTGGCCTGTTGGTTGTTGGCGTTCGTCGGATCGTTCATCGCCTTCGCGGTGATCGAGCCGACTGGGTCAAGCTTCACCAGAGGAATGAACCGGGCTGGAGCGTTCTTCGGGTGGCAGGCAGCAGCATTCGGTCTGGCAGTCGTCTTATGGTGGCGAGCCCGTCAACTGACGCTCGAGCCGAGTTTGCGGTGGTTGGTGCGCGTTCCGATTTTGCTGGCCGCGCTTTTGGTTGGCGCCTTTGTTGTGCTTCTTGGTTGGGCGTTTCTCTTTGCCGGATAGCGACCAATCCGGTCATTGGCGCTTCGACGTTACCGCTTTGAGCGCCGGGTTGATGGCGAAGGTAACGACGGGGATCAATAGCAACCCCCAAGCGAGGCCAATCACGCCATCCAACGTTGCCACGAAAACCCACTCGACGAAGCCCCGCGCGGCTGCGACCGAATGCGCACCGATCTCCGCCCAATGGTGGATTACGTCATAGGCTTGCGGAAATCCGAGGTCCTTGACGCCGTGCACCATAATGCTGCCGCCGACCCATAGCATCGCGGCTGTGCCGACAGTTGAGATGATCAAGAGGATCATCGGCATGGCTTTGACCAATCCGCGACCGAAGGCGCGGGTCGGCGCAAGCCGGCCGACTTGAGTCAGTTTCAGGCCGACATCGTCCATCTTTACGATAAGCGCAACGGCACCGTAGACAAGCGCTGTGATCGCGATGGCGACGAGAGCAAGGGTCACCCCTCGCGTCACGATGCTGTCTGAATCGATGGCAGAGAGGGTGATGGTCATGATCTCAGCCGACAGAATGAAGTCGGTCTTGATTGCGCCTTTGACGCGCTGTTCTTCAAGATGCGCCGCATCGAGCCCATGCTCGGTGTCCACGGCGTGATGCTTCTCGTGAGAGAAGAGATGCGCGATTTTCTCCGCACCCTCGTAACAAAGATAGGAGCCGCCGAGCATGAGGAGGGGCGTCAGCATCCAAGGCGCAAAAGCGCTCAAGAGCAGCGCAACGGGAAGCAAAATGATCAGCTTATTGAAGAAGGATGCGCGGGCGATCTTCCAGATGATCGGCAGCTCGCGTGTTGCCGGCAATCCGGTGACGTATCTTGGCGTCACTGCTGCATCATCAATGACGATCCCTGCGGCCTTCGTTCCAGCTTTGGAGGCTTGGGCGGCGACGTCATCAAGCTGCGTGGCAGCAAGTTTAGCGATGGCCGCGACATCGTCCAGCAGGGCAAGGAGACCGCTCATGTAAATAGACCACTCATGCAAATGGGACGCCGGTGAGCGCTCCAATCTTCTTTCGGCTCAGTTAACCCCAACGCCTGGCGATCACAATGGTTCGCTGAACTTGGATTAAATCGCTTCCCACTTGCTCGCCATGCGTTGGTCATGCGAAGGCTTCGCCGCGATGTGGCATCTCCCCTCTGCCGCCCCAAGGAAGCATTATGACTGTTCAGTTTGCCGTTGCCGGCCTTGGCTATGTTGGTCTCTCCAACGCCGTGTTGCTGGCGCAAAAGTATCCGGTGGTTGCGTGCGATATCTCGCCGGAGCGCGTTACCATGCTCAGCGATCGCATTTCGCCGATCAGCGATCCGGAGCTTGAGGATTATCTCGCCACCAAGGAACTGACGCTCACCGCAACCAACGATAGGCAAAGCGCGTATCGCGATGCCACCCATGTGATCGTCGCCACGCCCACCAATTATGATCCGCAGACCAATGCGTTTGACACATCCTCCGTCGAGGCTGTGATCTCCGAGGTGATGGACGTTAATGATCAGGCGCTGATCATCATCAAATCGACGATCCCTGTGGGCTTGGTTTCCGACCTGCGCAAGCAGTTCGGTATCGACCGGATCATCCATTCGCCGGAGTTTCTGCGCGAGGGGCGGGCGCTTTACGACAACCTCCACCCATCGCGCATCGTGGTTGGCGAGCGATCCAAGCGCGCCGAAGACTTCGCTCATATGCTCGCCGATTGCGCGATCAAGGACGACATCCCGACAATCCTGACCGACCCCGATGAGGCCGAGGCGATCAAGCTCTTTGCCAACACCTACCTCGCGATGCGCGTCGCTTACTTCAATGAGCTGGACACCTACGCCCAGATTGCGGGCATGGACACGCGGCAGATCATCAAGGGCGTGAGCCTGGATCCTCGTATCGGTGACCACTACAACAACCCGTCCTTCGGCTACGGCGGGTATTGCCTGCCCAAGGACACCCGCCAGCTTCTGGCCAATTACGAGGACGTCCCGCAGAACCTGATCCGTGCGATCGTGGATGCCAACAGCACCCGCAAGGATTTCATCGCCGATAGCATCATCGCCAAAAACCCTGATTGCGTCGGCGTTTACAGGCTGACGATGAAGGAAGGCTCCGACAATTTCCGCGACAGTTCTGTTCAAGGCATCATGAAACGGATCAAGGCCAAAGGCATTCCCGTGATCGTCTATGAGCCCGGCCTGCCAGCCGTGCACTTCTTTGGCTCGGCCGTCGTCCGCGATATTGATGCGTTCAAAGCTGAAAGTGACATCATCATCGCCAACCGGCTCGCGCCAGAGCTTCAAGATGTCAAGGAAAAGATCTTCACGCGCGACCTGTTTGGAGTCGACTGACAAGTATGGCTACCGCAACGCAAAAGACCGCGCTGGTCACAGGCTCGGCCGGGTTTATTGGTTTTCACACAAGCCAGGCACTTTTGGATGCCGGTTACCGGGTTGTCGGCTTCGATGCGCTCACCGACTACTACGATGTTCGGCTCAAACAGCGACGCCACCAAAGGCTGCTGCAAAACCAGCATTTCAAAGCCGTTGAAGAGCGCCTGGAGTCCCCGGGTGTCGTTGTTGATCTTGTCGCGCAAGAAGAGCCGGACCTCATCATACACCTCGCCGCGCAGGCAGGCGTGCGCTACTCAATCGATAACCCACGCTCTTATATGGACAGCAATTTGGTCGGCACGCTTGAGGTGCTCGAAGCCGCACGCGCCACACCACCCAAGCATCTGATGATGGCATCCTCAAGCTCTGTCTATGGTGCGAATACCGACATGCCGTATGCCGAGCATCATAAGGCCGATCTGCAGATGTCGTTTTATGGCGCGACCAAAAAGGCCGCGGAGTCGATGGCGCACTCCTACGCCCATCTCTACGACATCCCGATGACGCTGTTTCGGTTTTTTACCGTCTACGGGCCTTGGGGCAGGCCGGATATGGCGCTTTTCAAATTCACCAAAGCGATCCTGAACGACGACCCCATCGACGTTTACAATCACGGCGAAATGCGCCGCGACTTCACGTTTATCAACGATCTGGCCCAGTCGATAGCCGCGCTTGCCGATGTAACGCCGACGTTGCCAAACACGGTGGACGATGAAGACCGCGAGGCGCTCGGTCTATCACCGGTCGCGCCCTGGCGGGTGATCAACATCGGCAACAACCAGCCGGTGCAGCTCACCGATTTCATTGGAGCGCTTGAACAAGCACTGGGCAAAAAGGCCAAGCGCAATCTGATGCCCATGCAGGCGGGCGATGTGCCAGCAACCTGGGCAGATGCCACGCTTCTCTCACGCCTAATCGACAAACGACCGACCACACCGGTTGAGGAGGGTATTGCCCGTTTTGTCGCTTGGTATCGCGACTACTACCAAGCCTAACTTCTGCAGCACTCGAAAATTGACGTTGCCCCATTGCCCGCATTCCGGCTCTGGTTATACTGCATACGCATGCAAGGCCGAATGGCGTATCGACATTCATGGGCCATACAGGACGAACCAAGGACGGCGCGCCATGATCACCCATTTGAAACGCGGCAAACCGGAAACCGAACGCTCTGACGATGATGCCAAGGTGCGCGCCATTGTCGAAGGCACGTTGAAGAACATCGAAGCGCGCGGTGATGCGGCGGTGCGTGATCTGTCGGAAAAGTTCGATAGCTACACGCCAGAGCGTTTCCGCCTGAACGATGATGATGTGACCGCGCTGATGAACAAAGTGCCCTCGCGCGACATGGACGACATCAACTTTGCGCAGGATCAGGTGCGTGTATTTGCTCAGCACCAGCGCAACTCCATGGTCGACATCGAAGTGGAAACGATGCCAGGCGTTGTCCTCGGGCACAAGAACATCCCTGTGCAATCGGTCGGTTGTTATGTGCCCGGCGGCAAGTTCCCGATGGTGGCGTCAGCGCATATGTCGGTGGCCACGGCTGATGTTGCCGGTGTGCCGCGCATCATTGCCTGCACACCGCCGTTCAAGGGCGAGCCCAACCCTGCTGTGATCGCAGCGATGAAGCTAGGCGGTGCCCACGAGATTTACGTGCTGGGCGGTATTCAGGCGGTGGGTGCGATGGCGATTGGGACGCAGACCATTGAGCCGGTTCACATGCTAGTGGGGCCGGGCAATGCCTTTGTGGCGGAAGCGAAGCGACAGCTTTACGGCCGCGTCGGTATTGATCTCTTCGCAGGTCCGACTGAAACAATGGTCATTGCCGATGAGCATGGCGCCGACGCTGAGCTTTGCGCCACTGACCTGCTAGGCCAAGCCGAGCATGGCTACAACTCGCCAGCGGTGCTCCTGACAAACTCTGAGAAGCTGGCACGCGACACGTTGGATGAGATTGACCGCCTGCTTGGTATGCTGCCCACCGCCGAAACCGCCCGCAAAAGCTGGGAGGATTATGGCGAGGTGATTGTCTGCGATACGTACGATGAGATGCTTGCAGTGGCCGATGAGATCGCGTCGGAGCATGTGCAGGTGATGACCGATCGGGATGATTGGTTCCTTGAGAAGATGACCTGCTATGGCGCGCTTTTCCTGGGTGCCCGTACCAATGTTGCCAATGGCGACAAGGTCATCGGCACCAACCACACATTGCCCACCAACAAGGCCGGGCCGCTACACCGGCGGGCTTTGGGTTGGCAAATATCTGAAAACCCACAGCTACCAGAAGGTGCTCACCGATGAGGCTGCGGCGCTGATGGGTGAATATTGCTCGCGGCTTTGCATGCTAGAAGGCTTTGTTGGCCACGCCGAACAGGCCAATGTACGCGTCCGTCGCTACGGGGGCCGTAACGTGCCCTATGGTGAGGCGGCCGAACCCAAGATGGCGGCGGAGTAAGTGGTCCGTCCGAGTAAGCGGTTGTTCTGAAAGAACAGAGCGCTCCGGCAAGACGAGAACGAGCGGTTGTTTTGAAGGAACAGAACGTTTCGATCAGGAGAAGAACGCGGTCATTTTGCGGACCCAGAACCTTTCGGCGAAGAAAAGTGTGACAATGAAACTCCCCAAAACCCCGTCTCAACGCCTGGATGGCAAGCGCGCCTTTGTCGCCGGTGCATCACGCGGCATCGGACTTGGTTGCGCAGTCGCCTTAGCCGCGCAGGGCGCGCATGTCGTGTGCGCCGCGCGCGGTATGGACGATCTTTCGGCTAGCGTCGATGCGATGAAGGCCGCTGGGCATTCCGTTGAGGCGATACGCTTTGATGTTGCCGACACCGATGCGATCAAAACCGCATTCGCGCGCTATCAACCGTTTGACGTGTTGGTGAATTCAGCCGGCATCGCCCGGCACGCGCCCGCACTCGAGACCGATATCGACGATTACCAAGCGGTAATGGACGTCAATGTTCGTGGTGCCTTTGTACTCTCCGCCGAGGCAGCTCGTGGCATGATCTCAGCTGGCAAGCCTGGTTCCATCATCCATATTTCCTCTCAGATGGGGCACGTCGGCGGCATTGAACGCGCCGTCTATTGCGCGTCCAAGCATGCCCTGGAAGGTATGGTGAAGGCCATGGCTATTGAGTGGGGTCCGCACAAAGTTCGCATCAACACCATTTGCCCGACCTTCATTCGCACGCCGCTTGCCGCGGTGACGCTCGACGATCCGGATCGCCGCGCCTGGGTGGAATCGAAGATCAAGCTTGGCCGCGTCGGCGACGTCGAGGACATCATGGGTGCGGTCGCCTATTTGGCCAGCGATGCGTCGGCTTTGGTCACAGGTACCTCACTGCTCATCGACGGCGGTTGGACCGCAGGCTGACCGTGGGGCCAGCGGAACGCTTCTGATCTTCCAACGGCTAGACGACCTTCCGCCCGGCGCTTACACCTGTTGTTATGAGGCTGGAGACATCACTGCGCCAAAATCCTGAGCGGGAGGGTCTGCTCGATGGCGCGCCGTAAAGTTACATCCATCGATGTCGCGCGTGAGGCAGGGGTCTCCCAGTCGGCCGTCTCCAGAGCGTTCACGCCTGGTGCGAGTGTTGCCGCCGAAACCAAAGAGCGCGTGCACAAAGCTGCCATTCGCCTCGGCTATCGGCCTAACGCCATCGCCCGTTCGCTGATCACGCGCCGTTCGCACATGATCGGTATGGCGGTCTCTTATCTCGACAATCACTTCTATCCTGAATTGGTCCAGGGCATCTCTGACCAGTGCCAGAAGCGCGGCTACCACGTGTTGCTCTTCACAGCCGGTGAGGGGGATGCCGCCAATCAAGAACTTCAGCGCGCGCTCGACTACCAGATCGACGGTCTCGTCCTTGCCTCTGTCTCACTGTCATCTGAGATCGCCAACCGGTGCCACGCCGCCGGCATCCCGGTGGTGATGGTCAACCGTGTGTCCGACGCCCCCACCGCGTCAAAAATAACCGGTTCCAACGAGCTTGGCGGACGCACCATCGCGCATTTCCTGGTTGAAGGGGGGCATCAGCGGATCGCCTATCTGGCCGGCATCGAAGAGACATCAACGAACCGCGACCGCGAGCGCGGATTTCTCTCCGGGTTGGCCGAAAAAGGGACCTCGCTGCATACCCGCGCCGTCGGCAACTACAACGCCGAAGAGGCCGCCCGTGGCGCCGTGGCGATGATGCAGGCGCCCGAACCGCCCGACGCAATCTTTTGCGCCAATGACCATATGGCCATCGCCGTCATGGACGCGCTGCGACACGATATGGGGTTGGTCATCCCTGATGACGTTTCCATTGTCGGCTTCGACAATGTCGGCCCCGCGCAATGGCCGACCTATTCGATCACCAGCTTCTCCCAACCCGTAGACGCAATGATCCAGGCAACGAGTGACACGCTGTTCGAGGCCATTGAGGCAGCGGTCGAGGGTGAGGCTTTTGAAGCGGAGTCAATCGAACTTCCCGGCAAACTGATCATACGCGAATCGGCAAAAAAACCGACCGGAACAGACGAAGTCTGGGAAATTCCAACGTCAGGTTAGTTCGACTGGCAAACCGCGCAACGCCCATGCACTTCGAGGTTGGCCCCTTTGGCCGCAAACCCGATTTCATCTGACAGAAGTGCGAGATCTTTTGCTAGCGTGGTTCCGTTCACCTCTTCGACTCCACCACAACCGTCGCAAAGAAAAAACACCGTTTGAGATGTGGCGCAGCGTTCGCCACCGCAGCATGACGCGTGGGCGCACGCCACATAGGCGTTGGCGCTCTCCAACTTGTGGACCAGCCCGTGCTCGCCCAACCATTTCAGCGCGCGATAGATCTGCGGTGGTGCGCGCAAGCCTTCCTCGCGCAAGGCGTCCAGAAGCTCGTACGCCGATAATGGTCCAGCAGACTGCGTCAGCCGATCAAGGACCAATTGGTTGTTGCGGGAAAGCGGAGCGGTGGTGGACATGGAGGCCGGCTAGGATCTCGTCATTGACCTGTTATACTATAACGTACTAGAGCCTATCTCACCAGTTCGCAACTGTCTTTTTTGGAACGCTCCTTGGCGCACACCCACAGCTCCCCCACTTGCCTTCGCTTTGAAGATCTGACCCTTGGTTATGGCCCGCACCCGGCAGTTCATGGGCTTTCAGGCACTGTGCAGCATGGTGATTTGCTGGCGATCATCGGCCCGAACGGATCGGGCAAATCCACGTTGTTGAAGGGCATTGTTGGCAGCCTGTCCCCCATGGCGGGCACGTGCGTGCACACAGATGGGTGTCGCGTGGCCTATCTGCCGCAACAAGCCGACATCGATAAAACTTTTCCAGCGACGGTTTTTGATCTGGTGAAGCTTGGCCTCTGGCCCAAGCGCGGACTGCTTGGCCGCATGACGCGGGCTGATCGTGAGTCCATCGCCAAGGCGCTCGCAGCTGTCGGGCTGGAAGGCTTTGAAAAACGCACCATCGACACGCTGTCCGGCGGGCAGTTGCAGCGCGCGCTGTTTGCGCGTGTTCTGTTGCAGGACGCTGACCTAATTTTGCTCGACGAGCCCTTCAACGCCATCGACACCAAAACAGTGGATGATTTGGTGCGCGTAATCGAACGCTGGCACGCTGAAAACCGCAGCGTGATCGCGGTCATGCACGATTTGGATTTGGTGCGCGATCACTTCCCTCAGGCCATGCTGCTTTCGCGTGAGCCGATTGCGTGGGGGCCGACAGATGAGGTGCTTCAGGCCGACAATTTGCTCAAAGCCCGTCGCTTCCATGCCGCCTGGGATGAGGATGCACCCTGGTGCGCCGATCATGATCACACGCATAGCCACGGGCAAAAGCACGATCACGGAAAAGCCGCCTGATGGATTTCTACGCGCTTCTTGTTGCGCCTTTCGCTGAGTACGCGTTCATGCAGCGGGCGCTTCTTGGCGGACTGCTGATCGCGGTTTCGGCAGGCCCCATCGGCGTGTTTTTGATGTTGCGCCGTATGAGCTTGACGGGTGATGCGATGGCGCACGCCATTTTGCCTGGCGCGGCGTTGGGGTTCCTGATCTTTGGGCTCGACCTCATCCCAATGACGTTGGGCGGCCTGGTCGCCGGGGCACTGGTGGCCGCCGGCGCAGGCTTTGTAGCGCGCTTGACTGTGCAGAAAGAAGACGCGGCGATGGCGGCCTTCTATCTTATTTCACTGGCGCTCGGCGTCATGATTGTCTCGCTGCGCGGTTCCTCGGTTGACCTGATGCATGTGCTGTTCGGCTCTGTGCTCGCGCTGACGCAAGAGAGCCTGCTGATGATCGCCGGTATCGCAGCGGTAAGCCTGTCAACGCTGGCCATCATCTGGCGTGCCCTGGTTGCTGAGTGCCTCGACCCGGGGTTTTTGCGGTCAGTTTCCGGTTGGGGACCCGTGGTGCACTTTGCGTTTTTGGCCCTGGTTGTCCTCAATCTGGTGGCGGGCTTTCAGGCGCTGGGCACACTGCTTTCGGTTGGTTTGATGATCCTTCCGGCTGCCGCTGCCCGCTTCTGGGTGCGCCGTGTGCTCTCTTTGTGCGCGCTGGCAATCGCCATTGGTGCCGGGTCGGTTCTGGTCGGCCTTTTGATTTCCTTCCATGCGGCCATCGCGTCCGGGCCAGCGGTCATCTTGGCCGCGGGTGCTGTGTACTTCGCATCGCTGCTGGCCGCGCCGCGCGGTTTGGTCCGCATCCATCTTCCCTCCAAACGACACAAGGTTGCATAATGCGCTCTTCACTTCTTGCTCTCGCCCTGGCTGTTTCACCGTCGGTTGCAACGGCTGAGCCACTGAATGTTGTCGCCAGTTTTTCCATCCTTGCTGACATGGTGCAGCAGGTGGGAGGCGAAGAGGTTCGCGTGACCAGCTTGGTTGGTTCGGGCGAGGATGCCCATGTCTATGAGCCTGTGCCCACCGATGTGGTGGCCGTTGCTGGCGCTGATTTGGTTATCGTCAATGGGCTGGGCTTTGAGGGTTTCATGTCGCGGCTGATTACCGCGAGCGAAACGCAAGCGCCCGTTGTTGTTGCGACAAACGATATGGATGTTTTGGACGTCGCGCGGCGGGAAGAGTATGATCACTCTGAGCACGACCACGACGACCATGCTGCCCACGATGATCATGATCACGGTGAACACGGCCATGACGAACATGCCCGCGAAGAGCATGATCACGATGCTCACGATCATGATGAGCACGCCCACGATGAGCATGATCACGATGCCCACGATCATGATGAGCACGCTCACGACGAGCATGCTGAGCATGATGATCACGCCAACCACGACCACGGCCCCATCGACCCCCACGCTTGGCAGTCGCTTGAAGCGGCAAAACTTTACGTCCTCAACATTAAGTCAGCTCTATGCGCCGCACGGGAAGAAAGCTGCGATGTGTTTGAGAGCAATGCTGCTGCCTATGTTGCCGACCTCACCGAACTTGAGACCGAGTGGCAGGCAGCTATCGGCGAAATACCGCAAGAAGAGCGGATCGTGATCACCAGCCACAACGCCTTTGCTTACCTGGCGCGCGACTTCGATTTGACCATGCTGGCAGCCCAGGGCATTTCCACCAACAGCGAAGCCTCCGCCGCCGATGTTGCAACGCTGATCGATCAAATTCGGGAAACGGGTGCCCGTGCCCTGTTTGTTGAAAGCATATCTGATCCGCGCTTGTTGCAGCAGATTGCCGATGAAACCGGTCTTGAAGTCTCAGGAACGCTCTACTCAGATGCCTTGGTGTCGGAGGGCGAGGCCTCGACGTATCTGGGTATGATGGAGACCAATTTGCGCGCCATCAGGCATGCGTTGACCGTGCAAAACTGACGACCACCTTCCGGCGCGCTTAGTCCAATCGGTCAGGCAGCGCGACGGCGATGCTACCATCTGCGCGTCGCACCTCGGTGAGGTGCGTGCGCACACCAAAGGCACCTTCAATGCGTTCGGGTATCAACACCTCGTGTGGTGCGCCGTCGGCCAAAAGCGCTCCGTCTTTCATCAGAACAAGACGGTCAGCATAGCGGGCGGCAAGGGCCAGATCGTGCATCACCACGACGACACCTTTGCCATCACGCGCTTGGCCCGCCAGAATACCCATGATCTCGAACTGATAGCGCGGGTCGAGCGAGGCGAGGGGTTCATCGGCCAGCAGAAACGCGGCTTCTACGGCCAGTGCCCGGGCCAGCGAAACGCGCATCTGTTCGCCTCCTGAGAGGGTGAGAACTGATTGATCGCGCAGATCTTTAAGGCCCATCGTGTCGAGCACACGCTCAACCACATCATCTCCCTGACCGCCGTGAGGATGCCGACCAAGGGCGACAACCGCCTCAACGCTGAGCGGCCAGGCGTGGCTTTGCCCCTGTGGCAGATAGGCAACCTGTTTGGCGCGTTCTGATGGGGGGAGCGAGGGTAGGGCTTTGCGATCCAGCTTGGTCTCACCAGTATGATCAATGAGACCAAGCAAGGCTTTGAGAAAAGTACTCTTTCCCGCACCGTTGGGGCCTAGAATGGCGGTCAACGTGCCGGTTTCCAGTGAAAGATCAGCGGATTGAAGCAAGCGTGCCTTGCCAATTGAAACACTAAGACTTCTGGCTTGAAGCACACTCATAGTGTGGCTCCTCCGGCCAGTGCGCGCCGTTCCCGCAGCACCAGAGCCAAAAAGAAGGGCGCACCGACAAGCGCCGTCACAACGCCAACTTTCAAGGGCTCGCCGCTGGTTGGCACGATACGCACCAGAAGGTCCGCCGCCAGCAACAAGCACGCACCTGCCAGCGTGGCGGGCAACAACACGCGTGCTGGATCATAGCCCACCAACGGGCGCACCAGATGCGGTGCGACCAAGCCGATAAAACCGATTGTACCAGCCACCGAGACACCGGCGCCAACCGCCATCGCAACACCCACGATAAGCACAAGGCGCAAGCGCCGGACGTTGACGCCGAGGCTCGTGGCGGTGTCTTCGCCCAGACTCATCACCTTAAGCGCGCGCGCCTGCGTTGCGATGAGGATTGAGCCCAGAACGATAAAGGGCCCGGCCATCCAGATATGCTGGAACGAACGATCTTCCAGCGAGCCAAGCAACCAAAAGGCCACTTCAAGCGCTGCGAAAGGGTTGGGCGAGAGATTGAGCGCCAGCGACGTGCCCGCCGCCGCAAAGCTGGACAGCACCAAGCCAGCGAGCAACAGCACAATGATCGGCGCATCACGGCCTGCCAGCAGCATCAGCGCACCAACCGACGCCAAAGCGCCCGCCATGCCCGCCACAGGCAAGGCAAAGGACAGTGCGCCAGCGAGCCCAGAACTGATGACGATCACCGCGCCCAGCGCCGCAGCTGACGGCGCACCGAACAGCGATGGTGAGGCAAGCGGGTTGCGCACCAGCCCTTGAAGGGCCGCACCGCACAAGCCCAACGATCCCCCAATAAGGATCGCCAGCAATGTGCGCGGCAGACGGATCTCGTAGACGATTAGCGCCAACCTTTCATCCGCCCCAGTGAGGGCGGCCAAAAGCTGATCGAACGTGAAAGCGGTCGTTCCAACCGCCAAGGAGAGCGCGGCCAGCGCCAGCATGACCAAGACAAGACTGGCGCTTAGCCGCATCACATGGTGTTCCTAGAACGTGGCCCGAATACCGGCATAGGCCGAAAGGCCAGGCGTATTGTAGCGATTGATCTCTTCATACTCGACATCAAACAGGTTTTCGACGCGACCATAGATCTCCAAATGCTCATGTGCTTGGTAGGATGCGGTGACATCAACCCGCGTGTAGGGGTCCAATGGATCGCGTTCGCGAGACCGGGAAAAGCGCTCGCCGCCTACCCAGTTGATCACACCGGACACACGCAGCCGGTCTATGCCGATGTAGCTCAGCGTCACCTGCGCCTCATGCTCAGGTCGGCGCTGTAGGCGGTCGCCTGTCGTGGCATCCTCGGCGTCCAGATAGGTGTAGTGGGCCGACGCATCCAGATAACCAGGGACTACGCGGGCGTCTGCGGTGATTTCGATGCCCATCAAGCGCGCTTCGTCCACATTGTCCCACGCTTCAGCGGCAAACGAGCCAAATCCGCCGGTGTAGACGTGCAAGTCCTCAATCTCTTGATAGAAGCCAGTGACATCGACAGTTAGGCGACCATCGAACAGCACCTGTGTGACACCGATGTCCGCGCCCCAGCTTTCCTCAGGACGAAGGTTGGGTGTAGCCGCCCGCTGGCGCAAACTCGGGGCCTTTGCGCCAGTGCCAACGCTTCCGTGAAAACGTGTCTCGGTTTCATAGAGTTCATAGACCGCCGTTCCGCGACCTGTAACGAACGTTCCTGCATCAGCGAAATCATCAAAGCGCACCGCTGCCGAAAGATGCAGCGCTGGGCCGAAGGAGAATTGCTGCATAGCGAACACGCCCCAATACACCTCATCCTCATCGAATTGCACCGTGCCATTGTCGACATACTCGGCCGATTGCTGCTCGCCCGTCAGGCCGTAGAGCGTGGTGCCCAACGTGTCCCAACGAATCTCGCCGGTGTATTCCAGCCCGATCCGGTCGCCGTTGTAATCTTCAACACTGGCATTCTCGGTAAAGCGCCGGTCGCCTGAGGAGGCGAAAGCCGTCACCGTCTGGCGCCAACGACCATCAAAGCTTTCATGGGAAGCGCGGGCATGCCCGGTGATCGAAAGCCGATCGGCGTCACCTGCCGGGTCGGTGTCACGCCGGTCATATTCTGTCTCAAGGTCAGTAACTTGAAACGCCGCATCCAGAGATAGGGCCTCTGTCAGATTGGCTTGGCCGCGTAGCCCTCCGGTCCATTGTCTTGATCCGTCCTCCTCATTATTGCCAGCGCGGCGTGAGTATCCTTGAGTGGAAAAATGCTCGGCATATCCTGTGATGGAAAACTGCCCGTCGCCATAACCGGCACGTAGCGCTTCGCGATGCGTTCCGAAGCTGCCGCCTTCAACGCTTGCCGAGCCAGACAAGCCGCGTGTTGGTTGGCGTGTGGTGATGGCGATAACGCCACCAATCGCATCAGACCCATAGAGCGCTGATTGCGGCCCGCGAAGAACCTCAATGCGTTCAATCGAACCAACGGGCAGCGTGGTGAAATCAAAGGCGTTGCGCGTTGACGTGGTGTCGCTCACGGGTACACCGTCGATCAGCACCATTGTGTGCTGGCTTTCGGCGCCACGAATGCGGACATCGGTCGAGGAGCCAAAACCCCCTGAGGAGTTGAAGCTGACCCCTGGAGAGGCGCGAAGGATTTCTGCAACAGAGTTTTGCCCTGCCTGCTCAATCTCTTCACGGGTGATCACACTCACTGCGCTGCCGGCACGCGCAATGGGCGCGGCGATGCCGCGATAGGGCGCAAAAACGGTGATCTCCGATTGAGCGAATGCGGGAAGGTTGGTGGAAAGGGGTGCGGCAACAGCCGCAACAAAAAAACCGGCCAAAAAGCCGGGCGTCGATACGCGTACCATCATCAGACCTTTACTGTTTCGATCTGGTTGTTCACAACCACCCGTCACGGCGTGTGTCCCGGGCGTGTAAGAGTTTGTTAAGGCTTTCAAACCGGTTCGGCAATCAATCCAAAGGGGTAAAACTGTGCGACGTTTGAGCCTCTGCGCGATGGTGCTGGCCTTCACTGTCTCGGCGCAGGCGCAAGAGAGTGGCGGCCAGCAAGGGCCTCCGCAGCGCATCGTGTCGCTGAACATGTGCACCGATCAGCTGGTTCTGGCCTTAGCTGATCCAGAACAGATTGTGGGTCTGAGCCGCTTTGCTGGCGATGAGCGCCTGTCCTACGCAGCCGAACATGCCGGCCCTTATCCACAGCTACCCGCCGCCGCCGAGGCGGTGATTGCGCTGGAACCCGATCTTGTTTTGGCCGGCCGCTTCACCAACCGGGCGGCCAAGGAGATGCTTGTCCGTTTTGACTATCGGGTTGAAGAGGTGCCGTTCGTGCGTTCTCTTGAAGAGGCACGCGCGGCGATCAGCTTGGTCGCCGACATGGTGGGGCATTCACAGCGCGGCCAGACATTGATCGACGACTTGGATGCTGCGCTTGCAGCGGCACGATCAGACGAGACACTTAGCGCGCTCATCATCCAACGTCGCGGCTATGCCACCGGTACGGCCTCGCTGACCGGCGATCTGCTTGCCGCACTGGGTGTGGACCTGGCGAGCGAGGATTTGGTCGGCGCGCGTGGAGGCTTTGCCGACCTGGAGACCATCATCCGCGCCGAGCCGGACGTTCTGATCACCTCCAGCTTGGAGCGTGATGCTGAAGATCAAGGAACGGCGTTCCTCTCTCATCCGGCGCTCGAAGAGCGCTACCCCACCGACCGCCGCGTGGCCTTACCCGAGCGACTGACGCTTTGCGCCGGGCCATCGCTTATCGAAGCGATTGAGCATATCGCCAGTGAGCGCAATCAAGCGCTTCAAAGGCTTGCTGGTGGCTGAGTGGTTCGCCTTCAACGCGCTTGCGCTTGCCTTGGCCTTGATGCTGGACGCCATATTTGGCGAGCCGAACTGGCTTTGGAAACGCGTGCCACATCCTGTTGTTCTCATCGGTCAGCTGATCGGATGGTTGGACCGGCACTTGAACAATCAGCAGCACGCACCGTTTCGGCAAAAGCGCGCGGGCATCACTGCGCTGATCCGCGTGATTTTTATCGTCGCAGCGCTCGCGATTGGCATCTTGGCATTGGCCTGGTGGGTCAACCCGATACTGGCCTTTGTTGTGAGTGTGCTGATTGGCGCAATCTTCCTGGCGCAGCGTTCGCTGCACGATCATGTCGAAGCCGTACGAGCGCCCTTAGCAGAAGCTGATCTGGCCGCCGCGCGACAGGCGCTTTCCATGATTGTGGGCCGCAACACCGAAAATCTTGATGAGTCAGGCGTCGCACGGGCTGCGCTGGAGAGCCTGGGGGAGAACCATTCTGATGGCGTCATCGCCCCCGCCTTCTGGATGCTGATCGGCGGCCTGCCGGGCCTTGCGCTCTACAAGGCGATCAACACCGCTGACTCGATGATTGGCTACAAAACGGAACGTCATCTGCACTTTGGCTGGGCGGCGGCGAAGCTGGATGATGTCGTGAACTTTTTGCCCGCACGCGTATCAGTCGGACTGATCACGCTCAGCGTCGCGATCACCAGTCTTACCGGTCAAAGGGGAGCGTTTGCCTGGCCTGACTGGGCAACAATCCGCCACGATGCCCCAACCCATGCCTCTCCCAATGCCGGGTGGCCCGAGGCAAGCTACGCATCGGCCCTCCGCATCGCGCTTGGCGGCCCGCGCACCTATCCAAGCGGCACCGTCGAGGCGCCCTACATCAACGATGCTGGTCGAAAGAATTTGGAAGCAGGTGATATCCGCAAGGGGCTTGCGCTGTTCCGCGCCACATGTGCGGCCACGCTTCTGGTGGTGATCTTGATCGCGGCAGCTATCGGCTTTTTGCAATAGCCAGCAGACCGTCCACATCCATGTGCTCGGATAGATGGTCGGCCAAGCCATCCAAGGCTGCTTCAACGCGGGCTTGATAGGCAACGGATGCGCGCGCACCCAGGCGTTTCAAAAAAGCTGCGCGAAACGCATCACTGGCAAAAAGCCCATGCAAATAGGTGCCCATTACCCGGCCCTCTGCCGACACCGCGCCATCGGTCCCGGTATCCAGCGAAAGCAAAGGGCGCTGGCAGTCCGGTCCGTGCGTTTCACCCAGATGGATTTCGTAGCCCTCAACAGGTGTTCCGGTTTCCCGGTGGACGCCCTTGGTGAAAACGGTGGTTTTGTCAGCTGAGAGGGTGGTTCCAACATCCAGCAAGCCCAGCCCAGTCGCGCGTCCGGCTGGCCCCTCAATGCCACCAGGATCAGCAACGCTGCGCCCTAACATCTGATAGCCACCGCATAGACCCACCACATAGCCGCCGCGTCGCACATGAGCTGCCAAATCCACATCCCATCCCTCGGTCTTGAACGCTTCAAGATCCGCAATGGTGGCTTTTGATCCTGGAAGGACGACGCAGCCCGCATCGGTTGGAAGTGGCGCGCCAGGCTCGATGATGCGCAGATCAATGCCAGGCTCCATGCGCAGTGGATCAAGGTCTTCAAAATTGGCGATCCGGCCAAGGCGTGGCACAGCAATCACCAAACCTTCGCCCGACCCATCAGCAAGTCCGAGTACATCTTCCGCCGGAAGATCGCGTGCCTGATCCAACCAGGGGATCACACCGAAGCTTGGCCACGCCGTGCGCTTGGTGATTTCTGCCAAGCCATCATCAAACAGGGATGGATCGCCACGAAAACGGTTGATGAAAAAGCCTTTGACCAGCGCCAGATCATCTGGTGGCAGCAGCGCGTGGGTGCCAACCACGCTTGCGATGACACCGCCACGGTCGATATCGGCGCAGAGAACCACGGGCACCTGGGCGGCGCTGGCAAAGCCCATATTGGCGATGTCGCCTGCCCGCAAATTCACTTCCGCCGGGCTGCCCGCACCTTCGACAAGGATGATGTCGGCCTCGGCTTCCAGCCTTGCAAAGCTTTCCAGAACCGGCGCCATCAGTTCAGTTTTGCGCGCCCCGTACTCTGCCGCTTTCATCGTGCCCCAGACTTTGCCCTGCACGACGACCTGACTGCCAACATCGCTTTGCGGCTTTAAAAGCACCGGGTTCATGTGCACACTTGGCGCGACCTTTGCAGCCTGTGCTTGAAGCGCCTGCGCACGACCGATCTCGCCATTTTGTCCCGCTGCATCTTCCGTAACGGCGGCGTTGTTCGACATGTTCTGCGGCTTGAATGGCAGCACGCGCATGCCACGGCGGGCAAGCAATCGACACAGCCCTGCAACGATCACCGACTTGCCGACGTTTGAGCCGGTGCCTTGGATCATCAGGGCCGGAGTTCTGGTCACCTAGAACTCAATGCCTTCTTGCGCTTTCACGCCAGAACGGAAGGGATGCTTTATCTGCGTCATCTCGGTGACCAGATCAGCGATGTCGATCAGCTCTTCAGGCGCATTACGCCCGGTCACGATCACATGCACATCATCGGGTTTTTCATCGCGCAGGAACCGCACCACCTCGGCAGGATCGATGTAGGCGTAGCGCAGCACGATATTCAGCTCATCCAGCAGCACCAGTTTGTGCTCGCCGCCAGTGATCAGGCCTTTGGCTTTTTCCCAAGCGGCCTCTGCAGCGGCGATGTCGCGCTGGCGATCCTGCGTTTCCCAGGTGAAGCCTTCGCCCATCGTGTTGATGGTGACGAGGTCTGAAAAACGCTCCAGTACGGCGCGTTCCCCGGTTTCCCATTTGCCTTTCACAAACTGGATGACACCGACGCGTTGGCCATGACCGAGCGCGCGAAACACCATACCGAAGGCTGCCGTGCTTTTGCCCTTACCCTTGCCGGTGTGAACGATCAGCAGGCCCTTCTCGATGGTTTTGGTGGCGATGATCTTGTCGCGCGCGGCCTTCTTCTTGCGCATCTTTTCAGCGTGGCGTGCGTCCAGTTCTTCCTCGGTCATCGTGGCTTTATCGGTCATTCAGCAGCTTCCTGGTTGGGGTGCGTAAGCTCATTGAGCAAAGTCTGGGTGGTGTTGCGGCGCGGGGTCCAGAGGCCGCGATCCAGCGCCTCGGCAAACCGTGCCAGCATATCAGAGAGCGCGGGCGCGTTGGCCTCTTCAATGAAGTCGCGCACGCTATCATCGGCGATGTAAGCCTCAAACAGTGCGTCGAAATGATGGTCGCTCACCGCTTGCGTGGTGGCGGCGAAGGCAAACAGGTAATCCAGCGTTGCTGCCATTTCAAAAGCGCCTTTGTAGCCATGACGCATGACACCGGCGATCCATTTCGGGTTGGAGGCGCGCCCGCGCACCACCCGGCCAATCTCTTCTTTCAACGTGCGTGGCAAGGGGGCTTCGGGGCGGGCGTGATCCACATGGTAGTTGGTGGGTGCCTCGCCACGCAGCGTCTCGACGGTCGCTGCCAGCCCGCCTTCAAATTGGTAGTAGTCATCGCTGTCGAGCAAATCATGCTCGCGATTGTCCTGGTTCTGCACCACAGCTTGCGCGCCGCGCAGGCGGTTTTTCAGAAGACTTTTTTCAGCATCGCCTTGGCGGCCAGCACCATAGGCAAACCCGCCCCAGGCAATGAACGCTTCGGCAAAGTCTGAGCGCTGGGTCCAGCCACCTTCATCGATCAGTGCTTGCAAACCTGCGCCATAAGCGCCGGGCATAGAGCCGAACACGCGATAGCCCGCCATGCGGTCAGCATCATCTTGGGTTTTGCCGGAAGCAAGCAGCGCGGCCTGGTCGGTCTGCACACGCGCTGCGAGCGGATTCATATCAGCCGGTTCATCCAGCGCCGCAACCGCCCGCACGGCGCTGTCAAACAGCTCGATCTGATGGGGAAAGGCATCGCGGAAAAAGCCGGAGATGCGCAAGGTCACGTCCACGCGTGGTCGTCGCAGGTCTGACAAAGGCGTGATCTCAAAGCCGGTCACGCGGCCCGATCCGCCATCCCATTGCGGGGCGACACCAATGAGCGCCAGGGCCTGGGCGATGTCATCGCCGCCGGTGCGCATGTTGGCCGTACCCCAGCAAGTGAGCACCAGGCTTTGCAGCCATTCTCCATGGTCCTGAAAGTGACGGGCAAGCAAAGCCTCAGCGCTTTTCTGGCCGATGCGCCATGCGGTGGGTGAGGGCACGGCGCGAACATCGACGGCAAAGAAGTTGCGGCCCGTGGGCAACACATCTGGTCGCGCCCGGCTTGGCGCACCAGCAGGCCCAGGTGGTACGAAACGACCGGCGAGCCCGGCCAGCAAGTTGGCGTTTTCGTCGTCCGGTGATGCTGTGATGCGCGGCATGAGCACGGTGTCGATCCAGGCCATCACGGCTCGCGTGGCTGGGCCAGGAGCGTCCAAATCGCCTTGCATCAGTTTCAGAGCAAACGCTTCCAGCCTCTCGACTCCATCACCGACGGTGCGCCAGACATTGTCGTTTGCCAGCACGTCTGGTTTGGCCAGTGTCCAAGGCTGCCCGAAATCGCGGGTCAGCGGATCGAAGTTCAGGCCAAAGTCAGACGCCAGAGCACGCGTGAGCGAAGCGTCTTGCTCGCCTGATCCCCTGGGAAGACGCGCGATGGCCACCAATAAATCAGCAACTTGGGGTTCTTCCGGAAGTTGACCGTAAATGTGCAGCCCGTCACGGATTTGCATCTCTTTCAGGTCGCAGAGCGCGGTATCAAGCGTAATGAGATCATCACCGACCTCGCCCTTCAGCCCAATGTCCTCCGCAAGGCCAGTCTCTTGCGCAAAACCGATAATGTCGCGGGCCAAAGCCTTGGCGCGACGCGGGTCGCTGGCTTCGGCAAAGGCGTAATCATCGAGCAGCGCTTCAAGTTCCTGATAAGGGCCATGGCTTTCAGCGCGGGTCAGCGGTGGCGTCAGGTGATCAAGGATCACGGCAGCCGTGCGCCGTTTGGCCTGACATCCTTCACCCGGATCGTTGACGATGAACGGGTAGAGCGTCGGCAGGTCCCCGAGGATCGCCGCCGGAAAACAACTGTCTGACAGGGCCAACGCCTTGCCGGGCAACCATTCCAAATTGCCGTGCTTGCCAAACTGGATCAGAGCGTCGCTGTGTTGGCGCAGATAGGCGTAAAAGGCCAGATAGCCATGCGGGGGCACTAGGTCAGGGTCGTGATAGGTGCTGGCCGGATCGACATTATAGCCACGTGCTGGCTGAATGCCGATGAGCGTGTTGCCGAACTGATGCAGCGGCAGCGTGAAGGCGTCGCCAGCCACCTGCGGATCACTGTCTGGTGTGCCCCATCGCCCCGTCACTTTGCTCCGCACGGTCTCAGGCAATGCATCAAAGAAGGCCTGATAATCGGCGAGCGAAAACCGTTCGCGCGATGCCTTGGATAGCAGCAGCGCCATCAACGCTTCGGATGAACGCGGTGCATCGCCGACTTGGTAGCCAGCACTCTCCAGCGCACCCAAAAACAGCCCAACAGACGCCGGCGTATCCAGACCAACACCATTGCCGATACGGCTGGTTTTGGTGGGATAGTTGGCAAGCACGATGCCGACCCGCTTCTCGCCCGCCGGTGTGTCACGCAGTTTGGCCCAACGGGCTGCTAGCGAGGCGACGGCCTCCACATGCGATGGTTCAGGCGCATAGGCCACAGGTGCAAACTCGGTGAGCGGATCGCGCTCGCCTTGGCGTTTGAAGCTGATCGCGCGGCCATGGATGCGGCCATCCAGCTCTGGCATCGCCACATGCATCACCAGATCCGTGCCTGGCAGCCCACGAGAGCTTTCGGCCCACGCCTCGCGAGATAAGCCTGACAGCACGGCCTGGATCACAGGCGCTCCAGTAATGCTGAGCGGGCCGCCATCGGCACCATCGCTAGACCCGGTAGAAGCAAAGGCCGTGGAATTGAGGATCACCGGCGGGTCGATCTGGCTGAGCAGGCCGCCAAGAAAACCAATCGCTTCGGCGTCTTTCAGGCTCGGCACGAACACCGGCTGCGCCACCAGTCCGCGATTTGCCAATGCATCGCATAGCGCACGGATGGGCGCGGTGGTCCCGGCCTGTAAAAGGCTGGTGTAAAAAACGATAGGGATGGAGCCTGGCGCCGCAGATGCATTGCTCGGCAATAGGGTTTTGGGATCGCACAGCCCAAAGCGGGGCAGGGTGCTGACCTCGGGGGCGTCCGGTTGCTCGCCACGCGCCAAAGCGTCCAAAAGCTGAAGCGCCTTCACGCGGTTGGCCGGTCCGCCTTCCACACACAGTTGCCAAAACCGCCGCACCAGAGGCATGGCCACGGTGGAGAGGGCTGCAAGCTCGCCATTCCACTGCGCTTCGCCAGGCACGACGATCAGCTTCACCCCTTGGTGTGCCAGCGCCGTTAGCCGCTCCATACCATAGGACCAGTACGCATCCCCGCCGATGAGCCTGACAACAATCAGCTTGGCGTGAGCGAGCGTGTTTTCCGTGTAGAGATCGACCGAATACGGGTGCTTCAACTGCAACAAGCTGGCCAGCCGCAGCGAAGCGGCGATCGGTGTCTCGCGCGCATCAAGTGCGAAGGCCGAAAGCTCTGTTTCTGCGGCGGACAAAAACACGATGTCGCCGGGCGACTGCGCCAGATCAACCGGCTCGTCACAATCATCAACGCGGCCCGCTTGCGCGGCAAGAACGTGCATCTAGGCAGCGTTCGCCAGGCCAGGGACGTCGGAGAGATCGGCCAACGGGCTCAGACCGATGACCACCAGACCAGCCTTTTGCGGCCTGCCGGAGGTGTCGAAATGGCTGGTGACGCGCGGACCAACAGCCTGCACGACCACTGGCGCGGCTTTGCCTTCCACCTGTGCGACGCCTTTCACACGCAGCACGCCAGGCTTGGCGCATAGGGTGCTAACAAACGTATCGAGCGCCTGCTTGGACGCAAAAGCCGGGGGCGTCACAATGCGCGAGTCAAATTCGTCATGGCTATGATCATGGTGATGGTGGTGGTCATCATGGTCATGATCATCCTCGTGATGATGATGGCCAGCTTCTCGACCGTGCATGTCCTGCTCGGCACTTGCACCCAGACCAATCAACAGATCGGCAGGCAGACCGTCCACGGTGGAGCGCACCACACCCACCCCGGCGCGTTTGGCGTGCAAAGTCTCGTTCACGGTCTCCAAAGCTTCGCTGGTAATGCGGTCTGTCTTGGAGAGCACAACAAGATCAGCGCAACGCATCTGATCGGCAAAAAGCTCTTCCACCGGCGTCTCATGATCCAGGCTGTCATCGGCGGCGCGCTGGGCTTCCACCTTCGCGGGGTCTGGCGCATAGAGGCCATGGGCCAGCGCTTCGGCATCGGCCACCGTCACCACACCATCCACAGTCGTCCGCGCCGCCACGCTTGGCCACTGAAAGGCTTGTACCAAGGGTTGGGGCAGGGCGAGGCCCGACGTTTCGATCACGATGTGCTCGGGGGCGGGTTCGCGGGCGAGCAGCATCTCCATCGTTGGCAGAAAATCGTCCGCCACTGTGCAGCAGATGCAGCCATTGGTGAGCTCAATCACGTCCTCGTCGGCGCAGCCTTCAATGCCACAACCGGCAATCTGCTCGCCATCAAAACCCAGATCGCCAAACTCATTGACCACCAGCGCGATGCGCTTGCCGGCAGCATTGCGGATCATGTTCTGGATCAGCGTGGTTTTTCCCGCGCCAAGAAATCCGGTGATGATGGTTGCGGGGATGGGCGTGTTGGGGGGCAAGCTCATGCGGTGGGTTCCTTAAGGGGCAGTGGGAGACCGGCGGCGATGAAGTAAACGTGGGTGGCAAGGGCTGCGAGGCGTTGGTTGAGGCGACCTTGAAGATCGCCAAAGCGTCGTGCCAAGGCGTTTTCTGGCACGATGCCGAGGCCGGTTTCGTTGGACACCAAAACAACTGGTCCGCGCCGCACAGCCAGCGTGTCGAGCAACCGATCAAACTCTTCATCCATCAGCGCTTCCGCAAGCAACCGGTTGGTCAGCCACAGTGTCAGGCAATCCACTAGAACGATGGTCTCAGGCGCAAGCTCGCGCACCAAGGCGCCGGAGAGATCATGCTGCTCTTCCACCGTTTGCCAGCCATCTTCCGCGCGCTGCGATTTGTGGCCGGCAATGCGGGTGTGCATTTCATCATCATAACCGGCGGCGGTGGCGATGTAGACGCGGTTCAGCTCGGTGACGCGGCACAGCGCCTCGGCGTGCCGGGATTTGCCCGAGCGGATACCGCCAAAAACCAAGGTACAGGGAAAAGGTGCTTCGGCCATCACACGCATCATTGTTGGCGAGGATAGGGGCACTGGAGCTGTGTCAGCTCGCATTTGCGCCCCGGAACACCCCGTCCGGTTGGTTTCAAAACGGGGTTTTAACCCCAACTTTGGCAGGTCTCCTGGCTTACAGCGTTGATCGATTTGCACGCCTTCCCACCTTTGTCAGGCAGTGGCCATTGCACATATCGCGCTGCTTACAGTTGCGGGGGCAGCTGCGGCATTACGAAGAACTCCTTCGCGCACCGCATTCCCTTTTCATCGACCCGTTGAAATGGCCGACACCAAAGCAAACCGTATGTATCAGCAAAATCTGGTGGTTGGAAACTCAACCTTTTGCCTGCGCGATAGGATGACGCTACAAGCGCCTTCGCCAACGATCTGCAAAGTGACATCATGCGCCCGACCCATCCGCTTTATGCCGGCATGCCGACGACGATTTTCGAGGTGATGAGCCGCCTTGCTATTGAGCATCAGGCGGTCAACCTCGGCCAGGGGTTCCCGGATGTCGATGGGCCACAGGAGGTGCGTCAGGCCGCTGCCGAGGCGCTGATGGAAGGGCCCAACCAGTACCCGCCAATGATGGGTTTGCCAGAGCTGCGCCAGGCAGTAGCTGACAGCGAACAGCGCTTTTTCGGCATTGAGCGCGATCCGGCTGATGTGCTCATCACTTCTGGCGCGACAGAAGCTTTATCCGATGCTTTGATGGCGTTGGTGGAGCCTGGCGACGAGGTGGTCGTCTTTGATCCCTGCTATGATTGCTATGTGCCGCTGATCCAGCGCGCTGGCGGCGTTGCCAAAGTCGTCCCCCTGTCGCCGCCCGATTGGAGCTTTACACGCGAGGCGCTGGACGCCGCTTTCTCGGATCGCACCAAGGCGATCTTGATCAACAACCCGCACAACCCGGCCTCCAAAGTGTTTTCGCGCGCAGAGTTGGAACAGGTGGCCGAAAAAGTGATTGCGCACGATGCTTACGCAATCTGTGATGAGGTCTATGAACATCTGGTCTTTGGCGATACCCGGCACATCCCCTTGGCGACGCTGCCCGATATGGCGCAGCGCACGGTGCGCATTGGTTCGGCGGGCAAAACCTTTTCTCTCACAGGATGGAAGGTTGGCTACGTATCTGGGCCAGCAAACCTCATTGCGCCCATCGCGAAAGCGCATCAGTTCACGACGTTCACAACGCCACCCAATCTGCAAAAGGCGGTGGCGTTTGGGCTTGGTTTCTCGGACGATTATTTTCATCAATTGGCGGATGACTTGGCAGCAAAGCGCGATTGTTTGGCGGAGGGTTTGGCCACCATCGGGCTTCCAACGTTACAAGCCGATGGGAGCTATTTTCTGATTGCCGATATCGGTCAGCTTGGCTTGGGCTCAGATGTTGAAGCCGCCCAGCGCATGACCGTTGAGGCGGGCGTCACGACAGTGCCCATGTCGGCCTTCTATAAGGGTGACGCGCCAAGCCATCTACTGCGCTTTTGTTTCTGCAAGCGCGATGAGGTTCTCGATGAGGCGGTTTCACGCCTGAACGCGTGGCAAGAACGCGGGTTCAAGGCTGCCCCTTAGCCAACGATCCTGTCATCCCGGACGCCAATGGCGATCGGGGAACTGAAACAGACGGACGTTGGCAGATCCCGGCTCAAGGCCGGGATGACGAGTAACGCCTAAGCAACCGTGCGGTTGCCCTCCACCACCAAGGGCGCGGGAACGTTACGCTGTTTGGTCAGATCACCGGTCGCCCGGTCCCACCAGCGCATACCAACCACTGCACCATCGGGCGTTTCGTCAAAAATGTTGTCGCGGATGACGCTCGGCCCGACGCCATCAACCACCGACACCATGACGCCAATCGGCGTACGACGAACAAGGTTCTGCGAGACGATCACATTGCGTAGATAAGGCCCCCAGCCAGCATTGATGCCGTTGGTGGCTGCATCCTCGATAATGTTGTTGGTAACGGTGGTGTCCGCTTCCACGCCAATGCCGGTGCCATAGGTGGATGACTCTGTTGGAAAGCGGCTTGGACCCTGAATGTTGCGCACGATATTGCCTTGCACGATCGCCATGCGGCCATCATCGATGAAATTGGCAATGGAAATTCCATTGGCAGCGCCATCAATCACATTGTTGGCGACAACCGCGCCCTGAAAGCCGAACTCGGCGAACAGCGCGACTTCGCCAGACTGGGTGCACGTGTTGCCCACCATCTGAACGTTAGAAGCTGAGTTGCAGCGCACGGCGGAGAAATCACAATCGTGGACTGTGTTGCCGGAGATGATCACATCATTGGCGCGAAAAACGTTGATGCCGTTGCCATAAGGACCTGTGCCGCCGGAAACAGCGCGAATGCGCTCGATCCGGTTACCAGTGATGATCGTGCCGTCGCGGCCCTGGCTCCAACGAAACACCAGAATGCCATTGTCGGAGCAATCGCTGACCACATTGTCGCGAATGGCGAGCCCTTGTGCATCGTTGGATTGAAACGCCGCGCCAAGAATACCGGAGAGCGTGGACCGCTCAATCCGCCCCGCTACACGATCGAAGGTCACGCCATCTTTCAGCGAGCCCTGGATGATGCAATCATCAATCGCGATGTTGGCGCCAGTGGAGATATGCAGCAACGCAGGCGTGTAATCAGCCAGCGGACGATTGTTGCCGTCCAGTACGATGCCTTCCAGACGCACATCGCTTATCTCTGTGCCGAACATCAGATGTCCATCACCGGCGTAGCGGATACGGGTGCGTCCGGGCACGCCAACAATCGTGATGCCTGAGGGCAAGTCGATGTTGCTGACCAGATAATCGCCTGCAGGCATGAAGAGCGGTTGACCCTCACGGGCGGCACGATTGATCGCTTCTTGCAGAGCAACGCTTTGATTGTCGAGCGCACCGGGACGCACGCCCAAAGTTGTCGCATCCAGTGACCCACGCAAATCTGCCAGCAGCGTTTGAGCTTTAGCTGCAGCAGGAACAACAAGCCCGGCGCCGACCATGGTGCCAGTTAAGAAAGTGCGTCGCGATAAAACAGGTTTCTTTGCCATCACACGCATGGCGCAAACGCCGTGCCAACAAAGTGTGTGCTATTATGAGACAGTTACAGTTTGGCCTGTTTAACCAACTGTTCAACCGCAATTGAGGGCGCCAGAACCCCCTCGGCGACCTGTGTTTCGGCGGCCACAATGGCTGCGCGTAGGTCTGGGTCACGGGTCAACCGATCCATCGCGCGCTCGCGCAGCATGTCGCGCATCCAGCCAAGATTTTGATCGGTCCGCCGCTTGGTGAAAAGTCCGGCGGCTTGGTGCTTGGCGCGATGATCTTTGATGGTCGCCCAAAGCGTTTCCAAGCCGTCACCCTCAAGACCAGATTGGGTGAGAACCGGTGGTTTCCAGACGTTCGAGGTGGGCGCCAGAATATCGAGTGCCGCGCGATAATGGGCAGCGGCCTTGCGTGCTGCTGATGCATTTTCCCCATCAGCTTTGTTGATGCTGATGATGTCAGCGATCTCCAACACACCCTTCTTGATGCCCTGAAGCTCGTCGCCGGCGCCCGGCAGCATCAGCACCACGAACACATCGACCATATCGGCAACAGCGGTCTCCGACTGGCCGATGCCAACGGTTTCCACCAGCACGACATCGTGCCCAGCGGCTTCACAGAGCAGGATTGTCTCGCGCGATTTGACGGTCACACCACCCAGCGTGCCCGCTGAGGGCGAGGGGCGAATGTAGGCGTTCTTGGAGGCAGCAAGCCGCTCCATGCGTGTTTTATCGCCCAAGATCGAACCGCCAGTGCGGGTGGATGAGGGGTCCACCGCCAGGACAGCAAGCTTGTGGCCTTGCGCGATCAGCATCGCGCCAAAGGTATCGATGGTGGTGGATTTGCCGACACCGGGCACGCCCGTCATCCCGATACGGATGGCGTTTCCGGTTTTCGGCATAATCTGTTGGATCAGGGAGCGGGCCTGGTCACGATGGTCAGGCCGCTTGGATTCCACAAGCGTGATCCCGCGCGCCAAGGCTGCACGCTCACCCGCTAGGATTGCGGCAGCAAGCGCATCAACATCAAGACTGGTGGCGCCGCTCACGGCTCCCAGATCATGCGGTTGAGCACCGCGTCGTTGAGTTCATTACCGCGTGGCATGCGCCCTTCGCGCCAAAGCGGCACCGAGTAAACATAGGTGATGGCGCTGCCTGAACGCCTGCACACCGCCATCTGCTCCCAGGAGCCGGAGCCTTCTTCGCAGTTCATGGCGTTGCCGCCGGTCTGCCGATAGGTCATGCCGACACGCGCGCCGCGTGGACCAGGAACATCTTCAGAAACGATCTGCGCGCCCGTGATACGCCCGCCGGATCCTTGAAACCGCGCCATCTGCAAGCCTGAAGGTCCGAAGGCAGCAAGCTGCGCGATCACCCGGCCCTCAAAAGTGGCGTTGACGGTTTCAACCCGCGCGCCGCCCAAGGCATCAGAAATTGCACTGGAGGAAAAGCGTGTGGACTGATCCACCAACCCGACGCCGGTTTCACTCAAGGCAAGCCCTGGAACCGTGGTTGGTTGAACGGCAACGGGCGCGGCATATTCGTCGCGACCAGCGCAGGCTGTTAGCACAAGTGCGGATGCAAAAAGAACGGCAAGGCGAAAGGGATATTTGGGCAAAGGGATCACTCGAGAAATGGTATCTGCCAAACCTTGTACCGGATTCTTCGCCAAGAAAAAGGCCAGCCGGATAGGTGCTCTACCGGAGAAGGTTGGGTGAACTAACGCACCGTGACAGCAGTCCCCGACGCTGTGACCATCAACATGCCGCCGCCGCTGCCAACGCTTACTGTTTCATAGTCCAGATCAATCCCGATGATCGCGTTGGCGCCAATCGCTTCGGCGCGCTCTTGCATTTCTTGCATAGCGATGGAGCGGGCCTTGGCCAGTTCCTTTTCATAGGCCCCTGAACGCCCGCCCACGATGTCGCGAATGCCCGCAAACAGATCCTTGAAGATGTTGGCACCTAGAATCGCCTCACCGGTCACGATGCCGCGATAGTCGGTAACAGTCTTGTCCTGCAACGTGGACGTGGTGGTCATGATCATAGGATTGGCCTCAAGCTCTACGTAGCAACTGCGTTCGATTTTCAGATGTAGGGGCGAGCCTTTGATCACGCAACCGCCAAGACAGGGGTAGACAGGCTCATTAAGTTCTATATAGAACTATATTAGTTTGATATAGAACCAAAAGGATATTCCATGACCTCGACCCCTCCATCTGATCTGCAAGACAGCCTTCCCGATCCTAAGCGCCGTAAGTTCATGCGCGTGCTCGGTGCCGGTGGCATTATTGTTGGCGCCTCGGCGCTGGGTGCCGGCACCTGGCTGGCAACGCGCGACCCGGCATCGGCGCGTGGGCCTTGGCAGCAAGCCGGGCAAGACCTTCCGGAATATGGCGATGATGTGCGGGTGCGCGCGCTGTCCTACGCCGTTCTGGCGCCCAACGCGCACAACCGACAGCCCTGGTCAGTGGACTTATCAGAGCCTGATGCGCTGACGCTTTACTGTGATCTTGATCGACGGTTGCCCGAAACCGATCCCTTCGACCGACAGATCACCGTGAGCTTGGGGTGTTTCATTGAGCTGTTCTCCCTTGCCGCTGCCGAAGAGGGGGTTGGCGTTGAGTTGAACCTGTTCCCGGACGGTGAACCCTCTCCCCGGCTCGATGCCAGGCCTGTGGCGCGTTTGCGGTTGGTGCCGGGCGTTGGCAGTCGAGACCCTTTGTTTGCGCAGATACTCAATCGTCACACCAACAAGGAACCGTTTGATGTCGCGCAAACCGTCTCTCCAATAGACGTGGACGGCATTCTTTCTGCCAGCGGTGCCGATCGGGCGCTCCGAACTGAGTCAACGCTTGAGGATGCCAAGATTTTGCAACTGCGAGAGCTGACGTGGCGTGGCCATGAGATTGAAAGCTTCACGCCGCGCACCTTGCAGGAAAGCATCGATCTGATGCGCATCGGCAAGGCTGAGGTGATTGCCAACCCCGATGGGATCGACCTGTCCGGCCCGCTGTTCGAGGCGCTCAACGTCGCTGGATTGCTGACGCACGAACAGATCGCCGATCCAACATCAACCGCTTTCCAACAAGGTTTGGACGCTTACCGAGAGATGATTTTTTCGGCCATGGGCTATGTTTGGCTGATCAGCGATGGCGACACGCGCGCAGAGCAGATTGCGGCGGGCCGGGCCTATGTGCGCATGCATTTGGAAGCCACGGCGCGCGGCATCGATATGCATCCGCTCAGCCAGGCTCTGCAAGAATATGAGGAGATTGCAGCGCTCTATGATGAGGCCAAAGTGGCGCTTGGCGCACGGTCAACACAGACCGTGCAAATGCTGGCGCGTATCGGTTATGGTCCAGCCATCAACGCCAGCCCGCGCTGGCCAGCGGCGACCCGGATACGGCAAGCCTGAATTTGGAAAATGCTTGATGCCTCAACAACCAGATGATCCCGCGCTATTTGCCCTGTTCAACGAGATCGGGATCATCAACCAGCTTGCGACCACCCTATTTGAACGGGTTATGCCGCATGACCTGACGGTGGCGCAGTTCTCCGTGCTCAACCATCTCTCCAGGCGTGATGAGCAACAGGCTCCAGCCAAAATGGCCAATGCCTTTCAGGTTTCCAAAGGCACGATGACGAGCACCCTTGGAAAGCTGGAAGCCAAGGGGTTTGTGGGGATCACGCCCAATCCCAAAGATGGGCGCGGCAAGTGTGTAAGTATCACCGATATTGGTCTTGCAGCGCGAAACGATGCTGTGGCCGCCCTTGGTCCTGACTTAGCGTGGCTCGCCGGACAGGTTGCGGCGCAGGACGCGCAGGCGTTGACCGAAAAACTCGCAGGCATTCGGGCGCTTCTCGATGCGCGGCGGGATGAACAATAATTTGCACCGTCATCCCGGCCGCAGCGAAGCGAAGAGCCGGGACCCATGCCAGAAAACTTTTTGCAACGACTATGCTGCCGAATGTTGCGGGGGCATGGGTCCCGGATAAGCCTGGCGGCTTTCCGGGATGACGGACGTCGAAATTACTCCGCCGCTTGCTGGGCGTAGCCAAGCTTCGCATTGAGATCTTCCAACAACTCAATCGCCGCGTCTGCGATCACTGTGCCCGGTGGGAAAATGGCGGCAGCGCCAGCTTCCTTCAGCGCGTCGAAATCCTGCGGTGGGATCACGCCGCCGACAACAATCATGATATCGCCGCGCCCTTCGGCGGCAAGCGCGCTTTTTAGCGCCGGCACAAGCGTCAGGTGACCAGCGGCCAGAGACGACACGCCGACAATGTGCACATCGTTCTCCACCGCTTGGCGCGCGGCCTCGTCTGGCGTAGCGAACAGTGGGCCAATATCCACGTCAAAGCCGATATCAGCGAAGGCAGATGCAATCACCTTCTGTCCGCGGTCATGCCCGTCCTGGCCCATCTTGGCGACCAAAATACGCGGGCGGCGCCCGTCGGCCTCTTCAAAGGCGTCGGTCATCGCAAGAGCGCGTTGGATCGCTTCGGACATTTCGCCTGCCTCCCGTTTGTAGACGCCTGATATTGCTTTGATCTCGGCGCGGTGACGCCCAAAAACCTTCTCCATGGCATCGGACATCTCGCCCACAGTCGCGCCAGCGCGGGCGGCATCCACGCACAGCGCCAGCAGGTTTCCATCTGCCGCCGCACCGTTGGTAAGCGCGGTGAGGGCTGCATCGGTGGCCGATTGATCACGCTCAGCGCGCAGCTTTGCAAGCTTCTCAAGCTGCTGCTCGCGCACCGACGCATTATCAACTTTCAAAATATCCAGCGGCTGCTCACGCTCTGGTTTGTAGCCGTTCACACCAATGATGGACTGTTGGCCGCTATCAATACGCGCCTGCGTTTTGGCCGCCGCTTCTTCGATGCGCATTTTCGGGATGCCAGCTTCAATGGCCTTGGCCATCCCGCCCAGCTCTTCAATCTCGGTAATGTGCTCCATTGCCCGGTCAGCAAGGTCGCCTGTCAGCCGCTCAACAAAGTGCGATCCGCCCCATGGGTCGATCACCCGCGTAGTGCCCGATTCCTGCTGTAAAAAAAGCTGCGTGTTGCGGGCAATGCGGGCGGAGAAGTCGGTGGGCAAAGCCAGCGCTTCGTCCAGCGCGTTGGTGTGCAGGCTTTGGGTGTGGCCCTGTGTGGCGGCCATGGCTTCCACGCAGGTGCGGATCACATTGTTGTAGACATCCTGCGCGGTCAGCGACCAGCCGGAGGTTTGGCTGTGCGTGCGCAGCGCGGTGCTTTTCGGGTTGGTCGGCGAGAACTCCTCGCCCATGAGCTTCGACCAGAGCAGGCGACCGGCCCTCAGCTTGGCAACCTCCATGAAGAAGTTTGTGCCAATCGCCCAGAAAAAGGAAAGCCGTGGCGCGAACGTGTCGATATCCATACCTGCGCCGACGCCGCGCCGGGCATACTCAATGCCATCAGCCAGCGTGTAAGCAAGTTCCAGATCCGCCGTCGCACCGGCTTCCTGCATGTGGTAGCCGCTGATCGAGATGGAGTTGAACTTCGGCATGTTGGCCGAGGTGAAAGCAAAAATATCGGAGATAATCCGCATCGAGGGCGCAGGTGGATAGATGTAGGTGTTGCGGACCATGAACTCCTTGAGAATGTCGTTCTGAATGGTCCCGGCGAGCTTGTCCGGCGACACGCCCTGTTCTTCAGCTGCGATGATATAAAGCGCCATCACCGGCAGGACCGCGCCGTTCATGGTCATGGAGACTGACATGGTGTCGAGCGGAATGCCGTCGAACAGCTGGCGCATGTCGAGGATTGAGTCGATGGCAACGCCAGCCATGCCGACATCACCGGCGACGCGGGGATGGTCTGAGTCATAGCCTCGGTGGGTTGCCAGATCGAAGGCAACCGACAGCCCCTTCTGTCCCCCAGCCAAGTTACGCCGGTAGAAGGCGTTTGAGGCTTGCGCCGTGGAGAACCCAGCATATTGGCGCACGGTCCAGGGGCGCTGCACATACATGGTGGGATAGGGGCCGCGGACATAAGGCACGAGGCCTGGCAAACTCACCACATGCTCCAAACCTTGCCTATCGCTGGCATCGTACGCCCGTTTGACAGCAATGCCCTCGGGCGTTTGCCAGTCATTTCCGGTGGCCTTGACAGGCGCGTCGTGGCTGGAGAAATCAGGCGTCGGCAAGTTGGCGAAATCCGGCAAAATGCTCATGATGAAGCTCCGTCGCTGCCAGTGTTCCAAGGCCAGGGCGCTATCGGCTCACAATAGGTTTTCAGCCCATCTTTCAGGGCAAAGAGGACAGGCTCAACGTCTTCCACATCCACTGGGTATTCCGTCTCCAGTTGGAAGATTGTGGTGCCCGTCAGGTGCCGCTTGCCGCCCTCAAGCTGCGCGATCTTTTCGGCCTGTACAGCTTTCACGCGTTGTTGGATGTGCCCAGAAGCCAGCGCCTCGATCACGCCGCCCTCGCGTTCAATCGATTGAAAGCTGGTCCACGCTTCTTCGCACAGCGCCTGCGTGTAGCTCTCATAAAGACCAGAGCCTGCTGCGGGATCACCGACCTGATGCAGATGGCTTTCTTCCATCAACACAAGTTGCGTGTTGCGCGCTGTGCGGCGCGCAAACGGGTCCGGATAGCCCAAGGGCAGGCTGAACGACAGGGCCGTTATGCTGTCTGCCCCGCCAACGGCTGCGGCAAAGACCGCGGTGGTGGCGCGCAGCATGTTCACGTGCGGGTCGAGGCGGGTCAGCATGCGGGCAGAGGTCTCGGCATGAATTTGCGGCGCAAAGGGGGCGATGCCCGCTGCTTCCATCAGCTTTGCGTGCAGCAGGCGCAGGGCTCGCAGCTTCGCGATGCCGGCAAACTGGTCCGCATCGACCGCCACACCTAACATGGTTTTTTGGGCAGAAAGCGCTGCGTCATCGCCGCTTTTCATCGCAAACACGAGAGAGGCCAGAACAAACGCCAGTTCATCGGCATCGGTACCGCCGCCGTTGTGGATCACGCGTCCATCGGCGCGATAAATCGTTCCTTTGAACCCGTGCTCAGCCAGTTGGTCAAAGTGGCGTGCTTGCGCCTCGCGGGTGGAAGGGCCATTACCGCGCAAGCCACCGGAGCTTGCGAGCAGACTGGCCGCGTCCAAGCCAAAGTCCACTGAGATATGTGCGTTGGGCGTTGTTCGACCGTCCAGATAGGCGGCCAAGGCACGCGCATCGCGAGCACGGGCGGGCGAGGGCTCCAAGGTCAGCCGCACCGCATCCACCAGCACATCATCGAGGACGGTCGGCAACGCATTGAGGTTGATGCCATAGCCCAGCGAACCTGCTGCGCCCTGGCTGACAAGAACCAGACCGGACGCCCCGCCCTCAAGTTCGGCCATGGTCTGGGCGTAGGCAGCCTCGGCGTCGGGATGATCCACCCGCTGCGCTACAACCCACGGCGTGCCTCCGCCGCGCATGGCAATAGGCTGGCCGTCAGCGGGCGCATAAAGCGGATCGAGCGCGATGCCCTCATCACTCTGGCTTGTCAGGCTTTCGAAGGGGGCGCCTTTGAGTGCCTTGTCGACAAGCCCTTTCCAGCGTTCAAATCCGGTCTCATCAAAACCCGTCGCTTGCATTGCCTCGCCTATCGCGCTTGTCTCTTCGCATGTGCAGCAATCATTTTACCGTTCCCGCTCGCACAACAAAAGCCAGTCAAGCATGGATTGGCCTAAGCCTTTGGGATCAGACGTGAAAGACCACGCTCTATGACCGGTTCACGCCACGCGATCCTCATACACGGCGCATGGCAAGGCAGATGGGTATGGCAGGATTTCGCGCGGCTCCTTGAAGAGGCAGGTTTCACCGCTCATGCTATCGACCTGCCCGGCAATGGCGCGGATGATACGCCGCTGGCCGATGTCAGCCTTGATCTCTATCTCGCCCATATCGGTGCGCTGATCGAACAACTAGAGGGCGACATTCTCATCGTCGCGCACTCGGGCGGCGGCGTTGTTGGCACGGCGCTGGGCGAACGCTACCCGCAGCCCATCAAGTCAATCACCTATATCGCAGGCATGATGATGCCGTCTGGCTGGCATTTTGGCGACGTGCTTCGAGAGGAAATGGCCGAGGAACGCGGCCTGCTCGGAATCGGGCCTTATCTAGAATGGAACGAGGAGCGCACGGAGAGTTCGGTTCCGGCTGAGGCTGGGGCGAAGATTTTTCTCAATGATATGCCGTTTGATGTCGCTCTAACGGGCGCTGAAAACCTCACCCCGCAGGCCGAGCCGGGCAGGGCGCTTAGCACCGATTGGACGGAGGAGCGTTTCGGCACAATTCCGCGTATCTATGTTGAATGCGCGCAGGACTTGTCGGTATTGCTCCCCATCCAACAGGCCATGCAAAATCTCGTGCCGGGCGCGCGGCGCATTGCGCTTGACGCTGGTCATGCCCCGCATGTTTCCCAACCAGAGGTGTTGGCGGATGCGCTGGTCCCGGCGCTGCTGAAAGCTGTTCAGGTTACAGTTTGAAACCTGCCGTGTGTTTTCCTGACTGAATTGTAACCCAACGCTCCGTCACGGCGTTTTAGAATTTGGTGATCCCCCCACCACCAGGATGTTTCTGATGCGCCCGATTGCCAAAACCTCTTCCGTCTTTCTTGCCCTCGCCATTTGCCTGCTCGCCGCGCCAGCCTCGGCACAATCGGCTCTCTCCGGCGAACAGCTCCAATCCACCGTTTCAGGTCAAACATTTGACGGTCGCAACGGCATGATGCGTGCGACCATCTCTTATGGGGTCGATGGTTCCTTAGAAGTGCGCGCGATGATGCGCACCCTGACGGGGCGTTGGTGGATTGAGGGCGATACACTCTGTGCCGACATGCCTGAGGGGCCACGTGCCGGCCAGGGTTGCGGACAACTGGTGGCCAACAGGGATGGAACCTATCTGTCGCCCAACGGCATGGTGCTAACACCGCAATAGTCGCTTTGCACACGTTCTGATTGTCTGATCGACTCTCTGCGCTATAGGGTGGCCTCTTGTTCGCGCTAGGCGATCGGGGGACGCACGTGACCGACCTATTGCTTCTTACTTTCCTGTTTTTGATTGCGGGCGTTGTTGCCGTGCCCATTGCCTCGCGGCTGGGGCTCGGCTCGGTCCTCGGCTATCTTATTGCCGGCATTGTCATTTCTCCGGTTTTGGCCTTTCTGCATGTGGATGTAATTGCCATCCAACACATCGCCGAGTTTGGCGTTGTGATGATGCTCTTCTTGGTTGGCTTGGAGCTGGAACCCAAACTGCTTTGGTCCATGCGCGCCCGGCTTTTGGGCCTTGGTGGCGGGCAGGTTGGACTGACAACGCTGGCCGTGATGGCGGTGTGCATGGTGTTTGGCCAACCGTGGACGGTCTCGCTGGCCGTCGGCTTAATCTTCGCTCTGTCGTCCACGGCCATTGTTTTGCAGACGCTCAACGAAAAGGGCTTGATGAAAAGCGATGGCGGTCAGTCAAGCTTCCAGGTGCTCCTTTTCCAGGACATTGCCGTCATTCCGATGCTGGCCCTAATCCCGCTTCTTGCGATGCCAGAACTGATGGATTTGGCAAGCGCTGTTGGCGAGCACGCCGCTGATGCCGCGCATGGAGAGGTGGCTCACGGTGATGCAGGCCATGCCGATGACGGCGACCACGGCTCGGGCATGAGCCTGGTTGCCGGTTTGCCCGGTTGGCAGGCGGCGATCGTGACGCTCGCCGCCATCGGATTTGTGATCCTGGGCGGGAGCGTTTTGACCCGCCCGATCTTCCGGTTCATTGCGGTGGCGCAGCTGCGCGAACTGTTCACCGCAACAGCGCTCATGATGGTGGTTGGCATCGCCTTGTTGATGTCTCTCGTCGGCCTTTCACCCGCCCTTGGTACCTTCTTGGCAGGCGTTGTGCTTGCCAACAGCGAGTATCGTCACGAGCTGGAATCCGACATCGAACCGTTTAAGGGGTTGTTGCTCGGCCTGTTCTTCATGACCGTGGGCGCAGGCGTCAATTTTGCCCTGTTGTTCAACAATCTTGCCATCACCATTGGGCTGACCCTAGGTTTGATGGCATTGAAGGTCGCTGTCCTCCTCGTGCTGGCCATCATCTTCAAGATCAGAGGCGCTGACCGATGGCTGTTCGCGCTCGGTTTGGCGCAGGCGGGCGAGTTTGGCTTTGTGCTTTTGTCCTTCACGGTTGCCAACGCGGTGATCCCAACAGGCCTTGCCGACCAACTGCTGCTTGTTGTGGCGCTATCCATGCTGCTGACGCCTGCGCTCTTCATCGCCTACGACAAGCTGATTGCGCCGCGCTATGACGAAGCCCAGGCGCGTGAGCAGGACGAGATTGACGAGGCGAGCCAGGTCATCATCGCTGGGCGCGGTCGCGTGGGCGGTATTGTTGACCGCATGTTGCAGGCGGCGGGATACAACCCGACGGTTATCGACTTTTCGTCCAAGCAAATCGACAACATGAAGAAGTTTGGCGTGCGTACCTATTTCGGTGATGCGACGAGGCCGGATTTGTTGGCAGCGGCAGGCATCGCTGAGGCCAAACTGCTGGTGGTTGCCATTGATGACAAGGAGCAGATCACCGAGCTTGTGCGCTATGCGTTGCAGAATTACCCCAACCTGCACGTGCAGGCGCGGGCCATCGACCGCGATCATGTCTATCATCTCTATGCCGCTGGTTGCCGAGACATCATCCGCGAGACCTATGACAGTTCGTTGCGCATGGGCCGGTCGGCCTTTGAAGCGCTTGGTCTGTCACGCGAACAGGCCGATGCCATGACCGAGGCGTTCCAGGAGATGGATCGCGACGCGATGATCAGCGTCGCCGACGTTTATGATGTCACCATTCCACCGACGGAGAATGAGGCCTATCTCGCGCGCATCCGCGAGGTACTTGGCCCATGGCAGGACGAACTTGGCGCCAAGATGAAGGCTATCGCGGCGTCTGGTCCCTCTCAGCCTTCATCCACACCGTCTACGGGAGCGGATACGACGTCGGCTAAAAAGACGGCCAAGAAAAAGGCAAAGACTGCGGAAAAAGCGAAGCCTGCCCAAAGAAGCACGTCTTAGAAAAACGCCTGCAATCCCGTTTGTGCACGGCCCAAAATCAGCGCGTGGATGTCGTGCGTGCCCTCATAGGTGTTCACGGTTTCCAGGTTCTGCGCGTGCCGCATCACATGGTACTCGGCCATGATGCCATTGCCGCCATGCATGTCGCGCGCCTGACGCGCGATATCGAGCGCTTTGCCGCAATTGTTCCGCTTCATCATGGAGATGATTTCCGGTGCAGCGATGCCTTCATCAAGCATCCGTCCGGCGCGCAGCGCGCCTTGCAGACCAAGGGAAATCTCGGTTTGCATGTCCACCAGCTTCTTTTGGAACAGCTGTGTCTGGGCGATGGGTTTGCCAAATTGCACCCGCTCCAGACCGTAAGATCGCGCGCGGTGCCAGCAGTCTTCTGCGGCACCCATGACACCCCAGGCGATCCCATAGCGTGCCCGGTTGAGGCAGCCGAACGGGCCTTTCAAGCCTTCAACGCCCGGCAACAGTGCGTCTTCGCCCACTTCCACCTCGTCCATGACGATCTCGCCGGTGACCGAAGCGCGCAAGGATAGTTTGCCCTTGGTGGTTGGCGCCGAAAGGCCCTTCATACCCTTCTCAAGAACAAATCCGCGGATTTTGCCATCATGAGCATCTGATTTGGCCCAGACCACAAACACATCGGCGATGGGGCTGTTGGAAATCCACATTTTCGCGCCCGACAGGCTGTACCCGCCATCGATCTTCTTGGCGGTCGTCTTCATGCCCGATGGGTCAGAGCCAGCGTCTGGCTCCGTGAGACCAAAGCAGCCGATCAGTTCGCCTGTGGCCAGTTTGGGCAGGTACTTTTTTTTCTGCGCATCCGAACCATAGGCATTGATCGGATACATCACGAGCGAGGACTGCACACTCATCATGGAGCGGTAGCCGGAGTCCACGCGCTCCACTTCGCGGGCCACCAACCCGTAGCTCACATAGCCTGCGCCAAGCCCGCCATACTGTTCGGGGATCGTCACGCCGAGCAGACCCATCTCGCCCATCTCAGCGAAAATCTCTGGCGTCACCTCTTCGTTGAGGTAGGCATGCTCCACACGCGGAAGCAGCTTATCGCTGGCATAAGCGCGCGCACTTTCCACAATCAGCCGCTCATCTTCCTGCAGCTGCTCGGACAGATGAAAGGGATCAGCCCAGTCAAACAGGGCAAGCGATGGGCCGTGCCCGCTGGTGGTTCCGTCAAGCATGAGCATGCTCTCCTATTGTGAGTGTAAAGTGACCGGCGCGGTAGCCGAGCACAGCTGCGCTCAAAAGCCCGTTGCCGGAAAGATAACCGCTGTCGGCGGAGCCGGACACCCCGCCTGCGGCTCCGCCTGTCGCAAAGAGGTTGGGAAAGGGCGTTCCGTCGGCGTGTAGCACGCGGGCGTTGCCATCCACTTTCAATCCACCTTGGGTGTGAAACAGAGCGCCGGTGACTTTGACAGCGCAATAGGGCGGAGCGAGGTTGAGCGAAGGATCAAAAGTTCGCCCAAAGGCATCGGTGCCCGACGCGCTGGCAAAACTCGCCTGAAGAGCGCCCGCATCAAGTCCTAGCGTTTTGGCCAACGCTTCGACGGTGTCGGCCGTCTTTACAGCGCCCTGGGCTTCGGCGTCCTGAAAGTCTTTGAACTGGCGGGAGATGGCAGCGATGCGTGCGTCGAAAATGGCGTAAGCGATACCGCTTGGCTGTTCCAACACATGGCGCGCGGCTTCTGAATAGCCCTGGCTTTCGTCCCAGAAGCGCTCACCATTGGTGTTCACCTGGAAGCCGCCTTGGGTGATGACCGCCCAGGTAATCAAAATACCGTGCGGGTGGGCCACATTGCCGTGGCCTTGATAGCTACCGAGGTCAGCCATTTGCGCGTCCAGCGCTTGTCCCCACTGAACAGCGTCACCCTGATTGCCGTCGTGACCGAAATAGAGGGCACCGGCGATGACAGGCGTCAGATCACGCACCATTTCCGCGTTTCCACCGAAGCCATTGCAGGCCAAAATTAGCCGCCCACAGGCGATGTGTTCTTCGCTGCCATCGGGTAAGACAGCGAGTACGCCCGTAACAGTGTCGCCCTTGGCGTAGAGGGTCTGCACGGTGCGTTCGGCTGCGACCAAGATATCACTCCCTTCGCAGGCCTCGCGCAAAGCGTTGATGAGCGCCTCACCAGATCGCGATGGCAGCCCATGCATGCGGCGGTGTGTGTGGCCTGGATAGTCGAAATCATCGACTAGGGTGAACGGTAGGTCGTGGGTTTCGGTGAGCCAAGCGATTACCTCGGCAGAACCTTCGGTGAGCGCCTTCACCAGTTCTGGATCAGGCTCACCACAGGCCTTTTTCATAATGTCGCCAGCAAACATTTCCGGCGTGTCAGTGATTCCAGAAGCTTTTTGCTGCGATGTTCCAGCGGCAGGGATCAATCCCGCGCTCAGCGCCGTTGACCCAGAAGGCACCGCGTCCCGTTCCAGCACCAGCACATCCTGCCCGATCTCATGGGCGGCAAGCGCAGCAACCAGTCCGGCGCAGCCTGCACCGATAACAAGCGTTTCGACCTCAAGATCAGCGTCACCGGAAGGTGTCGGCAGAACGCTCATCCCTCGCTCTCGTCATAGCGCTTGCCTGTTGCCAGCATAGCATCGGTGCCAAGGCGCTCATTGAGTGCAGAGAAATCAAACATGCGTTCTTTGAACGGGGTGTTTGTGCCGTTGGATTTGAGCGAGGCGTAATAATCTTCTGCCGTGCGAGCGATGGCCCGCACGATCCCTCCAGGAAAGATCACCAGTGAAAACCCAATGGCTTCTAGATCAGCAGCGGTGCGCATGGGCGTCGCGCCGCCCTCCACCATATTGGCCATCAGCGGTGCGCGGTCTTTGAAGCGGTCCACAATGCCGGTGAGTTGTTCCATGCTCTGTGGCGCTTCGATGAACAGGGCATCGGCGCCAGCGTCGATATAATGGTCTGCGCGCTCCAGTGCCGCGTCAAAACCCTCCACCGCGATGGCATCCGTGCGGGCGATGATCAGCGTGTCATCCGATGCGCGCGCGTCGGCCATGGCTTTGATCTTACCGGTCATCTCACCGGTTGAGATCAGTGACTTATCGGCCAGGTGCCCGCAGCGCTTGGGGTAGGTCTGATCTTCAAGCTGTAAGGCGCTTGCGCCCGCCCGTTCGTAAAGCCGCATGGTACGCTGAGCGTTCAGCGCATTACCGAAGCCGGTGTCTGCATCGATGATCACTGGCAGGTCCGTGCGGTCGCGGATCAGCGCCATCGTGTCTGTCATCTCATTGACCGATGTGAGACCAATGTCAGGTCGGCCAAGGCGTGTGTAAGCGACCGCTGCGCCAGAAAGATAAAGCGCCTCAAATCCTGCCGCCTCGGCCAGTGAAGCTGTGAGCGCATCATAGACACCAGGTGCGATGAGGATTGGGTCTGCATTCAGGCGTTCGCTTAGGGTCATGAAGCTACCCGCTGAACCAGGTCGATGGCCGCTTCACACGACATAACCTGCGTCACCGTGCCAAGCGAGATGAGGGTCGCGTCGTGCACATCGTGTTTGAACGCCGCGCACCCGTCGGACAGCAAAATTGTATCCACGTTGCGCAGATGTGCATCGCGCACCGTCGAAGCCACACCACCATTGGTGACAATCCCACCAATGATCAGCGTCTCGATACCAACCGCGCGCATGATGTATTCCAGCCGCGTCTGGTAGAAGGCTGAGTAGGCGACCTTCTCCACCACATAGTCGGCGGGAGCCAGCGATTCCACCAGCGTGTGACCGAAGCTGCCAGGCGCGAAATCACCTTTGGTGAGGAACGGGCGCAGCTTTTTCAGGTGCGGCGCGATCAATGGTTCACCGCCTGGTCCAGGCACCAAAGTGAACTGCGCCGATACATAATGCCCGCCCGCTGCGCGCACCGCATCGACCACCGGCTTCATACGGTCTGGCAGAGCTGCAATGGCAGGCGCTGCTTGCCCTGCGCGGCCATAGGCGCCCTCAGGGTGCAGGAAATCATTCTGCAGATCGATGGTCAGAACCGCTGTCTTGGCTGGATTGAAAACCGATAGATCGCTCATGATGCCGCCTGCCGTTCAATGATGAAATTCCCAAAACTATCCACGCGACCGCTGAATCCAGGCTCCACCGAGATCGTCGTATCCGGCTGGGTCAAAATCGCCGGGCCGTCAATCACCATGCCCACGGGCAACGACAGCCGGTCGTAAAGCGCGGTGTCATGCCAGGCGCCATTCATGCGCACGCTGTGTGACCCGTAGGGCGTTGAGGTGGTGTTGGCTTCATCCGGTGCCAGCGAGGAAAGGTCGAACTTTGGCCGCCTGCCGATGGTGCTGGTGCGCAAATTCAGAATACGTTGTACGCCACCTTCCAAAAGGCGACTGAAGGCAGTGCGATAGGCGTTCTCAAACGCATCCCTGATCGTATCGCAGGTCGGCGCAATCACCTGCGCGCCTGTCAATTCAACCGTGATCGGCACGGCAACAGTGTGGGTCTGTCCGGCATAGGCCATGTCCAGTTCCACCTGCACGTCACGTGCGCCGAACTGCACGCCGGAGGCATCGAGCACGGCCATGCCTTCATCGACATGGGCTTGGATCATGGTGCCAAGCTCGGCCTCATCAAGCGCTGCCAGGGTTGTGTTGATTGTCTGCACAAAATCCTGGCGCATATCAGCGATCACGCAGCCGAGCGCCGATGTCACGCCGGGAAAACGAGGGACCAGCGCGCGGGCAAGCTCGCACTCATCCACCAGTGCGCAGGCGTGCAGCGCACCGCCACCGCCGAAGGGCATGAAAGAAAAGGTCTGCGGGTCGTGTCCGCGCTCAATGCTCACCAGGCGGATGGCGCCTGCCATGCGTGCGTTGGCAACTTTCAAGATGGCTTCGGCGGCGTCATCGGTGTTTAGGCCAAGAGGCGCGCCGACATGGGTACTGATGGCCGTTCGTGCCGCCGCCACGTCGAGCCTATCAAGGCCGCCTCCAATGGGTTTTTCTGCATCGATGCGGCCAAGCACGATGTTGGCGTCTGTCACCGTTGGACGATCATTGCCACGGCCATAGGCAACTGGGCCAGGGTTGGAGCCAGCACTTTCTGGCCCAATGTTGAGCAGTCCGCCCTTGTCCACCCAGGCAATGGAGCCACCACCCGCGCCGATGGTGGTGATCTCGATCATCGGCATGCGCACCACCATGCCAAAATCGATGCTGGTCTGCGCCGCAAGGGCCGACTGACCATCCGCGATCAGTGAAACATCAAAGCTAGTTCCGCCGACATCGCCGGTGATGATGTTGTCGTAACCCGCGCTTGTGGCGATATAGGCCGCCGCAATAACGCCCGCTGCAGGGCCAGAAAGCGCGGTGCGCACGGGCAAGCGACAGGCGGTTTCCACAGCCATGACGCCGCCGTTGGATTGGACGAGCAAGAACTCTCCACCAAAGCCACCATCGCGCAAACCCGATTCTAGCCGCCCCAAATACCCAGCCACTTCGGGTTGGAGATAGGCGTTGAGCACAGTGGTGGAGGTGCGCTCGAACTCACGGATTTCCGGCAGAATTTCGCTTGAGACCGACACGTGCGGGTTTGGCATCAAAGAACGCAGGGCTTGGGCAGCAGTCTGTTCGTTGGCAGGGTTGGCGTAGGCGTTGATGAAGATAAGCGCGACAGCCTGGCAGCCCATGGCAAGCAGTTCGCGCGCAGCCAATTCCACAGCCGCGATGTCCACTGGTGTCTCAATGCTTCCGTCCGCAAGCGTACGCTCCGGCACTTCCAAGCGCCGGTCGCGCGGCACCACGGGTTCAAAATCGCCGCGCAGGCCCCAGGTTGCACGCCTGTCGCGGCGACGCATTTCTAGCGTGTCGCGGAAGCCTTGGGTGGTGATGAGGCCGATCTTCGCGCCCTTGCGCTCGAGCAATGCGTTGGTGCCTGCCGTCGTACCGTGAACCACCGTGCGCATGGCAAAAAGATCATCGCCTGCGCTTTTCACACCAGCCAGAAAACCACCGGATTGATCAGGCCGCGTTGTTGGGACCTTGGCAACGCTGGCCTTGCCGGTTGCCTCGTCAAGAATGAAAATATCGGTAAACGTTCCGCCGACATCGACGCCAACAATGCTCATACGTCTGCACCTCGCCACGCAGAGCCATACGCATCATCTGCCGATGTTTCGGTAAGGAAGCCCAACGCGACATCGCGGGCGATAGCTGCGGGCTCGCGCTTCTCGGGCGGTCCGTACCCGCCACCGCCCGGCGTCTCCAAGCGAACGCGCTGCCCGCGCTTTAAAGGGATGCCGACCATTTTGGATGCCAGTGCAGGCTCAGCCCAGCCTTCTTCGGTTTCATAAGCAAAGTGGTTCTTGGCGGCTTCCTGTCCACTTGCAATGCCCTGCGGGGCGAAGCGTCCACGCTCCCCGAACAGGAAGGCTTCGGCTTCTTCTTCCAAAAGCTCGATCTCGTATACCGCGCCAAGCCCGCCACGATGCGTGCCGTGCCCAGCACTATCGGGCCGCAGCGCCCATTGCCGGAACATCACTGGATAGGCCGCTTCCAAGATCTCAGCAGGAGGGATCGTCGCGGTAGAAATGGGCGCGTTGCCATGGTTCAGCCCATCGCTTTCCAGCGATCCACCATGGCCGCCGCCATAGAAAGAGAACATCACCCAACGTTGGCCGTTGGCCTTCTGTCCGGCGATGGAAAGCGCGTTGATGGTGCCATACGCGTTGGCAACAATCCGCTCAGGCACAGCTTTAGCAGCAGCCGAAAAGATCACATCGATCATCCGCAGGATCGTTTCAGTGTAACCACCGGTCGGTGCTGGGAATTCGGCCGACAGCAGCGAGCCTTCTGGCACGTTGATAGTGATCGGTCGCATCACACCGGCATTGGCTGGCAGTGCTGGGAAGATGTGTTTGATCGCCACATAGCAGCAGGCAATCGTCGTCGGCAGCGCGATGTTCACCGGCCCGGCCGTCACTGGCGCCGTGCCTTCAAAGTCGATGGTCAGATGATCGCCGCGTACCTCCAACGCCACCGTGATCGGCAGCGCGGTGTCGGTGATCCCATCATTGTCCAGATAATCGGTCGCTTCCCAACGTCCGTCGGGCAGCTCGGCAAGTTCGGTGCGCATCAGCGCTTCGGCTCGGTTGCCGAGCTTGGTGAAGGCTGCCCCCACGGTGCCCGCGCCATAGCTATCAAGCAGCGCGTCTAGGCGTTTAACGCCCAGATCGAGCGCTGAAAGCTGACCGTTCAAATCGCCGCGCGCGGATTGGGGAAGCCGTGTGTTACGCAAAATGATGTCGATAATGTCGGTCTGAACCGTACCTGCGCGAACCAGTTTCACCGGCGGCAAAACCACCGCTTCCTGAAAAACCTCGCGCGCTGAAGGGTTGTAGTTGCCCGGCACCGCGCCTCCCAGATCGTGCCAATGGCCGACCGAAGCGAGGTAGCAGAACAGCTTGCCATCACGGAAGTAGGGGCGCACCAGCCGCATATCGGAAAGGTGCGTGCCACCAATATGCGCATCGTTGAAAATGTAAACGTCGCCATCAGCCAGGTCGCGGTCGCGCGCAGCCTTTTCGATCACCGCCTTAACGGCAAACGCCATAACGCCAACGAAAATCGGCAGGCCAGATTTGCCCTGAATCAGCGTATCGCCGTTTTCAGCATCGTAAAGCCCATGTGAAGCATCATGCGCTTCGGCAATGATGGGGTTGAACGCGCTACGAAACAGCGTGGCGTCCATCTCATCGGCGATCTGTTCCATGCGCCCGGCAAGAACCGCCAGCGTGATCGGGTCAATATCGCTCTCAGCCATTTTTTATCTCGCCCATATCATTCCAGACGTCTTGGCGGGTCAGGTTGCCGCCCGCTGTTTCAAAGCGGTCGATGAAGCGGATGCCCTCGAAGGCAGTGCCGTCCAGCCACTCACCCGAAAGCGTGCCGTAGCAATAGACAATCGGCCCCTCTTCACCCGACGCGGTGTCAAAGCGGTCATAGGCTTTGCGCACAAAGCTGTAGCGTGGCTTGGCCCAGGCGATCAGGTCTTCAAGCGTGGTCATGGTCACGCCGCCAGGAAAGGTCATCGTGAAGTTGTCGGCGAGCACAGCCTTGGCGGACCCTAGATCTCGCGCTTCCATATGGCCAAGAAACTGGCGAATCAACTGGTCAGCGTCTGGTAAAGCTGGGGCAGGCTGCCTGTGCTTGCCGCCGCGCATATAGTTGGCGGCTGGCACCTCGTGCAGGGCAATGATGATCCCATCAGGTTGGGCTGGAAACACTTGGCGCACGGCACCTGTTAATGCCGAGCAGAGTCGCTCTTTTGCTTCCTCGCTGTAGCCTTCGATCATCGTCACTGCGACTGACGGCATGTATGGGCCTCCTCACAATTTGTATCTTCTATAAAACAGGTTTTGTGAATATCATAGGACAAAAATCTTGCATTCCACAAAACAGCCGCTAGTCTAGCCTTAATCAGCGTGGAGCTTTGTCAATGGTCGTTCAGCCATCGCCAGACGTGACAGACAGCATTCCCGAAGGCGGGAAAGCGCGCCGCGTTTATCTCCAATTGAAAGATGATATTGCACGCGGCGTGCTCGAAGATGGCGCGAACCTGCCCGGTGAGCACAAGTTGGCCGAGACTTATAATGTGTCGCGGGTGACAATTCGCCGGGCGCTGGAAGCGTTAGCTGGTGATGGTTTGATCGAGAAGCGCGCAGGTAGTGGGTCCGTTGTGCGCTCAGGCCGGGCAACAAGGCAGACCATCAAAGCCGACATCGCCAACCTTGTTCCTCACCTGGCCGAAATGGGTGCCAAGACAGAAGCCCGTCTGCTGGAGTTTGGTTATCAGTCCGCAGGTGCCGCCATCGCCAATGCGCTTGGGCTTGCCGAAGGGACGCGCGTTCAGCGCGCCGTCCGCGTGCGTCTGATGGACGGCCAGCCGTTCTCGCATCTCGTGACCCATGTGCCTGAAGACGTGGCGCTCAGCTATTCTGAAGCCGACCTTGCCACGCGCCCGCTCTACTCATTGTTGGAGTTGGGTGGCGTGCGGATCGACAGCGCTCAGCAATCGGTGTCAGCGACACTGGCGGCGCCCGATATCGCCAGCGCACTTGGTGTTCCCACCGGCTCAGCCCTTCTTTCACTGGAGCGTGTGGTGCGCGATGAGCAAGGGCGCGGTGTTGAGCATCTGGCGGCCTCTTATCGCCCCGACCGGTACCAGCTTTCCATGTCGCTGGACCGTGTTGGTGATGGCGAGAACCGACACTGGGAGCCCATCGTCCAACTTGAAACCGGCCTGAACAGCGCCGCGCGTGTGACCTCATGAGGGCCCAAACGCTCTTTGACCGGTTGTGGAGTTCCCACGAAGTTCTTCGCCGCGACGATGGGGCGTCACTGCTTTGGGTGGATCGCCATCTGGTGCACGAAGGCTCGCATCACGCCTTTGGCAAACTTGGCACGCGAGGCCTGAAGGTTGCCAATCCGGAACTCACCATCGCTGTCAGCGACCACTATGTGCCGACGCGCCAGCGGGCGTCTGGCGGCGCCAATGATGATATCCGCCGCATGATTGCGACGCTGGAAGCCAACGCCAACACGCATGGCATTCGACACTTCGGCCTTAACGATCCGCGCCAGGGCATTGTTCATGTGACTGCGCCGGAACAGGGCCTTACTCTGCCGGGGCTGATGGTGGTTTGTGGCGACAGTCATACCTCTACCCACGGCGCGTTTGGAGCCTTCGCGTTTGGCATTGGGGCAACTGAAGTCGCCCACGTTCTGGCAACACAAACCCTGTGGCAGACCCGCCCGAAAACCATGCGCCTCACTTTCAACGGCGCGTTGGCAGATGGCGTGACAGCCAAGGATATGGCGCTGCATTGGATTGCCCAACTTGGTTCGGATGGCGCGCGTGGTCACGCGATCGAGTATGCTGGCAGTGCGGTTCGTGCGCTGTCCATGGAAGCACGCATGACGCTGTGCAATCTCTCCATTGAAGGCGGCGCCAAATGCGGGATGATCGCGCCTGATGAGACAACTTTCGCCTATTTAAAGAGCCGACCTTTTGCGCCCGCTGGTCCGCAGTGGGACGAGGCGGCGGATGATTGGCAGGCGTTGCAAAGCGATGCTGATGTTGCCTTTGATTGCGAGATTGAGATCGATGCCAGTGCCGTCGCGCCGACGGTTACATGGGGTATTGTTCCTGAACAGGCCGCGCCGATCTCTGACACTGTTCCAGCTGATGCGCCGCAAGATGCGCTTGAGTATATGGGTTTGAAAGCCGGACAATCGCTCAATGGGCTGCCCATCGATCAGGTTTTCATCGGCTCGTGCACCAATGCCCGCATCGAGGATTTACGCGCTGCCGCAGCGGTGTTGACCGGTCACCGCGCCAAGGTTCCCGGCATCGTCTCGCCTGGATCCATGATCGTGAAAAGGCTGGCGGAAGCCGAAGGGCTTGATCGCATTTTCATCGATGCAGGCCTGGATTGGGTGGCCTCCGGTTGCTCCATGTGTGTTGCCATGAATGGCGATGTCGTTGCGCCGGGCAAGCGCTGCGCCTCGACAACAAACCGCAATTTCCGCGGCCGCCAGGGTCCGGGTGCTCGCACCCACCTTATGTCACCGGCCATGGTAGCTGCCGCTGCGGTGGCGGGCGAACTGACCGACGCGCGCGCGTTGTTCAAAGGCCGTTCCTTGGCCGGAGCAGCATGAGCATGGCGGGTTGGCGCAACCATACTGGCCTTGCTGTGGCTTTGCCGATGGAAGGCATCGACACCGATCAACTCATTCCGGCGCGGTTCATGTCCACGCCGCGTGCCGAAGGGTATGGCCGGTTTCTACTGCATGATCTTCGTATTGACGCTGATGGGAAGCCGCGTGCCGACCATCCCCTGAATCGGCACCCTGAGGCCTCTGTCCTGGTGGCTGGACGAAATTTTGGCGGTGGATCGTCCCGCGAAGCAGCGGTCTACGCTCTGGTCGATTTCGGCATCAAGGCGGTGATCGCGCCGAGCTTCGGCGACATCTTTGCGGGCAACGCGGTCAACAATGGCTTGCTGCCTGCGCGTGTCACCGATGCTGACAATGCGGCTCTGTCCGACGCTCTTCGCAGTGACGTTGGCTCGCTCACCATCGACTTGGACACCTGTCACATCACCCTCGGCGACCTGACGCTTCCCTTCGCGCTTGATCCGGTATGGCGCACCAAACTGATCGAAGGCTGGGACGATATCGACATGACCGCAAAGCATGCCTATGCCATTGCGGCATTTTCCCAGAAAGACCGGACGACACGGCCCTGGGCTTACCTACACGCAGAATTTTCACCGCCAAACTAGGGTCTTTACCCTAGCACCCAACCGGCGCGCGAGCGCCACTTTTCGGACGGTCAAAAAGAATGCCGCCGAAACCCTAAAGGAGAGGACTTATGAGAAAAACTATGATCATCGGCACCATGGCCGCAAGCACCATGTTGGCAAGCGCCGCATGGGCTGAAGACACCATTACCGCCGTTCACGCGTTCCCGGAGACACTGATCTATACGCAAAGCTTCCTGTCGTTCGTTGATATGGTCAACGAGCGTGGCGAAGGCGTGGTGCAGATCGATGTTCTGGGTGGCCCGGAAGCCATCGGCATGTTCCAGCAGCCTGATGCTGTGCGCGATGGCGTGGTTGATATGGTCTACACGCCTGGCTCGTTTTACGGTGGTGCATTGCCTGAAAAAGATGCCCTTGTGGCTTCCAATCTGACTGCCATCGAAACGCGTGAAAATGGCGGCATCGACCTCATCAACGAGATACATCAGGAGAAGATGGGCCTCTATTACCTCGGCTGGTTTGACTCCGGCGTCACCTACAATCTTTGGTCAGTCAACGAGCCAAGTGTGGATGAAGACGGCAACCTTGTGATCGACGATATCCGCCTCCGCGGCAACGCGGTCTACAACGCCTTCTTCACCGATTATCTGGAAGCCCAGGTGATCGATCTGCCGACAGGCGATGTTTACTCTGCACTTGAGCGCGGCACGGTGGATGCCACTGGTTGGACGCAGATCGGTTTGATCGATCTGCGCTGGAACGAGTTTTTGAACTGGCGCATTGAGCCCAACTTCTTCTCCACCGACCTTGGCGTTATCGTCAATCTGGAAGCTTGGAACAATCTATCGGAAGAAGCGCGCACGCTGGTGCAGGAAGTTGCCATCGAGCATGAACGCATGAGCGTGGAAGCACTACGTGCCAAGCGCGATGAAGATTTCGCAGCGCTCGAGGAAGGCGGCATGCAAGTGTTCTCGCTGGAAGGCGATGCCCGCGCGGCTTATCTGGAGGCGGCCCGCTCCACGACCTGGAACCGGATGCAGACCCTGATGGAAGAAAGCCCACAGGGTGCAGGCAATTATGATCGTTTGATCGAACTGTTCTACGACCCATCGATGGACTAAGTTGCCTTAAGACAGGCGCGGCGCTTGACGAGAGCGCCGCGCCTTTTTTTCCCCATAAGAGTTCGCGCATGGCCCTTCTCACCCGCCTCTATGATCGCTTTGTCGATGCAATGGCGCTCATTGCGGCGGGCATGCTCATCTGGCTGATGGTGTCGGTGATCACCTCTGTGCTCATGCGCAACGCGGGCATTCAGCCCTTCGCCTGGCTTTTTACCTCCGCTGAATATGCGATCCTTTACATGACGATGCTCGGTGCACCGTGGTTGGTGCGCAAAAAAGGTCATGTGCACATCGAGCTTGTCACAGCTGTTTTGCCGCCAACCCTGCGTCGCTTGCTCAGCCGTCTTGTGGCGGCAGCCTGCGTTGTTGTCTGCCTCATCCTCACCTGGAAGGGCATCGACCTGGTGGCCACGAATCTTGAGCGCAACGATTTTGACGTACGCGCTTACTTCTACCCGCGTTGGCTGCTAACCATCGCCTTTCCCATTTCCTTCGGCCTGATGGCCATTGAGTTTTCGCGCTTCACATTCGGCCGCGACCTCCTGCATTCCGGCGAGGCTGGCATCCATGAATAACCCCGCAATTCCAAAGGGGCTTCTCCATGCAATGGTATGAGGCGCTTGCCCTGCTGCTTGGCGCGATCATCGCGCTTATGGCGCTGGGCATGCCGATTGCGTTGGCTTTTCTGGCAGCCAACATCATTGGCGCCTGGATTTTTATGGGCGGTGAGCGCGGTGTCGCGCTGTTGCTCAACAATGGTTTGGGGGCGCTGACCAAATTCGCGCTGATGCCCATTCCGCTGTTTTTGCTGATGGGCGAGGTGTTTTTTCACACCGGTCTCGGCAAGCGCATGTTCAACGCGATCGACCAATTGCTCGGCAAACTGCCAGGGCGATTGTCTTACGTCACCGTGCTTGGGGGCACCGGTTTCTCCACCCTATCGGGTTCTTCCATGGGCTCCACCGCGCTGCTTGGCTCGCTAATGGTGCCGGAGATGTCCGCGCGCGGTTACAAGAAGAAGATGTCCATCGGTCCCATTTTGGGCACTGGTGGTCTGGCGATTATCATTCCGCCGTCCGCTTTGGCGGTCCTGCTCGCCACGCTCGCACAGATCGACGTCGGTGCTTTGCTGATTGCTGGCGTCGTTCCTGGCCTCATTTTAGCCGGTCTTTACATCATGGCGATCTTTGTGATGACTCGCATGGACCCGAGCGCGGCGCCTGCTTACGAGGTGCCGAGACTGTCGCTTGGAGCAAAGCTTACCCTGGTGATGACCGACGTTGTGCCGATGGTCGGCTTGATGGTGGTGATCGTTACGCTGATGATCATCGGCTTTGCCACCCCCTCCGAAGCAGCAGCCTTTGGAGCCTTGGGTGCGATCCTGTTGTCGATTGTCTTCCGGTGCTTCACCTGGGAGGCCATGAAGAAGTCGATCCATGGCGCGCTGCGGGTCACGCTGATGGCCTATCTGATCGTTTTTGGTTCAGCGACGTTCTCGCAAATCTTGGCCTTCTCTGGTGCCTCGCGCGGGCTGATTGGTTGGGCGACTGGTTTCGATCTCGATCCGCTGGTGATGCTGCTCGTGATGTTCGGCGTGTTGTTGATCTTGGGGATGTTCATGGAGCAGATTTCCATCATGCTCCTCACCGTGCCGATCTTTTTCCCACTGGCCACAAGCCTCGGTTTTGAGCCGATCTGGTTTGCGCTCATCATGCTGCTGGCGCTGGAGATCAGTTTCACCACACCACCATTCGGGCTGTTGCTCTTCGTGATGAAAGGTGTGGCGCCGCCAGATACGACGATGCGCGATATCTATATCGCAGCCATCCCGTTCATCGCCTGCTCGCTGCTGCTGGTGGCGCTGCTGATAGCGTTTCCCAGCCTAGCGCTCTGGCTGCCGTCTCTTGGCTAAAGCCCGCCAATGCAGGTGTATTTGGTCTCCAGATAGTCATCGATGCCCTGCCAAGACCCTTCCTTGCCAAGGCCGGATTCTTTAAGGCCACCAAACGGGATTTCCGGCGCTACAATCAGCACCTCGTTGATGCCGATAAGGCCGTACTCGAGTTTGTCTTGCAGGCGAAACGCGCGCGCCAGATCGCTGGTGTAGGCATAAGAAGCCAACCCATAATTAGTATCGTTGGCGGCAGCGATAGCCTCCTCTTCGCTGTCAAAACGGTAGACCGGCGCGATGGGACCAAAGATCTCTTCGGTGGTCACACGCATGGCTGGCGTGGCATTACCGATCACGGTTGGCTGATAGAACAAGCCGCCGCGATCATGACGACCACCGCCGGTGACCAGATCGCCACCCTTGGAAAGCGCATCGGCAACCAGCTCTTCGATTTTTGATAGGGCTGCATCATCGACCAGCGGGCCTTGCTCTGAGCCGTCTTCTGTGCCCGGCGCCACTTTCATCGCTGACACGCGCTCGGCAAAAGCTTTGACAAAACGGTCATAGATGCCCGCCTGCACAAACAGCCGGTTGGTGCAGATGCAGGTCTGTCCGGCATTGCGGAACTTCGCGATGATCGCGCCATCAACGGCTCTGTCGAGGTCCGCATCATCGAACACAATAAAGGGAGCGTTTCCACCAAGTTCCATCGACATGCGCTTCACGGTGCTTGATGCTTCTGCAAGCAACTGTTTGCCGATTTCTGTCGAGCCGGTGAAGGTGATTTTGCGCACTTTTGGATTGGACGTTATCTCGCTGCCGATGGCGCGTGCACTGCCTGTCAGCACATTCACCACGCCTTTTGGGAAGCCAACCTGTTCCGCAAGATGACCCCACACAAGGCCGGAGAGCGGCGTTGCTGTGGCGGGTTTCACCACCACGGTACAGCCAGCCGCCAGTGCTGGTCCAAGCTTGCGGGCGAGCATGGAAGAAGGGAAATTCCACGGCGTAATCGCGGCCACCACGCCAACCGGGTGGCGCGTGGTCATCAGTTTGCGACCTGCGATGGGTGAGGGAATGATTGCGCCATTGGTACGGCGCGCCTCTTCGGCAAACCACAGCACATAGGCAGCCGATGAACCCACTTCAGCACGCGACTCCGAGAGAGGCTTGCCTTGCTCGGCGGTTAGCATTTGCGCCATGCCTTCCAGATTGTCCTGGATGGCATCATGCAGTTTGCGCATCAGCGCCACACGCTCGCCAAGCGTCAGCCCCGCATAGGCTGGAAATGCCGCGTGCGCGGCATCAATGGCGCGCTGCGTTTCGGCTTGGCCAGAGTTGGGCACGGTCGCGATGGTTGCGCCCGTTGCTGGATCGGTGACGTCGATTGTTTGGCCGCTATCGGCGCCAACCCACTGCCCATTGATGAGGTTCGTCTCGCGAACGAGGGATGCAAAGCTGGTCATGGAACAAATACCCTAGGAGGAAAGGACTTCATCGGTCGCAGCACGCAGTGATTGTGCAACGATCTTGATTTCGTCAGGTGTGATGCAAAGCGGGGGCGCAAAGCCAATTGTGTTGGCTTCCGGCATGGCGCGCGCGATGACACCACGTTGGGTCATGGCTTCGGCGATTTTCGGGCCGACCGTCATGGGAGGAAACCATTCGCGTGTCATGGGATCGGCGGCAAACTCCACCGCCGCCATCAGACCGATGCCGCGCACGTCTGCAACATTGGGTTGACCGTCCATAGCCTCTGTTAGAGCGCTTTGGAAAACCGGCCCCATCGCGCGGGCGTTCTCAACCAAACCCATGCTGTCGACCAAATCGAGGGTCGCGATGCCTGCCGCGGCGCTGACTGGGTGCGCGGAGTAGGTCCACCCATGGGCAAGCGGGCCAAAGTCATCCGTACCCTGCATCAGCACGTCGAAAACGCGCTGCGAGATGATGGAACCCGACAGCGGCGCATAGGCCGACGTCAGCCCTTTGGCGATGGTCATGAAGTCGGGCTTCAGATCATACGTCTCCGTCCCGAACATCGTGCCGGTGCGACCAAACCCAGTCACCACCTCATCGGCCATCAGCAGGATGTCATGGCGGTTCAGAACCTCTTGAACCCGCGCCCAATAGCCTTCTGGCGGAGGTATGATGCCGCCGGTGCCCATGGCGGGTTCGCCAATAAATGCGCAGATCGTGTCCGGCCCCTCGCGCTCAATCATCGCTTCAAGATCATCGATCAACCAATCGACGAAATCAGCCTCACTCATATCCGCGTCCCGACGGCGCAGATATTGCGGGCTGTGGGTATGTAGGAATCCGTCAAGCGGCAGGTGGAAACGGGCGTGATAGGATGCGAGCCCTGTCATCGAACCAGATACGATCCCTGAGCCATGATAGGCGCGCCAACGGCTGATGATCTTCTTCTTTTCCGGCTTGCCGCGCAGAATGTTGTACTGCCAAGCATATTTCACATTGCTGTCGTTGGCGTCTGATCCGGACAGACCAAAATAGACCCGCGCCATATGGTCGGGTGCGCGATCCATGATCATCTTGGCAAGCCGAATGGCAGGTTCATTGCCTTGGCCAGCGAAGGAATGAAAAAAGGCGAGCTTGTGCGCCTGCTCAGAAATCGCATCGGCAATTTCGGTGCGACCGTAGCCCGCGTTGACGCAGTAAAGGGCCGCAAACGCATCCAGAAAACGGTTGCCGTCGCGATCCTCGATGTAAACGCCGTCGCCACCCGTCACGATGCGCCCAGGAACGTCGCCGCGTGCATGGTTGGCGGTGTGCGTTGTCGGGTGCAGTAGATGGTCCCGGTCCCAGGCGGCCAGCTCATCATTGATACGAGGATCAAGGCTCATATGATGATCTCCAGCCGTGTGTTGGCAATGAGCTCCGGCACGCTGGCCTGGTTCGGCAAGGCGAGCAGCATGGAGACCAATCCGGCAACGGTTTCGGGCGTCATGCGATCAGCCTTCGGCGTGACGCCAGGCAAATCGGCAAGAAGCTCTGTGTCGATAGCGCCAGGGCAAAGCGCTGTGGCGCGCACGCCATCATCCCAGGCGGCCTGGCGCACCGCTTGGGTCATCGCGAGCAGCGCGTGCTTGGTCATGGCGTAGCCGACCGATGTGCCGCCGCGGTAGCGTTTGGCGTCGGTCGAGGCGACATTGACCACCCGACCATGCCCGCCAGCACGAAGATGCGGCAGCGCGGCCTTGATCAGGCGAAACGGTGCTTTGACGTTGACGGACCAGAGATCATCAAGATCATCCTCATCGCCCTGTTCAAAATCGACCATGCGCAGAATGCCAGCATTGTTGACCAATGCATCGATCTGCCCTTGCTCGGCCAGCGTGGCATCGACCCAGCTGCTGGCCGAGGCGAGATCGGTCGCATCGAAAGGGTGGGCTGAAACAGGACCAGAAAAAGCACTCGCTTGCGACAGGTCACGCAGGCCGAGCGAAACTGTCCAGCCTTCATCGAGCAGTTTTTGGGTAATCGCGGCTCCAAGGCCGCGACCGCCGCCTGAAACCATGACGACCTTAGCCACTAGAAAAGACCCTGATAGACGCCGCCATCATTGACGATGTTTTGACCCGACATGAAGCCAGCCTGCGCCGAGCAGAGATAGGCGATGAGGTCACCGCATTCGGATGGATCGGCAAACCGTCCGGCCGGGCAGTTATCCTTGCGGTCTTGCACAATGGCCTCATAGGTCGTGTTGCCACGCTTGGCATGACCGTGGAGATTGGTGTGCAGCGCGTCGGTATCAAACAGGCCGGGGCAAACTGTGTTGATCGTAACATTATGTCCAATCAGTTCACGCGTCATGGCTGCCGATGCGCCCGACAGCGCCAAGCGAGCCGCGTGACTGTGAGCGAAGCCGACTTGGGGGAACTTGATGAAGCTCACAGACATATTGACGATGCGACCAAAGCCTTGAGCCTTCATGCCCGGCGCGACCGCCTGCATCATCTGGACCGATGAAAGGAAATGAACCTCTAGCCAGTAGCGCCAATCGTCAGCTGATATCTCATCATAAGGCGTCGGCACCTGCCGCACGCCGGGATTGTTCACCAGGATGTCGGTCGACCCGCCAGCAGCGTCTAAAATGGCGGCGCGGCCCTCATCGCTGTTGAAATCAGCCGCAACCGGTGTCGCCGTATCGCCGAACTCACCCTGGATCGCGTCAGCTGCTTCCTTAAGCGGGCCTTCGCTACGCGCATTCATCACCACCGATACGCCTTCGCGCGCCAGAGACCGGGCCGTTGCAAGTCCCAATCCACGGCTTGCGGCAGTCACGATTGCTCGCCGACCTTTCAATCCAAGATCCATCGTCAGTCACTCCTACATGTAGATACTAGAGGTCAGGCGACCTGCTTGTTTGTTCCAATCAGGCTGTCCATGCCAGCCTGCAAGCCTTTAAGCGCGGCGCCAGAAAGCGGGCGCAGCGGCGGGCGCGGCACGCCACCGCCGGGGAAGCCGAGAAAGTTCATGGCTGCCTTGGTCGATGGATAAAGCGTACGACCTTCAGAGATAAAGAGCTCAGTCATCGCTTGACCAGTTTCCTGCAGCGCCCAGGCCTCATCCATCCGGCCAGCCTTGGTGGCGTACCAGAGTTGCAAGCACTCCTCCCAGACGTTGGGAAAGCAGTCGATGTGCCCGTCAGCGCCAGCCAATGCTGCCGCAACGCCCATGGTCGATGAGGGGCCACAGAACACCCGGATCCGGTCATTCACGCGGTTCAGCGTTTGGTGGAAATTCTGCCACTGGCCGCTGCTCTCCTTGATCGCAACCACATGGTCCAGATCGGCCAACACATCGACAATGTCAGGGGTCAGCGCGTTACCGGCATTGCCGGGAATATTGTAAAGCACGATGGGCAGCGTTGCCTTGGCATCGATGGCGGCAAAGTGCGCGATGATCTCACTTCGAGACAGATGCGCGAAATAGGCCGGCATCACCAGCACGCCATCAGCGCCAGCCGAGCGGGCCGCATCGATCTGTTCAATCACTTCGCCTTCTTGCACCGACCCAGTGCCAACAATGGCTGGTCCATGGCCTTTGCAAACGTCGACAGCCACTTTGGCCAAGCGCTCGCGCTCTGCCATTGAAAGCGCCCAAAACTCGCCTGTGCACCCGGCAGCGACAATGCCCGTTGTGCCCGCTTTGAACAGGCGCTTGGCGTTCGCCACAAAGCCTTCCTCATCCACCGACATGTCGGCATGGAACGGTGTTGTCATCGCTGTCAGGGGCCCGACCCAGTCGATGCTGTCTCTGTTCATGGCAGTGCTTTCTGAAGAGCGGGGTTGGTTATGTCCGCAACGCTTGCCGCGCGGTTGAGCCTTGGGCCTTTCGATCCAGGTCCAAACAGATGGGCATTGGTGGCATCAAAAGACAGCGATACGGTTTCGCCTGGGTTCCAGGATTGCGGCGCTGGCACACGACCGACAAGACGCTGGCCGCCGGAAAGCTCTAGAACCACAATGTTTTCGTGCCCGGTTTTCTCCACGACCTGGATGACGCCCGTGATCGGGCCCTCGCCGATCCACACATGTTCTGGACGCACGCCCAGGCATGCCGGACCTGCGGCGGCATTACCGCCAAGCTGTCCCACCGCCAAAGAAACGCCGTCAGCCTTGAACATCCAACTGTCGCCTTCGCTGGAAAGATCGCCGTCCATGAGGGTCATGCCTGGCGTGCCGATGAAACTTGCCACGAATCGGTTCGCCGGTGCCGCATAGACCTCGGTTGGGGCCGCAAACTGTTGAAGCTCACCACCCTTCATGACGGCAATACGATCGGACATGGTCATCGCTTCAAGCTGATCATGGGTCACATAGATCATGGTGCGGCCGAGCCGCCTGTGCAGTTCCACAAGCTCAACGCGCATATAGCCGCGCAGTTTGGCATCAAGGTTCGACAGCGGTTCATCGAGTAGAAACACTTTGGGGTCGCGCACCAGCGCGCGGCCAAGCGCGACACGCTGTTGCTGACCGCCGGAAAGCTGGCGCGGCTTTCGTCCGAGTAGCTCGGTCAATTGCAAGAGCTCGGCCGTGGCGGCGACCTGTGTTTTCTGCTCCGCCGAGCCCACGCCGCGCTTCTTCAGCGGATAGGCGATGTTCTGCGCGACCGTCATATGGGGATAAAGCGCATAAGACTGGAAGACCATGGCGATGTCGCGTTGGCCTGGCGCAACGTCGTTGATCACACGATCACCGATGTGGATATCGCCGGAGGTTGGGAACTCCAGGCCGGCCAGCATGCGCAGTGTCGTTGTCTTGCCGCAGCCCGAGGGGCCGAGCAGCGAGACAAACTCTCCCTCGTCGATCGACAGATCAAGCCCGTGAACGGCGGTGAAACTGCCAAACTCTTTTCGCACGTTTGAGAAGACCACAGCGGCCATGAATCAACCTTTCACGCCGCCGGCACCGAAGCCGCGGGTCAGATAACTTTGTAGGAAGGCGAAGACGATGATTAGCGGCACGCTCATCATCACCGAGGCGGCCATCAGCAGCGACCACTCAATGTTGAAGGACGACACCAGCATGTTCATCACGCCGGTGGTGAGCGGACGCGCGCTGTCGGAATTCACCAGCACCAGCGCGTAGAGATACTCGTTCCAGCTCAGGATGAAGGTGAATAACGCGGTCGAAATGATGCCCGGCAGAAGCTGCGGTAGGATGACGTCCCAGAACGCACCCATGCGGGAGGCACCGTCAACAAGCGCTGCACTTTCCAGATCTTCAGGAATGCCAGCCATAAAGGAGCGCAGCAGCCAGAGAGCATAGGGCAGGGCGAAGGTTGTGTAGGCGATCACGAGGCTGAAGATCGTGTTGGCGAGGCCAAGGCTCACCAGCAGCAGATAGAGCGGAATGATCAGAACGACCGAGGGCAGCAGGTAGGTGAAGAGCACGAGAAACGCCAAGCTCTCACGACCGCGAAACTTGAAGCGCACAAGGCTGTAGGCGCCCAGCGTTCCGATCGCCACGACGACAAGTGTGGTCGTGATCGAAAGGATCACCGAGTTGCGGAAGTAGGTGAGGAAATTCGTCCGATTGATGAGGTGCCAATAGTGCTCGAACGTCCAGGTTTCCGGCAGCATCGTCGGCGGGCGACGGAACAGCTCGAAGGCGGGCTTCACCGATGTGACCAGCATCCAAAACAGCGGGAACGCAACGGCCAGAACAATCGCCCAAGCGAAGATATTGAACGCGAATTTTCTGATAAATGCCATCAGGCGTCCTCCTCACTGCGCGTACGTCGGATGTAGACGATCATGAAGACAAGCATGATCAGCATCATCACGACGGCGAAGGCTGACGCCATGCCCATGTCGTTCAACGCAAAGGCTTCTTGGTAGACGAGCAAGGGGAGGGTCTGCGTGTCGCTCAACGGGCCACCGCCGGTGAGCAAGAAGATGAGGTCAAACTCTTTGAAGTCCCAGATCGCGCGCAGAAGAATGATAACGACCAGCACGTCACGCAGTTGCGGCAGTGTGACATCAAAGAAGCGCGCGATCGGGCCGGCACCATCGATCTTGGCGGCCTCATACAACGCGTCAGGTATCGTTTGTAAGCGGGCCAGAACAGCAATCACGACGAACGGGAAATACTTCCAGGCACCAACGAGGATCACCGAGATCATCGCATTGGGCATGGTGCCGAGGTAATCAACCGGAAAATCGATAATGCCGACGGTGATCAGGAAATGGTTCATGATCCCATAGAGATCGTTGAACAGCCACTTCCATACGAGCACCGCAACAACCGTGGAGATGAAATAGGGAAAGAGGATCAGTGAGCGGGCGAGGCTGCGGAACCAGATGTTCTGATGCAGCACAAGCGCCATGCCGACACCAAACAAAATTTGGAGCGTCAGCGTACCAACGGTCCAGATCAGCGTGTTGCCCAAGGCGTTCCAGAAGGCGCCCGTCTGCAGAAGCTCAACATAGTTGGCAACGCCAACGAAACCGCCCTCAAGCGTCGGCGTAAAAATGTTGAAAAAAGAAAGGTAGATCGCTGAAAGTAGCGGATAGACGATGACCGACCCAAACACGATGACCGTGGGCGCGATCAGCATCACGCCGAGCATAGCGTAACGCCGTTCAAGCAGGGTTTTGGGGGCCGTGGACATCGTTCTCTTTCAAGTGGCGCCAACCGCCCCTCAACGTGCGTTGAGAGGCGGTCAAGTATCGCAATGCTATGGCTCGTTCGTTAGCCGTTGACGATCGCTTCCATGGCCATCGACGCATCGCTAAGCGCGGTATCCACATTGTCGCCGTTCAACACAACCTTCTGCACCAGATCGGAAATCACGTTGGACCCGATGATCTCGCCAGCCTTCTCGTTGGACTGGTGTTCGGCGCTTTCGTATCCGAGGTTAAATCCACCTGCGGCAGACTCAGCCATCAGTTCCACCTCAGGTGCATACTTCTGGATGATGTCGTTGTTCTGGTACATCGGGCTGTTGTTGATGGATTGCAGAACCGGGAGCACGTGGCCCGGCGCAGCATGCAGCTGTTTGATGTAACCTTCCGGGTCGAACAGGAAGGCCGCGAACTGCTTGGCGGCGTCGATATTCTGTGACTGGGCCGGGATGAAGACCGATGGGAAGTCGTTGAACGTCCACGGTGCAACATCGGTGGAGATGCGTGGATAGCGCACGCATGTCACATGGTCAGCGATGTCCGGGTTCTGGTTATTGACATTGGCGAGCACGCGGCCGGTGTAAATCCCGGTTGCTGTTGCGCCGGACACGAAGGCCGTGATGCTTTCACCCCAGGAATAATTGGTCGCGCCAGGAGGGCAGAACTCGCGCATCTCGCGGTAGAACTCCAGCGCGTTGCGCGTGCCCTCATTGTCGATGGCAACATCAAGATCGGGCGAGAACACTTGACCGCCGGCCTGGTGAATGAACCCAATGAAAATCAGCGATGTCATTGAGTTGCGGCCATAGGGTAGCGGCGCGCCGAAGAGACCGCCAGTTTGCATGGCGGATACAGCTGCGCGCAGTTCGTCCCAAGTCTCCGGAGCGCTGTCGATGCCAGCCTCTTCCATCAGATCGCGGCGCAGCCAGAGCATGTTGGCGGCCGAGTTGCCAATGCCTGTACCGCAATAATTGCCGTCGGCGGCGCGATACACATTGTTCGCGCCAGGGAAGAAGTCATCGCTTCCAATAGCTTCGATGACGTCGTTGAACGGCACCAACAAATCATTGGCATAATAGGATTGCACCGCGAAGGACGGCAGGTGCGTTACGATGTCAGGCACTTCGCCGGATGAGAACGCTGCAGCCAGTTGTGGCGCATAGCCTTCGTCAGATGTGGTTTCGAACTCAACGCGAATGCCGGTGGCGGCTTCGAAATTGGCGATCTGCAGCTGGTAGGCTTCAACCTGGGCCGGTGCGGCCTGCGGCGACCACCAGCGAAGCGTCACGTCGCTTTGCGCCCGCGCGATGCTGAATGGCGTAGCTGCCAGTGCCGTTGTCGCTGCCAATCCTTTGAGTGCTGTTCGGCGCGAAATGCCGGGCGCGGTGTCTTTTTTGATGATCACGTTGAAGTCTCCCATTTCTTCAAAAAGTTCACATAGCGAACGCTTGTGCGATAATTCACCGATACGACAATCTGCGCAAGTGCTTTTCCGCAATTCGTTGGCTGCCTGTTGCAAATGCGGTGTGCTACGCAGACTCTTGTGCGGAATCAGCCCTTTCTTTGCGGGCTGAGAAAGATTGATGAGAAGGAAGGCGCCATGGCGAACAAGCCAAAAGAAAAGGCGACCGAGAGTAAGGCGTCGTCAGAAAAAGCCAAATCGAAGGCTGGCGATACGCCTGCTGGATTGATGACGGCGGCGCCGAACGACTTGGATGAGGCCGGAAACGGTGCACCCAATTCACGTGATTACGTCAGTTCTCTGGCACGAGGGCTGGATGTTCTGCGCGCTTTCAATCGAACCAGACGGAAAATGACCCTTTCAGAGGTTGCCGCTGAGACTGGAAATACCCGCGCGGGCGCCCGCAGAATCCTTCTGACTTTGGTCCGAGAGGGCTACGCGGTGGCCGATGGGCGCCTATTTGACCTGACGCCGCAAGTGCTCGAGCTCGGTTTTTCGGTGCTTTCATCCAAGGGCACGTGGGACATTGCGCGTCCCTTTATCGAGCATTTGTCGGAGGAAACGCGTGAGAGCGTTTCGGCAGCGATCCTGGACAATTTCGACGTCGTATATGTCAGCGGCACGCAGTTTCACCGGGTGATTAGCGTCGGCATAACCGTCGGGCGGCGATTTCCTGCCCATGCAACCGCGACGGGCCGCGTGCTCTTGGCTGGCCTTCCGGAGGACCAATGGCTGGGCATGCTGCAAAGCATACCGCTGACACGCATGACCGATCGCACGGTGACCGACCGCGCCGAGTTCAGAAAGGTGCTGGAAAATGTACGCGATGAGGGTTGGTCGCTTGTCGATCAGGAGTTGGAGACTGGCCTGATGTCCATCGCCGTGCCGCTCTACCTCTCCTCTGGCGTGATGGCCGGCGCGATCAATGTCGGTGTGCCAACTTTGCGTATGACGACGACCGAGATGGTTGATTTCATCTTGCCCAAACTTCAGGACACGGTTGGCAAGATCAGCCAGGCGTTGCGACGCTAGGCGGCAAAGCGCTGCGGAGAAAACCGTCCGATGTCTGAGTCAGGTTTTTGTCCGAGGGCGATTGCTGCGGCCGCCTGACCGACCAATGGGCCGAGCGTATAGCCGGCATCGCCGGGTATCGCCATGATGATGCGCTCAGTCTGCGGCAAACGACCGATCACCGACGCGCCATCGGTCGTCGTATTCATCCCGGCCCACGTGCGAATGACACGTAGACCCGCAATCCCGGGCACCAGCTTTGCGGCCAAGGCCACGTTGCCCATCAAAGATGATGATGCCACTGCGGGCGGATGGGTGTCACCGCGACTCGCCGCCGGCCAGCCTCCGCCGATGACGATTTGCCCAGAGCCAAACTGCTTGAGCGTGATCGATCGCTCGGCATGTTGCACCAGATGGTGGATTGCCGGCGCACCGGCCTCGGTGATGTTCATGTGCAGCGGTTCAGCTTTACTCGGGATTGTGATCCCAAAAGGTGCAACCAGATCGCAGGATCCCCATGCCGCCGCGACGATGACCTGATCAGCGCCGAAAATCCCATCAGACGTGACTGCCGATAGATCGCCCGGTCCTTGGTCCAATCGTTCGACGTTTACCGTGCGGCGTTCGACGCCGAGCCTGGCCGCCCACGCCCGTATCTTCGCATTGGCGACCAACGGGTTGAGTTTGCCTTCATCCTTACAGAGTTCTGCACCAACGATCTGCGGACCAAGCCATGGCGCGACTTTGTCGAGAGCCGTGCGATCGAGAATGTCGACCTCGAGACCCTTTGACGCTTCACGTTTGGCTTTGGTTTCCAAGAAAGCCAACTGATCGGCGCTCTCGGCGAGCATTAGCCCGCCCTTTCTCACCAGATCGAGGCCATCAAGATCCTCGTCGAAGCGCGCCCAGACCTCGGTAGCCTCGCGATAAAACGGCAATGAGGCTTCGACGTTGGCGACCTGGTCAGGATAGAGCCGCATAAATCGGCTTTGCATCTGGACGTGCAGCGACCCAGCATTGGCATCAGAGCCTGCATTGGTTCCAGCGTCGAGGATGGTGACGCGCGCGCCTTGTTCCGCCAAAGCGATGGCCGCCACTGTGCCGGTCACACCACCACCAATGACCAGCGTGTCAGCCGCCGTCATCGGGCGCCTCGCCGATGCTCTGATCCGCGGCAAGGATCGCCGAAATAGCAACCGGCTTGATCGGTACGCGCGGCGCGAAGAAGCTGAAATCCTCAATGGCCTTAACGGTTGCCTCGGAGACCATACGCGCAGCGACAGGCCCGCAATAGCGGCCCTGACAACGTCCCATGCCGACGCGTGTGGCACGTTTTAGCGAACCGACATGACCAGGCGTCGTGCCCAGCCCAGCTCGAATATCGCCTAGGGTTAGCTCCTCACACCGGCAAATGATCGTCTCGTCCGGTAGGCCGCCAGCATCGCGCGGTGCGATGTCATAGAGAGTCCAAAGCTTGGCTTGGAACCGCCGGTGTTTGGCAAGCGTTTTATGTTTGGCCGACAAGTCACCGGCCTCGCCATGGCCCGATGCGGTTGCCGCGTGTGCGCCTGCGATCTCGCCCTCCATGCGGGCGGCAGGTGCGCCGCCAAGCCCGGTGCAATCGCCGATCGCGTAAAGCCCTGGCACGCTTGTCTCCATGCGCGCGCTCTTTTCGCAGCGCAGATGGCCCATCGCCGGGTCGTACATCATGTGGGCACCGAGAAGGCGCAACACTTCGTTCTGTGGTTCAAATCCGGCATTCATGCAGAGCGCATCGACATGTACGGATTCTTGGCGCCCAGATGTGGTGAACGTCGCGGCCAAGCTGTCGCCGTCCTGAACAACGCTGAAAAGCTCACTGTTGCTCCGAACCTTGATGCCGTGCTGGCGCAGACCGGCCAGCATGCCGAAACCTTGCAAAGTGAGTTTTGGGTCTGCCACCGCCATCGCAAACGCGGTGACAGGCTTGGTGATGGCAGCCGGCGCGCGCTCGGCAAGATAAACAATCTCAGCCCCACCTTTGGCCAGCTCCAGCGCGACCTGCACATTCAGCGGCCCTGATCCGCAAACCGCAATCCGTTTGCCAGGTAGGGTTTGATAGCTGCGCCAAAGAGTCTGCGCAGCGCCGGTCGTCATCACGCCAGGAAGCGTCCAACCCGGCACGGTCACCGGTCGCTCGTAGGCGCCGGTGGCGATGATCGCGGTTTTTGGTTTGGCGATAAGCGGTGCCCCGTCGCGGTGGCCGAGAAACATCAGCCCATCGAAGGCGCCCCAAAGCTCAACGCCGGAAATCAACTGCGCACCCGATGCTTTGGCGCGCGCGATGAGCTGGGCTCCATCATCCTGCTGTTGATCAAGGACGGTGCCGTCGGAGGCCTGCTTGTAATATTGCCCGCCGGCGACCTTGCGCTCGTCCAGCAGCACCACCTCGGCGCCGGCTTCTGCGGCGGCGATGGCTGCCGACAAGCCGGCGGCTCCACCCCCGACAATCAAGACGTCTGGGGAAAGATGCAGCGCCTCGCGATCTGGCGTTTTCATCCCATCCCCAAAGGCTGGCAGCGCCACCTGCCGAGAGACGGACATGCCGCTTTCGACCGGCGTCATGCAAGCACGGCGGTTCGGCGTGCCGTCTACATGGACAAGGCAATCCTGACACACGCCCATCCCGCAAAAGATGCCACGCTCAGCTTCCTTGGCCGTTTCCCGGAACGCGCTTACACCGGCTTGCGTCAAGGCGGCCGCCAGACTTTGGCCCTCGCGCGCGGTTATCTCACGCCCTTCAAACTGAAAAACGATATCGGTCATTTAATGGTCAGTCCTGCATTAACCGGTCGCGCGCCGCAACAAGGCGGGCCACAGCGCGTGAACGCCATTTCGCTCGGGCGGGAAGTGCATCGATCGGCAAGACTTCGCGCCGCTGCGCATCAACGTTTTCAACCAAAGCGTCATTCCAGTCCACCGTTTCACCACGGGCTTCACCAATACGCTTGTAAGCTGGACCCATCCGCGCGGCATGAGCCTTTATACCTCCAGGCGTGTTTAGCTCCGCCGTTTCAAACGGGCCAGACAGCGCCCATCGTGGGCCGAGGCCGATGCGCATAATCGCTTCAATGCTGGCGACATCGGTTACGCCTTCATCGACCAGACGATATGCCTCACGCAGGACGGCGCTTTGCAAACGGTTGAGCACAAACCCCTCGATCTCGTGGTCAAGCTGAACGGTTTCAAATCCCGCAGACTGGAAAAGCATAGCGGCCTTGGCGGTCGCCTCTTGATCAGTGCCAGGTGCAGGCACCAATTCAATGACGCGAAGGACCGAGGGCGGGTTGACCGGGTGTGCAACCAGGCAGCGTCGTTGCTGGGCTGGCTCCGGCAGAATCTCGGAAATCGTGATCGCGGACGATGCAGTCGCCAAGACCGTCTGCGATCCCGCCTGCTTCAACAGGTCGGCGAATATCGCCCGTTTGGCTTCCGGGCTTTCCGGTCCGCATTCGATGACCAGATGTGACGCCTCAAGCGCCTTCCTGGGAACGTCCAGGACATCCACGGGACCAGAGCCGCCGCGCAAGAGGCCGGCATCCGTGATGGCTTCAGTCTGGTCGGCCAGGCCCTGGCGGGCTGCTGCACGCCGTTCCGGATCAGGGTCAACCAGACAGACTTGCGCCCCGATATCGGCGAATACCGCCGCGAAAGAAACGCCGATTGAGCCTGCGCCGAGGATCGTGATCATGGGTGAATCTGGCGATTTGTCTTGCATGAGTTCACATAACGCACAAGTGTGCGGGAGAGGCAATCACGAATTGGGTCGACATTCAGAGACCCTGTGTTGGAGAGTTTTTCCGTGGAAGACAATCATTCGCTTGAGGGCCGCCTCGCTGTTGTGACAGGTGCGGCCAACGGCTTAGGCCGCGCCATCGCAGTACGGTTGGCGGCTAGCGGTGCAAGCATCCTAGCCGTCGATTTGCCCGATAGGATATCTGGCTTACCAGGCGATTGGCAGTTTGAAGGGGTCGATCTAGCCGATGATGCTGCCGACGCTCAGTTGAAAGAACTTGCCGCGCGGCTCGGTAAAGTGGACATCTTGGTTGCTAATGCGGGCCTAGTTCCGCCTTGGCGCGGCTTGGACGAACTCGACCTTGCCGAATGGGATCGCGTGATGCGCGTCAATGTCTGGGGTGTCGCAGCGACCATCGGTGCATTCGCTGACGTGCTGGAACAGTCCGGCCATGGCTCCATCGTCGCGATGGCGTCGATCAACGGCTACAAGGCCCATCCCAAACAGGCGCTATACACAGCCTCCAAACATGCTGTGATTGGGGTGATGCGTGCCGCAGCTCTCAACCTCGGACCACGCAACATACGCGTCAACGCCTTAGCTCCGGGCCCCATCGCGACTGAGGCTTTGAAGGGTAGGGTAGATGCGCGCCACCAGAAAGGTGGACCATCACCGGATGAAGCGTTGCGAGCACTGGCAGATGAGTCGGCTTTGGGCCGCCTCGCCACGCCAAGAGACGTGGCAAATGCGGCCTATTTTTTGGCGTCGGACGCCTCGGAGGGGATGACGGGGGTCGTATTGCCGGTTGAAGCGGGTTTGGCTTAGCCGCGTGCGGCCCATCCATTAGCAGCCAGAACGTCGTGGCTGGTTTTGATGTCGCCATCAGGATCAGCGCCTTCGGCTAACGCATCGGTGATGATTTCCAGCACCGTCACGCCCGTATAGCCGATATCGTTCAGCGCTTTGGCAGCTGACCCCGGATCGACAATGCCGGTGCCGAGTTTCTCATGCTTGAAGTCATCATAGCCTGAGTCGGAGATGTGAACGTTCTTCACCAGGCTGCCCAGCATGCGGATCGCCTCGGCTGGGTCTTCTTTGATAAACGCGCTGTTGCAGACGTCAAAGTTTACACCGACTTCTGGCCCGATCAGCGCTGCGGTATCGACCATATCCTTGGCCGTGGGCAGGTAGGTGAAGGGCACGTTTTCCAGAAGCAACTGAACGCCAGTGCCTTTGGCATAAGCGACCAACTCCTTCATGCCTTCAACGAACCAATCCAGCATCCATTGGTGCGGAGGGTTGATCAGGCTGTTCACCGGGCCGGGAATGGCCACCACATAGGGGCATTCCAGCTCAGCGGAAAAGTCGATGGCTTCTTTGTAGCGGTCCAGCGTGTAGGCGCGCATCAGCCGGTCCACGCCGTTCGGATTGTTGTCGAGCAGCGGATAGCAGAAGCTGCTGACATGACCGCCTTCGCCATTGAGCCAAGCCTTGTAGTCGCGCTTGTCGGCGACGGTCAGCTCGCGCGGCCAGCAATGGGGCGGAAAGATCATCAACTCAAAGGTGTCGTACCCGAGCGTTTTCAAATGCTTGAGCGCATCCAGACCGCCATGCGAATAGAGGAAGGGAAAGGTACTGGCGGCAACACGGAGCGGGGACATAAACGGACCTTTCTGCTTGTCTGCATTTCCGCGCCATGTTCAAATAGCGCACACAAGTTACTATAACGCACGATTGGCATCGATCAATCGCATTTTCCAACAGGTTCAAGGTCGTTCATGCCCGCACAGTTATTCACGCCTCTCCAACTGGGTGGGCTCACACTCCCCAATCGCGTTGTTGTCTCCCCGATGTGCCAATATGCAGCCGGCGATGGCGTTCCGGGCCAATGGCATCTGGCGCATCTGGGCCAGTTCGCCATGTCGGGTCCAGGCACCATTTTCGTTGAGGCGACAGGCGTTGAGCCAGAGGGCCGCATTACACCCGGCTGCACCGGTCTTTACGACAATGCCTGTGAAGAGGCGTTCGCCAATATTGTGGCCTTCATGAAGTCGATTGCCGACGTGCGCGTCGGCATTCAACTCAGCCACTCCGGTCGCAAGGGCAGCACGGTTGCACCCTGGGAAGGTGGGGGGGTTATCGAAGGCGAGGGCGCCTGGGTCACCGATGCGCCATCGGCGGTTCCGTATTTACCAGGCTGGCCCGAACCACGCGCAATGGATGATGCCGCGCTGGACCGCGTGCGCAATGCCTTTGTCGATTCCGCTAGACGCGCCGACCGCGCCGGTTTCGATATGGTCGAGTTGCATGCAGCCCATGGCTATTTGCTGCACCAGTTTCTCTCTCCGATCACCAATATGCGTCAGGATCAGTATGGTGGATCGCAGGAAAACCGCATGCGCTACCCACTTGAGGTCTTCAAAGCTGTGCGTGAAGCCTTTCCTGCCGAAAAGCCGGTGATCGTGCGGTTGTCCGCGACCGATTGGATTGATGGCGGTTGGGACATGGCGGGAACGCTTGCCCTTGCCCAAGCCTTGAAAGAATCCGGGTGCGAAATGGTCGATGTAACATCGGGCGGCTTGGACCAACGCCAAAAAATAACGACCGGGCCAGGTTACCAGGTTGAGTTTGCCGAAACGATTCGGCGCGAGGTTGATATCTCCGTGATGGCCGTCGGTCAAATCACCGATCCCGTCCAGGCTGAGACAATTGTCGCCACTGGCCAGGCCGATCTCGTTGCATTGGCACGCGGCATGCTCTGGGATCCGCGTTGGACGTGGAAAGCCGCAGTGGCGCTCGGCGCGGAAATCGCCTTGCCGGCGCCCTATGCGCGCTGCAACCCGGCGCTTGCCGCCACACCCTTCGTCAAACGGAGTGAACGATGAGCGAGTTAGCGGGCAAGACCATTGTCGTCACCGGTGCTTCCAAGGGCATTGGCGCGGCGACGGCCAAAGCGATGATCGAGGCTGGCGCGACAGTGATCGCCCACTATGGCGGCGACCGCGCAGGCGTGGACGCTGCGACCGACGGCAGAGCGCATCTGGTTCAAGCCGATTTCAAGGATTTGGCAGCTGTTGATCGCTTTTGGAGCGAGGCCGCCGAACTGGCCCATGGGCATATCGACGTCTTGGTCAACAATGCGGGAATCATGCGCCAAATCGGTGGCATTTCTGATCCGATCGACGAATGGGATTCCGTCTGGACCGAGGCCATGACTGTCAATGTGCACGCACCGGCTCGCCTCATGCGCCACGCGGTGCGCGGCTGGCTGGATGCTGAAACCAAAGGGTCGATTATCGGCATCGGCAGTTGGGTGACGACCCGAGGCACCTCCAATCCTGGCGCCATAGCCTACGCTGCATCCAAGGCGGCAATCTCCGCCGCCACCAAAACCGTCGCCCGAAACTACGCGGCTCAGGGCATTCTTGCCTACGTCATTGCGCCAGGTGTCGTGCGCACCCGTATGTCCGTCGAAACGGCGGCCAAAGTAGGCGGCGAAGACGCGGTCACAGCAACCTTGCCGATGGGCGAGTGGGTACCGCCGGAAGATATCGCCGAAACAGCGGTGTTTTTGGCAACAGGCCGCGCGCGGCACTTAACCGGCGCGACCATTGACCTCAACGGCGCGGCCTACATCAGGTGAATTCACTCAGCGGCGACTTGGCGTCCTTCGATCGCATCGACGATCCGGTCCAACTCTTCCATCAACTGCACCATACGGGCCACACGACCGCGCCCTTCCTCGCCGAGGCTTTCGAAGGTTGTGATGGGTGCGCGCACATCGCCGACCGGGTATCCGGCAGCGGCGGCCAGAGCCTTGGAATAGCATTGGTGCCCATAAAGCGGGTGGCCTTCGGTGATGATGGTGTCGAACTTGCCGATCACCGACTGCACTGCCTGCACATCATCCCATCGGCCCTGTTCTGCCCATTCGACGAACTTCACCGAGGCACGCGGGATGAAATTGCCATAGGGGTTCACATAGCCTTTGGCGCCCATCTTGTAGCTTTCCAGAACGCGCTGCCCGGCCCAAACATTCATCAGTCCGTCGCTCTCAACAATGATGTCATGGATGCGCTCGATACGCTGGCTGGCCTCTTTAACGTAGCGGATCTGATCGAAACTCTTGGTGAGCCTGCCGACCAGTTTAGCGCTCATATCCACGTTCGAGGTGAACGGATTGTTGTAGAGCATGATCGGCAGATCGCAGCCCTCGCAGATTGCTTGGTAGTAATTGAAAATCTCATCATCGGTCGGCGTGTAATAGTAGGGTGGGATGATCATCAGCCCGTCTGCACCCAGGTCTTCGGCCTGCTTGGAGTAGCGCACCGCGTTGGGCGTGTAGGCGTTCATGCTGCCGACCCAGACGGTGATGCGCCCATTGATGTATTTCACGGTATGGGCGACGAACTGCTCGCGCTCCTCGTCAGTCATGGTGAGGAACTCACCGGTCGTACCCAGAACAATGATGCCCGGCACGCCGCTTGCCATCTGCCAATCCAGGAATCGTTCCCACGCGGGAAAGTCGATGGCTCGCCCACCCTCAGTAAAGGGCGTGACGGTGACAGTGTGACTGCCAGAAAAACTCTTGCTCATAGGGTCCTCATTGGATCGGAGCTGAATGGGATGCTGCACTGATGGCAGAACGTTTTGATGTACTGGTGATCGGTGGCGGTATCACAGGACTGATGACCGCGTGGAACCTCGCCGAAGCGGGCGCTTCGGTTGTGCTTGTCGAAGCCGGTGATCTGGGCACGCAGGCATCCGGCGCGAATGCCGGTTCGCTGCATCTGCAAATCCAATACCCGGAGTTTGCTGCCTATGGCGAAGATTGGGCCCGCTCTTATGGGCCGTGCCTTGGATTCTTGAAAGACTCGCTGGCCCTGTGGCAGGAGCTTTCCGATCGCGTTGGCGAACACTTGGATGTCAAGCTTGGCGGCGGTGTTGTCGTTGCGCAAACTTCTGCGCAGATGGATGTTATTGCCCGCAAGGCGGCCATTGAAGCCGAGCACGGTGTTGAAACCAAGCTGCTGACGCGCGATGAATTGCGCATCATTGCACCGTACCTGTCTGACAAAGCGATTGGCGGTGGTTTTTGCGCGCTGGAAGGCAAGGCCAATCCACTGCGCGCGACCCCTGCCGTAGCGGCGGCGGCACAAGATGCTGGGGTTACGATCCATCGCAACACCAAAGTGGTGGGCATTGGTGAAAAGCCCGATGGGTTCGACATTTATACCTCGAATGGCACGTTCCGCGCCAAACGTGTGGTGAATGCCGCAGGTGCCAAGGCTGGCGACGTCGCGGCCATGCTTGGCGTGGACATCACAATCGATGGTTTTCCGCTTCAGGTCACGGTCACCGAACCGGTGGCCCGGTTGATCCCGCATCTGGTCTATTCGGCGGCAGGAAAACTGTCGTTGAAACAGGCCGCCAATGGTAGCTGCATCATCGGTGGTGGATGGCCAGCTGCGCGGCGCGAGAATGGAACGCTGGCCACCGATCCTGTGAGCCTGACCGGCAATATGGGCGTTGCCGCTGACGTCGTGCCCAAGCTTGGCCAAATACGCGCGGTGCGAAGTTGGACAGCATGGGTGAATGGAACGCCGGATTGGCGGCCTATCCTGGGCGAAGTGCCGGATCAGCCCGGCTTCTTCCTGGCGCTGTTTCCCTGGGTGGGGTTCAGCGCCGCGCCGATGACCGCGCAGGTGACGGCGGACCTTGTGCTGGGCCGCCAATCGTCCATCTCGCTCAAGGGCATATCCGTTTTGGCCGACTGATCTTGCAGGTGCCACGTTTAGGCTACGCCGCGCGCAGTCTCGGCGTCGATGATTTTGCGCTTGTAGGCCCGCCAGGTCATCGCCCATTGGCTTGGGTCCTCGAAGACGTCGCCTTTCACCTGCGCAACCGGTTGATTGTGCGGCGCTGACTTCAACATGTCAGGATCGGCGCGGGCCTCTTCAACGATCTTCGCGACAACATCAATCCAGAGATCAATGTCTTCTTTGGACCACAGCTCACCGGCTTCGGGCGTAAACGGCTCAGCGACAATCCAAGGCTCATGGCTCATCCACCAAGGGTCGATGCCATAGTCCGCCATGCGGTTGGCGAACTCGACGGTGCCGATGCCAGTTTCTTCAGCCAGCGGACCCAGTGACCAGCGCGTCATCTCCATACGATGGGCTTTGACATCCGGGTTGGAGATCGCAAGACCTGGAATCTCAGACAGGCGCTTGTCCATATAGTTGTTGGCGACCACGGAGATATCGGAGGCCAACTGAATGCCCTCGGCACCCATGCCGCGCGCCCAGGCATAAGCTTTCACAACCTGGGGAACATTGCCCCAGTATTCGCGCACCTTGCCGGCTGATTTTGGGCGATCATCATCCAGCCGATAGCGATCACCCTCTTTCACCACGACGGGTGTTGGCAGGTAAGGCGCCAGCGCATCTGAACAGCCAAACGCACCGACGGCTGGACCGCCGCCAGCCTTGGGTGCCCCAAAGGTTTTGTGCAGCATGAACATGCAGGCATCAAAGCCCAGCTCACGCGCTGACAGCTTGCCCATGACGCCATTGAAGTTGGCATGATCATAGAAGCAGAGCGCCCCTGCTTCCTTGGCAACGCGTACCCACTCTTTGATCTCGGGATTGTAGATGCCCATGTCGTCAGGGTTGTTGAGCATGATGAGCGCGGTTTTGCCGCTCACCGCCGCCTTCAACGCATCAAGCGAGGGGTAGCCGTTCTCTTCAAGCGGAAGGTTCACGACCTTGAATCCCGCCGCCGCCGCCGTTGCTGGGTTGCAGGGGTGTGACTGCGCCGATGTCACCATCTCGGTGCGCTGACCAAGCAGGCCTTTGTCTTTCCAGTATGCACGAGCAAGCGCTGTCATGGTGTAGGCCGCATCCGCGCCGCCACCGGCTTGGAAGATGAACTGGTCCATGCCTGAGAGCGAGCGCAGGATGCCATCGAATTCGTGAATGATGCCGAGCACGCCTTGCAACGTATCTTCGTGCTGGTAGGGGTGCACCTCGGCGAGTTCCGGGCGCAGGGTGGCATACTCAGATGTCTTGGAATTGTACTTCATCGTGCACGTGCCGAAGAGGCTGACACCCATCATGCCGAGCGTCATCTGGCTCAGATGAAGATAGTGTCTCTGCGCTTCGAACTCGGTAATCTCCGGTAGCTCCGGGCGGTTTTTGCGCGCCATCGAACCAGGGATAAGATCACCACCAACGCTGCTGGCGATCTCAGATTCAGGGGCCGGAAAGATCTGTCCGCGACCACCAGGCCGACCCATTTCCATGACAACTGGCTCGTCCCATTTGGCAGCGTGGAAGTTCGGCAAGCGGCTCATGACAGAACCTCCTTCATGGTATCGGCCAGGCGTTTGATGTCGGCGGCGGTGTGCACTTCGGTCACGCAGTAGAGTGCAGCCTGACCAAGCCCCAAACCTTCATTGGAAAGGTCCTTGCCGCCGAAAATGCCTTTGCCGCGCAGCGCATCGTTGATCTCTGCGACGCTTTTGCCGGTGTCATCGAAATTGACGATGAACTCCTTGAACTGGGTATTTGGCCAGACAATGCGAACACCGGGCACCTCTCCCAGAAGTTTAGCGGCGTAACGCGCCTGCGAGACGATCAAGCGACCCACTTCGGCAAAGCCATCGGGGCCGAGCAGGCTCATATACACAGCTCCAGCAATCGCCCAAAGATAGGTGGAATTGCCGGTCCAATCGTTGCCCTCTTCGCGCATGCCGTAAGAGTTTTGGTGCGGGCAGGCTAGGCCAAAGGCGTGCTGGCCCTCTTCAAGGGTCTGCGCGACAGAGACCAGAAAGCCGTTGTAGCTTCGCACATAGGCTTCTTCATCGCGTGAAGCGATGAAGCCACCTGCGCCGCCGCCACATTGCATGTGTACGCCCAGCGGCTGTACCGGCCCAGTGACAATGTCAGCACCATAATCGCCCGGTGCGGTCATGACGCCCAGGCTAATCGGGTCGACGCCAACAATGGTTTCAGCACCCGCCGCACGGGCAAGCTTGGCGATCTCGGTAGCGCCAGTTTCAATGGTGCCGAGATAGGCAGGATTCTCGAAGTAAACTGCTGCGACGTCTGTGCCGAGCTTGGATTGAAGGTCGTTGAGATCAAGCCGCCCGGAGGTTGGGTCGGCCGCCACCAGAACCACCTCAATGGCGCTTTCCATCTCCTGCGGCTGGCAATAGTTGCGGATCACCGACAGCCGCTCCGGATCACTCAAGTGCGGGACCAGCACCTTCCTGCGCCCGGTGATCTTGGCCGCCATGCGGATGGCATGGCCGGTTGCACAGCCCCAGGAGTAGACGGGCAACTGCACCACATCGAGGTTCAAGAGCGCGCCAAGCTGCGAGGAGAACTCAAACCAGGTCTGGTTGCGACCATGGTCAGACTGATAGCTACCCCAGACATTGGTGGCGAATTCGGTGCGCCCAACGATCTCATCGACAATGGCCGGTACATGATGCTGCCAGACGCCCGCACCCAGAAAACTCAGATTTTCCTCGCAGCTCTCATTCTTTTTCAGCCGCGTGACCAGATCGCGCTTCAGCTCCATCTCGCTGGTCAGCGCCGGCGGCAGGTCGAGCGGTGCCTTGCGGTAATGATCGGCAGGAATCTGCTCAAACAGTGCCTCGACGGAGGACACGCCGATTTCCGCCAACATCTCATCGATCACACCGGGCGCGGACAAGGCCATCCACGGGTGGGATCGGGTTTGGGCTGGCCTGGTTTCGGTCGACATGAAGGTCTCCTCAGATCACGGGACGGTGCGGGGCTGTCTGGATGGGCGTGCAAATAGTGCACAAAAGTTCACATAACGCACAGGTGAAATCAACCCGGTGATCGTGCGAAATCAACCGGCGGAAAGCCGCATCATCGTTTCGCGCCCAGGCGCTGTGCGCACCCGCAAGAACCCTTCAAGCTCGGCATCCAAGACGGGGTCTCCGCTGTCCACCCACAAGCGTGGCTGAGCAAGGCCCATCAGCTTATCTTCAGCGGCCAGAACAATCAGTCCCTCGCGCCCAGCCTGTGCGAGCACTTTTGGGCTGATCTGCTGGTTGCCACGGCCAATCAGAAAGCCCTGTTGGCCGGTCACACCAAGCACGATCCGCAAAGGGCCTTCGCTGGCCAATGTTTCTAGCTCATCTGATCCGACATCGCGTGCCACCACCTTGCCGTTGCGCAATGCATCGATGCCCAGCACAGTTGGCGTGTGGCCACCAGCCCGCATCACAGCGCCAGCGCTGGTGCCCGGACCAATGACATAAAGCGTGTCAGCATCCATCTGCTTAACCAGTTCCGCCGCGGCACCGACCAGTGCTGCGCCCCAATCTTTGCGCAAACCGCCTTTGGATGCCTGCAAGCGATTGCTGACTAAAGGCACGCGTGCATGGCCATAAAGTTCCGGCGCAATATGCCCCTGGCGCAAAGCCGCCTCGTCAATGTCCATGACTTCAGCGTCGTCGGTCCAGCTAATGCGTTCCGGTGCATTCAAGATATCCGCGAGAAGAGCACCTGCCGCCTCAGGCGAAATGGCAAACACACCGGAGTGCATTTTAACCCCGCACGGAATGCCGAGCATGGCCTGGCCCTTCCGCAATGCCGTGCCAACATCGCGCGCCGTGCCGTCACCACCAGCAAACACGATGAGATCGCAATCGGTCATCGCTTCCACGGCAAGGCGGGTATCGCGAGCCGTCTGCGTGCTGGTTTCAGTTTCCAGCGCATCAATTGTGAGGTTCAGACCGTCAGCCCAATCTGCACCCAGTGGCCCAGGCGCCGTCTGAAGCCTCGCGCACGGAACACGGTCAGCAATGCGTGCCAGGGCTCTCCTTGCGCGCGGCCCGGCTTGTGGCTCAGCGCCCCGTTCCAGAGCCTCTGCCACAGTTCCGGGGCCATCTGTGCCCTTCAACCCAACGCGACCGCCCAAGCCAGCAATCGGGTTAACGATCAGTCCAATCTGCATTCTTGCCCGAGCTCATCATCGTATCGGTTCGCGCCACAACGCAGCGCCAGCGTCCAATATACGCACAGATGTTCGAAAAGGCAGGGGTCGCTAACCGTTCGAATCCGACCACTCAACCCGTGTACGCACAGATCGTGCGCATAGCGGTTTGCACGTATAGATGCGCCATTGACAGCGAGGTGCGACAAAGCGTCATAATCCGCACGAAAGTTCGTAATGCGCACAGAACGCTATGCGAGCTTTCATCTTTGTTGGCTGGTGAAACATCGGGCCGACCCAATGTGGAGGAAGATCAATGCTCAAACGCACATTCGTTGCGGCCCTTTCCGGCCTCGCCATTTTGAGCGCGCCGATAGCAGTGGCCGAAGCGCGCACCCTTGATGAGATTTTGTCTGAAGGCGTGTTACGCGTCGGCATCAATCCGAATTTCCCCAACATGAGCACGCGTAACGACGCCGGCGATTGGGAAGGGTTTGACATCGACATCGCGAACGCCCTGGCCGAGGGGCTTGGCGTTGAGGTCGAATGGGTTCCCACCGAAACGCCGCAGCGCGTGCCATTCCTGGTTTCTGATCGCATCGACGTGTCGCTGGGCGCCCTGACTCGCAACGCCGAACGCGCGATGCTGATCGACTACACCGTGCCGCTGCACACCGAAGTGCTGGCGGTGCTCGCAACGTCCGAGATCGAGGGCAATAGCTGGGAAGAGTTCAACCAAGACGGCGTGACCCTCGCCAACATGCGCGGCAACTGGACCGTGGGTTGGATTGAAGAAAACATGCCCAATGTCGAGTTGGAGCTTGTCGACACCCTTGCTGACACAGTTCGTCTGGTGGCACAGGGACGCGCCGATGCCATTGTGGAGAACATCGACTTCTTCATGGCCTTCACCGAGAACTATCCCGACGTCGATTGGCGCGTGGTCGAAAATCCGATCTTTGTTGCCTACTGCGCGATTGGCGTGGCCCAAGGCAATGATAATCTGACCGAAGTGCTGAATATCCTGCTCTACGGCCTGCATTCCTCGGGCTTCGTTAATGAGCGTTGGGAAGCGCAATACGGCTCGCCGATGTTGCGTGACATCACGCCCAATCCCTACTTCTAAAACCGTCTTCCCGACGCTGCCCCCGGTCTTGCCATTCGTTTTGCTGATTTCAGCGTCAGCGGCGAGGCCGGGTGCAGTGCCGGGCAGAATTTAGGGTCGCCCGTAAGCCATGAACTACACGTTCCAATATGGCGTCGTCTGGAGCCAATTTGATGCGCTCTTGGCGGGGGCTTGGCTGACCTTCCAACTCGGCGTCGTCGCCTTTGGTGGCGGCGCCGTCATCGGCTTGGTTGGCGCCGCGATCAAAACCTATGGCGCCAAGCCTTTGCGGCTTCTAGTCGATGGGTATGTGGTGTTCATCACCAACACCCCAGCGCTGATCCAAATCTACTTTCTCTATTTCGGTCTACCTGAAGTCGGCATTCGCTGGTCGAACGAGGCCTGCGTGCTGATCGGGTTGATCCTTAATGCCGGGGCCTATTTGACGATGATCCTGAGGGCAGGGTTCCTGTCGGTGCGCCGAACTGAACTTGAAGCGGGACAAACGCTCGGCTTTTCGCTCGTTCAGCAAATTCGCTACATCATCATGCCGCACATCGCGAAGTCGGTTTACCCGGCACTCGCCAACTTCTTCATTGTCGTTCTCGTTATGGGGACTTCAATTGGCGCGCTCATCGGCGTTGACGAGCTGACCGGGCAGGCGATCAATCTATCGACCGTCAACTATCGCTGGCTGGAATACTTCTCGATCGTCGCGGTTATGTACGTCGTGCTGACCTTCATTGCCTCTATTGGGCTGGCCTTGCTGGGTCGATGGGCCTTCCGCGTCAAGGCGAGGATCTTCTGAGTATGGATCTTCGCTAATGGAACGGATCATTGAGCAAATCCCGCGCTTCTTCACGCTGGATAACATGGCGCTTCTTGCGCAGTCGGCGGGCCTGACGCTGGCCATGACAGCCATGGGGTGCCTCATCGGTTTCGGGCTGGCGTTTGTCCTGGTCTATCTGCGCCAAACACCTGGCCTTTGGGCGCTGCCCTTGCGCGCGACTTGTATCGCCTACGTGGAAATATTCCGCCGCATTCCCTTTATCGTCGTCATTTATCTGGTGCTGTTCTTCATCCAAACGATCACCACCAATGCCTCACTTTTCACCATCGCGGTCATCGCCATCTGTATCTACGCGGTGGCCTACACAGCCGACATTATTCGTGGCGGCATTGAGTCTGTCGCGCAAACGCAGGTTGAAGCGGCCACCGCGATGAACTTTGGGCGGCTGCGCACGCTGCTGACAGTCGTGCTTCCACAGGCCTGGCCTGTCATCGTCCCGCCGGCGATCGCCTTTGCCGTCTCGTTCATCAAAGACACCGCGCTGGTTAGTCAGATCGGCGTTTTTGAACTCACCTTTCGCGGCAAAGAGCTGAACAATCAGGGCTTCTCGGCACTTCTTGTCTTTGGCACCATCGCCTTTTGCTATTTCCTTATGTCCTTCCCGCTCAGCATGCTGGGTCAGTATCTGGAGAAACGCCTTGCCACACCTCGCGGTCAACGATCTGCGCGCCCGCTACGGCGCGATTGAGGTTCTCAAGGGCGTTTCCTTCTCCATGGAAAAGGGGGAGGTGATCGGCCTTGTCGGTCCATCTGGGTCAGGCAAATCGACGGTGCTGCGCACGCTTGTCGGGCTGACGCCGGTCACGTCCGGCAGTGTCACCATCCACGACAAAACCATCAACTACAAAAGTGCAGTCTCGGTGCGCGAAGCACGCGATCAGATGGCCATTGTCTTCCAGCAGTACAATCTGTTTCAGAACATGAGCGTTCTGCAAAACGTGACGGTCGCACCGGCCAAGATCAAAAAGCGACCGATTGCCGAAGTGCGGCTTGAAGCCGAAAAACTCCTCGCCATGGTGGGTCTTGCTGACAAGCTCGCGGCCTATCCTGATCAATTGTCTGGCGGTCAGCAACAGCGCGTTGCGATTGCACGTGCGTTGGCGTTGAAGCCTCAAATTCTTCTGCTCGACGAAGTAACCTCGGCACTCGATCCCGAGCTGGTCAACGAAGTGCTGGACACCATTCGTCGTCTTGCCGCCGAGGGCATTACGATGATCCTAGTCAGCCACGAGATGGCATTCATTCGTGAGGTTGCCGACAAAGTGATCTTCATGGACGAAGGTGAAGTGGTCGAAGAAGGTCCACCATCGGTCCTGTTTGACGCACCGAAGGCCGAACGCGCACGTGACTTCTTTGGCAAAATCCTGCGGCACTAGCTCAATGACCGCCGAACGGCGTTAGAGCGCCATCTTCTGCGTGAAAAACTCGTCGCGCACATCTTGAAGAACGTCGGTGCGCTGCCTGGCATCTTCGCTGCAAAGCCATGCCATAACCGAGGCTGGCACCTGCGGGTCGACCAGGTCGCTTTGGGCGATTTTGGAAATGGGGTTGAGCCCTGCCTGACGGATCGATCCCTGCATGGCGGTGTCTGTGGGTGGAATGCCGATAAAAGTGTGGCGAACGCCGGTACCCTCCAGCTCCATGGCAAACATCTGGGTGAGCATCCGCATGGCGGCCTTGGAGGAACAATAGGCCGTCCAGCCTTCCATAGGTGTGGTTGCCGCGCCAGTCCCGGCGTTCACCACAACGCCTTGTGAGGCTTTGAGAAGCGGCAGCGCTGCGACGGTCATGCGATGGACGCCGAGCACATTAACCTCAAAGGCAGCGCGCAGGCTGTCGGTCGCGAGATCGGAGGCATGGCCAATGGGATCAATGACTCCGGCATTGTTGACGAGGACATCCAGCTTGCCGCCAACCGCGGCAATCGCGGCATCAACTTGCGCTTGGACCGTCACGTCAAGGCTAATCGTTTCTGCCCCATCAAGCAGATTGGTATCGGCCACCTTTCCATAAACGCCCGCGATCACGCGTGCCCCCTTGTCCACCAGAGTGCGTGCTAACATCGCCCCAATCCCCCGGTCAGCGCCGGTCAAAAGGATCGTGCGTCCGGAAAGGTCAGGCACATGGAGGGGCGTGAGATTGAACATTTCCTCTTGACCTCGTTTTCGTCTGGTTATTTAATTGGTCTGTCCAATTTGTGGATACAGCGCCAACCGGCCTCTGTCAAAGTCTCCTCGCAGAACTTGGCAGGCGAGCCATCAACCAAGGCGCTGATCCCGTTCGGGAGGTGGACCCAACGATGCGTATCCGCGCCATTGAACCTATTCCCATCGCTTATCCCGATCCGAATGATTTCGGCACGACACGCCGCACGGTGCTTGTGAAGGTCACCACCGACGAGGGGGCGACCGGCTGGGGCGAATGCATCGCTATGTGGCCGGAAGCCTGCAAGGCAGTGGCCACGATCATCACTGATGGTTTGCTGCCCGTGCTCAAAGGTGACGATTCCACCGACACGGCCTCCGCTTGGGAAAAGATGCGCCGCCATGTCTGGTGGTATGGCGAAGGCGGCATCGCATCACTGGCCCTATCCGGTGTCGATATGGCGCTGTGGGATATTGCCGGCAAAGCCGCTGGCAAGCCGCTCTATGAGTTGTTTGGCGGCCTCAAGCATGAGCGGTTGCTCGCCAATGCCTCGTCTCATGTGAACAAGAAGGGCGAGGCGGCCTGCGTCGCTGAAGTTGTCGGCTTCTTTGAGGCTGGGTTCCGCTCCACCAAGCTTGGTTTTGCCAAGAAGGGTGAGAGCAATATCGGCGGTGACCCCGAAACCGATGTGAGCTTTATTCGCGCCCTGCGCGAAGCGCTTGGCGATCAAGCCGAAATCCTCGTCGATATTGGCAACGGCGTACGTTGGGATGTCGAGACAGCCATCTCGGTTTGCAATCGCATGGGCGAGTACCGCATTGGCTGGTACGAAGAGCCGCTCTATCCAACTGATGATGCTGGCTACAAAAAGCTGGCCGCATCAACCGATGTGCGCATTGCCTCTGGCGAGCGAGAGTTCACCGAAGCTGGCTATCGCCGCCAAATGGAGATGGGTGCCGTTGAGGTCTATGGCGTTGATCCGGCGCGCGTTGAAGGCATTACCGGTTTCCGGCGCGTTGACGCGCTTTGCTCGCAATATGGTAAAGTGATCAACGCCCACGCTTGGTCCACCGGCATCACGACTGCGGCTAGTCTGCACCTGTCGCTGGCATCGCCGAACGCTGAGATTTTCGAGTACAAACCCTTCGGCGTTGTCGTTCAGGATCAGCTGGTTGGCGAAAAGCTTTGGCACAAGGACGGCTGGGCCTATCCGATCAACGCACCTGGTCTTGGCATCGACGTGCAGGAAGATGTCGTGCAGCGTCTGGCGACCGCCGCATGAGCGACCAGCCCACCCGCTTCGGCATGACGCCGCCGACGGTGGAGGACATCGTCTCGCCCGGCTTTTCCACGCCGTGGGATGCGCCGATGGTGCCGCCGTTTCCGTTCAAGTTTCGCGATTGCCGGATCATGACGCTCTACTGGCGCACGGACCCTGACGCGATTGATTTTCTTCTCCCTCCGCCTTTGAAGGCAACCTGCGATATCGCCTGCGCGCACATTTACCAGATGAACGATCCTGACTGGATCGGCCCTTATGGCGAGATGAATGTCATGGTCGGCGCGGAGCTTCCTGGGAAAGCGTCTGGCGGCTACTCACCCTATCTGGCGCTGTCTTCTGATGGTGGCGTGGTGCATGGCCGCGAAGTGCACGGCCAACCCAAAAAGCTTGGCAACCCGACGATCGAGGCGCGCGGTGACCTATTGGTCGGCACGGTCGAGCGCAATGGCATCGACGTTCTGACCGGCACCATGGCCTACAAGCAAAAGGCGGTGGAGCCATCGGCCATCAAGCCGCATTTTGATTTTGCTACCAACATCAATCTCAAATCTATCGACCATATCGATGGTCGCCCGGCGATCCGCCAGCTCACCTCGCGCGCGCTAACTGATGTTGTCATCCATGAGGCGTGGGCAGGGCCTTGCACGGCGGAGCTTCGTGCCAACGCACAGTTGCCTCTGTTCCGACTGCCGGTGCTGGAACCGTTGGAAGGCTTCTTCTGGCGGGCTGATTTCACTCTCATCGCAGGCACCATCCTGCATGACTATCTGGAGACGTCCCCATGACCACTGGTGGTGAAAGTGCGCGTGTGGTCGTCACCGATACGATTTTTCCCAACCTCGATCAGGAGGCCGCCGCCGCGCGCGCTGTTGGTGCTGATTTCCAGGGGTTTCAATGCAAAACAGCAGAGGATGTGGCTGAAGCCGTCAAAGATGCCGATGTCGCCATCGTCCAGTTTGCGCCCTTCACCGCTGATGCCGTCAAAGCTGTGAAGCCTGGCGCCAGCGTTATCCGCTACGGTGTTGGCTATGACAATATCGATGTAGCGGCGGCCCGCAAAGCCGACCTGAAGGTCGGCTATGTGCCGGACTATTGCACTGATGAAGTCGCTGACCACACAACCGCGCTGGCCTTGTCTCTGTTGCGCAAGCTACCCGTGTTGGATGCGTCGGTGCGTGCTGGCGAATGGGCGGCGGTCAAATATTCCAAACCGCTGAAACCGTTCAACGAAACCACCTTCGGTTTCTTTGGGATCGGTCAGATCGGTTCGGCAGTTCTTCAGCGCATTCGGGGATTTGGTTTTCGTGTCATCGCCTCTGATCCAGGCTTAACCGCACAAGAAGCGCACGCCTTGGGCATTACGCTGGTGGATGCGGATGAGCTCCTCGCTACCGCCGACATCATCACCTGTCATGCGCCAGCAACGCAGGGCACCACCGGCTTCTTTAACGCCCAGGCGTTCAAGAAAATGCAGTCTCACGCAATGCTGGTGAACACCGCACGCGGCCAACTGATCAACGAAGATGACCTCGCATCTGCGCTGCGTGCTGGCACCATCGCCGGAGCAGCTTTGGATGTCTTTGGCCAAGAGCCACTGCCGGATACCTCGCCATTGCGCGATGCGCCCGGACTGATCCTGACCCCACATTCTGCTTGGTATTCTGATGCTGCCATTGATCGGCTTCAGGGCCTGGTCGCGCAAGACATCACGCTTGCACTCAATGGGGAGGGGCCGCGCAAACCGGTGCCCTAACCGCACACGAAATCCCGCGCGAGCCGGGACCCCACACCCAATTGTGGATCAAGCTCGCACACGCAAGAACGGCACGCCACAAGGCGGCCAATCAGACCCGAAACGGGAGGAAACGATGAAACGTCTTACTACAAGTTGCGCCGCTGCGGCGCTCCTGTCAGCCAGCATGTCGGTTGCCGCCATCGCCGCTGCCGCTGACATGATGTTGGAAGGTGGGCAAGAAGTGGACATGGTTCTGCTGCCCAAATTCCTTGGCATCTTGGTGTTTGACCAAGCCAATGAAGGTGCGCAGGAAGCTCATGCCGAACTGAACAATCCTGGCGAACTGCTGTTCGTTGGTCCAACGCCGGAAAACTCAGTCGCCGGTCAAATTGAAATCATGACCACCTCGGCCACACAGGGCCAAGGCGCTGTGTTGCTCTCCAACAATGCTGGCGACCAGATCGTGCCGTCGGCTATGGCTGCGCAGGAAGCTGGCACCCGCGTGGTGACCTGGGATAGCCCCATTCCATCCGGTGAAGGCGAAGATGTCTTTGTCGCGCAGGTGGACTTCGGCTCCATCGGTGTGGTGATGGCCGACATGGCGCACTCGATCCTTGGCGGTTCCGGCCAGATGGCCGTGCTGTCAGCGACACCCGACGCTGCTAACCAGAATGCTTGGATCGCGGCGATGGAAGAAGCGCTGACCGACGACAAATATGCTGACATTGAACTGGTCGATATCGTTTATGGCGATGACCAGGCAGAGGTCAGCTACAACCGTGCTTTGGCGTTGGTCGATCAGTATCCCGACCTCGGTTTGATCATGTCGCCAACCACGGTTGGCATCCAGGCATCGGCCAAAGCGATGCAGGATGAAGGCCTCTGCGAGCAGGTGCGTGTGTCAGGTCTAGGTCTTCCAGCTGAAATGCTGTCTTACACGCTCAATGGCTGCGCGCCTGAGTTTGCGCTCTGGGACTTTCGCGACCTTGGCTACCTCACCTACTACACAGCCTATGGCCTCGCCACGGGTCAGCTGTCAGGCGATATCGGCGAAACCTTCACTGCCGGTCGCATGGGTGAATACACCATCGAGGAAGATCCAGGCCGCGAAGGTGCAAGCCGCATCCTGATGGGGCCATTCACGGTCTACAATGCGGACAATGTGGAAGCCGCCGCTCAATAAAAGAGCGCTTCTTTTCTCCCCGAACTCCGGCGCGGCATCGTTACGCTGCGCCGGAGCTTGCTTCACTCAACGCCGCTAGGGCTGTGATGACCGCACCTGTTCTATCACTCGATCATGTGTCCAAGCGTTTTGGTTCCACGCTGGCGCTCTCTGACATGTCGCTCACCCTGCACGCAGGTGAAGTGCACGCCATTGTCGGTGAGAACGGCGCTGGCAAGTCGACCATGATCAAGACAATGACTGGCATCCACCAGCCGACAGAGGGCACGGTATCGGTGGACGGCAAGGTACGAACCATTTCCGGATCGCAAACGGCGCGCGAGCTTGGCATTGCCGCGATCTATCAGGAGCCGATGGTCTTTCCCGATCTGGATGTCGCTGAGAACATTTTTATCAGTCAGGTTGGTGGCGGTTGGCTGCAAAACAAAGCCAAACAGCGCCGCGACGCCGAGGTGCTTATCGAGCGCATCGGCATGGATTTGGACGTCGATCGCGCCGCCAGCGGATTGACGCTCGCCGAGCAGCAGGCCGTCGAGATTGCCCGGGCGCTTTCCCAAGACGTGCGTGTGCTGATCATGGATGAGCCGACGGCTTCCCTATCGGCCCATGAGGCGGAACAGTTGCGCCGTATTGCACGGCAACTGGCAGCTGATGGTGTTGCGGTTGTCTACATCTCGCACCGTTTGGAAGAGATTTTTGAAGTGGCCGACCGCGTCACAGTGATCCGCGATGGCGAATATGTTTCCACGCGTCTCATCACCGAGACAGACACCGACACGATGATTGCCGAGATGGTAGGCCGCGAAGTGGGCAACTACTTCGCCAAGGGCGAGAGCCATGCCCGAGATGAGATGATACTCAGTGTGATAGGCCTATCGCTCGATGGTGTGTTCGAGAACATCGATTTTGAGCTGAAGCGCGGTGAAGTGCTGGCCATGGCTGGATTGATCGGCGCGCGCCGCACTGATGTGGCGCTGGCGCTTTTTGGCATTCATCCAGCCACCGCTGGCACGGTCGCCTACAAGGGTGAGCCGCTCATAATTACCTCGCCAAAACAGGCGATGGATGCTGGCATTGCCTATGTCTCCGAAGATCGCCGTAAGCTTGGTCTGGCTATGCCGATGGCGATCCGCGCCAACATTTCGCTCGCCACCCTTGGCGACTTTCTCTCCAAATTCGGGCTGATCAATCGGGCAAAGGAATCGGACGCCGCGCATCATTTCCGTGAACGGCTCAACATCCGCACACCCGACGTTGAAACGCAGGTTGAGATGCTTTCCGGCGGCAACCAGCAAAAGGTGATGCTTGCCAAGTGGCTGAACATGCAGCCGGATCTGCTGATCTTCGATGAACCGACACGCGGCATCGATGTGGGTGCCAAGGCCGAGGTGCACGATCTCATTCGCGACTTCGTGCGCGATGGCGGTGCGGCCATCGTCATCTCCTCTGATCTTCCCGAAGTGCTGGCCATGGGCGATCGCATCCTGGTGATGCGCGAAGGTGAGCAGATGGCGATCCTTGATCATGAAGAGGCCAATCAGGAGCGCATCATGGCGCTTGCCACTGGGCAGGACGATCCGGGGAGGGTCGCGGCATGATGCGCACGCTTTCCAATCTCAACCCACAGACCTTGCGGATCATCGCCTTGTTGCTTGTGCTGGCCTTGGTGATCCTCTTCTTCTCCACGCAGATATCGAACTATCTGAACGGCCGACTGTTCAACCGTATCTCATCGTCTGTCGCCATCATGGCACTGATCGCCACAGCACAGACGTTGGTGATTCTCACCCGCAACATCGATCTGTCTGTCGGCTCGGTGGTTGGCTTCACCGCCTTTGCGACCGGCAGCCTGATCGCCGGATTGCCTGATCTGCATCCGTTGCTGCTTGTCAGCTACTCCATGCTTGTCGGCGCCTGTTTTGGCGTGTTCAACGGCTTCTTCGTTGCCTATGCCCGCGTGCCCGCCATCATTGTCACCTTGGCGACGATGGCGTTGTTTCGATCGCTGTTGGTGGAGTTTGCCGATGGCAAGTCGATCACCTCATCTCAGTTGCCGCAATGGCTGACCAGTTTCCCCAACACGCGCCTGTTTGAACTCGGACAATTTCAATTCCGTGCCTCGTTCGTGATCGCTGTGGTCATCGTAATTGCCGTGCATATCGCGCTGCAGCGGCTGCGCGTGGCGCGCAGACTTTACGCCATCGGTTCCAACCCTGAAGCCGCTGAGATGGCAGGTATCAATCAAAAACTCACCGTGTTCTTCGCCTTCGTTTGCGCAGGCGCTCTGACGGGGCTGGCCGGCTTCATGTTTCTGGCCCGCTTCGGCAACATCACTGTCGTCGCCGGGCTCGGCTTCGAGCTGAAATCGGTGGCTGCCGCCGTGGTGGGCGGTGTGAACATTTTTGGTGGTTCAGGCACCGTGTTTGGCGCGCTGATAGGCGCTGTTCTAGTCGATCTCATCGAGACCAGCCTGGTGCGTTGGCCGCTGGTATCAGAGTTCTGGCGCGAGGCGGTGCTCGGCACACTCATTCTGACTGCCGTTGCGCTGGATGCGGTTGTCATGCGTCGTCTGGTGGCATTGCGGGCCGCGAAGCACCACGAAAAACGCGAGAAGGAGGTGTCGCATGGCTAAGCCGTCCGCGATTGCCGCCATGTGGGCCAAGGTTCAAACCTGGGAAGGGTTTTTGGTCTGCGCGCTTATTTTCATCGTGCTGATGAACACCGCGCTCTCCCCGCAATTCATGACGCTGGGCAACCAGATCAACCTGTTCCAGCTGTCGATTGAGAAGATCATCGTCGCGCTGGTGATGACCTTTGTGATCATCAATGCGGAGATCGATCTCTCCGTCGGTTCTATGATGGGCCTGGCCGCCTGCGCGTTTGGCTTTCTGTTTCAGGCAGGCGTCGATCCAGCCATCGCCATCGTCTTAGTGCTGATCATCGGCGCGGCGGGCGGTGCTCTCAATGGCTTCTTCATCACCACCATCGGTCTGCCTTCCCTGGTGGTGACGCTTGCAACACTTATTGGCTTTCGCGGATTGGCCCGCGTACTGGTGGAAGATCGTGGCATCACTGATTTTCCAGAGTGGTTCGATGCGCTGGGCCAGCAAGGGTGGCTTGGTCCAATCCCGTTCGCTTTGATCGCTTTCGGTGTGCTGTTTGTGATCCTCTATGTTTTGCTTCAACGGACAGGCTTTGGCCGCAAAACCTATGTGATCGGCACCAACCGCGAGGTCGCTGCATTTGCCGGTATCGATACGGGCCGGCACAAAATGATCCTGTTCATTATGTCAGGGCTGGTGTCCGCTTTTGCTGGCCTGCTCTATGCGGCGCGCGTAGGTGCGGTGCGCGGGGATGTGGCGCTCGGCTTTGAACTCGACATCATCACCATGGTGCTGTTGGGCGGTGTGAGCATTTTTGGCGGTTCGGGCACACTTCTTGGTACACTGCTGGCGATTCTCATCGTGCTCAATTTGCGCAATGGTATGGCGCTGCTCAACATCACTGGCCACATCCAAACAGGCGTGATCGGTATCTTGCTCATCGCCTCAGTGCTCTTGCCCCGCGCGAATTTGCCAATGCTGCTGCAAGGTAAAAAACAACAGGAATCCAGCTCATGACCACGGTGCAGAAGCTTGATTTCGAGCGCCCGCTTGAGCGTATGCCTGTTGGCGAGATGGTCGCCCGGCGCATCCTGGATATGGTCAAAGCAGGTACGCTGAAACCGGGAGACCAACTGCCGACTGAGCGCGACTTGGCGCAAGGCCTCAACGTCTCCCGTCCATCGGTACGAGAAGCGATCCGTGGATTGGCCATTCTTGGCGTGGTGCGCACCGTTCAAGGCGGTGGCGCCTACATTTCCGATCTTGATGCCGATGCGCTGCTGGGCCCGATCCAATTTTTCTTGTCGCTGCAAGATCTCAACGTCACCGAGCTTTACGATGCTCGCTCGCTGATCGAAAGCGATGTAGCGCGGCGCGCTGCCATCAATATGGATGGTGCAAGCCTTGTGCGGTTGGAGGCTATTCTGGCTGCACAATCCAAGTGTCTCGACAATCCAGACGCCTTCCGCGCCTCCGATTATGCGTTCCACGAATTGATTTGGATTGGCTCGGGCAATGCGTTCTTAAAGCGCATTGGCGAGAGCTTGAACGTGATTGGGTTGGAGTTTCGCAAGCGCGCCTCCGAGAGCCCAGCGGTTTTGCGCCAAAGCTACGCAGACCATCAAGTCTTGGTTGCTGCACTCAAAGCACGTGACGCCGATTCAGCCGCCAAGGCTGCTGAACAGCACATGCACAATGTCTACCGCGTGACGATTGAACAGCCAGACATGAAGAAGGGGGAGGGTGCATGAGCGCACACAACAAAGCCCGCTTGGGTTTGGTCGGCGCCGGTTGGTGGGCAACCTTCAACCATATTCCAACCGTCCAAAAGAGCAATTTTGCTGACCTCGTCGCCATCTGTGATCTAAATGAAGCCCGTTTGGCTGAAGTCGGCGATGGCTTTGGCATCTCTAGGCGTTACGCCGATTTAAGTGCCATGTTGGCGTCGGAAAAGCTCGATGGTCTCATCGTTTCCACGCCCCATGTTGCGCACCGGGTTCCTGCTGTCATGGGCCTTGAGGCGGGTTGTCATGTGCTGGTGGAAAAACCCATGGCAACGACCGCTGAGGATGGCTGGGCGATTGCAGATGATGCGGCCAAAGCTGGCAAGCAGGTTCTGGTGCCCACAGGCATGAACTTTGAGTGGTTCTCCATGAAGGCCGCGCAGTGGGTGCGCGATGGCCGTATCGGCGAAGTGCGCCATGCAACCTGCCAGATGGGGTCTGCACTGTCGGATCTCTTTGCCGGTGAACCGATGCTGGAAACCACCGACCACATGTATCGCCCGCCTGCTTCCACTTGGGCCGATCCAAAACGCGCTGGTGGCTATGGCTGGGGGCAGCTTTCCCACGTGCTTGCTTGGCTGTTTTACGTGTCTGGCCTGCGCGCGCAGAGCACCTATTGCATGGTTGGAAAGTCACCCACGGGCGTTGATTTTTATGACGCTGCAACAGCCCGCGCCACCAACGGCGCGACCATCTCGATGTCTGGTGCATCCACCGTGCCCAAGCATGTCGGCATGCATATGGACATCAAGATCTATGGCAGCCAGGGCATGATCGACTTCAACAATGCTGACGCGAAGCTTGCTCTTAACCGCGACGATGAAGCTGATGAGATCGTCGAGATGACTGCACAAGACGGCGAATATGATGGTGCTCTGCCCGTCGAAGTGTTTGCTCAGCTTTGCGCCGGTGAGCCGGTTGAAAACGCCTCCAACGGCGAGAATGGCGCGCGTGTCACCGAGCTTCTCCACGCGCTTTACCGATCCGCAGAAACCGACAGCCTGATCACGATTGGGAGCTAGGCCCATGCCCGCAAGTCAAATGAAACTCAGCACCACCTGTTGGACAATGCCCGCCTGTTCGCTGGAAGAATGCGCAGCTATCGCCAAAGCGCTTGGCATTCAAGCATTGGATGTTGGCTATTTCTATGCCTCAGCGCTCGACAAGAAGGCCATTCTCGCCGACCCGCTGGCGGAAGCTGAAAAGGTCATGGCCGTCGGCATCACTATGCCCAACCTCTACCATCTTTTTGGCGAGTCCTTGGATGGCCGCAACCTGGCTTTGCCCGGTACTTTGGATGAGAATTTGAAGGACTTGAAGCAAGCGCTCATCTTCGCTGATGCAGCAGATATCGCCACCATCTTCGTTCTTCCCGGTGTGGTGAACCCCGGCCAGTCTCGCGAAGATTCTCTGAAGGTCTCAGTTGAAAGCCTGAAAACAATGAAGGCGCTGGCTGATGACCACAAAGCAAAGCTTTGCTTTGAGCCGCACGTGCATTCCTTTGCTGAACATCCTGATATCGCGCAGCAGCTTTCCGAAGCATCGGGCGTTGGTGTCTGCTTGGATTATGCGCACTTCACCTGCCTCGGTTTCACGCAGGATCAAGTGGACCCGCTGGCAGCCCACGCTGGCCATGTTCATCTCCGCCAGGCAACAGCAGGTAAACTGCAAGAGAAGTTTGACCACGGCACACTGAACTTCCCTGCCATGTTCGCCACGCTCAGAGACGCCGGGTACACGGGTTACATCTCCATCGAACCGGTGCATCAGGACTATATGAACACGTGGTTTGACGACAATCTCACCGAGATGGTCGCGCTGCGTGATTGCTTCAACACATGGAATGAGGGGTAGGACCATGGCCGGTTATGCGTGGGTGCTTGAAGTGCGTCCTGGCTACGAAGAGGAATACAAAAAACGGCACGATGAGATCTGGCCGGAGATGCTGGAGGCGCTGCGCAAGGCTGGCATCACCAACTACAACATCTTCCGGCATGGTCTGACGCTGTTTGGGTATTTTGAAACCGACGATCTTGAAGCCACCAAGGCGGCGCTCGCCGACGATCCAGTGAACGCCCGCTGGGCAGAATCGATGCGGCCGATCATGAAGATCGAGATAGATGAGCGGACACAGTTCCCATTCCTGTTGCCGAAACAATTCTATATGGCTTGATGCCATTCCTCATCTTCTGAACGCTTATCCAACAAAGAGAGACTTTCATGAAACTGATGCGTATCGGTCAGCCCGGCCACGAGCGTCCCGCTGCTCTGGATGCCGACGGTAAGGTTCGCGACTTATCAGGCCATGTCGATGACATCGCCGGTGAGGCAATCACGCCGGATGGTATTGCCAATCTGCAAGCCCTCGATCTCAGCACGCTGCCGGAACTGGAAGTCGATCGCATCGGCCCTTGCGTAGGCGGAGTCGGCAAGTTCCTCTGTATCGGTCTCAATTATGCAGATCATGCAGCTGAAAGCGGCATGGACGTGCCGCCAGAACCGGTGATGTTCATGAAAGCGACCAGCGCGATCTGCGGTCCCAACGATGATGTGCTTGTCCCTCGCAATAGCGACAAGTGCGACTGGGAGGTCGAACTTGGCGTTGTGATCGGCAAAGGCGGCGTTTACATCGACGAGGCCGATGCCATGGACCATGTGGCCGGCTACTGCGTCATCAACGATATCTCCGAACGCACCTTCCAGATTGAACGGGCCGGTCAGTGGGTGAAAGGCAAGTCAGCCGACACCTTCGGTCCCATCGGTCCTTGGCTGGTCACACGCGACGAAGTTTCCGACCCGCAGAACCTTTCCATGTGGCTCGAAGTCGATCGCACGCGCTATCAGAATGGCTCCACCAAAACGATGGTCTACGGCGTGCAGCATCTGGTGCACTATGTCAGCCAATTCATGTCGCTGCAGCCTGGCGATGTGATCTCGACCGGTACGCCACCGGGCGTCGGCATGGGACTAAAGCCGCAGAAATGGCTAAACGGCGGTGAGACAATGCGGCTTGGCATTGAAGGTCTTGGCGAGCAGAACCAAAACGTGCGTCGCGCCTAGGTTATGTAAATGCCGTCATTAGAAATCCGTTGCTTGGACCTCAATCCAGAAGTGCTGCATCGGCCAATCGTTGAGGGTCAAGAATAAGCACGGTTTGCGCATCCTCTAGGGTAATGATGTTTGCTTTGCGCAGGCGTGTGAAGGACCGGCACACTGTCTCGATGGTCAGCCCCAGAAAATCGGCAATGTCGGAGCGCTTCATGGGCAGCACGATGCGGGTCGTCGGCCCTTCTCTCACGCCCGTGCGCTCTGCCATGACTTGAAGAAAGGAGGCGACCTTCTCGAGCGCTGACTTGCGGGCCAACATCATGAAATGGTCTTGCATGGCGCTGATTTCATTGAGCGCCGCTCGCAACAACCGAGTGTGCAGGGTTGGATCGCCGCTCCCATCTTCCAGCATCTGCCGGCGGTAAGCGACCACCTCGCCAGAAACCAGAACATCGCAATCGGTGTGATGGAGCGTACCGTCGGGGAAGCCGACCAAATCACCCGGCAGCGCAAAGGCGATCACCTGCCTTGAGCCGTTCTCAAGCACACGCGTCAAACGCAAGAGACCGCTTACAACTTCGTAGATATGATGGGCATCGTCGCCTTCGTGGAACAAGTGTTGACCCACGTAGACGTGGCGGCGGGCGTGCGGTTGGACTTGTGGGCGGGATGCAACAGCGATATCGCAGATGACGTCTTGGTCATCGAACGGGCTTGCAAGTGTGACGTACATACCAGGTGCCTCCAAGTTATATGCGCAATCACTAATGCATCGGATGTGTCGCAGCCCTTTCCGTGATTTTGTATCAAAGTGTATCCGCACGTCGGCGGCTCAGCCGACGTCGCCAAAGTCCTTTTGACTCGGTAGAGTTCGCTTATGGCCGAAAAGCACATTCTTGTTGTCGAAGATGACCCCAAGGTGCGTACGCTACTGCGAAATTGCTTCGAGGCTGATGGCTACGACGTGAGTGAATGCGATGATGGCAGCTGCGTTGATGCTGCTTTGCTTGGAAGCCAGCCTGATTTGATCACGCTTGACATCAACCTTGCCGGCGACAATGGGCTCGATATCGCCCGCGACATTCGCGGCAAGTATGATGTGCCCATCATCATGATAACCGGAAAAGACGATGTTATCGATCGTGTGGTTGGCTTGGAACTCGGTGCCGACGACTACATCACCAAACCCTTCCATGTGCGTGAGATGCTGGCGCGCGTTCGCTCCGTCCTTCGGCGCTATGAGGGAAAGAGCCGGTCCCCTTATGCTTCGATCGTACCGCCGGCCGATGGCGACGGCAAAGTTGACCTAGACGGTCTAACCATCGACCTGGATCAGATCGTTCTGCACGACCGCGATGGCCAATTGTGCGATCTCACGACAGCTGATTTCAAACTGCTGAAGGCATTTCTTGAGAACCCCAATCGCCAGCTCTCGCGCGACCGGCTGATGGACTTGATCGACGGGCCGGCCTGGGTGCCGCTTGATCGGACCATCGACAATCAAGTCGCGCGCCTGCGCCGAAAGATCGAGCGTGATCCATCGCAGCCGCGTCTGATCAAAACCATACGTGGGATCGGCTATATGCTTACCGCTGCGGCGCAACCGCTGATTTAACGACCGGCCAATGCGGCAAAGATCGCTTCGGCCAGATCAGCTTGGCGATAGGGTTTTCGGAGCACTGGGTAATCCGCGCCGATGTTCTTCCCGCGCAACACGCTTTCTGAAAATCCAGACGTGATCAATACCGGCAGCGTTGGATAGTCTTCGGCCACTTTCCGCGCCAAATCGTAGCCCGATAGGGGTCCGGGCATGACCATGTCGGTGAAAACCAACGCGAAATCCGACTGCGACTGGATCAGTTTCCAGGCAGTGTTGGCATCTGGCGCGCTGATGCAACGAAAACCGAGAGCGCTGAGCCGTGCTTCGGTCAATCGGCGTATTTGCGCATTGTCTTCGACAATCAAGATCGTTCGGTCTGATCCCTGCACATCGTGCTCGACGGAAAGATTTGTCGCGTCTTCTCCATCGGCGTCACGCGCCTCGGCCGCTGGGAAATAGAGACTGACCGTCGTTCCCTGGCCGGGCTCACTGTAGAGGGCGACGTGACCACCGGCCTGTTTGGTGAAGCCATACACCATGGACAGGCCGAGGCCGGTGCCTTCGCCAACTGCCTTGGTTGTGTAGAAAGGTTCGAGCGCCAGTGCCCGCTGCTCGTCAGTCATGCCGTCGCCAGTATCGCTTACTGATAGGCGCACGTAACGGCCTGCGGCGACGCCAATCTCTTGCGCAAGATAGGTGTCATCGATTTCAACATTGCTGGTTTCAAGAAAGATACGACCGCCCTCCGGCATGGCATCTTGCGAGTTGAGCGCAAGATTGAAGATTGCCGTTTGGAGTTGCGCTGGATCAGCTTGCACTGGCCAGAGGGTGTCACCCATCGCCAGATCAAGCTGGCATTGGGCGCCAATGGTATGCCGCAGCAGCGCCACGGCGCTCGACAATCCCGCGTTCAAATCAATCCTTTCCAATCGCAACGGGCGTTTGCGCGCGAACATCACCAGCCGGGAGGTCAAGTCCGCGCCAAGTTCAGCGGCAGCAAGCCCATCGGCGATGATTTGATCGGCGTTCTTGGGCATGTTGTCAGGGTCCAGCAATTCCAGATTGCCGATGACGACCGTCAGAAGATTGTTGAAGTCGTGGGCGATGCCACCGGTCATCCGGCCGATCGCGTCCATCCGCTGGGACCGAGCGGCTGCTTCCTCGGCCGCCTTGCGGCGCGTTAGATCATGCATCATGGCAACGAACACGGTCTGCCCATCGACCTGCGCCTGGCCCAGTGCAATGTGGACTGGAAACAGTGAGCCGTCGCGCCGCAGAGCCTCGACCTCGCGTCCCTTGCCGATGACATGCGCGGTCCCGCTTTTCAGATAGCGTTCGACATAGCCCCGATGGAGCTCGCGCATGTCCTCTGGCATGAGGATGCTGATATGCGCGCCGACCAACTGCTCGCTTGGGTAGCCGAACAACGCGCCAGCAGCAGCGTTGACCCTTAGCATTGTCCCTTCAGCGTCAGTGATGACGATGCCATCGACGGCGGCGTTCAAAAGGGCGTTGAGCACCTGGTGATCGTCTGATGGCGTCATGCTGTCCCTCCAACTGGACAGGCCGTCCTTGGGTCACTGCCGTCTCTAGCGGTTACCACCAGTCTTAGTCCTATTGGCGGCATCGAGAATAGATGACCTGAATGGCGAGCCGGGTCCTAGCTACAGGATCCATTGTCCACCAAGCTCCCTTGGCAGCGGTTGAGGCAGGTCAACCAACGAACGTGCTAGCCATGTATTCCCAGATGAGGATCAAAAGAAAGCCAGCGCACCGTGTCCACGACCATCCAACGACCACCATTTCTCGATCATCTGCCGGACGACTTGCAAGCACACATTATGCGCCACGCCCGCCAGCAGCGCGTGAAAGCCGGCACGGAAATCTTCGGGCCGGGCAAGTCGGCGCAAAACCTCTACCTGCTCGTTTCGGGAACCTTGCGGGTGCAGAAACTCGCCGAGAGCGGTCGCGAGATGGTTCTTTATCGCGTGCATTCGGGCGAAAGCTGTATTCTGACGACGGCCTGCCTGCTCGCCCATGAGGACTATGCGGCCTCCGGCATCGCCGAGACCGATTTGGAAGTGATTGCCATTCCGCAGGCCGTTTTCGATGAACTTGTTGCAACATCGGAAGCCTTCCGAGGCCTTATCTTCAAGGCCTATTCACGCCGCATCACCGACCTTCTGACCGTGATTGAGGAAGTTGCTTTTCGCCGCGTCGACCTAAGGCTTGCTGCCAAACTGATCGATATGGCTGGCGACGGCGATGAAGTGCGCGCCACCCACCAGGATCTTGCCATTGAGCTTGGGACGGCGCGCGAGGTTGTCTCGCGGCAGCTTCAAGACTTTCAGCGCCGCGGCTGGCTCGCTCTTTCGCGCGGCGCCCTTAAGATCACCAACCGGGATGCCTTGGCTCGCTTTGCGCATTCGGCCGACTCACCATCGGTGTGACTTGATCACAGACGGTAGGCCCATCGCGGGGCTAAAGCGGTCCGATCAAACTCAAGAGAAGGACCGCAGTCATGACCGTCAATATGGGATCCGCAGACCGAGCCATCCGCTTCCTTGCTGGGCTTTTGCTCTTGGCCACACCCTTGATCGCCTCCTATCTTGGAACGGCGCTGGGCACGACACTTTCTTTTGGCGCCGTCGTCATTGGCCTGGTGCTGGTTGGAACCGCCTTTATGCGCTTCTGCCCGCTCTACCGTGTGCTCGGCGTCTCAACCGGACAGAAGTAACTCATGGAAACTGAATTCACGCCCATTGCTTCGCTGGCTGGCGGGCTCCTCATCGGCCTTGCCTCGGTGTTTTTGATGGCGCTTCGTGGCCGCATATTTGGTGCCACGGGCATTCTAGCCGGTATTCTGCACCCTGCGGATCGAACTGATTGGACGTGGCGCGCTTTGCTGCTGCTCGGCATGGTCACCGGCCCATTGGTCTACATGCTGATGTTCGGCCAGATGCCCGAGATCGAGGTGCCCGTTGGGTTGGGCGCGCTGCTGGTCGGCGGTTTCATCGTCGGCCTCGGCGTAACCTATGGTTCCGGCTGCACCTCGGGCCACGGTGTCTGCGGCATGGCGCGGCTGTCGCCGCGATCGATCGCGGCAACGCTGACCTTCATGGTGACCACCGGACTGACCGTTTTTGCGGTCCGCCATCTGTTCCCGGGGGTGATCTGATGCGTCACGTTCTTACCTACTTTATCGGCGTGCTTTTCGGCCTTGGTATCTCGCTGTCGGGCATGGCGAACCCCGCTAAGGTCATCAACTTCTTTGATGTCGCTGGCACTTGGGATCCAAGCTTGGCCTTTGTTATGGGCGGCGCGGTCATCGTCGCTTTCCTTGGCTACCGCATCGTCTTGGGCCGCAAGCGACCGGTTTTTGAACCGGCTTTCGATGTTCCCACGCGCCGCGACCTTGATGCCCGTTTGATTGGCGGATCGGCTGTTTTCGGCATCGGCTGGGGCATTGCAGGCTTTTGCCCAGGCGGCGCTTTGCCAGCGTTGGGTACGCTCGACACGCGCGTCTTTTTGTTCGTCGCCTCGCTGCTTGCCGGCATCTTTGCCGCCCGCTTTTTGATGCGTCTCACGGCCAGTCGCGCAACCAGACAACCTGCCTGACGGCAAACCCTCGTTTTCCTGATTTGAAGGAGATCAACATGTCCAGTTCAACCATTCATTCAGATGTCACGGCCTTTTTTGACGAGGCCACGAACACGATCAGCTACGTCGTCAAAGACCCGGCATCCAACAGCGCGGCCATCGTCGATTCCGTCATGGACATCGACTACGCAGCAGGCCGGATCACGTTCGATCATGCCGACACCATTATCGACCACGTGAAGAAAAACGATCTGACGGTCGAGTGGCTGTTGGAAACCCATGTCCACGCCGACCACCTTTCTGCTGCGCCCTATCTGCAGGAGAAGCTCGGTGGCAAAATCGGCATCGGCAGGAATATAACCGTCGTCCAGGATACCTTTGGCAAAGTCTTCAATGAAGGCACCGAGTTCGCACGCGACGGCAGCCAGTTCGACAAACTGTTTGAGGACGGCGACACGTTCAAGATCGGTGCCATGTTGGTGGACGTTTTGCACACGCCCGGGCACACCCCAGCCTGTCTGACCTACGTCGTTGGCGATGCCGCTTTTGTCGGTGACACGCTGTTCATGCCAGATGGTGGCTCGGCCCGTGCCGATTTCCCTGGCGGCGACGCTGGGGTCCTCTACGACTCGATACAGAAGGTCCTCGCTCTTCCTGGCGAGACCCGCCTTTTCATGTGCCACGATTACGGGCCGAACGGTCGCGATATCCGTTGGGAAACCACGGTCGCGCAGGAGAAATCCGAAAACATCCATGTCGGCCAGGGACAGTCGCGCGATGAGTTTGTTGCCATGCGCAACGCGCGCGATGCGACGCTCGCCATGCCCAAGCTCATCATTCCCTCATTGCAGGTGAACATGCGCGCCGGACAGCTTCCGCCAGCCGATAAGGACGGCAAGAAGTTCCTCAAAGTGCCGGTCAACACGCTCTAGGAGGCACCTCGATGGAAATTCGTCGTTTGAGTGAAAGCTTTGGCGTGAGCGACCAAATTACGCCCGCCGACCTGCCCAGGATAGCCGAGCTTGGCTTCAAGGCCGTGATTTGCAACCGTCCTGACGGCGAGGGTGCCGATCAACCTTCGTTCGACGCAGTGGCCGATAGCGCGCAGGGCGTAGGCCTCGACACTGTCTATGTGCCGGTCGCGCCGACTGGCGCGACGGCTGCCGATCGCCTTGAGTTTGCCCGCCAGCTGCAAGCACTGCCAAAACCGGTGCTTGCCTACTGCCGCAGTGGCAATCGCTCGACCAACCTTTGGCAGAGCCTTGATCCCGCTGAACGCCAGGCAGGCTGACCCCATGTCTTCCCACGCATCTCAGGGCCGCCTGGCGCGTGTCTTCCCGATCCTTTCCTGGGGTCGGTCCTATGACCGTGAGGCGTTGATCGGCGATGGCATCGCCGCCGTGGTTGTGACGATCATGCTGATCCCGCAATCCTTGGCCTATGCCTTGTTGGCGGGGGTGCCAGCGGAGATTGGACTTTACGCCTCGATGCTTCCGTTGATCGCTTACGCACTGTTCGGGTCGAGCCGAACTCTGTCGGTTGGGCCGGTCGCCATTGTCTCGCTGATGACGGCGGCAGCGCTTGCCCAATTGAACTTGCAGAGCACCGCCGAGATTGTGGCGGCCGCTGCGGTTCTTGCGCTTCTTTCGGGCCTGATCCTTTTGGCGATGGGATTTTTGCGGCTTGGCTTTGTTGCCAATTTCCTAAGCCACCCTGTGATTTCTGGGTTCATCACAGCCTCGGGCATCCTGATTGCCGCAAGCCAATTGAAGCATCTTCTCGGGGTGCCGATTTCGGGACACACCTTGCCCGATGTACTGAGCGCACTTGTTGCCGCCGTTGATCATATCAACCTGCCAACCGTTCTTATCGGAGCCTTTGCGACCGCGTTCCTCGTCTGGGTGCGTGGTGGTTTGGCGCGCGTGCTGTCACGCCTTGGAACGCCCAAGGGGCTCATTGGGCCACTGGTGAAAGCGGGCCCTGTCTTCGCTGTGATCGTGACGACCTGGGCTGCCTGGCAATTTGATCTTGCCAGTTTGGGCGTCAGCCTGGTCGGCGAGGTACCATCCGGCCTGCCGCAGATGTCCGTTCCCACGATCAACGCCGATCTCTGGCTCGCCCTTCTGGGGTCGGCGGCGCTGATTTCACTCATCGGGTTCGTTGAATCAGTATCGGTGGCACAAACATTGGCCGCCAAGCGCCGGCAGCGCATCGACCCCGATCAGGAGCTCATCGGACTAGGTACGTCAAACGTGGCCGCGGCGGTTTCCGGCGGCATTCCGGTGACGGGAGGATTTTCCCGGTCGGTTGTGAATTTTGATGCAGGCGCCCAAACCCCGGCGGCGGGCGCGTTGACGGCCATCGGGATTGGCCTGGCCGCGCTGTTTTTGACGCCCTATCTTGTCTTCCTGCCTAAGGCGACATTGGCGGCGACCATCATCGTCGCGGTTTTGACGCTGGTTGACCTCACCATCTTGCAGCGCAGTTGGCGCTATTCGCGTGCCGATTTCTCCGCTGTCGCCATCACAATGGCGCTGACGCTTGTTGTAGGCGTGGAGGCAGGTGTCGCTAGTGGCGTCATCCTCTCGCTTTTGTTGCATCTGTTGAAGACGTCGCGCCCACATATCGCCGAGGTCGGATTGGTGCCGGGCAGCGAGCATTTTCGCAACATTCTACGTCACGAGGTGGAAACCGATCCGCAGGTTCTCAGCCTCCGGATCGACGAAAGCCTCTATTTCGCAAACGCGCGCATGATGGAGGACCATATCTACGCACGTGTCGCCGACGATCCCGATGTGCGCCATCTGATCTTAATGTTTTCAGCGGTCAACGAAGTCGATCTCAGCGCGCTGGAAAGCCTTGAAACGATCAACGACCGGCTGCGCGACATGGATATCGCGCTGCACCTGTCGGAAGTGAAGGGCCCGGTTATGGACAGGCTTGGCCGCAGCGCGTTTCTTGATCATCTGACGGGCCGCGTTTTCCTCTCGCAATACGATGCCTTTCAAACGCTGCGCCAAAGCGAGCCGCCTGAGGAACGCACAGCTGCGTAGGTCGCATCACCGGCGAAGATCGCAAGTCAGTGCGCCATGAGAACGGGCATTTCCGTCTGTTCGATCATGCTGCGCGTCGTTCCGCCGAAAACGAACTGGCGCATCCTTGAATGATCGTACGCGCCCATCACGATGAGTTCAGCCTTTGTCTCGCGGGCGTGATTCATCAAGCCATCGGCGATTTCTTTGCCGCCGCTCGGAAATTGCTGAACCGTGACTGTGCAACCATGATGGCTCAGCCAATGGGCCACGTCAGAGCCGGGGTTTTCGCCATCGCGAAACGTCGTCATGACCGGGTCGAAGACAGCGACAACCACTTCTTCGGCTGCACGCAGCATGGGCATTGCAGCGCGAATAGCGCGAGAAGCAGGTAACCCCGAATTCCAGCCGATCAGAACCCGTTTGGGCAGCAGCGGTTCGGGCATGTGAAGCGTGTTGAGAACAACCGCCACAGGCGCACGAAAAAGCGCCGCGCCCATTGCGTCATCGAACAGCTCGCGTTCCGCGCGCAAATCACCCAAGACAAGCACCAGATCGCAGGTGAGCGCGCGACGGGCAAGCGCATCTGGGAAAGCAGCCGGTTCGGCCGAGAGCGCGCTGACATCGCACGCCGCACCGCGTTCCGACAGAAAGCTCTTAAGCTCTTGTGCCGACGCATCGAGCTCGGCCTTCGCTTTTTCCAAGTCGCGTTGCCAGTCGCCATAGTTCGCCACGGTGGCAAAATCACCCATCCCCGTCGCGTAAATCGGGAGCATCGGCAAGCGGCCAAGCACGACCACGGATAGGTGCAGCCCGCGCTGCGCAGCAACGCTGCAAAGGCGCTCAAATCGATCGCGCTCCACCTTGCCGTTGGTCAGGACCAAAACGCTGGATTTGTTCATCGTGACATCTCCTTTGCAGCTGAAAAGGATGATGGCTTAGCAGCAGGAAATCCCATTGATCTCGCGCAACGGTCGGGCAGGGAAGGGCGGAATGACGGCGCGCTGGCGGTCAGCGTAGCTCTAAGAGACCGCCATCCACAGGGATGATTTGCCCGGTCATCCAACGACTGCCGGGGCTCGAAAGGAAGGCCACCAGCGCCGCAATCTCCTCCGGTTCGCCCCAACGTCCGATTGGGTAGCGCTGGATCACTTGATCAAGCAGTTCGGCCAAATGCTCATCATCCTTGGCCCGTGCGCGAAATTGCGACTCCGACAAAGGCGTTCGCACGGCGCCGGGCGCGACGGCGTTCACGCGCACGCCCTGGTCAGCGAAATCGGCCGCCAGTTGCCGGGTAAGGGCAGCAACGGCACCCTTGGCCGCCGAGTAACCCGCCACGCCCTTCATGCCGGTGAGGGCAACTGTCGATGTCGTGAAGACCAGCGCGCCATCGCCACTGGCGACTAGATGCGGCAGGGTCGCGCGGGCGGTGAGAAACGCCGCTGTCGCGTTGAGACGCAGGGACCGTTCCCAATCATCCAGGGATAGCGAGAGGATGCCGCCCTCGATCATTGATCCGGCGTTCGATGCCACAGCGTCGATCCGGCCGGTGGCTTGGATCGTCGCCTGGACCATTTCCGCCACTGAGCTTTCGTCCGAGACGTCAGCATGAACGGCATGGGCTTGCCCGCCGCCCGTGCGAATATCCGATGCGACAATCTCGGAACCTTCAGCATTTATGTCTGCGCAGATGACTGTGGCGCCGTCGTCTGCGAAACGCTGCGCGATAGCCTTGCCGATGCCCGAGGCGGCCCCTGTAACCAAGGCCGTCCATGGGCCATCGCGCAATTGGGAGCCTGGCATCGATCAGACAGGATCCGGGGCGAAGATCTGCGGATACATGTGCCGCATCGCCTCTTCGTCGAACTCCTGCTTGAAGGCGTGTTGGGTGGGCAGGGCTTTGGCCCTTTGTCCGGCCGGGCGCACGTCCAACTCCTTCATCAGACGATCGAGATTGGGGTACTTCTCCATGATGGCGTCATCGGCCAGCATGTATGTCAGCCGATCTCCCCAGCCCCAGACCGCCATGTCCAGGATCGTGTAGGTCTCGCCCATCATATAGCGACTTTTGGCAAGGCGATCATCGATGATCTGCCAGTGCCGACGCGCCTCAAAATCATAGCGCTTGATGGCGTAGGGAATTTGCTCAGGCGCGAACTTGCGAAAATGCACAGCCTGACCGGAATAAGGTCCAACGCCCGAGGCGATGAACATCAACCAAGAGAGCAGTGTGCCGCGCGCGCCTGGCTCGTCAGGGGGGAGGAACTGCCCGGTCTTATCCGCCAAATAGAGCAGAATCGCATTGCTGTCGAACACCGGAACGTCGCCGTCAATGATGGCGGGAACCTTGGCGTTCGGGTTGATCTTCTTGTAGGTGTCGCTGTGCTGTTGCCCACGCTTGGAATCGATGGGGATCGGTTCGTAGTCCAGGCCACTTTCTTCCAGGAAAAGTGCCACCTTCATCGGGTTCGGCGCGGCGTTGTAGAAGAATTTGATCATGGCATCCCTGAACGTGCGATATCGTAACACTTGTGCGCATGTTGAACATGCGTAAGCTTGGCTTGCAAGCACCACGCCCCTCACGCCAATCGCATCGGACTCAACTGCCATGGACCCACGCATTAACGGCGACCGACCTTGGGAGACCGAGGAGGAAACCTGGCGCAGCCTTGTAAATCGCGTGCGTGCTGGTCGCGAACTGGCACCGAAGAAATGGCCCGGCGGTGCGCGCTGCGCCATGGCGCTGTCGTTTGACTGCGACCATGAAACGTTTGAGCTTGGCATGGGTAAGGCTGCCATCGGACGCCTAGGCTGGGGTGAATTTGGCCGCCGGCGGGGCGTGCCTCGCATCTTGAACATCCTCGCCAAGCACGATGCCAAAGCAAGTTTTTTCATCCCAGCCGTCTCGGCTCTGATTGAGCCGAACGCCGTCGGCCCAATTGTCGAGGCCGGACACGAAATCGGCGTTCATGGTTGGATCCATGAGAACACGTCCAAACTGGATCCGGCCACCGAACGCGACTTGCTCTTGCGATCGCGTGACACGCTGGACAAACTGACAGGATCGACACCCGTCGGCCATCGCGCGGCCAATTGGGATTTAAGCGCTCACACCATCGAGCTGGTTGCCGAAGCCGGCTTTTCCTATGACAGCAGCATGATGGCCGATGATAGCTGTTACGAGCTTCTAACCAGTGGCCGCGAGACAGGCTTGGTGGAAATTCCTGTCGATTGGGTCCGCGATGATGCGGTCTATCTTCTCTTCAATCGTGAGCCCGCAACGCGGCCCTGGACGGCCCCAACCGATGTCCTCGACATCTTTAAACGCGAGTTTGATATGGCCTTTGACGAAGGCGGTGTATGCCAGCTCGTCTTCCATCCTTTTGTCATCGGCTATCGCTCGCGCATCTGGTTGTTAGATGCCTTGATTCAGCACGCAAAAGCGCGCGGCTCGGTATGGTTTTCCACCCACGCTGAACTGGCCGAGTGGGTACGTACCCAAAGTTAGGCAAGAGCCCATCTTTCCTTCATTGTGCGCATCACGAACAAAAATTTGTCTTGCGCACTTTTTGAAAGTGCTCCATCATCCGTATTAGTACGCGGGCTAACCTCTGCGACTTTCGGGGATGGGAGGCTAGCCTTTGCGGGTATTTGTGACGGCAATGGATCGAGTGAATGCGGTGGCCACTATGTTGGTGGCGGCGCTGCTTGCCATCGTCGCGATCGCCGTGATGGGTCAGGTCACGGTCCGTTTTATTCTCACCGCCTTCGGCATCAATATCTCCGCGCCTTGGACCGAGGAGATCGCCCGCTACACGCTGATTTGGATGGTGTTTCTAGGCGCTGCGATTGGTGTGCGGCATGCGCGCATGATCGCGCTGGAGTTTGGCGTGCGCAAATTGCCCAGGGGCGTGGGCGTTCCCATTCGTTACGCCGTGATGATCATGAGCATCGCCTTCTTCGGCCTGCTTTTCTGGGTTGGCATGGATTTTCTGGAGCTTGGGCGCTCAGAGCGTAGTCCTGTGCTCGGTATTACCCGCGATTATGTCTACTGGGCGATGCCCGTTGGCATGGTTCTGATGATCCTCAACTCGCTGGCATTGATCGCCGAAACCATCCTCGAGGGTCGCGATATCCGCTTCGCCTCCGACTTCGCGCCGGAGGACTAGAACTTGGTTTTGCTCGTTGTAGCTCTGCTGGTTCTGTTCGTTGCCAGCGTTCCCATCGCGATGTCGCTTGGCATGGCCGCGATCCCAACGCTGGTCGATCGCGGTATCCCATTCATAGCCATTCCGCAGGTCATTTTTGAAGCGCTCGATAGCTTCGCGCTCATGGCTTTGCCGCTCTATATCCTGGCCGGCCGTCTTATGCAGCATGGCGGCATTGCAGGGCGCCTGGTTGATTTCGCAAAAGCGCTGGTAAGCTGGGTGAGGGGAGGCCTCGCAGCTGCCGTCGTCATGACGTCCATGCTGTTTGCCACCATTTCCGGCTCCTCGGCGGCTACGGCCGCCGCTATTGGATCCATGCTGATCCCCGAGATGGAAAAGCAAAAATATCCGCGCCCCTTTAGCGCTGCGGTGACGGCATCCTCGGGCGAGCTAGGCGTGATCATTCCACCCTCGGTGGCGATGGTGATTTACGGCGTGATCACCGGCGTTTCGATCACCGATATGTTCATAGCGGGCTTCCTGCCGGGGTTGATGATCGCGGTTTCTTTGATGACGACGGCCATCTTGGTCGCTTGGATCATGGGGTATGGCGAGCGCCAGCCTTTTCATTTGGGGCCTTGGGCGCGGGAGGTAGGCGGTGCGTTTTGGCGGGCCTCGTTGTCGCTGTTCATGCCAGTCATCATCTTGGGTGGCATTTTTGGGGGCATATTCACCGCCACCGAGGCCGCCGTGGTTGCTGTCTTCTACGCTCTCTTTTTGAGCCTTGTGGTGTACCGGGAGATCGGCGTTCGCGACCTTCCGCGCATATTCGCCAGCGCCGCCATCACCTCCTCGGTGGTAATGATCATCGTCGCCTTTGCGGCCATGTTTGCCTTTGCCCTTCATCTGCTGCGCGCGCCACAACAGCTTGGCATGCTGCTCACCACGATCACCGAGAACCCCATTCTTTTTCTGCTGCTTGTGAACCTCTTCCTGCTGATCGTCGGCATGTTCATGGAAACGTTCGCAGCCATCGTGATCCTTGGGCCGATCCTTGCGCCCATCGCCGCCAACTACGGCATCGACCCGGTGCATTTCGGAATGATCATGATCGTCAATCTGGCCGTCGGCATGGTGACACCGCCGGTCGGGGTCAATCTTTTTATCGCTTGCGGCATAGCGCGCATCAGTATGGAGCAACTGATGCGTCCGCTGGCGATCTTCCTAGGTGTGCTCATCATCAACCTGATGATCATCACCTATGTGCCGGGCATTTCGCTCGCGCTGCTCCGCTAGACCAACAACAGGGAGTACCGACCGCATGACCATCAAAACGACCCTCATTGGGGCCGCCGTCGCTTTCGCTTGCACCACGGGTGCTGCGCAGGCGCAAACCTACACAATGACGCTTGCCCATGTGCTTAGCGATTCCAGCCCCTACCAGGTGATCCTGGAAGAGTTCAAAAGCCTGATCGAAGAGCGTTCCGGCGGCGATATCGCCGTGGAAATCCAGTGCTGCGGCCAGGCCGGTAACGAAACCCGCGCCATTCAGTCCATGCGCACAGGCATCCTGACCGGTGGCTTTGTTGGCGGCTCAACGCTGGAAAACGTTGTGCCTGCCTATCGCGTGCTATCGCTCCCTTACCTCTTTGAAGACAAGGCACAGGCATACGAAATCCTGCAAAGCGAGATGGGCCGAGAAATGCTCGATCTGCTTGGTGAGTTCGATATGTATGGCCTTGGGTTCGGCTCGATTTACGAGCGCTCGGTGGCCGCCAAAGCACCGGCGCGCGTCGAAACCATCGAAGATATGCAGGGCTTGAAAATCCGTGTTCTGCCAACGCCGGGTTTCGTGGAAGCCTACAACGCGATGGGTACGCAACCGACCCCGATGTCCTATGGTGAGCTCTTTATGGCGATCCAGAACAATGTCGTCGACGCCCTGGAAATCTCGCCTGATGCCATCGTCGCCGACGGTTTCTATGAGACGGTCAACAGCTACACGATGACCCGCGCACATCAGTCGACAACCGTGTTTGTGCTCTCAGATAGCTGGTGGGCGGGTCTGCCTTCGGACGTTCAGGCGATGATCCAGACCGCCGCTGATGATGCCATCGCCGTCGGTATCGAAGCCCATGACCGTCTGGCGGATGAGGGTCTGGAAACAGCCCGCGCCGCGGGCGTCGAAATCATCGAGCCGGACCTTGGCCCGTTCATGGAAGCGGCGCGCCAGAGCTGGGATGTGATCCTCACCGATCAGCCGGAAGCCACCGAGTTTAAGGACCGCTTCGAAGCCTTCATGGCGCAGTAAGCGAATCGGCTTTCATGAATTGACCGTCCGGCGGGTTTCCTGCCGGGCGGTTGCAATCCAAGGAAACTAGCCTTCGCCGTTGAGCCGGTCGTGCACCTGCCTACGCAGCGCTTCGATTGGCTGACGATCACGCCCAAACCCGTCAGGAAGGGCGATCGCGGGTCCAACATCCAGCCGAACTTTCGCAAACGGTAGCGGTATCTTGAAGTGATCCCAACGGCTGGCAATGACCCAATTTGGCTGGCTGATGACTCGAATGGGCATCAGAACGGCATCCATCCGCGCCGCCATGTGCAGCGCACCGAGCTTCACCTCATGCCGTGGGCCTAGCGGGCCATCAATGGCGATGCCGACCAAGACTGATTGGCTGGAGTCGTGCGTTTTTTCGGTAAGCACCTTACGCATGTGATGGTAACCTTGGCGACCGGGCGGAAGCAGCGAAGGGTCGTATCCAAACCGTCGGCAAATGCTTGCGATCACCTTTCCTCGAAACGACCGACTGGTGAAAACCGTAACCGGTCTGCCCGCAGCAAGCGCGAACAACGACAGATAGCTGCTATGCCAGAAGACGGCGATCACCGGTTTGCCAGCGGAAAGCTGCTCATCGATATTAGCAAGCGCGCTGGCATCGGACCGCCAACTCAATGCCAAAAGCCAGATGAAGAACGCGCTCATACGCCCGAGCAATGCGGCCACTAAATCCCAGCGCGCCAGACCTGATTGAACGTCCTTTGTGACCTCGTTGGTCGCATGGCGATTCATGACGTTGTCGCGTCGGATGGTACTGTGTCCGGCGGCAACAGTACGGCATCGGAAACCGCGTGCGCGATATTGGCGACGATATCGAGTTCGCTATCCAGCCGGCGTCTTGCGAACTCCCAGGCACTTGCCTCCGGCGCCTCGCCTTTCGGCTCACCTGCGAGCACGTTTTCATAAAGCGTCAAAACACGGTCCAAACAACGCGCGGTGGAGAAATTGTCGGCCGTTTGACGCGCCGCTTGCCGCAAGGCATCTCGTCGTTCCGATGACAGGTTGGCAATCCAGGTCAGCGCCTCCGCCAATGCGGCTGCATCGGCGCTATGCGGTAGCAGACGACCGTTCATTCCATCCTCGACGACCTCTCGGACCCCCGGCGCGTCCAAGGCAATCACAGGCACACCCGCCGCCATTGCTTCGGTGAGCACCAGCCCTTGCGTCTCAGAGATGGAGGAGAAGGCAAACACGTCCTGCGCCGCATAGGCGTCCCACAACGCTTCGCCGGTCAACACGCCAGTGAAGCGTGCCCGATCAGTCAGGCCAGCATCAGCAAAGGCTTGCTCCATGGTCGATCGATAGCTGCCATCGCCGGTGATCAAAACCGCAGCGTTCGGTTGGCGCGTCAAAACATCGGCCATCGCTTGGATGAGAATGTCGAGGTTCTTTTCTGGGGCCAAGCGGCCCACATGGCCGACCACAAACTGATCCAGCGCAAAGCCCGAGCGCGCCCGCCCTCGATCGCGCCTGCCGGACGCAAACGCGTCGACATCAATGCCGGTCGGAACGACTGTGATCGGCGCCTGAACACCATGGCGCTTGAGATGCTGAACGATACTTTGGCTTGGCGCGATCACATGGTCGCAAAGATCGCAATAGCCATGGGCGAGACTGAGCACGAGCCGTTGCAGCCAGGCTGAATCTTGCGCGATGTAATGGCCATAGAGCTCATAACGCGTGTGGTAGGTGAAGATGATCGGCACTTGGTAGACCGACGCGACGCGCAGCGCGGTGTCACCTAAAAGAAACGGGTGGTGGGTGTGGACAAGATCGGGCGCAAAATCTTCGATCACTTCGCTGAGCGGCCAGATCAGCGGCAAGGGCATCGAAAAATCGCTGCCGCCAAAGCGCTGCAAGGCGACGACGCGCTCAACGCCCTCTTCGGCATAGGGTGTTCCGGGAAACTCCGGCGCCACCACCAGAACGCTATGGCCACGTTCCCGCAACCCTGCCACCAAACCGCTGACGCTGCGCGCAACGCCGCCGACATGTGGCACATACGTGTTGGTGAGCATCAAGATGTTCAAGCGATGACCTTGCCCGGTGGCGCCATGCGAACACTCTTGGACTCATGTCCAGAGCGATCAGACGGCTTTCAAAACCGATTGTATGGCATCGATCGGTTGTTGGACATGATCGCCGACAATCTCGCGCAAAAGGGACTTCTTCGCTAGCGCGCCTAATGAGTCGCGCACATGGCCAAGCGTTTTGGCGTCCGCGATAAGCACCAGTGCTCGGTCTGGCCTCTTGGCGATCAGATCATTGAGGTGTTCGGCCAGTGCTTTAGCAAACGCTGCCTTGTCGAGCGCTTTCCAATCGGTCTGTTCAACCGCCGTGCGTCGGCCACCTGCAATCGGGTAGCGCCCTGGCCGTTCTGCGCCAAGGGCGCGGGTCGATTGCAGCGCAATCTCATCGGTCCAGACAACCTGCAGGTCCCAGGCAACCGGCTTGCCACGGTTTTCCAGGATAAGATGGCGCTGCCCATTGGCCAGGGCGACAAGCGCTGCATGCGGTAATTTCAAGACGGCCTCCGCGAAGGAACGAGCAGTGGCTCAATCCTTCACATGCGGCGGGCGCGCTCCGTTGACAATCGTCAACCGAGCATCTTGCCTTGGCGCTGATGCGCAAGGCAGGCCTTAGTGGTTATCGCGCGGCAGGTTCCGACCAATCCGCTGGTAGGCGGTTGCCAATTCCAGACATCCGCCTTGTGCCAGCTGACCGACATTGGCGCGATAGATCTCCTGCCACGGCGTCTGGTGCTCCAACTCAGGTTCCGTCCAGGCATCGCGCCGGGCCTGCCATTCCTCGTCCGGTACCACGGCATTCAACGTGCCGTTCTCCACGTCGAGGCGAACCTGGTCACCGGTTTGCAGTAGCGCCAGACCACCGCCAACCACCGCTTCGGGCGAGGCATTGAGGATCGACGGGCTTTCCGACGTCCCCGATTGGCGACCATCGCCAACAGTGGGCAGATGGTTGATGCCTTGTTGGACGATGGCATCGGGCGGCTGCATGTTGACCACTTCGGCCGAGCCCGGATAACCCACGCACCCGACATTGCGGATGAAAAGGATGGTCTCCTCATCGATCCCCAAGCTCTCATCGTTGATACGGTCGTGATAATCTTCTGGCCCTTCAAAGACGACTGCCTTCGCCTCGAACACGCCGTCCTTCAAAAAGCGAGCGCGAAAATCCTGAGAGATAACAGACGTCTTCATCAAGGCGCTTTCGAACAAGTTCCCGGACAGGACGATGAACCCAGCTTTTTCGCGCAGCGGTTTCTCGAATGAACGGATGACGTCCTGATCGTCGCTGCGTGCTCCGTTGAGCGCCTCTGCGACGGGCTTGCCGGACGCCGTCATCGCGTCGCCATGCAAATGACCGGCTGCCAGAAGTTCGCCCATAACGGCGGGCACACCGCCGGCGCGGTAAAAACCTTCGCCGAGGAATTCGCCAGCCGGTTGCATGTTCACGAGCAGCGGCAGATCGAAGCCAACCGTTTGCCAGTCGGTCACGTCCAACCCGACTCCAGCATGGCGGGCGATGGCTTGCAGATGTGGCGGCGCATTGGTCGAACCACCGATCGCTGTGTTAACCCGGATCGCGTTCTCAAACGCCTGACGGGTCAGAATATCGGAGGGTTTGAGATCCTCATGGGCCATCTCGACGGCGCGCTTGCCGGTCTCGAACGCTATCGCCATACGCTCGCGGAACGGAGCGGGAATGGCCGATGAACCGGGCAGGGTCATGCCCAAAGCTTCGGCCATCGCGTTCATCGTTGAGGCAGTGCCCATCGTATTGCAGTGGCCGAGCGAGGGCGCCGATGCGCAAGCCCGGTTCATGAACTCATCATAGTCAATCTTACCTTCGGCCAGCAGCCTGCGGCTCTCCCAGATGATTGTCCCTGAGCCGGCGCGTTTGCCCTTCCACCAACCATCGAGCATCGGCCCACCATTGAGCGCGATCGCTGGAATATCGACGGTCGCAGCGCCCATCAGCTGCGCCGGCGTGGTCTTGTCGCAGCCGGTTGTTAGAACGACTGCGTCAATCGGGTAGCCGTGCAGCACTTCGACCAAACTGAGATAGGCAAGGTTTCGGTCCAGCGCGGCGGTCGGGCGTTTGCCGGTCTCCTGGATCGGATGAACCGGAAATTCCATGGGAATGCCGCCAGCATCGCGGATGCCAGCTTTTATCCGATCCATCAGAAACAGATGGATCTTGTTGCATGGTGCAAGGTCAGAACCGGTGTTGGCGATGCCAATCACGGGGCGACCTGATTGCAGCTCTTCGCGGGTAAAGGTCTGGTTCTGGTAGCGTTCCAGATAGAGCGCCGTCATGCCGGGATTGTTGGGGTTGTCGAACCATTCCTGGCTACGGAACCGTTTGTTCGCGCGCGTGTTGGCCATGAAATCTCGTCTCCCGATAGAACTGTTTGTTTGAGGCTATAGACCCTTCAGAACGCTGCACAAAGGGGATTGTTCGAACGATCTGGCCGTTCGACGAAAGCGCTGTGCGACTAAAGGCAGGTCCATAACCCGATCCTACCGGCAACAAACGCGACCTGCGCCTAACCCGAAAATCTCATCGTGTGGCGAGGCGTTGCGACGAGGCATTCGCTTCGGGCTGGAATGGTTTTTGAGACGGGCAACCGCATCGCCGGTGCGCCTCGGACAAAGCCTGGTGGCCCCGTGTTTCCATCCGTCAATCGCAAGCCTTTCCAATGCGCCGAGTTGACCACCCCGCTATAAATGTCTACAAAAACAAAAAACCTGTCATACAGGTATGGGGGAAGTAATTTGAACACACCGGACATCCAAACCGAAAAAAACAATGCCGGTCGCGTCAGCGAAGCCATCGGTGCGATCACCCGCCATATTCGCGAACAAGAGCTTATGCCCGGCGATCGCTTGCCGTCGGAGTCGGCGCTGTCCAAAGATTTGAAAGTGTCGCGCACCGTTGTGCGTGAAGCGTTTCGTTCGCTGGCGGCAATGCGCATCATCGAACTCAATGTCGGTAAGCGCGCGACGGTTGCCAACATCGATCATGGGGCGATGTCATTGATAATTGAGCATGGTGTGCACACAGAGCAAATCAATGTGCAGCAGATTTATGATGTTCGCCGCACCATTGAAACCCGCATTGTCACGCTGGCGGCCATTCGGCGCTCAGATCAAGAAGCCAAGACCCTTTTGAACTTGGCTAAGGCCATGGCCGATGCGATCGATGTGCCCGAACAACTGATGGAACATGATCTGGCGTTTCACACGGCGCTGGCGCAAGCGAGCCGCAACCCGGTCTTTGCACTGATTGTCGGTGCCTTCCAGGGGATCACACGGCAAACCTGGCCGATTGGCTGGAAAAGCCGCACCACCGCAGAGGCACGCAGCACGATGATCGAGACCCATCAGCGCATTGCCGGTGCGGTGGCCGCAGGCGACCCGCAGCTTGCGGTGGAGGCGATGAGCAAGCATTTCGATGAAAGCGTTAACGCGCTTCTTCAGGCCGGCTTGTCGTGAAGCCTCGCCCATGAAGATCACCGCCATTGAAACCATCCGTATCGCCGAGCGACCCAACCTTCTTTGGATCGAGGTGCACACCGATGAGGGGTTGATCGGACTGGGTGAAACCTTCTTTGGGGCCGCCACCGTTGAAACTTACATCCACGAATACATCGCTCCACGGGTGATCGGTCGGAACCCGCTGCAAATTGATCTGCTGGCTTCTGAACTGGTTGGCTATCTAGGCTTCCGCTCATCGGGCGCTGAGGTGCGCGGCAACTCCGCATTTGATATCGCCCTGTGGGATATTTTCGGCAAGGTGACCGGTCAGCCCATTGCCCAGCTTCTCTGAAGGAAGAAGGCATCACGGCCATGAAAATCTGGCCATTTGACATGGCTGCAGAGAAGACCCGCGGTCAGTATATTTCAGGCCCTGATCTGGATGCAGCCCTGAAGCCTTTTGAGAAAATCCGGGATGCTGTCGGCAACAGCATGGATATCATGGTCGAATTCCACTCCATGTGGCAGCTCCTGCCGGCCATGCAGATTGCCAGGGCGCTCGAGCCCTTCGACACATTCTGGCATGAAGACCCGATCAAGATGGATTCGCTGTCCAGCCTGAAGCGCTATGCGCAGGCGTCCAAGGCGCCAATCTCTGCCTCAGAAACACTCGGATCACGCTGGGGCTTCCGCGACCTGCTGGAAACCGATTCAGCAGGCATTGTAATGCTGGATATCTCGTGGTGCGGTGGCCTGTCGGAAGCCCGCAAGATCGCCTCCATGGCAGAAGCCTGGCACCTGCCCATCGCTCCGCACGATTGCACGGGGCCGGTTGTGCTGGCCGCGTCCACCCACCTCTCGCTCAATGCGCCAAACGCGCTGGTGCAGGAGAGTGTGCGCGCCTTTTACCACACCTGGTACCGCGATCTCGTCACCGCATTGCCGGAAGTGAAAAACGGCATGATCACAGTTCCACCAGGCCCAGGCCTTGGGCTCGAGCTCAACCCGGAACTTGGCCGGGCATTCACAGTGTCGCGCATTATGTCCGACGCAACCACGGTCTAGTATTCAGGCCAAACCCTGCTCTAGGGAGGAGCAAAAAATATGAAACTCAAACTACTTGCTATTGCGGCATTGCTCGCATCCGTTTCCACACCCGCTTTGGCGCTGGATATCGTCTTCACCCATCATTCATCTGCATCCAACACGTTTTGGCAGGCTGTGAAAAAGGGTTTCGACGATGGCTGTGAACGCGTCGATGCCGACTGCCAAATGATCTTCACGCAAACCGAGGGTTCCGTACAGGAGCAGCTTGCGAACATGGAAGCGGCCCTTGCCCGCGAACCCGACGCGATCCTCACCTCCATTGTCGACAACACAGCGCTTGATGAGATCGTTCAGCGAGCCCGTGATGCTGGTGTGATCGTCATTGGCGTGAACGTGGATGACTTGGAAGGCGCGGCTGGCAATGCTCGTCAGGCGTTTGTTGGTCAGGGCTTCTTGCCAGCTGGCTATTCGCTTGGTGAGGCCCAGTCTGCCAACTTCCCTGATGACGGCCCCATCAATGTATTGGTTGGTATCTCTGCCCCTGGCCAGAACTGGTCAGAGCAACGTGGTGCTGGCGTTCTGTCGTTCATGGAAGATTATGCAGCGGCCAACCCCGACCGCGAAGTGAACTTTGAGCGCATCGACTCCGGCACTGATCTTGCCACCGTGTCAGATCGCGTTGGCGCGTATCTCGGTGCTAACCCCGAAACCACCGCCTATTTCGATACAGGCTTCTGGCATGCTGGCGTTGCCCGCGTTCTGGCAGATCGCGGTGTTGAACCAGGCGAGGTTCTTCTCGGTGGGTTTGATCTTGTGCCTGAAGCCGTTGAACAGATGCAGGCTGGCTACATCCAGGTTCAGGTTGATCAGCAGCCCTACATGCAGGGCTTCATGCCGGTGATGCAGGTGTATCTTTCCAAAACCATCGGTCTGGCTCCCGCAGACATTGATACGGGACAGGGCATCGTGACGCCTGCAGATGCTGACGCGATCATGGACTTGTCGGCGCAGGGACTGCGCTAGCACTTAGCAACCCCTCCGCTCAAGAAGGTCGGCGCATGAACGCGCCGGCCTTATCTGCCCTTTATCTCAAGGACGCTGCGTTCCATGATGCGCCTGCTTAAACTTGCTCTCCAAAAGCCCGAACTGGCGGCCTTGCTGCTGTTGGCCATTCTGATCGGCGTCTTCCAGTTTACCTCCAACAATTTCTTTCTGAGCTACGCCAATATGCGCGGGCTTCTGGGTTTCCTGCCTGAAATGGCGCTGGTCGCGATTGGGGTGACACTTTTGATGATCTGCGGTGAGTTCGATCTTTCCGTTGGGTCCGTCTTTGCGCTGATGCCGATGACGATGGCTGTTCTGATGGTTGCTGGTTGGGGCTTCCTGCCGGCCGTTGTCGTTGGGTTGCTGGTGTGTGCGGCCATTGGCTTCATCAACGGCTTTCTAACGATTAAGTTCGGCATTCCGTCCTTCATCACCACGCTTGGCATGCTGTTTATGGCCCGCTCGATGACTGTGGTGATTTCCGGCGGTTTCCCGCCACGCCTGCAAATGGACAATATTCCCGAACAGCTCTTTATCGCCTTTGTCGGACCGGGCGAGCTGCTGCGCGCTTCCTTCCTCTGGTTTGTCTGCATCGCGGTGCTCATTGCGTTTCTGCTCGGTAAAACCAATTTCGGCAACTGGGTGCGCGCCACCGGCGGTTTTCTGCCTGCAGCGCAGGCCATGGGCATTCCCACAGCACGGGTGAAGATCGCCTGTTTCATGATTTGCTCCATGCTGGCGGGTTTTGCAGGTATGATCCAGGTGCTGCGCCTCGGCTCACCCCTGCCGTCCATCGGCGAAGGTTTGGAACTTCAGGCTGTGGCGGCTGCCGTTATCGGCGGAGCGTCGCTGTTTGGCGGTATCGGATCCATTCTGGGCGGTGTGATCGGCGCAACGCTGATCCGCGTCATCGATAATGGCATGGTGCTGAGCCAAGTGGACAGCAACTGGTTCAAATTCGCTGTTGGAGCGCTGACCATCCTCGCCGTGGTTGCCAATGCCTGGCTGCGAAAGCGTGGCCGAGCCATGAAGGTTGAGACATGAAAGTGGAGACGTGATCATGGAGACCCCCATTATCAATGAGCCCATCATCTCCGTGCGCGATTTACACAAATGGTATTCGGGCGTGCACGCGCTCAAAGGCGTCTCGCTGGACTTCAAACCCAATGAGGCTGTCGGCCTGGTGGGCGACAATGGTGCTGGCAAATCCACCCTCATCAACATCCTGTCCGGCCTGCATACAGCAGACGGCGGTGAGGTGTATGTTGAGGGAGAAAAAGCCTCCATCAACAACCCACGCGACGCCATGGATCTGGGGATCGAGACGATTTACCAATACAATTCCATGGTTCCCATCATGTCGATTGCACGCAACATGTTCATCGGACGCGAGCCGTTGAAAATGTCCTTCGGCGGTATAGGCATTCTGGATGAAGCCAAAATGCGCGAGCAGAGCGTGGAAGCCATTGCTAATGTGGATCTGCACTTACGTTCACCCGATGCGCTGGTGGGCGAACTTTCTGGCGGTCAGCGTCAGGGTGTTGCGATTGCTCGGGCCATGCACTTCCGCTCCAAGGTGATGATCCTAGATGAGCCGACGAACCACCTCTCGGTAAAAGAAACGACAAAGGTGATTGGCTTTGTGAAATCCTTGAAACAACAAAGTGTCACCGGTATTTTCATCAGCCACAATATGCACCATGTGTTTGCCTGCTGTGATCGCATCGTCGCAATGGCGTTGGGTGAAGTGGTGCTCGACAAGCCCGTGGGTGAAACGAGCATTGATGAAGTGCACGATTTGTTGTGAGGAGAGAATGATATGACGGATCTGTCCGGCAAAAAGGCACTGATCACAGGTGGCTTGGGCACGCTTGGCGCTGCCATGGCTGCAACCTTCAAAACAGCGGGCGCCAACGTCATGATTTTGGATCGGCCTGATGGCACGCCTCTGGAAGCGTATGGCTACCTGGGCGTCGATCTCAACAATCTGGCAGGTGCTGAGGAAGCGGTTAAACAAGCCACGCCGTTCGATATTCTCATCAACAATGCCGCGCTCATCATCAACAAGCCGCATGATGAGTTCTCGCTGATGGAGTATGAGGACCAGATAAGGGTGAACTCGTCAGCGGCCTTCGCGCTGTCGCGGGTATGTGCACCGGCGATGAAGGAGAAAAGCTGGGGCAAGATCATCAATCTTACCTCCATCACGCTGAATGGTCAGTGGGATGGCTACGTGCCCTATGTCGCCTCCAAAGGTGCCATGCTCGGCCTCACAAAGGGGTTGGCGCGTGAACTCGGACCCTTTGGAATCAACGTGAATGCGATTGCTCCGGGGGCGGTGAAATCGGCAGCCGAAAACCGTGTTTTTGCCGATAGGCTCCAAGAGTACAATGATTGGGTGTTGGATCGGCAGTGCTTGAAATCGCGGATTGAGGCGAGCGACGTGGCGGATCTGACGCTGTTCCTGTGTTCCGATGAGGCGCGCATGATCAGCGGGCAGAATGTCGCCATTGATGGTGGCTGGTAGATGCTGGAACTGAAGGCTGGCAACGTGAAGCTCAGCTTACACCCGCAGATGGGTGGCGGCATTGCCGGACTTTGGGTCGGCAATAAACCTGTTTTGCGGCCTTGGTCCGGCAAAGTCGAAGACGGCCCGTTCGCGCTTGCCTCCAACATTTTGGTGCCGTTCTCCAACCGAATTGACGGCGGCTTCACCTTTGAAGACACTTACCACCCCATGGCCAAAAACATGGATACCGATCCATTTGCCATTCACGGTGATGGCTTTCAGAAGGAATGGACCGTTGCCTCTGCCGATGAAAATGAAGCTGTACTGCACCTGTCCAATGGTGCCTTCGGGCCGTTCGTTTACGAGGCTCGGCAGACCTTCTCGCTGACTGGCGACACGCTGACCAACACGCTGACCGTGACCAATCGGGCTGCAATCGTGCTGCCCTTTGGTGGTGGGTTCCATCCTTGGTTTCCGCGCACCGAGGCAACCCGGTTGCAGGCCAACGCACCTGATCATTGGCCGGAAGGCGAGGGCAGTTTGCCTGCAACCGCCAGCCCGCAAACGCCGCCGGAAGATTTTGATTTTTCTGATGGAAAGCCGCTGCCCGATCGCTGGATCAATTGCGCCTTTTCCAACTGGGATGGAAAAGCGCGCATCAGCCAAGGCCAGGATGCGATATCCCTGACGCTTGCTAGCAATACGCTGACAACCGCCATCATCTATTCACCCGAGCCTGATTGCGGGTTTTTCTGTTTTGAGCCGGTCTCGCACCCGGTCAACGCCCACAATCTTCCCGGAATGCCGGGCCTAAAAGTACTGCAACCGGGTGAACGCCTGACGTTGGATGTGTCTTTGGACTGGGGAGCCGCGTGATGGATTTTGCGCCCATCCATGACGGTCGCTATTCTGTCGCCGAAGGACCGGTGTGGGACGCGCAAACTGGCCGGCTCTTCTGGGTGGATATAATCGGCAAGTCCATTCACGCCTTTGATCCAACCAGTGGCAAGCAACAGGTCTGGCAGTCTGACGATTTCCCGACAGCGTTGGCACTGTCCAAGTCTGGCGATAATGCACTTGTCGCATTGGCATCGAGCATGGCCTGGTTGGACCTGAAAACCAGTAAGCTCACAGCTTTTGCTGACCCGGACGCTATGCCAGGCAATCGCCTCAACGAAGGCAAATGCGATCCACAAGGTCGGTTCTGGACCGGATCCATGCAAACAAACCTCAATGAGGATGGTTCAGGCTGCGACATGGACCGCAACTCCGGCGCGCTGTTCCGCGTTGATCCAGATGGAAGCACCAGTCGCCATAGTAAGCATGAATTCGGCATAGCCAACACACTGGCTTGGTCGCCCGATGGCAAGACCTTCTACTTCGGCGATAGCATCCGCAATGTGATCTTCGCCTATGACTGGAACGCCGAAGAAGGCGCCATCGGCAATCAGCGTGTTCTCCTTGAAGGCTTTGAGCGCGGCGCCCCCGATGGGACGGCCATGGATGAAGATGGCTGCCTATGGAACGCCCGTTTTGGCGGCTCATGCCTTATCCGCATCACGCCGAAAGGCGATGTGGATCAAGTGATAGAACTGCCGGTGACCAATCCAACCAGTTGCACCTTTGGCGGGCCGGATCGCAGAACGCTGTTCGTAACATCGGCACAGTTTACCTTGAGTAAGGATCAGCTGGCGGCTAACCCGTTGGAAGGTGCAGTTCTCGGCGCAAATGTTGAAATTGCCGGAATGACTGACCACCGGTTTGGAGCCTGATAAAGTGACTTCTCTTCTTCTTGGCCGCGTTTGGCGTGCGGATTCTGGGCGCTCTGTTGGGCCGTCCGTTGTGACAGTGCGTGGTGGTGATGTTGTGGACATCACGAGCAAGCACGCGCCAACGGTGCGCGATGTATGCGAGCTGGACGATCCAGCACAGTATGTCGCTGGTGCTGAAGGCGAGGTGCTTGGCTCGCTTGAAAAGATCATGGCCGCACCCGTCGGTGATGAGACGGTCACGCATTTGCTGGCGCCGTGTGATCTGCAACCAGTGAAGGCGTGTGGCGTCACCTTTGCCGGTTCCATGGTGGAGCGGGTGATCGAGGAGCGCGCCGCCGGTGATCCTTCGGCTGCTCAGGCGATCCGTGAGCGGATTGGGGCTCTGATTGGCGAAAGCCTGAAGCACATCACGCCCGGCTCCGATGAGGCCATGGCAGTGAAGCAGGCGCTGATCGGTGAAGGTCTTTGGAGCCAATATCTGGAAGTCGGCATTGGGCCGGATGCGGAGGTTTTCTCCAAGGCGCAGGTTCTATCCTCGGTCGGCCATGGCGCTAAGGTTGGGCTACACCCGTCCTCCAAGTGGAACAATCCAGAGCCGGAGGTTGTGCTCACCGTTTCCTCCAAGGGTGCGATCATCGGTGCGACGCTCGGCAACGATGTGAACTTGCGTGACATTGAGGGGCGCTCAGCACTGCTGCTCTCCAAAGCCAAAGACAACAATGCCTCCTGCGCCATTGGCCCGTTCATCCGCCTGTTCGATGAGAATTTCACGCTCGACACCGTGCGCAACCAGACGTTGACCTTGCATGTGGAAGGCCCGGATGACTTCGTGATGCATGGACACTCCGATATGGCGCAGATCAGCCGCGACCCGGCGGACCTTGTGGCCCAAACCTTGGGTGCTCATCACCAATATCCTGATGGCATTTTGCTGTTCCTGGGCACCCTTTTTGCTCCCACGCAGGACCGCGACCCGGACGGCGCGCCTGGCGATGGGTTCACTCACAAGCTGGGCGATGTGGTGACCATTTCCTCGCCTGATCTTGGTGCGCTGACCAATACGGTCGATCTGTCTACCAACTGCCCGCCCTGGACGTTCGGCACACGGGCGTTCATGACGAATTTGGCGGGACGCGGCCTCCTCTGAGCTGATGACCGCGGTCAGGCGTTTTCTGCCTGCGCGAGATAGACTGTTTGGGTGAACGGCCTGCCGGTCAGTGGATTGTCAAAGGTCACAGGTTCCGCCCATGCCTTTGGGAAGGCTGCATTTAGGCGTTCAAGGAAACGCGGATCGGCGGTCTTGTCCGACCACAAACCGAATATGCCGCCCGGTTTCAGATGGTGCTTGAGGGCGCGCAAACCGTCTAACTGGTAGAAATCTTCGCTACGACTATCCAAGAGGTGATCCGGGTCATGGTCGATGTCGACGAGGACGGCATCGAAGCGACGCCCGGGTTGCTCTGGATCGAAACCATCACCTGATGCAATGGCGAAAAAATCGCCTTGCACCAAGCGGCACGAAGGATCGTCGGCAAGGCGCTTACCCATGGGCAGAACGCCGGTTTCATGCCATTCGATCACCGGCTTAAAAAACTCCACGACAATCAGCTCTGCAACTTCGGTATGGGCAATGACGGCCTCGGCCGTGTAGCCAAGCCCGAGCCCTCCAACGACGACTTCAAGAGACCTCTCGGAGCATGCCGCAACAGCAAGTTGCCCAAGCGCGATCTCGGAGGCGGTGAAATGGCTCGACATCAAAAACTCATCGCCCAGCAGGATCTCCCAGACATCCTCGCCAAGCTTCACGTCATGGCGACGGCGCAGGCTGAGCGCACCGCTTGGCGTCGGGCAGTAGTCGAGTTCTTCAAACAACGCGCTCATCACAATTCGGTCCTCAATCAGCTTGGATAGCAGATTGAACGGTTAGCACGATTTTCGGGTTCGCTGGGCCTTAAAAAACGCATCGTCATGGAAACTCAAGGCGAGTCGCACCGTCCGTTCGGTATTGATGGGCTCTTGCGAAAAACTGGCTGAGCGCGCACTTTGTCCGGCGAGACATGCTGACAATGACACCACCCACACGCGATCCCATCGATGCGGTGCTTGATGCACCGGCTGATGCCGTACTTGCCGTAATCGCTGGTGTTGAAGGCCCATCTTACCGCCCGGTCGGCGCAATGATGGCGGTGTTCCCTCCCGAAAAACGTGTGGGCACGCTGTCGTCCGGGTGCATCGAGAACGATATTGCTTTGCACGCGAAGGAGGCGGCCAATGCCGGCACGCCGCGCATGCTTCGTTACGGTCGCGACTCGCCCTACATGGATATTCAACTGCCGTGTGGTGGTGGGTTGGACATTTTGCTGCTGCCGTCGCCGGATCGTGATGCGCTTCGGCAGGTCAAAAAGAACAGGACCGCCCGTGTTCCCTGTTCGCTTATCATCGACATACAAACGGGAAGAATGGACGTCGTAGACAGCGGCCCGACCCATCGCGACGGCGATCAACTCACAATTCGCTTTGAGCCGGAAATCCGATTTCTTGTTTTTGGTAAGGGTCCTGAAGCGAGCACCTTCGCGGCGCTGGTTCAATCAGCAGGCTACCCGAACCTTCTTCTCTCACCCGATGCCGAAACGCTCGACCATGGGTCGGTCGCCGGCTGCGACACGCGTCAACTGACGGCACAGGTCTTTCCAGACGAGTTGGCCGTTGATGATCGCACCGCCATCGTTCTCTTCTTCCATGACCATGATTGGGAGCCACCTATATTGGCGGGCGCGCTTCAGACAGCGGCCTTTTATATCGGCGCGCAGGGCAGCCAGCGTGCCCGTGACGCACGGTTGCAGACCTTGCAACTGATGGGCATCGAGTCCGCCAGTCGAGCTCGGTTGCACGGGCCTGTTGGGCTCATCCCGTCGACACGCGATGCAGGCACGCTTGCCGTATCTGTTCTTGCCGAAGTGCTGAACAAGGCCATGTCGGTGGCAAAACCCGGGGCGGCAAAAACCGGGGCGGCATGACAGTCGCTGGTGTATTGCTGGCTGCGGGGTCGTCTCGCCGTTTCGGCTCGGAGGACAAACTGCTTGCAATGCTCGACGGCTGCCCACTGGCAACGCACTCGGCGGGGGCAATGTGCCAGTTTGCTCCAGACCTGCTGATTGCCGTCACCACGTCGCCTGAGGTTGCAAAGCTGCTCCCCGACTTTGAGGTTGCCACGCCGCCTGAAGAAGAACCTGAGCAATCCGACAGTTTGCGCGCCGGCGTTTGTCTGGCCGAGAGCCATGGTGCAACGCGCATCTTAGTTGCGCTGGCCGACATGCCTTTTGTTTCAGCAGACTTGCTGAGAAAGGTTGCTGTGCGTTGCACCACCACGCGCCCGAGCGCAGCGACCGACGGGCATCGCACAATGCCACCTGCCTGCTTTCCGCAACTGTGTTTCACTGACTTGAGAAATCTACGCGGCGACCGAGGCGCCGCTTCGCTGCTAAGAGAGTTGCCACCGTCGGCGCTTGTCAAAGTCCCGCAAGAAACGCTGTACGATATCGATACGCCGGAACGGCTACGCGCCGCGCAATCCAGTGCAGAGTGACGTTGAACTGGACCTTAGCCGCCGCACGATTTCTCCCACCACAAAGAAAAAAAGACGCTCGGGTATGCTGGCAAACGTAAGGTCATCGCCTGCAACGGTCCGCATACATAGGCTTCCCGAAGTTGCTGAACGCTTCTGGCAGGCGGCGGATTCGGTGATGGCAAATAATCAAAGCCTGCGCTTTGCATAGGGAGGATACCCATGAAGAAGGCGTTATTGACCGCCGTGCTGGCCGCAACGGTCGCACTGCCAGCGTCAGCTTTCGCTCAAGACGAACCGATCCGCATCGGCATTCTTGTAGCGCTGGAGGGCGCATTTGCCGAAGGTGGCGCTGATGGCGTGCGCAATGTCGAGATGGCACTGGAAGAAGCTGGCTTCATGGCCGGTGGGCGCGAGATTGAATATGTCGTCGCTCCTTCCGACACCACGCCAGACACCGCCGTGCGCCAAGCGCGCAAACTCGTCGAGCAAGACAATGTCGACATCATTCTGGGCCCGTTGTCAGGTTCGGAAGGCATTGCGCTTCGCGACTATGCCAAGACGGTTCCAAACGTGACCATCATCAACGGCATCTCCGGTGCGCTTGAGACGACCTGGGTTGACCCGGCTGATAACTTCTTCCGTTTCAACCTTGACGGGGCACAATGGGGCGCTGGCCTGGGCACCTATGTTGTCGAAGAAAAGGGTTGGGATCGTGTTGCGACGGTCGCCGCTGACTATTCGTTCGGCTACACAAACTTCCTTGGTTTCGCAGTCGACTTTTGCCGCGCGGGCGGGGAAATCGTCGAGCGCTTCTGGGTTCCGCTTGGCTCATCTGATTTCGGTGGCGTGATTGCAGCGCTGCCTGATGATGTGGACGCTATCTATCTTGGCGTGGGTGGCACGGATGCCATCAACTTCCTCAACCAGTACCAGCAGGCCGGCACGGAAACGAATTTGATCGGCGGTACCATCATGGCCGATCAGACCGTTCTTACCTCGCGCGGCCGCGCTAAGGATGCGTTGATCGGCACACCAACGTCAGGCCCACTGGCGGTGGATAACACCGACCCGGCCTGGACAGAGTATGTCGCTCGCTACCAAGCAGCCTTCCCTGAAGATGAGCGCTTCCCTGCGCCTTCACTGTTCGGTGTTGGCTACTATGTCGCTGCCCTGGCAGCTATTGAGGCGCTGAACGAGGTGGAGGGAGACCTCAGCGATGATCAGGCCGCCTTCCAGGCTGCTCTTGGTGCGCTGTCGCTGGAAACCCCGCTTGGCGTGGTGGAACTCAACGAGAACCGCCAGGCGACTGGCACTGTGTTCATTAACGAAGTTGTTGAGGACGGTGAAGGTGGGCTGACCAACCAGCTCGTGGCGACCCAAGAAGGCGTCAACCAGACGCTCGGCATGACGCCGGATGAGTTCCGCGCCATGGGCTTGCCATCGCGTGATACACCGGACTGCGCGGCGCTGGGTGGTGCGGGCTAACCGACCAAAGACCTACAGCAAGGCCGGGACGCAGTCTCGGCCTTGTCATTTCCGATCCCGCGTCTTCCCTCCGGGCGCTTGAAGGTCGGCATGCACAAGCTCGGACGGTATTGCCCGATTGGCTGTTTCCAGTGTTCTTGATGGCCCCATTGGGGATTAGGGAACAATAAAGCCAAAGTGCGCTTGTCGGCTTGGATGTGCCGCCGAACACATGATCACCTTTGGTGGTGCTTGCCTGGTGGCGCCTAAGGCGGTCAGCGCGAGCGTAAGCGCTGCGGCCATGCGAGGTAAGCGGCATGTCGTTGATCACGTTTCTCACGCGGGTCCATTTCGCAGACCGCGTTCTTGAGGACGCACTGCCTGAAGCGCTGAACCGCTTGGGTGCGACGCGGCCGCTGCTAATCACCGATGCGGCCGGTCACATTGGAGACACCGGCAGCCGCCTTGAAGATGCGCTGCCGTTGAACGCCGTTGTCACCACGTTCCCGCAACTTGGATCGAGCGTACCAATCGGGCGATTGCGGGCTGCCAGTGAGGTGTTCGTCAAAGGCGAATGTGATTCATTGATCTGCCTTGGCGGCAAAACAGCTCTGGATTTCGGCCGTGTGGTGGCGGCCTTTGATCCTAGTCCCTCCTTGCGACCCTTGGTGGCGGTACCCACCACAGTGGCCAATGTCGGGCTTGGCCCCGTTCACATGCCTGGTCTTATTGCAAGCCTTGGTAAGCTCCGACAAACCGCCTTGCCTGCGGCGATCCTTTTGGATGCAACGATGACGCTGGAGGTCGAACCGCACACGCTTGCCGCCAATGGTTTTAACGCTCTGACCAATTGCATCGAAGCTTTTTTAGCGACCGCCTACAATCCGCCGGCGGACGGCATTGCGCTAGAGGGCATTCGTCGCTCTTGCCTCTTTCTTGAACGCGCCGTCTCCGAAAACGGCGATCTAGATGCCCATCGCGAACTTCTTGCAGTTGCCCTCAATGCAGGGCTTGCCTCTCAGAAAGGACTTGGCGGCGTTGAAGCGTTGGCCCGGGCGGCCGAGGACGAAATTCAAGGCGCTGGCGCCCATGGCCGCTTGTATCCCACGGTGATGCGACCTGTCCTGGCTTTCAATGCACCGGCTGTCGGTGGGCGCTACCAGCGCATCGCCGAAGCCATGGCTCTGCCGGGGCAAAGTGATGTTGCCGATGCGCTTGTGACCATGGGTCAGCGGCTTGGACTGCCTGAGCGATTGGGGACGGAGCCTATAGACGGGCGGCGGTTGGATATCGTTGCGCGGCGCGCCGCCGCCGACCCGGCCAATCTAACCAATCCGCGCCATGCGACGCAGGCTGACTACCGCGCACTACTCGAGCAGGCGCTTTAGCTGACCCCACTCAGCGGCGCCACGCTTGACGTTGCTGGGTACATGGGGAACTCTACGTAAAAAAGGCATTAAAATGATGCTGAAAGGGTGGAAACAGTGAGCAGTGCCATAGCCGTCTTTCACGGCGCGTTCGGTCGCGTGTGTTTGTACTCCATGGATCGTAAAATGGCGCCGCATGGTCACCGTGAGGGTCACCTCGTGTTCCACGTGGCTGGACCAGCCGGACAAATGGTGGTCGAGGACAGGGCCGTGCCAATCTCGACCGGTCAGGCGGTGGCGGTCAGTCCATGGCAGGGCCACTATTACGAGCCGCTCATCTACAGTGAGCCAACGCTGGCCTTGGTCTTGTACATCCGTCCCGGTTGGTTTCTGGAGGCTGCGCGCCAGGTTTCGGCTTCCATGCGCTTCGGCCGTAACGGCATCGAAGTCACCGACCACCTTGCTCGGATGGTCGCCGAAACCGCGCGGGTCATGCTTGATCACGACATGGAAGATCCTCTTTTGGAGGACCGTCTGTGTACGCTCACCCAAGCTGCCTTTGACCAGTCATGGCAGTGGACCGAACGCGGCGCGGCCTTTACCGGGCCGCATACACCGGCGCGCGACTTCCGCATCCGCAATGCCTTACGGCTGATGCAGGATAACATTGGCGGCGAGTATGCGCTCAATGTCATCGCCCGTGAAGTCGGCCTGTCGCGACCACATTTTTACAAGCTTTTCCGCGCCCAGATTGGCCTTACGCCGAACCTCTATCTCAACGCTTTGCGTATGGAACGCGCCATTGAGCGGCTCAGTGCCACGCAGGCTCCGGTTTCTGACATCGGCCTGGACCTTGGATTTTCCAGCCAAGCAAGTTTCTCGCGCTTCTTCATCTCCAATGGGGTTGTGCCGCCGTCGAACTATAGGCGCTCGGTGCAGTCCGTGGAGCTGGCTCATCCGCAATGACCGCCCGAAATGGCGTCTCATAGAAGCGCCTTTTTTGCGGACCTGGAGCGCAATCAGAAGACTGTCGGGTATGCGATCGTGACCAGGCGCGCGTTAGCTTCCCGGCAAAGGAGACTGTCGCCCCCATGATCGGATTCGCTTCCAGACACCCTATTTGGTCTCTGATCATTCTGCTCGCGGTGGCCGTCTTCGCTTGGATGATCTTTGCGCCTTGGCCTCCCGGTCTTGAGGAGACGTTGGGTCGCAAGCGGATTTTCCTCAATGCGATCTTCGGTGGCGTAACACTGGGCGCGCTCTATTTCCTGGTCGCTTCGGGATTCACGCTGATTTTCGGTCTGATGCGCAACGTCAACCTCGCCCATGGCTCGCTGTATCTACTGGGAGGCTATTTGGGCTTTGAGATTTCCGAGTTTACTGGCTCGTGGCTGCTGGCCTTTCCGATCGTGTTTGTGATTGTGGCGCTTTTGGGCGTCGTCCTGCAGCACCAGGTGTTCCGGCGCATGGATGGCGAAGACCTGCGCCAGACCATGGTCACGATCGGCCTTTCGGTCGTTCTGGCCGATCTGATGCTCTGGTACTGGGGCGGGCAGAGTTACACCATCTTCGCACCCGATTGGCTGTCGGGGCCGGCGACCTTGCCGGTCATTTCATCGATCCGCGAGTCCGGCGAGATCGTCTATCTGCGTTATCCAGCCGTACGGATTGCAATCCTGGTGGCGGCTATCGTTATCGGTATTGGCATGTGGTTGCTTCTGAACCGGACGCGGCTGGGCATGTTTGTGCGCGCTGGCGTTGACGACCGTGAGATGCTTGCCGCTTCTGGTGTACGCATCCAGTACATCTTCCTGGCGGTTTTTGCCTTCGGTGCCGGTCTGGCAGGCATTGCAGGCATTGTCGGCGGCACATTTCAATCACTCAGTCCCGGCGAAGACACACGGTTCCTGTTGGCGTCGCTCGTGGTGGTTATTGTCGGTGGCATGGGCTCCATCCCCGGCGCTGCGCTTGGGGCTCTCATTATCGGCCTGTCGGAACAACTTGGGCTGGTCTACGCCCCCACATATTCCGTTGTGTTCACGTTCCTGATTATGGCCGTCGTTCTGGCGTTTCGACCCCAGGGGTTGTTGGGGAGCGCGCGGTAGCCATGGCGGTCATCGGTAGCACGGACAGGATCGATAACGGCGCTAGGTCGCCAGTCTCGCAGAGTTGGTGGGAGCGCATACCAACCGCCGCATGGGTGCTCGGCGTGGTGCTGCTTTTCATGCCGGTCGTGGCCAACGATTTCATCCTATTTCAGGTGTTCGGCTGGACGTTCATTCTGGGCATGATCGCGCTGTCGCTAATGTTCCTGGCCGGATACGGCGGCATGGTCAGCCTGATCCAGATGTCGGTTGCCGCGATGGCCGGATATATGGTCGCGATCTTCGGCATTTCAGGCATCGCCGATCTGTCGCTGGGCATGCCGTGGTGGATCAACATCCCGCTGGCGATTTTGATTGCGACCATCTTCGGCACCCTCGTTGGCGCGCTCGCCGTGCGCACCGAGGGCATTTACACGATCATGATCACGCTGGCGATTGCGTCAGCCTTTTTCTACTTTACGCGCCAGAACTACACAATTTTCAACGGCTATACCGGCTTCAATCTGGTTGTGCCGCCGCAGCTTTTTGGTGTTGATTGGCGTCAGCCGATGCCCTTCTACTACCTGACGCTAGGCTGCGCCTTCCTTGCCTATATCGCTGTTGTTTACGTCTCGCGAGCACCGTTCGGGCTGGCGCTGCAAGGCGTGCGCGACAACCCGCGGCGCATGGCGGCACTCGGCTACAACATTGTAGCCCATCGGATCGCCGCCTACGCCTTTGCTAGCGCCATTGCGGCCGTGGGTGGCATTTTGTTGGTCTGGCAGAACGCGCAAATTGCGCCTGGCACCGCTGGTATCGGCGCGGTTATCGACATCCTGGTGATCGCCGTAATCGGCGGTCTTGGTCGTCCGATCGGCGCCTTCATCGGCGCCCTGATCTATGTCGTGCTGAGTACCTTCGCGCCCGACTTCTTGCTTTCTATCGGCATGTCCGGCGAGCGGTTCAATCTGCTCATTGGGCTAGGCTTTCTGGCAATCGTCTACTTCTCCCCAGATGGTATTTTGGGCTTGTGGGAGCGTTGGCGTGCCAGCCGTCAAAAACGCGGTGATCCACTCGTTGGGAGCGATGGGTCATGAATGTGATCGCTGTGCCAGACAGCGCCGAGCGCATGGTATCGGTTAGTTCAGGCAACGCGTTGGAGTTGCGCGGTGTCACCAAAATGTTTGGCGCTCTGGCGGCAATCTCCGACATTACATTGACGGTCGGATCTGGTGAGCGCCGCGCGGTTCTGGGTTCAAATGGTGCCGGAAAGACCACGCTGTTTAACTGCGTCACCGGCGACTTTTTCCCAACCAGCGGCACCATTCGATTGTTTGGCGAGGATGTGTCGCGCTTTCCAGCCTATGAGCGCATCCGTCGTGGGCTGCGGCGCACCTATCAGATCAGCTTGTTGTTTGGCGGCCTGACAGTGAGCGATAATGTTTACCTCGCCTGTCGGGGCGTGTCGCGTGGACGCTTCTCAATGCTGCGCACGCGCCAGAGCGATCCGTTGCGGCTTCGCGTTGGCGAGTTGATTGAAGCGGTCAACCTAACTGATGCGAGCGACGCGTTGGTGTCTGAACTGAGCTATGGGCAGCAGCGACAGCTTGAGATTGCCCTGGCACTTGCCGGTGCGCCGCGCCTCATTCTGTTTGACGAACCCGCCGCCGGTCTGTCGCCGACCGAGCGCTCCGAGCTGATCAACATCTTGACCTCCCTGCCGGGCCACATTGGCTACGTCATCATCGAGCACGATATGGATGTCGCGCTACGCGTCGCAGAGAGCGTCACGATGATGCACAATGGGCGGGTCTTCAAAGAAGGCACGCCGGAAGAGATCGAGAACGATCCCGAGGTGCAGGCGCTTTACCTTGGGCATGGCGAAGATGGGGGGCATGCGTGATGGCGACCACAAGCCGCCGCGGTCCCGCCGCTCTTGAGATCAAGGGCCTGAATGTCTTCTACGGAGCCTCGCACGCTCTGCAGGGCGTTGATCTGCATCTTGAATCTGGTGTGCTGTCGGTCGTTGGCCGCAATGGCATGGGCAAGACGACGCTCTGCAAGGCGGTTATGGGTCTGGTGCCGGTTGCTAGCGGTTCCATCAGTTTTGATGGCCAGTCGCTGGTCGGTAAGGACCCAACCGATATATCCCGCCTCGGCATTGGCTATGTGCCGCAGGGGCGCCGCTTGTGGCCGACCCTTTCGGTCGACGAGCATCTCAAAATGGTCGCGACCAAGAACGGGTCTTGGACGGTCGAACGCGTTTACGCGACATTTCCGCGTCTGGCTGAGCGAAAAAGCAATGGCGGTGCCCAATTGTCGGGCGGCGAGCAGCAAATGCTCGCAATCTCGCGTGCGCTGTTGCTGAATCCACGCCTGCTGGTGATGGACGAGCCGACAGAGGGTCTGGCCCCGGTCATCGTCGACCAGGTTGAGTTGATGCTGATGCAGCTTGCCGATGAAGGCGACATGGAAGTGCTGGTTATCGAGCAGAACATCGGTGTGGCCTGCGCAGTCGCCGATGAAGTCGCCATTATGGTGAATGGCCGGATCGCGCGCATGGCGCCGGCTGCTACGCTTGCCGCCGATCGCGATCTGCAACAGCGTTTGCTAGGCGTCGGCCGCCACGCGCACGATGATACCCCAGAACCGGACGCGAAAACTAATGGCAGCGCGGGAGGCGAGCCTGGACAGGAGTCGGCAGCGCGCGCGACCAAAATCTACAACGCCAACCCAACCATTCCCAACCGCTGGTCAAAGCCCGTGCCTGTTGCGCAGCTTGAACGCTTGGCGCGTGTTATCACAGCGTTTACGCCGACAACCTCTAGCGTTCCACAGGTGGACATCAGGCCGCTGACTTCGCCGGGCGAAAGTGTTGTGCTCGTTGCCGGCACGCTGGACACCAAAGGCGATGAACTGCGCTACATGCGTGACATCGTCCGCGCCCACGGTCTGCCGGTTCGCATGGCTGATCTATCGACGTCAGGCGGACACTCAGGTGCGGAGGTTCCGGCTCACCAAATAGCCGCTTTCCATCCGCGTGGCGCATCAGGTGTGTTCACCGGCGATCGCGGAACATCGGTGGCGGGTATGGTTTTAGCATTCGAACGCTGGATCGAGCGGAAATCTGGCATTGCCGGCATCCTTTCGGCCGGTGGCTCTGGCGGCACTGCCATGGTTGCCCCTGCCATGCGCGCGCTACCAGTGGGCGTTCCCAAACTCATCGTCTCGACCGTCGCCTCTGGCCAAGTGTCACAGTATATTGGCCCCTCGGACATCACGATGATGCACTCGGTTGCCGATGTGCAGGGCCTGAACGTGCTGACCGAAGAGGTGTTGGGCAATGCCGCCAATGCCATGGTCGGCATGGTAACTGCCCGACGCGCGGCAGCCGCCAGCAAAACGCCCAAACCACCGGCTAAGCCAGCCGTTGGCCTAACTATGTTCGGCGTGACGACGACGTGTGTGCAGCAAACCGTTGCGCGCTTGGGCGACGATGTGGATTGCCTGGTGTTTCACGCTACTGGCATTGGTGGCCAGTCGATGGAGAAGCTCATCGATTCAGGCAAGATTTCAGGCGTCATCGACACCACGACAACTGAGATTTGCGATATGTTGGTTGGCGGTGTTTTCCCGGCAACTGAAGATCGCTTTGGCGCGGTGATCCGCACACGTATTCCGTATATCGGCTCGGTCGGGGCAACCGACATGGTCAATTTCGGCGCGCCAGAAACCGTGCCCGACCAGTTCAAGGGGCGGACCTTCTATGAGCACAACCCCCAGGTGACGTTGATGCGAACGACGCCGGAGGAGTGCGCCCAAATCGGCGAGTGGATCGGCGGTCGCCTCAATGAGATGGAGGGGCCGGTGCGCTTCTTCATCACTGAGGGCGGCGTCTCGGCGCTCGATGCACCAGGCCAGGCATTCCACGATCCAGCCGCCAACGCGGCGCTGTTCGGTGCGCTCAAGACAACGGTTCGCGCGACAAGCACCCGGCAGCTGATCAGCGTACCGCACCACATCAACGATCCCGCATTTGCCGACACGCTGGTCAGCGCCTATCGCGCGCTGCATGGCGGTCGACCGGCACGAGGAAGGCAAGCAAGCCGATGATCCCCCGACATCAAATACTGGAAAAATTCCGCTCCATGATCGCGTCCGGTGAGCCCATCATCGGTGGAGGCGCGGGAACTGGATTGTCTGCCAAGTGCGAAGAGGCCGGCGGCATTGATCTTATCGTGATCTACAATTCCGGGCGCTACCGCATGGCGGGTCGCGGCAGCCTGGCCGGGTTGATGCCCTATGGCGATGCCAATGCTGTGGTGATGGAGATGGCCGGCGAAGTGCTGCCTGTCGTGAAGAACACACCGGTGCTTGCCGGTGTCTGTGCCACCGACCCGTTCCGGTTGATGCCGGTGTTCCTGGATGAGCTCAAGCGTGTGGGATTTGCTGGCGTCCAGAACTTCCCCACAGTCGGACTGATTGACGGCAGCTTCCGCGCCAATCTTGAAGAAACCGGCATGGGGATTGGCCATGAGGTGGACATGATCCGCCTTGCTGCCGAACGCGATATGCTGACCACCCCTTATGTCTTTGACGAAGACAGCGCCGCCGAGATGGCAAAGGCCGGCGCAGACGTGATTGTCTGCCATCTTGGTCTAACCACTGGCGGTGCCATTGGCGCCGATACGGCCGTGACGCTGGAGCAGTGTCCGGCGTTGGTCGATGCCTGGTCGAAAGCCGCGCTGTCGGTCAACAAGGATGCGATCATCCTGGTGCATGGCGGACCCGTGGCGATGCCCGATGATGCCGACTTCGTGCTCAAAAACACCGAAACCTGCCACGGCTTTTATGGCGCGTCCTCCATGGAGCGCTTGCCGACCGAAGTGGCTTTGACTGAACAAACACGCGCGTTCAAGCGCATTAAGGGCCGCTGACGCATCGTCAGCGGGATGGGAGGATCTCATGTCCGGACAGATTATCGGAGAGCTGATTTTATGGCTGATCGCGGCGGTCATCGTCATCGCGATCATCTACTGGGTTATGCAGTGGCTCTATAAGCGATCAACCAAGGAAGTCGCGTTCGTGCGAACCGGTTTTCTGGGTGAGAAGGTCGTGATCGACGGCGGCGCATTTGTCTGGCCGATCATCCACGACATCACGCCGGTCAACATGAACACGCTCCCGCTGGCGGTCAGCCGATCCAATGATCATGCCTTAATCACCAAGGATCGCATGCGTGTGGATGTTGAGGCCGAGTTCTACATCCGGGTGCGCCAGGACAAGCAATCGGTCGCTATGGCCGCTGCCACGCTGGGTCGCCGGACCCTTGAAGCGCAAAATCTACACGGCTTGCTGTCGGGCAAGTTTGAAAGCGCCATGCGCGCCGTGGCCGCCGAGATGGATATGGCCAGCATGCATGAAAACCGCCACACTTATGTCGAGCGCGTTCGTTCGCTGGCGCAAGACGATCTTGAAAAGAATGGGCTTGAGTTGGAGTCGGTCGCGATCATCGACATCGACCAAACAGCGCTGGAATATTTCAATCCGTCGAACAGATTCGATGCCGAAGGTTTGACCTCACTCATCAAGGACATTGAAGAGCGTCGCAAGCTACGCAACGATATCGAGCAAGACTCGATGATCAAGATCCGCGCGCGCAATCTTGAAGCTGAGAAGCAGGCGTTGGAAATTGAACGCGAGAGCGAGTCGGCGCGGCTTGCCCAGGAACGAGAAGTCGAATTTCACCGCGCACAGCAGCGTGCCGAATTGGCCAGGGAACGTGCCGAACGCGAAACCGAAGCTGAGAGCGCGGAGATTTCCGCCAAAGAAGCCATCGAGAAGGCGCGCATCGCCAATGAGCGAGGTATCGCCGAAGCGCGCATAGCCTCCGAACGTGACGTCAGGGCGCGCGAGATCGCCCGGCAGAAAGACATCGATTCTGAAGAGATCGCGGCACGCGAGAGTACCGAAACCGCGCGCATCCTGCAGGAGCGCGCGATCACCGAAGCCCGTATTGCCAATGAGAAAGAAACGCAGGCTCTGGAGATTGCCCGCCAAAAGGATATCGAGAACGAAGAAATCTCGGCCCGCGAAGCCACCGAACGCGCACGCATCGCTCAGGAAAAGGCGGTCGCCGAAGCCCGCATCGCCAAGGATCGCGAGACGCAGGAGCTTGAAATTCAGCGCCAGAAGGCCGTGCGGCAGGCGGAAATTGAAGCCAATGAGGCCAACGAAAAGCGCCGCATGGCGCAGGATCTTTTGCTCGCCCAGACCCGCATCAAGGGCGAAGAGGATATCAAGCAACGCGAGATCGCCCGTCAACAGACACTTGATGAAGCCGAGATAACCTCACGTGAGGCCATTGAGCGCTTGCGCATTCTTCAAGCAGCTGAAGTATCTGAGGCCCGCATCGCCGAAGACCAACGGGTGCGCGAACTAGAGATCGACCGACAGAAAGCCGTTGAGGCAGCCGAGATTGCAGCTTCGGAGGCCGTTGAAGCAGCACGCATCGCCCGCGAGAAGCAGATTGCCGCCACACGGATTGCTGCGAACGAAGAGACCCAGAGTCTGGAGATCGAGCGCAACCGGGCCATTGATGCAGCCCGCATCGCCGCTGATGAGGCGATTGAGCAGGCCCGCATCGCGCAATCGAAAACGGTTGATGCCGAACGTATTGCCGCCGAGCAGGAGGTGCGCGCTCGCGAGATCGAGCGTGAGGAAGAGCTCGAAGCTGCCGACATTGCCCGCCGCGAAAAAGTCGAGAAGAAGCGGGTCGCCACAGAACTCGCGCTTGAGAAGGATCGTATTGCGAGCGCTAAAACGCGCGAAGTGAGCGACATTGAACGCAAGCGCATTGTCGAAGAAGCCGACGAAGCCCGCGTCGTGGCGCTGGCCGAGAAGAAGGCAGAGCGCGCGGCAGCAGAAGCCAGCGTTAAGCAAGCAGAAATCTCCGCCAGTCAGACCGTGGAAACCGCTGAGATCGGGCGCGACAAGGAAGTCGAGGCTGCCAAGCTCGAACGCCGACGGGCGCTTGAGCAACTTGAGATTGCCCGGGTTCAGATGCTGCGCGAAGCCGAAATCGCCAGCCAGGAAGAGGTCGAACGCGCGCGTGTTGCCTCAGAACGCGGCCTAGATGAAATCCGCATCGGCCACGAGACTGAGCGCCGCCGCCTAGAGGTGGAGCGCGAGCGCGAAGTCGAAACCGTGCAGATGGAAAAAGCCATCGTGCTCTACCACAAGTCGCTCGAAGAGAGCGCGGCACGCGCTGAAGCCGACGCTGCACGCGCCCGTGCCGCCGAGGCCGAAGAGAAGGTCCAGACGGTGCGCGAGACGGAGGCCGCCAACCGCAAAAAGTCTATCGATGTGTTGATGGCCGAAAAGGCGGCCGCCGAGGCCAAACACATCGCCGAAGCCGAGAAGATGCGGGCCGCTGTTGAGGCCGAAGCTCAGCGTCTCATCAATGAGGCCGAAAACGTGCTCACCGACCCGGCGCGCGCTTCGCTGTTCCGCCGTAAGATGCTGGAGCATGTCGAAGGCATCGTGTCGGCAAGCGTCAAGCCGCTTGAGAAGATCCAGGACATCCGGATCATGCAGCTGGATGGTGGCATGGGAAGCAGCAATGGCGTGGGTTCCGATGGTTCGCCCACAGACGAAGTGATCAACTCCGCGCTGCGCTACCGAGTGCAAGCCCCCCTCATCGACAGCCTACTTGCCGACATCGGCGTGGATGGCGCCAACTTGTCCAAACAGGGCGGATTGATCCGCGAAGCATCCGACATGCAGCGCGTGTCCAACGAGGTGGCCAAGAACAAAGGTTCCCCAGGTGGCGAGGGAACTGGAAAGAGCTCGGCCAAAGATGGGGGCAAAAAGTAAATGGCGCGCGTCTACATCTCATCCGTGATTGATGTGCCGGCCACCCGTGTCTGGGAGCGCTTGCGTGACTTTAACGGCCTGCCGCGCTGGCACCCATCGATCCGCGACAGCCGCATCGAAAACGGCGAGCCCGCCGACAAGGTGGGCTGTGTTCGCGACTTCCACCTGCAGAATGGTGACCGGCTTCGCGAGCAACTGCTGGGCCTGTCGGATTACGACATGTTTTGCACCTATTCGATTTTGGAAAGCCCAATGCCGCTGACCGACTATGTCGCGACGTTGCGGCTGACGCCGATCACCGACGGCGACAAATGCTTCGCCGAGTGGAGCGCGGAATTTGAATGCGCCGAAGAGGAGGAAGAAGGCCTGGTGAACGGTATCGGTAATGATGTCTTCCAGGCTGGGTTTTCTGCGCTCAAGCGACAGTTGGCGGTGTAAGCACACCATGGTCAAAGTGGTCAAAAGCACGATCATTGAAGCGCCCGTAGAGGACGTGTGGGCCATCCTTCGGGACTTTAATGGCCACGACCAGTGGCACCCTGCGGTTGCGCAAAGCGCCATTGAGCGGGGCAACCCATCGGACTCGGTGGGCTGTGTGCGTCGCTTCAGGCTCGCTGATGGGTCTGAGCTGCGCGAGCGACTGCTGACGCTGTCGGACATCGACATGGCCTTCACCTACTGCCTAGAGGACACGCCCATTCCGCTGCTCAACTATGTCGCCCATGTCCGCCTGACGCCGGTGACCGATGGCGATTGGACGTTTTGGACTTGGGAGAGCCGTTTTGACACGCCTCAGGGCCGGCAGGACGAACTCAAAACTCTGGTCTCTGAAGTTGTTTATCAAGGCGGTTTTGATGCGATCCGCGAGCAAATGGGACTTGCCTCATGACCGATGTGCAAACAGTGCCAACACTGGCCGACGCGGCCCGCCAAATGGGAGCTGACAGCGCCTATATGGGCGGCGGCACTGTGCTTATGCGCGATGTCAACGCTGGTGAAGCGCCGCCGCGACTGGTGCGTGCCACAGACCCGGCGCTAACCGAGCTTCGCGCCATGGGCGACCGCGTGACGATCGGCGCCGGCGTGACGATGGCGCAGATATTGGCACATCGTGAGCTGGAGTTTCTGCACGCGGTCGCCCGCCAGATCGGTGGCCCACAGGTGCGTAATATGGGGACCGTTGGCGGCAATCTCTTTGCCCCGCATCCCTATGGCGATTTCGCTGTCGCACTGCTTGCCTTGGGCGCGCAAGTGACAATGGCAGGCGGTTCAAGCGCCAGACCGATCGACGATGTGCTGCGCGATCGCGACCGCCCATCGGGCCTTGTCGCCACACTGGAAGTGCCACGGCCTGCCTCGGGCACCTTTGGATTCCTCAAAATCAGTCGGGTGAAGCCAAAAGGCGTGTCGGTGCTCTCCATCGCCGTGAAAGCTCCCCAGTCCGGCGGGCGCATTTCGGGAGCACGGGTGGCCTGGGGAGCAATGGCTGATCGCCCCATGCGCGGCGACGCCGTGGAACGAGCACTGGAAGGTCAGGCCCTGGATGCAGCAACGCTGGACCGGGCCGCCCAGGTGGCCGCGGATGGCCTCAATCCACCGACGGATCCGATCGCCACCAACTGGTACCGCAGAGAAGTGGCGGGCGTGCATCTGCGCCGTCTGTTGCAATCCATGGGAGCGCGCTAATGGCCCACGATGCCGCCAAAAAGAAGCCCGTCAATTTGACGCTGAACGGCACACCAACGGCTGCCTTTGCTGACCCTGGGCAGAACCTGCTGGACTTCCTGCGTCGCGGCGTCGGCGACCTGACGCCAAAATATGGCTGCGGGCAGGGGACCTGCGGCGCGTGCACGGTCACCATTGACGGGCAAACGCAGCTCTCCTGCTTGGTGTTGGCGGAAACCGTCGATGGCAAATCCGTTGGGACAGCTGGTGGCCTTGCCAATGGCGCGCAGCTCGACCCGCTACAAGAATCCTTCATGGAGAACTTCGCAGCCCAGTGCGGCTACTGCACGCCGGGCATGTTGGTGTCTGCTCGCGCCTTGCTGGAGCGCAATCCGAACCCAACGCGTGAGGAAGTGATCGAAGGCATTTCCGGCAATCTCTGCCGCTGCACCGGCTATGAGCCCATCATCGAGGCCATCCGGCAAGTTGCGCATGGGAGGGCATCGGCATGAACGACATGACTAACACGTTTGAATTCCGCAAAGAGTTTTTTGCCGATGAGCGTGACGAAAACCTCAATGAAATCGGCAAGCGCATTCGCCGCCAAGACATCGAAGGTCATGTAACGGGTCGCTCCCCGTTTTACGATGATCATCTCTTCGATGGGCTGCTGCACATGCGCTATGTGCGCTCGCCGCACCACCATGCTCGCATTCGTCGTATCGACACCTCGCGAGCCGAGGGCATGCGCGGCGTTGTGCGCATCATCACCGGCGCGGACGTTCCGGTGAACCTCAACACGCTGCTGGCCCTGCTTGACTTCGGCCTGGATGACGAGCCAGTACTCTCCGACAAAAAGGTCGCCTATGTTGGCGAACCAGTGGCCGCCGTGGTTGCCCACACTGAGGCCGAAGCCCGCGCCGCTGTGAAGGCCGTGGAGGTGGACTGGGAGGTGCTGCCCCATGTGCACGACGTGGAAGAGGCGCTGAAGCCCGGTGCTCCCACTGTATGCGATGTGTACCCCGGCAACGCCTTTATTTATCACGGTAAATACGACCATCAAAAGCTGCGCTTTGGCGATGTGGAAGCGGCCTTCAAATCTGCCGATCACATCGTCGAGACGCGCCACCAGATGTCGCCGATTGAACAAGCGCCAATTGAAACCTGCGGAGCGATTTCTGCGCCCGAACAGAACGGCCGTTACGTTTGCTACACCGGCACGCAGGCGCTCTTCTTCTCCCTTGGCACCGCCTCCAAAGTGCTCAACGAACCGTCCTCAAGACTGCATTTTATCGGCGGCACGGTGGGCGGCGGCTTTGGTGGCAAGGTCGACTCCATCCACGAGCCGCTGTCGATCCTGGGCACGATGCTCACCGGCAAACCGTGCAAATCGCAGTGGGATCGCGAAGAGGAAATGCAGGTCGGCGCGCCGCGTGGTGCTGAGCGTTGGTACATCACTGATGGCGTTTTGAACGATGGGCGCATCGTGGCGCGCAAGTTCCGCGGCTATTTCGATTGCGGCGCCTACACGCGGCTGTCGTCCTACGCCGTGATCAAATCGGTCGGCCACCTGCCGGGCCCCTATACCATCCCCAACGTCTATGCCGATGTGTATTGCGTTTACACCAACCGCACGCCGGCAACGGCCATGCGTGGCTTCGGGATAACCGGCGTCGACTTTTCGATCGAAGCGCATATGGATCAGGTCGCCGACACGATCGGCATGAACCCTATCGATCTGCGCATCCTGAACGCCTATCGCGATGGCGATATGAAGGCCCATAGGCGCGTTGCCAAGAACTGTGCCTTTATTGAGTGCTGCCAAGTGGTGGCCGAAAAGGCTGGGCTGACCATCAAACCAGAGTCAAAGGCCGCTTCATCACTGCGCGACGGTGGCGGCGCGCGCGGTCAGCTACCTGCGCATACGGCAATCGATCATGATGGCGCCGTGCAAGGTTTTGAAAGCACATCTTACGCCCGAAAAGGCAGCTCCGGTCCAACGACCGGCAGCGTGCCGTCCAGCATCGCTCCAACACCTGCCGCACCGGTTTCGCAGCCCGCATCCTATCAACCTGCCCCCGCTTCAGCACCCCCGACAGCCCCCGCCACGCCACCTGCAAATGCGGCGCCACCGCGCAAGCGCTCTTCCACCCGCTTTTCCTCCATCTCCGGTTTTAGGAGGCGCTGATGACTGTTCATACAGGCCGTGGTTTCGCGGCGATCAACTATCCCATCGGCATGAACCTTGGCGGCGACCCTTCGCAGGCGCTGGTCCATTCAAATCCTGATGGCAAGTTCACCGTCGCCTTGTCTGCCATCGATCTCGGCCAGGGCATGAAATCGGTGACACGGCAGATTGCGGCCGAAACACTCGGCGTTCCCATTGCTGATGTTTATGTCGATACCGCCGACAGTGACACCGGCCCGCACGACATGGGCTCGTTTGCCAGCCGCGGCACCCATCGCATGGGCAATGCTGTGATCATGGCTGCGCAAGAAGCACGCTCGGTGATGCTGGAAGCCGCTGCAGAGGAGCTGGAAGTGGATCCCGGCGATTTGGTCACGGACGGGCAGGGCAACATCCATGTGAAGGGCGCACCGTCACGCTCCATCACCACCATGGCAGCCGCGCAGGCTGCGCAGTTCAAGCAAGGCCGCACCATAGCGGGCCGTGGCATCTTCCTCATTCCTCTGTCAGAGGTAGACCCAGAGACCGGCGAGATGTCGCCAGTCACCACCTTCGCCCACGCCGCCATGCTGGTGGAAGTTGAGGTGGATGACGAGACTGGCGAAGTGGCCGTCACCGATATGCAGTCGGCCTATGAGGTCGGTCGCGCGCTGAACCCTGGCATGGTCGAGCAACAACTGCGCGGCGGCGCGTGGATGGGCATGAGCCACGCCGCATGGGAGACGACGGAACCCTATTACCCGCAACGTGACCATGGTCCGGTCGACTTTAACGACTATCTGATGCCTGGCCCCGGCGATTTGGCCCCGCATCACATTTCTGTCTTGGAACGACCGGCGGAAGATGGACCCTATGGCGGCAAAGGCCCTGGTGAGATGTGCGCCAATCCTGTGCTCCCGGCGGTGGTGAATGCCATCTACGATGCTGTAGGCGTGCGGCTTTATGAGCTGCCGGTCACGCCCGAAAAGGTACTGCGTGGCCTGCAAGCCAATGGCGGCGCGAAACCCCGGCAGACGTTCTCATCCTCACAGCTTTCTGGGCAGGCTGGATAATCCATGCCCGTTCGCCAGCTCCCTGCCGGATTGGATGGACCGCAACCGCTGGCCGACGCGCTGCGTGATGCGCAGTACATCGCGTCCGATGATTTGGCGACGGCAACGTTTCTGGCGCTTTCCCTGCAGAAGCCCTTGCTCTTGGAAGGGGCGCCCGGGGTTGGAAAAACCGAATGCGCCAAGGCCCTGGCCTCGATCATGGGGCGCGAGCTCGTGCGCTTGCAGTGCTATGAGGGCATCGACGCATCAGCGGCGATGTACGAGTGGAACTTTCCGCGCCAGATGCTCGCGATACGCCAGGCTGGCGATGACTATGTAAACCTTTATGGCGATGAATTCCTCATCGCACGACCCATCCTTCAAGCGCTTGAGAAGCCGCGCGATCGCGTTTTGCTGATCGATGAAATCGATCGCGCCGATCATGAGTTTGAGGCGTTCTTGCTAGAGTTCTTATCGGACTTCACCCTGTCCATTCCAGAGCGCGGCACCATGCGTGCGCCTGAGCCACCCATTGTCATCCTCACATCCAACCGCACGCGCGAGTTGCACGAAGCGCTGCGGCGTCGGTGCGTGTATCACTGGATCGACTATCCCGACCCTGCGCTTGAGGCGAGCATTGTGATGATGCGCGCATCCACGGTGGCGCAGGATACCGCCCACAAGGTTGTCGCCGCTGTCGGACAACTGCGTGAGCAACCCTTGGCCAAACCACCGGGCGTCGCTGAAACGGTCGAGTGGGCCGAGGCGGCAACGCTGCTGCACGCCCAAGGCGCACGATGGCCACGCGCTTTTGCGCGCGCGATTGGCGTGGTGCTGAAAGATCAGGATGATCTGGAATTCATAGCACCGCAGGTCGATGCGATGCTGGAACGGGTGGCATCATGAGCGTGAGCCTTCTGCCCAAAGCTGCAACACCGTTTCTGCAATTTGCCATGGCCCTGCGCCAAGCCGGTTTTCCTGCTGCGCCTGAACAGACCGAGATGTTCCTTGCATCGGTTGGGTTGCTTGGCCCGACCTCGATCCTGGACGTACGCCGTGCCGCGCACGCCGTTTTCGGCCCGGCGCCGGAACGGCGAGAGGACTTTGATCAGGTGTTCGACAGCATCTTCTTGGGCCGCAGTTTTGCAGCCCCTGCCCACGGCGAGCCAGAAGAAATGCCCAACGCCTATGATGGCGGTGAATTCGATTTGCTGCCCGACCCAGATGAGGAGGAGCCGTCGGGCGAAGAAGCAACACAGGCTGAACGATTGAACCAGCGCGCGCTGACCGCTGAGGATGAAGACGCAACATTGCGCTTTTTTGCTAAGAATGCGCCGCGGGCTCTTCCACGCCGGACGTCCCGTCGTATGCGCGGTGGCAAGGGCCGCCTGGCCGATGCGCGCCGGGCCTTTCGTGACCTGCTACGACGTGACGGTGAGATTTCAGCTCTACCAACGCGCACGCGCCGCCAGCGCCAGCGCCGCGTCTTGATGCTGATCGATGTATCCGGCTCCATGAAAGCGGGCACCGATAGCCGCCTGCGTCTTGCCCACACGCTGGTGCAGGCCGGTGAGCGGGTGGAAGTGTTCACACTCGGCACCCGTCTCACCCGAGTGACCCGAGCGCTAAAGCATCGCAACCGTGATCAAGCCATGGCGCTTGCGTCGGGTCTCGTCGCCGACTGGGATGGAGGCACACGGCTAGGCGAGGCGCTGGCCGTGTTCCTGTGTGTTCCCCGTTTTGCATCGTTCGCCCGCGGCGCGCTCACCATCATCGTTTCCGATGGCCTGGAGCGCGGCGGCCCAGAGGCCCTGGTGTCCGCCATAACCAAACTGCGCGGTCTCTCCTGGTCGACCTTGTGGCTTTCTCCACTGGCAGCTGACCCGGCTTATCGACCGGACACCGAAGCGATGCGCCTTATCCTTCCCATGATCGATCAGATTGGCGATGGCTCGTCGGCGCAAACATTGGCTGCTGAGGTTATGTCCTTCGCCAAGGGGGCACGGTGATGCAGGTTGTGGATAGCCATTTCCATGTTTGGCAGCAGTCCGATTTGCCGTGGCTTTCAGGGCCGATGCAGCCGCGCATTTTTGGTCCCTACGAGCCGATCCGTCGCGACTATCTGATGGCGGAATACCTCGACGAGACACGCGGCACGGGCGTTGAGAAATCGGTCTATGTGCAGGCCAACTGGCCGGTGGAGCAAGCCGAGGATGAGGTCGCCTGGGTAAGCGCCCTGGCGCAGGAAACTGGCTGGCCGCATGGCATCGTTGGTTATGCCGACATGACGGTGGACGATGTGCGCCCGGCGCTCGATCGGCTCACAGCCTACCCGCATATGCGCGGCATTCGCCAGCAATTCCATTGGCACGAAAACGTGCTTTTCCGCTTTGCTGCCCATGGTGATGTCTGCCGCGATAAAACCGTGCAGGCCAATGTCGCGCACCTTGCGGATTACTGCTGGACCTTCGACCTCCAAGTGTTTGCTGGACAAATGGATGGCGCCTGCGAACTGGTGGACGCCTGCCCGAAGGTGACGTTCATCCTACAGCATGCAGGCATGCTGACCGAAGCCAGCCATGAAGGCCGCGAACACTGGCGTGCGCAGATGGCCAAGCTCGCTATGCGACCAAACGTCGTTTCCAAGATCTCCGGCTTTGGCACCTTCATCCACAAGCGCGATGCTGAGCACATCACTTGGCTGACGCGCGAAACGGTTGCTCTGTTTGGCGCAAAGCGCTGCCTGTGGGGCTCCAACTTCCCCATCGAGAAGCTGTGGACCGACTATGCGTCGCTTTTGGACACCCATCGCACAGCAGCTGGCGGTCTTAGTACCGGCGAACAAGCTGCCGTATTCAACGACACCGCAAACCGGGTTTACCGGCTCAATTAGAACAACAGACTGACCCTGGGAGGACGCAATGGCGTTAGAAGTGAAAGTGCTCGACTATGGCGATATCGAGCTGGAATCCAGTTTCCTGGTGCTGGCGCGCGATTGCGGTCGAACGCGACGCGTGCCGGTTTACGGCTTTCTGATCCTTGGCGGGCAGTACCCGATCGTTGTCGATACCGGATATCGCGATAATGCGATCATGGAAACGCTTGGCATGCGCGGCCTGCAGTTCCACGAGAACATGATCGAGCGCCAACTGGCCAATCACGGCGTGAAGCCCGGTGACGTGCGCTATGTTTTGCACACCCATCTGCACATCGACCATGCGGGCAAAGACGATCACTTCCCGATGAACACCACCGTGGTGATCAACCGGCGTGAGCTTGAGTACTCGGTTTCCGGGCTTATGCACCCACAATATCCCAAGCCCGACATCATGCACCTTGTCGAGCGATTGCATACGCCCGGCGCCTTACGGCTTGAAGATCTGGAAATCTCAGGTCCGATCGAGCTAATTCCCGGCGTTTATCTGGAAGCCGCCGGTGCGCACACCGAAGGCTCGATGAACGTGCATGTCGACACGGCCGATGGTCGTGCCACGATTTGCGGCGATGTGATCTACGATTTCAACGACCAGATCATCAATCCGCTCCACACCTTCGGGCCTGAGGAATACCAGCCGACCGGCAACCATGGCGGCTCCAAGCGCAACGAAAAAGCGCAAGTCCGCAAGCTCATGTATTCCGGCGCCAAGTTTCTCCTACCCGTCCACGACAAGCCGGCTCTTATCGAGAATGGCCAGGTCGTTGGACGCTTGGACATGGTGGTGCCTGGCCCGGTCAGCCAGTCCGTTCCGCGCCGCGATTGGTTCCCGATGTAACTCATTCAGGTAACGCTTAAGGGGCGCACGCCATGACACACCAGGCGATGGACCCAGCCTTCAAAGGGCTGATTGATGAGCACGCGCCGGTTCGCCAGGCTGGCTCCGGTTTTACCTTCACAGAGGGGCCGATCTGGCATCCGGTGGAGCACTATCTTCTGTTTTCTGACATGCCGGGCGATGTTCGGCGTCGACTTGATCGGTCCGGCGTGCGTGAAGTGCTCAACCCATCGCACAAGGGCAACGGCATGACGTACGATGCCGGCCTGAACTTGCTGGTGTGCGAGCATTCCACCAGCAGCGTGACGCGCTTTTCACCCGATGGCACCCGCACGGTTTTGTGCAGCCATTTTGAAGGCCGCGAGTTGAACTCACCGAACGATCTGTGCGTCAAATCCGATGGATCGATCTGGTTTACTGACCCTTGGTACGGCCGCATGCCGGGCTTTGGCGTCGAACGCCCGCGTGAACTAGGATGGCAAGGGGTCTTCAGGCTTCCACCGAACCATCGTCCTGGTGACGAGCCCGAGTTGGTTGTTGATCGCTACACCTTCTCCATGCCCAACGGCCTGTGCTTCTGCCCGACCGAAGACCGGCTGTTTATCAACGACACCGAGCAGGCGAACATCCGGGTTTATGATGTGGATGGCGATAAGTTGACCAATGGTCGCGTGTTCGCGACCGGCATCAAGGATAGCCTGTTGCCTGGCGTGCCCGATGGCATGAAGTGCGACGCCCAGGGCAACATCTGGGTCACGGCGCCCGGTGGGCTTTGGGTCTATGACCCTACCGGCAAGCATTTGGGCAAGGTAGCAATCCCCGAGCTTGCCGCGAACTTGCATTGGGGTGGCCCGGATTGGCGCACCATGTATGTCTGCGCAACGACCAGTGTGTACGCGTTCGACGTAAAAATCGGCCCCCGCAACGAGCCGTTCATGCGTGCCCGCGGCCAAGCGCCTTCAAGCAACACGGCTGGGGCCGGTTCGACGTCCTCTGCCGCCGCTCCCGCAGCGGCGGGCGACGCCTTGCAACTTGATCCCTCACGCTGTGCGCTGATCATTCAAGACATGCAAAACGATGTGGTGATGGAGGGCGGCGCGTTCGCCAATTCCGGCTCGCCGATCCATTGCCGCGAACAGGATGCGATTGCTAATGTGGCCCGGCTCGCCGAGCATTGCCGAAGCGTCGGCGTACCGGTCATCCATGTGCATTTTTTAGTGCCACCTGGTGCGCCCGGCCTGACGCTCAACGCGCCGCTTTTTGAGGGCGTGGTGGACAACAATGCGCTGGTCGAGGGCACCTGGGGTGGCTCGCCAGTCGCTGAGCTTGAACCGCGCACAGGCGATCATGTGGTCAAGAAAAACCGCATGTCGGCTTGGGAAGGCAGCCAGCTGGAAACCATTCTGAAGGCTGAGGGGCGAGACATGATCATTGAGACCGGCGCCTGGACCAACATGTCCATTGAGCACACCGCGCGGACCGGCGCCGACAAGGGCTATGTGATGATCATTCCAGAGGATGGCTGCTCGACGATGAACGCCGATTGGCACAATGCATCGATCAACTATGCCCTGCAAAATGTTGCGCTGGTCACTAACACCGACGAGGTGATTGCGGCCTTGCGCTAGCACGATCACCATTCAAAACGTGGTGCCGGAAGGCAGACCTGCCGGCTAGTAAACCGCGCGCCCGCCGGACAGATCGAAGACGCCGCCGGTTGTAAACGAGCATTCTTCGCTGAGCAGCCAGCACAACATCGCGGCAATTTCCTCAACTTGCCCAAAGCGGCCCATCGGGATCTTGCTGAGCATGAAGGCGATGTGTTCTTCGCTCATCTGATCGAAGATCTTGGTGCGCACCGCCGCAGGGGTGGCGCAGTTCACCGTTACCCCTGTTTGCGCCAGTTCTTTGCCCAGCGATTTGGTCAAGCCGATCACGGCAGCTTTCGACGCGCTGTAGGCTGAGGCGTTGGGATTGCCTTCTTTTCCGGCAATTGACGCCACATTGACGATGCGGCCATAGCCTGCCTTGCTCATGGCGGGAATAACCGCTTTGTTGCAGTACATCAGCCCGTGAACGTTGACGTCGAAAACCTTACGCCATGCGTCTTCTGGATAGTCGGCCACCGTCGCGTTGGGACCGGTGATGCCGGCTGAACACATCAAACCATCGATGCGGCCTTGGGCAGCAAGAACGGCATCACGCGCGGCGTAAACCGCATCCGGGTCGGTAAGATCAAGCTCCATGCCCATGACATGATCGCTGGTCTCATCGGGCAAATCGTTTAGCGCGCCTAAGTCCAAATCCCAAACGGCAACATGAGCGCCTTCGCGCAGGAGCCTGCCAACCGTTTCGAAACCGATGCCGGAGGCACCACCGGTGACGATGATCGTTCTTCCCTCAAACCTGCGCATTGAATGTCGTCCTCACATCATTGGGTAATCGGATTAACGTCGCCTGCAGCCTGGGCATTGGGGAAAAGCCTTTCTCGTGCTGCATCGCGATTGCATTGGCATGCTCGCACGCACCAACAAGGCGGTCCAGTCGGCAATCGGAACGCGCACGCACAAGCACGCACTTTGCGACCCGACCATATCAGCACATGGTCAAGCAAATGGAATCCGAGCAAGGTGAACGACCGATTTTAGGTGGTCGCTTCAGAAGCAATGTCGCCGATCGACACAGTCGGCTGGCCATTCAACAAGTCAATAATGGATGGCGTCAATAAATTCCAATAAATCAATGGCTTGGCGCCTAGATTGGCTTTTTCCATGCACCCGAAGGTCTATTGAGGTCCAGCCATTTCCAGGCAAATCAGACCAGTGCAACTCAATGGCTGGAATTGATCCTACTCGATTGGATTCGTTCACCCCAGATGTGGGTAACAGGAGAGCCAGAGATAGGTGCCGAGCGCCACTATCCGGAGGATATCGTCACCATACCGCGTCTAGATGATGTACGCGTTAGGCAGGCCATGGGCCGCATCGGTTCAACAACTGCCGAGAAGCTATTTGTTGGCTCGATGGCGTTAGCTTGGCAGTTAAGTCAGCCTAGCCACCCATTTGCTCGCAGACAGCTTACTTCGCTTGGCTTTGGGCCAAGCGTAAAAACGGATTCGAGGATTAGCGCGATCGCCTTTTTGGCATCCTTGATGTAGCCAACAGCCTAGGCGAGATTTTTTCGCCCGGTCCAAAGAGCCTCACGCTGGGTCGCCATCGTAGCGGCATGGAGACAAAGAATGCTTGGTGAATCCAGGCTCACAATAAGGCAGATCCGTTACTTCGTTGCGGCCGCCGAGAACGGGTCCATCAGCGGGGCATCGCGCAGTCTTTCAATATCGCAGAGCGCCATCACGGAAGCGATAAAAGAGCTTGAATCAATTGTTGGCGTTAGCCTGTTTGAGCGCCACTCGCGCGGCATCGCGATTACCGCCGAAGGGCAGCAGTTTCTCAGGCACGCCAATTCCATTCTTGCTGAAGTGACGCGGGCCGCGCGTATGAGCGATCTGCGCACCAAAGCCGCCAAAGGCAGTCTGAACCTCGGCGTGACATCGCTCACGGCCGGCTATGTCCTCTCGACCATACTGTCGAAATATCGTCGCCTAAATCCGGACGTTGACGTTCAAGCGATCGAGGACAATGGCGAATATTTGGAGCATCTGATCGTCGGCGGCGAACTTGATATCGCTGTCATGGTGACCACAAACCTTCGCGACACGCAGGCGCTTGAATCAGAGATCTTCGAAATCTCCCCCTTCCGGCTTTGGCTGCCGGTTGACCACAAGCTCGCGCGTCAACAAAGCATTGGTCTTGCCGATTTGGCCGACGAACGGCTGATCGTTTTGGACGTCGACGAGATGGAGCGTGAGGCGGTCAATCTCGTGTCAGCCTTCGGCAAACGGCCGACGATCGCTTTTCGTACCCGTTCGGTTGAGGCTGTGCGGTCGCTCGTGGCCAGTGGTGCCGGCGTGGCCTTGCTGCCAGATCTGGTCTACCGCCCCTGGTCGTTGGAAGGCGATCGCTTGCAAAGCAGGGACGTCTCGGGCCGTCTGCCTGTGGTGCGGGTCGGTTTGGTCTGGCGGCGCGGCAGCACGATTTCGGATGCGACACGCGAATTTATCGCCTTAACGCAGGCTCAGGCCGGTTTTTCGCATTAGGCTTAGCACCGGTCCTGTTGAAGGACCTTTGCGTAATCTTACCCATTCATTGCCCGAGTCGGTATCTCAGCTATCGAAAAAAACGATAGCTGAGTTCTGAACATTGAATTTGCGATAGCTTGCGCCCCCGGCCCATAGTCTCGCCCAATGTGGAAAAGAGGGGAGCGTAAGCATGCGCAAGTTTTTGAAATGGGGTCTCACCTTGGCCGTTGGCACTTCTATTGCTGGCCAACCGGTTCTAGCTGCTGAGATGGTTACGGAGATCGGCGCGCCAGAAGGGCAGCTGACCATTGTTGCCTGGCCGGGATATATTGAGCGCGGCGAAACATCGGCGGATTTTGACTGGGTCTCCAGTTTCGAAGAGGCGAGCGGATGTCAGGTGGGTGTGCAGACGGCAAACACGTCCGATGAAATGGTCGCGCTTATGAACGAGGGCGGATTTGATCTCGTGACCGCCTCTGGCGACGCGTCCCTGCGCCTTGTCGCTGGCGACCGTGTGCAGCCCATCAACATCGACCTCATTCCAAGCTGGGACACGGTCGATGACCGACTGAAACAGGCGCCGTGGCACTATGTTGACGGTGTTCAGTTTGGTGTGCCCTACATGTGGGGTCCAAACGTTTTGATGTACAACACGGACGTTTTTGCTGAACCGCCAGAAAGCTGGAATGTCGTATTCGAAGAAATGAGCTTGCCGGACGGCACACCCAATGAAGGGCGCGTGCAAGCCTATGACGGCCCAATTCACATCGCTGATGCAGCCCAATATCTCATGTACCACCAGCCTGAGCTCGGCATCATCTCCCCCTATGAGCTAAACCAGGAACAGTATGATGCCGCACTGGACCTGCTGCGCCAGCAGCGCCAACTCGTAGGCCGCTATTGGCACGACGCGTTCATCCAGATCGATGATTTCGTGAACGAGGGCGTCGTAGCGTCTGGCTCATGGCCATTTCAGGTAAACCTCCTGCAGAGCCAAGACGCGCCCATTGCCTCGACCATACCACAGGAAGGTGCCACCGGCTGGGCCGACACAACGATGATGCACAGCGAGGCAGACAACCCCAACTGCGCTTATCTATGGATGGAGCATACATTGAGCTCCAACCTCCAATCTGACCTGTCCGTTTGGTTCGGCGCCAACCCTGCGGTACCAGCCGCTTGCACCGATGGGCGTGGCATGCAGACGGCCGAAGGATGCACCCGCAACGGTTTCGATGATTTTGAGCGTATCCGTTTCTGGCGCACGCCGGTATCCAATTGCGAGAGCCAGGAGCGCTGCGTTCCCTATTATCGCTGGGTATCGGACTACATTGGCGTTATCGGCGGACGCTAAGCGTCGGCAGACGTTCCTACCTTGCCCGTCGCCGGTAACGGCGGCGGGCCGCACATGGAAGCATCATGACGGAAGCGGTTCGGTTCAAAGGTGTGTCACGCCATTTCGGCGAGGTGCGGGCGGTGGACGATGTCGATATGGTTGTTGGCGAGGGCGAGTTCTTCGCCATGCTGGGGCCATCGGGCTCAGGCAAGACCACCTGCCTAAGGCTGATCGCTGGTTTTGAACGTCCTACGGTGGGCCAAATCGAGATATTCGGCGAAAGCTGCGCCGACATTCCTCCCTACAAGCGCCAGGTGAACACGGTCTTCCAGGATTATGCCCTGTTCCCGCATCTCAACGTCTTGGACAATGTCGCCTACGGCCTGATGATCGCTGGTATTGGCAAACGTGAACGTCATCTTGCTGCCAAAGAGACCTTGGACTTGGTTGCTCTGCCCGGCTATGGCGCACGCAAACCATCGGAACTTTCGGGCGGTCAGCGGCAACGCGTGGCGCTCGCTCGAGCCTTGGTAAACCGGCCGAAAGTGCTGCTGCTTGACGAGCCCCTGGGTGCGCTGGATCTGAAACTGCGCGAGCAGATGCAAGAAGAATTGAAGGCGCTGCAACGCCAGCTTGGTATCACATTCGTCTTCGTCACCCATGATCAGGGCGAGGCGCTGTCCATGGCCGATCGCGTTGCGGTGTTCAATGCAGGGCGCATCGCCCAAGTTGGACCGCCGGAAGACATTTACTTCCGCCCAGAGGCGCCCTTCGTGGCCGAGTTTGTCGGCTCTTCAAACCTGTTCCCTCCGTCGATGACGCAACGCCTTACAGGCATCTCCCAGTACGCCACCGTGAGGCCAGAGGCTGTACGCCTGAATTCCGATGGCGATGGTCACGCGGCAATGGTGACATCAACCAGTTTCCTCGGCACCAGTTCGCGCGTTGTCATGGACATGGACGGAACGCGCGTCACAGCGTTGCTGCCGAAGGGTGCCATCGTGCCGAAGCCGGGTGCCTCCGTGACCGTCACCTGGAACGCCGCCGATCTGCATGTCATGGACGGTGGTAGGGCCGAGATGCGTCATGGCTGATGTAGCGGTTCGCACCACACCATCCACAGCGACGCCGACCTGGCTGGAACGGCTGTCCGACACCTTTTGGCGCAGGCCGACTTTGCTCCTGGCGGTGTTGTTGGCACCGCCGCTTCTTTGGCTCGGCGTTGTCTATCTCGGTTCGCTGTTTGCCTTGTTGGCGCACAGCTTTTTCTCAATCGACGAATTTTCCGGCGTAATCGTCTACGAGTTTACGTTGGCGACCTATGCTGAGCTTTTTGCGCCTGCCCACATCGACATCATCGTGCGCACCGTCGTGATGGCAGCCAGCGTCACGATTGCGGCGGCGATCATTGCTTTTCCAATAGCTTTTTATGCGGCGCGCTATGCCAAGGGGCGCTGGAAGGCGCTGTTCTATCTGGGCGTGATGCTGCCGCTATGGTCGAGCTATCTGGTCAAGGTCTATTCCTGGAAATTGATCCTCGCGCGCGAGGGCATCCTCAACTGGCTTTTCGAAACACTGCGGTTGACTTGGTTGCTGGAGGCTTTTCTGGCGATCCCGATCATCGGTGGCAATTCGCTGTCCGTCAGCGCGACAGGGACCTTCCTCGTCTTCGTCTATGTCTGGCTACCGTTTATGATCCTGCCGATCCAAGCGGCGCTCGAACGGGTTCCTGTCACCATGTTGGAGGCGTCGGGCGATCTTGGCGCCGCGCCGTCGCAGACCTTCCGCCATGTCCTGTTGCCACTGGCGCTGCCCGGCATCGTGGCTGGCTCGATCTTCACCTTCTCGCTTACGCTGGGTGATTACATCATTCCGCAGATTGTCGGGTCGTCTCGCCGCTTCATTGGGCAGGCGGTCTATGCCTATCAGGGCACGGCGGGCAACATCCCGCTAGCCGCCGCCTTCGCGGTCGTCCCGATTTTGATCATGGCGCTCTATTTGTGGCTCGCCAAACGGAAAGGGGCGTTCGATGCGCTCTGATGGGGCTCCCTTTTGGCTGAAAGCCGCCGCCATTGGCGGCCTGATGTTCATGCACATCCCGATCCTGTTGATCTTCGTGTACGCCTTTACGACCGAAGATCGCTCCTACCAATGGCCACCACCTGGGTTGACGCTCGATTGGTTCGCGGTGACGTGGAACCGGCCGGACGTTTGGGCTGCGCTCGGCCTGTCCTTGCGCGTGGCAGCCATCTCGACGGTCATCGCGCTGGTACTCGGCACGCTATGCGCTGCTGCTGTTAGCCGCACCCGGTTTTTCGGCCGCGAGACGATTAGCCTGCTGGTAATCCTGCCAATTGCGTTGCCTGGAATCATCACTGGCATCTCGCTGCGCTCGGCCTTCAATTTGGCCGACATTCCGTTCAGCTTTTGGACCATCGTGCTTGGGCACGCGACGTTCTGTGTTGTCGTTGTCTACAACAATGCCGTGGCGCGCTTTCGGCGAACATCGGCGAGCTTGGTTGAGGCTTCCATGGACCTCGGCGCCAACAGTTTCCAAACGTTTCGCTATGTCATCCTGCCAAACATTGGCACTGCGCTACTCGCCGGCGGCATGCTGGCCTTCGCGCTCAGCTTTGATGAAGTGATCGTCACCACGTTTACCGCTGGCCAGCAGCAAACCTTGCCGATCTGGATGCTTGAAGAGCTGGTGCGACCTCGCCAGCGACCGGTCACCAACGTGGTGGCGATGGTCGTGGTTTTGGTGACCTTTTTGCCGATCCTCGGCGCCTACTACCTAACCCGCGGAACCGACACGGTCGCCGGTCAGGGAAAATGAAACAATAACCAGCGACCAGGGAGAACGACCATGGACACGCATATGCTTATCGGCGGGACATTCGAAGCCGGAACGGACCGCGAGGAGGCCGTTCTCAATCCGCGTACCGGTGAAACCATCGTTAGCCTTCCCGAGGCCGATCCAGACCAAATTGACCGTGCGGTCGCTGCGGCGCGCAAGGCGTTTGCCTCCTGGTCTCGCACGACACCGGCGGAACGGTCGTCCAAGCTTCTGGCCATTGCTGACGCGGTGGAAGCAAGATCGGAGGACTTGGCACAGCTTGAGGCGCTCAATTGCGGCAAACCTATCAACGAAGTGCGCAACGAAGAAATCCCGGCGGTCGCTGACTGTTTTCGATACTTCGCGGGCGCCATCCGGACCATGCAAGGCCCCCTGGCTGGCAGCTATCTAGAGGGCTTTACCAGCATGATACGTCGCGACCCGATTGGCGTGGTCGCATCCATCGCGCCTTGGAACTATCCGGTCATGATGATGGCTTGGAAATTGGCGCCAGCGCTCGCAGGCGGCAACACCGTCATTATGAAGCCATCCGAGCAAACACCGCTTACCGCGCTTGCTATGGCGCGGATCTTATCGGAGGTTTTGCCCGAAGGCGTTGTAAACGTGATCGTCGGCGAGGGCGGGTCGGTTGGAAACGCGCTCATCCATCACCCTGGCGTCGACATGATCTCTATCACCGGCGATGTGGCAACCGGCAAGAAAGTGCTCATGGCAGCCTCCAAGTCGGTCAAGAGGACCCATCTTGAACTTGGCGGCAAAGCGCCTGTGATTGCCTATAAGGACGCCGACCTAGATGCATTGGTCGAAGGATTGCGGGCCTTCGGTTACTACAATGCTGGACAGGATTGTACCGCCGCTTGCCGCGTGTACGCCGAGGATGGTCTCTTTGACAAATTGGTGGCCGACCTGTCAGCGGCGGCGTCTAGCATCGTCTACGCTGCGGCTGACGACACGACCAACGAAATTCCCCCGTTGATTTCTCCGCGCCAGCGCGACCGCGTTGACAGCTTTGTACGCCGGGCAAGTGACCATGCGCATATCGAGATCACCGCGGGTGGATCGGCTCATAATGGGCCAGGCTTCTACTATCAGCCTACCGTCATCGCTGGTGCGCGCCAGGACGATGAAATCGTCCAGCGCGAAGTGTTTGGTCCAGTTGTTTCCGTTACCCGGTTTACCGCTGATGATCCGGTTGTTGATTGGGCGAACGATAGCCAATACGGCCTCGCCTCATCGGTCTGGTCTGGCAATATCGGAACGGCAATGGAAACGGCGGCGCGGCTGCAATATGGCTGCACTTGGATCAACACCCATTTCATGCTGGCAAACGAAATGCCCCATGGAGGCCTGAAGCAGTCGGGCTATGGCAAGGACATGTCGATGTATGCGCTGGAAGATTACACCGCCGTACGACACATCATGGTTGCCCACTGAGCGGTTTTTGGCAGCGCCTTGATTGGCGCTGCCCACTCGGTCACCCAAGCTCAGCCTATGTCGAGGCACACATATTTGATCTCAAGATGGTCGTCGATGCCGTACCTGGAGCTTTCGCGGTCTCGCTCCGACTGCACGACGCCGTCGTCTTAGTGCGACTGCCCAAACGTGAACTGGGCCAGCCAGTGCGCCGGCGTGCGCAATCATCGCGCATCTAGCCGATTGTCAGGCGCCCGGTAGTTCCCGTTCAAGCCTCAGCCCTTCGTCGGTCCAATGTCGCCGGTGTTTGAGCGTTGGCATGCGGGCGCGGACCCTTTCGGTCACCCGCGAGTCGATCGTTGCGGTCGCCCATCCTGGTCCGTCACTGGCTTGCGCGACTACGGTGCCCCAGGGGTCAATGATCATCGACCGGCCATACATTTGGCGACGACCGTCGGGCACTGGAAAGTCGCCCGTTTGGGCCGCTGCGATGACCCAAGACTGGGTTTCAATGGCACGGGCGCGCAGCAGCACCTCCCAATGGTCGCGCCCTGTTTGCATGGTAAAGGCGGCCGGGACGAAGATGACGCTGACACCAGCCTTGGCCAGCGCCACATAAAGCTCGGCAAAGCGCATATCGTAGCAAACCGTCAGGCCCGCCTTCAGTCCACCGTCAAGATCGACGGTTGCGATCTCGGTTCCAGGCTGGTTGACGGCGGATTCATGATAGATTTGGCCGTCCGGCGTTTCCATGTCGAACATATGGATTTTGGAGTACCGGGCCGCCTCTTTTCCTTCGCGGTTGAAAACCAGCGTGGTGTTGCGATTGCGCGACTCGTGCGGCGCGCGCTCTGGGATCGTGCCGGCATGGACCCAAATGCCGTGTTGGACGGCTAGATCCCGGCAAAGCGCATAGGTAGGGCCGGTTTCGATCTCTTCTGCAGCGGCCAAACGATCCTGCGGGCTGCCACCGCACCAACTCATGTTCTCCGGAAAGGAGATCAGGTCGGGCCGGTCGGCGGCAATGGCGGCTTCCGCCAAGTGCCGCGCTTGCTCCAGATTGGCGCTCTTGTCGTTGACCGAATTCATCTGGATGACGCTGACACGCATGGGCTCTCCCCTTAAAAAAGACCGAGACGCCGAAGCGCCCCGGATTCCAGTTACAGGGAAACCTATTGGTCGTCGGCCAGCGCGTGGATGCTGTCGATCAGGCCGGCAGGAAGCACCGTACCATCGAATTCGGCAGCAACGTTGGCCCGCACCGACTCGCGGAAGACGGCAACCTCCTCGTCTGTCAGCTCAATGATCGTCATGCCGCGCGCTTCAAGATCGCTTTCCAGCGTTTCGGTGAAGGTGATCATGGTCTCTTCGGCCACACCGGCAGCGTAGGTTGCGGCTTCTTGAACAGCCGCCTGATGTTCAGGCGAAAGGTCTTGCCAAGACGCCTCACGGATCAGAAAGGGCAAGGCTGACATCTGGTGCCCAGTTTTGATCAGATAGCCTTGGACTTCGTAGAAGCCGGCTGCATGAAGGACCGGGATTGGGTTTTCCTGTCCGTCGACGATGCCTTGCCGCAGAGCCTGGAAGGTTTCAGGCCACGCTACGGGCGTCGGAGCAGCGCCAAGGCCGGTGACGGTGGCCAGCGACATCGCATTCGGCACGGCGCGCAGCTTCAAACCGGCCAGATCGTCAGGACTGCGCACCGGTGTTTCCGCCGTTGTCACATTGCGCGTGCCATAGTGGAAACTGGAGAGAATGCGCAGACCGCCAAGCTCTAGCAATTGCTCAGCCCACGCCCCGCCGAACGCGGGATCGTCAAGCACGCGCCTTTGATGCGCTTGGTTCTCGAACATGTAGCCGCCGGTGATTGTGGCGAACTCCGGCACAATGTCGGAGAGCATGTTGAAGGGCGTGTAGGTCATGTCGACCGCACCTGACTGGATTTGCGCGAACAGTCGGCGGTTGTTGCCGAGCTGGCCAGCGGGAAACACCTGCATGGTGATTTCACCGCCAGATAGTTCGCCGACCCTTTCTACGAAGGCTTCAGCAGCGATGAAGGCTGGATCGCCCTCGCGCACGACGTGGGCGAAACGCAGCGTGACGTCTTCGGCAAACACTGGGACCGTTGGCAAGGTAATAACCGTTGCCGCAGCCGCGGCTAGGATGGCGCGTCGATTGAACATTGTCTTCCTCCTTGTTTGTCCTTGGTTCTTAGAAGCCAGCCGCCCGCGGAATCGCCGTAACGATCTGCGGAACGAAGGCCATGATGAGAAGCGAGATGAGCAGTGGAAACAGGAACGGCAGGACCGCAAAGAACACGCGGCCCAAACGAAATCCGGTGATGTCGCGCATGACGAATAGCGACAGACCAATGGGCGGCGTGAACTGTCCGATCATGATGTTGAACACCATCACGACGCCGAAATGGATCGGATCAAGGCCGTAGGTGTTCTCGGCGATGGGCGCGAGCATCGGCGCCAAGATCAAGAGCGGGATAGCGTTTTCGAGCACGGCGCCAAGGATCAAATTGACCACGATGCAAACGAGCAGGAACACAACCGCGCTCTCGATGTTGCTTTCGATCGCAAAGGCCAGCATTTGCGGCACCTGACCGAAGGTGGCGACCCAGCCGAACAAAAAGGCAGATGCGATAACGAACAGCAGTCGCGCCGACGATAGGGCCACCTCCCGCAACACCTGTGCAAAGGCATCGAAAGTCAGTGAGCGATAGACGATGGCAGAGATGAACAGCGCCCAGAGTACTGCGATCGTGGCCGCCTCGGTGGGCGAGAACCATCCAAAAGCCATACCGCCGACAATGATGAATGGCGTCAAGAGCGGCGGCGTTGCACGTAGGAACGATATCCAAAGTGCCTTCCAGCCGGCCCAGACATCCACGCGGTAGCCGCGTGCCAGGCCGACGAAGAAGACGTAGACCATCAGACTGAAGGCGATCAGCAGGCCCGGGAGCACGCCGCCGAGAAACAGCCCGGAAATGGAGGTGCCGGCGGCCACCCCATAAAGCACCATGGGAAGTGAAGGTGGCAGAATGGGACCGATGGCCGCCGACGAGAGGGTGACACCCATGGTGAAGTCAGGATCGTAGCCCTTCTTCGTCATGGCTTTGTATTCAATCTCGCCGAGTCCCGCGACGTCGGCGATGGTGGATCCGGACATGCCGGCAAACACGAGGCTGGAAGCAACGTTCACATGACCGAGGCCACCAGGAACGCGACCGACCAAATTGTTGGTGAAGTCAAAAATGCGGTCCGAGATGCCGCTCGCCGTCATCAGCTTGCCAGCAAACATGAAAAGCGGGATGGCGATCATCGTAAAACTGTTGAGTGTCAGGCCCAGCTCATGGACCAGCAAGGATAGCGGCAGACCGTTGGCAAAGATGTAGACCAGCGAACACAGCACCATGGCGTAGCCAATTGGGAACCCCATAATGATCAGCCCAATGGAGGCGAAGATCATCGTGACGGTGAGCGGATCCATGGTCATGTGATTGCAATCCTCATGACCACGCCCGGCGGAAACGTTGCAGCGCGTTGCGAACGACGAAATAGGCCAACGGGATCGAAGCCAAGGGAACAATGGCGATGAGCGCATTGAGCGGGATGCCAAGCGCTGGCGTGCGCTGATAGGCCGTTTCGTGCAGCGTTTCCCAGCCACCCCAGATGATCGCGACCAAACACACCAAGATGGCCAGATCAAACAGGCCGTAGATGACGGCCACCGCCTTGGCTGGCAGGATTTCGTCAATCAATTCAACGCGAATGTGTGTGCCTTTGCGCTCGACCGCGATGATGCCGAGAAACGTCATCCAAATAACAAAAGCCGAGACCAGTTCCTCGGTCCAGGAAAGCGGGACCGGCAGAATGAAGCGCAGAAACACCTGAAGCGAACAGATGATAACGAAGCCCAAAAGGATGGTCTTTGCCGCCGTCAAATCCGGCTCGCGTAGAAGGTCGCGCCACTTCATTGTGGTGCCGCCGCGCCGATGTCGCGGGCCTGAGCTGCGGCGGCAACGGCGCCGTCGCGCAGATAGAGTGCATCCGACCCAAAGGTCAGGAAACTATAGCCTCGTTGCCGTTTGATTGCCGCATCCTCGCGGTCGCGTGCAAGGCCGCCAAGTGCTTTTCCGCTGGTGATGACCTGCTCTTCAATGCGCGCAATAACGGCCTGGACATCGCGGTGGCCGATGTCTTCCATCCAACCCATGTCCGATGCCAGGTCGACGGCGCCGATGAACACCAGGTCAAGGCCGTCAACTTTGAGGATGTCGTCGAGATTGGCAGCACCGCGCTGCGATTCGATCAATCCCATGGTCATTGGCGCAGCGCCCACATCATGCCGGTAGCCGTCCCAATTTAGCCCATAGTCGGCAGCACGGCTCAGCCGCTGAATGCCGCGCGTTCCATCCGGCGTGTACCGGGTCGCTTTGACAAGCGTTGCGGCATCGACGGCGGTTTCAAGATTTGAAACGGCGAGTCCAGCAGCGCCGGCATCCAGCACCAGCTTGATCATTGCTGGGTCGGCCTGCGCAAGCCGAACGATTACCGGCACCTTCGAAGCCCGCAATTGATGGTAGAGCGTATCCAAGTCTCCCGGGGAATGCTCTCGGTCGAGGATTAGGCAGTCAAAGCCTGCAAGCGAGAGAATTTCTGTCGTTGTAGGACTGCCCAGAAATAGCCAACTGGCACCAACAAATCGGCGCTCGACCAATGCTTTGCGCAGGCCGCCTGGCGGATCGGCGTGCTTGGAGAGATGCCCTTCCATAGGATCATGGATGCGCCTTGTCTTGCCATTTGGTCAAAGTCAAAGTTTTATTGACTGACATAAAGAAAATTTTGGTCAGTCATGAATCTCAAACACGTTGAAGCATTTTACTGGCTCTGCCAGCTGGGAACGTATCAGCGAGTTGCCGACAGGCTGAACATTACGCAGCCAGCCGCATCAGCGCGCATCCGTGCGCTGGAGAGCCTCATCGGCAAACCATTGATTGACCGCAGCAGAGCCGATTTTGCCCTAACCGAACGTGGCGTGGAAACACTGGTTTTAGCTGAACGCATGCTGGATCTGAAGAACTCGATGCTCGATGGAAGCGATGGCGGCGATCACCAGGCGCGCATTCGCATCGCTGCTGTGTCGCTGACCGTGAAGACCTGGATGCCGATGATGTTGTCGGCCATTTGCCAAGCCTTTCCGGGCGCACCCTGCGATCTAATCAGCGCCTCGGACCATCAACTGGCGCGCTACATGCCAACGGCCGATATCGATCTGGCCTTTCTGTCCAATGCGCCGCCTAAAATGCAGATCTCTCGGCTTTTCACTGTCAATTACGAGGTGCGGTGGATTGCGCATCCCGATCTGGTGGCGCGCTGCACAGATCCGATGGCGGTCAAAGACCTATCGCAATTTCCAGTCGTCCATTACCCGCGAACCTCACCACTTTTTCCGTTGACGAGCGAGCTTGATAGCGACGTCTCTTCTGGTCAGCACTCATCGAATTCGCTGGGCACACTGATCTGGATGCTCAAACAGGGGCTAGGGATCGCTGCGATCCCTGCCGTTTCGGTTGAGGAGGAGTTGGCTGCCGGCGAGCTACAGGTCGTTGAGACGGTATCCGTCCCACGGGTGCTCAAAGTCCGCTGCGCCTATGCGAACATGGCCCGCAAAGAGCGCGTCGGCCAGTTCCTCGACATCGCCTATGACAGCGCGCAATCCTTCTGCCAAAGCCATCCAAAATGGTGTCATTTCGTCGCCGATGAGTAGTTTGGGGAAACGTGTTCGATCAAATATTCAACGCTTATGCGTGTGATCGAAGCGTCCCTTGGCCAGGTTTCATCCTCATTACACTGGGGCTAAACCGAGTATTTCTGATGGTAGAGCTTGTTCGCGCGGTTGAGGTGATTGGCCATTGCCTCAGCGGCGGCACTCTCGTCCCCCGCTTCAATAGCATCAACGATCGCATCGTGTTCCTGGATGGTGAGGCTCTCCATACCTTCCTGGCGAACCAGGTCGATATGGAAGTGGGCCAACCAGTCAAACAGCGCCTGCGCGAGAACCGCAAAAATCGGGTTACCGCTGATCGTGGCAACAGCACGATGAAAATTCCCATCGCAATTCATGAAGTCTTCTGCATCATCGCGTGCTGCGGTTTGCAGCGAGACAGTTTGGCGCAAGAAAGCGATATCGGAGAGTGTACGCTTTCTGGCAGCAATGCGGGCCATCTCAACCTCAAAGGTCAGACGGGCCTCCTTCAGATGGGTCATCGATGTTTCAGAATGTAAAAGCACATGCCGCATCGTCTGCGACATCTGACCAACCATCTGATCGATTGAAGGCTTGGCGACTTTGGGTCGCTCGCTGTCTAGCCCCCGGGATCTGGGCCGGTAATTTGCGGTTTCTCTAATAGGGTTTCTGGTACTGGAGGGCGCATATTGAGGGCTTGATGCGGCCGGGTGTAGTTGTACTGCTTGAGCCAGTGGTTGATGACGATCTGTGCCTGCTCGGTCGTGGTGAACCATTCGGCATTGAGAACCTCCCGGCGCAGTGTCCCATTAAACCGTTCGTTGTATCCGTTCTCCCAGGGGGAACCCGGATAGATCCGGATCGGCGTTATGCCGACGCGCCGCAACCAATTCTGCATTGCTTCAGCAGCGAACTCCGGCCCGTTATCCGATCTGACGTACTCCGGGCTGCCATGCCTCAGGAGCAGCGGATAGAGCGCCTCGAGAATGTCGTCAGCTCCCATCTTGGTACGGACGATCACTGCCAAGGCCTGCCGGGTGTACTCATCCAGAACCGTGAGCATCTTATAGCTGCGACCGTTGCTGAGCTTGTCGTGGACGAAGTCGATGGCCCAAACGTGGTTCGGTTGCGTGGGCCTCAAGCGGATGATCGAGCTGTCCTTGTGATAGAGCCGTTTGCGCTTCTTGTGTCGCTGCGGAAGCTGCAACCCTTCTTCACGCCAGAGCCGCTCAACCTTCTTGTGATTGACCCGCCAGCCCTCAACGTGAAGCAGCTCGGTGATCTTGCGATAGCCATATCGGCCATACTGTTTGGCCAATCGGATGATTGCCAACCGTAGTGCATCGTCATCTCTCGGGGCTGGTCGGTATTGCAGGGAGCTCCGCGCCAGGCCGATCACCCGGCACGTCCGTCGCTCAGACGTCGCCAGCTTCTGGCGTGTATGAATGATGGCCTGACGGAGCTCCTCTGTGGTCAGGCCCTGGGCTTTAGGTGGTTCAGGCTTTCCTTGAGGATCAACTTGTCCAATTCGAGCTCCGCGACGATCTTCTTCAGCCGGGCGTTCTCTTTCTCCAGACTCTTCATCTCGGACAGCTGAGACCGACCCATCCCGCCAAAATTCTTGCGCCAATTGTAATACGTCGCGTCGCTGATCCCGACGCTGCGGCATGCTGACGTAACATCTTCGCCAGCCGACAACTTCAGCTCAATCTCTCGCAGAAGCTTCAGAACGTCCTCGTCCGAATGTCGTTTCCTCGCCATGCCAAATCCCCCTCTCGCGGCCAGTGTAGTGGCCCAGTTCTAAGGGGGAAGGACACGCGTGGCGAGCGAGGTGAAGAGCCTGGCCAATCAAACCGCTAAAGCAACCGAAGAGATTTCATCGCAAATCACCGGAATGCAGGGCGATACCGATGCCGTCGTTGGCGCCATCGAGAAGATCGGTACGATGATCACGGAGCTAAACACGTCCTCCTCATCGATCGCCGCAGCGGTGGAAGAGCAACACTCCGCCACGCAGGAAATTGCGCGCAACACCCAACAGGCAGCCGACGGCACCAAAGAGGTCTCCGAAAACATCACGGAGGTGTCAACTGCCGTTCAGGAAACGGGAAATGCAGCCAGTGAGGTCATGACGGCGTCCTCACAGCTTGTTGCGGAAGCTGAGCGCCTACGCACTAACGTATCGGACTTCTTGAACACGGTTCGGGCTGCTTGAGATGGGACACATTGCATATTTAAAGGACTACAGGCCGGGTGTGACACCGTTCACCATCGAGTTGCGCGACACCGCCCAAAGCTTCGAGCACCTGATCGCCAAACTTCTCCAGTTGCAGGCTGATTGCGAAGATGATCCAGAATTCGTGGAGGAAACACGCGCACAGATCCAAGCCGCCCTTGAGGAAGCTCGCGAGACTTTGCTGAGGCTCTGGCAGTCAATTTCCGCCTATGAGCAAGCTATGGCGATCGGTGATTCCGGAGTGCACCGATGAGCCAGGGTATTGGATGTGGTGGTTGCAAAGACACCGACGCCACCACCTTCGACATCCCGTTCACGATGGCCTTTCAGCCCATCGTTGATCTGTCACGGGGTCGTATCTGGGGCTATGAGGCATTGGTGCGTGGCCAGAATGGCGAAAACGCCCATCAGGTCCTTGATCAAGTCACAGAGGCCAATCGCTATCGGTTCGATCAAGGCTGCCGTATCAAGGCCATTGAATTGGCAGGTGCCAAGCTTCCTACAACATCTGATGCGATGCTCGCCATCAACTTCATACCCAACGCAGTCTATGAGCCGAAAGCCTGCATTCGGGCAACGCTCGCCATCGCCGCCAAAATGCGCTTTAGCCCACGCCGTCTCATGTTTGAGTTCACAGAAAACGAGCAGATTGGCGACGTGGCGCATGTGACCCATATCGTTAACTCGTACAAGCAATTGGGCTTCACCACGGCGATCGACGATTTTGGTGCAGGCTATGCCGGGCTCGGTCTGCTTGCCCAGTTTCAACCCGATATTGTCAAAATTGATATGAACCTGGTCAGAGACATCGACACCTCCAGGCCCCGCCAAGTCATTGTTGCCGCTATCGTCTCGATGTGCCGATCTCTGGAAATTAAAGTATTGGCTGAAGGCGTGGAAACGCGTGAAGAGATGCAGATGCTTTTGCAGTCCGGCGTCGAGCTTTTTCAAGGCTACTATTTTGCAAGACCTGAGCTGGAAACCTTTGCCAGGGAGGACGACATTCCGGCTCTTGCCTCCAGCTTGTCTCTCGCTTCTTCAAACGCGGCAGCCTAGTTCGCCAACTATGCCAGATTAGTTGTCGGCTTGGGGTTCGAAGCGGCCCTTTTGGCTCGCCTGGTCGTGGCGGCAAAGGAGACACGCCAGCAAGGGTCGTTGGGTGGGAATTTGCTACTCTTCATAGCGTTGGCAGTGAAACCTGCTTTTGCTTTCCTTAGGCTGCATGGTCCGCAACAACGCTTGCGAGCGCGGCAGTCTTTGGCGAAGAAGCACCTTTTGGCCAGACGAGCAGGGTGCGCAACAATTCGCTGCCCTTTGGCATCGGTGTAATGCGCAACCTGCGCGCCTCGGGAAATGTCTCCAGCACGCTTTCGGGCACCAGTGCCGCGCCCATGCCGGCCAGAACACAACCCAGCATGGCGTGATACGACCCCATCTCAATCGTGCGTTCCGGCGAGTCCTTCTGCCTTGCGAACCACTGCTCCAGAAGTCGGCGATGTGGGCAGCCATGCTCGAAGACCAGTATTGTCCGTGGGCATCCATGCACGCCGCCTATGGGCGGATGGGTATCTGAAGTCACGATGACTGGCGATTCCTCAAAGGCAGTGATGGACTCAAAGCGTTTGTCGGCAATAGGTTCGGCAATGAAGGCCGCATCGATCTCTCCCCGCATCAGCGCTTGGGACAGCATGACCGGATTGCCTGTCCGCATCTCCAATACGACCTCCGGATACCGTTCCGAGAAGTCGGCCAAAGGGGTCGGCAGACGCACAGCCGCCGTGCTTTCCATCGACCCGATCCGCAAGACCCCGCGCGGTGTTTCAGAATGCAGCGCCGCCTCGGCCTCCTCTGCCAGCGACAGCAGCTTTTCTGAATAACCCAGAAGCGTGCGACCCGCCGGGGTCAGCACCATCTTGCGCCCCTGGCGTGTGAACAAGGGCAGGCCCAGCCGATCTTCGAGTTGGCGCACGCGCGATGTGACGGCCGACTGCACACGCCCCAGGCGTTCCGCCGCGCGGGTGACGCCCCCTTCCTGGACCACGGCGCGGAATACGCGCAGATCGGATAGCTCCATGAATGCATCTCCTTGGTCGATGGATTGGATCGATATTTCTCATTTTTGTTGATGGAGTCTTTGTCATAGAGCCGCAGCGCGAACAAGACACACAGCTAAGAGAGATGAGATGACACAGAAAGACATCGCCCTTGTACAAGAAAGTTGGGCGCGCGTGCTTCCCGCGGCCGATGCGGCCATGGACCAGTTCTATCGCCGCCTGTTCGAACTCGATCCGGATTTGGAGCGGCACTTCTCAGGCACCGACATGGACGTGCAGAAATCGCGTTTGGCCAGCGCCATCGACTTTGTCGTCAGCCATCTGGATCAGCCAGAGGCGCTCGACCGCCCGCTACAGGAACTGGGGGCTCGGCACGCGGTCTATGCGGTCGATGCACGTGATTTTCAGTCAGTCGGCAAGGCGCTGCTTGCCACGCTGGCGAGCGGTTTGGCCGATCACTGGACTGACGCTCATCAAGATGCCTGGACGGCTGTATGGGAGATAATCGTCGCCCAGGTCATGGTCGGCTTTCATGCGCAGCGTGCGGCCTAAACTTCGAAAACGGGGATAAGACAAATGGCTAAGGGATATTGGGTGGTTCGCGTATCAGTACACAACACAGATGCGTATCCTGGCTACCTGGAGGCCGCGCGTCCGGCTTTTGAGAAGTATCACGCTCGGTTTCATGTGCGCGGCGGTCGCTATCTTGCACCTGAAGGCGTCGCGCGCGACCGGAACGTCGTCGTGGAGTTCAAAGACTTCGCCGCCGCCCTGGCATGTTACGAATCACCAGAATACGGTGCCGCGCGCGCTATTCGCCAAGCCAACGCCGATGCGGACTTTCTGATCGTTGAAGGGATCTAGGGCACATCTTGAGGGCTGTATCAGGCTAGGTGGTCGCCTGACTTCTAAGCATTGCTTGGTGGCGGCACGCGCCATATTGATTAAGAACTGATCAGCTAAGCGTGGCTCCGCGCGCCTGTGCCCAAATCCAAAGCTGACACGTATTTGTGGCGTAGAATCTGTGACTTGGCGCTCAGGGTCGACATCGGTGCCTGTCAGGTCCTGGCGGCAAAGCTATCTTGGCTGAATGGACATGTCGGCTCCTAACCGCCGTTCGAAAGTTGACGTCAGTTTACAAGGCTCTTTTAGCAAGGCGCCAACAATGGTTGTCAGATGCGACGCGGCCAACAGCCTATGCACCTTTGCTGGTAGAATAGCGAAACGCTTTGATTACGAAATCTGCCGTGCCTGGACCGAACCCGTTGAACGTCTCCTGGAACCGCACATCGTTGTCGTACATCTCGGCGAGTGCGGTCATCTGAGCGCTGTCACAGGGATAAAACCACCTGTCGATCAGATCGGCGTAAGCCATTGCGAGGTTCTTCGCTTCGGCACTCTCAGGTGAAGCATCTCTCGCAGCCAACGCCGCAAAGCCAGCACAAATCTCATTTTGTTCGTCATGATACCGTTTCCAGTCGGTTTCGGTGTAATGACGAGTCCGTTTTGCAGAGATCGCCCAGGTGTCGGTTTTGCCCCACCGCTCTTTGGCCTCGTCTTCGAACAGCGCGGGATCGAACCCACCAAAGAGAGTCTTCATGTCCATGTCCTTTTGCGATTTGTGGTCGATGAAGGCCAACGCCTCATCGATGCCGCGAACCAAGGCTTCACTTTGGGAGATCTGATCTGTGATGGCTTGACGTTGCACCAATAGAGTGGCGCGACGGTCAAATGCCGGGTCATCGAGGAGGCTCGCGATCTCACCAAGGGCGAAACCAAGCGTGCGGTAGGTCAAAATCTGCTGAAGCCTAAGTATGCTGTCTTGGTCGTAGAGCCGCCGGCCAGTGTCACTACGTGTGGCAGGCTTAAGCAGGCCGATTGCGTCATAATGGTGCAAAGTGCGCACCGTCACAGCCGCCTCCTCTGCAAGTTGCCCAACCGTATGAAGCTTAGTTCGAGACATGGCTCTTCGATAGAACGTCACGTTGCGTGAGGTTCAAGTGCGAATATCGAGTTTTGCAGAAGACTTGTTCATTCGCGCTGAATTCAGAAAAACTTCATATCTTTCTCAGGTTCGCGGCACCGGCCTGGCTTAGAGGCTGGGCCAGCACGCAGGCAGATTGACGCTTGCATGCCAATCACACCCTGAAAGGACAAACCTATGACGCTTGCGATTGGCGCAACGGCCCCCGATTTCGATGCGAACACGACCGAAGGCGCTATCCGATTTCATGATTGGATCGGTGATGGCTGGTGCGTACTTTTCTCCCACCCCAAGGACTTCACGCCGGTTTGCACGACCGAGTTGGGGGCAATGGCCAAGCTCAAGCCAGCGTTTGAACGGCGCGGCGTGAAGGTTATCGGCCTAAGTGTGGATACAGTGGAGTCCCACACGCTCTGGTCTGACGACATCGCCACAACGCAAGGGATGGCTCCAAACTATCCGTTGATCGAAGATCCCGACCTGCGCGTCGCAAAGCTCTACGGCATGCTGCCAGCCGACGCGGACGGCCAAGCCGCCAACCGGACAGCCAAGGACAATGCAACCGCTCGCTCGGTTTTCATCATCAGTCCCGACAAGACGATCATGCTGACGCTCACCTACCCGATGACCACTGGGCGGGACTTCAATGAAATCCTCCGTGTCATCGACAGTTTGCAGCTCACCGCAGAGCACAGTGTGGCCACCCCAGCCAACTGGCGCAACGGCGAAGACGTCATCATCGTGCCAACCGTCAATGACGAAATGGCTGCCGAAAAATTCCCCGACGGTTGGAATGCGCCGCGCCCTTACTTGCGGATCGTCGCGCAACCGCGCTGATCCCCGTCCCCCCCCGAACAAGAAAGTCGGAAATGACCCATTCCCTCACACGCCGTTCATTCGGCGGATTGATGCTCGCGGCGACTCTGGCGCCCCGCTTAAGCCTTGCGCAGTCGGCCGCCTATCCGAACCCGGAGTTGTTGGTCAACGCCGATGCTCTGGCAGCAAGGATTGGTGCCGACGGGCAGTTGCTGCAAAGTTCCGGCAACAGTGATTTCGCCATCGTCGATGTTCGCCCGGCGGAAGACTATCTCGTCGGACACATTCCCGGCGCGCTGCACATCGATCCAAATGCCGTGGAAGAACAAGGATCGCCCGTTGAAGGGTCGCTGAGACCCGCAACGGAGATCGCTGAGATGCTCGGCTCCTTGGGCCTTGATGCGCAAACCTGTGTCGTCTTTTACGACGATCGCGGCGGCTTCCACGCGGCCCGCATGCTGTGGCTGCTGGAGTATCTCGGCCATAGCAATGTCACCTTGCTAAATGGCGGCTTGACCGCCTGGCGGGGCGCCGTCGGCGGCGTCTCGACCGAGTTGGTCGTTCTGCCCCGGCGCCTGTTTGGAATTGCACCCATGCCGCGTCGTTTGGCAACGGCCGACTATGTATTGCAGCAACGCCATGACCCCGAGAGCGTTGTCGTCGACGTCAGGCCCGCACACATGTACACCGAAGGGCATATTCCCTGGGCCATCAACGTGCCTTGGGCGCAGAACCTGGACGAAGACAACCTCTTTCTGGCTACTGACGCATTGGGCGCGCACTTTGCCAGCCGCGGCGTCACCCCAGATCACAATGTGATCATGCACTGCCAGGTCGGGCTCGCTTCGTCGCATAGCTATGTCGCATTGCGCCTGCTCGGCTATCCACGCGTTCGGGTCTACCATCGGTCTTGGGCAGAGTGGGGTGCAGACCCCGCCCTGCCGACGGCCACCGGAGCCTGAAGCAAGCCTGGGATGCGCTCGCCCCTCGGCGCATCCCAGGTCTACCCAATCCACAAGTCGAGCGGTTCAATCAGAAGAGGCCGTGCCTTGGATATGACCCTTTCATCCCTATGCGCATCCGATGTTGTCAGACAACGCATGCCGAAGAGTCGAAACATGCTGCAAAGACAAGAAACGCCAGAGAATCCCAGTCTTGCGCTCGCAGGGTTCCGGCTGCGCCCTGCGCAGACCCGTGATCTGGATGAGGTGAAACGGCTGCTGCACAACGACAAGGTGCGGCGCTATCTCTGCGATGACACCCTCCTGCCCGACGAAACGGTGGCCGCAATCCTGGACCGCAGCAAGACCTTGGCCGCTCAAGGTCTCGGGACCTGGATCATCGAGGAGTATGGCGATGCGGTGATCGGGATCATCTGCTTGGAGCCTGTGTCCGAGATCGTCGGCGCAAGCGCGTTGACGAAAGGCGGCATCGAGCCGACCATAGCGTTGCACCCGGACGTCTGGGGCCTTGGCATCGCAAGCGAAGCGTTGCGCGCGATCATCACCTACAGCGCCGAAACCTTGGGACTCCCTGGCCTGGTAGCAGCAGTCGATGAACCCAACACCGCATCCCACAATCTTCTGAAGGCCTGTGGGTTTGTCGAAGTCGGTCAGACTGCCGGTCCAGCCCATAAGCTCAGACTTTATCGTTTGGGCTTGGTGTTTCGGAGGGCAAGCTGACAACGGCCCTCTATTCGAGAACTCAAGATTACCTTTGGCCCAACCACCTCACAAACGTCACAATACCTGTCCATTCGCCCGTCCCTTACGCAAACGCCCAATGCACGTTACGATGTCGACCGCCATGACCCATTTTGACCACACCCAAGGCATGCACATCGCTGACCTCAATGGTGAGGACGCGCGGTTCAAGGTGGGCGAATGGCATGTTGACGTTTCAGCACGGCAAGTGACCAACGGGCAGATCTTACGGTCCCTTTCGCCGCGAGCCATGGGCGTCTTTGTGTGTCTGGCGCGGGCCGAAGGCCGCGTCGTCACGCGTGACACGCTCCTGGCGTCGGTATGGCCTGACGTCACGGTCGGCGATGAAAGCTTAACGCAAGCCGTGGCTGAACTGCGCAAGGTGTTCCGCACCAAACGAACAGTGTCCGGCATCGTCGGAACCGTGCCGAAACGAGGCTATCGGCTTCTCGTTCCCGTCGAGGCACAGAATGCTGCATCGGACTTGGCGGACGACTGCGTGCCGGCAATCAGCATGGAAGCCTATGCGCTGGTGCTCGAAGCCAAGAACGCCTGGGTGCGGGCTGATCCGAATGCCGCGGCCCATGCGGTCGCTCTTTGCCGGGAAGCGGTCGCACTGTCGCCCTGCGCAGCGGTGGCACAGGCACAGCTTTCGATCGCGCTGGCCCATTTCGGGCTTTATGGCGGTGGGTCGAACGATGATCTGGTGGACGCGCTCGACGCTGCCGCACAAGCCGTTCGGTGGGGGCCGGATGCGCCCTTGGCCCATGCGGCGCATGGCTTTGCGCTATCGGTCCTCAGCCGCATCGACGCGTCGGAGATAGCTTTCGCGCGATGTTTTGAACTGGGCGATGCCGATGGCGAAGGCCATTATCTGGCAGCCCGGGCAAGCTTTGCCGAAGGACGGTATCGCTCGGCCGCGTCTCTAGCGCTTAAGTCTGCCGACTTAGTAGCTGATGTGCCGCGACCGTTGTTCCTCGCAGCACGCGCCGCCAAACGGATCGACCCCGTGCTTGGCTGCCGCATTGCGCATTCCTGTTGCCGCCACCTTGATCGGCGCCTGTCAACCGACCCGCACGAGCTCCGCTCGCGCTACACAATGGGCCCGGCTTTGGCTTTGGCGTCTGAGCGCGACCCGGCCCATGAATGGCTCGCACAGAGCTTGGACGGTGGCTCAGTGTGCGGCATCCACAATGTCTTTGGGTACGCATCAATCGATGACGTCGATGCGGGTTTGAATTCCTTGGAGGAAGCCATTGATGGCGGTTACCGCGATCTGCGGTGGCTGATGCGCGAACCAATGGTCGAGCGGTTGAAAGATCAGCCGCGCTTCGAGCAGCTCACCCGAACACTCCAGGCCGCCTAGGCATCAGTCGGCCTAATACATCTGAACGGCATCGTCGCGCAGCTCGCGACACGCAGACCCCGACCTCGGGGGCCTCCTCCAGGGATCCGCCTCGGTCGAAGGAATAGAACAAAGCGATTGTCGACCAATGGTTTAGGTGGAGTGATCGCAACCCTCAATTCGATGAAAGGCTAGGCTGACGCCTTCGTGAAGCGGCCACAATCCGGCGGAAACGCGACCTGAAGACGTTCAATTGGCATGAGCTGTACGACATGACCCAGGATCCCATAACCGACATTGTCAATTCGATGAACTTGGCGGGAGCCGTGTTCCTCAACGCTGAGTTTTCAGCGCCCTGGTCAATCTACGGCCACATCACCGAGGAAGAATGTCGGCCGTACATGCCAATCCCGCGGCAGATCATCGCTTACCATGTGGTAATCGAAGGCGACTTGCTCCTTGCCCTTGATCAAAGTGGCGAAACACATAAGTGGCGCGCCAAGGCAGGGGACGTGATTGTTCTGCCCAAAAACCCCGTCCATATGCTGTCGAGCGGAACTGGGCTGAAGCCAGCGTTGAGTGATGATTTGGTGTTACCTGCCGGCGGCGACGGTTTGATGCAAATCCGTCACGGAGGCGGCGGGGAAGAAACGCGTATCATGTGTGGCTTCATGGCGAGCGAGGCGAGCGGGGTTCCCTTATGGCGGACCCTGCCTGACGTCATGATCGTTAACACCGCAAGTCTGCAGACGCGCCAATGGATTGAGGCATCGGTTCGCATGGCAGCCAGGGAACTCAGCGAGGGCCGCGTGCAAGGCGGCAGCTTGGTTCGCGGCCTTTGTCAGCTGTTGCTCACAGAAGCATTGCGAACCCACATCGCTGAAAACCGCTGGTCCAAAGGTTGGCTCGCAGGCATGGCAAATCCGCGGATCGCCCACGCGCTTTCGCTGATCCATGGCTCGCTGCAAAACCCGCCGAGCGTCGAGGTGCTGGCTAGGGAAGTCAGCATGTCACGTTCAGCATTTGTGGACCGCTTCACAGACGTTATGGGGTTCTCTCCCCGTCGCTACATCCTGTTGCAGCGCATGGAACTGGCCGCGTCCCTGTTGCGGGAGGGAAAACTCACAGCCTCAGAAATCGGGTTTCGCGTCGGCTATGACGCGCCGGAGGCCTTTTCGCGCGCGTTTAAAAGAGAACTGGGGCTTTCACCCCTGGAATGGCGACGGCAAGCAACGGGGTTCGGCTGTTGACGCGCCCGCCCGCCAAAACCATGCCCTAGTCGTCTAGGAACTCGCGGATGTGCCGGATCGCCTGCCCCCAAACAGGGTCCGTCGGGTGAAGGACGTGGTTCTTGGTGTCGAGGACGACCAAGATCGCATCTGGAATACCGAATGCTAGGTTCTGGCCACGCTCAAACTCAACATCACGATCGTTTCGGGCGTGTATGAAAAGGGTGGGAGCTTTCACATGTGCAAGGTCATCGCGAACGTCGACATCTGCGGTTGCACGCAAAAGATCGGCCGCGTTTTGTCCCGTCGTGGTCTTGCGTTGCAGGTCGCTGAACCATCGCCAATGATCTTCAGGCGCATCGGGCATCAGTGTTGCGCTGAAGAGCTCCGCGACCGGCACCGAGCCCGTCCATTGCTTCTCGATGAGGATGATGACAGCATTTTGCGCTTCGGTTTCCGCATCGCTTTTGGACAGCCGCCAGCCACGGTCGTAGCCTCCGAGCAGAACCAATTTGCTAACCCGCTGAGGGTGACGAGCGGCATAGGCGACGCTCCAGGCGGCTGCCTGTGAGACGCCGAAAACCGCGAACCGATCGACACCAGCTGCAGCAACCACGGCCTCAAGATCTTCAACGTGGCGCTCAAAGGTAAGGTCGTCGACGTCCCAGTCGCTCAGCCCGTTGCCTCGCATGTCGTAGCGGATCAATTGGTGGTTGCGCAAAAGCTCGCGATTCATGGGGCTCCATAGCGGGCTTTCCCAATCGAACTCCAAGTGCGTCAGCCAATGGCCTGTTTTGATCAGGGGCGGCCCCTCGCCCGCGACCGCGAAGGCGATCCGCGTCCCATCCTTGCTTCGGCAGTATCGGATACGCTGATTGGGCATTGCGCTCTGGTCCGCGTTGGCAGATTCAGCCGATGCATCAATCACCTGGATGTCGCCCACAAACCGAACGCCATGTCCGCGCACCGTCTTCACGAACCGCTGGGTTTTGCCATCGTCTCCAAGGGCACGCCGAAGATCGCGCAGCGCACTTGAAACGGCGGCATCGGAAACGAACCGCCCATGCCAAATCTGGTCGACCAGCTCGTCCTTTGAAATCACGCGGTCACGGTGAGTGATGAGATAGACCAAAAGGTCGAAACCCTTTGGTTCCAGCGGGACAAGGTTCTGTCCCCGTCGGAGCTCTCTTAGCGCCGGATCGACGGAAAAATCTGCGAACGCGTACTGCATGCTCGTCTCAAAAGACCGGGCTCCTCGGAACGCCACCGACAAACCCAAGAAACCCCTAACTTACCGCCAAGCAGCGGTAGCTGCGCGCATGTATTGCCGAAATGCGAGCTCGTTCGTGGCCGGCGGTCATTCAACGCGCCAGCAGCCAAACCACCGCCCATGCCTTCAAGCTGGTGGCAACTGCCAGCGCCTCACGCGACCGTGACAGATCACGGCGGTTCGATCATGGCCGGCGGTCATTCGATCATTAGCACGGCGTTCTCGGACGATTAGTCCAAACGCCTTCGATCAATAAAGGAAACATGCCCCATGTCTGGGCCGAAATATCGTCAAAACCTGCCCCAGCTCGGCGACCAACGCCTTCTGACCGACGGCGGAATCGAAACGACCCTCATCTTCCATGACGGTCTCGATCTTCCTTCGTTTGCGGCCTTCACACTGCTGAAGAGCGACAAGGGCCGGGCCGCACTCCGGCGCTACTATGAACGCCACATCCGTGTCGCCACAAACCTCGGTATTGGCTTTGTTCTCGACAGTGCGACCTGGCGAGCAAGCTACGATTGGGGTGTCCTGCTCGGGTACAGCGCGACGGAATTGGCCAAGGCCAATCGCGACGCCGTCGACCTGCTGTTCGAGCTCCGCGAGACCTACGAGGCAGACGCGCCTTTTGTTGTCAGCGGTAATGTTGGCCCTCGCGGCGATGGCTATGCCGTCAGCGAAACCATGAGTGCAATCGAGGCCGCAGCCTACCATCAGGCACAGATCGACACCTTCGATGAGGCCGGCGTCGACATGGTCAGCGCGATCACGATGACCCATGCGGGCGAAGCGGCAGGCATTTCGCGTGCCTGCGCCAAACGCGACCTGCCTTTGGCACTCGCCTTCACGCTCGAGACAGATGGTCGACTACCGTCTGGCCAACCGCTCGGCGAGGCCATTGCTGAGGTCGATGGCACCGGCGCGGGTGGCCCCAGCTACTACATGATCAATTGCGCGCATCCCGACCATTTCCACGCGATCCTTGCCTCCCAGCCAGAGTGGGCCGGCCGGATTCGCGGGCTTCGCGCCAACGCATCCAGGATGAGCCATGCCGAACTCGACGCCAGCGCGACGCTAGATGAAGGCGACCCCATCGAGCTGGCGCAGAACTATGCCGCGTTGATGCCGCTTCTGCCGAACTTGAAAGTCTTCGGCGGCTGCTGTGGCACCGATCACCGGCACATCCAAGAAATCGGGCAGTCCTGCATTCTTTCGAATGCGTCATCAAAACCCGGTTCCCCCGCGCTTCCGGTCCAAACGGAAGCTCCCTCCATGCCGGCGGGACGTCCTTGGGGCGTCCCCCAGCTAAACACCTAAAATCAGGAAACAAAAATGAAATACCTTACGTCAATCGCCGCGATTGTCGCGGCGACTTCCACCCTGCCGGTCTTATCAGCAAGCGCTGAGGATATTGCCTTCGACATCACCTTTGTCACCCACATCGATGCCGGTGTCGCCGAGCAGGATGTGTTCGTGGACAATGGCTATGTGGTTCTTGAGCACGAGCGTGAACTTGATGTGGACCAGGTCTGGCGACCAGGCCCCGGCGGCAGCGCGCTAAATGCGCCGGTCTTCGCATCTGCCGAACCGCAACGCCACAATCCGGCAGACCCTGCTGCCATCGGCCCGTTTCCAAAGGGTGAGCCCCTCGGCATCACGCTCGACGAGTGGTTGGCGGCCTCCGGTGAAGGTCACTATCACTGTGAAGCCGGCCAAGGCGAGCTGACGATCGAGTTCGAAAATCTCGTCGCCGACGGCGTCTACACGCTTTGGCACTTCTTCATGGCCAATGACGCAACCGATCCGTTTATCGGAACGTTCGATCTTCCGGCTGGGGCATTCGACGGCAGTCAATCGGTGTTCTTCACCGATGCCGACGGTTCAGCAACCTATTCTCAGACCTTTGAGAACTGCCTCCAATTGTCTGGCGAGCAGCTGACTGCTGGCCTTGCCGTCAACTGGCACAGCGACGGTGAAACTTTCGGCGTCGAGCCCGGTCACTTCGGCCTGCATGCGCACATCCAATTGTTTGCTGCGCTGCCAAACCGAGCAGGTCTCTAAGCGCGAGAACAACGCGCCGTCCCGCTACCTGGGGCGGCGCACATCCCAATCGACTAAGGAAAAGCTAACCATGGATACCCAAATCGAGGTTCCCCAGAAAAACGGTGTCAACGTCCAAGCCCTTTTGGAGGCAAGACAGGCGCTGGAGGCGGCGCCCGCCGCGGCGAAATTCAAGTGGCGCGCGGCCTGTGAATGGGTTGATGGTGTTCGCAGTCGCTCAACGGTCGAGGGCTTTTATGGCCTTGGCGAGGAGCAGCAACGGTCGCGGACATTCACCATCGACGCCGATCACCCGCCGCAATTCGCTGCATCGGATGAAGGTGCAACGCCGGTGGAGATCCTGCTTAGCGCGCTGGCAAGCTGTCTGATGGCCGGCGTCGCGTCTGTTGCCGAAAACCGCGGCATTCAATTGCGGTCCGCGAAGGCGAAGATCGAAGGCGACATGGATATTGCCGGCATTCTCGGTATCGACCCGGACGTCCGCAACGGCTTCAGCGACATTCGCATTTCCTTTGACATCGATGCCGACGCATCGCGCGAGGAAATTGCAGCGCTCATTGCCCAGTCGCAGAAGCGCTCGGCCGTATTCGACATCATCACTAATCCAAGCGCCGTGCATGTCACCGTCGCTTGAGGCCCTCATAACCGAGCGCCTTTTCCAAGGACGATCTTGATGGAGATCACAGCATTCGCACCCCGGGGGCTCGGCTTCCGACGCCTTGCGCAGACTATGTTGGGCTGGATCAACACGTACCGCTTGTATCAAGCCGGGGTACGTGCCGAAAGGCACCTCTTCCATGAGGCAGACGACCGGCAATTGGCGGACGTCGGTCTCACGCGAGACACTGTTCGGCTGGACCGGATCGTAAGGTCTGGTTGCCCAAGGCCTTAGCGCAGAGGCGCCGCGTACAGGTTCACCCTGCCGCGGCGCTTCCAAACCCAAAAACAAAGCCGAAACTCGGAGCCCGCACCAGTAGCACGATTGGTGTGCATGCCGGGTGTTGCTGAACCACGGAGAACAAAGGACATGTCGGCAACGTCAGTCGTCATTATCGGTGCGGGCCAGGCCGGCCTCGCCATGAGCCGAGCTTTGTCCGAGCTCGCGATTGATCACCTTGTGCTCGAGCGTGGATCGATTGGACAAAGCTGGAAGGCGCAGCGCTGGGACAGCCTGCGCCTGCTCACGCCGAATTGGGCCAACCGCTTGCCTGGGCAGGCATACGACCCGGCGGACTCTCATGGCTTTATGGCGGCGAAAACCTTCGCAGGTCAGCTGGACGATTACGCGCAGTGCATTGGCGCGCCGGTTCAAGTCAACACGCATGTGCATCGGGTCAGCGCTGACACCCAAGCCATTCGCGTTGAGACAGACACGGGTGACATTCGCTGCAAGGCGGTTGTTGTGGCGACGGGTGCTGCGTCCGTCGTTCGCGTGCCGGGCTTGGCAGCAGACATACCCAGGACGGTGCACCAGACAACCGCTGACCGGTATCGCAATCCAAGCGACCTTCCTTCTGGCCCTGTTCTGGTTGTTGGGGCCTCCGCCTCCGGCGTGCAACTCGCCCGCGAACTTCGCCTCGCAGGGCATGACGTCATTCTATCTGTCGGCAATCATTTGCGGTTGCCGCGCCGGTATCGTGGGCACGACATCGAGCATTGGCTGGATGTGACCGGCGTACTGGATCAGCTCACAAGCGAACTTCCTGATCTTGGACGAGCCAGGCGCGTTCCCTCCCCGCAGCTCATCGGCGGCGCGAATGACGTCGACCTTAATGCGCTCCAAGCGCTCGGTATCGAGCTTGTCGGCCGCCTTTCCATGGTCAGGGACGGGCAGGCCCTTTTTTCCGGCGGCCTGGCGCATCTGACGGCTTCCGCCGACCTAAAGATGAACCGGCTGCTCGACGAGACGGATCAATGGATTGCGGAGCAAGGCCTCCCCTTCGAGCTCGACGAGCATCCTGATCCAACACGTTTGCCACGATCGCCGCGGCTGTCGGTGAAGCTCGACGACGGGTCCATCAGGTCCATCGTTTGGGCCACCGGCTTCGCTCCCGATTTCTCGTTCCTAAACCTGCCCGTCTTCAACCCGCGCGGACAGCTCCAGCACGATGGCGGCGTGTGCCCCATTCCAGGCCTTTACGTGCTTGGCCTACCGCTTCTTCGCCGCCGGCGCTCGCATCAGATCTCCGGCGTCGGAAGCGACGCAAGAGACCTTGGAGCGCACATCGCCAACCTTCTCGGCGCGCGCCGCGCCGCCTGACGTTCACGAAAAAGGATTTTCCCATGCCAAGTGCCACACTCCAGCACGCCAAGCAGATAGAGCGCGCCAATACGTCGCCCGTCACACCTGAAACCAAAACGGATTTAACTGCTCCGAAGAGATCCATTCTTGAGACGATCGGCAACACACCGATTGTCCGGCTCAACCATGTCGGCCCGTCTCACGTGGAGCTTTTCGCCAAGCTTGAGTTCTTCAACCCCATGGGCTCGGTGAAAGATCGGTTGGCGCTGGCCGCGATTGAACGCGCCGAAGCCTCAGGAGAGCTCAAACCCGGTCAGACGGTCATCGAAGCGACGTCCGGCAACACCGGCATTGGACTGGCCATGGTTTGCGCCCAGAAGGGCTACCCGCTCGTCATCGTGATGGCGGAGAACTTCAGCCTGGAAAGGCGCAAGCTTCTGCGGTTCCTCGGGGCGAAGGTCATCCTGTCCTCAGCCTCTATTCGCGGAACGGGCATGTTCCGCATCGCCGAAGCACTCGCCGAAAAGAACGGCTGGTTTTTGTGTCGCCAGTTCGAGAACGAGGCCAATGCCGACATCCATTCCAAGACAACCGCGCGGGAAATCCTCGACGTCTTTCCAGACAATACCCTCGATTTCTGGGTCACGGGCTTTGGCACTGGCGGCACCTTGAAAGGTGTTTCACGCACGCTGAAATCAACCAGCCCGCGGACACAGATTGTCCTTACCGAACCAGAAAACGCACAGCTCCTGGCCAGCGGCATCAGTCAGGCGCGACGTCCGGATGGTGTGCCCGCCCGTAGCCACCCAAATGCGCGAGCGCACCCGATCCAGGGATGGACGCCTGACTTCATTCCGAAGCTCGCCGAAGACGCCATAGACGGCGACTATGTCGACGTGTTCCAGCCGATCTCGGGGGCGGACGCGCTTCGTGTGACCATGGACCTTGCACGGCGGGAAGGCATCTTTTGCGGCATCAGCGGCGGCGCGACTGTGGCGGCGGCTATTGCGTTGGCCAAAACCGCACCAAAGGGGGCCAAGATACTCGCAATGGTGCCGGACACCGGTGAGCGCTACCTGTCGACGCCACTTTTCGAAGGTATCGATGAGGCAATGTCGGACGAGGAACGGGGCATCTTGGAATCCGTCCCCATGCCGAGCCCGCCCAAGTCGGCCAGCGTCACCAAATCGATTTCTCCAGAGACGGCGGCGTTCGTCCATGAGGTCATTCATGACCCGGATCATCCGGTGGTCATGTTTGGATTCGAGTGGTGCGAGTTCTGCTGGTCGGTTCGCCGCGCCTTCACGGATGCCAACGTTCCTTTCCGCTCGATTGACGTCGACAGTACGGCCTACCGACAGGATGATTGGGGCGGCGACGTGCTGCGCGCTCTTTTTGATCATACACAGATGAGAACCGTTCCGCAGGTCTTCATTGGCGGCACACTTGTCGGTGGGGCAACCGAGGTGTTGACGGACATCTCCAACGGCAAGCTTTCCGCCCAGCTGGCCGCGCTTCCCGATCCAATCCACGCAAAGCCGGTCGCGGACCCGATGGATTACCTACCGAAATGGCTTGGACAGCAAAAACCGACCAAGGAGGCCGTTCGATGATACTGGCTGAAGAGCGCCCCGTCTCGGCCAGCAAGGAGCTTGACCGACCGGTCTGGGCCGCACTGAGCTCAAGGCAAGCGGATCTCGGCTTCGCCTACGGAACGGCTCGGCGGTATCGCCCCGATATTGCTCCGTTTGCCGTCTCCGATCCTCGTGCTGGCGACACCACACACGACATTAACAACCTGTTGGCTGGTACAGAGGATGGTGTGGTCCTTATGCAGGCCGATCCGGTCGCCAACTATCCTGGCCTGAGGCAGGAATCGGCGGAGGCCGGCGTTCAACTGATCCCAGCAAAACCACTCGACCTGACGGAGTGCTCGGGGATTGTCCCACTGATGAAAACAGACGTTCCGGCCATTCTTGATCTCATCGAACAGACGGAACCGGGTCCCTTTAAATCCCATACCTTGCTGATGGGGCGCTACGTCGGCATCAAGCATCAAGGGCGCCTGGTAGCGATGGCCGGGGAGCGCATGAAGCTTTCCGGTCATACGGAAATCAGCGCGGTCTGTGTTTACCCAGACTGCCGCGGACAAGGGTATGCGAGGTCGCTGGTCTCGCATGTCGCCAAGATGATCATGGCCACCGGTAACACCCCGTTTCTCCACACCTATGCCGCGAACAGCCCGGCCATTTCGCTTTACGAAAGCATGGGCTTTGAGGTGCGAAAACGAATGCACATCGTGCGTCTGGTGCCAGACTTGTAACCGTCGCTGGCGCAAACACGCTGATCAAACCCTCTCTAATGGCTCAATCCCGCCCCGGCCTGTCCTTCGCGGCAATGCCGCTAACGTCCGCAATGGGGATTTTGCTGCATAAAGCAAGAGCAGTGCCGGGCGGGTGAAGCTACATCGAGGGTGAACCATCGAAGTCCCAGCAAGCATCTGAAAGGTACTTACACTGCATGCTCTTGCCGATCCGTCATATGGCGCTTATATAGACGTCACGTGACGAAAACAAAGGTCGATCAGCGATGAGCCCTCTTGCAGCCTATGCCGAGCCGACCGTCATGCCGACCAGCGAGTCGGTCCGCATCGCGCAACTCCTCGCCCTCGACGATGCTGAGCATGTCGACGATGTAAGCCTCGCCCAGCGGGTAATGGCGGGCCTGAGACCGAAATCGGTCAACGCGTTGAGCGACTTGCTTGGCAGCGGCCTGGTGATCGGTCCCGTGATACCCGAAGCGACATTGCGCCGGGCGCGCAAAAATCGCGCCCGGCTCTCCAAAGAACACAGCGAACGCCTCTATGAGCTCGGCCGTGTCGTCGATGCGGTCAGCCGCGCCTATCACGGTAACGCCAAACAAATCGGCAGCTTCCTGAACCGGCCGCACCCGCTGCTGGGCGGCGCGACACCGTTCGATATGGCGCGCTCGAGCTCCGCTGGCGCCGATGCCGTGCTTAACCTCCTGCGGCGCGCCGATGCCGGCGTTGCCCTTTGAGCCAACACCGAAAACTGAGCGAACCGCTGACCGCCTATCGGATTGGCGATCCAGATGGCCAGTTTCCGGTGTTCAGCGCAGAAGGCGCCCGGCGTGTGCAGGGGCGCTGGCATCAAGCCGGTGATCGCGTCATCTATGCCTCGCTCCATTATTCCACCGCCCTGCTCGAAAAGCTCGTGCATTGGAATGGCGCGCTTCCCCCTAACCAGCATTTCATCGAAATCACGGTTCCTGCCGGGCTCAGCTATGAGGTGGTCACCCCTGATATCCTACCTGATTGGCACAAGCCGGACGGTGAGGCCGCGCGGCGTTTCGCACACGGTTGGTATGGCGAGGCGCGCAGCGTCGCTCTTCTCGTCCCTTCCGTGGTCGCTCGCATGGAGCAGAATGCGATCATCAACGCCGATCACGCCGAGTTCACCGCGATCAAGCCGGGCCTCGAAACGCCGGTCTGGTGGGACCACCGATTGTTCAACTGATCGATTAAATGCTGCGATATCGTCTTGTCGCCCAAGGCTTTCTTCGCCGAGCAGCTGTCGTTTGCACGCCATTTCCTGTTTTTATGCACCACGAAGCTCGCTAGTATTGACCGCAGTCGCCCATGGGCTGCCATCTGCCTTCTATCGGCATTGGATGCGGTCGCTGCATCAGGCTGCCACCGATGGCCTGATCTGGCCGAAAGACGGCTGACGCCTCGCGCGCCTTCGCCGCAACGGCGGCGGTCACGACTTTCTTCCCCGGCCGACAAGCCGGCCTTCCTCGCGGATCAAGAAAGTCTGCCGCCTGCCGTCCTGCGCTGCGCTTCGGGTCTGACGACTGCACCGGCGCGCGCTTTCGGCCTTGCGATCGCCATCGAGGCTGCGATGAGCGCGGCCCGATCAAACCCAAAGGAGATACCAAAATGGCAACCATCGGCACCTTCACAAAATCCGGCGACGGCTTCACCGGTAATGTTTCAACCCTCACCCTCGACGCCAACGTCCAGGTTCGGACTGCGGACAAGACAAGCGACAAGGCACCCGACTATCGCATCTTCGCTGGTCGAGCCGACATCGGCGCCGCCTGGAAGAAGACCTCCAACGAAGGCCGGGACTATGTCTCGATGAAGATCGATGATCCGTCGCTTCCCGCCCCCATCCTGGCCAATTTGTTCGAAATGAGCGATGGTGACTACGAACTGATCTGGTCGCGCCCGACCCGCAATCGCAACAGCGATTGAGCCGATCCATTGCACAAGCCCCGGCCACATCCCGGCCGGGGCATATCCCCTCAAGTTCTACTAGGAGCGGACGACGCCATCGTTCGCATCGCTCTGCTGATCCTCCGACAGCAAGTCGGCTGGCTGAACTCCAAGCGCTTCGGCCGCGTGCCAAAGCGTCAACAGTGTCACATTCTGTTGACCGCGCTCCATGCTGCTGACATGAGCACGATCAATACCCATGCGCTCCGCCACAGCTTCCTGGCTGATCCCGGAAGCCAACCGGTATCGCCTTATATTCGAGCCAAACAGAATGCGAATGTCCATCCATAGGATAAAGACGATTCGCGTATTTCATTGCTACGCATTATAATACGCGGCGAAGTCTGCTAGTGTGAGCAACATCATGGTCAAGCTTGCGCCACCACAAGGAAAGAACTTGGAACGGGGTTATCAGCGGTCACACACCATCCAAACAAACAAGCTGCTCCAAAAATAGCTTCACCAATTATATAGAGCCAGCCTCTGCGATGATAAAACGCGCAGCGAGGAAACCTTGAACGCACCCAGACTTCTGGATCAACCGCCCGTATCGGACCAGGTCACCGACTATGATCTGGCCCACAAAGTCACCTATCTGAGGCTGCTCGATGCTGATGCCGAGGGCGCCGACTGGCGCGAGGTTGCCCGCATCGTTCTCGGTCTTGATCCTGAAGGGGATAATGAGCGAGCTCAACGCATTCATGAAAGCCACCTGGCTCGAGCCAAATGGATGACCGAGGCAGGCTATCGTGATTTGCTAAAACGTGATGATCCATAGAAACGCGCTGCTCCACATGCAACACGCCATGTATTTCCGATCAAAGCAGCCATCACATTTCTTGCAAGTTCAGGCATAGACTGCCTGAGGGGGCGAAGGCACTGCTGACATGTCGGAGTGCTCGCCATGACGCGACGAGACTGGCGGTCCCGCGCCGCTTATTCTGATCTTGAAGACGTCCCGTTGCGTGATTTCGCGTGGGAGTATTTGCGGCGCAACCCCGACTATGTCGAAGACTGCGAACGAGCTGCCTCCAATGCCAAAGCGGACCAAACCGCTTGGCACTGGGGGTTGCGATTTCGTGGCCGATCCAAACAAGCCCGCCGTAATGGCCAAAGTCCGATGGCGACCGGAGATCGATCCCGGAACCATTGTCTTGTCCGCCTTGCAGCAGGACTGGCGCTTGCCAGCCTCGGTACCCTTTTCGGGTGCTGGATCATCGCCGATGTCAGATGACGCGGAATCTACTGACTATGCGCACCACCAAATCTGGATGACCGGTGAACCGTCGGATAACCAGAGCCTCGGTGCGCTGATCCCTCTGGACGACATGCTGCCACAGCGGCTCGCGGCCGTGCTGGTAAAGTGGCAACGCATGCGTGATGAGGCTGTTCGGCTGCCCCCTGAGATCACGCCGCAACGCCGGACACGCCTGATCCTAGGACTACGCGCACTGGACGCAGCGGCAGACGGTTGTTCCCATCGTGAGATCGCCCGTGGCCTGTTCGGATCCTCGCGTATCCCGATGGGCGCCGCCTGGAAATCCCATCATCTGCGCAGCCGAACCATCCGGTTGATCGCCGGTGCCCGATCGCTGCGTGATGGCGGTTATCGAACTCTCCTGGGTTCCGGGCAAACCGTTCGTCTCTGACAAGACTGACGGCGCATATCACGGTGTCCGTTCCTGGCGCGCGATCTTCGGACTCCCACCGCACCTCCGTCTTCCGCCAACCTCGACCGTGATCCGCCGCGCATGGTGCGCGGCGCTCCACCACTAATCCAGAGGACTTCGCCATGCCCGACCCCAATGCCGGTCTGCCACCACGCTATCTCAGAACGCCTGAGGCCGCCCGCCTTCTTGGCCTATCCGGCCGAACACTCGAAAAACACCGCACCTATGGAACGGGTCCGCGCTATTCGAAGATCGGAGGCCGTGTCGTCTATGCAGTCGATGATCTGCAAGCTTGGGTCAATCGGGGCAACAAGCATTCGACCAGTGACGACACCGGCGACGTGGTTCTTCCAGCCAAACGTCATGCGGCTATCTCACCGGCCTACGCGGACAGGCAACGGCGTTGAACCCTATGGCATCTGCGATCGCTTCGCCGGTGAGAGACAATCGATCAGCGTGCCGGTCGCGTTCGCAGCAACCTTCCAGATGTCCTGGAGCGCCTTCCATGACGGACCTTACCCATGTGGAGCTCGCCTTCATCAAGGATCGCGTCGAGCGCTGGATTCGCTTCGGTCACTTTGTCGAAAACCGACGCATCGATCGTCTCCGGCGCGTCGTCGGATTCGCACCCGGCAGCGTGTTTGCCTTTGTGCGCTGGGCGTCCAACGACTACGGCACGATCGAAAGCCGGATCGACATTTTGCAGGCGGTCACGTCCGGCCAACCCTGCACAACCGTGCCGTTCGTTGCGCCCGGAGCTCTCATCCTGCTGCGGCTGCATGGTTGGCCCAAGGTTGAGAAGGCGCTGCAAGCAATCGATGCCGTCGAGCAGGCGGGCGTTGATCCGGCCGAGGCCTGCCCTGACCATTGGCGCCATGTTATGAACCGTCTCACCGCCCGCGAACGGCCACGTGCCTACACGGCTATGCGCCATCGTGCCTGGCTGTTGCGCAAGGAACTGGCGGCATGATGGCCATCAGGCCCTCGGCCGTCGCAACCATCGTGCTCGCCGCCACTGGTGTCGGCTTGATTGCTACGCCGAGTGTCATCGACAGGCCGACACGGTTCATCTGGAACGCATCGGCCAGCGTGCCTATCGGGCTCTATTTGGTCCAGCCAGCCGACAGCTTCAATGTCGACGATCTGGTCATGGTCGTCCCGCCAGAGCACTTCAGGGCCTGGCTCACTGGGCGCGGGTATCTTGCTGATAACGTGCCGCTCATCAAACGCATTGCTGCCCTTCACGGCCAGACCGTCTGTCGCAACGATCGGCTCATCACCATCGATGGCGTGGCCATGGCTCCGGCCCGTGACCATGATCGGCAAGGACGCTCACTGCCCATTTGGAGCGGTTGCCAGACGCTCGATCACAACGACGTCTTTCTCCTAAACTGGGATGCTCCAGATAGTCTCGACGGACGGTACTTCGGGCTGACGGAGCGTGCCGCAATCACTGGTCGCCTGACCCCGTTGTGGACGCCCGAGCAGCCATGAACAGTTCAATCTCAACGCGCCGGCATACCGCCGTTTTGGTGAACCGACGCAGCGATCCTGCTCATCCGTTGCCCCGGAAAAATCGCCGAAGAGGTTGCCCCGCGCTCCGCTCCCTCGCAGCGGCAATGCTCGTTGTCGGGCTCACAATTGCCGGTCAGGCACAGGCCCGTAGCATGGAATCCTACCAACCCTTGATCATCGAGGCCGCTGATCGGTTTGCCATTCCGCCGCACTGGATTCGCGCCGTGATTGTCGCCGAAAGCGCTGCCGATCCGCAGGCTGTATCCGACAAAGGCGCGATGGGACTGATGCAAATCATGCCAGAGACCTGGGACGAGCTGCGCGCCCAACACGACCTCGGACCGGACCCGTTTGCACCCGCAGACAACATCGTGGCTGGCACGGCCTATCTGCGCCAAATGCTCAATCGCTATGGATCGGTCACGCTTATGCTTGCCGCTTACAATGCCGGACCCAGTCGCGTTGAAGACCATCTGGCAACCGGTCGCACGCTCCCGAACGAGACGCTCGATTACGTCGCCAACCTGCTGCCGGAACTGTCGGAGGCGCACAGTCATCTTGCATTCACAACGCCGGAGAATGCGGTTTACGATCGTTTGGCCTCGACACTTTTCGTGCCGATTGGCGCTGGTTTCGACACGAATTCGGAACGTTCGATGGAACGTTTTTCATCCTTGGGTGCGACCGTGCAGCGACGCGAACCGACATCATCAATGCCCGACGGCGTGACCTCTCACCACGAACTTTTCGTGCAGCCTAATACCCGGCAGAGGCCATGATCATGCCGGTCGAACACATTTTGAAAGCAAACCCACGATCCTGCAGGACTGTCATAGTGCTATCGCGCGTGATGCTGTCATCGATACGTGTCCCGTCGAATGTTTGTGTAGTGGCATTCTGGCGGAGGGCTGGGTTGGTTTGGCTGGGTGGAAAGGAGGTGCAGGATAAAAGCCGCACATCGCGGCACGGTCGTAGGGTCGCAAAACCCTTGCAGAACAAAGGCTCATCGCGAGGTGCGCCAGCAGAGCATGATGTGTGCAAAGGCGGAACTGCCCGACTCAACTGGACTTTGCGCACATCGCGAGGCCCGCAATGAGCAACGAGCAAGATATTCGCATCAAGCCAGGGCGCATCCGCAGCACACGTCCTAAACGCGTTCGCAGCTTCGTCGGTCGCGTCCTTTCAGCAACTCAAAAGGCTGGCGGTCGCTATAGCAAAGGCGGTCGGCGCTCGACCTCGAAATCTTTTGGGCGTGGCCGCTCTGCGACTCTGTCGGCGCAGAACAGTCTGCTGGGCCGCCATCGCAGTGCTGTGGTCAAAGCGCGCATCGTGCGGCATCGCTCCAAACTGGGTGTCTTGCGTGCGCACATGGCCTATCTCAAACGCGACGGCGTCACCCGCGATGGCGGCGACGGGGTGATGTTTAGTGCCGCCACTGATGAGGCAGATGCTGTTGCTTTCAACGAACGCTGCCAGGACGACCGGCATCATTTCCGGTTCATCGTTTCGCCGGACGACGCTGCGGAACTGGCAGACCTCAAATCCTTCACGCGCGATCTGATGGATCAGGCGTCACGCGACCTCCAGACAAAGCTGGATTGGGTTGCCATCGACCATTGGGATACCGACCATCCGCACATCCATGTCCTGGTTCGTGGTCGTGACGATCACGGCAAAGATCTTGTCATCGCCCGCGACTACATCGCGCATGGCATGCGCGCCCGGGCATCGGACCTGGTCTCGTTGGAACTTGGTCCGCGCACGGATTGGGATATGCAAACGGCGCTCGATCGGCAGGTCGATCAGGAACGCTGGACCAAGCTCGATCGAATGATCGCCGGCGACGCAGCTGAAACAGATAGCGTTATCGACCTGCGGCTGTTTCCTGGGGAGAAGCGCGATGCAATGGCCACCGCGAAACTGGGGCGCATGCGTAACCTCGAACGGCTTGGCCTGGCCAAACCGCTTGGACCCGCGCAATGGCAGTTGGCCGAGGACATCGAACCGCGCTTGCGCGCGCTCGGCGAACGGGGCGACATCATCAAACGCATGCATCGGGAACTGGCCGAAAAGGGTTGGGAGCGCGGCGCGGAGTTCTTTGCTCTTTCCGGAGAAACCGAGCCCGATCCGATCGTCGGCCGGTTGGTCACGCGCGGGGTTGATGACGAACTGAAAGGGACGGCCTTCGTGATCGTCGACGGGATTGACGGCCGGGCTCATCACATTCGACTTTCCGATCTGGACGCGGCCAGCGATGCAAAGCCAGGCGCGATCGTCGAACTGCGCCGGTTCGAAGACCGGCGCGGCCGGGAGCGACTGGCCCTCGCAGTCAGATCAGACCTGTCGCTTGATGATCAAGTCGCAGCCAAAGGTGCGACGTGGCTTGATCGCCGACTCGTCGAACGCGATCCGATGCCGTTGTCGGATGGCGGCTTCGGCGTTGAGGTCCGCTTCGCCTTGGAGGCGCGCACCGAGCACTTGATCGCCCAAGGTCATGCACAACGCCAAGGAGGTCGTGTGGTCTTCGCACGCAACCTGCTGGCCACGCTGCGGCAGCAAGAACTGGACACAACGGCAAAGGCAATGTCAGACAAGTTCGGTCTGCCCCATCATCCAGCCGCCGGAGGCGACACGATCGCTGGCTGGTACCGTCAGCGCCTCGACCTGGCCTCGGGTCGTTTTGCGATGATCGATGATGGTTTAGGTTTTCAACTTTTGCCCTGGAAGCCGTCCTTGGAACAAGAACTTGGCCGGCAGGTTTCAGGCGTGATGCTGCCGAGCGGCGGTGTGGATTGGAGGTTGGGTCGAAAGCGGGGTCTGTCGATCTAGTGCCAGCGCAGCGGACGATATCAGTATGGGCAGTCGGGTCCCGGTCGCAAGACGCCATCGACGATGGCCAAGCCTTTCACTACCTCTAAGCCTGCCTCCTTCAGTTCGATCACGGTGATGGCCTCGACTTTTTCCAATTGGACCAAGTTGGCGCGCTCGAGCTGATCAAAAGCATCGTTTAGCTCGGCTCTCGTCACGGGCAAGCCGATCATCGCCAGGTAGCTGCTAAGCACTACCCCGTTGGAGCAATAGGACGGCTCCCGTTCAAGCGCGCGCAGAATCGCCAGCGCGCGGTGCTCGTGCTTGATCCGTTCAATGTCGGGCGTCAGGTTTGGGTTGGCGTCGTCCATATCGGCAGAGTTAGCCGCAAATCGAAGCGCTGGGAACGCCGGTTCTACGATCAGTTGCGAGCGAGCTTGTTTTCCTGCGCTGTTTCTTCCCGCACTGCGAACTCGCTTCGTGATCCCTTGCGAACACTGCGATGAAAGTTGAACTTCCTTACAATCGAAAGGAAGCGCGATGTCCGGCGCAAAAATCCTCTGGGGCCAAATCCTTGTTGTCAGCATCGTCGCGCTCGCTTTTGTGTGGGGCGCGACGCAATGGGTCGCCTGGCGGCTCGGGTTTCAGGTGCAGCTTGGCGCGCCCTGGTTCGAACTTGGCGGCTTGCCGGTCTACCTACCGCCCGCGTTCTTCTGGTGGTGGTATTGGTATGACGCCTACGCACCACGCGTTTTCGTCGAGGGGGCCATCATCGCCGCAGCCGGCGGTTTCGCGACGATCGGCATCGCCATCCTTCTGTCGGTCCTTCGTGCGCGTGAGGCGGATGATGTCATCACCTACGGATCCGCGCGTTGGGCGACCGACAACGAGGTGCGTTCTGCTGGTCTTCTGAGCCCGGATGGCGTCATCCTGGGCCGCTTGACGCGGGACTATATCCGCCATGACGGGCCGGAGCATATTCTGTGTTTCGCGCCGACGCGGTCTGGTAAGGGGGTGGGCCTGGTCGTACCGACCCTTCTGACTTGGCCGGGATCGGCGGTGGTCCACGACATCAAGGGCGAGAACTGGCAGTTGACCGCTGGCTGGCGCGGCCGGTTCGGTCGCGTGCTCCTGTTCGATCCGACCAATGCGCAAAGCGCCGCCTACAATCCGCTGCTCGAAGTGCGGCGCGGTGATCATGAAGTGCGCGATGTTCAAAACATCGCAGATATTCTCGTTGATCCAGAAGGCGCGCTGGAGCGGCGCAACCATTGGGAAAAGACCAGCCATTCTCTCCTAGTGGGCGCAATCTTGCATGTGCTCTATGCCGAGCCCGACAAGACGCTCGCTGGTGTTGCCAACTTCCTGTCTGATCCCAAGCGGAAGATTGAGGCGACCCTGGCCGCGATGATGCGCACGCCCCATCTCGGCGATCGGCCACATCCGGTCGTGGCTTCATCAGCGCGAGAACTGATCAACAAGAGCGAAAACGAGCGGTCCGGCGTGCTGTCGACCGCGATGAGCTTTCTCGGGCTTTATCGCGACCCTGTTGTTGCCAAGGTCACCAGCCGCTGCGACTGGCGCATCGCCGATCTCGTCGACGGCAAGAAACCGGTCACGCTCTATCTGGTCGTTCCGCCCTCGGACATTGCGCGCACCAAGCCGCTGGTGCGGCTGGTGCTCAACCAGATTGGCCGTCGTCTGACTGAGACGCTTCTTGATCAGGATGCGCGCCAGCGACTGCTTCTAATGCTGGACGAGTTCCCGGCGCTTGGCAGGCTCGACTTTTTCGAAAGCCAGCTGGCATTCCTGGCCGGTTATGGCATCCGGTCGTTCCTGATCGCCCAGTCGCTCAACCAGATTGAGCGGGCCTATGGGCCGAACAACGCCATCCTTGACAATTGCCATGTGCGCGTCGCGTTCGCAACGAACGATGAGCGAACAGCTAAGAGGGTATCCGATGCGTTGGGCACGGCGACCGAACTGCGCGCCATGAAGAACTATGCCGGGCACCGCCTATCGCCGTGGCTCGGCCACTTGATGGTGTCGCGACAGGAAACGTCGCGACCGCTTCTAACGCCCGGCGAGATCATGCAACTGCCTGCAACCGATGCGATCATCATGGCGTCCGGCCGTCCGCCAATCCGGGCCAAGAAAGTGCGCTATTTCGAGGACAGGCAGTTGAAGGCCCGTGTGCTCGCTCCGCCGAACCCGAAGGGGCCTGAACTACTGCTGCAACATTCAGATGATTGGAGCCATCGTCGGCCAATTTTTAACGCGACGACAGAAGGTGCAGCTGATCGACCATCCGAAGATAGCGCTGAGGGCGGGGTGCGGCGCGAGCCGGATTTGCCCCAGCATGAGGACATCGTTCCACCGAAAGAGCCGGAGCGCGCTGACGAGTTCTCGTTTCTGGACGAGGCAGACGACGACGGATCCACGCAATCACGCACGCTAAACGATCGCATGCGCCGCGTTGCCCGTCAGGCGTCGCTCGACCCCGACGACGGGATTGCGCTCTGAGGCAGTGAAATGAAGAAAGCACGACTCTCGGTCTATCTCGATCCGCAGATGGCCAGCGAACTGGCCGACTATGCCGCCCATCGGCGCACCTCCATGTCGCTGGTCGCCGAAGCCGCGATCGCGTCGTTCCTTTCTCCCGACGCAGCCGAGCGACAAGAGGCCGTTCTGGCGCGCCGATTGGACCGGATCAGTCGCCAGCTCGAACGGCTTGAACGCGACACCGGGATCGGCATCGAGACGCTGGCGCTGTTCGTGCGCTTCTGGCTGGCGGCCACACCGCAATTGCCTGAGGCGCAGCAGGATGCGGCCCAGGCGAAGGGCCGCGAGCGCTATGAACGGTTTGTCGAGGCACTCGGTCGGCGGCGGGCACAAGGCAAGAGGTTCGCCAAGGAAGTCTCCGACGACGTGCTGCCGACTGCTTAAAGCTGACTGGTTCGAGCTACAAAGGTACCCCGTTGCAGCTAACTGCGGTGGTTGCTCTGAAGCGGACCTCGGCACCGATGCTGGTGAACGACGGGAGCGCGAACTAACCGGTCCTAAAACAGGTTGCATGTAACCCATCGCGAAAGTGCAAAGCGAACATCCACAAATCACGTGCGGCCACTGCGCAGATATGCCGAACTATCCAATCGTTCATGATGCTCTGTTACTGCGATGAACGATCATCGGAGCGCATGGTGCTTTCGCTGTTAGACAATTTCAAATGGCAAAAGTGAACAGTATTCACGTTGGCTGTGTGGGCTCAAACGCGCACTCTGTAGAGCCAATCCTATGCACGGCATGCCACGATTGTAATCGGCGCCTGTCGGGATGCGCCACCTTGGGCGCTGACAGTATATCATAGGGTCTATAGGATTTCCGGTCAGAAATCCGAGATCGATTGTAGGCGCTGCTCAATCGCCTCGATCTCCCCGATAGCATTCTCGAACTGCGATTTGTCTTCAATCGAATCGATAAAGTTTCCTATCTGGTTCGCGAAGTTGCCTGCCGCTTCCGGACCCAACCGTCCATCGTTTATCACTTGTTCGACATAACCGGAGACCACTCTTTGATAGAGTTCGGGCGATACGCCCTGCTCGCCAGCGACAATCAACGCATAACTCGCGAAGTCGCTATCATAAAGACTTAGCGACTCGGCCGCAGCGGTGCGTACCACGTCATCCATTTCGCCGTTCAACAATACCTCGGAGCGGATGCGGGATTGGTAATTCGGAAAGGCAGCCAGATACTCAACCGACGTAGCCTGAGCACTGGTATCATCGGAAGAGATGTAATTTTCCAAGAGCGCTAGGCTCTCCTCGCTGCTCGAGAGCGTGACTAGCGAGGCGGCCTCGGCGTCAGTGTAGAGTTCTGGCGATGTAGTAATCGCTTCTAGCGCGGCCGAGTCCGATAGCGACGCCAGGAATGGCGCCACCGTATCGCGCAACTGCACGCGCTCGTCTGTAATCGCGGCCCGTAGCGCGGCCCGCGACGTCATATGGGAAATCATCGTGTAGCGAACCAAAGGAGAGAAGCCTTCGACTCCGTTCGACATATCGTGGTCGCTCATCACGACATCACCCATCAAATACTGAACTGCTTGCAGCGCGACTGCGGTCGCTTCGTCACCAACAAGTTCGCGTGCCGCGACCTTCGCGGCAATTGGGTATTCCAGCGCAAGCTGTGCGAAGGCCGAGAGCCGCGCGTCCTGAATCTGGCTTCCATCGGTCACAACGGCATAAAGTTCGGTTATCTGCTCAGTGTTGGACTGGTAGAAGGACACAACGCTGGGGTTGGGGTGGCTGGAGATCGCAGCGTCGACTGTTTGAGCAAAACTTGGTTGCGCTGCAAGGATCATGCTGCTCGCGACGAAAGGTAAGATTCGCATCTGTGACATCACTCCGTGTAGCCAAGATTATCGTAGCATACGTTATGTGGAACCGAATTCCCTTCCACATTTAGATAGTCAACCATTGCGGCGGGAGTGGGTATGAGAGGAGATATTTCATTTTCGAAGCCTTCAGGGAACGGAAAGCCCGATGTAGGCCAGTCATCTAGCAAATCTCCGGGCGTCGTAGCGCCCGACTCCTGACTCCAAGGCCACATTACATCCTGCGCATATGTGCCTTGGCGCTGCCGCATTGGATCGGTGCCCCCCGGATAAGCGCCCTGAAGCGAATAACTCTCCTCAGCTCCCGGATTGAACCGGTCGAACTGCCCCTGCCATTCCGCCCAAGCGCGGTCGACGTTGGCGTGCAAAAGGTAGAAAAGCGGGTCACGTGGCGACGTGCCAGACGTTACCCATCCGCCTGCTGCAACATGCGCGTAGTTGTGGTGACGTGCCTCAATCTCACCGTTGATTCCGCGACCAGAGACAGCCCCTCCATAAGTATCGCGGCCACTCAACCCGACGATGTTTGACATCGGATCGAATTGAAAGCTTGGATAGATATCTTGTAACCTGGTGTCAGGGTTGCGTGCCCGTACCAAAGGACCACCACTACTCATCCGCCAACCATTTAGCGGATTGTTGTTTGTGAAGCGCACAAGTGTGCTTGTGCCCTCTACGGTGCCTAAGAAGTTGCGCTGGAATATATTGCGGCTGTCTTCATCAAAGCGCCAATACGGAAGGGCAACTCGGGCATCGATTGCCTGCAGTTCGCGTTCAATCGACATCAGGAAAGCGCGATGCCACGCCAAGAAAAGTGGCAGCCCGGAAGGTCCTCCATGTATCCCAAAGCCGAAGGCCCTGCCGTGAGCCACGGCGTATTTCTCAAAGCGCTCCGTCGGACCGACAGGACGACGATGGCCGTGCAGCGTGCCGAGGGCTTCAAGAAACCGTTCCCGCTCAATCGCTGTAAGCGTTTCTGCATTCTTGCGCACCCTTACCATAACCGGCGTATCACCAAGTTCGGAATTGTCAGCAGGGTCTTGGGCCACCACCCGAACGTCTTGCCCATCCGTCGATGCAACTGCTCCGGAAATCATGAATTGGACTGGGCTGCCGTCGCTCGGCAGGGTCAATTGCAATGTTGAACTAGGGGTCAAGTTGCCTGGGGTCGGAATGAAACCGAGATAGGGTGCAAACTCAACCGCGCCGGCCGCAGTGCTGCCGTTGGATGATAGAACCACTTCAACAGGCGCGGTTTCTGGCTCAATCAGACGGACGCTCGATAGGACTGGCGACCAGCAAAGATAATCGTCCTCACCTGTGGCAGTCTGTCTAACTTCAATAACAACCCTGTCGGTATTTTGCGCCAAACCGGCTGACGGAGGAGCAACGAACACAACCGAGCAAAAAAGAGTTACGCTGAAGGCGCTAAATCGCATCTCTATCGAACTCCCCACAATTTTTGAGATAGCTTAACATAAGCTGGCTTTTTGAGTGTCTGTTTTGCAGTTTAATGGCATATGGTCGATCTCTTCAATGACCTCAGCATGAAATTTTCGCAGTATGTTTTATTGGACCAGATACTGAAACATATTTACTGAAATGCCCCGTATTGCTGTCAGGCAACGTAGCATTTGGATGCAAAGTCACTGACCACATTCAGTACATCGTAACGCTTCAGCGTTGCGAGAACATTGCAACTCTGGGCTCAGAGCCGACACTCACGGCTTCGCGAAACGCTCGAAAAACGTACTATTTTGGAAACTCCACAAACGGTTCTCTGATTGCGGCTATGTCAAGCGGGTGAGTTTGTCCGTCCGGGGTCATGGTTCTCTTCGAGGTCGCAAGGTTTGCGCCTCATGATGGTGTTCGGTGGTGGACCGTCTCCAATGTCGTTTGCGGGTTGAGCAGATAAACCTGCGCCCCAACCGTTTTTGCGAGATCGATCAACCTCCGTCCGGTTAGGACTTGGTCACCCACCGTCTCCAGCGGGAACTTGAGATCAGGCAGTGGCCGCCTGTGTTCCTTGATAGTCAGTTCCGTTTTTCCAGAGCGTCAGCATGAGCACTGCGATCTTGCGCGCGGTGGCAAAAGCTGCTTTGCGGATGCCGCGACGGCCAGCCAGCCGCACGGCCCAAGACTTGAGTGGGGAGAAGCGCTTCACTTGCCTGATGACGCAGGATGCGGCTTCAAATAGCAGCCCCCTCATCGCACCATCGCCACACTTGGAGACGCGGCCTGACCAATCCACCTCACCAGACTGATGGCGCTTGGGTGCAAGTCCTAGGAAGGCACCTATGTCGGATGTTCGACTAAACCGATGCGGATCATCGACAAGGGCGATGAAGCTGAGCGCATTGATCGGACCAACACCGGGTATGGTCATCAGACGACGCGCGACAGGATGAGCCTTAGCTTCTTGCCTCACGGCTTTGTCGAGATCAGCTGCAGCCTGACACAGGGTGCTGTGAGATGCGATGAAACCATCGGCAATCACACGCAGCTCAGGGTCACACATCCCAGCTTCAGGGAGCTGATCACGGAAGGCCTGACGCTATGGTCCTTGGCCCAAGCCCGTCATGCGGATGCCAAAGGACTTCAGGACGCCAGGGATATGACCTTCGAGGTCCTTGCGCAGTCGGATCAGCCGTTCACGTGCACCGATCAGATTGCGCAGCCGGTCCGCTTCCTCACTGCGGACATGCACCGGCGTGTACCAACCCGTGCGGGCAAGCTGCGCCAACCCTTCAGCATCACCAGCATCGGACTTGTTGAGCCGGGCTGACAGGCTCTTATGGGCTTTGCGGGCATCGATGCAGATCGCAGGCAATCCAAGGCGAGATAGTCCACGCTGCAACCAGATCGACAGCATCCCACTCTCATGAACGATCCGGCAGGGTTTGAGATCACGCCTCTTCAGCCAACCAGACACCCCGTCTGGGTCAGCAGGGCATGTGCCCTTTGACACGATCTTCCCGTCACCGTCGATCACGCAGATCGATATCTCTTTCAGCGATACATCCAAACCGGCATAATGTTCCAAGGTCGTTCTCCTCACGGCTTATCATCCATGAGGCCAAACTACCGGACCTCGTTCGCCACAAGGAGAGCGGCCGCCGCAATCACACCATGTCGTTTTTGGCACGGGTGTTTTGGGTAGGGGTTATTGGAAGGCAGTGAAAGACGGTTATGCGGACTTTCCCAACCTTGAAATTCTCATCTTCGTTGACTCAGCATCTGCCCGCATTCGCAGTTTCGATTTTGCGGCGTCACAGAAAATTTGCCATTTGCGATCATTCAGGGACGCTCGGAACAGCCTTTTGGGAGGCGTCGCTTCACTGCGGAGGTTCTCGACAGGGAAGGAGCGGACCTTCCCGCTGTTCGGCTTCTACGCGCGACTGGCTGATATCCCGCGGATGGCGTCCTCGCTGAACAACATTTTTTGGGGAACACCGCAAATTCCATCCCGCGCAAAGACAACGTAAACGAAGCATTCTTCAGGTGAAGTTCGGCATCATATGCCTGAGACTCCATAGGGGTCTTCTCATAGAGCAAGTTGCGCGTCATCTCGATCGTGGCCGTTTGACGAGCACCGGACAGGAGTATTTACAATACAAGATATCGTAACTTTTCGCCCAGGGGGTGCGTAAGCTACCACGGCTGTCGCCCGAATAATCAGTTTGAAACAATCCCAACTTTGAAGTATTATGAAGAAGTTGATCATACCTGAAAAGGTTGTGAAATGTATTACACTATTGTTTCAGCGGTCCAAGCCGAGAAGGCGGGTCGCATTGACCGAGCAGCTTCGGAAGGGGCGTGGTGGGTCAAATTCGGCGACGAGACGCTGGTTTATGCGGCCGACAGCAAATGGCGCGCCGCGAGCGAGGCTTTGGACGCGGGCGAACCTGTGGGAAAGGTCCGAAAGGGCAATCTGCACCTGGTGGTCCAAAAGGGCCGGACCTTTCAGCTGGAACACCCGGATATAGATGTGATCCTGGACAAGGGCCGCTACCTTGTCGTCGACATGGAACCCAAGGCGGCCCGAACTGTCGCGGGACGCGCCGATCCCTGCTATCACATTGAGAATTTGCGGGAAAACTCGGTCGTTTTCGATACTCTTTCGCTTGAACGCCGCGCGCCGCGCGCCGATCTGCGGCCGATCGTGGACGCGCTTCGCCAAGAAACGTTCGAGGTTGCTCTGGACCAATTCGTGTCTTTCCCGACGCGGCTGTCGACCAGCGATCATTACGACGCTGCGGCGGAATGGGCGCGCGCACGACTTACCGCGCTTGGCTATACCGTCTCGGTTATCCCGGTCTCGGTGGGCACGCAAAGCTCTAGCAATGTCGTCGCCATCAAATCCGGGACGAGCGCGACGCCGGGCAGCGTCTATGCGGTCGCGCATCTAGACTCGGTCAACTCCGAGGGCGGCCCGTCGGCGCCGGCACCCGGCGCCGACGACAACGCCTCGGGCTCGGCCGGTGTCATCGCGCTGGCCGAGGCGGCCGCCCGGCAGGTTTTTGCCCATGATTTGGTGTTCATTCTCTTCGGTGGAGAGGAGCAGGGCCTGCACGGCTCGCTGCAATACGTCGCCGGGCTCAACCAGTCGGAACGGGCGCGGATCCGGGCGGTGATCAACATGGACATGATCGGCCATGTCAACGCAACGCCGCAATCTGTGCTGCTGGAAGGCGCCACCGTCAGCCAATTGGTCATCGACGGTCTGGCCGACGCTGCCAGCCAGTTTTCGAACCTAGCTATTCAGGTCTCGTTGAACCCGTTCGCCAGTGACCACGTCCCGTTCATTAACGAAGGATTGCCCGCAGTCCTGACCATCGAAGGCGCGGACGGCGCGAACGATCAGATCCACACCGCCGGAGACGTGCGCGACCGGGTCGATGCCGCCTTCGCGATGCAGATTCTGCGGATGAATGCGGGCTACGTTGCCGCGGTGGCAGAGATTTCGGCCTCGGCCGCCGTCCCCGGCCCGACGCCGACGTCACCACCGCCCCAAGGCTGCAGTGGATGCCAGGAGAGCGGTTCGGCCGATTCTGCGGCGCTGAACCAGCTTCGAATGCACTATCAGGCCCTCCTTGCGCAATATTCCCGCTTGCAGCATTCCGGCTCCATGACACACCGTGACGTGGCAGGCTGGCAGGCCGCGCGGACCGCATACGACAGACTTGGCGGAGACGAAGCCCAATGAGGGCCGGACCGACGCCGCGAGATGGGATGGCGGCTCGAAATGGAGAAGACTGCATGTCGAACCTCGAAGCATTGACGAGGGTCTGGGTTGAAGTCGCGGAAGAAGGCGACGCAGAGCGTATTGTCTTGCGACCGGTCGATTATCCGATGCCGCCATCGCGCGGGGGACGGCGCCGGTTGGACCTGTCAGAGGCCGGACAGGCCGAGTCACTAGGCTACGGCGCGACCGACCGAGTCGAGGCAAAAGCGTCGGGGCGATGGTCCTGCGAAGGCGACAATCTACAGGTCGACCTGCCAGGTTGGCGGGGAAACTACCTGGTCGAGGAGGTGGGCAGAAAGATCCTGATTCTGCACAGGCGCTAAGCGCCACGCCTGTACGAGTTCTTTTGGAAGTCGCGCGACAGCGACGACATTTTCATTGTTGGAGGGAAACATGGCTGATGACACCCCAAAAATGCGAGGTTGCGGCACGATGCCAGTGCATCGGCGGCTTTTGGATAGCGACCCCAATTATGCCCGCCGGCTTGCGCGGATCGAGGAGCAGGCATTTCGCACCAAATCTTCGTTCATGGTGGCGCGACCGGGATGTACGCTGATCCCAGTCGTGGTGCACGTGGTCTGGAAGACGCAGGCACAAAACATCTCGGATGCGCAGATCCACAGTCAGATCGACGTTTTGAACCGCGATTTTCGCAAGACCAATTCCGACATCTCGACCGTACCCGCGCCCTTTGCGCCGCTCGCGGGCGATGCGCGGATACAGTTCGAACTGGCAACGACCGCACCTGACGGGTCGAGTACGGACGGGATTAATCGTCAAAAGACCGACAGCGATAGCTTCTCTTCAGACGACGCCGTAAAGTTCCGGTCTTCCGGTGGGGCCGATGCCTGGCCCAGGGACGAATACCTCAACATCTGGGTCTGCCAGCTCTCCGGCGGCCTTCTAGGCTACGCGCAGTTTCCGGGCGGCCCTCCGGACACCGACGGTGTCGTGGTTACGCATACCGGCTTCGGCACGACTGGAACCGCGGCGGCCCCTTTCGACCGGGGGCGGACCACAACCCACGAGATCGGCCATTGGCTGAACCTACGCCACATCTGGGGAGATGACGGTGTTGGCTGCTCGGGCTCGGACTTTGTTGACGACACCCCGAATCAGGGTGGTCCAAACACTGGCAAACCCATGTTCCCGTCGATCTCCTGTTCCAACGGACCGAACGGCGACATGTTCATGAACTACATGGATTATGTCGACGACGACATCATGGTGATGTTCTCGGAAGGTCAGATCCAGCGGATGCAAGCCTGCCTCGACGGACCCCGTAGCGCGATCGGAACAACCATCTCGTGCGGCGGCATGGTGCCAGCGAAGCCGCCGTTCAAGGACCTTGCGAAGGATCCGCCCAAGGACATCAAGGAGTTTCCCAAGGATCCGCCCAAGGATTTCCCCAAAGACGTCAAGGAATTCCCGAAAGATCCTCCCAAGGACATCAAAGAGGCGCCGAAGGACGGAATCGTCGATCCCGGCCCCAAGACTGTCCTCGAGCCGCCCCAACCAAAGTCGGTTTTCGAACCGCCGATCGCCCCGATTCAACCTGACCCGGTGCAACCCTTCATCCTTAGCACCGGCGGCCCCCCCGGGGCGCCGGCCGCGAATCCCATACTGACGCAGTACGCCCAGCTTCTCGGCCAGTATGCGAGCCTGCATCAGCACGGAATGCTCGATGCGCAAGGCTTTGCAGCTTGGCGTCAAGCATATGATTCCTACCGCCATATGGGCGGGCAATAGGCGCGAATTAGCACTGCGGATGCGGCCCCCGCGGCAGACCGCCGCGGGGGCCATTTGTTGCTCTAGCCGACCACAGACGGACCATGATCCTGATCATCTCGTTCATCGACAATCCACATGTGCATCAGGTGACCCAGCACCTCAGCCGACCCTTCGAAGTTGTCGACCTCGCCTGGTTTCCGCAACAGATGCGGATGCATGCCATGGTTGGACCCGGTGTGGATCTGATGTACCTCGACCTGCCTGACGGCCAGCGCATCGACCTGGACAGCGTCGGTGCGGTCTGGAACCGACGGATCAGCAACTACGTCCTCGACCCCTCGCTGACCGACGATACCGCGCGGGCCTATGCCGCCTCCGAATCCGCCGAGGCGCTGCCCGGGCTCTGGGAGGGCATGAATTGCTTCTGGATGAACCGGCCCGGGTCCGATCCGCGCGCTTTGAAAAAGGCCTGGCAACACCGCTTGGCGCATCGCGTTGGCCTGCGCGTCCCTGAGACCCTGGTCACCAACGATCCCACCTCGGCGCGCGCCTTCGCCGAACGACATCTGGCTACTGGCGTCATCCGCAAGGCGTTTCGCAATCTCGCCGCTGCGCCCCGCGAAACTCTAAGGCTAGGCCCAGCCGAGATGACACAGATCGACTCTATCCGCTACGCGCCGGTGATCCTACAGGAATACATACCTTTAGCCCTCGATCTCAGGGTAACCGTCATCGACGGCGACATCTTCAGCGCGGCGTTCCGGTCCGAACCGCAATACGAGGTCGACTATAGGTGGGGCATCGGCAGTGCCGAGGTGACGCCGTATACCCTGCCCGAAGACGTGGCCAAACCCCTGTTGACGATGATGACTGAGATGGATTTGGCATTCGGCGCGGTGGACTTCCGCCTGACGCCCGGCGGAGAACATGTCTTTTTCGAAATCAACCCGGCCGGCGAATACCTGTTCGTGTCCGACCGCACAGGCCAGCCGATCCCCGCTGCCATTGCCGCCACGCTCGAACGCCATGACTCCGCCCGCATGCGATAGTCCTGGCTCAGGCATGTGACAAAGCTCCTGCATAGGCTTTCGGAGACTACCTCGCTGAAGTTTTCTCGTCGCTGATAGGGACGATCAATTGGCGGGTAGAAACGAAGCTGTCTAGCCCCCGGGATCTGGGCCGGTAATTTGCGGTTTCTCTAATAGGGTTTCTGGTACTGGAGGGCGCATATTGAGGGCTTGATGCGGCCGGGTGTAGTTGTACTGCTTGAGCCAGTGGTTGATGACGATCTGTGCCTGCTCGGTCGTGGTGAACCATTCGGCATTGAGAACCTCCCGGCGCAGTGTCCCATTAAACCGTTCGTTGTATCCGTTCTCCCAGGGGGAACCCGGATAGATCCGGATCGGCGTTATGCCGACGCGCCGCAACCAATTCTGCATTGCTTCAGCAGCGAACTCCGGCCCGTTATCCGATCTGACGTACTCCGGGCTGCCATGCCTCAGGAGCAGCGGATAGAGCGCCTCGAGAATGTCGTCAGCTCCCATCTTGGTACGGACGATCACTGCCAAGGCCTGCCGGGTGTACTCATCCAGAACCGTGAGCATCTTATAGCTGCGACCGTTGCTGAGCTTGTCGTGGACGAAGTCGATGGCCCAAACGTGGTTCGGTTGCGTGGGCCTCAAGCGGATGATCGAGCTGTCCTTGTGATAGAGCCGTTTGCGCTTCTTGTGTCGCTGCGGAAGCTGCAACCCTTCTTCACGCCAGAGCCGCTCAACCTTCTTGTGATTGACCCGCCAGCCCTCAACGTGAAGCAGCTCGGTGATCTTGCGATAGCCATATCGGCCATACTGTTTGGCCAATCGGATGATTGCCAACCGTAGTGCATCGTCATCTCTCGGGGCTGGTCGGTATTGCAGGGAGCTCCGCGCCAGGCCGATCACCCGGCACGTCCGTCGCTCAGACGTCGCCAGCTTCTGGCGTGTATGAATGATGGCCTGACGGAGCTCCTCTGTGGTCAGGCCCTGGGCTTTAGGTGGTTCAGGCTTTCCTTGAGGATCAACTTGTCCAATTCGAGCTCCGCGACGATCTTCTTCAGCCGGGCGTTCTCTTTCTCCAGACTCTTCATCTCGGACAGCTGAGACCGACCCATCCCGCCAAAATTCTTGCGCCAATTGTAATACGTCGCGTCGCTGATCCCGACGCTGCGGCATGCTGACGTAACATCTTCGCCAGCCGACAACTTCAGCTCAATCTCTCGCAGAAGCTTCAGAACGTCCTCGTCCGAATGTCGTTTCCTCGCCATGCCAAATCCCCCTCTCGCGGCCAGTGTAGTGGCCCAGTTCTAAGGGGGAAGGACATGTGCATGGGCATAGCCTGGGGGGTCTTCTTGCGACGTTCAATGAAGTGCGCCAGCAGTGTGTCGAGCTCTTCCAGGCTTGGTCGTCGGTTGCGCTGAATTGAGCGCGAGATGATGCCCATGCGGCGTGCGACCGTAATCGCATCTTTCATCTCCCGATCATCCAATTGGTAGTCCCACATTGGCCTTGCGATCGCAAAGATTGCTGCGAGATGGCTGGCGTAGTTGCCGACCGTCTGGGGTTGGCTTGGCAGCGACTGCAAGAATGCGATGATATCCTTTGATGTGATGGCAGAGCAGGGCATGTCTGCGATGGGGTGGTGCTTGATCGCTCTGAGTACCTGAGCTTTGGTCCGGCCAATCTCCTTCAAAGACTCTTCTGTGTACCGGTCGATGGCGTTTGCCAGCGATGGGTCTGCCGCCAAACAGTGGGCAATGACGCCTGGTTTTGCCAGTTCGTGTTCTCGGCTTTTAATCCACGACCTTGCTGCCGGGCGTCTGTCAAAAGTTTCCGTCTCATGATAGGCGACGCCATCCCGTTTCACCCGCACGCGCGCCAGAAAAGCAACGCTGCCATCCTTGCGTTTGCGGGCCGTGATGGTGCCCATAATTAGTCCTCGTTTGGTACATGAGATTTCATTTGGTACATTGTACCAAATTAGACGTCAAAATCATCGAAAATGGTACATCAACGAAGGAAACGAGGCAAGAGTGATTGACCAGAGTAGGCCGTAAGTAGTGGAAAAACATAGAAAATCGCAGATTAGCGCATTCCAGCGTCTATCCATTGCACCGATGATGGACTGGACTGACCGTCATTGCCGGTATTTTCACCGGCTGGTGTCGCGTCGTGCCGTCCTCTACACCGAGATGGTCACCGCCGACGCAGGGATCCATGGTGATCGCGACCGGTTGCTCGGCTTTTCGCCCCAAGAGCACCCCGTCGTGCTCCAGCTTGGTGGACCGGATCCTCAAAAGCTGGCTGAGGCCGCGCGCATTGGTGCTGATCGCGGCTATGATGCGATCAATCTCAATTGCGGGTGCCCATCGGACCGTGTCCAGTCGGGCACATTTGGTGCCTGCTTGATGCGTGATCCTGCCCATGTGGCGAGCCTTGTCGAGGCTATGAAACGCGCCACCGACATACCCATCACTGTCAAATGCCGCATTGGCGTTGATGATCACGCGCCGCACCAGGTGCTGCCTGACTTCATCACAAAAGTGCGCAACGCTGGCGTGGATGCGGTGATTGTGCACGCCCGCAAGGCCTGGTTGGCAGGTCTCAGCCCAAAGCAGAACCGTGACGTTCCACCGCTGGATTACGATCTGGTGCTGGCGATGAAGGCAGAGTTCCCTGATCTCTGGATGGGGATCAATGGTGGCATTGCGACCTTGGAAGATGCGAAGACGTTGCTCGATCAGGGCGTGGATGAGGTGATGATCGGTCGCGCCGCCTACCAGACCCCGGCCGATATTCTAATGAATGCCGATGAGGTGCTGTTCGGCGAACCGCCTGCCACCCAATCACGCGGCGATGTGGTGCGCGCTATGCTGCCCTACATTGAAGACCATCTCACCAAGGGCGGCCGCCTCAACCAGATCACGCGACACATGATCGGCCTGTTTGCCGGACTTCCCGGTGCTCGCCAGTGGCGGCGTATCCTGTCCGAAGGCGCTCATCTGGATGGCGCCGGGCCGGACCTCGTGCTTCAGGCACTCAGCGCCGTGGAACGGTTTGAAACACAAAAGGCCACGGCCGCCTAAACAGCCATGGCCTTTTTCAGTCTTCTCAAGGGTTGGATCAGGTGAACTGATCCATGCCAGGGATCTGCGCGACGATCTGGCTGACCACATCATCGCCAGCCTTTTCGCGGGCAAAGCCGACCACTTCCTGCGTCACGCCTTGGATCTGACCCATGTCGAGCCCGGCGCTCATCAGTTCGCTGGCCGCCGACATCAACCCGCCAGACTGACCGCCCATCAAACCGCCAACAGCGCCGGCCAGACCGCCCAATCCGCTACCGGAACCGCCCATCAAGCCGCCGAACGCACCGGCCAGGCCACCACCGGTCTCGCCGCCACTTTCGCCAAGATTAGCGATGAACGCGTCAGCGCCAGGAATGGCCTCCAAAAGCTGACCCATAGCGTCGTCCGGACCCTCTTTGTTGAGGAACCCAAGGATCACCCCAATGGCCGTCTGCGCCGTTTGCTCATCAATCCCAACGGCGTCGGTGATCCGGCCAATCAGTTCTTCCATGCTCAAATCCTTCTTGTCCCGAGCGAATGCGTTGGGCGCACCCTTGCGTCGCCCGAACGCGGAATTCAAGGCATTTCCTTAAGTCTAGCCCTTGCATCGCGGGACAATTCCCAAGACAAAGCGATACTTTGACCGGTCAGACTCTGATCCGCCGCCACTCCTCTTCTAACGATGAGACCATCATGTACAAAGACGATGCCATCTACCTTGGAACCGCAAGCTCCGACACTGACACGCCGGCGCCGCAACATCTGGCGCTGAAGCTTGCCAATCGGCATGGGTTGGTCACGGGTGCAACCGGCACGGGTAAAACGGTGACCTTGCAGATCATGGCCGAGGGTTTTTCGCGTGCTGGTGTTCCGGTGTTTTGCGCCGACGTGAAGGGCGATCTCTCCGGTATCGCTGTAGCAGGGACCAGCAAAGACTTCTTGGAAGCGCGAGCAGAGACGATCGGCTTCAAGGATGACTACACCTATGAGGCGACGCCGACGATCTTCTGGGATCTGTTTGGCGAAAAGGGTCACCCGATCCGCACAACGATTTCCGAAATGGGGCCGCTGCTTCTTTCGCGCCTGATGGACCTCAATGAGACGCAAGAGGGCGTGCTCAACATTGCCTTCCGCATCGCTGATGAAGAAGGCTTGATGCTGCTGGACCTGAAAGACCTGCGCGCCATGCTGCTCAGCCTGGATGATCGCAAGGATGAGATTTCGGCCAAATATGGCAACGTCTCGACCGCGTCTATTGGGGCTATTCAGCGTCGCTTGTTGATGCTGGAAGACCAAGGTGGCGCCAACTTCTTCGGCGAGCCAGCGCTGAAAATTGCCGACTTCATGCGCACCCACACTGATGGGCGTGGCATCGTCTCGGTGCTTGCTGCCGATAAGCTGATGAACAGTCCGCGCCTCTACGCGACGTTCTTGCTGTGGCTGCTCTCAGAGCTTTTTGAAGAGCTGCCGGAGGTCGGCAACCCAGACAAACCGCGTGTGGTGTTCTTCTTCGATGAAGCCCATTTGCTGTTCGATGAAGCCCCCAAAGCGTTGCTCGAACGCGTTGAGCAGGTCTGCCGCTTAATCCGTTCCAAAGGTGTCGGCGTCTACTTTGTCACACAAAATCCGCTCGATGTGCCCGATGAGGTGCTCAGCCAAATTGGCAACCGCGTGCAGCACGCCCTGCGCGCCTTTACCCCGCGCGATCAACGGGCTGTGAAAGCTGCCGCTGAAACCTTCCGACCCAACCCCGACTTGGATGCGTTTGAGGTGATCACGCAGCTTGGCGTTGGTGAAGCGCTGGTCTCGACCCTTGAGAAGAAGGGGGTGCCGTCTATCGTGCAGCGGACCCTGATCCGTCCGCCATCCTCGCGGCTTGGCCCGCTTGAGGATGATGAGCGCGCCGCGCATATCAAAACCTCCCCCATTCTCGGCCAGTATGATGAGGCGGTGGATCGCGAGTCCGCCTACGAAATTCTCAAAAAGCGCGGTGATGACGCTGCCGCTGCTGAGGCGCGCGCCTTGCAAGAGGAAGAAGAGCGCAAGGCCCGCGAGAAAGAAGAGAAAGAACGCGCCCGCCGCCGCGATGATTATGAAGATGACGAAGAGGATCGTCGTTCTGGCAGCCGCCGCACACGCTCCGGCTTCGACATTCCAGAATTTGGCCCGCGCAGCCGCAACTATGATTATGGCGAGCGTGACAGCCGCCGCACCGAGCGCCGCACATCCTCACGCTCAGGCTCCTCCCGCCGCCGTCGCTCAACCCGCCAATCGCCAACCGAAGCGATGATGAAATCCATCATGCGCTCGGCCGGTACACAGATTGGCCGGGCTGTTGTTCGTGGGATTTTGGGCAGCCTGCGGCGGTAGCGCCCCAAAGAGTGCCACCCGCACGGAGCGTCATCCCGGCCTTGAGCCGAGATCCATTTCAGTGCGCTTGGCCGCGGGCGCCGTGTTTCAAGACCGCTCACGGGAATGGATCCCTGTGACAAGCACTGGGATGACGCCTGGTGTGGGGCGCGTCGCTAACTCGGCGTCACCGGATACATCTTGCCCAAATCATCAAGCCCGGCGCGCACCAGCTCTTTCAAGACGTCGGCATCCACATCAGCCAGCTTGTTGAGATAGAGGCAGCTCTTGCCAAGTGAGTGTTTGCCGAGCCGCTCCAGGATCGAACCATAATCCTGATAGCCGGGCATGATGTAGATGCTCAGCTTTGCCTTGCGCGGGGCGAACCCGGTGGCGAAAAACGTGCCGGAATGCCCGCTTTTGTACTGATAGTCGTAGCGACCATAGCCAATCATCGCTGAGTTTGGGCTTGCCCCCCAAAGCACCGGCTCCCAACCCGTCACGTCCTGAAAAAGCGCGTCGAGCGCGAGCCCTTCCTCGCGACGCCGTTCCGGTTCAACGGTGCGCAGATAATCCGCGACACTTGCGTCCAAGGTCTGCGTCTTGTTCTCTGCCATCCCAACCCTCCGGTTCTGGAGCCGATTCTATCATGACAACCCAATCCCCGTCACTTGACGCCGCTTTGAGCGCAGCCGACGCACAGTTCGATGCAAGCTTGGAGCGCCTGTTTGCCCTGCTGCGCATCCCGTCGATCTCCACCGATCCGGCCTATGATGGTGAGGTTAAAAAGACCGCCGCCGATGTGCATGGCGAACTGGAAAGCCTCGGGTTTGAGGTGACGACGCACACCACCCCCGGCCATCCGATGATCGTTGCCAAGTGGAATGAGGCGGCAAGCGATGGTCCGCGTGCGCTGTTCTACGGTCACTATGATGTGCAGCCGGTCGATCCGCTGGAACTCTGGGATCGTGACCCGTTCGATCCTGTGGTCGAAACCCGTGCCGATGGGTCAAAGAAGATCGTCGCACGCGGCGCCGCCGACGACAAAGGTCAGATCATGACCTTCATCGAGGCGTGCCGCGCCTGCATCGACACGACGGGCAAACTGCCGATCCCGATCACCATCATCTTTGAAGGCGAGGAAGAGTCGGGCAGCCCGTCCTTGCCCGCATTCCTGGATGCTCATGCCGATGATTTGAAAGCCGAAGTGGCGTTGGTCTGTGACACCAATATGTGGAACGCCGAAACGCCTGCCATCACCACGCGCCTGCGCGGTCTGTTCGGCACCGAAGTTGTGATCAAGGCCGCCGACAAAGACCTGCATTCCGGCTTGTTTGGTGGCCCAGCGCGCAACCCGGCTCATGTGCTGGCGTCGATCATCGCCGATTTGCACGACGACAACGGGAGCGTCACCTTGCCGGGATTCTATGATGGCGTCGCCGAAGTGCCCGACGATGTGATGGCCAGTTGGAACACGCTGGGTTTTTCGGCGGACGATTTCCTTGGTGCTGTCGGATTGTCGGTTCCAGCCGGCGAGAAAGATCGCACCGCTCTGGAACAGATGTGGTCGCGCCCGACGCTGGAAGTAAATGGCATGACGTCTGGCTACACGGGGCAGGGGTTCAAGACGGTGTTGCCTGCGCAGGCCTCGGCCAAAATCTCTTGCCGGCTGGTCAAAGGTCAGGACCCTGACGCCATCCGCCAAAGCTTCGAAGCCTTTGTGAAAGCGCGTCTGCCAGCCGATTGCGAGGCGGAGTTTCACCCCCATGGCATGGGCCCGGGTATTGAGCTCGATGTATCAGGTCCGGCGTTCCAAGCGGCCAAACAAGCGCTCACCGATGAGTGGCCGAACCCAGCCTCGTTCACCGGCATTGGCGGTTCGATCCCCATTGTCGGTCAGTTTCAGGAGCGGCTTGGTCTCGACAGTGTGATGGTTGGCTTCGGTTTGAGCGACGATCAAATCCACTCGCCAAACGAAAAGTACGAGCTGGAGAGCTACCGGAAGGGCATCCGCTCTTGGGTGCGCATTCTGCACGCACTGGCGGATGCAGCATGAAATCTGTCTGCGTGTTCTGCGGGTCGAACCCTGGCAACCATCCGGATTATGCTGCGGCTGCCAAAGCGCTTGGCCAAGCCATCGCGGGGCGCGGCGCAACGCTGGTTTATGGCGGCGCCGAAGTGGGCCTGATGGGAATCACGGCCGACGCGGCTTTGGCGGCAGGTGGCGAGGTGATTGGCATCATCCCCAAAGCGCTGATGGACAAAGAGATCGGCCACAAGGGCCTCACCCGCCTGGAAGCTGTCAGTTCGATGCACGAGCGCAAAGCGCGCATGGCTGAGCTTTCCGATGGGTTCGTCAATCTGCCCGGCGGCACCGGCACGTTGGAAGAGATGTTCGAAGTTTGGACCTGGGGTCAGCTTGGCTTTCATACCAAGCCGATAGGGGTGCTCAATGTGCGTGGGTTTTACGATCTGCTGATGACGTTTCTGGATCATCAGCGCGATGAGGGGTTTGTGAAACCAGGCCTGCGCGACACGCTGTTATCCGCCGGTCAACCTGACGCGCTTCTCGATGCGATGGAGGCCTACCAGGCGCCCGTCGTCCAGAAATGGGTGGAACGCGAAACGCTGTAGCTCGCACGCCATTGACGATGCGCAATGGCAAATTGCCTCGGTCATGGTTCTTCTCACGCCAAGGGGAAGGAAAGCCATGGCTGCCATCGACAAAGACGAGCTGCGTGCTGTCACCGAAAAAGAGTTCGCCAAGCTTCTGAAGCTGCTGGATGAACTCAGCGAGGACCTCGCCAACTTGCCAAGCTCTGACGGCGACGTCTCGATCAAGCAGGTGATCGGCCACCGCGTGCATTGGATGGATCTGTTCTTTGGTTGGTACGAAGACGGCAAAGCGGGCAAAGAGGTTCAGACGCCGGCGCCAGGCTACAAATGGAACCAGCTGAAACCCTACAACGCCAAGGTATATGAAGCGGCGGCTAAGCAGTCATGGCCGGAGGTATTGGCCCAACTGAAGCAGCGCCATGCCGCGTTCCTCGCCTTTATCGACAGCCTGGAAGATGATGTGCTTTACGCCAAGCACATCTATCCCTGGACCGAGGATTGGACACTTGGTCGCTGGGCAGAATCCTCCGGCCCAAGCCACTATCGCTCGGCGGCCAAATTCGTGCGCAAAGTGAAACGCGAAACCGCTTCTTAAAGCGCAGCCAGCCCGTTCAAGTCGGCGAGCACGGCGGCTGGTGATAGGTCCAAATATTCGTCCGGCATGCCTGATCGGTTGATCCAGACGGTGCGGAACCCAAACGCTTTCGCCCCCGCGATATCCCACCGGTTAGACGACTGGAACGAGACCTTGTCCGGAAAGGTGCGGAACTGGCTGGTGGCCATGTCATAAACGTCGGGGTGGGCCTTGTAGGTGCGTAGCTGATCCACCGAGAGCACAGCATCCAGAAGCGGCCCGATGCCCGCTGCTTCTACCGCACCGTCCAGCATGGAGGGCGACCCATTGGAAAGAATGGCGAGCTTCGCGCCACCCTCCGACAGCGTGCGCAGCACAGCGGGCACCTCCGGGTAGCAATCGAGCCGGGAGTAGGCCGTCAACAGATCGTCGCGATAGGCCCGGTCAACGCTTGGCACCAACGCAAAAGCTGTGTCGAGCGCTTCTTCGGTGAGCTGCCAAAAATCCTTGTAGCGCCCGGCCAGCGCCCGCACCCAGGAATATTCAAGTTGCTTGTCGCGCCAGATCTGCGAGAGCTTGGCGCCATCCGGACCGATCTGATCGGCATAACGGCGCACGGCGGCGTGAACGTCAAACAGGGTGCCATAGGCATCAAAGATGTAGACGGGATAGGGCATGCAAGGGGCTCTCTGAGCGGGGAGGGCAGGCAGGGGAATGCCGGCGCAGTTCTAGGGGTATGGCAAGCAAGGTCAAGCCTTGCCTATGGCCCATAGGCTTGCGAAGAAGAAAGCAACGCTGTGCAATCCTCCAACCTTTGGCCACGCCATGAACCATCACACGCACGCCACCGGCCACCCTCACGCGCATCACGGATCATCAGCTTTGCCCGATTGCTGGACCTTCTTTGATGGCAAGTGGCAGGAAGGCAACACGCCGGTCGCCGGCCCAATGACCCATGCGCTGTGGTGTGGGTCGTCGGTGTTTGATGGCGGGCGGATTTATGACAGCATCGCGCCAGATCTCTTGGGCCATTGCGCGCGGGTGAACCGCTCAGCGGAAGCGCTTAACCTTGCCCCGACCATGGAAGCCGAAGAGATCATGGCGCTGGCCCTGGAGGGGGCAAAAAATTTCTCCGCTGACCAGGCGCTCTATGTACGGCCGATGTATTATGCCGAGGGTGGCGGCTTCATGGGCGTACCGCCGGATGCCAGCACCACCCGCTTCATTATGGTGCTGTTTCACGCCGCTATGCCGGAACCGGATGCGGGCATGTCAGTTTGCGTGTCGAGCTTCCGCCGGCCGACGTTGGAAACCATGCCGACCAATGCCAAGGCCGGCTGCCTCTATCCCAACAATGGCCGGGCGATCTTGGAAGCCCAACAGCGCGGTTTCCAGAATGCATTGGTGCTCGACATGCTTGGCAATGTCGCCGAGCTGGCAACGTCCAACATATTCATCGCCAAGGATGGTGTGGTCCGCACTCCAGCGCCAAATGACACGTTTTTGAATGGTATCACCCGCCAACGGATTATTGGCTTGCTGCGCGCCGATGGCGTGGAGGTTGAGGAGGTGAAACTGACCGTCCAAGACTTTCACGAAGCCGATGAAATCTTCTCCACCGGCAATTACTCCAAGGTCATGCCCATCACCCGGTTTGAAGATCGCGAACTCCTACCTGGCCCGATCGCCGGTAAGGCGCGCGCGCTTTACACCGCGTTTGCCCATGGCGGAGCATCTGACGGATCGCACGCCCTGTGAGCGCTGCAATCATGAAGGTTGACCGCAGCCAGTTGCTGCTGATCGATGTGCAGGAGCGTCTGGTCCCGGCTATGCAAGACGCCGATGGTGTTGTGGGCGCCTGCGCTTTTCTTGCTCAAAGCGCTGGGCATTGCGGCGTGCCGGTGGTGATTTCCGAGCAGTACCCCAAGGGCCTCGGCCATACGGTGCCTCCTCTGCTGGAGGCCTCCACCCGGCCGCTTGTGGTGGAGAAGACTGCCTTTTCCGTCGCCCAGGAGAAGAAGCTTCTCGACAAGTTGCGCAAAAAACGCAGCGATCAGCGCCGCAATCAGATCATTATCGGCGGCGTGGAAGCCCATGTCTGCGTGCTGCAATCCGCCCTTGAGCTTTCAACATCAGGCTTTGAAGTCTTCGTGGCCGCTGACGCCATTTCCTCGCGCCATATCGGCTCGCGCGACATTGCACTCTCGCGCATGGCCCACGCCGGCGTAGTGCCTGTCACCAGCGAGATGGTGGCATTTGAATGGCTTGGCGATGCAAAGGCCAAAGCCTTCAAGCCGATCAGTGCTTTGGTGCGAGCGCGCTGACACGCCCGCCGCGCGGAATAGTTCAAGCTGGTGATCGGAACCTATTGTCGGCTCGGCGGTTGGGCCTTAAGTAATGACCCTAAGGCAAGCCGGTTCCAACCGACCATTGCCGATCTTCTTCTTAACCCCCAATTTGCGGAGACCTATCATGGCCTTTGAACTGCCTGATCTTCCCTATGCTTACGACGCGCTCGGCCCCTACATGTCGGCTGAAACACTTGAGTTTCACCACGACAAACACCATCAGGCCTATGTCTCCAAAGGCAATGAATTGGCGCAGGCTGCTGGCATGGCCGACAAGTCGCTCGACGAAATCATGAAGGCGAGCTTCGGATCGAACGCGCCGCTGTTCAACAATGCCGGTCAGCATTTCAACCACATCCACTTCTGGAAATGGATGAAGCCGAACGGTGGCGGGACGTCCTTGCCGGGCGCGCTTCAGTCGGCCATCGACTCCGATCTTGGCGGCTACGACAAGATGCGGTCCGATTTCATCGCCGCTGGCGTTGGTCAGTTCGGCTCCGGTTGGGCCTGGATTGCGGTCAAAGATGGCAAGCTGGAAATCATGAAAACGCCAAATGGTGAAAACCCGCTGATTCACGGCGCAACACCATTGCTGGGCTGCGATGTTTGGGAGCATTCCTACTACATTGATTACCGCAATCTGCGCCCGAAATATCTGGAAGCGTTCATCGACAACATGATCAACTGGGACTATGTCGCCGAGCTTTTCGAAGCCGCCAGCTAAGTACAAACAATCAACGTGGCGTCGGCTCAGCTGACGCTACGTTTATCCGTTGTTAGTCCCCATCAGGTAAGTCCAATGGCATGGCTGGGGACTCGCAGTATTTGAACAAGTCGGCAATCGTGCTCGACGATAATCCGCAGATGCGCGGCATCTTGCGTTCTATTCTGAACGCGATGGGCCTGCGGTCTGTGGCAGAATTTTCTGACGCCCACCAAGCCCGCAATTATCTGCAAGGCCACCATGTCGATGTCGCCGTGCTGGACCTTGTGCTCGGCAGCGACATGGACGGTCTGGAACTCGCGACCGCCATCCGCCACGATCCCATGACCGTCAATCCGACGATGCCGATCATCCTGGTAACCGGGTACGCCAATGTCGCGGTGATCGATCAGGCGATCAATGTCGGCGTCGATGAACTGGTGACAAAGCCCTTGCGCGCCCGTGACCTGATCGCTCGCGTCGAAAAAGCAATCCTGCGGCCTCGGTCCTACATTCGTACACCGTCTGGCTATTTCGGCCCCGACCGCCGTCGCCGCGCGGATCCAATGTATGAGGGACCTGAAAGGCGCCATGTCGATCTTGCGAACGTCATTGGTTCGCAATCCGAAGCGCGCAAGGCGATCAAACTGCTACGCCCCGACCCGATCATCGAACAGCGCTCGATCGATGATGCCGTCGTGGAACTCGACTAGCTCGAAGCGCTCAGTCCGACGGTTGTCAGGGCAAATGCAAACGCCTCGCCAATCTCATCCAGCCGGTCGAACCGACCAGCCGCGCCGCCATGGCCTGCGTCCATGTTGGTCTTCAGCAGGATCGGCGCCTCGGATGTGTTGTGCTCGCGCAGCCGTGCCACCCATTTCGCTGGTTCCCAATAGGTCACGCGTGGATCGGTGAGACCCGCCAACGCAAAGATCGCCGGATAGTCTTGCGCGCTCACCGCGTCATAGGGCGAATAGGCCTTGATCCGGCGAAAGGCAGCCTCATCCTCCATCGGGTTGCCCCATTCGGGCCACTCCGGCGGGGTGAGCGGCAGGGTGTCGTCGAGCATGGTGTTGAGCACATCGACGAACGGTACCTGCGCGATGATCCCGGCGAACTTCTCCGGCGCCATATTGGCAACCGCGCCCATCAGCATGCCGCCCGCCGATCCGCCCTGCGCGATGATTTTGCTCTCATCGGCAATGCCAGCGCTGACCAAATGGTCGCGCGCTGCGATAAAATCGGTGAACGTGTTCACCTTGTGCTCGGCCTTGCCTTGCTTGTACCAGGCAAAGCCCTTGTCCTTGCCACCGCGAATGTGGGCGATAGCATACACAAAGCCGCGGTCGACCAGCGAAAGCGCATTGGTGGAAAAACTCGCCGGAATAGAAATGCCGTAGGACCCATAGCCATATAGCAGGCAGGGCGCCCTTCCATTATCGTTGTGATCGGCACGGGTAAGTACCGTCACCGGAACCTGCTCACCGTCCTCGGCCTCAGCAAAAAGTCGCCGCACGCGGTAGTCGGCAGGATCATGGCCAGAAGGAACTTCTTGCACCTTGCGCACAGTCTGCTCGCCGGTCTTGAGGTTCACATCGACCGTGCTTTGCGGCGTGGTTGGCGAGGAATAGGAAATCCGCAGCGTGTCGGTCGCATATTCGAAATTGGTGCCGATTCCCAGCGCATAGGCCTCTTCATCGAAGGCTACCGCCTCCACCGTTCCCTCGGCGCTGCGGTAGCAAAGTCGTGGCAAACCGTCAGCGCGTTCCAGCCAGATGAGCCAGTCGGCAAAAGCCAGATGGCCGAGGATGAGCCGTCCTGGCGCATGCGCCACGACTTCGGTCCAATGATCTCGGCCCGGCGATTCAATGGGCGTCTCGACGATCTTAAAATCTTCGGCGCCGTCGGCATTGGAGAGGATCACAAGCCGGTCACCTTGGTGCTCAACGGAATACTCCTGGCCGACATCGCGCTGTGCGACGCAGGTCAACGATGTGCCGTCTGCCTCAAGATCAAGCAGCCACACTTCGCTGGTTTGGTGATCATGGCAATCAATGACCAAAAACCGGCCCGATTGGGTGCGACCTACGCCGACAAAAAAGCCGGAGTCTTTCTCCTCATAAATCAGTTGGTCGTTGGAAGGATCATCACCGACGATATGGCGAAAAACCTTGGAGGGCCTGTGGTTGTCGTCAAGGCGGGTATAGAAGACCGCCGTACCGTCGGCTGACCACACGCCACCGCTGCTTGTCTCTTCAATCGTGTCGGGAAGATCCTCGCCGGTGGCCAGGTCACGAATGCGCAGCGTGTACTTTTCCGAGCCCTTGTCGTCAGCCGACCAGGCCAATTTGGAATGATCATCGCTGTGGGACGCGCCACCAAATCGGAAATAGGCCTTACCCTCAGCCAGGGCATCGCCATCGAGAAGAACCGTCTCCGCACCGCTCGCGCGCGGGTTGCGCACAAAAAGCGGATGCTGCCCGCCATCGCGATAACGCGTGCCATAGGCGTAGTCGCCGTCAGGCGCAGGAACCGACGCATCATCTTCTTTGATGCGCCCACGCATCTCGCGCACCAGCGTTTCTTTAAGGTCTTGCAACGGCTCCAGTGCGGCTTTGGCGTAGGCGTTTTCAGCGTCTAGGTGGGCGCGAATATTGGCGGCCAGCGTCTCCGGCTTGCGCATGACCTCCTGCCAGTTGTCGGCCCGAAGCCAGGAATAGGGGTCGGAAAGCGTGACATCGTGCACAACACGGCTCGTTTCGCGCTTGGCGGCAACCGGCGCGGCGCGATTGGGGATAGGGAGATTCAATGCTCGCGCCCTAGCTTTCGTCTGGTTCGAAATGCAGCGCTACGCCATTCATGCAGTAGCGCAGACCGGTCGGCTGCGGGCCATCGGTGAACACGTGACCCAAATGCGCATCGCAGCGCGAGCAACGGTTTTCCACCCGGCGCATGAAGAACGAACGGTCTTCATGATCGTCAACGGCGCCGTCGCCAACGGGCTGAAAAAAGCTCGGCCAACCCGTGCCGGAATCGAACTTGGCAGCTGACGAGAACAGCGGTTGGCCACAGCAAACACAGCTAAAAACACCGTCACGCTTTTCCTCATTGTATGGGTGGCTGAACGCCCGTTCGGTCCCATGCTTGCGCGCCACCTTAAAGGCTTCGGGCGTCAGCCGCTCTTTCCATTCGGCCTCCGACAGGCTCTTCGGATCGACGTCTGCGGGCAGGGGATCAAAGGTCTTGGACATGGGGTCCTCATGGCGAATGGGAAAGCAAAGTGAGCAGCGAACATAACCGCTTACAGGCGAACAACAAGCGGGCATAGCGACAGTTGAGCGCCAGAAACCTTGACCCTGACGAGGCGAAAGCCTGTGAACCAATCCAATGGGTTACTTGTGGCGAATCGTTAACTTGTGCATTTCAGGCACAGGTGCGGCGCTTTGTCGTCTTTTTTGAACCGAAAACCATTGACCAGGGGCGCAGGGCGTATAGGTAATCTTCCGAAGGAAAGCCTCCTTCACCTGCCCGATTCGCGTGCAGTTCGTCCCACCATTGTCGTTACTAAGATAGGCCCGTACGCTCCGTGATCGGACCCGACAGCCCTGCAGGTTTTTACCTCGCGCTTGCCGCGCCGTTCATCGCCGCCGCCATCGCCCCCTTCGCCCACAAATGGCTGGGACATAAGGCCGCCTGGCTACTGGCTCTCGCGCCAGCCTACATTGTTGTTCATTTTCTCGGCTACATGGTGCCAACGCAAACAGCCGACGGCCTGTTACCTGCTGTGGCCGATGGCGGGCGCTATCTGTTCACCTTGCCCTGGGTCCCCTCGCTCGGCATCGGCGCGGACTTCTACGTCGATGGTTTGGCGCATACCTTCGCGCTGCTGATTTCCGGCATCGGCTTTTTCATCGTTCTTTATGCTGGCGGCTATCTGAAGGGTCATGAGCATCTCGGACGGTTCTTCTCCTTCATCCTGCTATTCATGGGCTCGATGCTGGGCGTCGTGCTTGCCGATGATGTCATCACCCTGTTCGTCTATTGGGAGCTGACGTCGATCACGTCGTTCCTGTTGATCGGGTTCAACCACAAGGCTGAGCGCTCCCGTCGCGCCGCCATTCAGGCGCTGATTGTGACTGGGGGCGGTGGCCTAGCCCTGCTTGCCGGCCTGCTGCTGATGGCGTCCTACACTGGCACGTTCTCATTGTCGGAAATGGCGACAATGGCGCCGCTCATCAAAGGCAGCGCGCTTTACGTGCCGATCCTTCTGTTGGTGCTCGGCGGCGCTTTCACCAAATCTGCGCAGTTCCCGTTCCACTTCTGGTTGCCCAACGCGATGGAAGCGCCGACCCCCGTTTCGGCCTATCTGCACTCAGCCACCATGGTGAAAGCCGGCGTCTACCTGCTAATGCGGCTCAACCCGACATTGGGCGACACCATTCTCTGGTCGACGATCCTGCCAATCTTTGGCTGCGTAACGCTCTTGTTCGGGGCAATTCTCGCGCTGCGCCAGACCGATTTGAAGTTGATGCTCGCTTACACCACGGTGGCGTCGCTCGGCCTGCTGGTCGCGCTGACTGGTACATCCGATGAAGCCATCATCAAGGGCGCGGCCCTCTATCTGGTCGCTCATGCCCTGTTCAAAGCTGCGCTCTTCATGGTCGCTGGCACCATCGATCATGAGGCGGGCACGCGCGATCTCACCAAACTTGGCGGCCTTCGTTCGGTGATGCCCATTACGGCGGCAGCGGCCTTACTGGCAGCGCTCTCCATGGGCGGTCTGCCACCGTTCATCGGGTTCCTCGCCAAGGAATACATGTACAAGGGCGCGGCCTATCCTGATCTGCAGTCCATCTTGCTCACGACCTCTTTGGTGCTCGGCAACGCGATGATGTTTGCCGCCGGTTTCGCCGTCGCGCTGCGCCCCTTCTATGGGCAAAAGAAAGACACGCCGAAAAACGCTCATGAAGGTCCGCTGATGCTGTGGGCTGGACCGGTCACACTGGCAGCGCTCAGCCTGATTGGCGGGCTTCTGGCCGCTACAACCGGCAACATTGTCATCCAGCCATTGCTCTCGGCGATCCTCGGCGAAGATGTGTCCGTCAGCATCCATCTTTGGGAAGGCTTCAACATCGCGGTTGTCCTTTCGCTGGTCACTATCGCCATTGGCACAACGCTTTACCTGTTCCTCGATCAGGTCCGCGCAATGATCGCCAGCGTTCTGGATTTCATCGGATGGGGCCCGGACAAGGGCTTCGATCAGGCCATCGCCGGCCTGGTATCGATCTGCTACGCCATCACCCGGCGCATCCAGTTCGGCCGCATGGAAGGCTATATGACGATCACCTTTGCGCTCGTCGCAGTGGCGTTGATCGTCCCGCTAACCGTCTTTGGTGAGTGGCCAACATTGACCGAGCTTCCCGATATCAGCGACGTCACGTTCTATGAGCTGGCTGTCGTCATCATCGCGCTCATCGGTATCGCCGCCGTGCTGACCGCGTCCAACCGCCTGACGGCCATCGTGTCCCTTGGCATCCAGGGCTTTGCGGTGGCGCTCATCTTCATGCTCTTTGGAGCGCCCGATCTTTCCTTCACCCAGTTCATGGTGGAGACGCTTTCGGTTGTGATCCTCGCTCTTGTTCTGACGAGGCTTGCTCTCTTCAAGCGTGATCATCGCTCGTTCTGGCAGTCGATGATCGATGGCGTGATCGCGATTGCCTGCGGCGTCGGCCTGACTGGCCTCTTGCTATCAGTACTATCGCATCCGTTCGAGACACGCCTTGCCGAGTTCTTCACCGAGCATTCCTATCCGATTGCGCAAGGCCGCAACATCGTCAACGTCATCATCGTGGATTATCGCGGTCTTGATACGCTGGGCGAAATCGGCGTCGTGCTCATCGCAGGCCTAGCGATCCTCGCGCTTGTGCGTTTGAAGCCAAGAACCAAGAAGCCAGCCACAACCGATCCAGCCGCTGAGCAGCCAGTTCGCGAGGCCGCAGAATGAACACCGTGATCTTCCGGGCCTTGGCGCCATATCTGACGACGCTGATGGTTCTGTTTTCCGTTTTCATTTTGCTGCGCGGTCACAACGAGCCGGGCGGCGGGTTCATCGGGGGGCTCATCGCAGCGTCGGCCCTGGCGATTTACGGTATCTCCAATGGCGTGCCGGCGGTTCGCCGCGCCATTTGGGCCCATCCAATGCACATCGCTGCCTTTGGCCTGTTTCTGTCCGGCCTGTCCGGCTTGCCATCCATGATGGTCAACGCGCCGTTCCTCACCGGGCTTTGGACCTCACCAGTGATCTTTGGCGTTGAGCTGAAGCTCTCCACGATCCTGATCTTCGACATCGGGGTTTATTTGGTGGTGCTTGGCACGATCGGCGGCATCGCCCTTGCCCTTGAAGAGCGGACGGACAACTGACCATGGAGTTCGTGCTTTCTCTCCTCATTGGCGTGTACTTCGCGGCATCGGTCTATCTGATGCTCTCGCGCCATGTGATCCGCCTTCTGCTTGGCGCGGCCTTGTTGTCGAACGCTGTCAATCTGTTGATCTTTACCGCTGGTCGACTGACCCATGAGGTGCCGGCGTTCATTCCGCTCGGCCTAACGGCGCCGCCGACCGTCACGGCCAACCCCTTGCCGCAGGCGCTCGTGCTGACCGCGATCGTGATTGCCTTTTCGATTTTCGCCTTCCTTCTGGTGCTCGCCATGCGCGCCTACCAGGAACTGGGCACCGACGACACCGACCATATGCGTGTGGCTGAGCCGGTCGATGCACCGCGCCCACCGCAGGGATACTGAGGACTGAACACGCATGGCCGGTGAAACCGACTCTTCCTCTTATGTCGATCTGAGCGTCGCCTATGTCGACGCGACGGTGACGGCTGCCGACTATTTGGTCGTGCTGCCGGTCGCCGGGCCGTTGATCATGTCGGCGTTCGCGCTGATGATGCGTCGCCAGCCGCATTTGCAGCCTTGGATCGCCGGCATCACGCTTGGCCTTGTCTTCGTTGGCAATTTGGCGTTGACCGCCCGCGTTCTGGATACCGGACCGGTGTTCATGGCCATGGGCCGCTGGCTGCCGCCCTTCGGCATCTCGTTTAATGCCGATGCGCTCAGCGTCATCATGGTGCTGACCTCCTCGCTCGTGGCGCTCGTTAGTGTCTTCTATTCGGCCAAAAGCGTGGACGGTGATGGGCGACGCTACGGCTTCTATCCTTTCCTCTTGATGCTGACGTCTGGCGTTTCCGGCGCCTTTCTGACCGCTGACCTTTTCAACCTCTATGTGTGGTTCGAGGTTCTGCTGATCTCGTCTTTCGGCCTCATCGTGCTTGGCAACTCGCATGCCCAGCTTGATGGCGCGGTGAAGTACGCCTTCTTGAACCTGGTCGCGACCACACTGTTCCTGATCGGCGTCGGCTACACCTATGGCCTGTTTGGCACGCTCAACATGGCCGACCTGACGCTGCGCATTGCTGAGAGCCAAGCTGGCGGGAGTGGCATGCCGTTGGCGACGATTGGTGCATTGTTCATCTTCGCGTTTGCGATGAAAGCTGCGGCCTTTCCGCTGAATTTCTGGCTGCCGGCAAGTTATCACACGCCCAACATTGTAACCTCTGCGGTCTTCGCTGCCTTGCTCACCAAGGTCGGCGTCTACGCCCTGCTGCGCATTGCCGGCATGATTTATCCCGGTACATTCGACACATTCCAAGAGGTCCTGGTGTGGATCGCCGCGCTGACGTCTTTGCTGGGTGCCGCAGGCGCGCTGGCGAGCACCGACATTCGCAAGGTCCTCGGTTTCTTGGTCCTTTCAGGCATTGGCGCGATGTTTGTCGGTATCGCCGTGGCGACGCCAGACGGACTTCGCGGCGCGATCCTTTACGCCGTCCACTCCATCCTCGTCATGGCCGCGCTTTACCTGGCTGCCGGTGTCATCGGGCGGATGAATGGATCGTTTGACCTGCGCTCGGTCGGTGGCCTCTACCGTGTCAGCCCCTTCTTTGCCGCGCTGTTTCTCATTCTGGTGTTTGCCATATCCGGCCTGCCGCCCTTTTCGGGCTTCTGGCCGAAGGTCATTCTGGTGCGCGCCTCCATGGATGCCGGTGAGGGATGGTTGACGGCGGCATATCTGGTTTCCAGTTTCATCGCGATGATAGCCATCGGTCGCGTCTGGCTGTTTGCATTCTGGCGCAACGATCTGGATGGCGCGGCAGTTCCCGTCACCGGGCTTTCACTCGATGAAGCACGAGCCTATTTGACGCCGATTGCCATACTGGTGCTGGTGATTGTCGGCATCGGCATCATCGCCGATCCTGCGGTGCACCTTGCCAGCTTGGCAGCGGTTGGGCTTGTCGATCCATCAGCTTATGTCACCGCCATATCGCCGGTCGCGCCATGACGACGACCTACGCCAACCCAGTGCAAGGAGCCCAAACATGACCGGAATGTTTCTCGTCAACGTGCTGTTGGCTGTCGCCTGGGTGTTCGTCACCGGTGGCTTTTCGCTCCTCAACGGGTTGTTTGGGTTTGTCCTGGGGCTCGGCGCGCTTTCGCTCATTCGCGAGCAAATCGGCACCATCGGTTATGTGCGCCGGGTGCGCCGCATTACCTCGCTTGCACTGTTGTTTCTCTATGAACTGATCATGTCGGCGATCCGTGTGTTCAAGCTGGTGCTGACGCCGGACCTTTCCAAACTTGAGCCGGGTTTCATTGCCTACCCGCTGACCGTCGATCGCGATTTTGAGATCAGCTTGCTTGCCAATCTGATCACTCTGACGCCAGGCACACTGTCGGTCGACGTCTCCGACAATCGCCGCACGCTGTACATTCACGCGATCCACGTACCCGATCCAGAAGGCCTGAAAGAAGACATCGCGACCGGCTTCGAACGGAAGATCATGGAGGCGTTTCGATGACGACGCAGGATTTTCTGTTCATCTGCACGCTCATTGCTTTGGGCGTCCTGGTGATTGCTTTTCTAGTCATTGCCGCCCGCATCATCATCGGGCCGACCCTGCCTGACCGGGTGCTCGGCCTTGATATGTTGGTTGCGACCGGCATCGGGTTCATCGCTGTTGTCGCGGTGAAGACCGGTTACTTCCTGTTTCTTGATATCGCCATCGCGCTTGGTCTTGTCGGCTTCTTGGCCACGGTCGCCTTTGCGCGCTTCGTCCTGAAACGCGACCGCCCGCCCGAGGCTGATCCGGATATTGTCGATACAGTTCATCCGGCCCATCCACCGCGCAGCACGCCAGTTAAGCCGAAGCAAACCGTGCGTGCGCGCGCCGGAGGCAGCGCATCATGAGCGGCATCATCGATATCTTGACTGGCCTGATCATCATTGTCGGCGCCGTTTTTACGCTCGTTGCTGCGCTGGGCATCTTGCGCTTTCCTGACCTTTACAGTCGCAGCCACGCCGCATCAAAGGCCGGAACCTTGGGGTCGGGCCTGTTGTTGGCCGCCTTGGCACTGCACTCAGGCGAGTTGGGCGTGGTCACCCGCGCGTTCGCGGCATTCCTGTTCTTGCTTCTCACTGCCCCGATCGCCGCCCATTTGCTTGCACGCGCCGCCTATTATGTTGGCCACAAGCCTTGGGAAGGCACCCGTATTGACGATTTGGCCGGTAAATACAAAGATGATGGACGTACATTGCGGTGCGACAGCCACGATTGACCTTCGCACTTTTTGCGAATGCCTTTGTTGTTTGCGTTTCATTAGGTAAATTTGTTTCAACAGTTTGAATAGTAGTCAGGCCATACTTATCTTTGCCTTTGGCGAAAGCTGAGGCTAATTAGTAATTGTTTCGTTGTCTGAGAATCAGCCTCAAAACGCATTTTCGACCATTCGGTCACAAATTTGCCTGCCCCGCGCCGTTGGGTAATCGAATAGGCGCGTGCACGCGTGAAAGGAATAATTATGAGCGAAGAAACAGCCGAAGCTGTCGATACTTCCGGTGCACTTGTGGATCTGACGGCAGACATCGTGTCCGCCTATGTCAGTCACAATGTCATCCCGGCAGCTGATTTGCCCAATTTGATTAATGACGTCCATGGTGCGCTAGGCACGCTCGTCGGCTTGCCTGCCGAGCCGCCGAAGGAAGAGCAGAAACCTGCCGTTCCGCCAAAAAAGTCGATCACGCCGGATTATCTAATCTGCTTGGAAGACGGGAAGCGTTTCAAGTCGCTGAAGCGTCATCTGAAAACCCATTACGATCTGTCGCCTGAGCAGTATCGCGAAAAATGGGGTCTGCCGTCGGACTACCCCATGGTTGCGCCGAACTATGCTGAAGCACGCTCGCGCCTGGCCAAGGAAATGGGCCTCGGGCAGCGTCGCGCAAAAGCAAGCTAGCGCGATCCATCTAAACCAGGAATTCTGCAGGTTAGCGGACTTCGTGGTTGCGAATTAGCGGGCAGTTGTCTGCTCGATCAAAAAGCGCCGTGGGATAACCCGCGGCGTTTTTCTTGTTGGAAGACCATCATAATCTTATCCCCGTCGAACTTCTGATGGATAACTTAGGAATTAATACCTAAAGTATCCAAGAGGAGGTTCATGTGACGAATAAGGTCGCTCAATGTACATCCGATCGTTCGGCGGCGATGGCACCATTGCAAATGTCACCAAGAAACGACGGCGAAATCGCGGGCGCCGGCAAGCAACGCTTGCGCGACTTAGGCGTTGTGCAGGCCCGCGTGCGACAGGTCGAAGCCTGCGTCGCCAGCGTGTTCGGCGTTCCCCATGAATCGTTGCGCGCCTCAACCCGTGGCAAAGCCGATGTAGCGCGGGCACGGCAGGTGGCCATGTATCTCTGCCACACGGTTCTCGGCTTCTCCCTGACCACTGTCGGCGACCTGTTTGAGCGCGACAGAACCACGGTCGGCCATGCCTGTCGGCTGGTCGAGGATCTGCGCGACCGGTCGAATTTTGATGATCAGATTGCCTATTTGGAACGCGCTGTCTTGGCTGGATGCGTGACTCTGGTTGTATGCGCTGAACGGCATACGGCCAGTCAGACGCCCTCGCTCGCCTATGTCTGAACCGCAAGGCAAGGACCGCGCAAGCTCGGGTCCGACACAGGCCACCGAGCTTCGCCGCCTCCTCAAGCTCGTTCAAAAGGGCAAAGCTATCGCGTTGCATCAGGCCAGAACGTTGAAAGCAGAAGGCCTTATCGGAGAGACCGCTGGGGAACTGCGGCTGACGGCGAAAGGCAGGGTGTTACTCGACGCGGTGACGTCGACCATGAAAAGCGATGGAGCCGTTCATCTTCCTGATGCGATTGACCGGCTCGCCAACCCCCGCAAGCGTGAGACGGCGTTGATTGAGGCCTGCGATCTGGCGGCCGCGCGCAAGTTTCAAAGCGATCTTCAACGTGCCGGCCTGCGCCAACGGATCACCCAGAACTGGTCGCTCGCCTCTCTCAGTCATGGCGGCGCTAAGTCCACCGCAAGCGCGGCGCGCCACGAACCGGTCGCCATGCTCGACGCGCGTGATCGCGTGAACCACGCTTGCGCATCCATAGGCCCCGATTTTTCAGGGCTGTTGATCGATGTTTGCCTGTTTGAGAAGTCGCTGACCGGCGTCGAGCGCGAGCGCCTTTGGCCAGCACGATCGGCCAAGCTTGCCATTGCACTTGGCCTGCGCGCGCTCGCCCGTCACTATGGTTTGACGCGAACCGCTGAGGGCGTGGCGCGCTAAACCTGTACGATCACAAAATGCGAGTGATTAGGCCGCCTTCGCGGCGCCCGCTTCATGACGGATGCGTTCGATCATCGAACGCAGCCCGTTGGAGCGCTGCGGCGATAGATGTTCGTCCAGTCCGAGCACCGACAGCCGCTCAAGCGCATCGATGTCGAGCGCCTCGCTAGGCGAATGGCCGTTGTAAAGCGCCAGCACGATGGCCACCAAACCGCGAACAATATGCGCGTCGCTGTCGCCGCGAAAATGCAGATCGCCTGCCTCGCCAAGCGAATCGCGGACCAGCCACACCTGGCTCGCACAGCCGAGCACCTTGGAGGTCTCGTTGCGTTCCTCATCCTGCAAGGGCTCAAGCGTGCGCCCGAGCTCGATCACATAGCGATAGCGATCTTCCCAATCGTTCAGGAACTCAAAATTGTCGCGAATTTCGGAAAAATCAGCCATGGGCCTGTCATCCACATTTGGAGCCGCTCCGACCGAGGTCGTGATCACCTCCCTGCAGATAGCCCTCCAGGCACCACTCGGCAAGCCGATCGATCACTGGAGCCGTCAGACAAGCCTATCTGGCGTCAAAGTGGCGGCGCGTCGCGGGCCGGGATGCGATTGTCAGCGGCCATGATCAAAGCCGCGACATCGTCGCCATCGACCGATCTCGGCGGCATGGGCGCCTCATCGTCCAAGCGTACGTGAATTGTCGGCGCGCCATCGCCATCGGCAAGCCAGCCTTGAACCACACCGGCAGAGTAAACTGCCTTTTGGCGCAGGACATCGACCGTCGCCGCGCCAGTGGCGCACGCTCCAGGGTTGCGATCGCAAAAGCCGCGCATGTCGCTGACGACCGTTTGCACGGCCGAAAAGGTTTCCAGCGCGCCTGGTCCACCGGCAATGCCGGCCTCTTCGCGGTCAATAGGCAACACCAGCAAGATCAAGGTGAGCCAAAAAGCTGTTCGTATCAAAAACATGATGGAGCGTCCGTCCCGTTGAAGCTCGATTGCCCTGAAACTACCAGCCAGCCGTGAAATGCCGGTGCAAACAAGAGCCAACCTTTGAGGCAAAGTTGAGCCAATTGCGAGCGAACCGCGAAACCAAGAGTTAACCATGGTCCTTGGAAAGCAGCGCTTTGAGGTGCTCAAATGATCCGCAGAGCCGTGCCCTTTACAGTTCATTCAAGGCTGCCTGCGAGCGTGTCCAGCGAAGGGGTTTGCACCGGGAATGTGTAACTCTGCCCACAGGCAAGACGCGGTTTGATGAGTATCAGCGTACAGACCGAAAACGCACCGATCGGTGCAGATGGCGGCGATGCGGCCGTCGCCAAGCGGCCAACGCGTGCGCGCCTTTCAAGGCGTGAAACACCGCGTTACGCACCCCTTTTCTATCTTTCCTCCATCGGATCTTTGGTCTGCTTGGCGCTTGCCATGCCTGTTGCCATTGCCGCGATGCGCGACACGGCACAGCTGGTGCTCGTCGCGGCGCTTTCGGCACATTTGGTGGCGCTAGGCCTGTTCACACTCGTGCGGCGGGTTCGCGAAGGCGCGTTTTTGTCGGCCATGTGCTTCATCGGGCTTCTGTCCTGGGGCACGGCGCTCACTGGCGGTCTATCGTCGCCCCTGTTGGTGCTTTTCATGCTGGCGCCGATTGAGGCGATGCTCACGCGGCGTGCCGGTTACACGCAGCTTGTCTTCATGGCGACGCTGGTTGGCCTCATCCTGGCAACGATGCTCGCCACACCCTCCGGTGCTGCCTTCACGATGTCATCGTTCCAGGTGACGCTGATGACGACGCTTGGTGTGCTCTACGCATTGAGCCTTGCGGCGCGCATCTTGAGGGCCAACTCCTTGAAGGATGTGCGCGCGCAGGCTGCTCGGCGCGCTATTGAACAGTTTCACCGGGTAACCCACGACGTCTTTTTGATCGTCCAGCGAGACGGCACGGTGCTGCAGGCATTTGGCGCCCTGCGCTCGGTTCTCGATTGCGACGCTGGCGGTATGGCGCGCTCCGGTCTTATGCAACGCATTCATGTTTCCGATCGCCCAAGCTTCCTGGCAACGCTCGATCGCGTAAGCGCGACCGGCAACCGCGACACGGTCGAAGTTCGGCTTCGCACCGGCGATGACGACGCTCCCCAGCGGTTCATCTGGGCCGAGGTCGATCTTTCAATGTTGCCGGGGTCAACCGGTGCGCGCGAAATCTGCGCCCTGGTGCGCGACATCAGCGCCGTCAAGCAGCGCGCTTCGGAACTGACGCTGGCGCGCGAAAAAGCCGAAGCATCCGATGCCGCAAAGGGTCGGTTTTTGGCGACGATGAGCCATGAACTGCGTACACCGCTTAATGCCATCATTGGGTTTGCCGACATTCTTGATGAAGAGGTGTTCGGGGCGCTGGGCAACGATCAGCAACGCGAATATGTCGGTCTCATCCGTGAGTCCGGTGGGCATCTTTTGCAGCTCGTCAACGATCTGCTCGATATGTCGAAGCTCGATGCCGGGCATTTTCAGATCGTCGCCGAGCCTTTTTCGCTCACGACTGTGGTGGATCGCTGCACGCGGTTGGTCAGCCAGCAGATCGAAAAGGCAGGCCTAACGCTGACAATCGATGTGCCCGATACGCTTCCAGAGTTGGTTGCTGATCAGCGAGCGATTCGTCAGGTCCTCATCAACCTCTTGTCGAATGCTTCTAAGTTCACGCCCCAGGGCGGCACAATCACGCTGCGTGCGCGCAAGGATGCGGGCAATCTGGTTCTGTCGGTCATCGACTCTGGGATCGGGATCGCCGCCAAAGATCTGAGTAAGATCGGCCAGCCGTTCTTCCAGGCCAACAATGCCTATGATCGTGATCACCAGGGCACCGGCCTTGGGCTTTCCGTCGTCAAAGGGCTTTGCGAGCTCCACACCGGGTCGCTTTCGATCTCCAGCGTCGAGGGCGAGGGAACAACCGTCACGGTCCGCATTCCGTTCAAAGGTCCGAAGATCAGCGGAAGCGGCCAAACCGACACCGGCGTCGCCAACACAGTTGTCCTCGCCAAGCTGCAACGCGAACGCTCTGCGGCAATAGCTGAACCGAAAAAAGCCGACGACATCGTGCCGGAGGCCGGCGCACCGCAACAAGATCTATTCGAAGAGGAAGGGCAGCGCGCTCATGGTTAGGCACGAACCCACTCTGGACGCTCAGCAAGGCGTTCATGATCAGCACTATGTGTACCATCGGCCTGGTCGCGGCACACATGGTCGCGAGGCCTATGCCGATGAAGCCTATGATGACGGCTATGGCTATGACGACGAGCCATACGGTCTTGTCGATCGCATTTTAGCCGCACCTGGCAAGTTGGCCGTTGCGACGGTCGCGCTGGTAGCTTTCGCTGTGGTCGGTGTGAACGCAGCCTACATGCAGCCCGGCGCGCACCCGGCGCCGCTTTTGTCGACGCGCGACCAAGCGCCAGCTCTTGCTCTACCCCATGATGATGGACGGTTGCGTGATCGCGCGATCACCATGGCGCCAGCGCCGATCGTGCCGCCATCACGCAGCTATGATGCGACGGCCTCGATCCAGACGCAGCCGGCAGCCCAGCAGGACAACATTGCCGCGCTCATCGTGCGCCAGCCCTACGCGGCGCCGGCACCGACGCCACGACCACAGTTTGCGGCGGCGCCTGCTACGCGACCGGTGGCAACAGTGCCTGCCGCGCAACGCCCAAGCGCGCCTCTGCCCCGCCGGGTTGAAACGATTGCCGTCAACGATCCAATCGGCGCGTTGCTAGCGCCTGTCGTTACGCCCAACCCAACCGCCGGCACCAATCAGCCTTTACCGCCTTTAGCGGCGACCAGATCCGCGCAGCCGCTTGTCGCCGCCGTTCAGGCCGTTCTGGCCGATATGGGTTATCAGCCGGGCAGCATCGATGGTAGGATCGGACCGAGCACAGAAGAGGCCATTCGCCGCTTCCAGCTGCGCCGTGCGCTTGAGCCGAATGGCCAGATCACCAACGATCTGCTGCGCGAGATCGAGCGCGTGACGGGCACGCGGATCACATCGTCTTAGAAAAGCGCGGGCGCTAGAACGCCACCGTTTCGGCGACCAGAAAATCGACAACATCGCGCAGCGCCTCTTTCGGCGTCGCGCCGTCTTCGATCCGCTCACGGTAAAGCGCCAACTGCCTATCAGCAGATGTGCCCTGCTCGCCAATGTTGCGCAAATGCGCCAGTTCATCTTCGCAGCCAAGCTCTCGGGCGTCGTCGCTCAACAGATCGATAAGCTCTTCAATAAGCTCTGTCATCGGGATCAACTCACCACGGCCAAAATCGACCATTGAGCCCTGCACACCGTGGCGTTGGGCGAGCCAGCGGTTCTCTTCAATGAGGAAATGCGAGTAGCTGCGCCATTTCTGGTTCTTTCCGCGCAGCCGGTAAAGCATGCGCGCCAGGCATTGAAACAGAGCCGCCACGGCGGCCGCATCGGCCACATTTGTGCACACATCGGCAATGCGCATTTCCAGGGTCGGAAACTTGTCGGACGGGCGAAGATCCCACCAGACCTTCGTGGCGTCTTCGATAAGGCCGACGCTCACCAGCGTGTTGATCGTGCGCTCATACTCCGAATAGCCGGCAAACTGCTCAGGCAGGCCGGTGCGCGGCATTTCATCAAACACCGCCAATCGATAGCTTTTCAGCCCCGATACGTTGCCGCGCCAAAAAGGCGATGACGTCGTCAATGCCAACAGATGCGGCATGAAATAGGTAAGCTGCGCCATCAAATCGATGCGCAGATCATCGTCTTCGATCCCCACATGCACATGCATGCCGCAGATCACCAAACGGGCGACGACCATTTTAAGGTCATCGGCCAGAGCGTTGTAGCGTTCCTTGTCGGTATGGATCAGCCGGTCCCACTCGGCGAACGGATGGGTCGAGGCCGCCATCGGAGCGAGATCATAAGGCGCACTGGCGGCATTGAGGCAGCTGCGCATGTGCTGTAGCTGCGCGCGCGCTTCGGCCACCGTTTCGCAGACCGGTGTGCCCACTTCGATCTGACATCGCAAAAATTCGTGCGTGACCTGATCGCCAAGAACATCCTTGCAGGCTTCGAAGGCGGCTTCGGGAGGATTGGCGGCTAAATCTCGGCTTTCCCTCTCCACCAGCAGATATTCTTCTTCCATGCCCAAGGTGAAAGAGGGAGTTTTTGTCATGCCGATTCCTTGGGCCAAGCCCTTAGGTGAAAACGCCATTCAAGACGTGACCGATGCCAAATGCAACGATGGCTGCGGCAAGGCCGATGCCCAGCGTTTCCAAACTGGACCGCCACCAAGGGCTGAGCGACCAAAGGCTTTTGCCCCAGCCGATGCCCGCAAAGGTCAACGCGGTGGCAATCAAAGCGATCCAACCGGCATTGGGAAAGGCAAATAGAAACGGCACGAGCGGCACCAACCCGCAGACCAAAAACCCGCCGAAGGTCGCAATCGCGGCGCGCATCGGCGAGCGCCGGGCGGACGCAACGCCATACTCTTCGGCAAGCATCGTGGAGATCCAGACCTCCCGATTGGCGGTGATCACCTCAACCGCATCGTCCAAAATTTTGCCGGCGAAACCCTTGGCCGCAAAGATCTGCCGGATTTCTTCGCGCTCCCCATCGGGATAACGGGCAATGTGGTCGGCCTCGACGGCACGCAGTCGCGCCGCGTCGTCATTGTCCGCCTTGGTGCCAAGATAATTGCCGGCCGCCATAGAAAGCCCATCGGCAAGAAGATTGGCAAAGCCCAAGATCAAGATGATCTTTGCCGACAGCGAAGCGCCTAAACTGCCGGCGACGATGGCGAAGGTCGTCACCGCGCCGTCGATGCCGCCATAAACCCAGTCCTGCAGATAGTTGACCCGGTGCCCATCGCGCAGGCGTTCGGCGATTCCGGCTGGTGTGTGAGAGTGATCTGTTTGGCTCATGGCATCACCTTAACGCTTCTTTAGAACCATTCCATAGTGTTGCCGCAATGCCCGCTATGCGTTCGATCAACCCGGCCTTCGGGCGCTAGGAACACTGCGATCATTGAAATTGGCGTCCGTCTCCATTAGGAACCGCCCATCCTTCGTCCTTTTTGTTCCATTTCACCTGTGAGGCCGAAGGGTTTTTTGGGAGAGAGTACAATGCCCGTGTCCAATTCGATGTCGAAACTGCCTGCGCGCCCTCTGGCCGATTGGAGCCCCAGTTCCTGGCGTTCCAAGCCCATTCTGCAAGTTCCGACCTATCCCGACGCCAAGGCTGTCGAGGATGTCGAGGCGCGGCTTGCCTCCTATCCCCCGCTCGTTTTTGCAGGTGAGGCCCGCAGTCTGCGCGCAGAGCTGGCGCGCGTGGCCAAAGGCGAAGCGTTCCTGCTTCAAGGCGGTGACTGCGCCGAAAGTTTTGCAGAACATGGCGCGGACAATATCCGTGACTTCTTCCGCGCATTCCTGCAAATGGCGATTGTGCTGACCTATGGCTCAGCCCGTCCGGTGGTGAAAGTCGGCCGTCTGGCTGGCCAATTCGCCAAGCCGCGTTCCTCCGACATTGAGAAGCGTGATGGGCAGGAGCTGCCCTCCTACCGTGGCGACATCATCAATGGCATCGACTTCAACGCTGCCTCGCGCATTCCCGATCCGGCGCGCCAAGACATGGCCTACCGCCAGTCGGCGGCCACGCTGAACCTGGTGCGCGCTTTCGCGTCGGGGGGATATGCCAACCTTGAGAACGTGCAGGAATGGATGCTCGGCTTTGTAGCCGATAGCCCGCAGGGCGAGCGCTATCAGGAGCTTGCCCAGCGCATTTCCGAAACCATGGACTTCATGCAAGCCATCGGCATCACATCCGATCAGTATGCCCGCCTGCGCGAAACCGACTTCTACACCAGCCACGAAGCGCTGCTGCTTGGCTATGAAGAGGCAATGACGCGCAAGGATTCAACGTCCGACGATCCCGACGCCTGGTACACGACGTCCGGCCACATGATCTGGATCGGCGACCGCACCCGTCAGTTGGACCATGCCCATGTGGAATTTGCGCGCGGTGTGCGCAATCCGATCGGTATGAAGTGCGGCCCGTCCATGGAAGCCGATGACATGCTGCGCCTTATTGATCGACTCAACCCGCTCAATGATCCAGGTCGCCTGACGCTGATCGCCCGCTTCGGCCACGACAAGGTGGAAGCCCATCTGCCGGAGCTCATCCGTGCGGTCGAACGTGAAGGCAAATCGGTCGTCTGGTCCTGCGATCCGATGCACGGCAACACCATCACCGCCAACAATTATAAGACCCGCCCGTTTGAGCGTATCCTTGGTGAGGTGGAAGCCTTCTTCGATGTGCACGAAGCCGAAGGCACCTATCCTGGCGGCATCCATGTGGAGATGACCGGCAAGAACGTCACCGAATGCATGGGCGGCGCCCGCGCGATTACCGCTGAGGATCTACAGGATCGCTACCACACCCATTGCGACCCGCGTCTCAACGCTGATCAGGCCTTGGAGCTTGCCTTCCTGGTGTCGGAACGCCTGAAAAAAGGGCGCACCAGCGCGCCGGTGGAACTGCCGCAGGCGGTTTGAACCAGCAGTCATGAAAGACTGAAAAAGCGGGGTTCGACCCCGCTTTTTTGTTGCCCGTTAGGCTTCCTCCCCAGCGTCTTCCTCATCCCAGTACCACCACGCCACCGCGTAGGTGATCCCAAAATAGATCGCGAACGTCGCCGGCCCGGACATCACATTGTAGGTGACCCAGAGATCGGTGGAGGTGTTGCGCCACACCAGTTCGTTGGCGCCAGCTAGGGTCAGCGCCAGGCCGATCCAGGCGACGTGCAGCACTGTCCAGCCGGTAGGGATCATCGCCAGCTTGTAGCCCATGGACCGCTGCAACATGCTCGGTCGCGCCAGCATGCCAGCGGCCAAGATCACCGCGAACGAAACGCCGCCGATGGTTGGCTTGATTTTGATGAAGCGCTCATCATCTTGCGCCAAACCGGCACCCAGCATCACAATGGAAAGCAAAACGGTGGAGATCGCCAGAAAGGGCAGCTGGCCATCGATGCGGTAGCGCAGAAACACCGCGACCATGGCGGCCAGGATCGCTGCACCAGTGGCGACGTAGAGGGTGGAGACAGCGTTCGCCAGTAGAAATACAAGGCCCGGCAAAAACTCTAGAAGAAGGCGGCGATCCAAGTCTTATGTGCCCTTGTTGGTATTGCGGTGGCGCTCGAATTCGGACTGGCAGGCCTGACGGGACAACCGGCAAGTCATCGTCGCAGGTAGCAGCCAAAGTCTGGACACTGCAACAATCGTTGGGTCGTAGCGCGCAGCGCCAAAATCAACGGTAGCAAAGCGGTTATTGTCGATCGTAATCGAACGGCACGTCACGCATTGGTCGCCTTGTTGGCAACGACCGGCGGGGCTACGCTCCAGCACCTTATTCTACCGCAAAGTGAGAAGACGGCCGCGCCATGTCCAGATTCCCCACCCTGTTCGTTTCCCACGGCGGACCCAATGTTGTCACCGACCCGTCGCCGGCGCGCGATTTCCTGCGCGGTCTTTCCAGCTTTGTACCCAAGCCTGATGCCATCGTCATCGCCTCGGCTCATTTCGAAGCGCCGGGGCCAAGCGTGATGCGCGACGCAGCCCCGGGCATGATCTACGATTTCGGCGGCTTCGCGCCTGAACTTTACGAAATGGTCTACCCGACGCCGGGGCATCCCGCGCTTGCCGACAAAGTGACCGATCTCCTGCACAGGGCGGGGTCTGAACCCAACACCGTCGAGCAACGCGGCTATGACCACGGCATGTGGAACCCGCTCATCCTAGCCTTTCCCGAGGCCGACATCCCGGTGGTTGGTCTTTCCACGGATCCTGATCAAGACGCTGCCTGGCACCTTCGGGCCGGCCGGGCGCTGGCGCCTCTGCGCGAGGAAAATGTGCTGGTGATTGGCAGCGGCCATATCACCCACAATTTGCGTGAAGTGATTGGGCTGATGCGTGGCAAATCGGCAACGCCAGGGTTTGGCGAAAAGGTCAGCGCGTTCACCGACTGGTTTCACAGCGCGTTGACGCAAGGCGATGAGCGCGCGCTTGCCGCCTGGAAGAATGAAGCGCCCTATGTGGCGGATAATCATCCAAGCGATGAGCACCTTTTGCCGCTCTTCACCGCCTTTGGCGCAGCGGGCGAGGGCGCAACAGGCGAGCGCATCCACAACTCGACCGAATTTGACGGCGTTTTTGCCTGGGACGCGTATCGAATCACCTAATTTGCTCAAAGTGAACAAAAGGGTTGTTGCCAGCCTCTCGGCGCAGCGTTAGAGCGGTGGCATGACTAACACTGCACCAGACACGCTCAAGATCGCCATCGCCCAGCTGAACCCCGTGATGGGTGACTTGGCCGCCAATGTTTTGATGGCGCGCGACGCCCGCATGGAAGCCAAGCTGCTCGGCGCAGACTTGGTGGCCTTCAGCGAATTGTTCATTTCCGGCTATCCGCCGGAAGACCTGATCGACAAGGACGCGTTTCTGCATGCCTGTCGCGAAGCGTGTGAGGAGTTGGCGCGAGAAACCGAGGGCAGCGGTCCATCCATCTTGATGGGCACGCCTTGGCTGACCGATGATGGCAAGCGCTACAATGCTGTGGTTCTGATGGAAGGCGGCAAGGTCACGGCCATGCGCGCCAAGGTCGATCTGCCAAACTATTCAGTGTTTGACGAAAAGCGTGTGTTCGACGCCGGACCGATGCCCGGTCCTATCGATTTTCGCGGCGTGCGCCTCGGCGTCCCCGTTTGCGAGGATGCCTGGTCGGAGGACGTGCCGGAGTGCTTGGCCGAAACAGGGGCGGAACTCCTGATCGTGCCCAATGGCTCGCCGTGGTGGGAAGCCAAGAACGAAGAGCGCCAACAAGTCATGGTGAAGCGCGTTGTCGAGACCGATCTGCCGCTGCTCTATATCAACCAGCTCGGCGGGCAGGACGAGCTGGTCTTTGATGGTGGGTCGTTTGCGCTGGCCAAGGATCGCACCCTAGCGCTGCAAATGCCACAATTCGAGTCCGGTGTTCAGATGATTGAGGCCGTGCGTGATGCCGATGGCTGGACCTTTGCGCGCGGGCCATTGGCCAAGCTTCCAGACGATCTGGAAGCCGATTGGCGCGCCTGCGTGATGGGTCTTGGCGACTATGTGAACAAGAACGGTTTTCCCGGCGTGGTGCTTGGCCTGTCGGGCGGGATCGACTCCGCCATCTGTGCGGCGATGGCAGTCGACGCCCTGGGTCCTGGCCGGGTGCACTGCGTGATGATGCCCTATGAGTACACCGCCCAGCACTCGCTGGAGGACGCAGAAGCCTGCGCCAAGGCGCTGGGTGTGCGCTACAATGTGGTGGAAATCCACGCGCCGGTTGAAGGGTTTCTCGGCGCGCTTGGCCCATTGTTTGAAGGCACAGAGGCCGGCGTGACCGAAGAAAACCTCCAGTCGCGTACCCGCGGCACGATACTGATGGCGCTTTCGAACAAGTTCGGCGACATGGTGGTGACCACCGGCAACAAGTCCGAGATGTCGGTGGGCTACGCGACGCTTTATGGCGACATGAATGGCGGCTTCAACCCGATCAAAGACGTCTACAAGACCGACGTCTACCGGATGGCCGCCTGGCGCAATCAACATCACCCGGCCGATCTGCGAGGACCGGCGGGCGAAGTGATCCCGAAGCGCATCATCACCAAGGCGCCGTCCGCCGAGCTGCGCCCGGATCAAACCGATCAGGACTCGCTGCCAGAGTATGATGTGCTGGATGGCATTCTGCGCGGCCTGGTTGAGGACGAGAAATCGATCAGCGATATCGTCGCCGATGGCTATGATGTGGAAACGGTTGGGCGGATCGAGCATTTGCTCTATATCGCCGAGTATAAGCGTCGGCAGGCCGCGCCTGGCGTGAAACTTACCAGCCGCGCCTTTGGCCGCGACCGCCGTTACCCTATCACCAACCGCTTCCGGGATCGCCGCGATCCGGCCCATCCCTCTGGTACATCGGATTAGTATGACTGTTGTTCGTTTCGCCCCGTCGCCCACGGGTTTTCTGCATATCGGCAATGCCCGAACCGCCTTGTTCAATGCCTTGTTCGCGCTAAAAACCGGCGGCCAGTTCGTGCTGCGCCTGGATGACACTGATATCGCTCGTTCCACCCAGGAGTTCGCCGACACCATTTTGGGTGACATCGCCTGGCTTGGCATCAACGTGGACCGGCAGGAAAAACAGTCGGCGCGCATGGAGCGCTATGACAGCGTGCGTGATGAACTGAAGGCCAAGGGTCTGCTTTACGCCTGTTATGAGACCGCGGAAGAGCTGGACTACAAGCGTAAGCGCCAGATGGCGCTCGGCAAGCCGCCGGTCTACGACCGGACCGGGCTGAACCTTTCCGATGAAGAGCGCAAAGAGCTGGAGGCCGAGGGCCGCACACCGCACTGGCGCTTCAAGCTGACCGGTAAGCGCGTTGAGTGGGACGATCTCTGCAAAGGCCCGCAAGCCATTGATACCGCATCGCAATCTGATCCAGTGCTGATCCGCGAAGACGGCTCCTATCTCTACACGCTGCCTTCAATCATCGACGATATCGATTTCGGCATCACCCATGTGATCCGTGGTGAGGATCATGTGTCGAACACTGGCACACAGATCGAAATTTTCGAGGCTCTGTGCGCCAGCGCACCAAACTGGGGTCACCACAATTTGCTGATCGCCGCGGATGGGTCCGCGTTGTCCAAGCGGCACGGTTCGCTATCTCTTAAAGCACTACGCAAGGACGGCACGCAGGCCATGGCGGTGGCAAGTGTCGCCACGCTGGTGGGCACATCGATGGCCATTGCCCCACGAGACAGCTTGGCGGCCTTGGCTGACGACTTTGATCTGTCGAAGGTGTCTTCTGGCCCGGCGCGTTTCGAACCTAAACAGATTGCTGATTTCTCAGCCCAGATGGTCCATGCGTTGGAACCCTCTAATGTCGCCGATACGCTGACCAGCCTCGGCATTCCCGCCGATGTCCAAGCTGAGCTTTGGCTCGCTGTTCGCAAGAACTGCGATGCGCCAAATGACGCCAAAACCTGGTGGGATATGCTGAACGCCGGGACAGTGGAGAGCGATCTGGAAAGCGATGATATCGCCTATATCCAATCCGCCATCGCGCAGCTGCCAGATGGTGAGATCACGTCTGAAACCTGGGGTGATTGGACCGGTGCCTTGAAGGCTGAGACCGGGCGCAAGGGCAAGGGGCTTTTCATGCCATTGCGCAAAGCACTTACCGGACAAGAACGTGGTCCGGAAATGGGCCCGATCATCGTTCTGCTTGGTCGCGACAAAGTCCTTGGTCGTCTGGAACAAGCAGCCCGTTAGTCGCGACAAACGACCAGAACGTCCGGACTATTCAGTTGGCAAAGTATCCGTAGTTCGGGCCGACCACGCGAACCATCTGCTCGCCATCCTGTTCCGGTCGGGTGAGCGACCGTAGAGCCGAAAAACTCACCCCGGCATCATCAAGCGCGCGCGTCTCCGGATCGCTGGCCATATCCGGCCGCGCGCTCGGCTGTGGCACCTGCGGGCTTGTCGGTCCGGTGGCGGCAAACCCATTGGCCGCGCGCAACTCTTCGAGCATTGCTGCCGAGGGCGTGCAGCGATTGTTCGGGTCGAAGTTCTCCCGGTAGGCAAACGCATAGCCTTGGGTGGTATAGGGCTCGCCAGTCAGCGTGTTGATCATGGAGTCAACTTGCTCGCCAGGATTGCGATAGGCGTAAAGCTCCACGCTCGTTCCCGGGCACATGGCCGCGCAGAGGCTACGGTCTTCATCGAACCGGTCGCGTGTCGTTGAAAAGCTGATCGGCCAATAGAATCCATCGCTCGTTCGCACGCACATGGTGCGGTAGGTGCCGCCCCAGCCGCGATATTCTGGTTCGCGCAAAAACTCGCCCGGCCGGTCGAAACCGCGACCATAGGGCTGGCCCGGAAACACGATGCCGGACGGATCGGCTGGCCGGCGCGCCACATAGGTCGGCTGTGAGCGAATGCCGAAGATTGCCTCCAACAGATTGCCCGGCTGAACGGCCTGCTGAATTGGCTGCTGGTATTGTCGCTGACCCGGTCCGCACTGGGTGGCAAAAACCCGTTCCAGTTCGGCGATCCGGGCCGTGTTGCGCCCACCGCCCGAACGCGCCAGCTGACGCTGCATCTGGCTTAGATTGGCCTGCATCTGATTAAGGGTAGCCACGATCGAACCGCATTGCGGCGAGGCCCCAAAGGCGCACTGATAGCGATCATAGGCGCCTTGCGCCCGCGCCAGTTCACGCATCTGTTGATTGACCGCTTGCTGCAATTGGCCCGACCCGCCGCCACCGCCATTATGCAGGGCGGCCAGCTCGCCTTGGATGCGCGCGCAGGAGTTTTGCGCCGCTGCCTGTGTCGTGAACCCAAGGCCGACGGCAAAAAACACCGCACCAAACGACAGCCCCAGCTTTTTGGAGCGCCGCTTGAGGGCCTGTGTCCAATCGTGTTTGGCGTCTGCCTGCACGTTCATCCATCCAACGGTTGGCCTGCGCGGAGCTTGCCCGGTCGAGCATTCAACGCCGGCGCCAGCCTCTGCGTTCCGCCTTTCACCAACCCTACCATAACAGGGTTAGCCAAAGGTTGGCCGAACCTTAAGGCAGGCTTAATGAACCCAGGATGAATGTTGGTCTTGTGCTTGCCGGTCTTGGCGGCCCTGAACGCGCGCGAAAGGGCGCAGATCGAACGGCTGCAGGCGTTCGCGGGCGCAAGGGGTAAGCCCCATTTCCGTGGACGTGGCCGTATAAACGGCAACCTCTTTGGCGTCCTCAACCTGCAACACGGCATCCTCGCCGGTTTTCAGCCAAAGCGTTGCGAACAAACGGCTTTCTTCATGTGTCAGGCTCATGCTGTAACCTTCCCTGATCGACCGGCCCCTCTCTTGACGGAGGTTGCCGATTGCGGATCTCAAGTTGCGGCACACTGCACCAGCCCCAACCGGCGCGCCGTGTTGTTCATCACACCTTCGGTGCGCATGTGTCGCTCAATGCAACCTGCACACCTGCACTGACAAATGGATTAAGGCTTGACGAGTTTGATCAAAACACGGCAGGGAAAAGGCCATGTTTAGGCCGTGTGATTATCAAACCCTTGCGCAGATGGCTGCAATTGCATCCATCGGCACCATTGAGATTTGCAGCTAGCGCACCCATCGCTGGCACGGCCCCGTTTTGCTCCCATCCTACTAAAAACGGTTCCTCGCCAGCGGCGATGAACGACGTGTTATGGCCAATCCCGTGATGGCCAGACCCGCAATGGCAAAAGCCGCGATGGAAAGAGCAGAATGACTTTGCAGTTCACCAATACCGCCACGCGCGCGAAGGAACCGTTCGTTCCGATCGATGCCGAAGATGTGCGCATGTATGTGTGCGGGCCGACGGTCTACGACTTTGCCCACATCGGCAACGCCCGCCCGGCGGTGGTGTTCGACGTGCTGTTCCGGCTGCTGCGTCATGTCTATGGCGACGAACACGTCACCTATGTGCGCAACATCACTGACGTCGATGACAAGATCAACGCCCGCGCCGCCCGCGACTTTCCCGATCTGCCGCTGAATGAGGCGATCGCGCGCGTCACCGAAAAAACCACCGCGCAGTATCACGCCGATCTGGCGGCGCTTGGCTGCCTGGAGCCGACGCACGAGCCGCGCGCCACCGAGCATATCGGCGGCATGATCGCGATGATCGAAACGCTGATCGCCAAGGGCAATGCCTACGTCGCCGACGGTCCGGAGGGCCAGGAGGTGCTGTTCGATACGGTGAGCATGCCGAACTATGGAGCCCTCTCGAAGCGCAACCTTGATGAGCAAATTGCCGGCGCGCGCGTCGATGTGGAGGGCCATAAGAAGAATCCCAGCGATTTCGTGCTTTGGAAGCTTTCAAGCGCTGAGGAACCCGGCTGGGAAAGCCCATGGGGCAGGGGCCGTCCAGGCTGGCACATCGAATGCTCGGTGATGAGCGCGCACCATCTTGGCGAGACGTTCGACATTCATGGTGGCGGGCTCGATCTGATCTTCCCGCATCATGAAAACGAGATCGCCCAAAGCTGCTGCGCCCACGGCACGCAGAAGATGGCCAACACCTGGCTGCACAATGGCTTTGTGCAAGTCGAGGGCCGCAAAATGTCGAAGTCGGAAGGCAACTTCGTCACCATCCATGATGTGCTGCACACCGACAAAGTCGGCGGGCGCAAATGGCCCGGCGAAGTGGTGCGCCTCGCGCTGTTGATGAGCCACTATCGCGAGCCTTTGGACTTTTCGGTGAAGCGGCTGGAAGAGGCGGCCAGGATATTGCGGGATTGGGCTCAGGATATTGATCGAGCCCAAGGGCATACGATTGACACCCGGGCTCCGGAGACAAGCTTTGTTGAAGCGCTATCAAACGATTTGAACATGCAAGCTGGCATGCCGGCGCTCCATTCATTGGCCAAGAGAGCAGGTACTGGCGATAAAGAAGCAGCGTCAAAATTGATTGCAACTCTTGATTTCCTTGGGCTTGACGGTTGGCGGTTGGCAGGCAGCGTACAGCTGGCCGATGATTTGGGAATGTTGGACCCAAGTATTGAGAAGATTGTTTTGACAGCGATCGATGAACGTCTGGCCTGCATCGCCAACAAAGATTGGGGAAATGCCGATCGCATTCGAGATGAATTGGCGGAAAAAGGCATCCAACTTAAGGACGGCAAAGACCCCGAAACGGGCGAGCGCACAACGGCGTGGGAGGTGAAGCGATGACGCTTCAAACCCATAGGACGTCATCCTCGCCCTTGTTCCGAGGATCCATTCCGTGGAGCGTTCCCACCCGCTTCACCGTCAGAAAGGTCTCAGGCATGGATCCCTGTGATGGAGGCGAGACCCGCGGCTCGCGGACCCACAGGGATGACGTTCGTAGGGTTGCAACATGACCGCCTCGCTCTCCGGCGGGTGCCAGTGCGGGGCGGTGCGCTACCACGTGACGGGCACACCCCAAACGCCCCATCTCTGCCACTGCCGCATGTGCCAGAAAGCCTCCGGCAACTATTTTTTGCCGCTCGCATGGGCACCCGGCGAGACACTCACCATCACGCGCGGCGAGCCGTCTTGGTTCAATTCGTCCGATCCAGTGCGCCGAGGCTTTTGCGCCACCTGCGGCACGCCACTTTTCTACGATCCGGTCGCGGAAAAGGGTAAGGCCTTCACGCTGGGCAGTTTGGACGATCCTTCGGCACTGCCCCCAGAACGGAATGATGGTGAGGCGAGCCGCGTGCCGTTCTTTCACGCTCTTGGCAATCTGCCCACGGCGGAGATTGGCACCGATGATCTCTCGCCGGTCATCACCGCGACCAACCACCAGCATCCCGACCATGACACGCAAAGCTGGGAGACAAAGCGATGAGCACCTCGTACACCGGCGGGTGCCAATGCGGAGCCGTGCGTTACCGGTTCAACGCGCTCGGTCGCGCCTCCATCTGCCATTGCCGCATGTGCCAGAAAGCGATGGGCAACTACTTCGCACCGCTGGTCGAAGTGGAAGGCTTTAAATGGACGCGCGGCGAACGCAGCCTGTTCGCCTCCTCCAATCTGTCAAATCGTGGCTTCTGCCCGACCTGCGGAACGCCGCTGACCCTGGAAACCGACGACGCCGAGCACTTTTTTGACGGCTACAAGGCCAATGCCGAGTACACACCGAGCAGGCTGTGGCCAATGCTCTGGCAGCAGTGCGCGCCGGCGTGCGGCAAATCCAGGGCACGCTGAATGGCATCGGCGAGCGTTGCGGCAACGCCAACCTCACCAGTCTGATCCCAACGCTGATGCTGAAAGAGCCCTATGCCAGCCAGTTTGAAATCGGTGTCACGGCGGAGCAATTGGCCAAGCTGACGGTGACCAGCCGCGCGTTCGATGAAATCTTGAACCGCGCGCCGGATCGTCATGCGCCCTATGTAGGCGCGGGCGCCTTTGCCACCAAGGCCGGTATTCATGCCTCGGCGGTGCTCAAAGAGCCTGAAACCTATGAACACATTCCGCCAGCAACCGTTGGCAACACACGCCGGGTGTTGGTGTCTGATCAGGCTGGCAAGTCCAATCTGGTGGCTGAGCTCACCCGTTTGGGTTTGCAGTTTGATCCCAAAGACACGCGTTTGAATGATCTGCTCGCTGAGCTGAAAGAGCGCGAAGCGGCGGGCTATTCCTATGAGGGCGCGGATGCTTCCTTGGCGCTGCTCGCTATGGGACGGCTTGGCACTGTCCCCAGCTACTTCAAGGTGGACAGCTACAAGGTGGGCGTGGAGCGTCGCTTCAACGCTATCGGCCAAGAAATCACGCTGTCCGAGGCGGTTGTGAAGGTAGAAGTGGACGGTGAGCGACTGATGTCGGTGGCCGAAGGCAATGGCCCTGTGAACGCGCTGGACAATGCCTTGCGCAAGGATCTCGGTCGCTTCCAGTCTGCCATCGAAACGCTGGAACTGGTGGACTACAAAGTGCGTATCCTCAACGCCGGGACGGCAGCTATAACGCGCGTTTTGATCGAGAGCGAAGACACGGTGACCGGCGAGCGCTGGTACACGGTCGGCGTGTCGGAGAACATTGTCGATGCCAGTTTCCAGGCGCTGGAAGATTCCATCATCACCAAGCTGATGCGCGCCGACGGGCTGATGATCGCCCCGGCGGCGGAGTAGCGCGATGACCTGCCCAACGGCCCGCCAAAGCAAGCCATCGGACCTGCCAGGGTTGGAGGCGCTCTATCCGGCGGCATTTCCCGATGAAGATCTGCTCGCTGTGGTGCGTGGCCTTGAGGCGGAACCAGATGTGCTGTCGCTGGTCCTTGATCAATCCGGGCAGATCATCGGGCACGTCGCCTTCACCCCGTGCACCACCGGTGGTGGTCGTGCCGTGCTTTCCTTACTGGGGCCGTTGGCGATCCATCCCGATTGGCAGAAGCAAGGGTTGGGTGGGTCGCTGGTGCGCGAAGGGCTGGCCCGGCTGCGCAAGCAGGGCGTGACGGGCGTCCTCGTGCTTGGCGACCCCGCCTATTACGGTCGTTTCGGATTCCGGGCTGAACCGAACATTGCCCCGCCATATCCCTTGCCGGAAGATTGGGCGGGCGCCTGGCAGTCCTTAGCGCTGAGCGAGGATCCGCTTGGTGAGGGACGCTTGGCTGTCCCAAAAGTCTGGGACGATCCCAAGCTTTGGCGGAATAGAGCTACAACTTCTCTAGCGCTTCCTCGTCGCCTTCCAGCGCTTCGGCGGTGAGTGTGGCGACTTCTGCCCGCAGTTGCGGCACGATCTCACCGATATCCTCGGTGATGAGATAGCGGATCATGGTCGCCTCGGTGATGAAACCCTCATCGATCATATGATCCATCAGTTCCGTCAGCGGACCCCAGAACCCACCGATATCGGCTAAAAGAACCGGCTTTTTGTGGCGGCCCAATTGCGCCCAGGTGATCATTTCGACCACCTCCTCCAGCGTGCCGATCCCGCCGGGCAGGGCGACAAAGGCGTCGGCCTCCTCGAACATACGGCGCTTGCGCTCGTGCATGTCCTCGGTGATCACCAAATCTTCGACGCGGCGCAGCATAACCTCGCGCTCTTCCAGGAACCGCGGGATGACTCCGGTCACCTTGCCGCCGGCATCCAGGCAGGCACGCGCAACCGTGCCCATCAGACCGACCGATCCGCCGCCATAGACTAGCCGTATGTTGGAAGACGCCAAAGCCTCGCCGAGGCTTTGTGCAGCTGTTTGGTAGGCCGGATTTTGGCCGGTGCGTGAGCCGCAATACACGCACACTGAAGTCAATTTGCTCATGGCTCTTGAGTGACACCGGCCAAAGCGAGCGTCAACCGCCGTTATCCCTAGGGATAGTCCCCGTCTGGCGTTCCTTGCGTGCACTGCAAAACGGTACTAAACCCGGGAGACTCGGCCTTTATGAAGGAAATGTGATGAACTCTGGTGTCGTAGGCGCTGTGGCCCTGCTGGCGGTTGGTGGCGCGCTCTATCTCGGTTCAACTTTTTTGGGCGACTATTTCGCTGACCGGAATGCTGCAACGCAGCAGGCAGCGGTGGAAGAGACGGACGAGGCTGCCGAAACGGCCGATTCGTCCTCCGAAGGCCTTGCCCTTGTTCCCGATTCTGCCGAGACCGCCGTTGAGGATGCAGCCGAGGCCATCGCAGAGACGGCTGAAAGCGCCGTGGACGCCGTCACCGATATGGCCGAGAGCGCCGCTGACGCCGTGTCGGAAACCATGAGCGAAACAGCTGATGCGGTTTCAGACGCGACCGAAAACATGGTCGACGACATGACAGGCGACATGACTGAGGACATGGCCGAAACCGCCATGCTCACCGACGAGGCCGCGCAAGAGGTTCTGGAAAGCCTTGGCAGCGACCTGCCCGAGACTGCCTCCGAGCCTGGCACCACGCCAGTTCTCGACGTTGTGCGCATCGAGCCGACCGGTGAAGTGCTCATTGCTGGCAATGCACCCGAAGGCGAACGCGTCGGCCTGGTTTACAACAATGAGGTTGTCGCCGAAGCCGAGGTGACCGAGGGCGGTGATTTCGTGCTGGTGCCCGATGATGCCCTGCCGACCGGCGAAGGCACGCTGGAAGTGGTGGTGATTGACGAAAACGGCAACCGCGAAGCGCAGTCCGATGAGCAGGTGGCGGTCGTGCTGCCCGAAGAGGGCAATGAGGCAGGCTTCCTCGTCGGTGTGCTGCGCCCCGGCGAGCCGGTGGAAATCATCGAGCGTGAGGCGCCCGAAGCCGACGCCGGTGAAACGCAAGTCGCTGCGCGCACCGAACCAGCCACCGCAGCGGACGATTCTGCCGATGCGACCGAGACATCTGTCGCGCCAGAAACAACCGCATCTGAAGCTTCAACCGAAGTGGAAACGGCGGCGCGCGCCGAGCCTCAAGCGCCCGCCGCGAACGAAGCGACGACTGCGCCGTTTGTTGTCGTCGATGCCATTGAGTTGGAAGGCCAGGAGATTTGGATTGCCGGTGCCTCCGTTCCTGGGACAGTGATCCGGCTCTATCAGGATAATGAGCTGCTGGGCGAAACCATCACCGGCGAACAGGGCCGCTACCTGTTCGAAGGAAGGCTGCGCGATGCCACCGGCGACGTCACCGTTCGCGCTGACGCGCTCGCCACAGGTTCAGCCGATGTGATCGCTCGCGCTGAAGTGCCCTTTGAAATGCCAGGCATTGAGGTGGCCGTCGCTGAGGCTACGGAAACTGCAGTCCAGGTTGCAGAGGCAGCGGTTGAAGCTGCCAGCGAGACAGCGACAGAAGCCGTTGCCGACATGGTCGATAGTGTCGCGGACGCCGCCAGCGATGGTGTTGAGGCGGCAAGCGAAACGGTGACTGCGGTTGTCGAGGCCGCAACCGAAACAGCTGAAACGGTCGTCAACGCAGCAAGTGATGCTGTTGAGGCGGTCGAAAGCGCGACCACGGAAGCCGCGACCACAGATGCTGCGCCCACCGAAACCGCGCCAGCCGCTGAGGTCGCAAACACGCCATCATCAAACGACCAACCAACCATCGATCCGACGACCGAGACGGATGCAGACGCGACACCAGCAGAGGCACCAGCCGCAGCGCCGGCAACGGCAAGCGACGATCAGGTCGCCAGTGCGACGCCGACAGCCAGCAATGAGCGTGTCTCGGTGCTCGATACGGGCCGCGTCATCATCCGCCGCGGTGATAATCTCTGGCGCCTGTCGCGCCGGGTCTTCGGCCAGGGCATCCGTTACACATCGATCTATGATGCCAATCGCGACCAGATTCGCGATCCGGCTTTGATCTTCCCAGGCCAAGTGTTTGATTTGCCGACGCCGCAGGAAGAGTGGGGCGAGGTGCCTGGTGTGCAAGCGCTTGAGCCGGACCAAATTCCAAACGCGGACGTTCTTCAGAACTGAGCTAACCCCACGGGTTACTACCCATGGGGTTGTCGCGCTGAGGCTGCGGGACTATTTCATCGCCAGATGACGATGAAGCCTCCAGCACAGAACCCGGCGTCCTTTGAAGCCGATGATGAAGCCTTGGCGCGCACCGCCAAGGCGCTCGCCCACCCGGCGCGGCTTGCGCTTTTGCGTGCGCTATCAACCGAGCAGTGTTGCTGTGGACACCTTGTCCGCGACCTATCCCAACGCGACATGGCTCTGGCGCAGTCCACCGTTTCGCAGCATTTGCGCGTCTTGGTCGATGCAGGGCTCGTCACCCGCACGACCTGTGGCGTGGAAAGCTATTTCAATGTGAACGCCAGCGCCCTTGAGGCCGCTCTGGACGCGTTTGCGACTCTCAAATCCTCTGGCGCGGCGGAAGCGCTGCCCGCCGGCCAATCCTTCGAAAAGGCGTAAGCCCCATGGCGATTGCCGCCGACACACCACAGGACAAACAACAGGGCGAAAAGCCAGCGCTCTCGGTCGATGACCGCGCAATGGGCGACACGCTGCGTGTGCTGTTTCCCTATATCTGGCCGCATGACAGGCCGGACCTGAAAAGGCGCATCTACATTGCGCTGTTCATCCTGGTGCTCGCCAAGTTTGTCACCGTGCTGGTGCCTTACAGCTACAAATGGCTGACGGATTCTTTGACCGGTGAGCTCGGCGCGCCTGCCAGCATTCCGCAATGGCTGATCGTGCCGATGATGCTGGTGGTGGCCTATGGCGTTGGCCGCCTGATGATGGTGGGCTTCAACGAGCTGCGCAACGCGCTGTTCGCCAAGGTCGGCCAGCATGCCGTGCGCAGCCTTGCCAACGAAACCTTTGGTCACATCCACCGGCTCTCGCTGCGGTTCCATTTGCAGCGCCGCACCGGCGGCCTGTCACGCATCATCGAGCGCGGCACCAAGGGCATTGAGATCATCATCCGCTTCTTGATCCTGACAGCCGTGCCGACGCTGCTGGAATTTGCGCTGATGATCGCCGTCGTCACTTATCAGTTCGACTGGACCTATGCCGGGATCGTGATCGCCATCGTGGTCGCCTTCATCTGGTTCACCAAGGTGGCCAGCGATTGGCGCATCGCCATTCGCCGGGCGATGAACGAGGCCGACACGGACTCCAACACCAAGTCCGTCGATGCCATGCTCAACTACGAGACCGTCAAATATTTCAACAATGAGGCCATGGAAGCCCGCCGTTTCGATGGCGCGATGGCCAAATATGAGAAGGCGGCAACGCAGACCTATACGTCACTGGCGACACTGAACTTCGGCCAGACCTTCATTTTCACTATCGGCTTGATCGCCTGCATGATCTTGTCCGCCCAAGCGGTGCAGGCCGGCACGCAGACTTTGGGCGATTTTGTCATGATCAACGCGCTGCTGTTGCAGCTTTGGCAGCCGATGAATTTCCTTGGCTTCGTTTATCGCGAGATCAAGCAGGGGCTCGTTGATCTGGAAACCATGTTCGATCTGCTGCGCCAGAACCCCGAGGTCACCGACAGCGCGAACGCGGCGGCGTTGCAGGTGAATGGCGGCGCCATCCGGTTTGAGGATGTGCGCTTTTCCTACGATAGCAACCGACCGATCCTGAAGGGCATTTCCTTCGACGTGCCCGCCGGCAAACAGGTGGCGCTTGTCGGCCCATCGGGCGCAGGTAAATCCACGATCTCGCGGCTGCTCTACCGGTTTTATGATGTCAGCGAAGGCGCGATCACCATTGACGGGCAGAACCTGAAAGATGTGACGCAGGCGAGCTTGCGCCAACAGATCGGCATGGTCCCGCAGGACACCGTGCTGTTCAACGACACCATTGCTTACAACATTAGCTATGGCCGCCCGTCGGCAAGCCAAGAAGAAGTGCGCGAGGCCGCGCGCATGGCGCAGATCGCCGATTTCATTGAACAATTGCCCGATGGGTTCGACACCCAGGTCGGTGAGCGTGGGCTGAAACTTTCCGGTGGCGAAAAGCAGCGCGTGGCGATTGCCCGCACGCTTCTAAAGGCCCCGCCGATCTTGATCTTGGATGAGGCGACCTCGGCGCTCGACACGCAGACCGAAAAAGAAATTCAAGCAGCGCTCGATGTGGTCTCCAAGGACCGGACCACGCTGGTCATCGCCCACAGGCTTTCCACGGTCATCGATGCCGATGAGATCATTGTGCTCAAAGCCGGTGAGATTGCCGAGCGCGGCACGCACGATCAGCTTCTGGCGATGGATGGGCTCTACACCACCATGTGGAACCGCCAGCGCGAGGCCAGCGAGGCCGAGAAGAAACTGGCCGAAACCCGTGCGCAGGATGTTGAAGGCGTGATTGATCGCGGGCCAAGAGCCGGCGAGCCGACTCCCGTCTAGACTCCTCATTGAGGCGCTTCTCGACAAGGTTCGTGGAACCCGGTAGGACCGGCGGTCCCCCATCTGTGTCAGTGAGTTCCGCCGTTTTATGAGCATTGCCCAATCGATCCGCACCGCCATTCCGCCCATCAATCCGGCTGGCTATCCATTCATTGGCCTGTTCGCGCTTGCCTCGCTGGCTTTAGGCTTTCTGTCGATCAGCCTGTTTTGGATCGGTGTAGGTCTGACGATCTGGTGCGTGCTGTTTTTTCGCGATCCGGCCCGTGTGACGCCGGTTGACGATAGCTTGGTGATCAGCCCCGCCGACGGCCGGGTGTGTTTTGTCGGCCATCGCGCGCCCCCGCCGGAACTCGGTCTTGGTGATCAGCCGATGCGGATGGTCGGCATCTTCATGAACGTGTTCGACGTGCATGTGAACCGCGCGCCAGTGTCGGGGTCCATCACCAAGGTCGCCTACAAGGAGGGCGCGTTTTTCAGCGCTGACCTCGATAAAGCCAGCGAGAAGAATGAGCGCAACGGCTTTGTGTTTGCGACGCCGCATGGACCGCTTGCCGCCGTGCAGATTGCCGGGCTTGTCGCCCGCCGTATCTTAGCTTGGAGCGCCGAGGGCGATAGCGTGACGGCGGGTGAGCGCATCGGCATGATCCGTTTTGGCAGCCGCGTCGACGTTTATTTGCCCGAGGGCGCGATGGTGGATGTCGCCATGGACCAGCGCACGCTGGCGGGCGAGACGGTGATCGCCCGGTTTGGCCAGGCGTCATCCGGCGAACGCTTCCACCGGACGAGCTAGCTCAATGATCGCATGCATATGACAGGTTTGTTCCAAGACTTTGAGCCGGGCGGCAAGCCGGGGTCCAAGCGAGGGCGCCGCTGGCGTCGGCTGAACCGTGTGCCGCTGCGCATGGTGTTGCCCAATATGGTGACGCTGCTGGCGCTCTGCTCGGGCTTAACGGCCATTCGGCTGGCGCTGGAAGGTCGGCTAGAACTGGCGATGATGGCCATCCTGCTGGCGGCGTTTCTTGATGCGCTTGATGGCCGCCTGGCGCGGATGCTCAAGGGCACCAGCCGCTTCGGTGCGGAGCTGGATTCTCTCACCGATTTTGTGAATTTCGGCGTCGCGCCAGCGCTCATCCTCTACCAATCTTCTCTGTCGGCCATCGGTAATCTGGGCTGGATCGCCGCGCTGCTTTACGCCATCTGCGCGGGCCTGAGACTGGCGCGTTTCAACGCGGCCCTGGATGTCGAAGGCCCCGATCACAAGGCTAACTTCTTCACCGGTGTGCCCGCACCCGCCGGTGCGTTGGTCGCCCTGCTGCCGATGTATTTCGCGCTGCTCGATGGTGATTGGCTGACGGGCTCTCCGATCTTGGTGGCCGGCTATATCGTCATCATTGGCCTGTTGATGGTGTCGTCACTGCCCACTTTTTCCGGCAAACGCCTCGGCGCACGGCTTCCCTCCGACAGCGTGCTGCCCCTGATGGTGGCGGCGGCGGCGATGATCGCCTTGCTCGTCGCTTTCACCTGGCATGTGCTGATCGGGCTTTCCTTTGCCTATTTGGCGGCCTTGCCGGTGGGCGTTTGGTACGCCCGCAAACTCGACCTGAAAGCCAAAGCCGCCCATGCGCCTGACAAGTGATTTCGTCGTCAGCGCCCTTGTTCGGCGCGTGCAGGGCGAAGGCGCCTACGCCACTGTCGCGCGCCGTGGCGACAACACGGCCGGCGCGATCTTCGTGTTGATCGACGGATTGGAAGGGCAGGTGGCGCTTTATGGACCCGCACCGCCGCAAATGGACGATGCGCCCTTACCCGCCGATGCGGCACTCACCGGCAATCGGTTGTTTGCGCGTATCCCTTTGGAACCCGAGCCGACCCGCGCTGCCGCCGAAGATGCCCTGGAGCGTCAGATGCGCTTTGATCCCGATGTCTGGGTGGTCGATATCGAAGACCGCAAAATGCGAGCCTTCGTTCCGACAATCGACGCTTGATCTCAGATCGCCTTGCGAAAGCCCTGTTGCGGCGCCGACGCCTTGCTGCTGGCATGTTCCATGATCGAGCGCGTCTGCGGTCGCTGCGGTGAGGCCGGTTCAGGCTTTTTGGCCGGTGTCTCGCCACGCATCGCGCCGACGATCAGCCGCGCAGTCGCTTCGGGCATTGCATTGAACCGATCAACCAGCGCGAAAGTATCGCGCGGGCTGCCGGTGAGGCCTGTTTTACCAAGGATCAGCATGCGGGCAAACGCGGTGGAGGAGAGCCCTGCGGCTTTGGCCAACACCAACAGCGCATCGCCATCGGCTTCGTCGAGCAGCTTGCCGACCAGCGTACGATCCAAATCCAGCGTCGAGGCGAACAGGTCGGCGAGCTTGTCTGCGTCGCGCAACGCAATCACCGTCAGGAAGGCAAGATCAGCATCGTTGCGCGTTGGGTCGAGCGCTTTGCGGGCGTCCTGCAGGCTGATGGTCCCCGGCCGGTCCTCGGCAAGGCGGCGCATGACTGCGCGCCGACCGGCGCTGTCGAGTTTGGCGAAATCCTGGGCGCTGCGTCGTGGATCGGCGCTTCCGGCAGGGTAGGTGCGTGGCGTCTCGGCTGGTCGAGGAGCCTCGGCAAGTGGCGCCGGTTCTGCGGCCTTGGCGGCGTTGGCCGCTTGGCGTTCCACCATCTTCTGCGCATCGGCGCTAAAATCAGTCTGCCGGTTGTCCAACAGCGCCTGCAACACCGCGCCATTGCCATCGGCAACCAACATGGTGATGTGCTTGCCCTGCAGCGTGTGATGGCGGGCGATCAACTCGCGGGTGTCATTGCCACCCTCTTCCAGGAAGTAGGCAATCGTCTCATCGCCCAGCCGGTTGGCCCGGATAAGAATGTGCGCGGCACGATCGTTGGAGCGCGCCAGGCGATCGGCAAGACCGCTGTTCACGTCCTCGCGGCCTGCGACCGCCTTGGCCAGCGATACCAGCTCATCGTCGCTGGCGATGCCGATATAGCCATGAGCAAGCGCGGTCAGCCGGGCAAGCTCTTCGCCACGACCGCGCGGCGTTAGCGCCAGCAAGGTCGAAACGGCACCAAGTAGGTTGGCACCAGCCAAAGGTGAGGCGTGGCGGGAGGTTGAATTGGGGCCGTCTGTAGCCGTGGACAAGGCGCCAGTCGCGCTCCCGGCGATATCCCAGTGCGCCACTGAACCGGCGTCCTCGTCGGACTGCGTTTCAGAACTGCCCCAAAAATCCGGAAGGTGCGCCATGGATGGTCTCGTTGTTGGCCAAAAAAGAGAGGCCTTCTTTGTGCCTGAACTCCGTTAGCAAAGGATTAACCTTGCCCAATTCTTAATGCCCCGGCCTGGGGCGCTCGCGTGGTGATTCGCTACGTGGATGCGGCACCCAGCAACGCAAAAGGGGCGCGGTTTCTTCGGAAGAAGCACGATGACGAGCTGACCGAAAAACTGACGCGGCACGATTATGGGTGATGGCAGTCGAAAACCCAGTTCCTCCAACCGGCGCGGCTTGAGAAAGGCCGCGGTCGCTGGCGTGCGCCATCGGCGTTCGTCCGAACCGGTCTCTAATATTGTGCCGTTCTCTGGCGCATCGAGGCGACCCCGACAGGACCGTGCGCCGCTGCCACTGGATCATGAGGCGCAGATCGTTCTTTTCACGGGCGTTCAGATCGTGCGCAGTCGTCGGCAAGGCTAGCAATGCGGGCAACGCCGAAAACCAGCCGCTCCATTTGGCAGGCGAGCCTGGCTCTCGCGTGCGCCGGCGCCTTGGCCGGGTGCGCGCAAACCGGCGATTTCGGACGGCAACGTGCCAATGTCATCAATGACAGCATACTGCCCGTGGTCGGCATGATGTCCACCTATTCGGCTGGCGAACCGGTTTCCAATTTCAACTACACCGATGATGAGCGCACGCTGCGCAATCTTGGCTGGACGCTGGTCGTGCCGACCCATGCCCATGATTGGATTGGCCGCACAGCAGCTGAGTTGCAACGTGCCCAGATCGTTCGCCGGCTCGATCTTGTACTCAGCCCCGAGCGCTACTCGGACATGCTGTCGGGCCAGCGCTACGGCTCCAGCGAGGCGCGCTACGCTCGGATCATGGATGATGCCGTCAAGGACATGGCAGCCATCGAACCCTACATAGCCTATGTCGCACGTGTCCGCATTGCCGATGACCAACGCATCAATGCTGCCCTAGGATTGCCGGATATTGGCGCATCGGAGTTGGCCGCCGCCCATGGCCGCGTGGCAGAAAACCAGCGCCAGATGGCCTGGGTGAAACGCGCGATGCTCTTCCGGCTCTATGCCTATCGCTATGCGGTGGACCGGCTGATGATCCAAACACCCTCGCGTCTTGCCGGCCAAACGATTGATCGGCTCAATGCCTTAGAAGCGATGATCCAGCACGCTTTGGCGGTGGATATGGAGCAGGCGCCGATCAGCCATCCCGGTCAGATGGTCGATCTGCTGGAAATCGTCGCCAAGGCGTGACCCCTGATCACGTCATCTCTGTGCTTGTCACAGAGATCCATTCCAATGACCTTTCTGGCGGCTCTAGCGCCACATCAGCGGTTGTCGGAATGGATCCCCGCCACAGGGGCGAGGATGACTGTTGAGTTATTGCGGGTTCCCTACTGAGTCTAAGTCAGGCCGGACAACCGGCTGAGGAACACTGGGCGGGCCTGATGGCGCGGTCGGCTGCTGCCCGTCCTGCGAACCATCCTGATCATCCTCCGGCTCGGCGAAGGTGAAGGTCGCAAGCGAGCATTCCATCAAGGACAGCTGATCGCGCAGCGCTGGGCGCAGGGCATTGTAGGTGGCAAGCCCGCTGATCCGTACCAAGCCGAGCGGGCCTTCCATTTCCACCACCAGCGCATCGCGTGGCAGTTGCGCCCCGGCAGCCGACAAGTCGCGGGCCAGGGCAGGGCGCATCACCAGCAGCTCAAGGTCACCGCCGGATGCGGCATTGTGGTTCACCGAACCAACCACAAGACCGCTGAGCGTATGCACCGAGATCGACCAGAACGGCGCATCAAGACTGCCCGACACGCGCACGGCGCCATCGCGCAGATCGAAACTGCAATAGACGCTATCCTTGCGCGCATCGGCGTAGCGAAAGTTGGGACGCGGCTCGCCGGCTTGGCCGGTGTAAAGGCGCGGTGCGGATGCGCCGGGCGGGATCACCTCATCGATCAACACCCCGCGTCCGATGGTGGGTAGCGCAAACACGATGACAAAATGGACGACCAGCGTCGCCAGGAACGTCAGCCCAAGCCACAGGCCTAAGGCGCTTGCGACCTGTCGCAGGGTAGGGCGCCTGCGCGCTTTCGGCAGAAAGAAACTGGTATCGACCATCACCCGCACCCCGAACCCGTCGAGGCAACATCGATGATCGGCAGCGAGGCCTCGCCTGTCTCTGGCACCGAGGTTATAGCGCCGTCATAAACATGCAGAACCAGGCTGATCGGCTGGTTGGACCCGACCAGCAGCGAGTTTGGGGTCATGGGCCGCGGCCCGATGGTCAGCGAGAAGCTACCATCGGCATTGTAGACAATGTCCTGGCTGTGCAGGGCAAGACGTGAAGCCGCGCCGGGGTTTTCCGCGTCACTGACCCCGATGGCCGCCCCATTCGGCTGGGCCAGCGACAAGGTCCAAAGCCGAGCGATCTCGACAAAGCCGGTGACCGTGATCGAACAGGTCGGCACCAAGGCCCGTCCGTCATGGGAGGTAAGCGCCACGAAGCGCATGCCCTCGGCGCTGCCTGGCGGCAACTGTCCCGATGAGGCGAGGAACGCGTGCGCATAGGGGTCAGCCGACGCATCGCCGACGGCGCGTACGGCTTCCCACGGGCCGATCTGCAACATACCGGTCGGACGCAATGTTTGCGTGGCGTAGATGGCGCTCACAGTGCCGGCGACAACGGCGGTCAGCGCCATCGATAAGAGCCACAACAGACGCGCCATAGAGCTAGTTTGCCTGTTCGACCTGTGGATCAGCTTGGCGGATCACCGTGTCCGACGTGCCCAGCGCATCGATATCGAAGGAGGTACGCAGCTCACGGGTGTTGGTCGGATCGAACCGATTGGCAAGGCCTTGCAGCGTCAGCGCCATGCCATCGCTAAGGTCGGTCGCAACGTCTGGCCCGTCATCGTCGGCATCCCGCGCGGTCACCAGTTCCACATCATCGCGCACCGCTTCGTCGACGCCGGGCATTAAGGGCGGTTGGCTGTCGCGGTGGGCAAGTTCCATGATCGACTGCCATGTCATGGCCGGCAGACGGCCGCCGGTGAGGTTGGCGGTCGAGGTAAAGTCGTCATTGCCGTACCAGACGCTCGCCGTGTAGCGCCCGGTATAGCCAATGAACCAAGCATCGCGGTAGGCCTGCGTGGTGCCGGTCTTGCCGGCTGCTGTAATGCCGGGAAGCTGCGCGCGCCGGGCGGTACCTGCCTGGATCACCTGGGTGAGCATGGTGTTCATGCCCGTCACCGCCTCAGCGGAGAGAATGCGCGGCGCCGCTGGCCCATCGACCGTGCGGTCATAGACCAACTCGCCGTCAAGCGTGCGCATTTCCATGATCGCGTAGCCGCTGGCCCGATAGCCGCCATTTGCGAGCGAGGCGTAGGCGCTGGCCATGTCGAGCGGCGTCACTTCAGCAACGCCGAGCGGCAGCGGACGGGTGATGGGTAGTTCGGAGCGAATGCCCATGTCGTAGGCTGTTTCGACGATAAGATCGCGGCCCATGGCTTCGGCCAAACGCACCGGGATGGTGTTGATGGAACGCGAAAGCGCCGTCGTTAGCGTGACCCGGCCACGATAGCTGCGGCCATAATTGCGTGGGCTCCAGCCGCCGATCGTGATCGGCGCGTCGACCACAATCGAACGCGGCGTGTAGCCGTTTTCAAGCGCGGTGGCGTAGACGAAAACCTTGAACGAGGAGCCCGGCTGACGCAGCGCATGGACGGCACGGTTGAACTGGCTTTGACCATAGTCGCGCCCGCCGACCAAGGCGCGTACCGCGCCATCGTTTTCCATCAAGACGGCAGCGGCTTCGCGCACGCGGTAGGCGCGGCCCGATTCAGACAGATTGTTGAGAACGGCGCGTTCTGCGCCTGCCTGCAGGCGGGTGTCGAGGGTTGAACGTACGACCAGCACGCGCTCACCGGGAGGCGCCAATTCGCGCACCTCTTCGAAAACCCAATCAAGGAAGTGGTTTGGCGCCGATAGGGCATCGCGCGGCACGGCAGAGGCCGGATTGAGACGCGAAAACAGCACCTGGCCTTCGGTCAGGAATCCCGCTTCGACCATGTTGGACAGCACTTCGCTGGCCCGCTGGCGCGCCGCGGCAAGGTTAAGATGTGGCGCGTAACCAGCCGGTGCTTTGTAGAGCCCGGCGAGCATCGCCGACTCCGCCAGGGTGATGTCGCGGACATCCTTGTCGAAGTAAAATTCCGCCGCCGCCACCACACCGAACGCACCGCCGCCCATATAGGCGCGGTCCAGGTAAAGCTTCAGGATATCGTCTTTGGTGAGATTGACCTCAAGCCAAAGGGCCAGAAACGCCTCGGTGATCTTGCGCATCAGCGTGCGCTCATTCGACAGGAAGAGATTTTTCGCCAGCTGCTGGGTGATTGACGAACCACCTTGAACGACCCCTTGCGCCCGCACATTCTCCAGCAGCGCGCGCGTGGTACCGACAATATCGATGCCGAAATGCGAATAGAACCGGCGATCCTCGGTCGCCAGCGTCGCCTGGATCAAATGGTCGGGCATCTCCGAGAGAGGTACGCTGTCGTTCTGCAGAACGCCGCGCCGCCCGATTTCCTCGCCATAACGGTCAAGAATGGTGACCGCGAAGGTGTCCTGCGCGCGCCAATCGCTGGATATGCGTTCAAACGCCGGCAGCGCCAAAACCAGCGCCAGCACCGCGCCGAGCGTGCCGAACGTCGCCACTTCGTCGAGCACCTCGACAGCCGCGCGTTTCAGGCCGCGCACCCGAAACCGGTCGAAGAAGCGCCTGATACCGGACAGGAACCGGCTGAAACCTTGCCCGATGTAAAACAACGTTGTGTCGAGCGCCGCGTCGATCTCGATCGGCCGGGGCAGGCCACGGCGCGGGCGGTAACCGGCAGCACGCACGCGCGGTTCGCGCGGTTGCGTCTCATCGGTCGGCGGGATCGGTGGCGTATCGCTCATCGTCGGCGGTCAAACGGTCTAAGGTCGGCCAAGAACCGGCGAATTCAGCCAGTGTGGCGGGGAGGACAAAGCATGTTGGACGCATCAGGTATGACAAAGCGACGCCTACCGCTCAAGCCCTGAGAAGCAAGCGACGCCATCCCGCACGTGCCTTTCTTTTACGCGGACGTAGCGTTTGCCGCCAGACGCGAATTTGTTAAAAGGTGAAGCCAGAGACGTCTGTGACTTTTCCGCCAGCAAAGGCCCCCCAAGCTGTGGACCATCCAACCCCCTCCACGCCACCCTTTTGGCAGACCAAGACGCTTGAAGAATTGTCGAGCGCCGAATGGGAAAAACTCTGCGATGGCTGCGGTCGTTGCTGCCTGTCGAAACTGGAAGACATCGACACTGGCGCCATCGCCTTCACCTGTGTCGGGTGCACGCTTCTCGATCCTGAAACGGCGCGATGCAGCGATTATCCCAACCGCTTTTCCAAAGTCCCAGATTGCCTGGCCATCACGCCTGACATGGCGCGTAACTCGGCCTGGCTGCCGCCAACTTGCGCCTACAGTCGGATTGCCCGCGGCGAGGGCCTGGACTGGTGGCATCCGCTGGTCTCAGGCACGCCAGACACCGTCATTGCGGCGCGAATCTCCGTCGCTGGCCGGGTGATCAGCGAAGACCATGTCGATCCAGCTGATTTGGAAGACCATATCGAGAACTGGCCGGACGAAGATCCAGAGGTTCCGGCGGACGACTATTATCAAGCGGCATCAAGAGCTTAGACGCCTGCGCGTCACAAAAATAAGAAATATTTCCTAAAAATAGGAAAAAAATCCTTGACCCACCGTGCGGTGTTCGGGTACAAAGTGGGCATCATCGCAGTATTGGGTTTCTGGCCAGGCCGTCATCAACGGCGTGGCACCGAAGTTCCAAAATGCGTTCTCCTCCCGAGACAATCTCAGCGGTCCTGCGCAAGCGGCGACCGCTTTTCTTTTGCCTGATCGCTCAGAAAGGTCCGGCAATCAGCCACGAAGGAACTGTAGGCCGCATGCCAGGATCGCCGCCCGTGGAACTCTCTAACGAGGCGTGGAACGACATCCGCGCCGCCTATGAAGGTGAAGTGTTCACGGTCGATGAGATCACCAAGCAGCATGGCGTCTCCCGCGACCGGCTTTACCGCCGCGCCTACAAAGAAGGCTGGGCGGCCCGGCGCGACACGCCGCTCTCGGCTGGCCGCTACAAGCCGCCGTCAACGCCGCAAACGGCCACGACAACCGAAAAACGAGCCGCGCTTGCTGCGCGGCTTTTTCATGCCCTGGAGGAACGTATCATGGCGATTGAGAAAGACGTGCTGCCCGGCGATGCCACCCATGGCGAGCGCGATGCCAAGGCGCTGACGGCGATGGCGCGGGCGCTCGACATGCTTGGCGAAATGCTGGAGGCCGCCGACACCGGCGCCACACCCTCTGCAAAGGCTGATGATCAGGAGATTGACGTCGATGAGTTCCGCAATCTCCTTACGGACCGCCTTGATCGCCTGCGCCAAGGCGGGGATGAGTGAGGGCTTCACCAACCGACTAAGCGACCGCGCGGTGCTGCGGCTTTGCTACGACTGGGACAGCTGGGCACGGCACGATCAACGCCCGCCGCTGGAACCCTGGTCGACCTGGATGCTGATGGGTGGCCGCGGCAGCGGCAAAACCCGTGCCGGCGCCGAATGGGTACGCGGCGCCATCGACGGTCGGGCGCACTATGCGCTTCAACCAAGCGGCCGCATTGCGCTGGTTGGCGAGACTTTTGCTGACGCCCGCGAGGTGATGGTGGAGGGCGTTTCGGGCCTGCGCCAAACCGCGCCACCCTGGGACCGGCCGCGCTATGAGGCGACCCGCAAGCGTCTGGTTTGGGAGAATGGCGCCGTGGCGCAGCTTTTCTCCGCCGAGGACCCCGAATCCTTGCGCGGCCCCCAATTCGATGCCGCGTGGAGCGACGAGATCGGCAAATGGCGCTATGGCGAAGACGCGCTTGATCAATTGGCCTTTGGACTGCGCCTTGGCCGACAACCGCGTTGCGTCATCACCACCACACCGCGCGCGACGCCTTTGGTTAAACGGCTGATTGCTGACCCTACCTGTGTCGTTTCGCACGCCACCAGTCATGCCAACCAGGCGTTTCTGGCCGATGGGTTCGTCGAAGGCCTGGAGCGCGCCTATGGCGGCTCGCGGCTTTACCGCCAGGAAGTGGCCGGTGAACTCATCGCTGACCGCGCCGACAGTCTTTGGCAGCGCGACACCATCGACAGCACGCGCCTTGCCGCGCCACCGCCGCTGCAGCGCATCGTGGTGGCGGTGGACCCGCCGGCGTCCTCGCACGCCAAATCGAACGCCTGCGGCATCGTCGCCTGTGGTGCCATCGCGGATGGCCAGTTCGCGGTGCTCGCCGATGAGACATGCCAAGCCGCCCGGCCCGAAGAATGGGCGCGGCGGGCGATTGACCTCTTCCACCAGGTGGAGGCCGATCTCATCATCGCCGAAGCCAATCAGGGCGGCGACATGGTTCGATCGGTCTTGGAGCAGGCGAGCCGCGACGTGCCGGTGAAACTTGTGCACGCCAAGCGCGGCAAGTGGCTGCGCGCCGAGCCGGTGGCTTATCTCTATGCCCAAGGGCGTGTGCACCATGTAGGAGCGTTCGCGGCGTTGGAAGATGAGATGCTCGATTTTGGCCCCGAAGGCCTGTCGGCGCCCGGCCAGTCGCCCGACCGGCTGGATGCGCTGGTTTGGGCGATCACTGAATTGATGGCGACCGGCGACCTGCCACCAAGGTTGCGCAGTATCTAAACCTCGAATTTCACTCCAACCGGAGACCGCCATGTTCTTTACGCGCCCGCCAAAAGCGGAAAGCGCGAGCGATACCGCTCGTCTTGATCAAAAAGCCACCGCACCCGTCGGGCGCCCGGATCTGCCGCTTTTTCAGTTGCACACGCCAGGCACGCCGGTCTGGACGGACACCGGCTATGCCAGCCTTGCCCGCCACGCTTATTGCCGCAATCCGGTGGCCTTCCGGGCCGTGCGCCTCATCAGCGAGGCGGCGTCGTCAGTTCGGTTGGTGCTGCGTTCCGGCAATCAGGAATACACCGACCATTGGCTGCTTGATCTTCTGAACTCACCTGGGCCGCATCTTTCGCGCACGGCGCTTTTGGAAACGCTGTGCGCGCACCTGCTGCTCGAAGGCAACGCCTATCTTCTCGGTAGTTTTGCCGACGGCAAACCCACCTCGCTGTTCCCTCTTCGTCCTGACAGGGTGCGGGTAAAGGCCGGTGGTGACGGCTGGCCTGTCGGTTATCTTTATTCAGTCAGTCGTCAGACGGTGACCCTTCACCCCGATGCCGATACCGGCCTGATGCCGCTTGCGCACATGCGCCATTTCCACCCGTTGGACGACCATTACGGTCTCGGTTGTTTGGAACCGGCGCGCACGGCGCTCGACCTGCACCAGGGTGCGAGCAACTGGAACAAGGCGTTGCTCGACAATGCCGCCCGCCCATCGGGTGCGTTGGTCTATTCCGGTGGCAATGGACATCTGGACGGCGAGGCCTTCGAACGGCTGAAATTGGAGCTTGAAACCACCTATCAGGGCGAGGCCAATGCCGGGCGCCCACTGCTGCTCGAAGGTGGGCTTGATTGGCGGCCTATGTCGCTCAGCCCCAAAGATATGGATTTCCAGGAGGCGCGGCACGGTGCGATGCGCGAAATCGCGCTGGCCTTTGGCGTGCCGCCTTTAATGCTCGGCCTGCCTGGCGACAACACCTACGCCAACTATGCCGAAGCCCAGCGCGCGCTTTGGCGGCAGACCGTTTTGCCGATGGTTGGCCGCATTCTCGATGGCATTACCCACTGGTTGGCGCCGCTCTCACCCGATGAGAGCTTTGACCTGGCGGTCGATCTGGATGCCGTCGAGGCGCTTTCCACTGAGCGCGAAGCGTTGTGGCGCCGCGTCTCCTCGGCCAGCTTTTTGAGCGATGAAGAAAAGCGCATGGCCGTCGGCTATGGCGCCAACAATCAGAGCGAGGCCGCGCCACCCGACGCTGGACGTGCCGATGATTGAGCAACTGGCAACGCTGTTTTTTGAGCGGGGCGACATTGGCCATGTCGCCCTTTTTCTTTGGGCGGCAAGCACCTCTGGCCTGGCTTTGGCGCAGCTTCGTCAGCTGTCGCGCACCACCCGCAGTTTTGAATCCTTCGTCATGGCGATAGCCCGACTCAACGCGTTCCTTGTCACGGAAAACCCGCCTGCCAAACCGCCGAAAAGGACTTGAAGAATGGTCAAGCGTCCACCAGCCGCCAAACGCAAGCGCCGCAAGGCCCCGCGGCGTACGATCCTGCCACGCAGCGGTGCTCATGAGGCTGCCGCCATCGACGCATTGTTCGATGCCTTCGCTCACAATCTGGCACGCAAACTGGCCGCCCGCGCCGAGCGCACCGGTGGCGGTCAGACAAAAAAGCCGACTGGAGAGACCCGTTGACGCGATCTGATGTCTTTTCAACCACCGACGGTTTTGCCTTCGCCGGCTATGCCAGCCTTTTCAACGTGGCCGATTTGTCCGGCGATACGGTTCTGATGGGCGCTTTCCATCGCTCCTTACGGGCGCGCGGCGTTGCCGGCATCCGCATGCTCTGGAACCATGATCCCGCCGAACCGATCGGCGTCTGGACCGCGATCCATGAAGATAGCCGTGGCCTGCGCGTTGAAGGCCGTCTGACGACCGCCGTCGCCCGCGCCAGGAGTCTCGCCGCCTTGATCAAGGATGGGGCACTCGATGGGCTTTCCATCGGCTTTCACACTCTGCGCGCCAACCGCCCGAAACCCGCACCAACCAGCGGACCAGGGCGGCGCCTGATCGAAGTCGATCTCTGGGAGGTGTCGCTGGTTGCTTTTCCCATGCAGCCGGGTGCTCGCATCGACCGGATCGAACCGGGCGAGCCCGCTCCACCGCCCGCCCATCCCTTGCCAACCCATGCCCTGCCGACCCCTCCTGCACAAACCCCCACTCTGCAAGCCTAAAGGATTGAAATCCCCATGACTGAAGCCAACCTGGACCGCGAGATCAAGGCGCAAACCTCCGCCGATCCGTCCACCGAGCCCCAAATCGTCGCCTCGATGATGGAAGCGCTCACCGCCTACCGTGATGCCAATGACGAACGCCTCGATGCGCTGGAAAAGCGCGGCCAGGCCGATCCGCTGATCGCTGACAAGCTTGCCCGCATCGATGCGGCACTGGATGCCAACACCGACAAGCTGAACCGTCTCTCCGCCACCGCACATGGGGCGTCTGTGCGCCCACGCCTGGAAACGGCTTCAGCGCGTCTGGAACGCACCGACCATGCCCGCGCCTTCGAGACCTATGTGCGCGCTGGCACCACGGCGGGGCTGCAAGTCAAAGCCATGGAATCGGGCACCGACGCGGATGGCGGTTATCTGGTGCCGCAGGAAGCTGAAAGCACCATCGGCGATCATCTGACGGCGCTATCGCCGATGCGCTCCATCGCCACCGTGCGCCAGGTCTCCTCGACCATCTTCCGCAAGCCGGTGACAACCGATGGTTTCGATGCCGGCTGGGTCGCCGAAAACGCGCCGCGACCGGAAACCGGCTCGGTGGTGCTTTCGGAAATCGCTTTCCCGACCATGGAACTCTACGCCATGCCAGCGGCCACCGCGACGCTGCTCGATGATGCCGCCATCGATATGGATATCTGGCTGGCTGGCGAGGTTGATGCCGCCTTCGCCGAGCAGGAAAGCTTCGCCTTCGTCAAAGGCAATGGCACGACCCAGCCGCTGGGGTTCCTCTCCGCGCCGACCGTCGATGAAGCCAGTTGGGCTTGGAACAGCCTTGGGACTGTTTCGACTGGCGTCGATGGCGATTTCCCAGTCTCCGACCCGTCCGAGGTGCTGATCGACCTGGTCTATGCGCTGAAAAGCACCTACCGCCAGAACGGCACGTTCGTGATGAACCGCTCCACCCAATCGGCGCTGCGCAAGATGCGCGACGCCGATGGCAACTACATCTGGACACCACCTTCGGCGGCCGGCGTCAAAGCCTCGCTGCTCGGCTTTCCGGTGGTCGAGATGGAAGACATGGACTCCATCGGTTCGGACGCCAAAGCCATCGGGTTCGGCGATTTCCGCCGCGGCTACCTGATTGTGGATCGCATCGGCGTGCGCTTGCTGCGCGATCCCTACACCGCCAAACCCTATGTGCTCTTCTACGTCACCAAGCGCGTCGGCGGCGGCATCCAGGATTTCGACGCCATCAAACTGCTCACCTTCTCAGCGGCGTAAACGCAAAGGGAGCCTCCCGCCCTTTTTGCCTTGCTGAGCTGCAAACGGCCTGCCTCTGCCCTGCGAGGCGGGCCGTTTGCGTTGGATTTTCCTCTATTTGGAGCCTTGCGCATGACGCTGGTGCAATTGACAAGTCCGGCCATCGAACCGGTCAGCCTCGATGATTTCAAGGCGCATGCGCGCATCGATAGCGAGGATGAAGATACGCTGCTGGCGGCCATGCTGCTCGCCGCGCGGGCCCATACCGAAACGCTGTCGGGCAAGCACTTCATCACTCAAACCTGGCGCATGTTGGCCGATGAGGTGCCAAGCGACGGGCGCATCGCGCTGCTCGTGCGGCCCATTCGCTCGGTTGACAGCGTCGTGGTCTATGACGCCGCCGGCTCAGCGCTGGACCTGGAACCGGAGGACTGGCTGGCCGATTTGGGCGGGCGCTGGCCACGGCTGATGCTACGCCGGCCTGCCTTAACGCGTATGCGCGCCATGAACGGCATCGAGATCGACGTGACCGCCGGTTATGGCGATACGGGTCTGGATGTGCCCGCCGTGCTGCGCCACGCGATCCTGATGCTCGCCACCCATTGGTATGCGCATCGGGCAACGGGGTTCGATTTCACCTCTGCCGGTGAACCGGAGGGCCTTTTTGAGTTGATCGAGCCGTTCCGCGAGGTGCGGCTATGAGCCGGGTCATTGATCCGGGCACGCTCAATCTGCGCATGCAGGTGCTGGAGCCGGTTGCCACCGACGATGAGCTTGGCGGTGGCACCATCACCCACACGCTGCGTCGCTCGGTCTGGGCCGCGTTCGATGAAGATGGACCGGCCGGTCAGAGCACCGACCCGGTGAACGATGCTTTGGCCACAGGCACGGTGCGCACCCGTATCGCCCTGGCCCCGCCGGTCGGATGGCGTCTGCAATGGGATGCGCTGGGCGGCACACGCGCAGTGGAGGTAATCGCTGCCCAGCGCGGAACATCAGCCGACCCTTTTGATCTGTGTGCTGTCCGTGAGGTCGCGCCATGAATGCCGTCCGTGCCCTTGTTGCCGCGCTGAAAGCCGATCCAGCGCTTAACGGCTTCACCATCACCGATCGCCCTGCTCGCCCAAGTGCCTTGCCGCATCTCCGCGTCGGGCCGGTGAGCGAAGAGCCTTGGTCAACCAACACCTCTAGCGGCGCGCAGGTTTCTATATCCCTGGCGCTGACCAGCCGCACCGGCAGTTTCAAGACGCTGTCCGATGCTGCGAATTCCATCGCCGCGCTGCTGGAAACGCCACTCTCGCTGACGGGCGCAACAAGCGTCGTCCAACGCCTGACAACCACCCGGTTCGCCCATGAGCCAAACGGCAATCTGGAACGCGCCAGCCTGACGCTGGAACTGCTGATCGACCTTGGCGGCACCCTTTAACCTAGCCACCGCGAGGCCATTATGACCGCCCAGTCCGGACGCAATCTGCTTATGAAAATTCACAACAGCCAGGCCGATGCGTTCGAAACCGTCGGTGGTCTTCGCGCCCGGGCCATCGGTTTGGCGCAGGAGTTGGTCAACGTCACCCATGGCGAAAGCGAGGGACGTTGGCGCGAATTGATCGGCGATGCCGGTCTGCGCCACGGCAAAATCTCTGGCTCTGGCCTCTTCCGCGATGCGGCCTCCGACGCCCGCGTGCGCGGCTTATTCTTTGATGGCGCCGTTGCAACCTGGCAGGTGGTGATCCCGGATTTCGGCACCATCGAAGGGCCCTTCCTCGTCACCACGCTCGACTATGCCGGACGCCACGATGAGGCGATCACGTTTGAGATGGTGCTGGAATCGGCCGGTGCGCTTGCCTTCGCGGCTGCCGTCTGATGGCCAACCGCTACCGTGGCGAGGCGCGCCTGGAAACGCCCGATGGCGCGCTGACACTGCGCCTGTCGCTCGATGCGCTCGCCCGTCTTGAACCAGCTTTGGATATGGAGACGCTCGGCGCGCTGACCGAGAGACTGGTGGGTGGCGATCTCACATCCCGCCAACTGCAGATGGTCCTGCTCGAAGCACTTGTTGCTGGCGGCGATGTGGATCGCCCAGGGGCAGAGTCGCTGCTCAAGCGGATCGGCACGCCACAGCCCTTGCGCCAAGCCTATGTCGATCTGATGCGCGCGACCTTCGCGCCATGACCAACTCTGTCACGCTCGACGGCTTGGTGGACTGGCTCGTCCGGCACCGGTTCGCGACCTTGGAAAGCGTTTGGACGCTAACCCTGCCGGACGTGCGCCGTGCCGCCCGCCTTGCTCATCCTCAGTCCGGCACACCGCCGCCGTCGCCAACCGATCTGGCGGCGCTGATGCGCGCCTTCCCCGACACGTCAAATCTTGAGGACCCCGATCATGGCCAATCCAGAACCTTCTGATTTCACCACCGGATTGCGTGAGGAACTCAGCGATCTTCAGGCCGATGTGACGTCCTTGTCCGGTGAGATCACCAAAAGCCTCGCCGAGGCGCTCATTGAAGGCAAGGAACTGGATGGCTTGCTGCAAAGCCTCATCCTTTCCCACTCCAACAGCGCCCTCTCATCGGCCATGGGGTCCGCCTACGACCTCGTCAGTTCCCTGGGCGAAAGCCTGGTTGGCGCCGCTATTGGCGGTGTGACCGGCGGCGCGGCGAACATCTTCAACGTCAATGTCGCGACCCCAGACGCGGCGAGCTTTCGGGGCTCGGAAACCCAACTAACGGCCTCGCTCGCCCGTGCCGTCACGCGCGGCCAGCGCGGGCTTTGAAGCAATTCCAGGAAAAGTGGGAACCGGTTTTCCGTCCGAAACAGCGACCAACCAACACGATAGAGCGCATCGAATGACGGCATATGTGTCGAACGCGCCCCGGGAGACCTCATGACCATCGCCGGCTTTCACGATGTCAGCTTCCCGGTGCCCGTGGCCCGTGGCGCGCGCGTTACCACCCACCGCCAGACCGACATCGTCACCCTTGGCTCCGGCCATGAGGAACGCAACACCCGCTGGAAGCATGCCAAACGCACCTATGATGCCGGTGGCGGCGTGCGTTCGCTGGACGATCTCTACGCGGTGCAGAGCTTTTTCGACGCGCGCCTCGGGCAGCTCTATGCGTTCCGTTTTCGCGATCCGCTCGACCACGCCTCGGGGCCGCCGGGAACGACGCCACAACCGACCGATCAAACCATCGGCACCGGCGATGGCATCACGCGCACATTTCAAATCGCCAAACGCACCGGCGATGATGTGAGCCGATCCATTCGCTTGCCGGTCGCCAGTTCGGTGTCCGCGGCGATCGACGGCGTTGCGACCAGCAGTTTTTCCGTCGATCTGGAAACCGGCGAACTGACCTTCGATTCCGGCAGCACGCCTGCGATCGGCACGACCGTTTCGGCAGGGTTCTTGTTCGATGTGCCCTGTCGCTTCGACACCGACACGCTCGACATCGATCTGACAGCCTTCAAAGCTGGGTCGCTGCCGACGATCCCCTTGAAAGAAGTGTTTCTGAAGGAGCCCAGCGATGCGTGAGCTTGATGCTGCGCTGGCGGCCAGCCTTGCGTCTGGCTGCACGACGCTTTGTCGCTGCGTGCGCCTCACCCGCACCGATGGGCAGGTGCTCGGTTTCACCGACCATGATGCGCCGCTCACTATGGACGGGAGCACATTTCTGCCGGCCGACGGGTTCGAGGCGAGCCAGGAAAGTGCCGCCCTTGGCCCTGCTGCTGGCGAGTGGGATCTGCGCGCCGCGCTTACCGATGATCGGATCACCCAGGACGATCTGCTCGCCGGTCGCTATGACGGCGCGCAAGTCGAAACCTTCCTCGTCGATTGGCAAAACCCAAGCGCTTTTGAGCGCCTGTCGTCGGGCACGCTGGGCGAGGTGACCAGCCGCGATGGGCTTTTTCAAGCCGAGGTGCGCGGACCATTCGCCGCCTTTGACCGCGTGCGCGGACGGGTTTTTTCCGCCCGCTGCGACGCCGAGCTCGGCGATGGGCGATGTGGCGTCAATCTTGACCAACCGGCCTACACGACCACGACCACCATTGATGCGGTGCTCGAACCTCATGTCTTTCTGATTGCCGCGCCAAGCGGCCAGAGCCAAGGCCATTTCGACGGTGGCGCGTTCCAACAGGGTTCAGACAACCCGGTGCGCATCCGCGCCCACAGCGTCGATGGCGCGCTCGCCCGCATCACCCTGTGGCAGGCACCGGTCACGCCCCTGGGCGTGGGTGCTGCTGTCACGCTGAGCGCCGGTTGCGACAAGAGCTTTGCCACCTGCAAGGCGCGCTTTGCCAATGGCACGAACTTTCGCGGCTTTCGCTACATGCCCGGCGATGATTTCGCCCTGTCCTATCCGGCAAACAGCGACGGCAATCTGGACGGTGGGAGCTTGGGGTCATGACCCTGGCAGCCTCACTTCAGCCAGGCCAGGCAACACAAGCCGATCGCGAGGCCATCCTGGCCGAGTCGGTGCGCTGGATCGGCACGCCCTATTGCCATCAGGCCTCCAAGCGCGGCGTCGGCGCCGATTGTCTGGGGTTGATCGTTGGCATTTGGAATGCGCTGGCGACGACCCCGCTCGATCTGCCGCGCCATGACCAGCGCAGTTGGGCGCAGCATGCCGATGGCGAGCCGCTGCTTGATGGTCTCAGTCAGTTTCTGATCGAAAAACCGGCACCCACCGCTGAGCCAGGCGACGTGCTGGCGCTGCGCTGGCGGGCCAGATGGCCGGCCTCGCATCTTGCCGTGTTGATGGACGATGCGACCATCGTCCACGCCTATGAGGGCGGGCGGGTCGTGCGCTCCAACCTTGCGCCCTGGGCGTCTCATGTCGCTGCCTGCTTCGCTTTCCCCAACGCTCTAGACTTCTAGGAGGTCACCATGGCCACGCTCGTCCTCGGCTCGATCGGCAGCGCCGTCGGCGGCACGCTGGGTGGCCCGACTGGCGCCATCATCGGCAAGGCCATCGGCTCGTTCGCTGGCAATGTCATCGACAACCATCTGTTCGGCACGTCCTCGTCCTCGCACAGTGAGGGGAGGCGTCTGCAGAACGTCGATGTGCAAACCTCCACCGAGGGCGCGGCGATCCCGCGAACCTTTGGCCGCACCCGCCTGGCCGGCCAGATCATTTGGGCAACGCGCTACGAGGAGGTTGCGACCACGACCCGCCATAAAACCGGCGGCAAGGGTGGAGGCGGCGGCGGTGGTGGTCAGTCGACATCGACCACGACGACCTACAGCTATTTCGCCAACTTCGCGATTGGCCTCTGCGAGGGGCCGATCGCAAGCATTGGCCGCGTTTGGGCCGATGGCAAACCGCTCGACCGCAACACGGTCTCCATGCGCGTCCATACCGGCGCGCCGGATCAGAGCGTCGATCCTCTGATCGCTTCCAAAGAGGGCAGCGCGCCAGCGTTCAAAGGAACGGCCTACGTCGTGTTCGAGCGCATGCCGCTGGAACCTTATGGCAACCGCCTGCCGCAGCTTGCCTTTGAGATCATCCGCCCGGTGGGCGGCCTGGAAGATCGGGTGCGCGCGATGACCCTGATCCCCGGCGCGACGGAGTTCGGCTATCACCCTGATCCGGTGGTGCGCTCGTCCGGCTACGGCGTGAGCGAAGCTGAAAACACCCACGACACGGTCGCGACCTCCGATTGGCACGCCTCGCTCGATCAGTTGCAGGCGCTGTGCCCAAATCTGGAACGGGTGGCGCTGGTCGTCGCCTGGTTCGGCACGTCGCTGGAGGCGGGCGCCTGCCAAATCGAGCCGCGCGTCGAACGCCAAGACAAGATCACGTCCGTGCCTTGGTCGGCGGCTGGATTGACCCGAGCCCAGGCCAGCACCGTCTCGCTGCACGATGGCAGGCCCGCTTATGGGTCGAGCCCCAGCGATGCCAGCGTGGTCGCCGCCATTCGTGATTTGAAGGCGCGTGGCATCAAAGTGACCTTGATGCCCTTCATCATGATGGATGTGCCCGCCGACAACGCGCTCACCGACCCCTGGACCGGCGCTGGATCGCAGCCTGCCTATCCTTGGCGCGGACGGATCACCGTCTCACCCGCCCCGGGACAGACCGGGTCGCCCGATGCCAGTGCGGCGGCGGCTGGCCAGATCGCAGCCTTTGTGGGGTCGCAAACCCCGCCAGCCAGCGAATGGTCGTTCCGCCGTTTCATGCTGCACCTGGCGGACTTGGCCAACCAAGCCGGCGGTGTCGACGCGGTCATGCTCGGCTCGGAAATGCGCGGCCTCACCACTGTGCGCGATGCGCCCGGTTCCTATCCCTTTGTGGATGCGCTGGTGGATTTGGCCGCTGATGTGCGGGCCAAACTCGGATCGGGCACGATCATCACCTACGGCGCGGATTGGACCGAATATGCCAACCACCAGCCGAACGACGGCTCCGGCGATCTCACCTTCCATCTCGATCCGCTCTGGGCGAGCCCCAACATCGATGTCATCGGCATCGATCAGTATCAGCCGATCACCGATTGGCGGCATACGCCTGACCATCTGGATCGCGCGCTTGGCGATGGACCGCATGACCCGGCGGTGATCGAAGCGGGCCTGACCGGTGGCCAGAATTACGACTGGTACTATGCCAGCGAGGTGGATCGCGCCGCGCAGGTGCGCACGCCCATCACCGATGGCGCCTATGGTGAGCCTTGGGTTTTTCGCTCCAAGGATCTGGTCAACTGGTGGTCGCAGCCGCACCACAACCGGGTCGGCGGTGTGCGTCAGTCTTCGCCAACCGCCTTTGTGCCGGGCCAGAAGCCCCTCTGGCTTACGGAATTTGGGGCACCGGCGGTCGATCTTGGTGGCAATCAACCCTCGGCCTTTCCCAGCGACAAACCGGACAATGACAGCCTGCCATTCGGCTCCAAAGGCTACCGCGACGATGCACAGCAGCGGGCGATCCTCGACACGGCGTTGACGCTTTGGGGCGAGGAGGGCAGTGCAGCCAACCCGCTTTCGCCCGTCGATGGTCGCGCGATGATCGACCCGTCCGCCGTCCATTTGTGGACCTGGGACGCGCGGCCCTTTCCGCTCTTTCCCTATGCCAGCGAAATTTGGAGCGATGGCGTGAACTGGACGCGTGGCCATTGGCTCAATGGTCGCCTGGGCGCTGGCTCTTTGGGCTCGGTGATCCTGGCGCTATGCGAGCATTTCGATTTGCCGCCGATGGATGTCGGCGGCGTCCACGGCATGATCGACGGCTACACGCTGGCCGAGCCGACCAAGACCCGCGCCGTCTTTGATGATCTAAGCGCCGTCTACGCCCTCGACATCATTCCCAAGGCGAGCAGCGCCAAGGTCACGATGCGCGCCGGCGTTTCGCGCCAAGAAGTCGCCGAGGAAACCTTGGTCGCGCCATCCAACGGCCCAGTTGTGACGCTCACCCGTGAGGATCGCGAATCCGTGCCGCGCCAGGTGACGCTGGGATTTGCCAGCGCCATGCACGATTATCAGACCGGTATCGTCCGCTCGGTCCGCGCCGACGATGTGTCCGGCCCGGATCGGTTTCGCGCGATCACCGTCAATCTCGATCCTCGTTCCGCTGGGCAGATTGCCGAGCGCATGCGCCAAGAAGAGATGGTGCGTGCGGCGACGCTGCGCTTCACCTTGCCTCCCAGCTTGCGGGCGCTCGAACCCGGTGATGTCATCGATATTGCCTTGGACAAGGCTGCGCGTCCGGTTCGGGTCTGCATTGACCGTATTGTCGATGGCGCCGAACGCAGCGTCGAAGCTCATTGCGTCGATCCCTCGCTTTACGATCTGGCACCCGATAGCGATTTGCCTTCCAAAGTGGCGCTGCGACCGGTGTTCGGTCCGCCCGACTGCGTGCTGCTCGACCTGCCGAGCCAAACATCGGGCGGTGAGGCGGCGCACAATGTGAAGCTCGCCGCTTTTGCCAGCCCATGGCCGGGCACGCTGGACGTCTATGCCGGCAGCGAGGCCGGCGGTTTTGACCGCATTCAGGCGATTGGCACCCCATCGGTGACCGGCGTTCTGGTCGATGAGCTGGCTCCAGGCCCGGTCGCTTACCGCCATCGTGGCGGCTCTTTTTTGGTGGATGTGCCGACCGGCTCGCTGTCCTCCATCACCCACCAGGCCTTGCTTGCCGGCGGTAATCTTGCAGCGCTCGTCACCGACCAGGATCTTGAAGTCATCCAGTTCGGCGCGGCGGAATTGGTTGCCGAAGGGCGCTATCAGGTGAGCAATCTGGTGCGCGGTCTTGGCGGCACCGAATACGCCGCCTCCACCACGACACCGGCTGGCGCGCGGTTCGTTTTGCTTGATGAAAACCCCGTCGATCTCAACCTTTCCGCTCAAGCGCTGATCGGTGGCACAGTTTTGCGGGTCGAGCCGCACAGCGGCGGGGTCGGGACGTTTTCGCGCACGGACCTTATCGCGAGCGCCCTGCCGCGCAGTCAGCAACCCTTGGCGCCCGTGCATTTGCGCGCCACGCCTAAGTCCAACGGTGATCTCACCTTTAGCTGGATCCGGCGAAGCCGCGGGACCGCCGACCTCTGGGAACTCTCATCCACACCACTGGGCGAAGAAACCGAGCTCTACCGGGTCACTGCCTCAATCGGTGAGATTGCCCTGCGCCAGGTCGAAGTTGCTGAACCCACCTGGACCTACAGTGCCGCCGACATCGCAACCGATGGTTTGGCACCAGGCGATGAGTTCCACCTTGCCGTCGCGCAGCTCGGCACCGGTGGGCGCCTTGGCGCCGCGCGCGGTTTCAACATCACGCTTTAGCGTCGACATGTGGACCCAAATCTGAGCGGCTTGTTCAGTTACAGTTCATCCAATTGGCGCTATAAGCTGCGCCATGATGACGTTCCGCGCTTTCCCCCCTCCCATGCTATCGCGCCTGATGGCCGCCGCGCTTGTGGTCGCCGCGATGATCGTTGGTGCCACCTCGCCGCAGGCGCAGTCCTGTCTTTCGGCCTCGCAGACACGGTCTGCGATCGCCTCAGGCGAAGTCGTGCGGCTGTCGGTGATCACCGCCGCCGCACGTTCGGCAGGCTATAGCCAAGTCGGGTCAGCTGCCGTTTGCGGCTCGCCTGGCAATTATGTTTACAGCGTGGTCGCAAGCAACGCATCCGGTGGTTCAGCGCGTCTGACCTTCGATGCGCGCAGTGGCGCGCTCCTGTCGCGTCGGTAAGAGTTCAGGAGGGCGGCATGAGACTCTTGGTTGTTGAAGATGAACCCACGCTCAATGCGCAACTGAAACAGGCGTTGGAAGAGGAAGGCTATGTCATCGACGTCGCGTTCGATGGCGAGGAAGCCTCCTTCCTCGGCGAAACCGAGCCCTATGATCTGATCATCCTCGACATTGGTCTGCCGCAAAAAGATGGCCTGACGGTCCTGGAAGATTGGCGCACCGACGGCGTCGCAACGCCTGTCTTGATCCTGACCGCGCGCGATCGCTGGAGCGACAAGGTCAAGGGCATGGACGCTGGCGCCGATGATTACGTCGCCAAGCCGTTTCAAATGGAAGAAGTGCTGGCGCGTGTGCGGGCTATTTTGCGCCGCGCGGCTGGATTGTCGTCCAATCAGCTCTCCTGTGGTCCGATTACTCTGGACCTGAAGACCAACCGGGTCACCGACAATGGCATGGCTGTGCGGCTGACCGCGCAGGAATATCGCGTGCTTGCGTACATGCTCACGCAGTCGGGCAAAGTGATCTCGCGCACCGAACTTACCGAGCACATTTACGACCAGGATTTCGACCGCGATTCCAACACCATCGAGGTGTTTGTCGGCCGTCTGCGCAAAAAACTCTCCGTCAACATTATCGAGACCGTGCGCGGCATGGGCTACCGTATTCTGGACCCATCAGCCGGCGCCGATGCCGCCGATGCATCGGCCAAAGGCTAGGCGTTAGGCTCCATGGTCGCCTCATCCTCTCCCCCGACACAGTCTTTGGCCGTTCGGCTTGGTGTGCTCGCCGCTGGCGGATCGCTTGTTGCTCTGGTGCTGGCCGGCGCGGTGATGGCGACATTGCAGCGGGCGGGGGCCGAGCGGGCTTTCGATGAGCGCTTGTCGGTGTTCGTAACCCAGCTTTTCGCGGACTATGCCAACCGCGATGTCTTTGACGCGACGGCCCATTTCGCCAATCCCGCGTTCGGGCTGCCAGGGTCCGGGTGGTATTGGGTGGTTGGCGATCCGAAAACCGGCGAGCCATTATTTGCTTCAGCGTCACTTTTTGATCCGTTGCCAAACCCAGAGGCGCCGCCTGCCACCGGTGATCCCCGGCCGGACGGACCGATCAGCCGTCCACTGGAGCTTGGCGGACAGAGATTGCGCCTGGTCGACCGCCTCTATGACTTTGAAGGCGAGGAAGTGCTGGTACGCGTGACGGCGCCGACCGATGGGCTCGACGCCGAAATCCGCAACTTTCGTGTCGCCTTGGCACTGACGCTGGGCGCCATGTGGGTCGCGCTTCTGGGCCTGGCCTATTTGCAGGTGCGCATTGGCCTTCGGCCTTTGCAAACGCTGCAAAGCGCTGTCGCCGATGTGCGCATCGCCAAGACCCGTGATGTGTCAGGCACATTTCCGCGCGAAGTCAGCCCGCTTGTGGAAGAGTTGAACGCACTGCTCAGTGCCAATGAGGCGATAGTGGAGCGTGCGCGCCACCATGTCGGCAATCTTGCCCATGCGCTCAAAACCCCGCTGGCGGTCATCTTGAACAGCGCGCGCGGCAATCCCGACGCAGCGTCCATGGCGCGCATCAGCGCCGAAGCCCAAGCGATTGAAGACCGCGTGCGGCTTTATCTTGATCGCGCGCAGCGCGCGGCGACCCAGGCAACCTCCGGCAAAGCGGTCTCGGTGCGGGCGGTGGTTGAGCCACTGGTGCGCACAATGGCCAAGCTCAACCTGGACCAGGGCCTATCTTTCTCCATCGCCATCGATGCCGCAGCGCGTGTGCGCGCCGACCAGGGTGACTTGGAAGAAATGCTGGGCAATCTGCTGGAAAATGCCTGCCGCCATGCGCAAAGCGCGGTGAAAGTTTCGGCCGAGCCCGTCAGCGACCAACACCAAGCCTTGATGATTGCTATCGATGATGACGGCGCCGGGCTTGATACCGATGCGCGTGAGCGCGTGCTCAAACGCGGTGAACGGCTGGACGAGGCAAGCCCGGGATCGGGCCTTGGATTGTCCATCGTCAAAGAAATGGCGGAACTTTATGGCGGTGCGTTCGTATTGTCAGATGGTCCCCTCGGCGGCCTGCGTGCTGCCATTATCCTACCGGCGGCTGCCCCAGTTCCGCCGGATTCGTAACGCTAATCGCCGCATGGCGCACGCGTATCTCTTACCCTGCACTAAAACCTAATCGGGAGAAGTCTCACATGACGAACATTTCAACCCAAGCCGAGCAGGCCGTTACGGCGAGCGCCAGCAAGCCTGCGCTGTCGCGCTCTCTGCGCAATGGCGCCTTTGCATTGATGGCATTGACCGCGCTTGCCGGTTGCCAATCCTATGGCGGCCCGCGTGAGGGCGTTGGCGCGCTTGGCGGTGCTGTCGCTGGTGGCGTTCTGGGCAGCCAGATCGGTTCGGGGTCTGGACAGGTTTTGGCCACGGTTGGTGGCGCTGTCCTCGGGGGTCTTTTGGGCGCTGAAATCGGTCGTCAGCTGGATGCGCAGGCGCAGCAGCGCTATTATCAGGCGCAATATCAGGCACTTGAGCAGGGTCGCCCTGGCGCGCCTGTTGCCTGGCAGTCCCCGACTGGTCCGCGTGGTCAGGTCGTCCCTGGCCAAGCTTATCAGATCAACTCGCTGGTCTGCCGCGACTACACCCACACGGTCTACATTCAAGGCCAGCCTGAAGTGCTCACTGGCACCGCTTGCCGACAGCCGGACGGCACATGGCGCAATGTCGGTTAAGCCGGCAAAATAGGCGGTTCGCCAACCCGGCGTTAACCCTCTTTTGGCAGACTGGGAACGACTTGACGTTGTAAGGGTCCCATGTCTGCCACCACACGCATCGGCAGGCAGGAGTTAATCTCCCGCCTGCGCGAATATCTCGGTGAATTGAGCCCTGACTCGCACAGCACGTTGCTGCGGTCGATTGATCGTTCGCGCGCCCGTGGCGAGCATTCGCCCGTGCACGAAATCATCATGGATGCCCTGCGCGAGGTGATGGACGTTGCGCCCGGTGTCGAGCGCACCCTTTCGGCCGAACGCGCATTCTTCATGCCCTTGGAGCCGGTGATGGGCTCCATCTCTCTGCCCGAGAAGCAGATCGGCGTTATCGACCGCGATTCGCTTCGCCCGATTTGGATCTGGATCACACGCGATTTGGCGCCCGGCCGCTGCGATGAATCGCTTGCCGCCCTTCGCGCTGCCATCGTTGATGAAGACCCCGACGCCATCGCCGACTATGCCGAGCACTTTCAGGGCGAAGTCTGCATGCACGCTGAGGCGGTGATCGCCGAGTATGACAAAGCGCACGGTTCGCTGAAGCGGCTCGAAGGCCAACTCGGCAGCTCGCGTGTCCTCGCCGATCTCCACGACATCATCGCATTCTTCAAACAACGCACGGCCCTGGAAGCCTTTCTTGAAAAACTGCCGCCCAAGCTTCCGGTCGGGCGCAGTGGCCTGTCCGCTCTCAATGATGCCTTGGCAGCCTACAAGGACCGCCCGGCGTCCGACACCATCTATGCTTTTGCGGCGGTTATCGATCGGCTTGGATCGCCGAGCGATCTGGTGCGGTTTGCCGTCTTTTACGCCGATTCCAGCGACCCGGCGGTGATCCGCAGCACCATGGCCGGTGGCGCGGTTCAAATCGCGCTGAGCGAAGCCATGCGCGAAATCGAACGTCTGCGCTTGGTCTTGGCGGGCGATCGAAACCTTGAAAAAGTCACGAGCAGCTTGCGGCTTTATCACGAGCTGGTGTCGGTCATTGAGCGCACGCTCGATGAAGCGCCAACCGATCCCTGGCTAAAACGCCTTGCCGCCGTGCGAGCACGCGCCAGCGAGTTGCTGATCAAAGAACTCGATCCGCTGCTGCACATGATCAAGCGCAGTGTCGGCGTGATGGAAGCGCGCGGCAAGGAAATCGTGCCCGATAAATCAAGCCTTGACGAAGCGGTGTTTGGCCTCACCCTCTTTATGGTTGCGCGCGAGAGCAGCGGGTCCTTGGCGATCAACTCGCTCATCAAACGCATGGAAAAGAACATCGAAGATGCGCTCGAAAGCCAAGGCAAACAGGCGATCGACCGCTTGAGCAGCGCCACCGATGACAATTGGGACGCCGCCGAAGCACGCTCCGCTGGTGCCGCCCGCCTATTTGGCATCTATTTCGGTGGCGCCTATGGCTCGACCATGGTGCGCCGTCACGCGGCAACGGTCGAGGCACGCGCCCGCGACATCGAGATCAAAGCTCGCCTAGCCAGCTAGCGCTGCCGCCCCAACGTGTGCGACATAGTGGCTTACGTAGCCGACCCACTGGACAAGTTGGCCGCCCAATCCTAGCCATGATCGACAGCCACGAGCCGTGCCAAAGCGGTTCGATTGGGCTGTCTTGGGTCTGGGCGTTAAGGGTGCGTACGTGCTGGTTTGGGTTGTCTTTGCCGTTCTGACGGCTATTGCCGCCATCGCGGTCCTGCTGCCCTATGCGCGGGCCCGCCGCCAGAGCGACGATCTGGGCGATGATTTCGGCGGCTCCGACGCTGAAGTCTACAAGGACCAGCTTGCCGAAATCGAAAAGGACGTCGAACGCGGCGCCTTGAGCGCCACTGAAGCCGATGCGGCGCGTCTTGAGATTTCGCGCCGACTTTTGAAAGCCAGCGATTTGCCCGCTGTCCAGTCGGCACAGGCAATCGCCAACCCGGCAACGGCCAATTCCGCGCGCTGGCGCCCAAGGCTTGTGTTGGCGACGGCCTTCGCGATCGTTCCCGCCTCAGCGCTGGCGATTTATTTTTGGTTCGGTGCACCGGGCATGCCCGACAATCCGCTGGCCGAGCGTCTTTCGGCGACCGTGGAAAACCAGGATGTCGCGATCCTCATCGCCCGCGTTGAAGGTGCTGTCCAAGAGAACCCCGACGATGCACGCGGCTGGGCTATTTTGGCGCCGATTTATGCCCGCCAGGGCCGGTTTTTCGACGCCCGCGGCGCCTACCAGCAATTGCTGCGCATTGAAGGCGAAAACCCCGTTCTACGCACTGATCTCGGCGAAATCATCGTCGTTGAAAATCAGGGATTGGTGACCGAAGAGGCGATGCAGCAGTTTTTGGCCGCCCTCAACCTGGAGCCTCGCTTCCCCAAAGCGCGCTACTACCGCGCGCTTGGCCTTGTTCAGGAAGGGCAGGTTGATCAGGCCCGTGCGATCCTCACCGCGCTGCGCAACGATGGCGGCCCTGATGCACCTTGGACGGCGAGCGTCGATGCGCTGTTGGCGGACATGCAAAGCGCCGTTCGCGTACCCGCACCGAATGCGGATGCCGCCGAGGCGATCCGGTCGCTGCCGGAACAAGAACGACGTGCGGCCATCGAGGGGATGGTGGACGGTTTGGCGGCCCGTCTTGCCGACCAGCCCGACGATCTGGCCGGATGGAGCCAATTGATCCGCTCTTACGTGGCGCTTGGTGACCGCGCCGACGCTGAGCGCAGCCTATGGACGGCTCTTGCCTTTTTCGAGGCCGACAATCCGGCCCGCCTGCGGTTGCTGACCATCGCCGAGGAGCTGCAACTTGAGACCACGCCGCGATGATGGTCGGCTGATCCGTGGCCATACTATGGGCATTTTGCCGCGCTTGATGCGCGTCTAAGCGGACCCTTATAAACCGTGATAACGCTGGTCGAGACCTGACAAACTCGACACGACAAGGACTGTTCAATGACCCGCAAGGGCCAACGCTTTCTTCTTATTGGTGTTGCACTGAGCGTGCTGGCGGTTGCCACCGGCCTGGTGCTGTTTGCGATGCGCGACTCCATAGCCTTTTTCTCTTCACCCACTGATCTCTATTCCCAGCCGACCAGTGAAACCCAGCGCATTCGCCTGGGCGGTTTGGTGGAAGAAGGCACGGTTGTGCGCGGCGTCGGCGACACCGTGCAGTTCGGCGTGACCGACACCAACGCGACCATTAACGTGGCCTATACCGGCATTCTGCCTGACCTCTTTCGTGAGGGCCAAGGCGTCGTGACCGAGGGCTATATGGCGCCTGATGGCATCTTCCGCGCCGACACCGTGCTCGCCCGTCATGACGAAAACTACATGCCGACCGAAGTCGCCGAAAGCCTGCGCGCCCAAGGCGTTTGGCAAGGTGACGGTTCTGACGACGGATTGGGCGACGCCCAGCATCCACCCGCCAATCCCCCGGCTTTGAACGAATATTAGACGCATCAAGGAGCGCTCAGGCAGATGATCGTTGAGATAGGCCACTACGCTCTGGTGCTGGCGCTGGTGCTGGCGCTCGTTCAAAGCTTGATGCCGTTTTGGGGCGCGCGTATTGGTGATGTTGGCCTGATGCGCATCGCCGACGTCACCGCGCCGGTGCAATGTGCGTTCCTGGCGCTTAGCTTCGCCGCTCTCACCTACGCCTATGTCGTCTCCGACTTTTCGGTCGTCAACGTGGTGATGAACTCGCATTCGGAAAAACCGATGCTGTTCAAGATTACCGGCGTTTGGGGCAACCATGAAGGCTCGATGCTACTCTGGGTGCTGATCCTGGCAATCTTTGGCGCCGGCATCGCGTTTTTCGGTGGTAATCTCCCACGCTCGCTGAAAGCCAATGTGCTCTCCGTTCAGGCCTGGGTCACGGTCGCTTTCTTGCTTTTCATCGTGCTCACGTCCAACCCGTTTGACCGGGTTCTGTCGGCACCTGCTGAGGGCGAAGACCTCAACCCCATTCTGCAAGACATCGGTTTGGCGATCCACCCGCCGCTGCTTTATCTCGGCTATGTTGGCCTCTCGATTTCCTTCTCCTTTGCCATCGCCGCCCTCATCGAAGGCCGCATTGATGCAGCCTGGGCCCGATGGGTGCGACCCTGGACACTGACAGCCTGGCTGTTTCTGACCCTCGGCATCTCAATGGGCTCATATTGGGCCTATTACGAACTTGGCTGGGGCGGCTGGTGGTTTTGGGACCCGGTGGAAAACGCATCCTTCATGCCATGGCTCGCGGCCACGGCGCTGCTGCACTCAGCCATTGTGATGGAAAAGCGTGAAGCGCTGAAAGTCTGGACGGTGCTTCTGGCGATCATCGCGTTCTCGTTGTCGCTGCTCGGCACATTTCTCGTGCGCTCCGGCGTGCTCACCTCGGTGCATGCGTTTGCCACCGATCCGGAACGCGGGCTCTTCATCCTCGCCATTCTGATGGTCTTTATCGGCGGCGCGTTTGCGCTGTTTGCCTTGCGCGCCAGCGAACTACGCCAGGGCGGCATGTTCGCACCGGTGAGCCGGGAAGGGGCCTTGGTCGTCAACAACCTCTTCCTATCGGTGGCCACCGCAACCGTTCTGCTCGGAACGCTTTATCCGCTGTTGCTTGAAGCGCTGACCGGCGACAAGATTTCCGTCGGCCCACCCTTCTTCAACCTCACCTTTGGCCCGCTGATGATCCCGCTGTTGTTGGCGGTGCCCTTTGGGCCGGTGCTTGCGTGGAAGCGCGGCAATCTTGCCATGGCCCTGGAGCGGCTCTGGTGGGCAGGTGCTGCCTCGCTGGTGGTTGTCGCCTGTATCTTCGCGCTGTTTGGTATCGACGCTTGGATCAAGGCCATCGCCATCGGTGTTGCCGTCTGGTTGATGCTCGGCGCCATCGCCGATCCGCTCGGTCGGGTGAAAGCCTTCTCCTCGCCCCTTGGCGACACATTCCGCCGTCTGATCAATCTTCCAAGGTCGGCCTGGGGCACGACCGTGGCGCATTTCGGCGTCGGCGTGATGTTGCTCGGTATTGTCGGCGTCTCGGCGTTCGAGAGCGAAGAGATCACCACCCTCAACCCTGGCGAAACTGCCTCGGTTGTAGGCTACGAGTTCACATTCGAAGGCATGCGCCCTAACACGGGCGAAAACTACACCGAAGTGATCGCGCGCTTTACGGCCCGCGAAGGCGGTAATGTGATCGCGGTCATGGAACCGTCGCGGCGCGTCTATCCGGCGCGCAACTTCCCGACGACGGAAGCCGCATTCCACACCGTCAACATGTTCTCGCAGCTCTACATCTCGCCGGGTGACCCGACCCAGGATGGCGGCATCGTCGTGCGCTTCTATCACAAGCCTTTGGTGACGCTGATTTGGATCGGCACGCTGATCATGTCCGCCGGTGGCGTGCTCTCGCTGATGGACCGCCGCCTGCGCGTTGGCGCGCCGACCCGCGCGAAAAAGGCCAAGCAACCGGCGATCCCGCAGGGCATGGAGCCAGCCGAATGATCCGGCTGGCGTTTGCCGCCCTGATGGGGCTGATGCTGGCCTTTCCCGCTCAGGCTGTGCAGCCCGACGAGGTGCTGGATGATCCGGTGCTGGAAGCCCGAGCGCGCGACCTCTCGGCGGAAATCCGCTGCCTGGTCTGCCAAAACGAAAGCATCGACGCGAGCAATGCCCAACTAGCGCGCGATTTGCGCATCTTGGTGCGCGAGCGCTTGGTGGCTGGCGACTCAGATCGGGAAGTTCTGGACTTTCTGGTGGCGCGCTATGGCGACTTTGTGCTGCTGCGCCCACCGGTCAATCAAGCAACAGTCTTGCTCTGGTTCGGCCCGGCCTTGGTGCTTGTGATTGCGGGCACGGTGATCTTTCTGCGCACCCGCAACCGTAGGACGGCAGTTGCTACAGCGCCGGCGGCTCTCAGCGCGGAAGAAAAAGCGCGCCTGGAAGCGCTGCTGAAGTCCGACCAGGACTAACGCACCCCCATTTTCCCACACAGAGTGTTCACCCACCCGTGGCTTGCGCGTGAGCAAGGCTGCATGCGAGCGTGCGGCATCTTTTCGTTGCCTGTTCGGGCCGCTTTTCCAGGACGTTTGATTATGCCAGCCACCACCAGCCGCATCACCTTCACCGGTGCATCGGGCGCAGAACTTGCCGCCCGTTTCGACAAACCTGCCGGCAAGCCACGCGCTTGCGCGCTGTTTGCTCACTGTTTCACCTGTTCGAAGGACGTCTTCGCGGCTAAACGCATCGCCTCCGAACTGGCTGCTCATGGCATCGCGACGTTGCGGTTTGATTTCACCGGCCTTGGCCACTCCGACGGTGATTTTGCTTCGACGAACTTCTCCTCCAACGTTGGCGACCTTTTGAGCGCGGTGGAATGGATGCGCGCCAATGGTGAGGCGCCCGCAATCCTGATCGGTCACTCTCTGGGCGGCGCGGCGGTGCTGTCGGCAGCGCCTGACATTCCCGAAGTGAAGGCCGTCGCCACCATCGGTGCGCCTGCCGACACCGCTCACGTGGTGCACAATTTTGAAGCCGACATCGAAACCATCGAGCGCGACGGCAAGGCCGAGGTGAAGCTTGCGGGTCGCACCTTCACCATCGAAAAGCAATTTCTGGAAGATGTGGCGAGCCAGAACATCTCCCAGCGCATTGGCGCGATGAAAAAGGCGTTGATGGTGTTCCACTCGCCGGTGGACCAGACGGTGGGTATCGAAAACGCCGCGACCATCTACAACGCCGCCAAGCATCCCAAAAGCTTTGTCACATTGGATGGCGCCGACCATCTGCTCACCAATCACACCGACGCGGCCTATGTCGCGCAGATGATTGCCTCCTGGTCGGAGCGCTATGTTCCCGCCGCCGAGGCGCAAGAACCGGTATTCTCGGGCGATGTCGCGACCGCCAAGATTTCCGTGGCCGAGACCGGCGCCGGCAAGTTTCAGGCTTCGGTGCGAATGGGCTCGCACGGCATTCTCGCCGACGAGCCGGAAAGCTATGGCGGGATGGATACCGGTCCAGCGCCTTACGACATGCTCGCCGCCGCGCTGGGCGCCTGCACGACCATGACGTTGCGCATGTATGCCGATTTCAAAAAGCTGGAATTGCCGCTGGTTGCCGTCACGGTCGAGCATGACAAAGTGCACGCCCAAGACTGCGCTGATTGCGGCGAAGAGATCGAAGGCAAATCAGGCAAGGTTGATCGGTTCGAGCGCACCATCCATCTGGCCGGCGATGTGGCGCCTGATGTCAAAGCCAAACTCATTGAAATCGCTGACAAATGTCCGGTGCACAAGACACTGACCAAAGGCGCCGCCGTTGTCACCAAATGTGCAGCCGAGATCGCCTGATCTTTTCAGGCGGCGCAACATTACAAAGGTTTAACCCGACCGACATGGTGCGGTAAGGCGCGCGACACCAAATTGTTCCTCATCGCTGGGGGCCATATCGGCCCACGCACCGGTCAGACGGTGCGACAATGACTGGCAAAAAGGAACATTGGCGACATGACCGATCCAAATCAGAACTCTATCGGCGTTTTTCAAAGCGAAGGGGGCACCCACTCGACCACCGCAATGCCGCGCCGCGCACGGTTGCTGAACCGCAAAACCACACTGGCGCTCTCCACCATCCTCGGCCTCGGCCTGCTCGTGCCGCTGGCTGGCACAGCAGTCGTGAGCACCGTGCAACAAGCCCGCGCCGCAGAAGCTGTCGTGCCCGAGACCTTCGTTGCGCCAACCGGCTTTGAAGAGCTGGTCGAGGCTGTGATGCCCGCCGTTGTGGCCGTGCGCGTTGAAGCCCCGCAGCCGGTCGAAACCTCCAACCGCGACATTGACCGTCTGCCCGACGGCACGCCGTTTGATCGCTTCTTCCGTCGCTTTGGTCCGGAAGCTGAGGAGTTCTTCCGCCGCGGTCCAGGTGGTGGACAAGGCCCGCGCACCCCACGCCGTGGTGGCGGCCAGGGCTCCGGCTTCTTTATCTCTGAGGATGGCTATCTGGTCACCAACAACCACGTGATCGAGGGCGCTGGCTCCGTTCAGATCGTCATGGACAATGGCGACATTCTTGACGCCGAAGTGCTCGGCACCGACAGCCGCACCGATTTGGCGCTGCTGAAAGTGGAAGGCAATGATTTCACCTATGTGCGCCTTGCCGAAGAGCAGCCGCGGATCGGCGAAGTGGTGCTGGCGATTGGCAACCCGTTTGGCCTTGGCGGCTCGGTGACATCGGGCATCGTCTCCCAGCAGGGACGCGACATTCAGCCTGGCCCGTATGATGAGTTCTTGCAGATCGATGCGGCCATCAACCGCGGCAACTCCGGCGGCCCAACGTTCAACATGCGCGGTGAAGTCGTCGGCGTGAACACCGCCATCTTCTCGCCATCGGGTGGCAATGTCGGCATCGCCTTTGCCGTGCCGTCCACGGTCACGTCCGATGTGATCGGTGACCTCATCGAGAACGGCGCTGTCGCACGCGGCTGGCTGGGTGTGAACATCCAGTCGCTGACGCCGGAACTGGCCGAAGGCATTGGCCGCGACTCCACCGAGGGTGCGATCATCGTATCGGCCGCCTCTGGGTCGCCAGCTGAAGATGCAGGCTTGCGGTCCGGCGACACCATCTTGTCGGTGAACGATGTCACCGTGGAAGGTCCGACGGAACTGGCCCGCATCATCGGTGCATTCGACCCCAATGAGACGGTGGAAATCCTGGTCTGGCGCGATAGCCGCGAACAGTCCATCGATGTGCGCCTAGGCACCCTGCCGTCAGAGCGTGAATTGGCCAGCCAATTCCGCCAGCCCGATCTTGATCGCTCACAGCCAAGCATTGTCGATCAACTCGGCATGACGGTCGCGCCTGCCGCCTCGCTTGGTCTTGACGTTGATGGCCTTGCGGTCACGGAGCTTGAACCGGGCGGTATCGCCGCTGAGCGCGATCTGCGCGAAGGCGACGTCATCGTTGAGGTCGCCGGTCAGCCGGTGAACAGCATGCGCGATCTGACCGCTGGACTGCGCGAGGCCGCCCGCAACGGCCAGGCGTCGGCTCTGGTGCGCGTGGAAGGCGAAAACGGCGCCTCGCGTTTCGTGGCCCTGCCCACCGACCGCGGCTAACACCTTACAGCCCATGCTGGTACCCCGGCTTCAGCCTGTCGCCCCCGCCGGGGTACCAGTCGCGCATGGCGGACATTTGGAGGAACCCTCTAGCTCCGCCGAATGGACCGTCATGCGCACCCTTCTTCTCATGCGCTTGAGGCTGGCATCTAGAGCGTATTGCGTTTTATCTGAGAACTCTGTCGCAAATCGCGTTCGACCGCAGGGCGAGTCAGCGAATTGCGATTCAAATCAAACGCAAAAGCATAAGCCAGAATCGCGCTACCCTCCCATCTTCAAAACGCGAAAGGTTCGATCATGAAGGTTCTCATTATCGAAGACGATGTCGAGGCCGCCGCCTTCATCGTCAAGGGCTTTCGCGAGGCAGGCCATGCTCCAAGCTACGCCGCTGATGGTGAAACGGGCCTTGAATACGCTCTTTCTGATGATTTCGATGTGATGGTCGTGGACCGCATGTTGCCCAAGCGCGACGGCTTGTCGATCATTGCCGCGCTGCGCGAGCAGGGCAGGCAGACGCCGGCGCTCATTCTTTCCGCCCTTGGCGAAGTTGACGACCGCGTGGCCGGTCTGCGCGCCGGTGGCGATGATTATCTGCCAAAACCCTACGCCTTTTCCGAGCTATTGGCCCGCGCCGAGGTTCTTGCCCGCCGCACAACGCCAGGTGAGGCCCAGACCACCTATCAGGTCGGCGATCTGGAACTCGATCGCCTGTCGCACACCGTCAAACGCGGCGGTGAGGATATCCCGCTTCAGCCGCGCGAGTTTCGACTGCTGGAATTCTTGATGAAGAATGCTGGCCAGGTCGTGACCCGCACCATGCTTCTGGAAAATGTCTGGGATTATCATTTCGACCCGCAGACCAATGTCATCGACGTGCACATTTCTCGTCTGCGGTCGAAAATCGACAAAGGCCAGGACAAGCCGCTCATCCAGACCGTGAGAGGGGCGGGCTATGTCCTCCGCGACACGGCTTAGGCCTTTCCGCACAACCGCCTTCAAGCTGGCCGCAGGCTATCTGGTCGTCTTCGGCCTGTTTGCCGGCGGGCTGATCGGCTACCTGGTGTTCGAAACATCCTCGGTTTTGATCCGCGATGTTGACCGGCGCCTGACCGCCGATGCCCGCCGCCTTGGTCAGCACTACCAGCAGGCCGGCATCAATGGGTTGTTTGCCGCGATGCAGGACAGCGCGCAGCGCCCTGGCAACCGGCTTTACGCGCTGCTGACGCCTGACGGCCTTGAAGTCATCAATTCTGTCGGCCTGCTGCCCGATGGTGTTTGGGACGAGCCTGGTTTGGCGCGCTTTGCCTACAAACAGTTCGGCCCGGACGGGCAGGAACGCGACAGCCGCGCCATCGTGCGGATCATTGAATTGCCCGATGGGTTCCGCGCGCTCATTGGCCTCGATATCGGCCAATCCGACGTGATCCGCCAGGCCATAGGCCGCGCAGCGATGGTCTCCCTGGTTCTGTTGGCGGTACTCGCGCTTCTTGGTTGGTTCTACGTGAACAAGCGCGTGTTGAAGCGTTTGGACGGCATCTCCCAGTCTACGGCGCGCATCATGGATGGGCACCTGTCGGAGCGCATCGCTGTGATGGGCACAGGCGATGAGTTTGACCGCCTTGCCGATCAATTGAATGTCATGCTCGACCGGCTGGAGCGGCTGATGAACGGGCTGAAAGAAGTCTCCGACAACATCGCCCATGATTTGCGCACGCCGCTCACCCGCATGCGCAACCAGATGGAAGATGCGCTGCGCCAGCCACCCGACAACGCGACCGATCGCGCCGCGCTGGAAAACGCACTGGGTGAGGCCGAGCGCCTGATGGCCACCTTCCAGGCCCTGCTGACCATCGCCCGCGTCGAGGCCGGCGGGCGGCGCCATACGCTGAGCCAGGTCGATCTTGGCCAGGTCCTGACCGATGTCATGGAACTTTACGAACCGGTGGCCGAGGATCAGGGCGTCACCTTGACGTTCAAGCCAGCGCCACAGGCGGTTTTGGCCGCGGTGAACCGCGAACTGGTCGGGCTTGCCGCCGCCAACCTTGTCGATAACGCGCTGAAATATGGTGCGGGCGAGGGCGGCCGGATCGAGCTTGCGCTGGCCAAGGATGGTACCAATGCCCAGCTGACGGTGACCGACAATGGTCCAGGCATTCCGAACGGCGACCGTGACCGGGTGAAGGATCGGTTCGTGCGCCTGGACAAAAGCCGCACCGCCGATGGGTCCGGCCTTGGGCTGGCCTTGGTGGAGGCTGTCGCTGCATTCCATGATGGATCGTTGGAGCTTGGCGATGCCCAGCCAGGGCTCAAAGCTGTTTTGACCTTGCCGCTCGGTGCCTCGGAGGCGCGCCCATGACCGCCGCGCTCGACACCATCTTGAACGCCTCGCCCCACCTGCACGAGCTCGCTGACAAGGTGCATGGCACGACGGATCTTGAGGCCTCGTCCTTGCCCGTGATGGGTGACGCTGTCTCCGAGGCCATCGCGTCGCTTCAGGCTGCACCGCTTGATGACGAAGCGGCGATCATGACAGCGCTGCGTGTTGCCAAACAACGCGCCTCGCTCGCCATCGCGCTGGCCGATCGGCTTGGTCAATCCACGGTGGATGAAACAACGCAGGCGCTTTCGGACTTCGCCGATGCTGCCATCGAGCAAGCCGTGCGCGCGTCGTTTACGCTTGAGGGCCGGGGCGAGCGTTGGCTCGGCACGCCTGACAAGGTGGAAGGCTATTGCGTGCTCGGCATGGGCAAGCTTGGCGGCGGCGAGCTGAACTATTCCAGCGATATCGACCTCATCATTCTGTTCGACCCGGCGATCCTGGAAGCCCAGACATCCGACCGAGTCGAAGCTGGGCCGTTCGCGGTTCGCGTGACGCGTCGGCTGGTGCGCCTGCTGCAAGAGCGCACGGGCGACGGCTATGTCTTCCGCACCGATTTGCGCTTGCGTCCCGACCCGGCCTCAACGCCGCTGGCACTCTCCATTGATGGCGCGCTCAACTATTATGAAGCCCAGGGTCGCACCTGGGAACGCGCCGCCATGATCAAGGCGCGCTGCGTTGCAGGCGACGCGAGCCTTGGCGGGCGGTTCCTCAAAGCCATCAAACCGTTCATTTGGCGCCGCCATCTTGATTATGCCGCCATCGACGCGATCCGGTCGATCAAGCGCCGTATCAACGCCCATAAAGGGTTTGGCGCAATCACGGTGCCCGGGCACGACGTCAAACTCGGGCGTGGCGGCATCCGCGAAATTGAGTTCTTCGCTCAGACACAGCAATTGATTGCCGGAGGTCGCAATCCGGCGCTGCGCATGATCCGCACCAAGGAGGCGCTGCAAGGTCTGGCCGATCTGCAATGGATCGAACCGAAAGCCGCCGGCATTCTGTGCGCGGCCTATGACCAACTGCGCAATGTCGAGCACTGCATCCAGATGCTGCGCGATGAACAAACCCATCGCCTGCCGCAAGATGACGACGACCGCGCCAACGTCGCTGCGCTGATGGGTCAGGATTTGGCATCGTTCGATGAGGCAGCGCGCGCCACCTTTGAAGAGGTCCACGCGCAGTTTCAGGCGCTCTTCCCCGATGAACCGGAGGAGGCGGCAGGCTTCGATCCGTTTGAGGCCGACTTCACTGAGAAACTCGCCCGCCAGCTCGTTGACCTTGGCTATGAGAAACCTGACGATGTGCATCGTCTGCTGCAAGGCTGGATGCGCGGGCGGATGAACGCCACGGCGACCAGCGCCGCGCGCGAGCGCCTGCGCGCGCTTGGTCCTGATTTGCTGCGCACCTTTGGCCAGACCGACCGCCCCGAGGCGGCGCTGCGATCCCTTGACGGTTTTCTGCATGGATTGCCGGCAGGGTTGCAGTTCTTCTCCATGCTGGAAAGCAACCCGGCCATCATGGGCCTGCTTGCCCGCACTATGGGCACCGCGCCGAAACTTGCCGATGCACTGGCGCACCGGCCAAGATTGTTCGATGCACTGCTCGACCCGCGCTTTTTCGGCTCGCTTCCAAGCCGCGATTCTATCCGTTCTGATCTTGAACGGGCGATGGGCGAGGCGCCATCCTACGAGGCCAAGCTCAATGCCAGCCGCATTGTCGGCCAGGAGCAGCACTTTCTTATTGGCGTGCGCCTGCTCTCACAGACGCTCACTGCAACCGAAGCCTCCGCCGCCTACACTGATCTAGCCGAAGAAACCGTGCTGGCGCTTCTCGACTTGGCGCAGGACGATGTGCGCGAGAAGCATGGCGGCTTCGAGGGCGCCTGCCTGAGCGTGCTGGGCATGGGCAAGCTTGGCAGCCGCGAGCTGACGGCGTCCTCTGACCTTGATCTGCTGTTGATCTACGATTTGCCCAACGGCCAGCTTGAGAGCGACGGGCCGCGCCCGGTCGCGCCGTCGCAATATTACACACGCGTGACGCAACGACTGATCGCGGCGCTCAGTGCACCGACGGCCGAGGGCGTGCTGTACGAACTCGATATGCGCTTGCGCCCCTCCGGCAATGCCGGACCGCTGGCCACCAGCCGCACCGCGTTCGAGCGCTACCAGACCGGATCGGCGCGCACCTGGGAGCATATGGCGCTGACCCGTGCGCGCGCCTTTGGCCGCGATGCAAAGGGGTGCGCTGCGATCCACGATGCGATCGAGCGCGTGCTCACCGCACCGTTTGACACCGACAAGGTGCGCACAGACGTTGCCGACATGCGCGCGCTGCTCGATCGGGAAAAGCCGCCGAAAAGCGTCTTCGATCTGAAAGTCGCGCCCGGCGGCATCATCGATGTGGAGTTCATCGCCCAGGGCATGCAGCTTTGCTACGCCAAGGACACGGCCGACATCCTGCACACATCGACCGAAGAGGCTTTGCAGGCGCTGCAATCGGCCGATCTCTTGTCAGCCGATGATGGCGCGGCGCTTGCCGCCGCGCACCGGCTCTACAGCACCCTTTCTCAAATTCTGCGGCTCTGTTTGGACGGCGTGTTCGATCCAGACACCGCTGCACCCAGTTTGCGTCGATTGGTCACCCAAGCTTGCGATTTGCCAAGCGTGGAGACCGTGAAGACGCATCTTGAGCACACGCAGGCGGATATCCGATCCCGGTTCAACCGCCTGTTTGTTGCCACGGACGAGGACCGTTCGTGTTCATCCCTCGGGGGCGACATTCTCGAAGGAAAAGACCAATGACCAACTTCAAAAAACTCTCCGTGCTTGCGCTTGCCGGCACGATGCTCGCCACCGGCCTGACGGTCAGCGCGATGGCAGACGACAACCGCTCCGGCGCGCATGAGCGCGAGCGCGGCGGCGCTAGCTTCCGTGCCGGCGAACGGTTCGCGCGCGCCGACACCGACGGCGACCGGATGATCTCACTGGAAGAATTCCAAACCGGCGCCACTGAGCGCTTCACGACGATGGATGCCGATGGTGATGGCCTGGTGACGCCGGCTGAAATGGTGGCCGAGCGCCAACAGCGCGCTGAAGATCGCGCCGCTGAACGTCTGGCGCGGATCGACACCAATGAAGACGGTGCTCTGTCTCTGGAAGAGATGACCGCTGCCAGCGAGGCGCGCTTTGCCCGCATGGATCGCGATGATGATGGCAGCCTAGAGCCGCGCGAACTGCGTCGTGGTTTCCGTGGTGGCGATCGTGGCGACCGCGAAGGACGTGGTGGTCGTGGTGGGCCCAGCGCCGATGGCGAGGTGATTGAGCAGTCGCTCTAAGCCGACTTCCGCTGCAAGTTTTGCTCCACGGCGCCTCGTGCGCCGTGGACTGGCGCCGTGCGGTTGCCGCGCCGGCCAAGTGAGGCTAGGCTAACCGGCTGCGCCTCTTCGAAGGCCTTGTCCAGCCGGTTCTCATCGGCGTCAATGTCAATTGTTGCGCCGCCCGGTGACCCGCTCGAAGGGTTCACCGGCAGCGAAATACCCACAAGCGTGCCCACATGTTCGCGCGAGTTGATCCGCAGTGCGCCATTGTGCAAATCGACCAGCTTGCGGGAGATGGCAAGGCCAAGGCCTGACCCTTCGCGTGGCCGCGTCATGGCGCTGTGCACCTGTTCAAACGGCTCGGTGACCTTATCCAACTTATCGCGGGGAATGCCGATGCCGGTATCGCGCACGCTTAGAAACAGCTTGTCACCCTTGCACCGGGTCCGCACGACGATCTTGCCGCCACTCGGTGTGAACTTGACCGCATTGTTGAGAAGATTGAGCAAGACCTGGCGGATGGCGTTTGGATCGCAGACGGCCATCAGGTTCTCGCCCAGATCAGTCGTGATGGTCACATCGGCTGTGTCGGCGTCGAGTTGCACCATGCGGATGCATTCGTGAACGGCTGTGGAGAGGTTTTCACGGCGCGGCGAGATGGTCACCCGGTCGGTGTCGAGTTTCGCCATATCGAGAACATCGGAGATCACGCCGAGCAAAAACTGGCCGCTGGTATGGATATCTTTGGCGTAACCGGAATAGGTCTGGCTGCCCAGCGGGCCGAGCATTTCTGAGCGCATAAGCTCCGAAAAGCCGATGATGGCATTGAGCGGCGTGCGCAGCTCATGGCTCATATTGGCCAAGAATTCCGATTTGGCGCGGCTGGCGGCTTCGGCGCGCTTTTTCTCTTCATTGTAGCGTTCGGCAAGCGCTGCCATGTCGCGACGCGACCGAGTTAGGTCGCCAATGGCGCCGATGAGCCGCGTTTCGGAGTCCACCAGCGCTTGCTCTTTTTCCTTCAGCGCTGTGATGTCACTGCCCAGGAACGCAAAGCCGCCATCATAGGTGCTGCGCACCGTCACCTGAAACCAGCGATCATCCGGCAGGCCGCAGATCAGCGGTTTTTCGATCGGCAAACCGTCTTCGTTCGTTTCATTGCTTAAGAGGTGAGCGGCGCAAAGTTCCAGATCAAACGGACAAAGCGTGGTGCCGTCATTGCCGCGCAGATCGCCGCTGCGTGACAAGGCATTGAAGCGGTTGAAACCGTCATTGCTGGCGACCAGCGTACCCTTGCTGTCCCAAAGCGCGAAGGCATCAGAGACAGCCTCAATGGACTCGCGAAGATGCCGGTTGGCCTCGGTCGTCTTACGTTCGAATCGGCGACGCTCGGTGATGTCGTTGGCGGCGCCGATCAGGCGCAGTTTGGCGCCGGGCAGCCGGATGACTTCGGCATGCAGATGGATCCAGCGCCATTGCCCGTTGGCGTGGAGCAGGCGCACCGTTGCCTCCAACTGGCCCTTGCGGGCTTTGCGTAGCGCTCGGGCCTTCAGCGCCAGGTCGGTGTTGCTCGGGTGCAGGATAGCGTCCAGATCATCGATCGACAGAACCTCGCCGCTCGGCGCATAGCCGAGCATGTTGAACATCGAGTTCGACCAATCGATCTGACCGGTTTCAAGGTCCCAGTCCCACAAGCCGCTGCGCCCTCGATTGAGTGCGGTTTCCAGGCGCAGGTGCGCGGTGGTGAAACGCTCCGTGGCGGTGACGGTCCGGTCGCTCTGCCAAATAAAGGAGTAGCCAAGAATGAGGATGACGAGACTGATCCCGCCAAGCAGGGCCATTTCGTCCACAAGCTCGCGCAGCCAAGCCGCTTGAATGGGTTCTGGGTCGAGGAGAATGGAGGCCTGTGCGTTGCCCGCGGATCCTTGCGCCTCAGCGCGTGCATAGAGCAGCTTTTGTACATTGTCGTCGCTCAGTGATGCCGAGGCAAAGTCCACATGTGTTGGGAACGGCGTTGAAAGCGTTTCTTCGCCAAGTTGAAGCCGCGCTTCCAACGGCGCGCCGGTGCCATTGTGGATGGCTTGCACAGCCAAAAGGGTGGCGCTTTGCAGCGCCGCCTGGTTGAGGCTGCCACTATCGGCGGCGACCTGCGCGATCACCAGGGCCTGGGTGTCGAGCATATTCTGCAATTGCGTGAACCGGTCGGTGCGCTCGGTCCAAAGTGCACTGATGCGCACTAGAACCAGGACGACCAGAAAAGCGATGATCAGAAGAGATGTCAGGTGCCGCAGGCGCAGCGTCAGCGGTGAGGCCTCGGCGTTTGCGGGCAGGGTGGTGGCCAGCGACGCTGGGGTTGTTTCCAGAGGGCGGAAGGCGGAGCGCTTGGCGATGGAGGATTGGAGGGCGTTGGAGTACTCCGATCTGGAGGTATCGCCGGCAAAGGGCAAAGGATTGCCGTTTGCCGCGAGTGCTGTCGCTCGCGCCATGCTTATTCGCCTTCAAAGTGATTTTTACGCCGGAACGCGACTGTCTTCCGAATCACTTCGATTTGAATCGTTGCGAATCAGCTTGTCTAGAGTCCGTGGCGCGCTGACCGGAAAAAATTACCGAAGATTTAACGCCAGCCCGACATTCCGGTGCCAACCCTTTGTCTTCAGTAACGAATCTCAATCGATTCTTTTCGTTACGCTAAGAATCTTAGGCGCTTTGACCACCTAGCCGTCGAGCGTGCGTTGCACGATGTCGGCAAGGTCGGGCGAGATGTTGGGCGTGTCCTGCAAGTTGACAAGTGCCGCGCGGGCATGGCTCTGACGCGTGGCTTCCATTGTTCGCCAGGTGCGAAACGCGGCAGCCAGCCGCGCGGCGAGTTGCGGGTTGAGGGCGTCCAACGCGCCGATACGGCTCGCCATCAATTGGTAGCCCGACCCATCGGCGGCATGGAAGCCAGCAAGATTGGCGCTGGCGAAGGCGCCAAGCAGACTGCGCACACGATTGGGGTTTTCGCGATCATAGGAGCGATGGCCTTCCAGCAGAACGAGGGAGTCCGCCGTCCCGGTCATCGCCTGAACTGCGAACCACTTGTCCATGGTGAGCGGGTCATCGTGGAACGCCTCATCAAAGGCCGCAAGCGCCGGTGCGGCCAAGGCGCTGTGCCGATGCAGCATCATGGCGAGCAGCTTGATGCGCATGGTCATCCCGCGAGCACCGGAAAGCGCATCGGCGAGCAGCCCGTCAACGTCAGGACGGTCACATTGCGCGATATGATGCAGGATCGCGATCTTCAGGGCGCGCCGGGCGGCAGCCTCGGGCGCGATATCGCCATCATCGTCGAGCCCGGCCTCCTGCAACGCGGTGAACAGGGTAGCGCCATGAGCGGCGCAGAAATCACGCGAAAAACCGTTGCGGGCCGCAACCACGCGATCGGGATCAATGGCCTCGCCGATGGTGCGGGCGAGGTCCTGCGCGGAAGGTAGCGTGATCGCAGCCGCGCGCGTTGCTTGACCGGAACCCTCACGAATGGGAACGCTCAACGCCTTTGTCAGCATCGCCTCAAACAAGGCTGTGTCGTCACCGACCGGCTCGCCGACCGCCAGACGGTGATAACGCCGTTGCAGGGCATCGCTGTAAAGCGATTGAAGGTGCGCCCAACTGCTGAAGGCGTTGCTGTCCTTGCCGGCAAGGAACAGGCGGTCGCTGTCGTCCAGGCCATCAACCGTATGGAGCACCGGAGCGGAATAGTCGCGAAAGAGCGATGGCCGAACGGTGGTCGAGGAAAGGCCGGTTATCTGCATCTGGCCTTCGGCCCCTTCCAGCAGAAACTGATCGCCAACCAGGCGTCCACCTGTTGCTGTGACGTGGCTGGGATCAAGAAAAAGATCCGCACCAGCCTCATCGACAAGCGCCAAACGACAGGGGATAGGAAGTGGTATTTTGCTCGCTTGACCGGGCGTCGGCGCCGTGGCCTGGGCAAAGCGCAGCTCGGCCGTGCCCGCGGTAGGATCGGCCTCCCAGGACACCTCGACCTTCGGTGTGCCGGCCTGCGTGTACCAGCTCAAAAAATCAGGCCAGGCGCCGCGATCATCGGCTTCAGTTTTCATGGCCGCCAAGAAATCTTCCAGCCGAACCGCCTGTCCGTCAAAGGTCGCAAAATAGCGGTCCATCGCCGCGCGAAATCGATCAGGGCCGAGCCAAGAGGCGATCATGCGAACGATCTCGGCCCCCTTCTCATAGACCGTCGCCGTGTAGAAATTGTTGATCTCGCGATAGGTGTCGGGCCGCACGGCATGGGCCAGCGGGCCACCATCCTCGGGAAATTGATGGGCCCACAGATCGCGCACATCGCGGATGCGTTTGATCGTCCGGTCGTAGATGTCGCTGGTGTATTCCTGGTCGCGGAACACCGTCAGCCCTTCTTTCAGGCAGAGCTGGAACCAGTCGCGACAGGTGACGCGGTTGCCCGACCAATTGTGGAAATATTCATGGGCGATGATCGCGTCGATGCGCTCGTAATCCTCGTCCGTCGCCGTTTCCGGTGAGGCAAGAATGTACTTGTCATTGAAGATGTTAAGGCCCTTGTTCTCCATCGCGCCGAGGTTGAAATCGGAGACGGCGACGATGTTGAACACATCAAGATCGTAAAGCCTGCCGAAGCGCTCTTCGTCCCACGCCATGGATCGCTTCAGCGCCCGCATGGCAAAGGTTGCGCGCTTGGCCTTGCCGGGTTCGACATAGATCGCGAGCGCCACATCGCGCCCATCGCGGGTGGTAAAACTATCGCGAACGGCATCCAGCTTGCCGCCGACAAGGGCGAACAGGTAGGACGGTTTGGGATGCGGATCGTGCCAGGTGATGCTGTGCCGACCGTCGGGCAGATCCTTGGCTTCGCCGGGATTGCCATTCGACAGCAACACCGGACAGGCTTCTTGGTCAGCCTCAAGCGTCACGGTGTAGGTGGCAAGCACATCCGGCCGATCAAGAAACGGCACGATCCGGCGGAAACCCTCCGCCTCGCACTGGGTGCAGTAGACGTTGTTGGTTAGGTACAGTCCGCTCAGCGCGGTGTTGGCGACGGGGTCCAAGGTCGTGGCGATATCGACCCGGCTTCCCTCGCGGGCCGACAGCACGAACGCCACATCGCTTGCCGTCTGATCGGGTTCGATGTGCGCGCCATTGACCTTAACCTCCACCGGACCCAGGGCATCGGCATCGAGCACCAGTCGGGCATGCGCCATCTGGTGATCGACGGCCGGATTGGGGCGCACATGGTAGGTCGCCTCCGCGCGGGTCTGCGCGCCGTCGAGGCGAACCTTCAGGTCCACATGGTCAATCAGAAACGGGGGAGGGGTGTAATCTGCCAGCCTGATGGCAGGAGGTGTATCGCTCTTCATCGGTAAGCCAAAGCATGGCGATGCCGGTGGCCACAAGCCGTAGTAACCCTGCCAGCCGGCAGGAACCCCGCGCTTGCTTTGGGCGCGGTCGCGGCGTAGGGAGGCGGCCTGCCCGCTCTGGATGGCTTGTCCTTTCGGTCCATCCATTCCAGCCCATCACGCACGTTGAGAAAGGCCTGCCAAGCCGATGGATGCCTTTGCCGCTATTCCCACCGATCAAGCGCTTTTTCTTGCTGCTGCGCTGTTGATTGCTGGCGCTGTCACGGGCGTGTTGTCGGGCCTTTTTGGCGTCGGTGGCGGCGCCGTGATGGTGCCGGTTCTGTTCGAAGTTTTCGGGTTTGCCGGTGTTGATGAGTCGGTGCGCGCGCCATTGGCCATTGGTACCTCACTTGCGGTGATCATCCCGACCTCGATCCGTTCATTCCGTGGTCACAGAGCGCGTGGCGCCGTCGATATGGACGTCTTGAAAGTCTGGGCGGTGCCTATCTTGCTCGGCGTTATCGTTGGCGCCCTGATTGCCCGTGTTGCAGAGCCCTGGGTGTTTCTCTTGGTCTTCGCCGTCGTTTCAACCCTCAACGCCATCAAGCTGCTATTCGGCAAGGAAAGCTGGAAACTCGGCGATGATTTGCCAGGTCCGTGGCCGATGCGCGTCATCGGCTGGGTGATCGGCCTGTTGTCCTCGCTGATGGGCATTGGCGGCGGCGTGATGGCGAACATGGTGCAGACGCTTTACAACCGCCCGATCATCAACTCGATCGCAACCTCCTCCGGCGTCGGTGTGCTGATCTCCATCCCGGCCACCTTCGGCTATATCTATGCCGGTTGGCCGCAGATGGATGTCGTTCCACCGTTTTCGCTCGGGTTTGTCTCGCTGATCGGCGTGGCGCTGCTACTGCCGCTGACGGTTCTGACAGCGCCCATCGGTGTGAAAATCGCCCATGCTTTGCCCAAGCGCACGCTTGAAATCTCGTTCGGCATCTTTTTGGTGGTCGTCGCCGCGCGTTTCATCGCAGCCTTGCTAGGGTTCTAGCCTGCGAAGCTCTCAAAGAGCCAATACCCGACCAGCAGCAGGACCAACAGGCCGCCCCAGACGAGCAGGTGGCGCAATAGCGGCGCAACCGGCTGGCCTCGAGTGAACACACCGCCGCCAAGATATACGAGCAAGGCCAGCATCGCGGTCACAGCCGCCAACTGCCCTGGCTCCACGCCAAGCAGCGTGCCGCTATTGCCGCCGATGAGCAGGACAACAAGACCGGTGATCAGAATGCCGGCGGCAACCCAGCCATAGATGGGCATCACTGACCTCCGTCCTGATCTTCGATACCGGCGGCGCGGCGTTGCATCTTCAAATGTTTCATGCGCTCGGGCAGTTGCGCCATCACCTGCAAGCGCTGCGGATCGGTCAATTTCGACCAGCGGCCGATCTCATCCATAGTGCGTCCACAGCCTAGGCAGAGGTCCAAAAGCTGGTCGATCCGGCAGATTTGGACACAGGGTGAAAGCGTTGAGCCTTGCTGAGCGGGGGGCGTCGCCATGGGAACTCGATAATCAACTGCATTGTGCGGATTAGCATCCGCTAAACTATCACCGGAAGTGATATAGAAAAGGTTAGGAGTGCCGCAAGGTCAGAAAGCTGTTGATTGGCCCCTAAAACGTCGCCGGTCTGTCCGCCGATATGGCGTTTGGCGGCACGGGTGACCAGCAATGTCGCCAAGCTTGCACCAATGGCCGCCGCAAGCAGTGCCAATGGGCCCGCAAGCGGACCGGTGGCGACGGCCAGGGCCACTAGCGAGACAGCCAGACCGAGACCAATGGAGACCTCAGCCGCCTTTCCGGACGGCCGACCGAGCCGTGCCGCTGCTCCATCGGGACGCGCATGCGGCAACCGGCTTGCAGTCCACATGGTCGCGGCGCGGCTGAGCGTTTGGCTTGCAATGAGTGCCGCCATGCCAAGTGACGGGCTGATCGCCAGAACAGCCGCAAGCGCTGCGACACGCGCCCCAACGCTTAGGATAAGCGCCAGCACGCCATAAGTGCCGATGGCGGAGTCGCGCATGATCTCCAGTTTGCGGTCCCGGTCGCGTCCACCGCCAAAGCCGTCGGCGCAATCGGCCAGGCCATCTTCGTGCAAGGCTCCGGTGACCAGGACCATGGCCGTCGTTGCGATAAGCGAGGCCAGCAAAGGCGCGACACCGAAGGCCATGGTAGTGATGGCGACCAAACCGCCAATGGCACCGACCACAACACCGCTTGCGGCGAACGCGGGCGCAAACCGGTCGGCGCTGACGATCGGGTCGTCGGCCTCGCGCGCCAGCTCCGGCAGCGGCAGACGCGTCGCAAAGCGCAGCGTGCGATAGAAGTCGAAGACAAAATCAGCCAAAAAAGTCATGGCGAACCGGTACGCATCCGCGCCCGTGGCGACAAGGCCAATTGCGTACGTCTGCCGCTCACGGTATGGCGCCGATCAAACCCATTCCTGCAAGGATTTCCACCGTGCCCACCGCGACCGGCCTGCCTTTTGACGATATTCGTGCCCTGTTTGAGCGCCTTACCCAGCCTGACTTGGAAGCGCGTGGCCGCGCAGCACTGCGCAACGCCAATCTTCTCAAACCCACCGGGTCGCTCGGCGAGCTAGAAGAGATCGCGCTCTTTCTGGCCGGCTGGCAGGGCGTGGAGAAGCCGCAGATCACCCGTCCGATCGTCGCGCTGTTCGCCGGCAATCATGGCGTGCACGCCCAGGGCGTATCGCGCTGGCCGATGGAAATCACGCAGACCATGGTCGACACGTTCATGCAGGGCGGCGCGGCGATCAATCAGCTTTGCGCGCTTCATGGACTCGGCTTGAAAGTCTTTGACCTGGCGCTCGACATGCCGGTGGACGATTTCACACAAGGCCCGGCGATGGATGAAAAAGCCTGCGCCGCCACCATCGCTTTCGGCATGGAAGCTATCGCCGGCGGTGTCGATCTGGTGTGTCTGGGCGAGATGGGTATCGGCAACACGACCTCAGCCTCCGCTATCTATGCCGCGCTCTTTGGCGGCGATGTCGAAGACTGGGTGGGCGATGGCGCCGGGGCGGATGATGAGCAACGCGCGCGCAAAGTGGAGGCGATCGGCAAGGGCTTGGCGCTGCACGCGGCCAATTTGAACGATCCTTTGGAGGTTCTACGCCGCTTCGGCGGTCGAGAGATCGCCGCGATGACCGGCACCATCATCTCCGCACGCGCTGAGCGCATTCCGGTTGTCGTTGATGGATTTGTCGCCAGCGCGTCAGCTGCCGTGCTTCATGCCATCGACCCGGCGCTGCTCGACCATTGCGTGTTCGCGCACGTCTCAGCGGAAAAGGCTCATGAAAAGGCGCTCGACGCGATGGGCCAGACGCCGCTTCTCAATCTCGGCATGCGGCTAGGCGAGGGCACCGGCGCAGCACTTGCCGCCATGGTGGTCAAATCAGCGGCTGCCACCCATTCTGGCATGGCGACCTTCGCCGATATCGGATTGCCGGAGGCTACGACCTTGCCCAGCGGCTCGCAGCGTTAGGCCGCTCGCTCATTCGTCATGGCAGGGATCGCTTGCATGACGCGCTCGGCGGGGAAGATGGCGCGCACCAGCGTACCTTCGCGTAGTTTCGAATGCAGCTCGAACCGACCGCCATGTGTCTTCGTCAGCGCTTGGACAATGGGAAGGCCAAGGCCGGTTCCCTGCTCGGCGTTCTTGATGGCGATGGAGCCCTGACCGAACGAAGAAAGCACCACCGGGATTTCATCCTCTGGAATGCCCGGGCCAGTATCGCGCACCTCAATCATCTGACCGCCATCTTGCGTGGAGAGGACCCGCACGGTGACTTCGCCTTTCAGCGGGGTAAATTTGATCGCGTTGGACAAAAGGTTCAGCGTGATCTGGCGAACCGCGCGTTCGTCGGCCCAGAGCTTGGGCATCCGGTCTTCATACTCTTCATGAACGGTGATGCTTTTGCTCTTGGCTTTCATCGCCAGAAGATGCGCCGCTTCTTCCACCGTGAACGCCACCTGCACGGCTTCTTCATTCAACTCGTGACGACCCGCCTCGATGCGCGAGAGATCGAGGATTTCGTTGATCAGGTTGAGCAAGTGCGCGCCCGACTCATGAATGTCGTTGGAATATTCTCGGTATTGATCATTGGGCAGCGGTCCAAGAACCTCGCCCTTCAGAACTTCAGAAAAACCGAGAATGGCATTGAGCGGCGTGCGTAGCTCATGGCTCATGGTGGCCAGGAAGCGTGACTTGGCGAGGTTGGCATCATCGGCCCGGCGCCGCGCCTCTTCGGCGATGCCGCGCTGCTGTTCCAACTCGGCGATCATATCGTCCTTTTGCGCACGCGCTTCCAAGAGAGCGAGCGTCGTGCGGTGCATCTTTTGGGCGATGATCAGGAAGAAGAGCTGCACACCCAGCGCGCCCATCGCCATGATGATGTTGATGGCATCGCCACGCACACCCAGCGAAATCGCGTAGCAGACGGCGATCGGGGTCGTGGCGCAGGCCGCCGTGATCGGCAAATGATGGTTCAGCATCGCCGATGTCGCGATGACGACAATCAGGATGGAGAACATCAGCGGGTCCATCGCCTCAAGACCCGTCGGCAACCCAACTAGGTAGAGGCTGATGGGGAGAAAACCCCAGACCACGCCGCGCACCGTCTCGGCAATGGAGAAGTGGCGGACCCAACGCACCGGATCGATGCTGTCAGGGTCTTCGCGCCAGACTTTTCGCGCAAGCAGCGCAATCACCAACTGAACCAGAACAATCGATGCCGACCAGGTCGCCGCAATGGCGGTTGGCAGCACAAAGAAAGCCGCCGCACAGACGGCAAGCGCAAAAACCAGTTGGAAGGCGAACCCGCCCAAATGGTTGCCCGCGAACAGCCGCACGATCTGTTGTTCGAAGGTCAGCGTCTGCCCGGTTGCCGAGTTCAGACGCTCGCGCACGCCACGCACAGCCGAGCGCGTATCGCGACGTCGATCAGCCCGCGCCCGGCTCTGCGCGAGGCTGGAAACACTGGTGGCTTGCAAGCGAGTCGACATCGGGCCTTGAATGCTGAGAGAAAGCTGGTGCGCAGCGTACAACCCAAAGTCTGCCAAAAGAGTGAACAGAGCCTTGCCAACCAGAGTTAATGAGACATGAAGCCCGCCGGTCTGGATGCGTTGTTAGCAAAGGTTCGCGCTTGCCAGCTGTGCCGCGAGGCGCCGCAGAAGCTGCCGGGATTGCCACATGACCCTCGGCCGGTTCTTCAGCTCTCACCCAGCGCACCCATCCTTCTGGCCGGCCAAGCGCCAGGCGCGCGCGTGCATGCATCCGGGCGCCCGTTCACCGATCCTTCCGGTGACCGTCTGCGCGGCTGGCTCGGGCTCGATGAGCCGACCTTTTACGATCCCAGCCGGCTCGCCATCGTGCCGATGGGCTTCTGCTTCCCCGGCTATGATGCCAAGGGCAGCGACCTTCCGCCCCGGCGCGAGTGCCAGCAGACTTGGCACGATCAGCTGTTCGCCAATCGCCCGCCCTTCGATCTGACGTTGGTGATCGGTCGCTACGCCCGTGATTACCATTTGCCAGACAGGCGCCGCGAGAATCTTACCGTCACCATCCAGGCCCAGGCTGAAAATCTTTCGGCCATGGCGGACGCCCCGGTCATCGTCTTGCCCCACCCGTCGTGGCGCAACACCGCTTGGTTGAAGCGCAATCCATGGCTTGAGGCTGATCTGGTGCCGATCCTCAAAGCGCGGATCGAGTCAGCGTTGAATAAGCCCACTAACGCATAGCCATTGCATCAATCCGGTGTTAGAAGCCGATCAACGCAAAATTGATCTGCAAATCGGAATTTGATAAAATGAATTCGCAAGACTTGGCATTTGACGTGATCGACCGGCGCATACTCGCAGCCCTTCAGGACGACGCGACTTTGTCGATGAACGAGATCGCCGCGCGTGTTGGACTGTCGGCAACGCCGTGCTGGCGCCGTATCCAGAAACTGGAAGAGGCGGGCATCATTCGCAAACGCGTCGCGCTGCTCAATGGCCCGGCGATTGCCGCCGGTGTGTCGGTGTTCGTTTCGGTACGCACCAATCAGCACACCGATGAATGGTTGAAACGCTTCGCCGAAGTGGTGAGCGCGATGCCCGAAGTGGTGGAGTTCTACCGCTTGTCCGGCGATATCGACTATCTATTGAAGGTCGTCGTGCCGGACATCGCCGCCTATGACGCCTTCTACAAAAAGCTCGTTTCGAAGATCGACTTGTCGGACGTCTCCTCCTCCTTCGCGATGGAAGAGATCAAATACACCACGGCCTTGCCACTCGATTACATGAAGGTCGATAAGCGCCCGGCGACGAGCGTGTGAAACACCGAACTGATGTCATCCCGGACGCGCTCTGCGCGAGCCGGGATCTGCAATAGTCATGACGTGCCAGATCCCGGCTCAAGGCCGGGATGACACCCGGGTGACTACGTCAGCCGCTTAAGCAGGCTGGAAGTATCCCAGCGATTGCCGCCCATGCGTTGCACATCGGCATAGAATTGATCGACCAGCGCCGTCACCGGCAGCGACGCGCCATTGCGCTTGGCTTCATCGAGAAGAATGCCGAGGTCCTTGCGCATCCAATCGACGGCAAAGCCGTGGTCGAATTCATCCGCGTTCATAGTCTTCCAGCGGTTTTCCATCTGCCAGCTTTGCGCGGCGCCTTTGGAGATGACGCCAATCACCGCTTCCACATCGAGACCGGCTTTCTGCGCAAACGCGATCGCCTCTGATAGGCCCTGAACCAGCCCGGCAATGCAGATCTGATTGACCATCTTGGTCAGTTGGCCCGACCCGACAGGGCCCATCAAGCCAACCTGCTTGGCGTAGCAATCCATCGCTGGTTTGGCGCGATCGAAAACCGATTGCTCGCCACCACACATCACGGTCAATGCACCGTTTTCCGCGCCGGCTTGGCCACCGGAAATCGGCGCGTCGATAAAGTGAAACCCTGCCGCACCTGCTGCTGCGTTCAACTCCCGCGCAACCTCAGCCGATGCCGTGGTGTGATCGACAAAAATCGTATCGGCGCCCATCGATTGGAACGCCCCATCTGGGCCGGTGGTGACGCTGCGCAGATCATCATCATTGCCGACACAGGCAAACACCATGTCGCAGCCCTTGGCCGCATCAGCAGGCGTTGGCGCCATCACGCCGCCAAACTGATCGACCCACTTTTGCGCCTTCATCTCGGTGCGGTTGTAGACGGTGACGTCGTGCCCGCCTTTGGCAGCCAAATGCCCGGCCATCGGGTAGCCCATGACGCCAAGACCCAAGAATGCAACTTTCGCCATCGTGACGCTCTCCTTCAAACACGTGTTGAGGCAGGGCATAGGACGATGAGACAAATCTGACTAGTGGGCGAGCGCCAAATGGCGCGTGAGCCGTCGCTCCAAGCGATCCCAAAGGCGACGCACGGCCTCAACCGCAATCAAATAAAGCAGAGCCGCCCAGAAGAACGCCTGGAAGTTAAACGAGCGCGCATAGGCCAAGCTCGTGACCCCCATCAGGTCGAGCACCGTGACGATGGAAGCGATGGCCGAACCCTTGATCATCAGAATGAGCTCGTTGCCTAGGGGGCGCAGGGCGATGATATAGGCTTGCGGCAACGTCACCTTGAAGAAGATCGGCCAGCGGCTCATGCCCAGTGCCTGCGCGGCTTCGCCTTGGCCCTCCGGTAGCGATTGGATGGCGCCGCGCATGATTTCCGCCTGATAGGCAGCCGTGTTGAGCGTGAAGGTCAGCACCGCGACGTAAAATGGTTCGCGGAAAAACCACCAGATGCCGGCTGCCTGAAAGGCCTCGTTGAACTGCCCGGCGCCGTAATAGACCAAGAACAGTTGCGCCAGCAGCGGCGTGCCGCGAAAAAACGTGATGTAAGCGCGCGCCGGAAGCGTCAGCCATTTGCGCTTGGAAAGCCTGGCCAGCGCGACGGGCAGCGAGAGAACGGCGCCAATGCCGACCGACAACAAGACCAGTTGGAAGGTGACCAGGATGCCTTCCAAATAACGATCCCAATAGCGATCGACGAGTCGCCAATTGATGCCAGGGATGATCCAGGCGGCCAGACCAAGGATGATCGCTGCCAACACGAGCTTATCGAAGGTCGATTTCTTCAACCCAAACGGCCCGCTCGCTGGCGGCGCCCGGTGCGGTCTTGCGCGCTCAACAGCACCCGGCGCGGAGGTCGTTATGGTTTGATCGGTCATCGCGCGCGCCTCATCGTGCCGCAAAGCCCCGATTGGCCCGCTGCTCAAGCGCGTTGGTGCCAACCGTGGAGATGAGGGTGAAGGCCAGATAAATCAGGCATGCGATGAGGTAGAAAAAGAACGGCTCCTTGGTCACGCCGACCGCCACTTGGGTCTGGCGCAACAGATCGTTGAGCGCGATCACCGACACAAGCGAGGTGTCCTTGATCAGCACCAGCCACAAATTGCCAAGGCCCGGCAGGGCCAGCCGCCAAAGCTGCGGCAGCGTAATCAGGCGAAATGACTGAAAAGAGGTCAAGCCCAGCGAGCGACCGGCCTCGCCCTGACCTTTGGGCACAGCGCGGATCGCGCCAAGAAAGACCTCTGAGGAAAACGCGCCGAACACCACGCCAAGCGCCACGACGCCGGCGGCAAAGCCGCTGATCTCAAACGATGACCCTGGCGCCACCAATTGCACGATGCGGTTGGCCAGCAACTGCACCATGTTGTAGATGACAAACAGTGTCAGCAGTTCCGGTAGCCCGCGAAACACGGTGGTGTAGGTGTTGCCGATGGCGCGCAGATAGGTGTTGCTGGATTCTTTGGCGAGCGCAATGGAAAGGCCCAGCGCCAAGCCAAACGGCAGTGTCACCAGCGCGAGACGAATGGTGAGCCAAGCCCCGGCGGCCAGCTCATCTCCCCACCCTTCGGCCCCCCAGGCCAAAAGTCCCAACAGCTCACTCATACGCGCTCCTCTGCCGTTGCAACGCCCAGCAAAGCCGGTCGGTCTGGCAGAAACACGCCGCGCACCGACTGTGGTGCGCGACGTATGACATCAATCGGTCAGATCAGTAGACCGAGAACGGGAAGTACTTGTCGCTGATTTCTTGGTACGTGCCGTTTTCGATGACAGCAGCAATGGCAGCGTTGAAGCGCTCGCGCAGTTCATCATCGCCTTGTCGCACGGCAGCGCCAACACCGAAGCCGAAATAGTTCGGGTCTGAATAGGCATCGCCGACAAAGGTGCAGCACGAGCCATCATCGGTTTCCATCCATTCAAACAAAACGATGGAGTCAGCCAAGATCAGATCGATGCGACCGGCGGCCAGGTCCAGATTGGCCTCATCCTGGGTTGGGTACAGGCGGATGTCGGACTCGCTGTACACATCTTCCAGGAAGTTGGCGTGAATGGTGGCCGACTGCGCCCCGATGGTCAGGCCAGCGAGCGATTCTGGCGAGGTATCCGTGACGGTCGAACCATCGCGCGCAGCAAAACGAGCGGGCGTCTGGTAATATTTGTCGGAGAAATCAACCACTTCCATACGCTCTTCGGTGATCGACATGGATGCCATGATCGCATCGTACCGGTTGGCCAGAAGGGCCGGGATGATACCGTCCCAATCCTGCGCGACCAATTCGCACGTCACGTCCATTTCTTCGCAAAGCGCGGCGGCAAGGTCGATTTCGAAGCCAACCAAATTGCCATCGCTATCGGTGAAATTGAAAGGAGGGTAAGCCCCCTCGGTGCCAATGCGCACAACGTCTTGCGCGCCAACGGAGGTTGCGCCACCAACGATGCCCAAGGTGGCAATCGCCGCGATGGCAATGCGGTTCAATCCTGTCATATGAAGTTTCCTAATCTGTTCCCTGACGGCTCTTGCAGTCCTGATGTCATGAACATGCACCAGGTTTTCGCAAGGCAGCGCGCAGAACACACCATTTGTGAGGCGCGCGCAACGGGACCGCGCCTTGAAAGTGCCTCTTTTTCAACGCCTGCCAGCAAAAGCGGCACATTGACGTGGCAATTGCTCTGCTTCTGGCCTGTGGCAAGTCGGTGTGTCGTAACGACAGTTTAGAAACCGTTTTGAGCCGCCATCCGTACGTGTATTCTGGTGGCAGCCAAGTGGCGCGGTGAGGGAGCACACATCTGGTGTGGAACAAGGTCAAATCGGTGTTTGGGGGTGGGGCCCACAAGGACAGCGCACCAAAAGGTTCGCGGTCCGATGCTCTGAGCCGTGCCATCGATGAGATTATCGATCCGAAATCCGGCATCGAACTGTCGAAAACCGGCCTGCTGTCACCGCCAACCCTCAATGATGGGCGCCTGTTTCTGACCTTATCGGTTCCACCGGCCGATGTGGCCACTTACCAGCCCGTGCGCGATGCCTTGGAGGTTACGCTGACGGCGTTGCCCGACGTTGAACAGGCCTTTGTGGTCTTAAGCACTGAAGCGCCAGCCGAGCGCGTGGTGCCGCAATCCAGCGTTAAGCAGACACCTGCGCCCGCGCCAGCCAAAGCGCCAAAGCCCAACGCGCCGCCGCCCGATCAGCGGCGTATGGGCGGCATCGATTTTTCCGGCATTGGCGCGATCATCGCTGTGGCCTCCGGCAAGGGCGGGGTCGGCAAATCAACCACAACCGCCAACCTTGCTATTGCGCTGGCCGCGCAAGGTTTGAGCGTCGGGGTGCTCGACGCCGACGTTTATGGGCCGTCGATCCCAAGGCTGTTCGGCGTCTCCACCCCGCCCAAGTTCGACGACAGCAAGCAGGCGACGCCGCCAATCGGTCACGGCGTGAAAGTCATGTCGATGGGCTTCTTAATCGCCGAGGGCACGCCCATGGTGTGGCGCGCGCCGATGGTCGTGTCCGCGCTGACGCAGATGCTTTCCGACGTCGCTTGGGCGCCCCAAGGCGCCCCGTTGGATGTGCTCCTGATCGACATGCCGCCTGGCACCGGCGATACGCAGCTGACCATCTCGCAGCAGGTGCCGCTCGATGGCGCGGTGATCGTCTCAACGCCGCAGGATTTGGCGCTGATCGACGCCCGCAAGGGCGTTGCCATGTTCCAAAAGGTGGAGGTGCCGATCCTCGGCATTGTGGAAAACATGTCGACCTATGTCTGCCCGCAATGCGGACACGAAGCGCACATTTTCGGCCATGGCGGTGCGCGCAACGATGCGGCAAAGTTCGGCGTGCCGTTCTTGGGCGAGATCCCGCTGCACATCACCATTCGCGAGACATCGGACGCCGGCACCCCGATTGGCGTCGCTGAGCCCGATGGCGCCCATGCAGCGGCATACAACGGCATTGCGGCGACGATCTGGCAGGATGTCTCAGCGCGCAAAGCTGGCCAACGCAAGCCGCCGACCATCGTCATTGAAGACGAGCTTCGCCCGCTTCCGGCAACTGGCTAAATCGCCCGCCGTTCCAGGTGGTTTGCCCACATGCCAGCCACCAACGCCGCGATGGCGAAGGCAAGCATAATCAGCACGAATGGCCAGCCGCCCAGATGGATCACGGTGCCAACAACCACGGTTGCCGCAGCGCCAACGAAGACCATCAGTGAGCCATTGATCCCCGATGCCGTGCCAGCAAGCTCCGGGCGGACCGATAGCGCGCCGGAAATGGTGTTGGGCATGACAAAGCCATTGGAGAATGAGGAGAGGAACATCGGGCCGAACAGAGCGAGCGGGTGTTTCGAGCCGACAAAAAGCAGGCCCGCCATCACCACGATAGCAAGCAGACCGAGAATATTGCCCGCAGCGATCATGCGCGGCGGGCCGATCTGTGCCGCGTAGCGTCCCGATAGATAGTTCCCCAGCGCGTAGCCAGCCGCAATGATTGCGAAATAAAGCCCGTAATCAACCGGGGCCAAGCCATACTCGCGTTGGGTGATCAGCGGCCCTCCGCCAATGAATGTGAAGAACACACCAGCGGCCAAAGCACCGGTCAGGGAAAACGCCCAGAAGCCGGGTTCCCTGAGCAAGGCGATATGGCTGCGTGCTAAAGCGCTAAACGATAGCGATCTTTGGCGGTTGTGATGCGTTTCACGCAGGGTCACGAACACAATCGCCAGCAGGCCGGCGCCCAGCAGAAACAATAGGTCAAAGGATGCGCGCCACCCATAGAGTCCATCCAACAGTCCGCCAATCGCCGGGCCACTCATTTGGGCGATTGCCATTCCCATCGTCACATAGCCAAGCAGGCTGGCCGCCTCGCTGCGGTCAGCCACATCGCGCACGATAGCCCGACCAACGACCATGCCAACGCAGCCACCAATGGCTTGGAATCCACGCGCGACAATCAGCGCCTCGATGCTGGTCGCGAAGCGGCAAAACAGCGTGGCGATCAAGAACAAAACCAACCCCCAAACCAGGGTTGGCCGCCGCCCGAAGCGGTCTGAGACAGGACCGACGACGAGTTGGATGATCGCAACGGCAAAAAGGTAGACAGACAAGGTGAGTTGCGCTTGGGCATCGCTCGCCTGAAGATCGGCAGCCAGGCCAGGCAGCGACGGCAGATAGATGTGCATCGTCAATGGGCTGATCGACACGATCAGCACCAACAAGAAAGTGCTTGGCCGTTGCGCAAACGGGGTTTCGGCGGTGGCGTTGGCCATGCCCGGGTGGTGCTTTCCGATTGGGATTCTTCAGACAGGAAAAAGGCGCCGCAGGGAAAGGTCTCCTGCGACGCCATGGGATGCTTCGAGTGTAGTGCGGCGATCGCGCCGCGCCAAGGGGCGGCCGGAACCGTTAGACGGGCAGGGCGCCCGGCGGCGGCGTATCTGCGGGGTGGCGTGGTTTGGCTTGTGGAAGCTTCAGCGCTTTGCGCGGTGCGCGCAGCAGTGTGCGGAGGAGCCCAATCCAGGCCTGTGAACGCAGAGCGCGCCCTTTTGCCAATTTTTCTTGGATGTCGGAACGCGAGGAATAGATCAACATCGGTTGTGCCTTTGGGTCGAGGGGCTTGTCCCAATGCGAAAGGGCGTTGCCCCTAGTGCGAGGGGGCGTTGCCCCTAATCTCTGTGCAGCAGGGAATGGAAGAAGTGAGCCCAAGCCTGCGCACGAGCGGTGTGAGCAGCGTTGATGTGTGAGCGGAGCGTGTTGCGCGATGTGATGTCCAACATGAGAAGATCCTTTCAGGTGGGAATTTGATGTGTTCGTTTGCGTTGAACGATGTATGCGCCTTGCCAGCGGCGATAACAAACGGGTAGATTGCGGCATCACATCAAAAAATTTGATCTGAAAGAGGCAAGAAAAGGGGTTGCTATGTCGCGCCTTCCCACACTCAATGGGCTGCAAGCGTTCGAGGCCACCGCGCGCCATATGAGCTTCGCCTCGGCGGCGGAGGAGCTGAACCTGACGCCATCGGCGGTCTCCTATCAGGTGCGGTCCTTGGAAGATCGGTTGGGTGTGGAGCTGTTTGCTCGGCTCAACCGCGCCATCGCACTGACGGAGGCGGGTGAAACGCTTTACCCCGACATTCGCGAAGCGTTTGCGCGGATGCGGATCGCGGTGGATCGCTTGTCCGCTGACACGCCGGAAAACGTCCTTGTCGTGTCGACCGGCCCGTCCTTTGCCGCCAAATGGCTATCGCCGCGTCTTTTCAGCTTCATGGACGAACATCCCGAGATCGAAATACGCATCTCGGCCAGTCTGAAATTGGTCGACTTCAACCGTGACGGCGTGGATGTCGGGATCCGTTTTGGGCCCGGCAATTACACCGGCTTGGAGCAGTTCAAGATCATGGGCGATGAGGTCACCGTGCTCGCCGCGCCGACTTTTCTGGAAACCCATCAACTCTCAGGACCGCAGGATACAGCCTCACAGCCGCTGATCATCGATGAATCGATGGCGTTCACCAAAGAAGCACCGAACTGGCCGGAGTGGTTCAAGCATGCCGGCGTCGCCTATGAAGGCGAGGTGAGGGGCCTGCGCTTCAACCATGCCGATCACGCCATCGATGCGGCGGCGCGGGGCGTCGGGATTGCCTTAGCGCGAACCTCGTTGGCGCAGAGCGACATCGACAAGGGCTTGCTGGTCGAACCGTTTCCAAACCTGCGCCTGCAAACGTCGATGGCGTTCTATCTGGTGATGCCACCGGCCGCGCGCCTGAAGCCAAAGGTCGCCGCCTTCACGCAATGGGTCCATCGCGAGCTTGACCTGCCTTACGAAGAGGGCTGAGCGGGGTTTTTGGACCGATTGATCTGCCGCTCACGCACGATCATGTAGATGCCGCTGGCCACAACGATGGTAAGGCCGATGATCATCGTAAGGTCAGGCCGGTTACCGAAGATGATGGCGTCGATGCCAAGCGCCCAAAGCACGATGGAATAGCGGAACGGCGAGGTAACCGAGACATCGCCGCTGCGCATGGCAACAGTCACCGCCAGATAGCCCATGGTCAGGAAACAGGCCGACAAGCCAAGCAGCGCCAGCGCCTGCGGGCTTGGCGTCACCCAGTCCTGGAAGAACGCCAGAATGAACCCCATGGTCATCACAGAGGCGCTGGTGACCAGATTGATCGACACCGCCGGCAAACGTGGATCGATATAGCGGGTCGCCATATCGCGGATGACGAAAAAGATCACCGCTGCGACCGCCCAAAGACTGGCGGGCATAAATCCATCGCCGCCCGGCTGAATGATCAAAAGCACGCCGGAAAAGCCGACCAGGATCACCAGCCAGCGCCGCCAACCGACTGTCTCTCCAAAAAACAGCGCGGCCACAGCGACGATGACCAAGGGGATCGTCTGCAACACCGCATTGGCGTTGGCGATCGGGATGGCAATGATGGCATTGTAGTAGAGCAAGGTCGCCATGCACTCACCAAACGCGCGCAGGCCCACCGCCTTGTCCTTGAACGTCGGCAGGGACTTGTAGGCACCGGTCGCGAACGCCATCGCGACCAGGATCGCAAGGATCGCGATGCCGCGCAGCGCAATCATCTGGCTGACCGGCAGGTCCTGCGAGGCAAGCTTGATGCAGCTATCGGTGCCGATGAACCCGACCATTGCCAGGCAAGTCGCGATGATGCCGCGCGTGTTGGGAGAAAGGGCCATGGGAAGGATCGAAGCGAACGCAAGGCCACAGCTTCGCGCTCGCCTCGTGGCTCAGTGGTGCGCCAAACGTGGCGCAAGTGCAAGGGCGCAGATGGCCGGCGCTGCCTCGATTATCCGCCGGTCATGCTCATATGGCGGGCAACCGCCGGCGCCGCGCCGGAGCGATCGATGATGAAATCATGGCCCTTGGGTTTGCGCCCAATGGCTTCGTCGATAGCGCTGTGCAGCAGGTCATCGCCCTCCGACGCCCGCAAAGGCGCACGCAGATCGGCAGCATCGTCTTGGCCCAAACACATGTAAAGCGTGCCGGTGCAGGTAACGCGCACCCGGTTGCAGCTTTCACAGAAATTATGCGTCAGCGGGGTGATGAATCCAAGCCGCCCGCCGGTTTCTTCCACGCGCACATAACGCGCCGGCCCGCCGGTCTGATCGGGCAGATCGGCCAGCGTGAAGGCACGTTCCAAGCCCTGGCGAACCTCCGAGAGCGGCAGATACTGATCGGTCCTGTCGCCATCAATATCGCCAAGCGGCATAGTCTCAATGAGGGTGAGGTCCATGTCACGCTTGTGCGCGAAGGCGAGCATGGCCGGGATTTCATCCTCATTGAACCCACGCAGTGCCACCGCATTGAGCTTGACCTTCAGGCCCGCCTCTTGGGCAGCCTCGATGCCGTCCATCACCTTGGCAAAGTCGCCCCAGCGGGTGATCGCCTTGAATTTGTCGGCGTCCAGCGTGTCGAGCGAAACGTTCACGCGGCGCACCCCATGCTGGTAGAGTGCCTTGGCATGCTGGCGGAGTTGTGAGCCGTTGGTGGTCAGCGTCAGCTCTTCCAGCGCACCGGTTTTAAGGTGCCGCGACAGGCTTTCAATCAGGCTCATCAGGTTCTTACGCACCAGCGGCTCACCGCCTGTCAGACGCAGCTTTTTCACCCCGCGATCGACAAACGCCGAGCACAGCCGGTCCAGCTCTTCCAGCGTCAAAAGGTCCCGCTTGGGCAGGAATGTCATGTCCTCTGCCATGCAGTAGACACAGCGGAAGTCACAGCGATCGGTGACCGAGAGCCGCAGATAACTGATCGTGCGACCAAATGGGTCAATGAGAGGGGGCTGTGCTGTGGTAAGACTATCCATGGATCCGATCCTAAGCCGCGCTGCCGCTCTGTAAAGCGGATTTGGCGTTCACGATGTCACAGACAGTTGCGGGGAGCCATGACAGAGCGCAAGCCAAACCGCTGGCCCAAGGAATTACGGCTGAAGGCTGGAAAAAAGACCCTTCAGGTTAGCTTTGACGACGGGCTTCAGGCCGATTTGCCAGCCGAACTTCTGCGGGTGTATTCGCCCTCGGCTGAAGTGCAGGGCCATGGGTCCGGACCCAAAATGCTGGTCCTTGGCAAGGAGAATGTGACCATCCGGTCGATCGAGCGGGTTGGCAGCTATGCTGTGCGTCTGGTTTTCGACGATGGACACGACACGGGATTTTACACCTGGGCATTTCTGGAAGAGTTTGCCCAAACGGTGGATGAGAAACGCGCCGAGTACGACAAAGACAAAGCCGTCGCCTAAAAACGCACTGCGGAACCCCCTATGCGCATTACGACTCACGGAAATGATCTGCTTATCACCGATCAAGCGCTTGGATTTGGTGCCTTTCTCCTGACATTCGGCGTCATCTTTCTCGCCGCGGCGGTCGGGCGGGTGGTCGATGGCAATTGGATGTCTGGTGCAACGGCCTTTTACGCGCTGGCCGGGCTTTGGCTGGTCAAACTAGGCTTTGACCGGCTGGTCGCCACGCAGTTGATCGTCGATAGGGATCGAAAGCTCGTGATCGCAAAACGCTGGAGTGTCGTCGGTACGAACGTTCAGCGCATCCCCTTCGAAGCCGTCGAAGGTTTTTCCATCGAGCCGGCAGGGCAGGACGCGCGCACCGAACTGGTGATCGAGACGAGCCGAGGACCAGTGCCCGCATCCGGTGGCGCCAAGGGCGTACGCCAAGCCTGGGAAGAGGTGGTTGCCGCAGTCGAAACCCATATGGGGCGCCGCAGCGCAGCCGCACCGAGTGCGGATGGCGCCGAATGAGCTCAGATACTGTCGAGAGCGTTGCCGACGCCATTCTGTCGCTTGGCAAGCCAGCGCTTTGCCTCGATTTCGACGGCACGCTGGTTGAGATCGCACCACGTCCCGAAGCGATTACCGTTACGGCGGAGCTTCCGGGATTGCTTGCAGATTTGCACAACCGACTGGATCGGCGCCTGGCCATCATCACTGGCAGGGCGCACGCTGATTTGTCGCGCTATCTGGATGTCACCAGATTCCCCGTCGCCTCAAGCCATGGGGCGGAGTTCTCTGCGGCTAGCAGCGCCGAGGTTCAGTCCTTGATCGATGGGTCCGGCCTTGATCCGCTCCGCCCGCTTCTAGCCGATGCAATCAAGGCGCTGGAAGGTGTTTACCTGGAGGACAAAGGGACTGCCATCGCCGTCCACACCAGGCCCAATCCCGACACCCATGATGGTCTGATGGACACGCTCAGCCGTTTGGCCGAAGACCGTGACGGCGTGCACGTTGCAGGCGGCAAGGGGATCGTCGAGATTCGCCTGGCGAGCGAAAACAAGGGCACCGCTGTCGCGCGCCTTGCCGAGCTGCCGGAATGGTCCTGTGCGAAACCCGTCATGATCGGCGATGATACGACCGACAATGATGGCATGGAGGCGGCCAAGCGCCTTGGCGGGTTCGGCGTTCAAGTCGGCGACGGTTCGGATGGAACCAAGCTAAGCCATGCGGCGTTGACTTTGGATTGCGTCCAACAAGCCCATGCACTGCTGCGCCTGCTTGCCCGTTGATGCGCGGACGCGGGACCTAACCATTTCAAGCCAGAAGGATTTGCCTTGCATGCCAGACACCAGCCGCCGTCTCGTCGTTGTCTCCAACCGGGTCGGACCGTTGGTGAGCGGCGGCAAAGCCGGTGGCCTCGCGGTTGCCATGGCCGATGCTCTCAAGGAACGCGGCGGTCTATGGTTTGGCTGGTCGGGAAACCTCTCCACCTCGGGCACTTGGGGGCCGATCAACCGCGAAACCCATGGCAGCAACGCAGAAGGATCCGGCAATGCGGCGATCACACTTGCCACCCTCGATATGACCGAGGAGGATTTTGCCCAGTTTTATGAAGGCTATGCCAACCGCGTGCTTTGGCCGCTGCTGCATTACCGCACCGACCTCATCGACTATGACCCGAAAGACGAGGATGGCTACAAACGCGTCAATCAGCGCTTCGCGACCCGTCTCGCCGCCATGGTCGAGCCGGACGATCTGATTTGGGTCCAGGACTATCACTATCTCACCTTCGCCCAGCAATTGCGCATGGCCGAGGTCTCCAATCGGATCGGGTTTTTCCTGCACATCCCGTTTCCGCCGCCGGACGTGTTCAACGTGCTGCCTGGCGCCCCAGATATGCTGCGCGCCTTGCTCGCTTATGACGTGCTTGGCTTTCAGACCCAGGGTGATGCGGAGAACATGATCGCGCTGATGGTCGCCGAAGGCGGCAAACGCACCGGCCCCAACACCGTCGAGGTCATGGGTCGCGATTTGACGGTCAAAGCCTTCCCGATTGCCATCGACGCCGAAAGCTTTGCCGATCTGGCAACGAGTGAGGAAGCGCAAATCGCGCAGGCCCGCACCGAACGGCTGCTCAATGGGCGCCAACAGATCATCGGCGTTGACCGCATCGACTATTCCAAAGGGCTGCCAGAGCGGTTCAAGGGTTTCAAGAAATTGCTTGAAGACTATCCGGAGAACTCAGGACGCGTGTCGTTCTTGCAGATCGCCCCGCCCTCGCGCGGCACGCTGGACGCCTATGCGCGCATCCGCGAAGAACTTGAGCAGATTTCCGGCCATGTGAATGGCCGTTTCGGCGACATCGACTGGGTGCCGATCCGCTTCACGACCAGAGGTCAAAACCGCAGCGCGCTTGCCGGCCTCTATCGGGCGAGCCGCGTCGGGCTGGTGACGCCGCTGCGCGATGGGATGAACTTGGTGGCCAAGGAGTACATCGCCGCCCAAGACCCTGATGATCCCGGCGTCCTGGTGCTGTCGCAGTTTGCAGGCGCGGCCGAGCAGATGACGCAGGCGGTGACCGTCAATCCTTATTCCGATGGCGATGTCGCCGAAGGCATCCAGACCGCACTGCGGATGGACAAGGCCGAGCGCCTGGATCGTTATCAGGCCTTGATGGACATGTTGATTGAGAACGACGTCAACGCGTGGCGACGGACGTATCTCGACGCCCTGGAAGGTTAGCTTGCTGCAAAAATTCCGGCATTCGAAGCGTGGCGGAGAATGGTGGGTATCGCGCGGTTGAAACCGGCCTTGCCGGTTTCAGAGGAAAACTAATAACCAGGCATGCCTGGCATTCGAGTGTAACGAAGAATGGTGGGCATGACTGGGATTGAACCAGTGACCCCTCGCGTGTGAAGCGAGTGCTCTCCCGCTGAGCTACACGCCCGTCAACGGAGCGCGGGATATAGCCAGCGCCCTCTGGACCGTCAAGCAGCTTTCGCAGGCACCAACTGTTCGGCAAGGTCAGGCAGCGCATCAAAGCCAGAGATAATCGCCGTTGGATTCAAAGTTTCGATCGGCTCATTGCTGTAGCCAAATGAGACCGCGACGACAGGCACGCCGGCATCCTGCGCGGCACGCACATCGGGGGCCGAGTCACCGATCATCAAGAGACGCGCGTCACCAGCACCGGCGGCATTGGCGGTTTTCAGGATATGTTGGCCTGACGGCTTGCGCTCGGCAAAGGTGTCGCCGCCGCAGATTGCTTTGAACCGATGCGTCAGCTTCATGTCTTCCAAGAGCTGCCGCGCTAGGCTTTCGCGCTTGTTGGTGCAGATCGCGAACTGCCACCCACCGGTCTCCATCACATCCATTGCCTCCAAAACATGGGGAAAAAGGACGGTGCCTTCGGCGATATGGTCGGCATAATGCGCAACGAAACGCTCGGTGAGATCGATGGCTCTTTGATCGTCCAACTCGATGCCGTGCGCCCGATGGGCTCGCTCGATCAAAACCCGCGCACCATGGCCAACAAAAGCGCGCGCAGTGGCGAAATCGGCGGTCGGCAGGCCTTCTTCGTCCAGCACCCGGTTGAGCGCGGCCACCAAATCCGGCGCCGTATCGGCCAGAGTTCCATCTAGATCGAAGATGCACAGGCGTGCGGGAGCATTCATTCTATTTCCTCATCGGATTGCAAAGGTCGTGGGTGACGGGCCGACAAGCGGCGTGATAGGCGAGGGCGCCCCAAGACCTTCGGGTCAGGACCTCCGCCTCAAACCACAAGGATGCGCGCCACGCAATGGACCAGAATAGCGATCACGCCATGGATCAAGATGCTCTCAAACGCGAAGTCGGCCGAGCGGCCGCCGCGAAGGTCGATGATGGCATGGTGCTTGGGCTTGGCACCGGATCGACGGCGGAGGCGTTCTTGCACGCATTGGCGCAACGCGTGGGTGGTGGCCTGACCGTTCGTGGCGTGCCGACATCGCAACGCACCGCGCAACTGTGTGAAGAGCTGGGCATCGCGCTCACCGATCTGGAACGCGACCCTGTGCTTGATCTAGCGATTGATGGCGCCGACGAAATCGATCCCGACCTGAACCTCATCAAGGGTGGCGGCGGCGCGCTTTTGCGCGAAAAGATCGTTGCAGCCGCAGCCAACGATATGCTGGTGATCGCCGATGGCAGCAAACTGGTCGATACACTTGGCCAGTTCCCTTTGCCGATTGAGATCATCCCCTTCGGCACTTCGGCCACGCTGCGCGCGATCGGCGCGGTTTGTGCGTCCTTTGACCTACCACAAGGCGGTGAAATCCGCCGTAATCTTGCCACATCGCAGGCCGACAGCGCGCCCTTCCAGACCGATGGCGGCCATTGGATCGTTGATTGTCGCTTGCAGGCGATTGGCGATGTTTCAGGGCTCGACTCAGCGCTTCGTGCAATACCTGGCGTTGTCGAAACCGGCCTGTTCATTGGCATGGCAAGCCAAGCCCTGATCGCCGGAAACGGCCAGGTGGACCTGATCAAACGCAGATAAAGCAAAGCAGAGACTGATCGCTTGAGCCCAGCGTCACGGGCTTGCCCGCCGCGCCTGAACGTCCTATCGCAGGGGTCGTGGCGGATGTCGTCCGATCCGTGCCGACTGAACAAAGGCACGCGGATGTTGATGGAAACCTTCGGCGCGCCAGGTCGCGCCACTGATAAAAAGCCTAAGGAAGGCCTAAAATGACACGAGTTTTCCCAGCCACCATCCAAGCCCCGCTGCGCAACGCCGCCAAAGCCGGCTTGGTCGTTCTCGCTCTGGCCGGTATCAGTGCGCCGACGATGCTAACCGCAACGCCCGTTCTGGCACAGGACGAGCAATTGAGCGAAGAACACACCCGTCTTGGGGCGCGGTACGCGGAGCTTTCCGGCGCCAACCAGCTCTACATCAATGCGCTAAATGCGCAGCGCCGCGACATCATCCGTGCCTTGGCGAGCACCAACCCGGATATTGGCCCGACGATCACCGAAGTGACGGACATGGCCTATCTTGAAATGGCGGATTCGACCGGTCCACTGTTTGAAGACATCGCCGAAATTTATGCGCGCCAATATCCGATGGAAGATCTCCAGGTCATCGTCGATTTCTTCCAAAGCGATGTCGGGCAGCGTTTTCTTGAGACACGCCGTGTGGCTGATCAAGAAGCCTTCGAGGCGACAATCGCCTGGGGCGACACGATCAGCGTCAATTTCCTCGATCGCGTCCGCACCCTGTTGGCCGAGCGCGGCATCGAGATGTAGGCTCCGCGCCAACCGACTCACCAAGAAGAAATCCTTGCTATGACCGACCCCGCCTTTGACTACGACCTCTTCGTGATAGGCGGGGGGTCTGGCGGCGTCCGTGCCGCGCGCATCGCCTCGCTGCACGGCGCCCGCGTCGCACTGGCCGAAGAGTACCGCTATGGCGGCACCTGTGTGATCCGCGGCTGCGTGCCTAAGAAAATCCTGGTCTACGCTTCGCACTTTCCAGATGTCTTCGAAGATGCGCGCGGCTTCGGTTGGTCAGTTGGCCAGACGAGTTTCGACTGGGCATCTCTGATCGCCCACAAGGACACCGAGATCGACCGGCTCGACGACATCTATAAGTCCAATTTGGAAAAGGCCGGCGTGACGCTGTTCAAGTCGCGCGCGGTGATTGATGGCCCGCAGGCCGTTCGCTTGGTTCCCGATGGCAAGGCCATCACCGCCAAAACGATCCTGATCGCAACCGGCGCGACACCGTTCATCGACTCTGACCTTCCCGGCCATGAGCATGTGATCACGTCCAACGAAGCCTTCCACTTGGACCAGCTGCCCGAAAGCATCGTTATCGCCGGGGCAGGCTACATCGCCGTGGAATTCGCTGGCATCTTCAACGGTCTGGGCGTCGACACAACGGTCATCTATCGGCGCGGCAACATTTTGCGCGGGTTCGACGAGGATTTGCGCTGCCATCTGCGCGACGAGATGGAGAAGAAGGGCATCAGATTTGTCTTTGATGATGTGTTCACCCGCATCACCAAGACCGAGGATGGCAAGCTCTGTGGCCACACGTCTATGGGCGAGGATTTGATCGCCGACCAGATCATGTTTGCTATCGGTCGCACGGCCAACACCGATGGTTTGGGGCTGGAAAACGCCGGCATCGAGGTGCGTCGCAACAACTCGATACCCGTATCAGCCGACAGCCAAACCTCGTGCCCGAGCATCTATGCCGTTGGTGACGTCACAAACCGCGCCAACCTGACGCCGGTTGCGATCCGCGAAGGTCACGCCTTTGCCGACAGCGTGTTTGGTGACAACCCACGCACGGTCGATCATTCTCTGATCCCGACGGCTGTCTTCTCGCAGCCAGAACTCGGCACCATCGGCATGACCGAAGACCAGGCCAAGGATGCCTGCAACAACATCGATATCTATAAGACCGAATTCCGCGCCATGAAGCATGCCTTTCCGGGCCGCGATGAGCGCATGCTGATGAAGATCATCGTCGATGCCGACAATGACAAGGTGCTTGGCGTGCACATTTGTGGCGATGGGTCGGGGGAATTGATCCAGGCAATCGGCATCGCTGTGACGATGGGCGCCACAAAAGCTGACTTCGACAACACCATCGCCGTCCATCCAACGGCTGCCGAGGAACTGGTCACCATGCGGACGCCGGCGGTGCGCATCCGTGCGCCCGATCATCCCGACAATATGCTGGATGTCGGCCTGACGCCGCGCGGCTGATCTGCTTAGCGGTGCTAACACCACCGCGTCATGGCCGGGCTTGACCCGGCCATCCATTTCTCACGTTGACCGTCGCACGATCGGGTTTCGATAGGGCTGGATGGCCGGGTCAAGCCCGGCCATGACAACGTCTTTTTTCAATGTGAGCCTACTCCGCTGCCTGTGGCAGTGGCACAAGGTCGGGCCGTCGATCATCATTGGCCGGGCCATCGTCTGGCTTAGCGTCGGCGCCACGTTTGCCATGCGTCTTGTCGGCCACATCACGGCCATAGGCCCGTGCAACGGCGCGATACGGCGCAACATTGCCGATCAACCAGCGATCCCAAGCGGCAAAGCTGGACGCCCACACGGTTGGTAAGCACAGCATCACCGGCACAATCACCAGCGTCAGGATCGTGGAGAAGGCAAGGCCGGAGATTACCGCCGTCGCCAACTGCACCCACCAGATGGAGGTGATGGACCCAACCTGGATGACGCGATCAAAGAAGTTCAAATTGATCTGCAGTGCCATCGGGATGAGGCCGGCGATGGTCGTGATCGTGGTCAGGAGGATCGGACGCACACGCTGGGCGGCGGCCTTCAAGGCCGCCTCAATGGTCTCCAACCCATCGTGCCGGAAGCGGTTAAACGTATCCATCAAGACAATGGCATTGTTCACCACGATCCCAGCCAGCGCCAGGATGCCAGTCCCAGTCATGATGATCGAGAAGGCTTGGCCCGTCACCGCCATGCCAAGCAGCACCCCGAACACCGCCAGCACCACCGTCGCGAGCGTCAGGATGGTTTGGTAGAACGAGTTGAACTGCGTCAGCAGAATGATGAACATCAGGAACAGCGAGCCACCCATCGCCTGCATGAGGAAAGCGCCGGATTCCTGCTGCTCCTCGTCCGCACCGCGGAACCGATAGCTCACATTGTCGGGCAGCGGATCGCTGGCATCGATCCAGGCTTGGATCTCCGCCACCTTCTCATTGTAATCGACGCCCTCGGCGGCATTGGCCTTAACGCTCATCGCATAGGCGCCGTCGATCCGCGTGATCGAGGCAACGCGCGGTGCTGCCTCACGGCGGACAAAGTTCGACAGGGGAACCTGACCGTGCGCGGTTTCAAGGCGCAGATCATCAAGCTGCTCCAACGTGCGTTGGCCTTCCGGCAAGCGAACGCGGATTTCCACCTCTTCATCAGTGTCATCGGGACGATAGGTGTCGATCAGGACGCCGGTCGTCACAAGCTGAACCATCGGGCCGACCTGCGCGATGGACGCACCGAAGCGGCCGGCTTCTTCGCGATCGATGGCGATCTGCCATTCAATGCCAGGCAACGGTGTGTCATCTTCCAGATCGATCAGACCGTCCACTGTGTCGACATAAGTGCGCACCGCACGGGTTGTCGCGAGCAGCGTGTCATAGTCGGAGCTGCGCAGCTCCAACGTGACATCCTTGCCTGTTGGTGGCCCACCTTCGATCTCACGGATCTCGGTGCGGATGCCGGCAAGATCGGCCGTCAGCGTGTTGATCTCCTCAAAGATCTCAGCGGCTGACCTGCGGTTGGAATAGTCCGCCAGCTCGATCTGAATCTGACCGATCATGTCCGGGGGCACGTCGGTAAGACCCAGCGCGTCGCCGCCGCCGCCACCACCGCCGCCGACCGGCTGTGTCGTCGTCATCAGCGTTTGAATGCCATTGACGTTCAGCACGCGGTCTTCGACTTCGATCACCAAATCGCGCGTCTCATCGGCGGAAAGATTGCCGCGCGCTGAGATCAGGAGAATTGCGATGTCCGGCTCTTCATTGACGAAGAACTCAACGCCGTTGTTGGCGGCCAGAAAGGCCTGGAAGCTGAAGAATGCCATCGCGATCACGCAGCCAATAGCAACCAAGTTGCCGACCTTGTTGGTCGCAAAGCTTGCCAGCGTGCGCACGTAAACGCCGGTTGGGCCCTTAATCTTGCCCATGTCGAATTGCTCAGCGGCCGACAGCTTGGCGGCTTCCAACTGGCGGGCTTCACCGGCGACAGCAGCGCGGCGCTGCTGCCAGCGCACGAGAGGCGCCAGAAGGCTGCGCAATGGCACGAACACGATGAGAGCGATGACCACAGCAAGGGCCATCAGAGCCGGTGGCATGCCAGCGCTCATGTCGAGCCCAAGAAGACCACCGATCAGGCCTTGTCCGGCTGCCATCGCACCAAAGCCGATGCCCAGCGCCAGCGCGCCGGAGATCAGACCAAGCGCATGACGGCCCATCCAATGCGAGGCTTCGCCGACCAAGCCGCCGGTCACCGGCAGGAAGACCATGGCCGTCAGCAAGGCAGCAGACAGGACGATGATCACCATGATCGGCAGATAGCTCATGAACTCGCCGGGAACGCCCGGCCAGAGCAGCATGGGCAAGAAGGCGGCAAGCGTCGTCGCGGTGGACGAAACAATCGGCCAGAACATCAGCTTGGCGGCGCGAATATAGGCCTCGCGTGGCTCAAGGCCCTCGGCGACTTTCCGATCGGCATATTCGACCACGACGATCGCACCATCGACCAACAAGCCGACGGTTAGCACCAGGCCGAACATGACCATCATGTTCACCGTCAAACCGGTCTGGGAGAGGATCAAGAAGCCGAGCATGAACGATGTCGGGATCGCCAGGCCAACCAAGAGCGCTGATTTCAGACCAAGCGCGAACAACACAACGATCATCACCAGCAAGATGGCTGTCATGATCGAGGATTGCAGCGAACCCTGAACCTCATCGATGAAGCTTGATTGGTCGACCAAGAAGTCGACATGAACCTGTTCTGGCCACTCGGTCGTCACACGGTCAACGACCTCGCGCACGGCGACATTGTTTTCGATGATGTTGGTGCCAAGCCGTTTGATGACCTCCACCGCAATCGCCGGTTCGCCGTTGACGCGGGTGTAGGACACTGGGTCCTGGAACGTGCGGCGGATCTCCGCCACATCGCCGAGCAGAACCTGACCGTCATTGTTTTCCCGCAATGAGATGGAAAACAGATCGTCGGCATTTTCAATCAGGCCGGGGACCTTGACGTTGAAGCGACCGCCGCCGTTGTCGAACACGCCAGCAGGCACCAGCGCATTGTTGAACTGCAGCGCGCTGGTCAGTTCGCTCTGCGTGATGCCATAGGCTTCGAGCCGAGCAAGATCGATATTGACCTCAAGCAGCTCCTCGCGATGACCAACCAGGTTCACTTCAAGGATCGTGTCGATGTTTTCCAACTCATCGCGCAACGAGCGGGCAAGCCCATAGAGCGTTCGCTCGGGCACATCGCCGGAAAGCGCAACAACAATCGTCGGCACCAGCGAGAAGTTGGTTTCGAAAATCTGCGCCTCATCGGCTTCGGCTGGCATCTCTGCCTGCGCGCGGCTGACACGGTCACGCACATCGGCCATCGCTTCGTCCTTGTCGAAGGCGATATCGAACTCGAGTACAACCCCTGCATGGCCCTCGGACGCAATGGCGGTGATCTCCTCAAGGCCATCAAGGCCCTGCAATTGGGTTTCCAGTGGGCGCACCAGAAGCCGTTCGGCGTCCTCCGGCGACACGCCGTTCTGGTTCACAGAGACGTAGAACACCGGCACATCAATGTCCGGATTGGCCTCTTTGGGGATGGCGATATAGCTGAGCACGCCGGCTGCGATGACCACCAGCATCAACGTGACGACGGTGCGCGGTCGGCGCAGCACCATTTCAAGCATAGCGATCATTGGGCAACTCCCTGAGCGCTAGAATTCGGCGCTTGCGAGGTTTGTAGAATGCCATCCTCGACCATCGTCACAGCGACTTCTTGGCCGGGCTCGACAAAATCTTGACCGACAACGATCACACGCACATCGCCGTCCAGACCGGTCACCCAAACACCATCGCGTTCATCGCCAAGGATCGTCACCGGGTTGAAGGCGACAATGTTGCTGTCATCAAGCGTGTGCACACCGATCGTTCCGGTGTCATCCAGGCCAAGAACCGAGAGCGGCAGCTTGTGACCACGCACCGGCGGTAGATCGACAGCGGCTTCAGCGGTGACACCGCCGCGCAAGGTGCCATCGGGATTGGCAATGTCGATATCGACGCGAAAGGTGCGGGTTTCGGTGTCGGCGACGGCGGCAATAAAGCTGACTTCACCATCGGCTTCTTCACCGGTTACCAACGCAACGCTCGCCGGCATGCCAACAGACAGCGCACCGATATCGCGCTCAGAAACCTGGCCGGTGATCACCAACGGATCAACGTCAAGCAGCGTGGCGCACAGGGCGCCCGGCGCCAGCTGCGTGCCGACATCAGCAAGCGGCAATTGCACCAGACCATCGACGGGGGCGGTCACCACCGTGCGTTCCAGGTCAAGCTCGGCCTGCTCCAGCGAGGCCTGGGCACCATCGAAGGCCGCCTGCAATGCCGGAACGCGGTTCTGCGCGCCAAAACCATTGCTCGCCAGCTCTTGCGCGGCGGTCAGGTCAATTTCGGTCTGCGCCACGGCCGCGCGCGCTTGCGTGACAGCTGCGCGGCGCGCTGCCTCGTCAAGCCGGCAGAGAAGGTCACCAGCGGCGACTTGCTCGCCTTCGCTGACCGCAACCTCAACAACGCGTCCACCGGTTTCAGCCGATACCGTCACATTGGCATCGGCCTGCGTGCGGCCACGCATTGTCAGGAAATTCGGGCGATCTTGAATGGCGAAGTCGCGCGCCCGAACCGAAAACAGGTCCGGATCGTCTGCGGCGGTCGCTGTGGCACGAACGGGATCCTCGGGATCAATCGGGCCTTGGCCGGACAGCATCGTACTACCGCCGAGCATGTAAAATCCGACACCGGCCGTCAGGCCGATGGCAAGCACGTGGGAAAATTTGATGGGAAAAGCCATGAGTCTTTGCTTCGTCAGTTCGTCGTCAAATGGGTGCGCCTATCAGCGCGTGGGGGGAGTTATTCGGCAGCCGCCGGCACATCGTCGGTGGCTGTTTGTTTGTGCGGTGCGTTGCGTGCCTGTTCGGCGCTGTAGGCAATGATGCGCTCGCGATTGTCCACCAGCCATTGGTGATGGGCGCTCACGCAGGATAGGCCGAACTCATGCATCCAGCTGCCCTCGGGCAAGTCGTCTTTCATGTCGTTGATCTTTTGAAGTTCATCCTCGACTTGGCCGACATGGACATCCAGCGCCCGCGCCATATCGCCTTCATCAAGAAGATCGGAGCACATGGCGATGAGCAAAAATTCGGAGCGAAAAACGTCCGGCGTCGGCGTGTCGCGAAGATTGGCGCGCAGCTCCGCGCGGCCATGTTCGTTGATGGAATACACCTTGCGCGCCGGCTTGCCGTCCTGATGCTCCAGGCGACAGGTCACCAGGCCTTCATCCTCCAGCTTGGCCAGCGCCGGATAGATCGAGCCGAAGCTCGCATCCACGAAATAGGCATATTTGCCTTCCGTGGAGAGCTTTCGGATCTCGTAGCCAGTGGCTTCCTGGTGATGCAAAATAGCAAGGCAAAGGGTGCGGACGTTCATTATGGGTTCCTTATTCCGAGCGGGCATATATCAATTATGAATATGCACGTCCAGTATGATCTCGCTCGATACGTCTCACCTCACGTTACGGATCATCACGGCTTCGTGACAAAAGCGCCCGCCAGAAGCCGCATAGCCCTGCAATCCTTGGCATAAGGTGGTCCGGATGCTTGAAACCTCAGGCTGTGAAGCCTTGAGTAAGGAAAAGCGGCGATAGTGCACGCCGCGTGTTTCAACGCGTGGACGCATTCCTATGGAGTAAGGAATGCCGATGAAGTGAGGGATGGTGGTGCGAACCCAAAGCTACAGACAGCGCATTGTACTGCCGGCGATGCTGGCCCTAAGCCTGGCAGCGGCACCACTTGCGGCCGTTGCCAATGAAACGGCAGGTGACGGCGGCCCAGGTGAGGAGGGCGGCGAATCCGTACCCCAGCAGGACCCGCAAGCGCTCTACGAACTTGGCATGCAGGCGGAGTGGAGCGGCGATTATGAGCGTGCGCGCCAATTGCATGCCGACGCGGCAGAAGGCGGCGTTGCCCGCGCGCACTATCAGCTTGGCTTTTTGCTGCTCGACGGATTGGGCGGTGCGCGCGATGTGGATGCGGCACGCTTCCATCTTCGCGCCGCTGCCGATGATGGCATCACGCTGGCGCTGGTGCCTTACATCTATTCCTATGACGATCAGGACGATCCAGAGCTGAACCCGGACGCGATGATCGCCGCCCACGCGCTTCTGGAACTTTCCTTGCGCGATCTTGGCATGGCCGGCGACACCATCGCATTCTGGAGCCCGCCCATGCGCCGCCAGGTTCAGGTTTTTCTGAAGGAGGCCGGCTATTATCGCGGTGCTATTGACGGCCTGATCGGTCAGGGATCGCTGAACGCTCTGCGCGCCTTCGCGCGCCAGCGCGCGCCCTTGCCGGAGCTGCCGGCGCAAGGTTTTGCCCAGATCACGCTAAGCGCGGACGGGGTGACGGTCGATGATCAGCATGCCTTCGCCTGGTCGGATGTAGACGATCTGGTCGATGCCCGCTCTGCTTTCTCCGGTGCTCTGGTAGAGCAAACGCAGGAGGGGCATTGGCGCATCGGCGTTGAGGACGCCGCGCTGATCGATTGGCCGCAGACCGAAGATGGGGCGCTAATGTTTCAATTGCCCGGCAAGCCGCAGAACACCGATCTTCGTTTCGCCATGGACGTCGATGCTCTCGATGAGAGCGACCTTGGTCAATGCGCTTTGCGCACCAGCGACGATACCCCAACGCCGCGCTACATCCGCCGCTGCGAAACCCGCGTCACCGGCGTTCATTTGGTCTTCCAGGCCGACAATGGTCCGTTCGATGATCTGGAGACCGCCCTGACCGGCCCGGCGGCGCCCTATGGTGAGCGGTTGATCGCGATCGAACTCTCGCCGCCCTTGGCCCTGCGCCTTGCCGAAAGCCAAGGCGAGTAGGCGGGGCGAGGAGGCATGGCGACGCGCCCGCGGCGCAAAAGCGCCTTGAACTTGGCAGGTGAGGGTGCTATCCGCGCCACTCTGCGCTTTGGGGAATAGGTTAACGGTAGACCCACGGACTCTGACTCCGTTAGTCCTGGTTCGAATCCAGGTTCCCCAGCCAGTTCTTCGCGACCAACACCTGCCCTTCACGCTGTTTCGATAAGCTCGACCTCTTTCAGCCGGTCGGCCAGAAGCTCGTGGCCCATGAGCAGGCTGGCCAGATCACGCGGCAGATTGAGCGTCACCCGGTCATTCTTTGGCGCCGCGCGCCGTTGAGTCATCGCCGCCAAATCGGTCACCATACCGCCAGCCACCGTGTTCAGCGTTTCGGGATCGATCAGTACGAACGACCCTGTGGCCCGATTGTCCGCATAGGGGTCAAACACGCCATCCTCTTCCAGGTGTAGCGTGACGCGGCCAATGGCATTGTGGTGCAGCGCCTGCGCTGGTGCCCACGTCAAATCGTGCAGGTTAAGCGCGCTTTGCGGAGCGATTTGAGCACGTTGGCGGCGGCTGCCCGATTTCAGCCAATAGCGCTTCTGCGGATCAAGGCTTTGCGCTGTCAACACCACCAGGTCTGCGTTCACCTCGCGCGCTCCGGTTGGTGCTGATGCTTTGGCTGTAATCATGTCGCCGCGCGCAATATCGATATTGCGATCCAGTACCAGCGTAACAGCATCGCCGGGTGCAGCGGACGGCTGATCACCATCAAACGTCACAATGCGGGTGATCGTCGCGTCCAAGCCCTGCGGCGCGACAGTGATGGCATCGCCCACCTTCACCCGACCACCAGTCACGGTTCCTTGATAGCCGCGAAAGCTTTCATCGGGTCGGGAAACGCGCTGCACGGAGAAGCGAAAACCGGTGGGGCTGTCGTCCTGAACGTCTGCACCGTCCAGCGCATCCAGCAAGGTTGGGCCGATGTACCATGGCATTCGGGCTGAGCCGGGCACGGTCACATTTTCCCCTTGTGGGGCTGACGTCGGGATGATGGTGACACGTTCCAGCGGCAGGTCTTTGGCAAACGTCGTGAAGGCATCGGCAATCACCTGAAAGGCATGGCGGTCATAGTCCACCAAGTCCATCTTGTTGACGACCAACACTACCTGACGGATGCCCATCAGGCTCACAATCATGGTGTGGCGGCGTGTTTGTTCCTGCAGGCCCGCGCGTGCATCCACCAAAATGATGGCAAGATCTGCCGTCGAAGCGCCGGTGGCCATATTGCCGGTGTACTGCTCATGGCCCGGCGTGTCGGCCACGATGTAGGAGCGGCCCGCGGTGGAGAAATAGCGATATGCAACATCAATGGTGATGCCTTGTTCGCGCTCGGCTTGAAGCCCATCGAGAAGCAGCGAAAAGTCCGGCAGGTTCAGCCCGTCATTGTCGTTTGAGCCGTTTTTATAAAGCCCGGCCACATGGTCGGACATCACCATCTTGGTGTCCCAAAGCAAGCGGCCAATGAGTGTGGATTTGCCGTCATCCACATTGCCGCAGGTGATGAAGCGCAGCGGACGGGCTTTGGTGTGCGCCTGAACGGTTTCAGGCAACAGTTGAGCGGCTGCGGTCATCAGAAATAGCCCTCGCGTTTTTTCTTTTCCATGGAAGCGGATTGGTCTTTGTCGATGGCCCTGCCATTGCGCTCCGACACCGTGGCGCTCTGCACCTCGTCGATGATCTCATCCAAGCTGGTCGCGTGCGATTGAATGGCAGCGGTCAACGGAAAGCAGCCCAGCGTGCGGAAGCGCACATCCTTGGTCTGCACCTGCTCGCCGGGCAAAAGGTCCAGCCGCTCGTCTTCAGCCAGCATCATCATGCCATCGCGCTGCACCACCGGGCGCGGCTTGGCGAAATAGAGCGGTACTATGGGGATGTCTTCAGCCTGGATGTAGCGCCAGATATCAAGCTCCGTCCAATTGGACAGCGGAAACACGCGGATGCTTTCGCCCTGCCGGATCATGCCGTTGTAGATCGACCAAAGCTCTGGGCGCTGGCTGCGCGGATCCCAGGTGTGGTTGGGCGTGCGGAAGGAATAGACCCGCTCTTTGGCGCGCGAGGCTTCCTCATCGCGCCGTGCGCCGCCAAAGGCTGCATCAAACTTGCCAGCGTCCAGCGCCGTGCGCAGCGCCTCGGTCTTCATGATGTCGGTGTAACGCGAGGACCCATAGGTGAAGGGTGTGATGTTTTCCTTCGCACCACGTGGGTTGGTGTAAACCATCAGGTCCAGATTGTGCGCCTGCGCCACCTGATCGCGGAAGGCGAGCATCTGAGTAAATTTCCAGCCGGTATCGATGTGGAGCAGCGGGAAGGGCACCTTGCCGGGATAAAAAGCTTTGTGCGCCAAGTGCAAAAGGACCGAGGAATCCTTGCCCACCGAGTAGAGCATCACCGGGCGCTCAAACTCGGCGGCGACTTCGCGAAAGATATGGATCGCTTCATTCTCCAGCGCTTGCAGCGTTGGATCGAGGCGATGTTTGACGGGCTGGGGGGGAGAATCAGGCCGAGGGGAAAGATCAGGCCGGGAATGGAGATCAGCCATGGGCAGTGTCCAACTGTGCGGGCGATTGATGGGCAGAGGCGGGATTTTCCAAGTGCAAGCCGCATTCTTGACGGCTTTCTTGCTCCCACCACCAGCGACCGGCGCGCTCTGGCTCACCGGGCTTAATCGCCCGTGTGCAGGGCTCGCAGCCAATGGAGGGATAGCCGCGCGCGTGCAGCGGATTGGTGGGAATGGCGTGCTTGGCAATCAGTGCCTGCAAAGCCTCGCTGGAAAGATCAGCCAGCGGGTTGAGCTTGATGAGGCCGCGCGCTTCGTCCCATTTGGCAAACGGGATCGCGTTGCGATTATCGGACTGGTCGCGCCGCAAGCCGGTGATCCAGGCATCGGCGCCATCCAAAGCCTTGGCGAGTGGGGCCACCTTGCGCGCATGGCAGCAAGCCTTGCGCGCTTCGATGCTTTCATAGAACCCGTTCAGCCCGTAGCGGTCCACATAGGCTTCCACGTCGCGGGTTTCTGGCGCGAACCGTTTGATCGCAAGGCTGTAACGCTGCTCGGTCGTTTCCAGCAGGTCTAGTGTCTCGGGAAACAGGCGTTCGGTTTGCAGCGTCACTATTTGGATGGCGCGTCCATGGTCTGCCACAAGCGACGTGATCAGTTGATCTTCCAGGCCAAGGCTGGTGGTGAACACGGGGCGGTCAAACTGTTCTGCGATACACGCAATCCGCGCTTCAAGCGGCAGAGCGGCTAGGGCTGAATTCAGGTTTGCAGCAAGCGCGGCGTGCGACATCGCAGGGTCCTTTCCAAAGGTCCTCAAACGATGCGTGAGCACCCCAATCTTTGAAAGAAACGGGGTTGCACTGTAACGGCTTGCATGAAAACGCTTGTCGGCGAACGCTCCAGATCACGCCAAATTTGGCGCTAACTTAAAATCACATTGCAAGGTTCAGTGTAAAAATGAGTGCCGGCGCAAAATTCATCTACACTTGCATTTCAGTCGTTGATTTCAGCGTTTCCATGGAAAGGCTCGAGGTCACCGCAAACAGGCGCACGCGTGCGACGAGTCTTTTATAGAAGGCGTCGAATGCGCGGGTGTCTTCCACGCGCACTTTAAGAAGGTAGTCGATCTCGCCCGCCAGCCGATGCGCTTCCTGAATCTCCGGCATGTCTTGCACCGCGTCGCTGAACCGCTCCAACCAGTTTTCCTCGTGCTGATCGGTTTTCACCGCGATGAAAAACACTTCGGTTTGCCCGATTTTTTCCGGATCAAGCAGCGCCACTTCGCCAGCGATGACGCCGCTTTCTTTCAGCTTTTTAATCCGTGCCCACACCGGTGATTTGGAGGAGCCAACCTCTGCGGCGATTTTCTCCACCGAAAGCGATGCATCGCGCTGGAGTACCTGCAAAATTCTGCGATCAAGGTCGTCCATAGATATAATATCCCGATTTCGGCGTCTCTATCAGACAAAAATCGACCGATGACCGTGTTGTTGGCGATATCAGTCTTATTTTCTCCCTCTTATTGGCAAAAGTACGGGAAAATGTCCAATTAGGCGTTCACGCAACGCCAAGGACAAGCTCATGCGCGCGTTCCCTATTTTTGTTCAGGCTGAGGGCCGCACCATCGTGGTTTTCGGTGGTGGTGCTGATGCCGCGGCCAAGCTGCGCCTGGTGGCGAAGACGCAGGCGCGCATCCTTGTGGTGGCAGAGTCGCTGGTGCCCGGCGAGATCGACCTTGGCGCGGCGCAGTGGGTGCAAATTGATCCGCTTAGCTTTGTGTTCCCGGAGAACACGGCACTTGCTTATGCTGCAACCGGTGACGAAACGCTGGATGCGAAGATCGCTGCGCACACACGTGCCAACCACGTGATTGTTTGCGCCGCTGACCAGCCAGAGGTGAGCGATTTCATTACCCCTGCCATCGTTGACCGTGATCCGGTGACCATCGCCATCGGCACCGAGGGCACAGCGCCGCCCGCGAGCGCGCTGAAGCGATTCTTTCAGGGCAAAACGATGCTGAGACCCGCGAAGGCTTCATCAGCTTTGTTGGGTCGGGCCCCGGTGGTCCTGATCTGATGACTCTCAAGGCTCGCAAGGTGCTCGATGAAGCTGACGTTGTGCTCTACGACGCGCTGGTTGCGCCAGAAATACTGGAACTTGCCCGCCGCGAAGCGCTGATGGTCAATGTCGGCAAGCGCTGCGGTAGCCATGCGCTGAAACAGCACGAAATCTGCGATTTGTTGGTTGAGCACGCCAAGCAAGGTCATCATGTGGTGCGCCTTAAAGGTGGTGACCCGTCGATCTTTGGCCGCTTGGCCGAAGAACTTGATAGCGCGGGCCAGGCAGGGCTTGCCTTCGAAGTTGTGCCGGGCGTTACCGCCGCCGCTGCCGCCAGTGCATCTGCCGCCGCACCGCTTACCGAGCGTGGCCACGCCCAAGAGCTGCGGGTGATAACCGCCCACGGTGCTGAGGGTGATGCCGATGTGGATTGGGCCTCGCTCGCCCGCAGCGATAGCGCCGTTGCCGTCTATATGGGCAAGCGTGCGGCCGCCGATGTGCAGCGCCGCCTCATCCTCAATGGCCGCGCACCCAGCAACCCGGTTGTGCTGGTGGAAAACGCCGGTCGGCAGGATGAGAAAATCCACCACACCAACCTGTCAGCGCTCGGCGCCACGGCCAAGCGCACCAGCAAAGGCGCACCATTGATGATGCTGATTGGCGTTATCTCCCGTCGCGCCAACGCGCCGCCAATACAAACCCAAGTCCAAGCCCAGCCCAACATTTCAGAGCGAAAGGCCGCATGATGGCATCCTCGAAGACCAAAGATGGCCCGCGCATTCTAACCGCCAACGCGTTGCTTTCTGGCCGTGTTGTCTACTGGAACGGATCAGCTTGGTGCCGCTCAGCAGACGAGGCACTGCGCGCGACGTCTCCCAATGAAATCGCCGAGCTGGAAGCGCGCGGCGCGGCTGAGGAAATGGTGAACATGGTGGTTGGTGCCTACCTGGTGCCGCTATCAGAAAGCGGCACCATAGAACCACTGGAACTGCGCGAGCGCCGCCGGATTGGTGGCCCAAGCATCGGTTTGCCCGGCGCCGCCACCGCGTAAAGCTCTTTTCCGGACCGCCCCTAAGGATCTCCCCCAAATGTACACCTATGATGCCCACGATCAGGCGCTTGTTGATGCGCGCGCGCACGAGTTTCGTGACCAGGTGGCGCGCCGCCTTGCCGGTCAACTGACCGAGGACGAGTTCAAGCCGCTGCGCCTGCAAAACGGCCTGTACCTGCAACTGCACGCCTACATGCTGCGTGTCGCAATCCCCTATGGCGTGCTGTCATCCGATCAGTTGCGCATGCTTGGCGTGCTGGCGGAAAAATATGATCGCGGCTACGGCCATTTCACCACCCGCCAGAACATCCAGTACAACTGGCCCAAGCTGGAAGATGTCGCCGACATGCTCGACCATCTGGCCTCGGTGCAGATGCACGCTGTTCAGACCTCTGGCAACTGTATCCGCAATGTGACCACAGACGCGTATGCTGGTGTGGCTGCCGATGAATATGTCGATCCGCGCCCGATTTCAGAGCTGCTGCGGCAATGGTCAACGCTGCACCCGGAATTCGCGTTTCTGCCGCGCAAGTTCAAAATCGCTGTGACTGGCGCTGCGCAAGATCGCGCGGCGATGAAGTTCCACGATATTGGCATCGACGTGAAAGCGGGCGAGGGCGGCGATCCGCTGTTCGACATCTGGGTTGGTGGTGGTCAGGGCCGCACGCCACGTGTTGCGGTGCTGTTCGAAGAGAGTGTGCCTCTGGACGATTTGCTGCCAACACTCGACGCGATGCTGCGCGTCTACAATCTGCATGGCCGCCGCGACAACAAATACAAAGCCCGCATCAAAATCTTGGTCGCTGAGATGGGCCTGGAAGCCTACCGCGCCGAAGTGAAAGCCGATATGGCTGGCCGCGACCGTGCGGTGTTTGATGCCGCGCCGGCTGAATATGCCCGCATCGCCGCACAGTTTGCCGATGCCCAGCAACCTGCGCTGACACCCGTTTCGGTCTCTCGTGATGATCCAGCATTCGCCGCATGGCTGGATGAGAACGTGATGGCCCACCGGGTTGATGGCTATGCCGCTGTCACCATCTCGCTGAAAGCTGAAGGCGCGATACCTGGCGATGCCACCGCCGAGCAGATGAAGGCCGTCGCCGATTTGGCCGAGCGCCATTCCGCCTCAGAAATCCGTGTCACCCACCGCCAGAACCTGGTGCTGCCATGGGTGCCGCAGGCCGAGCTGCGGGCCGTCTATGACGCGCTGGTCGAGCAGGAGCTTGCTGAGGCGAATATCGGCCTTGCCAGCGACATCATCTCTTGTCCTGGCCTCGACTATTGTGCGCTGGCGACCGCGCGCTCGATCCCGGTGGCGCAACGTCTGTCGCAGGAATTGCGGGCCCGCGAGAAGCGCGAGGATCTGCGCGGCATCACGGTCAACATTTCCGGCTGCATCAACGCCTGTGGGCACCACCATGCAGCAACCATCGGCATTTTGGGGCTCAATCGCGCCGAGCAGGAAAACTACCAGATCACGCTGGCAGGCCGCGCCGATGAGGGCGCGCAAGTCGGCACCATCCTCGGGCCGGGCTTTGCCGCTGAAGCGTTGCCAGGCGCGATCCACCGCATCCTCGACACGTTCCAGGGCCTGCGCCAAAACGGCGAAAGCCTGGCCGATGTGTATGCCCGCGTTGGCAAGGACCCGTTCAAGGCTGCCGCCTACGATGCGCTCGAGCGGGCGGCCTAACCCCACAAAGATTGGACAGACCCATGTGGATTTTCCACGCCTCCGGCACTTTGGAGCGCATTGACGATGTGCCCACCACCATCACGCTCGATCCGGAAGCGGCCGACAATGACGCGGTGCCAGCGGGCACCAACCAGCCCGTCGCGATCACCTTCAAGATTTTTGCCGATGGTCGCGGTTTTTCCTTGGCGCGGCGTCTGCGCGAGACGCACGGGCCAGATCTGACGCTCATTGCCACCGGTCACGTGCTGCCAGACCAGGCGCGGCACGCCTTTCAGAGCGGTTTTGATCAGATTTTGATTTCGGACAATGAAATGGAGCGCTTTGGACGCCAAGCATGGGATGCTGCATTGCAAAATGCAGTTGGAACACTCTATCTCGGCGAAGCATCCGGCGGTGGTATCTGGGCGCGACGTCACCGAGAAACACCAAACCGCACGCCAAACGGCACGACACAGGCAGGCGCACACTAATGCATCATGAAACAGTCCTGGAAACGCACCACTACACCGACCGGCTCTTCTCGTTCCGGACAACCCGACCGGCCTCGTTCCGGTTTCGCTCTGGCGAGTTTGCTATGCTTGGCCTTGAGGTCGATGGCAAACCGCTGCTGCGCGCCTATTCTGTGGCCAGTCCAAGCTGGGATGACACGCTGGAGTTTTTCTCCATCAAGGTGCCTGGCGGCCCGCTAACGTCGCGCCTACAGAACGTCAAAGAGGGTGATGAAATCATCCTCAACAAGAAGCCCACCGGCACGCTGGTGCTGGATGCGCTGCGGCCGGGCAAGAACCTCTACCTGGTCTCGACCGGCACGGGCATCGCCCCCTTTGCCAGCCTGGTGCGTGACCCGGAAACCTACGAGAAATTTGACCGTGTGATCCTGACCCATAGCTGCCGCACGGTGCCCGAGCTGGCCTATGGCTTTGATCTCATGAAAACGATCGAAGAAGATGAGATGTTGCAGGAAATCGTTGGCGACAAGCTCATGCATTTCACCTCCGTCACCCGCGAAGATCACACCCATGTGGGCCGCATCACCAAGCTGATCGACGATGGCACACTGTTTGAGGCCATTGGCGAAGCGCCCTGGAATCCTGAGATCGATCGGGTGATGATTTGCGGCTCCACGGCTATGACCAACGACGTCAAAGGCGCCTGCCAGCGCCATGGCTTGGCAGAGGGTTCCAACGCTCGCCCTGGTGACTATGTGATCGAGAAAGCGTTTGTTGGCTAACCTGACCTACGGCGTCAGCCAACGCTCTAGGTTCTCGGCCACGAACGCGTCATCATTAAGCTCCGGATAGTCCCGGTAGACGCGTTCGATCTCGTCCAGTTGGCCTGGCCCCATCGTTTCATCAGGGTTCAAGCACCATGTGCCGGGCAACAGGCCCTGGCGGCGCAACACCTCGTGAATGGCCGCGATGCAGCCTGCGAAATCGTTGCGCACATCAAACAGAACGCCGTTGGCGTCCGTGACACGGGCATCAAGACCGAGCCATTCGCTGGCGCTACGGCCCGCCGCGTTGGTGTGGATGTCATGCAGCAGCTCCACCGCCCGTTTGGTCCAAACCGCCCAATGGCCAAGCAACCCGCCTTTGATGCGCAGCGTCACCATCTTTTCGTCGCGCGGAAACGCAAACTCGGTCAAAAGATCAGCAACGATGTGATCGTCATTGCCGGTGTAAAGCGTTATCCGCTCTTCAGCGCGTGCATCGACAACCGCACGCACCACATCCAGTGTTTTGTAGCGGTTGAACGGTGCGATCTTGATGGCGACCACATTCTCGATTTGCGCAAACCGTCGCCAGAACTCATAGCGAAGCGTCTGCCCGCCGACCGCCGGTTGGAGATAGAATCCTATCAGCGGCATCACCTGCGCCACCGCCTGGCAATGGGCGATCAGGTCGTCCTCACTGGCATCCTTCAGTGCCGCCAATCCAAGCAGCACGGCGTGATAGCCAAGCTCGCGTGCAAGCTCTGCCTCGGCGACAGCCTGAACCGTCTGGCCAATCGCACCGGCGACCATGAAGGGCTCGCGCGCGTGCGCTTCGGCCTCCTCAGCGGCCAATTCTAAAACGGCGCGGAGCAGTCCATGATCGCGGATTTCAAACTGCGTCGTGTGTACGCCCACCGCCAGGCCAATCGAACCGGCATCCAGATAATAGCGCGACAACGCCCGTTGATGACGCTCGCTCAACTGCCGGTCGGCATCCAAGGCCAAGGGGTGGGCGGGGATCACGCCCCCACGCCGTAGATTGTCCCAAGGTGTGGTGTGGGTCATGGCGCTCTCCGTCAATGCGCGGGCGTTGCGCGCAAATAGCCAAGCACGACCTCAACAATGTGCGCCCGCCGCAGGGCAAAACACGTGTCCGCGTCCGGCAGGTCGAAGATCACCGAAAGCGTCGCCCGGTTGGCGGTGAAGAAATAGGCGAGGCTCGCCACCGTGATGTAGAGCTGCACTGGATCGACACCGTCGCGAAAATCGCCGCACGTAACGCCGTCTTTCAGGATTGCCGCGATCGTATCGACCAAGGGCGTGTTAAGGCGGCGCGCATCGGCGGAGGCCTTCAAATGCTCGGCGCCGTGCATGTTTTCGTCATTGATGAGTTTGATGAAACTTGGATTGTCGCGCACATAATCGAAGGAAAACTCGACCAGCCGTTGCATCGCGGCGACCGGCTTCAAATGGTCAAGCTCAAGCTTCTGTTCGGCGGCGCGGATCTTGGCGTAGGTCTGCTCCAGAACGGCGGTGAAGAGATCATCCTTGCTGGCGAAATAATGGTAGAGCAACGCCTGGTTGCAACCGGCCAGATCGGCGATCGCGGCCATCCGCGTGCCTTCGAGCCCCTTGGTCGCGAAGACCGTCTCGGCGGCATCCAAAATGCGCTGGCGGCTCTTGGCTGCGTTGCGCGTGACCGGCGCGTCGCGTATGTCAGTAAGTGCCATCGCGCACCTCAAAATGTGTTGGCTTGCCGAGTGTTTTGCCGCCGCGTTGCAGCCAATCGGCGACCCAGCCGATCATCGTGTCGACCGACGCATCCGGCTCACCGAAAAGCTCTTTTTGACAACTGGTATCGATGATCCAGGCCTGCGGCTGTTCCTCACCGGCGAAGATCGGCGCCTTGCCAAAGATCGCCCCGAAGGCCTCCGCCAGATCGCGCACCCGCTCCACCTTCGACCCCGACAGGTTGAGCGGCACGGCGGGATTGTCCGCCAGCGCCAGTGACCGCAGGGCGATGTCGTTGGCATCTCGCTGCCAGATGATGTTGCAATGCCCGCTATCGATTTGAACAGGCTGCTCATCAAGCACGGCCCGACCGATATCGTGGAGCACGCCATAGCGCAGGTCGATGGCGTAGGAGAGGCGCAGCAGCACAGTCTTGGTGCCGAACACGTCAGCGAAATACTCAAACATGCGTTCCCGGCCAATGCAGGAGTTGGCGTACTCGCCGGGCGGCGTCAGCGGATCGCCTTCCTTCGCGCCGGGCCCTGTCACATCGGCAAAAGCGTAGACGCAAGCCGTTGAAAACACCGCGATCCGCGAGTCCTTGAAAGCTTGCGCGACGATTGCCGGCACATGCACATTCATCGCCCAGGTGAGGGGTTGATTGCCTTCCGACCCGAATTTGCGCCCGGCCATGAAAACAACATTGGTGGTCTTTTCCAGCGCGTTCACGGCGCGTTCGTCCAGCAGATCGCACGCTACCGTTTCGATACCCTGGTCTTCGAGCGCAGCACGCACCGCCGGATCGGAAAACCGTGCAACGCCGATGACCCTTTTGCCCGGCGCGGCACGTTTGGCCATGCGGGCAAGCGTTGGGCCCATCTTGCCGCCCACACCCAAAATGGTGATGTCGCCATCCAGTTTGGCCAGCGTTTCAACCAGGGCGTCGCTTGGCGCTGAGAGCATGTCATCCAGCATCGCTTCGTCGGCAATGGTGGCGGGCTGGTGGACGGTCATGACAGTCTCCTTGGCTTTGTTCCGGGTCTCATGCGCTGGCTTCCGTGAGGCCTAGGCTCTCAAAGGCCCAGTCGCTGGCCGGCGTCATGGCCTCCATGTCGGGCACGCACAGTGTTCCAAAGCCTGGGCCATTGGCAGTGCGTGCAGACAGGAAGCCGGTGTGGGTGCGCAGGCGGGCAACGCCATGATCAAGGCCGTAAAGATCAGGGTGGGCCGCCAACGCCGCATCAGCGTCGCGCTGCGACAGATGGCCAAGGCCAGCGAAATAGTGGTGGGCGTTGCGCTCGCCGTGCGTGATGCCAAGGGCAGCGATCAGCGCTAGATCGGCGTTGAGGGAAAGAACCGGCATGCAGGTCAAATCTTCGGCGGACTGGAAATATGTCTCAAAGCCTGCCGCGCGGTTGCGTTGGGTGGCGAGCATAGCATTGAGCAACGAGCGGAAAACGCCTTTGCAGTTTTTGTGGCTAACGCCGCGATAACCAAGATCGATGGCCTCGTGGAAGGCCGTGGTCCAGCCATCGGCCTCATCGATCAGAAGCGGCACGCCGATCGCATCGAACGCGGCCTGATCGGGCGGGTTCTCGAAGGTCATCCGCCTATCGAGCGGCTGCTCGATGAAGAGGGCCTGATTGAGCATTGCTGATATCGAGCCGGAGGATCGCAAGCGGCTTGTGAAGTCGGCGAAATCGGTCAGGCTTTGAAACTGCTCATTGCCGTCCAGCGTGAACGCGATGGGACGTCCGACGTGCATCATCACAGCGCTGATCTTTTCAAGACGCGCGCAGTCGGCATCGACATCGCCGCCAAGCTTGATCTTCAGATAGCTCAGCTGATCGCGCTCAATGTAGTCTTCCAGCGTTTCGGGCAGGCCATCATTGGGGCGCGTGTTAGGGTCTAGGTCTTCGGCGGTGATCGGGTCGACCATGCCAACCGTGTGCCGTATCGCCAGCTGATCCAACGGTTGGGCTGGCATTGCTTCAGCCAAAGCCATGCCATCGAGTTCGCTGAAAATGGTGCTTGGCCGCAGACCGAGGGATGGGCTTTGAAGCAATTCAAAAACGCTTTGCCCGCGTGCCCGCGCCACGCCATCCATCATCGCGCGTTCGACCATAGCAACGCCGAATGAGGCACCCAGATCATTGAAGCCCACCTGGCGCGCATGCTCGTGAACGGCCTTGTCCAGTGCACGCCAATGATCGAACACCGTGCCATTGCCGAGCTGCGTGACGGCATCCAGCGCGGTGTCCAGCGTATCCAGAAGGTCGTTAATGTTGTCGCGTGGCGTTTTCTCTGGCCGCTTATCGAACCATTTGTAGGCGAGCAGTTCAGAGGCATAGCCGGTGATGGTTTTGCCATCGACCAGCATGTCCAGTGCCAAGGTCGCGCTGGCTATGGCTTCGATGGTCACCGCGCCAAAGCGAAACGGCATGCGTGCCTTGGCATTGGTGATGCCAATCTCACCGCGCAACGCTTTGACGGTGGCTGCATTCCTGATCATTGGCCGCACTCGTGCAGCGCTTCGCAAAGGCCTTCCACATAGCCAGCGGCAAGCGCCGCCGCCGCTGGCCCGCTTGGATGATAGTCAAACGGCTCAATGCCGATCAGGCCATCATAGCCGTGATTGGCGAGCACCCGCACGATGGGCATGAAGCAATGCTCGCCCTGGCCAGGTCCGCGCCGATTGGACTCATTGAAATGCACGTGCCGGATCATGCCGGTGGGCAGTTCGCGATCGAGCACTTTGGCCGGTGACTCGCTCTCCCCGCCCCAGGCCGCGGAGGTGTCGAGCATGGTCGCCAGTCCTTTCGAGCCGGACCGCGTCACCAGGTCCTTGGCCTCGGCGACGGTGTTGACGAAATCGGTCAGCGCAGGTGCGAGCGGTTCCAGGCAATAGGTAATGCCGGCCGCATGCGCGGCATCGCCGGCCGCGGTCAAATGGCCAAGAGCGATCTCCTCGGCGGCTTCCAGGCTACCCGCATCGCTCAACGGGCGTTGGTCGGGCGAGCCGTGGACGAGAACCTTACCGCCGAGATCGTGACACAGTTCGACAAGGCCAAGCATGTGGTCGCGGGTCTTGGATTGAACGGCGGCATCGGTGCTGGTGAGCGAAATACCGTCCGGCACATTCATCAGCCAGTGCAGACCGGTGATGAGGATGTCTTCGTCGCAGGCCATCGCCCGTAGGCGCTGCCTTTCTTTGGCGGGCAGGCGGCAAGGATCATCGGACAGCGTGAAGGGCGCGACCTCCAGACCCACATAGCCAAGGCCAGCCGCCAGTCGGCACTGCTCGGCAAAGTCAAGCTCCCGGATCACTTCGTTACAGAGCGTCAATTGCATGAGCTATCCCGGCAGTTGGATGAGAAAGATTTCGGAGAAAACGGCCCAGATCACCAGGCTCGCGACGACGGCGAGAACGGTGGCGCCGATGATGGTTCGAGCAAGGGAGGCGCGGCGGTCTTTGCGCATCAGTTCAACGCCGACGGTGAAGGCGAAGATGAAGGCCGCCGTCGCCGGTACAAAGGGCAAATTACCAAAAAGCGCGAAGCCATAAACGAGCAACGCGCCGAGCGTGAAAAGCGTGCGCCTGACGGCCTGCGGCGACCAGCTTGTGATCGAGAGCGGACCGTCGGTGCTTTGCCGCCGTGCGCCGCGCACAGTGAGGATCAGGCCCAAAACAAGAATGATCGCGCCAAGCAGACCCGGCGTGATGCCTGGAACGGTCAGCGGATCGGCAGAACGATGTTCAAAGCGCGGCATGGCCAGCGCGCCGATCAGAATGGCCGACCCGAGCGCTGTGACGACCAGCCCAAGCACCGTGTCGGTGCGGTGTGACGGGGCGGCGTCGGCAGTTGAGATCGGCGTCGGGGACTGCTCGCTCATACCGCAATCCTGTCGACCGGGACGAAGCGGGTGGCGGCGATCTCGCGCGCCGTCGGGATCGCGGCCAGCACCCGCGCTATCTCCAAGGCGCCGTCGTGCAATGACACAAGCGGCGGTTCTTTTCCGTCGATGGTCGCGAGGAAGCGTTGGGCACTCGCGGCGAGCAAATGGTCCGGGGTCGCGGCAGGAAAAACCTCGCTCCACGACTGGGACGGAACGACCTCAATGGTCGTATCGGTCCGATCGAACCGGACGGCCTGAAAGGTCAGCCGGTTGGCGTTGTAATCAAGCGTCAGGCACCCACGGTCACCGACCAATTTCAGCACCTTGTCCGTCTTGGCGCCGGGAACAAAGGCATCGATGCCATCGCCGGGCATCAGCATGCCGAGGGACAACCGTCCGCAAATGCCGTTGGCGTGTTGCGTGCAGAGCATCATATCATCGGCGCCTTGGGGCATGGGCAGGGTGACGGCGTGGGCCCCCACCTGGGTGATGCTGGCACCGGCAAACAGCTGCATGAGGTCAAGAAAATGCACGCCGTCATTTTCTTCCAAGCCAACGCACAAGTGCCGCCGTTTCCAGCCGCAAAACCGCCCTTCCATCAGGGCAAGCTTTCCGATGCCGCCCTCCTGCAGCACCTCAAATGCTCGCACCGTCATAGGGTGCGCGCGCAGCACCAAATTGACTTGCACCAGGCATCCGCTGCGCGACCGCGCGTCCATTAGGGCATGCGCCTCGTCGAGCGTGGTGACGGCAGGTTTTTCCAACAAGACCGGTTTACCGGCGGCGAGCGCCTGTTCGGCCAGAGCAAGGTGTGTGTCGGGCGGTGTGACGATGGCGACGCAGTCAGCGCGCGGCAGCAGGTCGTCCGGCAGGGCTGCAATGTCGGCCGTCTCGACTCCCGCCTCAGCGGCTCGACTGCGTGCTGCCTCGCTCGGATCGCACACCAGCACGCGGGCACCAAGCCGCGACCAGGCTGCATGGTGGCGAGCCCCAAAAGCGCCATAACCACACAAAAGGACCGTCGGCGCGCTCATTCGCTCACTCTCTTTGACCGGTTGAACATCTGCCGATGGGCGTTAGCGATGCCGCGTCGCACCCAGGGCATGGCGAGCAAGACCGACAGCAGGACCAGACCGGCGATGATCGCGCTGATCGGGCGCGTGACGAAGTCGATCGGGTCGCCCTGGCTGAGGGCAAGGCTGCGGCGCAGATTGGAATCCAGGATCGGTCCGAGCACCACGCCGAGAATCATCGGCGCGACGGGGAAGCCGGTCTCGCGCATCAAGAAACCCAAAATGCCGAAGCAGATCATCACGCCCACATCGAAGGGCCGCGAGGCGATGGCAAAGGCGCCGACGACGCACAGCACAAAGATGACGCCCATCAGCCATTCGCGGCGTACTTTCAGGATCATCAGCAAGGGCCGCGTCATCAACAGGCCAAGCACAAGCATGGCAAGGCTCGCCCAAAACACCATCGCCACAATGGAGTAGAAAAAGTCCGGCTGCGTGATCATGATCAGCGGGCCAGGCCGCAACCCATGGATCACCATCGCCGCCAACAGCACGGCAGCGGGTGCGGAACCTGGAATGGCCAGCGTGAGCACGGGAACAAACGCGCCGGGCACGGCGGCGTTGTTGCCGGTTTCAGCGGCTAGCAGGCCCTCCACGGAGCCCTTACCGATCTTTTCGGGGGTCTTCGAGGCGCGCCGCGCTGCTGCCAGCGACACCCACGCGCCCATATCCTCACCAACACCGGGCACGACGCCCATAAACGTGCCGATTAGCCCGGAGCGCATCCAGGTCTTGGTGTATTTCGTGAACGCAAAGAAGGACGCACGGGAGGTGCGCGCGACATGGTCGACGATTTCGCTGGCGCGGTTGCGCATCACCGACAGCACTTCGGCGCAACCAAAGGCCCCGACCAGAACTGGCAGCAGGCCTAGCCCGCCTTCCAGATCCTGCCAGCCATAGGTGTAGCGCGAATAGGCGTGGATGCTTTCCTGGCCCACCATGGCGATCGCGAGGCCGAAAAACCCGGCGATCCAGCCCTTCAGCGGATCACCCATGGCGGTCAGCTGGCCGCAAATGACGATGCCGAAGATGGCCAGCCAAAAGAACTCAAAGCTGGTGAACTCCAACGCGAATTCGGCCAGCAGCGGCGCAATCATCGCCAGACCAATCATGCCGACCACGGTGCCCAGAAACGAGCCGATGGTGGCGATCACCATCGCATCGCCAGCCTTGCCCTGCACCGCCAACTGATGGCCATCGAGGGCGGTCGCGGCATTGGCCGGTGTGCCTGGAATGTTCAAAAGAATGGCTGACCGGCTGCCGCCATAGATCGCGCCGATATAGACGCAGACCAGCACCAGGATCGCCACATCTTGCGCCATCGTGAAGGTGAGGGTGGCCACCAGCGCCACGCCCAGCGTCGCAGTCAGCCCTGGGATCATCCCGACGACGATGCCCAGAAACGTCGCGCCGAAGACGTAAAGCATTTGGGGCGATGCCCCGATAGCCAGGGCAGCCGACAAGAACTGGCTGACACCGTCCATGGCGCGCACATCACTCCGTCATCGAAATTGGAAAAGTCCGTCGAGCCTACGCACTACGTTGCCGCTCGACGGGACGGCCCGGCATCGTGCGAAACGCGCCGTGCCGCATAATTTGATCAGCCGTTAGGGGCGCGGAATACCGAAATCTTCAGGGCTGTTTTCCGCCGTGCCACCATCATATTGCTGCCAGGCATTGATGCTGAGCATAGGCATCGCCGCCTCTTGGGCCGCATCGCCATAGGATGGGTCAAACAGGGCGCCACGTTCAGCCGCGAAGGCCTGCATGGCCTCAGAACCCATGATGGTGTTTTCCCAAACCGCGTCCATCGTATCGAGCACGTCTTGCGGCGCGTCGGCGGGGATCCAAATGCCAAAGTAGTTGTTGGCGCTTTGAACATCGGGCAGCCACTCGGTCACTGGCGGCACGGTGCCATAACCATCAAGCTCCAACGGCGAAGACGCGATCACCGCCAACGGACGCAGACGTTCCGCACGGATCATGTCCACCTGTTCGGTGGCCGTTTGCGAGGTGAAATCGGTCTCGCCGGCCACGGTGGCAATCACCGCAGGGTTGCCGCCTTCATAGACGATCTGGCGGTAGTTGATGTCCGTCGCGCCTTCAATGGCGCCCATCGCGATGGCACCGGCGGAGGTCAGACCAGCGGTCGCAACGGTTAGCGGCTCTCCAGAGGATTGCAGCGCTTCGAGAAGCTCGCCAAAGTCTTGGATGTCGCTGTCGGAAGGCACGGAAATCAGGCCGGGGTTGGCCACGTGCAGATAAAGCCGCCAATCAGGAAGCGTGGCGTCGAGCATGCCGAGCACTGGGTAAGCGCCAAGGTCGGCGGCGGCGCCAGCGGCCCACATCATACCGTCATGGGGAGCGTCCCAAACCGAGCGGGTGCCGACCGATCCGGACGCGCCAGGCTGGTTGATGATCACCACATTTTGCCCAAGCGCTTCGGTCAACTCACCGGCAAGCACGCGCGTCACCGTGTCGGTGGACCCGCCAGCCGACCAGGGCACGACGATGGAAACTGGACCATCCGGCTGCCACTCAGCCTGCGCAATCGGCGCGCTGACGACCATCGCCGACACCGCCGCAACGGCGCTCATTAAACGGTATGTTTTGTTCATGACGTTCCCCTTTTTCTAACTAAGTGGTTAGTTAATTAGCGAGGATGTTCGATGCCCCTGCGACTGTCAATGGACACAAAGCGCGAAGCTTCGAGCACTTCTTTCTCCAACCCGAATGGCAGGAAGGACACAGCGCCGTGATTCCTGCTGTTTCGTTGCGCCAAGTGATTGGGAACCATGCGTAAAGGTTGTAAGTTGATACTGGTGCGATAAAGCCAAGGGCGTGCGCTTTCGGTTGCGCCAAAGCGGATGCACGCCATCATCGCGGTGCGGCCTTGTGCCGGGCTGTCGCGCCTTGGTGCTTGTTTGTTATTGGTTCTTGAAGAGTTTCAGTTGGGTCAGGCACCTCGATCGTGAATGCGTATAGGCGGCTTGCCCGCTCCCCTCTCTGGCAAATTGGCCTCGCCTGGTTGCTCACGATGCTTGTTGGCGCCGTTCCGGTGCTCACGGCTGCTGGGCAGGCCCAGGCCTTCGAACTGTTTGGTGTTCAGCTTTTCGGTACAGCCAGCGATGAGGATGCCGCAGAATTCAGCATCGGTGTGCCGCTGCCCTATGAGGTGGAAGTTACCATCACGGGCGCGAACGATACCGACCTGGACGAAGATGCGTTGCGCAACGCCTCAGCATTGTGGCGTGGCCGCGATGATCCAGCGCTTGGCTCTGCCGGGTTGCTGGCTGATTCACGCAGCGACTATCGCCGCATTCTCGGCGCGCTCTATGCGCAGGGCCATTATGGCGGCACCATCTCGATCCGCGTGAATGGCCAGGAAGCGGCGACCATCGAGCCCGATGCCGACTTGGCCGCCCCGACCAATGTGGCGATCAGCGTCGATCCAGGCCCGCTTTACCGGTTTGGCAACTTGCAGATCGTCAATGCGGCGCCAGCGACGACCGATCCGCGCGATGAGGTCCCAACGCTGCTAGAGATAGGCTTTGTGCCCGGCGCGCCGGCCCGATCTGGTGTGATCCGTCAGGCTGAGCAGGCGAGCGTGCAGGCGTGGCGCGAGCAGGGTCATGCCCTGGCCGAACGCGGCGACCGCTCCGTTGAAGCTGACCACCGCACGCGCAACGTCGATGTCACGATCACCTTGGCGCCGGATGGCCGCGCAACCTATGGTGCGCTGGCGGTCGAAGGCGCGGACCGCATGGACCCTGAGTTCATCGCCTACATGGCCGATTTACCACCGGGCCAGGAATACGACCCCGACGACATTGACGAGGCCAATGCGCGGCTGACCGCGCTGGAAGTTTTTCGCTCGGTCCGCATTGAGCAGGCAGCCGCTTTGGCCGCCGATGGCAGCCTGCCGCAAACGATCTTCGTTCAGGAAATGCCACTGCGGCGCATCGGCGCCGGCGGCAGCATATCCTCGGTCGATGGTTTGGGCCTGGAAGCCTATTGGCTGCACCGCAATCTGTTTGGCCGAGCCGAACGGCTGCGCCTGGACGGGCGTATTTCCGGCATCAACAGCGTTGACCCGGAGGATTTCACCTACCGTCTGGGCGCCACCTTCACGAAGCCGGGCGTCATCACACCGGACACACGCCTCATCGCCGCGCTCGCCGCTGAACGCGAAGTCCTTGACGCTTATGACCGCACGGCGGTTTCGGGCGAGGTGGGACTTGAGCATCCGTTCACGCCGGAACTCACCGGGCGTTTCGCGATCGAAGGACGCCACGCTCACTTTGACGATGCGGTGTTCGGTCAGCGCGAGTTCACCAGCGCGGGCTTCGAAGCCCGGCTCACCTATGACAGCCGCGATATGCCGGCGGACGCCACCTCCGGCTTCTTCTTGGAGGGTGCGGTGGAGCCGTTCTACGAGTTTTCGCGCGGCAACCCTGGTGTGGTCGTGTCTGCCGAAGGGCGCGCCTATCAATCATTGGGTTTCGACGACCGCTTGGTGCTCGCTGGTCGGTTAAAAGCTGCCTCGCTCATCGGCCCATCCATCGCTGACACCGCGCCGGACCGGCTGTTCCTGGCTGGTGGCGGCGGCTCAGTGCGCGGTTATGAGTATCGCACTATCGGCGTCACCCAACCGGGCGGCCAGATCACCGCCGGGCGCTTCCTGATGGAAGGCTCCGCTGAGTTGCGCGCCCGCGTTACCGACACGTTGGGCGTCGTGGCGTTTGCTGATTTTGGTCACGTCGCCGATGACAGCCTGTCCGATTTCAGCGAAGACATTCGCGTCGGCGTGGGCGGCGGCATCCGCTACCTCACACCGCTTGGGCCGATCCGGCTTGATGTGGCAACACCGCTTGATCCGCGCGCCAGCGACCCGGACGTTGCGGTCTATCTTGGCATTGGGCAGGCGTTCTGATGGTCAAGCGTTTCCCCCTTCTTGTTGTCGGCCTCGCTCTTGTCATGGCGGCTGCGTTCTTGGCTCTGCCTGTGCGCGGACAGAACGATGAGGCGCAGGAGCGTTCGCGGTTCCTCACCTTTGTTGAGGAGCAGCTTTCCGCGCCGGGACGTGTCATCCGCATCACGGGCATTGATGGCGCCCTCTCTTCCAACGCGACGATTGGCGAGATCACGCTGTCTGACAAGGAAGGTGTGTGGCTGCGCCTGACCAATGCGCAGATCGTCTGGGATCGCTCGGCGCTGTTCCGTGCCCGTCTCGATATCGAAAGCCTGTCAGCAGAATCCATCGACTGGCCGCGCATGCCGCTGCCGCAGGATCGTCCGCCATCGCCGGAAGCCACTGCATTCGAATTGCCCGATCTGCCGGTTGCGGTGAACATCGAGCGTCTGGCCATTGGTGAGGCCTTGCTGGGCGAGCCCTTGTTTGGCCTGGCGGCAACCCTGACCGGTGAAGGCAGCATCGCGCTTGCCGATGGCTCGCTCGACACCAGCTTTGATGTCACGCGCCTGGATGGTCCTGGCGGATTGCTGACATTGAACGCGGCTTACACCGAACGCTCCACCGAACTGGCCCTTGATTTTCAGCTGCAAGAGCCCGCCGACGGCGTGATGGCCAACCTGCTCAATCTTGATGGTCGCCCGCCGGTTGATTTGTCGCTCACTGGCAATGGCCCGCTGGATGATCTCGCCGTCGATCTTGCGCTCGACACCGATGAAGGCCGCGTGCTTGGCGGTGGACTGCGCCTGCAAGAGGTGGAGGGTGGACGGTCCTTCAACGCGGACCTCAGCGGCCCGATTTCAGCGCTGATTGCGCCTGCCTATCGCGGGTTCTTTGGTGCGGATTCCACGCTGGTCGCCAATGGCACCTTGCCAACTGAAGGCGGGTTCCAACTTGATCGGCTGGACCTTGAAAGCGGCACGTTGGCCTTGCAGGCGTCTGCCGCGACCGCGTCTGATGGGTTTCTGACGGCGCTTGATCTTACTGCGCGCTTTGCGTCTCAAGGCGAGACGAGCGTTCTGCTGCCAGTGCCCGGTGAAGCCACCCGCGCTCGCGCCGGCGTGCTGGATGTCGCTTATGGTGGTACCGATGGCGATTGGCAGGCCGTACTCGGTCTCGATGGTCTGACCACCGACGCGCTCGGCATTGAAACCGTGCGTTTTGATCTCACCGGTCAAAGCGCCAACCTTGCCGATGAAGCGCGTCGGGCGCTCTCGTTCCAAGGTTCTGGTCAAGCAACCGGCTTTTCTGCCGATGACCCAGCCCTTGTCGAAGCGCTGGGGCGACAGATTGCACTGCGCCTTGCAGGTGACTGGCAAGCAGGCAACCCGGTTTCGCTCGACGGTCTGCGGGTGGATGGCGATGCCTTCACGCTCGCAGCCGATGGGCAGATCGAAACGGGTGTGTTTGACGGTCAGATTGTTCTGGATGCCCGCACACTGGCGCCTTTCAGCGGATTGGCGGCCCGCGATCTTGGTGGCGCAATGCAACTGGTCGCGCGCGGCACGCTCGATGCGCTATCTGGCGGCTTTGACTTTGATCTGGACGGCAATGGCAACGCCTTGCAAATTGGCGATGACATTGCCGACCGCCTACTTGCGGGCCAAACGCGCATCACTGGTGGCTTGATGCGTGGTGCAGAGGGCACTGAGGCCCGCGACTTGCAGGTTCGCAACAATCAGCTTGCCCTGCGTTTGGATGGCACGCTCTCCTCCACCACCGCTGATCTGGTTCTCCAGGCCGAGCTTGATGATCTCCGCCACATCAATCCTGGAGCCTCCGGCGCCGCCACTTTCAACGCCACCGTGGAAGGCGAAGGTGGTCCGTACACGCTCAGCGCCACGCTCGCCGTGCCCAGCGGGCGCGTCTACGAACGAAGCCTGCGCGATGCTGACGTCACGCTCTCTGGCCTGCTGGATGAAGAGGTGTTCTCTGGATCGCTGAATGGTTCGGCACAGTTCGGCAGTGCGCCCGTCGATCTGAGCGCAGAACTCATCGCGGGGCCGGATTTACGGCAGGTTAGCGGTCTGCGCCTGGCAACCGATGGCGCAACCCTCACTGGCGATGTGCGCCAAGCAGTTGAATCTGGCTTGCTCGACGGTGATCTGGCGCTCAACGCCAGCAACATTCGCACCCTCGCATTGCTTGCCCTGCAAGATGCCAGCGGTGCGGTGAACGCCAATGTCACACTGCAACCAGCTGCTGATGGTCAGGCTATCGCGCTGATAGGCTCTGCCGACAACGCCGCTTTCGGCGATGCGCGCCTTGGCGCCGCCCGGTTTGATGTCGCTGTGCGCGATGCGCTGGGCACACCGCAAATCACTGGAACGTTGAACGGCCAACGTTTGCGCGCCGGAGAGATCGCGGTTGCCAGCCTTCAAGCGTCTAGCCAACAGTCCGGCGCGTTCACAGTGGCTGCTGACGGTATCTCCGCGCCGCAACTGCGCGCTGCGGGCCTTTCGTCGGCGCAGCTTCGTGCCAACGGACGTTACGCCAGCAACATCATTGAACTTGCCAGCGCCACGCTGAACGCCGGGCAGGGGATTGAAGCCACCGCCAGCGGGCGCATTCCGCTATCGGGCAGCGGCCTCAACGTTGATGTGCGCGGCTCATTGCCACTGGGCTTTGCCGAGCGCTTTGCCACCGACCGGGGCACGCAGCTTTCCGGTGTCGGCACCATCAACGCCACCGTGCGTGGTTCGCTCTCTGATCCGCAGATCACTGGCTCGCTTTCTGTCTCAGGCGGGCAGGTGGTGGACCCAACGACCGGTATTCGCCTCACTGATGTCACACTTGCCGCGCGCCTTGATGGCCAGCAAGCGGTGATTGAGCGGGCTTCTGCGCAAGTGCGTGGCGGCGGCTCCATCAATGCGTCGGGCAGTGTCGGTCTGGGCGAAGGTCTGCCCGCCGATCTGCGCATCGGCCTCAATGGTGTGCGCTATGCCGATGGCACGCTGATCGTCACCACCGTTGACGGCGATCTTACCGTCACCGGACCGCTGGCGCGCGCCCCCCAACTCGCCGGCACGATCAATGTGCGTGAGACCGAAATCCAAATCCCAAGCAGCTTTGACTCAGCAGCGGGTCTGATCGAGATCGAGCACATCGCACCGTCCGATCGCGTGCGCGCAACGTTCGAGCGGGCGCGCGGCGCCAATCAAACTGGCGGCAACCGCCAGAGCGGCGTCGCCCTTGGCCTCAACGTTCTGGTCAGCGCGCCCAATCAGATTTATGTGCGCGGGCGTGGCGTCAATGCCGAGTTGGGCGGCCAGGTGCGGCTCACCGGCACGACCAACAATGTCCAGCCCGTCGGCGCGTTTGAGTTGTTGCGCGGGCGCTTCGATATACTCGGCCAGCGCATCGCGCTGAGCGAAGGCTCGATCACGCTGGTCGGCGATATGGACCCGTTCCTCAACATCGTCGCGCGCACCACCGGCGATGCGATCTCGGTGGTGATTGCCGTGCGCGGACGCATCTCCGACCCGACGCTGACTCTGTCGTCCGAACCGGAACTGCCGCAGGACGAAGTGCTCGCCCGCCTCATCTTTGATCGTGGCCTCAATGAGCTGTCACCGCTGCAAATCGCCCAACTGGCGCTCGCCGCCAACGAGCTTGCCGGCAACTCACAACGCTCAGTGCTTGGCAGCCTGCGCGATGGGCTAGGTCTGTCGGACCTTGATGTCGTCACCGACGATGAGGGCAATCCGGCCGTGCGCGCCACGCAATATGTCCAGGAAAACGTCTATGTCGGTGTCGAGGCAAGCACCGCGGGTCAGGCGCGCACGACGATCAATCTGGATGTCACAGAGGATATAACCGCGCGGGGATCGGTTGGCTCGGACGGAGAATCCTCCCTCGGAATTTTCTTCGAGCGCGACTACTAACGCCAAGATTGCACCGTCGCGCTGACGTTAGGGGCGCTAGGCGAGCGTTTTTGCGCTCTGCACACAATTTCCTCGTTTGCACCAATTCCAGCCATAGGGCGCAGGATCAGTGATCTTCAGCCTGCTTTTTGTGCAGCGCAAGAAAATTGGCGCCCGTCAAAGTGATCAAAATTTCATCACCGGTCAAAACCTAGCCAAACTACGTATTTGCAACCAGAGGGACCCCTTTGCTTAGCTCGCCGCGTTCGCTCGCTTGACGCCCCATTTCCGGGACGCCGCAGGCAGTCGCAAGAGCTTTAGGAGTCTCCCCCCAATGACCAAATCTGTGTCGAAGAAATCTTTCATGATGACCCGCCGTGGCGCGCTCGGCCTGATGGCTACCACCGCGCTTCCGTTCACGCCGCTGCGCGCACTGGCACAGGGTGAGCCGATCAAAGTCGGTATCCTGCACTCGCTGTCCGGTACGATGGCGATCTCCGAAACCACGTTGAAAGACACCATGCTGATGCTGATTGAGCAGCAGAACGCTATGGGCGGTGTTCTTGGCCGTCCGCTGGAAGCCGTCGTGGTTGACCCCGCCTCCGACTGGCCGCTGTTCGCTGAAAAGGCCCGTGAGCTGATTTCGGTTGAAGGTTGCGATGTGATGTTCGGCTGCTGGACGTCGGTGAGCCGCAAGTCTGTGCTGCCGGTGATCGAAGAGCTAAACGGTTTGTTGTTTTATCCGGTGCAATATGAAGGCGAAGAATCCTCCAAAAACGTCTTCTACACCGGCGCGGCCCCGAACCAGCAAGCCATCCCGGCGACCGACTACTTCCTGGAAGAGTTGGGCGTCGAAAAGTTCGCGCTGCTCGGCACCGACTATGTCTATCCGCGCACGACCAACAACATTCTGGAATCCTACCTCCAGTCGAAGGGCATTGCGGCCGACGACATCTTCGTCAACTACACGCCCTTCGGTCATTCTGACTGGTCGTCGATCGTTGCCGACGTCGTCGCGCTGGGTGCCGACGGTCAGAAAGTTGGCGTCATCTCCACCATCAATGGCGATGCGAATATCGGCTTCTACCGTGAACTGGCCGCTGCCGGAATTTCGGCTGACGACATCCCGGTCGTTGCCTTCTCGGTGGGTGAAGAAGAGCTGTCGGGCCTCGACACCTCCAACCTTGTTGGTCACCTGGCCGCCTGGAACTACTTCCAGTCCGCCGATACGCCGATCAACGAAGAGTTCATCGCCGCGTGGAAGGCCTTCGCCGGCGAAGATCGCGTGACCAATGACCCGATGGAGGCCCATTATATCGGCTTCAACATGTGGGTGCAGGCGGTTGAGCAGGCTGGCACGACCGATGTCGATCCGGTGCGCGATGCGATGTACGGCCAGACCGTGCCGAACCTTACCGGTGGCACGGCAGAAATGCTGCCCAACCACCACCTAACCAAGCCTGTTCTGATCGGTGAAATCCGCGACGATGGTCAGTTCGACATCATCTCGCAGACCGACGAAGTGCCCGGCGACGCTTGGACCGACTATTTGCCAGAGTCAGCGGTTCTGACCTCCGATTGGCCGGGTCTGGGCTGCGGCATGTACAACACGGAAACCGATAGCTGCGTGCAGATTGGCTCGAACTACTAAGCGTTTCTTTCCTTCTTAGACCCGTTGGGCGGGGAGGGCAGAGCGCTCTTCCCGCCCATCGCGTGAGGCCCCTTGATTTTTATGAACCGATCCGTCCGTTTGCGCGCATTCGTCATCATTGCAGCGCTCGTTTCGGCGATCTTGCTGGTCGCCAGCCCGGTTTTCTCCCAGGCCACGCTCGCTCAAGAATTGGGACCCGTCCAAACGATCCTTCAAGACAACCGGGAACTGATCGAAGAAAGCTCACGCCGCACCATTGGCCCAGCCATCGATGCGCTGGGCAGCAGTGGCTTGGAGCGTGCCCCTGCCTTTCTTGCCGCCTGGCAGGATCGCACCGTTTTTCAGCGCGAGGCTGACGGGTTGTTTTTCATCGGTGAGGAGGTGGATGGCGCGGACCAAGCCATCGATCCCGACTCCGGCGAGCCTGTCGAAGAGATCACCCGCGATACCTTTTCCCAGCTGCGCCCCAATGGCGGCGTGCGCTCTATGATCGGCGCAGCACTGGTGCAGTTCCAACTGTCCGATCCCGATCCAGCCACCCGGCGCGAAGCGCTGGCGGCCATCGCTCGCGACGCTGAAGAATCCCATCTGGGTGCGTTGCGCGCTTCTCTGGATGGCGAAGAAGATGCCGACATCTTGGCCGCCAAGCAGCGGCTGGAACGCATCCTCGCCATCACATACGAAGAGGGCGAAGCCCTGCGCGTGGCAGCCATTGAGAGCTTTTCAGGTGATATCGGTTTGGACGTGCGCGCTGCGCTCAACCCGCTGATCTCCACGCGCGCCGAAGTCACTGCCGCGCTTGAACCGCCCGCCACCCGCAATGTCGCGCGGGTGCTTGAACCTGGCTCTGAGGACCTGTCGCGAGAAGACGCCTATGCCCAACTTGTGGAGGCGCGGTTGGCGCCTGCCATCGTCTCTACCGAAGATATCCGCGCCGCGCTGATCGAGAACATCGAAAACGGCGAGGTTGGCGGCGTGCCGGTTGCAAGCCTTGACAATGATGAGGCCCGCCTTGCCGCCTATCTGACATTGGCCGAGGCTGGCACGGTGCCGACAACGCCGACCGAAGACGAAATCACCGCAGCGCTCAACGCGCACACCTTCTTTGAAAGCTACGCCGAGCGCTCCTCCGCCGTGACCGATGCCGCCAACGCCACGCTGCAATCCATCGAGATCAATCTGATGGCCAACCAGGCGTTGGATTTCTCGCTAGACGCTTTGTCATTGGGTTCGATCTATTTTCTCGCCGCCATCGGCCTGGCGATCACCTTCGGCCATGGGCGTCATCAACATGGCCCATGGCGAGTTCATCATGATGGGCGCCTACACCGGCTATGTGGTCCAGCTGTTCGTGCCGGACCTGACGCTTTCGATCATGATTGCGCTGCCGCTCGCCTTCGCTGTTACCTTCGGGGCTGGGGTCGCCATGGAGCGGCTGATCATCCGCTGGCTTTATCACCGCCCGCTGGAAACACTGCTTGCCACCTTCGGTATTTCCATCGCGCTTCAGCAACTGGCCAAAAACATTTTTGGCACGCAGGCCCGCCCTTTCACGGCGCCCGACTGGCTGGATGGCGCGCTAGTCATCAACGATGTGGTGGCCATCAGCTACATCCGCATCGCGATCTTCGTGCTCGCGCTGGTGTTTTTGGCGATCTTCCTCTTCGTCATGAACAAAACCCGCCTTGGGCTGGAAGTGCGCGCCGTCACGCAGAACCCGAAAATGGCAGCGTCCATGGGCATCAACCCCGACAAGATCAACATGCTCACCTTCGGTTTTGGGTCTGGTATCGCAGGCATTGCCGGGGTGGCTATCGGCCTGTTCGGTCAGGTGACCACCGAGATGGGCCAGCAATACATCGTGCAGAGCTTCATGACCGTCGTGGTCGGCGGCGTTGGCTCGGTTTGGGGCACGCTCGCTGGCGCAGGCATGATCGGCGGCTTGCAGAAATTCATCGAGTTCCTGAACCCCTCCAACACGCTCGCCGCGCAGACCTACATGATCCTCTTCATCATCCTGTTCATCCAGTTCCGGCCCCGCGGCATCGTCGCGCTCAAAGGCCGCGCGGCGGAGATGTGATGATGCGGTTGTTTCACTTCTCTTGGCTCTGGCCGTTCCGGCCAACCGCACTGGCGAACAGAGCGGGAGGGAACGTGCGGTGGTTGCCACATTTACTGTCGTCATCCTCGGGCTTGACCCGGGGATCCATTCCATTGGACGCGACGGAGGTTCTTAAGGCATGGATCCCGGCACAAGGCCGGGATGACGCGCGTGGTAAAGTCGTCGCATGATGGAAAGAACCTTTCTCATCAAAAACCCCTCCGTGATGGTCTTCATCGCGTGTCTTGCGGTGTTTACCGTTGCGGTCACCCTGCTGTCGGAGGGCCTGGGCACCGGGTTTGTCTCCACCGCGATGGTCAAAACGCTCGGCATGACGCTCTGCTTCTGCCTCATCGCCATCGCCATGGATTTGGTCTGGGGCTATTGCGGAATCCTCTCGCTGGGTCACTTCGCGTTCTTCGGCCTTGGCGGCTACATGATCGGCATGTGGCTGATGTACGCCCGCACCGAGGACATAGTGATTGCCTCGCTGGCTGGCGCTGAGCTTCCGCCCACAGACCAAGAGATCGTCGATGCCATCGGCACGCAGATTTTCGGCGTGGTGGGCTCATCGGAGTTCCCTTGGGTCTGGGCCTTTGCCGACAGCCTGTTGATCCAGCTTGTCCTGGTGGTCGCGGTACCAGGCCTCTTGGCGCTGGTGTTCGGCTGGCTGGCATTCCGCTCCCGCGTGACCGGTGTCTACCTCTCCATCCTCACCCAGGCGATGACGCTGGCCCTGGCGCTCTACCTTTTCCAGAACGATTCAGGCCTGCGCGGCAACAACGGCCTATCGGGCCTGCAGAACATCCCTGGCATGGCCGACACGCCACAAAGCATCCTATCCGTCTGGTTCCTTTGGGCGTCGGCCATTGCACTCGCCATCGGCTATATCTTTGCCGCCTGGGTGGTCTCGGGCAAGTTCGGCTCGGTCATTCGCGGCATCCGCGATGATGAGGCGCGGGTGCGGTTTCTCGGTTATCCGGTGGAGGCCTACAAACTCTTCGTTTTCACCGTCACCGCCGTGATGGCGGGCATCGCAGGCGCGCTTTATTATCCGCAGGCTGGCATCATCAACCCGGCCGAAGTCGCGCCCATCGCCTCGATCTACCTTGCGGTCTGGGTGGCGATTGGCGGACGCGGCAGGCTCTATGGCGCGGTGATCGGCGCGGCCTTCGTCTCGCTGCTCTCCACCTGGTTCACCGGCGGGCGCGTGCCGAATATCGATCTCGGATTTTACACCATTGAGTGGGTCAGTTGGTGGCAGGTGGCGCTCGGCCTCTCCTTCGTGCTGGTGACCCTGTTCGCGCCCAAAGGCATCGGCGGGCTGTTCGATCTCCTGGTCAGGCGCCAAACGCCGGACCGTCATGGCGCCGATCTTGGCCCCGACACCGGCTCGCTGCGCGAGAAGGAGGCAGAGGTTTGACCACACTTCTGGAGGTCTCCGGGGTTTCCGTTTCATTCGACGGTTTCAAGGCCATCAACAATCTCTCCTTCAACATCGATGAAGCAGAGCTGCGCGCGATCATCGGCCCCAATGGCGCTGGCAAAACCACCTTCATGGACATCGTCACCGGCAAAACCCGACCCGACGAGGGCCAGGTGCTTTGGGGCGAAACAAGCACCTCACTCCTACGCCTTTCAGAAAGCCAGATTGCCCGCGCGGGCGTCGGCCGAAAATTCCAGCGCCCGACCGTGTTTGAAGACCAGTCGGTGGAAGACAATCTGCTGCTGGCGCTGAAAAAGAACCGTTCGCCCTTCTCGGTCCTCGCTTTCAAGAAAGCGCAGGAGGATGCTGACGCCATCACCAGGTTAACCGAGGAGATCGGTCTGGGTGACCAACTCACCCGCAAAGCAGGCGAACTGTCCCATGGCCAAAAACAATGGCTGGAAATCGGCATGTTGCTCGCCCAAGACCCGCAATTGTTGCTGGTTGATGAGCCGGCTGCCGGCATGACGCTGGCCGAGCGTGAGCACACCACCGATATCCTCAAAAAAGCTGCCGAGACTCGCGCCGTGGTGGTGGTCGAGCACGATATGGAGTTCGTTCGTCGCCTCGATTGCAAGGTGACCGTGCTGCACGAAGGATCGGTGCTCGCCGAGGGTTCGCTCGATCACGTCACCCAGAACCAAGACGTGATCGACGTCTATCTGGGGAGATAAGAGCGATGTTGAAGGTTGAAGACCTCACCCTGCACTATGGCGGCTCGCAGATCCTCTACGGCGTCGATCTGGAGGCGCAGGCCGGCCAGGTCACCTGCGTCATGGGCACCAATGGCGTCGGCAAAACCAGCCTGCTCAAGGCCATGGCCGGGGTGCATCCAGCCTCTGGCGGCACGATCACGCTGGATGGCGAGCCACTTGGCAAGATGAGCGCCCATGCCCGCGCCCAACGGGGCATCGGTTACGTGCCGCAGGGCAGGATGATCTTTCCGCTGCTCACGGTGCGTGAGAACCTGGAAACCGGCTATGCCTGCCTGCCCAAGTCCGAGCATAGGGTGCCGGACGAGATTTATGAGCTGTTCCCGGTGCTTCAGGAGATGCGCGGGCGGCGTGGCGGCGATCTTTCCGGCGGCCAGCAGCAACAATTGGCCATCGCCCGCGCGATGATCTTGAAACCCAAAGTGCTGTTGCTCGACGAACCGACCGAAGGCATCCAGCCCAACATCATCCAGCAGATCGGCCGCGTCATCGACTATCTGCGCGATCAGGGCACCATGGCGATTGTGCTGGTGGAGCAGTATTTCGACTTCGCCTACGCTCGCGCCGACCGGTTTACGGTTCTCCAGCGGGGTGAGGTGATTGCAGCGGGCAGTAAGGCAGAGTTGGCAGAGAGCCAGTTGAGAGATGCTGTGAGCGTTTAAGTTTGATCTAGAATACTGGCATGGATCAGTCTTTTACCGCATCGATCGAAGACAGAATTTGAAGTTTGCAAGTTATTGAATTTTTTCGTGTGCAGGTGTGTATATCGCAGTATGGAAAACGCGAGCATAGGGTCGCAGCATGAGTTCATTTAGCAAGTTAGTTGGTTTTCTTGCCAGTCTTACCGGGGCATTGGCAGGTGGCGTCTACATCGGCGATCACTTTTTCGGCGAAAGGCCAATTAACTCGGTGGATGATGTCGTTGCTAAGCTTGAACTAATAGCGGATCGGATCGGAACGGGCGGGCTCCCCTTAAACGATTCAGACGTCAGTCAGATCACGCTAGCCCTGGCTGATATCGCCAGCAATTCTGCGAGTGCTCTCCCAGACGGACCAAGCGCAGCAGACGGTTACCTTCGGGTTTACTCTGGAAGTTTTGTCTTGAATGAAGGAACAGCCCTCGATTTAGAAGCCCCTGACGGTACGTACAACACCATTGGCTTCCAAGATTTTGTGTTTGCGAACACTTCAGAGATTTTCGTCACCTTTGATGGTGAGACATCAAGAAATATAGCCGGAGAAAGCATAGCATTTACTTATGAAGGCGGATCTTGTGGCATTTTGTATCTCGGTCAGGGAGATGGTGCGCGGAATTCGGCAAGATTTCGTCTGAGATGTGCCTAGGCACTCGTTCGACTTGTTTTGTGAATGAAATGTATAGTAAAATTTTCTACTATGGATTTTCTATGAGTTATTCGAATGCCGTTTTCGGCATTATATAGGTATCGCGGAGCGAACCACCAAAATAAAAGCCATCCGTGAAGCTTGCGGGCTTGCCCGGCGTTATCCGGAGTCTGATGTACCTTGCGGTTGGCAGATGCCGGATCGGCCTAGCCGTTCGGGACGACGGTTGGTGACAACCAAAAAAAACGCCGCAATTGCCCGCGGCGCTTGTCTCATTCCTCGTCTGACCTAACCGCCTACGCGGCCAGGTCAAAACGATCTGCGTTCATGACCTTGGTCCAGGCGGCGACGAAGTCCTTGACGAACTTCTCCTTATTGTCGTCCTGGGCGTAGACCTCGGCATAGGCGCGCAGGATCGAGTTCGATCCGAACACCAGATCCGCGCTGGTGGCCGTCCATTTGACAGCGCCGGTCGCCCGGTCGCGGATCTCATAGGTGCCATCGTCCTTGGGGTGCCACGTGTAATCCATGTCCGTCAGGTTGACGAAAAAGTCCGTGGTCAGTTGGCCCACACGGTCGGTGAATACGCCATGCTGTGATCCACCATGGTTGACGCCCAAGCCGCGCATGCCACCCAGCAGAACCGTCATCTCATGGGCGGTGAGGCCAAGCAGCTGCGCTTTATCGAGCATCATTTCTTCAGGGCTCACCGCATAGTCGGTCTTTTCCCAGTTGCGGAAACCATCGGCCAGCGGCTCCAGCACATCGAAGGAGTCAGCATCGGTCTGCGCATCCGTTGCATCGCCGCGACCCGGCGCAAACGGCACATCGACCGAATGCCCGGCAGCTTTGATGGCCTGCTCCAGCCCGACATTGCCGGCCAGAACGATAACGTCGGCAATCGAGGCACCGGTTTGCGTGGCAATCGGCTCCAGCACGGCCAGCACTTTCGCCAAACGCTGCGGTTCATTGCCTTCCCAGTCTTTTTGCGGGGCCAGGCGAAGGCGCGCGCCATTGGCACCGCCGCGCTTGTCCGAGCCACGGAAGGTGCGGGCGCTGTCCCATGCAGTGGCGATCAGCTCCGCTGATGACAGGCCGCTATCGGCAATCTTGGCTTTCACCGCATCCACATCGTAGCTGGTGGAGCCAGCGGGGATCGGGTCCTGCCAGATCAGGTCTTCAGTGGGCACATCGGGGCCGTAATAGTTGGCCCGTGGGCCCATGTCGCGGTGGGTCAGTTTGAACCAGGCGCGGGCGAACGTGTCGGCGAAATAGGCGGGGTCCGCGCGGAATTTCTGGCAGATCGCGTTGTAGATCGGGTCGACCTTCATCGCCATGTCGGCGTCGGTCATCATCGGGTTGTGGCGCACCGATGGATCGCTCGCATCGACGGGCTTTTCGTTCTCCGGCATGTTCACCGGCTCCCACTGGTTGGCACCGGCGGGCGACTTTGTCAGCTGCCAGTCATAGCCAAAGAGGTAGTCGAAATAACCCATGTCCCACTGGGTCGGGTGCTTGGTCCAAGCGCCCTCGATGCCGGACGTGAAGGCGTTGGTCGCCTTGCCGCCATGGCCGGGGTTGGTCCAGCCAAAGCCTTGGGTCTCATAGCCAGCGGCTTCCGGCTCAACGCCGATATTGTCCACATCGCCACGACCATGCGCCTTACCAACGGTGTGGCCGCCGCAGGTCAGAGCGGCTGTTTCTTCGTCATCCATCGCCATGCGGGCGAACGTCTCGCGCACATGCAGCGCAGTGCGCGCCGGGTCCGGATTGCCGTTCACGCCTTCCGGGTTCACGTAGATCAGGCCCATGTGAACGGCTGCCAGCGGGTTTTCCAGCGTCGAGGCATCATCCAGATCGTCGTAGCGATTCTCAGATGGCGCCAGCCACTCTTTCTCCGCACCCCAATAGACGTCGGTTTCTGGGCCCCAAATATCCTCGCGGCCAAAGCCGAAGCCAAAAGTCTTCAGGCCCATGGACTCGTACGCCATGTTGCCAGCCAGAATGATCAGATCGGCCCAGGAGAGCGCGTTGCCGTATTTCTTCTTCACCGGCCAGAGCAGGCGGCGAGCTTTATCGAGGCTGGCATTGTCCGGCCAGGAATTGAGCGGTGCAAAACGGATGTTGCCCGAGCCCGCGCCACCACGGCCATCGCCCATGCGGTAAGAGCCCGCCGAGTGCCAGGCGAGGCGGATCATCAGGCCGCCATAATGGCCCCAATCGGCCGGCCACCAGGGCTGATCGTCGGTCATCAGCGCTTTGACGTCGGCTTTGACCGCTTCAAAATCCAGGCCCTTCACCGCCTCGCGATGGTTGTAATCGGGGTCCATCGGATTGGTGCGGGCGCCGCGCTGGTGCAAAATGTCGAGGTTCAGCGCATCGGGCCACCATTTGGTCACCGGCTTGTCCATGGCGGTGTTGCCACCGTGCATCACCGGGCAGCGGTTGAGGTCTGAAAGGACAGCGTCGTCCATGGGGTTCTCCGATCTTGGTCTGTTCAAACGGCGGTCGCCGTGATGCCGCCAGATAGGGCAGTCAGGCACCACAGCCAGGCGATAGGATGATGTCATCCTGCAAAGCTTCGCGTGGCTGCCATTGAGCCGCGTCAATCGCACGCTCTTTAGGCACCACACCCAACTCTCTAACAAGGGATTGCGATCAGAAGAAGTTGTATTTTCTGATCGTCAAGATAAGTTTGGCTTATGAACAATCTGACGATCAAACAGCTACGCTATGTCGAAGCGCTGGCAAGCCATGGCCATTTCGGCCGTGCCGCCGAGGCCTGCGCGATCTCCCAGCCGGCCTTGTCCATGCAGATCAAAGAGTTAGAGGCGGGGCTGGGCGAGAAACTCTTTGAGCGCAGCGCCCGTGAGGTGCGCCTGACCGGGTTTGGCGAGGCCTTCGCGCTGCGGGCAAGCGCCATCCTGCGCGCCGTCGATGAGTTGGGCGATTTGGCCCGCGCCTCGCGCGATCAACTATCCGGACGTCTGCGCATCGGGGTGATTCCCACCATCGCGCCCTATTTGCTGCCGACGCTGATCGGCAATTTGGCCAAAAGCCATGCCGGGCTCGACATTCACATCCGCGAGACGATGACGCCGCGCCTCATCCAGGAGTTGAACGAGGGCCGCATCGATACCGCCATTGTCGCGCTGCCGGTTTCAGAAAGCTCATTCACCGAAGTCGCGCTGTTCGATGAGGATTTTTTGCTGGTGCGCCCGCGGACCCAATCCGACGAGCCCGTGCCGACGGCCGACGCCCTTCGCCATCAACGGCTTCTGCTGCTGGAAGAGGGGCATTGCTTCCGTGATCAGGCGCTGTCCTTCTGCAGCCTGCAATCGGCGCTGCCGCGCGACGGGCTGGACGGCAGCTCCCTCTCGACGCTGGTGCAGATGGTCGGCGCAGGGATCGGCGTCACGCTGATCCCGCATATGGCTGTGGCGGTGGAAACCCGCTCGGCGCCGGTCTGTGTAGCGCGCTTTCCAAGCCCGCAACCCTCGCGAACCATCGGCATGGTCTGGCGCAAAACCAGCCCACTGGCCGAACGGTTGGCCGAAGTTGCCGATGTGGTGAAATGTTCGGCTGCCGACTTGTAGCGGACCGACTAGGTCGAAATCGGCACAAGCGCATCCAGCGTGTCTTGATCGAGCGGGCGCTCGGTTCCGATGGTCTTGCGCGCCACCACAAAATCATGCGGCGCGTTCACCGCTTCCACGGCCACCGGGTCATTGCCCCGCATGTGATAGACTGCGAAAGAGCCGCTTGCCGGATCACCTTTGATGAATGCCGCGCAATCAGCCTCAGGAATGCCGACCACCTGCAGCTTGGCATCATATTGATCCGACCAGAACCAGGGCACGGCTGCGTGCTGATCGTCTTGGTCCAGGATCGCAGCTGCGACCACCTTGCCCTGGTCGATGGCGCTCTGCACGCTCTCAAAACGCACCGTCTCGGCAAAGCCTGCATGAACATGCCGCGCGCAATCGCCGGCGGCAAAAACATCGCGGTCGCTGGTGCGCCCCTGTGCGTCGGCAAGGATGCCATCGCCGACGTCGATACCAGCCGCACGCGCCAGATCATCGTTCGGTGTCACGCCGATTCCCGCTACCACGATGTCAAAGGGCAATTCAGCGCCGGATTCACACAAGATGGCGCGAAAATCGGGGTCGGGGCCAAGGCCGGCCACCGTGTCGGCGAGCTGAAACCGCACGCCGTGAGCAACGTGTAGGTTCTGAAAATGAACCGAGATCGTTGGCGAGGCGGTGCGCTGCATCGCCCGCGCCGCCTGATCGACCACCGCGACTTCGGCGCCCAATTGGCGCGCGCTGGCGGCGACCTCCAGGCCGATATACCCCGCACCAACCACCGCGACATGAACCCCAGGCTTCAGTTTTGGCTGCAAGGCGTGAGCGTCATCCAGCGTGCGCAGGGTGAAAATCGTGTCCTGCGGTACCCCCATCACTGGCGGCAAGGTCCGCGCCCGCGCGCCGGTCGCCAGAACCAGGCTGCCATAGCCGAGCACTGAGCCATCGTCAAACGCAACGCGTTTCGCCTCTCGGTCGATGGAAAGCGCACGCAAGTTTCTGCGCTCCTGGATCTTCTGCGCCTCATAAAACGCCTCGGGTCGATACCAGAGCGTCGCTTCGTTGAGCCCCTCTTTCAGGGCGGCCTTGGAAAGCGGCGGGCGGTGATAGGGTGGATAGGGTTCCTCGCCGACCATCACAATCGATCCATCAAAACGCTTCTGCCGCAGGCTGGCGGCCACCTGAAAACCGGCCTGACCGGCGCCGATGATCAAAACATCGGCGTGCCCAAGTGTTTGCTCTGGCGCGTTGGCGCGCGACGAAAGGGCGGTGTCAGACATGGTAGGCGCCTTGGAGGGGATGGGGGGAAACGATGAGGTACCACGACCAGCGGGCCACACAAGAGGCATGCGGGCCGCCTACCAGGCTTGGTTGCCACATTCGCCATCCATCCCTAATGTGACCGGCAAGTGACACGGGGCATCCGGCCATGCATGGCCGGTTGTGTGAGCCCGAAGAAAGCAAGCAAGCGGGACTGCGGCCAACAGAAACAGCCGTATCACCCGCCGGACAGGTGCAACGTGGAAGAGAGCGGACCCAAAAGCGGTCAGCCTGCGATCGCAGGTCACCGCATGGACGGCAGGTCAGAGATCAAACCGGCGCCCTCATCGGTGCCCCCCTCGGCGCCCGATCCATCCCAAGTGCGGCCGGCGCCGCACCTGCCGCATACGCAGGCCGCCGCGCCGCGCGTCCAGCATGATCGCCGCAATTCCGACCGACCTGCATCCGACCGCTCGGCCTATGCCGCGCTCGATCTTGGCACCAACAATTGCCGTTTGCTGATCGCTGAACCGACACGCTCAGGCTTTCGCGTTGTCGATAGCTTTTCCCGCATTGTGCGCCTCGGCGCCGGGCTCACCCACCATGGCGCGCTGAGCGTTGAAGCCATGGATAAGGCGGTTGAGGGCCTGCGCATCTGCCGCACCAAGATGGATGCGCGCAATGTTGTGCGCCGCCGCCTGATCGCCACCGAAGCCTGTCGCCAGGCCGCCAATGGCGAAGCGTTTATTGAGCGTGTGGAAAAGGAAACCGGCCTGACGCTTGAAATCGCCGACCGCCGCACCGAGGCGCGGCTTGCTGTGTCCGGCTGTGCGACGCTGGTGGAACGCGAAGCTGATGGCGTCATCCTGTTCGATATTGGTGGCGGCTCCACAGAGCTTGCCTTTCTTGATTTTCGCAGCGGCAAACCGCGCTTTCACGCCCATATGCACCGCTTCATCCGCGCTTGGACATCGCTGCCGGTGGGCGTCGTCACGCTGGCCGAGAGCTTTGGTGGGGTCTATGTCGACCGCCCGATTTTCGAGCTAATGGTCGCTGAAGTGCGGCAGATGATCTCCCGCTTTGCGGCGCGCGAAATGATGTCGCAATGTGTTCAGGGCGGCAAAGTCCATCTGCTCGGCACCTCCGGCACCGTCACCACGCTCGCCGGCGTGCATCTTGGGCTGGAGCGCTATGACCGCCGACGCGTCGATGGCACGTGGATGGGCGCCGACGATGTCACCGCGATGACCGACAGGTTGATCGACATGACGTTTGATGAGCGTGTCGCCAACCCCTGTATTGGCGCGGATCGTGCCGATTTGGTGCTGGCAGGGTGTGCAATTTTTGAAGCGATCCGCCGCGAATGGCCTTGTGGTCGTCTGCGTGTAGCCGATCGTGGCCTGCGCGAAGGCATGCTGGTGGAACTGATGGCGCAGGATGGCGTTTGGCGCCGCGACAGAAACGGCCCGAACGGGCCCAAAGGCCGCCACGGGCACGGGCGCCGTGGCCGCTATCGCGGCAAACGGCCGGCGCAGGCACAGCAGAACTAATGGTCAAATCCACCAATCCTCGCGGTGACCTTCACGTTAAGGTCAAGACCGCGAAGAAGCGCACCAATGCGTCGGCCCGCTGGTTGGAGCGACAGCTGAACGACCCCTATGTCGCCGAAGCCAAGCGCCAGGGTTGGCGCTCGCGTGCCGCGTTCAAGCTGATCGAGATCGACGACAAGCACAAACTCCTAAAGCGCGGCACGACAGTGATCGATCTGGGCGCCGCCCCCGGCGGTTGGGCGCAAGTGGCTGCCAAGCGCGTCGGTTCTTTGGACGAAGACCCGATCATAGTCGGCATCGATAAGCTGGCGATGGACCCGATCCCCGGCGTGATCTTGCTGGAAGACGATTTCACTGACGATGATGCGCCCGAGAAAGTTATGGCTGCCATGAAAGGTCGTCCTGTCAATCTCGTACTGTCGGATATGGCGGCCGAAACCACTGGCCACCGCAAAACCGACCATTTGCGCACCACCTACCTATTCGAGCTGGCGGCAGACTTCGCCTACCGCAACCTCGCGCCCGGCGGGGCTTTTTTGTCGAAGGTTTTTCGCGGCGGTACCGAGGGCGATGCCCTACGCGACCTGAAAGCCGCGTTTGAAAGCGTGCAGCACGTCAAACCACCGGCCAGCCGCAAGGAAAGCCCAGAGCTTTACGTGCTCGCGAAGGGGTTCAAGCAAAACCCGTATTAGGCTGCCATAACGTCCCGTCTGGCCAGATCAGCCAGATAGGCTGACCGCGACAGGCCACGTTCGGACGCCGCATGGTCGATAGCGTCGAGCAGGCCTTTGTCCAGCGTGATGTTGGCGCGCACCGTTCGGCCGGTCATTTGAACAAGAGGAACGGCGAGAAGGTACGACCCTGTTGCCAAAAATTCGGCCACTTCAGGATCACGGCGAATGGCCGGAAGGTCACGTGGCTCAACCAGTGCTTCATCTTCGAAATACAAAGCCAGCGCTTCTTGCGCATTGGCTAACACGTCGACTTCTTCATCGGCTGCCGAAAAAACGGCTGGTAAATCGGGGAAATGAACGCTGAACGCGCTGTCTCCCTCCTGCTCCACAACTGCGATGTAAATAGTCACGTTGAACCTCTCTTGAGCCATCCGGCCTGTCGGTAGATATTTCGTGCTGTGCCAGGGGCTAAGTCTCTTTTCGGATGCGGCACAATCACAACGCGTCTTCCTTTGCGAAACTTATGATGTGAGCCATTGACACTCACCAATTCAAAGCCGTCTGAACGCAGCTTCTGCAAGATCTTCCGGCTGTCCCTCAACATTCAGAACTATACGCATAATAGTGCGCACAGTGCAAGATGGCGAGGAAACGAGTAGGTCATGCCGCTTGACCCCTTATCACCCCGTGTTAAGGGTCATCACCGGCGCGCGACTCGCACGTTTCGCCCGGTTTTACGGAACAGAACCGGACGGAACAGACGCATGGCGCACCTCGTTGAGCCGCTGCATGGCGGCACCGCTTTAACCTTCGATGATGTGCTGCTGCTGCCTGGTCACAGCCAGGTTTTGCCCGGCGAGGCGGATGTCACCACGCAGCTGACGCGTGAATTAGCGCTCAACATCCCGATCATTTCCTCCGCTATGGACACCGTCACCGAAGCGCGGCTCGCCATCGCCATGGCGCAGGCCGGCGGCATCGGCACCATCCATCGCAACCTGGACGCAGAAACGCAGGCCGAGCAGGTGCGACAGGTGAAAAAGTTTGAGTCCGGCATGGTGGTGAACCCAATCACCATAGGCCCGGACGCGACGTTGGCCGATGCGCTGGCGCTAATGAAGCATCACCGCATTTCCGGCATTCCGGTGACCGAGGGCGGCGGGACTGGCGGGCCTGGTGGTGGCCGTTTGGTCGGCATTCTCACCAACCGCGATGTGCGTTTTGCCTCCGACCCGGACCAAAAGGTCTATGAGCTGATGACGCGGGACAATCTGGTGACCGTGCGCGAAAGCGTCAATCAGGACGAAGCCAAGCGGTTGCTGCACCAGAACCGCATCGAAAAACTGCTCGTCGTCGATAATGCCGACCATTGCGTTGGCCTGATTACGGTCAAGGATATGGAGAAGAGCCAGCTTCACCCGAACGCAGCCAAGGACGAACAAGGCCGGTTGCGTGTCGCCGCCGCCACCACAGTCGGCGAAGATGGATTCGAGCGCACGCAGCGACTGCTCGACGCCGGAGTGGATGTCATTGTGGTCGACACCGCCCATGGCCATTCGCAGCGGGTGCTCGCCGCTGTCGAACGGGTCAAAAAACAAACCAACCATGTACAGATAATTGCAGGCAACGTCGCCACCCGCGAAGGCGTGCGGGCCTTGATCGACGCCGGCGCGGATGCTGTCAAAGTCGGCATCGGTCCAGGCTCCATCTGTACCACGCGGGTGGTCGCCGGCGTCGGCGTGCCGCAACTCTCCGCCGTTATGGAAGCCGCCGATGAGGCCAGCAAAGACGGTGTTCCGGTCATCGCCGATGGCGGCGTGAAATCCTCCGGCGACATCGCCAAGGCTTTGGCGGCAGGCGCCAACTGCGTCATGGTCGGGTCCTTGCTCGCCGGCACCGAAGAAAGCCCAGGCGAGGTCTATTTGCACAAGGGCCGCTCCTACAAAGCCTATCGCGGTATGGGCTCGGTCGGCGCTATGGCGCGCGGCTCGGCGGACCGCTATTTCCAGGCCGAAGTCACCAATGAATTGAAGCTGGTGCCAGAGGGCATTGAAGGCCAGGTGGCCTACAAAGGACCGGTCGATGGTGTGCTGCACCAGCTCACGGGCGGTGTTCGCGCGGCGATGGGCTATGTCGGCGGGGCGAACCTGGAAGAGTTTCGCGACAGTGCCCGTTTTGTGCGGATCACTGGATCAGGGCTGCGTGAGAGCCATGCCCATGATGTGCAAATCACCCGCGAAAGCCCGAACTACAACACCGGACTGTAGGCAATGAGATTGCCCGGAAGGCTCGCCGCTGCAATCGAAGTTTTGGAAACGCTGGAAACCCAGCGTCGACCCGTCGCGCAAGTCCTGAAGGATTGGGGCAACGCCCACCGCTTCGCCGGGTCGGGCGACCGTGCAGCCATCGGCAATTTGGTCCATGACGCCCTGCGTCATCGCCAATCGCTGGCTGCTGTGATGGACGATGACTCACCGCGCGCGGCGATTTTGGCGGCGGCGGTTTTTTTGCCGGGATATGCCGACGATGGATTGCCAGAATTCGACGGCGATCAGCACGCGCCCGCGCCCTTGTCGGACAAGGAGCGCGACGCCCTTGAATCATCGCGACTCCAGCCAGATGTTCCAGACGAAACAGCGGGGAATTCTGGTGTTCGTCCTGACTATTCTGCCGTTCGTCGCGACGATACGCCGGCTAACAGTCCGGACTGGCTGAAACCCTCGTTTGAGCGTGTTTTTGGAGAGGATTGGGTGCGCGAAGTCGGTGCCATGGCGGCCCGCGCCCCGCTGGATTTGCGGCTCAACCCGTTCACGTCCAAACCGGAACGCGTCGACAAGGCGCTCGCTCGCTACAAGCCAGAGCGCGATCCGCGTTTCCCACTGTTAAGGCGTGTTCCGGCCACCCAAGGCTTCCAGCGCGCGCCGCACATCACCTCTGATGAAGCCTTTCAGAAGGGGTGGGTGGAGGTGCAGGACGCCGGTTCACAGCTCGCCGCAGAACTGGCCGTTGCGGCCATCAAACCGCGCACCGTGCTCGATCTTTGCGCCGGGGCAGGGGGCAAATCGCTGGCGCTTTCCATCTTCATGTGCGGCAAGGGCCAGGTGTTCGCCCACGACATTGATCGCCGCCGCATGAAAGACATTTGGCCGCGGATCAAACGGGCCAAAGCCCATAACATTCAAGTGGTTGACCCAGATGCGTTGGAGAGCCACGAGATCGCCACCCAGGGCGTGGATTGCGTGGTCGTTGATGCGCCTTGCACCGGAACCGGCACCTGGCGCCGTCACCCCGATACCAAGTGGCGCGTGTCCGAAACGGCGCTTTCGACGCGGACCGAAGAGCAGAAAACCGTCCTGAATCAGGCAGCAGGCTTCGTGAAACCCGGTGGGCGGCTTGCCTACATCACTTGCTCACTGCTCGCTGAAGAAAACGAAGATCAACTGGTCGCCTTCCTGAGCGATCATCCTGATTTCAAAGCGGAAAACGCTGAGACCATGATCGCCGCGCTGGGTCGCGATGAGGTGCCGGACACTCTGCCATCCATTGCTGTGAATGGTTTTGACGAGGGCTCTCTTGGCCTGCGCTTGACACCCGCCACATCCACCACGGATGGTTTCTTCATTGCCTGCCTGACACGAGACTCCACATGAGTGAAACACCAATACTCACTTGGGGAAACACCCGAATCCTGTTCGCCATGGCGACCGACCAGGAGTATGGCGTCGAGCTGCAAAAGCGCCTGCCGCCGCTCATTGTCGGCGTTGGTCCGGTGGAGGCTGCCCTCGGCATCGGCGCGGCGCTGGCCACCGTTAAGCCGTTGCCGGACCTTGTTGTTTCGCTCGGCTCGGCTGGCTCGGCCAAGCTGGAGCAGGGTAGCGTGCACGAGATCAGCGCGGTCAGCTACCGCGACATGGACGCAAGCCCGTTGGGGTTTGAGAAGGGCGTGACGCCTTTTCTCGACCAGCCGGCAACAATCCCGGTGCAAACCATCATTGACGGGGTACCCAACGCCACGCTGTCCACCGGCGCGAACATTGTCTCTGGGACCGTGTATGACACCATCGACGCCGATCTGGTAGACATGGAGAGCTTTGCGATCGTGCGCGCCTGCCAGACTTTTGGCGTCGATTTTTGTGGCCTGCGCGGGGTCTCCGACGGGGCCGAGGAGTTGCGCCACTTTGGCGATTGGGCCGACTATTTGCACATCGTCGACGAAAAGCTCGCCCACGCGCTGGACCTTCTGCAAGATCAGCTTGAAGCAGGGCCTAACAAGCCGACCTAGCTGGCGGGCAGGCTTTCCGCATTGCCAAAGATGATGCGGGTGATCGGTCCAAGATCCTTGCCCTCGCCATCAACATAGCCGATGCGCCCCGGCGCATAGCTCAGGCGCCAATCGCCCGATGGCCCATCGATCCAGTCAACGTGATAGCCGCTGTCGGTGAGGTGCCAGGTGCCGGAAAAGGACGCCCCATCGGGCAACACCATGTGCGCCGCCGATGCGCTCTCATAGTAGATAACCGCGTCTTGTGGCGCGCCGATATCGACATAATGCGTTGACCCGACCATGATCACGGCCATCGTCGTCTGTGTCAGGAAATCCATTGAGTGTCTCCGTTCCATTGAGTTGGTCAAGTTGATTGACTATATGGATCGTATGGACCTCGTCATGAAAGTCAAGATAGTTGACTAAAGAAATTGCCGCGCCTTTACCCGAGCATCTCGGCATTCGGTTGCACCGGGCTTATGACGCGTGGCTGCAGATGTTTGTCGTGGCGATGAATGCTGCCGGCCACGACTGGTTCACGCAGGCGCGGGCGACTCTGATCGGCCACATTCCACGCCAGGGGTGCCGCCAATCGGAATTGCTGATCAAGACCGGCTGGACCAAGCAAGCGCTGCAACAGATGCTCGATAGCCTGGAACGGCAGGGGGTTTTACAGCGCAGCGTCGATCCAGAGGACAAGCGCGGGCGGCTGGTCGAACTGACCGACAATGGCCATCGCGCGCTGGCCGACGCCGACCGGATCAAGGGCGAGCTGACAGCGGCCTTCGAGCAGCGGATTGGCAAAGATCAACTGGTAAAGCTCGAAGCCTTGCTCGATGCGATGGTGGAGCGGTGAGGGCGCACGACCCAAGGGTGGCCTGAACGCTATCGCTCAGAATTGCGGGTCAATCCGTTAGGAACGCAGGCGGCCCAGCAAGTCCAATGACGGGTCGCCGGTGACCGGCAGGCCCTGGCTGCGCTGGTAGGCGCTGATCGCGGCCCTGGAGTTGGTGCCAATCACGCCATCAACGCCGTCGGTGTCAAAGCCCAAGGCGGTCAGCCGTTCCTGCAATTCTTTCCGGTCGTCTTTGGTCAGCCCGTTGGCGTCCGGCGGGAACGGTGTCTGCAGCGGACCACCACCGGCGATCCGGTCGGCCAGATGCCCAACGCCGATCGCATAAGAATTGGAGTTGTTGTAGCGCTTGATGACGTTGAAATTGCTGGTGACGGCAAAACGCGGGCCGCCGGCTTGCGGTTGGATGATCTCCCCGCCGCCACCGCTGCCCGTCACTTCGCGGCCCCAGTGCGTGCCGCGCGTCCAGCCGTTTTGCTCAAGATAGGCGGCTGCAGACGCCAGCGCATCGCTGGGGTCGTCGGACCAGATGTCGCGGCGCCCATCGCCAGTAAAATCAACGGCGTAGGCTTCATAGGACGTCGGAATGAACTGGGTGTGGCCCATCGCGCCGGCCCAGCTTCCGGTCAGCAAGGGCGCTGGAATGTCCCCATTTTCGATGATCCGAAGCGCCGCCATAAGCTGGCGCTCGAAAAACCGCCCGCGACGGCCATCAAAGGCCAAGGTCGAGGTCGATGAAATCACTGGAATGTTGCCGCGCCGATCGCCATAGGAGCTTTCAAGCCCCCAGATGGCCGTGATGATTTCTGCATCCACACCATAGCTCGCTTCCAGCCGTTCAAGCTTGCTGCGATGGGTTTGAAACGCGGCCCGCCCATTGCGCACACGCTCATCCGAGGCCGCAATCGCCAGATAGTCCTCAAGGGTTCGGGTGAACTCGGTTTGGTTTCGGTCCCGGCTTACCACACCGGGCAAAAAGCCGGCATTGCTGAAACCTGCATCCAGAGTGGCCTCGCTGATGCCTTGGCTTCGCGCCCGTGCGCGAAAGGAGGTCACCCAGGCATCGTAGGCTGCGTTGGGCGTTGGGCGCAGATCGTTTGCCAACTCGGTGCTTGCATAGCTATAGGCGTCGATAAGACCGCCGCTGGCGCAGCCGGCAAGCGCGGTCGTGAGCAGTCCAAGTCCAACGGTGCGGCGTGTCAAAGTCATGGTCTATCCTGCTAAGCTGGGCCGATGGCGCTTTGAGAATCCGTGTATGATCGCTAGGCGTAGTTTTTTGAGCCAATAGGCTTAACGAAAATACACCATTGCGGCAGCTTTTGCGCATCAATCCGATCGAATACACGGTTTTCGGGCCTGTCGAACGACGCGCACACCACAACCAATTGGGTTTTGACACTTGACCACCTTCTATGTCGATGCCGATGCCTGCCCGGTCAAAGACGAGGTGGAGCGCGTGGCAACCCGGCTCGGCATACCCGTGGTTCTGGTCTGCAATGGCGGCATACGGCCATCGCGCAACCCGCTTGTCTCGCTTCAGATCGTCGCTGAGGGACCGGATGTGGCCGACCAATGGATCGCCGCGCAGTGCGGCCCCGGCGATGTTGTAGTAACTGGCGATATTCCGCTGGCGGATCGGTGCGTGAAGGCCGGCGCCCAGGTTCTGCAACATGACGGACAGGTGCTCAACACCGCCAACATAGGCGAACGGTTGGCAACGCGCGACTTGATGCAAGATATTCGTGCCGCCAACCCGTTCCAGCAGGGTGGAGGTCGGCCGTTCTCGAAAGCTGATCGATCGCGATTTTTGCAGGCCCTCGACAAGGCCGCGCGGCTGGCCATGCAAAGCGGCAACTAGCAGCCGGCCTGCGAGGTCACTCGAATCATGGCGTTTGCCATAACTCCTCCACTGCTAAATCGGCGTGAGGATTGATCGCGCCGAAACGCGGCTCTAAAGCTTGGCGATGCAAAACACCCCCCAAACCGACGCGTCTCAAACGCACGACCACGCGACGGTTCTCATCGTCGATTTCGGCAGTCAGGTCACGCAGCTCATTGCCCGTCGCATCCGCGAGGCGGGCGTCTATTCAGAAATCGTGCCCTTCCAATCCGCCGATGCTGCCATTGATCGGCTGAAGCCCGTCGCGGTGATCCTTTCCGGCGGCCCGGCATCGACCAGCGATATCGGGTCACCGCGCGCACCGCAGCGCGTGTTTGATCTCGGCGTGCCAGTGCTCGGCATTTGCTATGGCCAGATGGCCATGTGCATCCAAAACGGTGGCAAGGCCGAAGGTTCCGACCACCGCGAATTTGGCCGCGCCTTTGTTGAAGTGCACAAGGCCTCGCCGCTGTTCGACGGCGTTTGGGACGTCGGCACCCGGCACGAGGTTTGGATGAGCCATGGCGATCGGGTGATCGATTTGCCCGACGGGTTCGACGTGTTGGCGACCTCGCCTGGCGCTCCGTTTGCCGCCTATTCCGATGAAAAGCGCCAGTTCTACGGCGTTATGTTCCACCCGGAAGTGGTGCACACGCCTGACGGTGCAAAATTGCTCGCCAACTTCGTTCATAAGATCGCTGGCGTCGAAGGCGACTGGTCGATGGGCGCGTTTCGCGATGAAGCGATCCGCCGCATCCGCGAGCAGGTCGGCGACAAGCGCGTGATCTGCGGCCTGTCGGGCGGCGTTGACTCTTCGGTGGCGGCGGTGCTGATCCACGAGGCGATCGGTGACCAGCTCACCTGCATTTTCGTCGATCACGGCCTGATGCGCCTGAATGAAGCCGAAGAAGTGGTCGGCATGTTCCGCGGCCAGTACAACATTCCGCTGGTGCATGTGGACGCGTCGGATCGGTTTATCGGTGAGCTTGAAGGGGTGAGCGACCCCGAAGAGAAACGCAAAATCATCGGCCGGCTGTTCATCGAAACGTTCGAGGCCGAAGCCAAAAAGCTTGGTGGTGCCGACTTCCTCGCCCAAGGCACGCTCTATCCCGATGTCATCGAAAGCGTGTCGTTCACCGGCGGTCCGTCAGTCACCATCAAAAGCCATCACAATGTCGGCGGGCTACCCGAGCGCATGAATATGGGCCTCGTCGAGCCGCTGCGTGAGCTGTTCAAAGACGAAGTGCGCAAGCTCGGCCGCGAATTGGGGCTGCCGGAAAGCTTTGTCGGCCGCCATCCCTTTCCCGGGCCTGGTCTGGCGATCCGCTGCCCCGGCGGCATCACCCGCGAGAAGCTCGATATTTTGCGCAAAGCCGACGCGATCTATCTTGAAGAGATCCGCAATGCAGGGCTTTACGACGCCATCTGGCAGGCTTTCGCGGTGCTGCTACCCGTGCAGACGGTCGGCGTGATGGGCGACGGGCGGACCTATGATTTTGTCTTGGCGCTTCGGGCCGTGACATCGGTCGATGGCATGACGGCGGACTTTTACCACTACGACATGCAGTTCCTGGCGGGGGCCGCCACCCGCATCATCAATGAGGTCAAAGGCGTCAACCGCGTGGTTTACGATGTCACGTCGAAACCCCCCGGCACCATTGAGTGGGAGTAGGGGGAGTCCGCGAAAGCGCCTATCTCAAAATAAATCTGACGGCCTGGGAACCAACTCAGCCGCTCTTCGTTTGCTGTTCGATAGACAATGGTTCGAACGGTCTCTTCTTTGATGGAGGCTTCGGGCGTAGCAAAGGGAGAGACGAAATGAGCAATGGAAAAGTAATCGGTGCGGTATTAGGCGTTGCAGCACTTGCAGTTGTTGCCTACGGCGCGTTTTATTTCGTGGACGTCGAGCAGACCCAGGAAGCGCGCATGCCGACCGTGGATATTGAAGTCGAAGGCGGCCAAGCTCCTGAGTTTGATGTGGAAACCGGCACTGTCGACATTGGTACGACCACCCAAACCGTTGAAGTTCCAGATATCGAGGTGACGACCACCGAAACGGATATCACGCTGCCGACTCTGGAAGTCGAACCAGCACAGAACTAGGCGTTCCTCGCTTTCAAAATCGGCCGTCAGCCTTCGGGTTGGCGGCTTTTTTTTGGTTTGAGCAAAGCCAGCAGCGCGGCATCGGCCTCGGAGAAGAAGAGCACGGCGCGCGCTGCCTCCCAAACGGTTGAACGCGTGTCGGAAAGCATCGCGTCGAATAGCGCCGGATGGATGTAGCTGTTGCGGGCCACCGTCGGCGTGCTGTCTTTTCCTTCGATGCGCCGTCTTCGCGTTGTGCTTCATTGGTTTCATCGCCCTTGATCGACGGGCCGTGGTCATTCGCCATGGGAAATCCTGCAAACGGTGGGAATGGGAAAAAAGACCGGATCGGGTCTGGCTAGCCAAACGACTTGCCAAGCTCGTCGGCCTTGGTGGCGCCGCGCTCACCCATGGGCCTTGGCGCGCCGATGGTGGAATCGATGCGCGTCTGGGCTTCGACCTCGGCGTTGACAGCGGCACCAAGCAGCACCACGAAGGCCGAAATCCAAAGCCAGAGCAGCAAGATCACCACTCCGGTCAGCGAGCCGAAACTCTCGTTGAAGTTACCGAAATTGGCGACGAAGACGGCAAAGCCGATCGAGCTTATGAGCCAGACAAGCGCGCCGGCGAGCGACCCGACGGACAGCCATTGCCAACGCGCCTGGCGACGCGAGGGGCCGAAGCGGAAAAGCACGGCAAGCGCGATCAGGACGAACAGGATGAGCAAAGTCCAACCAGCGATCGAAACGCCGATCTCTACCAGGCTTTCCAGTTGCAAAAGCGACAGCGTGGCGGGCAGCAACGCCGCCATGGTGAAACCGATCAGCACACCAAAGATCAGAAGAACGGTGAGCCCGAGTTTTAGGGCGGTCAGATGCAAGAACCCGCGCTTCTCGCGCTCATCATAAACAACGTTCAGCCCGCCGATCATGCTGCCCACACCTTTGGTCGCTGACCAGATGGCGAACGCCAAACCGAAGAGGGCAAGCAGCCCCAAATCATCGGAACTGGCGTTGGCCACCGATTGCGCCTGATCGGTAAGGATCGTTCGCGCATCTTCCGGCATCAGTTGAACTACCTCGCCGAGCTGATCGGCAATGCGTTCAGGATCAAGAAACATGATGCCGCCTAGCGCCACCAGCGCGGTGATGCCAGGGAAAAGCGCAAGAAGCACAAAGAAAGCAATGCCTGCTGCGATCAGCGTCAGGTTTTCGTCGCCGATCTTCATCCAAACGCGGTAACCGACGTCCAGCCATCCGCGAAGGGGAATGCTGGTCGGCTCCTGCGCGTCCCGCCCGCTCGCCTGGGCACGCGACTCTGTATCGGACTCATTGCCTGAGGCTTCCGCCGACGGTGGCATTATGGGCACCTAAGGTTGTTGTGGTGATCCCTTAAACGCGTAAATCGCAATCTGGTTCCAACCTCAGGTTTCGCGCAAGCGAAACAGCAGCGCGTTGACGGCCGCCATCAAATCTTCCGGTTGGAAGGGCTTGACCACGATGGGTGTATCTTTCAGCGCCTTCTGCAGGCTCAGCTTCTCGGCAAAGCCGCTGACGAACAGAAAGGGAATGCCAAGCGCTTGCAGGCGCAAGGCCAGATTCTCGGTCGTCTGCGACCCCAGCGTAAAGTCCAAAACCGCTATATCGATCGTTTCTGTCAAATGATGATCGGCATCCTCAAGGGTGGTCGCCAGCCGAACTTTCTCGATGCCGTCGGCGAGCAGAATATCCTCAATATCCATCGCGATCATCGGGTTGTCTTCGACCAACAACGCCGTGATTGATCGCGTGTTTTCGTCCTGGTGTTCCAATGCACATCCTCTTTCGAACCACAGGCCCTCCAACCGGTTGCTCGGTAACTTTGCGGATGCTTGGAAGCACGACGGATGCCGCCGCGCGATAACATAAGTTATGCGACGCAGTGGAAAGATCAGATATGCCTGATGGACGTGCTGGCAGCCCGAAGGGCAGCGATCAGGATTGTGTGCTGAGCTCGCTGTGGCTCTTAAGGACCTGATCGCCATCCTCTTGCTTGATCAGATAGGCCGGCTCGTCGGACGAGGCCTTGCGCGTGACCTTGGTTCCCTTGATCGTCTTGGTGATGTCGGACGTGTAGACCTCGACGACTTTGCCATTGCCGGTGCCTTGGCCCCAGTTCCATTCAACCATGGTGCCTTCGCCGTACGTTTTGGCCATTGCTCAAATCCTTCTGAAATTTGGGGCCTAAATGAACCGGCGCTTGTCCGGCAGCGGCGGTACTTCGCGCGCTGCGTGTTCCAGCCCCTCTTTGTCGAGGATGCGCAGGATCGGCCGGTTCCAGGCCAGAAGCTGTTCTTTTTCCATCTGTTTGAGTGTGCGGCTGATATGCACGCTGGTGAGGCCCAGCGCGTCGGCCAGATGCACTTGGTTGAACGGCGTTTCCATCGACTGGTTGCCAGCAAGGCCGACCTGCTGCGCGCGCGCGTAGAGCTGCAGCACCATGTAGGCGATGCGCTCTTTGGCCGATCGCTGGCCGAGGGAAACGAGGTTGCCGTCCAGCAATTGCTCTTCGCGCGCAGCCATCCAGGTCATGGAAAAGGAGAGGTCGGGGTAGTTGGAAAACACCTCCCACAGGCGTTCACGGTCGAAGACACAGAGCGTTGCCTCCGTCATCGACGTGACCGTGTGCTCCATTTCGCCAAGAACGGACATTTGCAGGCCGATGAAATCGCCAGGCAGAGCAAAATTGAGCACCTGCCGGCGACCATCAGCCAAACTCTTGTGGCGAAACGCCCAGCCGCGCAGCACCGTGTAAAGGTGCGGACTGCGCGCGCCTTCCAGCAAGATGTTCGTGCCGGCGTCGAGACGCAGTTCACCGATCTTGAACCGCTCGATGAACCGCAATTCTTCAGCCTTGAAATCCTGGAAATTCACATTGGTGCGAAACGGACAATTGGCGCATGCCGTGCGCGCCGGGCTGACGGGCCGCGATGTATTGTAGTCGGATGGGATGGCGTCCAAGACTTAAGCTGCCTTCTGGTTCAGTTGATCGGCATGCCAGACCTGCAAGGCGCTTATCGCTTTTGGACCGAGGCCGAGCGTTTCAAGACCCGCAATTTGCCCTTCAACGGACGACCAGTCATCACCCTCGGTAAGGGCGCCTGGCGTGAAGAGCACCGGAATGCCGGCCGCCATGGCCGCCCGGCCGCTCGCCACCGTGTCCTCGATGGCAACGCACTCGGTCGGCTCCATTCCCAATTGAGACAGGGCGAACCGGTAAATCTCAGGATCCGGCTTGGCGTTCTTGGCATCCGTGCCGCTTAGAATGAGATCGAATTGGGCTTCGTTGACCCCGACTGCCCCTGCAATCACCGCATCAACGACCCGCCTGTCGGTACCCGAAACAAAGCCAACCGCCAGCCCAGCCAGGCCAGCCTGTTCCAACAGATTGACCACGCCAGGTCGGGCCTCAACGCCGGCCTGCAAGGTGGAAAGGAACAGCGAAGTCTTTTCGCTGTAGATCGCATCGACAAGCGCATCGTCGGCATCGATGTTAGCGTTGGACAGAGCCTCAGCGATGCGACGGCGTCCACCCGGCTGCTGAAGCAATTTTCGATAGGTCTCCTGATCCCAGAAAAGGTCGACGTCGAACTGACGAAAAGCAGTGTTGAACGCTTCGCGCTGGCGCTCCGACGTCTCGACAACGGCACCAATCGAACCAAACAAAATGGCGCGTAGGGTCATGAAGGCCTCCTTGGTGAAATGATTATCTAAGGGGCTTAACGCGCGCGTCCATGTTTCGTTCAATTTCGATCTGAAAGCTTGCAACGGCAGGCGGTTCTGCACGTATGGTTGCCAAAGGCGGCCGCGTGCGTTTGCAGCCGACCGCATTGCCAAGGAACCGCCACCATGCCGCTGCACCTCTTCAAAACCTTGATCCGCGGATATCTGTTTTGGCCACTGGTGATGGTTGCTCTGGCAATGGTTTTGGCGGCGATCGCCGCGAACGGCGATGATCATCTGGCTGGCCAGGATGAAATCGCCGATGCGCTCAACGTCTTGCGCCTGAGCAATGATGATGCCCGCGCCGTGCTCTCAACGGTCGCCTCGGCGGCGATCACGATCCTGAGCCTGGTTTATTCCATGACCCTGGTGGTTTTCACGCTCGCCGCCAGCGCTTTGGGCAACCGCATCATCCGAACCTTCGGTGACAATCGGCTTGGCCAAATCACGGCGGGGCTGTTGGCGGGCACCTTTATCTTCGCGCTCGCCACGCTCTATCTGGCGCCACCGGACAGGCCGCCGCTGATATCCACAGCCGTTGCGGTCGTGCTGGCGATCGCGTCGGTTATCCTGTTGATCGCCTTCGTCAACAATGTCTCCCACCGCATTCAAATCGACAATGAGTTGGCGCGCATACAACGCCTTCTCAGCCAGTCGATCATCGATATGGCCGAGCGCCTCAATAGCAGCGCGTCGGCTGAGGGGCACCGGGCAGCCGAGGAGGCCGTCCCGCAGGCACTGACGTGGCGCGCGCCGAAAACCGGCTACATCACAGCGCTTGAGTTTGAAAAACTGACGGTCGCCATGAAGCAGACCAACGCGATGCTGATCTTGCAGGCCAAAGCCGGCGATTTTGTGCTGGAAGGTGATCAGTTGGCGACCGTGCGAGCGTCTGAAGATGCGAGCATGGCGGCAACGCTCTTGGACACCAAGGCTCGCCGGTTCATCGACATCCGCGATGCCCGCGCGCCGGAAGGCGACGTCAAATTCAATGTCCATTTGATAGTCGAGATCGCGCTGCGCGCTTTGTCACCCGGGATCAATGATGCCTACACGGCTGTGGCGGCCATCGATCAATTGTCGGCTTCCATCGTCACGCTCATGCAGACGACCACGGCGCAGGCCCGTCTGCGTGATGAAGACGGTTATGTTCGGGTTGTCGCCGATCTCCTGTCGGTGCGCGACATCATTGGGTCGGCGATCCACCCGATCCGTCGCGCGGCTGCCGATAATGTGCTGGTGATGATTGCCCTGGCGCGGGCGCTGAAACGCCTAGCCGATCATTCCAACGCCGCCCACGGCACGCTCTTGCGCAAGCACATCCGGCTCTGCGTGAATTCTGCGCAGGACTGCCTGAGTGAGCGCGCGGACCGCGACGAGGTCGCGGACATGCTTTGGCAGGCCTGGCGGGCGACCAAGCGGCTGCCCGCCTAATCAGTCATCTGGCGCAAACGATGCCAGCGCCGTCCAGTCCTTCGACCAACTTTTTTGGAACGAAGCGATGGCGCTTGCGTTTGCGGTTCGACCTACCAACACAGGAGGACAAGATGACCAGTTCATCGACGACAACCGTGCCCATGGGTTCCAACGCCATGGCCAAACGCAACAATCCGCAGCCGCAAGATGGCCAAGCAAGCACGTCGGTGATGGCCGGTGGCACCATTACTAGGGATGGCGAAGAAGCGCGCCAGGGCCGGCGCGGTAGCCGCATGATTTATGTGCTGACGGCCAGCGTTCTCTTGCTGTTGATCGTCTACGCGCTGATCGGTGCCTTCTCAGACATGCTCTTGGTCACCGACCTTGAGGTCCCGGCCACAGGCGATGCAGCGATACCTGGCCCGACCGAGGCGCAGGAGGCGATCATCACCGATCGCCAGTAGCGCCGCGCCGATCCCATTCTACTCTGCAAGGAGATGACCATGACATTATCTGTTCTAAAGCCCGCACCAGAAACCTCGACGGCCAGAAACGGCATCGCCGACGATGCTCGCCAGCAGATTGCCGAAAAGCTGTCGTCCATTCTGGTTGACAATTACGTGCTGACGCTGAAATCGCACCTCTACCACTGGAACATCGTTGGCCCGACATTCAAGTCGATCCATGATTTGACCGAGGAGCATTATGAAGACCTGTTCCAGGCTTCCGATGATCTGGCGGAACGCGTTCGCGCCTTGGGTCACGTCGTTCCGGTCGGCGAGCATAGCCTTGAACTTTCACTGACTGCTGCGTCTCCGGGCACCGACTTACCATCGGCGGAAACCATGATTTCCGACCTTGTCGATCAGCATGATCTGATCGCCGCATCGATGCGCGATGTCGCCGAATTTGCCGGCGAGCATAAAGATCTGGTGACCGAGGACCTTCTGACGGGCCGGATTGCCTTTCACGAGAAAGCGGCGTGGATGTTGCGCGCCATGCTTGGCCAATAGGGCCAAAACAAAGTCAAAACATAGGAGAGAAATATGATTGAAGTTGGCGGCCTGTTCGGCCTTATCCTGCTCATCGGCGTGGTTTATGCGATCGTCAAAACGGTCGGCTCAAGCGCATCCACCGGATCGAAAGTGCTTTGGATCTTGGCACTTCTGCTACTTCCGCTGCTTGGCCTGATCCTTTGGTTCTTCTTCGGACCGAAGGCGAGCCGCAGCCTGGCGTAGCGCTGTTTCACGGAACGGTCCAAGCCGGTGGACCTGGCGGTCTCGATCGACGATCCAAGGTTGGTCTTTGAACCGCCGCAAGCCATGATTGGAAGCAAACGCAGCTCGCCAATCATTCCCCCGACAAATGCGCCTCCGAGCCAGGAGGCGCGTTTTTCTTTGCCTGTCTCTGGAACTCTGCGCACGAACGCGCGTTGGGGACCCGAATGGTACATCGCCATCCACCCGAGCGCTGCCGAAAGCACCGGGCACGAAATCACCAACGAGGAGGTTTATCATGGCTGCCGCCACGCAAACCAAATCCACCACCAAATCGACCAACGGCCGCGCTGCGGCCAAAGAGCTTGTGGACCCAAAACTCATGCCAGACTTTGATGATCAACTGACCTCGCTGCGCGCGGACATTTCCAGCCTGACCGACACTGTCAAGGCGCTCGCTGACGACAGCAGCCGCCGCGCTCAGGACCGGGCCACCGAAATGGCCAAGGATGGTGCGGATAAGCTCCGCGCCACCGCCGAGACCGCGCGCGAACAGGCGCAAGTCGCCGGCGATGATGCGTATGCTGCTGGCCGCGCCGCCGCTGCGCAGGTGCAGTCCAACGTGACTCAGAATCCGTTTGCCGCGCTGGCCATCGCCGCGGGTATCGGGTTCCTGGCCGGTGCCTTGGCGAAACGCTAATGTTGGGCCTTATCCAAATGCTGGTTGACCGCGAGGCGAAACCCTTCGCCTACGCGGCAGCCGAGGCTGTCACCAAGCCGACGAAAAAAGCCTTCGGACGCGCACTGTGGGCCGCCGGTTTCACGATTGGAGCATTGGTCTTGGCCATTGCTGCTATCGGCGTCGGCACAGTCGCGTTGACCGCGTTGGCGCTCGACCTTCTGCCAAGTGCGCAGATCGTGTTGGCCTGGTCGGCAGGCGCATTGCTGGTCGTCGCGGCAGTCTTGGCCCTGATCGGTGTTGCGGTGGCGAAAGCCATCTCGCCGAAAACGTTGGCGCGTGAAGGCCATCATGCCTTCCTCAACGAACGTCACCGCCAGGAGCAAGCCGCTGGCCCAGGCGCGACGGCGCGCGATCCCGTCACCAGCAGTTATGCGTTCGCACGTGGCTTTGCTGACGGTCTCAAATACTGAACAAATGAGCCGGGCGGTTGTTTCTCAATAGAAGCATTCGCCCGGCATAGTTATCGCACATTTCAAACCGGCCGGATCGAAGTCCAGGTCGGTTTGTGCGTTGAGCGCCATCGCAATGGCACGCTGCAAGTAACTGGTTCCAAATCCGGTCGCATCCGGTGGCGTGACGTTTGGGCCATCGGTTTCCGTCCATCGGAAGATAACGTCCTCGCCCACCTGCTCCCACACCGCTTCGACCGTGCCGCCATCGACCGACAGCGCGCCGTATTTCAGCGCGTTGGAGACCAACTCGTGCAGCGCCATGCCAAAATGCTGCGCAGCGTCACTGGTCAGTGTCAGCGGCGGTCCATCGACCCGAAAAGAACCCTCGCGTGTCGAGCCGGCCTGACGTGCATTGCGCTCTACCAGTTCGGCCATATCCGCGCCGCGCCAGTTTGAGCGGACAAGCAGATCATGGCTCTGCGACATAGCTGACAGGCGGCTGGCGAAGCTGTCCACAAAGGCGTCTTTGGTCGGCGCTTTGGCCGCGGTACGCCGGGCCGTCGCCTGAATGACGGCGAGCAGATTTTTGGTGCGATGGGTGATCTCACGCATGGCGAGCCGCATCGCATCTTCATGCTTTTTCAGTTCCGACAGATCGATCGCGGTGCCGATAAGGCCGATGACATCGCCACGCGCCGAATAGCGCGGCTCCAACTCAACATCATAGCTCACCATACCGCCCTCTTGGTCTGGAACATCGATGCGCCCCGACCATTCCTTGCCGGCAAGGGCCGTGCTGCGTTTCAACTCGACCAGTTCATTGCCGGTTTCGCTGAACAGTTCCTGGTCGCTTTTTCCAAGCGGTGTTTCTTCAAAAATGGCCGGCGGATTGGCCATGAACGTGTAGCGCAGATCCAAATCCTGCTCAAAGACCGTGACCTTTGATCCGTTAAGAGCGAGGCGAAGCCGCGTGTTTGCTTCGGTCAAATTGCGTCCATAGGCTTCCACCTGGATCGCTTGCAATCGGCTGGCCGTGATGTCCGCGATCGACAGATGAAAGCGCTTGTCCGTGCCGTCACCCGAGACACCAGCGCGCAGTTTCAAATGGATGGGATTGCGGTTGGTGTCGGCAAGCGTGTGTTCCAGGCTCGCCTCTCCGCCATTATTGCTCTGCGCTCGGTGCGTAACGATCTGGGTGATCGGCAACAGCCCCTCGGGCCAAACCTCTTCGATGGATCGACCGATGGCCTCTCGGTCGCTGACAATGGCGTCGGGCATATCGGGTAAGAGCGCGAAACGCTCGGCGGCAAAGCCGATGTTGCGCGCCTCAATAATCGTGCCCGCCTCATCGAAAGTGAGTAGGCAAGTCGCGCTATCAATCAACGACTGCAGCAGGACGCGATCTTGAGTTTCGTCTTCAATTACAGAGAGATCGCCGTCCATCGTCGCGCCTTATGGTGTGTATCGCTAATCCCATACGCCGAACAGGCGCCCTCGTTCCATATCCCCTGCCAAACATATCGATTTCTATCGGTGGTGTGGGGGAACGCAATGCGCCTTCCCGCGTTGGACCAGCAGATGCGCCTATCAGCGTATCGCAGGTTCAACACCAATCGAGGAGGCTCAGACCATGAACTGGGACCAGATCAAAGGTAAATGGAAAGAATTTCAGGGCGCCGCCAAGGAAACATGGGGCGAACTGACGGATGATGACTGGGCCGAAATCGATGGCCAGCGTGAGAAGCTCGCCGGTAAGCTGCAAGCCAAGTACGGCAAGACCAAAGAGCAGGCCGAGCGTGAAATCGACGACATGGCGCGCCGCCTCAACTAAAGCGGACGCGTCCAAGCGATCGAGCGGCTGATGTTCCAATCGGACAAGCCCAAACCAGAAAAGCCCCGCTACGGCCCGCCCGTAGCGGGGCTGGCATGCATTGTGGTCAGTTTTCTCGCCTTCGCTTTTTAGAGAGCGAGCGCTGACACGGGCACCCCTTCATTTTCCCACATTTGGCGCATGGCGGCCTTTGCTCACGGCCAGCCCGGCGCGCCCCTTTTCCCAACAGGATTGACCTAGGGAAGACCTTGATCTTGAGGCCGTTGACGTGGATGTGTCGACGGCGATCGCAACCGTCACCGACATGGTCAATGGCCTTATCGGCCGCCTGCCTTTGATCGTCATCGCCCTTGGTGTGTTGGCGATTTTTTACATCGCCGCCCCGTTTTTGCGCTTTGGGGTGCGGCGGGTCGTCGGCGACAATCGCAAGCAACGCCCGCGCACCATTCAATCCAGAACGATAACGTCCGGTCGATGCAGCCTCGGCCAGGCGAAGGGGAGCGAGGGGCCCATAATCGCGGCCTAGTAGCCGCCGGTGAAAGCCATTGGTTCCGGCTTGGATCGGCTTTCACGGTTGAAAGAGATTTTTTCATTCTCGCCAACATCGACCTTGTGGCCTTCCGCGGCGGCGCGGGCCATTTTGAACCGAACGATGACCGGGTTGGGGTCGCCGTCCCAGAATTCTGCCTCGTCCATCTGGACGCACAGAAGAATGATGTTGGGGTCTTCCGGCCCGTCGGGAAACCAAGCCTGCGCAGCCACCGACCAAAGATCGCGTTTGCGCGCCAGATCGTGCTCGATGCTCGCTTGACCAGTGATCGAAACGAAATGCTGCTTGGAAGGATCGGAAAAGGACACGCAGACCATGGGGTTCGCCCTGATCTCATCATCCTTTAGCCCGTTCTTATGGGCGAGAAACCAGATACGCTGTTCCTCGCGGCGCGGGTATCCGGCCATCGGGCGCGCCCGCAAAGGGGTCGGCTGCTCAGCGGCAGTCTTGGTTACAAGCATAAAAGTATTATGGTCGCCGAGCAGGGTCCACAAACGATCCTGCGCGTTTGCACGAGGCGACCATCGATCGAACAATGACATATTGAACCTCATTTTATCGGTTATCCAACTGTCACAACGGGATCGCGCACCGATCGTTCCAATCGGCGCCGAAACCGGTTCGATTTATGGTAAGCGAATCTTTAAAACGCCAATTCCAGCGGCGCTGTCGAACGGAAGAACAACGCTTGTGAAACGGCTGCGCGGACCATGTCCGGATCGTAGGGTTTGGTGATCAAGAACGTTGGCTCCGGACGCTCGCCAGTTAGCAGGCGCTCCGGGAACGACGTAATGAAGATCACCGGCACGTCGATGTCGGATAGGATGGATTTCACCGCATCGATACCCGAGGAGCCGTCGGCGAGCTGAATATCGGCAAGCACCAAATCGGGCGTATTGGCCCCGGCAGCCTGGATGGCCTGGCTTGCCGTTGTGGCTTGTCCGTTGACCGCATGGCCAAGGTCTTCGACGATTTCGGCCAGGTCCATCGAAATGAGTGGTTCATCTTCGATGATCAGCACATCGGCTTTCACGCTGTCGGTGATCTCGCTGATCGCGCGTTCGACAAGCAGCGCAACGTCCATCGGCGTGCGGCCCATGATGGCGGCCACATGGTCTTCAGAGAACTGCTCCAATGATTTGAGAAGCAGCGCCTGGCGATTCTCAGGCGCCATGCGTTCCAACCGTTCTTGGGCGGTGCGCTCAAACAGCGAGGCATCGTCGCTTTCGGCGGTCGGCGTGGACGAGGAGGACCAAAGCGCATGGAACACGCGATAAAGCGCCACGCGCGGCGGAAGGTCGCCATCAAACAAGGAGCGATCGGCAACCAGCGCCTCCAAGCAGGCGCGCACATAGGCATCGCCGGACTTTTGCGACCCGGTCAGCGCGCGGGCGTACCGGCGCAGAAAGGGCAGGTGGGGGCGAATGGCGTCGCTGATCTTGGACATTGGGAGCTCCTGGCTTAGGCAAGGCGTTTCACCGCAACAGTGAACGCGACATTGTTTACCGAAAAATGCGCGGTTACGAATATGGTTCCATTGTTTCCAAACTTTTTTGGAACGTTTCGTTGTGACCGGCGTTTGGCGCTTATCGAGAAAGGATAGTTGAGCATGTCTGGAGATCAGCCGCGCCCAGGGTCCAAGCCAAGCGTAACACACGAAAGCAATGATGAGGCCGACGTGAACATTGATGGACAAAACGAAGATTGGGTCGCCAGCAGCTTGAAGCAGCTGTATCGGTCCACCGTTGAGGAAGGCATTCCCGACGACATGCTCGCGTTGCTTGACGCGCTTGATGACGAGGAAGAGAGCGCCGACCAGGATGCGGACTCCGACGGCGAAATCTCCGATCCGGAGGGTTCGCGATGAGCGCCGCCGTCAAAAAACAATTCATCGATGCCATCCCGGCTTTGCGCGCCTTTGCGCGGTCACTCTGCGGTAACGCTGTGCGCGCCGACGATTTGGTGCAGGAAGCCTTGGCCAAGGCGCTGACCAAGATCGATTCCTTCCAGGAGGGCTCCAATGCCCAAGCTTGGCTGATTACGATCCTGCGCAACCAGTATTTTTCAGAAGGCCGCAAGCGCCGCCGCGAGGTTGAAGATGGCGATGGCCACTTCGCCGCCACGCTGGTGACGCCTGGCCGTCAGCAAGACAATCTGGAAGTCAAAGACTTGATGTCCGCGTTGCAGATGATTGCCGATGAAAAGCGCGAGGCGCTGCTGCTCGTCACAGCCAGCGGCTATTCTTACGAAGAAGCGGCCGAGATCATGGGCACCAAACCTGGCACGGTGAAAAGCCGGGTGTCGCGCGCGCGCGCTGAACTTGAAGAGTTGATGAACGGATCGGAAGAGCTTTCCGGTTCGCCAAGCGTTCACGCTCAATCCGCGCGCGAAATCTCCGAAGCCTTCGACCGAGGGGCGGCGGCTTGAAAGGGTGAGGGCGAGTGAGCGTCAGATCACCCGATCGCCGGCAGTACCTGAAAGGGCTTTAAGCAACGCACAAAATTCCAGCGTGCTCAGGCTGACGACAACCAGTCGCAGCGCTTGCCAACAATAGGAGTGGTCGGACTGCCGGAAAAGGTGTCACAACGCCTGCCATGACAGTTCAACCGCTCATTGAGGCCGCGCGCGCCTATCCGGCCATGGAACGCCTCGTTCTTGGTGCAAAAGAGTGCGTCTGGTTGGCGTTCCGCATTTTCGATCCGCAGACGCGGCTCCACAGCCAGGAAGCGCGCGCCCTCGGCCTGGAATGCTGGGCGGACTTGGCGCGATGGTCCTGCGCCCAAGGCGTCGAATGGCGCATCCGGATCACCGATTTTGACGCGATCGGCGCCACCGATCTGCACGGGCTCAGCCATAGCTCCGTCCAAGGCTTTCGCGATGCGGCGCCGGAAAACTTGCAGGCTGTCGCGGCCCTGCATCCCCACGCGTTGGGCGGTCTGCCCCGCCTTGGCTTTTGGTGGCCAGCGCGCCATCGCGTGGCCTCCAAAATCGATGCCATGAAGGCCGACGGCATGACCCGTGAGGCAATTGCCGCGCGCTATCCCGGTCTGACAGAGCGGCTCGTGGATGAGGGTACTGGCGATCCCGTGATCCGTCGCTGGCCGCCATTCAGACTGCACCCCATCGTGCACCACGAAAAACTGATGATCATCGACCGCAACCGCATGATCCTTGGCGGTTTGGACGTCAATGAAAGGCGGTTTGACGATCTGGATCATGACCAGCCCGCTGACCAGACCTGGCACGATGTTTCGGTTCTGATTGAAGATGAGCCCGGTACGGTGCGCGAGGCGACCCGTCATTTTGCCAATCTGTGGAATGATATGCTCGGTACCCAAGATCACGATCAGAACCTAACGCCCATCGACAATCCGGTCGCTAGCGAGGCGCCGCCCGACCACGACAAGGGGCGGCTCACCTTCGTGCGCACGCTGTCGGCCAAGCGCAACGGGCCGATCGCGATCAGCCCGTATGAGAAGATCAAAGAGATCGAAGACGCGCATCTGGATCTCATCGGAAATGCGCAAAGCCTGATCTATTTGGAGACCCAATATCTGCGCTCGCAGATCATCGCCGATGCGCTGTGTGAAAGGGCGCGGGAGAACCCTAACCTTCGCTTGATTGCGCTCTTGCCGGCCGCCCCCGACGATGTGGCCTTTGAGAACAACACAGGTCCTGATGCCAAACACGGCACTTGGCTCCAGGCCCGTGCCGTTGATCATGTCTTGGATGGTTTCGGTGATCGCGCCCTGTTTCTGAGCTTGGGCGGCGCCAAAGCGCCAGCCGACCCGCCGGACCGCCCTGAGGATGGTGGGTCCGATTTTGCCCATGTGGCACGGCAACCCATCATCTATGTCCATGCCAAAGTGACTATCGTTGACGGCCACAGCGCCATTGTCTCGTCGGCCAATTTGAACGGTCGCAGCATGCGCTGGGACACCGAAAGCGGTGTGGTGTGGCGCGACGCTGAACCGGTCGCCGCCTTTCAAGAAGCACTCTGGAAGGACCATTTTAAGGCCCTAGACCCACCACCTTTTCAAGCCGATCATGTCGCTGACGTGGTCTTTCCGCGCTTTCAAGCGGCATCGGCGCCGGACGCCGACACCTTTTTGATCGCCTATCCCCACCACCGCGCCAAACGCTTCGCCGCTTCGAAATTTTACGTGCCCGACAACATGGTCTGATCGATTTTTTCGCGTCTTGGCTGCAACCAACTGTCGCGGAGGACGTTCTTCAGATACCCGAACGGATGAAAAGGAGAACGTCATGCTTGGTTGGGCACTCGCATTTCTGGTTATTGCAATTATCGCCGCAGTTCTTGGCTTTGGCGGCATCGCTGGCGCCGCTGCATCGATCGCGCAGATCATTTTTGTTGTCGCGCTGGTTCTATTGGCCGTCTCGGCCATCATGCACTTCGTGCGCGGGCGAAGCGTCTAGCTTTTCGCGGCGACATCGCGTTCAACATTCAAAGGAGGGTTCGTTCGCGACCCCTCCTTTTTGCGTTCGAATTTCGGAGCACTTGGATCACAGGACCTAGCGCCAAGCTGTGCGTCGATTGAGTTGCCTACAATTGCGCAGGAGCAATCCTTAATCCTGATCGTCTGGCGGGGTTCGCAGCTCGGTGCGCGCTTCCCCAGGCGTTTGCCCGGTCAGACGTTTAAACGCCGCATGGAAGGCCGCTTCGCCTGAATACCCCAACCGATGCGCGATCTGCGGAGTGCTCATCTGTTCGCCAGACAAATATCTCTTGGCAAGCTCGCTGCGAACATCATCGCGCAGAGCCTGAAAAGAGGCGCCATCTTCGTCCAGGCGCCTTTGCAGGCTGCGCACGCTGATGCCGATTTCGTTTGCGACGTCTGCGATGCTGGTCGGCCCCATGGGAAGGCGTTGTTCGATGACAGTTTTGATCCTGTGCACAAACTCTGGCTCATAGGCGTTCTTCTCGCGCGCGAGTTTTTCAAAGTGGCCGGCCAGTGTTGCATGCAGCGCTGCATCGGACGTGCGCAATTTGATCTCAAGATCTTCGCGGCGCAGCACGGTCTGGTTGTGCGGATGACCAAAGACCACGGGGCAACCAAAGAACACTTCATGTCGCGATGGGCTGGGCGGATCGAGGTAGCGCAGTCGCACTTCCTGCGGCGTCAAGCGGTCACCGGCCAAGTGCCTGCAAAGGCTGACAAAGAAGAAGGTGCTGCAATCCTCAATCTGGCGATAATGATCAGCGCCATCATGTTGCGGCACGGCAGCCACCACGACCTTATCGCCCTGATGCTCCATGCTCAGTACATCACTATCTGAGAGCAAGTTCAGATGCTTGCCCAGGCTGGCAATGGCCTCACCGAGGGTTGGCGCGCTCTGTGCAAGATAGATGAGGGGCCCCAGTTCGATAAACTTTGAGCGCCGAGCGACCTCAATGCCAAGATACTCATGACCGAGTGCTTCGGCGGCCAGCTCAAAAAACAAAGCTTGGGCCTGAGCTTTGACTTTCACGCCCGGACCGTACCGCCCTAGAGGATCAAGGCCGGCCGATTCCAAAAGCGGCTCGGCATCTCTACCGCCGCGCCGGACCATGTCGATCGCGATTTCGGTCCCGAGCGACATTGTGTACGCCACCGCACCGGTTTCTCGCTGATCCATCAAACAATCATTCTAGGTAATGTTACGGCTAATTTTTTCTATCCGGCATCAGACGGCGTCACAATGCAATCCAGATCGGATGAATGGCGTCGATCATGAAGAATCTGGCGTCAATTCATAGCGCGTCACGCTACCACCATGTCATTCACTGACGATAGCGTCGGTTTTTAGAAGACATGCCAACGTTCAATGCGAACTTGGATTTCTAGCGTGATCGTATTTGGAGCGGCCGGTTCAATGACGTTCAAGTTTCCGACAGCCTACACGATCCTGTTTGCGCTGATCATCGTTGTGGCCGCCGCCACCTGGTTCGTCCCCGCTGGCCAATATGACCGGGTGCAAAATGAAGAACTTGGCCGTGAAGTGCCGGTTCCGGGCACCTACCAGGTTATCGAATCCAATCCCCAAGGCCCGTTCGATGTCTTGATGGCGCCGATTGCCGGGTTCTACGACCCCGGCAGTTATGAAGCACGGGCCATCGATGTTGCGCTGTTTGTCATCATCATTGGGGGGTTTCTTGGCGTGGTCACCAAGACCGGTGCGATCGACGCGGGTATCGCAGCGGCGATGCAGCGGCTGAAGGGTCGTGAAAAATGGATGATACCCATTCTCATGGCGCTGTTTGCCGCCGGCGGCACGATCTACGGCATGGCCGAAGAATCGCTTGCGTTCTATGCGCTGATTATCCCCGTCATGATTGCTGCGCGCTATGACGCCTTAACCGGTGTGGCAATCATCATGCTGGGCGCAGGCATCGGGACGCTCGGCTCGACCATCAACCCGTTTGCAACCGTCATCGCCTCCAACGCGGCCAGCGTGCCGTTCACCGATGGCATTCTGCTTCGTTTCGCTCTGCTGGTCGTGTGTTGGCTTGTCTGTGTCGTCTATGTGATGCGCTACGCCGAAAAGGTGCGGGCGAATCCAGACGCTTCGATTGTTGCTGATCGCCGGGAGTCCAACGAGGCGCATTTTCTCAAAGGACGAAATGCTGAGGATGGGCCGCCGGAGTTTACCGGCAAGCACAGCATCATTCTTATCATCTTCGCCGCCAGTTTCGCGGTGATGATCTGGGGCGTCTCCGCCGGCGGCTGGTGGATGGCCGAAATGTCAGCGCTCTTCATTGCTGCGTCCATCATTGTTGGCTTCATCGATTGGATGGGTGAGGAAGAATTCACATCAACCTTTGTCGACGGTGCACGTGATCTTCTTGGCGTCGCACTGGTGATTGGCATTGCGCGCGGCATTGTCGTCATCATGGATGCCGGCAACATCACCGACACCGTGTTGTTCTGGGCCGAAGGTGCCGTGGATGGTTTGGGCGAGATTGCCTTCATCAACACTATATTTTGGTTGCAAGCAGGTCTGTCATTTCTAGTTCCATCCTCCTCAGGCCTTGCCGTTTTGACGATGCCGATCATGGCGCCGCTCGGTGATTTCTCTGGCGTGGAGCGCTCCTTGATCGTTACCGCCTATCAGTCCGCCAGCGGCTTGGTGAACCTCATCAACCCAACGTTCGCAGTCGTAATGGGCGGGTTGGCGCTTGGCCGAGTTCCCTATGAGCGATGGCTGTCCTTCATGTGGCCGCTGCTGTTGATATTGACCATCATCATCATGGTGTTCCTCAGCCTCGCAACGGTTCTCTAGGCGCGTCATGGCTGTCGACACAGTATCAGTTTCCATGCAGGCAGCCGCTTCCGCCACCAAAACAACCAAACCGGCGCTCGGTCTCTGGATGTGTACCGCGCTTGTCGTCGGCAACATGATCGGCTCAGGCATCTTCTTGCTGCCTTCCTCACTGGCGGCATTCGGCCCGATCTCGCTGGCCGGGTGGTTGGTCACCGCCGTCGGCGCTGTGGCATTGGCGTTAATCTTCGGTCGGCTTGCGCAAGTGACACCAAAAACCGGTGGGCCCTATGCGTATGCGCGCGAAGGGTTTGGCGATTTCGCCGGGTTCCTGATCGCTTGGGGTTATTGGATTGCGCTCTGGTCCGGTAATGCCGCCGTTGCCGTCGCGTTCGCCGGGTATCTCAGCTTTTTGGTGCCGGCGATTGGCGCAAGCCCAATTGCCGGTTTGGCAGCGGGTTTGGGCGCGATCTGGCTCCTCACCTACATCAACATTCGCGGTGTGAAAGAAGCCGGCTTCATCGCGGTTCTCACCACGGTGATGAAGCTTGTGCCGTTGCTGGTGCTGATCGTGTTTGGCATCGCCTATGTCGATGCGGCCAACTACACGCCGGTCAATGTCAGTGGCCAGTCGACATTGTCTGCCATCTCAGCCTGTGCCGCTCTGACGCTTTGGGCCTTTATCGGCCTTGAGTCCGCCACAGTGCCTGCGGGTGATGTTGAAAACCCCGAACGCACCATTCCGCGTGCCACCATCATTGGCACGTGCCTTGCGGCCTTTGTCTACATCGCCGTCACGGTGGTTGCACTGGGCGTTATGCCGTCCGCGCAATTGGCGGGTAGCAGCGCGCCATTGGCTGAAGTTGCCGGCGTGATGTGGGGCGCGGCCGGCGGCGTTTTCATTGCGATTGGCGCCTGCATCTCGACCTTCGGCACGCTCAATGGTTTCACCATGCTGACCGGCCAAGTGCCGCTTGGCGCGGCGCGCGATGGCGTCTTCCCGCGCGCTTTCGCACGGCTTTCCAAAACCGGTACGCCGGCCTTTGGGCTCATCGTTTCGAACCTTCTCGCCAGCGCGCTCATCATGATGAACTATTCGCAGAGCCTCGCCGAGCAGTTCGAGTTCATCATTCTTCTGGCCACGCTTTCCACGCTGGTGCCGTATCTGGTGTGCGCACTGGCCGAACTGATGATCAGCGTGGCGAACGGCCGGCCTATCGCCAGCAACCAGTCAGCCAAAGTGGTCACATTGGCGACAGTCGGCTTCGTCTACTCGCTTTGGGCAATCTATGGCGCCGGGCAGGACGTGGTGTTCTGGGGCTTCCTGCTGCTGATGGCGGGCTTGCCGATTTATGTCTGGCTGCGGTGGCAGGCGAAGAAAAACAAAACTGAGGAGGACGGGATCCTATGACTGGATTTGGCGCGCATTCGGAAATCGGAAAGCTACGCAAGGTGATGACATGTCAGCCGGGGCTTGCGCATGCACGGCTAACGCCGGCGAACGCTGAACAACTGCTCTATGACGACGTTCTTTGGGTCAGCCAAGCGCGCGTGGATCATGCTGAATTCCGCATGAAAATGCAGGAGCGCGGCGTGGAGGTTCTTGAGTTCCACCAATTGCTCATCGATACGGTGGCCGATTCTGAAGCGCGCAAATGGATCCTCGATCGGCGGATCACGGAAGATCAGGTCGGTGTCGGCATGCTGGGCGAACTGCGCGCTTGGCTCGATGAATTGAACAATGAAAAGCTGGCGGTCCACCTGATCGGTGGGATCGCCGTTGACGATTTGCCGTTCAAACCTTCGGGCATGTTCGGTGGCTATTTGGGTGGCCTGGGTTTCATCATTCCGCCCATTCCCAACACCCAGTTCACGCGCGACAACAGCTGTTGGATTTATAATGGCGTGACCGTCAATCCAATGTTCTGGCCAGCGCGGCGCCCTGAGACGCTGCTCGTCACGGCGATCTACACGTTTCACCCCGCCTTCAAGGATGGCGATTTTGACATCTGGTGGGGCGATCCGGACAAGGATCACGGACTGGCGACGCTCGAAGGCGGCGATGTGATGCCCTGGGGCAATGGATCGGTTCTAATCGGCATGGGCGAACGCACAAGCCCACAGGCGGTTGGCCAGGTTGCCCGTGCCCTGTTTGCCCAAGGCGCAGCCGAGCGGGTTGTTGCCTGTCAGATGCCAAAGAGCCGCGCCGCCATGCATCTTGATACGGTCTTCAGCCACTGCGACCGGGAGGTTGCGACAGCGTTTGTCGAGGTTTGCGATGAGATCAAGTGCATCAGCCTGCGACCGGGAGACAAGGAAGGTAGCCTCGACTTCCGCGAAGAAGAGGCCCACCTTTTCGATGTCGCATCTGAGTGCCTTGGCATTAAAAAACTCAACATCGTCCAAACCGGTGGCGATGCCTTCAATCAAGAACGCGAACAGTGGGACGATGGCAACAATGTCGTAGCGCTGGAGCCCGGCGTCGTGGTTGCTTACGACCGCAACACTTACACCAACACGTTGCTGCGCAAGGCGGGTGTTGAAGTCATCACCATTCCAGGATCCGAGCTGGGACGCGGACGCGGGGGCGGGCATTGCATGACGTGCCCGATCTGGCGCGACCCGGTGGATTACTGAGGCAGGGAGAACCAACCATGGCATTCAACATCAAAGGGCGCAGTTTCCTCAAACTGCTCGACTTCAATCAGCGCGAACTGCGCTATCTGCTCGACCTCTCCCGCGACCTGAAGCGCGCCAAATATGCTGGCAGCGAGCAGCAGCACCTGAAAGGCAAGAACATCTGCCTGATCTTCGAAAAAACCTCGACCCGCACCATGTGTGCCTTCGAGGTGGCCTCGATGGATCAAGGTGCGAACGTGACGTATCTCGGGCCGTCCGGCTCGCAGATCGGCCATAAAGAAAGCATGAAAGATACCGCGCGCGTGCTCGGCCGCATGTATGACGGCATCGAATATCGCGGTGCAGGGCAGGAGCTCGTCGAAACGCTGGCCGAATACGCTGGTGTGCCAATCTACAATGGCCTGACCGATGAGTTTCACCCCACCCAGATGCTGGCTGATCTTTTGACCATGCAGGAGCACGCCGAAAAGCCGCTGCACGAGATCAAATATGCCTATGTCGGCGATGCACGCTCGAACATGGGCCATTCGCTGATGATTGCCGGCTGTCTGATGGGCATGGATGTGCGTATCGCTTCGCCGAAAGAGCTGTGGCCGACAGACGAGTTCCGCGGTCCTGCTGAAGAGGCTGCCGCTAAATATGGCGCCAAGCTCACCATCACCGACGATCCCAAGGAAGCCGTCGACGGGGTCGACTTCATCCACACGGATGTTTGGGTCTCTATGGGCGAGCCGGCAGAGGTCTGGGAAAGCCGGATCAAACAGCTTTCGCCTTACCAGGTGAACAGCGACCTTATGGCGGCGTCAGGCAACCCAAAGGTGAAGTTCATGCACTGCCTGCCCGCCTTCCATAACCGCGAAACCAAGGTTGGCCAGGACATTTATGAGAAGTTCGGCATCAGCGAAATGGAAGTCACCGAGGAGGTGTTTGAAAGCCCCGCTGGCATTCAATTCGAGCAGGCTGAAAACCGCATGCATACGATCAAGGCTGTCTTGGTCGCGACGTTGGGAAGCTAGGGATGCGTGTTGTCGTCGCTCTTGGAGGCAATGCTCTGCTGCGCCGTGGTCAACCGCTCACGGCAGAAGCTCAGCGCGAGAACACGGTGATTGCCGCTGAGTCCTTGGCCAAAGTCGCACTCAACCACCAATTGGTCGTGACCCATGGCAACGGACCGCAGGTCGGTCTGCTCGCCCTTCAAGGCAATGCTTATAAACCTGAGGAAGCGTATCCGCTCGACGTGCTTGGCGCCGAAACCGAAGGCATGATCGGCTACATGATCGAGCAGGAACTGGGCAATGTGCTGCCCGTTGAAACGCCGCTTGCCACGATCCTGACTATGATCGAAGTGGACGGCCAGGACCCCGCCTTTGACGACCCGACGAAATTTATCGGCCCAGTTTATGAGAAGGCGCAAGCCGACCAAATGGCAGCGGACAAGGGCTGGGTTGTGAAGGCCGATGGCGACAAATGGCGACGGGTCGTCGCTTCGCCGCTGCCCAAGCGCATCTTCCAGATACGGCCCATCAAGTGGCTGGTTGAAAAGGGAACCGTGGTCATCTGCGCCGGTGGCGGTGGTATTCCGACCATGTACGACGAAAACCGCAAGCTGCGCGGCGTTGAAGCCGTCATCGACAAAGACCTAGCCTCAGAACTCTTGTCCCGCGAAGTCGAGGCCGATCTGTTCATTTCCGCGACCGATGCCGATGCGGTTTATCTGGATTGGGGAACCGAGAACCAGCGCGCCATCAAACGTGCCTCGCCGCAGGCCATGTCTGAGTACGGCTTTGCGGCTGGCTCAATGGGACCTAAAGTTGAAGCGGTGTGTCAGTTTGCCAAAATGACCGGCAAATCGGCGGCAATTGGCGCTCTGGCCGATATCGAGGCTATCGTGGCTGGCACCAAAGGCACGACAATCTCCAACCAGCTGGAAGGCATTGAGATTCATGAAAACTAAGCGCTGGAACCTCGCGGCCAAGGAGGCCTAAATGGTTCGTGATCTGGTGAAATACTCCCGGGTTCTGGAGATCGTCGGCGACACGCTCAAAGTGCATGTGCCTGCCGACCAGGGGTCGAGCACCACGGTGCGTTTTGGCGATCTTGCCGTGATCGAAGGCGATGAAGGCGCGCGGTCGCTCGCGCAAGTCATCAACATCGACCGCAATGATGTGACGCTTCAGGTGTTTTCCGGCACCAAAGGCATCTCCACCGAAGCAACGGCGACCTTCCTTGGTCACCCGATGCAAACATCCTATTCGGACAATATTCTTGGCCGCGTTTTCGATGGTGCAGGAACGCCGATTGATGGCGGGCCGGACCTTTCCTCAGAACCCAAATACAATATCGGTGGCCCCTCGGTGAACCCGGCAGAGAGGGCCGTGCCGAAGAAGATGATCCGCACCGATGTGCCGATGATCGATATCTTCAACTCGTTGGTTGAGAGTCAAAAAATTCCGATCTTTTCGGTCTCAGGCGAGCCGTTTAACCCGTTTCTTGCCCGCATCGGCATTCAGGCCGACGCCGATATCGTCGTGTTTGGCGGGCTGGGACTGATTTTTGATGACTATCACACCTTCCGGCAGAGTTTTGAGGATGCCGGGGTGTTCTCGCGCACGGTGATGTTCGTCAACCAAGCGTCCGACCCGTTGGTGGAGCGCCTTCTTGTGCCCGACATGGCGCTGGCGGTGGCCGAGAAATTCGCGGTCGAGGAGGGTAAGCGCGTGCTGGTTCTCCTTACCGATATGACCGCCTACGCAGACGCCATGAAAGAGGTCGGCATCAGCCAGGAGCGCGTACCATCCAACCGTGGGTACATGGGCGACCTCTATTCGCAGCTGGCCCGGCGTTACGAAAAGGCGTGCGATTATGCCAAGGGCGGGTCGGTGACCATTCTTGCCGTCACCACGATGCCTGGCAACGACATCACCCACCCCGTGCCCGATAACACCGGTTACATCACTGAAGGACAGTTCTATCTGCATTCTGGCGTCATCGATCCCTTCGGTTCGCTGTCGCGCCTCAAGCAGAACGTCATTGGAAAAGTCACCCGCGAAGATCACAGTCAGATCATGAACACCATGATCCGTTTCTACTCAGAAGCCCGTGGCGCGGCACAGAAACAGGCGATGGCCTTCGATCTTTCCGAGTACGACCACCAACTTCTCGCCTTTGGCGATCTCTTCCGTGAGCGGTTCATGGACATCAATGTTTCCATACCGCTTGAGGAGGCGCTTGACCTTTGTTGGGCGACGCTCGCCGAGTGTTTCGGACCAGAGCAGCTTTTGATGAAGCAGGCGCTGGTCGACAAATACTTCCCGCAGGACGCCGACCAAAACCAAACTGACAAGGCTGCCAATGGCCCGCTTGCAGCTGAATAAATCCTCGCAAGCGCGCGAGACGGCTCAACTAAAAACCTACGAACGGTTTTTACCCTCGCTCGACCTTAAGCGCCAACAATTGATGGCGGAACGCGCCAAAGGGCAAGCGCAACAGCGCGCCTTGCAAGCGCAGGTGGATGCCTTTGCCAAGCAGGTCGGTGAAGAGCTGCCAATGCTTGGTAACGACGATATCGATTTGGACGGATTGGTGCGGCTATCCGATTACAAGCTTGGCACTGAGAATGTGGTTGGCACCAAGCTGCCCACACTGGAGCGCATTGAAGTCGTTGTGCGCCCCTATGACCCGATGACGAAGCCGCACTGGGTCGACGACGTGGCACGCCTTCTGCACGACATGCTGGAAGCGCGTTTGAAAGTGCAAATCGCCAAGCAACGCCTGGCCTTGCTCGACAAGGCTCTGACAACGATCACCCAACGTGTGAACCTTTTCGACAAGGTGCTCATTCCGAACACACGCGCCAATATCAAGAAAATCCGCGTCTATCTGTCGGATGAAGAGATGGCTGCTGTCGTCCGATCAAAGATCGCCAAGAACAAACACGCAGCAGCGACCAAGGCCGATCCATCATGAGTGTCGCCGAGGTCAAAAAAGTGACACTTGCGGGCAAACGTGCGCAGAAGGAAGAGACGTTAGCGCGTCTTCAAGACCTTGGATGCATGCATCTTGTCCCGTTGGCCGACACGCCCAAAGAACCAGAAAAAGCGGCAACCCGGCAGGCCGAAGATGCTTACAAGGCGTTGCGGTTCCTGGCACCGTTGGATGGCGCGCGCCATCACGTCGAACGCGATGCAGGCTTTGATGTCCAGGCGTTCGTCGCGCAGATACTCGATCTTCGCCAGAAAATACGCGAGGTCGGCGACCGTCGCGACTTCTTGGCCAATCGGATCGAGACACTGAAGCCATGGGGCGAGCTTGTGTTCCCGGGACATGAGGCGACCAGCGGCTATCTGCTTTGGTTCTACGAACTGCCTGTCAAAGAGCGTGCAGCACTGGAAGACTTGGAGCTTCCTTGGGAGATCGTCGCCTCGGATCCGAAGACACTCTACGTCGTCGTGATCTCTCCCGATGAACCGAATGAGGACCTGCTTCCCGTTCCGCGCAGCCATGTCGGTAGCGAACCGGCGAGCGCGCTTCAAGCCAAGCTGGTTGATGCGGAAATCGAGCTGGAAATGCTGCAAGCTGAGCGGCTGGCGCTCACCCGCTATCTAACATTGCTCCGCGCCAACATGTCGGAGGCTGAGACCAAGGCCGAGCTCGATTTCGCCCTTGAGCAAACGCGTGACGACGAGGCTCTTTTTGCAGTCCAGGGCTGGGTGCCGGATCACGCCTTGGACGCCGTGTCAGAGTACGCAGACGAGCGTTCGCTGGCGATGGTGATTGAAGAACCTTCCTGGGACGAGACACCACCCACTCTCCTTGTGCAACCGGAAAAACAGGCCGCCGGTGTCGACCTTGCCATGTTTTATCAGGTGCCCAGCTATCGCGATTGGGACCCGACCGGTCTGCTTGTCGTTTCCTTTTCAATCTTCTTTGCCATGATCGTGGCAGACGCTGGCTACGGGCTCGTGATCCTGCTTGGGTTGATGCTCGGATGGAAAAGGCTTGGCGGTTCGCTCAAATTACGCGCCTGGCGGCGATTGGGCCTGATCATCGCGACTTGCACGGTCCTTTATGGCGTGATCGTCGGCAGCTATTTCGGCGCCGCGCCGCCTGACGGCTCGCCGCTCGCCTCGCTGGCGATCCTATCGCTCAACGATTTCAGCACGATGATGCGGCTCTCCATCCTTGTTGGTGTGGCGCATCTGGTTTTTGCCATCGCCATGAACGCGTGGGTGCATCGTCACCAGCGGTCGGCGCGCGCCAAGCTCGGCTGGATAGCCGCCATCCTGGGCGGAATGCTGCTGTGGCTGAGCGGACAGACAGGGCCGATGGCCCAACTTGCGGTCGCTATGATCGTTGTCGGCATTCTGGCCATTGTCCTGTTCACCAGCGAGCGACCGATCACCAAACCGCTAGACTGGGGATGGCGCGTGTTCGATGGGGCCAAGGCGCTGGGTGGCGCGATGGGCGCCTTTGGCGACGTGCTCAGCTATATGCGGCTGTTTGCGCTGGGTCTCGCGTCAGCCTCGCTTGCGCTCACCTTCAACGATTTGGCCGGCCAAGTCATGAACGCGGTCCCGGGCCTCGGATTGCTCTTGGGGCTTTTGATCTTGTTGATTGGCCATGTGCTCAACTTTGGCTTGGCGATGATGAGCGGCGTCGTGCACGGGCTGCGCCTTAATTACATTGAGTTTTTCAAATGGGGTTTGCCAGAAGAAGGCGTCGCCTTCCGGCCGCTTGCCCGAAAGGAGGTTCGCGAATGAACGAGTTGGTTCTGGCCCTTGGCTGGGTAGGCATCTTTGCGCCCGTGGCGCTTGGTGCCATCGCAAGTGCGATCGGCTGTGCGATTGCAGGACAGGCAAGCATTGGCGCAATGACGGAAACCGATGGCGGTTACGGACGGTTCGTCGGCATTTCAGCTTTCCCTTCGACCTTTGTCATCTACGGCATCGTGATCATGTTCACGCTCAATCGCACGGTTACGCCGGAAAACTCCGGCGGACTGTTCGGCGTCGGATTGCTCGCCGGTATCGCCCTTCTTTATTGCGGGATTTGGCAAGGACGCGCCTGTGCCGCAGCCATCAATGCATCGAAGGAGAAACCAGAAATCTTCGGCCTGTCGCTCGCACCGGCGGCCATCATCGAAGGGTTCGGCGTGTTCGCCTTTGTGTTCGCCCTTGTCATCAGCGCGGGGATCAGCTGATGGCAACCCCGGCGACATCGAAGGGGGTCGACAGCCTGATCGCGCGTCTGCGCGAGGATGGCGTTGCCGCCGGACAGGCTGAAGCCGAGCGCATTCGGGGTGAGGCCGAAAAGGAAGCAGCGACGATCCGGACGGCCGCCAAAGCAGATGCGGACAAATATCTCGCGGACGCGCGAAAGTCTGCCGATCGCTATCGTGCTGCGGGGGAAGAAGCGCTCAACACCGCCATGCGCGATGCCGTACTGACCATGAAGTCCGGCCTCATTGCTCAGTTTGAAGCAGATGTGAAGCGCATGGTGTCCAAGGTCACCGCTGATCCAGATATGCTCAAACAGATGGTGTTGGAGCTGGTCGGCCGCGCCCGCGATGCTGCTGGCGCCAAAGATGATACTGAGGTCATTCTGCCTACCGAGGTGATCGGGCCGGAAGCGATTGTCGAGAACCCCGAGCTCATCCAATCGGGCAAGCTGACCGATTTCGTTCTCGGCCTAAACCGCAACATGCTGCACGACGGTGTGACCCTTTACATGGCTGATGATCTGCAAGGCGGCATTCGCGCCCGCGTCACCGGCGATGATGTTGAACTCGATCTTTCCGACGAGGCCGTTGCGGCGCTCATCATGCAGCATCTGCAGCCGCGTTTTCGTGCCGCGATGGAAGGCGTGATCAAGTAGCCCATGGTAATCAGCGTGTCCGACCCCGACGCTTACGTCGCGCTTATTTCGAGCCTTCCCAGCTCTGAGCGCTTGTTTGGCAGCAAACTGCCACCGCTGTCGCGGCTGCGGTTGGAGCGGCGGCTGTCTGCGCTGACGCCTGACGACCGCGCGGTGCTGCGAGACATCGAAAGCGTGATGCGATGGAGCGCCTACGGCATGGAGGCCACGGGCGATGATGCCAGCAAGCGTGCCAAGGTACTTGTTGCCGACCTTGAGAGCGAGACACTGCGCTCCATCGTTACGGAGCGCTTGGATTTGCGCACTGTGATTGCTGCCCTGCGCATGAGAAAACGCGGCGACACTGTGCCGACGAAACCTTGGGGTTTCAGCCGCCTAACCGGCCATATCATGGCCAATTGGTCTGATCGCACGTTCAAGCTCGACAGCCGTATGCTGTGGTTGCCCAACGCTGTAGCCCTGCTGGAGAAGCAAGATCCGCTGGGTCTGGAACGGCATATTCTGGATGTGACGTTTCGCCAGCTGCAGCGCCATGCCGGACGTCATCTCTTCGATTTTGAGGCCGTCGTCATCTACGTTCTCAAGTGGAACATTTTTGATCGCTGGGCGCGCGCTGATGCACGCGCCGCGACCCATCGCTTCGAAGCCTTGGCGCAAGCCGCTTTGGGTGATTTTGCTGACCTTAGCCTGGAAGGGGTCTGACCATGGCCACCAAAGCCTCAGCCACCAAGACCGCAAAAAAAGCTGCCAAACCTGAGCCTCGCAATGAGCACGCAACAGCCCGTGTCGTCGCCGTGCAGGATGACCTTGTGCAAATCGAAACGCTACCCAATCAGGATGGCTCGCCCGGAGCCCTGGTCAAGAACGAGGTGGTATACATTTTGCCATCGTTGATTAGAGCCGATGGCCGCCAAGAACGGCTCAAAGCGGAAGTGTTGCGCGTGCGGGGCTCGGTGGCGGACGCGCAAGTCTACGAGTCCACACAAGGTGTCGCCGTCGGCGATCGCGTTGAACAATCCGGCCAGCTGCTGTCGGTTGAACTCGGACCAGGTCTTCTCGGACAGGTCTATGATGGGCTTCAGGCACCGCTCCAGGAAGTCGCCAACACCTATGGCATTTTTCTTCCACGTGGCGCTGACGTGCCGCCGCTCGATGAAAAATCCAAATGGAGTTTCACCCCGACACTGAAACTCGGCGCCGAGGTCGTGGCTGGTGATGTGCTTGGCACCGTTCCCGAAGGGCGCTTTACCCATAAGATCATGGTGCCGTTCGGTTGGCAGGGCAGTTTTAAGGTCGCTTGGATCCAAAAGGGTGCTGCAAAAATTCACGACCCGATCGCCCGGCTAGAGGATGCCGCCGGCAATGAGCGCGCCGTCACGCTGGCGCAAAAATGGCCGGTGCGGCGGCCCGTTCCAGCGAGCCTGTTGAAGAAGGCAACGTCTAAACGTCAATTCCCAAACGAACCGGTGCTCACCTCGCAGCGCCTCATCGACACGTTCTTCCCCATCGCGCGCGGTGGAACAGCCTGCATCCCCGGACCCTTTGGCGCGGGCAAAACGGTGTTGCAAAACCTCATTGCCCGCAATGCGAAAGTCGATGTGGTGATCGTGGTTGCTTGCGGAGAGCGTGCCGGGGAAGTCGTTGAAACAATCCATGAATTTCCGGAGATGACAGATCCGACGTCAGGTGGCAGCCTGATGGATCGCACGATCATCATCTGCAACACCTCCTCGATGCCCGTGGCGGCCCGGGAGGCTTCGATCTACACCGGGCTCACCCTGGGTGAGTACTACCGCCAGATGGGTTTCAACGTGCTGCTGATCGCCGATTCCACCTCCCGCTGGGCCCAGGCGATGCGCGAAACCTCCGGCCGGCTTGAGGAGATCCCCGGAGAGGAGGCCTTTCCGGCCTATCTCGAAAGCTCGATCAAGGGCCTTTACGAGCGTGCCGGTGTGATTGAGGCCAACAATGGCGATACCGGTAGTCTGACGATGATCGGCACCGTATCTCCGGCGGGCGGCAATTTTGATGAGCCCGTGACGCAGTCAACCTTGTCGACTGTTAAGTGCTTCCTGGGGTTATCCTCGGAGCGCGCTTACAAACGCTTCTATCCTGCCGTCGATCCGCTGATGTCGTGGTCGCGCTATTTGGAGCAAATGCACGCTTGGTATGATGAACACATGGAGCCGGGTTGGATCGCCAACGTCACCGAACTTCAAACACTGCTCGAAAAGGGCGAGCAGGTCGCCCAGATGATGCAAGTCACCGGCGAAGAAGGCGTGACGATGGACGATTTCATTACCCATCAAAAAGCGCTTTTCGTCGACATGGTCTATTTGCAGCAGGACGCATTCGACAAGGTCGATGCCAGCGTCTCCATCGAGCGCCAGCAACTGACGTTCAAGCGTGTCTACGAGATCGCGACGGGCAGTCTAACTTTCGAGGACAAAGCGGCGGTGCGCGACCATTTCACCAAGCTGACCGGTCTCTTCAAGAACTTTCATTATGCAGCCGATGACACGCCCGACTATGTTCGGCTTCTCCAGGAAATCGATGCCATGACGCAGGGGCCGTCGGCGCAATGATCGGCTCAAGAAACTTCGCCTTGATCGAACGGCGTTGGTCGTCGCTAAGGCCGAAGCGATCAGTTCTTTGGACCATTCTGACCGGAAAGAACCGGCATGAGACGCGCGACGATCCCAATCAAAAAGGCGGTGCTAAGTCCAAAAGTCAGAAGGCCCGTGATCGAGGCGAATGCGCCAAACACGCGCAAACCTTCGCCCAAAACCACGTCGCCGTACCCAAGCGTGGTGTATGTTACGAGCGCAAAATAGAAACTGGCCTCAAACGTGCCCACGGCATCAAGATACGCGACCACCGCAGCCCACAACCAAATCTGCAACGTGTGCGCGACGACAATCACCACGACGCCCACGACCAGCAGTGCGGGCGTCCGCATGGCAGAATCCTTGCTAATCCGGGCGGCAGCCTTCGCGAGGAACGGAATGCCGGCTGATATCGATGCGACATGGATGATTGTACACAAGGCCAACATGCCTGTTCCAAAAACAACTTGCAGTGGCAGCGTCATTGGGTTCCAACTCTCTGATCAGCGTCGATTGCAGCTGCTTCCATAAATATCTGAAATATCTCCAATACTTAAGGTGCTCCCTATGAAAGCTTTCCAGCGATTGAGTCTCAGCGTTCTTGGCCTGGCTATGACCGTTGCCACGCCGGTAGCACAAGAGGAAAGTTCACTGGCAAGACCAGCTCTGGTTGTAACGGTGGAGCAATCGTCAGCCCAGCTAGAGCGAAGTTACCCGGCGATCGTTCTTCCATCGCGTGAGGTGGAGCTATCCTTTCGTGTCTCCGGCCAGTTGATTGAACTGCCGGTTCGCGGGGCGATGCAGGTCGAAGAGGGCGATATTATCGCGCGGCTTGACCCGCGGGACTTTGAATCGCGCATCACGCAATTGCAAAGCCAGCGTGACCAGGCTGACGCTCAGTTGCGAGCCTTGCGATCGGGCGGACGCCCGGAGGAAATCGCCTCATTGGAAGCCTCGGTTGCGGCGGCTGAAGCGCAGTTCCAGCAGGCGCTCGATCAAGTCGCACGCACCCAACAACTGGCTGACCGTGGCGTCGTTTCGTCGGCGCAGCTTGAGCAGGATCAGGCAGCCTTGCGGGTTGCCGAGGCGCAGCTTGAGGTCCAGCAGGAGCAATTGGCCATTGGCCAAGCAGGAGGTCGCCAAGAAGAGCTGGATGCGGCTGAAGCCGCTCTGCAAGGTATTGACGCACAGCTTGATGATGCACGCGCCGCTCTTGAAGACGCGACATTGATGGCGCCGTTCACCGGCATCATCGCAAGGCGCGATCTTGAAAACTTTTCCAACGTCCAGGCTGGCCAAAGCGTAGTCCTCCTTCAAAGCCTCGATGTTGTCGATTTGCTTTTTGATGTGCCAGGGCCGGACGTGACGGCGATTGCATCGGCAAATCAGGGTGACGTTTCCACGACAGCCATGTTCGACGGTTTGCCTGGCGACAGTTTTGACGCCGAACTGGTAGAATTCTCAACGCAGGCTGATGCCAGCACGCAGACCTATCGCGGTCGCGTCGCGGTCGATCTGCCCGACGGTTCGCTCATCTTGCCCGGCATGGTCGGACAGGTGACAACGACGGTACCGGCTGGTGAGCCAGAACTCCTCATTCCTCTAACGGCGATCGGTGCAGATGCCGGCGGTGCGACCGTGGTTTGGGTGGTTGGCGATGATGGGGTCGTGGCAAGCCGTCCGGTGGTCCTCGGCGCGGCCTCCGGTGACAGCGTCATCGTCGATGATGGCTTGGCCTCAGGCGAAACCATTGTTGCGGCGGGTGTGAGCCAATTGACAGAGGGAATGAGCGTTCGTCCCATCTCTCGGATCGGGGGATAGGCTCATGGATCTGGCGCGTTTTGCGATCGATAAGCGGCTGATCTCGGCCGTTTCAACGCTGCTCATCCTGCTGGCTGGCTATTTCGCCTATGTCAGCCTTCCGCGGTTTGAAGACCCCGAGTTTGTTATCCGTCAGGCTCAAATCGTCACGCCCTATCCCGGCGCAAGCGCGGTTGAAGTGGCGGAGGAAGTGACCGAAGTCATCGAGGCAGCCTTGCAGCAGTTGCAGGGCGTGCTTGAGGTCCGATCGGTCTCTTCACCAGGCCTAAGCACGGTCACTGTTGAATTCACCATTGCTTCAACGCCTGATTATCCAGAGCTCAATCAACGCTTTACCCAGATGCGCGCCAAGATCAGCGACGCGCAATCGGACCTGCCGCCGAATGCGCTGCCGGCGCAGGTTTTTGATGATTTCGGTGACGTTTTTGCGCTCTACTTTGCTGTCGTCGGCGAGGGGTACACGCTGCCCCAGCTTCACGCCTATGCGCAGGAACTGGAGCGCGAACTCGTCACCGTCGAGGGCGTGTCAAAGATCGCGCTCAACGGCGTGCAGGATGAAATCATCTATGTCGAATATTCACCGGCACGCTTGGTCGAGCTTGGGATCGCGCCGCAACAGATCGCGCAACTGTTCGATGGTCAAAACCTGGTTGCGCCAGCCGGTGCCATCAATGCCGGCGATCTGCGCCTTGAACTGCGAACCTCAACCTCTATCACATCGCCGGAACAGATCGGCGATCTTCTGATCACCAACGCCCAGACCGGCGCGTCTTACCGGTTGGCTGATATCGCGACAGTGGCGCGCGGATTGCAGGACCCGCCAAGCCCGCTTCTCTTTCGCGATGGTCGCCCGGCCGTTGGCATTGGCATATCCAACACCTTGGGCGGCAATGTTGTGGCCATGGGCGAGGCTGTGAAGGCGCGCATGGACGCGCTGATTTCTGAGCGGCCGATTGGAATCGAAATTCTGCCAATTTCCGATCAGTCGGAGTCGGTTGCCGCGTCGGTCGATGATTTCGTGATGAACGTGGTCTTGGCGCTCGCCATCGTTGTTGGGACCTTGCTCATCTTCATGGGGCTGCGGTCCGGCATCCTCATGGGCGGCATCTTGCTGGTGACCGTCGCTGGCACGCTGTTTGGCATGTATCTTTATGGGCTCGACATGCAACGCATTTCGTTGGGCGCTCTGATCATTGCGCTTGGGATGTTAGTCGACAACGCCATCGTGGTTGTCGAAGGCACGCTGGTGCGCGTCCAGCGCGGGCAGTCGGCTGCCGAAGCCTCAATCGCCGTGGTCAATCAAACCAAATGGCCGCTTCTGGGTGGAACAATTGTCGGGTTTCTCGCCTTCTCTCCCATTGGGCTCTCACCTGACAACACCGGCGAGTATGCTGGCAGCCTTTTCTGGACCGTCTCCATAGCCCTGCTGTTTTCCTGGCTCGTCGCCATCTGGCTGACGCCCTACTACTGCACCTTGCTGCTCAAACCCGGCAAGGAGACTGAGGAAAAGAAAGAAAACGCGTTTTTGACCGGCTATCGGCGCCTGTTGGGGCTTGCGCTGCGCTTGCGCTACGCAACGGTGGCGCTTGTCGTGCTGTTGCTTGTCTCGGCGATTGCGCTGTTCAGCGCTGTTCCCCCGGGCTTCTTCCCAACGTCGACACGCGCCCAGTTTGTCATCGACTACACGCTGCCAAACGGCACCAGCATTGAACGAACACGCGCCGACCTCCTTGAAATTGAGGAGCACGTGCGCGGCCTGGAAGGCGTAACAGGCGCCAATTTGATGGTTGGCGGTGGCCACCAGCGCTTCATGCTCATCTATGAAAGCGAGAACCAAAACCCGGCCTATGGACAGATTTTGGTCGACGTTGGGGATTTTGAAGTCATCGACGATCTACAAGGTAACATTCAGGCCTGGATCGATGATCGCTATCTGGAAGCACGCACCAAGGTCTGGAAATTTGTGCTCGGCCCTGGCGGCGGCTCAAAAGTTGAGGCGCGGTTCTTTGGGCCCGACGCCACGGTTCTGCGGGACCTGGCAACGCAGGCGAGTTCCATTCTGGTTGATGCTGGCGCGATCGGGATCAAGGACGATTGGGGTGAGCAGGTTCGCACCGTCCGTCCTGTGATCAACACCGAAAATGCGCGCCGGCTGGGCCTCACCCAGGCTGAAATCTCGAACGCGCTCTACAGCCATCTTCAGGGTGCTTCGCTTGGCGTTTATCGCGAAGGGGACAACCTTCTCAACGTCGTCATGCGGCCTTTCGAGCAACACCGCGACGATGTTGCCGAGCTTCGCAACGTCCAGGTCTTCAGCCAAGTTGCTGGTGGCTACATTCCGATTACCCAGGTTGTTGATCGCTTCGACATCGTTTTCGAGGCAGGCAATCTTCGGCGCATAAACCGCGAGCTTGCCATCACGGCACAAGCAGATAATGCACCGGGCACGCTGTCTGGCGATCTCTTCGCCGAGGTGCGTGGACCGATTGAGAACATTGAATTGCCGCCTGGATACCGACTGGAATGGGAAGGTGAGTACGGGAACAGCCAAGACGCCAATGCCGGTCTTGCGGCAACCATGCCGCTTGGATTTGGCGCGATGATCTTGGTGGTGATCCTCCTCTTCAATGCCGTTCGCCAACCACTCATCATTTGGCTGACGGTACCCCTTGCGCTGATCGGGGTGATCTATGGGCTTGCCGTGACGCAAACACCGCTGGAGTTCATGGCGATCTTGGGCATTCTGTCGCTGACGGGGATGTTGATCAAAAACGCCATCGTGCTCATCGGTGAGACCGACAGTCAGATCTCTGACGGTAAGGCGCGCATGGACGCGATTTTCGATGCTGCCGTTAGCCGCGTCCGGCCCGTTTCGCTTGGCGTTTTGACGACGGTGCTGGGTGTTGTGCCGCTGCTTTGGGACCCATTCTTCAAGTCTCTGGCGGTGGTGATCATTTGCGGGCTGAGCTTCGCAACAATCCTGACGCTCATCATCGTGCCGACGCTCTACGCCATCTTCTTCCGCGTGACAGCTGAGGAGTTGGGGCCAGCGATTGCAAAGGATTGATCTTGATCCTTCAGCGCGGCGCTTTGCGCCAGTAGCGGGTCCATAATGAAAAGCAGCCGCTCACTCCTGATTGCCTCGTTGAGCGTTGTTGGCGGTGTCGGGCTGTGGGGCATCCTTGCTCCAGAGAATGCAGTTACGGTGTCGCAAGCCATCGTCAATCGCTCCTTTGAAGGGCGCGGCTGGCTGATCATGCTGACCGTGACGGGTTTGCTGTTTCTCTGTCTTTGGTTGGCGGTATCCCGGTTCGGGTCGATCCGACTTGGTGCTGATGATGAGCGGCCGGAATTTTCGACACCTGCCTGGCTTGCCATGTTGTTTTCTGCTGGCATGGGCGTTGGACTGCTGTTCTGGGGCGTCGCTGAACCGCTGACGCACTTTGCCTTTGGGCAAACTTTTCTCGCTGATCCCGTGGCAGCCAGTGAAGCCATGAATGCAACCCTCTTTCATTGGGGGCTTCATGCCTGGGGCATTTATGCCGCGACGGCGCTGGCGATAGCCTACTTCGCCTTTCGGCGCGGAACACCCTTGCTTGTCAGCGCACCCATTACCTCGCTCTTTCCTGGTCAGCGTTGGGCGCGTCTGACGGGTTGGTTGGCAGATTTCTTCGCCATCGCTGCGGTTTCCATCGGTGTGGGCGGGTCAATCGCCATGGGCGTTTTTCAGGTGGCCGACGGCATCAGCATCATGCTGGGAGGTGCGGGTTCCGGGGGGCTGCTGACGGCGCTCGTCTTCGCCATCATTGTGGTGTGCTTTATGCCACCCTTGCTGGTCGATCTGGGCAGAGGCATGTCGCGGCTGTCCAACCTGGCGATGGTCCTGGCGGGCGGCCTTCTGGCGTTCGTTATCCTGTTTGGACCCACAGAATATCTGATGAATTCCATTCTCAACAGCTTTGGGAACTACATCATTGAAGTGATCCCGCGCGGGTTTCAGACCTTCACCTACTTTGATGATAGCCTTGGTCGCTGGTTCAATGATTGGACCCTGACCTACATGGTGTGGTGGATTGCCTGGGGTCCGTTCGTCGGGGTTTTTATCGCGCGCATTTCGCGTGGCCGTACAATCCGGGAATTCATCATCGGTGTTCTTATCGTTCCCACGCTCTTTTCCATTGTCTGGTTTGGCGCTCTGGGTGGCATCGGTATCTTTGACACGCTTGAGGGCGCCGGTGGCCTGATCGAAACCACCCAGACCAATGTTCAGCGTGTGACGTTTGATCTTTTCTCCCGTCTGCCGCTTTCAACGCTGACGACGGTGGCAACGATCTGCGCGGCCTTCCTGTTCATTATCACCAGTGTGGTCAGTGCAGCCTTCGTTCTTGGCACTTTCTCAACCGGCGGGAATCCAGAACCGTCCGTGCGTGTCCGCGTGATCTGGGGCGTGCTGCTGGCTGTTCTTGGCGGTGCCATGATCGCTTCAGGCTCGGTTGAAGCCATCCGCGGCCTGATCGCCTTGGGAGCGTTGCCGTTTGTTTTCATTCTCGGCCTTTTGGTCACGTGTCTCGCACGCGCGCTGAAGGAGGAACCGGATGCTGACCGGTGACCTTGCCGATACACTGATGAACCTCACCAGTTTTGCATTTCTTGCAGGCCTGGCTTGGGTGTATTTCTCAAAAAGATAGTCGCACGTGTAGCCTGGGGTCAGGACCCTAAAGCCCGACAAAGAAGCGGATAAGAAAAGCGTTGGCCAGATCCACGAAGAAAGCCGACACCAAGGGCAGCACGATGAAGGCCAAGGGTGCCGGACCGTAGGCTTTCGTCACCGCCGACATGTTCGCAATGGCCGTCGGCGTTGCGCCCAGCGCGAACCCTGCAAACCCGGAGCTCAAGACGGCTGCCGTGTAGTTGCGCCCGATGGCGCGAAAAACCACGAACAGTATGAAGAGCGTCGTCACAACGATCTGCATCGCCAACACACCGAGCAAGGTGAAGCCAAGGTCTGAGAGAGCCCAAAACTGCATGCTCATCAGTGACATGGCCAAGAAGATCGACAGGCTGTAATCGGACAAGACGGCCAATGCGCGTGTTCCGGCCGGCCAAATCAGTTTTGGCATCAGATAGGGTATCGTGTTCGACATGATGATGCCGACCAGCAAGCAGGGCACGAACAGGGGCAGTTGAAGTCCTAGGTCGAGGATCACGCTGTGAGCGATGAAGCCGAAGAAGATGGCAACGTGCGCGGCCAGCGTTGCGCGCATGAGGCTGACATGATTGACCGCCTCCTCCGGCTCCCCTGCCTCTGCATATTCAAGGCCGACGATCGGGGCGGCGTGCTCGGTGCCTTTCAGACTGTGCTTATCGATAAGGTGTTTGGCGATCGGTCCACCGATTAAGGCGGCCGCCACCAAACCTAGCGTTGCTGTGGCGATCCCAATTTCGTCGGCGGCTGCAAAGCCAGCGATCTCTTCGATTTGCGGCCCCCAGGCAATCGCCGTCCCATGGCCGCCAATCAGCGATGCTGAGCCCAGCAAGACCGATGCCGCTGTGGGCAAGCCAAAGAGCGTGACGCCCAGCAATCCAACAAGGTTTTGCACGAGCATGAAGCCAACGGTGAGGACCAGCAGCGTCACAAGCAATCGACCGCCGCGCACCAAGTCAGCGAAGCGTGCGTTGAGCCCGATGGTTGAGAAGAACAGCACTAGGAGATAATCGCGCACCGACAGGTCAAAAACGATTTCTCGCCCGGTGAAGGCCAGAAACGCCCAGGTGAACAAAGCCACGGCGATGCCGCCGGATACGGCTTCGGGGATGTTGTAGTTGCGCAAAAAACCAACGCGCCGCGTAAGGAAGGCACCGAGGAAAAAGACGATGATTCCAAGTGTCACCGCGACGAAGGCGGGCACCTCAAGAGTGCTGGCATCCATGTGAAATTCCTTCGCGCGGGTGACGTTGAAAAACTAGCTAACGTCTAGCGCCCAACAGGCATCGCGCACAACGCATAGTTGAGACTGTTCAACAATGCGCGGCGGCGCTGCCAGCCCTCTCGCGTTACCTGGGTACGGCCTACCGACGACGGCGAAAACCGGGCAACCGCGACCTCAGCCGCGCTGGATAATCGCTTCGGCGTCGATCTCGACCCGATGATCGCCGATCAGTCCGGCCACCCGATAAAGCGTGTTAGCCGGTTTGATCTCGCTGAAGACATGGCCATGGGCGCGGGCGATCGCCTCTACATCGTCTTCGTCCGTGATGTAGATGCGCGTGCGCGCAATGTCCTCGACCCGTCCGCCCAGCGAAGTGACGGCCGCGACGATCCGGTCAAGGATGTAGGTCGTTTGCGCGCCCGCATCCTGCGGCGCGACCGCGCGATCAACGCCTGCGGTTGCCGTTGTGCCGGAAACCAGCACACGATCCCCGATCCGCTGAGCCCGACAGTAGCCCGCCACATCCTCCCAATAAGAGCCAGTGAGCACCCGTGTCGCATCGCCGATGGCAGGCTGTGGCGCGAAGGGAGAAGGAAGCGCGTCGAGATGGTGGGATAGGTCGCCTGACGCAGTGAGGAAGGGTGGCTTGCGGTATTCATCCCCACAATCGCCAGGGATCGGCGTGGTGGCTGCAAACGCGGCGTCCAGCATCGCACGATCCTCGTCATCCAACTGAAACGAAAACAAGCGCAGATTGTCGTCGGTATGGACTGTTTCGCCGAGGCGGGCGCCAATGACCACGCCAGCGACCCGTTGCTGTTCGAGAACCCAGCGCGTGGCGACATTGGAGAGCGAGACGTCGTGCTTCTGCGCGATCTCAGCGGCCGCGCGTAGAACGGCCTGAAAGGCAGTCCAACCACCCGCGGTACGTATGAAGCGATGATACTTCATCTTCGACCAATCGGAGATGTCTTGCGGTTCGAGCACGCCAAGCCACTTCTGCGACAGGAACCCACCATTGAGCGTGCCGTAGGCGAGAAGCCAGGCACCGTGCCGCTCGCACACAGCCGCCAGATCACTCGCCGCGCGTCGGTCGATCAGGGAAAAGCTTACCTGATTGGTCCGCAGCGGCACGCCATCGGATAAGGCTAGGTTGAAATGCGCCGCATCGAAATTCGTGACGCCTAGCTCAGCGATCAGCCCTTCCTCACGCAGGCGCGCCAGCTCGTGCAGCGCGTCCAGCCATTGCGGATGCTCAAAGCTCCACCAATGAAATTGCAGCAGGTCGATCCGGTCGACACCGAGGCGTTGCAACCTCTCTTCGACCCCGGCGCGCACCACTTCGGCGGTCATTGGTCCGGGGGCAGGGCACCATTTGGTGAAAGCCAAGGGGCGAGGGTTCAGGCCGCGAGCGAGCAGGCGCCCAGTGATAATCTCCGCACTGCCGTAATGGTCGGCCATGTCGAAGGTATCGAACCCGCCCTCGGCATAGGCCGCGAGCCAATCCGCCCCGGTTTCAGGATCGATCGTGGCGCCGTCCTTCTCGATGTCGGCGACTTGCCAAAGACCAGTCAGCGCCCGGGAAATTTTGAGATGGTCGGAGAGTTTCAGGCGTTCAGGCGTGTTGGTCATTCGGGTCGGTCCGACGGTAGGAGGAAGGTAAAGGAAAGGGTGATGTCGGCTTTTACTCCGAAAGGCGCGGCATTTTTCCGAATAGGCTGGCCTGTTCGATGACCACAACACATTGCGCGCCGCAGCCAGTTTCTCGCGGCCTTCTTACACGGATGCCGGCTGACACCGGAGCCCCGCCGACCCGGCTTGACTCGGTCACCGCTTATTTGTGACTAGCTATCACATATCGAAAAATAGACGGCAACATTGGGCGGTCGTGCACGGGATCGGACCGGTTCGAATGAAGGTTCCTTGATGGAAAAAGATGGGGAGCGGGGCTACTGGCTCTATGATCTTCGGGTCGACACCGTTCTTGATGGCCGCACGCCGGTGTGCCGCCATGTCGAAGGCGAGTCGTTCCGGGTGGTCGGCGAAACTTTGGTGTTCGATCAACCGCATAAGGTCTCCATGTACGCCTTAGCTGCGTTGCTGCCGTTGCTGCCGGCCAAGCAACGCATCACCGACGACGACGATTGGATGTGCACCGACGCCGAGATCGCCTGTCCTGATCCCCATTGCGGGGGACGATTTCGCATCATCCGGGAAGGCAAAAGCTGGTTTGCCCATGCGCAAACCACGGGTCTCCCGGATCAGCGCGGCACGCCTTATTGGCAGGAGAGTGGAGAGTGAGTGTCGAAACGGCTTTGTTGCGCCCTGGGCACAAGATTTCGCGTGTGATCAAAGGTGGTTGGCAACTGGCTGGCGATCATGGCGTGGTGCACTCGGACCAAGCCATAGCCGACATGGAGGCGTTTCTCGACGCCGGCATCACGACGTTCGATTGCGCTGATATCTACGCCGGCGTTGAAGACATGATCGGCCAGTTCATCGCCGATGTGCGCCGCCGTCGCGGGTCCGAAGTCGCCGACCAGGTCCTGGTGCATACCAAGCTGGTGCCTGATCTTGGCCGTCTGGCTGATATCCGCCCCGACGAGGTCGAAGCCATCATTGATCGCTCTTTGCAGCGGCTGCAAATCGAGCGCATTCCGCTGGTCCAATTCTTCTGGTGGGACATCAGTGTCGGCAACGCGGTTGAGGCGCTTGACGTCCTCAAGAGCTGCCAACAGAAGGGCAAGATCGCCAATCTGGGTACGACGAACTGGGATACACCGGTGATGGACAGGTTCTGCGATGCCGGTTTCGACATCGTGTCGGCGCAGGTTCAGTATTCCCTGCTAGACCGGCGCCCTGCCGGAGCGTTTAGCGCGTGGGGCGTGCAGCGCGATGTGCAAATCCTGGCCTATGGCACCCTGGCCGGCGGGTTCTTGACTGAGGCTTGGCTTAGTGAGCCTGATCCTGGCTATGTGTTTGAAAACCGCAGCCTGGTGAAATACAGGCTGATCATCGATGAGTTTGGCCCTTGGGACCTTTTTCAGGCGCTGTTGCGCACGCTGCAATCCATTGGCGACAAGCACGGCGTGACGTTGTCCACGGTGGCCACACGATGGGTGCTCGACCAACCCCAAGTCGCCGCCGCCATTGTCGGTGCGCGTTACGCACGGCATCTTCCCAAGACGCTCGAAGCCTTCAACGTCACCCTGGATGATGACGATCGGCAACGCATCGAGGCAATCCTGGCCCAATCGAATGGCCCAAACGGTCCGGTCTACGGGCTGGAGGGTGACCGCACCAGCCGCCATGGCCGGATCATGAAGTACAATTTGAACACCAATCCGGCCGAAAAGGTGCGCAGCGCGTGAGCGAGGCTGTCCTGTCCTTGCAAGGCCTGACACGCGATTTTGGACCGTTTCGGGCCGTCGACGATGTATCGCTGGACATTCGACGCGGCAGCATCACCGGCCTAATCGGCCCGAATGGCGCGGGCAAAACCACCCTTTTCAACATGGTCGCTGGCAGCCTGAAGCCGAGCGGTGGCAATGTGGTGCTCAATGGACAAGATGTGACCGGCAAGTCATCGGATGCGCTGTTTGCCTTGGGCCTGGCGCGCACGTTTCAGATTCCGCGCCCCTTCAAGCGGATGAGCGTGCTGGACAATCTGCTGTTGGCGCCGCCGGCACAGATCGGCGAAACGGTGCCCGGCGCTTTGTTCCGCCGCACCAGTGTCGCCGTGCAGGAGCAGGCACTCCGCGACAAAGCTCTGGAGATTCTCGACTTTGTCACGGTGTCTCATCTGGCCGATCATCCGGCGGGCAAGATCTCCGGCGGTCAGATGAAACTGCTGGAGCTTGGGCGAGCCCTGATGGGAGACCCGACCGTGATCCTGCTCGATGAGCCGGCGGCGGGCGTCAATCCCACCCTCACCAACATCCTGATTGACCGTATTGAGGAGCTCAATCGACGCGGCATGACCTTTGTCGTGATTGAGCACGATATGGATTTCGTCATGCGCCACTGCGATCCGGTGATCGCGCTTGCCGAAGGCAAAGTGATTTTCCAGGGAACGGCGGCAGAGGCGCAAGTGAACGCAGAATTGCTGGACGCTTATCTGGGGGCGCCCGCGTGACCACCCTTCGTATTGCGGCGCTTCAGGCCGGCTATGTGCGCGACCTGCCAATTTTGTTTGGCATTGATCTGGTGGCAGAGCATGGCAAGCTCACCACCATCATTGGCCCGAATGGTGCAGGCAAATCAACGCTCATTAAGGCGGTTGCGGGCCTCGTTTCGGTCAGCGGCGGACGCGTGACTGTGGGCGAGGAGGAGATTACTGGACTGCGCCCGGACCTGATGGGCGCCCATGGGCTCGCCTATGTGCCGCAGACCGACAACATCTTCCGTCATCTGAGTATCCGCGAGAATTTGGCCTTGGTCCTGCGCCGAGCGAATGATCGGCAAACCCGCTTGAATGAGCTTTATGATGTTTTCCCGGCATTGAAAGAAAAACAAGGCGACCCAGCAGGGGCATTGTCGGGTGGCCAGCGGCAGATGTTGGCCATCGCCATGGCGCTTGCCAACCGCCCAACCATGATGCTGCTCGATGAACCATCCGCCGGGCTGTCTCCCAAGGTCGCTACCGAGGTCCTCGACCTTGTTCGTGGCCTGACAGATCAGGGCGTCACCGTGCTGTTGGTGGAGCAGAATGTGAAGCAGGCGCTGCGCGTTGCCGACCATTGCTACATTCTGGCCGAGGGGAAGAACCAGATTGATGGGCCAGCGGCGCAGATCGCTTCTGATCCAGTGGTTGGCGAGATTTATCTCGGCGGCAAACGGATGAGCGCCTGATGATCCAAAGCCTTCTCGACGGCGTGCTGACCGGCTCGATTATCTCTCTGGGCGCGATCGGGCTCACGCTAATCATGCACATGCTGCGCTTTGCCAACTTTTCCTATTCAGAGCTGCTGGCCATCGGCGCCTACTCCGCCTTGGTCTTCGACACGCTGTTCTCCGCGCTGGTGCCGGTGCTGGACAATGCTTTTGTGCCGCTGACCCTGTCGGGAGCCTTGGCGCTTGCGATGGTCATCGCCATGGTGCTGACAGGCCTTTCGGCCTTGATTATCGACCGGCTTGTGTTCCGCCGCATCCGCCAGAACGCCGACCCGCTGTCCATGGTGTTTGCCAGTTTTGGCGTCGCCCTGGTGATCCGCAACGTGATCATCCTGATTTTCGGCCACCACGCTCAACTCTATTCCCAAGAGATTGCGCGCGCGCATGTCATCAGCTTCGATCCGCTGATCCTGATCAAGCCCGACCAGGTTTTTGTTCTCGCCCTGGCACTCGTCCTAATGCTTGCCCTCCACCTTATCTTGACCCGCACGACGTTCGGCTTTGCGATCCGTGCCGTGGCGGAAAACCCGACTTTGGCGCAGGTCGCGGGCGTTCGCTTGTCGACGGTGATCGCGGCGGTCTGGATCATCGCCGGCAGCCTGTCGGCGGCGGCTGGCACGCTCTACGCGCTGACCAATCAGCTGAACCCCATGATCGGGCACGTCTTTTTGCTGCCGGTCTTCGCGGCAACCATCGTTGGCGGTATCGGCAGCGTCTATGGCGCCGTTCTCGGCGGGTTTATCGTTGGGATCGCGTCCGGTCTGGCGTTGATGTTGCTTCCCGCCGGCTACGCGCCGGCGATGCCCTTTTTGATCATCTTGGCGGTGCTCATCCTGCGCCCGCAGGGGCTTTTCGGCGAGGACAACAGATGATCGGCCTGGTGTCTTACCTCGCATTCTTCCTGACCATGGCTGGGATCATGGCCATCGTCACGCTCGGTCTGAACCTACAATGGGGCTACACAGGGCTGTTCAATGGCGGGGTTGTCGCGTTCTTCGGTGCTGGCGCTTATGGGACAATGATCCTCGGCAGCAGCCCGGAGCCTGGCCAGTTCGGCGGCTTTGAGCTGCCCTATCTGGTAGCGCTCCTCGGCGGCATTTTGCTCGCAGCAGCGCTGGCTTGGGTGGTCGGATTGCTGACGTTGAGGCTGAAGCACGATTATCTGGCCATCTCGACCTTTGGCGTGGCCGTCGCGCTGGAATCGCTGGCCCGCAACGCACAGTGGCTAACCGGTGGCGCCCGCGGCATGCGCGGCTTCCCAAGGCCATTCGAAGATCTGATCCAGGATACGTTCCTCTATGGCCTCGTTTTCCTGCTGATCGTGCTGATCGTGCTCGCGCTGGTCTGGTGGTGCATTGAGCGGTTAGTCCGCTCGCCATTTGGCCGCGCCCTTCGCGCCATCCGCGAGGACGAAGTTGCCGCGCGTGCTCTCGGCAAGAACCCAGCCCGGCTGCGACTCTGGTCGCTGGTGATCGGCTCGGCGATCATGGGCGCCGGCGGCGGGCTCTATGTCTCCTACACCGCATTCATCAGCCCGCAGGATCTACTGCCCGTACTCACGTTCCAAGTCTGGGCGATGCTGATCGTCGGCGGCGCGGGTAACAATCGCGGCGCGGTGCTCGGCGCTGGGCTGATTTGGGCGGTCTGGACCGTCAGTGGATTTTTCCTCACCCGCCTCATGCCAGACTCCTTGCAGCTTGACGCAGGCTCCATCCAGTACATTCTCATTGGCACTTTGATCGTCACCATGCTTCTGTGGCGCCCCCAGGGGCTTCTCCCGGAGCGATATCAGAAACTCTAGCCAAGACGGCCAACAAGGCCGCACTCAAACCCAAGCAGGAGACAGGTTGATCATGAAACGAACGATACTCGGGCTCGTAGGCGCCGCAGCGCTTGCCCTCGGTCTGCAGGCCGCCCCGGCCCAGGCGCAGGATTGCACCATTGATGTCGGCACACTCTATCCAACATCGGTCGATTGGGGTCGCCCCATCGCGGAGACCGCCCTTTGGGTCGGCGACATGATCAATGAGGCCGGTGGCGTCGATGGTTGCACGGTCAACATGATCCTGCGCGATGATCAAAATGACAGCCGCGTTGGTGTCGATGCGGCTCGTGCGCTGGTCGACTTAGATCAAGTTCAGCTGCTGATCGGCACCGTATCGTCGGGCATCTCGATCCCGATCCTGACGTCCGTCACCGCGCCTGCCGGCGTGATGCAGATGTCTTGCTGTTCTTCGTCGACCCGGCTGACCGAGATCGCGTCCTCCGGCGAGTCGCGCGGGCTTTGGTTCCGCACGTTCGCCACCGCCGATGTGCAGGCCGCAGTGGCCGCGATGCTGGCGCAAGAGGCCGGGATCGAGGACATAACGGTGGTTTTCAAGAACGATGATTGGGGCCAGGATATCGGCCGCATCGCTGCCGAGGCCTTCGAAGCGGTTGGCATAACCGTCCATTCCTCCATCGCCATCAACGATGCGCAGCCGAGCTACCGGGCCGAGGCGACGCAGGCGCTGCGCGACCAACCCGAAGCCCTCTATTTGGCGCTCTACCCAACCGAAGGCATTTCCTTCGTGCGCGAATGGATCGGTCTCGGCGGGACGTCAGTGATGATCGGAGCGAACTCGCTGAAATCCGACGATTTCCGCAGCGCCGTGGGGCTCGACAATCTGGGCAAGTTCGTCGGCACGGATACCTCCAGCCCGCGCGTGCCGAGTGCGGAAGCTTTCGTTGAGGCTTACACCGCCAATTTCGGTGGGGCGCCCAGCGGTCCTGGGCTGGCCAACAGCTTCGATGCCGCTGCCATCGCGTTGCTCGCCTACCATGCCGCTGGTCAGGACGCGACCGGTGCCGATATCGCCGCCAAGGTGGCAAGCGTGACGGACCCAGAAGGCGAAGTGATCCCTGCCACGGTGGATGGCTTCAGCCGGGCAATGGAAGTCCTGTCCGAGGGTGGAACCGTGTCCTACCAAGGTGCGACCGGCGCCGTGACGTTTGATGCCAATGGCAATGTGTCGGCGCCTGCGGTGTCTTGGGTTTTCGCCGAGGCCGGCCCGACTGAGCAGGACTACATCACGCTTGAGGACGTGGCGGCGTTCATGGCGTCGATGAACTAACAAGACCCGTTCCCGGTCCCCTGTGGGGCCGGGAACGATCAACTGCCGTGTCGTCCAATCCTCCCACCACCGTCACATTGATTGGGCGCGGCCGGATCGGCAGCGAAGTCGCCGATGGTTTGCGTGCGCTTCCCGCCTACAAATTGATCGCGGTGCTTGGGCGGGATGCACGCGATCTGCCGCCAGCGCATCTCACCATCGATGCCGCCGGTCCTGACGCGTTGCGGACTTATGGCGCCGACGCTCTTCAGAACGGTGATCTATGGACCGTCGGAGCCGTGGCGCTGGCCGACCAGACATTGCGCTCGCAGCTTGCGAGCTTGGCGCAGAGAAAAGACCGTGAGCTGCGCCTGTTCACCGCTTGGATCGCTGGGCCTTCTCTCTGCCCTCCCGACGTTCCTGCTCGGCTCTTCATTCGTCAATCGGCGCCGAGATTGGCGGACAAACCCGACGTGATCTTCCGCGGGCCGCTTGCCGATGCCGTGCATCGCTTTCCAGGCTATCTAAATGCAGCGACCGCTGCGGCCATCACTGGTCCCGGAATAGAGGCGACACGAGTCACTTTGGTGTCGACGCCGGATGGTGGGCCACACAAGATTTCGGCGCGGTTCGAAATGCCTGGCCAGACGATCCGTACCGATGTCCGCTTTGACCAGTCAAAACCACACCCCGTGGCCGCCGCAATCCTTGCCGCCCTTGCGCGTCGGGCCAATCCGATCCGAATGGGGGCTTAGCGGCTAGGCCCGGCCATCCGATTTTGGATTTGCGTCGGTTGCTGTCGGCGAGTGCAGGTCATCTGCTTTGGTCAGCCTAGCGCGATGCATTCCAGACCAGAGCGGCCTCGGTGCGGTTCTTCACCTGTAGGCGCTTCAGGATCGCGGAGATATGCAGCTTCACGGTGCCAATTGTGATGCCGAGCTCCGCCGCGACCTGCTGGTTTGAATAGCCGCGGCTCATCACCGCCAAAACCTGTCGTTGTTTGACCGTCAGGGATTGCAGAGCCTGTCCACCAGCGGGCGAAGTGAAATTCACCAGACTGTCGGCCTGCCGAGCCTCACCATGGTCAACAAGATCGCGTGCGGCAGAAAGCGCGCGCCTGAAATCAGCGAAGCGCGCCTTCACGTCGCTCGCCACGTCCAATGATTCAGGCAGATCATCGACGGCCAATTCGAGCTCGGTGAGCCGCTGCGAGACATCGCTGGCGGCGATGTGGGAAAACCGCGCCTCGGAGGTTTCATTGGCCCGCACCTGCGAAAGCGTCTTTTGAAGCGCATCGACCGCTTCGCGGCGGTCGGTGATATCCAGGGCCACGCCGTCCCAGATGACCGTTCCATCACTCGTCCTGCGTGGGCTGCCGATCGAGCGAACCCACTTGTAGCCACCCTTCGGGCTTTCGACCCGGACCTCTTCGTCAAAACGATCAAGCGTTGCGGCGGACTTTTCCAGCGCTCCAATGAACCGGTTTCGGTCTTCTGGGTGAAGCCAACGATGGTCCACCGCCTTGGCGTTCATCAGCACATCGGGGTCGAGGCCCAGCGCTTCACGCACGCCGTCACTCACATAGCTGTAGCGGTAGCTGCCATTAGGGGTGCGCAGCCTCTGCATGGTGTGACCGGCGACGGCATCGCTGAGCAATCCAGCGACATCGGGCAGGGGCGGTGAGGAACGATCATCAGTCATATGTCTTAAGTTATATAAATGACTACATTTTGCAAGAAATATATATCTTATGGCTGGATTTTTCCACGATCCTGCGCCATCGTCGTGCCAACCGCGCCCCTGAAGAGGCCGGAAATGTCTTGGGGAGAGGCCGATGAACAAGATCATCATCGAAGCTCGCGTGAACGAACTCGCCACGCGGCGGGGCAATCCGCACGTTCCGTTCCTGCCGAGCGAAATCATCGCCGATGCCAAGGCTTGCTACGATGAGGGCGCGGCCATCGTGCACTTCCACGGGCGCCAAGCCGATGGCACACCTGATCACGACCCGGCATTTTATCTTGAGACCAATGCCGGTATTCGCGCCCAGTCTGACATTCTCATCCACCCAACGCTTGGCTATGTGGCCAATGATGTGGACGCCAAGGGCCGGTTTTCCGCCATCGAAGAGATGATGAAATCAGCCGACACGGCACCCGATTTTGCGCCGATGGATGTCGGCAGCGTCAATGTGGATTGGTGGAATCCCGAGGAACAAGAGTACGACACAACCGAGCTGATCTACAAGAATTCCACCGGCACGCTGATGTATTTTGCGCAGCGCATTCGGCACTACAATTTGAACCCCTATCTGGTGAGCTGGAATGTCGGCTTCACCCGCCAGATCGAACAGTTCCTGAAAATGGGCGTACTCGATGCGCCTGCCTACATCTGCTTCTGCATGACCGATGAGATCATCTTTGCTGGTCATCCTGGAACGGTTGCAGGTCTTGATGCCCACACCGCGTTTCTCCCCCCGGACTACGCCTGCGTTTGGACAGCGGTCTCCTACAAAGGCGACCTCTTCACGCTGACCGAGAAGGTCATCCGCGAGGGTGGGCATATCTCCATTGGTCTCGGCGACTATGCCTATAGGGATGGAGATCGGCACCTCACCAATGCTGAGGTGATCGCAAAGGTCGTCGCGCAGGCGCGGTCTCTTGGCCGCGAACCTGCGACAGTCGCCGAAACCAAGCAGATCCTGAACATGAAAACCCCACGCATCGCGGCCTAACCGCGAGCACACCCAACCTGTCTGGGAGGACGTATCCATGAAACTGACCACACTTTTGGCAAGCACGGCCATTCTGGGCTTGGCGGCCGCGCCCGTTTCTGCCGAAGATTTCCAAATGCAAACCTTTCTTGGCGCAACGGCGGCGACCACGGTTGCTTTTGAGGAGATGGCGGCTGACCTCGCCGAGGCGACCGACGGCACCGTGAACATCATCGTGCTGCCCGGCGGTGCGGTTGTCGGGGCCGCTGAGACGATCGAAGCCATCCAGAACGGCATTTTGGACGGCCAGTACACCGCGCCAAGCTATTTTGCCGGCAGCGACCCCGCCATGGGCGTGCTCGGCGACACCATCGGTGCCTATCCCGACAGCGCAACGCGTGATCGCTGGTTCACCGAAGGTGGCGGCCTAGAGTTGGCGCGCGCCCTCTACGAGCAGTATGACCTCCATTTCATCTGCCCGATTTACTGGCCATCCGAACAGATCCCATCCACGGTCCCGATCAATACCGTTGCCGACTTTGAAGGCCTGTCGATGCGCGCACCTGGCGGCTTGGCGTCTGACTTGCTCAGCCGCGCCGGCGCTTCCCTCGTCACCATGGGCGTGGGCGAAAGCGTCACCGCGATGGAAACCGGCGTTCTCGATGCCACCGATCTGGCGAACGTGGCACTCAATGTGGCGCTTGGAATGCACAACCAGGCGAAATACTCCGTGCTTGCGCGCCACTCCATGGCCGTTACCGAGATGAGCGTCTCGCTCGACAAATGGAACAGCCTGTCATCCGATCACCAGCAGGCTTTTGAAGATGCCTGCAACAGCATGTCGACCCGCCTGAGCAATGAATTGCCGGAAGCCGATGCCGCAGCTCAAGCGCAGGCTACTGATGAGCTTGAGGTGACGTTCATCGAGTTTGGCGAGGAGGAGGCTGCCACGTTCCGCACGTTGACGCAGGAAGTCTGGGCCGATTGGGGCAGCCGCAGCCCGAACGCCCAAGCGATCGTCGACAGCCACCAGGCGTTCCTTGAAGAACTGGGTCTGAACTGACCCCAAAGGCGAGGCCCCCACACCCTGTTGGCGGCCTCTACCAGTGATCGGGCCATAGATTATGCCGCTTCTTAGCCAGTTCGCGCTGTGGCTCGGCCGGATCGCCGCGTGGTGCTTCGGGGCCATCATTTTGGTGATGGTCTACGAGGTGGTCGCGCGCTACGGCTTCAACGCGCCGACGGCTTGGGCGCATGAAATGTCGGTGATGCTGGCCGGATTTGCGTTCATCTTCGGCGGTGCGTTTTGCATGGCCGAAGGCACGCATATGCGCATCAGCGTGATGGTGGAAAACCGGCCGGCGCTTGAGCGTGTGTCGCATTGGCTCAGCCTTACGGCCGGCACGATCTATCTGTCGGGCCTTGCCTATGCGTCTTGGCGCATGGCCGACCGGGCAATTTGGCGTTTCGCACTGGATGGCACATGGACGCCGGAGCGCACCGGCAGCAGCTTCAATGCGCCGGTTCCGGCCTTCCTCAAAGGCATGCTCTTTCTCGGTGCGGTGCTTTTTCTCCTCGTTCTGCTCAACCACGCGCTCAAGCGCCGGGCGGATTAGAGCGTGGACATCGGAACGATCACCCTTTTGATCCTCGCCAGCATGGCCACGTTGCTCATGCTGGGCGTGCCGCTGGCCTTTGTTTCCGGCGCCATTGCGGTGGTGTTGGCCGTCTCGCAGTTCGGTCTCAATTCGCTGTTCATCGTCGGCAGCCGCACAGTCGATTTCATTGATAGTTTTGCGCTGATCGCGGTGCCCATGTTCGTCATCATGGCGAGCTTTCTGGAAAAGTCCGGCGTCGCCCGCGAGCTCTATCGCGCGCTGCATGTTTGGGCGGGCTCCGTGCGCGGTGGCATCGGTGTGGTGACGATTTTCGTCGCCGTGATCCTAGGCGCGACAACGGGTATTATCGGCGGTGAGATCGTGCTTTTGGGGCTGATCGCGTTGCCGCAAATGCTGCGTCTTGGCTACGACAAGAAGCTGGCCATCGGCATCGTGACCGCCGGGGGCTCCTTGGGAACGATGATCCCGCCCTCCATCATTCTCATTTTCTACGGCCTCACAGCCGAAGTGAACATTTCGCAGCTGTTCTTGGCAACGCTGATGCCGGGCCTGATGCTGGCCAGCTTTTACGTGATCTACGTTCTGGCGCGATGTGGGTTCAACCCGTCCATGGGGCCAGCCTTAAGCCCGGAAGAGCAAGCGATGCCGCTGTGGGAGAAGCTGGCGCTCTTCAAAGGCGTGGCGCTGCCAGTTGCGGTCGCAGGCGGGGTGCTGTTTTCGATCTATGCCGGACTGGCGTCGATCACCGAAAGCGCAGCCCTTGGTGCTTTTGGGGCCGGCGTGGCGGCCTGGGTGCGCGGTACGCTGACGCTGACCATGATCCGCGAGGTCCTCATCCAAGCCATGCGCACATGCGGCATGGTGTTCTGGCTGGTCTTTGGGACCAACGCTTTGATCGGCGTCTACAATTTGATGGGCGGTATCGACTTCGCCGGCGACATGCTTTCCGGCGTGTCCGACAATCCGACCGTGATCCTGGCCGTCATGGTCGGCGTGTTCATCCTGCTCGGCTTCTTCATCGACTGGATTGGCATTCTCTTCCTGACCATGCCGATCTTTCTGCCGGTGCTGAACAGCCTGGGTTACGATCCGCTGTGGTTTGGCATCGTGTTCAATTTATCGATGCAGATCGCCTACCTGACGCCGCCCTTCGGACCAGCCTGCTTTTATCTCAAAGGGGCAGCGCCCGAGAGCGTAACCTTGCAGGACATCTTCGCCGCCCAATGGCCGTTCATCGGCTTGCAGATTTTGGCGCTGATAATCGTGCTGGCTTGGCCGGATCTCACGCTTTGGCTGCCGCGTCTTGTCTATGGGGGTGGCTGATGGCTGACGTCTCAGTCCTGACACAGGTCGCCACATCAAGTGCTGGCAACCGACTGACCTTTGAGGACCAGCACCAAGCCCTGCGTCTGATGATGCGCATTCGACATTTTGAGGTGCGCGCCAAAGAACTGTTCCTGGAAGGAGTCATCAAGGGCACGGCACATTCCAGCGTCGGCCAGGAAGCGATTGCCGCCGGCGCTTGCGCGGTGCTCGCGCCGGATGATTTTCTGCTCACCCATCATCGCGGCCACGGCCACACATTGGCCAAGGGCGCCGATATGGGCCGCATGTTCGCCGAACTCATGGGCAAGCAATCCGGATACGGTGCGGGCATCGGCGGCTCGATGCACATTGCCGATGTGGAGCGCAACATTTTGGGCGCCAACGGCATCATCGGCGCAGGCATGGGCCTTGGTACCGGCGCAGCGCTCGCCGCCCAACTCGATGGTAAGGGGCAGATTGGCGTCAGCTTTTTTGGCGACGGCGCGGCCAACGAAGGCATTTTCCACGAGGCGATGAACTTGGCCGCCATCTGGAAACTGCCGCTGATTTTTTTCTGCGAGAATAATCAGTATGGGCTCTCCACACCGACTGAGATGGTGACGGCAGGAGCGTCGATCGCCGCCCGCGGCGATGCCTATGGTGTGCCCAATGTGCGTGTTGACGGCAATGATGTGGGAACGGTGCACCAAGCCATGGAGCAAGCGGTCTTGCGCGCTCGCGCCGGCGAGGGTCCGACGCTCATCGAAGCACTGACCTACCGCTGGGACGACCATTCGATGCGCGCGAACCTGCCCGCCTATCGCACATCCGCTGAAGAGGAAGCCTGGCGGGCGCAGGACCCGATTATCCGGTTGCGCGATGGTCTCGTCAGTCAAAAGCAGCTCGATGAGGCAAGCTATGGGCAGGCGCACGCCGGCACGCAAAATGAGGTGGAAGCGGCCATCGATTGGGCCAAGGCGCAAGCTGAGCCGAGTATGGAAGATGCCGCCAAGCTTGTGAGCGTGCCGCCGATCAAAGTCACTGATGCTCTGCCTGAACCGGGCACGCGGATGCTCTCCTACAAACAGGCCATCAATGAAGCCTTTCACCTGGAAATGGAGCACGACAACAGCGTTGTTCTCCTCGGCGAGGACGTGGCGCGCATTGGCGGCATTTTTGGTCTGACCCAGGGGTTGATGGAGCGCTTTGGCGAAGAGCGCGTGCGCGACACGCCCATCTCGGAAGGCGCCATTGCCACCTGCGGCGTCGGGGCCGCGCTGCAAGGCAAGCGGGTGATTGTCGAAGCTCAGCTTTGGGACTTCGTCACGCTGATGATGGACGCCATCGTCAACCAGGCCGCCAAGGCGCGCTTTATGCTGGGCGGCAAGGCCAATGTGCCCATCGTGTTTCGCGGCCCGCAGGGCGGAGGCATCCGATTGGCGGCGCAGCACAGTCAGTCGCTAGAAATGCTGTTCGCCAATATACCTGGCTTGGAAGTCTACGCGCCTGCTTCGGCCTATGACGCTAAAGGCTTGATGGCGAGCGCCATCCGTTCCGATGGACCGGTGGTGTTTCTGGAGCACAAGCTGCTCTATCTGGGCGCTGAACAAGCAGTACCCGAAGAGCGCTATCTGATCGCGCCCGGCAAAGCGCGCATCGTGCGCCAGGGCAGCGACTGCACGGTGATTGCGACGCTGGCCATGGTGGAGCGCACAGTACAGGCCGCTGAACGCCTGGAAGGCCAAGGCATCAGCGTTGAAGTGATCGACCCGCGCACGATCAAGCCGCTCGACACCGACACCATCATCAAAAGCGTTCAAAAGACCAACCGCGCCGTGGTGGTGCACGAAGCGCCGACCTTTGGTGGCTTTGGCGGCGAGATCGCCGCGACGATCCAGCACCAAGCCTTCGACTGGCTAGACGCGCCGGTGGAGCGTGTCGGCGCACCCGACATGCCGGTGCCGTACAATGACCGGTTGGAGCGCGCCTTCATGCCCGATGCCAAGGCCATCACCAAAGCCATTGAAACCGCCTGCTATGTGAGGTGAACCATGTCGACCCGCAAAGTCATCATCCCGCCAGGGATGGAAAACATCTACGACACCTACCACTACGCGCCGGGAATTTTGATCGGCGATACGCTCTACATCTCCGGTCAGGTGGGGCGCGATGAAAACCTCAATGTGATTGAGGACATTGAAGGGCAATATGCCCAAGCTTTTGACAATGTCGGCAAGGTGCTCGCTGCTTCGGGCGCGGGCTTTGACGATGTGGTGGAGATGGAATCCTGGTTCGCCGGAGACATGGGGAACCTCAAGACCTTTATGGCGGTCAAAGATCGCTATTTCACCAACCGTTACCCCACTTGGACGGGCTTCGCGGTCAAGGGCTTCTCGATGCCTGGCATCATTGTCGAGATCAAATGCAAGGCCATTCTGGGGCTGACCGACGCATGAACCGCAACCTCAAAGCTCTGCTGACCTCGCCTGAGATCGCGCTGGGCACGTGGACTCAGATCGCCGCGCCCGAGCTGGTTGATATCATCGGCCTCAATGGGTTTCACTTCACCATTATCGATTGCGAGCACGGCGTGTTCGGTATGGAAACAGCTGAGAATCTGGCTCGCGCCGCCGACGCCAACGACATCGCTTGCGCGGTGCGCGTGCCCAGCAACGACCCCATCATGATCATGAAAGCGCTGGACGCTGGCATCCGCCATGTGGTCGTGCCCAACCTCGCGACTGCCAAACAGGCAAGGCAGGCTGTCGCTGCGACCCGGTTTGGACCGGAAGGCATGCGTGGTGCCTGCCCCTGTTGTCGGGCCGGCGGGCACTTCATCCGCAATTGGGAGGCCTATGTTGCCGAAGAGGAAGCGCGCGTTGGCGTGATTGGTCTGGTCGAGACCCAAGATGGCTATCAGAATATTGAGGCCATCTGCGCGACGCCCGGCCTGCGCGCCTTGATGTTTGGCCCTTTCGATCTGTCAGTTTCAATGGGACTTGGCGGCAATTGGCGTCACCCTGATGTGCTTGGCGCGGTGGAAGAGATGGTGCGCTGCGCTACCAAGGTCGGCATCCCGGTCGTGATGCCGGTTTTCTCCCCCGACCCCGATGAATGCCGCGACCTGATGCGGCGATGGAAGGCGCTCGGCGTGAGCACCTTTGTCATTGGCTCCGACAAGATCCTAATCGCCAACGCCTTCAATCAATGGACCCAGCGTCTAGGCGCAGCTTGACCTTGCCGCCTTTGAACAACCCAAATGCACGTCGCTCGTCAGCGGATTGACGCGGCAAGGGCATGAAGGGCGGCAAGGACGACGAGGCTGCAGAGAATAATTTTCGAGATGCTCTCCATCGTGCCTTCAATCAGCAGCGTATGCGCCACCGTTCCGGCAACGACCATCGTCGTTAGGGTCAAATGACCCATGCGCCAAGTCCGCCATCGTAGCCGCCATCGCCTGCGAAAGAGGGCCAGAAGTGCCGCGGCAAACACGGCCCACATGGCGATGACACCCCAAAGGGAAAAGGGCGTCGGTGATACAAGAAGAAGGGCGTCGATGACATCCGGCGGGCTCGTCAGCCACAACCCGCCAACGTGAACCAAGACGGTGCCGATGAGCACGCCACCCAGCAACGGGTGCACGCGCCGCCCTTGCCGTCCTGACAATCCAGGCAAGGTTCCGCGGATCAGCAGCGGTTGCAGCAACAGGATGCAAAGCGCCGCGATCCCTGCGAACCCCGCCACGATGTAAATGGGCTCGCGCCAAGCGAGCAACGGGCTAAAGGCCGCCGCTGTGATTGGTATCCCAATGGCAAGCGCCAAACCCGACCAAATGAGCAAAGAGCGGACCGACGGCATTCAGCGACGGATAGCGCGGTTAGGCTGGTTGCAACACGAAATGGGCCTGAAGACCCGTATCACTGGCGCTTGGCATGACCGGACGAAGAAACACGGTTTCGAAGTCGCCGCTATCATAGGCCAAATGACCATGTGGCTGGCCGAAAGCTGGCACAATTTGCGGCATTTCCAATCGGAATTCACCGTTTGCATCAGTGAGCGTCGCGCCATGGCTTTGCGGATCGCGTTCATGACCCTCGGTGGTGTGCGCCCAGATTTGGATGCGCTGTCCTGCCAGCGGTGCACCATCGCCTGCGCGGCGCACCGTGCCGGCCATCCAAAACCCACCGCGACCAATGCGATCGACGATAGGGGCGCCAGGACGGTAATTGTTCGATCCGCCGCGCATGGTGGGCGTTGGCGCCAGGTTTTGCGCCTGTGCCGGTAGGACGAACTTGGAAAGGCCCACCGTCGCGAGCGCAGCGCCAGCCGACAGGAGTGTGCGCCGGGATAGATCGTCTTTGGTCAAGGTCAGTCTCCGATTGTGCCGGCTTTCGGACCAGCAGTGCTTACTAGCAACAAGGATCAACACTTATGGGGCACCAATGTGTTCCCATCATACCCGCGCGCCGAGTTTGTTTGAACTCACGGCTAGGTGAGGCTCAACTCAAGTTCTGAAGATAGCTGCGCTCGTAGCTCTGCAATGGTTTCCGCTCGCGGCAACGCAAGCGACCGTTATGGTCAAACCTCAAAGCGCCATTCGGACGTCACTTCCAAGGCACGGTCAGCGCGTGGGTCACCTTGCTCAGGGCTATGCGCTGCAATGGCCTTATCACGCTCGCGGATGAGCGCGGCGATTTTCGGCTCATAGGCCGCGATCACGGCAGTCAGCCAGCGGTTCACCAGATAGTTCGGCTGCGGCATGTGGACATCAAACCGCGATAGCAAGGCGATCGTGGGCTCGGCTTCAAGCCAATCGTCGCCGACCACCCATTGGTTGACGGTGAAAAGCCGAAGCGGTTGGCCATGGGCGTCGACGCCAATCGCAATGAGGTGGTGGTTCGACCCCTCGGCGCCATTGGGCCGCAGGAAGGTGTGGAAGTGGCCGTGCTCGTCCGCCTCGGTGGATGGGCTGTGGCTGTGGTAAAACCACTGCGCGCCGGAGGCGGGATCAAAAACCTCACCTATCGGATATTTGGTCCAACTCTCCGGCCGCTCGATGCCACGGAGAGTCTCGGTCAGGACCGATGCGCCACCTTTGGCAAGTATCTTTTGGCAGAACGCGATCTCGTGCCGCGCGACAGCATGTGGATCGGCCGTCATGGCCGCTGCAAGGGCGGCGGAGGTGGAGGCGCCAGGGTCCGTTCTTCGGCTCGCTGTTGTGGCGGCGGCGGCGGAGCGGCGAGGGCTTGCGGCGCACCGACGGCGCATGGCGCTGCGCCAACAGAGCAGGGAGCAGCACCTACCGCGCAAGGCGCTGCGCCTGCCGATGCCGGGGCCGGCCAGGCCACGGGTGCGCGTTCGGGCACGCCATTGCTTGCATGATCAAGCGCGACGGCGCCGGTGGTCATGGCAAGGGCAGCCGCGAAAAGGGCTGTGTTGCGTGTGCCGCTCATGGTTTGCGAAACCCATCAAGACCGAACAATGGACGGGCGAAGACGCCAAGCGTTGACCCCGCAAAAGCAGCAGCGAACCACAACCAGCCATGGACGCTGCCCGACGCGATACCAGAAAACAGCGCGCCAATGTTGCAGCCGAAGCTAAGGCGCGCGCCATACCCCATCAAGAGGCCACCAAGAGCGGCTGCTGCAAAGGACGCAAGCGGTACGACAGCCTTGGGCGCGAACTTGCCAGTAAGCGCTGCGGCGAGGGCAGCGCCAAGAATGAGCCCGAAATTCATGACCGAGACAGAGTCGGCGAGTACGGAGCTTTGCAGCGCCTCAGCCTGAGCCGGCCAGGTCCAGAATTCCCAACTTGCGACCGGAATTCCGACAGTGTCGGCGATCTTGGCACCCCACAGTCCAAAACCGTAAGTGATCGACCAGGGATGACCGGCGACAAGGAGCGTCGCGATGTTGAGGAGCGCCAGAACAAGCCCGGCACCGACGAGCGGCCAGGGACCCTTAAGAACCCAGCTCCAGCCAAGCCGACGAGGCCCTGGATCGACCTCCAGCGTGCCGTGCGTGCGGCGCTCAATGGCAACCGTGATGAGCGCGACGATGCCAAGCCCAGCCAAAGAAAGGAAAACCGCAAGCGGCAGCCCTAGCGAGGCGCCGAAACTTATCGGTGGCAGCGATGCCTGGCCTAGCCACCAGGGCAGATGCGCCGTGCCGATCACTGCGCCGACGATGAAGAAGACCAGCGTCACGAGCATGCGTGAGGAACCGCCGCCGACCGTGAACAGCGTCCCGGAGCCGCACCCACCGCCAAGCTGCATGCCAAAGCCGAAAATCACCGCGCCAACCAGCACCGAAACGCCCACAGGCGCGACGGCGCCGACCAGCGGTTGCGTTCCGATGCTGCCTGCTGAAAGCAGAGGCATCATCGCGACGCCCGCGATGGCGATCATCAGCATTTGCGCGCGAATGCCGCGACCGCGCCGCTCGACGACCATGCGCCGCCAGGAACCCGTGAAACCGAACGATCCAAAATAGAGCGCCGCACCGAGGCCGCCGCCAATTAAAAACAAGCTCGCTTGGCGCAGATCGACGAGCCACCAAATGGCTAGAAAACCGGCGGCAAGGAATGCGCCAGCGATGGTTGCCGGGCTGCGGTCAACGGACACGTCGGGCAAAAGGGAGGCGCTTGTTTGCGTGGGGGGAACAGTCTGCAACATGGGTTGGGATCCAATGCTACTGGAAGGCATCCGTCAAACAGCAAAGTGGTGCCGGGCGGTTAGGCCCGACACCAATTGAGAGTGTGGTCTCAGACGCTTAGTTGATACGAGGCGGATCAAGCGGGCGTGATGGGTCCTGCGTGTATTCAGCCATCGAGCCATCATACATGGCCGTTTGGTCGTTCCCGAGCACTTCTGACAGGCCGAACCAAGCAACCGAAGCCCAGTGGCCTGTGTTGCAGAAGGTGATGTTCGCATCACCGGCGCCAACACCGACGGCAGCCACAAGCGCTTCAACCGTTTCGGCTTCGGCGAAACTCGCAAAGTCGCTGGAATAGAATTCGTGATGCGGCAGGTTCACCGATCCGGGGATCGTGCCTGGCGCAGCGGCCACGCGGCTCTTGGACTCGCCACGGAACTGCTCTTCCGGGCGTCCATCAATGAGAATGATCTCGCTGTCGATTGCAGCAAGCACCTCGTCGGTTGTCGCCAGCAGATCTTCGTTGAGGTTGACCTCAAAAGAGGCCGCCTCGGCAATGGTCGGTTCAGCAACACGCTCGCCGCCGATCGCATCATATTGGCGCCAACCGCCGTCCAAAATCGAAACTTGATCATGGCCAAGATAACGGAAGGTCCAATATACGCGCGTGGCTGAACCAAACTCGGTGGAATCGGTGCCCCAAGGCACGATCACGACGTGGTCATCATTATCGACGCCAAGGCTCTCGATCAAAGCCGTGATGTCTTCGATAGGCGGCAGCGCGCCTGGTACGCCATCAAGCTCGGTGCGCCATCCGGCAGAACCATAGGGCGCAGAAACCGCGTGGGCGATGTAGGGCGCATCGCCCAGATCGGTGTCTTCGACGTTGGCGCGGATGTCGATGATGACGACATCATCATGCGTAGCATGGTCGACCACCCAATCGGCGGTCACCAACGGACCTGCGCCATCCAAGGCGAGAGCGGGCGAAACGGTAGCGGCAAGCGCCGCCAGAGTGAGGGAGAGACGGTTCACTGGGCAATTCCTTTACAGTCAACGCCATTCGGCAATCGGCGCGAGGCGCCAAGTCGAGATGCAAAGAAATAAAGGAGCAGCCAGAATTGCACGAGGCAGCGAGACTATGGCTTATCACGTAATTGTAGAAAATTTTCGCGGGTCTGATAGGCCAGTTGGAATGGTGTTCTCAAGGGGGCTTCTGAGCACCCGTTTTTAGGATCGTGTTGCTAGCGCCTGTTCCGATGATTGGAGCGGACAGTACACTTCGGGCTGGACTGGTGTCAGCAAACGATAGAACTCCCGAAGGCTTGCGCCGACGGGAGTTCCAAGACGATACTCTGGATCGTTAGACGGCAGATCCGGCAGCCGAACGACCATCGCCGAATATGTCCGGTTCTTGGTTGGCGGCGGTTTCCTGCGACCAAGCGAGGAAGGGCGATGCGAGAAACGCCAGCGCTGTCGCTGCTAGGGCAATCATGGCCAAAAAGGCCAGCGCGGTCAGGCCAAGCCCAGCCATCGCGCATCCGACGACAAGGACGATGACACCGGCGGTGGCGGACGTGATTTTGGTAAGAAGGGATTTCATTGGGGTGGTCTCCATATCAAGTTTGTTTCGACACCCTTGATATGGAGCCGGGGTTTTACGCCCGCCTGAACGCCGCTTTACAGTTCTGTAAACTTCAGCGCGACGCGCAGACCGTGGGGAATGTTGTCCGATAAGACGAGCTCTGCGCCATGTCGGTCGGCGACCGCGCGCACCAACGCCAAGCCGAGCCCTGTCCCATCGCTTTCGCGGGCGGCATCGAGGCGTACCATCGGCTTGGTGATCTCATCGTAAAGATCAGGATCGACGCCATCGCCATTGTCGGCAACGCCGATCTCCCCCCTACGGGCAAACAGCGTGATATCGCGGCCGCCATGGACAATGGCGTTCTGGATGAGGTTTGCCATGGCCTGGATCAGCATTTTGCGATCGGCGAACACCGGTTGGACGTCCGATATGTTAAGCGCCAATTGCTTGCCATTGTCTTCGACGACTGGCCCGAAAATCTCCGCCAGTTCTGTCAGCAGGTCACCAAGGTGAAAGGTTTCGAAGCCATCGTGTCCGTGTGTCGCCTCGATTCTGGCGACGCGCATGATGGTGTCAAATATGCCCGAAAGACGTTCAGCCTCTTCCAAGGCTAGGCCGCGTTCTTCGCCATCAGGCAACATCTCCAGCCGCGCGCGAAGGCGCGCCAGCGGTGTACGCAAATCGTGGGCGAGGCTGGCGCTGAGATGGCGGGTCTGAGCGACCAGCCGCTCCAGCTCGCCGGCTGTGGTGTCGAGTTGCCGAGCAAGATCATCCAAATCGTCGGACGAGCGTTCAATGCCCGTGCGGGCTTGCAAATCGCCGGACGCCATTCGCCCAAGAGTGTTGTTGATCCGGTTCAAACGCCGCTGAACCAAGAGACCTGCACCCAGCCCCATGGCCAGGACAATCAACACAACAAAGGCTGCGGTGGTCCAAAGCGCGCCTCCGAGCAAATCCAGCGCATCCTCACTGTCATCCAGGGGCAGGGCGATCAGGATCGGATCGTCATCGTCGTCCTCGGCGATCATGACCCGCCACGTTTCGGACCGGCGAAAATCCTGGTCGAGCGTCACCGTGCCGCCGCCACGTGCGGCGATTTGAGCGAAGGGGGCAGGCAGGCCGTCCAGCTGGTCAAGCTCGCGGATGAGGACCGAAGAGCCACCGGGCATATCATCGTCCGAGACAGAGGCGGCCAACTCAAGCAGTGTCGTGTCGACACGGCGCAGCACCGCATCGCGCCCGAACCACATTGCCAACACAATGGCAACGGCCATACCGATTGCAAAGATCAAGGAGAGCAGCAGAGTGAGCCGCAAGGTTGACGACCGCATGAGCCATCGTACCGGTCCTGCGGCGCTACCGACCGAAAACATAGCCTTCGCCTCGCCGTGTTCGGATGAGTTCCTCGTCGAAGGGTTTGTCGATCTTCGCTCGCAGCCGGCTGATGTGTGTTTCAACGACGCTGGTCGTCGGGTCGAAGCTCATGTCCCAGACTTGCTCCAAGAGCATGGTGCGCGTCACGAGGCGGCCAGGGCGCCGCATGAAGTATTCCAGCAGTTTGAATTCCTTGGCCATCAGTTCGATCGGCTGCCCCTGCCTTTCGCAGCGCCGGGCAAGAAGATCGAGGCTAAGATCGCCAAAGCGCAAGACCGTTGGCTCATTGCCACTTTCGCTGACCCCTTCACGTCGGCGCCCAAGGGCGTTGACACGCGCAGATAGCTCGGCAAAGGCAAAGGGCTTGGTGAGATAATCGTCGCCCCCAGCCTCAAAACCTTCGACCCGCGAGTCGACCTCGCCAAGCGCGGTGAGAAAAAGGGCGGGCGTTGCGTTCTTCGATGCGCGTAACGACCTAAGCACCGCTAGGCCATCAAGGCCCGGCACCATACGGTCGAGAATCAGAAGTTCGTAATCCTGCCCCATGGCGGCGAGCAGCGCCTCTTTGCCGTCGCTGAAATGATCGACGACATGACCTTCCTCGCGCAGGCCGTTTGTGACCCACGGTCCAAGATCTCGATCATCTTCCAAAAGCAGGATGCGCATGTCACTCGCAGGGCATTGATAGGTTTAGGGAGGGCTACCGGCTTGGCAGCCCTCCCGATCTTGAGGCAATGTTGCACCGTTAGGCGTCATCGTCCTCGTCGTCATCATCATAGTCGTCGTCGAGGTCATCTTCGACTTCGATTTCCAAGACGGCGCCGGTTTGCGCATCGATTTCGACTTCCATCTCGACACCATCGGCCGTCAGGATTTCGATTTCGTACACTTGCATGCCGTCCTCGCGTTCCAGTTCGGTTTCCTGAACGTCGCCGGGGACTTCGGCAAGGGCAATCTCGATGGCTTGCTCTTCACTCAGTCCCGGCGCTTCGGTGGCCGATTGTGCCGCGACGACGCCAGCGGTTCCGGCAGTCGCCAGCAAGCCAGCCAAAATTCCGCCTGTGATCAGTTTCGTGTTCATGTCTTATCTCCATCTATGGTTTGCGAAAGACACCGCGTCTTTCGATGACCAGAAGATGGGCGATCGACTTTGCGAGCACCTGCGCCCAAGCTTACAAGTGTGTAAGGTTGCGCGAGAGACGTGGCGGCGTATTGCAGTCTGCTCTTGGCTCCCATGCGCGCAGCGCCCTCGCCACACCGCGTATGATCTGTTAGCAGGCCGCGACACTTTCTTTTTTCCCCCCAATCGTGACGGCGTGTGCAGACGCCGGTCAGGACCGAAATGCTTTCCCTCACAACGCTGCGGCGCGAGTGGTTGTCCAACCCGCGCGGCGATATTCTTGCCGGCCTTGTCGTTGCCCTTGCCCTGATCCCCGAAGCCATCGCCTTTTCGATCATCGCGGGCGTCGATCCGAAAGTGGGCCTTTACGCCTCCTTTTCGATCGCCGTCATCTGTGCGTTAACAGGCGGACGGCCCGGCATGATTTCCGCCGCCACCGCCGCCATCGCCGTGCTGGTGGTGCCTTTGGTGCGCGACCATGGCGTGGAGTATCTGTTCGCCGCCACCATCTTGATGGGCATTTTGCAGGTGATCGCAGGTTTCCTGCGGCTTGATCTGTTGATGCAGCGGCCTGTTCGGTGGGATGGGCGGGTGCGCGATGATCGGCCAGTCGCTGATCAACGTGAACTCGGGCGGCCGCGCCACGGCGGCATTGTTGAAACCATCAGCGAGCGTGAGGCCGATGCCGACCTCATCGTGATCGGTAAGCGCGGTGGATCGGCTGATTTCGCCAAAGGCCATATCGGCTCCAAGGTCGAGCGCGTCGTGCGTGCCAGCCATAAGCCGGTCGTTGTCGCGTCGAGCCGTGGGCCTGATCTAGCGACCAGCGATCCGACTAAAATCCTCGTCGCGTTCGATGGCGGTGGTGCGTCGACGGCAGCGCTCACCTTCGCGGCGACGTCGGCGCTTTTCGCGGACCTTCCGTTGGAGATTGTGATCGCGGGCGCTGATGACGCCCGCCACCGCAAACTCGTAGAGCAGGCCAAGGTCTTGCTCGCGTCCCATGAGCGGGCAGGCGACGTTATCCGCAAAGACGGCGCGCCCGAAACGGTGATTGGCGAGACAATGAAGTCCAATCCAGACGGGTTTTTGGTGATGGGTGCCTATGGCCACTCGCCACTGCGCACGCTGATTGTCGGCTCAACGACCACGGCGATGATCCGCACCGTCCATGCGCCGGTGCTTTTGGTTCGGCCCTAACCTTCGCGGGCGCTTTGGCAGGTGATGCAGAGGCTGGCCGTCGGATTGGCTTCCAGCCGTTTGGGTGCGATCGGCTCATCGCAGTCGGTGCAGAAGCCATAGTTGCCGTCATCCAAGCGGCGTAGCGCGGCATCGATTTTGACGATCTGCGCCTCGCGCGCCCGCTCCGTGGCCGCCGCCATGTTCTGCCCGGCCATGGCATCCATGCGCGATAGGCGACCAACGGATTGCTGGTCGAGCGCTACCGGTACACGCGCGTCCGCCGTGGCTTCACTCTCGGCAAGCAAGCTTTCACGCAGAGCCGTCAGCTGCGCGCGAACATCCATTGCTACTGCGTTATTTGGATGCGCGTGCGGTGTGGCCCGTAATCCCGCACCAGCGCAAACAGTGCGCGCGCATTGTCCGGGTGTAGCCTAATGCAGCCATGCGAGGCGCGGCTGCCCAGACGGCCAATGGCATTGGTCGCATGAAACGCATAGCCACCTTGGAAGAAAATCGCATGCGGCATCGGCGCGTTGTTGTAGGCGCGCGAGCGCCACATGGTGTGCATTCGCAGAGGACGCCACGTGCCGGTGGGTGTGGAATAGCCTTGCCGACCGCTGGAAATGTTCCATTCGTGCAGCACTTCGCCATCAACGATCACCTGCATGCGCTGTTCGGACAGATCAACCTTGGCAATGACCGAGGCTTCCGCCTGCGGCAGCGCAAAAAAGCTGGCCATGCCCAAGGCCACACCAAAGGCCATGACGGTCATAAGAACACGAGAGAACATCACACATATCTCCACAGTCGCCGCACGCAGAACTCTTGCTGCTTGCAAGGCATAATGCAACACAAGCGTGGACGTTGGGTAAACCCGAGCTTTGCATCGAGCGCCGTGATGGCCGTCACAATCGCGTGCGTTGATGCGTGCGGGCAACAAAAAGTGACAAGGAGTGGCCTGAATGGTCGCGTTTTTTGGCGGATTGATCGTCTTTCTCGGCATACATTCGGCGCGCATTTTTGCTTTGCAATCGCGTAATCGCTTTGTTGCGTCCTATGGCGAAGGCGCATGGAAGGGCGTCTACACGCTGGTTTCGCTCGTTTCGTTCGTGGCCATCATCTATGGCTACCAAGCCGCCAAGGCCGGGCTGGGGTTCGTTTGGGAGCCGCCCGTTTGGACGCGCCACATCGCGATCGTGCTGATGCTTCCGGCCCTGATCTTTCTGGTTGCCGTTTATGTTCCCTCAAGGCTGAAGGCTCGCCTAAAGCACCCAATGCTCGTCGCCATCAAAGTTTGGGCACTGGCGCATTTGCTGGCCAATGGTATGGGCGTGCATCTGGTGCTGTTCGGGTCGTTTCTCGCCTGGGCGGTGGTCGACCGCATATCGGTGAAACGCCGTGGCGAACCCGATCCGGTCGCGCCCGCCGGCTGGACGGGTGATATCATTGCCGTACTGGTCGGCGTCGGCGCGTGGGTCTTCCTGCTTCTATGGGGCCATCAATGGCTGTTCGGCGTCGCCCCAATCGGCTAAGAGCCTGCGACCCCGTTTCCCAAATCGAGCTTCCTTGATGTCTGTTCAGTCTGCCAAGCGCCGTATTACCGCGGTCGATATCGCCAAGCGCAAAAACGGCGATCCCGTGGTCGCGCTTACCGCCTATCACGCGCACACCGCCTCGATCCTCGATGAACATGTCGATTTCATCCTGGTCGGCGATTCACTGGGCATGGTGATGCACGGCATGGAATCGACGGTGCCGGTAACCCTCGACATGATGATCGTGCAGGGTTTGGCGGTCATGCGCGGGTCCAAACAGGCGCTGGTCGTCGTCGATATGCCATTCGGCTCGTATGAGGCGAGCAAGGAACAGGCCTTTCATTCGGCCAGCCGCGTCATGAAGGAAACCGGCGCTGGCGCCATCAAGATGGAAGGCGGCGAGCATTTGGCCGAGACGGTGGAGTTTCTCGTTCGCCGCGGCATTCCGGTGATGGGCCATATTGGCCTGACGCCCCAGGCAATCAACACGATGGGTGGGTTTCGCGTTCAAGGCAAATCGGATGAAAACCAGGCACAGACCGAGCGCGACGCCTGGGCGATCTCCGACGCCGGTGCGTTTGCCATGGTGATCGAAGGCACCGTGGAACCCGTGGCCCGCAAGATCACCGAGGAAGTCCCGACCGTTACCATCGGCATCGGCGCATCGCCAGCCTGCGACGGGCAGATCTTGGTGCTTGAAGACATGCTTGGCCTGAATGATTGGACGCCGAAGTTCGTGCAGAAATTCGGATCGATCCGCGAACACATCCAAGAGGCGGTCACCAACTATGCCGATGCCGTGCGCGATCGATCTTTTCCCGGGCCTGACCATGTTTATGCCCGAAAGCGGAAATAGCGCCGTCACCAGTCATTCCTGCGCCTAGAAAGCGTAACCATGTCGCCACACTGCGCGCTGCGCTGGGTCCAGCCAGATTGCAGTGCTGCGCTTTGAACATTATGGTCCGGCGCACATTGCCAGCCGCCAGCCTATCAGAAGGTCGAACGCCTACTTCATGACCGATATTTTTAGTGAAATCGAAGAAGACATCCGCAAGGACCGAGCCAAGCGGATGTGGGACCGCTTCGGCAAATACGTCATTGGTGGCGCCATCATCTTGGTGCTCGGTGTCGCTGCCTGGCGTGGCTACGATGCCTACACAACGTCGCAGGCTGCCTCGGCAGGCGACAGCTTCCTGGATGCGATCGCACTGGTTGAGCAAGACCCGCAAACCGGGCTTGAGGCCTTTGATGCGATCGCCGCGGACGGTCCTGGCGGCTATGCGGCGCTGGCACGTTTTCGCGCCGCCAGCACCTTGGCGCAGCAAGAAAATTTCCAAGGCGCGATCGCCGGTTTTCAGGCACTCGTCGATGATGGCGGCATAGACCCGTTGGTTCGCGATATCGCACGCATCCGCCTGGGCTATTTACTGCTTGACCATGGCGCCGCGGTCGATGTGGAAGGGCTGCTTCTGCCGTTTTCGGACGACACCAACCCTTTCTCCCACTCCGCCCGCGAAATTCGCGCCTTTGCAGCCATGAAGGCGGGCAATCGCGAGCAGGCCCTGGCGCTCTTCTTGGAATTGGTGGGCGATTTCGCCAGCCCCGAACCAGTGCGCTCACGCGCTCGCGTCGCGCTCGATGTGCTGGCCAGCGATGGCACCAGCGCTATCGGAAGCTAACGAGGATTTAAGTTCATGCGTCCATTCCTCAAACCTCTCACGCTGGCTTTGTGCGTCGGCCCGCTGCTTGCCGGGTGTGCCGGCGGTATTGGCGAAACGTTCGACGGTCTGAACCCGTTCAATCGCGATGACCCACCGATCCCAGGCGAGCGCCGTGCCGTTGGCAGCGCCGCTGACCCAGTTCTCGCGGTTAGCAACACATCGGTTTCCATTCCTGGCCCATCGGGCGCCATCGACTGGCCACAGCCAGGCGGCAACGCGGCCAACAATCCTGGCCACGTGTCTCTGTCTGGCGCGCAAACATGGAGCGCGCAGGCCGGCATCGTGTCTGGTCGCCGCCAGGTGCGCATGGCCGCTCTGCCGGTGGTAGCCGGTGGACGCGCCTATGTCTACGATCCCAACGGCAATGTGACTGCTGTCGGGATTTCCGGTGGTGGCCAAAGCTGGCGCCGTGATCTGCGCCCTGAAGGCGAAGACGGCCAGGTTGGCGCCGGCGGCGTCGCGTTCGGCGCGGGCCGTGTGTTTGCCGCCACCGGTTTCGGCCAGTTGTTTGCGCTCGATGCCAACTCTGGCCAGACGGCCTGGGCGATTGATCTTGATACCCCGGCACTGTCGGCCCCGACCTTTGCTGGCGATCAGGTCTATGTGATCACTCAATCGAACACCTTGCTCGCGCTGTCGGCAACCGATGGCACCGAGCGCTGGCGTTTCCGTGGCGTGCCCGCGACCGCTGGCTTGCTCGGCTCCGGGACGCCGGCTGTTTCCGGCAACACGGTCATTGTGCCTTACTCCTCTGGCGAGATCGTCGCCCTCAACGCCAGCGATGGCGAACCGCGCTGGGCTGACGCCGTTGTCACCGGCGCGCGCTATCAAGCGCTATCGGGCCTGCGTGATCTTGTGGCGAGCCCCGTGGTCGCTAGCGGCTCGGTGATCGCCACCGGCGTCGGCGGACGGACCATTTCGGTTGGCCTGGATTCCGGCAACCGTCAGTGGGAGACCAATGTCGGCTCAGTGCACACGCCCATCGTCGCTGGCGACGTGGTCTTCCTCATTGATCTGGAAGGCCGTCTGATGGCGCTGTCTCGTTCCACCGGCGACATCCAGTGGGCGACGCGCTTGCCGGGTGGCACCGGCGAAGGCCAGGAGAAATGGGCAGGTCCTGCTCTAGCCGACAATGTGCTCTTCCTCGCGTCCAGTGACGGCAATGTGCTGCGCGTCAACCCATCGACGGGTGAGGTTCTTGGCTCAATCAGCGTCAATGAAGACATCTTCCTGCGACCGATTGCGGCCGGTGGGCGTCTCCTGGCTTTGGCGGCTGACGGCACGCTGCTCGCCCTGAACTGATATTGCCCATGAACACCGCGCCATCCGGCACCCCAATCGTTGCGATTGTCGGGCGGCCCAATGTCGGCAAGTCGACGCTGTTCAACCGGCTGGTTGGCAAGCGCCTGGCGCTGGTCGACGATACGCCAGGCGTGACCCGCGATCGCCGCGAGGGTGATGCGAAACTCGGAGACTTGGCGTTCACGCTGGTCGATACCGCTGGCCTTGAGGAGGCGGACGCCAGTTCGCTTGAGGGTCGCATGCGCGCTCAAACCGAGCGCGCCATTGACGAGGCCGATGTGTGCCTCTTCATCATCGATGCGCGCGCGGGTTTGACGCCAACCGACTCTGAGTTCGCCACGCTGATGCGCCGATTTGGCGACAAGACGATCTTGGTCGCCAACAAGGTGGAAGGCCGCAAGGGCATGGATGGCCTTTACGAGGCCTTCGAGCTTGGCCTGGGCGAGCCGGTGGCCATCTCCGCTGAACATGGCGAAGGCATGGCCGACCTATTCCAAGCGTTGGACGAACATTTCACCCGTCTGGCTGAGAATGCTGCGGCCAGTCCACAACCGGTGGACGATTTGGCTGAACCGGAGTGGGATCCTGACGACGACGACGCCCCGGATATCATTGAGGCGGCGCCGCGCACGCACCCGCTGCAAGTTGCCATTGTTGGTCGCCCGAATGCCGGTAAATCCACGCTTGTGAACCATTTGCTTGGCGATGATCGCCTGCTGACGGGGCCGGAAGCCGGCATCACCCGTGACACGATCGCGGTGGACTGGGTGTTTCAGGGCCGTCCGTTCAAGCTGTTCGACACGGCCGGTATGCGCAAAAAAGCGCGTGTGCAGGAGAAGCTGGAAAAACTGTCGGTCGCCGACGCTCTGCACGCGATCCAATTTGCCGAGTGCGTCGTGATCCTGATGGACGCCGAACACCCGTTTGAGAAACAGGACCTTCAGATCGCCGATCTCGTTGCGCGCGAGGGCAGGGCGCTGGTTTTCGGTCTGAACAAATGGGACCTCGTCAAACACAAAAGCTCGTTCCTCAAGGAATGCGAGGAAGAACTGGCACGCTTGCTGCCGCAGGTGCGCGGCGCCCCGTTGGTGCCGCTATCGGGGCTGACCGGCAAGGGCACTGAAGCGCTGATGCAGGCGGTGCTGAAGATGGATGATGTTTGGAACACGCGAATTTCCACGGCGGCTCTGAACCGCTGGCTGACGGTCGCGCTGCAACAACATCCGCCACCGGCCGTTGCCGGACGACGGCTGAAACTGCGCTACATGACGCAAGCCAAGGCCCGCCCACCGACCTTTGCGGTGTTTTGCTCGCGGCCCGATGCACTGCCCGGCAGCTACACGCGCTACCTGGTCAATGGCCTGCGCGACACATTCAATCTGCCGGGGGTGCCATTGCGGGTTTTGATGCGCAAAGGCAGCAATCCCTACGAGACCAAGGCGAAAAAGCGAAAAATCCACTAGGCGCAGTGGCGCTTAGGCGGGCACGGGCGCCTTTTTCAAACCGCCTGCCACGCCATCGAACAGCTGGCCGGTTTCAGCAAAGTCTGGACTGGTCAACGCCATGATCGGCGCAATCACACCGTCAGGCATTGGCAGCGCATTCTGATCCTCGCCGGGCACGGCTTTGCCGCGCAGAGCCGTGCGCACTGGTCCGGGATCGAAAAGATTGACGCGCACCGCCGTATTGATCATTTCCGCTGCGTAAGTGCGTACCATCGACTCAAGTGCTGCCTTGCTGGCCGCATAGCCGCCCCAAAAGGGCTTGGCCGCTTGAGCGGCAGCGCAGGTAAGGAACACTGCACGCCCGGCGTCTGACTGGCGAAGCAGCGGGTCCATGGAGCGGATGAGGCGATAATTGGCAGTCACATTGACTGCCATCAGTGTCTCAAAGTCTTTCGGCTTCAAATGCCCCAGCGGCGTGATCACGCCGAGGACGGCGGCATTGCCGATCAGCACATCGACCCGGCCAAAGCGTTCGTAAAGCGCCAGGCCCATCCGGTCGATGGCATCCTGGTCCTTGAGATCGACTGGCACCAGCGTCGCCGAACCGCCGGCCGCCTTGATCTCATCGTCCAACTCTTCCAGCCCGCCAGTCGTGCGGGCCACAGCCACCACGTGCGCGCCGGTGGCGCCAAAAGCCTTGGCAGTCGCGTAGCCGATGCCGCGCGACGCGCCGGTGACAACCACCACGCGTGCATCGCAGGCGCCGGGCTGGATCGCCGGCTGGGCATCATCATTGGCAGGTTGGTTCATGGAAGGGCTCGGATGTCAGTCGACTTCGACAAGCCGCAAATGGCTTGCTGTCTTTTCGGTGCGGTCGGTAAGCGGTGTTGGGTAGTCGCCGGTGAAACAGGCATCGCAAAATTGCGGTGCATCCCCGTTGCGGCGCGCTTCGCCCAGCGCCCGGTAAAGCCCGTCAATGGTGAGAAACCCGAGGCTATCCACACCGATGGATTGCGCAATCTGATCCACCGTCTGGCTCGACGCGATAAGCTGCTCGCGCTCCGGCGTATCGACGCCATAATAACAGGCATCGCGGGTCGGCGGGCTTGCCACGCGCATATGCACTTCGCGCGCGCCGGCTTCGCGGACCATCTGGACGATCTTTTTCGACGTTGTGCCACGGACGATGGAATCATCGACCAGAACGACCCGCTTACCTTCCATAAGCAGACGATTGGGGTTGAGCTTCAGCTTGACCCCCATATGGCGAATCGCATCGGTCGGCTCGATGAACGTGCGGCCCACATAATGGTTGCGCACAATCCCGAGATCGAAGGGGATGCCGGAGGCCTCGGCAAACCCGATGGCCGCTGGTGTGCCAGAATCGGGCACAGGAATGACAAGGTCGACATCAGCCGGCGCCTCGCGCGAAAGCTCCGCGCCGATGTGTTTGCGCACCGCATAGACGTTGCGTCCCTCGACCATGGAATCGGGGCGGGCGAAATAGACATATTCAAAGACACAAAACCTGGAGGGTTTTGGATCGAAGGGCCGATAGCTTTCCACCCCGTCCTTGGTGATCACCACCATCTCGCCCGGCTCGATATCGCGGACAAAGTCAGCGCCAATGATGTCGAGGGCGCAGGTTTCCGACGCTAAGACGGGCGCCTCGTCGATCATCCCGAGCACAAGCGGGCGTACCCCGAGTGGATCGCGCACGCCGATCAGCTTTTTCTCGGTCAGCGCGATCAGCGAATAGGCGCCTTCGACCTGATGCAACGCGTCAGTGAGCCGCGCGACAATGTTGGATTCCTGGCTGGTCGCGATTAGGTGAATGATCGGCTCGGTGTCGGACGTTGACTGAAAGATCGACCCACCCTGACGCAGCTGGATTTGCAGCTTGTGGGCGTTGGTCAGATTGCCGTTGTGCGCGACGGCAAAACCACCGCCTGCGAACTCGGCGAACAGCGGTTGGACATTGCGCAGGCCGGCGCCGCCGGCTGTTGAATAGCGCACATGGCCAATCGTCCGGTCGCCCTTCAAGCGGCCCAAAACGTCCGGCTTGGAGAACTTGTCACCAACCAGGCCGATATGGCGCTCGGAAAAGAATTGCCGCCCATCGAACGACACAATGCCGGCGGCTTCCTGCCCGCGATGCTGAAGAGCATGCAGGCCAAGGGCGGTTAGCGCAGCGGCGTCGGTGTGCCCGAACACGCCAAATATGCCGCACTCATCATGGAAGTGATCGTCATGCGCAGTGGTGGCGACCATGGGTCAGAACCTTTCAGCGAAGGCGTCGCAAACGGTAGGGCAGGTGGCGGCGCCGATAGGCCGGTGCGCGAGCACCCAGCTCCGCCCTATGTCCCGGTGCCAGGAACCGCTGTTTCATCTTCATCGTCATTGCCGCGAATGCGGTCGATGATCTGCCCTTCGGGGTCGTCTGGCAAGATGGCCAGCAGTTCCGCCCCCAACTCATCCAAGAATGGCTTGGAGCGCGAGTCGGCCACCCACTGTGGCGGGTTCTCCGGAATGAAGAAGTTGAAAAACAGCGCCGCGATCACGAACAGGAGCACCGCGCGGGCAGCGCCATAAAGAAATCCAAGCGTGCGATCGAGCGGGCCAATGGCCGAATCGGCCACAGCGTCGGAAAGTTTCATCGTCAGATAGGAGACGATGATCAAAATGAGGAAGAAGATGATGCCGATGACCGCAGCCGTCGCGAACACATCCTCGGTGATGTACTGTTTGGCAAAGGGCAGCAGGCTCGGATAAAGGAAATAGGCACCAGCTGCGGCGGCGACCCAGGACCCAATCGACAAGACCTCGCGAAGAAAGCCACGCATCATCGCCAGCACGGCGGAGAGCAACACGACCGCCAAAACGATCCCATCAAGAATGGTGAGCGTCATAAACAAGGGCCTCTTGAACGATGGTCGCGGCAATTCGGGGGGCGCAACCCGACACATGAACGCCATCGGTGATCCGACGCGCAGATGCGCTGGCAAGCAGCCGATCCGTCTTTTTCACGATCGGGCGCAGGGTTCAAGTGCAAGAGCGACACAGACCTGTCACAATCGATGACGCAGCCTTGGGCGCACGCATTTTGGGCACAATCCCGCGACACTCCGGCTATCGATGGCGGCCAAGCGCTTCAGCTTTTATTCCGCCGCCTGTTGATGGGTCTGGCCGGTGCTCGCCGCAGCGGCGGCCAAATCAGCAACCAAGGACTCCAGACGGGTGTGGGCGTTGAGGCGCAGGTCAGTTTTGGCATCGCGCTCTTTGGCGAGCGGTGCAGTAATCGCCTCTTCAAAGCCGAGTCTTGCCGCTTCCTTCATCCGCAAGACAGCCTGCGGTGCCGATCGCACGGCGCCAGACAGGCCGATCTCGCCGAAATAGACCTGCTTGGCGGGAAGCGAAAGCCCTGTGAGCGATGCAACCAGCGCAGCCGCGACCGCGAGGTCTGCCGCCGGTTCGCTTAGGCGCAGTCCGCCTGCGACAGCCAAATACACATCATGCCCGGAAAAACGCACGCCGCAGCGCGCTTCCAGCACAGCCAACACCATGGCGAGCCGGTTGGAGTCCCAGCCGACCACGGCCCGCCTTGGCGTCCCGAGCGAAGATGGCGCAACCAGCGCCTGAATTTCTACCAAAATGGGCCGCGTGCCTTCCAGGCCAGCAAACACCACCGAGCCTGGCGTCTCCACCAGCCGGTCACCGAGAAACAGCTCCGACGGGTTCTGCACTTCTTGAAGCCCGCTGCCGGTCATCTCAAAAACGCCAATCTCATCAGTCGCGCCAAAGCGATTTTTCACCCCGCGCAGCACCCGGAAATGATGGGTGCGGTCGCCTTCAAAATAGAGCACTGCATCGACCATATGCTCGACCACGCGTGGCCCGGCGATCTGGCCGTCTTTGGTGACATGGCCGACGAGAATGACACTGGCACCGGTGCGCTTGGCGTAGCGGATGACTTGCTGGGCGCAGGCGCGAACCTGCGTGACCGTACCTGGTGCGCTATCGACACCCGCGCTCCAAAGGGTCTGGATAGAATCGAGCACAACCAGATCGGGCTGTGGGCCGTCCTCGAGCGTCGCCAAAATGTCTTCCAGATTCGTTTCCGACGCGATGGCGACCGGGGTCTGGGAGACGCCGAGGCGCTCGGCCCGCAGACGCACCTGCCCAAGGGCTTCCTCGCCGGAAATGTAGATCACACGCGCATTCTTCTGCGCCAACGCCGCCGTGACCTGCATGAGCAGCGTTGATTTGCCGATGCCAGGGTCGCCGCCGACCAGAAGCGCAGATCCACGCACGAAACCGCCGCCCGTGACGCGGTCGAGCTCTGTGATCCCGGATGCCAGCCGCGGCAAAGGCTCTTCGACATGATCGAGGGACGAAAGCCCGACCACGCGGCCTTTGATAGCTGATCCTTTGGCTGGGCCGCCAAGCGCACCGCCGCCGCCCGAGGCGCTTTCTTCCACCAGCGAGTTCCACGCGCCGCAGCCGTCGCACTTGCCGATCCATCGGGGATGTTCGGTGCCACAATTCTGGCAGATGAAGGACGATCGACGCTTGGCCATGCGGGCTCTTTGGCAGTTGTTGCAGTCTCTGGGTCTTAGCCGAACAATGAGAACAAAACAAGATCAAACAAGCAGGGCTCAACCACCCAAATGGGTGCGGGCATAGCGCCGGCTCAGACCGGTCAGCACTTCATAGCCGATGGTGTTCGCCCACCCGGCAACACGATCCACAGTGATCTTTGCGTTGATCACATCAACGAACATGCCAGCACGAACGCTGTCGAAATGGGCTTCGGTGATGTCGGCGGCGATCAGATCCATTGAAACCCGGCCGAGCATGGTCGCAGGATGACCCTCGACCATGATGTGCGCATCGGGGTGGCTGCCGACCAGCCGATAGTAGCCATCGGCGTAGCCCATGCCGAGAATGGCGATGCGGCTGTCGCGATTGAGGGTGCGTGTCGCGCCGTAGCCCACCACGTCCCCAGCCTTTGCTGACCGGATCTGCATTATGCGCGCTTCCAGCGTAACGACAGGATGGAGGTCGACAGGGCAGGGGACCACCGACTGCCCGCCATAAAGCGCAATCCCAGGGCGGGCGAGGTCATGGCGAAACCTTGATCCTTGCAATGTGCCTGCGGAGTTGGCCAGCGATCCGGGCAAGCCTGGGAAGAGCGTGCGCACATGCGCAAAATTGGCGATCTGCACGTCATTGAGCGGGTGAGCGGGTTCGTCCGCGCAGGCCAGGTGGCTCATCACATGCGTCAGATTGAGGCGCTTGAGCAGGTCGGGGTTGGCAGCCAGGTTTGCGGCGTCTTCCATGACCAGGCCGAGCCGTGTCATGCCGGTATCGACGTGCAGCGCGGCGCAATGGTCGCTATCAAGGGCGGCCCACTCGCGTACCTCATCCATGGTGTTGAGCACGGGGCGTACCGAATGGCTTGCAAAGTCATTGGCGCCGGACGGCGTTAGGCCACCAAGGCAATAGATCGAAGCCTCGGGAAGGTAGGCGCGCAGCTCAAAAGCTTCCTGCGGCAGGGCAACAAAAAACGTCTTACAGCCGGCCGTCCAGAGCGCGCGCGAGACTGGCTCCAATCCCAACCCATAGGCGTTGGCCTTAACGACACCGGCGCACGCGCCCGGTTCAGCGAGTTTCGCCAGAAGTCGCCAATTGTGGACCACCGCACCGAGATTGATCGTTAAGCGTCCGCCACTATGGTCGGCGCTGTGATCGGTGCTGTATTCGACAGCGGCCAGATCAGTAGTGATCTGGGACATGGTCGTCTTCGACAAAGTCGCCAAAGCGCGTGAGCTCCGCCTCGAAGGTCAGCTTGGCTGTGCCGGTCGGGCCGTGCCGTTGCTTGCCGATAATCACTTCGGCGAGCCCGTGAACGCGGTCCATTTCCTCCTGCCAGGCAAGATGCTCCTCGGTGTTCGGCTTCGGCTCTTTGTTCTGCAAATAGTATTCTTCGCGATAGACAAAAAGCACGACGTCGGCATCCTGCTCGATGGAGCCAGATTCACGCAAATCAGCCAATTGCGGGCGCTTGTCATCACGCGCTTCAACCTGTCGTGAAAGCTGCGACAATGCTAGAATCGGAACATCCAGTTCCTTGGCTAAAGCCTTGAGACCGGTGGTAATTTCGGTGATCTCCTGAACGCGGTTTTGGCTGCTTGCTTTGGATGAACCTTGCAGAAGCTGCAGATAATCCAGAATCAGAAGATCAAGTCCCTTTTGACGCTTCAGACGCCGCGCGCGGGCCGCCAATTGGCCAACGGTCAGGCCACCGGTCTGGTCGATATAGAGCGGGATGGAGTGCATCTCTTGGCTCGCCATCACCACCTGTTCGAACTCATTGGCTTTGATATCGCCGCGGCGAATGCGTGAGGAGGAGACGCCCGACTGCTCGGCCAGGATACGCGTGGCCAACTGTTCCGATGACATCTCCAAAGAGAAGAACCCGACGATCCCACCGGCCTCGGTTTCGATCTCATTGTTGATTCCAACGCCGCCGCGCCAATGCTTGGCAACATTGTAGGCGATGTTGGTGGCCAGCGAGGTTTTACCCATCGCTGGACGCCCGGCGAGAATAACAAGGTCGGAACGCTGCAACCCGCCCATCCGACCGTCCAGGTTGCGGAAATAGCTCGGAAGGCCCGACAGCTGGCCGTCGCGCTGATAGGCAGCGGTGGCCATGTGGATGGCCTGTTCCAGAGCATTGTCGAAGCCGACAAAGCCCTGCTCGGCACGGCCCTTTTCGGCCAGCGAGAACAGCTGCTTTTCCGCCGTTTCGATCTGTTGCCCGGCGGAGGTGTCTACAGTCGCATCATAGGCGACATTGACCATGTCTTCGCCGATGCCGATCAGCATACGGCGCAAGGCCAGCTCATAGACCATGCCGGCATAATCGACGACGTTGATGATGCTCGTCGCATCGGCATGCAAGCGTAGCAAATAGGCTGGCACGCTCATCTCGCCGATGGATTCGTCGGCGGTGAAATAGGTCTTTACCGTGATCGGTGTTGCCACCTTGCCGCCGCGAATGAGCTCGGAAATCGTGGCGAAGATTTTTTGGTGGGGCGCCAGATAGAAATGGTGCGACTCAAGAAAATCAACGACGCGATAGAACGCCTCATTGTTCACCAGAATGGCGCCCAGCAAACCGGCCTCGGCTTCGGCGTTGTGCGGCGCCGCGCGCAGCGCTTCTGCGCCTTGTGTTGCCAAAGGGGCAAGGTCGTTCATGAGGGCCTCATTGTGGTCAGGTCCGCACCATAACCGAGTCTCAGGCCCTTGTGTGGATGCCTTGCCCAATTGGACAAAAAAACGCCGGGCATCGGCCCGGCGCTCTTAAGTGTGTGGATTAGTGTGAACAAAGTCTGCACTTAGGCGGCACGAACTTTCTCAATGAAGTTTGAGACCTCGCCTTTGAGCATGTCAGCCTGGTTGGCGAGATCTTCAGCAGCATGAAGCACCCCAGAGGCAGATGATCGCGACTCTTCGGCGGAGCTGCTCACCGAGGCGATGTTCGAGGAAACATCCTGCGTGCCTTCAGCTGCGCGATGCACGTTGGTGGCGATTTCTTCAGCCGCCGCCGCCTGCTGCTCAACCGCGGCTGCGATCGTCGAAGAAATGACGTTGAGTTGCTGAATGCTCTCGCTGATGCCGGATATGGCGTCGGCGGAGACCTCTGTGGCATCCTGGATACTGGTCACCTGCGCCGAAATGTCAGCGGTGGCCTTGGCCGTTTGTTCGGCAAGGTTCTTCACCTCGCTGGCCACAACAGCAAAGCCTTTTCCAGCTTCGCCAGCCCGAGCCGCCTCGATGGTGGCATTGAGCGCCAACAGGTTGGTTTGTTCGGCGATATCCTGGATCAGCGTCACAACATCGCCAATGCGCTGCGCAGCCTCGGACAAGGTCTTGACCTTCGCCACAGTGTCGTGGGCTTCGCGCTCGGCCGAACTTGCTCGGTCAGCGGATTCTGTGACTTGCCGGCCAATCTCGGCAACCGATGCTGAGATTTCCTCTGCCGCCGAAGCAACGGTCTGGACGTTGCTGGAGGCTTCATCGGAGGCCCGTGCGACGACGCTGGAGCGTTCGCTCGTCTGCTCGGCAATCGACGTCATGGAATTGGCAGAGGCCTGCAATTCCTGCGACGCGCTGGAGACGGTATCGACGACGCCGCCAACGGCTGATTCAAACTGTTCGACAAACGCCGCCATCGCCCGTTTGCGCTCTTCTTCAGCGCGCGCTTCGACCTCTTGCTGCTCTTGTTCCATTCGGGCGTTTTCAATGGCTTGGTCACGGAAGACGCTGAAGGCGTGATTGAGCTGACCGATCTCGTCGCGACGTTCGCTTTGGTCCGTCTGTGCGTTCAGGTCGCCCTGGGCAAGAGCCTTCATTGCACCGATCATGCGCTCCAGCGGCTTGCTGATCGTCTGGCGGATGACCACGAAAAGCGTCAGCGAAACGATTACGATAACCAGTGCCAGGCCGCCAACAACCATAAGCGCTTGTCTAACCTGCTGGGCGGCCGCCTCATCGGTTGAAGAGGAGATGGCATCGCCGCGATCGGCAATCAGGTTCAATTCGGCAATCAACGCGTCGGCCTTGTCATCCATGAGCTCGGCAGCAACGTCCGCGTCGGTCTCCGCAATGAGCATGTCATTGTGGGTGTCGAAAACCTGTTCAGGCTCCTTCGCACGAGCGACCCACGTGTCGAACATGGTCTCAATGCCCGTGATCGCTTCGACATCCGTGTCGGTTTCAGCCAGTGAGAGCAGTGTGTCAAAGTGTGGTTGGGCACTCTCGGCAAGTGCTATGAACTCGTCTCGCAGCGGCCCCAGAGCGTTGACGTCTTCAATTGAGAGATAGCTCGTTGCGGTTCCTTCAAGCTGCTCAACGAGAACTTGGAGGTTTTTGGCAGCTTCGACGACCGGGTAGTCTTCTTCAAAGACGCTGCCAAGTAGGTCGTTGATCTGGCTCGCCGAGGCAACGCCCGTTCCAACGAGGCGGTCACCCTCGTCTTCGGCGTTTTGCATTTCTGCCTCGTTGCTTGCTGCAAGCATCTCAAGGTCGGACAGGAGAACATCGCCGATGCGATCAAACTCCCTCGCCTGCGCTTCGGCTTCTGCCTCTTCCATCAACTCAATGGTGTGCGCCTCATCCATGTCACGGACGGCCTGAAGATAGAGCTCGCGCGTTGCCAACGCGTCATCGAGCAATGCCTGAACATCTGCATCGACGAGCAAGTCGTCGAGAAACTCAGCATTGACATCAAAGGCTTCAACCGCACTTTGAAATTCGCCTCGACGAACTTCGATGTCGTCCAGTTCCTCATCGGCGAGGATCTCAACGGCGACCTTATGCGATTCAGCAACCGCATATATCAAATCATCAGTCGTCTCGACGACCGGTGCGGCATAGTCGGTGATCTCGTTGACCTGTCGTTCGATGCCGACCAGCATGAAAAGGCCGGCAACGCCCGATGCCAACCCAAAAAAGGACAAGCCGGCGATACCACCGGCCAGCTTCGATGAAATCGAAATATTGTTGAACATAGTGAGCCCCCTAAAGACTTGATTAGGGGTTTCACGTATATTATTGGCACTTAACAAAGCCTAAAAAAATTAAACTTAAAGTTGTAAAACACAACTGATTTACGCATCAAAAAAGCCGGGCTGGGTGCCCGGCTTCTGAGTTTTTCTGTGAGGTTGGGGGCTGTGTCGAGAGGCCTGCGTTAGGCTGCTCGCACTTCCGCCACGAATGTCCCGACTTCCTGCTTGAGCACTTCGGCCTGGTCAGCAAGTTCATCCGCCGAGCTGAGAACTTCTGATGCCGCAGTCCGCGATTCCTCGGCCGAACTGCTAACCGTGGCGATATTGCTCGACACGTCCTGCGTTCCTTGGGCGGCGTGATGCACATTGGTGGCAATCTCCTGAGCAGCCGCAGCTTGTTCCTCGACGGCAGCTGCAATCGACGAGGAAATCTCGTTGAGCTGCTGGATCGTGGTGCTGATCTCGTTGATCGCCGTGGCAGAGGTGCCGGTCGCGTCTTGGATACTGGTCACCTGGGCAGAAATGTCGGCGGTTGCCTTGGCCGTTTGTTCGGCAAGGTTCTTCACCTCACTGGCCACGACCGCAAAACCCTTTCCGGCCTCGCCGGCGCGCGCCGCCTCGATCGTGGCGTTCAACGCCAGCAGATTGGTTTGTTCGGCGATTTGCTGGATCAAGGTCACAACATCGCCAATGCGTTGCGCGGCTTCGGACAGGGTGTTGACCTTCTCGACGGTATCCTCTGCCTCGCGGGCAGCGGCACTGGCACGATCTGAGGATTCTGCAGCTTGACGACCGATTTCCGAAACAGAGGCTGAGATTTCTTCAGCCGCCGAAGCAACCGTCTGAACATTGGTCGAGGCTTCGTCCGAAGCTGCAGCCACAGCCGTCGACCGTTCACTGGTTTGCTGCGCGATGGCTGTCATTGTTTGTGCGGACCCTTGGAGGCTTTGTGAGGCGTTGGAGACGGTGCTCACGACGCTTCCAACAGCCGTTTCAAAGGACGAGAACAGGTTCTGCAGTTTGTCAGATTTTGCCTGAGCTTCCTCTTGCGATGCCTTCTGTTCATCAGACAGTCGGTTTTTCTCAATCGCTTGGGCATGGAACACCGCCAGGGCGCGATTCAACTGACCGATTTCGTCTTTGCGATCATCCTTGACGGTTTCAATGCTCAGGTCTCCTTCCGCCAACGCATTAAGGTTGCCGATCATCCGCATGAGAGGCGCGGTGATCGTCTGACGGATGAGAACGAAAAGAACAGCGGACACCAGCAGAATGAGCAGGGCGAGGCCACCGACGACGAACAGCGCCATGCGCACCTGGGCCGCCGCTTGCTCGTCTGTGCTCGAGGAGATTGCGTCGGCGCGGTCAGCAATGAAGTTCAGTTCAGCAATCAGTTGATCGGCCAGATCGTCAACGACTTCGGCGGTGGCGTCGGCTTCGGCTTCGGCAATCAGCATGTCGCTATGCGTATCGAAGATCTGTTCTGGTTCTTGAGCCTGTGCGACCCAGAGAGAAAACGTCTCGTGGACGCTGGCCACAGCAGCGCGGTCTTGGGGCGTTTCGGCCAACTGGGTCAGTTGCTCAAAGCGACCTTCGGCAGAGTCGGCAAGTTCAATAAACTGCGCGCGAAGGGGCGGCAGTGCATCAATGGACTCCAAGGCGAGATAGCGCGTGGCTGTTCCCTCCAACTGTTCCACCGTGATTTGCAAGTCTTTGGAGAGTTCAACGGCGGGGTAATCCTGCTCAAACAACAGGCCGAGCAGATCGTTGATCTGGCGAGCGCTCGTCGCGCCGGTCGCAACCAACCGGTCCCCTTCGTCTTCAGCATTTTGCATTTCCATTTCATTGGCGGAGGCCAGAAGCTCCAACTCGGTCAGCAGCACGTCACCAATGCGATCGAGTTGATCAGCGAGTCGTTGAGCTTCGGTTTCCTCGGCCAACTCAACCGCGTGAACAGAAATCATCGATTCAACCGCCTCGATCAACTGCAATTGCGTCGCCTTGGCCTGATCGAGTTGCGCCTGCATGTCCACATCGACAATCAGCGTATCGAGTGTGGAATAGTTGATGCTGAACTGTTCGAGAGCAGCATCAAACTCGACCTTCCGTCTTTCTATGTTCTCTGGGTTTTCATCTGCCAGTATTTCCACAGATACTTTGTGCGCTTCTGCAACAGAATAAATGAGATCATCTGTTGTTTCGACAACCGGACCTGCATAGTCCGTTATCTGATTCACTTCACCTTCGATATTATTCAGCATTATTATGCCTGCAACACCGGAGACGATGCCAAAGAGAGAAAGCGCCGCAATCCCTCCAGTAAGCTTTGTCGAAATTGGTAAGTTATTGAGCATCGAAGGTCCCCTAGCCGGTAAAGTCAGATATGTAAGGGAAAATTTCTATAGGTAAGATTAAATATGGGTAAAAATACAGATAAAAGAAAAGTAATGTTAGTGTATATTCAATTTGTACAACTAAAACGCGAGGTGGTGCGGCAAGGTATTGTGTATTGTAGGGTTAGTAATTTGCAACCGAGAATTGCAATACACGTAATTCTAGCTTGTCGTTGTGACAAAAAAAGCCGGGCAGGGCGCCCGGCTTCATATGAACTGCGATGTAGGTTGGTGTTTTCGATCAGCTAGCGCTCGACGTCTCGTCTTCGCTATCAGAGCCGTCTTCGCCATCAGCAGCGTCATCATCGTCACCGCCGAGAACCAACTCGTCATCATCTGGTGCGACTTCAAAGATGTCCTCGGCGTCTGGTGCGTCCTCGTCCACCTCGTCCTCAAACTCAAAGCCGTCAAAATCCTGCACGGTGAGATCTTCACCAGCCGCTTGACGCTCTGCTTCGTCTTCGGAACGCGCAACGTTCATTGTTACCGTCACTTCGACTTCGGGGTGCAACTGAACGATCACCGGATGCAGACCGATCGATTTGATCGGACGCTCCAGGCGAACCTGCCCACGCGAAACACTGACGCCATCGGCGGTCGCAGCTTCGGCGATGTCGCGGGCGGCAACCGAGCCGTAAAGCTGGCCGGTTTCTCCGGCGGAGCGGATGATGATGTAGGTTGCGCCATCAAGCGTGCTCGCCACGCCTTCAGCTTCACTTTTGCGCTCAAGGTTACGCGCTTCAAGCTGCGCGCGCTCGGCTTCGAATTTGGCAAGGTTAGCTTTGTTGGCACGCAGCGCTTTGCCCTGCGGCAGCAGGAAGTTGCGGGCGTAGCCGTCTTTGACCTTCACCGTCTCGCCCATCTGGCCGAGCTTGGCGACGCGTTCCAGGAGAATAACGTCCATCGATTGGATCCTTTGGTTGCGGATCGCGATGGAACAGCGTTGGCGCGGCTTGCGCCGGTGCAGGGTGTCTACGCCCTGACATGCTGTCCCGCGATCCAAAAGTGTTGGGGCGGTTAGGCACGACGAAGCACATCATGCTTCGCCGAACCAGCATTGGATGTTTGGTCGCTTACTTCACGACGTAGGGCAGAAGGCCCAGGAAGCGTGCACGTTTGATGGCTTTCGCCAGTTCGCGCTGCTTCTTGGCCGAAACCGCGGTGATACGAGACGGGACGATTTTGCCGCGCTCGGAAATGTAGCGCTGCATCAGGCGTACATCTTTGTAATCGATCTTCGGCGCGTTATCGCCGGAGAACGGGCAAGTTTTGCGACGGCGGAAAAAAGGGCGACGAGCGCCAGCAGCTGCGGCCATTATGCGTCTCCTTCTGCGGCAGGTTTGGTTTCGGCAGGCTTGTCACCGTCGTCACGACGCGGGCGACGTTCGCCACGATCACCACCACGGTCGCCGCCGCGGTCACCACCACGTCCGCCACGACGGTCGTCACGGTCGGATTTGCGTATCATTGCCGACGGGCCTTCTTCAAATTCGTCGATGCGGATGGTCATGAAACGCAGAACATCTTCGTTGATGCCCATTTGGCGCTCCATCTCGCTGACAGCATCGGAGGGAGCCTCGATGTTCATCAGCGTGTAATGCGCCTTGCGGTTCTTTTTGATGCGGAAGGCGAGGCTTTTCATGCCCCAATATTCGGTCTTGGCGACGGAGCCGCCCATTTCCGAAATCAGCCCGGAATACTGTTCCACAAGAGCGTCGACTTGTTGCTGCGACACATCCTGGCGGGCGAGGAACACATGTTCGTAAAGTGCCATGCGGTCACTCCTCAAGAGCGGTTTCAGCAAAAGTTGTAGACTTTTGCGCTCGCGAAACCGCGTTTAAAAAATCGCAGGGGAAGAGCGATGGGCCGAAGGTCCTCGCTCATGCTCCTGCATTGGATCATCCGGCGCAAAGCCTCTTCAAACCAGTGATCCATCCCAATCGGGAGAGGAGCGTGGCAAGAAAAGTTCGAGAGCGGGAACACGGGAAGCCGATGGCTCTTCCACCATCTGCCAGCTTGCGCTGACCTTCCGTTCAACCCCCGGCCGGAGCCTTTCATCGTGAAAGACCGGCGGGACATACGCCAGTTTGCCACGCGAGACAAGAGACTCTGCGAGACAAGGGCCTCGGCAAGATCTGGGCCACCACATCTGCTGCCGACATCTTGACCTCAACGCGCTAAGCGGCCAAACCCTGCGGCTCAACCCATCACACCATCATCGTGCGAGGACCATTCCCCATGGCGACAGCCTTTCTTTTCCCCGGTCAGGGCAGTCAAGCCGTTGGCATGGGCAAGGCATTGGCCGACGGGTTTGCCGAGGCGAGGGCGGTCTTTCAGGACGTTGATGCAGCGCTCGGCCAGGATCTTTCAACGCTGATGTTTGAAGGCCCTGAGGATCAGTTGACCCTGACGGCCAACACCCAGCCGGCCTTGATGGCCGTTTCGTTGGCGGCGACCAAAGCGCTGGCATCCAAGGGCATCACAGTCGCCAAGCACGCCGATTTTCTCGCCGGTCATTCGCTGGGCGAGTATTCGGCGCTCGCCGCCGGTAGTGCTTTCGACATTTCCACTGCGGCCAAGCTGTTGCGCACACGCGGCGATGCCATGCAGTCGGCCGTTCCGGTCGGCGAGGGCGCGATGGCCGCCATCCTCAACCTTGATCTTGCTGCGGTCGAAGATATCGCCGCACAAGCTGCTGAAGGCGATGTCTGCGAGGCCGCCAATGACAACGCGCCGGGACAGGTCGTGATTTCCGGCAGCAAAGCTGCCGTTGAGCGCGCCATTGAACTTGCCAAGGAAGCTGGCGCACGCCGCGCGATCCTACTTCCCGTATCCGCACCCTTTCATTGCGCACTGATGGCGCCAGCCGCCGACGTCATGCGCGGTGCGCTTGCAAGCGCATCCATCCAAGAACCCGCCAAACCGGTCATCGCCAACGTGCTGGCACGTCCGATCACGCAACCTGACGCCATCCGTGCCCGGCTCGTTGAGCAGGTCACCGGTCGTGTGCGGTGGCGCGAAAGCGTGGAATGGATGGCGGCCAATGGCGTCGATACCTTTGTCGAGATTGGCGCGGGCAAGGCGCTTTCAGGCATGATCAAACGCATGGTCGACGGTGCGACCATTATGAATGTCGCCACACCCGATGATGTTGATCGCGTTGCCGATCATCTTGCGCGCTAACAAGAAGCCTATGGGGAAAAGCATGTTTTCATTGGAAGGGCGCACAGCCCTGGTTACCGGCGCATCGGGCGGTATTGGTGGAGAAATCGCCAAGGCGCTGGTCGCCTCCGGCGCCAAGACCGTCATCACCGGAACGCGCGAAGCAGTGCTCGCTGACAAGGCCGCCGAACTTGGCGAACTCGCGGTCCCGATGACCGCCAATCTGTCTGACAATGAAGACGTTGAGGGTCTGATTGCCCGCGCCGAAGAAGCCGTTGGCCCCATCGATGTTCTGGTCAACAATGCCGGCATCACCCGCGACCAGCTCTTCATGCGCATGAAGGATGAAGACTGGGATGCTGTGATCCAGGTGAATCTCACCGCCGCCTTCAAACTCTCCCGTGCCGCCATCAAGGGCATGATGAAGCGTCGTTTTGGCCGTATCGTTCAGATCACCTCCGTGGTCGGCACCATGGGCAATCCGGGGCAAGGCAATTATGTGGCCGCCAAAGCCGGCCTCACTGGCATGTCCAAGGCGCTGGCGCAGGAAGTTGCCACCCGTGGCATCACGGTCAATTGCGTCGCACCGGGCTTCATCGAAACCCCGATGACGGATGTGCTAAACGACGCGCAGCGCTCATCGATCTTGGCCAAGGTTCCCGCTGGACGGCTTGGAACACCAACTGAAATTGCCGGCGCGGTCGTTTATCTGGCTAGCAATGAGGCAGGTTACATCACCGGACAGACCCTCCATGTGAACGGTGGCATGGCTATGATCTAATGCGGCTGGCGGGCTGAAAGGCAATCCATCCCAACCCACAATTATCTCTCCTCACACCCCGGCATACCCACGCCCTGACTTGCTGAACCGCAACAAGGTTGATAAGGGGCCGCCAAGCGTTCTGCCGCGAAACGCATAGCGTCGCGAGCAAAACACCAAAACCTACGTGCCTTGGGCGTCCCTGCCTGGTGCGTCAAAGTCCACATCATGAAAGGATGTACCCATGAGCGATGTCGCTGACCGCGTGAAGAAAATTGTTGTCGAGCACCTTGGCGTCGAAGCCGACAAGGTTGAAGAAAAAGCATCGTTCATCGATGATCTTGGCGCAGACAGCCTCGACACCGTCGAGTTGGTGATGGCGTTTGAAGAAGAATTCAACGTCGAAATCCCCGACGACATGGCCGAAACTATCCTCACCGTTGGCGATGCCGTGAAGTTCCTGGAAGGCGCTTCGAAGTAAGCACGCCTTGCCGCGCCGGCCGCTTCGGCGCCTGACGCAGGACCCTTTGACGATGGATGCAGGATTGCGCGCATGACAATGACCAAGCTTCGGCGTGTTGTGATCACCGGGCTTGGCATGGTCACGCCTTTGGGCGCGGACGCCAAGACCACCTGGGGCCGTCTCATCGACGGCCAATCCGGCGCCGGACGGCCCGAAGGGTTTGAGGTGGATGATCTGGCATGCCAGATCGCCTGCCAGATTCCACGCGGTGACGGATCGAACGGTACGTTCAATCCCGACAGCGTTATGGTGCCCAAAGAGCAGCGCAAGGTCGATGATTTCATCGTCTATGCGATGGCGGCCTCGGACGAAGCACTGGCCGACGCCAATTGGCATCCTGAAAGCTATGAAGATCAGACCCGCACGGGTGTGCTCATCGGATCGGGTATTGGTGGTCTGAACGGTATCGCCGCTGGCACCATGACGATGCATGAGAAGGGGCCGCGCCGCCTCAGCCCGTTCTTTATTCCCGGTCGGTTGATCAATCTTGCATCGGGCTATGTGTCGATCAAGCATGGCCTGAAAGGCTTGATGATGCCGACGTGATGGTGGCCGGCGGCACCGAATCGCCGCTTGGCCGCATTGCGCTTGCCGGCTTCGCGGCTTGCAAGGCGCTTTCAACCGCTTTCAACGACACGCCGGAGAAAGGCTCACGCCCCTATGACAAGGACCGTGATGGCTTCGTCATGGGCGAGGGTGCAGGCGTTGTCGTGCTGGAAGAGCTCGAACACGCCAAGGCACGCGGCGCGACGATTTACGCTGAGGTGATCGGCTACGGACTTTCCGGCGATGCCTACCATATTACCGCTCCCTCGATGGACGGCGATGGCGCATTCCGTTGCATGACGGCGGCTTTGAAACGGGCGGATATCAGCCCTTCTGAGCTCGATTATGTGAACGCCCATGGCACGTCCACACCGCTTGGCGATGAGATCGAACTTGGCGCGGTGGAACGGTTGATGGGTGATGCTGCTTCCGGCCTCACCATGTCGTCAACCAAATCCGCCATCGGCCATTTGCTCGGTGCAGCCGGCGCCGTGGAGGCGATCTTCACCACACTGGCGATCAAACACGGTGTCGCACCGCCGACACTCAATCTTGATAATCCCTCGGTCGAAACACCGATTGATCTGGTGCCGCATACGGCCAAAAAGAAGCCGATCCGTACCGCGCTTTCCAATTCTTTCGGCTTCGGCGGCACGAACGCCTCGCTGGTGCTTCGGGCGGTGGATTAAACCGGAAACCAAGGTGGCCAGCGACTTGGCTGCCTGTGGATTGGCTGTGGATAAACTGTGGACAACCAGTGGGCGGATCAATCGGTGTTGATGCCTTCACCCGCCAGGTGGCCATCCGACCGGTTCCCTTGGAATCGCCACATTATGTCGCTTTTGACGGCTGCCCGGCGAGGTTTTTAAGCGCGTGCTGGACGAAGTGTGGCGGCAAACGATGACGATGGAAATGACAGCCAGTCAAAGAGCGATGCCATGAACGATACGCCCAACAACAACGCCTCTGACGCAACGCGGCTCGGCGAAACCCCGCGCAGTGCAGCGCAGGCGATCAAGCCTGAGGAAGTGGCGCCACCAAGTGCCAAGCACGCCAGGCGTGCCCGCTCACCGTTCGTGGTGATGCTGAACGGCCTGTTTTCGCTGGCCTTGCTCGGTGTTGTTGTGCTGGGAGCGCTCGCCTACTTCGCCAATGTGCGTTTCAACGCCGACGGGCCTCTCACCGCCGACCGCAACATTACCATTGAGCGCGGCATGGCGACCCGCGAAATCGCCAGCATGCTGGAAGCGCGCGGCGTGATTTCCAACGAGCACATCTTTACCGCCGGTGTGCTTGCCCGCCAGGCACGCTCGCGTCTTCAGGCCGGCGACTACGCTATCGACGCCCACGCCTCCATGGCCGCCATTCTCGACATGATGGTCGAGGGCCGGACTGTGGTTTATTCCGTCACATTTCCGGAAGGGTGGACGAGCCTTCAGATGGTCAATCGCCTGAATGCCACCGATTTCCTGACCGGTGAAATCACCGAGATCCCAGCCGAAGGTGCGCTGCTCCCCAACACCTATGCGTTCAACCGCGATGCCACGCGTCAAAGCGTGATCGACCGCATGGTGGCAGCCCAAGAAGCTGCAATCGAAGACATTTGGGAAAGGCGCGTCAGCGATCTGCCAATCGAATCGCCGGAAGAACTGGTGACGCTGGCATCGATCGTTGAAAAGGAAACCGCGCGCGCCGATGAGCGCACCCGCGTTGCTGGCGTGTTCATCAATCGTCTGGAACAGGGCATGCGCATCCAATCCGACCCGACGATCCTCTATGGGATTTTCGGTGGTGAGGCCTGGATGGAGGCGCGCCCGATCTACCGCAGCCAATTGCGCGACGACAGCAACCCCTACAACACCTACACAATCCCCGCTCTGCCGCCTGGCCCCATCGCCAATCCTGGTCGCGCCTCGCTGGAGGCCGTTGCCAATCCGTCGCGGACCGATGATTTGTTCTTTGTTGCCGATGGCACAGGCGGACATGCCTTTGCCGAGACCTATGAAGAGCACAACCGGAACGTTGCCCGGTGGCGGGAAATCGAGCGTGAGCGCGAAGCTGCCCGTGAAGCCGCCGAAGCTGAGGCAGCTGCCGCCGCAGCTGAAGAGGCACAGCGTGATGCGGCAAGCGATGCTGTCGAAACGCCGGCAGCCGAGCAGTAGCGCCAACCATGTCCCTAACTTCCATGACCGGTTTCGCGCGCTCTGAGGCGAGCCATGGTGCACTGTCGATCCTAATCGAAGCACGCTGCGTGAATGGCCGCTCCAGCGACATCAAGCTCAGATTACCGAGCGGCTTTGATCATCTCGACAAGCCCATCCGTGCGCTGTTCCAGAAAGTCATTCGTCGCGGCAACGCGAATATTACCGTCAATCTACAGCGCGAGGGCGATCGACGGCCGCGTATCAACGCTGAGACCCTGGATGGACTGCGCTCAGCATTGGCTGAGCGCGCGTCTGCCTGGGGTGATCCGCCACCAAAACTTTCTGATTTGCTGGCGCTTCCTGGTGTCGTGGAAATGGTTGACCCTGCCGCATCGCACGATGACGAAGAGGCGAGAGACGAGGCCATTCTGGCCGCTGCGGCCGATTGCGCCGCCGGCTTGAACACGGCCCGGCAAGCCGAAGGCGCGGCGATGCTCTCCGTGTTGGAGCAGTTGGTTGCTGAGATCGAACAGGAAGTCAAAGCGCTCGCCGACCATCCCGATGCGCGCGGTGACCATTTGATGGTGCGCTTGCAATCTCAGGTCGACCGCCTGCTGTCCGAAACGAGCCAGCTCGATCCGCAACGCCTTCACCAAGAGTTTGCGCTGCTGGCCACCAAAGCCGACATCGAGGAAGAGCTTGCCCGGTTGCGCGCTCATATCGACGCGGCGCGGTCGTTGCTTGCCGTCAAGGCGCCGGTCGGTCGCAAGCTTGACTTCCTTGCACAGGAATTTAACCGGGAAGCCAATACAATCTGTTCCAAGGCCTCATCGATCACCGTCACCCAACATGGGTTGGCCTTGAAAGCGCTGATTGATCAGGTCAAGGAGCAGGTTCAGAACGTCGAGTGATCGGCGCGCGAAGCTGCTGGCAAACATTGAAACGGCTGACCGTAAGAGGCAGGCATGAGCAGCAACCGCGGATACATTCTGGTTCTTTCTTCCCCGTCGGGCGCCGGTAAATCGACGCTGGCGCGGCAGCTTCTGCAGGACGAAGGCTTGCCGACGCCAAAGCTCTCGGTGTCAGTGACGACGCGTCAGAGGCGTCCTTCGGAGATTGACGGCACGCATTACCATTTCATCGATGAAGTGTCGTTTCTTCAGCGCCGCGACCAAGGCGCGCTGCTGGAATGGGCCGAAGTGCATGGCAATTTCTACGGCACACCGCGCGAGCCGGTGGAGCGGGCGTTGAGCCAAGGGCACATCATGCTCTTTGACATTGATTGGCAGGGAACCGAGCAGGTGCGCGCGGCGATGCCGGACGATACGGTCACGGTCTTCGTCCTGCCTCCGAGCTTTGAGGAACTGCGGGCGCGCATCACGCGCCGCGCGGAAGACAAGCCCGATGTCATCGAAAAACGGCTGGAAAATGCACGCGATGAAATGACTCATTGGCGCGACTACGATTACGTCATCACCAACACCGATCTTGGCGAAGCCTATGAGCAGCTGCGTGCGATCTATGTAGCTGAAACGGTGCAGCGGGCTCGCCAGCCGGGTCTGGACGACTTCGTCGAGGGCCTGATTTCAGCCGACTAGAGCGTTTCGTGTTTAACTTGAGACACTGAGCATCACATAACGCGTTGAAATCTTCGATTTCAGGCAGCGTTATGTGATTCAGGTTTAATGCGAAACGCTATAGCCCACGATAGGTTCGCGCTAAAGCGGCAAACGTCTCAATCGTCAGCGTTTCAGCGCGTTCGGTGCCTTCAAGGCCGACCGATGCTATCAGCTGCGCCAAACCTTCCTGACTGAGCCCGAGGCTTTTCAGCGATTGCCGCACCATTTTGCGTCGTTGTCCGAACGCTGCCGCCGCCACCCGCTCCAAATCAGAACCAAGGCAGGGCAGGGGCTGGGCGCGCGGACGAAGATGCACCACGCTGGACGTCACCTTGGGTGGCGGCACGAAGGCCGAAGGTGGCACGTCGAACATCAGATGCGTCTGACACCGCCAATTGGCGAGCACGGATAAACGGCCATAATGCTTGTCGTTGGCCTGCGCCACAATGCGTTCGGCAACCTCACGCTGAAACATCAAGGTCAGCCCGTCAAACCAGGGCGGCCATGGTTCAATCAACAACCAACCGACCAGCAGCGGTGTGCCGACATTGTAGGGTAGGTTGGCGATGATCTGCGCCGGGCCATCGGTCGGATCAATGTGGCTTGTGAGATCGACCTTCTTTGCGTCGCCATAGACGACCTGCAAGCGGCCATCGCTGGCATCGGTTAGACGGTCCAGGATCGGCTGGAAGCGTTCATCGCGCTCAATGGCGAGGACGCGGTCGGCCCCTTCCAGCAGCAGCGCGCGGGTTAGGCCGCCTGGCCCCGGACCCACCTCCACGACCGTGCCCCTGTCGAGCGGCAAGCCGGATCGCGCGATCTTGCGCGTAAGATTGAGATCGAAAAGGAAGTTTTGCCCCAGGGATTTCTTCGCGCCGAGGCGCGAGCCACCGGGTCCCAGGCTCTCGACTTCCGCACGGACGCTAGGAAGGTTTTCCAGGTTCACACGGTTTCTCGGGCGCGTTCAGCCATCTGTGCCGCCAGTCTGATGGCCGCGATCATGCTGGCCGGTGAAGCTTTGCCAGTGCCGGCCAGTGAAAGCGCCGTGCCATGGTCCGGCGACGTCCGCACGAACGGCAAACCGAGGGTGACATTGACGGTGTTGTGGAAGTCGAGAGCTTTGACCGGGATCAGAGCTTGATCGTGATACATGCAAAGCGCCGCGTCGAAGGCTTGTCGCGCTTCAGCATGGAACATTGTGTCTGCCGGCAATGGTCCGAGCGCCTGGATACCCTGTTGGCCGAGCTGCGTGACGGCCGGCGCGATAATTGCATCGTCTTCCTTGCCCAAAGACCCTTCTTCACCAGCATGGGGGTTAAGCCCAGCGATCGCCAAGCGCGGGTTGTCGACGCCAAAACGTTGTTTGAGGTCGCGCGCCACAACCTCTCCGACATCAACGATGCGTTGCGTTGTTAAGGAACTGGCGACCTCGCTTAATGGGATATGCACGGTAACAGGAACTGTGCGCAGCTCCGGTCCGGTAAGCATCATGACGGCCAGAGGATGGGCTTCGGGCCAGTTCTCGCGTGCATAGGCTTCCAGAAACTCTGTGTGGCCAGGAAACGCAAAGCCGGTAGCGTAGAGATTGGCCTTGTGGATGGGCGCGGTCACCAACCCGGAGCAGCGTCCATCGCGAACGGCGTCAAGCGCTGTGCGAAGCGCGGATACGGTAGCCTTTCCAGTGCTCTCGTCCAGCATGCCCGGTCTGTCTTCAACCCTGCCAACATCGACAACGACGAGCGTGTTGCGTCGATACCCCTGAAGATCATCAACGTTGTCCAACGCGCAGACTGAGAGGTCGAGCTCCAGGCGTTTGGCACGGCTTTCCAACAGGGCTGGATCACCAAAAACCACAATACGCGGTGCCTCAGGATCGGCCTGAAGGGATGTAAGCGCCCGAAGAATGATATCTGGACCCACGCCAGCCGGTTCGCCCATGGAGACGGCTAGCGGGCGACCGCCTAGGAGTGCATCAGGCATCAGCAGGCGCGATCAGTTATTGGGGCGCAAGATGGTCGCTGAAGCGCGTAAGTCACGAAGATAGCCACGCGAGAGCAGCAGCCCTTCCTCGTTGCGCAGTTCGCTTTCCACATCCCGGCGTGCCTCAGCATCGGAGCGCACGTCTCGCTTGTTGCAGACAGCGAACATCACCACGCCTTCGGTTGCATCTTCTGGCGGCGTAAGACGACCAACGGGTGTTTCCTGCAAAAGCCCATCAAGTTCAGGTGACAAATCAGCGGAAAAACGCCGCGTTTCGTTTTGAATGACCACGCCGTTGAGCTGACGCGCGGACGATATGCCGGCAGCACATGATTCAAAGCGAGAACGAAAGGCCGCAGCCTCACGGCGACGTTGTTCGCGCGTATTCGAGCCGGCACCTTCTGGGACGACGAAAACCACCTCGCGCAACGTGTATTCGGTGGTCGTCAACTCAGATCCGCTGTCATCGCCAGAGCGGTCGTCAAGAGCCGCAAGCACATCCTGCTCATCGACGCGCACGGTCGCCTGAAATCGTGCGCGAATGACCTGGTCCCAAAGGATTTGTGCCTCAATGCTGTCGCGGAGTGTCGCCAAGTCTACACCACGTTGGCCAAGCGCCTGCCCAAGCTGCGAAACCGACAAACCTGATCGTGAAGCGATGGTCTGTAGGGCTTGGTCGAGTTCGGCTTGCGTGACGGAAATGCCAAGGCGACGCGCCTCGGCGCGCTGCAAAGCTTCATCGATTAATTCTTCCTCAGCCTGTGAACTCGAACCACCCTGGAGCCGGAGCAACGCAGCTCTAGCATTGATGTCGTAATTGCTGATCGGCACGTCGTTAACCAGGATGGCCGTGTAAACCGACTGCGCAAAAGACGGGGCACTCGCGACGTCCATGATGGTCGGAGCTGCAAGACCAATAACGCAACCAACCAGAAGCGTATGAAATCCCCTGCGACGCCGTTTAAGCGAATCCATTGATTTCCGTACGGATCTAGCACCCATCATTCCAACGTCCTTTTTACGCAGATTCTATCAGAAATCGCCGACTTCTCACTGTTCAGGGAGAGAGACGATTTCAATCGACCTGCGCGTGCATCCCAATTGTGCCGAAAATCAGCCCCTGACGTTCTATTGCGCTCCAAACACGCTGTTGAACTGGTCGTTGTTCAGCACCTGTGTTTCAAAAGCGCCAATGGTGCGCAGCGAAACGTTCAGCATAACCCGACTGTCCGAAACGCCGTCATTCCCATCCGGTGACGTGTAGGTATAGTTCAACCCAATGCCCAAACAGTCGCAGACATATTGAATCCCTGCGCCGTATCCGAGGATATGGCTTCGCTCCAAATCGTACTGGACGCTGCCAGCAACGCGCCAACTGCTATTGACTTGCAGCGAAGCTGAGCCGGCAATCTGGTGCTGATCGTCGGTGATGCCGCGATTGGGCTGCGCCGCCAAATAAGCGTAGGTAGCTGCGCCGGCGACGCGACCATGCGAGGCTGACGCCAAAAGCTCACCACGCTCCAAGTCAAAATCGTCCTCGTCAAAACGCCCTGATGCGGTCAGAGAAAGCCGATTCTGCAGACGAGCGGTCAGCATCGCAACATAATCGGACTGATCAGTTTCAAGTCCGCTGTCCTCACCGTTGGGCGTGAGAATGTTGGTGCCAGTTTGCGACCAGGCGTATGGATTTTCGCCCGCCAGGTGAAAGGATTGCCCGATGATCGCACTCAGGGACAAGCCATTGTCGAACGTTCCAGTGTACCGCACGCCAACATTGGCGCGGGTTCCGCCTTCCATCTGATCATAGCCGGAATATTTGTCCCAATCGAACAGGTTAGACGCGTCAAAGACGAGGCTTTGCGAATCCTCGATCGGCACCTCGCCAAGATGGCCAGCGTCCGGGCGCACGATGAGTTGGGCGACTGGCTCCACAACATGGCTGCTGCCTGGGGTAGTGATCAGGAACGGCCAGCGCCATTCCAGACCCGCGGATGCCATACCGCGCGCGAAGGAGTTTTCACCGTCAGCGAACACGACGTTGGCCTCGCTACCAAGATTGTAGCCAATAACGTCACCACGGAACCCGACCTGCGGTGTGAAGACCTGGCCGAGCGGCCCGATGAACTCGCGCCGCCACGATACATCCAGCGTCGCGCGGCTCATTTGGCCATCAAGGCCCTCGTACACATTGGTTGCACCGGTCGGTCGCGTTACAGGGTCAACGAACGCATCTTCACGAACCGTCGTTGTTAAGTTGGCCAGAACCTGCAACTCGCCACCAACATGATCTGGGGTGAAGCGGCGATCATAATCGACCACCGGCAAGGTCCAGGGTTGGTTCTGATCGCCTTCTGAAATTGTCGCAACCTGGATGCGTTCTACGCGTGCGTCGAAATAACTGCGGTCGTGAAGCCCAGTCAGATAAACGTCGGAAATGACCTGGCTCGCGCCTTCTGTTTCAATCGAATAATCACGAAAGTAGCGACGGTCTGACTGCAGGTAGAGATTCCAGCCGAAATCCCAGCGCTCATTCAGCGAAAAAGCTCCGTTGCTCGCAATGCCGCCGCGCCAATCCTGATCGCCAGGCTGATTGTTGAACACGTCATCGTCAAACTGACCGGCGCCAGAGACGCGGACGCTGTAGGCCCCATTTTCGAGTCGCTGACGCCATTCCGCTTCAAGATGAAACGCCTGACCCGAGAAGAACGTTGGGGTCACCGTCAGATCATAGCTGGGATCAAGCGCAAAATAGTAGGGTGTCGAAATGGCGAAACCCAAATCGCCGTCAAGCACGTAGTCAGGGCGAAGGAATCCGCTCTTGCGCTCGACCGTTGGGTCGGTGTGGGCAAAGAAGGGTAGCCAAACGATCGGTATCCCGAAAAAGTCCAACCGCACATTACGATAATAGACCATCTGGTCTTCTTCATCGTACGTGATCGTGTCGGCATGGAACATCCAAGCGCGGGGCCGGTCGGGATTTTCTGGGCAGGCCTCACAGGCTGTGTAGGTTCCTTGGTCGAACTCGGTTTCAGAACCCTCACGGCGGGTGGCGTTACGGGCAGTGAAAAAGCCACGTTCGGGCGTCTCCACGCTGAGCGCATCGACAAAGCCCTCGGCCAGCGTGTCACTGAGATCAGCAGACGTTGCACGGATGATGTTGCCGCTTGGTTCGACCAAGATCACGTTTCCGCGCGCCAGCACACGACCCTGTGCGCGATCGTACACGACCTCGTCGGCGTCAACCGTGTAGCCATCGTAAAAGATCGTCACATTGCCCAGGGCGGTGACGGTATTTACGCCTTCATTGTAGAGGAGTTCGTCCGCTTCCAGGAACATCTGCGCATCAGGATCGGCTTGGTCGAAGCCTGGTGTGATCTGCGCGAGCGCAACACCACTCACGCCAAGTCCGGTGCCCACCCCAGTGAGCACTAGGGACCCGGCAACCGCTAGCATCATGCTTATGCGAAAGATACGAGAAGAAAAGCGAAACCCAGCCAAGCTCACCCGTCCTCCAGGTGCAGCAAGGCCGTTATACCAAAAAGGCCGGCGGCGATCGGTGGCACCCATGCTGCCAGGACCGGATTGACCAATCCAGCTCCGCCCAAGTCGCCCGCGATTTCGTTGACCACAAACACGATAAATCCAGCACTCAAACCGGCCACTACCAGCTTTGTCGTTCCCCCATGCCGAGAGAACCGCAAAGACACGGTCGCGGCCACCAACACCATGGCCATAAGCAGCATGGGCCGTGCGAGCAAGGCCTGAAATTGGAATCTGTAGCGATCGGACGCAATGCCCGCCTGCTGTGCCTTATTTGCAAGGTCGGGCAGGTCCCAAATTGGCACAGAACTGGGCGGTGTGAACCGTCCTAATACATCATCGGCCGTCAGTGGTGTGGCGAGCGAAAAAACCTCGACGACACGCGATTCTCCTTGCGTGTCAGTCATCGTCACATCCGTCATGTTCCACGCGCCGTTGCGCAACACGGCGCGATCCGCATCGACCCGCTGGTTGAAGTCACCGTTTTCGTCAAACAGCATGGCGCTAACCTGATTTAGCGTCTGGCCGGCGTCGGTCGCTGACGCGGCTCGCACCAGAGTCATGATCTCGCCGGTGGACTGGCGGAACCAAATCTCCCGTTCGGGATCGACATTGGTTGTGCTGCCGGCAAACCGCTCCGCTAGAATGGCGTCTGAACGCACCTTAAGGCTGGCTGAAAACGGATTGTAGAGCCACGAGGCGGCAATCCCGACGAGCGCAGCTACCACAATCAATGGTATCAAAAACTGCCAGGCTGAAAGTCCAGAGGCTCGAGCAATGATAAGTTCTGACCGACGCGAGAGGGCGACCAGCGTCATCAACGCACCGATCAGCACGGCAAACGGCACCAACTGCTCAGCTAGAGAGGGTAGCCGCATGGCAGATATCGCGAAAATCGCTTGGATTGGGATCTCTAAGTCGGCGCCCCGCCGCGTCAGCTCCATGACGTCGACCATAAGCATCAACGCAAAGGCGCCAAGAAACACAAACCCAACATGCTTGGAGAAAGCCAAGGCGAGATAGCGATTGAGAGAGGCTGACAGTCGCATGACTACTCCGCCGCCTGAGGAAGTGCCTTAGCCTTCCTGATCAATGGAGTTCGGTACAGAAGCGACGCAAAATCAATCCGCTTCGAAATCGCAAGCCACCCCAGTGACACCATAAGGAGCGGGATCACATAGAGGATTGGCCAGGTGAAGTGTGCCAATGGAATGATGCTTGACGCACCAAATTGCGCGCCAAGGACGACAGCGCCTCCACCAATCGCAGATAGAACCCGTTTTGCCCGTCCAGCCCTTCCGGAGTGTGGTGTTCCAAGTGCCAGGGCTATGATCATTGCGAAGGCGAAGGGATAAAACGGCAAAGCCATTCGGTTGTGTAGTTCGGCCAAGAACCGACCGCGTTGGCTGACGAAAAACGCATCATCCTCGTCAGGATTCAGCAAATAAAACGTGGATCGCTCTGAAGGCTTGAGAAAGCCAGGGGCGGTGGCGCGATCTGTGAAGCTCAGATCGATCGAATAGCTATCAAAATAGAGGAAAGCCGTGTTGACCCGGCCCGAGGCTGAAACTGTTCGGCGCTGGATGACACCGTCATCGACTGACAGAAATGCACCCTGTTCGCCACGCACAACGGTGCCTCTTTGAGCGAAGTAGATCGTTTCGTGCGGGTAGTCGCGCGTATCGGCGATCATGATATCAGCCAGGATGCCGCCCGGTTCGCGCGCCCGCATGTGAAACGTCAAACCTTCCTGGAGCGAGGAAAAAGCACCTTCGCGAACGACAGTGGCAAGAAGGTCGGCACGAACGTCGCTGATCAAAAACCGCCAAGCCTTCTGGGCGGGTGGCGCGACCAAGTGACCAAGAACCGCAACCAGCAGGCTGACAACCAACGCACTCGCCATGACGGGGCGAAGTAGGCTCATCGGGCTTCCGCCGGATGCGTTGACAACGACGATCTCGCTCTCTGCACTCAGACGATTAAGCGTCATCAAGAGAGCCAGAAAAAATGCGATCGGCGCCACGACGCTGAGCATCTGCGGCATGTTCAAAATCGTGAGGACGGCAAACGTCGCCAGCGCCGCGCCCTGATTGGTAACGACGTCCAGTTCCTGCAGCGCGACCACGCACACGATTACCGCCGTCATGGCGATAAGCATGCCGACAAAGGTCAGCACCACCTGACGAAACAGATAGCGGTCAAACAGGCTGACACGATTGAACGTCAAACGTCGAATACTCCCTGCGCCTAAGCCAGCAACAGGTTTTACACCTGCTGCTTAACCATGCGCCCAACTGCCCGAGCTGGTTGCCTGACAGTTGCATCAATCCCCAACCTTCATTGCCACCCACAATGGCTAAAGTTCGACCAAGAAAATGGGTTAAGCCTTTGTAAACAAGATCGTCGGTGATGCCCAGCCACCATGTGGTCGTCCGAGCGCGCACGATGCAAATGCCCCGGTGACGCTTGCCAAAACGCGCGCCATGCGCCACCTCAGAACCCAACGATTGTGCGCCCGGCCGGGCGCAGCACACCCTTACGCATAACGAGGATTCAATGCCTGAGCTTTCCTTCACCTTTGCCGCTCACGACGCCAAATCAAAGTTTCCCGACATTCCCAAGGGTCCGCTGGTTGTTTTTGCACCAAGCGCAGATTCGTTTGCGGGCTCTGCTTCGCAACTCGATTCATCTGGCGATGGAGCGCTTTCCGCCGGCGCCAAGGCGGCAGATTTCAAGGCCGGTTGGGGCGAAACGGTTAGGCTCTACGCGGTGCCAAAGGCCCCTGTTGATCAGGTGATCCTGATTGGCGCCAATCCGGAAAAGGCCAAAGACCCCGAACCCCATCTGATGCTCGGTGGAAAAATCGCATCCGCACTGTCCAAGGCCAGCGCTGCGACAATCGTCTTTGACGATATGGCGGCGGATGAAGCGGCATCCATCTTGGCTGGGTTGAAACTCGGGGCGTATCGCTTCGATCGATACAAGAGCCGTCCGGAAAAAGACGACGAGAACGGCGAAGAAGAGACGCCACCGCAATCGCTGGCCGTCACTGTGCTAAGCGCTGACACATCGGCGCTGGAAGCCGCGTTCCAACACGCCGATGCAATTGCCTCAGGCACCATTCTTGCGCGCGACCTGGTCAACGAACCGCCAAACGTTCTTGGACCAGAAGAATTTGCAGGTGTCGCCCAGGCCCTTGATGAACTTGGCGTTGAGGTGACCGTGCTTGATGATGATGCCATGGAAGATCTAGGCATGGGCGCACTGTTAGGTGTCGCTCAAGGCTCAGAAAAGCCTGCGCGTCTCGCCATCATGGAATGGAAGGGCGGCTCCAATGACAAGCCGGTCGCCATTGTCGGCAAGGGTGTTGTCTTCGATACCGGGGGGATCTCGATCAAGCCATCAGCTGGCATGGAAGACATGAAGGGCGATATGGGCGGCGCCGCCTGCGTGGTCGGCCTCATGCACACCTTGGCGGCCCGCAAGGCCAGGGTGAACGCCGTCGGCGTCATCGGGCTGGTCGAAAACATGCCGGACGGCAAAGCCCAGCGCCCGGGCGATATTGTGACCTCCATGGCCGGCAAAACCATCGAGATCATCAACACCGATGCGGAAGGGCGCTTGGTCTTGGCTGACGCGCTGCATTATACGCGCACGACCTACGAGCCGAAGGTGATGATCAACTTGGCCACGCTCACCGGAGCGATCCTTGTCGCGCTCGGCCAGGAGCACGCTGGCCTTTTCTCCAACGATGATGACCTGGCGACCGATCTTCACGAAGCTGGCCAGCGCACCGGCGAGAAAGTCTGGCGTCTGCCGATTGGGCCGGCCTACGACAAGATGATCAACTCGCGGTTCGCCGACATGAAGAACACCGGTGGGCGGTTTGCCGGTTCCATCACGGCTGCGCAGTTCCTCGCCCGCTTTGTTGGCGATACGCCATGGGCGCATCTGGATGTCGCGGGCACCGCAATGTCGGCGCCTAAATCGGCGATCAACCAGTCGTTTGGGTCAGGGTTTGGTGTGCGCCTTTTGAACGACTACATCCGCGCCGTCCACGAAGAATCCTGATGGTGATTGATGGCTGAGGTTGCGTTTTACCATTTGCAGACGATCAGCCTGGAGACCGCCTTGCCGCAGCTTTTGGCGAAATGCTTGGAGCGCGACTGGCGGGTCGTTATTGAAGTCGGTGAGCCCTCGCGCATCCATGAACTGGACGACCATTTGTGGACGTTCAGTGAGGCTAGCTTTTTGCCGCACGCGGGCGAGGGGGCGGCCGATCGTGAGCGCCAACCGATCTGGTTGTCGGCGACTTCCGACAATCCCAATGGCGCCGCCGTTCGGTTTTTTGTCGAAGGCGCGTTGCCAAGCGAAGATCATGAATTGAGCGTTTATGAGCGCGCCATATTGATGTTTGACGGTACAAAATCTGACACAGTTCAGGCGGCGCGCGGTGTTTGGAAGACGCTCCGCGATGGCGGTCACACGCTTTCCTATTGGCGCCAATCGGAGACAGGCACCTGGCAACGGGCAGACCAATAACCGGCTGTATTGAGGACAATGGACCGCGGAGGTTTGACGTTGCGCCAATTGCCATGCAGATTTTGCACAACGGCGTCAAAGAACGTCGGCTGGCTTGGCAGAGGGAGAGTGGCCATGGCAACGCAAACGCGCAAACTTCATCTATTGGCGGTGATCGCCGCGACGGCAGTCGCCTTCGCACTGGCCACCGGGTTGCAGTCCACGGCAATGGCCCAAAAACGGCCTCCACCTGCCGCCGCTTGCACAGGGTCTGGTCCATCAGGCATGGTATTCGCCGTCCTCGACGAACTCTGCCCCATCGTTGCTGAAATCGGCACGGCGCGGTTTGAAAGCGATAACAATGGCGATCGTTACATTGCGGCTACCGTCAACGACATCAACTTCGCGGTGGATGTTTACAACTGCGAGCCTGATTGTGCGGACCTGTCCTTCACCGCATCGTTTGAGATGGACGGCTTGACCATCGACCAGATGAACGAATGGAACTCCAGCCGTCGGTTCGGCAAGGCTTATATCCGCGATGATGGCGATGCGGTCATCCAGTTCGCGATCAACACCCGCCACGGCATATCGCTGGAAACGTTCCGCGATGACTTGGTTTGGTGGGAATCGGTTCTCGACGACTATGTGGAGTTCATCGGTTTTCGGTGATCAAACGGGCCGAGCGGTCGTTCCGTAGGAACGGAGCGAAAGTCCGGGGAATCTATTGGGCGGTCGTTCCGTAGGAACAGAGCCATGGAAGACCAGCGGTCGTTCTGTCGGAACGGAACGAAGGTCAAATGATTTGCTATACTCGCTCGCCGGCCTCTTCGAGCGCAGCATTGAGGTCAAGCCATCGAGCTTCCCAGCTATCGAGCGCTTGCGCGCCTTTGGCGCGCCGGGCGGCGAGCTTGGCGCCTTTTTGCGGGTTCATCGCATAAAGCTTGGGGTTGGCCAGATCTTTGTCGATCTTCGCCAGTTCTGCGCGAATGGTCGTCAGTCGCGATTCCGCGTCGGCCACCTGCTTTTTCAAAAGTGACACGTTGCCAGGCCGTGCAGGCTTGGCGGCTGGTTTGGGCGCTGCAGCTTCCGCCTTTGACTCGCCTTTCTTCGCCTTGGCCGCCTTGCTGGACTTCTGTTTGCCACCATCGACGCCGCGCAGGATCGCTGTTCGATAGGCTGACAGATCATCCTCATAGGGCTTGACCGTTCCGTCGCCCACCACCCAAAGCCGGTCGGCGGTTGCTTCGATGAGATGGCGATCATGGCTGATGATAATCACCGCGCCATCATAGTCCGACAGCGCCTCAACCAACGCCTCCCGGCTTTCCATGTCGAGGTGGTTGGTCGGCTCATCGAGGATCAAAATATCCGAGCCATCAAAGGTGATGAGCCCGAGCAGCAGCCTTGCCCGCTCGCCGCCGGAAAGCTGTCCGGCGGGCGTGTCCATACGCAGCCGGTCGAACCCCATTTGGGCCGCGCGGCCACGAGTTTTGGCCTCACCGGCCTCCGGCATACGCTTGCGTACCGCATCAACCGGCGATTCCTTGGGGTTCAGATCATCCAGTTGGTGCTGCGTGAAGAATGCGACCTTCATCTTGCCGGGAAACGTCAAGTCTCCCGCCTGACGGGTCAGCCGTCCGGCAATCATCTTGGCAAAGGTCGATTTGCCGTTGCCGTTTTGGCCAAGCAACGCAATGCGATCATCGGGATCGATGCGGAATGTCATCCGCGAGAGAATGGCCTTGTTCGGTTCATAACCAACCGCCAGATCGCGCCCATTGATCAGCGGTGGCGATTTAGGTTTTTCCGGTCCTTTGAAATGAAACGGCGCTACCCGCTCTTCTATACGCAAGGCCATCGGTTCCATCTTTTCCAGCATTTTTAGCCGTGATTGTGCCTGTTTCGCCTTGGTGGCCTTGGCGCGAAAACGATCCACAAACGATTGCATATGGGCGCGCCGTGCCGCCTGTTTGGCTTGCGCTTTTTCTTCAACGGCCAGCTGAATACGGCGCTGCTTGTCGAAGGTGTCGAACGGGCCGCCATAATGCTGCAACCGCCGCTGATCGAGGTGTAAGGTTTGGCTGACCGCGCTGTTGAGCAGATCGCGGTCATGCGAGATCACCATTAACGTGTGCGGATAGCGCGCCAGATAGCTTTCCAGCCACAGTGCGCCCTCCAGATCGAGATAGTTGGTCGGCTCATCAAGCAACAAGAGGTCAGGCGCCGAAAAAAGCACCGCCGCCAGGGCGACGCGCATGCGCCAACCGCCGGAAAAATCCGAGGCCGGACGCTGCTGCGCTTCGTGATCGAAGCCGAGACCCTGCAAGATACGGGCGGCACGTGCTTCGGCCGAATGCGCGTCGATGTCGGCAAGCCGCAATTGAATATCGCTGATCCGGGTCGGATCGGTCGCGGTTTCAGCCTCAGCCAACAGTGAGGCGCGCTCGGTGTCGGCAGCCAGAACAATTTCAAGCAACGCTTGAGGTCCGGCGGGCACTTCCTGATCAACGCCCCCAAGGCGCATGCGCGATGGCAGGCGAATTTCACCGCTTTCCGGCGCGATTTCACCGCGGATCAGCTTAAACAGCGTTGTCTTGCCCGACCCGTTGCGCCCGACAAAGCCGACCTTCGAGCCGCGCTGAATGGTTGCGGACGCGTCATCGAACAAAAGCCGGTCGCCCAGCCGGTAGGTGAGATTGGAAATTTCTAGCATAGCGCCGGGCTAGCATTGCGCCGTGCGCTGGTCTAGCGGCATATCGACCACACACGCGCACAAATGAGGGATGCGATGCGGATACTTTATGAGCTTTGTGGCGCCGAGCCGGACCGGCTGTTTTCAGCCTACTCCTGGCGAGCACGACTGACACTTGGTTTCAAAGGTCTGGACTTTGAAAACCGGCCAACCCCTTTCACACAAATTCCCAAAGTGCTGGACGGCATCCACAAGACCGTGCCTGTCCTGATGGATGATGAGACCACAGTCACCGAAAGCTTTGCCATTTGTGCCTATCTGGAGGGCGCCTATCCAGACACCCCGTCCGTTTTTGGCGGCGATGGCGGCAAGGAAAATGCCGCGCTGATCGATAATCTAATCGTCACCGGGCTCTATCCAACGATCAGCCGCATGATCATTCTCGACATTCACAATCAGTTGGCACCTGAAGACGCTGCCTATTTTCGCCAAAGCCGCGAACAACGCTTCGGCATGTCCTTGGAGGACGTGCAGCGCGGCCGGGACAAAGAGCGGCAGAAGTTTGCAACCTTCATGAAGCCCTATCGCCGTCGCTTGGCGGAATCGCCGTTCCTCGGCGGCGAGCGTCTGCTCTATGCCGACATCGCTCTGGCAGCGTCGTTCTGCTGGGCTAAAGCAACGTCATCCTACGACACGATGAACAGCGATGATGTGCTGCAAGACTGGTTCGATCGGGTGCTCGACACCTGCAATCAATCAGGGGCGCTGAAACTCGCAGCTTGAAGCGGCGGCGACCCCGGTCTATATCGCGCCTCACCGGGCGCGCAGCACATTCGCTGACGCGCCCGCCTCCCATTCTGTTTCCCCATTCAACGATAGGATCGCCGCAATGGCCATCGAACGCACATTTTCCATGATCAAGCCGGATGCGACGCGCCGCAATCTGACCGGTCAGATCACCGCCAAACTTGAAGCCGCCGGCTTGCACGTCGTTGCCAGCAAGCGCGTGTGGATGAGCCGTAAGGACGCCGAAGGCTTTTATGCTGTGCACCGCGAGCGCCCCTTCTTTGACGAGCTGGTCGATTTCATGTCGTCCGCACCGACCGTCGTACAGGTTTTGGAAGGCGAAAACGCCATTGCCCGCAACCGCGAAGTAATGGGCGCCACCAATCCAGCAGAAGCCGAAGAAGGCACCATCCGCAAAGAGTTCGCCGAGTCGATCGGTGAGAATTCGGTTCACGGTTCGGACGCTGCTGAAACTGCCGCTGAAGAGATTGCCTACTGGTTCTCTGAGCTGGAAATCGTCGGCTAAAACCCAGCGATACGAACAGTTTAAAGGGCGGTTTTACCTATCCGGTGGCCGCCTTTTTTGTTGGCTTGAGAGTTTGTTGAATGGATGCAGTGCGGATGAAGGCGCCTGTTGGTTCAGAGCTTCATGGCAAATGCACTAGATGGAGTTCCGTAAGGACTTCCATGGCTCGATATGGCTGGGCAAACAATTTTCATTGGCGCTCAATCGTCTGACTGTTCCGTTGCGAGGATGCAAATCATATCAACATGTGCATCCAGCCAGTTTTGATCGAGCTGCAATCCGGCAATCAGCTTTCTGAAATAAGGGATCGCGATCGCCATCTCTACCAATTGCTGGATCGGCGCGTCCTTTTTGAGTTCGCCACGGACTTTGGCGGCAGCGAAAACTGCTTCAACGTTTGCGCTCCGATCCTCAATCCACTTGCTTATTAAAGTACGGGTTTGGTCATCCGTAGCGGCCGCAGCAATCACCTGTGGAGCAATCTTGCCCCACGGTGTTTCGTTTAACGCCATCATGAGCCGTCCGATCATCCAAGTTAGGTCGGCCTTCAGCGGGCCATCTGTGCGAGGCACACTGGTTGGCCCAGTCGCAGCGTGGGCAAACGCCGCGTTCTGCAGCGCATCAAGCTTGGGCCAATGCCGATAGAGCGTGCTGCGCGAAATGCCGGTTCGGGCACTTATTGCCGCGTGCGACACAGCCAGGACCCCATCTTCTTTCAGAATGCTTAGAGCGGCATCCAATGCGGCCACACGCGTCGCGGTCAATCGAGGGTCTTCGTTGCTTCTCATAGCATCTATGATACAGTTTGTTGCGTTACGATACAATTTGTACTATTAGTGATTTTGGTGGCGAGCTAGGACTCAATTTCGCTCATCCAATTTCTACCGAAGAAGGACTATCAAATGAGAAAGCTTTTGGCACTGCTTGCCTTTTTTGCAGCCCAGCCCGCCTTGGCCGACGCGCCCTTTGAAGGCTACGCCGATACCTATGCAGAGGTCGTGAACCATGTGGCGTGTTTCCCGCACGGGATCGACATGATCAGCGTTGGCGAGGTTGAAGAGGGCATGGCGATCTGGAGCGCGTGTTGGGGCGAAGACCTCATCTCACGCCTAAACTTCGTCAGCGCCTCGATTGTTTGCCCTGGAGAAGACTGTGCATTTCTTGCCAGTCAGCCGGATTTGCGCGGTGCAGCCATGCGCGGAGCCCTCGCGCAAATGGGCTTTCAAATGGCCGGTTTTACGTCAACACATCACCAACTGGACACTCTGCGCGTGACGTTTGATGGGCCGCAAAATGCCACCGTATCCGGGATGATCACGGCCACGCACTTCAGCGAACACCAAGGCCCTGAAACGCACTTCATTCATTGGACAGGAACATTGGTTGATACCGATGAAGGCTGGAGGATCACAGAAGAAGACCTGTCGACTGTTGGTCACAGCGTTTTGCCCCCAGCTGAGTAATCGCTGCGGCAAGTATCTTGCATTGCAACGAGCACAGGAGGGGCGCGTCGCGCCTCTCCAGCCTTATCCACAAACCACCCATAGACACTTAAACAGGAGCGCATAAGGTCATGATCCATCAACTGTTTCCACTTGCACTGGTTGCGATGGTTGCGATTGCGCCCTCGGTCTTAGCTCAAGAGATGCGCCTGCCTGATCGCGAAACACCAATTCCACGCACCACGAACGGCGTCCCACATGTCCAAATTGGCGTTGATGCGGTTCCGGAACTTTCTGATGAGTTGCTGCGCCTCGTTGCGGAATTGCCCGGTGTCGCCCTTGGTCCAACGCGCATCTCGCTACCTGGAGCGGTCGGTTTCCACTTGGACGAAGATCTGCCTCTGGCACATCCAGAAGCCGTTGTCGGAGGGCGCGAGTTTGCACATCTGCACCCTGATGGCAGTCTCCACGCTTCGTTGCATCCAGACACCGCAGATGCCGCGGTTGAAGCAGGTTGGGCAGTGTCGCACCCTTGGTCTGGTCAGCGAGAAGGATGGGGAGGATTTGTCATGATTTATACGCCCGTAACTGATGCCGAACTCGACGTGGTTTTTCAGCTCGTGCAGAGTTCTTACGCTTATGTAACCGGGCATTAGCTGTCCAAACAGCAATAGCCATCGTTGGTCGTTTTGCTCCTACGTCGGCATTGGCCAGGTTGGGAGTTTTCAGCTGCTAACAGCCCTCTTTGCTCCGACCCAAGCAGCTCCACACCCAAACCTGTCCAAAATGTCATGACGCACTTGTAACGGACAAACTGGGAACATGACGTAGCCTTAACTGGTGCAAGGTCTGCGTCTCGCTCACCTTCACGGTGTGCTCACAAACTCGTGAGCGAACCGATGAAAAAGGGCGAACGCCATGACCGATACTCACCCCAAAACCGACCTGCTCAAGCGCCTTGGTATGGCATCCATGGTCGCCGTGCTTCTCGCGACCACCGCTTTGCCAAGCGATGTTTTTGCCCATGGCAGCCATGATGAAGAGGTTGCCGCCACCGGCCAAGCGCTGGTGGAAGAGGACACGAGCTGGTTGGACGAGCTTCTGGAAGAGTTGTTACTTGGTTCAGTCGAAGCCGCAGCCAACATCTCGATCTCATCCAATGGCGCTGTGCGCACTATTGTTGCCGACGGCTTGCCAGACCACGCGCCTGGCCAGTTCCCCAACGCCAACAATCCAAACAGCATTTCCACCCAGAGCTACCGCTTTGATATGCCTACCAATCCAAGCACCAGCAGCTCGCCAACCAGCGCCGACCGTTACGTCTTTGGCGTAGCGCTTAATGGCGTGATTTTTGACCCAGCAACGGCTGAATTTTGGAACAATGATCGCTCCTCAGGTTGGAACTATGAAGCGTTTGGGCCGCAGACCCGCTCGCTGGGTTTAGACTCAAGCAACGCCCATGTGCAGCCCAACGGCGCCTACCACTATCATGGCATCCCGGACGCCCTTTACGACCGGCTGGCAAGCGCTGGCGCACCGACGCTGATTGGCTATGCCGCTGACGGTTTCCCGGTTTATGGGCCGCTCAGCTACGCCGACTCTGATGATCCTTCATCTGGCCTAGAGGTGATGGATTCCAGCTATCAACTACGCCCCGGTACACGCTCATCCGGCCCGGGCGGTGCCTATGACGGCACCTTCACGGCCGATTGGGAATATGTGCCGGGCTCGGGCACGCTGGATGCCTGCAATGGCCGCGTTGGGGTCACGCCGGAATATCCCGACGGCACCTATTACTATGTGATCACCGACGAGTTTCCGTTTGTGCCGCGCTGCTTTGCTGGGACGCCCGATGACAGCTTCTCCAAACAGAACGCGCGCTCTGGTTCCGCCCAGCAGCCACGCAGTCGTCCTGGTGGGGAAGGGGCTGGATTACGCCGGCCACCACGTGCCCATCCTCCTATTCGATAGGACGGATACCAATCACGCGCTCGGCTTTGATGGTCAGGTTGCCTTCTAATCCCCGGACTACCTCAGCAAGCGCGTGTGGGTAGAGCGCGTGTTCCGCCGCCAGGACGCGTTCCGCCAAAGTGTCGGGGTCATCATCATCCAGAACCGGTACGGCTTTCTGGGCGATGATGGGCCCGGCATCCATGTCTGGCCGTACGAAATGCACTGTGCAACCATGCAGTTTCACCCCTGCATCGAGCGCGCGTTGATGGGTATTGAGCCCCTTAAAACAGGGTAGGAGCGAGGGGTGGATGTTGATCAAAAGGTTGTGCCATTGGCCAATAAACCAGGGCGTCAGCAGCCGCATGAACCCAGCCAGACAAACGACATCCGCGTGGGCCTTTTTAAGTTCGGCGTGAATCGCCCGCTCGAACGCTTCACGGTCTTTCTTAAAGGCTTTGTGGTCGACCACAGCCGTTGCGATCCCCTGATCTGCGGCCCAAGCCAGGCCGGCAGCGTCAGGTCGATTGGCAACCACCAGAACGACTTCGGCGGGATAGTCAGGCTGGTTCGCCGCCTGCACCAAAGCCTGCATGTTGGAGCCGCGCCCGGAAATCAGTATTGCGACGCGCTGTTTCATAGAGGCAGCGACTTCTCGATGATCACGGGCTCACCGGTTCGCGACGTTACCGCGCCGAGGGTTAGAACGCTTTCGCCCATCTCAGAGAGTTTCGCTGAAACGGCGGAAGCTTCCTCGGTGGCAACAATCACCACCATGCCGACGCCGCAGTTAAACGTGGCGAGCATGTCGTGCGCCGAAAGCTTGGCCGTGTCGGCGGCCCAGGCCATTTCCGGTGGGACGGTTACCCCGGAAAGATCCAGGGACACCGCCAGATCGTCAGGCAAAACGCGTGGGATGTTTTCTAGCAGCCCGCCACCGGTGATGTGCGCCAAACCTTTGATGGCACCTGTCGCCTTTTGGGCTGCCAGCACGCTTTTCACATAAATTCGGGTGGGCGTCAGCAGAACCTCGCCCAGGGTACGCGCAGGATCGAAGGGCGCCGAGGCGTCATACGGCAGACCGGCATCCGCAACGATCTTGCGGATCAGCGAATAGCCATTGGAATGGAATCCAGACGAGGCGAGGCCGAACACAACATCGCCCACTGCCATGGTCTTGCGCGGCAGAATTTCATCGCGCTCCACCGCCCCGACGCTAAAGCCAGCCAGATCATAGTCCTTGCCCGTATAGAGGGAGGGCATCTCAGCGGTTTCGCCGCCGATCAAGGCGCATCCAGCGAGCTTACAGCCTTCTGCGATGCCCTCAACCACGTTCGCCGCCACATCAACATCCAGAGTACCCGAGGCGAAATAATCAAGAAAAAACAGCGGCTCAGCGCCCTGAACAACCAGATCGTTCACGCACATCGCCACCAGATCGATGCCAACGGTGTGATGGATGCCAGTCTCGATGGCGATCTTCACCTTGGTGCCGACGCCGTCATTGGCGGCCACCAGAACGGGATCGCGATAGCCGCAAGCAGCAAGATCAAACAATCCGCCGAAACCGCCCAGATCAGCGTCGGCGCCCGGGCGCCGCGTCGAGCGAACAGCCGGTTTGATCCGGTCCACCAGCGCCGCGCCGGCATCGGTATCGACGCCGGCTTGCTTATAGGCTTCTGACCCGCTCATGCTGCATCCTCGTGTCGTATCGGCTTTGCGTGCCGGATTCCTGATCGCAAAACAAGCACAGCGCGTCTGGAACCTGTGGGCCAGAGGCCTTATGTCTGTGGCCGACGTCACCAAATCAGCTAACGATGCGAGCGCGCACCCTTCATGACACTTCAACGGCAAGCGATCTTTTGGGCTCTCGCGGCGGCGGCGCTGATTTCCTTCATTTACGTGTTCTCCAGCGTGCTTTTACCCTTTGTTGCCGGCATGGCGATCGCCTACCTGCTTGATCCGGCGGCTGATTGGTTTGAACGCCTTGGCTTTTCAAGGCTTTGGGCAACCCTGTCGATTACCGCGCTGGCGGTCATCATCGTCGCCGTCGGTCTGTTGCTTCTGGTGCCGCTGCTGGTTGAGCAGATGATCGGCCTTGTGGAGGCGCTACGTCCTTATATCCCAGAAACACTGCGAACGATTTTCGGCCTGGCGGATGAAGACTTCCGCGCCATCAACGCCATCATGGCGCCGGCAAGCGAGGACGACCTAGCCGCCCGCAATGCTCTTGTCCCATCTGCGATGACCTTCGATGCCATCATCACCTGGCTCGGAACTCTCAATCTTGATCTCATCCGTGATTTCATCGAAGCCAACGCAGGCACGATGGCAGCGCTTGCCAGCCGCGTGCTCGATCAGGGCGCGGCGGTTGTCGGCGTGCTGTCGACGCTGGTGATCACGCCAATTGTTGCCGTCTACATGCTTTATGATTGGGACAATCTTGTCGCCCGCATTGATGCGCTTCTGCCGCGCGACCACGCCGATACCATTCGCGATCTCGCCAAAAAGATCGACCACGTAATGGCCGGCTTTATTCGCGGCCAGTTTATCCTGGCGCTCATTCTCGGCACGTTTTACGCCACGGCGCTGACCTTGGTTGGGCTCAATTTCGGCCTGTTGATCGGCCTCGGTGCCGGCCTTTTGAGCTTCATTCCCTATATCGGGTCACTTGTCGGGTTCGGCACGTCTGTCGGCGTCGCTCTGGTGCAATTTTGGTCCGAGCCCTGGTGGATCGTCGCGGTGGCAGGCATTTTTGTCTTCGGACAATTTGTGGAAGGCAACTTCCTGCAACCGAAAATCGTCGGTGATGCGGTCGGCCTCCACCCGGTGGTGTTGTTCTTCGCCATGCTTGCCTTCGGATCGCTCTACGGTTTCTTAGGGCTGCTCATCGCCGTCCCGGTCGCAGCATCGATTGGCGTGCTGACCCGGTTCGGTGTCTCGCACTACAAGAAGAGCCTTTTTTACAAAGGCACCAACGGCAAAGCCGGGGCCATATCGCCCAACGCCGACGAGAGTTAGCGATGTCCAATGCCGGTCAACTCGTCCTTGATATCGTTCCGCCACCCTCATTCGCGGCGGAAGATTTTGTGGCGGGCACGGCCAATGAAAAAGCGCGAGGTCTGATTGATGCGCTCGCCTGGCCGAAATCGGTGGGTGTTCTGACCGGCGAGGCGGGGACCGGGAAAACACATCTTGCGCATCTTTTCGCCGAGCGCTTCAACGATTCCCACTGGTATGATGGCTCATTGCCTGAGGGTCTGAACGAGCATGGGGCGGCAATTATCGATGGCCTAGAGCGTTGGACAGGAACGAACGAAGACGCTTTGTTCCATATGTTGGAGGCGGCTCGTGCCGCTCAGGCGCCGGTACTCATCACAAGTCGGGACGAGCCAGAACAGCTTGGTTTGCAGCGCCCCGACACGCTTTCACGTTTGCGCGCCGGTGTCCGCGCCGCAATCGCTCAGCCTGACGATGCGCTGTTCCAGGCCATCGCCATCAAACTTTTCACCGACCGCCAGTTGATGGTCGATCCGGCGATTGCCGATTATCTTTTGCAGCGCATGGAACGATCTTATGCCAATCTGTCCAAACTGATTGCGCTGATCGACGAGCGTTCGCTGGCTGCAGGACGATCGATCACCAAACCGCTCGCACGAGAGGTATTGGCTGCCTACGAACTGTCACAGAGCTGAAGTACGCGTCAGGACGACGCTTCTTTTACAGGACACCCATGACCGACACCGCCAACCCGCAAACTACCGAAACTGAGAGCCCCATTTTGGGCAGCGCGCTAAGCGCCAACGACGACACGCCCATCTATGACCATCTGATGGCCTCGCCGGAGCGTTTCATCAATCGCGAACTGTCCTGGCTTGGCTTCAACCGGCGGGTGCTTGAAGAGGCCGACAACACGCACCACCCGCTGTTAGAACGTTTGCGGTTCCTCTCTATCTCGGCGAACAATCTCGACGAGTTTTTCATGGTGCGTGTGGCTGGCCTGGTCGGTCAGGTGAACGAGCACATCACCAAACGGTCCGATGACGGTTTGACGCCGGCCGAGCAATTGCAAGCCATCGGTGAAGAGGTTGCCGATCTTGCGCGCCACCAACAGAATTCTTTCAATGGATTGCGCGCTGAACTGTCGGATGCCGGCATCACGATCGTCGAGCCGGAGGATTTGGATCCGCGCGAACGCGATTGGCTGGATGGTTATTTTTTGAGCCATGTCTTTCCTGTGTTAACCCCGCTGGCGGTCGACCCGGCCCACCCCTTTCCATTCATTCCCAATCTTGGCTTTTCCATCGCTCTGCAACTGGAAAAGGAGCGCGAAAGCCAAACCAAGACCACCAGCGCCAATGCTTCCATGACGGCGCTCATCCGCGTGCCGTCGAAAATCTCTCGCTTTGTGGCATTGCCACGGTTTGAGGATTCTGGGGCCGGCCACCGCACCATCATGCTGGAACAAGTGGTGCGCATGTTTATCGCCCGACTGTTCCCTGGCTACAAAGTGACGGGCACCGGCGCATTCCGCGTGATCCGCGACTCGGATTTGGAGATCGAGGAAGAAGCCGAAGATTTGGTGCGGCTTTTTGAAAGCGCATTGAAACGCCGCCGCCGTGGGTCGGTGATCCGGTTGGAGATCGAGGCCACCACGCCCGATGCGCTGCTCAATCTGGTGGCCAGTGAATTGGATGTCGAAGACAGCGAGGTTTTCAAGGTCGAGGGGGCACTTGCGCTTAACGACCTGTCCGAACTGGTTGATATCGATCGCGATGATCTGAAATTCGTGCCCTACACACCGCGCTTCCCTGAGCGTATCCGCGAGCATGGTGGGGATAGTTTTGCCGCCATCCGCCAAAAGGACCTGGTGGTTCACCACCCGTATGAAAGCTTCGATGCGGTGGTGCAGTTCCTGCGCCAGGCGGCTTCTGACCCAGATGTCGTCGCGATCAAGCAAACGCTTTACCGAACGTCCAACAACTCGCCCATTGTGCGCGCGCTGATCGAAGCAGCGGAAGCGGGCAAGTCGGTGACCGCGCTTGTCGAGTTGAAGGCTCGGTTTGACGAAGAGGCGAACATCCGCTGGGCGCGCGACCTGGAACGCGCTGGCGTGCAGGTTGTCTTCGGATTTCTGGAACTCAAGACCCACGCCAAACTTTCGCTTGTCGTCCGCCGTGAGGCCGGCAATCTGATGAGCTTCTGTCATATAGGCACCGGCAACTATCATCCGATCACGGCGAAGATTTACACCGATTTGTCCTTCTTCACCGCTGATCAGGTGATCGCCCGTGACGTTGCGCGCATTTTTAATTTCATCACCGGCTATGCCGAGCCGGCAGAGTTGGACCGGATGGTGGTCTCACCGACCCGCATGCGCCAGCGGTTGCTCGACCATATCCGTGCCGAAATCGATCATGCCCGCAACGGTCGCCCGGCGGCGATCTGGATGAAAATGAACTCGCTGGTCGATGCGCAACTTATCGACGCGCTTTATGAAGCAAGCCAAGCCAGTGTGAAGGTGAACCTCATCATTCGCGGCATTTGTTGCCTGCGTCCGGGCGTGCCCGGCCTTTCAGACAACATCGAGGTGAAATCGATCGTCGGGCGCTTCTTGGAGCACTCGCGCATCGTCTGTTTCGGCAATGGTGCCGGCCTGCCCAGCGAAGAAGCGATCATCTATATGGGGTCGGCCGATTTGATGCCGCGCAACCTGGATCGTCGCGTCGAAGCGATGGTGCCCATCCACAATGAAACCGTCCACGCGCAGATACTCGACCAAATCATGGTTGCAAGTTTGAAAGACAACCAGCAAAGCTGGGAACTGTTGGCCGACGGACGTCATAAGCGGGTTACACCCGCGCCCGGCGAAGAACCGTTCAACGCGCATCGCTATTTTATGACCAATCCGAGTTTGTCGGGCCGTGGAAAATCTCTTCAAGCGAACCAACCGCGTTTTTTCACGCGCCGCGCCCCCTGAACACTATTCGGGTCAAGGGCGTCTTGAAGGCTATGGCCCGATCGCTGTCATCGATATCGGTTCCAACTCCGTTCGCCTGGTTGCCTATGAGCGTCTGTCGCGCGCGCTAACGCCGCTCTACAATGAGAAGGTGCTGTGCGGTCTGGGCCGGGGTTTGGCCAAGACCGGTCAATTGTCCGACGATTCGGTCCAACTGACGCTGGCAACGCTTGCCCGGTTCCGTCACCTTGCCGACCAGATGCGCATCAAAACACTGCGCGTGATCGCAACGGCCGCGGTGCGCGAGGCGAGCAACGGCGATGCGTTTTTACAGAATGCCGAACGCATTCTCTCTGCACCGCTTACCATCCTTTCCGGCGATGAAGAGGCGCGCGCCGCCGCGCTTGGCGTTCAGTCAGGGTTCTTTAAGCCCAACGGTATCGTCGGTGATCTTGGCGGCGGCAGCTTGGAACTGATCGAGGTGAAGCCTGGCTCCATTGGGGAAGGGGTTTCCCACAAACTCGGCGTCATTCGCATGCAGGAAGAATCCGAGAACGACGCCAAACGCGCCTACAAGATTGCGCTTGGCCGTTTGGAAGGTGACGACGCAGCCAAGGGCCTGGCTGGCCGCACGCTGTATCTGGTTGGCGGAACTTGGCGCAACCTTGCCAAGCTCCACATGGAAATCACCGCCTATCCACTGTCGGTAATGCATGGCTACGCCATTGGAGCGGACAAGTTTGCCGTCTTTTGCCAGGACGTGGCGCGTGGCAAATATCAAGACCATGAAGCGATGCGCGCGGTCTCGCGCAGCCGTAAAACCCTTCTGCCATACGGCGCCGCCGTCCTGCGCGCGCTCTTTGAAGTTGGAAAGCCGGCTGAAGTCGTGCTCTCGGCACTTGGTGTGCGGGAAGGGCTTTTATTCGACGAATTGACCGATAGCGAAAAGCAGCATGACCCGCTTCTCGACGCGGCCTTTGAGCTGGCAATTCTGCGTTCGCGCTCGCCGGAGCATGCGCGCGAGTTGGCCGATTGGACAGGTGCAGCCTTTGCAGAACTCGGCATCGATGAAGCCGAAAACGAAGCGCGGCTGCGCAAGGCCGCTAGTCTGCTCGCCGACATTGGCTGGCGCGCCCACCCCGATTATCGCGGCATTCAAAGCCACAACATCATAGCGCATGCAGCCTTCAGCGGTGTGGATCACGCCGGCCGGCTGTACCTCGCCATGGCGAACTACTACCGCCATCAGGGCCTTTCCGATGATGGGTTGAATGGTGAAGTCTCGGCGATCCTGCCTGACCGATTGGCCGAAAGGGCGCATCTCTTGGGCGCCCTGTTTCGTGTCGCCTACGCGCTGACGGCATCCATGGCAGGCGTTCTACCTGAGACGCGCCTTGATACCTCCGAAGAGGGCAGGCTCAGCCTCTATCTGCCCAACCATTTGTCCGGTTTGCAGGGTGAACGGCTGAGCAAACGGATGAACGCGCTCGCCAAATTGACCGGTCGCCAAGAAGCCGTCGTCGCAGTACGTTAGCGCGACTAATCTTCGTCCTGCATCGGAACGAGTACCGCGCGCTTGCCGCGCACGCCGAGCGCCATTTCGCCGGACCGAATTTTCAGCGCCATGTCGCCAAACAAATCACGCCGCCAGCCCTGCATGGCTTTGACCTTCGCGTCGCCATGAATGGCAATCGTGTCGAGATCATCGGCATTGGCGATGATGCGCGGTGCGACGCCCTCGCGTTCGGCGACCAGTTTCAGCGCCACTTTGAGCAGTTCAGCGATCGCCGGTGCGCTCTCAGGATTGCGTTTCGATTTCGGCAGCTTGGGTAACTCATCGATCGCAAGCGCCGAAACGGCCTGTAGCGCTTCGACCAAGCCGCGCGCGAATGGTTGTTTCTCAAAGCCGCGTGGCACTGCACGCAACCGGCCAAGTGTCTCCAGCGACAAGGGGCGCTGCTGCGCCAACTCGTAGATGGCATCGTCTTTCAAGATGCGTCGTCGTGGCACGTCGCGGTCCTGCGCAACCTCTTCGCGCCATTTGGCGACAGCTTTCAGGGCCGCGAATTCAATCGGCTTGCGTGCCCGCAGCTTCAATCGCTCCCAGGCCTTCTCCGGATCGACGGAATAGGTTTCCGGGGCAAGCAGCGTTGCCATTTCTTCAGCGACCCAGCCCACGCGGTTCTTGTTGTCCAGGATATCGGCAAGATGCTGATATACGTCACGCAAATGCGTCACATCGGCTGCGGCATAGGCCAATTGCGCATCGTTCAGCGGGCGGCGCGACCAGTCGGTGAAACGGTGGCTTTTGTCGATGCTCACGCCGACGGTTTGGCGGACGATTTGGTCGTACCCCACCTGATCACCATAGCCACAGACCATAGCTGCGATCTGCGTATCGAACACGTTTTGCGGGATCGCGCCGGTCAAAAAGTGAAATATCTCAATGTCCTGGCGACCAGCATGGAAGACCTTCAACACCGACTGATCGGCCAACAGCTCAAACAGCGGGGCAAGGTCCAGCCCATCGGCCAGCGGGTCGATCAAGGCGTACTCTTCGGCGCCCGCCACCTGGACCAAGCAGAGCTGTGGCCAAAAGGTCGTTTCGCGAAGAAACTCCGTGTCGATGGTGAGGTAGGGCTCGTTCGCAAGGCGGGCGCAAAGCTGCGCCAGGGAATCGGTATCGCTTAATAGTTTCATGATGGCCGTCTTAAACGCTTTGCTGGCGGATGGCGATCCACCAGCGCGGCCATGGTTGACGTGCCCTCGCCAAGGGCGTTAAGCCGCTGGCCAACCGCGCAAACGGCTCGTTTGCGCTTTTCTTTTTGCCTTGAGGAACCCTTTCATGTCGGACACCGGTCTGCATCGCTATCGCTCGCACACTTGTGGCGCCCTGCGCCGCGGGGATGTGGGCAACACCGCACGTCTTTCAGGCTGGGTGCATCGCGTGCGCGACCATGGCGGCGTTCTCTTCATCGATTTGCGCGACCATTATGGCATGACCCAGATCGTCATCGATCCGGACTCGCCGGCCTTTTCGCTCGCCGAAACCGTGCGCTCCGAATGGTGCCTGCGCATCGATGGCAAAGTGAAAGAACGCACGCCCGAAACCGTCAACGAGGGTTTGCCGACCGGCGAGATCGAAGTGTTTGCTACTGAGATTGAGGTGCTTGGCGCATCGGCTGAACTGCCCTTGCAGATTTTTGGCGAACCGGACTTTCCCGAGGACACGCGCTTGCGCTACCGCTTCCTCGATCTGCGCCGCGAAACGCTGCATGCCAACATCATGACCCGCACCAAGGTTGTGCGCGATATGCGCCGCCGCATGGAAGATGCCGGTTTCAATGAATTCCAGACGCCGATCCTGACGGCTTCAAGCCCTGAAGGCGCGCGCGATTTTTTGGTGCCTAGCCGCATTCATCATGGCCAGTTCTACGCGCTGCCGCAGGCACCGCAGCAGTACAAACAACTTTTGATGGTGGCCGGTTTTGATCGCTACTTTCAGATCGCGCCTTGCTTTCGCGACGAAGATCCGCGTGCCGACCGCCTGCCCGGTGAATTCTACCAGCTCGACCTAGAGATGAGCTTTGTTACCCAGGAAGAGGTCTGGGATACGATGGAGCCAATCCTGCGCGATGTTTTTGAGGCATTCGCTGAAGGCAAGCCGGTCTCGCAGGCGTTCCGCCGCATTCCTTACGCCGAAGCCATCCGTCTTTACGGCACCGATAAACCCGATCTTCGCAACCCGATTGAGATGCAGGACGCGTCCGAGCACTTCCGTGGCTCGGGGTTCAAAGTCTTTGCCCGCATGCTTGAAGACGACACCAACACCGTCTGGGCGATCCCAGCTAAAACCGGTGGATCGCGGGCCTTTTGCGACCGCATGAACAGCTGGGCGCAAGGCGAGGGCCAGCCCGGTCTTGGCTATATCTTCTGGCGCGAAGAAGAGGGCGCGGTTGCCGGCGCTGGTCCAGTTGCCAAAAACATCGGGCCGGAGCGCACCGAAGCCATACGCCAGCAGCTCGGCTTGGAAGCAGGTGATGCTGCGTTCTTCGTTGCCGGTAACCCGAAAGCCTTTGCCACGTTCGCCGGTAATGCTCGCACACAGGTCGGCACCGAACTGGGCTTGGTCGACGAGGATCGGTTTGAACTGTGTTGGATCGTCGATTTCCCGTTCTACGAATGGGATGAAGAGAACAAGCGCGTTGACTTCTCGCACAACCCGTTCTCGATGCCGCAGGGTGGTCTTGAAGCGCTCGAAGCGGCCCAGGCTGCTGGGGATGACGCGCTCATCAACCTCAAAGCCTACCAATATGATCTGGTGTGCAATGGCTATGAGATCGCGTCAGGCTCGATCCGTAACCAACTTCCTGATCTGATGGTCAAAGCCTTCGAGGTGACCGGTAAGACGCGCGAGGAAGTCGAAGAGCAGTTCGGCGGGCTCTACCGGGCGTTCCAGTATGGCGCGCCGCCCCATGGCGGTATGGCCGCTGGTGTTGACCGCATCGTGATGCTGCTCTGTGGCGCAAAATCAGTGCGCGAGGTAGCGCTGTTCCCAATGAACCAGCAGGCGGTGGACTTGATGATGGGTTCGCCATCGACACCGTCAGCAGCGCAGCTGCGCGAGTTGAACATTCGCGTCAACCCGCCGCCGGCGACAAGCTAAGGGTTTAGCTTTAAACGGAAATCCGTTCGAACTCTTTGCGCGTCGCTTCGATGTTTTCGTGTGTCGGCACGCTTTCCTCATTGCCAAGATGCTGGATCGCATAGGCAGACGCCGCGCGCGCAAACCGGAAATGTTCGGTCCAGGTCCGGCTTGGGAATTGCAGCATCGAGACGATATAGGCGCCGTGGAAAATGTCCCCGGCGCCGTTGGTATCGACAATGCGGTCCATCGGAACGGGTAGCGCATTCACATGCTGGTGCTCGCCATCTTGGCTGTAGAAGACCACGCCGTCTGAGCCCATGGTCACGGCGCCGACGCGGCAGCCATAGGTTTTCAGTTTCTCCAGCGCATCTTTTGGCTCCAGACCCCAAGTCTCACAGAAGAGTTCCGAAACCACCGCTACGTCGATGTATTTCAACAATTCATCAGTGTTCTCGCGCACCGCACCGCCATCCAGCGAGGTCGCGATGCCACGTTCGCGGCAAGCCTTGGCATAATGCAGCGCCGCATCGCCTTGGTGACCATCCACGTGCAGAACCTTGCAGCCGTCAAGATTGAGGTTCGGAAAGGGATGCAAATAATCATCATCACGGCAACGCACGATCGCGCGCTTGCCATCCTTAGGCATGATGAAGGAGAGTGACGCTTCGGAGACTTTGCGCTCGTGGATGCGTACGCCAGCGGAGCGCGCCATTTCACGGAACATCAATGACAGCCAATCATCGCCGGATGTGCACAGCAGATCGGGCCGCACGCCAAGCTTGGCCGCTGCGAAAGACGCCGTGACCGCGTTGCCGCCATAGGAAACGGCGTAATCATCGGCAATTGTCTTATCATCGCCCGTCGGAAGCGTATCCGTAATGAAGGTAACGTCGATATAGGCGTGGCCGATGAACAGCGCTTCCATGAACGGCTCCAAAGCTAGGATTTTTATCGACGCGTTGCATGGCACTTAAAAAGGCCCAGAGCAACTGGGTTCAGCGCAAACGGCAGCCGGGTTTTGACGCTTCAGCCGGAAGAGGGGACGAGCCAACCCAAAACTCTGCGCTATGTTTACCAGATGGCAAGTGCGGCAATGCGACTTTAGGTTGGCCGGCGCGGTGCAGGCACCATGACCAGTTGAATCAGGTCGATACAGTGAAAAAGGCCCAAGGTTTCCAGTGAAATTCGACGTTCGGCAGCTTTGGTTCTTTGCATTCGGGTGCGTGCTCGCGCTGACGCCAGTTTTTGGGGCTCACTGGCTTATTGGGCACTACGCCGCCACCAAGGCCGATGAACATCTTGAACGCCAAGCGATCCTGGCAAGCCAGGGCGTCGAAGCCCAGTTTCGTCGCCTGACCGAGGAACTGGCAGGGCTCGCCGCGGCCGCGGGTGCCGGGTGTGGCGCGACTGATATTGAGCGCATGCGCACACTGGCGCTTCAATCACCGGATATTTCGGTTCTGGCTATGCAGACTGTCGATGGTGAGGCGATATGCATGGAACCAGAACTGGCCGAAGGCGCCTTTCAGCCGTTCCGCGCGCCAACTCCGATCTTTGATGGTGCGTTCCGCCTTGCGCAGGCACGGATTTTGGATACGCGGATCACGGGGCTGATTCTGGACCATGCGTCGGAGCAGGCGATCCATTCAGCGTTTATCCCACGCCAAATGCTCCCACATTTTTTTGACTTGGTAAGCACAACCACAGGTGTTGCACTCTCCCTTGGCGACGCCGTGCTTTTCGCCCGCGACCCGACAACCTATACCGGCCAGGACCGCGCAAGGATCGAGGTCAAGTCGTTGCCTTTGGCCGATGGCGCCATGCGTATCCAGGTCTCGGTCGATCGCAACCTTATTGAAGCCAATTTCGCCTCCATACGCCTATGGTCGATGGTTGGTTCGATCGGGATCGGTGCGCTCATCTTGCTGCTGGTCACGCGGCTCATCCATTACACGCCAGCGCAGGTCAACGAGATAGAGCGCGCCATCAACCATGATGAGTTCGTGCCGTTTTACCAGCCGGTTATCGACGTGGAGACCGGTAAGCTTGTTGGCTGTGAAGTGCTTGTACGCTGGATCAAGCCGGATGGAAGCAGCGTTGCGCCTGGTGCATTCATCGGCCTGGCAGAACAGACGGGTCTGGCCATTCCGATGACCCGCAAGCTGATGCAAGCCGTGGTTGGTGATCTTGAAAAGGCTTATGAAAGTCGTCCCGGCTTGAAAGTCGCGATCAACCTTTTCAACCAGCATTTCACCAATCTCGACATTATCGAGGATGTGGAGTCGATCTTCGGTCCTTCCTCGATCGCCTACGGACAGGTCGTGTTGGAGATCACCGAGCGCGCACCCCTGGAGAGCCTGTCTCAGGCCAAGGTGATCATGCGCAAACTTCAGCGCCTCGGCTGCCGCTTGGCCCTCGATGATGCCGGAACCGGCCATGGCGGCCTTGCTTACTTGCAAGAACTTGGCCTCGACATTGTGAAGATCGACAAGATGTTCATCGATCAGCTCGGCAAGAGCCGCATCGGCGAGTCGATCACCCACACGCTGACCGATTTGGCTGAACAGTTGGACATGGACGTGGTCGCCGAAGGCGTGGAGCGCATCGAGCAAGTGGCCCATCTAAAGCGCTTCGGCATTCGCCAGGCGCAGGGTTATCTATTTGCGCCCGCGCTTCCGGCGAAACAATATCTGGCCCTGGTCAACAAGCTTGGCGTGGCCGACGCCCAAAAACGCAGTGGCGACCGCGCGGTGGAAGCCAAGCGCAAGGCAGCGACGATCCGTGCCGCCGCCCGACAGATCGAAGAAGCCAAAGGCGACGTTGAAGCCGATGCTGCGTAACCGAATGTCTTGGCGCTGCCGTTTCGGGCAAGGACGCTTTGCCGGGTGCTCGGCGTTTCTTAGTTCAGGCGAGACACCATGATTCAGGCGATTGCGCTTGTTCTGAGCATGCAATTGGCCGGTGAGGGCGTCGCCCGCCTTGCCGGTTTCGGTATCCCTGGCCCGGTGATCGGCCTAATCCTTCTTGCGGCATTGCTGGCGGTTCTTCCGAGCCTGCGCGCCATCGTCGAACCCTTGGCCAACACACTGCTGGGCCATCTTTCGCTGTTGTTCGTGCCCGCAGCGGTCGGCCTCATTCAGCACCTTGGTGTGTTCGCCAACGATTTCTGGCCGCTCATTCTCGCGCTCAGCTTTTCAACGCTACTGACGCTGATCGTCACCGCGACCGTGTTCGTCCTCGTCGATCGCTGGACCGGCACGCAGGCGCCACCGGACGAGGCTTCCTAGATGGAAGGCTTTCCGGTCGACGAGTTCCTGGAACTCTGGGTTTTTCTTGAAGCCACGCCCTTGTTGTGGCTCACCGTGACGGTGGTCGCCTATGCCATTGCTGACGGACTGTCGAAACGCGCCAATCGCCATCCGCTTGCCAATCCTGTTGTGGTTTCGGCGGGTCTTGTGGCCGCTGTTCTGCTCTTTTCCTCGACCAGCTACACGACCTATTTTTCCGGCGCCCAGTTCGTCCATTTTCTGCTCGGGCCAGCAACCGTATCCTTGGCCGTGCCATTGGTCGCAAACTGGCCGGAAGTGAAACGGCATGTTGTGGCGATCATCGCCGCCTTGCTCGCTGGCGCCGTGACGGCGGTTGTCAGCGTTTACACCCTGGCGGTCCTTCTTGGGATCGAGGGCGCGGTCCTCTGGTCACTTGTTCCCAAATCCGTGACGACGCCAATCGCCATGGGCATCTCGGTGGAGTTTGGTGGGATCGCCTCTCTGACGGCGGTTTTCGTCATTATGACAGGCATTCTTGGGGCCATCATGGTGACGCCTGTTATGAACGCCCTACGCATCCAGGACCCTGCCGCCCGAGGGTTTGCCGCTGGCGTTGCCGCCCATGGCATTGGTGCCGCGCGAGCCTTTCAAGTGAATCCCGTGGCGGGTTTGTTCGCCGGCATTGCGATGGCCTTTAATGGCCTGGCGACAGCGATGCTCGTGCCGGTGATTGCCCGCTTTCTCTAAACTGGCAGAACGCTCCCAGCCTGCGCATCGACGCTCGCAAGCGCCGTCATATTCACCACGCCGCGGCTGGTGACCGACGGGGTCAGCACGTGGGCGGGCTTCGACGGTCCGATCAGGATTGGGCCGACATGCAGCGCCTCGCCCAGCACTTTGGTCATATTGAGCGCGATGTTCGCCGCGTCGAGATTGGGGAGCACCAGAAGGTTGGCCTCTCCCTTCAAATGGCTTTCCGGCATCACCCGGTCACGTAGAACTTGCGATAAGGCCACATCGGCATGCATTTCGCCGTCGCATTCAAAGTCGATGCCTTGATCCTGCAAGATCTGGAAGGCCTTGCGCATCTTCAAAGCAGAGGGTGTGGGGCGTGAGCCGAAATTGGAGTGCGAAACCAGCGCCGCTTTCGGTTCGATCCCGAACCGGCGAATGTGATTGGCGGCACGGATCGTCGTTTCGGCAATTTCCTGCGCTGGCGGATCGTAGCTGACGTAGGTGTCGGTCATGAAGTAACCGCCCTTGTCCATAATGAGCAGCGACAAGGTCGAATAGTCGGCGACGTCCGCACTCGTTCCAAGAATGTCGCGCACATGACCGACATGGCCCGAGAAGCCACCCTGCAGGCCGCAGAGCAACGCATCGGCGTCACCGAGCTTAACCGCGATGGCGCCGATCACCGTGGTGTTGGTGCGCACCACAGTGCGCGCCGCGTCGGGCGTCACACCGGACCGACCAACGCTTTCAAAGTAGGCGTCCACATAGTCGCGGTAGCGCGGATCATCTTCTGGATTGATGATTTCGCAGTCTTCGCCTGGCCGCAACTTGAGGCCAAAACGTTTGGCTCGATCCACCATGACGGTCGGGCGCCCAATGAGAATCGGTCGGGCTATGCCATCTTCCATGGCGATCTGCGCAGCGCGCAGGCAGCGCTCATCCTCGCCTTCGGCATAAATGACCCTTTTGGGGTTGGCTTTGGCCTGCGCAATCACCGGTTTCATAATGAGACCAGAGCGGAACACGAACCGGTTGAGCCGGTCCATATAAGCGTCCAAATCCTCAATCGGTTGGTTGGCGACACCTGATTCCATTGCCGCTTTGGCGACAGCTGGCGCGATCCGCAGGATGAGCCGGTTGTCGAACGGGGAGGGGATCAGGAAGTCGGGGCCAAACGTTGAGGACTGCCCGCCATAGGCACGGGCAGCAACTTCTGATGGTTCCTCGCGGGCAAGGGCAGCGATGGCCTCCACGGCGGCGAGTTTCATTTCGCTATTGATCGTGCGCGCGCCCACATCCAGCGCGCCACGGAAGATGTAGGGAAAGCACAGAACGTTGTTGACCTGGTTGGGGTAGTCCGAGCGGCCGGTACAGATGATGGCGTCGGGGCGTACATCGCGCGCGGTCGCCGGATCAATCTCCGGGTTCGGGTTGGCGAGCGCCATGATAAGCGGCGAGTCCGCCATCTTTTCCAGCATCTGCGGTTGCAAAACGCCGCCTGCCGAGAGGCCAAGAAACACATCCGCCCCTTCGATGACCTCACCCAGCGTGCGCAGATCCGTCGCTTGCGCGTAGCGATCCTTGTAGGGGTCCATCAGTTCCTTGCGGCCCTCATAGACACAGCCTTCAAGATCGGTGATCCAAATGTTTTCGCGCGGCAGGCCAGCCTCTTCGAGCAATCCTAGGCAAGCTAGCGCTGCGGCGCCTGCGCCAGCGGTCACCAACTTGATATGTTTGATGTCTTTTCCGGTCAGTTCCAACGCGTTGCGCACAGCAGCCGAGACAATAATGGCCGTGCCGTGCTGGTCGTCATGGAACACCGGAATGTCCATGCGTTCTCTAAGTGCTTCTTCGATGATGAAGCACTCCGGCGCCTTGATGTCTTCAAGGTTGATGCCGCCAAAAGTCGGCTCCAGCGCCGCGACGGTGTCGATGAACTTTTGCGGGTCGCGCTCTTCCACCTCGATGTCGAACACGTCGATGCCGGCAAACTTTTTGAACAGAACCGCCTTGCCTTCCATCACCGGCTTGGAGGCGAGCGCACCGATGGCGCCAAGGCCAAGGACGGCCGTGCCGTTCGATATGACACCGACCAGGTTCGAGCGAGCGGTGTACTTCGCCGCCGTTAACGGGTCTTTTTCGATTTCCAAGCACGGCGCGGCGACGCCAGGAGAATAGGCCAGCGCCAAATCGCGCTGGTTGCCGAGTGGTTTGGTGGCCGTGATCTGCAGCTTACCGGGGCGCGGATACTCATGGTAATACAGGGCCGCCTGGCTGAGCTGATCCTTGTCGCTCGCGCTGCTGTCGGCCGTTACCGGCGTATCTTCATCCATCGTTCGCTCCCCAAAGCCAATTCATTTTGAATCGAGGCGTAGCACACTCTTAAGCCGTGTCATGCGTGCAGTAGGGGAATAACAGCCTTGCCGCAGCATCGTCTGCGCCAAATGCCAAGCAAAGCCTGGCATAAACCCTAGTTTATTGCGCCGCAGATCAACCTGAGCGCAATGGGATCGACGGTAGCCGTCCCCCACCTCATCGACAGCGACGGGCACCCCCGCCCGACGTGTTGATGAAAGGAACCCATGAATTGACCATTTTGAAAAAAGCCCTGCTTGCCGGTTCTGTCGGCCTTCTTGTCGCTCCCGCGATTGCCTTTGCGGCTCCAACGGTTGGCGACTCGGTTGGCACCAATCTGGAAGAAGTGATGAACAACCTCATCAGCGCCGGCTACGAGGTGCGCGAGATCGAGGCCGAAGACGATGAGTTGGAGGCTGTCATTTTGGCCGACGGCCAACTGCTTGAGTTGGAGATTTCGCCAGAAACCGGCATGATCATTTCGGTCGAACTCGAAGAAGACGACGATGACGATGATGATGACGACGACATGGGGAACTAGTCGCCTGACGAGCCGGCTGCGCACCGCTACGCAGCCGGTTTTCTCGCTTTGACGGACAACAAACGATGCCCAGCCTTTCCAGGCCCGACACACGCGCCACCAGCCTGCCGACTCTTATTGGCCTCAATCCGGCACTGTCGACGGTGTTTTTCCTCCAAGCGTTCTGCGCATCTTTCTTTGCGTTGGATGCTCTTGGCGACCTGACTGGCAACCAGAGCCTGGCGCATTGGGGCGAGTCCGACCTGATGGAATATGTCATCACGGGCGTTTTGACCGTCAGCCTCCTCTTCACCGGTCGCCAGCTTTGGGCGCTGCTCGATCGGCAAAAACGATTGGAACAGCAAATGCAGATCGCATCTGGGGCATTTGCCGAACTTCTGGCCGCTCATTTCGACGATTGGGGCCTAACGCCATCAGAACGCGATGTCGCGCTGATGTCGATCAAGGGTCTCTCGATCGCCGACATGGCAAGGCTCCGCGAAACCAAAGACGGGACCATAAAAGCGCAGTGCAATGCGGTCTACCGCAAAGCCGGCGTTACCGGACGCCCGCAACTGCTCAGCGTCTTCATCGAAGAACTCATGGCCGATGGATTGAACACGCAGGCCGCGACCAGCTAGCCGGTCCACCAAGCAACACACCTATTGAAGGATTGAACCCATGCGCCCTCTTGGCCTGGTGATCATCGCCCTTGCACTTCTTTCGCCGCTGATCGGCTACATCCCGCTGGCGGCGCGCTACGACATCATCCCGCTCATCAGCCAATATATCGGGATCGTTGCGCTCGTCGCGATGGCGCTGGCGCAAATCCTGGCGACCAGGCTTGCCGGATTGGAAACGCTGTTCGGCGGGCTCGACCGGATCTATGTGCTGCACAAATGGTTGGGCATCGGTGGGCTGGCCGCGATTCTGGTGCATGACACCATCGATGCCGATTTGCCGGCACTTGGGCGCGAAACACGTTTGCACGATTTCGCCGAGACGCTTGGCGAGATCAGCCTTTATGGTTTGGTGGCGCTTGTTGTCATCACCATCGTCACGTTCATCCCCTACAATCTGTGGCGCTGGACTCACAAACTGATGGGTGGATTCTTCGTCGCGTCGGTGGCCCACTTTGCCTTGATCATGAAGCCGATCGCCAACACCGACCCTTTGGGCTTCGGCATCCTTGTGCTCTGCCTGCTTGGTGTCTTCTCCTGGGTGTACACACTGCTGCCTTACGGGTTGTTCCAAGGCCGACAAGGCTACACGATCGCCGACATCGACAAGGAAGGTTCATCGCTGGCGGTCAGCCTTGAACCAAATGGAAAAGGCATTTCGCACCAGGCTGGCCAGTTTGCGTTTGTACGCTTTGGCCATGATGGTGTCGCCGAGACCCATCCGTTCACGATCTCCAAGGCACCGTCGGAAGATCGCGCGCTACGCTTCACCGTGAAGGCACTTGGCGACGACACGCGCAATTTTGCCCGACGGCTTGCGGTCGGCCAAAGCGCCAAAGTATCGCGCGCCTATGGCCATTTTCGCGCCTACAAAGGCGATAAGCCGTCTGTCTGGATTGCCGCTGGCGTTGGCATTACCCCTTTTGCCGCCTTTGCCGGTGAGTTGGAAAAGCACAAAGGGCCAGTGCACTTGGTCTACTGCGTGCGCGAGGCCTCCGATGCGGCGCACTTGGAAGAACTGCGCGAGGCTGAAGCGCGTCACTCTCATTTCACGTTGCATCTGTTTGAAAGTGGCAAGGGGGAGCGTTTATCAGCCGATAGCCTTGCCGAACGTGTCGACATCGACTGGCGCCAAACCCGCGTTGCCTATTGCGGTCCCGAAGGGCTGCGCGAAGCCCTCCGCAAAGGGCTGATCGCCAAGGGTTTGAAGCGTCGCTACTTCGCTTTTGAAGCGTTTGAGATTCGATCCGGCATTGGCATACGCAAGTTTGTCGGCTGGTTGCTGCGGCGCTTCGGCGTTTCCAGTGGTTCGCTTACGAACGCGCTTCAGTTCGCGCGTCGATAGTGCCGTCGCGCACCAACCCCCAGGTTACCAGATAGAGCGTAACGGCGTTGAGAATGTGCCAGGCGAAATGTGTGCCCGATGGAACGAGCTCACACAGCGGGGCGTCCAGGGTGCGCAGAAAAAGTGAGAGCGCGAAAACGGGCGTTGCAATGACAAAGAAAACGGCGAACTCGCTGCTCTTCAGCGTGAGTGCAATGGCGAACAAGGCCAGCACGACCAGAGCAGGCAGATAGGCGACCGAGCCGCTTGGCAGAAACGCCATAAATGGGCTGAACATGATCAAGGCTGTGACGAACACGAAAATCACCGCGCCAAGCGCTGCTGCCTGGCCCGGCAGGCCAAATCGTCTCTTCAGCCCGATGCCGATGGCGGCCATCATATAGGCCACGATTGGCACCACATCGGCCAACGAAGCCCACACTGTTGCGTAGGTATGAAACAGGAAAGACCCAATACCGATCAGGGCGATCAACAGTGTCAGCCCTAGGGCAGGCAAGTCGCCGCTTCCGCGTAAGCGCTGGAAGAGCAGATAGGCCGCCACCAGGAACGCCAGATTGGTCAGCGCATTGGTCGGCTCAGCCCAGAACCCGGCGCCAAGCCGCTCGCAATAGGCGTCGATGAAATCGTTCATGAACGGCCACTCCTTGGCTTGCCGCTGGACGATGGGTTGCCACTGGCGTAACAGATGCGCGCACCTTCACGAAGCCCTTCTGTTTCAGCCTGATAGAGCAACGCTTTGCTGTACCATTCCACGCGCGGCGGATCGCAGCGCCTTTCCTTTGCCGATGCCTTGTTGGCCGGTCTTGCGCCCGATGGCGGTCTTTATGTGCCCGAGAGCTTTCCAACGCTCTCGACCGATCAAATTCGTGCCATGCGCGGCAAGCCCTATGCAGCGGTCGCGATTGAGGTCATCCAGCCATTTGTCGGCGGAACCATCGACGATGATACGCTCAAAACCATTATCGACGGCGCTTACGGGACCTTCCGACATGCGGCGGTCACCCCCCTGGTGCAGCTCGACGAGCGGCATCTGGTCATGGAGCTTTTCCACGGCCGCACGCTCGCCTTCAAAGACGTTGCGATGCAGTTCCTTGCCCGCGCCATGGACCATGTGCTGGCCGAGCGCGATCAACGCGCTACGATTGTTGGCGCAACATCTGGTGACACGGGCGGTGCCGCGATCGATGCCTTTTTGGGCCGCGAGCGCACCGACATGTTCATCCTGTTCCCCGATGGACGTGTGTCCGACGTCCAGCGTCGCCAGATGACAACCAGCGCCGACGGCAACGTTCATGCTCTTGCTGTCGATGGCACCTTCGATGATTGCCAGCGAATTGTGAAAACCATGTTCACGCACCAGGCTTTCCGTGAGCAGGTCGCGCTTTCCGGCGTGAACTCGATCAACTGGGCGCGGATCGTCGCGCAGATCGTCTACTATTTCACGTCAGCGGTTGCGCTCGGCGCACCTGACCGCAAGGTATCCTTCTGCGTGCCAACCGGTAATTTCGGTGACATTCTGGCCGGTTGGGTGGCCAAGCAGATGGGCCTGCCGATCGATCGTTTGATCATCGCCACCAACACCAACGACATTCTGGCGCGCACGTTGGAAACCGGGCGCTATGAAGCCGACGGCGTCGTTCAAACGACCTCGCCGTCGATGGATATCCAGGTTTCGTCCAACTTCGAGCGCCTGCTTTTCGCCGCGATGAGCAAAGACAGCGAGGCGGTGAACGGTTTGATGAACAGCCTCAAACAGTCCGGGTCGTTCACCATCCCCCAGGATGCGCTGGCAACGATCCGTGCCGATTTTTCGGCGGCGCGCGCGGGCGAAGATACGGTTTCGATGACCATGAAACGAGTCCTTGGCGAGCAAGGCTACTTGCTCGATCCACACACGGCAGTCGGCGTTGCAGTCGCCCATCATGTGGCCGATGAAGAGCATCTGGACCCGGCCGTGCCCATCGTTACGCTTGCAACAGCCCATTCCGCCAAGTTCCCCGCCGCGGTTGAAGCTGCAACCGGCGTGACGCCATCCTTGCCGCCGCATCTGGCCGATCTGATGGATCGCGATGAGCACATGGACAATCTGCCAAACGACCAAGAAGCCGTTGAGGCGTTCGTTGTCGCCAAAGCTCGCATTGCTGCGGAGGTCGTTTGACCGAGATATCGGGGCTGCCGTCAGGGTTGACGGTCGTCACCGAGACACGCGCGGAAGTTGAGACCGTTGCGCTCGGCGTGTTCGTCAATGCCGGAACGCGCGATGAACTGCCCAATGAGCATGGCCTGGCGCACTTTTTGGAGCACATGGCCTTCAAAGGAACCAGGCGCCGAACAGCCTACCAGACCGTAGCCGATATCGAGGCGCTCGGCGGTGATATCAATGCCGAAACCAGTCCCGAAGCCACTAGCTACACGGTGCGCATGCTGGCGGACGATTGGCGCGCCGGGCTCGATGTGCTTCTCGATATCGTCTGCGCCCCGAGCTTTCGCGATGCCGACATTGCATTGGAAAAGGATGTCGTCGTCCAAGAAATCGCCGGCGCGATGGACGTTCCCGATGATCGCCTGGTCGATGGCATTGGATTGGCGGCCTTTGAAGGCCATCCCATCGGCCAGCCCATACTTGGAACGGATTCGACGGTTCGCTCTCTCGACGCCGGGGCCTTGCGAACCTTTCGTGCGCGAACCTACGCCGCCCAAAACATCGTCGTGTCAGCCGCCGGCGCCCTTGCGCACGATGATCTGGTGCGCGCGTTGGAGGACATCCAGCCGCCTCTACCGGCAACGGCGCCAGCGAACCGTTCAACACCAGTTTTCAAACCAGGACGTTTTTTCGAGACGCGACAAACGTTTGACACGCATTTGGCTCTTGCCTGGGAAGCCCCAGCGTTTGGGGCGCCCGGCGCCATGCCCCATGCTTTTGCCGTGCAGATGTTTGGCGGCGGGATGACCTCCCGCCTCTTCCAGTCGATCCGCGAAGAGGCAGGACTGGCTTACGCTGCCGACGCCTACCAGATGATCTACAGCGACACGGGCCTCGGCGTTATCCAAACCGCAACGTCTGCCGACACCATCGCACCTATGATCGAACGTCTAGAGAAAGAGCTTCTACGTTTCGCTGACACCGTACGCGCCGATGAGCTTTTGGCAGCGAAGCGCCAGTTCCGCGCCTCCTTGGCGATGGCAACCGAAAACATACCCGCCATAGCCGCGCGCAACGCCCGGCAGATCGGCATACTTGGTGACGTTCGATCCCGCCAGCGGCTTGAAAGCGAGATCGAGGCCACAACCTTGGACGATGTGCGAACCTGTTGGCAGGAGATTTTGCAACGCGGTGCCTTCGCCAAAGCAGCCGTCGGCGATGCCAAAGCTCTTGATCTTTGGTCCGATTGGTCGATGGTATCGACGACGTCCATGGTTTAGGGTCCGGCCCCATTAATCCTGGCTTTCATCCACCAACGTTTCGACTGTCCGTGACCTTCTTTCGCTCTTTGTCGCATCCTTCTCCGCCGGTTTTCGAGAGCGAACGCTGCCTCGTCCGTGCACCAGACGATGCCGATTTTCCGCGCTGGGCGGCGTTGCGGTCGGAGAGCCAGGCCTTCCTGCAACCCTTCGAACCGCGCTGGCCGGTGGGCGAACTCACACGCCCGGCCTTTCGCCGTCGATTGCGCCGCTATGCGCAGGATGCGCGCGACAAGCAGGGCTACGCGTTTTTCATCTTCGATAGCGATGGTGAGGCGTTGCTCGGTGGATTGACGATTTCCAACATCCGTTACGGCGTCAGTCAGTCCTGTAGTCTGGGCTATTGGATGGGCGAGCCGCACGCGGGCCAGGGCTATATGGGCGAGGTCTTGCCGGCCATGTTTCCCTTCCTCTTCGGCGAACTTGGCATGCATCGCATTGAGGCGGCCTGTCTGCCCGACAATCAGGCGTCCATCCGCCTGCTCAAAAGCGTCGGCTTTCATGAAGAAGGCCTAGCCAAAGCCTATTTGAAGATCGATGGCCGTTGGCAGGACCATCGGCTGTTCGCCAAAATCTCTCCACTTTGAGCGTTCACCCTGCGGCGAAAGGCCGGCCTCTTCGCGGCACACACAACTTGTGCACAACGCCTTGAAACGATAGGGAACCAAGCCTTGGTGCGAGCGCCTTTTCGCGCCATGATGACTCGCGCCGGTCCGCACCCACAAATGGCAAGCCGACCGCCACCTGGAGAAGTCGCTCTTTGCGCCTGCTGCACGCCTTCTTATTGAGCTTGATGTGTCTGGTTGCGTCGCCTGCCGCCGCCTTGGACGCCATCAATGTGCCGCTTGAAGTCGAAGCGTTGGATCTGACCCGCGCGGTTGACCGTTTCGTCGAAGTTGGCGACCGTATTCAAGTGTCCACGGCGCCCGGACTCGACGGCATCGTTCGACGCATTGAGGTGCGCGCCCGCGAGGCTGACGGTAACGGCAGTTGGGTGGTTTTTGCGCTCACCAACACGTCGAACGAGCAAATCGATCGCCTTTTGGTCGCGCCGCACTTCCGTCTTGCCAATAGCCAAGTCATCTGGCCCGATCTTGGCGCCTCGCGCTTGGTCGCCATTTCGCCCAGCCAAGGCCTGGCACCGGAGCGACTGGAAAGCCAAGAAGCCGACGTTTTCCGGATCACGCTCGATCCAGGCGCCGTTGTTACTTATGTGGTCGAGCTGCGCACCCCGGGCCTGCCCCAGCTCGTCCTTTGGGATGATGATGCCTATCGAGACAGCGTCAATGCGACCACGCTCTACAAGGGCATCGTGCTGGGCATTTCAGGGCTTTTGGCTCTGTTCTTGACGATCCTGTTTATCGTCAAACGCTCCGCGATGTTTCCTGCCGTGGCTGGCGTCGCCTGGGCTGCGCTTGCTTATCTGGCCATCGAATTTGGCTTTTGGAACCAGATTTTCGATCTGCAACCTGGCGAGGAACAGGTCAGCCGCGCGATCGCTGAAGTAGTGCTGGCCGCCTCGCTGGTTCTGCTCCTCTACGCCTATTTGAGCCTCGGCGCGGTCCACAGCGCGTTTTTCCGCATTGGTCTCATCTGGGCGGCGTTTTTTTCCTCACTCATCGGCCTTGCGGTTTTTGATCCACAGATTGCCGCTGGTATCGCCCGTATGGGGCTTGGGGTCATCGGCATTGGTGGCCTGTTGGTCATCGTTCCGATGTCGTTGCAGGGCTATGACCGCGCGGTCCATTTGATCCCAAGCTGGACGGTGTTTATGGCATGGCTGCTTGCGGGGTGGTTGGCCGTCTCCGGGAACATCGTCAACGATCTGGTCTCTCCGGCGCTGGCCGGCGGCTTGGTTTTGCTGGTGCTTCTGTTGGGCTTCACGGTCATGCAGCACGCCTTTGCTGGCGGCACGCTTGCTGAAGGTCTGGTATCGGATTCGGAACGCAAAGTGCTGGCGCTCAGCGGCTCTGGCGACTTGGTTTGGGACTGGGATCTCGCCAAAGACCGCGTTTATTCATCCCCGGCGACTGAAGACATTCTTGGCCTGAAACGCGGCTCGCTCGCCGGCCCGTTCCAGGATTGGATAAGCGCCATTCACCCTGGCGAACGCGATCATTTCCGTCACGTTGTCGAGATGGTGGTTGAGACCGGACGCGGGCGCATCGATCAAACGCTGCGCATGCGTGCTGAGGACGGCCATTTCAAATGGTTCCGCCTGCGCGCCCGTCCCGTGGCTGCCGATGAGGGCGTCTTCCGCCTGATCGGCACGATGCTTGATGTCACAGAGATGAAGACCACGCAGGAACGCTTGCTGCGCGATGCCATCCACGACAGTCTGACTGGTCTACCCAACCGCGAACTCTTCCTGGATCGTACGCAGACGGCATTGGAACGTGCGCGCGCCGAGGATGTCGCCAGACCTACCCTGGTCGTTGTCAATATCGACCATTTCTCGCAGCACAATGAAGCCGTCGGCACCAGCGCCGCCGATTCTCTGCTGACCATGGTTGCCCGCCGCATCGACCGCTTGCTCAAACCGAACGACACATTGGCTCGTTTCAGCGGCGACCAGTTCGGCATCTTGCTGCTGTCCGAGCAAAAGCCTGCATCTGTCGCGCGGCTGACCGAACAGATACGGCGTGCGCTCAAAACCCCTGTCGTGTTCGGCGAAGATGAAGTCAATCTCACAGTCTCAATTGGTGTTGCGACCTACGATCCGAATTCTGATGGCGCGGAGGACTGCCTGCGTGATGCTGAGATCGCGATGGCCCACGCCAAGCGTCTGGGGGGAGACCGCTGCGAAGCCTTCCGCCCGTCACTGCGCGAGCATGGACGCTCTATCGCCGCCGTGGAAGCTGATTTGCGCAAGGCACTCGACAACGACGAGTTGACCGTCTTCTACCAACCCATCATCCGGCTGGAAGATCGCAGACTCGCTGGCTTCGAAGCATTGCTGCGTTGGGACCATCCACGCCATGGCCGCATGGCCCCGGCGGAGTTCGTGCCGATTGCCGAACGCTCTGGCCTCATCATCCCCGTCGGCTTGTTCGTGTTGGAACGGGCCGCGCGCGACCTCAACCGTTGGATGCGCAACGATCCCAATGCCGCTGGCTTGTTCACCAGCGTGAACATTTCGTCGCGGCAATTGCTGCGCCACGACCTTTTGAACGATCTGCGCGCCATTTTGGCCCGCGCCGACCTTCCAGGTTCCGCGCTCAAACTTGAGTTGACCGAATCTCTAGTCATGGAAAATCCGGAATACGCCTCCCAGGTTCTGGCGCGGTGCCGCGAGCTCGGCATCGGCCTGTCACTGGATGATTTCGGAACGGGCTATTCCTCGCTGGCCTACCTCCAAAGGTTCCCCTTCGACACGATCAAGATCGATCAGTCGTTTGTGGCCGAGATGGAGCCAGGCGAGCCCGCCGTGGTTCTGGCCGCCATTGTCGCGCTCGGTCACGACCTGGAAATGGACATCGTTGCCGAAGGCATTGAGAGCGAAGACGTGGCCGTTGAGCTCGCTAAACTTGGTTGCGAATATGGCCAGGGTTTCCAATTCGGTCACCCGATCCCCGCATCCGGCGTGCCGACCTTCCTGCGTTCTTTCGGCCAGGAAATCGCCCTCCAGAAACAGGTTGAAGGCGGCGATTCGGCGCCCAAAGCCATTGCCCAAAGTGCGCCGCCGCAGGCCCAAGCCACTGTCCCGCCAACGCCGCCAACTGGCACTGAACGTCATGCAAGCGCTGCGACCGCGCCGCCGGAGCCATTCCGATCGGAACGCAGGCCTGCGCAACAGCGATCCGAACAACGGCGTGCCGCACAATCGAAAAATCAAACAGCTCCGCCATCGGCAGCGCGGGTTGAAAAACCGGCGATCAAACCTGCCGAACCATTGCGGTCGAAGAAACCCTCCGCGTCGGAGGATGAAGCCGACGCCATTGTCATTGAGCACGATGCTAATGAGCCCGCAGCAGAACCACCAGTTCGCTCATCTAAGACGCCGAAAGGCAAGGACAGGGATAAGGCCGTTGCGCAAAATGGCGCCGAGGCCGACAAGCAAGAAGCTGGCGACAAAGCGTCCAATGGAGCTGGAAGCGACCAGCAAGGCGATCGAGAAGACGACAGCGTTGTGAGGGCCGCCTCCGATCCTGAACCTGCAGGGGTGAGCAAGCCTCAACCGCCGACGCGCCCTCGTTCCAGCGAACTTGATCGCTACAGGGGCAGCAACGCGCGCAGCAGCACCAATGGCGCGCCCAAGCCGCTCCTGCCGATTTGGAATCCAACAGGCGCCAACGGCGCCGACACGACCGACGATGGCGTTGGGGGTGATAAGAAGGACGAAGCATCGTCTGCTGATCCGACGGCAGCCGAGACCGCCGTTGAGCGCCAGGCAGGTGTGAAATAGCGACAATGCGCTGAGGCTGGCAAAAAACCCCGCCTCTCATCCGACAGCTCTAAGACGTAACAACTACGCCTTGATCAGAACATAGGACCCTGGCGCGTCCATGATTGGTTGGTAGGATCGCGACCCCATCTTGGGCGGCTTCACCCGCTCGCCATCAAGGCTCTCTGTCCAGGCTTGCCAATCCGGCCACCACGACCCTGGAGTCTCTTCGGCCTTTTCCGTCCAGTCTTCATAGCGACCGCGCGGCTCGTCGCCTGTCCAATACTGGTACTTGTTCTTGTCCGGTGGGTTGATCACGCCGGCGATATGGCCTGAGCCCGATAGCACAAACCGCACATCGCCGCCAAAGAACTGCGAACCCAGAAAAACCGACTGTGGTGGCGCGATATGATCCTCTCGCGTTGCCAGATTATAGACCGGTACTTTCACGTCAGCCAGATCGAGTTTGACGTCTTCAAGCACCATCTTGCCACGCGAAAGTGTATTTTCAAGATAACAATTGCGCAGATAAAACAGATGGTTAGCCGCTGGCATGCGAGTCGAATCGGAATTCCAGTAAAGAAGGTCGAAGGGCAGGGGATCTTTACCCTTCAGGTAGTTGTTGATGACATAAGGCCAGATCAAATCGTTGGCCCGCAGCATGTTGAAGGCCGACGACATTTTCTTGCCGTCCAGATAGCCTTTGCGCGCCATCTGCTCTTCCATCACCTTCAATTGCTCTTCATCCACGAACACCTTCAGATCACCTGCATGGGTGAAATCCACCTGGGTGGTGAAAAGCGTGGCTGATGCAATGCGATCATCGTCCGTCGCCGCCATATAGGCGAGCGTGACCGATAGCAGCGTCCCGCCGACGCAATAGCCGGCTGCATTGACCTGCCGTTCGCCGGTGATGTCTTCGATTGCCGTCAGGGATTCCATGATCCCCTCGCGCATATAGTGCTCAAAGCCCTTCTGCGCTTGCTTCTCATTCGGATTGATCCAGGAGATCACGAACACCGTGTGGCCCTGCGCAACCGCCCATTTGATGAAGCTTTTCTGCGGATTGAGATCGAGAATATAAAACTTGTTGATCCAAGGTGGGACCATCAAAAGCGGGCGCTTCAGCACGGTATCGGTGGTTGGCGTGTATTGGATCAGTTCGCACACATCGTTGCGCATAACGACCTTGCCAGGCGTCATCGCCATGTTCTCGCCAACCGTGAACTTGCGCGTATCGGTCATGCGCACTTTCAGGTCGCCTTGGCCTTCCTGGAGGTCCTCGGCCAGCATCGACAGGCCGCGCACCAGGTTTTCGCCATTGCTCGACAGCGTTTCCTTGATCAGCTCCGGATTGGTGCCGACAAAGTTCGTCGGCGCGAGCGCGCTGGCGATCTGCTTGACGTAGAACTGGGCCTTGTGGCGCGTGTGCGGATCAAGGTCGCTTGCTTCGTCGACAAGCTCGTCCGCCCAACTGGAAAGAAGCAGATAGGCCTGCTTTAGCGTGTCGAAGAACTGGTTGCGCGACCATTCCGGGTCCTTGAAGCGTCGGTCACGCGGGTCAGGTTCGATCACAGGTTTTGGGTTCTCGCCGGACACCCGCGCCATGGAGCCGGTCCAAAGATCGAAAAAACCGGTCCAAAGCCGTGTTTGCGCTTCCAAAAGCCGCTTCGGATCGGACAGCCAATATTCTGAAACCTGGCTCAAGGTCTTGACGACCTCGCCCATCTCGTCAGCCTGTACAGCGCGAGCCTCGCCCTCCTCGCGCGGCTTCAGATAAGCGGCCCACACACGGCCGGACTGCTCGACAAACTTGCCGAGATTCTCCGCAAACGCTTCAGGATCGTTGATCGTGTAGTCTTCCAGCGGTCTTGCGTCCGGCTCGGCTGGCGCGCGTTTCACATGGTCTGCCGGTTTCGGTGTCGGCGGCGTGGCCGGTTTGTCCGGTGTCACGACAGCCTGCATCGGCTTGGACGCGGCTTCCTCTGTGCGTTTGACGGACTGGGATGCGGCCTTGGTCGCCGTCTTGGCGCGGCTAGAAGCGCGTGCTGCAGCTGATGAACGTGAAGGCGACTTTGCCGCACTCGTTTTGCCGGCAGCGGTGGTTTTGGCCGAACTCTTGGCGGGCGCCTTGGTAGCGGTCTTAGTGGTAGTCTTGGCCGCTGTATTTGATCTCGTAGCCGCAGATTTTGCTGCGGTGGATTTGGCACGTGTCGTCTTGGTGCTTGCTGTTTTCGCCGTCGCAGCTTTGGCGGTGCCCGTCTTGCTCGCGGCAGTTGTCGCCTTGTTCTTGGCTCCACCATTGGCGTTTGCAGACGTGCCAGCGACTTTGCTCGCGGTCGAGCGGGTGCGAGGCTTCGCCGCCGTTTTGGCATCAGATTCAGTTGTTGAGGCGCCCGCGCCACGCTTGCTGCGCGACGTTTTTGCGCTTGTGCCTTTGGAAGGTGTGCTGTCGCCAGTCTGCGCCATCGCCAGATTGTTTCCTCATTATCCCAGCTATCAAGGAGGCGATTGCCGCCAATCGGGGTTATTCCCTTGTGCCCTTAACGCTTCGTTCACCATGCTCCACCAGCCTGTCATATGACAAGATCGCATCTTGCATAGGTGATGCGCCTTGGTGGCAAAGCCTTGTTAAGGCAGCGTTGGACATTCCAATCAATTGCCCCCGCCGACCCTTTGTGAGACACAACGCCCACCGGGCAATTGATGCGCCGCAAAGCGGCCATGCTTTTGACCGCAGATCGCTTTATTGGTCGCCCAAGAGGGGCGCCTTGTTACTCCGCACCCATAGGGTGCTCAACCCCAGAGGTCGAGATGAACGATTTTCACCATGTTCGCCGCCTGCCACCTTATGTATTTGAGCAGGTCAATCAGCTCAAGGCGAAGGCGCGCGCGAACGGTGCGGACATCGTCGATCTTGGCATGGGTAACCCCGATCTGCCAACGCCGGAGCATATCAACGAAAAACTGATTGAGACGGTCGGCAAGCCGCGCACCAACCGGTATTCCGCCTCACGCGGCATCAATGGCCTGCGTCGTGCACAAGCCGGCTATTATGATCGCCGTTTTGGCGTGAAACTAAACCCCGATACCGAAGTGGTCGCGACGCTTGGATCAAAAGAAGGCTTCGCCAACATGGCACAGGCGATCACCGCGCCCGGTGATGTGATTCTGGTGCCCAATCCGAGCTACCCAATCCATGCCTTCGGTTTCTTGATGGCTGGTGCCGCCGTTCGTTCTGTGCCCTGTGAGCCAGGTCCGGAATTTTTCCATGCCTTGGAACGCGCCGTTCAGCATTCCATCCCCAAGCCGCTGGCATTGGTGCTGTGCTATCCATCCAACCCGACGGCACATGTGGCCGATCTCGACTTCTATCGGGACGTGGTTTCATTCGCGCGCAAGAACGACCTGATCGTCCTGTCCGACCTTGCCTATTCAGAAGTCTATTTCGACGGCAATCCACCGCCATCAATCCTTCAGGTGCGCGGTGCAAAGGACGTGGCAGTCGAATTCACCTCCATGTCGAAGACCTATTCCATGGCCGGTTGGCGCATGGGCTTTGCCGTCGGCAATGAGCGCCTGATTGCGGCACTTGCACGGGTGAAATCCTATCTCGACTATGGTGCTTTCACGCCCATCCAAGTGGCAGCAACGGCCGCGCTTAACGGTCCGCAGGATTGCGTCGACGAAATGCGCGCTACCTATCAGGGCCGCCGCGACGTGTTGGTCGACAGTTTTGCCCGCGCCGGCTGGGATGTTCCCACGCCCGCAGCCTCGATGTTTGCCTGGGCGCCGATTCCCGACAAGTTCAAGCATCTTGGCAGTTTGGAATTCTCCAAACTTCTCATTGAAAAGGCTGATTTTGCGGTCGCGCCGGGCGTTGGTTTTGGCGAGCATGGCGATGAGTTTGTTCGCATCGCGCTTGTGGAGAACAAAGACCGCATCCGCCAAGCGGCGCGCAATTTGCGCCGGTTCCTTGAAACCGCCGACGAGACTTTGCATAACGTGGTCGCCCTTAGCGCCCGCGGCTAGTCCATAGGCCAGTCTCATGCGCTAACACACCCGTTGTAGGCGGACCAACCGCCAGCTTGGACGTACCGCGCATGACTTCACCATCCAGCGACAGCCCACTACGCGTGGGCGTTGCAGGGCTTGGCACCGTTGGTGCCGCGCTCACCCGTCTTCTTTTGACCCGCGCCCAAGAGCTGAGCGCCGAGGGTGCGCGGCCCTTGCGGCTTACTGCGGTATCGGCGCGCGATGCTTCCAAGGATCGCGGCTTTGACGCCTCTGGCCTGGCGTTTCATGCCAATGCTGCCGATTTGGCGGGCGATCCCGAGGTCGATTTGGTTGTGGAGTTGATCGGTGGCGAGGACGGTGCCGCCAAATCCGTTGTTGAGGCTGCTCTAATAGCTGGCAAACCGGTGATTACGGCCAACAAGGCGCTGCTCGCCGCGCACGGACTTCATCTTGCTGCCTTGGCGGAAAAGTCGACCGTACCGCTTCTGTTTGAAGCTGCGGTCGCCGGCGGCATTCCCGCCATTCGTGCCCTTCGCGACGCTGTACCCGGTCAAAAAGTCACCCGCGTCTCAGGCATCTTAAACGGCACATGCAATTACATTCTCACGCGCATGGAACGCGAAGGCATCGCCTTTGACGAAGTGCTCGCCGATGCCCAGCGACTGGGCTATGCCGAAGCCGATCCCACCTTTGATGTTGATGGTTTCGACACCGCTCACAAGCTGGCAATTTTGACGTCGCTAGCCTTTGGCACGGAAATCGAAGCTTCCGATATGTACGTGGAAGGCATTCGCGCGATCACGCCCGACGATATGGCCGCTGCAGCTGAACTCGGATATCGCATCAAACTGCTGGGCGTCGCACAATTGACCGACAGCGGGATCGAACAGCGCGTTCATCCGACCATGCTGCCACTCGATTCAACATTGGCGCAGATCAACGGTGTTTTGAATGCCGTCGCCATCGATACCGATTTGCTTGGCGAGATCGTACTGTCCGGTCCGGGGGCGGGGGGCGATGCCACCGCTGCCTCTGTGCTTGCCGACCTGCAAGACCTGGCCCGCGGCCTGGAACCCAAGCCGCTGCGCCTGCCGCGTGGAACCCTGCGTCCCTATCAACGGGCCCGGATGCGCGCCCATGAGGGCGGCTATTATGTGCGCCTTTCCGTGGTTGATAAGCCTGGCGCCTTTGCCGCTATTGCCCAGCGCATGGCCGAGCACGGCATCTCGCTGCAGTCCATCGTTCAGCGCCGCAAACCGACCGACACCGGGCCGCATTCTCACCAGCCAGTCATCATCATCACCCATGAGACGATGGAACTATCGGTACGCGAAGCCATGGACGCCATCGTCGCGGACGGGCATGTGAATGCTGCACCGCAAATTATTCGAATCGAGCGGTAACTGATTGCCGCAAGGGGGCCAACTTCCATGACCAATTCCATTCTGACGCCGGGCGAGCTCGTCCTTGAGCGCATTTTGACCCTGGAATTGGTGCGTGTGACCGAGCGAGCCGCTGTCTCCGCCGCGCGTTGGCGAGGACGCGGCAACGAAACCGAGGCCGATCAGGCCGCCGTGGACGCAATGCGCCGCGAACTCAACAAGCTACCCATCACCGGAGAAGTGGTGATCGGTGAGGGCGAGCGTGACGAAGCGCCCATGCTCTACATTGGCGAGAAGGTCGGCACGGGCGACGGGCCGGAAGTGGATATCGCGCTCGACCCGCTGGAGTGCACGACGGTGTGCGCGAAAAACTTACCCAATTCGCTGGCCGTTGTGGCGCTCGCCGAAAAAGGCAGCCTTCTCAACGCCCCGGACGTCTACATGGACAAGGTTGCGATCGGGCCAGGGTTTCCCGATGAATTGGTCAGCCTCGACAAGTCGCCGACGGACAACATCAAGGCGGTGGCTGACGCCAAGGGCGTGCCCGTGGAGCAGGTGTCGACCTGCGTGCTCGATCGTCCGCGCCATGCCGCATTGATCGCCGAAATCCGCCAGCTCGGCGCGTCCCTGCGCCTTATTCCCGACGGTGATATTGCCGGCATCATTCATTGCACGACGCCCGAAGAGACGGGCATCGATATTTATCTGGGCATTGGCGGTGCGCCGGAAGGCGTTTTGGCGGCTGCAGCGCTGCGCTGTGTGGGCGGCCAAATGCAGGGTCGGCTCATTCTCGACACCAAAGACAAACGCGACCGGGCGCTGCGCATGGGTGTGACAGACCCCAACAAGGTCTACCGCGTCGACGAATTGGCGGGCGGCGACGTGATTTTGTCGGCAACGGGCGTCACCGAGGGTAATTTGCTTAATGGCGTGCATTTCGGCCCGCATGTGATCACCACCGACACCGTGGTGATGCGCTCCGCCTCAAAAACCGTGCGCTGGATCAAAGGCAAGCACACACTGCTTGAGAAATTCCATCTCGACTGAGGAAGCGGCGCTAGTTCTGAAAGTTGCGCGTTCGCTTAACGGGCAACGCTGGCTGCGCCGTTTGGAACCAGACGATCCGCGTCCTTTGGCGATCCAGGAATCAACCGGCGTCAATGCTACGCTTGCCAGGGTCTTGGCTGGGCGCGGCGCCGATGCGGCCACGGCATCGGATTTTTTGAATCCCGCGTTGCGAACCTTGATGCCGGACCCATCCAACCTCAGGGCGATGGACGAGGCGGCGAGCCTTTTGAGCGACGCGGTTGAAGCAAGTGCAACGGTCGGCCTGTTCGGCGACTATGATGTGGATGGCGCGGCCTCGTCGGCGCTCATGGCACGCTGGCTCCATGCGCTCGGCGCCACGCCAATCATCCATATCCCTGACCGCATCACTGAAGGGTATGGACCCAACACTCAGGCCATCGATTCGTTGATTGACCAAGGGATCGATCTTCTCATCACGCTTGATTGCGGCGCGACAAGCCGCGAGGCGCTGGCCCATGCCAAAGCGCGCGGGCTTTCTGTGTTGGTGCTCGATCATCACCAGATGCATGACCTGGGCCCGCCGGTGGATGCTTTGGTCAATCCCAACCGTCCCGACGATACCTCCGGTCTGGGGCACCTCTGCGCCGCCGGCGTGACGTTCATGACACTCGTGGCCGCCAACCGAGAATTGCGCAAGCGCGGCCTTGAAGCCGAAACACTGCCCGACCTCCTCAAGCTGCTCGACTTGGTCGCGCTGGCAACGGTCGCCGATGTGGTGCCGCTAACCGGCCTCAACCGGGCGTTCGTTGTGAAAGGGCTGCAGATCGCGCAGGTGCGCAGCAATCCTGGGCTGGCGGCGCTGATGGAAGCATCCAGGCTGTCAGGCCCGCTGCGACCTTATCATTTTGGTTTCGTTCTCGGGCCACGCATCAACGCAGGCGGCCGAATTGGTGATGCCGGCATGGGCGCGCGCTTGCTATCGGTAGACGATGCCGACGAGGCGCGCCATTTGGCGTCAGAACTCGATACGTTGAACGCGCAGCGCCAGGCCATTGAGGCCGAAGCGGTGGAGAGCGCTATCGCGATGGTCGAACGCGACGGCGAGATCCCGCCGGTGATCACTGTGCGCGACGACAGCTGGCACCAGGGGGTCATTGGGCTGATCGCCGGCAGGTTGAAGGAACGCTTCCATCGACCGGCTCTTGCCTTCACGCTGACACCTGATGGCACCTGGACCGGCTCAGCGCGATCCGTGCCCGGTCTCGACATTGGTGAGGCGGTTCATCGGCTCGTCGAGGCAGGGCATGCCGCCAAGGGGGGTGGTCATGCCATGGCCGCCGGCCTCACCGTGGACGACAGTGCCTGGGAAGGCATGCTGGAAGCGCTTCTGGCCGATCTGGCCGAGGCGTCGGGCAATGCGACGGCATCGCAGAACTTGGAGATTGATTCGGTTCTCACTGCTAGCGGCGCCTCGTTGGACCTTGCACATGCCATCGAAAGCGCTGCACCCTATGGCACAGGGTTTCCTGAGCCGGTGTTTGCCTTTGCCAGTCACCGCATCACCTTTGCTGGTCCGGTCGGCACCAATCATATCAAGGCAACGCTATCGGACGGGCAGGGGCCGCGTTTGCCCGCGATTGCCTTTCGGGCCGCCGGCTCACCCCTTGGCGAGGCGTTGATGGATGCCCGAATCGGCGCCCCCTTGCATGTGGCGGGAACGATCTCCATCAACAACTGGCAAGGGCGTGAGAGCGTGCAACTGCGCATTCTCGATGCAGCCAAACCTTGACGTTACTGCGGGAAAAGGCCACCAGCCTTGCTATGAGTGAGCAGCAACTGCCGCCTTACTACGATGATCTGGACGCAACGCGCGAGCACGCCTTGGCGCTGCTCGTTCGCGGCGTGAAAGACCGTCGCTCCGGCATGCACACCTTGACCGTGGCCACTATTGGTGCCGACGGTGCGCCCCGTTTGCGCACCGTGGTCAATCGTGGCTTCGATGCAGCGACGCGGATCCTGCGCTTCAACACCGACGCGCGTTCCCCCAAGCTTCAAGAACTGACCGCCGACCCGCGCGCGGCCATTCATGCCTACGACCCAAAGGCCAAGACCCAGTTGCGCTTGGAGGCATTGGCGACGATCCATCGCGATGACGATTTACGCCAGAGCGCTTGGGACAAGACCCGCGACTTTTCGCGCGAATGTTACCGCGTTGTTCGAGCGCCGAGCGGCGTCGTCGAAAAACCTCACGACGTGACGTTCACCGATGGCCATCATCCCGATGAGGGTGAGGAAAACTTTGTGGCCGTCACGCTGCGCGTTCACACGCTGGAATGGCTCTATCTGGCTCATCAAGGCCATCGCCGGGCCAAGTTCAAGTGGGATGAGGCTGACGGGCTGACGCAAACCTGGCTCGTGCCCTAGAGCATGCCTTGAACATTGCGGTTTTGCTTGCCGCGCTGAAAAAGGGCATACTTATCAGTCTTCAAAGCGAGAATCTGATGCGCCTTTCAAAACAAACGTCTTATGCGATCCGCATCCTGCTTGATTGTGCCCATGCCATGCCGCAGGCCGTACGATCGAGCGAGATCGCCGAGCGGCAAAAGATCAGTGAATACAACATTCAAAAGCTCGTCGCGCAGTTGGCAGGCGAGGGCATTTTGGAAACCGCGCGTGGACGCGGCGGCGGCATCAAGCTCGGTCTCGATCCGAAGAACATCAATCTTGGCCGAGTTCTTCGTATCACAGAGCCAACTCGGATCGTCGTAGATTGTTTCGGCGAGCCGGTGGACTGCGCCGTTCGTCAAGTCACACCGGTCAATCGCATTTTTGCCGCGGCTTATGATGGTTTTGTCGATGTACTTGATCAGTACACGCTCGAAGACCTGCTTAAGGGCCATCAAATGGCGCCCGCCGTCGCTTAGACCGGCGCGATTTTCGCGGTCCAACGCGAAAAAAGTGGCAAATTGCGATGGAGTGCGTCGTGCATTTTACAAAAAAATGGCACGCCCTACGGGACTCGAACCCGTGTTTCCGCCGTGAAAGGGCGGCGTCCTAGACCGCTAGACGAAGGGCGCTCACTCTGCGTTGCAGATGTGCTCGACAGGCGGCCCTTATAGGCGGCGTCTGTTTGGGGTTCAAGCCGCTGATTCCAAAAAGTTGTGGCACTTGAAGATTCGTTTTTTCGGCAGCCAGAACACGCCTGGGCGTGGTCGCCGAGGATGCCGTGAGCGCCGCAACCGCTTTCGGTGACTCGCTATCCCCTACGGCAACCCCAATCTGCGACCTTTTATCGTAAACAATTGATGAAGGGGCTTGCCCGGTCGCGCCTGTCGAGGGCATCCTTTGCTATGGAATCAAAGTGCTTCGCTGGTCGTTTGGGTCAATGGCGTGGTGGGTTCACAATGATTTCGGCGCGTAGATGTGGCGGAATGCGTGGGTAAGGCTGGCTAGAATGACGGGTAAACCCCCTCTCGATCCCGACCTCATTGCTGAGCTGGGCGATGACGCAGGCCTCGATGTTTTCGAGGTCGCAGGGCAAATCAAATGGTTCGATGTCGGTAAGGGCTTCGGCTTCATCGTGCCTGACAACGGCATGAAGGACATTTTGCTGCACGTCACCTGCTTGCGGCGAGATGGTTACCAGACGGCCTATGAGGGCGCACGCATCGTTGTCGAAGTGCTCGATCGGCCACGCGGGCTGCAAGCCTTGCGCATATTGTCGATGGACGAATCGACCGCCCTCCATCCCTCTCAACTGCCGCCCTCGCGCACCCATGTGCAGATCACTCCGACCTCCGGCTTGGAGAAGGCAACTGTGAAGTGGTTCAACCGGATTCGCGGTTTTGGATTTCTCACCCAGGGCGACGGGACCGAGGACATCTTCGTCCACATGGAAACCCTGCGTCGCTATGGGCTGACGGAGCTTCGCCCCGGACAGGATGTGCTTGTGCGCTTCGGCGATGGTCCCAAGGGGCGCATGGCATCCGAGGTGCGACCGGTGAACGGCAGTTCCATACCTGCGTCACATTAATCGCTGACACCATGACAATGGTCCGCGCCGCCACTCCCGTTCTGCGTCTTTGTCTCCTGATCGCTGCTATTCTTTGGGCAACGTCAGCGCTCGCCTTTGAAGAATCCTCGCTCAGCGTTGAGACAGCCACCGGCTCGCACGAGTTCTCTATCGAGATCGCCCGCACGCCGCAGGAGCAGGGCCTTGGTCTTATGCACCGCCGCGAATTGGCCCCTTATTTTGCAATGCTGTTCCCGTTTGTTGAGGCGCGCGAAGCGTCCTTTTGGATGCGCGACACCTATGTTTCGCTGGATATGGTGTTCATCGCCGAGGACGGGATCGTGCATCGTATCGAGCGCGATACCGAGCCTTTGTCGTTGCGATCGGTCCATTCGCGCGGCCCCGTCATTGCGGTGCTGGAATTTGTCGCAGGCACTGCGGATCGCATTGGGCTGGAGCCAGGTGACCAGATTGTTCACCCGGACCTGCAACGCGACTAGCTGCTACAGCGCCCGCCCTCAGACCATGGACGAATTTTGCCACGCTCATCGGGTCGATAGATCACGTCGAGGCTTGACGCCCGCCCAAATGTGCGACAGGTCGTGGCGGACACTTTCGTATCGGGGCATAGCGCAGCCTGGTAGCGCACCTGTTTTGGGAACAGGGGGTCGCAGGTTCAAATCCTGCTGCCCCGACCACGAAAGTTTCACGGCCGACCGGCGCAATCCGATCGGCGCATTGGTGGAGAAGAACGACGATGGTTGCCCGCATTTTTCGGCCCGCCAAAACCGCCATGCAGTCTGGCCTTGGCAAGACCAAGGACTGGGTTCTGGAATATGACCGGTCCGAGCCGCGCTCCGTGGAGCCACTGATGGGCTGGACGTCATCCTCAGACATGCGGGCGCAGATTAGCCTGAAATTCGACTCCCAAGACGAAGCGATCGCCTATTGCAGACGCAATGGCATCGCCTTTCGTGTCGAAGAGCCGAAAGAGCGCATTCGCCGCCGTGTCGCCTATGCCGACAATTTCAAATACGACCGGCGCGTGCCGTGGACCCACTAGAGCGTCGGATTGTCGATGGTTGCGCGACGGGTTGTAGGCACCCACGCCCCAACACCAAGCAACCCTGATTTCGGCCTCGTAGCTCAGCTGGATAGAGCACCGGACTTCTAATCCGACGGTCGCAGGTTCGAATCCTGCCGAGGTCGCCACCAGCCTTCTTAAGAGTCCAACCAAGAGCAGTTTTGCGGCGATGGCCAAACCACCCAAAGACACCGAGACATCGCTGGGGCCTGAAGAAAAAAAGACGGTTCAAAAACGCTCGGTCAAACCGGTGGGTGTGAAAAAAAAACCCAAAGACGAGACTGCAGCTCCCGTCACGCCCAACAGTCAGGCCGCTAAGAAACCGCGAACCCGCCGCACGACCGCCACGTCCCCACGCACCAAGCGGAGTGTGGTGAAGCAGACCTTCGATCCGGCAATCACCCAGGACGCTGCTGCCAGCGCCGGACTATGGGCATCACCACCGACCGAAACGTCGGCTGAGGCCTCGGTTCCGACCGAGCCGACAGTCACAGAGCATGCACCAACGCAAACTCCAGGCGAGGCAGCCGCCACACAGGCGCCAGCGGTGCCTTCAGGACTGGCGGCCAATTGGAGAAAAGGGATCCCACGCTGGAGCTGGGTTGATCGATGGGCCGATGTTCTAACGCCGATCTTCGATGGTTTGGCACGCCTGCGCATCGTTGCCGCGGTGTGCATTGCGCTGGTTGCTGTCGCTGCTTTCACGCCGGGCTTCACCACGATCCCGCCCATTGACCGCGATGAGTCGCGGTTCTCACAGGCCACCCGCCAAATGGTGGCCACAGGCGACTATGTCGAAATTCGTTTTCAGAACGATGCGCGTTACCAAAAGCCCATCGGCATTTATTGGCTGCAATCGGCTGCGGTGACGCTCTATGGCGCTGAGGATGGCCAAGCGCCGATCTGGGTCTATCGCACGGTGTCATTCGTGGGCGCCGTGGCCGCAGCGGTTCTTGTCTACTGGTTGGCATTGGGGTTCGGGGCGCCCCCGGTTGCTTTTGCCGCCGGTCTTTTGGTTGCTCTGACAGTTTTGCTCGGCGCCGAAGCACGGCTCGCCAAGACCGATGCCATGCTGTTTGCGACAATCCTGGTTGCTCAAGGTATTTTGGCGCGTGCCTTTCTTGGGCGCCGCGACAGCTCGGTGAAGCTCTGGCATGCGGGGCTTTTTTGGACGGCCGCCGCCGCCGGCATCCTGATCAAGGGCCCGATTTTGCCAATGGTGGTCGGAAGTACGGCACTGGTCGCCTCGCTTTTTGAGCGCCGCATTGCATGGCTTCGGCGGCTGCGCCCCGGGCTTGGCGTAATGTGGATGCTGATCCTAACGCTGCCATGGTTCATCGCCATCGGGATTACGTCGGGCGGTGAGTTCTACGCGCAGTCTATTGGTCGCGACCTTTTCGAAAAGATTGGGCAAAGCCGCGAGAGACCGTTTGTGCCGCCGGGCGCTTATACCTTTGGGTTTTTCCCCTCGCTTGGTTGGCCATTGGCGCCGCTGGCCTTTCTCGCCATACCCTTTGCCATCGCCAGTTGGCGCGATAAGAGCACGCGCTTTCTGGTGGCTTGGATTGTGCCGACCTGGGCGATCTTTGAGCTCTCGGCCACCAAGCTGCCGCACTACATTTTGCCGATCTATCCGGCGCTCGCGATCCTTGCCGCGCGAATGATGGTCTATGAAAAGGTGCCCAAAGGCTGGCTTGCCGGCGTCGCCAAGGGGCTATTCCTGCTGATCCCGATTGCCGGCACAATCGGCATACCGATTGTCCTATACGTCTATGGTGACAGCATCAGCCCGGTCGGCGTGGCGCTGATGGTCATCGGCCTAATCCTGATGATCGGCGCCTTCTTGCTCATTATCCGTGAGCACGCACGGGCAAGCCTGGTCTTGATCGTGGCCGGTACCTTGATCCTCTACTCCGGCGCGTTTGGATTTCACGTGCCTGCGGCGCGCACAATTTGGGTCACGCCGCAGCTTGTGACGGCGCTCGATACCGTGCGCTGCAATGAACCGGAGTTGGCAACGCTTGGCTACAATGAGCCGAGCCTGGTTCTCATGACCCGAACCGATCTTCGCACGCTTGGAACCGCTGAAGCAGCTGCCGATTTTCTGGCGCAGGGAGGCTGCCGCGCCGCCTTTGTTGATGCGCCCTTTGTCGAGGAAATGTTCGAGGAGTTGGCACGGCTAACACCTGAAGAGAGCACCGCCGCCGCGACCGTTCGCCTTCTGGCCCGCGTGGAAGGCATCAACATTAATGGCGGCGATGAGCTCAACATGCATGTTTTTGCTGCGGGCGAGTAACCAACTCGTTTGAGCGTGATCTTTCCCCCTCTTTCGCTTTGCCCTACAAACCGGTAGGGAACCGGCCAGTCGGCGCTGCGCGCCGCACCCTTTCCCGACCGATGGACCCCTTGTGCCAACGCCTCCTTCCTCTTCGCCTGCGCAAGAACCGCAGCTCTCTGTTGTTATTCCGTGCAAAAACGAAGCTGAGAATCTGCCGATACTGATCGGCGAAATTGCTTCTGCGCTCGACGGGCGGCGGCTGGAAATCTTGGTCATCGACGATGGCTCAACCGACGAAACGGCTGCTGCTGCACTACGCGCCGGCGAAACGACTGGTGCAACTGTTCGGGTTTTGCAGCACGACCGCTCCTCAGGCCAAAGCGCGGCGGTGCGCACAGGCGTCCTCCATGCGCACGGCGAAATTATCGTCTGCACCGATGGCGATGGGCAAAACAACCCGGCCTTTATGCCTGCGCTCGTTGACCGGTTGCTGGAACTTGGTCCGAACTTCGCAATGGTTGGTGGTCAGCGCGTCGGGCGAAAAGACACCGCCATCAAACGCTTTGCCTCGCGCTTTGCCAACAAGCTGCGCGGAGCGATGCTTGCCGACAAAACCCGAGATTCCGGCTGCGGACTCAAAGCTGTACGCGCCGACATTTTTCGTCGCTTACCCTATTTCGATGGCTGGCACCGTTTCATGGCCGCGCTCGTTTTGCGCGAGGGTTACGATGTTGATTTCGTCGATGTCATCGACCGGCCACGACAGTTCGGGGTTTCGAAATATGGCGTCTTTGACCGCGCCCTGATTGGGTCCATAGACCTGTTTGGCGTCTGGTGGCTGAAGCGCCGCCTTAAAATGCGCCCGGTGGTTAGCGAGATGACAGACCCCCAAACCCGTGAAGGAACTGCCTCATCATGATCAACGAGCTTTTCAGCTGGTTTCAGGTCGTATTCGTCGATCAGTTCGACTGGTGGGTCGTCTGGGGCCTAGCCGCGCAGTTTATGTTCATGATGCGCTTCGTCGTTCAGTGGGTCGCATCGGAGCGCGCGAAACGGTCCATCGTACCAATCCCGTTTTGGTTCTTTTCCATCGGCGGCGGGCTGATGCTGCTCACCTATGCCATCGAGCAGCAGGACCCGGTTTTCATTCTCGGCCAGTCACTCGGGCTGATTATCTATTCGCGCAATCTGTGGCTCATATTCGCCGAGCGGCGCGCGGCTGCCCGCCCTGAAGGCGACGCAGCGGCCTAGCCAATGCCATCAATCGGTGGGCAGGCCTGCGGCATTGGCTGCGGCTAGCAGGTCGGCCTTAAGGTCATCCACGGTTTCCAACCCGATCTGAAGACGGATCACCGGACCGCCCGGCCATGGTCGCGCGGTCCGGCAATGGCCCAGCTCCGCTAGAACGGCAAGGCTTTCATAGCCGCCCCAGGAATAGCCAAGCCCAAAAAGCTCCAACTCATTGAGCATCGTGCGTCCTTTGTCGCGCGTGCCGTTGAGCTCAAATCCAAACAATCCGCTGGCGCGGCCCTTGAAGAGGTCAAGCCAAAGCTGGTGGCCGGGATCCGACGGCAGGGCGGGGTGCATCACCTTGGTGGCGAAGGGCTGGGATTCCAGCCATTGTGCGATGTCCAGCGCGGCCTTTTCATGCTGGTCCAGCCGAACGCGGAGCGAGCGCATACCGCGCAGGGTGAGAAAGATCTCCTCGGTCCCCGCTTGGACACCAAGGTTCTCACGGGTGCGATGCAGAGCAGGCCAACAGCGCTCGCTGGCTGAGATGGAGCCGATCAGAAGATCGGAGTGGCCGGCGAAATATTTCGTGCCGGCCTGGATCGAATAATCAAAGCCAGCCGGAATGGGTTTATAAATCAACGGTGTCGCCCAAGTGTTGTCGATCATCGTGATCGCATCATGGGCTTTGGCTGCTGCCAAAAACGCGTTGAGATCAGGCATCTCGAACGTGTTCGATCCGGGCGCTTCCGTAAACAGCACGGTGCCGCCACCCGGGCGCAAAAGGTCCGCGATGCCCGAGCCAATCATTGGGTCATAGTAGACGGTCTCAACCCCAAGCTGCTTCAGCGTTTGATCGCAGAAGCGGCGTGTCGGCCAGTAGACATTGTCTGGAACCAGCACCTGCAAGCCAGGACGTGCGACAGCCAGCAGAGGGACCGTCACCGCTGCCAAGCCTGACGGCACCAGAACCGTGCCAGCGGCCTCTTCCAGCGCGTTAATTGTATCGACCAGCGCATCGATGGTTGGCGTGCCATTGAGGCCATAGGTGTATTTGGGTTTGAGCGGAGAATCCTCGCTGCGTGCTTCCATCGCTTCAACACTGTCGAACAGCACGGTGGAGGCGCGCACCACGGGTGGGTTCACAAAGCCGTGAAAGTTGTGCGAATCGCGACCCAGATGGGATAGCTGCGTGTCGACCCCTTTGGTTGACAGGTTCGGCTTGGTTTTGCGTCTCTTATCCCCGTCAGCCACGGCCTGGTCCTTTGTTTTTGTTTCATTTTGCTGGGTTTGGGCCGTTTTTTGGCCTATCTTGATCCCCACTGTCTGAAAGCTTTTGACAGGGGAGTGGAACGTGGCACAAGGGCGGTTGTGCGCGGTCTGCCTCTTTTCCTTTTGATGTACGAGTTGGTTATGTCCTTTCCGCCCAAATCCGTCGGCCGTCATCTTGGTAGTCTTGCGCTGGTCTGCGCCTTGGCGACCTTGCCTTCCGGCCTTGCTCACGCCAGTTCAACGCTTGATGACGTGTTGGCCAAGGGCTTCGTCCAATGTGGCGTTTCGGAAGGTCAGCCGGGGTTTTCCAGCCAGGGTGAGAATGGCGACTGGGAAGGCTTCGACGTCGAATACTGCCGCGCAATCGCAGCCGCCGTTCTTGGCGATGCAGATGCCGTAGAATTTACATCGCTTCCAGCGTCGCAGCGTTTTGACGCGCTCATTGATGGCGATATCGACATTCTCTCACGCAATTCGACCTGGACGATGGGGCGCGAGGTCAGCCTGCCCATCAATTTTGTCGGTGTGACCTATTATGACGGGCAAGCCTTTATGGTCCGCCAGGCGATGGGGATCACGTCGGCGTTGGAACTCTCCAACACGACGATTTGCGCCAACGCGGGCACGACGACCGTGCTCAATGTCACCGACTTTTTCGACTCACGCGGCATGCCGTTCGAGCTGGTAACCTTCGAGAATGTCGAAGAAGTTGTCGCGGCCTACGACTCGCAGCGCTGCGATGCCTACGCTCATGATACCTCAGGACTGTTCGCGCAGCGGCTCAACCTAGTCGAGCCGGACGAGCACATCGTTTTGCCGGAGGTAATCTCAAAGGAACCGCTCAGCCCAGTGGTGCGCGCTGGTGATGTCCAGTGGTTCAACGTTGCTCGCTGGGTTCTTTTCGCGATGATCAACGCCGAGGAACTTGGCCTCACGGCGCAGAATGTCGAAAGCTTCCGCGACACCGATAACCCCGCTATCGGCCGCCTGGTCGGACAATCAGGAGACTTCGGCGCAGCGCTGGGTGTGCGTCCCGATTGGGCGTTTCAGGTGATTGCGCAGGTCGGAAATTATGGCGAAGTGTTTGAACGCACCATCGGCCTACAATCCGATCTTGGTATCGGACGCGGACTCAATGAGCTGTGGTCCGAAGGCGGACTGATCTACGCGCCGCCTATTCGCTAGCCGCGCTTGTCTAGTCCAGTCTCGACGGGCAGATCGTCGTTGCCGCCCCATTCGGCCCAAGAACCGTCATAAACGCGCACATCCTTTGCACCGCTGAGTTTCAGCGCGATCTTTAAGGTCACTGCCGAAACGCCCGATCCGCAGGACGTGATAATCGGCGCATCCAGATCGATGTTTTGGTCGGTAAAGAGTGCCGCCAAGGCTTCAGCTGATTTCATTCGACCCTCTTCGATGAGATCGGTGAAAGGCACTGAGCGCGCACCTGGCATATGGCCAGCACGCAGGCCAGGACGCGGCTCTGGCATTGAGCCGTCAAACCGCTCCGAGGGCCGCGCATCGATGATGCTTGTGCCTTCCTTATCCAGCGCGGCGGTCACGCCCTTCAGATCGGCCAGCGCTGAACCATCCATGCGGGCCGTGAAATGGCGCGGCGAGCGATTGACCGGCTCGTCCGACACAGGGAAACCCAAAGCCTGCCAGGCCGGAAAGCCGCCATCAAGGATCATCACCGAATTGGCGCCCATCACTGTGAACATCCACCAGACCCGTGGTGCCGAAAACAGTCCCGCGCCGTCATAGATCACCAAGGTCATGCCATCGCCGATGCCAAGCTTGCGCATGGCCGACGAGAACCTGATCGGATCGGGCATCATATGGGGCAGATCGCTGGTTGGATCGGATTGGCCATCAAGGTCGAAGAAGACTGCTCCTGGGATATGTGAGGCTTCATACTCCGATCGGCCATCCCGGGGGTCACCATCGCGCATCATTGTCGGCAGATACCAGCTAGCATCGACTGGCAGGATGTCGGGATGGTCGAGCCGCGCGTTCAACCATTCAGGGCTTACAAAAACATCTTCACGGCGCATGGATCGCTATCCTTGTCCTAAATGGCATCGACATCGGACAAGCGAATGCGCACGCGGCGATTCTGCTTGCCCTTGTTCTCAATTTTGCGGATTTCAACTTTGCCGATCTCAAGCGTCGATTGCACATGCGTGCCGCCACAGGGTTGTAGATCGACATCCCCAATGCGGATCAGGCGAACCTTGCCGGAGCCGCGAGGCGGTTTCACGCTCATCGTCTTGACCAGATCAGGCTTGGCATCCAACTCAGCGTCGGTGATCCACTCTTGACCGACAAAATGATTGCCATCGACCAAGGCTTGCAGCTCGGTGCTGAGCGCCTCTTTGTCGAGACCGGCGTCTTCAATGTCAAAGTCCAACCGGCCCTCACCATCGCCGATCTGCCCACCCGTGACCGGAAAGGGCAGAACAACCGACAATAGATGCAGCGCGGTGTGAACGCGCATGTAGCGGTAGCGCTGGGCCCAATCCAAATGCCCGGTCACGACATCGCCGGTCGATAGCGCGCTTAACGCCTCCGGCACAGGTGCATCGTCAGATCGCATGACGAGAAGCACGCTTTGCCGGTCTGGCCCATAGCGCGTGGTGTGGACGGGAAGCATCGTGCCATTGGACAGCTCCAAATGACCCTTGTCGCCCGGCTGTCCGCCACCCAGAGGATAGAAAAGGCTGCGTTGGATAAGGACGCCATCTTCGTGGAGACCAACGATGGGGAGGTCAGCTGTCCTCAGATAGGCATCGGTTTGGTAGAGCGCGTCGATCATTCTTGTTCCACTGCGTTGAAGCTCACGCTTGGTTTGATCAGACCACGACAGTGTTGGCAACGAATGGCCGATGCCATCCAGGCGAAGATCACGTTTCTGTGGGAAATGCCGACCGATTTTGGCCGACCGAAAGGTTTTTTCAGGCGCGAAAAGTTGGCAAAGTTTTAGCCGATCGAAGCCGATCAAAAACCGGTTTTGCCGCACCCACTGATCCAATCAATGTAACGCTGCGTAATCGGGAAGAGTGAAATTTGGCGTTGATGGATCCATTTGCCGTACGAACGTCAAAACCGGTTCGATCCTGGCTTATGTTAGTGTTTTCTAACGTTTGATTTTGGGTTGAGCATGGGCCGCCAGAAGTTGATCGCCGGGCCTACATTTGGGGCGATCAGTTTTCTGTGGAGGCTAAGAAATGGGCCAAATAAACGGCCTGAGAAGGTATTGAAAGGTTTGGCGTGAGACCGGACCTCGATGAAGTGAAAAAGTGCCCGGGCGACCGGGATTGAGAGATTGAGTGTGAACATTAACGCAACCCGTCAAAGCGACATGGTGTCAGGCCTGCTCGCCGAGTATGCGCTCGGTGGCCTTTCAACCCCTGCCCGGGTGCTGGTGGAAAGCCATTTGGAGCTTTCGCCAAACGCCGAACGATGGCTCGACGACATTCATGCCGTTAGAGCGACGCTCGCCCGTCAGGCGGGCAAAGACGCGCGCTCCTTCGAGCCGCATGTGTTTGACCAAGTCGAGCCGGTAGATTTTGAGGATGGCGTAGCCGCGCTGCAGTCGGTTTTTGCAAAGATCGATGCGTATGAGGCGTCTAAGCCTGCTTCACCAAGGTCGTTGGAACAATTCATCGGCATGCCGGTGTCTGATGTGCCGTGGAAGAAGGTCATCCCTGGCCTGGCGGAGTACAAGCTTCCTGATGTCGATGGCGCCGAGGTAAGCCTGCTGCGTATCGACGGTGGCAAGGCAATGCCGGTCCATACCCATCACGGCTCAGAGGTCACTCTGGTGCTGCAGGGCGGGTTCTCCGATGGCAATGGCCATTACGGAGTCGGCGACATCGCCTATGCCGACGATGACGTGAACCACAAGCCAGTGGCCGATCCAGGCGAGGTTTGCATCTGTTTCGCCGTCGTTGACGCGCCAGTGGAGCTAACCGGCCCGATTGGGCGCTTGATGAATTCGTTCATCCGCTAAGACTCGCCTGAAAAATCAAAGAAAAGGCGGTGCCGATTGAACCCGGCGCCGCCTTTTTGCGTAGAGCTTACAGACAAAGCCCATCCCCCCTTCCAACACATAGGACACTTTCCCATGGCCAGCCCGCTCGTCTGGATTACAGGTGCAAGTTCAGGACTTGGCCACGCCTTGGCGCTTGAAATGGCAGGCCGTGGCTACCGCCTGGTGCTCACCGCGCGCAAACGCGACGCACTGGAAGACCTGCAAAGGGGAATCGCATCCAAACACGCTGGTGCGAAAGTGCATGTTGCAGAGGGCGACATCGTCGATGCCGATCGCATGCAGGCGATCGTTCAGGAGATGGAAGGTGAGGGCGGGATCGATATCGCGGTACTCAATGCCGGTATCTACGTCCCCATTGATGCCACCAACCCGGACCTTGATGCGTTTCACAAAACGTTTGATGTGAATTTGAAGGGCACGGCCAACTGCGTCGTGCCGCTGATCGAGATGATGAAGCCGAAAGGCAAGGGCCAGATCGCCCTCGTGGCATCGGTTGCTGGTTACTCCGGCCTACCCATGTCGTCGGCCTACGGAGCCACCAAAGCAGGCTTGATCAATATGGCCGAAGCGCTGCGCTTCGACACTGACCGCATGGGCATCACCTTGCAGGTGGTCAATCCAGGTTTTGTTGAGACGCCTGCCACCGACGACAACCCGTTTGAGATGCCTTTTGTTTTGAAGGTCGATGATGCAGCGCGTCGGATGGCCGATGGTTTGGAATCAAAGCGCTTCGAGGTCACATTCCCCAAGCGCTTCACCTACCAGCTGAAGTTTCTCCGGCTGTTGCCTTTTAACGCTTACCATTGGCTTGTTTCGCGAGCGACAGGCTGGAAAGGCAAGCCGCTCGACGACGATCCACAAGACTAGCGCGCGTGCTCGTAGACAACCTGCCGCACATCGATGTTGCCGGCTTTAAAGCCCGCCTCGCAATAATGCAGGTAATAGCGCCATAGACGCTGAAAGCGGTCATCGAAACCGAGCGGCGCAATCGTTTCCCATTTGTCCATGAAGGTTGCGCGCCACTCCCTAAGCGTGCGGGCGTAATCGCGACCGAAAATCAGCTCGTCACACAGGTCGAGCCCGGCCGTCGTGCCAAGACTGCGCAAGTGAGATGGCGTCGGCAGCATCCCGCCAGGGAACACATATTGCTGGATGAAGTCCGTCGCGCGCCGATAGTTCTCAAAATAGCGGTCCTGAATGGTAATGATCTGCAAGCCTGCTTTGCCGCCGGGCTTCAGGCGCTTTTTCAACGTCTCAAAATAGGTTGGCCAATAGGCCTCGCCCACGGCTTCAAACATCTCGACCGACACAATCCGATCAAAGACGCCCTTTTCGTCGCGATAATCCTGAAAAACGATGTCAACGTGATCGGAAAGATCCTGGCGCTTCATCCGCTCCGTCGCAAAATTGTACTGCTGATGGCTGATGGTTAGGCCGCGGACATAGGCGCCACGTTCCTTGGCCAAATATTCGGCAAACCCGCCCCAGCCACAACCGATCTCCAAGACATGATCGCCGGCCATAATGCCGGTGGCGTCTGCGAGCGCTTTGTATTTGGCGCGCTGCGCGCTTTCCAAATCGTTGGCTCCGGTCTGATACAGCGCGGAGGAATAGGTCATCGACGGGTCGAGCCACTGCTCATAAAAATCGTTGCCCAGATCGTAGTGGGCCGAGATGTTGCGCTGGGCCTGACGCTTGGTGTTCCGATGCAGCCAATGCTTCACCCGCATCAGGAATCGCGCAATCGGATTGCCCTCAATGCGCTCATGGATGATCCGCTCATTGTAGCAGAACAGCTCCAGAAAACGGGTGACGTCGGTCGATGACCAATAGCCCTCAAAGAAGCTTTCGGCGACGCCGATATCGCCGTGGCGGATCACATCTCCGATGAAGTTGTAGGAATGAATTTCAAGATCGGCGATAGGCTCTTTGGATTGCCCCTCGATCCGGAAGCGCTCGCCGGAGGGCAAAGTGATCGCCAAGGTTCCGTGTTCCAGGCCGATGACAAAGCCCAGCGCACGGCGCACAGCGCGCGGTAGGGAACGGGTCATTTCCGCAAAATTATCTTCCGTCAGAGGCGCGTAATCGATCAGCCGAAAGGGCTTGGCGCTGCTCTCGCGGCGTTCCGGCATCGTGCGATCAGCCATCATGTCGGTGCTCATACTCACATCCTCCTCGACTGCTTCCCCGTTAATCCGGGCCCGGCGTTTGCTGCCGATCGTTCTTATTGGGCGCGGATTGAGCCTCCGCTGTTTCGCCATCGACCACGCTGAACCGCGCAGGCGCAGGCGGCCGGTCTCTCAGTTTGATGCCCTTCGACCAAAGGCGCAAGGCTTCGTAGTGTATCGCGCCCACCACCTTGGCCGCCAAAAACGGAACCCGCACGGCCTCGGCAATCAGCGACCGTGTTGAAACTGCCATGGCTTCACCACGAAACGTGGCAGCCAAGATTGGCCCTTTCGTGTCATGTTCCAGAATGCGGATGGTCACGCTGTCGCCAGGTGGCTTGAGGTTGAAATGGTAACGCATCTGCATGTCCATCAGCGGTGAAACATAGAACAGCTTCGCCCGCGTTTGGCGCAGCCCGGCAGGGCCAAGCTGGCCAGGTTCGACCTTGGCGACATAGGCATGACGCTCGCCGAACGTGTTGCGTACCTCATAAATGACGCCGACCAATTGATGGCGGTCATCATAAGCATAGTAGACCGACAGCGGGTTGAAGACGGCTCCGAGTATGCGCGGATAGCAAAGAAGCATGATCTTCGCTGCGCGTCGCGGCAGCCCACCCTTGGCAAGCATGTCATCGGCCCAGGGACGCAGTGGCGATCCATCGGCAGGACCATGATCCTTGTCGTGCACCGAAAACAGGTTCCAGCGATTGTGAGACAGAACCGAGCTTAAGTCGCCGATTTCCTCTTGCCGATCGAGGTCCATAAGAACCGAGTAGACGCGGTAGCTAAACCGATGGGTTTTTGGACGCATGCGCTGATGCATCACGAGCCCCGAATAGAGCGTCAGCGGTGCATCCGGCGGCAGCGTGACAGGCGGCAACGGTATTGCGATTTCGTCCTGAATAGGCGCAACGCTGTTCATAACCAAAGGCTGGGGTGCAGCCGGGCGTTCGTCAAGCAAAACCGCTGTCCTGCCTACTCCGCCGCCTGGATGGCGATGCCATCGACGTTTTCAAGCGGATCAATGATGCCCTGGCGCCAGGGCACAAAGGCACCCAATCCTTCGGCAGCGTCGAGACCAGAACGAAGCCCGTCTTCATGGAAGCCGTACCCCGTCCAGGCGCCGGCAAACCAGATCCGCCCAGAACCTTGAACATCCGGCAGACGCTTCTGCGCCGCTAGGGCCTTTGCGTCGAACTGAGGGTGGTCATAGCTGGTGCGCAGGAAGGTTTTTTCTGGGTCCGGTTCTTTGGCGGGGTTGAGCGAGATGAACAGCGGATAGTCTTTGTCGATGTTCTGAAGCTTGTTCATCCAATAAGAGACCGAGACGCCGGCACGCGTTTGCGCGGTGCGCCCGCCCGACATGTAATTCCAGGCCGCCCATACCTTTTTCCGTTTCGGCATGAGCGACTCGTCACGATGCAGATAGACATCGTTCGGTCGGTAACGCACATCGGCCAGAAGCGAGCCTTCCGCATCCGATGCATCTTTCAACATCTCCAACGACTGGTCGGAATGTGAGGCCATGATGGCATAATCGAAACTGCGCGTTTCGCCGGTGCTGTCGGTCACTTGCACGGTCTCGCTCTGCCGTCGAACCTCGGTGACCTGGCGACCGAGAAGCACCTTGTCGCCGAGCGGCTCAACCAGTTTCTTCACATAGGTACGGCTACCCCCGGTCACCGTGCGCCACTCTGGTGGGCGCACCTCAAGCAGGCGATGGTTGGAAAAAAAGCGCACAAAGCTCGATGCCGGAAAATCCATAATGTCCGCATCGGGCGTTGACCAAATCGCCGCGCCCATCGGCACCAAATAATCTTCGATAAAGCCGGCGGGAAAACGCTTGGCGCGCAAATAATCGCCCAGCGAGAATCCCTCCAGCGCACCGCGTTCAAGGTCTGCCAAAGCGCATGTGTTGAAGCGGAAGATCGAACGCAGCATCAAAAGAAAGCGCGGCGAAACCAGATTTTTGCGCTGCGCAAACACAGCATCCAAATTGTCGCCACACCATTCCAGCGCACCATCACCCACCGATATGCCAAGGCTCATATCGCTCCATTCGGTCGCAACGCCCAGATGCGCGAACATGGCCGTCAGGTCGGGATAGTTGCGGCCATTGTAGACAATGAAGCCGGTATCGACCGCGATCTCCTGATCACCATGGTGCACATCGACGGTTGCCGAGTGCCCGCCAGGACGCAGCCGTTTTTCGTAAAGCGTGACCTCGTGCCCTGCGAATGTTTGCAGCGCCCAAGCGGCAGCGTTGCCGGAAATGCCCGAGCCAATAACGGCAATGGATGTCATGAAGTCTCTCGATTCTTGCAGGCAAGGCGCATTCTAGGCAGCGCTCGCCGTGTCATTGAGGGATTTGAAGGCCGAAAGCGCGCGCTCGCGAGCGCTTTTGTGATCGACAATGGGCCGTGGATAGATCGAACCGAGTTCCATGCCAGCATCACGTAGGACAGAGGTCGGCGCTTCCCAGGGCTTGTGCAAGAATTTCTTCGGTAGTTTGGCAATTTCCGGCACCCACTTGCGGGTGTAGGCGCCGTCACCGTCGAACTTTTCGCCCTGGAGAACCGGATTGAAGATCCGGAAATAGGGCGCGGCATCAGCGCCCGACCCTGCAATCCACTGCCAGCTTGCCGTGTTGTTGGCCAGGTCGGCATCGACCAGCGTGTCCCAGAACCATGTCGCGCCCTCGTGCCAGTCGATCAGCAGGTGCTTGACCAGGAAGCTGGCGACGATCATGCGGACGCGGTTGTGCATCCAGCCGGTGTGCCAGAGCTGCCGCATCCCCGCGTCGACGATCGGGTAGCCGGTCTGTCCCTTCTGCCAAGCCTCGGTAGGAAAACTCGCGCCAAAGCAATTCTTGGTGGAACTTGAAAATCGAGTCGCGTGGCGCATCGGCGATTTCGGCGGCGTGCCAGACCTCGCGCGGCGAGATTTCGCCGAACCGCAGGTGGGGCGACAGTCTCGTGGTCGATTCCTTTCCCGGCACGTTGCGATCATCGGGGTATCCGGCGAGTTTCTCGTCCAAGAACGATGAGAGATTTGCCCGTGCACCCGTGATGCCGGGTTCCCAATTTGCACGAAAGCCGCCGGCCCAATCGGGCTTGGTCGGGAGAAGTTTCTGCTCATTAAGCGCCAGCGTCTCCACCGAACCGCTCCAACCCGTGATGGAATTGGGCGCAGGTTTCGGTTTGGCCGGCGTGCCCGTTGCGCGTACGGCCCGTGAAAAGGGCGTGAAAACCCGATAGGGCCCGCCTGACCCGGTTTCTATGGTCCAAGGTTCGTGCAGCAAATGCGCATTGAAGCTTTGAACATCGACGCCTTGCGCCTTCAAGTCGGCTTTGATCGAGGTATCCTGCTCAATGCCTTTGGCGATGTAACGACGGTTCCAGACAACCAGCGACGCCTTGGTCTCTTCCACCAGTGCCTTGATGTTGGATGCGCCATCGCCAGCGCGCAGGACAAGCGGCACGCCAAGATCGGCCAAATCATCGCGAAGCGCAGCCAACGCATGGTGAAGCCACCAGCGCGATGCACCGCCCAGCGGGCGTTGAGACTGCTGATCATGAACGTACACAGCCAGAATGGGCGCGCCCGAGGCCGCCGCGGCTGTCAGTGCGGGATTATCGTCGATCCGCAGATCATCGCGAAACCAAACCAGCGCAGGTCGGTCGGGGGAAGAATGTTCAGTGGTCAAGGACCGCCACCATTGCAGCGTTGTGAGATGTCCTTGGCTCTACGCATGACAACGCCGCCTGGATCACCAGGTGGGTTTCAATAAGCATATGATAATCAACAGGAAAAATGGCTCCCCGAGTAGGACTCGAACCTACGACCCAGCGATTAACAGTCGCTTGCTCTACCAACTGAGCTATCGGGGATCACCCAAGAGACCGGCGCTATACCAAAGGGTTTTGGGATAGGCTAGCCCTTTATCACACTTCACCAAAGTGCGGTGATGGAGGCCTCGCCCGGAATCGAACCGGGGTTCACGGATTTGCAATCCGCTGCGTAACCACTCCGCCACGAGGCCTTCTCAGCGTCGGTTAGCAAGGTGCCTACGAGCATGCAAGAGCTAACAACGTTGATCATGACCAATAGATGACCATGCCGAAAACAGGTTTCAACCTTGCGTGGCATGCGCGCCTGTTTGCCAGCCGAAAGATGAACAGGTTCAGCGCCTCAACCACCTTGCTTTGCCTTGGCGCGGCTTGCATAAGGTCAGCACCAAATGATCCCATGAGCCGGGCGAAAATGCGTCCTGCTTTGGAGAGGACTAAGCCATGCCCACCACAGCCGCATCCATGACCGACCAGCGCGTGAAGATGGTTGATAATCAACTGCGCACGTTCGATGTTTTTCAATATGATGTGCTGGCCGCGTTTCTTGAAATTCCGCGAGATCTTTTCGTTCCGCAAAGCAAGCGCCCCTTGGCCTATAGCGACGCTGAAATTGAGATCGCCGATGGCGACGCGCTCCGCCGGATGATCCGCCCGATGCATCTGGCGCGGATGATTCAATCGGCAGGTTTGACGCGTGACAGCGTCGTCCTCGATGTCGGATGTCTGACCGGTTATTCATCGGCCGTTCTGTCGCGTTTGTGCGGCTCCGTCGTTGCCTTGGAAACGACGGATGCCATGGTCCGCCGGGCAACGGACGCCCTGTCCGACGCGGATATCGACACAGTCGCCGTTCTTGAAGGACCGCTTGCCGAAGGCTATGCGTCCGAAGGGCCGTTTGACGCCATTCTCCTTGGAGGCGCCGTTGAAGAGGTGCCGATCAAGCTGGTCTCGCAATTGCGCGAAGACGGCATGATTGTTGGGCCACTTGGCACTGGCGGCGCAGGACGGGCGGTTTCCATCAAGCGTGACGGAGACGGACATACGGTCCTGCCTCTTTTCAACTGCTCGGCGCCACCGTTGCCTGGTTTTGCGCGCGAAGAGACTTTCACCTTTTAAGCAGTCTTTCCCTAGTCGTGAGTGTGGGCTGAACCGTTGCCCATTTGCAGCAACGGTTGGCCAAATGCTGCGCGTGTCAGGATACGGCATCACAATATGTAAGTGTCACTTGCATCGGCGAATTGAGAACCTTAACAAACCGTAAAGATTGCCGAACAGAGCCCATGCTAGGCCCCGCGTCGACAATTGGTCAGTGATAAACAAGTGTGTGGGCGAGCGTACCGATCATGAAAAAAACATGGCAATCCATGGCGTTGGCAGGTGTTGCGAGCGCGATCATGGCGGTGTCCGGCCCGCTTGGCGCGGCGCAGGCTGAAACACTGGCTGGCGCACTTGCCAGGGCTTACCAGCACAATCCAGAACTGAACGCAGCGCGTGCCGGCCTTCGCGCCACCGACGAGGGCGTTCCGCAGGCTCTGTCAGGTTACCGGCCGTCGATTTCAGGCAGCGCCAGCACCGCCCTGAGCACCACGCAAAGTCGACCCAGTGGGCGGCCAAACACATCAACCGATTTGAACCCAACGACGCTCGGGATAACGATCACGCAACCGCTTTTTCGGGGGTTCCGCACGCAAAACGCTGTAGCGCAGGCTGAAGCTGGCGTCGCCGCGGCCCGTGCTGGATTGCAAAACACCGAGCAAAACATTTTCGTCTCGGCGACCCAGGCCTACATGGATGTTCTCGCCGACCGTGCAATCTTGGCTTTGCGTCAACAGAATGTTGGCTTCCTTGAAGAACAGGTTCGCGCGGCCCAAGCGCGATTCGATGTGGGCGAAGGCACCCGCACCGACATCGCCCAAGCCAATGCTCGCCGGGCGTTTGCGCTGGCGCAGGTCAGCGCCGCACAGGCTGCTTTGACGGCTTCCAACGCTGTCTATCGTCAAGTCATTGGCATCGATCCTCGCCAACTGGTCACGCCAAGCCCATTTACCAACGGGATTCCAAGCACGCTACAAGGCGCGCTGGATGATGCGCTCGCAACACATCCTGCCATTGTCGCAGCCCGCGCCGGTATTGACGTGGCCCAAAGCGCTGTGGCGATTGCCGAAGGTGAACTGTTGCCATCCGTCGATCTGGAAGGGTCGGCCCAGCGGTCTTGGGATGTGGGCGGCGCTGGTGGGCCGAATGATACATTTGCGGCTACGCTTCGTTTGAGCGTGCCGATTTATCAAGGCGGCCGGGCAACATCGGCGATCCGCCAGTCAATTGAAACGCTCGGACAACGTCGCCTTGAACTGGACGTCACACGCGAGCAGGTGCGCGCAGCCATCTATTCTGCCTTTGGCGGGCTCGAAGCGTCCCGCGCGCAGATCGACGCGTCGAATGCCCAGGTGTCTGCCGCGCAGGTCGCTCTTGCCGGCACGATAGAGGAACAGCGCGTTGGTCAGCGCACCACCTTGGATGTCCTCAACACCCAGGACGAGTTGATCACGGCTCGGATCGCCGAGATTAACGCCCGTCGCGATTTGGTGGTGGCGTCCTACTCCCTGGCGTCGGCGCTGGGCCGGTTGTCAGCTGAGACCTTGGGCCTTCAGGTGGCGCGCTATGATCCGGTTGAGCATTACGATGCCGTGCGCGACCGTTGGTATGGTCTTCGTACGCCCGACGGCCGTGGCGGCGTCATCTTTAGCGATTGATGACGCCCTCGCTGAGGACCGATACGCGGTTAACGACCCGTTTGCCGTCATGGTTAAGGGTTCGTTAAGCGCTTTCCCCCAGAAAATGCATGTATGATTGGCGTTTGACTCGCATGGCTGTGCGCCGCGCTGTGTCATAATGCCTTCGAATCAAGTTGGTTTGCAGCTGGCGCTGCCGTCCATGGCTCAGATGATTGTGAGTTAAGAGCGGCAAGCACAGCCCGGAACCTTGGGTAGCGGGAAGCGGTGCGCAATGTCCAAGTCTAGCGCGAATGCCGAACCTTCGATGGAAGAGATTCTGGCGTCCATTCGCCAGATCATTTCCGATGATGAGCCGGAGCAGCCGGCTGACGAAGAACCACCCGAGGACGAGGTGCCTGAAGCTGAGGCTTCTGGCGAAGAGGCGGAGCTGGAGAGCGCTGCGGATGAGGATATATCCGAAGCCGACCTCGACGCCCTGTTTGCCGATCCCGCGCCCGCCGAGCCGGAACCTGCCGAAGAACCGGCTGACGATGAGGACGACGGATTTGCTGCCGTTGAGGCCGAACCGGAATCAGAGCCTGAACCAGAAATGGAAATGGACGAGGACGAAGATGTTCTCGACCTCGGCGCGTTGCAGGCTGATGCCGGCGACATGGCTGATGAACTGTTTGATGCGCCGGAAGATTTGGGTTTTGCCGAACCTGAGCCGGAATCCGATCCAGAGCCTGAGCCGGAACCCGCTGCAGTCGAACCTGACCCCGAGCCGGTTGTTCATGATCCGCTTCCCGCTTCGGCGCGGCTGATATCGAAGGAAACCGACGGCGCGGTTTCAGCAGCGTTTGCTGATCTGGCTTCGACGATGCTTTCCGGCAATGCCCGCACGCTTGAAGACCTTGTGCAAGATATGCTGCGCCCGATGCTGAAAAGCTGGCTTGATGAAAATCTGCCGACCATGGTCGAAAAGATGGTGCGCGAAGAAATTGAGCGCGTCGCCCGTCGCGGACCGCGTTCCTAATTCAGCCCGTCTGTCTAGCAGTTCCATCCAACGACCGTGCAGTTGACAGCACCGTCGCTGAACGCCTTTAACGGGCGCGAGAAAACGCGCGCCTTATGATTGCGCTGCGGCCCTTCCATACCTTTGAAAACGTGACCGCTATGACGATGGAAAAAACCTTTGCGCCTGCCGATATTGAGCAGCGCATCGCCAACACTTGGGATGAGGCGAGGGCCTTTGCAGCCGGCGCCGGCAAAAAGGAAGACGCTGACAGCTTCACCATCGTCATCCCTCCGCCCAACGTCACGGGCTCTCTGCACATGGGACATGCGCTGAATAACACCTTGCAGGACATCCTGGTGCGCCAAAAGCGCATGCAAGGCTATGACGTTCTGTGGCAGCCGGGCACCGACCATGCTGGGATCGCCACCCAGATGGTGGTGGAGCGAGACCTTGCCGAACGGCAGATTCAGCGCCGTGATCTGACACGCGAAGAGTTCTTGAACCATGTCTGGTCGTGGAAGAACGAATCCGGCGGCACGATCATCAATCAGCTCAAACGGTTGGGCGCCTCATGCGACTGGTCGCGTGAGCGCTTCACGATGGATGAGGGTCTTTCCAAGGCCGTCCTGAAGGTCTTTGTTCAGCTGCACCGCGAAGGGCTGATCTACAAAGACAAGCGCCTGGTGAACTGGGACCCGCAATTTGAGACCGCGATCTCTGATCTGGAAGTGGAGAACGTCGAGGTCGACGGCCATATGTGGCACTTCAAATACCCGCTGGCCGGTGGCGAGACCTATGAGTATGTCGAGAAAGACCAGGCGGGGAATGTGACGCTGCGCGAGACGCGCGATTACATCTCCATTGCCACCACCCGTCCAGAAACCATGCTCGGTGATGGCGCCGTCGCCGTTCATCCATCCGACGAACGCTATGCGCCGATCCTGGGTAAGCTGTGTGAGATTCCTGTCGGCCCCAAAGAGCATCGACGACTGATCCCGATCATCACCGACGAGTACCCCGACCCGGACTTTGGGTCCGGTGCGGTGAAGATCACCGGTGCGCACGATTTCAATGACTACCAGGTGGCAAGGCGCAATCAGATACCGCTTTACCGACTCATGGACACCAAGGGCACGATGCGCGCCGACGGTGAGCCCTATCCGCGCGAGGCCGAAAAGGCCAAGGCGGCCTTGGCGGCTGGTGGCGAGCCGGACAAGAACGAGGTCGATCTCATCAATTTGGTGCCCGATGAGTATCGTGGCCTGGATCGTTTCGATGCGCGCAAGAAGGTCATTGCCGATATCGACGCCGAAGGTCTGATGATTGAGGTCGAGAACAAGCGCATCATGCAGCCCTTTGGCGATCGTTCGAAAGTCGTCATCGAGCCGATGCTGACTGACCAATGGTATGTGGATGCCAAAACCCTTGCCGCGCCGGCTCTGGCGTCGGTGAAGGAGGGTCGCACCAATTTCGTGCCCAAGAATTGGGAAAAAACCTATTTTGAGTGGATGGAAAACATCGAGCCCTGGTGCATTTCGCGGCAGCTCTGGTGGGGCCATCAGATCCCCGCTTGGTACGGGCCGGACGACCATATCTTTGTCGCCGAAGATGAAGAAGTTGCGCTCGATATGGCGGTGCAGCACTACCTCGCCCATGAGGGTCCGTGGAAGGCCTGGGTTGAAGAAAAAATGAATGATTTTAAGCCCGGCGAGATCCTGACCCGTGATCCCGATGTGCTCGATACATGGTTTTCCTCGGCGCTTTGGCCGTTTTCGACCCTCGGCTGGCCGGAAGAAACACCGGAGCTCAAACGCTACTACCAGACCGATGTTCTGGTGACGGGCTTTGACATCATTTTCTTCTGGGTTGCTCGCATGATGATGATGGGCCTGCACTTCATGAAGGATGAACATGGCAAGCCGGTGGAACCGTTCCACACGATCTACATCCACGCTCTTGTGCGCGATGAGCACGGCGCGAAAATGTCGAAATCCAAGGGTAATGTGCTCGACCCGCTGGTGTTGATCGACGAGTTTGGCGCCGACGCGGTGCGTTTCACGTTGGCTGCCATGGCGGCGCAAGGGCGCGATATCAAGCTCTCCACCCAGCGTATTGGCGGGTATCGCAACTTCGCGACCAAGCTTTGGAATGCGGTGCGCTTTGCCCAGTTGAATGGCGCTGAACACCAGGCCGACTTCGATCCAGCGACCGTCAAGGAGCCGGTGAACCAATGGGTGCTGACCGAAGCCAGCCGCGCAATTGCGGAGATCAACGACGCGCTGGAGGGCTATCGCTTCAACGACGCTGCCGGCGCTGCTTACAAGTTCACATGGAACCTGTTTTGCGACTGGTATCTGGAACTGCTGAAGCCAACGCTCAACGGCGAGGATGGTCCAGCAAAAGACGAAGCACGGGCGACGATGGCCTATGTCATCGACACCATCTTGGCCTTGTTGCATCCCTTCATGCCCTTCATTACCGAAGAGCTTTGGTCGGAAACCGAAGGCGCCCATGGCCGCGAGAATGTACTCGCGCTCTCGTCTTGGCCAACGCTCGCCTATGAGAACGAAGAGGCCGCTGCTGATCTCAATTGGGTGATCGACCTAATCTCGCAGACTCGCTCGCTGCGCTCAGAGATGAATATCGCTCCAGGCGCGAAACTCTCTGCCGAGCTCGTGGGGGCAAGCGATGCAACGCGATCACGCCTTGCAAGCCAAAAAGGTGTGCTGGAACGAGTCGGGCGTTTTGAAGCGATCACACTGGCCGATTCCGCGCCGGAAGGCTCGATACAGCAGGTGGTTGGCGAAGCGACGCTTTGCTTGCGCGTTGGGGATGTGGTCGATTTGGCAGCCGAGCGCGCGCGTCTAGCCAAAGAGATCGAGCGGCTCGACGCTGAGATCGCCCGGATCGACAAGAAACTTGGCAATGAAAAGTTCACCGCCCGCGCGCCTGAAGAGGTGGTAGCGGGCGAGCGCGAAAAGCGCGCCGGCTATGAAGCTGACAAGGTGAAAGTTGCCGAGGCGTTGGATCGCCTGCCAGCCTAAAGCTCAGTCCAACATAGCGTCATGGCCGGGGGTCCGCGTGTCACGCGCCACGCTTCCTACCCGGCCATCCAGTTCTCTGCTTATTTGGAACCAGAAGGCGAAAGCGGAGAACCCGGCGGCTGGATCCTCGGGTCAGGCCCGAGGATGACGAGATCGAAATAACTATGCCACCCCATTGGGGTGCAGCGCCTTGCCGAGAATATGGTCGTCGCGCCGGATGACATGGGCTGAGTGGCCGACGATCAGCGGGTCTGGCCCGCGTGCCACGTCTCTGCTTTTATCGGGGTAGGGCAGCGACGCCAAAAAATGCCGCATACAGTTAAGCCGTGCCCGCTTTTTGTCGTTTGATTTCACGACCGTCCAAGGCGCGTCGGCGGTGTCGGTGTAAAAGAACATCGCTTCTTTGGCTTCGGTGTAATCGTCCCACTTATCGAGTGATGCCTTGTCGATCGGGGAAAGTTTCCATTGCTTGAGCGGGTCATGTTCGCGCGACTTGAAGCGGCGTAGTTGTTCCTCCTGGCTCACCGAAAACCAGTATTTGAACAGGCGAATGCCCGAGCGTGTGAGCATCTGCTCGAACTGCGGTGTCTGGCGCATAAACTCCAGATATTCCGATGGCGAACAGAACCCCATCACCCGTTCAACGCCTGCTCTATTGTACCAGGAGCGGTCGAGCATCACGATTTCGCCGGCCGCCGGCAGGTGCTCGATATAGCGCTGATAATACCATTGTGTGCGTTCGCGTTCGGTGGGTTTGGAAAGCGCAACGACGCGTGCTGTGCGCGGGTTCATATGTTCCATGTAGCGCTTGATCGTGCCGCCCTTGCCGGCAGCATCACGACCTTCGAACAAAAGGACGATGCGCTGACCCGTCTCTTCGACCCAGCGCTGGACCTTTAGCAGCTCGACCTGAAGCTCTGCCTTGTTGGCCTCATAGGCGTTGCGGCGCATTTTGTGCTTGTAGGGATACTCGCCAGTTTCGAACAGGCGGCGAATGCTTTCAGGGTCGTTGCGGTCAGGAGGCGGTGATGTCGGAACAGCTGTGTCGATGTCTGAGACGGCGGAAGGATCCGCGCCATTGGGTTGAACCACTTCGGTGTCGTCGCGGCGTGTTTCGCTCATACTGTTCCCCGATCTGTCCGGCTGCTTGATGCACTGAAAGGTTGCAGCACTGCACATGTTCGCGCGTTGCGCCATGATCCTTCTCAAGTCGGGGCACAGATCGTGCGGCGGTAACCATAAGCCACGCCAACAGGGTCAACGGGCTGGCGGCTCGGTGGCAAAGCCGCCAATGTGGCGCAAACGCAACAGCGTAGACAATTGCTCTGTCCTAAGAAGAGGGGAGGCGCGCCTGCCCCCTTTTGGCCCTACTTCGCGCGGACAGCCACTGCACAACGAGCGCGGATGGCAATGTCCCGGGGCCACGGGGGTTTGCCGCAAAAACAGAAACTGTCGCTCGTAGGGAAAGAATTTATGGACGCCAAAGTCTTCGACAAATCCAAGTTGCCGAGCCGCTATGTGACTTCCGGGCCACAGCGCGCGCCGCACCGCTCCTATCTTTACGCGATGGGTTTGTCACAGGACCAAATCGGCCAGCCTCTTGTTGGTGTGGCGTCCTGCTGGAATGAAGCCGCCCCGTGCAACATCGCGCTGATGCGCCAAGCGCAGGCTGTGAAAAAAGGCGTGGCCTCGGCCCACGGCACGCCGCGCGAGTTCTGCACCATCACCGTGACCGATGGCATCGCCATGGGCCATGAGGGCATGAAGTCCTCGCTGGTGTCTCGCGATGTGATCACCGACTCCGTTGAGTTGACCATGCGCGGCCATTGCTACGACGCGCTGGTTGGGCTCGCCGGGTGCGACAAATCCCTGCCGGGCATGATGATGGCCATGGTTCGCCTCAACGTGCCGTCGGTGTTCCTGTATGGCGGCTCGATTTTGCCCGGCACCTTCAAAGGTCGCCAGGTCACGGTCCAGGACGTGTTTGAAGCCGTCGGCATGCATTCGGTCGGCAAGATGTCCGACGAGGACTTGGAAGAGCTGGAGCAAGTGGCGTGCCCGTCGGCGGGCTCCTGCGGCGCGCAGTTCACGGCCAACACGATGGCCACGGTCGCCGAGGCCATCGGCCTGGCGCTGCCCTATTCCTGCGGTGCGCCGGCGCCATACGAAATCCGCGACCGGTTTTGTGCCGCAGCGGGTGAGAAGGTCATGGAGCTTCTGGCCAACAACATTCGCCCGCGCGACATCGTCACCCGTAAAGCGCTGGAAAATGCCGCCACGGTGGTGGCAGCCTCCGGCGGATCGACCAATGCCGCGCTTCATCTGCCTGCCATCGCCAACGAAATCGGTATCGATTTCGATCTGTTCGATGTGGCGGAAATCTTCAAGAAGACGCCTTACATCGCCGATCTGAAGCCAGGCGGGAAATACGTCGCCAAGGACATGTTCGAGGCCGGTGGCATTCCGCTCTTGATGAAAACGCTGCTTGATCACGGCTTCCTGCATGGCGACTGCATGACGGTCACCGGCCGCACCATGGCGCAGAACATGGAAAGCGTGGAGTGGAACGCCGAGCAGGACGTCGTCTACCCGGCCAACAACCCGATCACCGCGACCGGTGGCGTGGTAGGTCTTGCCGGAAATCTGGCGCCAGAGGGCGCAATCGTAAAAGTTGCAGGAATGAGCAACCTGAAATTTACCGGTCCTGCGCGATGCTTCGATTCTGAAGAAGAGTGTTTTGAAGCGGTCCGCACTGGCGCCTTTGAAGAAGGCGAGGTTTTGGTCATCCGCTATGAAGGGCCAAAAGGCGGTCCTGGCATGCGCGAGATGCTGTCCACGACTGCGGCGATTTACGGCCAAGGCATGGGCGACAAAGTTGCGCTCATCACAGATGGCCGGTTCTCTGGCGCGACCCGCGGTTTCTGCATTGGTCATGTCGGTCCTGAAGCTGCTGTCGGTGGGCCGATCGGCTTGTTGGTCGATGGTGACATGATCTCGCTGGATGCCGTGGATGGCACAATCAGCGTCGATCTCGCCGATGAGGAACTGGCTGAGCGCAAAAAAGCCTGGAAACCGCGCGAAAATCATCACACTTCCGGCGTCCTTTGGAAGTACGCACAGACTGTAGGCCCCGCACGCGATGGTGCTGTTACGCACCCCGGCGGTAAGGCTGAAAAGGTAACCTATGCAGATATCTAGTGCCCTTCAGCGTTTGCGAGCGTATCGCGTAAACGTTCAATCTTTCCGTCTTCCAGTGCTGGCCATGGGCCTAGCGTTGGGCTTCGGTGTGGCTGGCGCATTGGCGCCAGGGGCAGCCCAGGCACAAACCTCGCCAACCGACGCTTGGATCGATGATCCGCGCGCGGCCTTCGCCGCTGGAACGTCGGCCTATTATTCTGGCGATGTTCAGACGGCCTTGCAGGCGCTTGAGGCCGCTGCCGAAGGCGGCCATGCGGTGGCGCGCTGGAAATTGGCGCGCATGTATGCACAGGGCGATGGCGTCGCTGAAGACGATGCACGCGCGTTCACCTACTTCTCGCAGATCGCCAACGCCCACGCCGAGGATCGTCCTGATACGCCGCGTGCGCGCTTTGTGGCCAACGCCTTTGTGGCGATCGCAGGCTACTACAATAGCGGCATTGGCGGCGTGCTCTCGCCCGATCACACGCGCTCGCGTCAGATCTTCTCCTACGCCGCGTCTTATTTCGGTGACCCGGATGCGCAATATCATCTTGGTATGATGTTGCTGCACGGCGAGGGCGGCGATGTGGATGTACGCCAGGCTGGCCGCTGGCTTCGGCTGTCGGCTCTCAAAGGCCATGTCGGTGCGCAATTGAGCCTTGGCGAGCTTCTTTACGCCGGTGCTGACGGCATGCGTGCCAGCCCCGCCGATGGGCTGAAATGGTTGCTGATCGCGGGTGAGTTCGCTGTGACACCCGACGACGAACAACGGGTGCGCAACGTCCAGGAACGGTATCTGGCGCTTGCGAACACCGACTTGCGGGCCCGTGCATTGCAGATGGCGGAGGAGTGGCTGACCAGCCCAGATGGCCTCGCCGTTCTTCATGCACGCCGTGCTGAAGAGGTCGCGAGCCAGTAGAAGCCCCGATTCCGCAGCGGCAACTAAGTTGTGGCTGGCGCTACCTACACCAAAAAGGTGAGGCGAACCGGAGGGTTAACCCTTCCATTACCCCGACGAACTATTCCTAACGGTTGCGCGAGCCAGTGCGTTCGAAGATTGGGATAGACCGGCGTATGAAGATTTTGGCCCTGACGGACGGCTCAGTTAAGTCGGCGACGGCGCTCGATGCCTTCGATGGCAGGACGCAGGTGGACATGCATGTCCCGCTTGCCCCGCTTCCCGACGTCATGGCCAAGCCCGACATCGTCATCATGTCATTTGTCGATTTTCCAGAGTACGGCATGAAGCCGCTGCTGGAATGGCTTGAGAAGCACGACCTGTCCAATAAGCCGCGTATTCTGTGCATGCCCAAGAGTGTGGCGCGCCAGTTCTCCGCCTCGGTACGCCTGTTCGCCGACAAGCTTCTTCCGCTGCCGGTGCGCGCCGATGTGATGCTTGATGCCGTTGAACGCATGGACACGCGGCTGCCGGAAATCCGCAAGCAGCAACGCAACGAGACCGCCGCGACCGTGCAAAGCACAGCGCGCAAGTTTCTCAGCGCGTTTTCCGCCGACAATGGCGATGCCGCTACCACGGTGGTCGCGCTTAGCGCCGCCACCAAAGATGTCTGCACAGCGCTCGATAAGGATGGGCTCGGCAGCTGGCTGGCCGCGGTCGACAGCTATCATTCATCAACGGCCCGCCACTGCATGGTCGTGGCTGGATTCGCCTCGATTTGGGCGCGCATGCTGGGTGTTAAAGACAAAGACATGCACCTGTTCACCCGCGGAGCGCTGCTCCACGATATTGGCAAGATGCGTATTCCGCTCAACATCCTCGACAAAGAGGGGCCGTTGACGCCGGAAGAAGAAAAGATCATGCGCACCCACCCTGAGGAGAGTAAGCGCATCCTCGAGGCGGGCGACAATATCAATCCGGTGATCGTCGATCTGGCCTATTCGCACCATGAACTGCTGGATGGGTCAGGCTATCCGCGCGGTCTAAAAGGCAGTCAGATAAATGACATGGTCCATTGCCTGACCATCATCGACATGTACGCCGCTTTGATCGATGAGCGCTCTTACAAGGGCGCGATGCATCCCAACGACGCTTATGCCTATTTGCAATCCATTCCTGAAAAACTCGACAAGGGCCTGGTCAATGCCTTCCGCCCGGTTGTCGACGCGCACATGGAACAGGAAATGGCCGCTGCCTAGAGCGCTTTCGGCAAACAACCGGGCACTGGTTTTGCGTTCGAAAACGCGACAACACAAAAACTCTAGGCGGCAAATTGCCCGATGACTGGAACATGGTCCGACGGTTTTTCCCAGCCGCGCACATGATCATCGACACGCACACCTGCCAATCGATCGGCCAATTGTGGAGAAAGCATCAGATGATCGATGCGGATACCGTGATTCTTTTGCCAAGCACCGGCCTGGTAGTCCCAAAAGGTGAAATGCTGCTCATCGCTGACAGCCCGCAATGCATCCGTGTAGCCGAGTGCCTCTAACCGTCGCAGCGCGCCTCGGCTTTCAGGCTGATAGAGCGCGTCGTCAACCCACGCTTTTTCGCTGTAGAGGTCGCGCGCGTCAGGAATCACATTGTAGTCGCCGGCAAAGACCAGAGGCTCTTCACGCTCCAGACAAGCTTCAGCAAACGCGACGAGCCTTTCCATCCAGGCGAGCTTGTAGGGAAATTTCTCCGTGCCCAGCGGGTTGCCGTTGGGCAAATAAAGGCAGGCGACGCGCACTGTCGGCAAATTGCTATCGCTGGGCGGTTCAACACGTGCCGTGATGAACCGGGCTTGTTCATCGCTATCGTCGCCCGGCAGGCCGCGCGTCACATCACTGAGCGGCGTTTTGGAGAGAATCGCGACCCCGTTGAAGCCTTTCTGACCATGCGTTTCGACATGATAGCCCAGCGCTTCGAACTTTTCGCGCGGGAAAGGCGCGTCTTCTGACTTGATCTCTTGGAGGCACGCAACGTCCGGCGAGGCTTCGTTCAGCCAGGCGATCGCCGTTTCAAGGCGCGCTTTGACGCCGTTGATGTTCCAGGTCGCAATTTCCATTAAGACGTCAGGTCCATCAAAGCGAAAAGCTAGTGCCGCAGCCGCACGACGCGGTGGCGTTGGGATTGGAAATCTCGAACGCTGCGCCCATCAACGATACTTTGTAGTCGATCACGCTGTCGGCCAAATAGGGCAACGACACTGCATCCACGAGCACTTTTACTGCGTCGTCTCCAAGCACGATATCATCGTCGAACCGCTCCTGGGTCAGCTCATATTTATACTGAAAGCCGGAGCAGCCGCCGCCTTCCACGCTGACGCGCAGCATTGTGCCCGCCGGTTCGTCCTGCATCAACTGGGCGACACGGTCGAGCGCCGCCTGGGTCACCGAAACGCCTTCTGCCTCCATTGGAGGTGCGGCGCTTTCCATCTGTTCGTTCACCTGAACGGTCATCATCACGTCCTGTGGTTGGCTCTTGTCGTTGCGCAACGGCTCTTCGGCTCGTCATCGCATCTCTGATTGACTAGAGGTAAGCATGAACACGCCGTAGATCAAACCCAATCGGATACTGAGAACGAAAGGCACCTGTGACAGATACGCCAGCCCATGATTTAGCAACCTACGCAGCGCGCCCGAAGACGTCGGGCAACCGCGTTCTGGAGGAACCGGAAAGCACTGATCGTGGCCTGTTTCGTCGCGACCGCGACCGTATCGTGCATGCGCAGGCCTTTCGCCGCTTGGCGCACAAGACCCAGGTCTTCATGTCCGAAGAGGGCGACCATTATCGCACGCGCCTAACCCACACCATCGAAGTTGCGCAGATCGCCCGCTCGCTCGCCCGTAACCTTCTGCTCGACACCGACCTGACCGAAGCCCTGGCCTTGGCGCATGACCTTGGCCACACGCCCTTTGGGCACACCGGTGAGGACGCGCTCTCTGCTGTCATGAAACCTTTTGGTGGCTTCGAACACAACGCGCAGACCCTGCGCATCGTCACCCATCTGGAGCAGCGCTACGCCTCCTTTGATGGTCTTAATCTGACGTTGGAAACGTTGGCGGGCATCATCAAGCACAACGGTCCGATGACCGATGACCGAGGCAACGTCCTTGATCCCAAGCTAGGCGGCGTTTTGCCCTATGCTTTGATCGACTTCATGGATCGCCATCAGCTGGACGGCGAAAAGCTGGCGCTCAGCGAGCATGGTAGTTTGGAGGCGCAGATTGCCGCTATTTCCGATGATATCGCCTACAACACCCACGACATCGACGATGGGGTGCGCGCCGGCTTTTTTGCGCTCGATGATCTGCGCCACGTCACGCTCATCAACGACATCCTGCGCGAAATAGAATCCGCCCATCCGCAGATCGCCGCAGAGAGGCGGATGGGGGAGTTCACCCGGCGCCTGATCACCAGGCTCATCCACGACGTCGATCAAACCACCCGCGCCCGCCTGAAAGCTGCCGGCGTTGAAACAGCCGATGACGTCAAAAAGGCCGGTCAGACGCTCGCCCTCTTTTCCGATGCGGTTGCTGAAGATGTCTGGATGATCAAAGCCTTTCTGTTCAAGACGGTGTATCGCAACACTGAAATGATGGCGTTGCGGTCACAAGCGGACCAGGTCTTGCGCGACATGTTCGCCCACCTGCTCGCGCATCCTGATCAATTGCCCGAGGACTGGCGGCTGACGATTGGCGAGAACCCGACGGACGCTGTGCTTGCCCGCACGGTGTGCGACTTCATCGCTGGTATGACAGATCGTTACGCTCTCAGCATGCATGCGCGATTGTTTGACGATACGCCTGACCTGCGGTACGGCGCTGCCATCTAGGCGCCACATGTCGGCGTCTTATGCGTCACCATCCCCCCAATTTTGAAGCGATCCTCCATGTCCGAGACCTATGACCTGTTTGCTGATTTCAGGAGCCGTGTGCTGGCGGCCCTCGACCAAACAGGATTGCTAGCCGACGCGGATCGCGACACGCTGCCGATGGCAGCCATTACCGTTGAACCGCCACGCGATGAAACCCATGGCGACCTCTCGACCAATGCCGCGATGGTTCTAGCCAAGCCGCTAAAATCCAATCCGCGCGCCATCGCCAGCGCGCTTGCCAAGATCCTTGAAAGTGACGCGGATGTTGACGCTGTCGATGTCGCCGGACCAGGCTTCATCAACCTGCGTGTCGCGCCGACCTTTTGGCAGGGTGTACTCGCTCGCGTTCTTGGCGAAAGCGGTGGGTATGGGCGCAATGTTCTTGGCGCCCCAGAAAGCCTACCGAAGACCAACGTGGAATATGTCTCGGCCAACCCCACTGGCCCAATGCATGTCGGTCATTGCCGCGGCGCGGTTGTCGGTGATGCGCTGGCGAACATCGTCGAGGCGGCGGGATATCCGGTCACACGAGAATACTACATCAACGATGCTGGCGGTCAGGTGGACACGCTCGCCCGGTCAGCTTTCCTGCGCTACCGCGAGGCTTTGGGCCAGGATATAGGCGCCATCCCAGAAGGGCTTTATCCAGGCGAGTATCTGATGCCTGTGGGCGCGAAGCTTGCGGAAACATATGGCGAAAAGCTGCTTGCAATGGAGGAAGCCGAATGGCTGCCGATTGTTCGCGAGGCGTCTATCAATGCGATGATGGGTTTGATCCGCGAAGACCTTGCCAGCCTTAACGTGCACCACAATGTGTTCTTCTCTGAAGCCAGCCTGCAAAACGGCAACGAAGGCGACCGCGTTGCGCAAGCAATCGATCAACTAAAATCACGCGACCTGGTTTATGAAGGGCGGCTTGAAAAGCCCAAAGGCGAAAGCGCCGAAGAGTGGGAAGATCGCGAGCAAACGCTATTTCGCTCATCACAATTTGGCGATGATACCGACCGCGCCTTGCTGAAATCGGACGGCAGCTACACCTATTTTGCCTCCGATATCGCCTACCATTATGACAAATATCTGCGCGGCTTCACCCGCCAGATCGATGTTTTCGGCGCCGACCATGGCGGCTACGTCAAACGTATGAAAGCCGCTGTGACGGCGATGAGCGATGGCGAAGCCTCGCTCGACATTCGGCTATGCCAACTGGTCAAGCTGTTCCGGGCCGGCGAGCCGGTCACCATGTCCAAACGGTCTGGCAATTTCGTCACATTGCGCGACGTCGTCGAGGAAGTGGGCGCCGACGCGACCCGTTTCATGATGCTTTATCGCAAGAATGACGCGTCGCTGGATTTCGATTTCCAAAAGGTCACTGAGCAATCGAAAGACAACCCGGTCTTCTATGTGCAGTACGCCCATGCTCGCTGCGCGTCAGTCTTGCGTTTGGCGAAGACCGAACTGCCGGACGAGGATTTTGGATCGGCCATGCTGGTATCGGCTGACCTTTCACCGCTCACCGATAGTGGCGAGTTGACGCTGATCCGCCTCATCGCAGCATGGCCGCGGACCCTGGCCGCCGCTGCAACCCACAGTGAGCCGCATCGAATCGCGTTTTACTTGCATGATCTTGCCAGCGCGCTTCACAGCCATTGGAACCGGGGCAAGGGTGAGCCCAACTTACGCTTTGTTAACCATGATAACCCATTGTTAACGCGAGCAAGAATGGCGCTGGTCACTGGTCTTGCACAGACGCTGAAGCAAGGACTGACCTTACTTGGCGTTGGGGCACCGGACGAAATGCGCTAAAATCGCTCTGGCAGTCTCCAGGATCGAGGTCTGCCGGGGTCACGCGTGAGCCACACTTAGGCCACGCTCGCAGGTGAACGGGTGAGGGTGACGCACATGAAGAACCCAAGCACATCCCCGCAATCTGCCGAGGGTCAAGGATTGGACCCGCTGGAAGAGTTGGCGCGCATCATGAACGATACAAACACACCCAACCCGAACAAACGTCCCGACGACCAGGCGTCGTCCTCCGATGATCCGCTTGATCTTGGTCTGGGCGATCAAGGTTTGGCCGAACTGTTTGGCGATCAACGCTTTGATGAGGATCCGGTCCTCTCAACCTCTTTTGAGGCAGAACTGGAGACCGCCGCCAACGAGCCGACCGACGCCTTGTTCAAGGATTTGGATTTCAGCGAAGTCGAATTGCCAGGGCTTGATGAACCGGCGCCGACTGCTCCCGAACCGGCTGCCGTCGCTGATGCTGAACCGATTCCATCTCTAACCGAGCATTTGACACCGCGCGCGCCCGAGCCATTGCCAGCTGAGCCAGCTCAGCGCGGCACGGTTCAGGAAGATGATCTTCTGGCCGCGATGGATGCCTTGGCACTTGACGAGCCGGTAGCAGCCAGCGCCGCGCCGCCAACGCCGCCTTTGCCATTTGAGCAACCAGGCACACAACCACCTGCCTTCGCCGCGCCCGCTGCGGACCCAATCCCCGAGTTGCAGGCTGGCGATGCGCCCGAGATAGCGTTCGATGAAGGCGCCGATCATCAGCCGGCATTCGAAGATTTTGAACACGCAGAACGCGAGGAGGGTCGTTCCGGACCGGGACGCATGGTGCTCTTTGCGCTTGCCGCCGTCGCGGTTCTGGGCGTTGGCGGCGTTGTGGCGTTCGGCCTGATCTCCAGCAATGACGCGCAGGATACAGCGCCTCAGTTGATCGCCGCAGCAGACGGCGATGACAAGGTCGAGCCGGTCGCAACCGAGGACACGCAGTCGCAGCCGGGCGATGCTGTTTTCAGCCGTTTGGACCAGGGCGATGCGCCTGCAAGCGCAACACCGCGCGTGATCTTGCCCCAACCCGACAATGATGGTCTTCCGCTGCAGTCTGGCCAACGTCTGCCGAGCGCCGATATTGCCCCGGCAGCACCTGGATCTACGGCAAGCCGCGCCGTACGCACGGTGACCGTGCGTGCCGATGGCACGGTGGTGGAATCCACGGCTCCAGCGGCAACGGCGCCGGCAGCAGAATCCTCGCCTGACGTTCAAGTCGAAGCTGCCAATGCGCGGCCCGTCGAGGTGGTGTCGGTCAGCCCGGCTGGCGTTTCGGTCAACACGCAACCCATTGCTGAAGCCGTTTCCGCGGCTCAGACAGCAGCCCAATCGGCGACAGAGACGACGGCCGATACCGTGCAGAACGCGGCTCAAGCGGCCCTCGACCAAGCAACACAGGCCGTGACCACGACTGCGCCACCAGTTCCCGTCGCACGGCCAACATCAGTGCAAACGCAGCCCGTTCAAGTCGCGCCCGCCCAGCCGCAGGCGCCAGCGCAATCGACAAACCCGATCCAGCTGGCAACGCCGGCCACTGCGCCGACCCAGCCGGTCACACCGCAACCTGTAACGCCGCAGCCGGTCATCCAGCAGCCAGTGGCGACACAGCCGGCATCAACGCAAGCGGCGCTGCCGTCCTCTGTTCCAGCCGGCGATTTCGTGGTGCAATTGGCAAGCCTTCGCTCAGACGAGGAAGCCCGGGCAACCTTCGGTCGCCTTCAGAACCGTTTCGGTTCCATCCTTTCCGGGTTCGGACCGAATATTCAGCGCGCTGATCTTGGTGACCGCGGCATCTATCATCGGGTGCGGGTCGGGCCGATGGATCGCGCCGCAGCCGACAGCCTGTGCCAGCGCTACCAATCGGCCGGCGGCGACTGTTTCGTGCAGCGCCAATAGGTCTTTCCAATCCAGCCCAGTCGAGTGACCGCGTGACCATATCTCCCTTGCCCGGCGAACGTCTGCCGAACGCTGGATTGCCGAGCTTTGGCACGCGCGCCTTCATCTGTGGGCTTGAAGGCCTAACGGTTACCGATTTTGAGCGGGCCTACCTGCGCGAGACCAAGCCCTGGGGCGTCATTCTTTTTGCCCGCAACATCGACAATCCCGACCAAGTGCGTCGCCTGACCAGCGATGTCCGTGAAGCGCTGGAATGGCATGCGCCCATCCTGATTGATCAAGAAGGCGGACGGGTCCAGCGCCTCAAGCCGCCCCATTGGCGCCGCTATCCTGCTGCGAGCCGGTTCGGGGCGATCGAAATGGCCGAGCCTGGCGCCGGCGTTGAAGCCGCGCAGATCGCAACGTGGATGATCGCTGATGATCTTTTGCAGGTCGGCATCAACGTGAACTGCGCGCCGGTCTTGGATCTGCGCGTTCCAGGCGGAACAGACGCCATCGGAAACCGCGCTTTTCACGGCGATCCCAAAGCCATCGGCCTACTCGGGCGCTCCACCATGGACGCTTACATACAGGCAGGCGTTGCACCCGTGATCAAACACATGCCTGGGCACGGTCGCGCGGTCGTCGATAGTCATGTTGGCCTGCCACGGATCACAACGGACCGCGAAACGCTGGAAAAGACCGATTTCGTGCCCTTTCAAGCACTGCGCGACGCGCCGCTCGCCATGACCGGGCATTTGGTTTTTGAAGCCATTGATCCCGATCTTCCCGTCACCTTATCGCCGACCATGCTCGCCTTGGTCCGCGACTTGATCGGATTCGATGGCGCTTTGATGACCGATGATCTGGCTATGGGCGCGCTGTCGGGGTCGATGGCAGAGCGCGCCTCCCAAGCATTGGCTGCAGGCTGCGATCTGGCGCTTCACTGCAACGGCAGCCGGACTGAGATGGAGAGTATCCGCGATGCCATACCGCTCCTGGAGGGCCGATCGGCGGAACGCTGCGCCAGCGCGCTCGCTCGTCTGGGGCGGCAGAGCGTAGATCGGGCCACCTTGACCGACCGGTTGGACACGCTGCTTGCCAGCGTCGGGGCCGAAGAGGTTGGTCCCGATCCGACCGCATTCATTCGCCACGCCTGAAGATTGGCGGCGAACCTTTAACTTCGCGATCAAGCCATGCTAATCCACAAGCTGATCCCGCTTTGATGCAGTGCACTGCGCCCACGCCAGTTCGCTGCCTGTTGATCCGTTGCGAGCGCTATGCCCGACCTTTTTGACACCTCTGCCGAGCCCATAGAAACCAATGCCCGTGAGGCATTTGTGGTTGATGTCGATGGTTTTGAGGGTCCAATCGATCTGCTGTTGGCGATGGCACGCACACAAAAGGTCGATCTGGAACACATCTCCATCGTGGCCTTAGTCGATCAGTATGCGCAGTTCATCGAGGAAGCCCGCACGCAGCGCCTGGAATTGGCGGCCGACTATTTGGTGATGGCCGCTTGGCTTGCCTACCTGAAGTCGCGGCTGCTGCTGCCCGAGCCGCCTGCCGATGATGAGCCCGATCCGCAAGACATGGCCGATGCCTTAGCGCTGCGCCTGCAAAAGCTGGCTGCCATACGCACGGCGTCGAACGCGCTGTGGCGCCAGCCGATGAAGAATGTGCACCTGTTTCCAACGGCGCGCGTGAAACCGATTGGCGCGCAAGCCGATGCGTCCTGGACCGCTGAACTTTATGACCTGATCGATGCCTATGCATCGATCCAAACCCGTAAGCTCGATAGCACGATCACCATGGCGCGCCGCGAGGTCTGGTCGCTCGCCGATGCCCGCCTGCTCGTCGAAAAGGCTCTTGGTGAGCTTGCGCAATGGACCCCGTTCGATGTGGTTTTGGCTGCACAAAGTGCACTGCGTGAGGCTGCCGGTGGTCAGGGCGGCAAGCGCGAGGGCATCAAGGCTTCAGCCTTTGCGGCTAGCCTGGAATTGGTCCGTGAAGGCCAAGCCGAACTTCGCCAAGATGGTGCTTTTGCGCCGCTAATGGTGCGCGCTGCCAGTCGTGCCAAGGATGGTCCAGCTGTTCGCGACACCGCCGACGGGGAGGGGGCATGACGAGCGATCCACGCCCCGTCCTGGCTGCCGTGCCTGACACAGACGATGCCCATGCTGGCTCGTTGGACGAAGCTGAAGCGGCGGTTCCAATTGTTGCCTTCGACGAAGCGGTACGCATGGTCGAGGCCATGCTTTTCGTCAGCGATCAGCCACTGGCGCCAAAATTCCTTGAACAGCGGGTCGGTGCCGTTCTTGGGGATGTGGTCGATCACCTGCAAGAGAAATACGCTTCTGGCGGCGTCAATTTGGTGGAACTGGCGGGCGGCTATGCACTTCGCACGGCGAGTGACCTCTCTTATCTGTTTGAAGAACAGGCCGTTGAACCGAAGAAACTCTCGCGTGCCGCGTTGGAAACCTTGGCGATTATCGCCTACCACCAGCCGGTCACCCGTGCCGAGATCGAGGAAATCCGGGGAGTCTCGGCCTCCAAGGGGACACTCGATGTGCTTCTGGAAACAGGCTGGGTGCGGATGCGCGGTCGTCGGCGCACACCTGGCCGCCCGGTGACCTACGGCACCACACCGACCTTTCTCGACCAATTCACGCTTGCCAGCATCGGCGATCTGCCCGGCCTTGATGAGCTGAAAGGCGCCGGACTTTTGGAGGCGATTCCCCAAGGCACCATGGCGGTGATGCCCACAGGCGATGCCGATCAATTGTCGGCGGACGAAGATCCGTTGGATGACGAGGACGCGGAGGCTGAACGGTCCGCGATGGCGCTCTGGCCACAGGACGAACCGAACGACGATGGCGCCGAGGAAACAGAGGAACGAGGCGCCGATGGATAAGGCCGTCTCGACCGAAACCCGCCTGGACTTTGATTGGGGCCAGCCCGGGACCCAGCCGGCGAGCGTTGCAACAGCTGTCACCATCGAAGGGCTGCGGCACAGCTATGGCGGCGAAGACGCAGTACGCGGCTTGTCCTTGACGGTTGAGCCCGGTGAAATTGTCTGCCTGCTTGGCCACTCCGGTTGCGGCAAGACCACACTGTTGCGCCTACTTGCGGGCATTGAACGCCCCTATGCTGGCACCATTCGCATCGATCAGCGCGTTGTCGCTGGACCCAATAGCTTCGTCGTTCCGGAAAAGCGCGAAGTCGGCCTGATGTTTCAGGATTTTGCGCTTTTTCCGCATTTGACCGTCTTGGAGAATGTCACCTTCGGTCTCAACACGCTGAAAAAAGACGATCAGCGGCGCGAAGCGATGCGGGCGCTTGGCCGCGTCGGACTTGCCCACACCGCAGACGATCATCCGCACATGCTTTCCGGCGGCATGCAGCAGCGCGTTGCGCTCGCCCGCGCCATTGTGCCGCGCCCCCGTGTGATGCTGATGGATGAACCGTTTTCCGGCCTTGATCGGCGTACACGCGACCGGGTGCGCGACGAAACGCTGGCCATCCTGCGCGAAATGCGCGCGACAACCATTGTCGTCACCCACGATCCCGACGAGGCGCTGCGTATTGCCGATCGCATCGTGCTGATGCGTGCCGGCAAGATCGTTCAGGATGGGCACGCCAGGACCTTTTACGAAAAGCCCGCCGACCTTTTTGCCGCGCGCTTCTTCCATGAACTCAATGAGTTCGAGGGCGTGGTGCAAAAGGGGCAGGTGATGACGCCGCTCGGCCTAATCACGGCGCCAGGCCATGCCGACGGAACACCTGTGTTGATCGGGCTGCGGCAGTCTGCGATCGCCATCGACCAGGATAACGCGCTTGATGGCGGGTTGCCGGCGCGCGTTCGCGCCGTCCAGTTCCTGGGTGAGGCTGATCTTCTGCATCTTGCCGTTCCGGGCTATGAGCGACCGATCTTCGCGCGCACAAGCGAGACCGACCACTTCAAGCAAGGCCAATCGGTCAACATTGCCGTTCACCCCGATTCGGCTTTGATCTTTCAAAAACCCGACGCACAACCTACATAAGGTGACTGCCAAGCCGGACGGCTGCAAGATTGCCGCAACGTCTTCGCCATGGTGTGCCTTGACGCGGACTGTGGATGCGGGCCAAGTCCGGTGAGACCTTTTTGATAGCTGGCCGTCTCGGCGGCCGATACGCAGCAGCCGCGCCGTCGCGCTGGTGCACAGCAAAGATAGCGCGCCAAAAGAGCGCCAAGGAGTTGCGTTATGGTTCCAGGTTGGATGCAAATTCTGCTGGTGGTTTTGTTGATCGTCCTTCTGTTCGGGCGCGGCAAAATCTCCGAATTCATGGGTGACCTCGCCAAAGGCATCAACAGCTTCAAAACCGGCCTTGCCGGCGATGAAAAAGAGGATGGCCGCACCATCGAGCACACCGCCGATGAGACCGTCAGCACCGCCAACACAACGGCCAGCACTGCGCCAGCAGACGAAAGCAAGCAAAGCTAAGCGATTGCGTCGGATGCTGCGGCATCAGGTGGATGTGCGATAAGGCGTTGCGCAGGCGAGTGTCTGCGCGTGTGGAGGCGACATGTTCGACATAGGAGGCGTTGAGCTTCTGGTGATCGCCGCCGTTGCGATCCTGGTGGTTGGCCCGCGTGAGCTGCCCGGCATGCTGCGCGGCATCGGCAAGGTCGTGCGTCAGGCGCGTGAAATGACGAGCACGGTTCAGCGCCAGTTCAACGACGCCCTGAAAGAAGCCGAACTCGACGACGTCAAAAAAACCATCGACGATGTGCGTTCGCTGAACCCGGCCACAAAAATCCGCCAGACCATCGCCAAAGAAATGAAGCCGTTGACGGACGTTGGCGACAGTCTGAAAACCTCCGCGCCTGCCAACAGCATTGGCAAGCCGGACACCAAGCCGGCGGCCAGCGAGGCTGACACGAGCGAGAAGGTTCCTGCCAAAAAGGCAGGCGACGGATCGACCCTGACGCCGTCTAAACCTCGCGTCAAAGCCGCTGCCGCTGAAGGTGTCGCCGCGCCAGTTGCCGAAACGCCGGCAAAACCTGCGGCATCCGCAAAACCAGCGACACCGAAAAAAACTGCCGCCTCTGTGACACCAGCCAACGACAGTCCGCCGGCCGAGCAGCCCGCGAAGAAAACCGGAAGCGACAATGGCGGATAAGCCCGATCCCGGTGAAGATGCGCCGCGCGCCAAGCCAAAAAAACCCGCCAAAGCAAAGGCCGCTAAACCAAGTGCCGCTAAAGCCCGTGCGGACGATGGCAGCGTGGCCGACGAAAGCGTGGCCAATGAAAGCGCCGCCACCGATCAAGCCGATGCCAACAATCTCGCCAATGAGGCCAACGCTCCTGGAGAGGGCGAGCCGGTTGCCCTGACCCCCGCGCCAACGCCGAAGACTGGCAAAGGCGAGGCTAAGTCGACCGGTGAGAAACCTGCAAGCGAGCAGGCGGGCACGTCGAACGCGTTGGCGAACGAATTGCCGCCAGAAGATGATCCGTACGAGGACGACATCAAGTCCGACGACGAGGTGGAACAATCGCGCGCGCCACTCATCACCCACCTGATCGAGCTGCGCCAGCGTCTATTCTTTTCGGTGATCGCGTTCGGGATCGCCTTCATCGCCTGCTATTTCGTCGCCGATCAGATTTTTAACATCCTGCTCGGCCCATTCGAACGGGCCAAAGGCGAGACGTCCGAACTGGAACTGATTTTTACCGCGCCGCAGGAGTTCTTTTTCACCCAGCTTCGCATCGCCCTTTTTGGCGCGCTGTTCATCGCCTTCCCGGTGATCGCCACGCAAGTCTACATGTTCATGGCGCCAGGGCTCTATAAGAACGAGAAAGCGGCCTTTCGGCCCTATCTTGTTGCCACGCCACTGCTTTTTGCCACTGGCGCCGCGCTTGTCTATTTCGTCGTGATGCCGCTGGCGCTCAACTTCTTCCTGTCATTCGAACAGCAAGGCGGCGATGGGGAAGCGAGCATCCAGTTGATGGCGCGTACCAGCGAATATCTCAGCCTCATCATGACGCTGATCTTCGCGTTCGGGTTGGTTTTCCAATTGCCGATCGTGCTGACGTTGCTTGGGCGCATGGGCGTCGTGTCGTCGGCGGGCCTGGCCGCGAAACGCAAATACGCCATTGTGGCGACGTTCCTAGCCGCCGCGTTCCTAACGCCACCTGATCCGATCAGCCAAATCGGCCTTGCGGTGCCCACGCTGCTTCTTTACGAGGCATCCATCTGGTGCGTTCGACTCGTGGAAAAACGGCAGGCCGCCGAGCGTGAAGACGACGACACCGACACCACAGCGGAAGCCTCGGCTTAAAACCGACCTGGTTTGGGCCTGCGTTTCGCCCAACACCAAGTACCACCGCCATGCTCGATATCCGTCTCATCCGTGACAACCCTGCCGCCTTGGACGAAGCGCTGAAAAAGCGTGGCGCCGAATCCGCCTCAGCCGAAATTCTAAAGCTGGATGATGCGCGACGGGAGCATCTGACCAAGCTCCAAGAAGCTCAGAGCGCGCGCAACACGGCGTCCAAAGCCATTGGCAAGGCCAAGGCGAGCGGTGATGAAGCCGAGGCGCAACGTCTTATCGATGAAGTCGCGACCCACAAGGCGTTCATCCAGAACGGCGAAGAGGAAGAGCGCCGCCTGACCGAGGCGCTGGATTCCGCGCTCGCCAACTTGCCCAATTTGCCACTCGATGATGTTCCCGTTGGCGCCGACGAAGACGACAATGTCGAAATCCGTCAGGCCGGCACAAAAGCGACCCTCGACTTCGCCCCGAAAGAACATTTCGATATTGGCGAGGCCATGGGCCTGATGGATTTCGAAACGGCGGCCAAGCTGTCCGGCTCACGTTTTTGCGTGATGAAAGGCGCGCTTGCCAAGTTGGAGCGCGCGCTTGGCCAGTTCATGTTGAACACCCAGACCGGCAAGAACGGCTATCAGGAAATCGCCCCGCCGATGCTGGTGCGCGACGAAGCGATGTATGGCACCGGACAATTGCCGAAGTTTGCCGATGATCAGTTCCGCACGACCAAGCATGAAGATGCCGATGGTAGCGCATCCAATCTGTGGCTGATCCCGACTGCCGAAGTGCCGCTGACCAATTTGGTGCGTGAGAGCATTGTCGATGCCGAGACCCTGCCTGTTAGAGTCACGGCGCTCACGCCCTGCTTCCGTGGCGAGGCAGGATCGGCGGGCCGTGATACCAAAGGCTATTTGCGCCAGCACCAGTTCAACAAGGTTGAAATGGTGTCGATCACGCATCCCGACGAAAGCAGTGCGGAGCTTGAGCGCATGACCGCCTGCGCCGAAGGTGTGCTGACCGAGCTTGGCCTACACATTCGCACCATGGTGCTCTGCACCGGCGATATGGGTTTTGGCGCCCGCAAAACCTATGACATTGAGGTCTGGTTGCCAGGGCAGGGGAAGTACCGCGAGATTTCCAGCTGCTCGGTCTGCGGAGATTTCCAGGCCCGCCGCATGCAAGCCCGCTACCGCGATGAAAACGGCAAGCCGCAATTCGTGCATACGCTGAATGGCTCAGGTGTTGCCACCGGGCGCGCGCTGATAGCTGTCATGGAGACCTATCAGACGCAAGAGGGTGGCATTCGCATTCCTGAGGTTCTGGTGCCCTATATGGGTGGCACGACGCTTATCACCGCCGACGGACAAGAGGTTTCCTGATGCGCATTCTCGTCACCAATGATGATGGCATTCACGCCAAAGGCCTTGGCCACCTGGTTCGGGTCGCCGAGCAAATCGGTGATGAGGTTTGGACCGTTGCGCCCGAAACCGATCAGTCTGGTGTTGCGCACTCCATGTCGCTCAACGATCCGTTGCGCCTGCGCCAAGTAGGCGAGCGGGCCTATGCGGTGCGCGGCACCCCGACTGACTGCGTGCTAATGGCTGTGCGTCATGTGATGCCAGAACCGCCCGATCTTATCTTGTCTGGCTTCAACAAAGGCCAGAACCTCGCCGAGGACATCACCTATTCCGGCACGGTCGCCGCCGCGATTGAGGGCACGATCCTCGGTGTGCGTAGCATTGCCTTGTCGCAGGCCTACTCCTTCGCGCCGGACACCGACCCGCCCTACGAGACCGGCGAAGCGCTGGCGCCCGACATTGTGCGCAAGCTGCTGGATCTTGATTTGCCACGCGAAACGCTGATCAACATCAACTTCCCCAACCGCGCGCCGGGTGCCGTCGAAGGTGTCCGGGTCACGGGGCAGGGGCGGCGCAACATTGATTTTCTGGCCATCGACAAGCGCATGGATGGTCGCGGCAACGCCTATTACTGGCTCGCCTACAATGGTCAGCATCCCAAGCCCGACACAGGCACGGATTTGGAAAGCGTGCGCGCTGGCTACGTCTCTGTGACGCCGCTTTCAGTCGACATGACCGACCATGCCAGCCGCGATGCGGTCGCAAAGGCGCTGGGCGTCCCATCGGATGGGCTGGATGGGCCCGACAGACGTTAGCCCCAGGTCAGCCCCATGAGCAGCGATGATGCGCTGCGCCGCGCGAGCCTTGTGCTGCGCCTGCGCTCCATGGGCATCACAGACCACCGCCTGGTCAGCGCGTTCGAGTCGACCCGGCGGGAAGCGTTTGCACCCGAGCATTATGCGGCCGATGCCTATGCCGACCGGCTCATTCCGATCGCCTGTGGTCAGACCATGGAAGCGCCAAGCGTTCTCGCCCGCCTTTTGCAGGCCGCACCTGTCGCTTCGCACATGTCGGTCCTCGAGATTGGCGCGGGTTCAGGCTATTTTTCTGCTTTATTGGCCAAGCTCTCGCGCCGTGTGGTCGCGCTGGAACGATTTCGCAGTTTGGTGGAGGGCGCCCGCGTAGCTCTGACAAGCCAGGGCGTCTCCAATGTCGATTTGGTGCTCGCCGATGGCCTTGGTGGTTGGCCGGCAGCCGGCCCCTATCAGGTAATTTTCGTCACCGGGTCCATTGAAGCGATGCCAGCCGCGTGGATCGATCAATTGGCGCCAGGGGGAAAACTGATCGCGCCGATTGGGCCGTCTAGCGGTCCACAAACGTGGATGTGCGTCTCAAAAGACGATGATGGTGCCCTCGATCAAGAGGTGATCGGAGCAGCTTTTTCGATCGCGCTTCAGCCAGGGTTGGCGCGTGCCCTTTAGCTGCCCAAGCGCTACCTCAGCGACCTGTTTGCTTCACAAAACCTTGCCGCAACGACGGTCTTAAGCCTTCAGCAACATTAATGGTGTTTTGATAGACGCTGTAAGTTTGAGTGTTGTGAGTAAGTGTAATGCGTACAGTGTCACGCGGTCCGATGTACCGCAGGGCTTATCGGCTCGGCTTGTTATCCGTAGCGGCAATCGTCCTATCCGCCTGTTCCTCTGACTCCGACCGTCTTAGCTTTTTCGGTGTCGACCAAGCGCAGCCGACGACTGTTGCCGTCGCCCAGCCCGGCGTTCAGGCGACCTATGCCCAGCCGCAAGTGACCTACCAGCAGTCGACATTCCAGGCCGCCCCGAATGTGTCTGCGCCACAGGTTACAGCCTCGGGCGCGCAACCGCTCACGCAACCAGCGCCCTACACCGCACCGACATTCACCGCCCCCGGCTATCCGCAGACCACGGCGAGCATCAGCCAGCCGACGGTTCAGGTGCAGCCCACCGTTCAGGCCCTACCGCAACCGGTCGTGCAGCAGCCGACTTATGCGGCTGTTCAGCGAGCGCCGGTAAGCGCACCGACGGCCCATCTTGCGCAGACGCCCGCCGGTTTGGTTGGTGCACAGGTGCCACGGACCACGCAGGTCGCGACTGTTCAGGCGCCGCGCGTGGTCTATCAGCAGCCGCAGGTCACCTACCAACAGCCACAAGTGAGCTATCAGCAGCCGACGTTCCAAGCTGCGACACAGGTGCAGCCGCTGACCACCGCGTCGATCGGCACGCCACAAGTGATCACGCCGCAGCGCGTATCCACCGATCCGATCACGACGGCGTCTATCCCGCCGGTCCAGTCCGCACCCGTGAGTCTGCCGACACCACAGATGGTGCCTGCCCAACTTCCTGCGCAGACCAGCCGTGCGGCTGGTTGGTCGGCCGTTGGCGGCACCCGCGTCCAGGTGCAGCAAGGCGAGACGATGTTCTCCATGTCCCGGCGCTACGGCATTCCGGTTGATGTGCTCCAGCGCGTGAACAACATCTCCGATCCGTCATCGTTGCGGATGGGCCAGCAGATCATTATTCCGGTCTACTCGACCGCATCCACGGGGACACCCGGAGCCAGTGCTGGCGTTGACACGACCTTCACCGGTTCCACGCCGACGGTGCGCAGCGTACCGGCGCCGACGCCACGTCCAGCGAACCTGCGCACAGTTGCGACGGCGCAACCTCGCCTTCCCGCTCAGATAACGCAACCGACCCAAACAGCGCAGGTTATGCCGACGGCGGGAACGCATGTCGTCGCTGCCGGTGAGACGCTCTATTCGATCGCGCGACGCTACAACATGTCGGCGCAACAGTTGATTGCCGCCAACGCCATCGACAACCCGAATGCCATCCGTATTGGCCAGCGATTGGTTGTTTCGTCTTCCGGCCAGGCCTTGCCGCCTGTAGCGCAGTTACCTGCGACCACGCAGACGCCGTCGCAAGTTGTTGCCTCGCGCAGTTACACGCCGCCGCGTCCAGCCCAATCAACGGCTGTGGTGGAGCAGACCGCTGCTATTCAGCAGGTGGCAGCGCGCAACGATGATATTGCTGAGCAGACGCCGCTACAGTTCCGCTGGCCGATCCGTGGCCGCGTGCTTTCCGGCTTTGGCGTACAGGACAATGGCGTGCGCAACGATGGCGTCAACATCGCGGTGCCCGAAGGTGCTTCGATCCGCGCCGCCGAAGAGGGCGAAGTTGTCTATGCTGGCAATGAGCTACGCGGCTTCGGCAATCTTGTGCTCGTCCAGCACCGTGGTGGCTACGTGACCGCCTATGCGCACAACAGCCGCCTTGACGTTCAGCGTGGTGACCGCGTGAACCGTGGCGATGTGATCGCCCGCGCCGGCTCCACGGGCGATGTCGACACGCCGCAGCTGCACTTTGAGATCCGTCGCGGCACAACGCCGGTCGATCCAGGCCCCTATCTGCCCTCTAGCTAAGCGATAGACCGGCTTTGCCGGCGGCATCTTGAATGAATTGCCACGCCACGCGGCCCGAACGAGCGCCGCGTGTCGTTGCCCATTCCAAAGCATCGCGATGCAGGTCATCAGCAGATCCTGGCAGACCGAAATGTGCGTGGTAGGCATCGACCATCGCCAGATATTCGTCCTGCGAACATTTGTGGAAACCCAGCCATAGGCCGAACCGGTCCGACAGCGACACTTTTTCTTCAATCGCATCGCCAGGATTAATCGCCGATCCGCTCTCATTGTCGATCATATCGCGCGGCAGCAGGTGCCGCCTGTTCGACGTTGCATAAAACAGCACGTTCTCCGGACGCCCTTCCAAGCCGCCTTCCAGCGCGGCTTTCAGCGATTTGTAGGTTGTCTCGCCGGCATCGAAGGAAAGATCATCGCAAAAGACAATCACGCGATAGGGCGCGGCGCGTAGCTTGGCCAACAAGGATGGCAGGGACCCGATGTCTTCGCGGTGGACTTCGATCAATTTCAATCGGTTCTCGCCTGGGCGTTTTTGATTGATGTGCGCGTGAACCGCCTTGACCAGCGAGGATTTGCCCTGACCGCGCGCGCCCCAGAGCAGGGCATTGTTGGCGGCGACGCCATCGGCAAAGCGACGCGTGTTCTCAAGCAATGTGTCGCGCGAACGGTTGATACCCTTCAAGAGGTCAAGTGGCAGCGCTGACACGCTTTCTAGCGGCATCAGCCCTTTGGTATCGGCCTGCCAGACAAAGGCATCGGCTCGGTCGAGCGCGAGGTCCAACGGAGGCGGCGGTGCGAGCCGCTCCAGAGCATCGGCGATCCGGGTCAAAACGGCTTGGTTATCGTCAGACGGATCCATAAAAGCTCCTTGCGCATCGGCATCGGCTTGGCACCGGCGCCTCGGAAATCCGCAAAACCGGTCACAAGCGTGTGCGATCTCTCTTGTGGTTGCGGCGCGAAACGCTTAATCGAAAAACGCGTTTAGACCGCACGCTGCTTGCCTGCCAAGGCAGGGGGCAAGGATTTCGGTACGCCGACCGGCTCAGGTGCGCCACTTTGGCGCCTGCACTGGAAAGGCCGAAGCCTGGTCACCATCATTTCATGGCGTAAAGCCTGGTTGCCGCCGAAAGGTGGTCGGCCACCCAAGGAGAGTATTCATGTTCGTAACCCCCGCCTACGCTCAGGCTGCAGGCGCTGCCGGTGGTGGCAGCCTTGTCATGTCGATCCTGCCTTTCATCCTCATTTTCGTCATCATGTGGTTCTTGATCATTCGTCCGCAGCGTCAGCAGATGAAGCGGCACAAGGAAATGATCGCCAATGTCCGTCGCAACGACACGATCGTTACGTCCGGCGGTATCATCGGTAAGGTGACCAAAGTGCTCGACGATGAAGCCAATGAGATCGAAGTACAGGTTTCCGACGGCGTAAAGATTCGGGTGGTTCGCTCCATGGTCCAAGACGTGCGCGCCAAGGCCGAGCCTGTCGCTGCCAACGACTGATCCATTGCTAACAGGCGCCCGGAGCTCTCCGGGCGTCTTTGTCCATCAAGACCTCGCCGGTCCGCCACGTCGATAGGTTCCAATGCTTTATTTCGCTCCTTGGAAAACCGCACTGATCGTCGCCTTCGCGATCCTTTCAGTGGCCTTTGCGCTTCCCAACGCGTTCGATGAGGAGACCGTCGAGGATTGGCCGGACTTCCTGCCGAAGAGCCAGATTGTGCTTGGGCTCGATTTGCAGGGCGGCGCGCACATGCTTTTGCAGGTGGAGCGCGACAGCCTCGTCGCCGATCGGCTTGAAGTCCTGCGAGACGATGTGCGCACCTCATTGCGCGATGAACGCATTGGATACACCGGGCTCAGTGTTCAGACTGATGCCGTTCAGTTACGCATTCGCGATCTTGACCGCGTCGGCGATGCCGAAACGGTGCTGGAAGGTCTGGCAACACCAGCCGATCCACTGTCCTTCGGCGCACAAACGCCGGACGTAGAGGTCGATGTCGCCAATGACGGTCTGGCGCGACTGACCCTGACCCAAGAGGGCATCGACGCCCGTCTTGCGCAGGCTGTGCAGCAGTCTATCGAGGTTATCCGTCGCCGTATTGACCAACTGGGCACCACCGAGCCGACCATCCAACGCGAAGGCCAGGACCGCGTTTTGGTCCAAGTTCCAGGCCTTGATGATCCGCAGCGTCTGAAAGACCTGCTGCAACAAACCGCTGCACTCTCTTTCCATCTGCTCTGCGAAGATATGAGCGTGGATGAGGCGCTGCGCACGCGTCCGCCGGCAGGCTGCTATCTTGCCAACTCGGTTGATGAGCCCGTGCAGCCCTATTTGCTGCAAACCCGTGCACTGATCACCGGCGATCAGCTTACCGATGCCCAGCCTGGCTTTAACCAGGAGACCCAGGAACCCATCGTTTCCTTCCGCTTCAACACCTCCGGCGCGACCACCTTCGGTCGGGCCACGACGGAAAATGTCGGCCAGCCTTTCGCCATCGTGCTTGATGATGAGGTGATTTCGGCGCCGGTGATCCGCGAGCCCATTTTGGGCGGCTCAGGCCAAATTTCTGGTAACTTCACGGCTGAACTGGCCAACGATTTGGCGATTCTCTTGCGCGCCGGTGCGCTGCCCGCCGACCTCACGATCGTTGAAGAACGCACCGTCGGTCCGGGTCTCGGTGCCGATTCGATCGCCGCTGGTGAGATCGCCGGTGTCATTGGCGCGATTGGCGTCCTTATCTTTATGGGCCTTTCCTATGGTCTGTTCGGGATGTTCGCCAACATCGCCTTGTTCGTGAACATCTCGCTGATATTGGCGGCACTGTCGGTCCTCGGGGCCACGCTAACCTTGCCGGGGATCGCCGGTATCGTGCTCACCGTCGGTATGGCGGTGGATTCCAACGTGCTCATCTTCGAGCGCATCCGCGAAGAGGTGAGGCGGGGTCGCAAAACCATTGCCGCGGTCGATGTCGGGTTCCGCGAAGCGCTGCGCACCATCTTGGATGCCAACATTACCACCCTCATCGCGGCAGTGATTCTCTTCCAGCTCGGTTCGGGCCCTGTGCGCGGCTTTGCCGTGACGCTTGCCATCGGCATCGTGACCACGGTTTTCACCGCCTACACGCTGACCCGGCTTCTCATAGCGCTCTGGGTGAAAACTCGCCGTCCAACCGCGCTTCCCATCTAAAGGCCGCCTCGCATGTCGTTTGCTCTGATCAAATTTCTGCCGCAGGAACCGAAGCTACGCTTCATGGCTTACCGCAATTGGGCGTTTCCCTTTTCGGTGGTGATGATGGTGGTATCGCTTGCCGTTTTTGGCGCACTCGGCCTCAATCTCGGCATCGATTTTCGCGGCGGCACCGTGATTGAAATCCGCACGCTCGACGGCCCGGCCGATGTCGGGGGCATTCGCACGCAGCTCAATCAGCTTCAGTTCGGCGACGTTGAAGTCCAGTCGTTCGGTAACGAAACCGATGTTCTGATCCGCATTGAGCAGCAACCTGGCGGCGACCGAGCGCAGCAGGCAGTTGTCGAACGCGTGCGTGCCGAATTGGGCGATCAGGCGATCGAATACCGACGATTTGAGGTGGTGGGTCCGCGTGTTTCCGGCGAATTGGCCGTGGCTGGCGTCATCGCCGTTGTGGCGGCTCTAGGCGCGATTTTGGTCTACATTTGGGTGCGCTTTGAATGGCAATTCGCTGTCGGCGCCATCATTGCGACCGTCCACGATGTGATCCTGACGCTGGGGTTGTTTGCGGTGACGGGGTTGGAGTTCAACCTTTCTTCGATCGCCGCGATCCTCACCATCGTCGGCTATTCGCTCAACGATACGGTGGTCGTCTACGACCGCGTGCGCGAAAATTTGCGGCGCTTTAAGCGCATGTTGATCGACGATCTGCTCGATCTGTCGGTCAATTCCATGCTCTCGCGCACGATCATGACCTCGGTCACGACGCTCATCGCACTCGGGTCCTTGTTCTTGTTTGGCGGTGAGATCATTCGCTCCTTCACCGCAGCGATGATCTGGGGCGTGCTGGTCGGCACGTACTCGTCGATCTTCGTGGCCGGTCCGGTTCTGGTGTTCCTGAAGCTGCGTCCGGCCAAATCGCCGAGTGCTGATGATGACGCCGCATCGGGCGGAGACGGCGCATCGGGAGACGGGGCTGATGGCGAGACGGCGTCGGCGTAGGTGCCGATGGCCGCAAACGATAAGTTTCTTCCCGCCCAGGCGCCCATCGATGCGGTTCTCGACAATGGCTTTCGCTTTGGCGAGATGTCCCATCGGGGCGGGTTGATCGGGCTACCAGGCCGCACCCAAGCTTGGTCGCCGTCCTCCTCCGGCTTCGACCTGACCGAGCCCGATTTGCAGCCCATTCTGGACATGGCCGAGGCTATAGACATCGTCGTCATCGGCACCGGCGCCGATATCGCGGTTCTGCCGCAGTCGACATTGGATGCGCTGCGAAGCGCCGGGCTGGCATTGGAGGTCACCGCCACCCGCGCCGCCGTGCGCACTTACAATGTGCTCCTGTCAGAGGATCGACGCGTCGCCGCTGCCTTGATGGCCCTCACATGACCGGGATGACGTCCGAATCCACCGCCTACGCGACCGATCATCTACGCACCCATGATTTCGAGTGGTACGCGGCGTTGCAGTTCGCGCCCGCCGACAAGCGCCCAACACTCATCGCACTGTTTGCCTATTTGGCAGAGATCGCAAGGGTGCGCTCTCTGGTGTCGGAACCCATGCCCGGAGAGATTCGCCTGCAATGGTGGCGCGATACGTTGTCGGGCACAGCGCATGGCGCCATTGAAGCCAATCCCCTGGCGGCTGCCCTTCTGTACGCGATGGACGAACACGCGCTGCCTTCCGCACCGCTTCTGGCCGTGCTCGATGCGCGCACCTTTGATCTCTACGATGACGCAATGCCATCAACCGCCGATTTTGAAGGCTATGCCGGCGAAGCTTGGTCGGGACCGATGTCGCTGGCGGCTTCAGTTCTTTCCGGCGATAGCCCGGCGCGGTTTGCCGATGTTGCCGGTCATGGCGGCGTGGCGCTTGCGGTTGCGCGCACGCTTGTCAGTATTTCGCAATGGGCAGGCAGGGGCCAGTGCTTTTTGCCCGCCGACCTGATGCATGCGCACGGTCTGGAGCGAGACATGTTTGCTCAGCGCCGCGTGACGCCGCCATTGACAGAGACATTGCGGGCCTTTGCTGGCTACGGTCTTGATCATCTCGACAAGGCGCGTATCGCAGCGGTGGATGTCGAACCAGGCGCGAACCCAATCTGGCTGCCTCTCGCACTAACCCGCCAGACCTTGCAGGACATCAAATCCTGGTCGCTTAATCCCTTTGTGCGACCACTCACGCGTCCGAGATGGCAGAAACTCTTCGCGCTGTGGCGCGCCTCGAAACGCAAGCCGGTTTTTTAGCTACTCGGCCGCCTGCGGCAGAACGCCATCAAGCGAGCGCACCCAGCCGTCGCAATGCTCCAGCGCGCGTTGGGCCAGCGCCTGTTTGCGCGCAAGCCCCTTGGCTTTGCCTTTGATCCGCTTGCCGTCTTCGTCCACCAGTGGACCCTCATGCGGCGGAAACAGACCGAAATTGATGTTCATCGGCTGGAAAGAGCGCGGTTTGTTCTCCTGCACATCGCCATCTTCAGCCACATGGCCGCCGGTGATGTGGTGCACCAACGCCCCAAGCGCCGTCGTACCCGGCAGCAGCGGCAAAGGGATGCCAAGCCTTTCAGCCGCCGCCAAGCGTCCGGTGTAGAGCCCGATGCTTGCCGACTCCACATAACCCTCGCAGCCGGTGATCTGCCCGGCAAAGCGCAGTCGTGGCCGCGCTTTCAGGCGCATCTGGCCATCGAGAAGCGCTGGCGAATTGAGGTAGGTGTTGCGATGCATGCCGCCGAGGCGAGCGAACCTGGCCTCTTCAAGGCCCGGGATCAAGCGCAGAATGTCCGACTGCGATCCATATTTGATCTTGGTCTGGAACCCGACCAGGTTGAACAGTGTGCCAAGCGCATTGTCTTGGCGCAGCTGCACCACCGCATAGGGCTTAGTGTCCGGGTCGTGCGGATTGGTTAGCCCCACCGGTTTCATCGGACCGAACCGCAAGGTTTCGCGGCCTCGGGTCGCCATCACCTCGATCGGCAAACAGCCGTTGAAATAGGGTGTGTCTTTTTCCCAGTCCTTGAAGTCGTGGGCATCGGCCTCGACCAGAGCATCGATGAAGCGGTTGTAAAGCCCCTCATCCATGGCGCAGTTGATGTAATCCTTGCCGGTGCCGCCTGGACCAACCTTGTCGTAGCGCGACTGGAACCAGGCCTTCTCCATATTGATGGATTCGGTGTGCACGATCGGCGCGATGGCATCAAAAAAGGCGAGCGCATCCTCGCCGGTGAGTTTCAGGATCGCTTCGGCGAGCGTAGGGGCGGTGAGTGGGCCGGTGGCGATAATGACGCTGTCCCAGTCTTCCGGCGGCAAACCGGAAATCTCGCCGCGATCAATGGTCACCAGAGGATGGTCGGCGAGCGCCTGCGACACACCGTCGGAAAATCCATCGCGATCCACCGCCAACGCCCCGCCGGCGGGCACCTGATTGGCGTCACCCTGGCGCATGATCAGCGAGCCAAGCTTGCGCATCTCGGCGTGCAGCACGCCGACCGCGTTGGACGTTGCATCATCGGAGCGGAAGGAGTTGGAGCAAACCAGTTCGGCCAGGCCGTCCGTTTTGTGGGCGTCCGTGCCGGGATGGCCTGCGCTGCCGCGCATTTCGTGCAACACGACCGGCACGCCCATCTGCGCCGCTTGCCAGGCAGCCTCAGATCCTGCCAGACCGCCGCCGATCACATGGATTGGTTTCATTGCCATTGCTGCCGCGTTCCTGTTTGAAGCGCTGGTTTAGTGGCAGCTTGGCAACGCGGCAAGCTAAACACGCAAGGTTGAACGCCACGCATCTTGCCGCGCTGCGCCGCTGTTGTTAGCCAAACAAAGGTCTTTCATAGGAAATCCCGTGCCCGCTCGTCGTTCCGTCCTTGTTGCTACCCTCGCCAGCCTTGTCTTGGCAGGCTGTGTCTCATCGGGCACCAGTCCCTTGGGTTGGTACGCCACGCAAGATGCGCGCACGCCAAGCGGATTGCGCCTGGGCATTTGCCATGCCTTTGGTTGCCAAAGACAAACCACAGTTCAGCTTGCCGAGAGCGATGTGGCCGTCCTTGCCGGTATCATGGAAGCAGGGCGCGAGAGCCCCCAGGCTGAGCGCGCCGCCGTTCGCCGCGCGGTCATGTGGATGGAAGAGCGCGTGGGGCCGATTGTCGGGTCGCACAATGACATTGGCGGGCTGGACATCCAAAACGCTGGAACGCCTGGTCAGATGGATTGCTTGGACGAAACCACCAACACTACCACGACGCTGATACTGTTGGCAGAAAATGGCCTGCTCGCGCACCACTCACCAAGTTATCCTGTCGCGCGTGGGTTTTTCCTGGATGGCCGCTATCCGCACGCCACAGCCGTCATGACCGAAACGGCGTCGGGTGACGACTGGGCGGTCGATCCCTGGCCATATGCCAATGCCGAGGATGTTGACGTCATGCCGCTCGCGGATTGGTACAATACCTGGCCCTACGCCAGCTAGATCACGCTTCCATGATCGCTGAAAGCTGGGCGGCGTCATCGCTAAGCGTATAGGGCGGATTGATCACGAACATGCCGCTTCCCTGCAGCCGATGGCCGTCACCGGCGGCAGCGAACTGCACCTCATGGCGCAATGTGTTGGTAAATCCGATCTCCTCAACCTCGTCCATCATCGCCAGATGGTCGGCGCTTTGCAGGATGGGGTACCAGAGCATGATGACACCGACAGGCCACAAGCCGTGCAGCCCCTCAAGAAAACTCGGAATCCCCGTGAAATCATGGGCAAGCTCAAAGCTAGGATCGATCATCACCACCCCGCGCCTTGGCGTCGGCGGGCAGCGTCGCGCTGCCCAAGGGAAACCATCTTCCTTGTAGATGTGCACGCCTGAGCGCGGCATCGCCTCGACCAGGGCAGCATGTTCCTGCGGGTGCAGTTCGGCCAATTGCAGCCGATCGCCGGAACGGTCGATATTCGATGTCAGCAGGCGCTCGGCAATCATCGGTGAGCCAGGATAGGCACTCTCACCATGCTCTGCACGAACCGCTTCCACCACACGTCGATACGGATGATCGATTGGAAAACAGGCGAGAAGTTCGCGCACACCTGATTCAGCTTCGCCGGTCTTGCGCGCTTCACGTGAACCAAGATCGTAAAGCCCGCGCCCTGCGTGCGTCTCCATGTAGGTCAGCGGCTTGGCCTTCTTGCCCATATAGGCGAGCACCAGCGCCAGCAGCGCGTGTTTGTGGACGTCAGCGCGATTGCCGGCGTGATAGGCATGTTGATAGGAGAGCACTACTCGGCAGCCACTGACTTTGCGTTACCACGCGCCAGAACCTCGGCCAGATACTGGCCGGTGTAGGACCGTTTTTCCTTCACCACCTGTTCCGGCGTGCCAGCGGCCACCAACTCGCCGCCGCCATCGCCGCCTTCCGGACCAAGATCGATGATCCAATCAGCGGTCTTGATGACTTCCAGATTGTGCTCGATCACAATCACGCTGTTGCCCTGGTCAACCAGCTCGTGCAGCACGTCGAGAAGTTTTGCCACATCATGGAAGTGCAGGCCGGTCGTTGGCTCATCCAAGATATAGAGCGTGCGGCCTGTGGAGCGTTTGGACAGCTCCTTGGCGAGCTTCACGCGCTGCGCCTCACCACCCGACAGCGTTGTCGCCTGCTGGCCGACCTTGATGTAGCCAAGGCCTACGCGATTGAGCGTCACCAGCTTGTCACGTACCGCCGGGACCGCTGAAAAGAACGCCGCGCCTTCTTCAACCGTCATATCGAGCACGTCAGCGATGCTCTTGCCCTTGAACTGAATGTCGAGCGTCTCGCGATTGTAGCGTTTGCCGTGGCAGACATCGCAGGTCACGTAGACGTCCGGCAGAAAGTGCATCTCGATCTTGATGACGCCGTCGCCCTGGCAGGCCTCGCAGCGGCCACCCTTGACGTTGAAGGAGAACCGCCCGGGCTGATAGCCGCGCGCCTTGGCCTCCGGCAATCCAGCAAACCAGTCACGGATCGGCGTGAAAGCACCGGTATAAGTCGCCGGATTGGAGCGCGGTGTGCGGCCAATCGGGGACTGGTCGATGTCGATGACCTTGTCGAGAAACTCCAGCCCATTGACGCTGTCATGCGGCGCGGGGTTCTCGCGGGCACCATTAAGCCGCCGCGCCGCCACCTTGTAGAGCGTCTCCAGAAGGAATGTGGATTTGCCGCCGCCCGACACGCCGGTCACGCATGTGAAGGTGCCCAGCGGCAGGGTCGCATCGACGCCCTTCAGATTGTTGCCGCGCGCGCCTTTGACCTTGATCGCCTGGCTCTTTTTGCCCTTGCGCCGTTTGGATGGCACGGGGATCGCCTTGGCGCCCGACAGGTATTGCCCTGTCAACGATTTCGGATTGGCCATCACCTCTTGCGGCGTGCCTTCGGCGACGATCTCGCCGCCATGGACGCCCGCGCCCGGCCCAATATCCACCACATAGTCGGCGGTGCGCACCGCATCCTCGTCATGCTCGACCACTATCACTGTGTTGCCGAGGTCGCGCAGATGCTTCAGCGTTTCAAGCAGCCGGTCATTGTCGCGCTGGTGCAAGCCGATGCTCGGCTCGTCGAGCACGTAAAGCACACCCGTCAGCCCTGACCCAATCTGGGAGGCCAGCCGGATACGCTGGCTTTCGCCCCCCGACAGCGTGCCGGACGATCGTGAAAGCGTCAGATATTGCAGGCCGACATCGTTGAGGAACCGCAGCCGGTCGCGGATTTCCTTCAAGATCGCTTTGGCAATCGCATTCTGCTTGTCGCTCAGCTTCTCCGGCAGAGCGTTGAACCAATCATTCGCCTCACGGATCGAAAGCTTGGACGCCGTGCCGATATGCTCGCCTGCCACCTTCACGGCCAGCGCCTCGGGCCGCAGCCGGTTGCCGTCGCAGACTTCGCAGGGCCGGTTGGACTGGAACCGCGACAGTTCTTCGCGCACCCACTGGCTGTCGGTTTCGCGCCAGCGCCGCTCGATGTTGCCGATCACCCCTTCAAACGGTTTGGAGGTTTTGTAGGATCGCAAGCCATCATCATAGGTGAAGGTGATGTCCTCCTCGCCTGAGCCAAAGAGGATCACGTCCTGCACCTTTTCCGGCAGACCGCTCCAGGCTTTGGCCATCGACGTTTTGTAGTGGTGGCAGATCGCATCAAGAGTCTGCGTGTAGTAGGGCGAGGTGTTGCCCGTTTTCGCCCAGGGCGCCACCGCGCCTTGGCGCAACGACAGCGATGGATCGGGGACGATCAACGCTTCTTCGAACTCAAGCGTGGTGCCCAGCCCATCGCAAGTTGGGCAGGCGCCTTGCGGCGAATTGAATGAGAACAGCCGCGGCTCAATTTCCGGGATCGTGAACCCGGACACCGGGCAGGCAAAACGCTCAGAAAACACGATGCGCTCCGGCAGCGGTTCGCCTTCTTTGAGATCGGCATATTCGGCCACCGCCAAACCATCGGCCAGCTTCAGCGCCGTCTCAAAACTATCGGCCAGGCGCGTCGCGATATCCTCGCGCACCACGATCCGATCCACCACCACGTCAATGTCATGCTTGAACTTTTTATCCAGCGCTGGTGCATCGGCGATCTCGTAATACTCGCCATCCACCTTCAGGCGCTGGAAGCCCTGCTTCATCAGTTCAGCGATATCCTTGCGGTACTCGCCCTTGCGCTGTCGCACGATCGGGGCAAGCAGATAGAGCCGCGTGCCTTCCGGCAGCGCCATCACACGATCGACCATCTGGCTGACGGTTTGGCTCTCAATGGGCAGACCGGTGGCCGGTGAATAGGGCACGCCCGCGCGCGCCCAAAGCAGACGCATATAGTCGTAAATCTCCGTCACCGTGGCGACGGTGGAGCGTGGGTTTTTGCTGGTTGTTTTCTGCTCAATTGAAATAGCTGGAGACAGACCATCAATCTGGTCGACATCCGGCTTTTGCATCATTTCAAGAAACTGCCGCGCATAGGCTGACAGGCTCTCCACATAGCGGCGCTGGCCCTCGGCATAGATGGTGTCGAAGGCTAGCGAAGATTTTCCCGAGCCCGACAGCCCCGTCATCACCACCAAGCTGTCACGCGGCAGGGTGACCGACACATTCTTCAAATTGTGCTCGCGCGCGCCCGACACCGTGATGTGTTTCGACGAGGGACGCGGAGCGGAGGGTGTGCCTGCCATGGCGGGTCTCTTTTGGGATGTCTCAATGCGAAAGGGGAAGAAGCGAGGCCTTAAAGTAGGGCATAACGCTCGACTCAGAAGAGTGAACAAATATAGAACATCACTTGTCTCCTGACACAAGAGACGATAGGGTGTGGAAAACTGAAGCAAGGCTTCGCGTGCTCTTGCGGGCATCGGCCGGCGCCTTCACACCGAAGGGTAACGGAAGCACAGGCGTGCGTCCAACAGGTTAGGGAGTGGAGTCATGGCTGGCTCGGTGAACAAGGTCATTCTGGTGGGCAATCTGGGCGCCGACCCCGAAGTGCGCACAATGCAATCCGGCGACAAGCTGGTGAACCTGTCGGTGGCAACCTCCGAAACGTGGCGTGATCGCCAATCTGGTGAGCGGCGCGAGAAGACCGAATGGCACCGTGTGGTGATCTTCAACGAGAACCTCGCCAAGGTCGCCGAGCAATATCTGCGCAAAGGCTCCAAGGTCTATCTTGAAGGCGCACTGCAGACCCGCAAATGGCAGGACCAAAACGGTCAGGACCGCTATTCCACCGAAGTGGTGCTGCAGAAATATCGCGGCGAGTTGACGATGCTCGATGGTCGCAACGATCGCCAAGGCGGTGATGCGGGTTACGGTCAAGGCGGCGGGTATGCTGGCGGCCAGGGCGGCGGTCAATCCATGCCGCAAGACCGAGGTCCAGCGCCGGCGATCAGCTCGGATATCGACGACGATATTCCGTTCTAAAGGACGGCGACGGAGCGAGGCGAAGTGTCTTTAGCACCGCTCTTTGCAGCCGGTTCGGTCGTAACGGTGCACGCCTTTGCGGCGATGGTGGCCTTCCTGCTTGGATCCGTGCAGCTTTTGGCGCCCAAAGGCACGCTTCCTCATCGCACCCTTGGCTACATTTGGGTGCTGTTGATGCTGACGGTCATCAGCACGTCCTTCTTCATCTACGACGTCCGCATGTGGGGCCCGTTCAGCTGGATCCATCTGTTGTCGTTGGCGGCGTTGTTCGGCCTGGTGTCGCTCGTCCGTGAAGCGCGGCGCCACGATGTGCGCGAGCACAAAAAAAGCGCGATCTTTTTGTTCTTCGGCGCCATCGTCATTGCTGGAGGTTTCACGTTCATGCCTGGACGGGCAATGCACGCCGTCCTGTTTGGAGGTTAGTGCATGACCCGCCAATCGCTTCTCCACATTGCTTTGGTCGTGCGCGACTATGATGAGGCATTGGCGTTTTATGTCGGCAAACTCGGCTTCGACCTGATCGAAGACACCTATCAGCCAGAACAAGACAAGCGCTGGGTTGTTGTCGCGCCGCCAGGCGGCACGTCTGGAACCTTGTTGCTCGCGCGCGCGTCGAAACCCGAGCAAGAGCGCTTCATTGGCGATCAGGCTGGCGGTCGGGTCTTCTTGTTTCTGAAAACCGATGATTTCGATCACGACTACGCCCGCTACGTGGCAGCCGGCATTGCGTTTGTCCGCCCACCGACGCAATTCGACTACGGCAAAGTTGCCGTCTTCAAAGACCTTTACGGGAATCTTTGGGACCTCGTCGAGCATGTGCCCGATCATCCGCTGGCGGAAAGGTTCTGATCGTCATGCCGTTGGACATCTGGCTCCTTTACGTCACCACGGTTTTTGCCTTCATGGTGACGCCGGGCCCAAGCCATCTCTTGATGCTCTCCAATGCCATGAGCCATGGGTTCCATCGCTCGCTTGCAACGGCTGCTGGTGACTTGACGGCCAACGCACTGCAAATGCTTGCTGCGGGCATGGGCCTGGCGGCGCTACTCGTTGCCTCGCAGGGCGCGCTAACAGTCGTGAAATGGGCCGGCGTTGCCTATTTAATGTGGATGGGTTTGCGGATGTGGCGACGCGCCTCGGGCACCACCCAGGGTCGGCAGGCTGCCGCCTCGCCAAAGTTGAAAACGCTTTGGTTGCAAGGTTTTGTCACGTCGGCCGCCAACCCGAAAGCGGTCGTGTTTTTCGCCGCGCTCTTCCCGCAGTTTATCCAGGCTGACGGGCCATTCTGGCTGCAGTTCATCCTTTTGTCGGCGACCTATATCGCGATCGATGGTCTATTTCTCACCAGCTACGGCGCAGGCGCTGGATGGCTATCTAAGAAAGTGAAGCATGCCGGAAAGGCGTTGCTTGATCGCGTTGGCGCTAGCTTTCTCATCGGTGCTGCCATCTTGCTCGGCTTAAAGACGCTTCGAGAGGCCCGCTGACGCCTGCCCGTCCGCGTTGAACAGAGTGTTCACCTGATGCTCGGTTGACCCTCTGATAGAGGCGCCGCATTGCTTGCCAAGCTAACGGGAGAGATATCGCATGGGCTACATGGTTGGCGGCACCTACCACATCGGCGACGATGTCACCCAAACGCTGCCAGGCGGGCAATGGGAACGCAGCAAGAGCACCGTGCGCCATTGGGTCACGGCCGATGGCAAACCCGGTCCAACGGGCGACGGGGGCTTCACGGCGGAACCTGGGCGCTACCATCTGTTCGTCGCCTGGAATTGTCCTTGGGCGCATCGCACATTGATAACGCGGGCCTTGAAGGGCTTGGAAGACGCGATATCGGTTTCCTACGCTCGGCCCAACCGCACCGATCAGGGTTGGGTTTTCGACGAAACAGGACCGTTCGCTGATTCACTGTTCGGCGCAAAGGCAGTTCACGAGGTCTATAGCCGCGATCCTGCCGCCTACACCGGACGTCTCACGGTTCCGGTGCTCTGGGACAAAGAGCGGCAGCGTATCGTCAGCAACGAGTCTGCCGACATTGTGCGCATGCTCGGCAATGCCTTTGACGGCGGTCCGGCGCTTTATCCACCTGGCCTGGAAGGCGATATCGACCACTGGAACGAAACGATCTATGCGTCGATCAACAATGGCGTCTACCGGGCCGGCTTTGCTTCAACCCAACAGGCCTATCAGAGCGCCGCGTGGGCTGTGTTCGAAGCACTGGACCACCTCGACGATCATCTTGCGACCAACCGCTACATCTGCGGCGACGTTTTTACTGAGGCAGATGTGCGTTTGTTTCCAACGTTGGCGCGCTTTGATGTGGCGTATCACTACGCCTTCCGTTGCAATCTGAAGAAGCTCGCTGATTATCCGAACCTTTGGCCCTACGCGCGCGAGGTTTTTCAGATGGCCGGCGTGGCCGACACAGTCCGGTTCGACATCTACAAAAAGGGCTATTTTTCAGCCAGCGAGAAGCGCAATCCGCTTGGCATTGTCCCCATCGGCCCCGCCGTGCCCGACTGGCAACAACCGCACGGACGTTAAAGCACCACCTGGTTCGCGGCGACAACAAGCTGCGTCACGCCGTCGGCGATGAACTGAACGGCCAGCGCAGACAGGATCACGCCGAGCAGCCGAGTAAGGATGATCCGCCCCGTGTTGCCGAGCATGCGCTCGATGCGCCCTGCCAACAGAAACACGGTCAGGCAGGCAAGAATGATGACGGTCAGAACGCCGACCAACGCCCCCGTGCCCGTCCAACCGGCAAGCTCCTGCGCCTCGTGGGACAGGAGAACCATAGCCGCGATCGCGCCCGGCCCGGCCATCAAGGGAATTGCAAGCGGGAACACCGCAATATTTTTGATGTGGTCCTTGTCAATCGCCCGTGTCGCGGCATTGTCACGCCGCTCGGTACGCTTCTCGAACACCATTTCGAAGGCGAGCCAGAAGAGCAAAATACCGCCGGCAATGCGGAACGCCGACAGGCTTATGCCCAGCGCATCAAGAAACGCCTGACCGCTCAATCCGAAGACAAGCAGGATGCAGAAGCCGATGATGCAGCCGCGAACCGCAACCTCGCGTCGCTCGGCCCTATCCATGCCGCGCGTCAGCGTCACGAACAGCGGCGCGAGCCCGATCGGGTCGATGGTCACGAGCAGAGTGACGAAGGCATTGGAGACAAAATCAAGCATCGTCTCCCACCCCTTACAGGTGCGCCTTGCCGGCGCAAGTGGCGCGTCGGGATGCCGTTCAGATGAACGGTTGAAAACTGGGCGCTTTCTTTGTGTGTGCGCCTTGAATCGGCTAACAAAACGGGACGAAACAAGGATGAGATTCGCACGTGGCTGACGACACGACAAACAACACGCCGGATGATGAAAATCCCGCTGACGGCGGCGGTGGTTCGGGCGGTGACATGAGCGACATTCGCTCGGTCTCGATTTCCGGCGAAATGCGCAAATCCTACCTCGATTACGCCATGAGCGTGATCGTCTCGCGCGCCCTTCCCGACGTGCGTGACGGCCTGAAACCCGTCCATCGGCGCATCCTCTATGCGATGCAGGAAGCCGGTTACGATTGGAACAAAGGCTACCGCAAGTCGGCCCGTATCGTTGGCGATGTCATCGGTAAGTACCACCCGCATGGCGACCAGTCGGTCTATGATGCGCTGGTACGCATGGCGCAGCCATTCTCAATGCGCCTGCAACTCATTGATGGGCAAGGCAATTTCGGCTCCATCGACGGCGATCCGCCCGCCGCGATGCGCTACACCGAGGTGCGGCTCGCGCGCCCTGCGCATTCGCTGACGGAAGACTTGGATAAAGATACCGTCGATTTCCAAGAGAACTACGACAACACCGAGTCCGAGCCGACGGTTCTTCCTGCTCGCTATCCCAATCTGCTGACCAATGGGGCCGGCGGCATCGCCGTTGGCATGGCGACCAACATTCCGCCGCACAATCTCGGCGAGGTGATCGACGCCTGCACCGCCATGATCGACGATCCAGAGATCGAACTGGAACAGATCATGGAAATCATGCCGGGGCCGGATTTCCCGACCGGCGGTCTGATCTTGGGCCGCACTGGCATTCGCAATGCCTTTGCGACCGGTCGCGGCTCCATCATCATGCGAGGCCGGGTCGATATCGAAGAGGTTCGCAAGGACCGTTATGCCCTGATCGTCACCGAAATTCCCTACCAGGTGAACAAATCCTCGATGATCGAGAAGATCGCCGAACTTGTGCGCGACAAACGCGTCGAAGGCATCGGCGACATTCGCGATGAATCCGATCGTGATGGCATTCGCGTGGTGATCGAGCTGAAGCGCGATGCCGTGGCCGAAGTGGTGCTCAACCAGCTCTACCGCTTCTCGGCTCTGCAATCGACGTTCGGCGCCAATATGGTCGCGCTGAACGGCGGCAAACCCGAACAAATGAACCTGATGGACATGCTCTCAGCGTTCATCAATTTCCGCGAAGTGGTCATCACACGGCGCACCAAGTTCCTGCTCGCCAAGGCGCGTGACCGGGCGCATGTTTTGGCCGGTCTTGCCATCGCGGTCGCCAATATCGACGAAGTGATCAAGCTCATCCGCTCGGCGCCTGATCCGGCGACGGCCCGTGCCCAACTGATGGAGCGCGCCTGGCCGGTGGGCGATATTCGCCCGCTGATCGAGCTGATCGCCGACCCGCGCTATATGGTCAGCGAGGAGGGCACTTACACCCTCTCGGAAACCCAAGCCCGCGCCATCCTCGACTTGCGCTTGCAACGCCTTACCGCGCTTGGCCGTGATGAGATCGGTGATGAGTTGCACAAGATCGCCGATGAAATTCGCGACTATCTGGAAATTCTCGGCTCACGTGCCCGCATTCGCACCATCATTAAGGATGAGTTGGCCGAAGTGCGCGAGTTGTTCGCGACGCCGCGCCGCACCGAAATCACCGAAAGCGACGCTGATTTCGAGGACGAAGACCTTATCGCGCGCGAAGACATGGTCGTCACCGTTAGCCATGCCGGATACATTAAGCGCGTGCCGCTCTCGACCTATCGGGCGCAGCGTCGCGGCGGCAAGGGCCGCTCCGGTATGTCGACACGCGATGAGGATTTCGTCACCCGCATCTTCGTCGCCAACACGCACACGCCGGTGCTGTTCTTCTCATCCGACGGCCAGGTCTATCGCCAGAAGGTCTGGCGCCTGCCCCTGTCGGCGCCGCAGGCGCGCGGCAAGGCGCTGGTGAACATTCTGCCGCTGTCGCAGGGCGAACGGATTACCTCCATCCTTCCGCTGCCGGAGGATGAGGAAAGCTGGGCTGATCTTGATGTGGTGTTCTGCACCAATGTCGGATCGGTCCGTCGCAACAAGCTGTCCGATTTCCAGCGTATCAATCGCAACGGCAAGATCGCCATGAAGCTCGATGAGGGCATGAGCATCCTGTCGGTCGATGTTTGCACCGATCAGGACGATCTGCTGCTCACCACCGCCATGGGACAAGCGATCCGCTTCCCCGTTGCCGATCTGCGCGTCTTCCAGTCGCGCGACTCCACTGGTGTGCGCGGCATCAATCTGGCCAATGGCGACAAGGTCATCGGCATGTCGGTGCTCCGTCACTATGACGCGACGCCGGCACAGCGCGCCGAATACATCAAGCGCCGGCGGCTCATGGAAGGCGAGGTCGATGACGCACCGATGGACGAGGAGGACACGCTGGAGGGCAGTGCGGAACTGACCGAGGCTGACTATGTGGCGATGTCCGCCGCTGAAGAGTTTATTCTGGCGATCTCTGAAAACGGATACGGCAAGCGCTCGTCAAGCTTTGAGTACCGTGTGTCCGGACGCGGCGGCAAAGGCATCACCGCCATGGCGGTCACCCAGCGCAACGGCCCGATCGTGGCCTCGTTCCCGGTTGAGCACACCGACCAGATCATGATCGTTTCCAATGATGGTCAGCTCATCCGCGTGCCGGTGGAGGGCATCCGCATCGCCGGTCGCGCGACACAGGGCGTTACGGTCTTCAATGTCGGCTCCGACGACACGGTCGTGTCGGTTGAACGGGTGTCCGAGCCGGAAGATGAGGATCCCGAAGAGGGGGAAGAGGGTGGCGACGGGATCACCGAACCGGGCGCAGGCGGACCTGAATCTGATTCACAGGATGAACCGCCAAGCGCCCCTGACGCGGATTGATTCAAGCTCTGAGAACTGCCAGCTAAGCTACTGACCAAGCAATAAAAAACCGCCTCTCCTTCTGACAAGAGAGGCGGTGGCGTTGGGAGGTCAACTTGATTCAGTTTGGCAAGAGCAGTCTTTTTGTTGTCGGTGCCAATCAGGCGTAGGGGTTAGCGCGCAGCCACTTCAACCGGCTGGGCTTTGGTGACAACGGTGAAGCCGTGGTCGGCATCGTGCATCGTCATAGAGATGGTGCGGTCAATGCCGTCATTGTTGCTGGAGGCAGCAATCCAAGCGGCACAGCCATTGGAAAAATGTGGCCATGCTTGGCCCGAGCAAAGGTCGAGTTCGGCAGCGCCAAGGCGCACATCAACGCTAACCGATGGTGTGGCCTGCTCGGCGCTGGAGTTGGCCGGTGATGTCGTGGCAAGCCACATGCCCATCAAAACGGCGACGAGCACGGCGATGGAAGTCATGGTCAGTGTCTTGGTCAGGGTGATCATGGGTCTGCTCCGTGTCTTCTTGTGGTTATTGAACGTTTCTTGTCGTTGTTCAGTTCCAACAGAACTTCGATGAACCCACTCTGAACCAGCCAGTCATCTATTCCTGTGATGGGAGTCACGAATTGGCGTTTCGGTAATTTTCGCCTCATGCCTTCCGCCGCTTGCGCAGGTCATCGGGCGCTTGGTAGGAGGGACGCCAGCAAGCACGAGCGAGGCATTATGGAGCGGATCGCCCTATTCCCAGGATCCTTCGACCCGATCACCAATGGTCATGTGGACGTGATCCGCGCTGGCCTTGCTTTGGCCGACGAGGTGCTTGTCGCCATTGGCCAGAACCCGAACAAAAAACCGCTGCTGTCGGTTGAGAAACGCCAGGAACTGATCGCCGCCATTGCTGCCGATCTTGGTGGCGAGGGCCGCGTTCACGCGATGGCCTTTTCAGGCTTGCTAGTCGATGTCGCACGCGAGCAGGGCGCTGCCGTGGTATTGCGCGGACTGCGCGACGGCGGAGATTTCGATTATGAGATGCAAATGGCCGGCATGAACGCCACCATGGCGCCGGAGCTGGAAACGGTCTTTGTGCCGGCGCGTCCTGCCAACCGCCATGTTACGGCCACGCTGGTGCGACAGATCGCCGGGATGGGTGGCGATATCAGCCCCTTTGTGCCAGAACCCGTGCGCGCCGCCCTCGCTGAGGCAATCTAGCCGATCCAGCGTGTCGCGGCCTTCCAATCCTTGAGTGTGAGAGAATTGATGATCCCTTACTTTGCGTACCGCCGAACCGTCCTTGCTGCCGGCTTGGCGATGCTCGCCATGATGGTTGTCGCCCTACCTAGCGCCGTGGTGGCGCAGAGCGATGGCGTTCCAGCGGCTGTTGCTGACCTTGATCCGCAAGATGTGCTGGTCATCGAAGTTTCTGGCGGCCCGATTTATGTTGAACTTCTGCCGGACGTCGCGCCACAGCATGTCGATCGCATCAAGCAATTGGCGCGTGAAGGCTTTTACGATGGCGTGGTGTTCCACCGCGTAATCGATGGTTTCATGGCGCAAACCGGCGACCCGACGGGCACCGGAACAGGCGGCTCTGATTATCCTGACCTGCCGGCGGAGTTCTCCGACATTGCCTATGAGCGCGGTATTGTCGGCATGGCCCGCACCAACGATCCCAACAGCGCCAATTCCCAGTTCTTTATCATGTTTGGCCCAGCGCCGAGCCTCAACGGTCAGTACACCGTGTTCGGCCGTGTGGTTGCCGGCATGGACGCTGTTGACGGCATCAAGAAGGGTGACACCCGCCGCAACGGCATGGTTGCCGATCCCGAGGCGATGATCCGCGCGCGCCTTCTCTCCGACCTCAACGGTTGATCGATCAATCCAACGATGAAAGGGCCGCATACATGGCCGATTCCGACACACTTCTGCTCGACACCTCCAAAGGCGAGGTCAAAATCAAGCTGCGCCCCGATCTGGCGCCCAATCATGTCGAACGCATTAAGACGCTTGTGGGCGAAGGCTTCTACGATGGCGTGGTGTTTCACCGTGTGATTGATGGCTTCATGGCGCAAGGCGGCGACCCGACCGGCACTGGCATGGGCGGCTCCAAACTTCCTGACCTGAAGCAGGAATTCTCCAGCGAACCGCATGTCCGCGGCATTTGCTCAATGGCCCGTTCAGCCTATCCAGATAGCGCGAATTCGCAGTTCTTCATCTGCTTTGGTGATGCCAGCTTCCTCGATGGCCAGTACACGGTCTGGGGCGAAGTCACTGAGGGCATGGAAAATGTCGACCAGTTCGCCCGCGGTGAACCGGTGCGCAATCCCGACCAGATCAACACCGCCACGCTGGTTTAGGCAGTAACAGGACCCGCATGCGGGTTGATGCCTTCGACTTTGAGCTGCCTGACGAGCGAATCGCGCTGCACCCAGCCGATCCGCGCGACAGTGCACGTCTGTTGCAAGTTGGTTCCAATGGCCGCCTGAGCGATCACATCGTTCGCGATCTGCCGGGCCTTCTCCGCGCAGGCGATCTGTTGGTTCTCAACCAAACCCGCGTCATTCCGGCCCAGCTTTCGGGTAGGCGCACCCGCGAGGGCGCGGAGATATTGCCGGTCTCTGTCACGCTTGTCGAAGCGCAAGACGAGGATCAACTGCGCTGGAAGGCGATGGCGCGACCCGGCAAGCGCATAAAACCCGGCGACAGGCTGGATTTCCCTGCCGATGGACCACCAAAGCTATCGTGCAACGTCTTATCCAAAGGCAAGGATGGGCTGATAACGCTAGCCTTTGATGGCGATGCCCAGTCCTTCGCTAAGGGCCTGAACGCCGTTGGCATGCCACCGCTGCCGCCCTATATCGCGGCCAAGCGTGGCTATTTGGAAGCCGACAAGGACGACTACCAGACCGTCTATGCGCAAACCGAAGGGTCTGTAGCAGCGCCGACGGCTGGGCTTCATTTCACCGATGGGCTTTTTGATGCGCTGGACCAGGCCAGCATCCGTCGCGCGTTCGTGACGCTGCACGTCGGCATGGGAACGTTTTTACCGGTCAAAGCCGATGATACATCTAGTCACACCATGCACGCTGAATGGGGAGAGATCACGCCGGGCGTCGCCGAGGCTATCAATCAGGCGCGCGCGGCCGGCGGGCGCATCATCGCCGTCGGAACGACGAGTTTGCGTATCTTGGAAAGCGCGGCGTCAGACGACCGCACAATCCATCCCTTTCAGGGCCAGACAGATATCTTCATCACCCCAGGCTACCAATTCAAAGCGATTGACGCCTTGATGACGAACTTTCACCTGCCGCGCTCAACGCTTTTCATGCTCGTCTCCGCGCTTTGCGGCCTTGAGCGCATGAAGGCCGCCTACGCGCACGCCATCGACAGCGGTTACCGCTTCTACTCCTATGGCGATGGTTCTCTTTTGTGGAACGCCAACCCAGAGGACGCGCAGGCATGAGCGGTGCTTTCGCTTTCAAGCTTTCTCATGCCGATGGCAAGGCGCGTCGCGGCGAGATCACTACGCCACACGGGCGCGTACAAACGCCGGCCTTCATGCCGGTGGGCACGGCGGGCACGGTGAAGGCGATGTATACCGATCAGGTGCGCGAGACTGGCGCCGATGTGGTTCTCGGCAATGTCTACCATCTGATGCTGCGTCCAACAGCTGAACGCGTCGCAAGGCTCGGTGGTCTGCACAGCTTTATGCGCTGGCCGCGTACAATTCTTACCGACTCCGGCGGGTTCCAGATCATGTCGCTGGGCGCGTTGCGCAAGCTCACCGAAAAGGGCGTGACGTTCAAATCGCACATTGATGGCGCCAAGCATGACCTTTCGCCCGAGCGGTCGATGGAGATTCAATCGCTGCTCGGCTCCGATATCCAGATGCAGCTCGATGAATGTTTGAAATTGCCGGCGGAACGCTCCGAAGTGATCCGCGCCATGGAACTGTCCGCGCGATGGGCTGAGCGGTCGAAAGCCAAGTTTGAAGCGCTGGGTGGGCCGGGAAAAGGGCAGGGGCTCTACGGTATCGTGCAAGGCGGCACGGACATCGAACTTCGTTTGCAGTCAGCCAAGCTGCTGACCGATATCGGGTTTTGGGGCTATTCGGTAGGGGGATTGGCTGTCGGTGAACCGCAACATGAGATGCTTGCGGTGCTCGATGAGACCTGTCCAGCACTGCCGGAAGACAAGCCGCGCTATCTCATGGGCGTAGGAACGCCAGATGATTTGGTGAAAGCCGTTGCCCGGGGCATCGACATGTTCGATTGCGTGATGCCGACCCGTGCTGGGCGCCATGCTACGGCCTACACGCGCTTGGGCAAAGTCAATCTCAAGAATGCCCGCCACGCCGACGATCCGCGTCCGTTGGACGAGGAAAGCGCATGCCCGGCGGCACGCGACTATTCGCGCGCCTATCTGCATCATCTGGTTAAAACCGCCGAGTCGCTCGGCGGCATGCTGCTGACTTGGAACAACATCGCCTACTATCAGGACCTGATGCGCGGCGCGCGCGATGCCATTGAGGCAGGGTCTTATAATGACTATCTCGCCGCCTGCACCGAAGGCTGGGAGCGCGGGGATATTCCCGCGCTCTGAAGAGGATCGCTAGATCTGTCGCTCGTTCTGGCGGCGAAGAAACACGCCGGAAATCAACAGACGACCGTTATCTTCTGCGGCGAAGGTGTAGAGCCCGCGCCAGACCTGCCCGTCTTCGCCGACAAATTCCACCTGTTGCGCAGGGCCATTGGGCGTCAGGGCCGCTGCGGCAAAGGAAAAGCTCTGCGGCGCATAGACGGCAGGATAACCCTGCTCGACCATCCGCACGAACATCGCCGCCGTTGGGAAGCGCATCTTGATCGGCTCAGCGGCATACGCGTAGGCCGCATCCGCGTCCTCGGCCAAAAACGCATCGATTTGCGCGGTGATGATCAACTGCATCTCATCGACGGTCGCCGATGGGACGTCGACCGGCTCGGTCTCATCAGCCTGAACGACACTGGCCATGACGAAGGCGAGCGCGGCAAAGGCGGCCAGGCCGATCAAGATCAGCCGCTGGGTCCGCAAGACCTGCTCGCGCGTGGACGCAGCCACGGCGACAGCTTTTCGGGAACGCTGGTTCGGTACACGATTGGTCGAAGACGACATAACGAAACCCTCCATATCTAATTATAGGTACGAGGGTAGGGCACGGATTGGACCAGCCAAGGGGTCATTTAGGGAAGGATTTGGGCAGGCTGCCGCAATTTTTGCCAAAAGGTCCCAGATTGACGCTCAGCCGACGGCCGTTTTGCGCGCCATGTCTAAGTAAAGCTGGCGCAAGCGGCTAGCCGTTGCCCCTGGCGCACCATTCGACATGACCCTGTCATCCACTTTGACGATCGGCACGACGAGGCTGGTCGCTGCAGTTAAAAACACCTCGTCCGCCTCGTGCAGTTCCTCCACCGTGTAAGTGCGCTCTTCCACTTCAAAGCCTTCTTCCTCGCACAGCGCGAGCACCGATAGCCGCGTGACGCCCGGCAACACCGAGTTGCTGAGCTGGCGGGTGATCAGCTTGCCGTCCTTCACCAGCCAGACGGTGGACGACGAACCTTCGGTCACGACCCCATCTTCGACCATGATAGCCTCGGATGCGCCGACTTTGGCGGCTTCCTGCTTGGCAATCGTCTGCGCGATCATCGCCACCGACTTGATGTCCCGGCGTTTCCAGCGAAGGTCGGGCGTGATGATCACCTCGATACCGGCTTCGGCGCGCGGGTCATCGACGAGCTTTTTCGGCTGGGAAAACATGACCAGCGTCGGGACGGTGTCTTTTGGATAGGCAAAATCGCGCTCCGCGGCGCCGCGTGTCACCTGCAAATAGATGCCGCCTTCATTCATGTTGTTGCGGCGCGCCAACTCCAATTCCAGATCGGTCAGCGTGTCGAGCGGCACTGGATAATCCATCTCGATTTCGCCAAGCGAGCGTTCAAGCCGCGCCAAGTGCCCGGCATGATCGATCAGCTTGCCGTCGATCACCGCGGTGACTTCATAGACGCCGTCAGCAAACAGAAATCCCCGATCAAGAACCGAGATTTTCGCGTCCGCAAGAGGCACAAAATCGCCGTTCACATAGGCAATGCGGGGGTCATCTGCGGCGATCATGGGTATGTCCTTCACTCAATTCAGGTCGAGCGCATCGCGCGCCGCCTCAACAAAATCACTATCGATTCCATCGCATTGTTGAAGGTACGCGCGCAAGGCGTTGGTGCCGGCATCGCGCGCTGTCTCAAAGGTGAAACGACTGTTGCAAAGCTGCTCGCGAACACCCATCGCGCTCGTGTCGGTTGGTGCGTCGCGATCCGCACTCTGATCCTCCGCCTGCGGCCCCTTGCGCGGTTCGGTGTCGACCTGAACCTGCGTCGTCGGACGATTGGTGTCGCGCGGCGCATCGACATCGACGTTCTGACCGTCGTCTCCGCCGAACATCCCACCTGAAGCGACAAACCAGGCAATGGCAAGGGCAATGACAAAGCTGACGATTGTTCCAACGCCGATGCGGCGCTTGGGTTTAACGCCGGTCTGGCTTGGAATCGGAGGTGGCGCCTCGCCAATGGTGCTGGTCCGACTTGCCTTTGGTATCGGCGGAACGCCACCAGACCTTGGCCGAGAGGCAGGCAGCGGTGGCGGCAACGTGTTCGTTTCGCTCGCGGGCTCTTCGGTCTTTTGGGACCAAGGGCTGGACGGCAGCGGCGGTGGCGCAGGCTCTTCCCCCGACGCGTCGAGATGCGGCTCCAAGAGCGTTGTAAGGGCCGCCATCGATTGCGGACGCGTTGCTGGATGCAGACGAAGGCCGGTTTCCAGCGCGCGCGCAAGCTCCGCATCAAGAGCGGGCAGGGCATCGCTGATCGAATCCAGGGGATCTTCGTCGCGCTGAGCCTTTGACGCCAGGCGATCATCGGCCGATGGCGGCGGAGTTCCGGTGAGAGCCCAGCGCAACAGCGCGCAAACCGAATAGACGTCGCTCACCGGCCCCGGTGAACCGCCAGAAATCAGTTCCGGAGCCTCGGTCCGTTTGAATTGCTCCAAGGCCTCGCCGCCATAAGACAGCCAGGGTCCGAGCAGGCGGGCGTTGCCAGCCCTGTCGATCAGCACTTGATGGGCGGATATGCGACCATGCGCTAGGCCGCGCGCGTGCAGGTCGCCCAGCGCTTCGATCACAGGCAAAAACAGCGCAGTGGTTTGGCTGAGCGACAGGGGCGCCCGTCGATCCAGCCAGATGGCCAACGTTTCGCCATCAAGTGGTGCGCCCTGTTCCTTACCGATAACGACGGCAGAACCCGCGCCAAAACGCACCACGGTACGTGGGCCAACCAACGCTTGCCGATCAAGTTGCTCAAAGGTCCGCGCCAAGTCGAACAGCGCCGATTGATCCTGGTCGTCGGAAAGCCGGATAAGCGTCACAGCCGCATCGCGGTCGCGCGTGTCCTTGCCCGTATAGACGGCGTCCAGCCCAGCAACTGCGCTGGTCCCGGTGACCTCATAGCCTTGGCTGCGGTCGCCGATCACAAAGCCGGTGGGTGTTTCATCGCTCATGCTTGTCTCCGGCCGTCGATCTTGGTGCGCGCCTGCTCACGAGGTGTGATTAATCATGAGCATGGTTTCAAGGTCCTTATCGCCGCCGTCATGTCCCGCAGAACGTCGCGTGCACGACCTCTTCTGGCTGTGGCGGAAGCGCCAACGCCGCGCCTTCTCCGTCAAGCGGGGCGTCGTCAAAGGGCCGTGCTAGCGCATCAATCATCGCGTGGAACGGCGCAAAATCCCCAGCCAAGCCGGCTTGGATCATCGCTTCGACACGGTGATTGCGCGCGATGATCGCCGGGTTGGCCGCCCGCATCATCTTCTGCCGCTCCTCTATACCCGTTGTCTCGCGACCAAGTCGCTCGCGCCAACGCGCAAGCCAGGCCTCGCCTGCGCTGCCAAGGTGGGTGAGAAGGTCCGCAGCGTCGGTCTCTGCATTGCTGAGCGCGCGGAACGTGCCGGTGAAATCAGCTTCTGAATCCGCCATAATCTGCAACAGATCGCGGATCAGCGTCCCATCCCCATCTTCCGCATATCTCAGGCCAAGCTTCTGGCGCATCACACCCTGGTAGGCGTCCTGAAACCGCACTGGGAATTGATCGACAGCCTCTTGCGCGGCTTTCACGGCCTGGTCGTCATCGCCATCGATCAACGGCAAGAGGGTTTGAGCCAGAACCGCCATGTTCCAATGCGCGATCGGCGGTTGATTGGCGAAGGCATAACGCCCCTGATGATCGATCGAGCTGTAGACCTGCGCCGGGTTGTAGCCATCCATGAAGGCACAGGGGCCGTAATCGATGGTTTCCCCCGAAATCGTGGTGTTGTCGGTGTTCATCACGCCGTGGATGAAGCCCACGCCCATCCAGCGCGCGATCAGCTTGGCCTGGCGATCAATCACGCCCTGCAAAAGCTGAAGGGCTGGGGGACCGTCAAGGCTTCCGGTGTGGCCGTGCCGCTCCAGGGCATAGCCAACCAGCGCGTCCAAAAGCTCGTTGTCGCGCCGAAATGCGGCGTACTCGAACGTTCCAACGCGCAAATGGCTTGCCGCCACGCGTGTCACCATCGCGCCGGGCAGCACACGCTCGCGCAGAACCGGATCGCCCGTCGTGACGGCAGCAAGTGCTCGTGTTGTCGGAATGCCGAGCGCGGCCATGGCTTCACTCATCACATATTCACGCAGCACAGGTCCAAGCGCCGCGCGCCCATCGCCTTGACGCGAAAACGGAGTTTGTCCGGAGCCTTTTAGCTGCACATCGTAGCGTTGGTTATCGGTGCCAATCACTTCACCAAGAAGCAGCGCCCGCCCATCACCAAGGCCGGGGTTGAAGCCACCAAATTGGTGGCCGGCATACGCCATCGCCAGCGGTTGTGATCCTTCAGCCAGCCGGTTGCCGGAAAAAACCTTGGCCGCTGTTTCATCGTCCAAGGCATCAACGTCGAAACCCAAAACCTCCGCCAGTGCTGCATTCAGCTTCAGCAATTGCGGTGCTGCTGCACCATAAGGCTGCACAGGCGCAAAAAAGGCGCTCGGCAACTGGGCGTAGCTGGTGTCATAGGTCGGAAAAGGCGAAAGGTCGGGCATGGAGCGGGCCACCACGGGTCAAGGCTGTGCGTTGCCTGGCATGTAGGGTAAAAGGCGTGAAATTGTTAGACGGCCATTCCAGGGATGCATAGCAGCCGCCCGCCACGGGTGCCTTTTTGCCTTGTCTCCGCCACCATTGGCGCCCACCGCGCCTTCACTGCAACCGCACAGCATTGATTGTTCCATGGCGCGCCATCTTTTCCCTCTCGCGGCCCTTCTTATGGGGTCTGGATTCCTCTTTTTCGCCGGAGGAATGAACGCTCTTCTCCTGCCCGTTCGCGGCGGACAGGAGGGTTTTTCAACGCTTTCCCTCGGGCTTTTGGGAACCGGCTGGGCCTTCGGATTTGTCACCGGATGCTTGGTTGTCTCCAAACTTGTGGCCCGCGTTGGGCACATCCGATCCTATTCGGTGATGGCTGCGCTGGCGTCTTTGGCCGTCTTGACGTCTTTGCTTTTGCTGACGCCCTACGCCTGGGTGCCGCTTCGTGCACTATCCGGGTTCTGTTTTGCCGGCGCGGCGATGATCGTTGAAAGTTGGCTCAACGAGCAGGTCGACTCAGGTTCGCGCGGCAAGGTTTTCGGCGTCTATCAGATGGTCAACCTCACCGCGACGACGGTGGGCCAGATGGTGCTGACGCTTGGCGACACGCGCGGCTATCTCTTCTTCGTGATTGCCGCCATGGTCTATTCCTTGGCGCTTATCCCGACGGCTGTTTCATCCTCGCGCGCGCCCAAGCCCCTGGTCGCGACAAAACTCAATCTCAAAGAGCTTTGGGTGAATTCGCCGGTGGCTGTGGTGTCGGTTGTTCTTCTGGGCGCCTCAAACAGCGCCTTTGGGACGCTTGCTGCCGTCTATGCGGGGCAAGTTGGCCTGCCGATCACGTGGGTTGCGCTCTTTGTGGCGATGCCGGTGCTGGCCAGTGCCGTCATTCAAGTGCCGATCGGAGCGCTTTCTGACCGGATCGACCGCCGCTATGTGATGATCGGCATGGCGTTGCTGGCTATTCTGGCAGACGTGCTCTTCATCACCTTTGTCGATCCTTCGCCGGAATTCCTCATCGGTTTTGCGCTGATGTTCGGCATGGCGATCTTCACGCTGTTCCCACTGGCGGTCGCCCACGCCAACGACCATGCAACGCCCGACAGCTTTGTGCGCACGTCAGGCGGGCTGCTGCTGCTGTTTGGCCTCGGTTCCATTGTCGGTCCGTTAATGGCCGGCGCCGCCATGGGGCAATTCGGCCCGTCGGGTTTGTTCATGGTAACTCTCGTCACGCACGTCGGCGTGCTCGTTTACACGATCTACCGCATCTCTCGCCGTGCCGGCGTCGCGCGGGATGAGAAGTCGCACTTTGCCGCCACGCCAACGGCGCGCAACACCACACCGCAGACCTCGGCGCTGCGCACCGGCGATGATGTCTATTTCATTGAGGACGAGTTTCACGAAGGGAAATGGTGAGCCGGCAGGGATTCGAACCCTGGACCGTTCGATTAAAAGTCGAATGCTCTACCAGCTGAGCTACCGGCTCTCACCACGCGCTGCCTAACAGGCTCCTCGGCGATGCTCAAGGCCCTATTCTCAACCTTGTGCACAGCACGCACAGGTCATCAGTAACATTCACGTGTTACGCAAATGCAAAGACCATTGAGCCGGCTGAGAACCTATCGCAGGGCCAATTGCTGGCCGTCGAAAATCGCTGGCAAGCAGCGATCGAGACCTGCCGCGACTAGCTGCGCGCAAAGCATTGCAGCATCCGCCGCATCATTGATAGGCCCGGCGACCAGCCGAATATCGAGCGCGCCATCACTGGTCTGTTGCAGCAGAATGCGCGGCGTCAGCGCGGCAAGTGTGTCGGCGTAGCGTTCGGCGTGGTTCATCCACAGAGCGTCAATGCCTTCCAGCGTCGTCGCGCCCCCAATATCAACGGCGAACGGCGTTTGGGAAATCGCCAGCATGGGTTGTTCGCTCGGCGGTGTGATGTCGCCTGCGTCTGCAGCCTCGACCACGGCCTCATCATCGTCTGTCGCCATCGCCGTGTCGGCATCGGTGCTGACGGTCAGCGGGCGCATGCTGACGGCAATCGCGCCGCCATCGACAAGCGTCGGCGATGGCAAGATGATGCGCGGTTCGGGTGACTCGGCGCTCATAGAGCTGATGACCGCTGGTAGGGCCTGATCGCTTGCGTCGCCCGCCGTTTGGCCGACGCTCGCGGTCATGAAGGAGAGATTTTGCTCAATGTCGGTCAGGCGACGATTGGTGCTCACAGTTGATGCCTGCGCAGCCGCCAAGGCATCGCGCAGCGCCGCCATTTCCATTGTGATCGAATCCAGGCGAGCCTGCAGTGGCATGGGAAGGTCTGGCATCGGCTGACTGGTCGCCCCGCCGATCGAGCCTGTCATGATGGGATCAACGCCCAGATCGCTGGCCTGAATCGTCGCTAATAGTGGCGCCGAGGATTCGGCAGGATAGAACTGCAACGCACCGACATAGGCGCCAATGGCCACAAGCGCGCCAGCCCCCCAACCGAAAAGCGCGATGCGCTGGTCTTTCGGGTTCATTGGTTCTTTGAGGGAAAAGCCACGCTTGGCCACGCTTGCAGGACCCTTTTGTCGCGCCGTTGCGGTTGGTCTCAACCATGGTAGATGCCTGAGTCGCACTAGCGCGCCAACGACTCAAGCAACAACTAGAGCATGATCCTCGCCGCAATTCGTTAACAACTGTTAAGCATACTGAACAAAGAGCAGGGCTTTTCAGTCGGCAATCCCTCAGACGACCTGCCTGTCCAAACGCCCGTGAGAGACGCGATGTCATCATCCCCCACCACCGCCGCCACCAATGCCGAAGCCATCATCCTCGCCGCCGGGGAGGGCACGCGCATGCAATCCACCTTGCCCAAGGTCTTGCACAAGGTGGGGCACCTTCCGCTGGTGGCCCATGTGATGGAGGCGGCGTCTGCTGCGGGGCTTGCCCATCCAAGGTTGGTGCTGGGTCATGGCCGCCAGAAGGTGGAAGCGGACTTGCGCGACCGGGGTTATGCCTTTGATGTTGCTGAACAAAAAGAGCGCCTTGGCACCGGCCACGCGGTGATGATGGTGCGCGATGCCGGCCATATGCCCGACGGTCCCGTGATGGTCTTGCTTGGCGATGCGCCGCTCATTAGGCCGGAACTCATCACCGGTGCGCTGGACAAGCTCGAACAGGGCGCCGACGTCGTGGTCGTTGGCTTTGAGGCCAAAGATCCCACAGGATATGGGCGTTTGATCACGTCCGGCGAGGATTTGATCGCCATTGTGGAGGAAAAAGAGGCCAGTCCGGAACAACGCCAGAATACGCTCTGCAATTCAGGACTAATGGCCTTTTCGTCTGGAACGTTGGGCCCTGTTCTGGCCGATATTCGCGACGAAAATGCCAAGGGCGAGTTCTATTTGACCGACGCCATCGCGATCGCCCGCAAGGCGGGAAAAAAGGTCACCTACACCCTGGCCGACGAGACCGATCTTGCCGGTGTCAACAATCGCGCCGAGCTGGCTGCCATCGAAGCGGAGTTCCAACGGCGCAGGCGCCATCAATTCATGCTGTCTGGCGTCACCATGCAAGCGCCGGAAACGGTGATGCTTGCGCACGACACGCAGATCGCCGCCGACGTCACGCTGGAACCCAACATCGTCTTCGGACCTGGCGTGACAATCGAGACGGGCGCCACCATCCATGCCTTCAGCCATCTGGAAGGCGCGCATGTCGCAAGCGGCGCGTCCATCGGCCCGTTTGCACGATTGAGACCAGGCGCGCTAATCGGCGAGGCGGCCAAGGTCGGCAATTTCTGCGAGGTCAAGAAGGCCGACATCGCCGCCGGAGCCAAGGTCAATCACTTGTCCTACATTGGCGATGCGACCATCGGCGAGAACGCCAATATCGGCGCCGGCACCATCACCTGCAATTATGACGGCAAGACCAAGCACCAAACGACCATCGGCAAAGGCGCCTTTATCGGCTCAAACGCATCGCTGGTGGCGCCGGTCATAGTGGAAGAAGGCGGCTATGTCGGGTCGGGCAGTGTGATCACCAAAACCGTGCCAAGCGGTGATCTGGCGATTGCGCGCGGTCGCCAGGTCAATCTGAAAGGCCGGGCGCCCAAAAAATAGGCGTGCCTTAACCGTAGACTTAGAGCGATAGACTTCGAAAGACCTCGTGATTGGCGCCGCGCGGATCGTGGCGCTAACCAATCTTTGCGCCTGTTCTGGCGACCAAACCTTTTCCATCCTAACGTTCCAGCCAAGGGGTGATGCTGATGTGTGGCATTGTGGGCATTTTGGGCACTGAGCCAGTCGCGGACGACATCGTCGATTCGCTGCGCCGCCTGGAGTATCGCGGCTATGATTCGGCCGGCGTCGCGACGCTGGAGGACGGCAAGCTCGCGCGCGTGCGCGCCGAGGGCAAACTGAAGAATCTCGCCGGCAAGCTCGCCGCGCAATCTTTGTCCGGCCATGCTGGCATCGGACACACACGCTGGGCCACCCATGGCGCGCCGACCGAACGCAACGCCCACCCGCACCAGGCGGGCAACGGCGCTCGCAAAGTCGCCGTTGTGCATAATGGCATCATCGAGAATTTCCGTGCGTTGCGCGATGCGCTGGCCGCCAAGGGCGCGCATTTCGAGACCGAAACCGACACTGAGGTCGTCGCCCATGCGGTGGCGGCCATGATGGAAGAGGGGCATTCGCCGCAGGATGCTGTTCGTGCCGTTCTGCCGACGCTGGAAGGCGCGTTTGGTCTGGCGTTTTTGTTCGAAGATCATCCTGATCTGATGATCGCAGCGCGCAAGGGCTCGCCTCTGGCAGTCGGGCATGGTGAAGCCAAAGGCGCCATGTATATCGGTTCCGATGCCATCGCCCTGTCACCCTTCACCAATGAAATCACCTATCTGGAAGAGGGCGATGTCGCCTTCATCAGCCGCGTAGGGCTGACTGTAGAAGACGAGAGCGGCGCGGCCGTGGAGCGGGCCAAACAGATTTCGGAAGCGCGCGCCTATGTCATCGACAAGGGCCATCACCGCCACTTCATGGCCAAGGAAATCGCAGAGCAGCCCGAAGTCGTCGGGCACACGCTCGCCCGCTATATAGATCTCACCAAAAATCGGATGGCCTTACCGGAAAGCCCTGTTGATCTTGCCTCGATCAATCGTCTGACCATGACCGCGTGCGGCACGGCCTTTTTGGCCGGCATGACCGCCAAATATTGGTGCGAACGCTTCGCCCGCATTCCAGTCGATATCGATGTGGCCTCGGAATTTCGGTATCGCGAAATTCCTCTGTCGCCGGGTGGCATGAGCGTCTTCATCTCCCAGTCGGGCGAAACCGCCGACACGCTGGCGAGCCTGCGCTATTGCAAGGATGGTGCGCAAACCATTGCCTCGATCGTCAACGTGCCTGAATCAAGCATTGCTCGCGAATCCGACGTGCTGTTGCCGACGCTCGCCGGCCCGGAAGTCTCGGTGGCGTCCACCAAAGCCTTCACCTGCCAATTAGCCGTTCTGGCCTGCCTTTCCATTGGTCTCGGCCGCGCTAAAGGCGTGTTGTCGGAAGAGGATGAAGAACGACTGGTGAGCGCGCTCGTTGAGGCGCCGCGCCTGATGAACGATGTCATGGCGCTTGGCCCGCAAATCGAGGAAATTTGCCGCGAGGTCCTGCTGCACGCCTCCCATGCCCTGTTTCTTGGTCGCGGCACCAACTTCCCGCTGGCTATGGAAGGCGCGCTGAAGCTCAAGGAAATCAGCTATATTCATGCCGAAGGCTATGCCGCCGGCGAGCTCAAGCATGGCCCGATCGCTTTGGTCGATAAAGACATGCCGGTCATCGTGATCGCGCCCTATGACCGCGTCTTTGAAAAGACCGTCTCGAACATGGAAGAGGTGGCCGCGCGTGGCGGCAAGATCATCCTCATCACCGATCAGAAAGGCGCCGATGCCGTCTCCTTAGACGCTGTTTCCAAGATCGTGATGCCAGACATGCCAGCAACGATAACGCCGCTGGTTTATGCCGTGCCATTGCAGCTGATGGCCTACCACACCGCTGTCATGCGGGGCACCGACGTCGATCAGCCGCGCAATCTGGCCAAGTCCGTCACAGTGGAATAGGCGCTATCTCGGCGGGCGATCATCGTCCTGCGCGCGCATGCGGGCGGCGTCGCGTAAATCCTCGGCGAGGTCCTTGGACGGCAGCGGGCGCGACATCACATACCAGCCGCTTGCAAGGATCACGGCGCCGGCAAAGCCAATCCAGCGCAGATCGTCGACCATGATTACGACGAGCGCCATGCCAAGCCCCATGCCCCAAAGCGCCGCCGCTTTTCCACGCTTGGAAATCGCGCCTTCATCGAACCAATGGCGCAATGTCATTCCAAACCGTGGATGCTCCATCAGATAGGCGTGCAGGCGGGGCGACGACCGAGCAAAACAGGCCGCTGCCGCGATCAAAAAGATGGTTGTCGGCAGAATCGGGACCCAAATGCCGATGATGCCAATCGCCAAAAGCACCAGGCCGAGCAGGCTGAAAGCCCGCATGACGACAAGGTCACGCATGGAAAGAGGCGGCTCAGGGGACATTCAGGCCTCGATCCTTAGGGTTTTCTGGTTCAGGTCAGACACGCGCTCGCGCCCACACAGGTTTTGACGCGCCTTTGTCGGCCAGAATGGGGGCATCGCCACGGCTTACTCTCATGCCTTACTGTAAGGTAGGTGCGCTTAGCCCAGCGTAAAGGTGATCAAATCACCCTTTTGATGGCGTTCGCTCGCGCGCAACCCTTGCAATTTGCTAGGCCGAGACCTCATGTGGGGGAAGGGCTGAATTTTCGCACCCGATTTCAACGCCATTGCCTGAAGATATATGCAAGCCGACGACGATCACACCGAACGCCAACGTAACGCCCACCCCATGGCCCGATTGCGGAATTATTTCTTCACCGGTGTCATCGTTGTGGCGCCGGTATCGATCACCGGCTACCTGATCTGGACGTTCGTCAGCTGGGTGGACCGGATCGTTAAGCCGATCATTCCACCGCAATACAATCCCGACACCTATCTGCCCTTTGCTGTGCCAGGATTTGGCCTGTTGGCAGGGGTCCTGATCGTGACCATGACGGGTTTTTTGGCCGCCAACTTGGTCGGCCGTTCGGTGGTGAACTTCGGCGAGCAATTGCTCGACCGGATGCCTTTGGTGCGCACGCTTTATCGCGGGCTAAAGCAGATTTTCGAGACCGTTCTCAACGACAGATCCGATAATTTTCAAAGCGTTGGCCTGATCCAATATCCGCGACCCGGCATCTGGGCCGTGGTATTTCAATCCACCGAAACGCGCGGCGAGGTGGCGCACCGTATCGTCACCAATGCGGGGATCGACGAACTGGTCAGCGTCTTTTTGCCGACCACGCCGAACCCGACATCTGGGTTTTTGTTGTTCGTGCCAAAGGACGATGTGATCAGGCTCGACATGTCGGTAGAAGATGGCGCGAAACTGGTAATTTCGGCCGGTCTCGTGGTGCCGGATCACCAAAAGGAACTGGCGCGCCTGGCCGCAGAGGCGCAGGCACAAGCGGCCACAAAGACTGACGGAACCGCCGAAGCCAATGAACCCGCCGTAAAGCCGAAGAAGCGCAAACAAAAAACGGTGGCCTAAGCCAGGTATTCTTAGCCGGACGCCATGAGCCGGATGGCGCTGTCGCGGCGGAAAAGCTGCAGAAGCAAACGCAACGCCTTGCCACGATCGGAACGTAAGTGCGGGTCCTTTGACACCACAAGACGCGCATAGTCATGCGCCAGCGCAATCAAGTCTTTGTCGAGCGCGGGATCGGCGACCTCAAAATCCTTGAAGCCACTCTGACGCGTGCCGAGCACCTCGCCGGCGCCGCGCAGCTCCAAATCGCGTTCGGCGAGCAAAAATCCATCATTTGTCTCGCGAAGCGCCTCCAGGCGCGCCTTGGCCGTCGCGCCGAGCGGGCTTTTGTAAATCATCAGACAGGTTGATGCCTCATCGCCGCGGCCAATGCGCCCGCGCAGCTGATGCAACTGAGAAAGGCCAAACCGTTCGGCCTGCTCGATCACCATGATGGTCGCGTCGCGCACGTCGACGCCGACTTCCACCACGGTCGTGGCGACCAGAAGCCGCGTCGCGCCCGTCTTGAACGCTGCCATCGCGGCGTCTTTTTCGTCCGCCTTCATGCGCCCGTGCACCAGGCCAATCTGGCTTGCAAAAGCCTGTCCCATGGCCGCTTGCAAGGCCCTATGGCGATCAATGGCCGCCGTCAGATCCACCTCGTCGCTTTCTTCGACCAGCGGGCAAATCCAGTATCCCTTGGCGCCACTTTCAAGCGCCGCCTGTAATCGGGTGACGACGTCGTCGAGCCGTTCCATGGGTACCGCGCGGGTGTCGATCGGTTTCCGGCCCGCTGGTTTTTCATCAAGCTTGGAGACGTCTAGATCGCCGTACCAGGCCATGATCAGTGTGCGTGGAATGGGCGTGGCCGTCATCGCCAACAGATCGACGGCCTTGCCCTTGTCGGCAAGTTTCAGACGCTGTGCGACGCCGAAACGGTGCTGCTCATCAATCACCGCCAGGCCCAGATTGTTAAAGATTACCGGGTCCTGGATCAGCGCATGGGTGCCGACCACCACGTCAATGGCGCCGCTCGCCAGCCTTTCCAGGATGTTGGCCCGGGCCTGACCCTTTTCGCGGCCCGTCAGGATCGCGATTTCAAGACCTGCGGCTTGTCCAAACCCGCAGAGCGTCTCGAAATGCTGCCGTGCCAGCACCTCGGTTGGAGCCATCAGCGCAGACTGCGAGCCGCCTTCGGCGACATCGGCCATCGCCAGCAACGCGACCAGCGTCTTGCCTGCGCCGACATCGCCTTGCAGCAGCCGCACCATGCGATTGGGCGAGGTAAGATCGTCACGAACTTCCTGCTGAGCACGAATTTGAGCGCCGGTCAGCGCAAAGGGCAGGGCGGCGATGACCTGCTGCGCCCGTTCGCCTGTCACCGTGCGCGCGACACCCTTACCGGTGATCGAGAAATGCCGGATCAGCGCCAGCGCCAACTGGCCAGAAAGAATTTCATCATAGGCCAGGCGCCGCCGCGCGGTGCCGCCCAGACCCGTCTGATCATCGCCGACATGGATAGCCTGCAGCGCCTCGGCAAAGATCGGCAGATTGTTGAGCGCCGGATAGGCGGTGTCGATCCATTCGGGCAGTTCTGGCACCGAGGGCAGGGCTGCCGCGATCGCCTTACGCAGCACTTTGGGGCTGACGCCGGCCGTCATCGGATAGATGCGCTCAAACACCGGGATCGTATGGGCTTTGTCGCGCGGCACCGCATAATCGGGATGCACCATCTGGCGATGGCCGTTCCAAAGTTCCACCTTGCCGGAAATCGTGATCGCATTGCCGACGCTGTAGGTCGGCGTCAGCCAATCGGCGCGGGCGTTGAAATAGACGATCTCGATATCGCCGGTCTCATCCTCGGCGGTGATCCGCACCGGCCTCCCGTGACGCGCGCCATCGAGCCCGCGCACATCGGCCACCTGCACATCCATCGTAGCGATGGTGCCAGGCTGGACGTCAGCAAGGGCGACGCGCTGCGAGCGATCCACCACCGCTATGGGCAGATGCAACAGCAAATCAATCAGCGTTGCCGGTGGATTCGCCCCGCCCGGCAGGACAAGCTTGGAGAGCGCCGCCTCGACCTTTGGGCCAACGCCGCTGAGCACCGATACGGGCCGAAACAGGGGTTCCAGACGTTCATCACGCATACACGCTGGCATACGCGCAATTGTCGCGTCTTCCAACCGATCTGACCGCGTGACAGTACGACTTATCCCCGTTAGAACGCAGCGCTCCCGCAGACAAAGGTTCCTTCCATGAACGACACGATTGGCCGCGCCGTCACCGGCAGAACCCAAACCGGGATGGGCCGCACCTCCGATGGTTTGGACGCGCGCCGCAAGCGCATGATGTTTCGTGCCTGGCACCGCGGCACCAAGGAACTGGACATCCTTTTGGGCTCGTTCGCCGACAAGCACCTTGGCACGATGAACGACGAGGAGCTCAACGCCTTTGAAAAGCTGCTCGAAGTGCCGGAGCCTGACCTTTACAATTGGATTGCTGGGCGCGAGCGGATGCCGGACAATTATCAAGGCCCGCTGGTCGAGCGCATCATCGCCTTCCACAAGGAGGGCGGCGCCGTCTTCATCGGCTAGCCAGACCCATGAGCACCCCCCTTTATTCCCTTCCTGACTTGCATCTGGATGAGGCAGGTACGACCACCTTGTCGTCTGTTCCCGATGGGCTGTTGCCGCTGGTGCTCGCCAGGGCTGCCGAGGCGGCGGGCGGCGCGGCGCTGTTCATCGCGCGCGATGGTCCGCGCGCCCGCACCATCGAAGAAGCGCTGGCGTTTTTCGCGCCGGAAATGGACGTCCTCAACCTGCCGCCTTGGGATTGTCTGCCCTATGATCGGGTCTCGCCATCGGCTCATGTCGTGGCCAAACGCCTGTCTGTGCTCGCCAAACTGGGCGCCTATCGCGAAAGCCGCTCCAGCAAGCCATTGGTCGTGCTGACGACAATCAACGCCGCTGTCCAAAAACTGCCCACCGCTGACGTTCTGGCCAGCCAGGCTTTGGCCTTGGCGCCGGGGCAATCGCGGCCGATGGAAACGGTGCTGCGTTACCTGGAAAGCAATGGCTACGACCGCACGGCGACCGTTCGAGAGGCTGGCGAATATGCCGTGCGCGGCGGCATCGTCGATCTTTTCCCGCCCGGCGCGCTTTCGCCCATTCGCCTCGATTTCTTTGGTGACACGTTGGAATCCATTCGCACCTTCAGCGTCGATACGCAGCGTTCGGAAGAAACCCGGCGGGCGCTTGAACTTTTGCCGATGAGCGAGGTCCGTCTCACCGAAGAGACGATCAAAGCCTTCCGCCGCGCTTATGCGATGCAGTTCGGCGCGCCCTCGCGCGACGATGTGCTCTACACGACCATTTCATCTGGTCGCCGCGTGCAGGGCATGGAGCACTGGTTGGGGCTGTTTGAAGCTGACCTTGTGCCGCTGAGCGAGCATGTTCCTGGCGCGCCGGTAATCCTCGATCATCTTTCCGGCCCGGCGCTGAGCGAACGATTGGAGACGATAGAGGACTATTATCAAGCACGCGTGGAGGTCCTTGAACGCCAGGGCGAAAAGGCTGGCTATAAACCCGCGCCGCCAGACGCCCTTTACCTCGATGAGGCTGGTTTCAACGCCGCGCTCGCTGGCAGGGCGCGGCTGGATGTGTCGCCCTTTGCCGAAGACGATGTGGCTGGGCGCCGGAAAATTGAAGGCCAGGCCAAACAAGGCCGCACTTTCGCCGCCGAGCGGGCAAGCGCCGATCGCAACGTGTTCGATGCGGTGCGCGAACACGCCGCCGCCATGGTCAAGGCGGGCAAACGGGTGGCCATCGCCTGCTGGTCGGAAGGCTCCCGTGATCGCATGGCCCAGGTTCTGGCCGACCACGACCTGTCCAATGCGCGACCCATAGCGGCGCTGGCAGAACTTGCCGACGGGCCAAAGGCGCTCATCGGCCTTGCTGTTCTGCCGATCGAAGAAGGTTTTGAGACCGACAATCTGGCTGTAATCACCGAGACCGACATTCTCGGCGAACGCATGGTACGTGGCACGACACGGCGCACCAACAAAGACGCGCTCACCGAAGCAGGCACGCTACAGCCCGGTGATTTGGTCGTTCATGTTGATCATGGCATAGGCAAATTTGCCGCGATGAAAACGCTCGATGTCGCTGGCGCGCCGGTGGAATGCCTGGAGTTGCATTATGCCGGCGGCGACAAGCTGTTTCTGCCGGTGACCAACATCGAACTGCTCACCCGCTATGGCGCCGATGGGTCGGAAGCTAATCTCGACAAGCTCGGCGGTGGCGCTTGGCAGGCTCGCAAGGCCAAGCTGAAACAGCGCATTCGCGATATGGCGGACAAACTGATCCAGATCGCTGCCCAGCGCGCCATGCGTACCGCGCCGCTGATAGATGCGCCAGAAGGCCTGTACGATGAGTTTTCCGCTCGCTTCCCCTATGACGAGACCGAAGATCAGCTGAACTCGATCAACGCCGTTATGGAGGACCTTTCCTCCGGCCAGCCCATGGACCGACTGATCTGCGGCGATGTTGGCTTTGGCAAAACCGAAGTCGCCTTGCGTGCCGCTTTCATGGTCGCGTTATCTGGCCGCCAGGTGGCGATTGTGGTGCCAACAACGCTGCTCGCCCGCCAGCATTTTGCAACGTTTAAGGACCGCTTTCGGGGCTTTCCAGTCAATGTGCGCCAGGCGTCCCGCTTTGTCGGCGCGAAGGAATTGGCCGAAACGAAAGCCGGGCTGAAAGACGGCACCATCGATATCGTTGTCGGCACCCACGCGCTGCTTGGTAAGTCGGTCTCGTTCAAAGACCTCGGGCTGCTGGTCATCGACGAAGAACAGCATTTCGGCGTTGCGCACAAAGAGCGCCTGAAAGAAATGCGCGCCGATGTGCATGTGCTGACGCTATCGGCGACGCCCATTCCGCGCACTTTGCAACTGGCCCTTACCGGCGTGCGCGAACTGTCGCTAATTGCGACCCCGCCCGTTGACCGACTTGCCGTGCGCACCTTCGTTTCGCCTTACGATCCGTTGATCATTCGCGAGACCCTGCTACGCGAGCACTTTCGCGGTGGGCAGAGCTTTTATGTGGTGCCACGCATCAAAGATCTGGAAGAGGTGCGGCGGTTCCTGGAAGAGTCTGTGCCGGAGGTCAAAGTCGGCATCGGCCACGGGCAAATGTCCGCCTCGATGCTCGAAGAGGTGATGGAAGGGTTCTACGACGGCAAGTTTGACGTGTTGCTCTCAACGACTATCGTCGAATCCGGCCTGGATATCCCCTCCGCTAATACGCTCATCGTGCACCGCGCCGACATGTTTGGTCTTGGCCAGCTTTATCAGCTGCGTGGCCGCGTCGGGCGCTCCAAAATCCGCGCCTATTCGCTGTTCACCGTGCCTGCCAGCCAGAAGATCACTGCTGTGGCTGAACGTCGTTTGAAAGTATTGCAGAGCCTTGAGACCCTCGGCGCCGGATTCCAATTGGCGAGCCACGATTTGGATATTCGCGGCGCGGGCAATCTGTTGGGCGAGGAACAGTCCGGCCATATTCGCGAGGTCGGCTATGAGCTCTACCAGCAAATGCTCGAAGAGGCGGTGGCCAGTTTGAAGGATGGCGAGGGCGCCGACGCCGATGACGGCCAGTGGTCGCCGCAAATCACGCTCGGTACGCCGGTCATGATCCCGGAAGACTATGTGCCCGATCTTCAGCTTCGCCTTCAGCTCTATCGCCGCTTGTCGGCGTTGGAGAATGTCGATGAGATCGATGGTCTCGGCGCGGAAATGATTGATCGATTCGGCCCGCTGCCATCATCGGTCGAAGGGCTGCTGAAGCTGGTCTACATCAAGGTGCTTTGTCGCCGTGCGCATGTGGAGAAGCTCGACACCGGCCCGAAGGGTGTGGTCATTGCGTTCCGCAAGAACACCTTCCCCAACCCTGCCGGTCTGATGAAATTCATTTCCGAACAGGGCAGCCAGGCGCGTGTGAAGCCCGACCATAAGATCGTGCTCACTCGCAACTGGGCTAAGGTGGATGATCGAGTGAAAGGGGCGGCTGTGCTGATGGCCAAGCTCGCCAAAATCGCCGAAGCCGAAGACATCGCCGCCTAGCTGGTAAGGAGGGGCGTCAGGCGACGGCCTCGAAACCGGCCTCATCATCACCGTCAGAGGTGTCTTGCGCGTCCCACGCATGGTCAGCCAACGCTTCGACGTCGACCACCCCGCGTCCGCGTCGCGGAACCCGGGTCACCAGATGCATGTTGACCGGAAGGCCGGCATCGCCAATTCCGCTCTCGCTGAGCAAATTGCGCACCATGGCGAGCGTCGGAAGGGTCTTCTGCTCTTCGCTGTCACCGGCGCGCGGCTCAACGGCAACCTCGATCCGGTTGTGCAGCATCCGGTCTGGCACGGCAAACACCGCCGCATCCTGCCAGCGCCCGGTTAGCCCAAGAGCCCGGTTCACCGTTGGCAGCGTCACGCGGTGGGCGCCGACCTGCACGGCCATCGCATCCTTGTCGGTCAGAATGTAAGTTGGTCTCCGCGCCTCATCTTCGGCTAGGCGCGCCATTTGCCCGGTCGGCTGCGGCGTGTGGGTCTTGCCGTTGCGCGCCGCCGCCAGTGGGCTGTCGAGGCAAATCTCTCCGGTCATCAAGCTTCCTGCCGTGCTGTTCTCCTGCGGCCCACCCTCAAGGCGCAAGGTTCCAAATGCCATCGGACCGCTATTCTTGGCCGCAATGGTGATCGCCCCCGGGCGCATAATCGTTTGGCCGTCATCGTCAAGCTGGGCCGGCAGCAGGGCCGTTCCATCGCAATCGACGAGCAGATGATCGCCCTTGGCCATCCCTTGCGGCGCAGGGCCGCTGGCTACCCAAACGCGTCTTGACGTGTGCCCACCGTTCTTCAGGCCAAGGCTTTGCGCAAAGGCCGCCGGCAGGACCAAGTGATGATGGTCGCTTTCCTCCTGCCAAAGCTGAAGACGTGCATCAAGGCTTGGGTCCACCGCATCAAACAGTTGCAACCGGCATCCAACGAGCAGCGCGGGCAACGCTGCCGCCAACAAGCCGTGCGCGCCGACCGGATCATAGGCCGTTCCGATAACGCTGCTCGGCGTGAGGTCGCTCACCATGGCGCAGGCGAGCGCCTGGGTGAGCAGATGGCTTTGCGAGCGCGACATGCGCTGCAGTTTGCCATCAGCGCCGTGGCGCAAGATGTGAAGATGCGCATCGTGCATTGGATCAATCGGTGCAGTTTCCGTGTCGTCAACCGAGTGCGGCTCGATAGCCGCAAGATCGAGCAGTCCGTCCGGCGCGTCCCCAAAACAGCCGACCAGGCGAATGGTAAAGAGGTTGGCGGCCATCTCCAAAATGCGCAGCGATTCTGGTCGTTCCTTGGGTAGGGCTCCAGCATCGACGGCGACTTTCGGGGCGTAAGAAACGGCGCCCTCGGTCACCTGGCGCGCGCTCATGCCCTCCGGTGCCAAACAAATTTGAAGACCTGCGTGGATCGCCGCAAGCAGCATCAAAAGGCCTTCAGGCCGTCGCCCTGCGCGCAGCAGCAGTCCGTCGCCGGGCCCCATGCCCTGTTCCCTCAAAAGGGCGGAAAGGCGGATCACTTCGGTGTTGACCTCGGCGAAGGTCAGGGCCGGGCGCCCAGCGGCTTGGAGGAAGACGGTGTCGGCGCGCGAGGCCGCCCATTTGTCGAGCACGCGTACAAGGGTGAGCTGCCCCCAATTGGGGCACGCGCGCGCTTTTGCGGCGCCTTGCGATGCGTCGGCCTCACTCACCGGTCAGTCCTCGATCCAGATCGTGTTGGGCGTGAAGAACTGATAACCCCAGACCGAATTATCTTCGGGAAAATTCACGTTGCTGGCATGGGCGATCCACTGCGCCGGTGCGTGGTAGTGCGGGACGATGTAACTGCCAGATATCAACAACCGGTCGAGCGCTCGTGCGGCATGTATCAGGTCTTCGCGGTCCACGGCGGACACGATGGCGTCGATGACTGCGGTCACGCCCGGCTCGGTGATGCCGGCCATGTTGAACGAGCCTTCTTGATCTGCCGTTGAGGGGCCGAAGCGGTTGTACTGCTCATTGCCAGGCGACAGGCTCTGAAACCAGACATAGGGGATCAAATCGAAATCAAAGACGCGCCGGCGCTCCTCAAACTGCGCGCTGTCGATCACCCGCACACTCATCTCGATGCCGGCCAGTTGCAGGGTCTGCGCATAGGCAAGCGCCACGCGTTCCGCGCTCGGCGAAGAAGTCAGAAGCTCAAAACTCATCTGCTCGCCGGCTTCATTGACCAGCTGCCGCCCGTCGAGCCGCCACCCCGCCTCTTGCAGAAGCTGCAAACCGGCGCGGATGTTGGTCCGGTCTCGGCCCGACCCGTCGGACGTGATTGTGCGCCAGGTCCCATCAAGGACCTCCGGCATGATCGCATCGACATGATCACCAAGGATCGCCAGCTCAGCCTCGGACGCTGGGCTGCCGATGGCGGAAAGTTCCGAGCCGTGGAAATAGCCTTGGGTGCGCTCATACTGATCGGCAAAGATCGTCTGATTGATCCATTGGAAATCGAACATCAGGTTCAGCGCCTGGCGCACGCGAATGTCGTCGAACGGCGCGCGGCGGGTGTTGAACACATAACCGCTTGGCGCCTTCGGGCGTTCATCGACCAAGGCGCTCTGCACGATCTCGCCGGATTCTGCGGCTGGAAAATCGTAATCGTTGAGCCAAGCAACCGGATCGTCTTCTGGATAGAGCTGCAACCGTCCCGTGGCGAAGGCCTCAAACAGCGCCGTCTCATCGCGGAAATACTCGATTGCCCACTCATCGACATTGTACTGGCCGACAGTGACCGGCAGATCGGCGCCCCAATAATCCTCGCGCCGCTCAAAGACGGCAAGGCGCCCCGGTTCGACGCGCGTCAGCGCATAAGGCCCGCTGCCGATGGGCGGCTCCAGGCTGGTTTCCGTGAACGCTTCGACCGTCATCGCGTGCTGCGGCAGCACCGGAAGCAGACCGAGCAAAACCGGCAATTCGCGGTTGGACCCATCGCCAAGGTGAAATGTCACCGTTAGATCGTCAAGACGTTCCACCTCGGTGATCTGGCCGTAGGCGCGCCTTTGGCTCGGGCGCCCATGCTCGCGAAGCAGTTCCATGGAAAAAATCACATCGTCTGCCGTCACCGGCTCGCCATCGGAAAACCGCGCTGCCGGGTTCACACCGAACGTCACATAGGTGCGATCTTCGGGCATGATGATCGTCTCGGCGAGCAGGCCGTAGAGCGTAAAGGCTTCATCGCGCCCCCGTGTTGCAAGGCTTTCCCAAACCCAACCACGGACCCACCAAACCGGCGAACCGCGCACGATGAGCGGGTTCACGCTGTCGAACGATCCACGCAGGCCAAAGCGGATCGACCCGCCCGTCGGCGCTTCGGGGTTCACATAGTCAAAATGGTCGAAGTCTGGCCCGTGAAGCGGCGACCCGTGCATGGCCACCGCGTGGGTTTGACCGTCTGCATCCTCGGCCATGGCATAGTTTGCGCCGATACCAAGCGCCATCACGCAGGCAGCCATCAGCCCGGCAAATGCCTGTGGCAGGTAGGCAGCAGACTTGGAAGGACCCATGGGAAGCCTCGAACGTGCAGCGATTCGCAATGAACCAAAGTAGACTGGCCCACCGGACGCCTGTCCAGCGCCGCCGGTTCTCCTCCACGGCAAAAAGCCGCGCCCATCCAGCCAGAAAGTGCCGCGACCTGCCGATTGACGTCTGGTCATGGCCGATGACTTTGGCTACAGGAAGGCCCGGACACCGCGCGGCGCCGGTCCTTGCTGGAATTCGTTCCGGTTAGGTCATCACTCCGCCGCATTTGCCCAACATCGCCATGCCGCGCTTGAAAGCTCTGGCCTTTTGGCACCCTGGCGGGATGGCACGCATCTGCGTGCGGCGTTGGGCGAGTAAGAATTGAAGATTTTTCGTCAGCCCCTAAGGCTGCACAGTGGAGACGATGGAATGCTGCCAACATTTATGTCCAACAAGGGTGCACGTTCGCTTGCCGCCGCGCTTGCAATCGTTGCGCTGCCCACCGGCGTTCTGGCGCAGGACGCAGGATCCGAAGAGCAGCTTACGCCAGAACAGCGTCTGCAACAGATTATCGAAAGCGTCGATCCGGCAGAAGCCAACGCACTCGCCGATCTGTTGCCGGAGATTACCTGGATCAAGGTGTGCGGCGTCGATCAACGCGCCAACCAGACAGTCTGCAACATTCGCGCCCGCGAATTGCAGGTTGAAGGTGTGACCGTGGCGGCGCTGCAAATCATCGAATCTGAGGGTGGTGAGCGCCAGATGGTGACTATCCTACCGACCCGTTTGCAGATCCCGGAAGGTGTGCGTGGCCAGGTTGACGATGGTTCGCCTGTTACCGGTGAGTTCCGCATCTGCTACCCGCAGAATTGCTTCGTGGAATTCGAAGCCAACGATGCCTTGATCGATTCGATGAAGGCTGGCGGCGAGTTCACTGTGACCGCGCTCAACGAAGCCGGCCGTGCCGTCCCGTTCGCCTTCTCGCTTTCGGGCTTTACGTCCGCCTATGACGGAGAAGGCTATGATTCCACGGTTCTGATCGCTGCCGAGCAGGTCGTGCGCCAGCGTGCCGCCGCCGGTGCCACGGAAACCGCACCGCCATCGGATGATTTGCAGAATGCGCTAGAACAGCGCGCCCGCGAACTGCGCGAGCGTATGCAGGAATAGCGCTGCAAAGCTTGGAACAAAAAAGGCGGCCAATTGGCCGCCTTTTTCATGTCTGGTGCCTGATCAGGCTGCTAATGCGCCTGACCGGCATAAATCAGATCGCCGTTCGGTCCTTCATGGAAGAACTCCGCAATCTGCGCGTTACGCAGCGGTTTGTCGCTGTCATCTGGCAGAAGGTTCTGTTCTGACACATAGGCGACATACTCCGTCTCCTCGTTTTCAGCGAGCAAATGGTAGAACGGCTGGTCTTTGTGGGGGCGAACATCGGGCGGAATGGCTTCCCACCATTCCTCGGTGTTGCTGAATACCGGATCGACATCGAACACCACACCCCGGAACGGGTAGATGCGATGCTTGACGACGTCGCCGATGGTATATCGTGCTGTACGCATGGGCGTATCTCCTTCAGCAGCAATAGCTAGGCGCCTTAAGGCCCAGTTTCAAGCGCATTGGTAAACACAAGGTTGCGACATCAAAGCCCGTATTGCGCAGCGAGCGAGGGGTCGCGCGCCACGACCTGTTTGGCCAGATCGGCCAAAACCTTGGCCTGTTTCCAGGTCGCATCGTCCTGCATCTTGCCGTCGATCATCACTGCGCCGGTTCCATCCGGCATGGCTTCCAGAATGCGCAGTGCGAATTTCACCTCGTCCGCCGGCGGGCTAAACACCTCGCGCGCGATGTCGATCTGGCTCGGGTGCAGCGTCCATGCTCCGGCGCAGCCCATCAGAAAGGCGTTGCGGAACTGGGCGCGGCACGCGTCGGGGTCGGAAAAATCACCAAACGGCCCGTAGAAGGCCTTCATGCCGGCAGACATGCAGGCATCGACCATCTTCGCCAGCGTGTAGTGCCAAAGGTCCTGCTGATACGTGCTGCGAATTTCGCTTTCGCCGTCTTGATCGGCAAGCACCACATAGTCAGGGTGGCCACCACCAACGCGGGTCGTTTTCATGCCGCGCGAGGCCGCAAGGTCCGCTGGACCAAGACTCATGCCATGCATGCGTGGACTGGCCGTCGCGATGCTCTCCACGTTTTTCACGCCTTCGGCCGTCTCAAGAATCGCATGGATTTGGATGGGTCGGGTGATGCCAGCCCTGGCTTCGAGCTGGGCAAGCAACTGATCGAGATAGTGGATGTCCCAGGCGCCTTCGACCTTTGGCAGCATGACAACGTCCAGCTTATCGCCAATCTCGCCGACAAGGGTCGTCACATCGTCGAGAACCCAAGGGGAGTTGAGACAATTGATGCGGCTCCATAGCCCCGTCTCACCGAATTCATTGTCCTTGGCGAGTTTCACAAAACCATCCCGCGCAGCTTCTTTCTGATCGGCAGGGATGGCGTCTTCCAGATTGCCGAGCACCACATCAACCTTGGGGATGAGCGCACCGAGTTTGGCCACCACTTTGTCAATGTGCGGTGGAACAAAATGGATCATCCGCTCCACCTTTACCGGCGGCTCGCGAAAGGGTTCTGGCGCACCGATGGCCAAGGGGCGAAAAAAAGCGTGCGGGGTTTTGGTCATGGTACCGGCCTGTGCAGAGAAATAGACGTCTGATCATGACATGCTGCGCCGCACAATGGCCAGCCACGCTTTGGTCTAGCGACCGGAAGTGGTTGCCTGACCCGGCCGACGAACGTCACGGGACCATCTGCGATGCGCCCACATCCATTCCTGCGGTCGCTCACGGATCCATGCCTCCAACTGCGCCTGGATGAGGCCTGTGACCCGTTCCACATCTTTGTCGTGATCATCGGTTGGCTCGACTGCGATCTCTTTCAGGTCGATGGCAAAACGAACAGGTCCGACGCGCCGGCAACGCCCGACCACAAGCCGCGCGCCTGTTCGCAGCGCCAGAGTCGCAGGCAGGGGAGTAGATGGCGCGTCTTGGCCAAAGAATGGCACCATAATGCCGCGCCCGGCCTGGCGATGATCAGCGAGCATCGCCACCGCATCACCCGATCGCAGAAGCCGCACGATGCGTTTCATGGCGTGTGACCCTTTGGAAATCATGCCCGCGCGATAAAGCTTCTCGCGTTGTTCGAGTAGGTAGCGTTCAAGCAGGGGGTTTTGCACGGCCTGATAGAGGGCGGCGACGCCCATGCCGCGCTCGGCCAGTGGGATGCCAAGCGCTTCCCAATTGCCTGAATGCATCGAGACAAAAACCGAGCCGACGCCGGTTGCTGACTGCTGTTGAAGCTGCGCGGCCAGGACCTGGTCCTCGACAACAATCCGGTCCGGCTCCGCCAACAATCGGTCAAGCAGCATGCCTTCGGCAAAGGTCCGACCGAGATTGTCCCACATGGCGCGCAGGGTGTTTTCGCGTTCGCCCGGCGAGAGTTCCGGTAAGGCGGCTTGCAGTTGGCTGAGTGCGCGCGGATGGCGTTTCGTCTTTGGGGCAAAGGTGCGCCAGCACCAACCCATAAAGGCTGATGCGCGCTCTAGGCCCAAAAGACCTAGAAAGGCGCTGACCAAACGCAAGACCGCGTAACCAAGCAGATTGGAGATGCGGCGCGCCAGCGATGACAGGGAAGAACGGGACAAGAAGAGGAAGGCTCCGGTTCAGACGGCGCCGGTTCATACGCCAAGCCTAGTCACACTGCAATTCGTCGGCGCCGAGGCTATGGCGATGTTCGCCCTTGGGCTGGTTACAACCGTTTTGTCCGCGTGCTAGTGCGAATTTCAACGCGTCGTCGAGCAGGACTTCATGGCCGACATTCTTGCCCTTGTGGCACCATTCTTCGGATTGATTTTCTTAGGTTTTTTTTCCGGTCGCGTGGCAAAGCTTCCCGAGGATGGGCTCACCTGGCTCAACTTCTTCATCATCTACCTAGCGTTGCCGGCGCTGTTTTTCGATCTTCTTTCCTCAACGCCGCTCGATCAGCTTGAAGGCTGGTCGTTTATCGTGGTGACGACGCTGGCGGCCTTCGTTGTCTATGTGTTGGCGACGCTTGTTGCTGCCTTACGAGGCCGCGATTTGAGCGAGGCGGCGATGCAAGGGGTAGCCGGGTCTTACTCCAACATCGGCTATATGGGGCCGGGTCTTACACTTTCGGTCCTTGGCGCACCGGCGGCAGTGCCGACGGCTTTGATCTTTTGCTTTGACAACGCGTTGCAGTTCATCCTTACGCCAATCCTGATGGCGATGAGCGGCACCTCCAAGGATAAGCCGCTGCAGATTGCGCTGCTTGTGACCCGAAAAATCGTCTTTCATCCGTTTATCGTGGCCAGTGCCTTGGGCATTGCGGCGGCGGCGTTTCACTTTCAAACGCCCGGACCTCTGCAACGCATCATCGATTTTTTGAGCGGTGCCGCCGCACCGTGTGCCCTGTTCGCCATGGGCGTGACGATTGCGCTGCGTCCCCTGACCCGCGTGCCGACGGAAGTGCCGTGGCTGCTGTTCGTGAAACTGGCTTTGCACCCGCTTCTGATCTGGTTGCTGCTGTCCTGGGCCGGTGATTACGATCCGATTTGGGTTTACACGGCGATCCTGATGGCCTCGCTGCCGCCGGCGCTGAACGTCTTCGTGATGGCGCGTCAGTATGATGTTTGGGTCCAGCGGGCTTCATCCATGGTGCTTGTGGGAACCTTGGTTTCGATCCCCACACTAACGGTGATGATCCTGCTGATCACCGGAGGCCACCTACCGGTCGATCTTTTCCCGCGCTAACAGGCCTGGCTCAAGCAGCAGGCCGCAGCGCCTCACGCATGCCATCGACCAGCGTGCGCAGGCCAAACGGCTCAAGTCCGGCCACCATCAGCCCTTTTTTCAGACTTGGCGAGACCCTCGTTGCCGACATGGCCACCGCCCGGCCGACCTGCATCAGAGGGTTGTCGGAGAGAAGCGACTTGTTGAGGGCATCCACGCCGAACGTGCGCGCCCAAACGTCGGCGCGGCGCTTGGCCGAATAGCGCGCCGCTATCAGCATCGAGGTTGGGTCTTCTCCCTCTTTCAGGGCACCGGCGATCACGTCCACCGCGTCGCGGCCATCGCGAATGGAAAGATTGAGCCCTTGCGCGCCAATAGGCGGAAAAGTGTGGGCGGTTTCACCAGTGAGAAACACGCCTTTGGCGGCAAACGCATTGGCAACCAGCGCTTCCAGCGGCCAAAGCTGAACCTGATCCTCAAGCTCCAGCGCGCCAAACAGGTGATGCGAGCGCTTCTCCAGGAACAGGCTCGCGTCGGGCAGGCTCATGGCAGCCAGCGTTTCTGCGTCGTCCGGCGAAAGGGCACACACGAAGCTAGAGCGATGCGCGCCATCGTGATCGGGCATGGGCACGAACGTGAAAGGCCCGGTCTCGGTATGGAACTCGGTTGAGATATAGTCATGCGGCTTGGCATGCTTGACGATGCCAACAGCCGCCGTCTGCGGGTAAGACCAGCGGCGCACCTTGATGCAAGCGGCTTGCCGGGCGGGCGAGTTCTTGCCGTCAGCCGCAATCACGCCGCTTGTCTGCAGAATCTCGCCGTTATTGAGCGTCAGCGCGAGCGGTTTTGCGCCAAGGTCATATTCGACAACCAACCCTTCGACCCGCGTGATTTCGCTGCGCTTGGACACTGCATCGTTCAACATCTGATTGAGCGGGGCATTGGGACAGTTGAGCCCAAACAGGGATCGCCCGATCTCTTCGGCATCGAAAGAGACAGTCGGGGCGCGTAAAAGCCGTCGCGACCCATCCATAAGCCGCATGGTCATCAGCGGCGTGCCGATCTCCGCCACCGCTTCGCTGAGCCCGAGGGCTTCCAACGTGTCGAGAGACGGCGCGAGTAGCGCTGTGGTGCGCTTGTCGGCAAGATTGATCGCCGGACCGACCAAAGCCACAGAGAGGCCGGCATGCGCGGCGCACAGGCTGGCGATCATGCCGGCCGGCCCGGTCCCTGAAACCACCACATCGAAAGGCGTTGGCGCGCTCGACATGTCCTTGCTCCTTGATTGTCTATGCCTTACCTGACGCTTCAACAAAGGCCGGTCAATGCGGCATCCTGCCGACCGCACCCTGCGACATCAGTTGAAAGCCAACCACCATGACCACACCAACCCAGCGGATTATCATCAAACAGACCGGTGGTCCGCAGGTCATGCAGTTTGAAGATGCGACATTGCCTGATCCTGGTCCCGATGAAATCATCGTCGAGCATGCCGCCATCGGCCTGAACTATATCGACGTCTATTTTCGCGACGGACTCTATCCAGCACCCAACGGTGTGCCGTTCACGCCAGGCCATGAGGGCTCCGGTAAGGTGATCGCCATCGGCGGAGATGTTTCCGACCTGAGCGTCGGTGATCGCATTGCCTATGTCGGGCCGCTAGGCAGCTATGCCCGCCACCGCATCATCAAGGCCGATATCGCGATCAAACTGCCCGATACCATCGATGATGAAACGGCAGCGGCGATGATGCTGAAAGGCATGACGGCGCGCTACCTGCTGCGCAAGACGTATGATGTCACCTCGGACACCACGTTGCTCTTTCATGCAGCCGCTGGCGGCGTTGGCCTCATCGCGGGACAATGGGCCAAGCATTTGGGCGCGACCGCCATCGGCACGGCAGGGTCGGACGAGAAGTGCGCCGTCGCGCTGGAGCATGGCTATGCCCATTGCATCAATTATTCGACCCAGGATTTCGCTGACGAGGTCGCCCGCCTGACCAATGGCGAAAAATGCGACGTCGTGTTCGATGGCGTCGGCAAAGCGACCTTTGAGCGCTCGCTCGATTGCATCAAGCCCTTTGGCCTCTACGCGTCCTTTGGCAATGCGTCGGGCGCGATTGACGCGTTCAACCTCGGCATCCTCAGCGCCAAAGGGTCGCTCTACGTCACGCGGCCAACAATCTTCGCCCACATCGCCACGCGCGCGATGTTGGAAGAGACAGCCAGTGACCTGATCGATGTTGTCGCATCAGGCGCTGTCAAAATCCCCATCGCCCAGCGGTTTGCCCTAACCGAGGCTGTGGAAGCCCACAAAGCGCTGGAAGCCCGTAAGACCACAGGCGCGACGGTTTTGCTGCCGAACGGTTGAGCACTTTGCCGCGCCTAGGCGGCCAATGTGCACAGCTTTGCGGCAGGAATGGCTGAAGTCGCAGTTGCCCGAACGGTTAAACAGGCACTAGATTGCCAGAAGTGGCGCGCGGATAGGCATGTTCAAACGATGGGCTTGCCGTTTTGCGCGCTGCGCCGTTCATCCTGGGTGATCTTGCGTTTGGGCAATGACGTTCCGCTTTTGGCCGTAGAGGGCCTGACGAAATCCTTCGGCGCGCTGGTCGCCGTTGGCGGCGTGGACCTGTCGATATCCAAAGGTTCGATCCATGCCCTGCTCGGGGAAAATGGCGCCGGTAAATCGACGCTGGTGAAGATGCTATATGGCACGCTTCAACCAGATGCCGGACGTATCATCATTGGCGGCAAACCGACCGTCGTGAACTCGCCGAATGAAGCCCGCGCGTTGGGTATCGGCATGGTTTTCCAGCACTTTTCGCTTTTTGAGTCGATGAGCGTCGCTGAGAATATCGCGCTGGCGCTCGATCATAAGCCGACACCGGAAGCGGTGAAAATCGAGCTCTCGGCCTTTGTCGAGCGCTACGGCCTTGCCGTCGATCCCGACGCGACAGTCGGTGATCTGGATGTGGGTGTGCGCCAGCGGGTTGAAATCCTGCGTGTGCTTCTGCAAAAACCCTCTCTGGTCATTCTCGATGAGCCGACGTCAGTGCTGACGCCTCAGGAAGCCGAAAGCCTGTTTGGCGTGCTGCGACAGCTCGCCAGCGAAGGCAAAAGCATCCTCTACATTTCCCATAAGCTGGATGAAGTGCGGGCGCTTTGCGACGATGCCACCGTGATGCGACACGGCAAAGTGGTCGCCCGGACCGATCCGCGAGAAGAATCTTCCGCCTCGCTGGCCCGCGCCATGGTTGGCTCGGATGTTTCGGAAGTCACGCGTAAGGTTGGCGCATTGCCCGCCGATGCGCCGCTGATGTTTGAGCTCAACGATGTGAGCCACAACCCGGGCACCCTGTTTGGCATGAGCCTGAAAAGCCTGTCGCTGCGGGTCCATGCCGGCGAGATCCTGGGCATTGCCGGCGTTGCCGGTAACGGACAGAAAGAGCTTTTCGATGTGCTTTCGGGCGAGGCAATCGTCGATTTGGACGGTGTACGCATGGCCGGCAAGCCGATTGGATCGCTGCCGATTTCCAAACGTCGCAGGCTTGGCGCGGCCTTCGTGCCGGAGGAGCGGGCAGGGCACGCCTCGGTCCCCGCGATGGCGCTGAGCGAAAATGCGTTGATCACCCGCAAGGCCCGCGAAGACGGCACGCTCGGATCGCTCGGCGTGATGCGGTTTTCCGCCATCCACAAGCTGTCGAGCATGATCCGCGAGGCCTTCGACGTCCGCTCGGCCAAGGGCGATCCCGCCGCATCGACGCTGTCGGGCGGGAACTTGCAGAAGTTCGTGGTTGGGCGCGAACTATCACGCGATCCAAAAGTGCTCGTCGTCAATCAACCGACTTGGGGTGTTGATGCGGCAGCAGCCAGCTTCATTCGCAGGGCCATTATGGATTTGGCTGAAAAAGGGACCGGTGTCATCGTCATCAGCCAGGATCTCGATGAGCTCTTGCAGATTTCCGACAAGATTGCCGTTCTCTCTCATGGGCACCTGTCGGAGCCCTTGGATGCGGCGCATGTCACGCTGGAACAGCTTGGCTTGTTGATGGGCGGTGATCCAACGGCAAAGCCAGCTCCACCGGCGACCCCACCGGCGGAGCATTCCGATGCAGCTTGAGCTGGTCAAACGCGACGCGCCTTCTGGCAAGATGCTCATTGCGGCCCCGTTCATGGCGCTTGGCCTGACCGTGCTGACGTCCGGCATTATGTTTGCGATCATGGGCTTCAACCCGGTCGCCGCGCTCTATGAGTATTTCATCGCGCCCCTGACCGAACTTTGGTCGGTCTACGAACTGCTGTTAAAAGCCGGACCCTTGATCCTCATCGCTCTGGGTTTGGCGGTCTGTTATCGCGCCAACATTTGGAACATCGGCGCCGAGGGGCAGTTCACCATGGGCGCCATTTTCGGCGCCATTCCTCCGATCCTATTTCCTGAGTGGACCAGTTGGGCAACGCTGCCGACGATGCTGATCCTCGGCATGGTCGGCGGTGCGCTCTATGGCGGCATTCCGGCGTTTTTGAAGGTGAAATTTCGCGCCAATGAAATCCTCACCTCGCTGATGCTGGCCTATATCGCGCTTTTGATTCTGGACTATCTGGTGCGCGGCCCATGGCGCGATCCCGGTGGGTTCAACTTTCCAGAGTCGCGCAATTTCTCTGACGAACAGTCGCTGGCAACATTGCCCGGTTCGCGCCTGCATGTCGGCATTTTGATCGCTTTTGCCGCTGTGCCGGTGATGTGGTTCGTGATGAGCCGCACGCTGGCCGGGCATGCCTTCAAGGTCGTCGGCGAGGCGCCGCGCGCGGCCCGGTTCGCTGGCTTTTCCTCCAAGACCCTGACCTATGGCGCGCTGATGTTTTCCGGTGCGTTGGCAGGTCTGGCCGGGATCATGGAAGTGGCTGGCCCGATTGGCGAACTGCGGCCGACCATCTCGCCTGGCTATGGTTTCACCGCCATTATCGTTGCCTTTCTGGGACGCCTGAACCCATGGGGCATATTGCTTGCTGGATTGTTGTTGGCGCTCTCCTTCCTCGGCGGCGAGGCAGCCCAGATCACGCTCGGCCTATCGGACAAGATGGCGCGCGTGGTGCAAGGCATGCTGCTCTTCTTCGTGCTCGGTTGCGATACGCTTGTGCGCTATCAGCTCCGGTTGAAACCCACGCCGAAGGCGGCGCCTACCCCTGTTGCCAGCGAGGCTGCTGATGCTGCTTGAGGGCATTCTCGTCACCATCGTCGGCGCTGCCACGCCCATCGTGCTTGCCGCCATTGGCGAGCTCGTCGTGGAGCGTTCCGGCGTCCTCAATCTCGGCGTTGAGGGCATGATGATCATGGGCGCGGTGGTCGCTTTCGGTGTGTCGCTGACGACTGGCAACCCCTATCTCGGCGTGATTGCTGGTGGTTTGGCTGGCGTCGGCATGTCGCTGCTTTTTGGCCTGTTCACGGTCTATCTGGCCTCCAATCAGGTGGCGACCGGTCTGGCGCTGACGCTGCTTGGCCTTGGGCTTGCCGGCCTGATCGGCGAGAGCTTTGTCGGCACGCCCGGTGTTCGGCTCGAGGCGATCACGATTCCGGGGCTCAGCGCGATCCCATTCGTTGGCCCGGCCTTCTTTGATCGCGATATCCTCGTCTATCTCTCCTTCGCCATCGTCGCTGGTGTCAGCTACACGCTCTTCAAAACGCGGGTTGGTCTCATCCTGCGCGCCACCGGCGAGAACGCGGAAGCCGCCCATGCGCTTGGCCGCGATGTTCGCTTGATCCGCATGGGCGCCGTGGCTTTTGGCGGGCTCTGCGCAGGCCTGGGCGGCGCGTATCTGTCTTTGGTGCTCACAGCGCAATGGACCGAGGGCATGAGCGCCGGACGCGGCTGGATCGCTCTTGCCATTGTGGTCTTTGCCACTTGGCTGCCGTGGCGAGCACTGGCAGGCGCCTATCTCTTCGGCGGCGTGATCATCTTGCAACTGCATGCGCAAGCGTTTGGCATCCGCGTGCCGCCCCAAGCGATGACCATGTTGCCCTATGTTGCGACGATCATCGCGCTCGTCGTTCTGTCGCGCAATCAGGCCATGATGCGCCGGAACACACCCGCCGCGCTTGGCCGAGCCTTCGTTCCCGACCGTTAAACCAAATGCACTGGGTGGGCTGCGATGGCCTTCCGTCCGGTGCTTTCCCGCTCTTGCCATCATGTGAACCGAACCAAAGGAAGCCTCGATGAAAAAACTAACATCATCCATTTTGGCTCTGGGCGCGGCTGCCGCCCTGACTCTGGGTGTGGCGACCACCCAAGCCGATGACCATACGGTCAAAGCCGCCTTCGTCTATGTCGGCCCGATCTCCGACCATGGCTGGTCCTACGCCCACGATCAGGCGCGCCTGGCCATGGAAGAAGAGCTCGGCGATATGGTCGAAACCACCTATCTGGAAAGTGTGCCGGAAGGCGCCGATGCCGTGCGTGCCCTGGAGCGCTTGGCGCGCACCGGCCATGACATCATCTTCGCAACGTCTTTCGGCTACATGGAATCCGTTTTGGAAGTTGCCGAGCGTTTTCCGGATGTAAAATTCGAGCACGCCACCGGCTATCTGTCGTCGGAAAACTTCGCCAACTACAACGGCCACTTCTATGAAGGCCGTTATGTGCTCGGCAAAATTGCCGGACTTGAGACGGAGTCCAATACCATCGGGTACATTGCCTCCTACGCGATCCCCGAAGTCGTCTCTGGCATCAACGCCTTCATGCTTGGCGCCCAGTCTGTGAACCCCGATGTCGAAGTGAAGATCATTTGGGTCAACACCTGGTACGATCCGCCGCGCGAAGCTGAAGCTGCCAACGCACTCATCGATCAGGGCGCCGATATTTTGGTCCAGCACACCGACTCCACAGCCCAGTTGCAGGCATCGCAAGAGCGTGGCGTGCGCGGTTTCGGCAACGATTCCGACATGAGCGCTTTTGCACCGGAAGCGCAGTTGACCGCCATCGTCAACAACTGGACGCCGTATTATGTTGATCGTGTCCAGGCCGTGGCCGACGGCACCTGGGAGACCGGATCAGCGATGGGCAGCATGGAAAACGGTATGGTGCAAATGGCACCGTTCGCCAACATGTCCGATGAAACCCGCGCTGTGGCTGAAGAAACCATGGCGGGCATCATCGCCGGCGACATTCACCCCTTTGCCGGACCTATCCTCAATCAGGATGGCGAGGAAGTTGTTGCCGAGGGCGAGGTTGCGCCGCTCGACATGATCCTGGGCATGAACTTCTACATCCAGGGCATCGACGACGCCTACCCGAACTAAGCGGCGCCGCACTGAAACGAGAAAGGGCCGGTCGAATGACCGGCCCTTTTTGCAGGCGTCTCGTAATGACGTCAGCGCAGAAAATCGTTGTACCGGCGCGCGTAACTGGCGCAGACGACTTCGTTTGAACAGGCGGCCATGCCGCCCTTATCGGCCATGAACGCTGCCATCTGCGCCGTCAAGTCAACGCCATAACTTTCCAGAATGCCAGCAGCCGATGCGCAAAACCCGCCGCGGACAACAGGCGGATCGATCCGTAGCTCGCAATCGGCAATAAAGCCGAGCCAATCACCGTGAGCCTCGCGCAGTGGCGCATAAGCATCCAAGAAACCCTGTGTGCCGGTGCCGTCAGGCCAGGCAAGACGATCGCCCATGCCTAGATCATTCAACGCGCCATAGAGAACGTCATGGCTGTAGGCGCGCTCGTCGCGCTCCGGAAGGCCGGTAAAGTCGCCGGTGATCCAATCAAGTTCCCCGGTGAAGTCCCTAACGTCGCGCGGCACCAGCGCGCTGTGCCCACGGAACGAGCTGACGATTGCCTCGACATAGCTGGCAGTGCGGAGATTTGCCGTCTCGGCCTCCGTAATCTGCCCCTGCCATGCGCTTTGGACGTAGAAATTGACGCCAACAAGAGGGATGAGTGCGGCCGCGGCCAACCAGAATCGCTTCTTTAGCGCCAGCCAAATGGTCAAAGCGGTCAACAGAACCATCGGCACGACCATCCACCAGACGCCGGTCTGCAGAACGACCGCGTAGCTCTGAAAGAACCGGTAGAGAAAAAGCCCCGTTAGCGCCAATGCACCAAGGATCAGAAAACCTTTGACGAAATAGAGGATGGTGCCCGCCGAGGGCAGGGGAGGAATGACAATCAGCATGGTGTGCCCCACACAGGAATTTCGATAGCGCGTCCGTTACCAAGTTCAGTTTAAAGGCTGTTCAAAGCGGTGCGGACAATTTGATCGATCGCGCTTGGAGGCTGGTAACGCGCCCTTGCCAAGGGCCCAATTTGGCGTCACAAGCACGCCCTGTGGACAGGTGGCCGAGTGGTTGAAGGCACTGGTCTTGAAAACCAGCGTGCGGGTAACCGTACCGTGGGTTCGAATCCCACCCTGTCCGCCATAGCCAATCGCGTGCGATTGGCGGAACGAGCAACAGGTGATTGCTTTGCAATCGCCGAGAGCGACCTCACAAAGTGTCGATTCTCTCCCGTCTCATCCACCACATGCCAATTCGGTAGAGTGATAGCCTTTTTCTAATCCTCAGGGCTCGATCGGCGTAGGGCGGCCACGAAGAGCAAGCCGGTTGCGAACATGATCAGGCTGTAGGTCGCCGCGGGCACGGTCGCCAGGCCACCGCCAAACAAGAGCGCCGCGACCGCGATGGCCAGGGTCCCATTCTGGAGCCCGCACTCCAACGAAATCGCGGTGCGCTGGCGCGGGCCTGAGGCAAAAAATAGTGCCAACAAGAAGGCAAGCGCCATCATTATGACGTTGAGGGCCAGTGTGATCAGGCCGGCTTGGGCGAAGTACGCGACGATATTAGCGCGCTCCTGAAGTATCGCGCCGGCCAATACGACGACAAACAGTACGGTCGATGCCTTTCGAGCGGCTGGCTCAAAGCGCGAAGCAAAGCCTTCTGCGAAATGCCTAACAGCCAGACCCAGCAACACCGGTACGGTGACGATGGCAAAGACACTGAGCGCGGTCCGTGTGATCGAGACGTCTTGGCCCGCAGTGTCCCCAATCAAATAGGCATAGGCAGCTGTGACAATCAGCGGGACCGTCAGAACGCTGAGCAAGCTGGTGATCGCAGTCAGCGAGATCGACAGGGCCACGTCACCTCTGGCGAACGATGTCAAAATGTTGGAAGTCACACCGCCTGGCGCGGCGGCGATGATAATGACCCCAAGAGCGAGTTCGGGATGCATCGGCCAGAGCGTCACCAGGGTGAAAGCGACCAGCGGCAACAGCAGCATTTGCGCTGCTGCGCCAATCAAAAAATCCCTGGGCTGCCGGGCCACCCGGGTGAAATCATCAAGGGTCAGGCCGATGCCAAGCGCGAACATGATGAAGGCCAGCGCCAAGGGCAGCACGATGTCGGTAATGGGCCCCATTAGAATCTCCAAAAAGTCGCCGCGAACAGGCACTGAGCGAGACTGACAGGCTTCTCACGATCTCAGCCTTTTTCCAATCGCCCGCCCGGCGGACCTCGCCTCTTCAACCATCACTCGTCGAGAAATCCATGGATCGCGCGTTTGGTGTCCTCGTAGAGCGGCAGCGTCTCGGCAAGAATTTCCTTGGCCTTTAGAAAATCAAGCGGCCGAAAGCGATCGACCGGCGCGCGCAAGAGAACCGTGTTGGCATATTTGTCCGCCAAAAGCTGCGCCATGCTCATCTGCATCATCTGATTGGCCGCATAAACCGCGTCGACCATTTTCGGTTTTTTGCCAGGATCACCATGGGTGCCGCCGGCAACATCAATGCCGAGCACATGGTCCGCCGTGTCTTGCAGCGTATCGACCGGGCAGGGATTGGTAGAGCTGCCATCAATGCAGAAAACGCCATCGATCCGAACGGGCAAGAAGATGGCCGGCATACATGCCGAAGCGGCCAGCGGCGCACGAAGCGGGCCGCGTGAATAGACGACGCTTTGCTCGCCATAATAGTCGGTGGCGACGACTTGCAGCGGGATGGAAAGCTCCTCGAAGGTTTGGCCAACTTGGCTTGGCAAAAAGACCGCCAGGATACGCTCAAGGTTCAACTCGCCAATGCGCAAACCGCCATCGTTCAAAAAACTCTGAACGCTCGCCGGACGGATCTTGAACACCTCGCCAATCAGCCGCAGGCGATCGTCAATCCTCTCGCGGACATAGGCCGCGATATCCTCCCCCGACATGCCTGAACAATAGGCAGCGCCCATCAGTGCGCCCATCGATGTGCCGGCGACGGCCACCGGCTTGACGCCAAGGTCGTCGAAGGCGCGCAGCGCATGGATATGCGCCAGCCCACGTGCGCCACCCGCGCCAAGCGCCAAACCAATTGCTGTCATTCGTTTGGCCCTTTTTCTGCGCCATGCGTTGTTCGATAGTCTTCAGAGCGGCGCGGCTTCAAAGTCGGTGAAAAGCTGGTTCAGTCGCTGCGTGTCAGCATCGGTCCAGCCATCGGGCTGCGTCACTTCCAGCCACCCTTCAATGTAGTCCAGCGCATCATAAGTATGGCCAAATCCAGAGGGCGGCGTGGTTGCCATTGGAACATCGAAACCAACCTGCAAGAAACTGACAAAAGGATACCAGTCGAAAAAGGGGGAAACGTCTGGCCCTCGGCTCTCGCCAAGCCAATCAGGGCGCCGCAACGCCAGGTCTGTGGAGAAAAAGACCATCGGATCACTGGCATACTGCAGGTAGACCAGCCGCATCGGTCCCCAGTGCGTTTCGGGGGCCGACGCCAAGCCGTCTTGATTCATGAACCGAACCAACGAGCTGTCGCGAAAGACAGGCCGCCAAGCCGGCGATCCCTCCTGGCGGCCGTCTGTTACGGCTGACCAGACCGTACTCGCGAACGGCGGTCCGGCCCAGAAGGCACCGTCGATCGGATCGGTGAAGATCGACACCAGATCGGCGGATGCTTCTGAACCCAATGCGCCAAGGCTGAGGCCAAATAGGTAAAGCTCCGGACGGTCGTTTTCGGGCAAGCTAATCCAGTGGTTGTAGACCTGATCGAACAAGGCCCTTGCTGCCCGCCGCGAACGGTCTGGTTCGATGAGAATCGACAGCCAACTCGGTACATAGGTGTATTGCGTTGCCACGATCGCGAGGTCGCCACCGTGCATGAAAGCGATCGGCTCAACGGCGGCTGGATCAAGCCAGCCAGTCCCGGTCGGTGTCGCGACGATGAGAACGGACCGCTCAAATCCGCCCAAATTGATGAGGTCTTGTAGGGCGAGCGCCGCGCGTTGCTCAAACGTTTCGCCGGACCGGAAACCCGCATAGACCCGCACCGGCTCCAAAGCGTCCTGTCCTGCAAAGGTAGCTATGTCCGTGGAACCGGGTCCGCGGGTGAGGAACCGTTTTCCGTTGGTGCCGATATCGTTCCAATCAATGACAGAGGCAGGGCCACCGGAGGCAAATTCATGCTCTGGCGCGTTCAGACCATCCTCAACCGCTTGATCCAAGGTTGCAAAAAGTTGATCGGTGGCCCGCAGCGCCCGCTGCACGAGGAAGCCATTGACCAATCCGACAACGACCAAAAGCGCGATGATCGACCCAACAACGAGCGCGACCCGCCGAGGCAGCAGCCGCGAAATTGGTGCGCTGGTTGCTTTGGCCAGAACGATCAGAGCGCGCGCCAGAAGGACCAACACAATGGCGCAAAGGACCGCAACGCCGGCAACAAGCCAAGGGTACGACGTTTCGGCCGCCATCATGTCCATGCGTTCGCGAATGGAGTTTTGCCAGACCGTGTGGCGCTGAAAGGTGACGAGGGTCAGCGCGCCTGCCGCGGCCGCCAAAACCCTGATGATGATCGTGCGGGTTCTGCCTTGCGGATCTTTGAATTCCAAGAACCGCCAAATCCAGTGAAGTGCGTTGCCCAAACCGTATCCGACCGCGAGCGCGACGCCGCCCAAAGCGCCTTGGGTAAGCGGGACCCGTGGAAGGAGCGACGGCGTAAGCGACGCACATAGGAACAGGAGGCCAAGAAAAAGGCCGGGACGCGAAAAGGATCGCCAGAAAGCGTGTAACAGCCTCATCTATCGCGCGTTCGTTGTTCCAGTTCCCTTATTCCGATGCCAGACCGGCCACAAAGGCAAGGCCTGAAGGAACTCCAGCCGTCATTTGCGTGAAGTCGCGAGTTTTTCCGCGATTGGGCGCAGTCCACGATAGAGGTCTTGATAGGTCGCAAAGCGTTCGTCCGCCAAGGTGGCGGCCTCTGGCGCAGGTTCAAACATGCGATCAAGCGCAATCAATCCCGATGTGGCGTCGGCCAAATGCGCCGACAGGCCACAGGCAACGCTTGCCATCGCCAAGGCGCCTGTTGCACCAGCTTCGGCAACCGTCACGCGCTCAAGCGGACGTCCGAGCGTGTTGGCGCGGATCTGACTCCAGACGTCCGATGCGGCACCACCTCCGCCATGACGCAGGGTTGTCGTGGTGTGATTGCCGCTCGCTTCGACTGCATCGAAGGCTAGCCGCGCGGAAAAGGCAACGCCCTCCATGACGCTGGCCACCAAGTCTTCCGGTCCGCATGAGGACGTCAGGCCGGCAAATCCACCACGGCTTTTCGGATCCCAAAGCGGTGCACGCTCGCCTTCAAGATGCGGCAGGAAAAGCGGGCTTTCGGCGCCGATGGTGGTGTTGGCTGCAAGCGCGGAAAGTTCGGCGATGTCATGACCAAGAAGCCGGGAGAGCCAGGCTAAGGACGCACCACCGGCTTGAGTTGGTGCCGCGTGCAACGTGATGTCACGCCAGGTAGGAAAGGTGACAACTCCCGGCGTTCCCATCCGCGACGGAGAGATCATGCCGAGCACCTCGCTCGTGCCCGACAGGTACATCGCCTGGTGATCCTGCGCCACGCCCAGTCCGAACATGGCCGCCCAGGCGTCCATGGAACCAACCGCGACTGGCACACCAGCAAAGGGCCAACCCTCTGTGACTTGGCCGGCAAGGTCCAGAGGGTCGCGCAGGCCAGGCAGCAGTGTTGCTGAACTCGGCAACAAATCCAGGACAGCGTCGGCGTAGCGCAGATCAGCACCCGCCAAGCCGATCGAGGCGAGGGGATCGGCGACAATCTCGCCCGTAAGGTGCGCAATCACGAAGTCTTTCGGCGACACGACATGGCGCGTGTTCGACCAGATGCCCGGATGATGGCGCGCCATCCATGCCATCCGAGCCAGCGCATGGCTCGCATCGATGGGGATCGGCGCCCCAAGCGCTTCGATCTTTGTCTCCACGCTGATCGATGCATCAAGCTTGGCGGCTTCGTCGCCGGGCCGCGTGTCTTGCCAGGTTATGGCATTGGCGAGCGGTTTCAGCGCCGCATCGCAGAAGACATGGGTGTTGACCTGTGAGGTGATACCGATGGCCGCAACGGATTTGGCGCGGGCGTGAGTGGCAAACTGTGCCAGTGCCGCGCCGACCAGTTCAAGCCAGCCGTTCGGATCCTGCTCCGCCGCGCCGGGCGTTGGCCGTTCCATGGTGTGCGAGGCGCTGTACCGATTAAGCAGCGTACCGGCCTGATCGACCATCACGGCCTTGACCGAGCTCGTCCCGACGTCGATGCCGATCAATGCCGGGCCCGCATCCCCAGTTCCCATGGCCATTCCCTTTTCGTCACAGCGTGTAGACGCGCCGTCGGTCCGCTGGCATGTAAAGACAAGCCATACGATTGGCGATCAGGGAGAACAAGAACATGAAGTTTAGCACAACGCTCGCCGGCCTCGCTCTTGCCGCCGGTTTCACTGGCGCGGCAAGCGCGCAGGACGTTGCCGTCATCACGCCTTATCTGGCGCAGCCGGGAACGCAGTTTTACGTTGACGGGTTCACCGCTGAAGCCGAGCAGCGCGGTTGGACGGTCAATGTCATCGATACCGCTGGCGACGTGGCGGCCGTGATCAGCCGGATGGAGGATGTCGTGACGCAAGGCGTCGATGCCATCGTCATCAATGTCGATCCAGCGCAGATCGGTGCGGGCCTTCAGACCGCATCAGATGCAGGCATTCCGGTGGTCGGCATGGATGCCGGCAACGATTCCTTGGTGGCTGCCAATGTGACCTCCAACGGCTATGCAATGGCGACTGAAACGGCGGTTTACGTTGCCAACCGCATTAGCGGCGAGGGCGGCGTGGTCATGTTCACGTTCGATCCGTTTCCACCGGTCCAGGTGCGCGGTGTGATTGCCGATGCGGTGTTTGCCAATTTCCCAGACATCGAAGTCTTGGATCGTATCACGCCGGACGTTAGCGACGGCGGTATCGCCGATAGTCGCGCACAGATGGAAGCGCTGCTGGCCGCCAACCCTGAGCCTGGCAGCATCGCCGCCGTGTGGGCAGCTTGGGATCAGCCGGCGCTCGGTGCGTTGCAGGCAATTGAAGCTGCTGGCCGTGAAGGTGAAGGCATTGTCATCGTGGGGATTGATGCCAATCCGCAAGCCCGTGATGCCATCGCCGCAGGCGGCAATTTCGAAGCCTCCGTTGCACAGGATTTCCAGGGCATTGGTGCGGCAACGGCTGATACGGTGGCGCGTGTGTTGGAAGGCGGGGACTTGGTGCAGCGGGTCATTTACGTGCCAACGCGCCTCATCACGGCGACCAATGTGAGCGAGTGAGAACGCTCGCCGTTTGCCGGTAAGGCCAAAAGATTTCAGGAGTATCGATGCCTGAAATTGGGTTTCACGAGGTCAGTCGGCGCTTTGGACCCGTCCAGGCGCTGGACGGCGTAAGTTTTGCGCTGCGCGCCGGCGAGGTGCACGCGCTGATGGGCGAAAATGGGGCTGGCAAGTCGACACTGATCCGCATTCTTGCCGGTCTCGATCACCCCGACGAAGGGCATCTGGCGCTTGATGGGGCCACCTTGCAGGCCGGTCAACCAGCCTCAATGAAGCAGGCTGGCCTGCGTTTCATTCACCAGGAACTGCATCCGGTGGCGGGGCTTTCGGTCGCCGAGAACATGTACCTCGACTACCCCTATCCAACGCGGTTCGGGTTGGTGAACTGGCGCGCGCTGAACAGGCGGGCAGGGGAGGCGCTGCGGCGACTGGGCCTTTGCCATATCGACCCACGCGCTCCGATGTCGATGCTCGGCCCCGGGGATCAGATGCTTGTACGCATCGCTGCCACGCTTATCCCGAGCGGTGATGGCCTCGCGCCTTGGCTTTATGTCATGGACGAGCCAACGGCGGCGCTGACCGGTGAGGAGTCGGAACGGCTGTTCGCGGTCATCGATGAACTGGTCCGCCAGGGCGCTGGCGTTCTTTATGTTTCCCATCGCATGCCCGAGGTTCTGCGCATCAGCCAAACGGTGACGGTGCTGCGCGATGGGCAGAAAATCTCGACTGTTCCGCGCGGTGAGACTGACCAAGACCGGATCATTCATGACATGACGGGCCGCGATTTGAGCGATCTTTTCCCGCCCAGATCGTCACCTCTTAATCATGACGCTGACGCAGTGCTGCACGTGAAAGACCTCCGTGCTGCCAACCTTCACGACATCGATTTGCAGCTACGCCCGGGAGAAATTCTGGGCATTGGCGGCCTGGCAGGATCGGGTCGCGGCGCGCTGTTGCAGACGTTGCTCGGTGCATCACCGCGCGAGGCCGGTACGATCCATCTCAAGGGACAACCGCTGAAACGGCGGCCCACCGACGTCTGGGCGCAGGGCCTTGCCTACATTCCGCGCGAGCGTCGCTCCGAAGGGCTGATGATGGGGCGTTCGATTGAAGAGAACGTGGTCTTACCGCATCTGACGCGATTTTCTCGCCTGGGGGCCTTCGCGGACAGACGCCGCCAAAGGAAGGTGACACGGGAGCAGGCAACGCAGATGCGCCTAAAAATGGTCTCTCCACGACAGGCCTGTAACGAGCTGTCCGGCGGTAATCAGCAAAAGGCCCTGTTTGCCCGCGCATTAGCCGGTTCGCCGACCGTTTTGATGCTGGATGAACCGACGCGCGGCGTTGATATCGGCGCCCGCTTCGATCTCTACCGGATCATCAGACGCTTGAGCGAGCAGGGCGTTGCCATTTTGCTCACCTCCTCCGATCTGCCAGAACTGATCGGCCTTTCCGATCGCATTGCGATCATGCGCGACGGGCGGCTCGATGAAAGCATCTCAACCGATGGGCTGACCGAGGGCGGTTTGCTGGCGCAATTCTATCAACAGCCGCCGACCACGGACGTCGCAGCATGAGCAGCCTTATTCGACGCTTTGGCGGCGTGCTTGGCATGCTGGCGGTTGTGCTTTTCTTTGCCATAAGCCTGCCCGACACATTCCTGACCGCCCGCAACCTGCTCAACATTTCTCAGCAGATCAGCATGTTGGCCGTCGTCGCGGTCACCATGACAGCGGTGATGGTGATGGGTGATTTCGACCTGTCTGTGGGTGCCCTGGCCTCGCTTGCTGGCGTTGTGGCGGCCACACTTTTTGTCGCCGGATGGGCGATTCCAGCCGCGCTGGCCGCCGCGCTCTTGGTGGGTGCCCTGGGCGGTCTGTTCAACGGCCTGATGGTGTCGGTTGTCGGCATTTTGCCCTTTGTTGCGACGCTGGCGACGCTGACGCTTTTCAGCGGCCTGGCGTTCCTGATTAGCGACGGACGTACCATTTTTGGGCGGGATATCCCCGACGCCTTCGGCGACTTTGCGCGCTCGGGGCCGGTTATCGGAACCATTAATGAGCGCGCCCTGGTCTTCCCCAATCTGACGCTGGTCGCGTTGTTCGTCGCCTTCCTCGTTTGGGTGGTTCTGGAGCAAACCAGCTATGGCCGCAGGCTTTACGCTATTGGCGGCAACGTGGAGGCGGCGCGGCTGGCGGGCGTGCCAGTGGCGAGCCTGCGGCTGTCGGCTTTTCTGTTCACCGGCTTTGGCGCGGCGCTTGCCGGCCTGATGTATGCAAGCCGCGTCGCTTCGGCCAATCCCACCCAGGGCGATGGTCTGATGCTGACCGCGATCGCGGCGGTGTTTTTGGGCATGACTGTGACGCGCGACGGCCAGCCTCGTGTGCTGGCGACCCTGGCTGGCGTTGCGATCCTCGGCGTGCTCGACAATGGGCTGACGCAAATGCGGGTCGACAGTTATGTGCGCGAGGTGCTGGTTGGCGCGATCATCCTGCTCGCCGTCGGCTTCAGCGCGGTGAGCCGACGCGGAATTTCGCTGAAGGGCTTGCTGCGCGCCCGCTGATACCCATCGAAGATCAGGTCAATTGAACCGTGCTACCTGCGCGTCGGAACACTGGGACTGTTTCCAGCGGCGCATCGGCCGTGATCTCTTGACCACCGGCATAGTGCGTGCCGATCCAGGCATCTTCCCAATCACAGCCTGCCGGCAGATAAACACTCCGAGACGTCGCGCCAGCCTCTAGGATCGGCGCAACGAGCACGTCAGGCCCCAACAAATAGCTGTCATCCTGCGACCAGCAGGTCGGGTCATTGGGAAAGCCGAACAGAAGTGGCCGCATGATCGGCGCACCACTGGCGCTTGCTTCCGCGCCGCATGCCTTGAGATAGGGTTTCAGCCGCTCGCGCAGGTGCATGTAGCGCTCCAGTATACCAAAGACCTTGTCACCGAACGACCAGACCTCATTGTCGGCACCGCCAAACGAAAACAGCTCGCCGAACCGTTCATCGCGCAAGGCGTCCTTGCGGAACCCGTGCAGGCGGAAAATTGGGCACAGCGCGCCGAACTGGAACCAGCGCACGAGTAACTCGTGGAAAGCCGGATTGTTCACATCGCCGCCCTTGAAGCCGCCAATATCGGTCGTCCACCAGGGGATGCCACTCATCGCCATGTTGAGACCGGCGCGGATCTGGCGACGGAAGTCAGCAAAGGTTGATTTCACATCGCCTGACCAGACCACCACCGGGTAGCGTTGCGTTCCAAGCCAGGCTGAGCGCGAGAGCATCAACCCGTCTGTGATCTCATCCTCTTCAAAGGCCTTGGCATAGCCCTTTTGATGCTCGACCGGATAGGCATTGGCGACGGCGGGGCCATCACCGGCCCAAAACCGCAAATTGTCCCGGTGCATCGGGTACATTTCCGGTTCATTGGCATCGAGCCAAAAGGCGTGAATGCCATGATCGGCATAGCCTTGCTTCACCCTGGACCAGTGGAACGCCCGAGCATCGGGGTTCGTGGCATCATAATAAGCAAGCGCGTTCATTGCGTCCGGCTCGCGATCGTAAAAGATCATCCCGTCCAGTGCGCCGCGCTTGCTTTGGACCAGCCAGCCGTTCTTCTGAAACGTGCCCCACGTCTCGGCATTGGCATTGACCGACGGCCACACCGACACCATTGGCTTCACGCCCATTCCGCGCAGTTCGTCGACCATGGCGGACGGATCGGGAAACTCATCGGCGTTAAACGTCCACTCGCCCATCTTGGTCCAGTGGAAGAAGTCGATCACCAGGCAGTCGAGCGGCAGGCCCCGGCGTTGGTGCTCACGGGCGACCTCCAGCACTTCCTCTTGCGTCTTGTAGCGCAACTTGCATTGCCAGAAGCCCAGCGCCCAGTCGGGCAGTTCCGGCGGGCGGCCAGTGAGCGCGGTGTAATCGGTGAGGATGTTGGCCGGAGTTTCTCCGGCGATCACGACATAGTCTAGCTGGGGCGTCGCCTCCATCACCCAAAGCGTGCGGTTTTCCGCAAGCTCCACCCTGCCAACGCCCGGATTGTTCCAGATCAGGCCGTAGCCGCGCGAGGAGACCAGGAAAGGGATCGAAATTTCCGTGTTCGCCTGCGCCAGATCGATCACACAGCCCTTCTGGTCAAACTTGCCATGTTGATGCTGACCCAGACCGAAAAACTGCTCGCCGTCATGCGCCTTGAAGCGTTGTTCGACATGCCAGAGATCACCCTCTTGCGGCTTGTAGTGACGCGTGCCGGGCCAGAGGATGTGGGGCATCTCCTCTTCAAGCAGCAGCTCGCCGGTGCTGCCATCCAGAAAACGTAACTCAAGCGCAGGGCCCATGCCGCGCGCCACTAGGCGCAATTCTGCGCGCAACCGCCCATTGGTAAGGATCGCGGCGTCGTCGTTGAGATCCCAGGATGCGTCTGGAGAGTCTGCATCAAGCAGGGCTGAAATCGTCGTCTCGTCAATCGCGCGATTGCGCGTTGTGCGCACCCTTGCGCCATTGGCGCCGCAGGGTTCGAGCCAGATCGTCTCGCCGCCCCACCGTGCAACGACGCGGTGATCTTTTCGTTCAAAAACCTCGTTCACGACCTGGCGTCTCCCTGGCAAATCATGTCTTCTTGTCTAGCAGGTTTAGGTGGCGCAGGGGGTTTTGGCAAACGTTTGTATTGACGCTCTGCTGCCCGCACGCCATCCTCACAAAACGCTCCATAATCCAAGAAGGGCCCGTCATGACTGACTTTTTCCAAGGTATCCCGAAGCTGCGCTACGAGGGGCCGGACAGCGACAATGAGTTCGCCTTTCACCAATACGATCCCGAGGAAAAGCTTGCTGGCAAGACGATGCGCGAGCATCTGCGCTTTGCCGTGGCCTATTGGCATTCGTTTGCCTGGCCCGGAGGCGATCCCTTTGGCGGCCAAACCTTCGACCGGCCCTGGTTCGGCGACACGATGGATCTGGCCAGACTGAAGGCCGATGTCGCCTTCGAGATGTTCGACATTCTCGACGCGCCGTACTTCTGTTTCCACGATGCCGATGTGCGGCCTGAAGGCGCAGACTTCGCCGAAAACACGCGCAATTTGGAAGCTATTGTCGACTATTTCGCGCAGAAGATGGAAACATCTTCGACCAAGCTTCTCTGGGGCACGGCGAACCTCTTCTCACATCGCCGCTTCATGTCGGGGGCGGCCACCAACCCTGACCCTGACGTATTTGCTTGGTCGGCAGCGACAGTGAAGACCTGCATGGATGCCACCCTCAAGCTGGGCGGCGAGAACTATGTGCTTTGGGGTGGACGTGAGGGCTACGAAACGCTGCTCAACACCGACCTTGGACGAGAGGCCGAACAGGCCGGGCGTTTCCTGTCGATGGTGGTCGACTACAAGCACAAGATCGGTTTTCAGGGCACGATCCTGATTGAGCCAAAGCCGCAGGAACCCTCCAAACACCAGTACGATTACGATGTCGCGACAGTCTACGGCTTTTTGAAACGCTTCGGGTTGGAGAATGAGGTCAAGGTCAACATCGAACAGGGCCATGCGATCTTGGCTGGTCACTCGTTCGAGCACGAGCTGGCCCTTGCCGCATCCCTTGGCATTCTTGGGTCCATCGACATGAACCGCAACGACTATCAGTCGGGGTGGGATACGGACCAGTTCCCCGATTCCGTGCCGGAAATGGCGCGCGCCTATTATGAAGTTCTCAAAGCTGGCGGCTTCACGACGGGCGGCACGAACTTCGACGCCAAGCTGCGCCGTCAGTCGCTTGATCCGCAAGACCTCATCCTTGGTCATGCTGGCGCGATGGATGTCTGCGCCCGCGCGCTGAAGGCTGCCCACGCCCTGTTGGACGATGGCGCCTTGGAAGACGCCCGCAAGGCGCGCTATGCCGGGTGGGATGAGCCAGAAAACGCTGCCATGCTAACCTCCGACCTTGCCAGCATCGAGCAGCGGGTGCGTGATCAAGCCATCAATCCAGAGCCGCGCTCGGGCAAGCAGGAGCGGCTGGAAAACCTTTGGAACCGGTTCGTCTAAAAGCGCAGCAGATGCGAGCCGCGCAACAGCGCGCGCGGCTCGATCACCTGACCGGTTTCCTCCGATGGCGTTTGTGGTCCATCGAGACGCCGCAGCATAATGTCGCTGAGCAGCGCGGCCACGCGGCTGTCCTCGGTCGAAAAGGTCGAAAGGGGCGGGGCGGTATGCTCCGAGCCGGGGAAATTCTGGCCGCCGAACACAGCGGCATCTTCGCCCAATTTGACGCCAAGTTTCGCCGCGGCGCGGAAGACGCCAAATGCCAGCGAATCCTGAATGCAGGCGAGCGCAACGCGGCCACCGGGTTTCAGCAAGCCCATCGCGGTTTCCTCGCCCTTCGCTTCGGTCATTTCGATGCGGTGAGTGTGAACATTGGCAAGCCCCAGGCGCAGCGCGGCGCGTTTTGCGCCGGTGACGTAATTGTCGGCGAAACGCAGACCCTCAGGCGCCGACAGGATGTGCAACGCGTCTGGCTTTGCTGTCGCCAAAGCCTCCACGGCTAACTCGCCGGCGCGCCCATAGTCGATCTCAACCCAGGGGTGCTCGCGCTCCCAGCCGGTCCGACCAAAGGTCACAAACGGAAATCCGGCTTCCATCAGATAGGCAACACGCGGGTCGTCCTGGCGCGTGCGTCCAAGCACGATCGCGTCGGCCAAGCGGTCTTCGACGACCGCGCGCACGATATCGATTTCTTCGTCGCGTTCCTGGGCCGCAAACACCGCCAGGCTGCGACCGGTGCCGCGCAGGCGCTGATCCAAGGTGGAGAGCAACTCCAGAAAAATCGGCGAGGCGAAGCGCTGCTGTGGCGGCGACAAGAGCACGGCCACACGGTTGGTTGTGCCGCCCTTCAAGGCCCGCGCCATGGCGTTGGGGCGGTAACCCATGCGCTGCGCGGCGTCGCGGATCACTTCAGAGGTTTCGGGCTTCACTCTGGGATCGGAGCGCAAGGCGCGCGACACCGTCGAAACATCGAGCCCGAGATGCTCGGCGATGTGTTTCAGCCCAACGCGATGCGCCATGTGCGCGACCTCCATCAGCCAGCGAATCCGGCGATTCTGATCCCTCGATAAGCGCTCACTTCTACACCGGAAATCTTCCGGAAAGCAAAAATACAAAGGTTTGTATTGACGCAAACGGCGATTCATCGTGAACTGGAAAGAACGAGAAAAGGGAGGTTGCATGATCAAGCTCGTCGCCCTTGTGCGCCGCAAATCCGATCTTAGTCGGCAGGCATTTGCCGATTACTGGATCAACGTTCATGCACCACTTGCTGCCGCCATCCCGGGGATGCGCGGTTACCGCATCAATATCGCTGGCGATGCCGGCGACATGCCCGCAGCCGAGTATGATGGCTCGGCGGAAATCTGGTTTGACAGCCGCGAAGCGATGGATGCGGGGTTGGCGTCGCCAGAAAATGATATCGCCGCCAAAGACACTGAAAACTTCCTCGATCATCTGGAATTCTTGGTCACTGACGAGACCGTTATGTTGCCCAAGGATGCTGCCTGATGGGCGCTCGTATGTTCCCGGTTGAGGGTCGCCATGACGGTAAGGTCTATGTGATCACCGGCGGTGCAGAGGGCATCGGTCGTGCTTGTGCCGAACGCTTTGTGCAAGAGGGCGCGCAAGTGATGATCGCTGACATCAACCCCAAGGGAAGCGATGTCGCCAAAGCGATTGGCGCGGCCTTCCAGCTAACCGACATGGCCGATCCTGAGCAGGTGAGGGCGCTTGCCGCCGCGACGGTTGATCGATTTGGCCGCATCGATATTTGGCACAACAACGCGTTCACCGCCGTCTTCAAACCCATCCATGAACAGACGCTCGACGAGTTCAACGCCATCACCGGCGTTGGCATTCGCGGCTATTGGATGGGTGCGAAGGTTGCCGTCGAGCAAATGCGATCTCAGAACGCCCAAGGGATGAGCGGCAAAGGCGTTATCGTCAACACCGCCTCGGTGCAGAGTTTTGTCGGCGAGAAGGGTTTTTCCGCCTACCAGGCGACCAAAGGCGCGGTGCTCGCCATGACGCGATCCCTAGCGCTTGACCACGCACCGGACATTCGCGCCGTTGCGATTGCGCCCGGCCTCATCGAGACCGAGGCCGTCAAAGCCATTCCCCAAGATGTGATGGATGAGGTGATCGCTGGCATTCCGGCGGCACGCGCCGCCCAGCCGGACGAAGTGGCTGCCGTGGCGGCGTTCATCGCATCGCAAGAGGCCGACTACATGTCGGGCACCGCCGTCATCCTGGATGGCGCCTACCTGGCGATTGGATAACAGATGGCCGATGTGTTCGCCCAGGACGGCGATGCCCTTCTATGCCGGTTCAATGGCGAAACGCTACGCGTGGAACCCTGGGGAGCGGATGCGTTGCGCGTGCGGGCGCGACCAGGTCGCACGCTTGCTGATCCTCATGTCGATGCCCTTTTGCCTGTCGATGGTCAAAGCGCGGACATTGCTATCAACGGCGAAAAGGCCTCGATCACACGGGGACGTATCCGCGCAGAACTTTGGATCAAGGTGCGTTATGGCGCTGATGTGCGCCGCGAACTGATGCTTCGCTTCGTGCGGTGGGAAACGGGCGAAGAGCTTCTTTCAGAAACCCGCTCGCACTTTGCCGGCCCGAAGCTGCGCAACTTCAAGGCGATCGCCTCTGGCTCATGGAAGCTGGAGCAGCAGTTCAAAGCCTATGATGGCGAAAAGCTTTGGGGCCTTGGCCAACCTCAGCATGGGAAAATGGACCTCAAAGGCGTCTCCACCACGCTGTTGCAGCAGAATGCCCACGTGGTGATCCCCTTTATCGTTTCGTCGCGTGGCTATGGATTCTTGTGGAACAACCCCGCCGTCGGGCGCGCCGAGTTCGCTTCCAACGTGACCCGTTGGACAGCTGACGCCACCAACGGCCTCGATTATTGGATCACAGCTGGCGACACGACCCAGGAGATTGTCCGCAGCTACATCACGGCCACAGGCAAGTCGCCCGACATTCCCGATTGGGCGCTCGGATTTTGGCAGTGCAAGCTGCGCTATCGCACGCAGGATGAGCTTCTGTCCGTCGCGCGCGAGTACAAAGCGCGCGGCTTGCCGCTTTCCTGCATTGTCATCGATTTCTTCGCCTGGTCGCGCCAAGGCGAATGGAAGTTTGACCCCGCTGAGTGGCCCGACCCAAAAGCCATGGTCGATGAGCTGAAATCCATGGACGTTGAGCTGATGGTCTCCATCTGGCCGACCGTGTCAGCCTCCTCCGAACACTACAAAGAGATGACCGAACGCGGCTTGATCTTCACCTCCGAGCGTGGCTCACCGGTGATGATCCCGTTTCCCGACAAAGATCCGTTCGGCGCGGGCTTCTTCACCTATTACGACGCGTTCAACCCAGATGCGCGGGCTTTCCATTGGGACTTGGTGAAGCAGAATTACGTTGACTACGGCATCAAGCATTTCTGGCTGGATGCGTGTGAGCCGGAAATGCGCCCCGCCCATCCGGAGAATGTCCGCACCGCCCTTGGCAATGGCGCAGAGATGCTCTGCGGCTACTCGGTCTTGCATGAGGAAAACTATCGCAAAGGGCTCACCGAAACGGGGCACGGCGATGGCGTCCTGCTCTGCCGGTCCGCGTGGGCGGGATCACAGCAGCATGGCGTGATCCTCTGGTCCGGTGATGTCTGGTCGGACTGGGATTGGTTCCGCGCCCAGCTTCCCGCCGGCCTGCATGCTGGTCTGTCCGGCATGGGCTGGTGGACGACGGACATTGGCGGATTCTATGACGGCCATGGCGGGTCGCAGGAGTTCAGAGAGCTGCTCATCCGCTGGTTCGAGTTCGGCGTTTTCTCGCCGATTTGCCGCTTGCATGGCTTCCGCGTGCCAGAGGGCGTACCGGCTCCAGGGCCAGGCGAAGAGGTCACCTATGGTCAGGACACGTTCAACATCTTTACCAACACCGGCGGACCGAACGAGGTTTGGTCCTATGGCGAGGAGGTCGAAGCGGTTCTGACCGAACTGTTGCGCGTACGCGAGGCACTTCGGCCCTATCTAGAAACTGTTTTTGCCACCTACGCAGAGACCGGCGATCCTGTGATGGCACCGCTTTTCTATCATTTCGACACCGTCGCTGGCGCCGACGGTACGAGCTACATGCTCGGCCCTGATTTGCTCGTCGCTCCTGTCCTCAATCCGGGTGAAACGATGGTCGCTGTCGAACTGCCTGTGGGAGAGACCTGGGTGCATGTCTGGTCCGGCACAGCGCATGCCGGAGGCACGCGCGCCCAAGTCGCAGCGCCGTTTGGCCAGCCCGGCGTCTTCGTCCGCGCCAACAACGCCCGCCGGTTCGCCGAAGCATTCCCCGCCCTGGCCCCCTAGGAACGCACAAGAAGAGCGCGGCGCAGCGCTCCCCACACCCAACCCAACAAGGGAGATGACAATGAAACACACACTCACCGCGCTAGCTTTCTCAGCGCTCCTCACATCCACAGCGATGGCCCAGGATGTGACACTGACACTGTGGACCGAAAGTGCGACAGGCGCCGAAGCCACATTCGCCAATGAGTTCACTGAGATGGACAATGGCGTCACCATTGAAGTTCGCGAGGTGCGTTTTGACGACATCGTGACCGAGACGCTGCGCGCCTTTGCAACGCGCACCAACCCAGACATTATTTCAATCGACAATCCCGACCACGCGGCGTTCGCTGCCCGTGGTGCGTTTCTTGACTTGACCGATCTGGCAGCAGCGTCCGATCAGATCGACATGGACAATTATTTCCCCGGTCCACGTTCCTCGCTCACCTGGGACGACGGTGTGTACGGCATTCCGCGCGCCTCCAACACGATCGCGCTTTACTACAACAAGGACCTGTTTGAGGCCGCTGGCCTTGACCCAGACAGCCCGCCATCGACCTGGGACGAGCTTTATGAGGCCGCCAGCGCGCTGACCGACCCGGATAATGATGTCTATGGCATCGCGTTTTCCGCAAAAGCATCCGAAGAAGGCACGTTCCAATTCCTGCCCTGGCTGCAAATGACCGGCGGGTCTTTCGAGCAGGTCAATGGCGACGGCGCGGCTGATGCTTTGGCGTTCTGGGGACGCTTGCTGGATGAAGGGCTTACCAGCCCCGACACGCTTACGCGTGGCCAGTGGGACTCCACGGGCACATTCAATGGCGGCAACGCGGCCATGGTGATCTCGGGACCTTGGGAACTCAATCGCATGGCCTCAGACGCTGACTTCGATTGGGGCGTCACGCTGCTTCCCGTGCGCGAAGAGGGTGGGCCGCGCGCCTCCGCCTTGGGCGACTTCAATCTTGCCGTCTTCGCCAACACCGAGCACCCGGACGAAGCCTTCGCCTTCTTGGAGTATTTCGACAGCCAGATGGACCGTCTGTGGCCGGAATTCACCCGCATGCCACCACGCCCTGATGTGCCGCTCGCACCGACTGGAGACCCACGTATCGATGAAGCTGCCGGCGTGTTCACCGAGCAGCTTCAATACGCCGCCAACCGTGGTCCGCACCCTGAATGGCCGCGCATTTCCCGGGCCATCCAAGATGCAATTCAGTCCTCCCTGACCGGCCAAAAAGAGCCGCAGGAAGCGCTGGACGATGCGCAATCCGTGATCGATGGTATCTTGAACTGATCACTTTCGATCATCGTGATTGGGTCAGGCGGGCTTCTCGCCTGACCCCTTCGGCAAGGGCGCGCGCATGACCCTCTTCAAGAGCTTCCGCGATGGCATCGGCTTCGACACGCTGCTCATTGGCTTTGCGCTGCTCTATCTGTTCGCCTTTGCTGGCCTGCCGCTGATCTACAACGTCATCATCTCGTTCCAGCAGGTGGACGTTTTCTCACTTGGCACGCTGCTCCACCCCTCGGCGGGCTGGGACAATTATCTTGCGATTTTCCGTGACCCGCTGGCGAACACCGTCTTCTGGAACACCGTCATTTTCACTGTTGGTTCGGTGGCTTTCCAATTCACCATTGGCTTTGCCTTCGCGCTGTTTTTCCACCAAAAATTCCCTGGCGCGACTTGGTTCCGCGGGCTGTTTCTGGCCGCCTGGGTGATGCCCGGACTGGTCGTTGGCGTGCTTTGGAACTGGCTTTTATCGGGCGACTTCGGCGTCATCAACCATGTGCTTCTGACCACCGGGTTGATCGCCGAGCCGATCTTCTGGCGCTCCGATATCGATGTGGCGCTCTATTCGGTGATGCTCGCCAACATCTGGTACGGCATGCCGTTCAACATGATCTTGCTGTCGGTCGGTTTGGCGGCGATCCCCGACGATCTCTACGAGGCCGCGGAGCTCGACGGCGCGACCGCGTGGCAGAAGTTTTGGACCATCACGCTGCCCATGATGCGCGCAACGATAGGCGCGGTGCTGGCGCTGGGCACCATCTTCACACTGCAACAGTTCGACCTCTTTGCAGCGATCACATCTGGCGGACCTGCCGGCTCCTCAACCGTCGCGCAATATTGGTCCTGGCAGCTCTCGTTCCGCGAATTTGATTTTGGCCGCGGTGCTGTGATCTCGGTGATGATGATTATCGTCGTGCTCGCCGTCTCGCTGGTCTATGTGCGCTCCACGCGCGCAGAAACGCGGCTGTGAGGGCGCGGCCATGAGATCGGATTGGCACAACCGCGCTCTCTTTCTCATCGCCCTGGTGCTGGCGGCGATCTATCTGTTCCCGCTCTACTGGATGTATGTCACGAGCCTGAAAACCGGCTCGGCCATCTTCGCCGTGCCGCCAGAGGTTTTGCCGACCGATCCGCAATGGGGCACCTATGGCGAGGTCTGGGCGACGACCAACATTCCTCGCTATCTCTGGAACTCCATGCTGATTGCCACCGGCGTCACGGCGGTGACGGCCATCTTGGGGGCAGGCGCCGCCTATGTTCTGGCGCGCTATCGCAATGTTTGGATCGATGTGGCGCTGTTCACCGTATTGATGCTGCAAGTCCTGCCGCCCAGTCTGATGGTGACGCCCATTTTCGTTGGCTTTGCCACCATCGGTTTGCTGGACTTCCCACGCACAGCAGCCGTGCTTGCTATTGCGGCCAAAACCATGCCGTTCTTTGTCATCCTGTGCCGTGCGACCTTCATGACCATCCCGCGTGAGCTTGAAGAAGCCGCGCTGGTCGATGGCAATTCGCGGGCAGGGGCGTTCTTCTTCATTGTCCTGCCATTGGCACGCAACGGTATCCTCGTCGCAGCACTCCTCATTTTCATGCAAGGCTTTGGCGAATACGTCTATTCGGCCTCGCTGATCGCTGACAATCGCCTGCAACCGGCCTCCATCGGCATGACCAATTTCCTTCAGCCGAACGTCGTCAACTGGAATGCGATCATGGCGTTTGCCGCGACCTATGTGACGCCGATCCTTGCCGCCTTCGTCCTTCTGCAACGCCAGATCGTCAACGGTCTGACCTCCGGGGCCTTGAAATGACAATGAGCCAAATTCGCATCGAAAAGGTCGATAAGCACTATGGGGCGTTTCATGCCTTGAAGGGCATTGATCTGGATATTCCCAAAGGTGGGTTCGTCGCCCTTGTCGGTCCGTCCGGCTGCGGGAAATCGACGCTTCTGCGCACCATTGCCGGGCTTGAGAAGATCACCTCTGGCGACATGTGGATCGAAGACCAACGGGTCAACACTCTCGCCCCGCGCCACCGCGATCTGGCGATGGTATTCCAGTCTTACGCGCTCTATCCGCACATGAATGTGCGCGACAATCTCACCTATGCGCTGCGCTTAAAAAGGGTTCCCAAGGCAGAACGGGCCAAGCGCGCCGAGGAGGTTGCAGCGGTTATCGGCTTGGAGAATTTGCTGGATCGCTTTCCGCGCTCGCTATCGGGCGGCCAACGCCAACGTGTGGCCATGGGGCGCGCGATCATCCGCTCGCCAAAGGCGTTTTTGTTCGATGAACCGCTGTCCAATCTCGACGCGGCATTGCGCGTACGCATGCGCAAAGAAATTCGCGGTCTGCATGATCGCATTGGTGCCACATCAGTCTACGTGACCCACGATCAGATCGAGGCCATGACCATGGCCGACCATGTGGTGGTGATGCGCGCCGGGGTCATCGAGCAGCAGGGCGCGCCATTGGACCTTTACGAGCGTCCCGCCAACCAATTCGTGGCAGGTTTCATTGGTTCCCCGGCAATGAACTTCGCGCCCGGCGTGGTGGCTGAAAATGGCTCCTCAGTTCGGCTTCTCGATGCTGAAATTCCAACGGACGTGACGATGCAGCCGGGCCGGGATGTGATCGTTGGCTTGCGCCCAGAGCACATCACCGTGATCGATCCCAATACTGATGGCGCGGTGCCGGTGCGCATCGCCGCCGTCGAGGCGACAGGCTCCTCCAGCTATCTCTTCACCGATGGCGATCCGGAACTGGTGTTGGTTGCCGCTGGCACAAGCGCCTTGAAAGCCGGAGAAACCATCGGCCTGTCGGTTGCACCCGATCAAGTGCACCTGTTCGATACGCAGACCCAGGCGGCGCTGCGGCAGCCAAGCTAATGGCCGAGCACAGCGATGTCGTGATCGTCGGCGCTGGGCCATCGGGCGCGGTGGCGGCCAGCGAACTCATCGCCGCTGGCATGTCGGTGACGGTGCTGGAGCAGGGCGATTGGGTGCCCGCGGATGCTTTTCACGGCGCGACGCGGCACTGGGAACTCACGCAACTGCGCCAATGGCATCCCAACCCCAATGTGCGCGGCCTGTCCGATGATTACCCGCTCGATACGGCCAAGTCGGACGTTAATCCGCTGATGTTTGCCGGCGTTGGTGGCGCGGCGCTGATCTACGGCGCCCACTGGATGCGTTTTATGCCATCGGACTTTCGCGTCCGCACGCTTGATGGCGTGGCCGATGATTGGCCCTTCACCTATGAAGAGCTTGAACCGTTCTACGCCTATGTTGAGGAGGCGATGGCGGTGTCTGGCCACAATGGCAACACGGCCTACCCTGATGGTGCACCGTGCCCACTGCCGCCTCTGCCCATTGGCAAGGTGGGCCGCAAGGCCGCTAAGGGCATGAACACGCTCGGCTGGCATTGGTGGCCAGGTTCCAATGCCATTCCGTCGCGCCCCTACCGCTCGCTTCAGCCCTGTGTGCTGCGCGGCACCTGCGGCACGGGTTGTTCCGATGAGGCCAAGGCTACGCCGGACCGGACCCATTGGCCGCAGGCCATCCAACAGGGCGTGAATCTCATCACTGGCGCACGTGTCTGCGAGATAGAAACGGATGGCCGGGGTAGGGCGTCTGGGGTGGTCTGGATCGACCGCGAAGGCACGAGGCATCGCCAGACGGCGGACATCGTCATCCTGTGCGCCAACGGCATCGGCACACCGCGTTTGCTCCTGATGTCGGACCTTGCAAACCGCTCTGGCCTAGTTGGTAAGCGTCTGATGATGCACCCGTTCGCGGCAGTCATGGGCACGTTTGAAGACGATCTGGAGAGCTGGGTTGGTCCGGCTGGGCAGATTCTCACTTCCATGCAGTTCTACGAAACCGACAAGAGCCGAGGCTTTGTGCGCGGCGCCAAGTGGAACTGTATGCCCGCCGGTGGACCGCAAAGCTTCCGCGCCGGTTATGGCGACGGTCCACTAACCGACGCTTGGGGCGCGGCCTTGCACGAGCGGGTGCGCCGCAGGTTCGGTCGCTCGTTTGAGTGGGGCATCGTCGGCGAGGATTTACCCGATGAAGCCAACCGGATCGTGCTCTCCGATACGCTCACCGACGGTGATGGCCTGCCTGCCCCGGAAATCCGCTACCGGGTCTCTGACAACACGCGAAAAATGCTCAATTTTCACACGGCCCGCGCCGTCGAAGCCATGGAGGCGGCAGGCGCCATCGAAACATCGGTCACTTCGCTCATACGCGATTGTGGCTGGCATCTGATGGGCACGGCGGTGATGGGCGACAACCCGGAAACCTCCGTCACCAACGCCGACGGTCGCTGTCATGACGTCGAAAATCTCTACATATTCGATGGCAGCCTGTTCCCGACCTCGTCCGGCATGAACCCCACTGCGACAATCATGGCGGTAGCCGCCAAATGCACCCTGGCGCTGATCGAGAACCGCGCCGAGATCGATACGGCCGCATGAGTTTGACCGACACCCACCGCGCGCGGTTGGCGCAGTTTGCTAATGTCATGATCCCGGGCGGGTCGGACATGCCGTCCGCCGCTGATCTGACCTTGTGGGCAGTGCCGGTAGATGAGGTGCTCGCCATCGATCCAACGCGCCGCGAACCGGTGGCGCGTTTCCTTGCTATGGATGGCCCAGTCGAAACACTAGCTGACATCGAAGCTTTGGCGCAGGTGGACAAGGCCGGATTTGAGGCGCTAGGCGTGGTGCTCGCCAACGCCTATTTCATGCACCCGAAAACACGGGAAAGCATTGGCTATCTGGGACAGGAGGCACGGGACAGTTCCGGCGGGCTTACCGACGAGGACGAAGATCTGCTGACGCCGGTCATCGGACGTGGACCGGTCTACCGGCCTGCATAGCTCCAGGCGCGACCGCCGGGCAGGGCCGTTTTCAGATGGTAGAGCGACGACACAGCGGTGATGAAGAGATCATCCATGTCAGGCCCACCAAACTCCACATTCGTCACCATCTCCGGTACCGGCGCATGGCCGATCTGCGATCCATCAGGTGCGTAAACGTAGACGCCGTCGCCGCCGCCAACCCAAAGATTGCCGGCGCTATCGACTCGCATGCCGTCGGGCACGCCGACCGGCATCACCGCGAAATCGCGCAGGTTGGAGGCCTCCCAATTGTCCGAGATATTGCAGGCTAGTACCTTGTGATGCTGCTCGGAGCTGTCGCTGACATAGAGCGTGCGCTCATCGGGCGAGAGACAGAGGCCATTCGGGCGATAGATGTCTGTCAGAACCGGCACCGGGCTATCGGCGTCCGCTCCCACCTTGAAAACATAGCAACCGGGGATTTCCATCGCCTGCTGGTAGCCATGCAATTCACCGTCTTCGGCGCGCACGCCAAAGGGCGGGTCGGTGAAGAGGATCGTGCCGTCGGAGGTACAGATCACGTCATTGGTGGAGTTCAACACCTTGCCGCCTAGCGAGCGCGCAAGAACCTCACGTCCACCGTATGACCCATCAGTGTTGACGGCGAGCGCGCTCAGACAACGCGTGGAGTGCTCGCAGGAGAGCACCCGTCCATCGGTGGCGCGTGCAAGCCCGATGGCGAAATGTGCGTCATCGCTCCAAAGCGAAGCGCCGCGCTGCGCATGCCAGGCATGGATCGCATTGCCAGGAATATCGGTGAACAGCAGCATCTCGTGATCGGGCAGCCAAACCGGCCCTTCGGTGAAGGCAAAGCCGGTCGCAAGCTGTTTGACCTCGTTGGTAATCACACTCATGCCGAAGCTCCTTTTAGGTCTCGCGCCCACCGGTCGAGCAACACGACGGCAATTACCAAGATACCTTTGATCACTTGCTGGGCGTTGAAATCAACATTCAAGATCGCCAACCCATTGTTGAGCACGCCGATCAGCATCACGCCGATCAGCGAGCGCAGCAGCGACCCCGTGCCGCCGCCCAGTGCCGTGCCGCCAATGACGACGGCGGCGATGGCATCAAACTCTAGCCCGATGGCCCCGTCGCTTCGGGCATTGCCGATACGCGAAATCAGGATCATGCCGACCAGGCCCATCAGCGCGCCAGCCGTCGTGAAGATCAGGATCTTGATGCGATCCACCGCCAAGCCAAGCATGCGAGACGAAGGTTGGCTGCCGCCAATGGCGTAGACATGGGCGCCAAAACGCGTGCGCGCGAGCAGCCACCAGAGCGCCAGGAAAGCGAACAACAGCCATAGGAACGCGCTGCGCAGCCCAAACACTGATCCGGTGGCAAAAAGATCGCGGAACCAGTCGGCGTCAAAAAGGATCGTCCGACCGCCGGTCAGCGTTAGAGCGACACCCTGGGCGATGAAAAAACTCACCAGCGTGGCAATAAATGATGGCACGGCGGCGTAGACGGTCAATAGCCCGTTCATCAGGCCGAAGCCGGCGCCGACGCCTACGCCGATGACAATCGCCCAAGGGCCAAACCCCGCCGCCAATGCCATAGCCGTCACGACACCCGAGGCCGAGGCGACGGCGCCGACAGACAGATCGATTTCGCCAGCCAAGATGATGAACGTCATCGCGAAGCTTGCGATACCGAGAACCGCGACCTGGCGGCCGATCGCGACAAGATTTTCCGGCGCGCGGAAGGCGGGGCTGGCGATCATCATCCCGATCACCACCAGGGAAAAGGCGATGAAAATGCCGTAATTGGCAAGCTGGGCGCGTGTCATGAGCGTGCTCCCGAGGCGAGGCGTTCAAGCACCACCGCGAACAGAATGATCACGCCCTTGATGATGTATTGGGCGTCGATATTGACGTTCAAAAGCACCATGCCGTTGTTGAGTACGGCGATGAGCATCGCGCCCAGCAGGGTGCGTAGGACGGATGCCCAGCCGCCAAAAAGGCTCGCACCGCCGATGATCACGGCGGCGATGGCATCAAGCGTCAGCGTCGGGCTCGAACCTGGCGCACCATTGCCAAGGCGCGCTGCGCTGAGCACCGCGCCCAAACCCACCAGCAGCCCCATGATGGCGAAAACCATGACTTTGCGCTGCTTGACGGAGACGCCGGACAGGCGCGCCGCCTCTTTGTTGGCGCCGATGGCGAACAGTTCCCGGCCGAAACGCGTTCTACTGAGCGTGAACAGACAGGCGAGGAACGCTGTGGCCACGATGAGTAGCGGGATCGGTACGCCGAAAATCTGGTCGGAGTAGAACAGGTCCAGGAAATCGTAGTGTAGAATGGCGACCGACACCGCGCCGGTGAACACGAAGGCAAGGCCCGTCGCGATTGCCAGCATGCCGAGTGTGACAATAAACGAGGGGATATCGCCATAGACGGTGATGGCCCCGTTGAGCGTGCCGATCCCGACCGAGATCAGGATCACCAACGCCATTGCCAAAGGCCACGCCATGCCGGCGAGCAGGAACTGCGCTAGGATGACCGAAAGTAAGCCAACCACGGCCGAGACGCTCAGATCAATCTCGCCAATCAAGATCACCAACGTCATGCCGAAGGCGACCAGCATCAATGTTGCGCTATCGGTCGCCAAGCGTTCGAAATTGCGGGCGTTGAAGAAAAACTCCGAGGATAGCGAGAAGTAGCCGACAAGCAGGATCAGCCCGAGATAGGGCATCACGTCGCGCAGGATTTTGAGTGCGCGCGTGTTCATGCTGCCTCCGAATTGTCTGCGCTCTCGGCAAAGGCAAGATCCAAAAGGCTTTCTTCGCTGGCACCGTCGGCCGCGACGATCCCTGCGATACGACCGGCGGCCATGACGGCGATCCGATCGCTAATTTGCAAAACTTCTGGAAGTTCTGAGGAAATCACCATGACTGCCGCGCCGTCGGTCGCTAGCTGTCGGATCAGCGCATAAATCTCGGCCTTGGCGCCGACATCCACCCCGCGCGTTGGCTCATCGAGCAGAATGACTTTCGGCGCGATGGCGAGCCACTTGGCGATGGCAACCTTTTGCTGGTTGCCGCCCGACAATGTATCCGCCGCGACGTCGGGAGAGGCTGCGCGAATGCCGAGCTTTTCGGACCAAGTGGTGGCGAGCGCCTTCAACTTGTCCAACGACAGCACGCCGGACCGGCTTAAGCGGCCAAGGCTTGGCAGGGCGATATTGTCCGCGACCGATAGCGAGAGCACCAAGCCTTGTGTTTTGCGGTCTTCAGGAAGGTAGGCAACGCCTTTGGTGATTGCATCAGCGACCGATCCTGGGGCGTAAGGAGCGCCAAAAAGCTGCATCGACCCACTGTCTGGTCGATCGACCCCTGCCATAAGCCTGGCAAGCTCCGTGCGCCCAGCGCCCATCAGACCCGCAACGCCCAAAACTTCTCCAGAGTGCAGGGTGAGAGACACATCGCGCACCACGGCAGCGCGCGAAAGCCCAGCAACCTCCAGCGCGACCGGCAACGTATCGACGGATTTGCCACTGCGGCGCTCATCAACAGCTCGTCCGACCATGGCGGCGATCAGCTTCTCGCGGGTGAACTCGTGTGCTGGACCCGTCACCACATGCTTGCCGTCGCGCAGGACAGTGATGCGGTCGGCGAGGCGAAACACCTCCGACATACGGTGGGTGATGTAGACGATGCCGACGCCCGCCGCGCGCAGACGGTCCACCAGGTCGAACAACAGCTCTTCTTCCTGACGGCCAAGCGAGGATGTCGGCTCATCAAGCACCAAGACCTTTGGGGTTTCGCCGCAAGCGCGCGCGATCTCGACCATTTGGCGCTGCCCGGCGGAAAGCCGCGCGATGGGCGTGCGCGCATCAAGTTTGATGTGAAGCCGGTCCAGAATGGTCTGCGCTTGGTCGTAAAGCGTCTTTGTGTCGAGCCAAACGCCAGCATGCATGGGCTCTTGGCCGATCATGATGTTCTGGCCGACATCCAGATTTGGCAAGACGGTCAATTCTTGGAAAACAGTGTGGATGCCGAGCGCCGTTGCATCGGAGGGCGAGCTAAGTGTGACTCGCGTGCCGGCAACTTCGATATGCCCGTCATTGGGCTGGTGGATGCCCGCGCCGATTTTCATCAGCGTCGATTTGCCGGCACCGTTTTCCCCCATAAATGCGTGCACCTCGCCGGCATGCACATCGAAGCTTACGTCGTCCAGCGCCGTCACACCGGGAAAGCGCTTGGTGATGCCGTGCAGCGAGAGGCGAGGGGTTTCAGACACGTGTCAGCTCACGCAAAAAGAGCAGGCTCCGAACCGAAGCCTGCCCCAGTTTCGGGAGGGATGCGTTCACCAGGGCTGTTCGGCGCCTGGATATTGGACGGACCAGCTCTCTTCGAAATTGTCGGCTGTCACGAGGAGGTTGGGCGTGATGATTTCATCGCAAAGCTCAGCCCCCATAACCGCTTGAACAAGGCCCTCGATAGCCGCCCGACCTTGCACCGATGCTTGCTGGCCAGACAGCGCGACGATGTTAGTGTCGCCGCTGGCAAGTTCCACATAACCCGGGACTTCGGAGTCATAACCAGCGATCACAATGTCGCGGCCTGACTGCTCAACCGCCTCGGTTGCGGCGTTCACAGCCAATGACCAGGTAGCGAAAATACCTTTCAAATCCGGGTTGGCTTGGATGACGTTGGTTGCCAATTCCAGCAGCCTGTCTTGGCTGAAGTCCGACTGCATGGAGATCACTTGGCCACCATTGGCGCCGACGGCATCCAAAATTCCTTTTTCGCGATCACGGATGGTTTGTAGGGCAAACGGAATGCCAAGGATTGCGACCTGTGCGTTGGCCTCGCCAATGGCCTCCATCATCGCCGATCCGGCATCAAAGCTGCCCTGGTACGAGGAAGCGTTCATTACCGCGATCACCTCGCCACGCGCCGGCGCGCCGCCGACGATGAACACCGGCACATCATCGCGATTGGCACGGTTCACCGCCTGACCGATGGAGCTGGCATCCACCGCCGTCAGGAAGATGCCATCGACCTGGCGCTGAAGCAGCGCATCGAACTGGGAAAGCTGGGTATTGGCATCAAAATCGGCATTGTTGACGATCAGCTCCACGCCGATTTCCTCGGCGTAGGCCTCACCGCCAGCGACGAGGGTGCGGCTGAAATCATCGGAAATGTTGTTGGTCAAAAAGCCAAAGGTGAGGTCGCGCTCAGCCACATCGGCCAATTGCGCATCGCTCAAATGCAGGTCTTCGGCGATCGCCAGACAGGAATCCTGCGCGGCGGCGGGTGTGGCGAGCGCAAGGGCAAAGGCCGATGCGGTTAGCGCAAGGCAAAGAGTGCGGGTCATGATGGTCCTCCCATTTTGCGGGCTTTTGCCCTTTGCGCAGAAGGAAAGCGCATTCTTGCCCACAAATCAATACAAACGATTGTATTTTGCGTTTCAGGCTGTTCTTCTCGGGGCGTCGAGCGGCTGTTAGGAGCGCTGATAGGGATCGTTGTGGCGGACGATGTCGTCTTCGCCAAGATAGGTGCCGCTTTGAACTTCGATCAGCACCATCGGCACCTTGCCGGGGTTTTCCAGCTGATGTTTCGCGCCAAGCGGCACGTAGACCGACTCGTTTTCTGCCACCAGTTGAACATCGTCGTTGATCGTCACACGCGCCGTGCCCGACACGACAATCCAATGTTCGGCGCGGTGCACATGGCTTTGTAGCGAGAGCGCAGCGCCAGGATTGACGACAATGCGCTTGACTTGAAAGCGCTCGGAGAGGGCCAAGACATCGTACCAACCCCAGGGGCGGTGATCACGCGGAAAGGCTTCAGCCTGTTTGTGGCCCGATTGCGCCAAACTCTCGACGGCGACTTTGACCGATTGCGCTTTGGACTTGTCGGCCACAAGCACGGCATCGCCCGTTGCCACCACCATGAGGTTGTCCAGACCAATGCCGACGACAGCAACGTCATCGGCGTCCGAACGCAAATAGCTAGCCTTGCAGTCTAATGCCACCGCGTCGCCAACCGTTACGACGCCATCATCGCCGCTGGAGCTTTCGCGCCATAGGGCGTCCCAATCGCCCAAATCGGTCCAGCCGCCGCGATAGGGCACGACCATCGCGTGGTCGATCTTTTCCATGATGGCATAATCGATGGAGATGCTTTCGAGCTTGGCCCAAGGTTCGGCGGCTAGGCGCTCAAATCCCAGGTCCTTTTGACGGTCCCGAACAGCGGTTTGCACGTGGTCGAGCATCTTTGGCGCGTGCATTGCAAAGGCGTCGATCAGCGCGTCGGCCCGGAAAAGAAAAATCCCGGCATTCCAAAGATAGCGACCGCTGGCCACCATCGAGCGCGCCGTTGATGCGTCCGGTTTCTCGGTGAACCTGCGAAGAGGGGTTGCGGCATCGCCCTCGGACGTCTCGGCCAGCTCCAAATACCCATAGCCCGTTTCGGGGCGTGTTGGAGCGATGCCGAAAGTGACGATTGCACCAGAAAGCGCTGCGTCCACGCCGCGCTCGATGGCTTTGCCGAGGCCAGGCGTGTCGGTGACCAGGTGGTCGGACGGTGAAGCCAAGAGTAGGGCTTCGAGATCAGTTTCCGCAGCCACCAATGCGGCGCAAAGAATCGCCGGCGCGGTGTTGCGACCGTCCGGCTCGATGAGAACCGGGCCGGCTTCAACGCCGGCCTGGGCAAGCTGGTCGCGGACCAGGAAGCGATAGGCTTCGCTGGTGACGACCATTGGCGCTTGCATGTCCAACTCGGCAAACCGCCGCACGGCGCTGACGAAAAGGCTCTCATCGCCAATCAGCCGTGCAAATTGCTTCGGCAACGCCTTGCGCGACACGGGCCAGAGCCGCGTGCCCGCACCACCGCTGAGCAGGATGGGTGTGATCTGGTTCACTGGCTCTTCCCTCAAGCAAAAGGCCGATCACCATAGGTGACCGGCCTCATCTTCTAAAGCAACTTTGGCGACTCATTCTGAAACGCCCGACATGGATTTCAAACGAGCGCTGCCTGCGTCGCCGCTCTGACATCATCCTCGCTTACGCCCGGTGCGCACTCGACGATCTTCAACCCACGATCAACGACGTCCAGCACGCCGAGATTGGTGATGATCCGGTCCACCACGCTCTTACCGGTCAGCGGAAGCGTGCATTCTTTCAGAAGCTTGGACTCACCCTTTTTGTTGGTGTGATCCATCACCACGATCACCCGGCCTACGCCCGCAACCAGGTCCATCGCGCCGCCCATGCCCTTGATCAGCTTGCCGGGGATCATCCAGTTGGCGAGGTCGCCATTTTCAGCCACTTCCATGGCGCCGAGAATGGCCATGGCGATCTTGCCGCCACGGATCATCGCAAAGCTCTGCGCCGAATCGAAATAGGCGGTGCGATCAAGCTCTGTGATCGTCTGCTTGCCGGCATTGATCAAATCGGCATCTTCTTCGCCTTCAAGCGGGAAGGGCCCCATGCCGAGCATGCCGTTTTCCGATTGCAGCGTCACATCCACGCCATCGGGAATGTAATTGGCCACCAGCGTTGGAATGCCGATGCCAAGGTTCACATACATGCCGTCTTCAAGTTCTTGGGCTGCGCGGGCAGCCATCTTGTTACGATCCCACATGATTTTGCCCTCTAAGCCGCGCGTACGGTGCGTTGTTCGATACGTTTTTCATGCTCGCCCTGAATAAGGCGGTGTACATAGATGCCAGGCAGATGAATGGCATCAGGGTCCAGCGAGCCTGTCGGCACAATCTCTTCGACTTCCAACACGCAAACCTTGCCGCAAGTTGCCGCCGGCTGATTAAAGTTGCGTGCTGTCTTGTGGAAGATCGCGTTGCCGGTTTCATCGGCTTTCCAGGCTTTGACGATGGCAAGATCGGCGAAGATGCCCTTCTCCATAATATAGGTCTGCCCGTCAAACTCTTTGACCTCTTTGCCCTCGGCGATCACCGTGCCGACGCCCGTTTTGGTGTAGAAGCCGGGGATGCCGCAACCGCCTGCGCGCATGCGCTCGGCCAAGGTGCCTTGGGGGTTAAACTCTATCTCCAGCTCTTTGGCCAGATACTGGCGCATGAACTCATCATTCTCGCCGACATAGGACGACATCATGGTTTTGATCTGCCGTGTGTCGAGCAGCCTGCCCAACCCAAAGCCGTCCACGCCGCAATTGTTCGAAGCGATGGTCAGATCTTTAATGCCGCTCTTCACCAGCGCGTCGATCAAAAGCTCCGGAATACCGCACAGGCCAAAGCCACCGGCGGCAATCAGCATGCCGTCTTCCAGAAGCCCGTCCAGGGCGCTATCAGCCGTGTCATAAATTTTGCGCATCGCGCTCCCCTATAAGAAGGTAGCCAGGCACGTCAGAAGGGAGCCTGAGCAAAGGTGGCGCAGTCTCTCCCATGCCGCGCCGCACAATTCAAGGTTCCGTGACACCAGATCGTCATCCCGGAAGCCAATGGCTGTCCGGGATCCGTTCGGTCGATCGTGTCCAAATAAATGATGGGTGCTTGGAATAGGTCCCCGCTATGGGAGCGTGGCGCGTGACGCGCGGGCCAGCGAGGATGACGGACTGAGTTGGCGGCGTCTCTTCACTAACCTCTCGTTAACCGTCCAGCGCCGCTCAGAGGTCACACCGTGGCATCCGTGCAACACAACCTGCCAATCACATCGCGAGCCAGCTAAACGCCGCACTTGTCGCTTGCATGGGCAAAACCGTTTGATAGGCATGGATCACGAGAAGGGTTCGCCCGACTCGGCCTTTTTCGGATGTTTTTGGTTTCGCTTTTTAAGCTCCCGCATCCCAAACAGGCTTAGCTGGATCAGATGTGGTCTGACACGCACTGATCTTTTGTTTGATGATTTGGAGGTCTCTTATGACTTTGGCAAAACGCCTTCTCCTCGGTTCGGCTGCAGCACTCGTTGCAACCACTGGGGCTCAAGCTGCCGACCTCGGCCTGCCGGTTGCACCGGCTGTCGACTACGTGCAGATCTGCTCGATCGGTTCTTTCACCGGTTGGATTCTTCCTGGTTCTGATGTCTGCTTCGACATCTCCGGTTTCGCCCGCTTCCAGGCCGATTTCGGCGCAGCAAATGATTCCTATTTGAATCTTAGCGATGACATCGACTTCCAAAGTGAAGCCGAAGTTCAGTTCGACGCGCGCACCATGACCGAGTGGGGTCTTCTTCGCAGCTACATCAGCATCGGCAACGATGGTCAGGGCGAAGACTACAACGCTGAAATTCTCAAAGCGTTTGTTCAGATCGGTGGCTTGACCGCTGGTCTCACCGACTCGTTCTTTGATCCGGTCTACACTGATTACGCGATGGCTGCCCTGGGCGTGCCAGACGGCGGCACAGATGACCTGACACTGATTGGCTACAGCTTTGCTCTGGGTAATGGCGTAACGATCTCGGCGTCGATTGAAGACAATGATGGCAATGGTCGTTTCGGTGGTGTTGCTGCGGTTAACGCTGGTGGCGTTCCGCTTACTGCTGCTGGCGCTGCGATCACGGCGTTTGGTCAGACGACTGGTAACTTCCAAGATACCAGCAATGGTCTCGCAGGTGTGGTTGCCGTTCGCGTTGATCAGGCATGGGGTTCCGCAAAACTCGCTGGTGCGATCACGCAGGTTGATGTTGACCAGACAGCCCTGGTTGCTGCTGGCCTCCCAGTTGCTTGGGATGATAGCGAACTCGGTTGGGCTATCCAGGCTTCTGCCGCGTTGAACTTGCCAGTCGGTGTGGGATCGTCATTCGGCGTCTTTGGTATCTATACCGATGGCGCGATTTCCTACATGGGCGCTGGTGGTGCACAAATCACCAACCTCGCTGGTACGACGATCACTGACATCGGTCTGGATGCAGTTATCTCGTCTACGGGTCAGCTCCAGACGACAACAGCCTGGGCTCTTGGCGCTGGCTTTGAGTTTGGCGTGAGCTCCATGATCGATTTGGAAATGGACGCGTACTATGCTGACGTCGACCATGGTGCCGCAATTGGCGCGCTTGGCGATTATAACGTTTACGGCGTACGCGGTTCGGTAGCCTACACTCCGGTGTCTGGCCTGGAATTGCGCGCTGGCGTTGGCTACACATCCTATGATGCCGACAACACTGTAGCGTTGGGCGGCCTGACCGCTTCGAACTACTTCGGCGACGGCTTCACCGCTCGTTTCCGCATCACCCGTTCTTTCTAATTTGAAAACGGGTTCGCCCGTCCAGACTTAGAACTGACATCGGAAGGGCCCGGCAATCGCCGGGCCCTTTTGCGTATTGATCATATTGTAATTGCCGGACTTGGTCCGGCAATCCAGTTCTCGTGCCTTCAACATGCACCATGGTGCGAATGTACACTCTGTGGATGGATGGCCGGGTTGGTAGCGTGGCGTATGACGTGCGGACCTCCGGCCAAGACGAACTGGACATGACGCGCGGTGTGTCCCTCTTTTCGGTTCACGCGATGGCGGTGCTAAAGCCGGTCATTGGCCATACCAAACCTCGTCATCCTCGCCCTTGTGGTGAGGATCCAATTCCGATGACCACGCCGAGCATCGATGATGCCTGAGCGTGCAAAGGCGTGGATTGCCAAGATGGGCATGGGGATGACGCGCTGGCGAGATGTCGATACAGCGCCCCTTGCTTCCCTCCCTAAAACCGGCTTTTCTGCCGCTGAGTTAGGACAAGGCGGGAAACTTCATCACCATGTGCAATTGGCGCGGCTGGCTTCTCCCGGGGTTGCTCACACTCATCGTCTTGACGGCGATTGCGGTCCTCGTTCGTGGTGGCCCGATTGAGGCCGATCTCACCGCGCGCTCGCTGCAAATGCTGGAAACTGATGGTACGCCCTGGGCTTCTGCTGCCATAGATGGTCGTGATGCGACGCTGACCGGCACCGCACCGACATTGGCGGCACAGAGTGCGGCCCTTGCTGCGATCGAACGCGTCGCAGGCGTCTATCGCATCGATGCGTCAGGGCTTGATGTCCTGCCGCTCGCCGACCCGTACATTCTGACGCTCACGGTCGACGACCAAAGTGCGACGGTTTCCGGATCATTCCCAGATGGCGTCACCCGTGCCACCCTGTTGGACGATCTCCGTGTACTGATTGGCGACAAAACACTCGTCGATGAAACCACGCTCGCGCGCGGCGCGCCTCCCGGTTTCACTGATCTTGCCAGCTTTGCCATCGATGGTCTGTCGGTCCTTGAGTCAGGAACAATTTCCCTCGATGGCTCGACGCTTTCAGTCGCCGGTGATGCCGCGACCCTAGATGGCTACAACGCCGAACTTGCGCGCCTCGCCGAGCCACCTTCGGCCCTCGCCATCGGCGAGATTGCGCTCAATCCGCCAATTGTGTCGCCCTACACCTGGGCGGCGGGATCCACGGGCAATGGCATTACGCTTTCGGGTTTCGTGCCCGATGATGCGATCCGCGGCGCAATCACCGATGCAGCCGAGTCTCTCGGCACTGTTACCGATACGATGGAGATCGGCTTCGGTGCGCCCGATGGTTTTGCCGAGGCAGCCATCGCTCTGCTTGCGCAAATGGACGGCCTGGACAACGCATCAGCGTCCATCACGGATCGCGATTTAACTCTGGCCGGCGAAGCGGTGGACAGCGCCGCATATAACGCCGCCAATACCTTCCTGGGCTCACTGCCTGCGGGCTTTGACAGCCTATCCGGTCGCATTGCGCCACCGATTGCTGACCCCTTCGTCACATCGCTCGCCAAAGACGCCGATGGCTACACGCTCTCCGGCGTCCTACCTGATGAAACCGCCCGCGCAGTCATCTTGGATGCCGTTGGCACATCGGCGACCGACACCTCTACGGTGGCGCGCGGCGCGGCCGAAGGCGTGGAGGTCGGCGATGTCTTTTCCTCAATCGCGGCGATACTAGGCGATATGATCGATGGCACTGCCACGCTGACGGCTGGCGATCTTGTGGTCAGGGGCACGGCGGCGAGTTTTTCTGGAGCAAGCCAAGCGGAATCCGCCCTGCAGGCGCTCGCCAGCGATGCGCTGTCGGTTGAGGCCGAAATTGTTCCCGGTCCTGCCACGCCCTTCACTTTTTCAGCTCAGGCATCAGAAGAAAGCCTGTCCCTTCAAGGCTTTATACCGAACGAAGATGCCCGCGATACCATCCTCGCGAGCCTCAACCAGCTTCTGACAAACCACGCCGTGACCGACGATTTGGTTGTCGCGGACGGTGCGCCGGACGGTTTTCTTGCCATGGTGCAGGCCGGATTGGGCGGACTTGCACGCCTTGCCGATGGCAGCTTTGAGATCAGCGATACGAACGCCACGCTCTCTGGCGGGGCCTTTTACGAAAGCCTAGCCGACCGTATCGCCGCTTCTGTCTCCTCCGCTGGGCCGTCAGCTTTTAGTGTCGCCACCGACATTGGCCTTGCGCCTCCGCCGCCACCTATTGATGCCGAGGCCTGCCAGGCGCGGTTCGGTGCGCTGCTTGCGGCCAACACGATCCGCTTTGAAACCGGCAGTGCGTCGATCGATCGACGGTCGGACGGGCTTCTCGACCGTTTGGTGCGCACGCTTCAAAGCTGCCCCGACGCTTCAGTCGTGATCGGCGGCCATACGGATTCGCAGGGCGACAGCATCCCGAACATGCGGCTGTCTCAGGCCCGCGCGATGGCCGTGCGCGACTATGTCGTTGACGCCGGTATCTCGGAAAGGCGCCTGCTGGCGGTTGGATTTGGCGAAAGCGAGCCAATCGCCGACAATGAGAGCGACGCGGGGCGGGCGCTCAACCGCCGCATCGAGTTCAACGTTCAACGTTAAGTCACGCCGCGACGATCGCGGGACAACGCAAACAGGCAGGTCCATGTACTATCTCATCACCCAGCTCTGGCTGTTCCTCTTGATCGCTTTTGCGATCGGCGTCGCGACTGGATGGTTCACATCCGGTTCGTCCAGCGATAGACGCGGGTAGGGACAACGATGTTTTACCTTGTTCTCCACACCGCACTTCTCGTCCTCGCCGCATTCATTCTCGGCGCGATCGTCGGCTGCTTGCTGAAACGCGTTTTGTCCGGCGGCCCAGTTTACAGCGCTGCCGCTACGGCGGGGCAATCAGCCGGTACTGATACGCCCAAGCGTCCATCCAAGAAACGCCGGACGCCCGCCGAATCGGCAGCGGCCGCTTCTGCGGCCACCGTCGCTGCGCGGACGCAAGCGTTTGAAAAGGCAGCCGAAAACGTCGTTGAAGAGGCCGAGCACACAATCGCCGACGCTGCCCACAAGGTCGAGGACGTGGCCGAGACGATCGCCGCTGACGCGCCGACCATGGTTGAGCCTCAGGTGATGGACGACAAAGCCGTGGAGGAGGCATTGGCGGCGTTGCCGGCGGGTGCGAGCAACGAAGACAAGGCCAATGCGGTCGGCACGCGACCGACAGGGCTCGACGCGCCACGCGGCGGGCGTAAGGATAATCTCCAGCGCATCAAAGGCATCGGCAAGGTCAATGAGGGCAAGCTCAACGATCTTGGCGTCTACCACTTCGATCAGATCGCAGGCTGGTCGGTATCGGAAGCGCGTTGGGTTGGTACATTTCTGTCGTTCGCCGGCCGTATCGAGCGCGAGGACTGGATCAGCCAGGCCAGCGTGTTGGCCGAAGGAGGGTAGACCGATTTTGCCAAGCCCGTCGATAAAGGCGAGGTGGAAACGCCCTCGCGCAAGAAGACGTAACGCGCCGCTCGTTAGAGACTTTGCTCGGCGAGAAAGTCGTCGATTGTCGATAGCGCTTCGCCACGCAGGCTCGGCGCATGGCCTTGCCCTGAAAATGTGTGGGTCTGGGCGCCCATGGCGACGGCATCAGCCAAGATTGATTCATCAAGCAAGTCAGAGTGCTCGCCATGCAGCATCAGTATCGGCCGTGTGACCAAGGCCTTGAACGGGCCTGATAAATCAAGAAACGGTAGCCCATCGGGCATCGCTGAGAGCGGCTCAAGCAGTTTTGGGTCATAGGCGAGGGCCGGCCGGCCATCTTTGTCCAAAAAGGTCAGCCGGGCGTAGCGTGACCAGTCCTCATCGGTGAAGGCTGGAAACTGCGCCTGAAGACTGGCTTTCACCCGCGCTTCGGCCTCGTCCCAGGATGAAGGAAGCGTGGAGGCGGGCAGTTGTTTTTTCAATCGCGCCAAACCAGCACCGGCAATGCGTGGTCCGATGTCGTTGAGCACGCTACCGGCCATCAATCCCGGACGGGTCAACGCAAGCATCATCGCCAGAATGCCGCCGCGTGATGTGCCAACGATAACTGCGTTGTGCACGCCGAGCGCACAGGCAACCTGTGCAGCATCGTCCGCCTCGCGCTGAACCGTATAATCTCCGATATCTTCGGCATGGCCGGACTCACCGCGCCCACGTGTGTCGAGCGCAACCACGCGACGAGGCCTGTCGGGATGAAAAGCAAAATAGTCGCGTAAGTCGTGAAAATCGCGCTTGGTTCGCGTCAGGCCGGCCAGGCACAGCAAGGGCGCGCGCCCGCCACTGTCCCGTGGACCAGCATCCTCGACGGCGAGTTTCAATCCGTCGCTGGCCAGAACCGTCCGGCGGATGACACCGGTCAGGGCGTCAGCCATTGGCGGTAATCTGTTGATAGACAAAGATGTTTTCCAGAACCCGCTGTACATAGCTGCGCGTCTCGGAGAAGGGGATCAGCTCAATCCAGTCGATCACATCAATTTGTCCGGAGCGTGGATCGCCGAAGCGTTCGATCCATTGCGGCACGCGGCGTGGCCCCGCATTGTAGGCAATGAAAGTCAGGATGTAGGACCCGTTATACTCAGCGATCAGCTCATCCAAATGATAGGCGCCCAGCGTCACATTGTGCGCCGGATCAGAGGTAAGGCGGGCCGTGGAGTGCGAAACGCCGACGTCGCGGGCAATCCGTCGGGCGGTCTCGGGCATCAACTGCATGAGGCCGAGCGCACCGGCGTGGCTGCGCGCACGCGCATCGAACCCGCTTTCCTGCCGCGATATGGCGTAGGCAACCGCCTGGGGAAGGCGTTCTGGAATCCGTGCGTCTTGCGGAAAGGCTCCGGTGGGATAGCCTAGCAGGGCTAGCGAGCGGTGGCGTAGGGCGCCAATCTTGCCCAATTGCACAACGCTCGTCGCGTCGCCATGGCGCGACGCAAGCGCCGCCATGCCTGCGATCTCTGCCGGGCTCGCGCCATTGCGCGCCAGAGAATAGAGGAAGAGCCGTGCGTCCGTGCGCCGATCAAGCGTGTAAAGCGCATCGGCGTAAGAAAAGTAAGCATTGCCAGGCGTTTGGGCAGGGGGCACCTGTTCGAAGCGGATCGGCAGACCGGTGATGGTTGAAGCCGCCTGGCCGTAGAAAGTCTCGCCATAGGTCATCGCCTGGGCATAGGCTTGGTTGGCGCCCGTTGTGTCACCGCGCGCCGACAATGTTCGACCAAGCCAATAGTAGCCGCGCGCCCGTGTGATGGGCGTGGTGCCGATTTCAAGAATTTGCCGGAAATGTGGTTCGGCACGGGCGGGATCGTTCAGAAAGCGAAGCGCGACCCATCCGGCAAGGAAGGCCCGTTGCGCCTCGTCGCCAGCGCTGGACCCTGTGGGCGCGGTGGTGAGCTGGTAAGCGCCTTCCGGCTGGCGGGTCTCAATCAGATCACGCGCCACGATATGGCGCTCGCGCCACCAAACATCTGGGCGCACAAGCGCATCGCCGGATTGGCGTACCGAGCGCAGCAAACGGGCCGCTTCGCGCGGCTGGTCGGCGCGGCGATAGAGACGGGCCAATTCATAGGTGATGTGAATTTCGCCCGGATTGGCTTCGTGTGCCCGTCGGACAAGATCGCGCGCGCTTGCGCCGTCACGGATCGCACGTCCCCGCACCGCAATCGAGTTCTGGTCCGCAGAGGGCAGATATTGCCCAACGCGTTCAGCGCCGGTCACCCGGTCGCGATAGAGCAGCCAGTGGGCGCGAAAACGGTGATCATCCTGGGTGAGCAGGCTGCCCAAGGAGGAAAGCAGCCGGCCTTCCAGACCATCATCGAGAACGTCTGTGCGCCACAAGTCGGAGGCAATGCGGCGAGCATCCTGCGTTTGTCCAGCTTGGGCGAGGGCCTGCGCCTGGGCCAGACGCGCTTCGGACGTGCGGGCCTCAACTGTGCCAAAAAGGGAAAGCGGCGGCACTTGATTGCCATACCGCTCCATCATGGCGACATCGGTTTGCCGGGCGATGATGCCGGCACCCGGCCAGCCGGAGAACGCATCGCGGAAGGCTGTGCGCAGTTCCAGCGGAAGATCATCGGCGCGCGTGCGTGCAATCATCCAAAGGCCAAGGTCACGTGTGGCCGGATCGGTGATGGCCTGCGCGATGGCATAAGCGCGCTGTCCTTGGTCGTTGGCCAGAGCTTGGGAGACGGGCTCCAAGGCTCGGGCTGCCGCAGATGCGTTTCCACCAATGCTGCCGGTAAACAGCGGAGCAACGGACGCTTGCGCCTGACGGGCAAGCGCGTGCGCGGTGCCAATGGACGTCGAGACAGAGGCCGATCCAGAGGCCGATCCAGATGCTGTGGGCGCGATGGCGCCTGCCGGATTGGCCACGGGATTGGGCGGAGAAAAACGTTGCGCGGCTTGAGCAGCGCCGAACGTGCCGGCAATGAGAGCGCAGGCCAAAGCAGGCACGGTGAAACGGGACAGCGGAATAACCGACACGGGAGCACAGTTCCTTCAACAGGGTTTCGGCGCGAATACTCCAACAACGCTCAGCCTCATGCACAAAGTGGCAAAAGTTCGGTCGTCGGCAAGGATGAAATCGTCGACAAGATTTGATTCACCATGCACCGACCTTGGTGAAAACCAGGTGAAGATCGCCGACGAACAAGCGGGCGACGGGATCAACGATCCATCAACCATGTTGACGGGTTCACCAATTAAGCCGCGCGCGCTTGCCGGATCGGCCCTGGCTCCATAATGTCCGGCCAATGATTTCTGAGGCTGCCCCAGATCTGTGGCGGCCTTTCTTGCCTATGAAGGAGACTTGGCTATGCTCACCCTGAGCGGCTCCATTCCGGCGCTTGTCACGCCATTCGACGGCGATGCGGTCGACTATGATGCGCTGGACGCGATTGTGGACTGGCAGATCGACGAGGGTTCGTCCGGTCTGGTACCGGTTGGCACGACAGGCGAGTCGCCGACGCTGTCGCATGACGAGCACAAGCTTGTTGTGGAACGCGTGGTGAAACGCGCTGCCGGACGCGTGCCGGTTGTTTCCGGCGCGGGCTCAAACAACACAGCCGAGGCAATCGATTTCGCGCAGCACGCACAGAGCGTCGGCGCTGATGCGATCCTGGTTGTCACACCTTATTACAACAAGCCAGGCCAAGAGGGGCTTTACGCCCACTACCGCGCCATTGACGCTGCCGCCGATCTGCCGACCATCATCTACAACATTCCCGGTCGCTCGGTGGTCAATATGAGCGTGGAAACGATGGCACGCCTGAATCAGGACGGACGCGCGATCCTTGGCGTGAAGGATGCCACAGCCAACATGGTGCGCGTTTCTGAACAGCGCGCCGTTGTCGGTCGCGACTTCATCCAGCTATCGGGCGAAGACGCGACCGCCATTTCGTTTAATGCCCATGGCGGGCAGGGCTGCATTTCGGTCACGGCCAATGTGGCGCCAGCGCTTTGCGCGCAGATGCAGGCTGCCTGTGCGGCCAATGATTATGCCAAAGCGCTAGAGATTCACGACACGCTGATGCCGCTGCACACGGCCTTGTTCGTCGAAACCAATCCCTCGCCGGTGAAAGTGGCGTTGGAAATGCTCGGCAAATGCAAGGCCGATGTTCGTCTGCCCATGGTGCCGGTCTCTGAAGATACGCGCTCGCAGGTGCAGGATGCGATGCGTTTTGCAGGCCTCTTGAACAGCTAGCGCCGAAGACGCATGTGATCGGTTATGGCAACGCAAAGCAAAGGCGCGAAAGTTGGCCCACGGCGCACCGTGGCCGACAACCGAAAAGCGCGCTTCAACTATGAATTCGTCGAAACCTTCGAAGCGGGCCTGGAACTGACGGGCACCGAGGTGAAAAGCCTGCGCGAAGGCAAGGCGATGATTGCTGAAAGCTACGCCAGTGCCGAAGGCGATGAAATCTATCTCATCAACTCCTACATCCCGGAATATCTGCAAGGGAACCGCTTCAACCATGAAGCGCGGCGCCCCCGCAGGCTGCTGCTCCACCGCCGTCAGATCAACCGTCTGATTGGTGCGACGCAGCGCGAGGGCATGACCATCGTGCCGACCAAGATCTATTTCAACGATCGCGGCCGCGCGAAGATCGAAATCGCTTTGGCCAAAGGCAAGAAGATCCACGACAAACGCCAGACCGAAAAAGCCCGCGATTGGCAGCGCGACAAAGCGCGTCTTATGCGCGAGCGCGGTTAGCCTAGTCGCGTTTCAATTCAGTCTGGATGCTGTCAAACGCCGCCTCGAACATCGGCACGGTAAGCCGGCCCGTGTTCGTGTTGTAGCGTGAGCAATGGTAGCTATCGATCAAGACCAGCCCGCTATCCAGCCGATGCACGGCATTGTGGCCGAAGGCATAGGCTGATCGCTTGAGGTCGAGCGCCCGCAACACGGCATCATGTGAGATGCGCCCCAAGGCCATCACGACCCGCAGATTGTTCATGCCTGCCAGTAGCTCGCGCAGAAATGCGTTGCAGGTGCTGATCTCCGCGCCGACCGGTTTGTTCTGTGGCGGCACGCAGCGCACGGCATTGGTGATCGCCACATTGTGCAGCGTCACGCCATCGTCTGGCCGTGAGTCATACGTGCCTTGGGCGAAGCCATACTTACCAAGCGTTGCGTAGAGCAGATCGCCGGCATAATCGCCGGTGAAGGGCCTGCCCGTTCTGTTCGCGCCGCGAAGCCCCGGAGCGAGCCCAGCGATCAAAAGCTCAGCCTCCGCATCGCCATAGGTTGGCACCGGTCCGTTGTGCCAATCCGGATGCTCTGCCTGCTGCGACACAACGAACTGGTGAAGACGCGGACACAGCGTGCAGGGCAGGAGCGGTTCGCTGCTCGCCGGAAAACCGGCCGCCACGCCTTGCTGATCAGTCATCATAATCGTCGTAGTCATCATCCTCGTAACGCTCATCCTGGCGTTCCCGCCGTGCCGGGCGGTCGGATGGATCGCGGCCTAGGCGTTCGGTGAGGTCCGCCAAATCGAGGAAGTGATCGGCCGTGCGGCGCAATTCGTCTGAGACCATCGACGGATTGGTCTTCAATGAGGAAACCACGGTCACTTTGACACCCTTCTTCTGCAGGGCTTCAACCAAGGCACGGTAATTGCCGTCGCCGGAGAACAGGACGATGTGATTGACCTTCTCGGCAAGCGTCATCGCATCAACCGTCAGATCGACGTCCAGCGAGGGGCGCACGCGCCGACGCTGGCCATTGTTGTCGGTGAACTCGCGCATCGCTTTTGTGGTGATCTGGAAGCCGTTATAGTCCAGCCAATCGATCAACGGGCGGAGCGATGAAAACTCCTGATCGTCTGCCATCGCCGTGTAATAATGCGCGCGCAGCAGGTAAGCCTCACCAACAAAACTCGTCAGCATGCGACGATAATCAATATCAATGTTCAGATTTCGCGCGGTTTGATAGAAATTTGCGCCATCAACGAAGAATGCGACGCGTTCGCGCATGTCAAATGGGTAATCGGACGCCATTATGGGCACCTCCTAAGCTAAAAATGAATAAAAAAACTTGGTGCGCACCAGAATCCGCGCACGCCCTTGGCTAAGCATAAAAGAGCCAACACACAAGAGAGCGGGGCCGTGTTTTGCTTGCGTTTCTGTCGCGGTCTGCGTATAGCCTCCAGCAATCCGGAAATTTCTGAGGAGGGCCGCATGGCTCGTGTGACTGTCGAGGATTGCGTCGACAAAGTCGAAAATCGTTTTGACCTTGTGCTTTTGGCCGCCCATCGGGCGCGTCTCATTTCCTCTGGTGCTGAACTAACGATCGATCGTGATCGCGATAAGAACCCGGTTGTGGCTCTACGCGAGATTGCAGACGAAACCATCCTGCCCGGCGATCTGGAAGAGCAGCTCATCCACTCGCTGCAAAAACAGGTTGAGGTTGATGAGCCTGAGCCCGATGTGGTGCCGATGATCCCGTCGCCGGAAGCGATGGCTGCCTCGTCGTCCGATCGCGGCGACACGCCCGACGAGGGCATGTCATTCGAGCGCATGACAGAGGAAGAATTGCTTGCCGGCCTGGAAGGCATCGTGCCACCGGAACGCAAAGACGATATGTAGGCTTTCTCGCCTACAAGATCGCAGTTTCTCAGCGCCGGCTCGGGTCAACCAAGCCGGCGTTTTGCGTTTGCATTCAGGTTTTTATCCAGCCACTCTGCAAAGAGTGACGCGCTCGCACCGTTAAGGCCGGGCGCCCCCATCCGAGCCAACACCATGATGCGTCAGTACGAGTTGGTTGAGCGCGTGGCGCGCTACAACCCCGATGCCGATGAGGCCTTGCTCAACAAGGCCTATGTCTACGCCATGCGCGCGCATGGAACGCAGACCCGCGCATCTGGCGATCCGTACTTCTCTCATCCGCTGGAAGTGGCCGCGATCCTCACCGATCTCAAGCTCGACGATGCAACCATCGCAGTTGCGCTGCTGCACGATACGATTGAGGACACCGAGGCAACGCGTGATGAGATCGATCGGTTGTTCGGCCATGAAATCGGCAAACTGGTCGATGGCCTTACCAAGCTGAAAAAGCTCGATTTTATTACGTCCGAAGCAAAGCAGGGCGAGAACCTGCGCAAGCTCTTTCTGGCGATTTCCGATGATGTGCGCGTGCTTTTGGTCAAGCTCGCCGACCGGCTTCACAATATGCGCACGCTTGGCGCGATGCGCGAAGACAAGCGCCAACGAATCGCCCGTGAGACGATGGAGATCTATGCCCCGCTTGCTGGCCGGATCGGTATGCAGTCAATGCGCGATGAGCTCGAAGACATCGCGTTTGAGATCCTCGATCCGGAAAACCGCAAAATGGTGCTTGAGCGGCTCGCCGAACAGATGGAGCAGTCGGACGCCATCATCGGTACGATCATCGAGACCGTGCAAGCCAAACTCAGCGAATATGGCTTGGCTTCAGAAGTGACAGGGCGGCAGAAGCGCGCCTATTCGATCTACCAGAAGATGCTGCGCAAGGGCCTCTCCTTTGAGCAACTCTCCGACCTTTATGCCTTCCGCATCATTGTCGCCAATCCTGCCGCCTGTTACCGCGCGCTGGGCATTGTGCACACCACCTGGCAGTGCGTGCCGGAGCGCTTCAAGGACTACATTTCGGTTCCCAAGCAGAACGACTACCAATCGCTGCACACCACGGTGATCGGACCGTTTTCCCGCCGCGTGGAGCTGCAAATCCGTGATCATGCGATGCACGCGGTTGCCGAATATGGGATCGCCGGGCATGGGTTTTACAAGGACGGCATGACCATCGGTGGCGCGCAGCTTGACGCGTTGCGCCGTGACAGCCGTGCCTTTTCTTGGATCCGGCACACGGTCGATATGCTCGATGGCGATGATACCGCCGAGGAGTTCTTGGAGAACACCAAGCTGGAGTTGTTCCGCGATCAAGTGTTCTGCTTCACGCCCAAGGGACGCGTTATCGCACTACCGCGCGGGGCAACCGCCATCGATTTCGCCTATGCGGTGCACACGGACGTTGGCGATACGACCGTTGGCGCGAAAATCGATGGACAACTGATGCCGCTTCTAACGGAACTCAAAAACGGCAACCAGGTGGAGATCATCACCTCGCGAGCGCAAGTGCCACCGCCTGCCTGGGAACAGTTCGCCCGCACCGGTAAGGCGCGCGCGGCGATCCGTCGGGCAACGCGTCAGGCGGTGCGACGACAATATTTGGGTCTCGGAAAAGAGGTCGTTCAACGCGCCTTTGAACGGGCCGGAAAATCGTTTGACCCTGCTTCCATCGAGTCGATGCTGCACAAATTGGCCCATAAGACCGTCGATGATGTTTTCACCTCTGTGGGGCGTGGTGAGCTTGCCTCGCGTGCCGTCTTGGCGGCGGTGCATCCCGAAGCCAAGGATGTCGAGCCGGGTCCAGCGCCCAAGGCCGAAGACGGATGGTTCGGCTTGTCGGAAATGACAGCGCTGCAGTTCCGCATTCCAGGCGAGAAAGCCGATACGTTCCATACCGGCGAGGGCGATGCCAACGAAGACCAGCGCGCCCCGGTGCGTGGGTTGGACAAGGCCATGCCGGTTCGGTTTTCCTCCGATGAGCCGCCCATTCCCGGTGACCGGATCGTTGGGATCGTCACGCCGGGCGAGGGCGTCACGGTCTATCCGATCCATGCTGCGGCATTGGCAAAGTTCGAAAACCAGCCGGAGAGGTGGCTTGATGTGCGCTGGGATATTGACCCGACGCAGACGCAGCTCTTTGAAGCCAAGATCAGAGTGACAGCGCTCAACGAGCCTGGATCGCTGGCGACCTTGGCGACGGTCATCGCCGAGCACGGCGGCAACATCGAAAACCTGATCATGACCCGCCGCGGGCCCGATTTTCATGACCTCCTGATCGAATTACAGGTCAGCGATGTGAAGCATCTTCATCGGATCATCGCCCAGCTGCGGGCAAGCCCGGTCATCAGCAGCGCGGCGCGCGCCGAAGGCTAACGACACCGGACGCCTTCGCCCTTTCGGCTGCTTGCCCTTCGCGGCGCGGAACGCTAGGTCCATCCCCAACTGACATGCCAGCGGTTGGGGCGACCATCATGAGCGAGACGATGCTAAGCGACGAGGACGTGCTGGACGTGTTTCGCTCCGAAGACGCGATCCTCGACGGCCATTTCATTCTATCCTCCGGTTTGCACAGCCCGGTCTTTCTGCAGAAGGCGCTTGTTTACCGCTCGCCAGCCAAAACAGAACGGCTTTGCCGCGCGCTGGCCGCCAAGGTCCAGGCCAGCGATCTCGGCCCGATTGACTGCATCATTGCGCCGGCGATGGGCGCCGTCGTTCCAGGTTATGAGACAGCGCGGCATTTGGACGTGCCCTACATGTGGGTGGAACGCGAAGGGGGAAAGTTCGCCCTGCGCCGTGGCTTCACGTTGGAAAAAGGCGCCCGCGCACTGATTGTCGAAGACATCATCACCACCGGGCTGTCGGTGGGTGAGGCCGCCACCTGCATTCGTGATCTGGGCGGCGAGGTTGTTGGCTGCGCCTGCATTATCGACCGCTCAGCCGGTAAGGCTGACATCGGCATGCCGCTGGTTGCGTTAGCCAACTATGAGGTGCCTGCTTACCCAGCCGATGATCTACCCGACAGTTTGAAGGCCATTCCTGCCACCAAACCCGGTTCACGCGGGTTGGCCTAAACGTCATGCTCTTTAAGCGCCGTTCCCAACCTTCCTGGGCTAAGAGAACCCGCGCCATGGCCTGGCCAACGCGCAGCTTTGCGCGGTCGGCGCAATATTTCTTCAAGCGTATTTTGCGCGTCAACGCATCGCCCTATGCCATCGCTATGGGTGTTGCCATTGGCGCGTTCGTCTCCTTCACGCCGCTGCTTGGGCTGCATTTTTTTATGGCCTTTGCGCTCGCTTATCTGCTGCGCGCGAACTATTTCTCTGCCATCGTCGGCACGGTGGTCGGCAACCCCATCACGTTTCCATTCATTTGGGCCTTCACCTTCCGCGTCGGTCGCGTGATGCTTGGCGATCCTGTGCCCCGCAACGCCGAGCCTCAACTTGATGGTCCAAGCGCCTACACCGTTGAGGCGATAGGCGGTTTCGTTGAGCGCACTTGGCCGGTGGTCAAACCGATGCTGGTCGGAAGCGTGCCTCTGGGCCTGACGGCGGCTGTGGCTTGTTTCTTCCTCACCTACGCAACCGTCGTTGGGTATCAAAAAGCACGCGCGGCGCGGGCCGAAGCCGCGGCCAAGAAACAAGAAGCGCTGATGGAACGCGCCGACACACCATGAAGGTCGCGCGATGATCATCGGCCTTGGCAGCGACCTTTGCGATATTCGCCGCGTTGAGGCGACTTTGGAACGGTTTGGTGCGCGCTTCACACAGCGCGTGTTCACGCCGATCGAGCAGGCCAAGTCTGACCGGCGCAAGCAGCGCGCCGCTTCCTATGCCAAGCGGTTTGCGGCCAAGGAGGCCTGCGCCAAGGCGCTTGGAACCGGATTGCGCAATGGTGTGTTTTGGCGCGACATGGGCGTCGTCAACAGCCGCTCCGGTGCGCCAACCCTGGTGCTGACTGGCGGCGCACTGCGTCAGCTTCAACGCTTAATACCGGAGGATCATGAGCCAGCGATTCATCTGACAATCACAGACGATTTTCCCTATGCGCAAGCTTTTGTGATCATCGAGGCGCTGCCGCTTGGTCGTCCATAACGCCGAGCCGTGGCCAATCCGCCACGATTGCGGCGCAATTGGCCACCAAAGCCTTGCCGGCACGGGCGCCAATGGTTGACTTGTCGCGCCTGACCCCCGACATGGGCGCAAGAGGCGCACGACCGGCTGCGCAGAATCGCAACACCGATGCTTAGGAAGGCACCCATCGCATGGCGCAGGACGGATCCACCGATGATACCACCGCGCGCGAGCCGAAAAAGAAGAGCGAGCTTTGGGACACCATAATCGTTCTTTTGCAGGCGTTCGCTATTGCGTTGGTGATCCGCACCTTCCTGTTCCAACCGTTCGTCATTCCTTCCTCTTCGATGGTCGGCACACTTTTGATTGGCGACTATCTGTTCGCCAACAAGTTCGCCTATGGCTTCTCTCAGCACTCGCTGCCATTTAGCCCGGATCTTTTCGATGGGCGGATTTTGGGATCGGAGCCGGAGCGCGGCGACGTGGCGGTTTTCAAACTGCCCTCTGATGGGTCCACCGATTACATCAAGCGGGTGATTGGCCTGCCGGGCGACACGGTCGAAGTGCAAAACGGCGTCGTCTTCATCAATGGCGAGGAAGTGGCGCGCGAGCGTATCGACGATTTCGTTCATCCTGAGACTGGCGAGCGCGTGGCGCAGTATCGCGAAACTCTTCCCAATGGCGTTACCTATTATGTGCTTGATCTGATCGATAACTCGATGCTCGACACCTCACCGCAACCCTTCGTGGTGCCTGAGGGGCATTACTTCATGATGGGGGATAATCGCGACAACTCCTCCGACAGCCGCACAGCACTGGTTGGGTTTGTGCCGCTGGAAAACTTTGTTGGCCGCGCCGATCTGATCTTCTTCTCCATCGCCCCGGGCTCATCACCCTGGCAGATTTGGCGTTGGCCATCGGATGCACGCTTTGACCGGATGTTTGATGGCATCTAAGGCGTTTTGGGTTTGACCCGCGATGAACCTATCGCAAATCGCGTTCGAGCGAAGTGAGAGGCAGCGAATTGCGCGTCGATACAAACGCAAAACCCTCTGGTGGTGTCGAAGAAGCGCTGGGTCATACATTTGCTGATCCTGCCCTGTTGGACCGCGCACTAACGCATGCCAGCCATGGTGGCGGCCAAAGCGATGCAACCAAGACCTATCAACGTTTGGAATTCCTCGGCGACCGCGTGCTCGCGCTTGTCATCGCCGATGCGCTGGTTGCCCGTTTTTGGCAGGCCGATGAGGGCGAACTTGCCCGTCGCCTTAATCATCTTGTGCGTGCTGAAACCTGCGCGTTGATCGCCAAAAAGCTGGGCCTCGACGATGCCGTGCGCACCGATGATCTGGATGTCACCAAGCCAACACGGGCTGCCCGCGCTGTGCTCGCCGACGTGTGCGAAGCAGTCATTGCCGCGCTTTATCTCGATGGTGGCATGGAGGCGGCCAAGACGTTCATTTTGACCCACTGGCAACCGGTGATGGATGAGGCAGGCGCGGCGCGTCGCGACCCTAAAACAGCGTTGCAGGAATGGGCGCACGCCAAACGTAAGGCGACGCCAACCTACACCGAGACGGGCCGTGACGGGCCGGATCATGCCCCAGTGTTCAAGATCGCGGTTTCGATCGACGGCGTTGATCCGTTGGAAGCTGAAGGCAAATCAAAGCGCGATGCGCAGCAGGCGGCAGCCATGGAAATGCTGGTACGCGAAGGCGTATGGAAATCTGAAGATGAGTGACGTGGAACCAAATCCGAGTGAAACCCGCGCGGGCTTCGTCGCGCTGATGGGCCCGACCAACGCTGGCAAATCAACGCTGCTCAATCGCTTGGTCGGCTCCAAAGTCGCGATCGTCTCGCACAAGGTGCAGACCACGCGCGCGCTGGTGCGCGGCATCGCGATTTTGGAAGAAACGCAGGTCGTTTTCGTCGATACGCCCGGCCTTTTCAAACCCAAGCGGCGCCTAGACCGTGCGATGGTCGATACCGCGTGGTCGGGTGCCAAGGATGCCGAATGTATTTGCTTCGTCATCGATGCGCGCAAAGGCCTTTCTGAGATTGTTGAAGCCGCGCTTGAGCAGCTAGAGGGCATCCGTCAGCCCAAATGGCTGATCCTCAACAAGATCGACGAGATGGATCAGTCCGAGCTTCTGCCGCTAATCGCGGCGATCACCGACAAGCTGCAGTTCGACGAAACCTTCCCGCTGTCCGCCATCACGGGCGAGGGCGTCGACGTTTTCATCGATGCGCTGCGCAAGACCATGCAGCCGGGTCCCTGGCTTTACCCCGAAGATCAAATCTCCGACATGCCGATGCGTATGCTCGCCGCCGAGCTGACCCGCGAAAAGCTCTACGAGCGGCTGCACGAAGAGCTGCCTTACGTCTCTCACGTGGTCACCGAAGATTGGAAGACCACGCCCAAGGGGCACCGCGTCGAGCAGACGATCTATGTGGAGCGCGACAGCCAAAAAAAGATCGTGCTTGGCAAGGGTGGGCAGACGATCAAATGGATTTCCATGAACGCCCGCAAGGCAATCAGCCATGCGGTGGATGCGCCGGTGCATCTGTTTCTATTCGTCAAAGTGCGCCCCAATTGGGCTTCAGACCCTGAGCGCTACAACGAGATGGGCTTGGACTTTCCAGCCAAGTAGCGCAGAGTTGCGCCTATGGAATGGACATCCAGCGGCATTGTTCTTGGCCACAAAAAGCACGGTGAATCGAGCCTCATTCTTGAGGTGATGACGCGCGAGCGCGGTCGCCATATGGGCTTGGTGCGCGGCGGCCGATCGCGCCGGATGGCAGCGCTTCTTCAGGTCGGTAACACGCTTTCGCTCACCTGGCGCGCGCGCCTGGATGAGCATCTGGGACTGTTTCAGGTGGATGGCGAAACACTGCGCGGAGCGCAATTGATGGAGCAACCAGTGGCGCTGCTCGCTGCACAGCTGTGCGCATCCCATTTGCGTTTGTTGCCCGAGCGCGATCCGCACGCCCGCCTGCACGACATGCTTGGCCTCATCCTGGATCACTACGATGAACCGCAAACCATCGCAGCGCTGGTGGCCCGCTTTGAAGTGCTGCTGCTGGAAGAGCTTGGCTTTGGCCTTGATCTCACCAAGTGCGCTGGCACCGGCGTGCAATCCGGGCTGATCTACGTTTCACCAAAATCAGGTTGCGCGGTCAGTGCTGATGCCGGCGCGCCTTACAAGGATAAGCTTCTGGCGCTGCCTGACTTCTTGACCGGATCGATGGATCAGGTTTCACCCATGGAGACCATCGACGCGCTTCGGCTGACGGCGTTTTTTCTCGAGCGCAACGTCTGGGGGCCGCGCGCTGTGCGTCCGCCAGAGGGCCGCGATGCGCTTATCCGCCGGATTTGCGGGCGATCCTCGCCGGCAACGGCCAGTACCGCTTGAAGCTATGATCCGGCTTCGGTACGTCCAAGGGCATGAGCGACATGACGATTCGGCCCCCGGGCCCCGGGGATGACGGCGGCGACGACGGCATTGAGGCCATCGACCTCGATGCGGCTTTGCGTGAGCGCTATCTCGCCTATGCGCTCTCGACGATCACGCAGCGGGCGCTGCCGGATGTGCGCGACGGGCTGAAGCCAGTTCACCGGCGCCTGCTTTACGCGATGCGCCAGCTGAAGCTGGACCCGGCGCAGGGCTTTAAAAAATCTGCCCGCGTCGTCGGCGATGTCATCGGTAAGTACCACCCACACGGTGACCAGTCGGTCTATGACGCGCTTGTGCGTTTGGCGCAGGACTTTGCTGTCCGCTATCCGCTGGTCGAAGGCCAGGGCAACTTTGGCAACATTGACGGCGATAGCGCGGCCGCCATGCGCTACACGGAAGCGCGAATGACCGATGTCGCCACACGGCTACTTGATGGCATTGATGAGGATGCCGTCGATTTCCGCGAGACCTATGACGGCTCGGAAGAAGAGCCCGTGGTGCTGCCGGCCGATTTTCCCAATCTTTTGGCCAATGGCTCGACCGGCATCGCTGTTGGCATGGCAACCTCCATCCCGCCGCACAATGTGGCCGAGCTTTGCGACGCCTCGCTGGCGCTGATCGACAACCGGAACATGGAAACGCCTGAGCTGGTGAAGCTGGTTCCAGGACCTGATTTCCCGACCGGCGGCATCATGGTTGAGGATGAGGCAAGCCGCACCCAATCCTATGAGACGGGCCGTGGTGGGTTTCGCGTTCGTGCGCGCTGGCACAAGGAAGATCAGGGTAGAGGCACCTGGTCGGTCGTGATCACCGAGATCCCCTATCAGGTGGTCAAAAGCCGTCTTGTGGAACGGATTGCGGATCTTCTGCTGTCGAAAAAACTGCCGCTTCTGGGCGATGTACGCGATGAATCCGCTGAAGACATGCGCTTGGTCTTGGAGCCGAAGAACCGCAACGTCGATCCGGAACTGATGATGGAGTCGCTGTTCCGGCTGACCGAGTTGGAATCGCGCATCTCGCTCAACATGAACGTGCTTGATGGCGGCCTGACGCCACGTGTGATGGGCCTGCGCGAGGTTCTGGTCGCTTGGCTTGATCACCGCCGCGATGTGCTGGTGCGCCGCTCCAATTTCCGCCTCGGCAAGATCGCAGCTCGGCTTGAGCTGCTTGAAGGCTTCATCATCGCCTACCTCAACCTGGATGAGGTGATCCGCATCATCCGCTATGAGGATGAGCCGAAACAGGAGCTGATGAAGGCCTTTGGCCTGACCGACACCCAGGCTGATGCCATCCTCAACATGCGTTTGCGCGCCTTGCGCAAGCTCGAAGAGATGGAGATCCGCAAGGAGCGTGATGCTCTACTCGAAGAACAGGCTGGGCTTGAAGCGTTGGTTGGCTCCAAAGCGCGGCAATGGACACGCATCAGCAAAGACATCAAAGCGCTCCGCAAGGCCTATGGCCCAGAGACCGATCTGGGCCGCCGTCGCACAACCTTTGCCTCGGCGCCCGATCGCGATCTCAGCGAAATCGATGCGGCCATGGTCGAGCGTGAGCCGATCACGGTCGTGCTCTCGCAAAAAGGCTGGGTGCGCGCGCTCAAGGGCCACTACGCTGATCTGTCAAAGCTTGATTTTAAGCAGGGCGATCGGCTGAAGCTGACCCTTGAAGCGATGACGACTGACAAACTGGTGGCGGTCTCAACCGGTGGAAAAGTGTTCACGCTGACCGCTGACAAGCTGCCCGGTGGGCGCGGCCATGGCGATCCGCTGCGCATCATGGTCGATCTGGACGCCGGCCAAGATATCGTGTCGCTTTACGTCCATGACCCCAAGCGCCAGCTGCTGCTGGTCAACACCGATGGCTATGGGTTCATCGCCCCGGAAAAAGACATTGTTGCCAACACCCGCAAGGGCAAGCAGGTGATGAACCTGTCGGAACCAACAGAGCTTCAAATGTCAGTGCCGGTGGATGGCGATATGGTTGCGGTGATCGGCGAAAACAGGAAATTATTGCTCTTCCCGCTGGCGCAGATCGCTGAGATGGGTCGCGGCAAAGGCGTGCGCCTGCAACGTTACAAGGATGGTGGCGTCAGCGATCTTGTGACGTTCAAGGGCGAGGATGGTCTCACCTGGGCCGATAGCGCAGGGCGGCAGTATAACCGCTCACTCGATGAACTGGCCGAATGGCGCGGCGAACGCGCCCAGGCTGGCCGCATGGCCCCGCAAGGTTTCCCAAGGAACAATAAGTTTGGGTGAGTGTCGCCAACGATCTGGTCTAGCCGATCGGATGGTCTCAGAGGCGCTTTCTCTCGGTCAACTCCGTAGTGCGTCGTCGTTGGACACGTATGAGATGTTGGATTTCAAGAACGGTAGCTTGTAGCGCAAAAGCTGAGTGGACACCGTACGCCATTCTTTGCCGTCGCGGTGTTCTAACACGCGCTTGATGACCCGGCCCCGTTGCAAATGTATGGCCAGTCTACAATTGCCCAAAACTAATCCATCCAAGATTTGCCGAATGGTTTGGTCATCTTCTTCGAACGGAAAGAGGTACGACCAGAACTCTAAGAAGCCAATGTTGATTTCATCTTGATTTTGCAAGCCAAGCTTCAACTCAAACGAGAGTCCTTGTTGTCGCGGGACAAGCATCAGCAGATCCATTTCTGGCTCGTCTATTTTTTCAATGACTAAAGAGTGGCGTTCCGCGAACGCTCGAAATAGCGCCTCAGCGCTTCGTCGATAGTCTGATATGGTGGTGATGCCCAATTTCGCCAAAAAGCTACTTGCTCGGTCGCCAGCCGCTAGGCGTCAAATGCTCCTGCGGCTTGAAGCGGGCTTTGTACGCCATCTTGGGCGAACCATCGACCAGATAGCCAAGATAGAGATAGGGCAGGCCGCGTTTACGGGCCCGCTCGATGTGATCGAGGATCATGTAGGTGCCCAGCGAGCGCGCCTCCAAGGACGGGTCAGGGTCGAAGAAAGAGTAGACCATGGAGAGGCCGTCGGCGACTTGATCGGTGAGGCAAAGGCCAACCAACGGCCCGCCATCCTGGCCTGCCAATTCACCCGGTTGCCGCAGGCGATAGCTGACGATCTGCGTATCGATATGGCTGTCTTCGACCATCATCGCGTAATCAAGTACGCTCATCTGCGCCATGCCGCCATCTTCATGGCGCGTGTCGAGATAGTCGCGGAACATCGCATATTGTTCCGATGTCGCTTTGTTGGGTTCATCGCGCCCAGTAATATCGAGATTGCGCTTGGTGATCCGCTTCATTGATTTCGTTGGGCAAAACTCATCAACGCGCACCCGCACCGAAACGCAGGCGTTGCACCCTTCACAGGCCGGCCGGTAGGCGATGTTTTGCGAACGGCGGAACCCACCAGCGGACAACATGGCGTGGAGATCGCGGGCCTGCGAGCCAACCAGATGGGTGAAAATCTTCCGCTCGCGCTGACCCGGCAGATAGGGGCAAGGCGAGGCGGCCGTCAGGTAAAAGGTTGGCGTATCAAGCGAATGCTTGGTCATAAAGAAGGCCAATCGGGGCAGGCAAAGATGTTGAAACCTACCTTATAAGGAAAAATACCAAGGCGCCAGAAGCGTAAAGGCTAGCCAGTACATCACAACAAGTGGCGCTCCGGCTTTGACATAGTCCGAAAAGCGGTAATGGCCAGGACCCATCACCAACAAGTTGGTCTGATAGCCGATCGGTGTCGCGAACGAGCAATTGGCGGCAAGCAGCACAGCCATGACGAATGGCTCAGGCGGCAGGGACAAATCACCCGCCAACTGCAAAGCGATGGGCGTGAACAGAACAGCGGTCGCGTTGTTGGACAAAATGTTAGTGAGGACGGCCACCACCAAAAAGAAGGCCGAAAGAATCACAGTCGGGCCAGCATCCGCTGCAAGTGCCAGAACGCCTGCCGCAATTGCTCTATCGCCACCTGTAATCTGAAGCGAGGCGCCCATCGCCAGCGCCGTACCGATCATCATGACGATGCGCGGATCGATGGCACGCGTCGCCTGGCGAATGTTGAGGCAGCCGGTCGCAACCATGGTAAAGGCAGCGGCCACCGTCGCCACCATCAGGTCGGTGACGCCGAACAAGACGCTGGCAAGCGCCAGAACAAAAATGCCGATCGCCATTGGCGCACGCTCGCGGTTGCCGATCTCGGCGCGCGTTTCTTCGAGAATCAGCAGTTCGCGTTGTCCGCGCAGTTTCTCCAAACCTTGGTCGGTGCTGGCCAAAAGGAAAACGTCACCGGCCTCCATGCGTAGGGCGTCCAACGCGACTCGTGGCATACGCGCGCGGCGCTCAATGCCTAAAAGTTTGTGATCGGCGCCAAGATAGGTCGCGATCACATCGATGCTTTGTCCGACAAACCGGGCACCCGGCGCCAACATGGCCTCGCTGGCATTGACCGAAAGCACGCCGCGCCGGTCCTCATCGCCGGACGCGGTGGAGGTAATGAAGGTTTTCACCAACTCATCGCGCTTGGCAGCCACGACAACCGTGTCGCCTGGCATAAGCTCCAGATCGTCAAACGGGGGCAGAAACAGCCTAGGTCCGCGCCGTACCGAGCGCACTGTGATGTCTTTCAGTCCGGTAAAGAGGCCCTGCGTTGCGCGCGCCCCCACCAAAGCATCGCCGGCGACCAGCTGCTGCTCGGCGATGAACTGCTTGCCGCGGAAGGTCGTTGCCGGGGTCGCTGGCCCATCACGACGCAGGAAAATCGGCAGAACCCAAAGCAGATAGGGCAATGTAACGATCACAAGAAGCAAAGCCAGCGACGTCTGATCGAAAAAGCCGAGCATGTAGCCGGAGCTGTCTTCCGCCGCGGATGCGACGAGCAAATTGGTGGACGAGCCAATAAGCGTGGTTGTGCCGCCGAGAATGGTCGCAAAGGATAGTGGAATAAGAAAAGGTCGCGCGCCGCCAGGAAGCCGCGCTGCCATCGCGCCAATGACGGGTAGCAGCATCACCACAACGGGCGTGTTGTTGAGAAAGGCGCTGGAGGCACCGGCAACGAGAATGATCAGCAGGATCGCCAGCACCTCGCGCCTGCCGCCTATACGGGTGGCAAGGCGCGCAACAGGCGCCAGCGCGTCGGTCTGGAAAAGGGCCTGGCCGATCACGAGCAAGGCAAGGATGGTGAAAAGAACCGGGCTGGCAAAGCCCTCCAGCAAGAACGCCGGATCGACGAACCCTTGAAGAACGGCGGCGCTGATCGTTACACCGAGGCTGTCGGTGAGCATGGGACCGATCATCGGCAGGACGGAAAAGACCACCAGCAAGGCGGCCATGATGCCAAGCGAGACGAATTCGATCGACCAGCGGTCTGATGCGTAAGCGACGATGGCCAAGCCGATCACCGCGTAGACCATCCAGACATCAAGTCCGATCAAAGGCAAAACCCTCGCGCCGCTTTATTGGGTGCAAGCATGCGGCGAGAGGGTAGAGTTTAGCAACCGACTTTTTGCATCGCGGTTGGGAACGGGGGGTGCGTTCGCCTAAGAGCCGCGCAACGAGGCCGCGCGCTGGGCATTGTTGATCACCACTGTGCCGAGCAGCACATCGTGCAGGCAGCGTTTGGTCGATGAGAACAAGCTCGCCCCAAGAATGATGAACAGAAGCAACACGGTTCCTGCCGAGAAGTAGAAGGCCAGCGCGTGCACGATGGCCAAAAGGCTGTACATCGGTGCGCCGTGCCAAAGGCGCATTTCAATGCCCATAGCTTGCATACCCGGCGTCGCCGATTTCGAACCGCCAAGTGTGAGGCCGATATAGGCAATGGCAACCAGAGGCAGGAGGATGGGATACATCAACCAGGCGAGCCCGAACGTTGGAATGCCGAGAATGGCAACCACGACAGCCGCAATGGTCACGAAGATCGACAGAACGATCAGATCGAGCAGAAAGGCGAAAATCCGGCGCGTGCGCACGCCATCGAACAGCCATGGCTCGCTCACCGGATCAAAGGCGAAGCGATCCTGTCGTGGATCGCTGCCATCCAGTGGCATGATCGGCGGGCGAGGTCCTGATGAGGCGGTGGTCATGGGTCTCCAGTCCTAGGCAAATGATAACCTGTGACGTGGTAGTGCCGATGCGTCGGTTCAAGCAGAATGGGACGATTTGGCAAGTTTTGCCGCGATTTCGGGGGCAAAATAGGTCAAAATACCGTCCGCGCCTGCTCGCTTGAACGCGATCAAGCTCTCCATGATGGCTTTGTCGCGATCGATCCAACCATTGGCGGCGGCCGCTTCGATCATCGCGAATTCACCGGAGACCTGATAGACGGTGGTCGGCAGGCCGAAGCCGGTCTTCACGCGGTGGACGATGTCGAGATACGGCATGCCGGGTTTAACCATCACCACATCGGCGCCCTCGGCGATATCCAGTTCCACCTCATGCTCGGCCTCCTGGCCATTGGCTGGATCCATCTGGTAGGTGCGCTTGTCGCCCTTCAGTGTACCCGACGCCCCGACCGCATCGCGAAATGGGCCGTAAAAGGCTGAGGCATATTTGGCGGCATACGCCATGATCGGTAGGTCGATATGACCGGCCTCATCCAAACTGGCGCGGATCACGCCGATCCGTCCATCCATCATGTCCGATGGCGCGATCATATCCGCGCCAGCCTCCGCCAATGTCCGCGCTTGCAAAGCCAACTGCGCCACCGACGCATCATTGTCGATCTGCTGATCGTTGCCGCCAAACACGCCATCATGGCCATGGCTCGTATAGGGGTCGAGCGCGACATCTGTAATCAGACCAACATCAACACCCGCTGCCTTGATGGCCCGTACTGCAGTGCAGACCAGATTGTTGCTGTTGAGCGCTTCTGACCCGGTTTCATCGCGTAACTCCGGGTCGGTGTTGGGAAACAGGGCCAGCGCGCGAATGCCGAGGTCTTCGGCGCGCTTGGCGGAATCAACGGCAAGATCAGGCGAAACGCGCGAGACACCCGGCATGGAGGCAACCGGTTCACGGGTGTTCACCCCATCAGTCAGAAAAACCGGCCAAATGAGATCGTTGACCGTCAGCACGCTTTCGCGGGTCAGATCGCGCAGCCAAGGCTGCAACCGCCGCCGGCGCATTCGCCGGCCGCCCGTCACCATGTTGACCAAACCCCGTGCCGTCTGTTTATCCATCGATACTCTTCTGCCTGCCTTTTGCCTGCATGGCGCCGCGTGTTTGCTTTTGCTAGCAGTGGCAGGGTAGGGGAGCAATCTCACCGAAGGCCGCAGAGCCCTACTTTCGCCCTGCAGCACGGATTGCTCTCACCGATTGGTTCGTCAAAAACCGGGACCGTTCGTCCCTCGTCGATACACCCAAGGATCGCATACCGTTCAATGGCGCGCAGTTCTGTCCCCAAGCCCATGGACCCAATTTGGGTCACGCCACCGCCCAAGCAGCGTCTGGATCCGATTGAGCGCTGGTTTATCGTCGTGCTGCGGGTCATCGCACTCGTGCTTTTGATTCGTGCCATCAATGGTTGGTTTCTAATCGTCGGCCTCATCGACCATCCCGATCTTGGCGGCTTGCTGCTCGGCACGCCCTATGTGCGGTTCGCTCTGTTCGGCATTCTAACCGTCGCGAGCATCATCGCCTGTGTCGGCCTCTGGCTTCTCGCGCCCTGGGGCGCCGTGTTGTGGTTGGTCATCGTCGCCGCAGACGCACTGATCTATTTCCTTCTGCCCAACCTTGGCATCATCAGCATCACCATCCTGCTTCTCAATGCCGGGCTAGTCTCGATCTATCTGGGCATGTTGTTGCAGGTCCGCCGCTTGTCGCAAACCGCGCCGCCGCTGCGCTAAGCCGGTGCGCCACAGTTAGCCTCAACATCGTGTCACCAGCACTGGTTAGGCGATTCTCACCGCAATTGGTGAACAGCTTCTTGCCGATTTGCTAGAAGAAATATGAAATTAATCAAAGACTTTAAGCGGGGTTTTAGAGCTCACTGTTAGGTTTCTGTCACGACCGGAGGAAACATCCGGCAAAACAGTGAGGTTTATTCAATGACCAAGACCAGTGCCGCTATGGCAACCTATCTGGCCGACCAGGACGAAGAACAGGGCATCGAGCCCCTTTATATGGAAGCGCTGCACCTTGTAGAGCGTTTGCACCGCCGCTTGCTTGACGTGATCAAGGATGAGTTCGACCGCCAGGGTCGTTCTGACATCAACTCCGTACAGGCGCTGCTGCTGTTCAACATCGGCGATTCTGAGCTGACAGCCGGCGAGCTTCGCACCCGCGGCTACTATCTTGGATCGAACGTTTCTTACAATTTGAAGAAACTGGTCGATCTGGGTTTCGTTTCGCACCAGCGCTCGCGCATGGACCGTCGTTCGGTACGCGTGAGCCTGACGGATAAGGGCAAGGAAATCGCCAAAATCGTTGGTGATCTCTATCAGCGCCACCTGCTGTCGATCGAAAAAGTCGGTGGTTTGGGCGAAGGTGAGTTCAAAACGCTGAACAAGTCGCTTCACCGCCTTGAGCGGTTTTGGACTGATCAGATCCTTTACCGTCTCTAAACGCCAAGGCCGATTTGGATCGGCGCAAGGTTTCGCTAACCAAAACCCCGCATCATCACTATCGATGGTGCGGGGTTTTTCGTGCGTGCTTTTGACAGGTGTTCTGTGTGGTTTTTGCCGCACCTGGAGACAAAAGCAGTCGCCAAATTGCCCTGGGTCAACAAACCACAAAAGAGCCACATTGCATTGGCGTCACGATCGCCAACATAGGACCATGAAAGCACGCGCTCGACGACGAGACTAGGCGTGCACACCGCACTTCTGTAGGATGCACGGATGACCCGCAAAACCAGCAATTTCAAAACGCGGCGACAGATCTTGGCCGCTGGCCTCGGTCTTGGCGCCTCCGCGCTTGCCATGCGCGCAGCCCACGCTCAGCAATCAGCGTTGGACGCCTTGCTCAATGAGCGCCTGCGCGAACACAATTCCGGCTGGGGCGACAGCTTCGATTCCACCGCGCAGGGCCAAGCGCCGGTGATTTCGCCCGAACCAATGTTCTCTCCAGCCAGCGCTGTGAACCTTGAAACCGCGCTGCGCCAGCATTCGGACATGATGAACCGCGGCGGTTGGACGCAGGTTCCGGCCAACGCGACGCTCAGCCTTGGCGTGCGTCATGCGAATGTTCAGCCATTGCGCCAGCGTCTTATCATTGCAGGCGACCTTGCTCAGCAGTGGGGCATTTCGGACGTCTTCGATAGCTATGTCGATTCGGCGGTGCGCCGTTTCCAAGCCCGTCACGGCCTGGTGGTCGATGGCGTGATGGGGCCGGAAGGCTTTGCGGCGATGAACGTGCCGATCGGCATGCGCCTGCGCCAGATGGAAACCAATTTGGTGCGCATCCGCTCCATGTCGGGTTTTCTTGGCGATCGCTATGTGATGGTCAACATCCCCGCAGCCGCACTTGAGGCCATCAATTCCGGCCTTGTGACGACGCGCCATACCGCCATTGTCGGCAAAGTGGACCGTCCCACGCCCATCCTCGACAGCCGCATTCATGAGCTGAATTTCAATCCCTATTGGACCGTGCCGGTTTCCATCATCCGCCGCGACCTCATCCCGCTGATGCAGGAAAACCCGCAATATCTGTCCGAAAACAACATTCGCATCTTTTCCAGCTGGGGTTCCAGCGCGCAGGAGCTTGCGCCTGAACAGGTCAACTGGAACACAGAAGAAGCCACGCAGTACATGTTCCGCCAGGACCCCGGTGAGATCAATTCGCTCGGCTCAGTGAAGATCAACTTCCACAATGAGCACCAGGTCTATCTGCACGATACGCCGGACAAGTCGTTGTTCGGCGATGATTATCGCTTCCTGTCGTCCGGCTGCGTGCGCGTGCAAAATATTCGCGAACTCGTCACTTGGCTGCTTGCCAGCACCGATGGATGGTCGCGCCAGCGCATTGATCAGGTTATCGCCACTGGCGAACGCGTTGATTTGCGCATTCCTGATCCGGCACCGCTCTATATCAACTACGTCACGGCTTGGGCCGCGTCTGATGGCACGGTGAATTTCCGCGAAGACATCTACAACCGCGACGGCCTGCCAACGGTCGCGTCCAACGGTTAGGCGACTGCGCGCATGACGGGCGAGATTTATCTCGAAATCATGCCTGTTGACAAAGCCTTGCGCGTCACGGCCATCGATCCGGTCACCGGATTGGAGGTCGTGTTCGCTGCGCCGAGTTACACAGCGCGTGAACGCATCAACGAACTGGCCCGGCGAAAACTCCAAGCACGCATAGAGCGCGAACAGGGTGCCGATGCCTCGACGTCGGCCTCGAAACCTACCCGCCGTTCGCAACGCGGCAAGCTCGTCTGAAATCTGGCGCGGTGGCTGCGCGGAGGTGGGTACCTTTCGCGCACCGTTTGGTGTGTTGGACAGGGCCGCCCAATGTGTTAACCGCTCACCTCGCTTGCCGATCGCCAGAACCTTGCGCGTGGCAGATGCACGCCGATCCATCACCAGGGGGCCTTCATCCATGGCTATGACTGAACACGACGCCCACGCGTTGTACCCGACCTTCTTTTCCGACGACCTCGCCACGACCGACCCGGAACTGGCAGCCGCCATTAAAGGCGAACTTGGTCGCCAGCAGCATGAAATTGAGCTCATCGCCTCGGAGAACATTGTCAGCCGCGCCGTGATGGAAGCGCAGGGCTCGGTGATGACCAACAAATATGCTGAAGGTTATCCGGGTCGCCGCTATTATGGCGGGTGCCACTTTGTTGATATTGCAGAGAAATTGGCGATCGAGCGAGCGTGTAAGCTGTTCGATTGTGAGTTTGCCAACGTTCAGCCGAACTCCGGTAGCCAGGCCAACCAAGCGGTGATGCTGGCGCTTGCCAAACCCGGCGACACGGTGCTCGGCATGAGCCTGGATGCCGGTGGTCACTTGACCCATGGTGCACCGCCCAACCTTTCCGGGAAATGGTTCAACGCCGTCCAATATGGCGTGCGCAAGGAAGATGGCCTGCTCGACTATGATCAGGTCGAACAGCTCGCCCAGGAACACAAGCCAACAATCATCATTGCTGGTGGTTCTGCCTATTCGCGCCAGTTCGATTTCGCCCGCTTCCGCGCGATTGCCGATTCTGTTGGCGCAATTTTGCTCGTGGACATGGCGCACTTTGCCGGGCTCGTCGCCGGTGGTCATCACCCAAGCCCGTTCCCGCACGCCCATGTTGCAACGACGACGACGCACAAGACTTTGCGCGGCCCACGCGGTGGCATGATCCTCACCAATGATGGTGACATCGCCAAGAAACTCAATTCAGCTGTGTTCCCCGGCCTTCAGGGCGGCCCCCTGATGCATGTGATCGCTGCCAAGGCGGTGGCCTTTGGCGAGGCGCTGCGCCCGGAATTCAAGATTTACGCCAAAAACGTTGTCGAGAACGCGATTGCCCTGGCCGAAACGCTCAAAAATCACGGCTATGACATTGTGTCGGGCGGCACGGAGAATCACATCGTTCTGGTCGACCTGCGTCCGAAGAATCTGACCGGCAAAGTGTCCGAGAAGGCTCTGGAGCGCGCGGGCATCACTTGCAACAAGAACGGCGTACCTTTTGATCCGCAAAAACCATTCGTGACATCCGGTGTGCGCCTTGGTTCGCCAGCGTGTACGACGCGCGGCTTCGGCGTTGCCGAGTTCCAGCAGGTTGGCCATTTGATCGCCGAAGTGCTGGATGTGCTTTCACAGAACCAGACGGACGAAGACTCGCTGGTCGAGAAGGCTGTGCACGAGAAAGTCGTTGCGCTGACAGATCGCTTCCCGATCTATCCTGATCTCGGCTAGGAAAAGCCACCAGCTCCATGCGCTGTCCCTTCTGTCAAAGCCTGAACACGCACGTCAAAGACTCGCGGCCCGCCGAAGACAATGCCGTCATTCGGCGGCGCCGCGTCTGCGGTGATTGCGGTGGTCGCTTCACCACCTTTGAGCGCGTCCAGCTTCGCGAATTGACCGTCGTCAAGCGCGACGGCAAGCGCCAAAACTTTGAACGCGATAAGCTTTTGCGTTCAGTAAGCATTGCCGCGCGCAAAAGACCGCTCGCTGAAGAACAGTTGGAGCGCCTGGTGTCGGGCATCGTGCGCCAGCTTGAAAGCACCGGCGAAACCGATGTTCAGTCCGACCAGATCGGTCTCTTGGTCATGGACGCGCTGAAGGGCCTCGATGACGTTGCCTATGTGCGGTTTGCCTCCGTCTACAAGGATTTCCGCGAAGCGCGCGACTTTGAAGAGTTCGTCGAAGAGCTCGCCAACTCGTCCGGCGTCGCCGCCAAAAACACTGACCAGTCTGAGTGACTGCGCTAGCTATGCCGTCGGAGACCGATCGCCGCTTTTTGGCCGCCGCGCTACGCCTCGGTCAGGCCGAACTTGGCCGCACTTGGCCGAACCCGGCTGTTGGGTGTTTGATCGTTCGCGACGGTGTCGTTGTTGGCGCGGGCGCCACGGGGCAGGGCGGTCGTCCGCATGGCGAGACGGTGGCGCTCGATGAAGCCAGAGCCGCTACCAAAGGCGCGACGGCCTATGTCTCGCTGGAACCTTGCAACCACCACGGCAAAACCGGGCCCTGCACCGAAGCATTGATCGACGCAGGCGTCGCGCGCGTCGTCGTCGCGCTCGGTGATCCCGATCCGCGTGTTTCGGGGTCCGGCGTTGATCGACTGCGCAAAGCTGGCATCGACGTTGCGTTTGAACCTTTTGCGGACATCAAAAAGGCCGCCAAGCGCGCCCATCGCGGCCATATCACGCGCCTTGCCAAGGGCCGACCGCATGTCACGCTGAAACTGGCGCTGAGCGCTGATGGCGCCATTGGGATGGAAGGCGATGGTCAAGTCGCCATTACCGCGCCAGCAACCAACCATCTGATGCATGGTCTGCGGGCGCGCGTGGACGCGATTGCCGTCGGCGCTGGCACTTGCCGGGCCGATGCGCCGCAGCTTACGGTTCGCCTGCCCGGGCTTTCGGTCAGATCGCCGCAAAAAGTGTTGTTTGGCGGAACAGATGTCCCCGAGAATTGGGTCCACTTGCCGGGCCATGATTTGACGAGCAGCCTTAGCATGTTGGCAGAGCGCGGGATAACCAGCCTGCTGGTTGAAGGCGGTGGCAAGCTCGCCACGAGTTTTCTTCAAGATGGTCTGGTCGACGAGCTTCTTTTGATCGAAGGTCAGCCGGTCTTGGGGCCAAAGGGCATTCGCCCGTTTTCGAGCGATCCTTTTATGGCCGGTCTGCCGGGTTTTTTGATTGTTCGGCACCGCACGAGCGGCCCTGATCAGATCGTCACGTTCGCTCCAATCGAAAAGGCTTGACCTCATGTTCACCGGCATCGTGACCGCCATCGGCACTGTCGAACAAATTGACACGATGGGTGAGGATAAGCGCTTCACCATCCAATCGCCTTATGATGCCTCAACCATCGATCTTGGTGCCTCAATCGCCCATGACGGCTGCTGTCTGACGGTCACGTCCTTGGAACAAACGGCAGACGGCGCGCGCTACACTATTGATGCATCGACAGAAACGCTGCGCCTAACAACGCTTGGCGGCTGGCAACCGGGCATGCGCATCAATCTGGAACGCTCGCTGAAACTGGGCGATGAGATGGGTGGGCATCTTGTCACCGGCCATGTGGATGGCATGGCAAAGGTGATCAGACGCGACGATGGCGAGAACACCTCCTTGTTCGAGATCGCGGCGCCCAAGGATCTCGCCAAGTTCATCGTCAAGAAGGGCTCGGTCTGCCTGCAGGGCACGTCGCTAACGGTCAACAACGTCGATGGTGACCGATTCACGCTCATGCTGATTCCGCATACGCTGGCGGTCACGACATGGGGTGATCGACAGGTTGGCGATGCGATGAACATCGAGATTGACCTGATGGCGCGCTATGCCGAGCGCCTGATGCAGGCAGATGACTAGCCCTTGCCTGCAAAAGGCGTATAAGCACCGCGCACCTTGAACTAGTTGGTACACGATGGCCCATTTTTTGATTGCTGAAGCGCGCTTCTACACCGACCTAGCCGACGAGCTCGCCGCCGGCGCCATCGAGGTTTTGGAATCTGACGGGCATACCTATGAGCGCGTCTCCGTGCCCGGTGCACTGGAAATCCCCGGCGCTATGATGATCGGTTACCGCAATCCCAAGGCCTATGATGGCTACATCGCACTTGGCGTAGTGATCCGCGGTGAAACCTCGCACTATGACATCGTGGCCGGCGAATCCTCGCGCGCGCTGATGGATTTGACGCTTGATCCCGGCCTTGCCATCGGCAACGGCATTCAGACGGTCGAAAACCGTGACCAGGCTTGGGCGCGTGCGAACCGTGCCGACAAAAACAAAGGCGGCGGTGCTGCCAAAGCAGCAATGGCGCTGGTCGAATTACGCCGCACCATGGGAACGCAGTAATGGCCGCAACGGCGCGCCCAAATTCCACGCCAAAGGACGCCTCGCCGAAACCGGCCAATGCGCGTGGCGTCGCACGCCTTATCGCCGTGCAGGCGCTCTATCAGATGGACGTCGGCGGCACGACCATGCCGCAAGCGCTGGCCGAGTTCGAGCTATTTCGTTTGGGCGAAGAGGTGGACGGTTGGGCCTATCGGCCTGCCGACAAAGGGTATTTCCGCCACCTGGTGACCGGCGTGGTCGATGCGCAGAAAATTCTTGATCCAGCCATTCATTCCTCGCTGCCGGATGGCTGGCCGCTGACCCGCCTGGACACGCTGTTGCGCGCGCTTTTGCGCACTGCGGCTTTTGAGATCATGAAGCGGCAGGACATTCCCGCCCCCGTTATCCTCAATGAGTATATCGATATCGCCAAGGCGTTCTATGAAGACCAGGAAGTGCGCCTGACCAACGGTGTGCTCAATGCGCTGGTGAAGCGGTTCCGCGCCTAAGCGACATTTTGCCTTTGCTATTCGACGTGGCCGAGACCCGTCGTAAGCGTTTTCCACATGGACGTTTGCCGATTGCCGCGCGATACCGGGGCCATGACTGTTGCTTCCATCGACCCTGTTGAAACCCATGATGATGGGCGCGCCAAGCGCAATGCGCTCGTGCTTGCCATTGGCCAAGCGCTGGGCGGTGCCAACGCCTCCATCGTGATCGCGACGGCGGGACTCGCTGGCGGCTATGTGCTTCCCGCTGAGCAGGCGGCCTTTGCGACCATCCCGGTCTCGCTTTTCATTCTTGGCACCGCATTTTGCACCTTGCCGGCGCAAAAGCTGATGGGCCGCATCGGGCGTCGGCCTGTCTTTTGGGCAGCAGCCTCTTTTGGCGTTCTTGCCGGATTGGTGTCGATGCAGGGCGTGCTTTCCGGCGCGTTCTGGATGCTCTGCCTGGGCACATTCATGGCCGGCATGTTTGGCGCCGTCGTGCATTCTTACCGGTTTGCGGCCGCTGACACCGCATCACCGGCCTTCCGTCCGAAGGCGATTTCCTGGGTTTTGGCAGGCGGCGTCGCCTCTGGCCTAATCGGGCCGCAGGTCGTCATCGCGATGAACGATTTTTTCGATCCGATTCTTTTCGCAGGAGCCTTTTTGGGGCAGGCAGGCCTGGCGCTTCTTTCAGTCGCCGTTGTGAGTTTTGTCGACCTACCCAAACCGGTGGTGCCAACGGCGGCGAGCAAAGCGCGGATCCGGCCGATGGCGGAGATCGCAAAACAGGCGCGCTTTCAGGCGGCCTTGTTCAGCGCCATTGTTTCCTATGCCCTTATGGCGCTGGCCATGACGGCAGCACCGATCGCGATGATTGCATGCGGCCATTCGGTTGGCGAAGCGGCGCTTGGCATTCAATGGCATGTTATCGGCATGTTCGCGCCAAGCTTCTTCACCGGCTCCCTGATCACCCGGTTCGGTGTCGAGCGCGTGATATTGGCCGGATTTGCTTTGTTGGCGGTCTGCGCGGCGGTGGCGCTCAACGGCATCTCCGTCGGCCATTTCTGGATCGCGCTCGTGCTCTTGGGCGTTGGCTGGAACTTCGCGTTCTTGGGCGCAACTGCGATGCTGACCGAATGCTATCGCCCTGAGGAGCGCAACACCGTGCAGGGCTGGAACGATTTCATCCTGTTTGGCTTTGTGGCGTTCGCCAGCTTCTCCTCAGGCGGCCTTTTGCACCTGTTCGGCTGGGATGTGATCAATTGGATCCTGTTGCCGGTGTTGGCGTTGGCTGCTCTGTTTCTTCTTTGGCGTGGGCGCTCAGCGCAGCCAGCCTAAGCTCGTATCTTAGACTTTGGTTGGAAACACCAGCTCGAAGGCCGGTCAACACGCCGCTGTCGCTTGCTAAGGCTTGGCCTTTTTGGCATGACCTGCGCGGCTAGGGGCGGCCAGACCCGCTCACCCGCGAGGTGGAAGCGTCCCTCATCAGCCTAACAAGATCACGAACGAGGGACGGGCTCAAAGCCCTCAGTCTCGCTCCAAGTTAGTGCGCCTCGCGCACGCAACGCTTCAAGGGATCGATCCATGGAACTCATCTTTGTCATCGCGTGTGGCATCCTATCGATTGTTTACGGTGTCTGGGCCGTACAATCGGTGATGGCCGCCGATGCGGGCAATCAGCGCATGCAAGAAATTGCGAGCGCTATTCAGGAAGGCGCTTCAGCCTACCTGACCCGCCAATACCTCACCATCGCCATCGTCGGCGCTGTCATTTTTGTTGTCGTCATCTTCCTGCTCGGCATGGAAGTTGCCATCGGATTTCTGATTGGCGCTGTCCTTTCTGCCGCTGCCGGTTTCATCGGCATGCACGTATCGGTGCGCGCAAATGTCCGCACGGCTCAGGCCTCCTCTCAGAGCCTGGCAGCAGGCCTGTCGATCGCGTTTAAATCAGGCGCCGTGACTGGCATGCTGGTGGCGGGCCTCGCGCTGCTGGGCGTTGCCGTCTACTACTACCTGCTGACTGGCCCCATGGGCTTTGAAAACACCTCGCGCGTCGTCATCGACTCGCTGGTGGCTCTCGGCTTCGGCGCCTCGCTGATTTCCATCTTCGCCCGTCTGGGCGGTGGTATCTTCACCAAGGGCGCTGACGTCGGCGGTGATCTGGTCGGCAAGGTAGAAGCCGGTATCCCCGAAGATGACCCCCGCAACCCGGCCACGATCGCCGATAATGTCGGCGACAATGTTGGCGATTGCGCCGGTATGGCCGCCGATCTTTTCGAAACCTATGCCGTGACCGTCGTTGCCACGATGGTGCTCGCCTCGATCTTCTTTGTGGGTGCGGATGGCGAGAAAATGATGCTCCTGCCGCTGGTCATCGGTGGCGCTTGCGTCATCACCTCGATCATCGGCACGTTCTTCGTGCGCCTTGGCTCCAACAACTCCATCATGGGCGCCCTGTATAAGGGCTTCTGGGGTGCAGCGATCCTTTCGATCGTCGCACTGGCCGCCATCGTTTGGGGTTGGTTGGGCGCCGACCAGGTGTTCACCACAGCTGGCGGCACGAGCTTCACCGGTGTTGACCTCTTTTTCTGCGGCGTCATTGGACTTGTGGTCACCGGCGGTATCATCGTCGTTACAGAGTACTACACCGGTGTCGGCTACCGTCCGGTCCGTTCGATCAGCCAAGCCTCGGTCACCGGTCACGGCACCAACGTCATCCAAGGCCTGGCGATCTCGCTGGAAGCCACCGCGCTGCCTGCTTTGATCATCATCGCCGGCATCATCTCCACCTTCCTGCTCGCCGGTCTGTTCGGCATCGCGATTGCCGTGACGACCATGCTGGCGCTCGCCGGTATCGTGGTGGCATTGGATGCCTTCGGCCCTGTGACCGACAACGCAGGTGGCATCGCTGAGATGGCCAACCTGCCAGACTCAGTGCGCGAGACGACCGATGCGCTGGACGCTGTGGGCAACACCACAAAGGCCGTCACCAAAGGCTATGCCATTGGGTCAGCCGGTCTTGGCGCTCTGGTGCTGTTTGCGGCCTACACCGAGGATCTGAAGTTCTTTGCTGCCAACGCAGAGCCGGGCTCGTTCTTCGAAGGTGTGGCGGTCGACTTCTCGCTTTCCAATCCCTACGTCGTGGTTGGCCTGCTCTTCGGTGGTCTACTGCCATACCTGTTCGGCGGCATGTCGATGACCGCTGTGGGTCGTGCGGCAGGGTCCATCGTCGAAGAGGTGCGGCGTCAGTTCAAGGCTGATCCGGGCATCATGGAGGGCACCTCCAAGCCGAACTATGCTCGCGCGGTTGACCTGCTGACAAAGGCTGCGATCAAGGAAATGATCGTACCGTCCATGCTGCCGGTGCTCTCGCCAATCGTGGTGTTCTTCGCCATCAACGCGATTGCTGGCAAGGATCAGGCGTTTGCGGCTGTCGGCGCCATGCTGCTCGGCGTGATCGTCAACGGGCTTTACGTGGCCGTTTCGATGACCGCCGGTGGTGGTGCCTGGGACAACGCCAAGAAGAGCTTTGAAGACGGTTTCGTCGACAAGGATGGCGTGAAGCACGAAAAAGGCGGCGAGGCGCACAAGGCCTCGGTCACCGGTGATACCGTTGGCGATCCCTACAAGGACACCGCTGGTCCAGCTGTGAACCCGATGATCAAGATCACGAACATTGTGGCGCTGCTGCTGCTTGCTGTGCTTGCGCACGGCTAAGCGATCGGTCGCAGGCAAAAAAGAACCCTGCCAACCAGTCTGGTTGGCGGGGTTTTTTGTGCTTTGAGCCAGCTGGGCCGGATTAGAAGATATTTGTCGGCGCTGAGCCCAGACCGCCAAGGATTTGGCCGACAAAGGTGAGGTCCGCGCCACCTGTAGGCGTCGTCTCGCTGACAAAATCGAAGATCACGCCATCCTGCAGACCATAATCGGCGATCTGTGCCACCAACTCATTTTCATCGAAGTAGACGGCCAGCACGCGCTGATCGGTGATTTCAGGGCGCGAGAACGCAAAGGTCTGCTCGCTACGCTGCGAAATATAGTAGAACACCTCATTATCGAGCGTCGCGGTCGTTTGTGGCGTGCCGAGCACGATCAGCACTTGGTTCTTGGAGGAGCCGACCGGCACCTGCTCCAAGCCGGAATCTGGCATGATGAAGCCGTGATTGCGCACTTCAGTCGTGTTGCAGGCCGAAAGCGCGAGCGCTGCGCCCAACGCGACCGCGCCCGTCAGCAGCGACCGGCGCGTCGGTTTGTCCTCAGCCATTGAATGGCCAATCGGGGAAGTCCCCTTTAATCCGACCTTTGCCAACCCTATACCTCCTCACTACAGACCATACGCACATAGGGGTGCGGGTGTGGTGCGCGACCGATCAACGACCCTCGCGTGTCCGGACCTACCCAAGATGACCAAATAGGGCAACACGATGGTGTTCGGTTTATGGAAACGGCGTAAAGATATGACGCCTTACGCTTTTTATCAAAGCGTCACGGATCAATCGCGTCAGCCGGTCTTTTTCGAAGCTTGGGGCGTGCCTGATACGATCGGTGGCCGGTTTGATATGCTGATCGCCCACGCGATCCTGGTTTTCCGTCGTTTGAAAAAGATCGAAGGTGCGCGCGCCGAAGAAGCCGCCGTCCGATCCCAGGCTTTCTCCGACCTTATGTTCAAGGACCTTGATCGCGCTTTGCGGGAGACGGGCGTCAGCGACCGCAATGTTCCCAAACGCCTGAAGACGCTGGCAACGGCCTATCTGGGGCGAGGGCAGGCGTTCGGCGAAGCGTTGGACAGTGCCGATGAAGAAGCTCTCGCCGAAGCGATTGCGCGCAACGCCGGCGGAATAGTGTTCGGTGCCGATAAGGCATCATCAGCAGACGAGGCAGAGTCTTATCCAGTGAACGCACAGGCCTTGGCCCGATATCTTCAAGCTGCTGACAAAACATTGGCTGCCCAAGACGATGATGCCGTGTTGAACGGCGTATTGGCCTGGCCGATGAATCCTGAACAAGCGGCTGCATAGAGAGCCGCACGATGGCCAACAAAGACCTTCCAACCCTTTCTGTTCTTGCCGAGGAAGCGCGGCGTAGCCCCGTGCGGCTGCGCCTGGAACTCGATGCCGATGAACACACGCGTCTCGCCGAGGAGAATGGGCTAGCCTCGGTCGAGCAGTTTGATCTTCGCGCGACCGCCCTTGGCATGAAGGGGCGTCAACTGCGCGTCGAAGGCGAACTGACGGCTGAGGTGACCTATATCTGTGGTGTGTCGCTTCGCCCGTTCAAGGCGTCGATTGACGTGCCGTTTGAGCAGATTTTTGGTCAGCCGATGAAACGGGACGAAGTTATCGACCTTGATCCGCTGGACGACAATGATGTCGAACCCTTGGTGGCTGGCGCGGCCTCTATCTCAGACCTTGGCTATCAGCTGTTCACACTGGCACTCGATCCCTATCCTAGGCATCCTGATCTCGCGCCACTTAGTGAGGCTCAATCCGATGAGGATGCAGAGGACGATGATGAACCAGCTTCGCCTTTCGCAGTCCTAAAAGACCTCAAACTTTAGGACGATGATCGTGAGCTGGCCGGCGCCAGGGCAACCGCTTCACAGCCAACATGTGCCCTTTATCGAGACCAGATTCGCCTATAGGAATGCGGGCGCTTCGCCCCATCGTGATGCCCGACCGAACTGAGCCAATTGGAAAGCTTGCATGACGCGTGACGACGACACAGTGACGATATCGGTGGATGCGATGGGGGGCGACGAGGGCCCCGCCAACGTCATTCCCGGTCTCGCCATCTCAAAACAGCGTCACCCGGAGCTTGCCTTCGTCGTCGTTGGCGACAAGGCAATCATTCAACCGATCCTCGACAAACACCCAAACCTCACGAACTGCACGCACGTGGTTCATACAGACGTTGCCGTGGCGATGGATGCCAAACCATCACAGGCTTTGCGGCAGGGCCGACGCACATCGTCGATGTGGAAAGCCATTGAGCAGGTGAAAACGGGCGACGCCGACATTTGCGTTTCGGCCGGGAACACTGGCGCGCTGATGGCGATGTCGAAATTCTGCCTAAAAATGCAAAAGGGTATTGAACGCCCCGGCATCGCAGCGATCTGGCCAACCGCCCGCAATGAGGCGGTCGTGCTCGACGTTGGCGCGACCGTTGGTGCGGACGCTGAGATGCTGGTGGATTTTGCGTTGCTCGGATCGGCGATGGCCCGCGCTTTGTTTGGCGTCGACCGACCGACGATCGGCCTGCTGAACGTTGGCGTAGAAGAGGTGAAAGGCCTGGAGCCGATCCGCGAGGCCGGCCAACGTCTCAAAGATGCCAACTATGACGGCATGAACTACGTCGGTTTTGTCGAGGGGACGGACATTGGCTCGGGCAATGTCGATGTCATCGTCACCGAAGGCTTTTCCGGCAACATCGCGCTGAAGACCGCCGAGGGCACGGCCAAACAGATCGGCAGCTACCTCCGCGATGCCATGACTGCCACCCTGCGCACCAAATTCGGAGCGCTGCTCGCCCGTCCAGGATTCAACGCCTTGCGTATGAAGATGGACCCACGGCGCGTGAATGGCGGCGTGTTTCTAGGCATGAACGGCACGGTGGTCAAAAGCCATGGCGGCGCCGACGCGCTCGGTTTCGCGGCGGCCGTCGACCTGGCGCGCACGATGGTGATCAACGAGCTTGGTGAGAAGATTTCGGCTCAACTTGCCCAAGCCGGTCGAGGCAGCGTAGAAGCTGAACCTGCACCGTCTCCCTCGGCCGAGGACGAGACTCCAATTTCCGAGGCCTCATGACATCTGCCGCGTCTTCCGTTCGTCACGCCCGCGTTTTGGGCGTCGGCAGCTATTTGCCCGCCAAAGTTCTCACCAACGACGATCTGGCCAAGATGGTCGACACGTCGGATGAGTGGATTGTCCAGCGCACCGGCATCCAGTCACGCCACATAGCGGCGTCCGACGAGCACACGAGCGACCTTGCCTTCGAAGCGGCCAAGGCGGCGCTGGCCAACGCCGATGTCGACCCGCAATCGATCGATCTCATCGTATTAGCGACCGCCACTCCCGATTACACGTTTCCTGCCACCGCCACGCAGGTCCAGCAAAAGCTCGGCATTCGCCATGGCTACGCCTTCGATATGCAGGCGGTCTGTTCCGGGTTCGTTTTTGCGATGGCGACGGCCGATAGCCAATTGAAGGCCGGACTTGCCAACCGGGCGCTGGTCATTGGCGCTGAAACCTTCTCGCGCATCATCGATTGGGAAGACCGCACAACCTGCGTTCTCTTCGCCGATGGGGCAGGGGCGGTCGTGCTTGATGCCGTTGGCGGACCTGTTGATCCAGATGGTCCTGGCATCATCGCGTCCTCGCTTCGATCGGACGGCAATCACCGCGAAAAGCTGTTTGTCGATGGCGGGCCCTCGACGAACCAAATGGCCGGCCATTTGCGGATGCAGGGCAAGGAAGTCTTCAAACACGCCGTCGGCATGATTACCGACGTGATCGTCGACGTATTCGAGCAGACCGGCTTCAACGGCGATACAATTGACTGGTTCGTGCCGCACCAAGCCAACAAACGCATCATCGACGCCTCGGCCAACAAGCTGAAAATCGATCCCGCCAAAGTTGTTGTCACGGTTGATCACCATGGCAACACATCGGCTGCATCCATCCCACTAGCGCTCAGCGAAGCTGTCGCTGATGGGCGTATCAAAAAGGGCGATGTTGTGTTGCTGGAAGCTATGGGCGGCGGATTTACCTGGGGCGCCTGCCTGTTGCGTATGTAACGCAGCGGCCAAGAATGCATCACACTTGCCCTGAGTGCTGATTTTTCTAGCTATTTTTGCCGTAAGCTGAATTGACCCGCCGCGAACTCATCGCTTAAGACTTGTGCCTCAAGGCGAGGGGTCGCTGGAGCGAATGAGAAGAGGGCCAAGAGGGTTATGGCTGGTGGAACCGTCACGCGCGCTGATCTATGCGAAGCCGTCTACCAACAGGTAGGGCTATCACGAACCGAAGCGGCCGATCTGGTCGAGGCGGTGATTGAAGAGGTCGCCTCGGCAGCGGTTCTTGGCGAGAACGTCAAACTATCTTCCTTTGGCACATTTGTGGTTCGTCACAAGGATGAGCGTATTGGGCGCAATCCGAAGACCGGCGAAGAAGTGCCGATCACGCCGCGTCGCGTGATGGTGTTCAAGCCGTCGAACATTCTCAAAGAGCGCGTCGACAACGGCCACAAATCCTAGCGCGTCAGTCGGCTCAGGCGTTTGATTTTCTAGCACCCTTCCTTGCGAAAACTTCCGATGACCTTGCCTGTTGTTGTGAACGCGCAACAGCGTTCGCGTAACGCGCGTGCCGCCTGAAGAATAGGCATGCTCAACGGTTGGTGCGTGACGCTTCATGCCGTACAGTCTGGCGACTTCAGTGATTCGTTCGAATTTCGTCAGTAGTCATTGAAAATAAAGAATAAAAAGTCCGTCAATTCGGTTTTCAATGAGGGGGTTGCAGCGACATGGCGCGTGCCTCGGCCAAAAGCCCGGAAGCGTTTCGCACGATCAGCGAAGCGGCGGACGTTTTGGACCTGCCCCAGCATGTGCTTCGTTTCTGGGAAACCCGCTTCAGCCAGATCAAACCGATGAAGCGCTCCGGAGGCCGGCGCTATTACCGGCCCTCGGACATCGCCCTGCTGCAAGGCATTCGCCACCTGCTCTATGACGAGGGCTACACCATCAAGGGTGTGCAGCGCATCTTGCGTGAGCAGGGCATTGCCCATGTGGCGAGTTTTGCCGATCAGGCATCGACGTCGGCACCGGCCAACCCGCCGGCGCCACGACCGGTGCCAGCGCCGCAACCCATCGCTCAGCCGGCAAGACCGGCACCCAACCACAACCCGGCGCCACAAGCGCCTGTGGAGCCAGCACGTCCCGACCCTGTCCGGGCCGCGCTTTCCGGCAATGCCGAAGCCGCCTCATCCACACAACCTGAATTGCATCTGCCAGAGCCGGAACCGCAGCCTGTGGCCGCACCGCTTGCTGCTTCGATAGCGCCGGCCCCACCACCTCCGGTCGTTCCGGCTACGTCCGGCTTACGGTTTGTCGCTGAACCTGCGCCGACAGCCGCTCAAGACGAAACACTGCCTGCCAGCGCACCCCAGCCAGTAGCGCCGCCACCACCTCAAGCCGGGCAGGCTCCAATCCAGCCGATGCCTCAGCCGGTTGCTACACCTGTTGTGCCGCCGAGTACGCCAGTTGTGACCAGCCCGGCCGCGCAGGTCGCAGCCGCCCCGCCAAACGTCGTCCCTCAACCCGTGCCGCAGGCCAGCATGCCACCGGGTGCAGTCGCAGTTGGCGGCCATCTTTCGCAGAACCAAACCGGGGCATTGGTCCAGGCGCTGCGTACACTGATGGAATGCAAGTCGCAGCTTGATCAAGCGCGGCCAACGCCAGATCCAGCTCCGGCTGCGCCACACAACCCTGCCTAGCCTTTTTCGGAATTGCGCCGATGAAAACCGCTCTTGATTTATCGAACGTTCATTTTCTCGTCGCCGATGACAGCCGCTTCATGCGACGTCTGGTGGTGTCGGTCCTCAAAGCCTTTGGTGTCCGCCAGGTCGAGGAGGTGTCGACTGGCCAGGAGGCCTATGACGGCATTCAGCTTGGTCATTACGACATCGTGTTGCTCGATTGGGAATTTCCTGACCGATCAGGCGAGTCCGTGATGCGCGCTATTCGCAAGCCGAACAATCCAGGCGCCTTTCAGACTGTCATCATGATGTCCGGCCATGATGAGCAGCGCCGGATCGAACGGGCGCTGCGCTTTGGCGTCAACGGCTATGTGGCCAAGCCGGTTGCGCCTGCGACGTTGTACGCGCAAATCCGCCAGACGATCGTCAACCCGCGACCCTATTTGCGCACCGAGCACTATTTTGGGCCGCAGCATCCTTTGATAACCGCGCACTTGCGCGAGCAGGAGCTAAGGGACCAACAGCTAAGGGACGAAGAGGCACAACGGGTGGCAAAGCCAGAGCCGCAGCCGGTTGCCAGCGAGGCAATCGACCTGGACGACGTTGTCCTGTTCGAGTGATTTTTCGCATTTTTGTGTTGCTGGTCGGGGCGGCGGGATTCGAACCCACGACCTCTCGTCCCCCAGACGAACGCGCTACCAGGCTGCGCTACGCCCCGACGGTCCGCAGATAGCCTGCCAGCACCAGTATGCGCAAGCGGCAATGCGGTGGAGGAAAGAAATTCCTTCTACACCTCGACGCGCTGCGACCTGCGAATAAAGGGATTGGCGATGCCAGCTGCGATGACGCCCCAAGACAAGCCGAGCAGCAGGAAGAAATGGCGCCAGCGATCGGTATCGATAAAGGTGCCCATCAGCATCACACCGGTGAACAACGCAAAAAGCGGGATGGCGACGGAGCGCAATGGCGGATTGAAGAGAATGACTCGCAGCAGCTGAAATGCCGTCGTGAAGACCAGCGTGATGTAGGCGAAGAAGCCAAGCCAACCATGCGTCATCAGGGCGTTCAAATAGACATTGTGCGGATCAATGCCGAACATTTCACGAAACCCGAGGGCGCCGAGCCCCAGCGGGTGATGGATGCTTATTTGAAAGCCGAGGACATGGCGGCCGAAACGACCGAACTCACCACCATCGTAATTTTGGATGAGGTTGGCACGCTGGGTCAGCAAATCGCTGATTGCCGGGATCGAAAAGGCCACGGCGATGCCAATCATCAAGAGGCCCAGACCCATCAGGCTGAGCACAACAATGCGAAACCGCTCCGCCGGTTTCGGCGTCAAAATGAAATGCAACACCGTGATAAGGGCGATCGAATAGAGCGTGTAGCCCCAGGCGCCGCGCGAAAACGACAACAGGATACCGATCGAACAAATGCTGATCACGAAGATCGGGAAGAACCAGCGCTTCATTGGCTGCGAAAGGATCGTGTAGATGGCAAACACAACGGCGCCGGCTAAGAACGGCGCGAAAACGTTCGGATCTTCAAAACTGCCGCGTGCGCGGCCGAAGCGGGTGAAAAGCTCGCCGGTCCCGGCAATCCCAAAATAGCCAATGATCCCCAACAAGGCGGCCAAAATGGCGCCGCATTGCCATGCGTTGCGGATGAGGGCAGTGCGGGAAAGCGTGTCGCGCGCTGTGTAACAGGCAAAAAACAGGCTGGTGGCGGCCAGAAACGCCGTCACCAGGATTTGAAACCGCGCCTCGCCGAGATTGGGCGCGATCGGCACGCTTGCGAAACCGCCGATCACATAGAGGATCAACAGTCCAAGCATCGGCAAGATCGGGCGTGGCAGGGTCATGCCGAAGAGGAACGAGATGCCGATCACAGCAACGCCAAGCAGCTCGTAAGGGGCTGGCTCGCGTAACACGAAGAAGCCGGAAAACGCGAGCAGCCAGACCCAGGCGTGCCCAATTTGAACCAACGGGCGCGCTACGGGGGCCGACTTCGCAGCCGAATGGGGCGCCCAGCCGGAGCCTACGCTTAGTTCACGAGGAGTGGCCGTGCGGTTCAATAGGCGTTCTCATTGTTGGTGAGAAGCGCCAGCGGCGTCATCGCAATGATCTGTAGATCAAACAGGATCGACCAGTTTTCGATGTAGAAGAGGTCGTGCTCGACGCGGCGCTCGATCTTTTCAAGCGTGTCCGTTTCACCGCGCCAGCCATTCACCTGTGCCCAGCCTGTGATGCCCGGCTTCACCTTGTGGCGGGCGAAGTAGCCATCGACGACATCATGGTAGAGCCCGCCGGCGGCCTTCGCGGCCATGGCGTGCGGTCGTGGGCCGACAAGCGACAGGTCACCTTTGAAGACCACGTTGAACAGCTGCGGCAGCTCATCAATGCTGGTTGCTCGGATGAAACGTCCGACCCGGGTCACACGCGGATCGTCCTTGGTGACCAGCTTGTTGGCCTGTGCATCGCACATGTCGGTGTACATGGAGCGGAATTTGTAGACCCCGATGGGCTCGTTGTTGAACCCAAACCGTTTCTGCTTGAAGAAGACTGGTCCCTTGCTATCGAGTTTCACCGCGATCGCTGTGGCGATCATGACCGGCGACAACGCGACCAGCATGGCAAGCCCGAGAACCCGGTCGAGGACGGCTTTGGCGACATAGTCCCAATCGGCGAGCGGGCGGTCGAAGATCGCCAGAAACGGCACATTGCCGATGTAATTGTAGGCGCGCGGGCGAAACCGCAGTTTTGCGGTATGGGCCGACAAACGCACGTCGATGGGCAAGATCCAAAGCTTGCGGACCATATCGAGGACGCGCTTTTCTGCTGTCATGGGCAGCGTCACGATGATCATGTCGAGCGAGGCCAGGCGCGCGAACGCCACGGCATCGTCAACAGACCCAAGCTTGGGAAGACCGGCACAGCTCTGCTGGCTGCGGTCATCGCCGCGATCATCGAAGAAGCCGATCAGATTGAGATCGCTGTTGGCCGAATTGCGCAGCGCCTCCACCAGGCGTTCGGCTTCCTTGCCACCGCCAACAAGCGCAACATTGCGTTGCAAGCGGCCCGCGGCTGTCCAATGGCCGACAAGCGCGACGACGGCGCTGCGATAGAGCATCAAGACAATCAGACCGACGGCAAACCATAGGCCGACCCAGAGACGGCTCAAATCGTCGCCAACATTGGAAAAGAAGGCAAACGCCAGCATCAGCGCAAACAGCACCGTCCAGCCACCAACGATACGCAATCCCTGGTGAGCGATCGAGCGCATGCCATAGGGCGTGTAGAGCCCAAGAACCTGAAAAACGGCGACGGCGACCGTCGGCACGCCGACAACCATGCTGACATAAAGAACCGAAAAGCCGAACTGACTGCCAAGATACCAAGCGTAGAGCGCGAGCCCGGTGCCGGCGATGGCAAGCCACTCAAACAATCGCACCAGACCCGCCAGAATGACTGGCGACATGGCGTGTGATTTCAGTGTTCGGGCCGCGTCGATGGCAGCCTTGGAAAGCGGGCGAAGGTCATCGCTTCCGCCGATTAAGTTGGAGGTCGAGGCTGGGTCGATGTCGACGCTGGCGGCCTGGATGGCCTCGCGTGCAACTGTCCCTCGGTCGATCAACATGACGGCACCCTTGTCCGGTGGGCCGTGTATCCGGCGATCAAACCTGTCACCGACCCATTCTATGGCGCAGGATCGATTCCTGCCCCTTGTCGTTAGGGCCAGCTATACAGCGCCGATCTTTGCGCCCGTTTAAGGGAAGTGGTGAACAAGGCGTTGCCTGAAACGCCGGCAGAGCATTAACACGCAGCTGAAATAGCCCGGTAGCTCTCGGCGATCTGGTCGACCATGGTGTCGACATGGAAGTTTTCAGCCAGGTAGGCGTAGCGCGCGTCGAGCTCGTCGATCACCGCCTGTGATCGTGGTTTCAAGGCCTGTCGCATGGCCTGCGCCAGTGCATCCACGTCATCGGCGGGCACCAAAGCATCGCGGGATGGACCGAAGATTTCTCCGATCCCGCCGACATCGGTTGCGATAACCTGCTTACCGGCGGCGATGGATTCAATCACGATATAGGGCAGGGACTCCGCGCGCGACGGCACGATAATGGTGTTCGTCGCGGCAAAAGCTTCGCGCACCGGACGCCGACCAACAAAGGTCACTTCTTCGGCAAGGCCAAGCTTGTCAGCATAGTCTCGATAGTCGTCCAGCATCGGGCCATCGCCAAGCAACAGGACCCGCAATGGCCTACCATCGGGATGATGGATTTGGCAGAGCGCTTCCAGCAGCACGTCAACGCCTTTGATGGCACGCATTTCCCCGACAAAGGCGAAATCATGCGTCGGGTCGGCCAGCGTTACCGGCCCACCGGCAAATTCTCCACTTCCAAGACCGTTGAATACGATCTTGTCGCGACCATGCGTATCGCCGATTTTTTCCTCAAAACCATCGGCGCTGAATTGGCTTTCGAACAGAAACTGGTGGGTGAGGGGGATGAGGCGCCGTTCGGCGGTCAAGAAAACCTTCCCGCTCATCGTTTTCCAGTCGTAGTGCAGCGACCCGCCATGCGGGGTGTAGACGGCGTGGGTGTCAGTTCGCCAGGCCGACAGACGCGCATAGAGCCCGCCCTTGGCGCCATGGCCATGCACGACATCGGGCTGCAACTCTTTGATCAGTTTGCGAAACTGCATCGACAGGCGTAGATCGCCCCAGCCCGGCAAGCGCGGAATATCGAGCGTATGAACGCCAAGGGCCAGGCGCGGCTGAAACCGCTCCAGGGTCGAGCGCACATGATCCGAAGCGCGCAGCGAATCGACCGCGATGCCAAGTTCAAAGCCGCGATCGAGAAGCCCATCGGTTAGATCAAGAATATGGCGCCAAAGCCCGCCAACCGGCGCGCGGGTGATCAGCAAGACCCGCAAGGGTTTGCCATCATCTGCGCCCATTAGAACCAGCGTTCCCGCACCGTGATGACATCGCCGGGGCGCAAGGCTTCGTTGAGTTCGACACGCCCGACAACCACTTCGCCGTTCATCACGCGCGATATGTCGACATTGGAGCGCACAGCCCGTGGAGAGAACCCACCAGCGATGGCGATGGCGCTGCGCACGGTCATACCAGCCACATAGGGAAACTGCCCAGATGATCCAACTTCCCCAAGCACGAAGAACGGTCGGTAGGATGCGACTTCAACGCTGACATCAGGATTGCGCAGATACCCATCGCGCAGCGCGCCGGTCACGCTTGCGTCGAGCTCATCGGCCGTTAGACCGCGTGCAGGCACGTCGCCGATCAGCGGCATGGAGATCATGCCTTCAACATCAACGGTGTAGGTGGATGAAAGGCTCGGCTGCTCGAACACGGTGATCCGCAAAGCGTCGCCGGAATCCAAGGCGTAAGGCTCAACGAGCAGCGGATTGAAATCGGATGGTTGCGGCGCCGTGCTGGCACAGCCGGCCAGCAGGGCCAAGGACGCCACCAAGCCAAACAGGCGAAATTTCAGATCAGACACCATGACACGCAACGCCTTACAAACCTTCACAGGAAGCGCGTCGGCCGGCTCATACAATGCCGTGTGCTGACCCGCTTCATCGCCGGTGAAAGTAACCGGACAAGGTTAATCAACCGTTGTTTTGCCGCAGACTTGGCGGTGGCAAGTCCCAGGAACCTTGCGGAAGGTCAGATAAGCCAAATGGGCAATTAACCGCTTGCTTACCATAGTCGGTCACATTGCTGGCGATAGTTCAGTGTCGATCCGGACCCGTGGAGTAAAGCGTTGGCGTCCTCTCAAGCGCAAGCACCCCAGGAAATCAATCTTGCCTACCTTTTGGCCCGCCTTTGGGCGGCCAAGTTTGGCGTGCTGTTTTTCGTTCTGGGTATTACTGGGCTGGTCTACTTCTACACCCAGACCACTTCGCCAAAATACGAAGCCGAAGCGCAGGTTTTGATCGAAGCGCAGGAAACGGCGTTCACGCGGCCTGAAGTTCAGCAGGGCGACAGCGTTCCAAGCATTGATGATCGCACGGTGACAAGCCAAGTGCAGGTGATGCGCTCACGCGATGTGGCCGAACAGGTCATCGACCGTCTTGGGCTGCGTGATGATCCTCGCTTTGACTCCGCCCTTGAAGGCATGTCGCCGGTTCAGTCAGTCATGGTCCTACTTGGGCTTTCCGACGATCCGATGCTTTTATCGGCCGACGAGCGCGTCTATCAGGAATTCGATGATGGCCTGAGCGTTTTCAACATCCCAGAGTCGCGCGTGATTGTGGTGCGTTATGAAAGCGGTGATCCGGAGCTTTCGGCGCAAATTGCCAATGCGGTTGTTGCGACCTATCAACAGACGCAGCGCACAACTCAGGCCGACAACACGCGTTCGGCGACGTCTTTTCTTGAAACCGAGATCGCGCAGCTGCGCCAGCAAGTCGGTGAGGCGGAAGCGTCTGTCGCTCGTTTTCGTTCCGGTTCCGGCCTCTTCCTGGTCACCGACAACCGCACACTGTCCACCCAGCAGCTTTCCGAGCTCTCAAGCGAGCTGACCCGTGCACGGGCCGAAGAGTCGACCGCGCGCTCGCGTGCCGAAGAGATTCGCGACCTGATCGCCCAGCAGGGCACGCGCGTTGCGCTGCCTGACAGTTTTGCCACGCCGCTCACACAGCGATTGCAGGAAGAGCAAGCGACCTTAAGGGCTCGCATTGCCGAGCTGTCCGCCACGTTGCTGCCGGCGCATCCCCGTCTTCAAGAGCTCAATGCGCAGCTTGCCGATCTTGGCGGTCAGATTCGCGCCGAAGCCGGGCGCATCGCGCAGCGTTTCGATAATGAGGCGCGGGTGGCGTCTGCGCGCGCCCAGGCATTGCAGGATGAACTGGCCCGGTTGAGCGCCGAAGCTGCGCGCGTCGCTGAGGCCGAGGTCGAGCTGCGCGCTCTGGAACGCGAAGCCGCTGCCCAGCGTGATCTGTTGGCGAGCTATTTGGTGCGTTTCCGCGAAGCGGCGACGCGTGACGACACCGCGAACCTTCCTACAAACGCGCGGATCATTCAGACCGCCCAGGTCGAGCGCGACGCGATCTTCCCGCAGACCATGCCGATGATCATGATTGCGTTCGTGGGCAGTTTTGCCTTGGCGCTGCTGAGCGTGACGAGCCATGCGATCCTGGCCGGTGCGGTTCGCGATGACAGCATGGACACTGTCGAACCACGGTTTGAGCCGCGCCCAGCGCCTGTGGCCGCGCCACAAGCAACAGCGGATCAGGACGCGGAGCGCACGCCAACTGGTCGCGATGCCATCGCCCGCTTGCAGACCTTGGCCGCCACAACCGCAGCCACGACCGCTGGATCGGCGATGCCGACGCCTGCAGCCTCAACGCCCGCAACGATACCCAGCACCGTGCGCACCTACAGCCTGACCGACGCGCAAGACTGCCGCATGTTGTTCGCTCATTTGCGCAAGAGCGGACCTCCTCGCGCGGGAACACGGATGACGGTCGGCGCTGCCGATGAGCGGACCGTCGCTGGCGGTCTTGCCTTACACCTTGCTCGCGCTCTGGCCGAAGCGGGGCGGTCTGTCGTCATGACCGATTGCATTGGCGATCTCAGCGGCGCTGGCATCAGCGCCGACGGACCTGGGTTTTACGAGTTGGTCACCGGAACAGCCGGATTTGACACGGCCCTCCACAAGGATCCCGATAGCGCGCTGCATTTCGTGCCGTCGGGCTTTACGCAGGCCGACCGGTCGATGATCGCCGATGATGCTGCTGACCTCGTGCTTTCAGCGCTTGCGGAAAACTACGATAGCGTTGTCGTGAATGCTGGAGCCGACCCGCAATTGCTCTTGGAATGCGCCAACATCAACGATGCGATGGTGCTTTGCGGCAGCGCGACCCGTGTGAATGCTTTGGCGGAGACATTGTCCTCCATTGTTTCGCGCGAGCGCATCCTCTCGGTACGCGCCCAGGCAGCCACCAGGTTTCAGGCCGCCATCCCGGCCTGAGCCACGCTGCAACCTTTCGGCAACCACGCGCCTTAAGCCGGTCCCAAGGTTTGGTGTGCGATGAAAGTGCAGAACTGAACGCTCAACTAGGAACGGCCCATGGCATCGACCCGCGTGACGCTCATGAAGAGTGCGCTGAAAACTATGCACGCGCTCAACATTCACGCGATGATGCGCCCTCTGTCTGAGGGTCTCGGCATGATCCTGACGCTGCACCGTGTGCGCCCTGCGGCCGAACTGGACGCCGCGCTTGGCGCCTATCCCGGTTTCAATCCCAACGGGCTGCTTGAAATCACACCGGACTTTCTCGACGCGACCTTGGATGCGCTGAAAGCCCAAGGGCTGGCCATCATCAGCCTGGATGAGGCGGTCGAGGCCATAAAAAATCCGACCATTCGCTCGGGCCGGTTTGCCGCCTTTACGTTCGATGATGGTTATATCGACAATCGCGACCACGCTTTGCCGGTGCTCGAAGCTCACAACGCGCCAGCGATGCTCTACATGCCGTCCTCCTACCCGCAGGGCAAAGGTGAGCTGTGGTGGGTTGCGCTGGAAGAGATGATCCGCGCCGCCGACACCTTGGTGCGCCCCGACCAGAAAGAGGCTGGTGCTCAATCGGTTCGTACCGCTGAAGAAAAACTGGCCTTCTATCTGGATTTCTATTGGGCCTTGCGCGCCATGAGCCAGGACGATCAGCGCGCCTGCATCCGCCAGATGGCCGATGCACAGGACTATGATCTGGATGCTCTTTGCCGCCGTCTGATTCTCTCGACGCCGGAGCTGCAAGAGCTCAACGCGCACCCGCTCATCACCATCGGAGCGCACACGGTTACCCATCGCGCCATTGCCCGCCTATCACCCGACGAGGCAATGCAAGAGATGGTGGACGGTGCCAATTGGCTGGAAGAAACGCTTGGCGCCCGCCCGAAACACTTCGCCTTCCCCTATGGCGATCCGGGTTCAGCCGACACGCGCGACTATTATCTGGCACGCCAGGCAGGTTTCACCACGGCTGTAACGACGCGCAAGGGGATGGTCTATGCCGATCACAAAGACCATTTGTTCGGCCTGCCGCGTGTCTCGTTGAATGGTGAGTATCAGCAGCAGCGCTATATCGAACTGTTTGCAACTGGCGCGCCATTTCTGCTCGCCAATCGATTCAAGAAAGTCGCCTAGCGGGCGCTAAGCCGTCGGTGCATCGGGCTTCAACATCCATTTCAGGATCAGCATCGCTGGGAATGCCCATGCGCAGCCGGTGACAACATAATAGAGCATCGAGAACCACTGCGGCGCGTCTTCCAGCAGGCGCACGCCAAGCAGCATGATCATGAACGCATAGACGATGATGAAGGCGAGCAGAACAAACGTTCCGATCAATTTGCGCGTGCGCATGGGAAGGGCCATCAGGCGGTCTCGCTCTGTCGTTGATTGAGGCAGACATAGGCGGATAGGCGCTTTGCGCAAGCCCGAACGCGGGCGATGCGGCACCGGGCCGCAAAGGCCAGGGCTAGGCAGCGAGGCATCGGAGCGCCATAACGCGGCCAATCACCTCGTTTTGCGGAAAACGCCATGGCCGTCACCACAAACCCGTCGGACATCACGACGCTCAATGCCAACGTCGACACCTATCGGCCGGTTCGTATCTGGCTCTGGTGTGTCGCGGCGCTGGTGTTTTTGATGGTGTTTGTCGGCGGGGCAACGCGGCTGACCGACTCAGGGCTTTCCATCACCGAGTGGCGCCCGATCACTGGCGTGATTCCGCCGCTTAGCGCTGAAGGCTGGGAAGCTGAGCTGGAAAAGTACCGCCAGATTCCCGAATATCAGCGCATCAATCGCGGCATGTCGATGGCCGAGTTCCAGTTCATCTATTGGTGGGAATGGGGCCACCGGTTCCTGGGCCGACTGGTCGGGTTAGCCTTTCTGGTGCCGCTTGTTTGGTTTGCCGCGCGCAAGGCCCTGCCGCCCAAATCCATGCCCAAGCTGCTTGGCCTGCTTGCTCTTGGCGGTTTGCAGGGCTTTATCGGCTGGTGGATGGTCGCTTCTGGCCTCACCGAGCGTGTGGATGTCAGCCAGTATCGATTGGCCGTGCACCTCACGATGGCCGCGATCATATTGGCGGCCATGGCCTGGGTCGCCCAATCAATGAAACCTATCGATGCCAATCTGACCAACAGGCGAGGGCAGGCGGCGCCCGGTGCAACCCTAGCAGGGCTGTTCGCACTCTTCGTGTTGGTGCAGATTTTTTTAGGCGCTCTGGTCGCGGGCCTCGATGCTGGGCTCACCTACACGACCTGGCCGTTGATGGATGGCGATTTCATTCCGCCTGCCGCCAAGCTTTTCCTGCAATCACCATGGTACGTGAACTTTGGTGAGAACGTGCTCACCGTGCAGTGGGTTCACCGCATGGGCGCTTACGCGCTGCTGGGTATTGCGATTTTTCATGCCTGGCGCATGCGCCGTGTCGCGACTGATCGCAAGGACGCCAAAATGGCGTCGGCGCTGGTTATCGCGCTGCTGCTGCAAGCGGTGATCGGCATCGTGACGCTGCTCACCCAGATCGAGATGGAATGGGCGTTGCTGCACCAGTTCTGGGCCTTTGTGATCTTGGTGGTTGCCGTGCTGCATCGCGCCCGGCTCGTCGGTCATGGGTTTCTGCCCACGACCCAATCGGCATAAAAAAGCCAGCGCCCCCAAGGAGGCGCTGGCAGTTGGCCTTCAGGGAAAACCTGGTTGGATCGTTAAACGAGCGCCTGATCGAGATCGGCGATGATGTCGGCGACATCTTCAATCCCCACCGAGATGCGCACGGTATCGGGCGCTGCGCCAGCGGCTGATTTCTGTTCGTCGGTGAGCTGGCTGTGCGTGGTGGACGCCGGATGAATGATCAGCGAGCGCGTGTCGCCAATGTTGGCAAGATGCGAGAACAGTTCAACGCCCTCTACCAGCTTCACACCGGCCTCATGCCCGCCTTTCAGACCAAAGGTGAACACAGCGCCGGCGCCCTTGGGCGCGTATTTTTGTTGCAGCTTGTTGTATCTGTCGCCAGGCAGACCGGCATAGGACACCCACGCCACTTTGTCGTGGTTCTGCAAATGCTGAGCGACGGCCAGCGCGTTGTCGCAGTGGCGCTGCATGCGCAGCGGCAGCGTTTCCAGTCCCGTTTGGATCATGAAAGCATTGAACGGTGAGATTGCCGGGCCCAGATCCCGCAGGCCAAGCACGCGGCAGGCAATGGCAAAAGAAATGCCGCCCAGCGCTTCGTGCAGTTTCAACCCGTGATACTCGTCCAGGCCTTCGGAAAGCTTGGGGAATTTGTCGGACGCCGACCAGTCGAAATTGCCGCCATCGACAATGATGCCGCCCATGGAGTTGCCATGGCCGCCGATGAATTTGGTCAGCGAGTGAATGACGATGTTCGCGCCATGCTTGATCGGCTGCACCAGGTAGGGCGAGGCCATCGTGTTGTCGACGATCAGTGGGATACCAGCCTTGGCGGCCACATCAGCAATGGCTTCGATGTCCGTCACCACGCCGCCGGGGTTGGCGATGGATTCGATGAAGATCGCTTTGGTTTTGGGCGTGATAGCGGCCTCAAACGAAGACACATCTTCCGCATCGGCCCATTTGACGTTCCAGCCAAAGCTTTTGAACGAGTGATTGAACTGGTTGATCGAACCGCCATAGAGCTTGTTGGCGGCAATGAATTCATCGCCCGGCTGCAACAGGGTGTGGAACACGACCAGTTGCGCAGAGTGGCCTGACGCCACGGCCAATGCCGCTGTGCCGCCTTCCAGCGCTGCAATGCGCTGTTCAAGCACATCCTGCGTTGGGTTCATGATGCGTGTGTAGATGTTGCCGAAGGCTTTGAGGCCAAACAGATTGGCCGCGTGCTCGGTGTCTTCAAACACAAAGCTGGTGGTCTGATAGATAGGCGTCGCACGCGCGCCGGTTGTTGGGTCGGGTTGCGCGCCCGCATGGACGGCCAGCGTGTTAAAGCCTTGGGGTTTGTCGCTCATGGTTGATCCTTACCGGTTTGCACCCACGCAAAAACGTAGGGGTCGTTCTGAATATCGAATGCACGTTCTTTATATAGAACGCTTGCGCGCGTCAATTGGCGTTTGAGATCTGTTGCTGTGTGGTATTTAAATACCGTATTTGTAGAGCGCTGAAATATATAAGAAAATAGCGCAACTTCCCGCTTGACCGCACAGGGCCGTACTCGTATAGAACCGCCAACCTTGCAGAGGCATTGCTGCTCAAGGGTATCGTATTTTCCAAAAACGGTTCACCGCGCGAAGCTTAAGCGCCCCATGGGTGCCAGACGAGCACGCTTTGGCCGTTTGAAGACCAGGACCAACCCCATGAAGACCTTTTCAGCGAAAGCCGCTGAGGTGGAGAAAAAGTGGATCATCATCGACGCTGAAGGCCTTGTGGTCGGGCGTCTTGCATCCATCATCGCCACCCGCCTACGCGGCAAGCATAAGCCCATTTTCACCCCACACGTTGACTGCGGCGACAATGTCATCGTCATCAATGCCGACAAAGTGCTGTTCACGGGCCGTAAGCGCGAGAACAAGAAGTACTATTGGCACACCGGCTATCCAGGCGGCATCAAAGAGCGCACAGCCAAAGCGCTGCTCGAAGGTCGTTTCCCTGAGCGTGTGGTGGAAAAAGCTGTCGAACGCATGCTGCCACGTGGCCCACTTGGTCGCCAGCAGCTTTCCAATATGCGCGTTTACGCAGGCACCGAGCATCCCCATGAAGCGCAGCAGCCAGAAGTTCTGGACGTCAAAGCGCTGAATGCGAAAAACAGCCGGAGGGCTGCATAATGAGCGAACAAATCACATCCCTTGAAGATCTTGGCGGCGCCATGGGCGTTGCATCCGGTGAGGGCGAGCAAACGCCCGTGACCGATGCAGCCCCTGTGCACGTGCAAAAGCTGGACGGTGAAGGTCGCGCCTATGCGACCGGCAAGCGTAAAGACGCCATTGCTCGCGTTTGGGTGAAGCCTGGTTCTGGCCAGATCACCGTCAACGGCAAAGACTTCACCGCCTATTTCGCGCGCCCTGTGCTTCAAATGATCGTGCAGCAGCCGATTGTTGCAGCAGCACGCGACGGTCAGTTTGACATTGTGGCCACCGTCAAAGGCGGCGGTCTGTCCGGCCAAGCTGGCGCGGTGCGCCACGGCATTTCCAAAGCGCTGACCTATTATGAGCCAGGTCTGCGCGGTGTGCTGAAAGCTGGTGGGTTCCTTACCCGTGACAGCCGTGTTGTGGAACGTAAGAAGTATGGCCGCGCGAAAGCCCGCCGCTCCTTCCAGTTCTCCAAGCGCTAACATCCAATCCAACCTGTTTGGATTTTGGGGGCGAAGCGCAAAGCGCTTCGCCCTTTTTTGTTGTCTAAAGCGTTTCGCGTTTTATCTGAGAAAGCTTTATCGCAACTCGCGTTCGACCAAAGGGAGAGGCAGTGAATTGCGATTCAAGACAAACGCAAAACGCTCTAAGAGTCTGAGATCATGACCAAAACCATCAGAACTGCGATCCTGGGCGCGTCGGGCTACACCGGCGCTGATGCTATGCGGCTGGCGCTGCGCCACCCGCACATTGAGCTGGTCGCGCTCACCGCCAACACTCATGCGGGCAAGCCCGTCGGTGAGGTGTTTGAGCATCTGCGCGGCGTTGATTTGCCTGCGTTGGTCACGCTTGATGATGTGGTTTGGAACGGCGTTGATCTGGTTATCTGCGCATTGCCCCACGGCACCACGCAGGCCACGACAAAAACTATCCGTGCGACCAACCCTGAGTGCGTTGTCGTGGATATGTCGGCTGATTTCAGGTTGCGCGATCCTCAAACCTACTCGCAATGGTACGGTATTCCCCATGGCGCGCCGGAGCTTCAGGGTGAGGTGGCCTATGGCCTGTCGGAACACAATCGCGATGCCATCGCAGGCGCAAAAATCGTGGCCTGTCCAGGGTGCTTCCCGACAGCGGCGCTGACTGCGCTCATTCCGCCGCTGGCCAACGGCCATGTTCTCGCCGACGATATCATCATCGATGCCAAAACTGGCATGTCAGGTGCCGGACGTGGGTTGAAGCAAGGCATGCTGTTCTCTGAAGCAGGCGAGGGCACATCGCCCTATGGCATTGGCCATCACCGTCACATGCCGGAAATCGAACAGGAGCTTTCCAAAGCGTCCGGTCAGGTGATCACAGTGGGCTTCACGCCACACCTGGTGCCGATGGCGCGCGGCGAGCTGCTCACATGTCACGTCCGGCTTGCTGACAACGCATCCGTCGACGATGTGCGGGCTGGACTTGAAGCGCGCTACGCCAACGAGCCATTTGTGCTGGTTCTGAATGAAGGCCAGATCCCGAAAACGCAGAACGTGCGTGGTTCCAATATGGTCCATATCGGCGTGTTCAAGGACAGGTTGCCGGGTCGGGTGATCATTATCGCCGCGCTGGACAATCTGGTGAAGGGATCAGCCGGGCAGGCGCTGCAGAACGTCAATATCGCGTTCGGCTTTGAAGAGACGCTGGGCCTGGAACAGATCGCGCTCTTCCCCTAACTGAACTCAAGCGTCCGGATCATACCCGGGCTTGAACGGCGCCATGCCCGCGCGGGCAAGTTCGTCGGCGCGCTCGTTCATCTCATCGCCCGCATGGCCCTTAACCCAATACCACGCAACGTCATGATTCAGAATCTGAGCGTCAAGTTGCTCCCATAAATCTTTGTTTTTGACTGGCTTTTTGTCCGCGGTCTTCCAGCCGCGGGCTTTCCAGTTCACCATCCATTTGGTGATGCCGTCCTTCACATAGGAAGAATCCGTGTGGACCGCGACCTTGGAGCGGCGCTTCAAAGCGGCCAAGGATTCAATGGCTGCCGTCAGCTCCATGCGGTTGTTGGTGGTCTCTGTTTCGCCACCCTTCAACTCTTTTTCATGACCATTGAAGGTTAGAATCGCGCCCCATCCGCCAGGCCCAGGATTGCCGGAACAGGCGCCGTCGGTCCAGATTTCAACGAGCTTCTCAGTCAAAGTCGAGTCCATAAAAGCGAGCGTCGTAGACGCCTTGGTGGAAGGCAAGTTTGGTCGCGTATTCCTGCGGGTTTTTTGGCACCACCAACGCGCCTTCCGGGACGCTCAGCCAATCGTTGAGGCGGGTCACCAAAAAGCGGATGGACGCACCGCGCGCCAAAAGGGGCAACGCTTCAATCTCTTGGCGCTCTAACGGCCGCACGCTCTGATATCCGGCCACCAGCGCCCGTGCTTTGGTGACGTTGAAGGCCAAATCAGGCTCAAAACACCAGGCATTGAGGCAGATCACCAGATCGTAGGCGTAGGCATCGGTGCAGGCGAAATAGAAGTCGATAATTCCCGACACTTGGTTGTTCAGAAAGAACACATTGTCGGTGAAGAGGTCGGCATGGATCACGCCAGCAGGCAGGTCACGCGGCCAGAGTTTGTCCATCTGGTCGAGTTCGCGGCCCATTCGGGTGCGCAGGCCGGGAAAGGCCGAATCAGCTTCCTTGATCGGAATGCCGTCAAAAACCTCTCTCCAACCTTGCAGCGACAGATCGTTTGGTCGATCGGTTGGAAAATCAGCCGTGGCGAGGTGGAATTTCGCCAGCACCTCGCCCAGCTTGCGGCAATGCTCCGCCCGTGGCCGCCGGATCGCAACGCCATCCAGAAACGAAATGATCGTCGCAGGGCGTCCGCATAGGTCGCCAAGCACCGCGCCATCACGGCGCGCGATGGGCAGGGGGCAGTTCAACCCGCGATCCACCAGATGCTTCATCAGGTCGAGGAAAAACGGCAGGTCGCCAGCATTTACCCGCTTCTCAAATAGCGTCAGGATGTAGGTCCCGGCCTCGGTGCGCAGCAAAAAATTCGAGTTTTCAACGCCTTCAGCAATGCCCTTAAACGCCAGAACCTCACCGAGATCGTAATCGGCAAGAAAGGCGTCAAGGTCGTCATCGCTGACATCGGTGTAGACGGCCATGGAAAACTGTCAGCCGTTTACAAAGCGCATGTCATCGCGGGTGAGTTCGACATCGCGCAAGGCCCGCGCAACCGGAAACAGCTCATTTTCCTGAGCGGTTTCAACAAGATCAAGCGAAACCTGGAATCGATCTCTGAAGCGATTGATGACGCCTTCCACCAAAATTTCTGGCGCCGAGGCGCCCGCTGAGAGCGCCACAACATCGCCGTCTGACACTGCATCCAGATCAATATCCTCTGGCCCCGCAATCAACAGCCCGCGCGCTGCGCCCGCACGCTCTGCCACTTCAACCAGCCGTTTGGAGTTGGAGGAATTTTGCGCACCCACAACCAGGAATAGATCGGCGCCAGGCGCCGCGGCTTTCACCGCCTCCTGCCGGTTTGTTGTGGCGTAACAGATGGATTCGCCAGCCGGATCGGCAATCTGCGGGAACTTCGCCTTGAGCGCGTCGATGACCTCCATCGTGTCATCCACCGAAAGTGTCGTCTGCGTGACATAGCCGAGCATCGCTGGGTCGGGCGGCGCGTAGGCGGCAACATCGTCTGGGGTTTCGATCAGATCCACGGCGCCCTCCGGCAACTGCCCCATCGTTCCGACGACCTCGGGGTGACCCGTATGGCCCACCAGCACAACCTGGCGGCCAAGCTTCATGTGCCGCGCGGCCTGCTTGTGCACCTTGGAAACCAGCGGGCAGGTGGCATCGAAATAGAGCAGGTTGAGCGCTTCGGCGTGGGCCGGTACCGACTTCGGCACGCCATGGGCCGAGAAAATCACCGGCGCCTTCGAGCCTTCGGGTATCTCGTCCAACTCTTTAACAAAAACCGCGCCTTTTTCCCGCAGCCCATCGACGACGTAGCGATTGTGGACGATTTCATGGCGCACATAGACCGGCGCGCCATACCGCTTCAGCGCCATCACAACCATTTGAATGGCGCGGTCGACGCCGGCGCAGAATCCACGCGGACCGCACAGGCGAAGGGTGAGGGAGGGGGAAGCATTTGGCATGCCCTGTCCTAGCCGCTGTCTTTGGCGATGAAAAGGTGGCTTTGAAGGATAGCGCCCGCGCCATTTGGCACTACATTAGGTTCCAACCAAGACCCTTGAAAGGTGCACCATGCGTTTTGCCCATCCGACGGCCCTGTTGACCAAATCCGCGCTTCTGGCCGCTTTGCTTGGTGTGTTGGCTGTTCCGACCCAAGCCCAGGCTCAAGCTGAAAACGACGCGGATGCTTGTGCTTTTGAGACGATCATCGATCTGCGCACAGGCGTGCCGACCACGGCGCAACGCCTGTTCGGCGAAGCTGGCAACACGCAACTGGTGTTTTTGGGCGAACGCCACGGCACACCGGAGCATATCGCGCTTGCTTCCTGCATTCTTGAAGCGAAGACGGGAAGCCGGCCGCCCGTCCTGGCGTTGGAGCATGTGCCCGCCAGCAGCCAGAGGGATCTTGACGATTGGCGACGCAATAATGCGTTCGATACCGATCTTTTCGCCGACATCGTCGACTGGGAAGGGTTGGGTTGGCCCGCTTTCAACATCTATCGCCCGTTGATCGAAACAGCAGGCAATGCCCGCGCGCATGTGATTGCGACCGATCAGCCGCAGCCCGGTGCTGGCGGTCCGTCTTACGACGCGCTCTTGGAAGTCGCCCCGGCCTATGGCCTGCAGACCGACGAGATTGTCGAAGCTTGGATCCCCGACATGATCGCCGGTCATTGCGGGCTGATTGACGAAGAGGCTGCCACGCGCATGGCGTTGGCGCAAATGGAGCGCGACCGGATAATGGCTGGCCGCCTTGTGGCGGGACGCGGACGTGGTCCCTCAACGCTTTATTTTGGCGGCAAGGGCCATGTGCGCATGGATCGCGCGATTCCCTATCTCATCGCGCGCACCGACCGCCCGCCAAGCATGTTGACCATCGCCGCCTACACCGTCGATGAATGGGCGAGCGTGCTTGACCAAGGGCCGATCCGCGATCAAGGACTCAATGCGCGCTACGACATTGTCGTGGTCGCCGGGGAATCGAATCCGACAGACGAGTTTCTCTGTGAGCAGATGCGCGCCATCTTGGGCGGATAACCCAACTGGTTAGCTCTGGGTCTGACGCAGCACCCGCATCCAATTGCCGCGACAGATTTTGGTGATGAGATCATCGCCATAGCCATGCGCCTCCATGGCACCGACGAGAACGGGCAGACCCGCGACGGAGCCAATATCTGCGGGGATTACAGCGCCATCGAAATCTGAACCCAGAGCCACATGGTCCTCGCCCATGCGTTTGATCATATGGTCCAGATGCTCGAGCATCAGCGAGACTGGCGTGTCGCTGCGCATGCGCCCATCCGCGCGCAGGAAGGCCGCCGCGAAATTGAGCCCAACCACACCGCCCGATTCTGCAATCGCATCCAATTGCTTGTCGGTCAGGTTGCGCGCATGCGGACAGAGCGCATGGGCATTGGAGTGGGTCGCGACCAAGGGCGCATCGGAAAGCCGCGCCACATCCCAAAACCCAGCCTCGTTGAGATGCGCCAGATCGACCATCACTCTCAGCGAATTGCACTTGGCGATCAGCCGCTTGCCATGATCGGTGAGCCCGCCGCCGATATCCGGTGAGCCAGGAAAGCGAAACGGTACGCCTTCGCCGTAGATCGTTGGACGGCTCCACACCGGGCCAAGCGATCGCAGGCCGAGCGTGTGAAACTCATCCAGAACCACAAAATCCGGGTCGATGGCCTCCGCGCCTTCCATGTGCACAAAGGCGGCGACGCCGTCCGCCGCCATCACGGCCTCGATCTGGTCGGCGGTGGTACAGATGGTCAACGAGCCATGGTCTTGGAGCGCCTGAAGCGTTTCCAATTGGATGCGAGCGGCGCGCAGAGCGTCATCGGCGGGCACCATGGGCGACAATGGGATATCGTAATGAAAGGCCCGCATCGCCTCATTGGCATCGCGGCGGCGTGGCTTGCCGCGTTGTTTGCTCGGCACCCAGATGGCGAAAAACCCACCACCAAAGCCACCAGCGCGGGCTTTTTCCGCATCGAGGTGACCGCTTGGCCGACCAGCCTCGAACTGGTTGGCAGCCATGACGCCACCAGCCAAATAGAGCCGCGCCAGCAGATCGTTGTGGCCGTCAAAAACCGTGTGATGGCTCACAACGTCACCCGCAGGCTCTGCAAGCCATGAAAATGATAGGCATCCTTGAAGCGCGGTGTCTGCGCCATGCGGATGGTCGAAAAACGGTCAAAGAGCATGGGGATCGCCGTCGCTATTTCGAGCCGCGCCAACGTGTGCCCAATGCAAAAATGGATACCGGCGCCAAACGCAACGTTTTTGACTGGCGTGCGCGTCGGATCAAAGCGCTGAGGCTCCGGCATGGTGCGCGGATCATGATTGGCGAGCCCAAGATGCAGGCCGATCACATCGCCTTGTTTGAAGGGTACGCCGTAAAGGTCACAGTCTTCCAGCACGTACCGCATGAACATATGCAGCGGCGGTGTATGGCGCAGAATTTCCTCGGTCATCGCCTCCGGTTCAGCAAGCCAACGCGCGCGATCGTCTGGTGCGGCCAGGAACAGCGTGCGTAACCCATTGCCCATGGCGTGCACCGTTGCCTCGTGTCCGGCGTTCAAAAGCAGGACGGTGGTCGAAATGATTTCGTCCTCGGTGAGCCGATCCTGCGCCTCATGGGCGGTGATGAGATGGGTCAGTAGTTCCGGGCCAGGGTTGGCGCGGCGTTTGGCGATCTCCTCGCGCACAAAACAGGTGAAATCGCGGGCTGCGGTGTTGGCAGCCTCTTCGACGGCGCGGTTTCGCCCGAACGCGTACATCTGCACCATGGCATGGGACCAGGCGAGCAACTGCGGCACGTGCGCGACATCAATGCCGAGCATGCGCGCAATGGTGTTACCGGCGATTGGCTCAGCGAAGTCGGCCAAAAGATCAGGTGCATCGCCGAAAGCATCCATCGCCATCTTGGTTTCTGCCGCGATCTCTGGCCCCAGCGCCTCCACATGACGCGAAACAAAGGCGCGGTTGATTAAACCGCGCAGGCGGGTGTGATCGGGCGGTTCAAGCTCAAGCAGCGAGCGCGCATCGATCGCATCGAAATCGGCGGTGTGTTCGGCGGGCGGATCCCAACCAAGCGCCTCGCGGGTCGTCTTATGCAGAATTTGCCGCCCCAGGCGGCGGTCGCGGAACAGGGCGTTCACCGTATCGAGGCCGCCAAAAACCCAATGCCCATAGGCTTCCCAGAAAAACACAGGACCTTCATCGCCGCTGGCCGCATGGAGCGCGGCATAGGCGAGGTAGGGGTTTTGGACGAAAGCGTCCTGGCGCGGATCAAGGGAGAGCCGCCGGTTTTCAGGATCATAGGGGAGGTGATTCATGGCACCGACTTAAGCATTGTGGCGGCAAAGAAAAAGCCCGGCGTTTTGATGCCGGGCTTGGAGCAACAGACGTAGATTGTCTCGGCTCAGTACACGCAGTCGTACTTCACAGGGAGGAGAAGAGGTGCGTGGTCATTGCATTCCTTGCTGGACGCTCCCGAAATCAAGAGCATCCGCTGGTTGAACCGCATGTGTCGCACTTCAGGCAGGTGCCATTACGCACCATGGTGAAGTTACCGCACTCGGAGCAGTTTTCGCCCTCATAGCCCTTCATCCGGGCGATCGAGCGCTGTTCGGCGACGCTGTCTGTTGGCCGGGTGGCGACCGCTGCCTGGGCTACCGGTTCCGGGGCCAGTTGAAGAGCTGCCGACGATGCAACCGCTGCCGAGGATAGCGAGGCCGTTACGGTGCTGGAGACTGTTGCGTTGGCGTTTCCAGCTTGATCACCGGTTGCCGAGCCGCCGACGACCTGAAGGCGTTCGGCAACCTTGCCGCGCACCAGACCAGCCGAGACGATGGAGTTGGCCGATGGTTTTTCAGCATCTTCGCCTTTGCCAAGTGTGGTGGCGCCGGCTTCATCGGGCTGGACATGCGCCAGATCGTAGCGACCGAGGTAAGAGACGGCGAGTTCACGGAAGATGTAATCAAGGATCGACGTCGCATTCTTGATCGTCTCATTGCCCTGCACCATGCCCGCCGGTTCAAACCGGGTGAAGGTGAAAGCATCCACATACTCTTCCAGCGGCACGCCATATTGCAGGCCAAGTGAAATCGCGATGGCGAAATTGTTCATCATTGCGCGGAAGGCAGCGCCCTCTTTGTGCATGTCGATGAACACTTCACCTAGGCGACCATCTTCATACTCACCAGTGGTCAGATACACCTTATGGCCGCCAACACGCGCCTTCTGGGTGTAACCCTTGCGGCGGTCCGGCATTTTCTCGCGCATGCGCACTTCTTTTTCGATAATGCGCTCAACGATCTTTTCGGCCACCTTCTGGGCACGCATCGACTGCGGCGCCGCGATGATGGCGTCCATCGTATCTTCGGCATCCTCATCGTCATCATTATCGGCGAGGAGTTGTGAGTTCAGTGGCTGCGAAAGCTTGGACCCATCGCGATAAAGCGCATTGGCTTTCAACGCGAGTTTCCAGGAGAGCATGTAGGCGCTCTTGCAGTCCTCAACTGTTGCTGCGTTCGGCATGTTGATGGTTTTGGAGATCGCACCGGAAATGAACGGCTGCGCAGCGGCCATCATGTGGATGTGGCTTTCCACCGACAGGAAGCGCTTGCCCTTCTTGCCGCATGGGTTCGCACAATCAAACACCGTGTAATGCTCTTGCCTCAGGTGCGGCGCATCTTCCAGCGTCATCGTTCCGCACACATGCTCGTTCGCCATCGAGATTTCATCGGCCTCAAAGCCGAGCGCTGAGAGCATATCGAAAGCAGGATCGTTCAACTGCTCATCGGTGAAACCAAGCTCATCGATGGCAATGTCATCGCCCAGGGTCCAGCGGTTGAACACGAACTTGATGTCAAACGCTGAGCCAAGCGCACCTTCGATCTTGGCAATCGCAGCGTCAGAGAAGCCACGTGCTTTGAGCGAGGTGTGGTTGACGCCAGGTGCCTGTGCCAGCGAGCCATGGCCCACCGCGTAGGCTTCAATTTCAGCGATCTCAGCCTCAGTGTAGCCAAGCACGCGAAGCGCTTCGGGCACCGCGCGGTTGATGATCTTGAAATAACCGCCACCGGCAAGCTTTTTGAACTTTACCAAAGCGAAGTCTGGCTCAATGCCTGTCGTGTCGCAGTCCATCACCAAACCAATCGTGCCGGTCGGCGCGATCACAGTCGCCTGCGCGTTGCGATAACCATGCTGCGAGCCAAGCGAGACCGCTTTGTCCCATGCCTGGGTCGCGTGCGTTATCATCCGTTTATCAGGGCAGTTCTCGTGGTCCAGCGGGACTGGATTGACCGACAACCCTTGATAGCCTTCGGCCATGCCAAGGGCTGCCTGGCGGTGGTTGCGCATCACGCGCAGCATGTTCTCAGCATTCGCTTCATAGCCGGGGAAGGGACCAAGCTCCTTGGCCATTTCCGCTGAGGTTGCATAGGCCACCCCGGTCATGATCGCCGTCAGCGCGCCGCAGATCGCGCGGCCTTCGGGCGAGTCATAGGGAATGCCAGAGGTCATCAGCAAGCCGCCAATGTTGGCATAGCCGAGACCCAGCGTGCGGTACTCATAGGAAAGCTGAGCGATTTGCTTGGAGGGGAACTGCGCCATGGCGACAGAAATTTCCAGCACCATCGTCCAGAGCCGCACGCCATGCTCATAAGCTTCAATATCGAAGACTTTTTGCGCACCGCTTTCGCTGGCTTCGTTGAATTGAAGCAGGTTCAGCGAAGCAAGATTGCAGGCCGTATCATCCAGGAACATATATTCCGAGCAAGGATTGGACGCGCGGATGCGTCCGCCGGCTGGCGAGGTGTGCCAGTCGTTCATCGTCGTGTTGAAGTGCAGGCCGGGGTCAGCGGACGCCCAAGCGGCATGGCCGATCTTTTCCCAGAGTTCCTGAGACTTCACGGTTTTGTGGACTTTGCCGGTGGTGCGTTCAATCAGATCCCAGTCGCCGTCCTGCTCAACAGAGCGCAGGAAATCGTCGGTGATCGAAACTGAGTTGTTGGAATTCTGACCCGCAACTGTGTTGTAGGCTTCTGAATCCCAGTCAGTGTCGTAGGTGGAGAATTCAATCTCCTTATAGCCCTGGCGCGCAAACTGAATGACGCGAGCAATATAGTTTTCTGGAACCAGCGCGCGTTTCGCCAAGCGCACTTCGCGCTTCAGGGCAGGGTTTTTCTGCACATCAAAGCAGTCATCATTCTCGCCTTCGCAGTTCACGCAGGCTTTCATGATGGCTGTCATGTGCTTTTTGACAACTTTGGAACCGGTGACGAGCGCAGCAACCTTCTGCTCTTCTTTCACCTTCCAGTCGATGTAGGTCTCAATGTCGGGGTGATCAACATCGACAACCACCATCTTGGCCGCGCGACGCGTTGTGCCGCCGGACTTGATGGCGCCAGCAGCGCGGTCACCAATTTTCAGGAAGCTCATCAGACCAGAGGATTTGCCGCCGCCCGATAGCTTTTCGCCTTCGCCGCGCAGCATGGAGAAGTTGGAGCCGGTGCCCGAGCCATATTTGAACAGGCGCGCTTCACGCACCCAAAGGTCCATGATGCCGCCTTCGTTCACCAGATCATCGCCAACGCCTTGAATGAAGCAGGCGTGCGGTTGCGGGTGCTCATACGATGAGGCTGACTTGGTCAGCTCGCCGGTTTCAGGATCGACATAGTAGTGACCCTGACCTGGACCATCGATGCCATAGGCCCAGTGCAGGCCGGTGTTAAACCATTGTGGCGAGTTCGGCGCCACGCGCTGGGTGGCAAGCATGAAGGCAAGCTCATCGCGGAAGGCCAGCGCGTCTTCCTCGCTGTTGAAATAGCCGCCTTTCCAGCCCCAATAGGTCCAGGTGCCGGACAAGCGGTCAAAAACCTGGCGGGAATCGCGTTCTGGGCCGTAGCGTTCCTCTTCGGGCAGCTCAGCAAGCGCCTCTTCATCGGCAACCGAGCGCCAGAGCCAGGAGGGAACGGCGTTCTCTTCGACCTTTTTCAGGCGAGCAGGCACACCAGCTTTGCGGAAATATTTCTGGGCAATGATGTCGCAGGCCACCTGGCTCCACGTCTCAGGAACCTGAATGTCCTTCAGCTGAAAGACGATCGATCCATCCGGATTGCGAATCTCGCTCAGTGCGGTGCGGAAGGTCAGGTCCGCATAGGCCGATTGGCCGTCTTTGGTAAAATGCCGCGTGACACGCATCGTGGTAGTGCTCCTCTAGCCCATTCTCAATCGGCGCAGCGCTGCTCGCCCCAATCTGATGATCCCCATCAGATCCCTCAAGCATGGCCCCCTTTGGGCCGGCACCGATTCCGTTAGTGCGGTTAGCCTAACTACACCTAGATATGGTGTGTAAACAAAAAATTAACACCACATATTGCGTCAGTTGGCGGCAAAAAGCCATGCCGCTACGTCATTGAACGCGCGGGGCAAAACCGTCTTTACGGACATACCATCTGGAAATGTGTCGCCTTGCCCGGAAACGCTGGACTTATACCGGCAACGCCAACCAGAAGGCCCGACTCGCTCCGTGGCGTCAACCTTGGTCTAAGGGAAATTTCAGATGCCGAAATTATCCACGGGATGGGTGTGGACAAAAATGCTCCTGCCTGTGGGTAGTCGGCAGAGGCGAATTAACCGGGGAAGGCAAAGACCTCTGCTGACGAAAAACGCCGCCCCAATGGTCCGGGCTTAAGCAAAGGGCGCGCTGGACAGGCCCTGCCAATCGGGGCACAAGGCAGACCATCACTCTTCACCCTGTTTGCGGACCAAAGATGAAACAGTTCCTCTTGCGATTCTTCACCTGGTGGCAGGACCAGACGTTCGGCACCATGTGGTTCACGGCCCGCAAAGGCCAGCGCGTCGGTGAAGATGAACTCGGCAACGTCTATTATCGCGCCGACGTTCCGCCTTTGGGCGAGCGCCGCTGGGTGATCTACAATGGAGAGGCCGATGCCTCTGCCATTCCACCGGGTTGGCATGGCTGGATTCACAAAAAGACCGACGTGCCGCCGACCGAAGATGGCTATGTCGCCAAAGAGTGGGAATTGCCCCACAAACCCAATCTAACCGGTATGCCCGGCGCCTATCGGCCGGATGGCTCGATCCTGACGCCTGCCAAGCGCCCGGCGGCCACCGGCGATTACGAGGCTTGGTCGCCAGGCGACTGATCTTCACGGTTTGATTGCGCGGGCAATCGCGCCGATCGCGCTAGAAATTCAGCATCGAATCGCCACAATGTGCCAACAGGGCTTTCGCGAGCCCTGTCGCGCTGCCTCTGCGCGCCCAAATCTGTTTGAGACTCTCATGCGTTTGCCCACTTTTTTTTCCGCTTTTTTGGCCGGAGCGGTCGCCTTTTCCGGCGTCGGTTATGCCTTTGCCCAGACCTCCGCGCCGGTGCTGCGCAATGAACATCCAGTGGCGCTGTTCGCTGGGCTCGATAAGATTACCGGCGAACTGCACACCTTTTATGTTTTCGTTGATGAAACGGTGCAATTTGGCGCGCTGCAACTCACCCCGCGCGTCTGCTACGATCGCCCGCCGTCCGAGCCAGAACGCACAACAGTCTTTCTGGAAGTCGATGAGTTGACGCTCGACCGGCGCATCCGTCGCATCTTCACCGGTTGGATGATCGCCGAAAGCCCAGGTCTTAATGCCATCGACCACCCGGTTTACGATGTCTGGCTCACCGGTTGCAGCGACACGGCGCCCGAAACGCCCGTCGAAGGCCAACAGTAAAAGTCCGCCTCCAGTGTGACGGCCTCGCGCAGCGCCTCGCGATAGAGGTCAGCGGGGATTTCCGTCGCCCCGAATTGGCGAAGATGCTCGGTGATGAACTGGGTATCGAGCAAGGTGAAGCTGCCGGCCTTCAAACGCCCAACCAGATGCACCAGAGCCACCTTGGAGGCATCGCGGGCGCGCGAAAACATACTCTCGCCGAAGAAGGTGCCGCCAAGCGCCACGCCGTAAAGGCCGCCAACCAACTTGCCATCCTGCCAGGTTTCCACCGTGTGGCAGATCCCACGCTCGAACAACGCGCCATAAAGCCGTCGAATATCGGCGTTGATCCAAGTTGAGGATCGGCCCGGCGTGCTGGCCGAACAGCCATCGATCACGCCTTCAAAATCGCTATCGACGCGAACCTCATACATGTCTTGGCGTACGGTGCGCGCAAGGCGTCGGGGCACATGAAATTCATCAAGCGGGATGACCCCGCGCATCGGCGGATTGACCCAAAATACCGACGCATCCTCGGCATCTTCGGCCATCGGAAAAAAGCCGACTTCATAGGCTTGCAGCAGCAGATCGGGCGTTATGGTGTCGGCCATCGGCAGCGCTGCCCGTGCCTTGGGATCAGTGATCCTGGTCGGTGAGCCACCGTTCCAGCCAATGGATGGAATAGTCGCCGCTGCGGATATCCGGTTCGTTCACCAAGCGGCGGAACAAGGGCAGGGTGCTTTCGACACCGGCAATAACGAATTCGTCCAAGGCGCGCGCCATCCGGTTGATCGCCATATCCCGCGTGTCAGCATGCACGATCAGCTTGCCGATCAAACTGTCGTAATAGGGCGGGATTCGATAGCCCTGATAGACCGCCGAATCGACACGCACGCCCAGGCCGCCAGACGGGTGATAGGATTCGATCACGCCCGGCGATGGCCGGAACGTTTCGGGATGTTCAGCATTGATGCGCACTTCAATGGCGTGGCCTTCAAAGCTGATATCCTCTTGGCGCACCGACAGGCCTTGGCCGGCCGCAACGCGCAATTGCTCTGACACCAGATCAAGCCCCGTGATCGCCTCGGTCACCGGGTGTTCCACCTGAAGGCGGGTGTTCATTTCAATGAAATAGAATTCGCCATCCTCATAAAGGAACTCGATGGTCCCGGCGCCGGAATAGCCAAGGTCTGCGATGGCCTTGGCCGATACAGCGCCGATTTCTTCGCGCTGCTGCGGCGTGATCACCGGCGATAGCGCTTCTTCCCAAACTTTCTGATGGCGGCGCTGAAGGGAACAATCGCGCTCGCCCAGATGAATCGCCTTGCCCATGCCATCGCCAAACACTTGCACCTCGATATGACGCGGATTTTGCAGGTATTTTTCCATGTAGAGGGCATCGTCGCCAAAGGCCGCGCGGGCCTCGGCGCGGGCTGTGTTCACCGCATCGCTCAGTTCCTCGGCGTTGCGTGCGACCTTCATCCCGCGTCCCCCACCGCCGGCAGCGGCCTTCACGATCACCGGAAAGCCCATGCCTTCGGCGACTTCGCGCGCCTCTTCCACTGAGCGTAGCTCGCCTTCGGAACCGGGAACGACGGGAATACCGAGGCGCTTGACGGTCGTCTTAGCGGCGATCTTGTCGCCCATAACGTCGATGTGTTCAGCCTTCGGGCCAATGAACGTCACATTGTGCGCGGCCAAAATCTCGGAGAACTTGGCGTTCTCGGAGAGGAAGCCATAGCCTGGATGCACCGCATCGGCGCCGGTGATTTCACAGGCAGCCAGGATTTGCGGAATATTGAGGTAGCTTTCGCGGGCATCAGGCGGGCCGATACACACGCTTTCATCGGCCAAGCGCACATGCATCGCGTGCGCGTCGGCGGTGGAATGCACTGCGACCGTGCCGATACCCAGCTCTTTGCAAGCGCGCATGACACGCAGGGCGATCTCACCACGGTTGGCGATCAGAACTTTCTTGAACATGTCTGAAAACTCCGCGCCTATCAGGCGATAATCACCAGCGGCTCACCATATTCGACCGGCTGCTTGTCGGTCACCAAAATCTCCTGAACCACGCCGGATGCAGTCGCTGGAATTTGGTTCATCGTCTTCATCGCTTCGACAATCAGAAGCGTTTGCCCCTCGCGCACGGTATCGCCAACCTTGATATAAGCGGGCGCGCCAGGCTCAGCCGACAAATAGGCCGTGCCGACCATCGGTGATCTGACGGCTTCGCCTTCGATTTTTTCTGATGGCGCATCAGCCGGCGCGGGCGTTGCCTGGGCAGGTGCAGCGGCAGCCGCTGGTGCCGCTGCGACGGGCCCTGGAACGTGCGCCGTGTGGGTCACTGTCGCTGGCGTGCGGGCGATACGAACCCGTGTGTCGTCTTGTTCAACCTCAATCTCGGTCAAATCCGTCTCATTGAGCAACAGCGCCAATTGGCGAATAAAATCCTGATCGATGGTGGCCTTGGACTTCGACATAGAAACTCTTTCACTCATCACCGCACGTCGTAACAGAGCCAAACGGACGTGCGCACGCGATCACAAGGGTAGGTGAATTAATCGGCGCGGTATAGCCGCTCGTGTGCTGGCCGTCCACTGCCTGCATGCGGGCATGATTAAGCGTCAACCAGGTCCGACAGTGCGGTCAGAGCGAGCCGATACCCGGCCGCGCCGAGCCCGGCAATCATGCCCTTGGCAGCTTGCGCAGTGTAGCTTGTGTGGCGAAAGGTTTCGCGCGCATGGATGTTGCTCAAATGGACTTCAATTGCCGGCAACTCAGCGGCCTTGAGCGCGTCGTGCAATGCAATCGACGTGTGGCTGTAGGCGCCGAAATTGCAGATCAACCCATCGGCAAGCCGCCGCGCTTCGTGGACCCAGTCGACAAGCACGCCTTCATGGTTGGATTGCCGAAAATCGATTTCCAAATCCAGATCGGCAGCATGATCACGGCACATGGCCTCCAAATCATCGAGCGTTTCATGGCCGTAGAGATGTGGTTCACGCTGCCCCAAAAGATTGAGATTGGGACCATTGAGAATGAATATGGTGGCCATGATGCATCCAGCCCAGTGGAGAGATTACGCGAATCGACTAGAGCGCCGACAGGCGATCACGCTCAACTTGGATGGCCTCTGCGAGCCGGTCAAATCCGACCGCGCCCATCAGTCGTTGCTCGCCGACAATGAAGGCTGGCGTGCCGCGAATGTTGAGCTGCTCTGCCAAAGCATAAGCCTCGCCGATTGGATCCATCAGCAAAGGGCTGTCGAGCGCCAGATCGAGCGCTGTTTCGTCAGCGCCGAGGTCAACCGCGATCCGGCGCGCCATCGCAATATCTGCCTGAACGGACTCATTCATCATCGCGTCGATAAAGGCGGGCATGTCGCCGCCAATGGCCCGAAAAGCCACAGCAACTTGCGCAGCTTCCAGTGATCCCGGCCCGAGGACGGGAAAGTCTTTGACCAGAACGCGCACATCGTCCTGCTCGGCGATAAGGCGCATAATGTCGCCATGAGCGCGTTTGCAGAACCCACAATTGTAATCGAGGAACTCGACCAGCGTGATCGCCCCTTCAGGATTGCCCATGATGCTGGCGTTTTCGCTGTCGAACAACAGATCGGCGTTTTCCGCAATCACATGCGCAACCAGGCCCACCTCGGCCGACGCCCGTGCTGCTTCCAGCGCTTCGACGGCCTCGTCCAGGATCAAAGGATTATCGAGCAGTGCCTGGCGCACCAGTGCGACAGCGCCCTGGCGGTCGGCTTCGGCGAGCTGCGAGAGGCTAGCAGGCGATGTTGACGATGCCGGAGGCACAGGCGCTAGATCCAATGGGGCGGTCTCGGCCTCCACCGAGCGCTCAAGCAGTTCGGCGTCGAGGCCCACAATTTGGGATTCGCCAATCGAGGTTGCGCCCGAGAGAGCGTAGGCGCCAAGGCCGATCGGCAGGGCAATGCCTGCAACAGCAGCCAGACCAAGAAGGGGACGAGACATGCGGCTTCCTTATGTCACCACCGCTGCCGTGTGACCGGCAGAGGCCAAGGGGATTACCTGGAAAAGGTTAGTCGTCGTAGGCTAGAATATCGGCGGCGCGCAACCAACCTGTCGATCCGCGCGGTAGATTAAGCTGAGCGCGGGCCGCGAAGCCTTTGGCGCCTTGGATGTCTCCACGCGCGAATGCTTCCAGGCCCGAGGCCAGTTGCGCCATGGCGGTGTTGCCGTTGCGCGCATAGGCTTGGCCCAGAAAGCGATAGCCGAACGCCAGCGATTGATCGTTGGAAAGGCCGCGCTCCAATTCGCCTATGGCCGTCGATAGGACGTTGGCGTCACCACTTTCGACAAGTGCTGCGCCATAAAACACGCGGATCATCGTATTGTTCGGCGCAATCTCCAGCGCACGTGCCCAACTGCGCGCCGCATCGCCCGGGTTGCCGTTCTCAAAGAGAATGGTGCCGCGCGCTTCCCAAAAGAAAGGGTTGGACGGCTGAACGGCGATCAATTGGTCCAATTGCTGGATCGCGCTTCGCGCCGAGCCGGTTCGGCCTTCCACCAGTGCCCGGGCATAACGCGCCGGCAGCGACGTGTCGCTGTTCGGATAGCGCCGGATCACCGTGCGTTCGCCATCGAGCAGCGCGGTTAGGCGTGCAAGCGCCATGTCGTGGCGCAGTTGGAGTTCCGGCGGGTCGCGACGCTCAAAATATTGGCTTTGACGCGCCAAACGTTCGATTTGATTGATACGGTCACGCGCCATGGGGTGCGAGCGCACATAAGGATCGACAAACCGGCCGGTGAACATTGTTTGGTCGGCGAAGCGACTGAACACTTCCAACATGCCTTGTGCCGATTGACCGGTGGCATTGAGATAGGTGATCGCGGCGCGGTCGGCGGCCAGTTCTTCGCCGCGCTGGTAGGCCAGAAGCGATCGCTGCGCCGCTGTTTGACCGCCAAGGGCGATACCAGCGCCAGCTGCTGCGGCTTCTCCATTTCCCGCACTTGCTGCCGCCGCCATCGCGGCTGCACCGGCAAGCATGGTGACCGCCGATATGATTTGCGAGCGGGAAATCTCCTGCCGCAAACGGGTAAGATGCGCGCCGGCCAAATGACCCGTTTCGTGGGCCAGAACACCAATCACCTCGTTGGGCGTGTCCGATTGCAGAAGCACACCAAGGTTGATGAAGATGCGCCGCCCGTCGGCGACAAAGGCGTTGAAATCGCGCTCGTTCACCAGAACGACCTGGATCGAGCTGCCGCGAATGCCCGCCGCCCGCAACACCGGCGCGACATAGTCAGCCACCAAGGCCTCAACTTCGGCATCGCGAAAAACAGAGATTTGGCGCTGGGCCTGTGCCGTTGAAACCACAAGCTGCGAGGCGATGAGCAGCGCACTGAACAGCCAGGCGCGAGCGAGAAGAGCGGATCGGTTCATGTGGCCGACACTCCGATGGGGAAACGGCAAGATTGGGGCATCATCAATAGGGCATCGCCAGCCGGATTTGCGTGGCTTGGCAAGGACGTGGAACCTAGCAGCCACCGCAAAACCGTCAACGCCTACACCGGCCTTCGATAGCGCTCTGCGTCATTGTCGGCGCGCGCGCGGTTGCGTATCAACAAGGGCGGATTCGATGGCCAAGGATGAGGAGTGGTTGCACCGATGGCGGCACACAAAGACGCACCACACAGCGCCGGTTGGCATAACCACTCCGGTCGTCATATCGCCGATACCCGCAAAGTGGATTCTTTTTTGGCCATGGATGTGCTGGCCGCAGCCAATCTGCGTGAGGCAAAGGGCGAAGCGACCTACCATCTGGAAGTCGGTCAACCCGGCGCCCCAACGCCGCAGAGCGTGCGCGATGCGGCAGCAAATATGCTTGCTGACGGTCGCATTGGATACACCGAAGCGGTTGGCACGAAGCCGCTGCGCGAGCGCATCGCCCGTCATTACAACGAGCGTTATGGCCAGCTGGTTGATCCTGCGCGGGTGATGGTGACGACGGGCTCGTCGGCCAGTTTTTCGCTGGCCTTTTTGCTGCTGTGTGACCCGGGCGACCGCATCGCCTTGCCCCGGCCAGGTTACCCGGCCTATCGCAACATTGTGCGGGCGCTGGGCCTGGAGCCAGTAGAAATTGATTTGAGGGCCGAAGACGGTTGGGTGCTGACGCCGCAGGCGCTTGCTGAACACCATGATGAGGCTCCAATCCAGGCCGTTCTCATCGCATCGCCCAACAACCCAACCGGCACCGTGATGCCGCCACAATCCATTGAGGCACTTGCCAAATACTGCAAACAAGCGGGCATCTGGTACATCTCTGACGAAATTTATCATGGGCTGGTTTTTGATGGTGAAGAGTGCTGCGCACTTGCCCATGATGATGATGCGATCATCATCAACTCGTTCTCCAAATACCACTGCATGACCGGCTGGCGCGTCGGCTGGATAATTTTGCCGCATTGGTTGGTGCGCGGTGCTGAAGCGCTTGCGCAAAATCTATTCATCTGCGCCCCCAGCCTCTCCCAGGCCGCCGCGATCGCTGCGTTCGATGCAACCGACGAGCTGGAGGCGATTAAGGCCGAATACGCCGCCAACCGTGACATATTGCTCAGAACGCAAGCCGCGCTTGGCCTAACTGGAGGACCGCCACCAGACGGCGCGTTCTATGCCTACTGGCCGGTCGATACGATCCTGCGGCCAGGAGAAGATGCTGCGTCCCTGTGCGCTGCGTTGCTCAAAGAGACGGGTGTGGCGATCACGCCAGGTAACGATTTCGACCCGGTCCATGGCGGGTCTTTCGTGCGTGTTTCTTTCGCCGGCAGTCACGACACAATCAAAGAGGCGGCGTCGCTTTTTGAAACCTGGGTTCAACGGCGAACCAACCGACTTTGACGACTGCGTTCAGCGCACCAACAATTCCAGCGGATCATAGGCGGCGGAGTCGCGACTAAACGCGAATTGTTCCAGACGATCTGGCTTATGTCGCGACTGTTTGAGCTCGAGTCGCGACATGAAACGGCGCGCGCTGACCACATTGTCAGGGTCGCGCCAGTCCGGATCGATGACGCCATCAAGGATGGTTGCGCGGAAAAACAAATCCACCTGATGAAAACTCGAAACGGGATCGTGAAACTCGTTGATGCCGGCGAGTCCACCAACATCAATGGTTAGTCCGGTTTCTTCAAACACTTCCCGCTTCAGATTGTCCGGAATCGATTGGTGTTTTTCAACACCCCCACCGGGCACACACCACAGGTCGGATGTGCAGCCTGGATAGGCGTTCACCATCAAAAGGCGTTCATTTTCAACGATTAAGGCCCGCGCTGCGAGACGCGGGCCTGTGTTATCGGGAAGCGACGGCATGCCTACGCCCTAGAAGAAGGAACGCTTCTGCCACCAGCCTTGTTTTTTCGGTCCCGTGTCGGGGTTGGAGCTTTCCACCACCGGGTCCTTGGCCGGCTTAGCGGCTGGTTCTGGCTCCGATTCCGGCTCGGGTTCAGGAGATGTTTCGGGCTCAACTGCCGCAACAGCAGGTTCCTCTTCGACAGCAGGTTCCTCAGTAACCGCTTCATCGGTGGCTTCTGTCACTGGATCGACCGTTGCCGACTCTTCAGAATTGTCAGCTCTTTCAGCAGTTTGCTCGGAATTGCCGTCGGCATCAGCGTTGGTATCGGCTTCGACTTCCACGTTGGCCTCACCATTGCCTTCACCGTTCCCGCGACCACCGCGCCGGCGACGTCCACCGCGACGTGAGCGTCGGCGTTTCTTCGGCTCGCCATCTTCGTCGGAGCTCTCATCGTCAGGGGATTTGGTTTCCGTAGCCTCCTCTTCAGAACTCTCCTCTGAACTGCGTTCAGCCTCATCGTCGCCTCCGCCGCGGCGACGACGGCGCCGGCGACGACGTTTGCGGCCTTCACCGTTCTCGCCATCGTCTGACGCGCGCGTGTCATCATTGTCAGCGGCCAGCGCCTGCTCTTCAGCTTCTGCCGCTTCAGCTGCCTCCGCCGCCGCCTGATCGGCGCGTTCTTCGGCTTCCAGGTCGACGCTTACCGGCTGCACAGCGGCAACGGGTATAACATCGCGCGGATCGGCAGCCTCTCCACGGGCAATCGTGAACGCATCAGCGGCCATCGTGCCATCGACTGTGAAGGCAACGCGGCGACCATAACGGGCCTCAAGCTCGGCCAGAACGGTACGTTTGTGGTTGAGAATGTAGAGCGCGGTTTCTGAGCGTAGCGTCACACTAGCGTGGTGACCTTGATGGCGCAGCAACTGCGCTTCGGCCTGACGCAGGATTTGCAACGCAACCGATGAAGATGCCCGAGTATGGCCGGTGCCGGCGCAGTGCGGGCACGGCTCCATCGTGCTTTCGATCAGAGAGGTGCGAATGCGCTGACGCGACATTTCCAGAAGGCCGAAATGCGAAATGCGGCCCACCTGAATGCGGGCACGGTCGCTCTTCAGCGCATCTTTCATGCGCTTTTCAACGGCCCGATTGTTGCGCTTCTCCTCCATGTCGATGAAGTCGCAGACGATCAGCCCGGCAAGATCGCGTAGGCGCAATTGGCGCGCGATTTCATCGGCCGCTTCCAGGTTTGTCGAGACAGCGGTGTCTTCGATATTGTGCTCTTTGGTCGATTTACCCGAGTTCACATCGATGGCGACCAGCGCTTCGGTCTGATTGATCACCAGATAGCCGCCGGATTTCAGCTTCACCGTCGGCTCGAACATGGAATCAAGCTGCTCTTCGACGCCCTGAGCCGTGAACAGCGGTGTCGGGTCACGATAGGGTTTTACGTTGCGTGCATGGCTCGGCATGAGCATGCGCATAAAGTCTTTGGCTTCGCGATAGCCCTCATCGCCGGCCACCATGACTTCGTCGATATCGCGCGAATAAAGATCGCGGATGGACCGCTTGATCAGGCTGCCTTCCTCATAAACCAGGGCAGGGGCAGCGGATTTCAGCGTCACATCACGCACTGTCTCCCAAAGCCGCATCATATATTCAAAGTCGCGTTTGATCTCGACCTTCGTGCGGTTGGCGCCTGCGGTGCGCAAAATAACGCCCATGCCGTCCGGCACGTCCAAGTCGCTGACGACCTCTTTCAGGCGCTTACGGTCGGCAGCTGATGTGATCTTGCGCGAGATGCCGCCGCCGCGCGGGGTATTGGGCATCAGCACGGCATAGCGACCAGCGAGCGACAAATAGGTTGTCAGCGCCGCACCTTTGTTGCCGCGTTCTTCTTTGACCACCTGCACCAGAATGATCTGACGGCGCTTGATCACTTCCTGAATTTTGTAATGGCGGCGACTTGGACGGCGGCGAGGGCGCGCCTCTTCCAGCGCATCGTCCGATCCGCTTTCATCGACATTGTCGGCTTCGTCGTCGTCCGCTGAGATCTCTTCGGACGCAAAAAGTCCAGCAGAAACGGCCGCCTTGACGCTCAGACCATCGCTGTCATCGTCGCCGCCATTCTTTGCTGCCGATGATGTATCCTCGGTCTCCTCGGTCTCCTCGGTCTCCTCGTCCGAATCGCCATCATGACCGCGCTCATCGGCGAGCAGAGCATCGCGATCAGCTTGCGGGATTTGGTAATAGTCGGGATGGATCTCGGAGAAAGCCAGAAAGCCGTGGCGATTGCCGCCATAATCGACAAAGGCCGCCTGCAGCGAAGGCTCGACGCGGGTTACTTTGGCCAGGTAGATGTTGCCGCGAAGCTGTTTCTTCGCGAGCGTCTCGAAATCAAACTCCTCGACGCGATTGCCACGCTTCACCACCACACGGGTCTCTTCCCGGTGGGTGGCATCGATTAACATTTTGGATGACATTGAAGGATTCCTTGGGGCGCGCAGGCCGAGCAAGAGGAACAAGCTCAGCGGCGATCGCCAACGGTTCTGTAGAGAAAAAAGCGCTGTCCCGTCGGGTGGCCGCAGGCGGCTCAGCCGATCGAGATCGAGCGAAAGCGGGTGGAACCGGTGCAATCTTCCGTCCAGCGCCATCGTAAGCGATGACATAATGAACGGGCGCGTGCCCATACGAACGTGACCGCGACGAGGCGGTGTTCGATACACAAGGCAACAGGCGCAGCACCATTTATATTCCGGTCTAACGGGCGGCGCGGAACATCGCGCACCGCCAAAAAGCTATCATCTTGCAAAGGCCGACGACCCAAGGCACAGCCGCGATGTCAAAGTCATCTTCCTGTCGGAGCCGCAACCGGAGCCATCGAGAACGGTGTATGCTGGCCCTCCTCAAAGGGCCGTTCGCTCTGCAGTCGGTTCGGATGGGCGAGGTCCAGCGGGAGCGCTGGTGCCGATCAGATCAATGCCGCATAGTGCCAACAAGGTCGCGTGACCGTCTGATTTTCAAGCACGACCACACCTTGCAAGTTCCTGTGATGTACGCTTCCAACTGCGATTTTGCAAGTATCATCAACCTGTTTGGTGGCTCGTTAAGCCTGCTATCTCGGCCAAAAGCCGGCTCGCGCTGCGTTTGAGATTGGTTTACCACCACGCTTTAGGATGTGGTAACCGTCGTAGAGGGATGGCCAAGCCTTTGGCGTTGTTGAGGCGCTTCTTGGATGCTTAGCCGTCTTGCATAAGATGAGAGATCGATTGACCAGCTTCGGCCTCCCCATTGTTCAAGGCTTTCCCAAGACCCGGGCGTGCGCGCGTCCAGGCACCGCCGGGCTGACGAACGCGCTGGCCGTTCTGAAAATTGCTCTCTGCCTGCTGCTGTTGATCGGGCTTTTTTGGCCCTGGTCCGCGCGGGCAACCGAAGAAGCCTCGTTCCAGCCAGCCGATCAGGCCGCCGCCCTTGCGGCTCGTATAGCGGGCGATGAGGTTCGCACACGCATTGTCATTGATTTGGCGGGGGAAGTCGCCCCGTCCGTTTACCTGCTGCCGGAGCCAAACCGACTGATCTTGGACCTTCCAGGCCTTTCTTTCGAGCCAATGGACAATGCTGAAATTGAGCCGCGTGGGCTGATATCAGCGTTCCGGTATGGACCTTTTGCCCCGGGACGCGGACGCATCGTTGTCGATCTGTCCGATTATGTCGTGATCGACGAAATCCTGATGCTGGCGGCACTCGACGACCAGCCGGCGCGGCTCGTGCTTGATCTTGTGCGCAGCGATGAAGACGGATTTTTGGCCGAAGTTGAGCGCACCCGAGAAAGTTTTCTCGCCAGCGTCGAGGCGCCGAAGGAAAATCGGCTCGATATTGCCAACACCAGCGGCCGTCCCATCATCGTTGTTGATCCCGGCCATGGTGGCATCGATTCCGGCGCGGTCAGCCGGTCCGGCGTCCTGGAGAAAGAGGTCGTCCTACGGTTCGCCAGCGAGTTTGTTGCCGATCTGCGCGCCACCGGTCGTTTTGACGTCTATATGACCCGCGATGATGATGTGTTCATCCCCTTGGCTGGCCGGGTCAGGTTCGCGCAAAACCATCATGCCGATCTTTTTATCTCTGTGCATGCCGATTCGCTCGTGCGCCACCGCGATATGCGCGGCGCAACGGTCTACACGCTGTCCGATCGCGCATCGGACGAGATTGCCCAACAATTGGTCGACAATGAACGGCGTTCGGAGATGCTTGCTGGTATGGATGTGACCGAGACGGCGACCAATGAGGTCGCCGATATCCTAATCGATCTGACGCGCCGCGAAACAACCCGCTTTTCGTTAGCCTTTGCAGAAGATCTTGTGAGCGAAATTTCCACTGCCACGCGTACAGTCAACAATCCACACCGTTCGGCGGGTTTTCGCGTGCTCAAAGCGCCGGAAATTCCCTCTGTTCTTTTGGAGCTGGGCTTCCTGTCCAATGAGGACGATGTCCGCCTTCTGACGGACGCCGCCTGGCGCGAACGCACCATTGCCTCGCTATCGACAGCCGTTGAGCGGTTTTTTGAGCAGCGTGTTGCAAGCGCGCCATAGCGCTAGCCGAAACGGGTGCCCATATCGCCTATCGTCGCCGTTGTTGAGCCAAGTGCCCTATTTCCGCCGCATCGCGCCGGCCTACGGTGGAACCAACCGGGGCTGTTAGCGGTTCCAAAGACAAGCTGCGCACGCGCGATGCGCCCGTGGGCACGAAAAGCTAACGGTGCATTTACCATACTGCGCTTCAGTGGTTCTGGCCTTCGGGTTTGGGATGGCGGGCGCAACCACTAGAATGAACGGATGAACGTATGTTCACGAAGTTTCTGGGTTACCTGTTCGGCATAGGTGTTCTCGGCTTCCTTTTGGTAGCCGGCGGCGTCGCCTATGGCATCCATTATTACTCCCAGGATTTGCCGGATTACACGGTTCTCAGCGACTATGAACCGCCGGTGATGACCCGTGTGCACGCCTCCGATGGTGCCCTGATTGCAGAGTACGCAACCGAACGGCGCCTGTTTTTGCCGATCCAGTCGATGCCCGATGTGTTGAAAGCGGCGTTCTTGTCGGCGGAAGACAAGAACTTCTACGAGCATGGCGGGCTTGATTTCACCGGCATTGCCCGTGCCATCGTCGTTAACATCGAAAATCTCGGTACCGATCGCCGACCGGTCGGTGCGTCGACGATCACGCAACAGGTTGCCAAAAACTTCCTGCTGACAAGCGATGTGGCGCTTGAGCGTAAAATTCGCGAAGCGATTCTCGCGCTGCGCATCGAGCGGACCTTCACCAAGGACGAGATCCTGGAGCTCTATCTCAACGAGATTTATCTCGGCCTTGGCGCCTACGGAATCGCGGCAGCCTCGCTTGTGTATTTCGACAAGTCGGTTCACGAGCTGACACTGGCTGAGGCCGCCTATCTGGCGGCGCTACCCAAGGCGCCGAACAATTATCACCCGTTCCGCCAAACCGAACGCGCCATCGAACGCCGTGACTGGGTGCTGACCCGCATGTTTGAGAACGGCTACATCACCGAGGAACAGCGCGCGGCTGCCCAGGCTGAACCGCTGAATGTGCTGCCACGTAACACCGGCAACTTCCTGGAAGCATCCGACTATTTTGCCGAAGAAGTGCGGCGCGAAATCGCCGATCGCTATGGCGACGATGGTCTCTACGAAGGCGGTCTTTCCGTCCGCACAACGCTTGACCCTGTCCTGCAGAGCCATGCCCGCCGTGCCATGCGCGATGGCCTCGAAAGCTTTGATCGCCAGCGCGGTTGGCGCGGTGCTGTCACGACCATCGACATCACGCAGGATTGGGGCGTCGCGCTTGGCGAAGTCGATGGCCTTTCCGATGTCGAGGAATGGTCGCTGGCTGTTGTGTTGGCCGTTGGCGAGGATGGCGCGCAGCTTGGCCTGATGCCGCCGCGCCTTGCCTCACGAGCCCTGTCTGACGAACGCCCGACGGGGTTCATGCCTGCATCCTCCATGGAATGGACAGGTTCTGACCCCGCCGAGATCGTCACCGCCGGCGATGTCATCTATGTGCGCGCCGATCCGACCGAAGCTGGCGATGTCAGCTATTCGTTGCACCAGGTTCCGGAAGTCTCCGGCGGTATGGTGGCCATGGACCCCTATACGGGCCGCGTCCTTGCCATGGTAGGTGGCTTCTCCTTCGATGAAAGCCAGTTCAACCGCGCCACGCAGGCGCAGCGCCAGCCCGGTTCCTCGTTCAAACCGTTTGTCTATGCCGCAGCCCTTGATAATGGCTACACACCGTCCAGCGTGGTCATGGATGCGCCGATTGAGATCGATCAGGGTCCGGGCCTGGGCGTGTGGCGGCCAAGCAACTATTCCAACGAGTTCTACGGCCCTCAAACCCTTCGCGTCGGCATCGAGCGCTCGCGGAACGTCATGACCGTGCGCCTGGCGCGCGATATGGGCATGCCGCTTGTCTCGGAATATGCACGTCGTTTCGGCGTCTATGACGATCTTGATCCGCTGCTCGCCATGTCATTGGGTTCCGGCGAAACGACCGTGATGCGTATGACCGGTGCTTATGCGGTGATCGCCAATGGTGGCCGGGCCATTCAGCCGACGCTGATCGACCGGGTGCAAGACCGCTATGGCAATACGATTTTTCGCCATGACGCGCGACTTTGCGAAGGCTGCCGCACCGAATCTTGGCAGGGCCAAGATGAACCCAATCTGGTCGATGAGCGCGAACAGGTGCTCGACCCGATGACCGCCTATCAGGTGACCTCTATGCTGGAAGGCGTGGTGCGTCGCGGTACGGCTGCTGGCATCTCAAGTGAGCTTTCCAATTGGGCGATTGCCGGCAAGACTGGCACAACCAATGACAACCGCGATGCGTGGTTCGTTGGCTATTCGCACGACATCGCGGTAGGCATCTATATCGGTTACGACAACCCGCGTGACATGGGCCGCTCGGCGACCGGTGGTGGGCTGGCAGCGCCGATCTTTGCTGAATTTATGCAAGCGGCCTTGGAAGGTCAGCCGCGCACAGAGTTCCAGGTGCCGCGGGGCATTTCGCTTATCCCGATCGATCGCCGCACGGGCTTGCAGGTGGCCGCCGGTACGGATGGTTCGATCTTGGAGGCGTTCCGTCCAGGAACTTCGCCGCCATCGTCCTATTCGATTATCGGCTTCACCGACGATATGGGGCGCCTGTTGACGGTCGACCCACAAGCTGATCGCGCCGTGGTCTCCGGGACCGGTGGGCTCTACTAGCCTGCCCGTACCGTCGGACGGACTTTACTAACCGTCCAACTTATCCCACATGATCACACAATTGCATCGGGCGCGTGCTGCAAGGTACGCGCCCTTTCTGTTCGACTGACAATAGGACCGACCCATGCGCGCGGAAGCCCAGCGGCTCGTAGATGACATCGAGCAGGCACTCACCCTGCTAAGGAGGCATCTTTGACTGGGATGCTGCCCTCAAACGCCTGGATGAACTGAACGCACTGGCCGAAGATCCGCGCCTCTGGGACGATCCGCAGGAAGCGCAGGGCTTGATGCGCGAGCGCCAGAAGCTGGACGATGCCATCAACGGCATGAACGCCATGCGTACCGATCTGGCCGACACCAGTGAACTCATCGAACTTGGCGAAGCTGAAGGCGATGATGAGATGGCCGAGGAGGGCGTTGCCGCGCTCCAAGACCTCGCCGCCAAAGCCCGTCGCCTGCAGGTCGAAGCGCTGCTATCGGGCGAGGCCGACGGTAACGATTCCTATGTCGAAATTCATTCCGGGGCAGGGGGCACGGAAAGCCAAGACTGGGCCAACATGCTGCTACGCATGTATTCCCGCTGGGCCGAGGGTTCAGGCCGCAAGGTGGAGCTGCTGGAAGAGCAATCAGGGGAAGAAGCCGGTATCAAATCAGCGACGATTTTGGTCAAGGGCAACGATGCCTATGGCTGGCTGAAAACCGAGGCTGGCGTGCACCGCCTGGTGCGCATTTCGCCCTATGACTCCAACGCGCGCCGCCACACCTCGTTTGCCAGTGTCTGGATCTATCCGTTGATCGACGACACGATCAACATCGAGATCAATGAGAGCGACTGCCGCATCGACACCTATCGGGCATCTGGTGCGGGTGGTCAGCACGTCAACACCACCGATTCCGCAGTGCGCATCACGCACAACCCGACCGGCATCGTGGTGCAGTGTCAGAACGAACGCTCCCAGCACAAGAACCGGGCCACGGCTTGGAACATGCTGCGCGCCCGGCTGTACGAGCTGGAACTGCAAAAGCGCGAAGAAAAAGCCAACGCCGAAGCAGCTTCAAAAACCGACATTGGCTGGGGGCACCAGATTCGCTCCTACGTGCTTCAGCCCTATCAGCTAGTGAAAGATCTGCGCACCGGCCACGAAAGCACGGCACCATCCGATGTGCTGGACGGTAAGCTCGACAGCTTCATGGAAGCCACCCTTGCTCAACGTGCTTATGGCGGCACCGCCGACGTGGCGGATATAGACTAGGGCGCCTTGCGGTGAACGAAACACATAAGAACAGCCAGACCCGCCTGAACGATATACCCGACTGGGTCTATTTGCTGCGCGAGTTCTATGAAATCTACCGATTCCTTTCCTCAGGTGGCAGCAATCAAATTCGCGCTCATCAGCGGGCCGTGCGTGAAGCGATCAGCCGGGTCATGAGTTCAAACGGACCAATTGTCCGGGGCGCTGGCATCCAAAAACCAGTAACTGGCCACCTTAGGCGCGCGTTTGATGAGGGGCGCGTGGAGCGGCATTCCAACATCATCCGCGCCATCGAAGCCGTGCAGGCCTCGATTGATTGGCAATATGGCTACGAGAAAGTGCCGCGCGGGCTAAAGGACAAATACGCCTATGCCGAACTATGCGGGCCGTCTGGACCGGTGATTTCCGAAGAGGTGATTCTGGGGCTCGTTCTGTTTGCCCCCAATTGCACCTATCCCGCCCATGCCCACCAGGGGATCACGGAAAGCTATGTCTGCCTGTCAGGGGCGGTCTCGGAAAATCATCAGGGGGTCTATGTGCCGGGCTCGATGATCTTTAATCCACCTGGCCAACGGCACCGCATCACTGTGTCCAATCGTGAGCCAGCGCTGATGGCGTACGCGTGGGTGGGCCCCAAGGACAAACTTGCCGATCAAAAAATGGTGTTTTCGCGAAAATAGCGCTGTGCGCTCGACAAATTCCCAGTGTGGCGCGGGCGGTCAGCACCTCAACACCACCGATTCTGCGGTGCGCATCACCCACAATCCGACGGGCATCGTGGTGCAGTGTCAGAACGAACGCTCCCAGCACAAAAGCCGGGCGACGGCCTGGAATATGCGGCGCGCACGCCTTTACGAGCTGGAGTTACAAAAGCGCGAGGAAAAGGCCAACGCCGAAGCCTCAGCGAAAACTGATATCGGTTGGAGGCGCCAAATCGGCTCCTACGTGCTTCAGCCCTATCAACTGGTCAAAGATCTGCGCACTGGCCACGAAAGCACGGCACCATCCGATGTGCTTGATGGTAAGCTTGACGGCTTCATGGAAGCCACCCTTGCTCAACGCGCCTATGGCGGCACGGCTGAGGTCGCCGATTTGGAGTAGGGCAGCTTTACTGGTATGCGGCACGCCCCCCGAAAAGTTTGTTGAACTCCAATACCGGACTCGTCGATGAACTCCGACCGTCTCGTCAGCACAGTTTCCGCTTTTGAACAGAGTCAAACGGCACTTGGCGTGGTGGATGCCTTTGTAGCCGCGGTTACCGAACTTGGGTTTCAAGGGTTTGTTGCAGCCGACTTTGACATCCATGATCGATGGAAGTTGCTGCTCTACACATCGTTGTTTGCGTTTTTTCAGCCGCTTGATGAGGCTAGCCCTTGGTGGTCGGACGACCCTGTTGTGGCCCGACTGGCAACCGGCGAGGCGCGTCCGTTTCGTGTTGAAGACGCGTGGGCCAACCCGCTGCCATCTGCCGCGCCGCGATGGGAACACTTAGTGGCTCAAGGGTTTGGGCAAGGGTGGGTGCTGCCAACCTCCAAGCCAGGTTACATCGGCGGTATGGTCCTGTTTGCTCAAGGCGGAGGAACCGGCCCAGACCAAGAGGCCACAAACCTCGGCGAGTTGCATCTGTTAGCCAACTACTGCCACGCGTTTGTCACCGAACGAGACCCTGATCCCGATGACAGTTGCTTCATCCGCAACACGTTGGGCGTTCGCCCGTTTGAGGGACGCAAAGCCAAACTTGCCGCACGTGAGATTGCCTGCCTGCGTTGGTGTGCCTTTGGGAAGACCGCAGACGAAATCGCCTATCTTGAAAACATCAGCGTCCACACAGTGCGGCAGTATATAAAACTGGCCATGCGCAAGCTTGATTCCAAGTCGCAAGCGCAGGCTGTAGCACGCGGCCTTACCTACGGGCTTTTTAGAATTTAGTGCCTAAACTCCTAATATTAGGGAGTGTTCAGACTGCATCTCGATACGCTTAGTTCCGCACCCTGTGTTTGGCGTATCGGGGGGTGCTATATGGCTCAGTTGTCGCGTGTTTTTCGTTTAGCCATTTCGGCATCGATCCTGTTGGGCATATCAGCGCTTTCTTTTCCGGAAGTGCTACGCGCTCAAAGTCTGGTGTCGAGCACCACAGAATGCGTTCCCGACGGTATGGGCGGTGGTCGCCTTTACAGTGTCGCAACCTTTTCAGATGGAACCGTCGAACGGACCTTTCTCGGCGCTTGCACACCGACATCCTCGTCATCGACGATGGACCGGATCAAGCACAGCTCCGCCGGTAGTCTTATCCGCCCCGGCATTCGTGTGTCTGACCGTCTAGCGGTATCGGGCTTGGCATGGGGCAACCAAGCCGTCCAGGATGGTCAAGCGCGCCAGGACGATGACGACGATTCGGACCTTGGAAGCACTTTCTTCAACCCAAACGCAAATTTCGCCTTTGGGTACGCTCCGGCGCAAGAGACTGGGTTTCACCGCCCATTTGCTGCCGCTGATGGGGGGGTGCGGGAAACATCCTCCGTCTTTTCGACCGTGGGTGGCGTAGGGTTCTCCTCCCCCGGTTTGATGGGATTACGACCGACTTCAATGTTCGCAACATCAGCGTGGATAGCCGGTTTGTGGACACGGACGTGGCAGATTTTCAAAGCGACACCTTCATCACCTATTCGCTTGCTTCCCGGTTTCAGGTTCAAGCCGGCTTGCTGAACTCCTATTCGCGCGTGGAAGCCGAGGGCGGTGGGGAATTGGATGTCTGGCGCTCTGAGATTTATGGCGGCGGTTTCATCGGCGTCTTTCCTTGGCTCTGGCTGGATGGATCGGTGGGATTAGGCTTCGCCGATTTTGATGCCAACTCGGCGGCCAACACCGTTGATGAAACGTCGCTGCTGTTCTCCACCAATGCTGGCGCCACGATTATCGCCGCTCACCCGGACACCCCTTGGGCAGCTTCGGGTCGCGTTGGCGTGAACTTCCTCCACGTTGGAACCTCGCCTGAGGAGGTCAACCAAACAAAGTTCGACCTTACAGCGCGGATTGGCCGCAGGATGGATTGGGGGCCTGGCGGCGGCGCTGCTTATGTTGGGTATATCGGTTCAACAGCGCTCGCCAACGCAGCCGTGCCCGGCCAGGATTGGACCAATCAGATCGAGGCGGGTGTTATTTTTGCTTTGCCAAATCTGGGAGTGCTTCGACTGAGCGGCGATGTTTTGGTCGGAGATTCAGATGTTGAGAATTATGCCGCCAAACTGACATTCCATCTGTTTCCCAACCGAAGCTGAGCGACGGAAACGCAACTTCCACATCCTCTAGTCCGATCTACAAATCGCTGATCAGCTGACCCGCCCGTACAAATGGCATCGGGTCTATCGCCCGGGTGCCGCGGCGCACTTCATAGTGCAGATGGGGACCGGTGCTGCGGCCAGTCGAGCCGATACGCCCAATGACATCGCCCTGACGCACTTGCGCGCCAGGCGAAACCAGCATGCGAGAAAGATGCGCAAAGCGCGTCGACAGCCCATGGGCATGGTCAAGTTCGACCATCAAGCCGTAACCACCCGTTCTACGCGCACGCGTCACCACACCATCGGCAGGCGCGTAGACCGGCGTTCCGGTCGGTGCTGCATAGTCGATGCCTGAGTGAAAGGCTGAGCGACGGGTGAAAGGATCGCGCCTATTGCCGAAGCGCGACGACAGCCGGGCGTTGCGCGCTGGCGCGGCAATAGGCACCAGATCGATGGCCTCTCGCGCCGTGCGCAGATCGGCCAGCGCTCGGTCGGCATCGTCCACATAGAGCTGAAAACGGTCGGTCCCTGCAACCGGTGAGAGCAGCGGACCGCCAACAGCATCCTCACCGGTGAGTTGGGTGGGCAATGGCTCCATCGAAGCGCTGGGCAGCGTCACGCGCACGCCAAGACCGCCAACGGCTTCAACAATGCCGTCGGCCTCGCGATTGGCCTCTGCCGCCAAGCCAGCCAGGGCGATCATCTGGTTGTATTCGCGCGCTTCCAGGGATTCATCGAGCGTTTCGAGCAAACGGGCTGGCTCGCTCACGGCGTGCTGCATCACGCTCATCCCGCGCTCCGTTGGCAATTGTGGAATGCTGCCGGTGATGAGTTCGCTATCGGGGATCGGTGCGAACTGCGAGGGATCGACGGCCATCGTCCCAAGCTGGATGCGGGGCGCTATGCCAGCTTCCTGGTTGGGCGGAATAACGGGCGAGGGCGGCGCTGGTCGCGGAACCAATCCCAGCGATCCGGCGCGATCTAGGATGACATTGAGCCGCACGCCTTGTTCATAAAGCTGCATGTGTTCGGTGAGCAGCCGTTCCACGCGCGCTTCATAGGCCTGCTGGTTCAGCAATTGACGCGAAGTGATCCGATCAATCTCCCTGCGAAGATCAGACACGCGGTCTTCATAAGCGACCTGGATCTGGTGCTGGCGTTTGATCGACGCGGTGAAAAGTTCATCGCGAAAGAACAGATAGCTTGCAGACGCGATAACGCCCGCCGATCCCGCCAGAACGAACAGAACCAGAAGAGCGCCGACCCAGGGCGCTACCCGCAGCACTTGCACGCTGTCGCCATGTGCGAGGATGATCCGCCGGTCTCGACGCGCGCGTTTGACTTGATTGGCTTGGATGGATTTTTGGAAATCCGCCTGCGACGAAGGCGTTGACGATGTATGCGGCGTATTGATCGCCATTTTGAACCCACCACTCATACAGAATACCAAGCGGCACCATGGGCCTAGCATGGTTAATGTGAGGTTTAGGTCCGGATATGGGTTGTCGCACGAATGGGCGGCGACTTCAGATCGTTAGTGGCCCGTCAGCGGCATCAAGGGTTTGTAGAAACCAGGCGTCAGCCCGGCCTCGGCGCGGGCGCGGTCGTTTGTCGGCGGTTTGATGGCGCCGCGAAAATGCTTGCGCACCAGCGCGTGGAACGTTGGTTCGGGAGCGCGGCGATCGCGATCGCAGAGGTAGCGGAACCATTTGGCGCCAAAAGCGACGTGTTTCTTTTCGTCATGATAGATCGTGCGCAGGATTGCCGCGCTTTGCTCATCGCCGGAGCCTTCCAGCGAACGGATTGTCGCCGGCGTGACGTCAAGACCCCGCGCTTCCAGGACCAGGGGAATGATCGCCAATCGTGCGGTCAGATCATGGCCTGTTGACTGCGCCGCCTCCCAAAGTCCGGCATGGGCTGGCAACGCGCCATAGGACGAACCTAGGTCACGCAATCGGTTTGCCAGCAGCTTGAAATGTTTGGCTTCTTCCAGACCGACTTGCACCCAGTTGTCATAGTAGGACCTTGGCAATCGGTTCCCTGCCGATCGGGCGATCATATCCCAAGTTAGATCAACGGCGTTGAGTTCTATATGCGCCAGTGAATGCAAAAGGGCGATCCGCCCCTTAAGGCCGCCCTTCGACCGCCTCGGCATACGGCTCGGGGCTATCAGCTCCGGCTGGTCCGGGCGGCCTGGCTCCGTAAGCAGAGCATGTTTCGGCACGGACCCAACGCCGATGCGGCCGGCAAACCAAGCCTTGGCAACCCGGTAGGCACGGTCAGCTTTTGCTTCCAGATCGGGCTGGCGCACAACCGCAACGGCCTCTTCGGCCAGCGACTGCACAATCAAAAAGCCTTGGTTGCCGCCAGGACTTCGTCGACATGGCCGGGCACCTTCACCTTCCGCCACGCCTTGGCAATCGTGCCATCGGCGGCCACCAGGAATGTCGAACGTTCAACGCCCATATACTTTTTGCCATACATGCTCTTTTCGACCCAGACCCCATAGGCCTCGGCGACCGTTTTGTCCTCATCAGCGCCAAGTTGGATCGTCAGATCGTGCTTGGCGATGAACTTGTCGTGCTTGGCGGCAGAATCTGGGGATATGCCAATGATCGTCGCGCCAAGCGCATCAAAGTCGGTCTTGGCCTCGGAAAATCCAATCGCCTCTTTGGTGCAGCCAGACGTGTCATCTTTCGGGTAGAAATAGACGATCACCGGTTTTCCCTGCAGCGCGCTCAGCGTGACCGATCCTCCGCCATCGGTCGACAATACAAAATCCGGTGCAGCGTCGCCTTCAGCAACCCTTGTGGCAGACGAATCGGTCATGAAATGGCTCCATCATTGTGTGGTTGGTGGGCGGCTCGCTCATCGGAGCCTGACCAGTGTGTTTGGGTCTGACAAACCCTACTGGCATCGGCAAGGCCTGGATCGGCGGGTGATGCCATCCTCTTGCCGTTTGTTGTGCATAGAGACGGTCACCCGGGCCGAACGGCTTCAAGTTGCGCAGGTGCGTGGCTTCAGGCAGAACGGTGACCGGTTAGGGAGCGACCGCATGGAACATGCGGACAGAACGAGTTGCCGGTTCGGCCGCCTTTTGAGCGAGGCGGCAAATCGACCGGACGTCGGGAGCAGCATCATCCGTGAAGGTTGAAGCACCATCATCTTCTCAGCATTCGACGGCCGTCGAAATCGGCGAGGGTGATCGAGAGTCAGTGGCGAACGACGACCCGGTCAGCATCAATCGTCCTATCCTGACAAGACCCGTCGTGTTGGCGCCACTGATCACGGTGTTCGCGGTGTTTCTACTGCCGGTGCTTGCCTTGGGAACGCCGCCTGGCCAGCGGCTGGTTGAGCGGATGATCGAAGCGCCGCTGTTGGCTCGTCTGGAAGCATCGGCCCCAGCTCCTTTCACGTTGAATGTGGATGAACTCAATACCCATGTCGGCGGTGCGACGATCCGCGTTGACCTGGAAGGCGCGGTTCTCGCCGCACCCGGTCTTTCATTGACGCTCGATGAGATGAGTGTGCGCGTGCGCTATCTTGATGTGCTGCGCCGCAACCTCGTACCGGACCGCATCAGCATTGAAACGGCGCGGCTTGATGTCGATGATCTTGAGCCTGTCCGCGAGCTTAGTCGCCGTGTTCAGCGACCGTCCGCCTCGGCCTTTGATAGTCCGGACGTGGCGAGCATCGATGATTTTGAGGCCCTAGCTCCAATCGACGATAGCGCAGAGGTCGATGCGGTGACGCCGGATATGCTGGCCAGCCTACGCCTGGATGGCTTGGTCAATGCGTTTGACACGCTCGACCGCGCCCTAACCGACATCACCATTGGCGACACCTGGCAAAGCCTGGAAAGCATAACGGTTGATCAATTGCTGATCGCGCCGAGACCCAATGCGGGCATTCCATTTCTGCGCAACCCCGATGAATTCGAGGTGCGCATTGAGCGCGAAAACGCCCGCGAGATGATCGCGCGGGTCACAACTGTTGGAAGGCAAGAGCCATTGTCGCTTGTCGTGCGCCATGCCGAAAGCGGAGCGCCGGAGGGACCGCTGATGCTGGCCCGTGTCGCCGGCGCCGAAATCACCGACGATCAGGCCTTCTCGCACCTTCTTTTGCGCGGGCTACGCACCAGCGACGTTACGGATGCACTGCGCGGCGATAGCCCTGTGACATTTGAATCAAACTTGGCGGCCGAAATCGTTGTGACGCGCGATGAGGCTGATGGCCGGGTGAGCCAGATCGCAGCGCTGTTTGAGAGCGACGCAGGCTATCTTGTGGCCAGCCAGCGCGCCGCCACAATCCTGGAATTCGCGTCGGTGCCGATGATCTACACGCGTGAAAGCGGTCGCTTCGACATCGTCTCTGCCCAATTGCAGTTCCAGGAAACAGGCGGTGTGTTCAGCGGTAGGCTTCAACCGATGGTCAAGGAGGGGCGGCGCGGCATGGCACTTAGTCTGCAAGCCCCGCGCTACCGTCTGGCGATTCCGCCTGAGCCGCAATTGCGTCGAACGCTTCAGCGCGCTGTCGCAAGCGTGTCGGTTGAACTTTTTGCTGATGATTCCGGTCAGCTAATCGACCTGTCGCTTTTACAAGTGGCCATGGGCGATATTTGGGTGGCTTATTCCGGGCTTCTGGAATGGACTGACAGCGGAACTTACGCATCGCTTGTTGGCCAATCCACACCGATGCGCGTGCCTCATCTGGCAGCCATGTGGCCGTTACCGATTTCACCGCAAGCGCGGGGTTGGTTTTTAGAAAATGTCGCCGAAGGAAGTTTGGGCGAGGGAAGCTTCGCCTTTGCCGCGCGCTTGGACGATATCGATATCGAAGATGGCCGAACCTATCTTCAAGACGACATGTTGAACCTTTCGGTGCCTTACCAGAACCTGGTGATGCGCACGATCGGTGAACTTCCTCCGGTCTTTGGTTTGGACGGGTCCATCGAGGTCACGGGGCGTACCTTGCACATGCTCGGGACCGGCGGCGTAGGGCGGTTGGAAACGGGCGAAACGATTGCCGTGCCACGCGCCGAATTCTACATCGCCGATCATGCCGACCCTGACCCCGAAGCCTGGTTGGAACTCGATCTCGAGGGCCCGGCGTCAGGTTTCGCTCACATGGCGCTCATGGACCCTTTGGAGCTGGATGACGAGGTGCCCTTTACGCCCGAAGCTGTGTCAGGGCGCGTGGAGCTTTCAACGCGCATTGAGGCGATCCTGGCGGATCGCATTGACCGCGATACCGTACGGGCGACAACAGAAGCTCTGGTCACTGACTTCGCAACGTCGGAGGCGATTGATGGCCGCGACCTATCAGACGGAAACTTTCGCTTCTTCGCCGACGAGACTGGCACGACATTGATCGGCCAAGCGCGGATTGACGGCGTTGTCACCGATCTCAACCTTAGTCCTGAACATTCCGACGGCATGCAGCTGGCGATGCGCCTCAATGCGGAGGATCGGCGGCGTATTGGCCTCGACTTCGGACGCTATCTGACAGGCACAATTGGCGTTGATGTCGGGCAGGAGGATTTCGACGATTTTCGGCGCATGACCGTCGATTTGACGGATGCGGTGTTGTCCATTCCAGAGCTTGGCTATTCGAAAGCTGCTGGTATCGCCGCGCGCGCCAGCTTCAATGTGCGTGAGCGTGGCAATCAACGACAGGTGCGGGACTTGGTCGTTGCCGCTGACGGCCTCGCCGCGCGGGGCAGTCTCGACTTCATCGATGGTGATTTGCGAGTCGCTGAGTTGGAGAGCGTCGCGATCGAAGGCATCGGTAGGTTCGCCCTTGATTTGACCAGAAACAGTCAGAACACATCGGCGCGGCTGACAGGCGATCAGTTCGTCCTCACCCCTGATCTCTTGCGCGGCGACCCAGAAGCGGCCGGTGCGCTGACATTAGACGTCGAGGTCGATGAGCTCCTGACCCAGCAGGGGTCAAGCCTTGCCAATGTCCGGCTGACGTTCGCGCAGAATGCCGAGCGGATCACCGAATTTGATCTCCGCGCTCGGCATAGCGATGGAACTGACCTTGCGGGTACATTGGCGCCAAGCGGTGGGAGTAACAATCTTGTCATATCGTCGGGCAATGCCGGAACCTTTCTGCGGTTCCTGGGGCTTTATGAGCGCGCTCAAGGCGGACGAGCAACACTGGTCCTTGATCCCCAGTCGGTTGGTGGCCGCGTCGCAGGCCAGCTGCTGCTCAGCGACTATCAGATCGTCAACGAGCCGGCGATGGAAAGCATTTTCAACAGCGGTCGCGAGCAGGCCCGCAATACCAGCGATGTCGTTTTGCCGGGCGACTTCGAGACGGCCGATCGCATTGAAATTGAGGTGACCAATATCACTTTCGATCGAACGCCTGAGCGCCTCATCATCCACAGCGCCGAGGGTTGGGGACCATCGCTTGGCGGCAACATTGAAGGTGTAATCGACTATGCGGGCGATCGCGTGCGTTTGAGGGGCACCTATGTGCCGTTCTTTACGATCAACAACATTTTTAGCCGTATTCCCATTCTTGGTCAGGCTCTGGGCGGGCGTGACACCGAAGGGCTTCTGGGCGTGACATTCCAACTGATTGGCAGCGCCGAGAACCCGCAATTGCAGGTGAACCCGATGTCGATTTTGGCACCAGGCGTCTTTCGCAACATCTTTGAATACCAACAGGGCGGTTAGCCCAGCCGGTACCATTCAAACCGGTCTTAGGAGCACGTGTTTCTTTTTGCCGAGCGATAGCTTGATCGCACCGTCACGAACATCGCCCGCGCCAAGGACACGCCGCTCATCGGCGCTCGGCTCGTCGTTGATGCGCACCGACCCACCTTTGATATGGCGACGCACCTCGCCGTTGGAGGACGCCAGTCCCGCTTCGACATAAGCTGCAAGGACACCGAGCCCTTCATCCAGCCGTGCAACGTCGATCTCGACTGATGGCATGTCGGTTGACAACGTGCCCTGCTCGAACACCTTTTGCGCGGCATCGGCAGCCTTGGTGGCCTCATCATCGCCGTGAAGTAACTTGGTCGCCTCATTGGCCAGTGCCTTTTTTGCATCGTTGATGTCGGCACCTTCCAGCGCTTCTAATCGCGCGATTTCATCCATCGGCAAGGTGGTGAAGAGCTTCAGGAAGCGGCCGACATCGGCATCGTCCGTGTTGCGCCAAAATTGCCAATAATCGTAGGGACTGAGCATCGCGGCATCGAGCCAAACAGCGCCTTCGGCGGTCTTGCCCATCTTGGCGCCGGAAGCCGAGGTGAGCAGCGGCGTGGTCAGCGCGAACAGAGAAGCGCCCTCCATTCGACGGCCCAGATCGATGCCAGAGAGGATGTTGCCCCACTGGTCCGAGCCACCCATCTGCAACCGGCAGCCCGTACGCCTATAAAGTTCAACGTAATCATAGGCTTGCAGAACCATGTAGTTGAACTCAAGGAAGGAAAGGTGCTGCTCACGCTCGAGCCGCACACGAACCGCATCACGTTGGATCATTTGGTTGACTGACAGGTGCTGGCCGACATCGCGCAGCAGATCGACATAGTGCAGCCCGAGCAGCCAGTCGGCATTGTCCACCATAGTGGCTGGTTTGGTCCCGCCGTCAAAATCAAGAAATCGGGCAAAGACCTTCTGAATGCCAGCCTTGTTTTCCTCGATGCGTTCGGCAGTGAGCAGTTGTCGACTCTCATCCTTGCCCGACGGGTCGCCGACGCGCGTCGTCCCACCGCCCATCAAAACGATGGGGTTGTGCCCGGTTTGCTGAAACCAATGCAGCATCATGATCTGAACCAACGACCCGACATGCAGCGAAGGCGCAGTGCAATCGAATCCGATATAGCAGGTGAGCGGAGCCTCTTTCAGCGCGGCATCCAGACCGTCAGCATCGGAGAGCTGATGGATGAAGCCGCGCTCTGAAAGGACGCGCAGGAAATCGGACTGGAAGGACTGGGTCATGGGTCTGCTGATCAATTGGGGGAAGGGACTTGTTTGTAGGACAAGAGCTGGCTCTTGCCACGCGCTTGACGCCATTGCAACGCATCAGCGGGTTCGATCCTGATGCGCGCGATTGGCACGATGAGCGGCACATCTATGGACGCGGTGGATGTCGCGCTCATCGAAACGGATGGGTTGGGCGACGTCGCGCCCGTTTCAGGCACGCATTTGACCCTCGACTACGCGGCAGAGGAACGCGCGGTGCTGTTTCGGGCCGTCGAGACTGCCCTGGCCATCGATGCGCGTGACGCTGTCGATCACCCGCACCTGCGCGCAGCCGCTGAGCTTTCCACCCGTCGCCACGCCGAGGCGCTCGTTGCTCTTCAAGAGCAACTGGAGGAGCCGGCCGATGTCGTCGGCTATCACGGGCAGACCGTGCTGCACCGACCAAATCCATCGGAGCCGTCCAAGGCTTTTACGCTTCAATTGGGCCATGCGCAGGTTGTCGCCGACGCTACGGCCGTCCCAGTGGTCTATGACTTTAGGTCAGCCGACGTGGAAGCCGGCGGGCAGGGCGCACCGCTGGCGCCGCTTTATCATCAGGCGCTCATTGCATCGCGTACAGCGTTGCCTGCGGCCATTCTCAATTTGGGTGGTATCGCCAACATCACCTTGATCCAAGACTGCCACCCAGAGAACCTGCTCGCCGCCGACGTCGGGCCGGCCAACGTGTTTATGGATGATTTGATGCTTCAGCGCGAAGGCGCGGCCTTCGATGACGATGGACGTTTGGCGGCGTCAGGAACGCCCGACTTGCAAGTGGTACGCGCGTTTTTTGCCGATCCGTTTTTTCGCCAAGAGGGCCCAAAGTCGCTCGACAGGTACAGTTTTTCGGCGCCTGACCTGTCGCATCTCGATACGGCTGACGCGATGGCAACACTCGCGCAGTTGACCATTCGCAGCGTTGTCAGTGCGGTCGCGGACTTGCCGGAAACACCCAACGCCTTGTTTGTGGCAGGCGGCGGCGTGCGCAACGCCTTCATCATGGGTGAGCTTGCCCGCCAACTTCCATGCAGTGTTGCACCGCTGGACACGCTTGGTGCCAGTGCCGCGATGTTGGAGGCGGAAGCGTTTGCCTATCTGGCTGTGCGCCACATGCGTGGTCTGCCAACCAGCTATCCCTCAACCACGGGCGTTTCCCGCTCCATTGTGGGCGGCAAACTAGTCCATCCGCAATAGCCGCTACGACACCACCAAATTCAAGCTGGCGCCCGCTGGGCGCTAGCGCATGCCGGGGTTGGCGAGACGGAAATCCAGATACTCGCTGCAGCGGCGGTCGAGTTCTTCCAGCTTGCCTTCGAAGAAATGGTTCGCTCCTTCGACCGTTTGATGGTCGATGGTGATGCCTTTTTGCGTTTTAAGCTTGTCCACCAAGGCTTGGACCGCAGGCATCGGCACAACCTTGTCCTCGTCACCATGAATGATGAGGCCGGACGACGGGCAGGGGGCCAGGAACGAGAAATCATGCAGGTTGGCCGGCGGCGCGACCGACATGAAGCCGGCAACTTCAGGCCGCCGCATCAAAAGCTGCATGCCGATCCAAGCACCAAACGAAAAGCCGGCAATCCAGGTGAAACGCGAATCGGGGTTTTGGGCCTGCAGCCAATCCAGGGAGCCTGCGGCATCGGCAAGCTCACCAACGCCATGGTCAAAATAGCCTTGGCTTCGGCCCACGCCGCGTGAGTTGAACCGCAGAACCGAGAAGCCCCGCTCCACGAACATATAGTAGAGCTGGTAGACGATGGGGTTGTTCATCGTGCCACCAAACTGCGGATGCGGATGCAGGATAATTGCCGTTGGCGCGCCGCGCTCAGGGGCAGGATGCAGGCGACCTTCCAGGCGGCCAGAGGGACCTTGGTAAATAAGTTCGGGCATGGTAAGAATTGTTGCCTTCTATTTTCAACAAATCAGGCCGAGCGCCTTGACGCACGGCCTGCAATAAATCTAGAACGGTTCTAAACTTCAACCGCAGGCCCTTGAACCTGTTGGCTGAGTGCAAGACTTTCAAGCTGAGGCGCTGGTGGTACCAGTACTCTGGCTGTCGCGGCGCACTTAACACCAGGCGCTGCTCGAAAAACAAGGTTTTTCGACCTCTTGCCGTCGGCTTTCGCGTCTATCGGTCTGCTATCCTTGGTTTCTTTGCCGGCGGCCTTTTTGATGGCGAACGCGCTCACCAGCCAAGTCTTTGGCGCCCACAATGTCTATGGCGACTACAATGCGACCAGCCCGCTGCGCCCCGAGGCGCGCGAAGCCATGCTTGGAGCGATGGCCGAGGTCGGCAACCCATCCTCCGTTCACGGCTTTGGACGTGGCGCGCGCAAGCGCGTTGAGGCGGCACGGGCATCGATTCTCAGCGATCTTGGGCTGTCGGAGTATCGTCTGGCCTTTACTTCAGGCGCCAGCGAAGCGCTGGCCACAATGTTGACGGCGGCCACTCAGTCGTCGGCGACCAAAAGGCAGGCAAGCCACCTCTTCATCGCGCCAACTGAGCATGTGGCCGCGCTGCAGGGTCATGGCTTTGATGAGGCTGCGACCACACGTCTGTCCATCACGGAAGACGGGGTGACCGACATGCAGGCCTTGGCTACGAAGCTGAGCGCCTTGCCGGAGGACGCTCAAGCTATCGTGTGCGTTCACGGTGCCAACAATGAAACCGGCGTGCTGCAGCCGATCGACGAGATCGCCGCGCTCTGCGATGTTCACCAGGCGCTGTTCATCTGCGATCTGGTGCAATGGGCTGGCCGGCTGCGCTTGGACGATGCACGCCCTGCTGCGATCATCGTTTCTGCCCATAAGCTTGGTGGACCAGCAGGCGTCGGCGCTATTTTCTTCGACCCGATGCGGCTGCATGTGACGCGCCCGCTTATCCGAGGTGGCGGTCAGGAGCGTGGTGTTCGCGCGGGCACCGAAAACGCCATTGGCATTGCTGGCTTTGCTGCTGCCTTGCAGGCCGCTTGCGCCACGATGGACGAAGAGCTGACGCGCCTCGCCGATCTGCGCGACAGATTTGAGCAAGAGCTTCTTGCCCTGCACCCCGATTCCGTCATCTTCGGACAAGGCGCGGCACGTTTGGCCAATACAAGCTGCTTTGCAATCCCAGGTCGCGAGGCGGCCCTGGCGCTGATGCAACTGGATCTGGACGGCATTGCGTTGTCGTCCGGCTCGGCTTGCTCCAGCGGCAAGGTGAAGGCGAGTCACGTGCTCGCCGCGATGGGCGTGTCACCGGACGTGGCGGCTTGCGCGCTGCGTTTGAGTCTTGGATTTGCAACCAATCCAGACGACATCGACCGACTTCTGGCCTCGATTGCGCGCTGGTCGAAGCCGAACAGAGCCCCGGAATCCACAGGCCGCGATAAAATCAGCAAGAAAAATGCAAATTTAACGCGATCTGCCGTTGGTGAATCTGCGTAGACGATTTATGTAACTTGGAATGATTTTAAGGTGGGCCGTTTGGACCGCCTGTTGAACGCCCAGCTTCTAAGGAGCCCACACCCTATGCCAGCGGTTCAAGAGACCATCGAACAGGTCCGCGAGATTGACGTCGACAAGTACAAATATGGCTTCGAGACCGACATCGATATGGAGTATGCGCCGAAGGGTTTGAACGCGGATATCGTTCGCTTCATCTCGGCCAAGAAGGGCGAGCCGGAATGGCTGACCGATTGGCGTTTGGATGCGCTGAAACGCTTTGAAACGATGAAGCGGCCCGAGTGGGCGCGCGTCGATTATCCCGAGATCGATTTGCAGGAGCTCTATTACTACGCAGCTCCCAAATCGACCGAAGGCCCCAAAAGCCTGGATGAAGTCGATCCGGAGTTGCTGCGTACCTACGAGAAGCTGGGTATTCCGCTCAAAGAGCAGGAAATTCTAGCGGGCGTGCGCAAGCACGACGAGCCCTCGCAACTTGATAACAGCCTGGATTCGTTGGCCGGAAAAGTCGCCGTCGATGCGGTCTTCGACAGCGTGTCGGTCGTTACGACCTTCAAGAAAGAGCTTGCCAAGCACGGCATCGTCTTCTGCTCGATCTCCGAGGCTGTGCATTCGCACCCTGAGCTGGTGAAGAAATATCTCGGCTCGGTCGTGCCGGTAACCGACAACTACTATGCGACGCTGAATTCCGCAGTCTTCTCCGACGGGTCGTTCGTCTACATTCCTGAAGGCGTACGCTGTCCGATGGAACTGTCGACCTATTTCCGCATCAACGCGGAAAACACTGGTCAGTTTGAGCGGACGCTGATCATCGCCGATAAAGGCTCATACGTGTCTTATCTTGAGGGCTGTACCGCGCCGATGCGCGATGAAAACCAATTGCATGCGGCGGTGGTTGAATTGGTGGCGCTCGAGGATGCTGAGATCAAATACTCAACCGTCCAGAACTGGTATCCCGGCAATTCAGAAGGTAAGGGCGGCATCTACAACTTCGTAACCAAGCGTGGCGATTGCCGTGGCGACAACTCCAAGATTTCCTGGACGCAGGTCGAGACTGGCTCCGCCATCACTTGGAAGTACCCGTCTTGCATCCTTCGCGGCGACAATTCGGTCGGCGAATTTTATTCGATTGCCATTTCCAACGGAAAGCAGCAGGTCGATTCTGGCACCAAGATGATCCATCTGGGCAAGAACACGTCCTCGAAAATCATCGCCAAGGGTATTGCCGCCGGCAAATCGGATTCGACCTATCGCGGTCTGGTGCAGATCGCGCGCAACGCCAAGAACGCGCGCAACTTTACCCAGTGCGACAGCCTGCTGATCGGCGACAGATGCGGGGCGCATACGATCCCCTACATTGAGTCAAAGAACTCCAAGGCGGTGCTCGAACATGAAGCGACGACCTCGAAAATCTCCGATGATCAGATGTTCTACTGCCTGCAACGCGGTCTCAATGAAGAGGAAGCCGTGGCGTTGATCGTCAATGGCTTCGTGAAAGACGTGCTGCAAAAGCTGCCGATGGAATTCATGGTGGAATCCCAAAAGCTTATCGGCATTTCGTTGGAAGGCTCGGTCGGATGACCCTGACGTTCGATGCTGGCGCCATGGCCTGGTACGCCGCGATTTGCGGCGCTCTGGCGGCACTGGCACCAAGTTTGCGCACGCCGTTTCGCCGAATTGCGCTTGGTGCAGCTGTCGGCATCATCGCCGCGTCAGTGCTGCCCGCCACCCGTGCACTGCTCGGCTTTTAGGGGCTAGACGCATGGACTTGGCAATGCTCATCGGCCGTCAGGTGGCCTTTGTCGGTCTGCTCGCCGGGCCGATTATCGGTGTGGTTCTCTTAGGCCGCCATCGCGGCTGGAACCAGACGTACGTGTTTCTGATCGTCCTTGGTTGGGCGCTCTTGTTTTTGGGATTGAACGCGATGATGGCAGGCGATGCTTCGGCTGATGCCTTCTCGCAGATGCAATAAGGACTACACCAATGCTGCAAATCAAAAACCTGCATGCCCGCATTGCCGAAGACGGCACCGAAATTTTGCGCGGCGTCGATCTTTCGATCCCCAAGGGCGAAGTGCATGCGATCATGGGCCCCAACGGCTCGGGTAAATCCACGCTCTCCTATGTGATCGCCGGTAAGGAAGAGTATGAGGTCACCGAGGGTGAAATCCTGCTGGACGGCGAAAACATATTGGAGATGGACCCGCACGAGCGCGCCAATGCCGGCCTGTTCCTGGCCTTCTTTTCTGGTGGTGAGAAAAAACGCAACGAAATCATGCAGATGGCATTGCTTGAACCTAAGATGGGCATTCTTGATGAAACGGACTCCGGTCTCGACATCGACGCTTTGAAGGTCGTCGCCGAGGGCGTCAACGCGCTGCGTGGCCCGGACCGTGGTTTCCTTGTGATCACACACTATCAACGTCTTCTCGACCACATCGTGCCGGATCATGTGCACGTGCTGTCGGCTGGCAAGATCGTCAAAAGCGGCGACAAGTCGCTTGCGCTTGAGTTGGAAGCCAAAGGCTATGCCGACATCATTGCTGACGCAGCCTGAGGGTAGATGACCATGAACGTTGATCTGAAACGCATCAGGACGGCCGCCGAGACCGCGGTATTGGAAAGCTTTGCCGAGGTGGAAGACACGCTTCCTGGCAACGCTGCCATCCATGCTGACCGTCGCACGCGCATCGCGTTGTTTGAGCGCGAGGGCTTGCCGCACCGCCGCATCGAGCAGTGGAAGTACACCGACCTTCGCACCTTGGTGCGCGACATCGCACCCTTGGCGGACAGCGCTGGCGCGATAGAGGTTCCTGCACCGCTTCTTGATGGCGCAACGCAGATCGTGGTCGTTGATGGCTTTTTGCAATCGAGTTCATCAGATTTACCAGCAGGTGTAAGCCTTGCGCCGCTTATGGACGCCCTTGGCAATGGCGCCGCCTCGCTGGCCGGCGCCGATACGCCCGATCGTGCGATTGATGCCCTTAATGCAGCGTTCGTGCGAGACGGCTATACCTTGACCATCGTCGACAATGCCATCGTCGAGACGCCGCTTGAACTGCTCTTCATGCGGTCTGGGAACAGTGCAATGAGCCACGCCCGTGTCCAGGTCGCTGTCGGTGAGGGCGCTAACGTCACCATCGTCGAGCGCCATATCAGTCCGGATGCTCAGGCGAGCCAGTCGAGTGCTGTCACGAACTATGAAGTCGGCGAGGGCGCTTCGCTTGCCGTTCTACGCACGCAGAATGAAGGCGATGAGGCCGTTCATCTGGGCGAGATCACGATGGACCTTGCCGCCAAGTCCCAGACCAAACTGCTGCATCTTGTGGCCGGCGCCAAGCTTGCTCGCATCGAGACACGCGCTGTGTTTGCGGGTGAGGAAGCCCGCCTTGATGTGGCTGGCATCACCATGGTCGCTGACCGCCAGCATTCGGATTCAACGCTTTACGTCGATCATTTGGTGCCCCATTGCGATAGCACCGAGACCTTCAAAGCCGTGATCGATGATGCGGCCAAGGCCATATTCCAAGGCAAGATCGTTGTCGCGCAGGATGCGCAGAAGGTTGATGCGCAGATGGCCATCAACTCGCTCTTGCTGTCGGAAACGGCCGATATGGTGGCCAAGCCGGAACTTGAGATTTTTGCTGACGATGTGAGCTGCGCCCATGGCGCGACCTGCGGCGACATCGATGAAGATCTGATGTTCTATCTGCTCGCTCGCGGCATCGGACCCAAAGAGGCGCGCAAGCTTCTGCTTCAGGCCTTTCTGTCGGAAGGCGCGGAGATTTTTGAAGATCACCCTTTCGAACAGCTCGCCTTTGATGCCATCGAAGCGTGGCTTGCAGCCCACGCGGCGCGCTAGCGGAAAGTAGAATTTGATGAGTTTGGATGTCGCCGCTGTCAGGGCGGATTTTCCGGCCCTTTCAACGCAGGTGAACGGCAAGCCGCTCGTTTATCTGGACAATGCGGCCTCGGCGCAAAAACCCAACCAGGTGATCGATGGGACGGCGGAGTTTTACCGAACGTCCTATGCCAATGTGCATCGCGGGCTGCATCACCTATCAACGGCAGCCACCGAGGCCTATGAAGGCGCGCGCGCCAAAGTTGCTAAGTTTCTCGGCGCTGCCAGCGATCAAGAAATCGTCTTCACCCGCTCGGTGACGGAGGCGCTGAACCTCGTCGCCCACGGCCTTGGAGAAAGCATCCAGGAGGGTGATGAGATCATCCTCTCGGTGATGGAGCATCACTCCAACATCGTGCCTTGGCATTATCTGCGTGAGAAAAAAGGCGCGGTGCTCAAATGGGTGCCGGTGCTGGAAGATGGCAGCTTTGATCTCGACGCCTTTGAAAGCATGGTCACCGACCGCACGAAGATCGTCGCCTTGACGCACATGTCCAACGTGCTCGGTACGGTCACGCCCATTCGCGCCGTGGCGGACTATCTGGCCAATCGACCGGACGTCACATTGGTTGTCGATGGTGCCCAAGGTGCCGTGCACATGGCCGTCGATGTGCAGGCGCTCGGATGCGATTTCTATGCCGTGACGGGTCACAAACTCTACGGTCCGTCAGGCATCGGCGCGTTGTGGGGTAAGGCTGAGAAACTTGCTGATTTGCCGCCCTATATGGGCGGCGGCGAGATGATTGATGAGGTGCGCGAGGATGGCATGACATACGCGCCGCCGCCGGCCCGTTTTGAGGCTGGCACGCCGCCCATCGCTCAGGCGGTCGGGTTGGGTCTGGCCCTTGACTACATCGAAGCCATTGGCCGCGACGCGATCAGCGCCCACGAGCACGAATTGCTCGCCTACGCGATGGAACAGATTCGGCAAATCAATGCCGTGCGCATCATGGGCGATGCGCCAGGCAAGGGCGCCATCATTTCCTTCGAGGTCGAAGGGGCGCACGCCCACGATATTTCGACATTGCTTGATCGCTCAGGCGTTGCGGTGCGCGCCGGCACCCATTGCGCTCAGCCGTTGCTGGCACGCTACGGTGTTTCTTCGTCCTGCCGTGCGTCTTTTGGCGTCTACAACACGGTTGAGGAAGTCGATACCTTTGTCGAGGCCTTGAAAAAGGCTCAGAGCTTCTTCACATGAGCGTTCACTGTTACACTGTTTTGTACAGGTGGGCCTGTCGCCCAGAATGGACATAGCGATGACCGATACTGCCACAGCGCCAACAACGACGGATCAGCAAGCGCCCAATGCTGCGGAGCTGAACGCGTCTGCGATTGCGCCGGACGAGCTTGAACGGCTGACCGAGGACATCGTTGCCGCCTTGAAAACGGTGTACGATCCTGAGATTCCGGTCGATATTTACGAGCTTGGCCTGATCTACAAAGTGGATATCGACGATAACCGCAAGGTGACGATCCATATGACGCTTACGGCACCTGGATGTCCGGTTGCCGGTGAGATGCCCGGTTGGGTGGAAAATGCCGTCGCGACGGCGCCCGGCGTGTCCGATGTCCAGGTAGAAATGGTGTTTGACCCGCCCTGGACGCCTGAGAGGATGTCCGAAGAGGCGCAAGTCGCCATCGGTTGGTTCTAGGAGCGCGACCCCATGGGCTTTGCCATGATCACACTGTCCGATGCTGCCAAGGACCATATAGGCGCGCTCTTGAAAGATCATGAGGCGAGCGCTGGACTGCGACTGACCCTCAAGAAGGGCGGCTGCGCGGGCATGGAATACAAGCTGGATATTGCAGAGGAACAACCCGCTGGCGACGATGCGGTCGAGGATGGCCCCGCACGGCTCTTCATTGAGCCGTCCGCCATGCTCTATCTGCTCGGCATGCATGTGGATTATGAGGTGACGAAGCTTCGCTCAGGGTTCGTGTTTAAGAACCCTAACGAAGTGTCGGCCTGCGGCTGCGGCGAATCGGTGGAACTGTTGCCGGCACAGGCCGAACCGGCCCACTAAGACCTGCATAGTGTTCAACAAAAAAAGCGCGTCAGCAGTGTTGCTGGCGCGCTTTTGTTTGTGGGCTGAGACCTGTGTTGCCTTAGGCGGCCGCTGTCTCGTGTTCGTCGATCTCCGTCTCGGACATCACGCGGTTGCGTCCAGCGTCCTTGGCCGCATAGAGGCATTTGTCGGCGCGTTCGATGATCGATGGAACGCTGTCTTCGACGCGCAATTCGGCAACGCCTATCGAGATTGTGACGCGGCCCAGCGTTTCGCCGGTGGAGCGTTTCACCAACTCTTTGCCCATGACAGCCTGGCGGATGACATTGGCAACATCGGTCGCCCGGCCAACTTTTGTGGACGGCAGAATGACGCAAAACTCCTCGCCGCCATAGCGACAGGCAAGGTCCTTGGATGAGACCGAAGCTTTGATCGTGCTGCCAACCAGACGCAGCACCTGGTCACCGGTCTGGTGGCCATGCGTGTCATTGAATTTCTTGAAATGGTCGATGTCGCAGACGAGGAGGCTGAACGGCTCGCCGGTCGCTTCGGACGTCACCATGGCCTCATCCATCGCACGATCGAAACGCTTGCGATTGCCGATACCGGTGAGCTGGTCAGTCATCGCTTCGTAGCGAACCGATTCCAACGCCTCTTTCAGCGAAGCAATTTCCTGCTCGCTCTCCAGCAGCTTGCCCGACATGGAGCGATTGCTTTTTTCGACCTCGTCGGTCACCGCGATCAGCTTCTCGACGATTGCTTTGACCTTCTGCTCATCGGAAGCATTGTTGGTCAGGCTTTCCGACGCGTCTTGCAGTTCGTCAGAGTAACCGCTGGTTTGACCGGCTGCATCATTGATCAGTTCCATGATCTCAGAGACTTTGCCGGAGAGTTTGCCACCAACGGCATCGACGCGTTCTTCGAACGAGCCGGCACCAAAAAACTCTTCGCGAATGTCTTCCAGCATTTTCTGGTCGACATGCTTGCCGGCACGGAGAATTTCGTTGATGCGCTTGTTCAGCGCTGGATTGAACCCAGCGGCATAGGAAAACCAAATCTCGTAGTTTGGTGGAAAAGCTGCGAGTTCGTTCGTTTTGATCTTCGCAATTGCGTGCTCAGCAATTTGATAGGTGCGCGCAACGTCTTCTGGCAATGCCATGCCGAGGTCCCCCAAGGGTCAACAGATTTGGGAAGACATTGGCATAACACCGTTTCCAAGCGGTTAATCCGCAACGATAGGTAGAATACCGAAATCGCTACACAGTCGAAAGGAAGATCAATTTAGCCGCGATTGTTCTGCCGACCGCACGCGTGCGGCCAGCTGGGGGAGATAAACGATCGGTCGCGATGATGTCTGGTGGCGTTTAGACGCCTAACAGAGCGCCGAACCTAGGCTGCCGAGCGCCGAATCGGACGCAACAGGAAGGCTGGAACATAGTCGGTTTCACCGAAGGGGCGCCGATCATCAGGACCATCCTGATCATTGCGATTGCCACGACGACCGCGACCACGCTTGGGCGCATTGGACTCGCCATCGTCTTTTTTCGACGATCGTTCGCCCCGCTTCGCCTTCACCGGCTGGTCGGACTTTTCCTTTACGTCATCGTCAGACGACCGGTTGCCATTTTCGGGCGTTGCCTGTGATTCTTTGGCTTGCGTGTCTTTTGCCTGAGCGTCGGATGACTTCCGGCCACCGCGCCGACCGCGACGACGGTTAGGCTTTTCGTCCGCTTGAACGCTCTCATCGTCCGTCTTGGTTTCTTCAAACACCTTGACCGGCGCATCATCGCTGCGTGGGATTGGCTGACCGATCATACCTTCAATTGCCGCGACATATTTGCCGTCAGCTTTTGAGGCGAGTGTAATCGCGGTGCCGGTGCGCCCAGCGCGACCCGTACGGCCAATGCGATGGACATAGTCTTCCGCGTGGGTCGGCACATCGTAGTTGAAGACGTGGCTTACGGCGGGAATATCCAGGCCACGTGCGGCAACGTCCGAGGCGACCAGAAGCGTCAGTTCATTGTTTCGGAACGCATCCAACGTCTGCATGCGGGCGCGTTGATCCATGTCGCCGTGCAGGCACCCGGCATTGTAGCCATGACGCTTCAGCGAGCGCTCAACCACCGAGACATCGCGTTTGCGGTTGCAGAAAATGATGCCGTTGGTCAGATCTTTGGCGCTGTCGATGGCGCCGCGCAGGGTCTCGCGCTTACCGGCGGCCACACTGGGCGCGCTCAGCAGCACCTGCGTAATCGTTTCGCTGGTGGATGAAGTGCGCGAAACTTCAACGCGTTCGGGCGCATGCAAGAACGTGTTGACGAAGCGATCGATTTCCGGCGGCATCGTCGCGGAGAAAAACAGCGTCTGGCGGGTGAACGGAACCAGCTTAAAGATGCGCTCCAGGTCCGGCATGAAGCCCATATCGAGCATCCGGTCAGCCTCATCGACCACCAGATACTCAACGCCAGTCAACAACAGTTTGCCGCGTTCAAAATGATCCAGCAGACGACCAGGCGTAGCAATAAGCACATCCGCGCCACGCATCAGCTTTTTTTCCTGCTCGTCAAAGGAAACGCCGCCAATCAGCAATGCCATCGTGTATTTGTGATTGACCCCGAAAGTCTCGAAGCTCTCGGCCACCTGCGCAGCCAAAACGCCGCCGTCTTGCCCGTGCCGGTCTGGGCAAGGCCCAAAACATCTTTGCGCTCCAGCACATGAGGGATGGCCTGCGCCTGGATCGGCGTTGGCTCGCTATAGCCAGCGGCGTCAATGGCGGAGAGAACTTTTTGCGAAAGACCAAGGGTCGTAAAGGACATGCGTGAAATGGGTATCCGTGTCGAAGAAGATCGGTGCGAGTGCGGTTTAATGCGCGGCGAAAAGGCAGGTTTTGTAACGAGCGGCCAAGTCCAATGCCGCTTGGCGCTAACCTTTTGGTCCTGACGCCATCATGCGAGCCAACAATCACATGGGTGTGACGAGCCCGCGTTTGCACGAAGCAATGCGCGGCACATGGCCTCTTGATCGGCAAAAGTCAAGGAAATGCGGGGCTTTACGCGTAGAAACGCCACCAATTGCGGCGAAAGTCTGCGTCAAGGGTTTAGAAAGTGCGAAAGTGTTGCCTGAACGGCGCAAAACCAAACGCTGATCTGGAACGTTTGTCTCCCGGCTGGAAATTTTCACAGCAACCCCCAATGGAGATTATCCAATGCGTTTCACCCACTATCTTGGCACCACCGCAGCCGCCGCCGTCATTTCGCTCGGTATGGCAGGCGCCGCTTACGCCGATGGCCACATGAAGGACATCGTCGATACCGCAGTGGAAGCTGGGTCGTTCACAACACTCGTCGCTGCGATTCAGGCCGCCGGTCTGGAAGACACGCTGCGCGGCGACGGCCCGTTCACGGTTTTTGCGCCGACTGACGACGCTTTTGCTGCCCTGCCGGAAGGCACGGTTGAAAACCTGCTTCTGCCGGAAAACCTGGAAACCCTTCAGGCCGTGCTGACCTACCATGTGTTGCCAGGCAAAGTGATGTCAGCCGACATCGCCGGCGAAGAACTTTCGGTCGCCTCGGTTGAAGGCTCAGAGGTCATGGTGAATGCAACCGATGGCGTGATGGTCGATGGCGCCAACGTGGTCTCGGCGGACATCGAGGCGACCAATGGTGTCATTCACGTCATCGACGCCGTGATCCTGCCGCCATCGGCAATGTAAAGCCGGAATATCAGGCCAAATCGACGAGAACTTTGGAGGGCCGGACGAATATCCGGTCCTTCTTAAATGTCGAGTTCTTCTGTGAACTTGGCATTTTCCTGGATAAATTGAAACCGCGCCTCGGGCTTGTTGCCCATAAGAGTCTTCACCGTGTCTCCGGTGCTCTCGCCATCGATCACTTTCACGCGAAGCAAGGTCCGCTTATCCGGATCCATGGTGGTCTCCTTCAGCTGCGCGGGCAGCATTTCGCCGAGACCTTTGAAGCGACCGATTTCAATGTTGCGCTTGCCCTTGAAGGCCGTGCGCATCAGCTCATCCTTGTGCGCATCATCGCGCGCATACTCCACCACGCCCCCGGCCGACAGGCGGTAGAGTGGCGGCACAGCAATGTAGAGATGCCGGTTTTCGATGAGCTCCGGCATTTCGCGGTAAAAGAACGTGATGAGGAGCGAGGCGATGTGGGCGCCATCCACGTCCGCGTCGGTCATGATGATCACCCGCTCATAGCGCAGATCATCATCGCGATAGGCCGACCCCGTGCCTACACCCAAGGCCTGCAACAGATCGGAAAGCTGTTGGTTGGAGGAGATTTTCTCGCGGCCCGCATTGGCCACATTGAGGATTTTTCCGCGCAGCGGCAGCACCGCCTGGGTGTCGCGGCGGCGGCCCTGCTTGGCGGACCCGCCAGCTGAATCACCCTCAACGATGAAGATTTCCGAGCCAGCGGCGCCGGCTTTGGAGCAATCAGCAAGCTTGCCGGGCAGGCGCAGTTTGCGCGTTGCGCTCTTGCGGGCAATATCCTTTTCCGCGCGGCGTTTCAGCCGTTCGTCGGCGCGATCAATCGTCCATTCCAGCAGCTTGTTGGCCTGGTTGGGCGAGCCGGTAAGCCAGTGATCGAAGGCATCACGCACGGCATTTTCAACGATTTTTGTCGCTTCTTGCGTTGCCAGTCGGTCCTTAGTCTGGCCGACAAATTCCGGCTCGCGCACAAACACCGAAAGCATCGCGCCAGCCGATGTCATGACGTCATCGGCGGTGATCTGCGTGCCTTTTTTTACGCCGGTTAACTCTGCATAGGCGCGCAGCCCTTTGAGCAGCGCCATGCGCAAGCCCGCTTCATGCGTCCCGCCTTCTGGCGTTGGAACGGTGTTGCAATAGGAGGCGAATGACGCATCGCCGACATGCCAGCACACAGCCCACTCCACACCGCCATGCTTGCCGGCGTTCGGCGTGCGGCCAGCAAACATCTGCTCGGTAACCCGCCGTTCGTTGCCCAGCGACTCGGCCAAATAATCCTGCAAGCCACCGGGGAAGGAAAAGACAGCCGTTTCTGGAACGTCCTTGATGCCTTCCAGCAATTCGGGCGCACAGGTCCAACGAATCTCCACACCGGCAAACAGGTAGGCTTTGGAACGCGCCATCTTCATCAGACGTGCCGGTTTGAATCGAGCGCTCTTGCCGAAGATTTCCGCGTCAGGGTGGAAGCGGACGGTGGTGCCGCGCCGGTTCATGGTCTCGCCAATTTCCTCCAGCGGACCTTGCGGGACGCCGCGCGAAAAGAGCTGCCGGTAGAGCTTGCGGTCGCGCGCGACCTCCACTTCCAAATGGTCCGACAGCGCGTTGACCACTGAAACACCGACGCCGTGCAGCCCGCCGGATGTCTCATAGACCTTGCTGTCGAACTTTCCGCCGGCGTGCAGCGTGGTCATGATCACTTCAAGCGCGGATTTTTCGGGCATTTTTGGATGCGGATCGACCGGGATGCCACGACCATTGTCGCTGACGGACAGAGAGCCGTCGGCCAACAGTTCGACTTCGATGCGAGAGGCGTGGCCTGCCACCGCCTCATCCATCGAATTGTCGATGACCTCGGCGAAGAGGTGATGCAGCGCGCGTTCATCTGTTCCGCCGATATACATCCCCGGGCGACGGCGGACCGGCTCCAGCCCTTCCAGCACCTCAATGGACGACGCGTCATAGCCAGCCTCGGCGCCGGCGACCGGCGACCTTGCGGCGGTTTTCTTGGCAGGCTTAGCTGCTGGCTTGACGGCAATATCGGGGGCAGGTGTGGCCGCAGGCGCGGCGCCAAAAAGGTCTGTCATCGTGGCAATGAACCGGTCGGTCTGGGGGCGAATCGCTTCAGATCACAGTGCCATGGGCCATAGCCAAAAAGCAAAACCCGGAAGCGGATTGCTTCCGGGTTTCGTCATCAGCTTGGAAGGCGGCGGATCGCGTTAGACAGCGATTTTGCCACCGCCTTGGCGGGTGACCACAACCACCGATGGGCGAGGGGGGATGCCATCCTGGAAGTCCGGCCAGCGGGTGGCGGGGTCCTCAAAGGTCGACGCGCGCTCGAACCCGGCGAAATCGCTGGTCCCGTCTGTGCCGGGGTGCTGAACGGCGAGGAACAGCGTTTCGTCGTTCTGCGCAAAGTACGGTCCGCATAACTCACCGCCTACCGGGCAGCGGAAGAAGAGCCTCGACTGGCCGCGCAAATCGCCGTCGGTTTCCAGCGAATAGAGACCATCGGACTTGCCGGTGCGATCCCAATTGCCGCCTTGGTCGGTGGAAATCCACAAGCGGCCTTCAGCGTCGAATGCGCAATTGTCCGGCGATGCAAACCAGCCATGCTCGGTGGTGTCTGGACCCCATTGGGCGCCAACTTCAGCGATCGCCGGGTCACCGCATTTCACCAGGATTTCCCAGGTGTACTCGGTGGCGGCGTGATCGGCATCTGGTGCGATCATTTCCATGATGTGGCCAAACGCGTTGTCCGCGCGCGGGTTGGCAGCGTCGAGCTGTTCTTCAGTGCGGCGGGTGTTGTTGGTCAGCATCATATAGACCCGACCCTCCGGTCCAGGCTGTACATCTTCAGGACGATCCATCGGTGTCGCGCCGAGCAAATCGGCGGCGAGCCGCGCGTCGATCACCACGTCGGCTTGGCTTTCAAAGCCGTTTTCAGCCGTCAGCGGCCCGTGGCCCCATGTCAGCGGCAGCCATTCCAGCCGGCCATCATCGTGGAACTTGCCGACATAAAGCGTGCCTTCCGAAAGGAGCTGCATATTGGCGGCTTTGTCGTTGCCCACAACACCATCGGAGATGAACTTGTAGACATAGTCAAAGCGCGCATCATCGCCGGAATAGACGACCACGCGTCCATCGCTGTTGACGATGCTTTCGGCCCCTTCGTGGCGGAAACGGCCAAGCGCAGTGTGTTTGACCGGCACCGATTCTGGGTCCATCGGATCAACTTCGACAATGTAACCGTAGCGGTTCGGGCCGTTCGGCTCCTGATCGATGTTGAAGCGATCATGATGCTTGCCCCAGGCATACCAGCGACCAGGCACGCCGTAGCGCCGATAGCTTTCTTCCTGCGCCATGCCCGAAACGTCAGGGCTGCCTTCATCATCAACCTGATCGGTCCAGAAATAGCCGTGGAAGTTTTCCTCAGCCATCAGATACGTGCCCCAGGGCGTGATGCCGCCAGCGCAATTGTTGATGGTGCCGAGAATGGCGGTGCCGGATGGGTCTTCGGCTGTTTTCAACTTGGCGTGGCCCGCAGCCGGACCGGATGCGCTCATCAGCGTGTCGAGAGCGGTAATGCGGCGGTTGTAGGGGCTGTCCAGCACGACGTCCCATTTGCCGTCGGCGTTCTTGGCAATCTCGAAAACCGAACCGCCATGGGCGGCCATCTCGATCTCAACCAGTTCGCGGGTCATGGCCGGGAAGCCGTCGCGATCCTGCCGACCGATGCCGGGGAACATGACCTCTTCGTTGGTGTACTCGTGGTTCACGCACAAAAGGCCGCGCGTTTCGTCTGCGGTGAGCGGGACAAAGCCCACATAGTCATTGTTGTAGCCGAACTGCTGCAACTGGCTTTCAACGCTCTGATTCTGTGGATCAAATTCGGGCGCATCAGGGAAAAGCCGATCGCCCCAGCGGATGAGCACATCGGCGTCATAGCCATCGGCGATATGGTGATTTACGTCATTGCCGCTTTCCAACTCGGTGAAGCTGAACGATGCCTCACGGCCATTGGCGAGTGCCTTGTTGGCGGCGGTCAGCGCGGTGGAGCCGAATAGCGCGGTCGTTGCGGTGACGCCAAGCATGCCCTTCACTACGTCGCGACGGCCATAGCGCCGGTTGATGATGTCGCCGATGGTGTCGACCTTGTCGATCGGCGAAAGCGGTGTGTTGTCAAACTCTTCGAATGCTTCTGCGCGGTTGTCGAAACCGTCGTCGTCCAAGCGTGATTGTTCCAGCCGTGTCTGGTCCAGACGTTGATCCGTCATGGATGCCTCCTAGGTCATCGCGATGTGTCCGTGAGCGACGCCAAAAGGTCATCTAGGCACCGCAGTGGCTAGTTACGGCGGCGCCGATGACGGAGGCATGACCGCTGGATGACGGTGCGATGACAGTGGCGATTTGAGTCTCTGAGAGGATCTAGACTGGATTGGCCGATGTCAGTTTGTCCGTCAGCGCATCCAAGTTGCTGAAGCTCTCTTCCATGCCTTTGTCCATGCCGTATTGAATGCTCATGTCGCGGTTGGCTTGGCTGGCATAGTGGATCATCATGGAAACCGTCGTGACGGCGCCCGATTGTGCAAAGCTCGTCTCGACCAAGGATTCCATTTCCGGCGCGATATCAAAGCTTTCGGTGTGCACATAGCGCTCGTGATCGACGATTTCCTTGAAGAACCCTTGTCCGACCATTTTGCCATCCGGCCACTCCCAGACATAGCGCCAGGCGCCATCCACGCGAAAGTCGATCGCGCACTCCGGCATTGTGTGGTCGGAAGGACCGTTCAGCCATTGTTTGACCAGTGCCGGCTCGGTGAAAGCGCGCCAAACCAGCGGTAGCGCAGCATCGAACCGCCGCACGATCTGAATGCTCTTATCTGTCGGCATGGTAAGCGTGAGCGGGCTCATTGGTACGATCCTTGTTAGTTTTCGGATTTTTTCAGCGTTTCCAAAACCGCGTCGAGACGCTGGAACTGCGCCTCCCAACGGTCACGATAGAGCGACAACCAGCTGTCGAGCTCTTCCAGCGGCGCGACTTCCAGCGTGCGGGGGCGGGCGCTGCCGGTGACTTTGGCGGAAATCAGGCCTGCTTTTTCGAGCACTTTCAAATGTCGGGAGATCGCCGGCTGAGAGATATCGAAGGGTGCCATGATTTCAGACACCGTCGCTTCACCTTCTGCCAAGCGCGCTAGAATGGCGCGGCGGGTCGGGTCGGCGAGGGCGGCAAAGGTATCGTCGAGTTGGGACATACGATCATAATATCGCACCAGTGTTATATAGCAAGTATGTTATATAAAAATCAGTTACAGAAAAGGGGCGCCCATTGGGCGCCCCTCAATCGTCTCAAATTTTCTAACGCTGTGCGTTAGACCGAGTAGTACATGTCGAACTCGACCGGGTGCGGCGTCATTTCGTAACGCATGTTCTCTTCCATCTTCAGTTCGATATAGGCTTCGATCTGATCGGCATCGAACACGTTGCCAGCGGTCAGGAACTCGTGATCATCGCCAAGCGATTCCAGCGCTTCGCGCAACGAACCGGCAACCGTCGGGATGTCTTTCAGCTCTGCTGGTGGCAGATCATAAAGATCCTTATCCATGGCTTCGCCCGGGTGCAGCTTGTTCTTGATACCATCAAGGCCAGCCATCAACATGGCCGAGAACGCAAGATAGGGGTTCGCCATCGGATCGGGGAAGCGCACCTCGACACGCTTCGCTTTTGGCGAGGACGTGTAAGGAATACGGCAGGATGCCGAACGGTTGCGGGCCGAATAGGCGAGCAGAACCGGTGCTTCGTAGCCTGGGACCAGACGCTTATAAGAGTTGGTCGATGGGTTGGTGAAAGCGTTGATCGCTTTGGCGTGCTTCAGGATGCCACCGATGTAGAACAGGCAGCTTTCAGACAGGTCAGCATACTCAGAACCGGCAAAGACGGGCTGGCCATCTTTCCAGATCGACTGGTGGCAGTGCATGCCGGTGCCGTTGTCGCCGAAGACAGGCTTGGGCATGAAGGTTGCCGATTTGCCGTAGGAATGCGCCACCTGGTGCACAACATACTTGTAGATTTGCATGTGGTCGGCGCAGGTCGTCAGCTCATTGAACTTCATGCCGAGCTCGTGCTGCGCAGCGGCTACTTCGTGGTGGTGCTTCTCAACCGTGACACCCATCTGTGCCATAACGGTCAGCATCTCTGAGCGGATGTCCTGGCAGGAATCGACCGGCGGAACCGGGAAATACCCCCCCTTTGTGCGCGGACGGTGACCAAGGTTGCCCATCTCATATTCGGTGTCGGTGTTTTCCGGCAGCTCTGAGGAATCAAGCACGAAGCCGGTGTTGTAGGGATCGGCGCGGAAACGCACATCATCAAAGATGAAGAACTCAGCTTCCGGACCGAACATGATCGTGTCGCCGATGCCGCTGGACTTCACATAAGCCTCGGCCTTCTTGGCCGTCATGCGCGGGTCGCGATTGTAGGCCTCGCCTGAACCTGGTTCCAAAATGTCGCAGAAGACAGCCATGGTCGGCTGCGCGAAGAACGGGTCCATGTGGGCGGTTTCGGTGTCCGGCATAAGCACCATGTCGGACTCGTTGATGGCCTTCCAGCCGGCGATGGACGAGCCGTCGAACATGATGCCATCGGCGAACATGTCTTCGTCGACCTGGCTTACATCCATGGTGACGTGCTGCATCTTGCCGCGCGGATCGGTGAAGCGAACATCAACGAACTTCACATCGTTGTCGCTGATGGACTTCAAGACATCTGCTGCTGTGGTCATGCTTACTGTTTTCCTTAAGTCTTGGGTACGAATGGAATGTGCGAATGTGTTGGGTGGGAGGGGTGCTGCCTGATCGGTCGATAGGCAGACAAGGCTGGTTAGACGGCGTCTGCCCCGGTTTCGCCGGTGCGAATGCGCACGACATCTTCGACCGGTGAGACGAAGATCTTGCCGTCGCCGATGCGTCCGGTCTGGGCGGCTTCACGGATCGCGCTGACAGCGCTTTCCAGCAGATCGTCCTGAAGAACGACCTCCACTTTCACTTTGGGCAGGAAATCGACCACATATTCGGCGCCTCGATAGAGTTCCGTGTGGCCTTTTTGCCGGCCAAACCCTTTGGCCTCGGTGACCGTGATGCCCTGCAGTCCAACCTCTTGCAGTGCCTCTTTCACCTCGTCCAGTTTGAACGGCTTAATGATAGCCTCGATTTTCTTCATCGCCTCCCCAATCCAACTCATGCGTGCGCGTCGCGCGCACTGTCCATCCCGAAGCACGTACCGTGCCAACTGCTTGACCAGTTGCACATGCGCCATTGTTTTTGCCGGTCATGCGGGGGCACAGGTGAAGAAAGTCGAAAATTGCACACGCATTAAGCAGCACCGTGGCCTAGTACGCGCTCAAAACAGCACAATAATTATGCAAATGCACAATTCGTCGGCAAGCTTTGACTGACACTGCGAGCGTCGGCAAGCCGCCTGCCTCTTTCTTCATCGCATTTCGGACCAGAAGCGGCCGAATACCCGTCTATTCGGATTTTCCTTGATGCGTGCGCTGCCTTTGCTATAGAGCCGCCCACGGCATCGCGCTTCGTGCATGCGGGCGTGGTGAAATTGGTAGACACGCTGGTTTTAGGTACCAGTGGCGCAAGCCGTGGGGGTTCAAGTCCCTCCGCCCGCACCAACAACGCGATAAACGTGTGTTTGCCGAACCGCGAAGCGCAGCCGCGCATCGGGTTCGACTGACACACATGGATGATAAGGAACTCGGCCCAATGCAGGTCACTGAAACGCTCGCCGAAGGCTTGAAGCGCGAACTTACAATCACCATTCCCGCCACCGATCTGTCGAACAAGCTGGATGACAAGCTGTCTTCGCTAAAAAGCCAGGTTCGCCTTCCTGGTTTCCGCCCAGGCAAAGTGCCGGTTTCGCACCTGAAAAAGGTCTATGGCAAACAGGCGATGGCCGAAGTCATCAACGACACGCTGAACGAGTCGACCAACGCAGCGATTGCCGAGCGTAAGGAAAAGCCAGCCAGCGAGCCGAAATTCACGCTTCCTGAAGATGAGAAAAAAGCCGAAGACATCATCGCCGGCAAGGAAGACCTGGAAATCGCAGTCGCCTACGAAATCATTCCCGATTTCGAGGTCAAGGATTTCTCCGGCATCGAGATCGAGCGCCCGGTCGTTGATGTGACCGATGAGATGCTCGATGAGCGCATGAAGCAGATCGCCTCGTCCAACGTTACTTATAAGGCGGTGAAGCGTAAGGCCAAGAATGACGATCAGGTGACCTTCGATTTCCTCGGCAAGGTCGATGGCGAAGCATTTGACGGCGGTGCGGAAGACACGACCGAGGACAAAGCCAAAGAAGAGTATCGCGTGCTTGCCGAGCGTCGCGTGCGTCTAGGCCTGCTGCTTGCCGAAGTTGGTGGCCAGAACAATGTTCAAGTCACCAATGAAGAGCTTCAGCGCGCTGTGATTGCCCGCGCTCAACAGTTCCAAGGCCAAGAACGCGAAGTGATCGAGTTCTTCCAGAAGAACCCGCAGCAGCTCGCCGGCATCCGTGCGCCGATCTTTGAAGACAAGGTGATCGACTTCATTCTGGAACTGGCCAAGGTGACCGACAAGAGCGTCGATCCGGCCGATCTGGACGATGAAGATGAGCATGACCATGATCACCATGGTCATGACCACGACCACGACCACGATCACGATCACTAATGCCTGGATGGCGGTAATGGTGCCTTGAAGGCGCGCAGCCGTTCACCATATGGCCAAAAGATGGGCCGCGATCGCTCCGATCGTGGCCCTTTTCCTTTCCCAAGCCTTGCCCCACCGCGATCAGCGGCTAGGCTCCGCGACGACGGGCTGAGTCGGACACGCTTCGCCAGCCACCGATAGCCAACACCCAAGGACCCACTCCATGCGCGATCCCATCGATTTGACCATGAACACCCTCGTGCCCATGGTGGTCGAGCAATCCAACCGCGGCGAGCGCGCCTTTGACATCTACTCGCGCCTGTTGCGCGAGCGGATCATCTTCATGGGCACCGGCCCGGTTGAAGACAATGTCGCCTCACTCATCTGCGCCCAGCTGCTCTATCTGGAAGCCGACAACCCCACCAAGGACATCGCGCTCTATATCAATTCGCCGGGCGGCGTCGTGACCTCAGGCATGGGCATCTACGATACCATGCAGTTCATCAAACCTTCGGTCTCGACGATTTGTATCGGCCAGGCAGCATCGATGGGCTCTCTGCTTTTGACTGCCGGCACAAAAGACTCGCGCTTCATCCTGCCAAACGCCCGCGTCATGCTTCACCAGCCGTCAGGTGGCTTCCAGGGTCAGGCGTCCGACATTGAGCGTCACGCTGCCGACATCATCAAAATGAAACGGCGTCTCAACGACATCTATGTCGAGCATACCGGCCAGGATTACGACACCATTGAAGCAACGCTTGACCGCGACCACTTCATGACGGCTGACGAGGCCAAGGACTTCGGCATCGTCGATGAGGTGATCACCTCACGAGCGGCACTGGAAGAATCAGCGGACTAGGTTTTGACGCTTTTTCGCCTTAACGGAGCGAATGAAGGAGCCAATTGTGCCAGGTAATCCACAGATCCGGGCACAATGCGCGATGCGACGCTGCATTGCGTCAACGGTGGTTGACAGGGCCAAGAAACCCTAGAACTCTGGGGTTTAGCGCGTTCTTAAGGGTGCCACAGCGCCAAAAGGCCATCCGAGGAGCTGCGCGGAAGACACCAATTGTAGTGCGTGCCGCGTGTTAACCCTTGGGCCGGACAATGGGTTTAATCTGGTCTGATCGTCTGATTTGATCGACGTGGCTGACGGCGTCTCATCGGATGGAAGCTAGGGGCAGTCAGAAGCTGCCCGACCAAAGGCGGAACAACCTTCGCCGACCCGGTACGCGCGCTGCGTGCCGCTATGGAGATAAGATATATGAGCAAGTCTGGCGGCAGCGATTCCAAGAACACGCTTTACTGTTCGTTCTGCGGGAAGAGCCAGCACGAGGTGCGCAAGCTAATTGCCGGTCCGACCGTGTTCATCTGCGATGAATGCGTTGAACTGTGCATGGACATCATTCGCGAGGAAAACAAAACCTCGTTGGTGAAATCCTCCGATGGCGTGCCGACACCGCAAGAAATTCTCTCGGTGCTTGATGACTATGTCATCGGGCAGCCGCAGGCAAAGCGCGTCCTCTCGGTCGCGGTGCACAACCACTATAAGCGGTTGCACCACGCGGCAAAGAACGCCGACATCGAGCTTGCCAAATCCAACATCATGCTGATCGGCCCGACCGGTTGCGGCAAGACGCTGCTCGCGCAGACGCTTGCCCGGATCCTGGATGTGCCGTTCACAATGGCGGACGCTACGACCCTGACCGAAGCCGGTTACGTCGGTGAAGATGTTGAAAACATCATTCTGAAGCTCTTGCAATCGGCTGACTACAATGTCGAACGTGCGCAGCGCGGCATCGTCTACATCGATGAGGTCGATAAGATTTCGCGCAAATCCGACAACCCGTCGATCACCCGCGACGTGTCGGGCGAAGGCGTGCAGCAGGCTTTGCTGAAAATCATGGAAGGCACGGTTGCCTCGGTTCCCCCGCAGGGTGGCCGCAAGCATCCGCAGCAAGAGTTCCTGCAGGTCGACACGACGAACATCCTGTTTATCTGCGGTGGGGCCTTTGCCGGATTGGATCGGATCATCTCCGACCGTGGCCGCGCGACTTCTATTGGCTTTAAGGCGTCGGTCGAAGATCCAGATGCCCGCAAGGTCGGCGAACTGTTTGCCGAGGTTGAGCCGGAAGATCTGGTGAAATTTGGTCTGATTCCAGAATTTGTCGGTCGTTTGCCGGTGCTCGCCACACTGATGGATTTGGATGTCGAGGCTCTGGTGCAGATCCTCAAAGAGCCGAAAAACGCTCTGGTGAAGCAGTATCAGCGCCTGTTCGACATGGAAGAGGTACAACTGACCTTCCAGGACGAGGCGCTTGAGGCGGTGGCCAACAAGGCCATTGAACGCAAGACGGGCGCCCGCGGCCTACGCTCCATCATGGAAACGATCCTGCTCGACACGATGTATGAGCTTCCGGCCATGGAAGGCGTGGAGCAGGTGGTCATTTCCGATGAAGTGGTCAACGGATCAGCTCGCCCGCTTTACATCTATGCCGACAAGGAAGAGCAGCAGACCGCCGACGCGTCCTGACGCTCTCTTTCTCCATTTTTTGCGGACGGCGTTCCACTCCTTGGGACGCCGTCTGTTTTTTAGGCCGTCAACCAGCCCGAAGCGCTGGATGAGCGGTGCATAGATGGTCGATTGCGCGGCTAACTGACCGCAGACCGTTGAAATCCATCCAAGAAGCGCCCAAGTTCGCTGCAACAACGTAGCTGCGTGATTCACTGCTTCTTTGAGGTGCGTACAGTTTCGTAGCGTAGCGTTCCCCCCTGCCGGTGCATGTTGCCGGACAGCGATGCCAGGGCGACGGTATTAAGAGGTCTTTCTACCAGCCGCCTCGACCGACCATAAAGGCCGGTTCGATCCGCACCGCTTTTCGGCCTGGATATCCTTCCGCTCATGCCCGATTGCCAAAGGCCTGACCATGACTGAACAAACCCCAGACTATTCCGCGGCCTATCGCGACGCTGAACCGAGTGTGCATCCGGTCTTGCCGCTGCGGGATATTGTAGTTTTCCCCCACATGATCGTGCCGCTGTTCGTGGGTCGTGAAAAATCGATCGCAGCGCTTGAAGAGGTGATGCGTTCGGACAAACAAATCGTGCTCGCCACGCAGATCAACGCTTCCGACGATGATCCTGCTGCCGACGCCATCTACAAAGTCGGCACGATCGCCAACGTGCTCCAGCTTCTGCGCCTGCCGGATGGCACCGTGAAGGTGCTGGTCGAAGGTACCGATCGCGTGGAAATCGTGCACTATCACGAGCGTACCGATTTCCATGAAGCCGATATCCACGCCCTCATCGAAGATGAAGGCGAAGAGGTTGAGGTGGAAGCCTTGGCCCGCTCGGTCACGGCAGAATTTGAAAGCTATGTGAAGCTCAACAAAAAAGTTTCGCCAGAGGTCATCTCCGCGATCAGCCAGATCGAAGGCTTTTCCAAGCTTGCCGACACCGTCGCCTCCCACCTGGCGGTGAAGATCGCCGACAAGCAGGACGTGCTTGCCACGATTTCTGTCGTTGAGCGGTTGGAGCAGGTGCTGGCGCTAATGGAGAGCGAAATCTCCGTTCTCCAGGTCGAGAAACGCATCCGTTCGCGCGTCAAGCGCCAGATGGAGAAGACCCAGCGCGAATATTATCTCAACGAGCAGATGAAGGCGATCCAGAAGGAGCTTGGCGAAGGCGAGGACGGCAAGGATGAGCTGTCGGAGCTGGAAGATAAGATCGAAAAGACCAAGCTCTCCAAGGAAGCACGCGAAAAAGCGACCGCTGAGATGAAGAAGCTGCGCGCCATGAGCCCGATGTCTGCCGAGGCAACGGTCGTGCGCAACTATCTGGATTGGTTGCTTGGCCTGCCCTGGGGCAAGCGCTCGCGCATTTCCGTTGACCTGAACAAGGCTCAGAAGATCCTCGATGATGATCACTATGGCCTGGACAAGGTCAAAGACCGGATCATCGAGTATCTTGCGGTGCAGGCACGGTCCAACAAGCTGCGCGGCCCAATCCTTTGTCTGGTTGGCCCTCCAGGCGTTGGTAAGACCTCGCTCGGCAAGTCGATCGCTAAAGCAACCAAGCGCGAATTCGTCCGCATTTCGCTCGGCGGTGTGCGTGATGAGGCCGAAATCCGTGGTCACCGGCGCACCTATATCGGGTCCATGCCGGGCAAGATCATCCAGTCGATGCGCAAGGCGAAGAAATCCAATCCGCTCTTCTTGCTCGATGAAATCGACAAGATGGGCATGGATTTCCGCGGCGATCCGTCCTCTGCGCTGCTTGAGGTGCTCGATCCGGAACAGAACTCGACCTTTGCCGATCACTATCTGGAGGTCGATTATGACCTCTCGAACGTGATGTTCGTGACCACGGCCAACACGCTCAACATTCCCGGGCCTCTGATGGACCGCATGGAGATCATCCGCATCGCCGGTTACACCGAAGATGAGAAGATCGAAATCGCGCGCCGTCACCTCATTCCCAAGGCGATCAAGAACCATGGCCTGAAAGCCGATGAGTTCACGATCGACGATGATGGTTTGCGCCTCGTCGTGCAGCGTTACACCCGTGAAGCGGGCGTGCGGAATTTGGAGCGTGAGCTGTTTTCCTTGGCCCGTAAGAGCGTGAAAGCGATCATGCTTGGCAAGATGAAAACGCTCGATGGCGACGAGATCGAGGTCGAAAAGGCTGATATCACGGCGCAGAACGTCGGCGATTTCCTCGGCGTGCCGCGCTTCCGTCATGGCGAGATCGATGACGATGATCAGGTCGGCGTGGTCACAGGCCTTGCCTGGACCGAGGTTGGCGGCGAATTGCTCACCATCGAAGGCGTCATGATGCCCGGTAAAGGCAAGATGACGGTGACGGGTAACCTACGCGATGTCATGAAGGAGTCGATTTCTGCGGCCGCCAGCTACGTGCGCTCGCGTGCGGTGGACTTTGGTGTCGAACCGCCACAGTTCGATAGGCGTGACATCCACGTCCATGTGCCTGAAGGCGCAACGCCAAAAGATGGACCGTCGGCGGGCGTCGCCATGGTGACGGCCATCGTTTCGATGATGACCGGCATTCCGGTGCGCAAAGATGTTGCCATGACCGGCGAGATCACGCTGCGGGGCAGGGTGCTTCCGATTGGTGGCCTGAAAGAGAAGCTGCTGGCGGCGCTTCGCGGCGGCATCAAGAAGGTGCTGATTCCCGAAGAAAACGCCAAGGACCTAGCGGACATTCCCGAGACCGTGAAGAACGGCCTCGAGATCATTCCGGTGGCGCGTATGGACGAGGTGATCGAACATGCGCTGACTGAAGTGCCGCAGGCCATTGAGTGGTCAGGCGAGGAGGTTACCGCCGATTCGACCGCTGGCGAAGACGTGGATTCGACCGGGGCCATTGTGGCGCACTAAGCCGGCGAACGACCAACAACAGGGCATGATCGACCGTCCCCTGTGCACAAACTGACGAAAAACCCCGGTTTTCCGGGGTTTTTTGTTGTCAGATCGAGCGAAGATCGGCAGGGTTTCTAGGCAATGCGCCGCAGATTCGCGGCGAGATGGCAGGGCCTGGCGGTATCGCTGTACGGCTCGCCAAACCAAGTGGAGATAAAAAATGAACAAGAGCGAATTCGTTGCCGCGATTGCGGAAAAAGCCGACATGGGCAAAGGCGATGCCGCCAAAGCTGTTGACGCAGTGTTCGATGTGATCACGTCGGAACTCGCCTCCGGCGGTGATGTGCGTATGACGGGCTTCGGCAATTTCAGCATCACACACCGCGCTGAAAGCAAGGGCCGCAACCCATCGACTGGCGCTGAGATCACCATCCCGGCCGCCAAGCGTCCAAAATTCACCGCCGGTAAGGCGCTGAAGGATGCTGTGAACAAATAAGCTGCTTGTTCCTGATTAGCGTCGCGCATCAATGCGTGGCGTGACGCCCGGGCTGTGTTTGCAGCTCGGGCTTTTTTGTTGGTGGTCAAAGCCAGGAAATGACAAGCGACACCACGCTTGCAATTGCGTCCAACGCGACCTATTCAAGCCACACGTTTGGCCGCTTCGATAGCGGGCCGGGCAGGGCGGTTAGCTCAGCTGGGAGAGCATCTCGTTTACACCGAGAGGGTCGGGGGTTCGAGCCCCTCACCGCCCACCAAGTCGTTTTCAAAGAAAACGACGTCGGCATGGCAGGCGTTTGCGTAGCAAATGCCGAGAATGCCAATCGATTCCGGCGTCTGTTGTCTCTCTGAGAAGAGCGCGAAAAACTCCTCCCATCCACTTAAAACATCGGGCTTACGCGGTTCGCCCAGCGCGGGAAAGTGCGTGCAAACGGCGCTTCCATACAAACGTCGATAATGTGGAAAACGGGTGACCATTGCCGCCCTTTGATATGCATCAAGTGTATTGAAAAATAATAGGAAAACCGCTTGGCACGGTTCTCGCACTTGATCCTCCGATGCGCTGCGCGCGCCGCATGACGACTGTCATGACGGCACCTGCGATGACGGCGGCTTAGGAGGAAACCGATGGCCAACCTTGAAACCTTTTACGATGTGATGCGTCGGCAGGGCATATCCCGCCGATCCTTCCTCAAGTTCTGCTCGTTGACAGCAGCCGGGCTTGGGCTTGGGCCATCCTTCGTGCCGCAGATCGCCCACGCGATGGAAACCAGGCCACGCCTGCCGGTGCTCTGGTTGCACGGTTTGGAATGCACCTGTTGCTCGGAAAGCTTCATCCGCTCCGCCCATCCGCTCGCCAAGGATGTTGTGCTCTCCATGATTTCCATGGATTATGACGACACGATCATGGCGTCCGCCGGCACGCAGGCCGAGGCGATCATCGACGAGGTCATCGAAGAGCATCGCGGCAATTACATCGTCGCCGTGGAGGGCAATCCGCCGCTCAACGAAGATGGCATGTACTGCATCGTCGGTGGCAAGCCGTTTGTCGATCAGTTGCGCCACGCCACCGAACACGCCAAGGCAGTCATTTCCTGGGGGTCCTGCGCCTCTTGGGGTTGCGTCCAGGCGGCTCGCCCGAACCCGACCCGCGCGACGCCGGTGCACCAGGTCATCACCGACAAGCCGCTGATCAAGGTGCCGGGCTGTCCACCGATCGCCGAAGTGATGACGGCCATCATCACCTACGTGGTGACGTTTGATCGCTTCCCTGAGCTTGACCGTCAGGGCCGACCAAAAATGTTCTATTCCCAGCGCGTGCATGACAAATGCTACCGCCGTCCGCACTTCGACGCCGGGCAATTTGTCGAAGAGTGGGACGATGACGCTGCCCGCCAAGGCTACTGCCTCTACAAAATGGGCTGCAAAGGCCCAACCACCTACAATGCCTGCTCGACGGTGCGCTGGAATGGCGGGCTGACGTTCCCGATCCAGGCTGGTCACGGCTGCATCGGCTGCTCTGAAGACGGTTTCTGGGACAACGGATCGTTCTACGACCGTCTCACCGACATTCAGCAGTTTGGCATTGAAGCCAACGCCGATCAGGTCGGCATGGCCGCCGCCGGTGTCGTCGGCGCGGCGACCGCCGCCCACGCGGCTGCCAGCGCCATCAAGCGTGCCCGGTCCTCTGGCCCGTCAACCGCCAAACCGGCCGCACAGGAGGGTCAAGACCAATGAGCGCTTTCACAACCCCGAACGGCTTCAACATCGATGATTCCGGCACCCGCGTGGTTGTCGATCCGGTCACCCGGATTGAAGGACACATGCGCTGCGAGGTGAACATCGATGAAGACAACATCATCCGTAACGCGGTTTCCACCGGCACCATGTGGCGCGGGCTGGAAGTGATTTTGAAAGGTCGCGATCCGCGCGACGCCTGGGCGTTTACCCAGCGCATTTGCGGGGTTTGCACCGGTACCCACGCCCTCACCTCGGTGCGGGCGGTTGAAGATGCGCTTGGCATCACGATCCCGGAGAACGCCAATTCCATCCGCAACATCATGCAGCTGGCGCTGCAGGCGCATGACCATCTGGTGCATTTCTATCATCTGCACGCGCTCGATTGGGTGAACCCGATCAATGCGCTGAATGCCGATCCACGCGCGACGTCGCGCTTGCAACAGCGTATCTCGCCAAGCCACGCGAAATCCTCGCCAGGCTATTTCCGCGACACCCAGAACCGCCTGAGAGCCTTTGTGGAATCCGGCCAGCTCGGTCCGTTCCGTAATGGCTATTGGACAAACCCGGCCTACAAGCTGCCGCCTGAAGCTGATCTCATGGCGGTCACGCATTATCTCGAAGCGCTGGACTTCCAGAAAGACATCTCAGCCATCCGCGCTATTTTTGGAGGCAAGGATCCGCATCCCAACTGGCTGGTCGGCGGCGTGCCCTGCGCCATCAACGTGGATGGCACTGGGTCGGTCGGCGCACTCAACATGGAGAATCTTGGACGGGTCTCTCAGTTGATCGATCGGACCATCGAGTTCATCGACAATGTCTACATTCCTGACCTAATCGCCATCGCGGGGTTTTACAAAGACTGGCTCTATGGCGGCGGGATCTCCAGCCAAAACGTCATGAGCTTTGGCGACATTCCCGATGTTGCCAATGATTTTTCAGCGGCCAATCTGATGATGCCACGCGGTGCGATCATCAATGGCGATCTATCGACCATCCATGAGGTCGATTTGCGTGACATGGAAGAGATCCAGGAGTTCGTTCCGCACTCTTGGTACAGCTACGCCGATGAAAGCGTCGGCCTGCACCCCTGGGAGGGTGTGACCGAACCGAACTACGAGCTTGGACCGAACCTCGTCGGCACGCGCACGAACATCGAACGCATCGATGAAAGTGCGAAATACTCCTGGATCAAGGCGCCGCGCTGGAAAGGCCACGCGATGGAGGTCGGTCCACTGTCGCGCTACATCATTGGCTACGCGCAGGGCAATCCAGAGTTCAAAGAGCCGGTTGATCAGCTTCTGTCGGCGCTCGATGTGCCGATCTCTGCACTGTTCTCAACTCTTGGCCGGACGGCGGCGCGTGGTCTGGAAGCCTCCTGGGCCTCGCACAAGATGCGCTACTTCTTCGATAAGATGATGACCAATATCCGCAATGGCGATGAGAACACCGCCAATGTGACCAATTGGGACCCATCGACCTGGCCCGCCGAAGCGCAGGGGGTCGGCTTTACCGAGGCGCCGCGCGGTGCACTTGGGCACTGGATCAAGATCAAGGACACCAAGATCGACAATTACCAGTGCGTCGTGCCGACCACCTGGAACGGTACGCCGCGTGACAGCCAGGGCAATATCGGCGCCTTCGAAGCCGCGCTGTTGAACACGCGGGTGGAGCGTCAAGACGAGCCGGTGGAAATCCTGCGCACGCTCCATTCCTTCGACCCATGCTTGGCCTGCTCGACCCATGTGATGGGCCCCGATGGCGAAGAAAAAGCCACCGTGAAAGTGCGATAGGAGAACGCCCAGATGAACAAATCCATGATCCTTTGCGCACTTGCGGCGACCACGATACTCAGCACTCTTGTCTCGCAGGCCGGAGCGCACGCAAGCCACACCCATCACCTACACATCGAAGAGGTGGCGCAAGCTTGGTACCAAACGATCACCATCCCGGCGCTTGGCTTGGGCGTGGCGATTGCTATCGGCGTTGCCGCCTATCTGGCGCTGCGCCCTGCGCGGCGCCGGCGGGTCAATCCATCCGGTGATGCATCATGAGCACCACCGACATCGATCCCAACGCGGTCGCCGTGTCTGACCACGTCGATGATCCGGCCCATCCGGTGCATGTGGAACAGGCAGTCTATGTGTACGAGGCGCCAGTGCGCCTCTGGCATTGGATCAACGCCCTGGCGATCCTGGTGCTCTGCGTCACTGGCTATTTCATCGGCTCACCGCTTCCCAGCATTGGCGGCGAGGCAAGCGACCACTTCGTGATGGGGTATATCCGTTTTGCCCATTTCGCCGCTGGCTATGTGCTGGCAATCGCGTTTCTCGGCCGCATCTATTGGGCCTTTGTCGGCAACCACCACGCGCGGGAGATTTTCTTGCCGCGTGTTTGGTCCGGCGACTGGTGGATGGGCGTGGTGCACGAGCTACGCTGGTACTTGTTCCTCGCCAAGGAGCCGAAAAAGTATGAGGGCCACAACCCGTTGGCAGTGCTTGCTATGCACATCATGCTGGTCTGGGGCACGATCTTCATGATCGTCACCGGCATGGCGCTTTACGGCGAGGGGACCGGCATGGATAGCTGGCAGTTCCAGGTCTTCACCTCGTGGGTCATGCCGCTTTTTGGCAATTCCCAGAACGTCCACACCTATCATCACTTGGTGATGTGGCTGATCATCGTGTTCATCATCGTGCACGTTTACGCAGCCATCCGCGAAGACATCATGTCTCGCCAAACCATCGTCTCATCGATGATTTCCGGGTGGCGTTCTTTCCGAGATGGGCGCAACGACTGATAGGAAAAGGGCCTAGCCAGCCCGCGAAAGCACGTAAGTAAAAACGGCGTCATCTCGCGATGAGATCACGTCGTTTTTCTGCGCGGCAACTGTAATAAGGCTCTGAAAAATAACAAATATCTGATGGCTAGGCCTATTCGACATGGCAAGCCAGATACCCACTAAGTCTAGTTAAGTGGTAATACGCTTTCCAGCACCATCGGTACGCTGGTTAGCTTGCTTCCAACTCTCCACATCAACGCGCAGCGCTTCCATCCAAGAGTGGCGCACGCAGGGCAGGAAACCGGTATGGAAGACGCCAAACCTCCCAGCATCCTCGTGCTTGGCATCGGCAATTTGCTTTGGGCCGATGAAGGCTTTGGCGTGCGGGTCGTCGAAGACTTTCACCGACACTATGAGGTGCCGGACAATGTTCGGGTCCTCGATGGCGGCACCCAGGGCGTCTATCTGGTCCAGCATGTACGCGAGGCCGATGTTCTGATCGTGTTTGACGCCATCGATTATGGCCTGGAGCCGGGCACGATGAAGCGTGTGGAAGGCGATGAAGTCCCGCGCTTTCTGGGCTGTCGCAAAGTTTCCCTGCATCAGACCGGCTTTCAGGAAGTCATCATGATGGCCGAGATGATGGGCGACCTGCCGCACACCATGGTGCTGATTGGCGTCCAGCCGGTAGAGCTCGATGATTTTGGCGGTAGCCTACGGCAAGAGGTGCGTGACCAAATCGAGCCAGCCATCGCGATGGGTATCCAAGAGCTTGCAAAGCTGGGCGTCACCGCCAAACGTCGCGCCGTGCCGCTGCCCGAAGAACACGGACTTGCTGGCGAGGAAATGCGGCTTTCGCGCTACGAGGGCGATCGCCCCGATGAACGCGAAGCCTACCGCCACGGTGACGCACGCATCGTTTTCTCCCACGCCCCAGATTCGGCTTGAGCGATGTGCGTCGGCGTCCCCATGCGCGTTCTTGCCCATCAACCGGAAGCGCTCGTTGCGCCCTGCGTGACCCGTGAAGGCACGGTGCGTTCCATCGATCTTTCTCTGGTGGGCGCACAAGGCGAGGGCACCTGGGTGCTCACCCATCAGGGCGCGGCCCGCGAGGTGATTGATGCGGCGAGCGCCGATGCCATCGCCAATGCGTTGCAAGCCGTCGAACTGGCCATGCGCGGCGGCCCCGTCGACGCCGCAACCATTGACGATCTCTTCCCTGACCTCGCCGGGCGCGAGCCCGAGCTTCCACCGCATTTGCGCGCGCAACTCAATGCGAGCGACAACCCGTCCGGAGATGCCTGATGATCCAACCTGAACCCGTCGCTGTGCCATTGATCGAACGGTTGATTACCCATTACGGCTATGACGAACTGAAGGCCGACACGCTGAAAGCTTTTGTCACAGCGCCGGGCGATGCTGTGATCTTTGCCGCCGGCGATTTCAACCGCCTCGATGAGACGGCCGACGTCGCGGTCGTGCTGCCGGAGTTGATTGCGGCATTTCCTGATACCTTCCGCGTTGGTGTGACCCGCGACCGCGAAACCGAAATGGCGGTGCAGCGCATGTACCGGTTCAACGCGTTTCCCGCGCTAGTGTTCACCCGCGAGGGTGGGTGGCTTGGCACCATCCAGCGCATGCAGGACTGGTCTGACTATCTGCGCGACATCCGCTCGTTTCTGGCCAGTGAGCCGCAGGATCCGCCGCGCTTTGAGTTTCCCGATGGCTGCAATGTGGCGGCGCCGACGCCCGTCAGCGCCCCCGATCCCAACGACACTGCCGCCATCCAAGCCCGGAATTAGATCAAGGATATTTTGCCATGAGCGATGATGCAAACGACGACCGCGAGCACGCCTTGATGTTTCCAGGTCCGGTCGTCGGACCCGGCAGCCAGCCGGAAGATGAAGACGGCGCTGAACTCGATTACATGGTGATGCCTGAGGGCATGAGCGTCTACTCCACACCCGATTTGCCAGAACCGGACGAACTGGCTGGGCGCACGGCAACCATGGACGTGCTGATGCGGGTCGCTGACGGCCTGGCGGCCTTCGAGGTTGGCGACAAGCCCATCGCCTATGACGTGTCTGACTTGGATACATCCAACCGCGAACTGCTGGATCAAATCCTTGGTGAGGGCGAAGTGTCGATGATCGCCGGCGGCCTCGCACAAGCACAGGAATCGGTGCTTGCCGGCGTTTGGCGCGTGCGACTGACAAACCCCGATGGCGCGCTGGTTTCTGACAGCATCGAGATCGGTCCGTTCCCCCACACCGTGCTGCAATTGGCGTTTCGTGGTGCTCGTGACCGTTTGTCCACGGATGCGCAAGTCCTTGAGGGCGTCGCCAACGCGCCCGCTTTGGTCACCGAGATCAACGCCGAACTTGCTGAGCGTGAGCAGGTCGCCAAGGACGAGCCGCACGTGATCAATCTCTCGCTGCTCCCGTTAAGCGAACAGGACGTGACCTATCTCGGTTCGCTGCTTGGCTATGGGCCGGTCACGGTGCTCTCGCGCGGTTATGGCAATTGTCGCATCCAATCGACGGCCACGCGCGGCGTTTGGGCCGTGCAGTTCTTCAACAGCCAGGACACGCTCATCCTCAACACCATTGAGGTGACGGATGTGCCGCTGATGGCCTGCGCGGCGCAGGAGGACATCGACGACAGCGCGCAAAGGCTCGTGGAAATCCTGAAAGTCTATCAGTGATGGACGACGTCCGTGGCCAGAATTTCTTTGCTGGGTCCTATGGCGGCAATGCCGACAAGATAGGTCCAACAACGAAGCTGGAATGCAAAATCTGCTGGCACGTCTACGACCCGGCTATCGGCGACGACTATTGGCAAATACCCGCCGGCACGCCGTTTTCAGCACTGCCCGATAGCTGGAGTTGCCCCAATTGCGATGGCAAGCGCGAAGAGTTCCTGGTTTTAGAGGACGGTGCCTAAACCATGGAGGAGATCGCCGCCCTTTGCGCTTTGATCGAGGAAACCTTCGGGAATATCCAAAAAGAGCGCATGCACGACGTGCCGATCCTCAACGACAAACTGTCGGTCGCGGCGGTCGGTTTCCATGAACATGTTCTGGGCGGGCAGCTGGCGTTTGTTGGATGCCTGGTCACGCCCTGGTTCATCAACCTATTGGCCATCGCGACAAATCCCGAACGCGATGGTGTGACGGGCGTCGCGGCGGTGACGCAGACGGTGGAGCATGTCTTTTCCTCCGGTAGTTATCCGTTCCTGGTGTGCAAGGAAGAAGCGCTCGGGCGCTTTGCCATGTGTTCGCTGTTCTCGCCGGTCCACGAGTTCGAGGATCAGGATGCAGCACTCGCCGTTGCTCAGGCTGCATTGGCAGAACTTTTCGATGGCGAGGCGATGCCTGTGCCCACCGAAGAAGAGGTTGCGGTTGCCACCATGTGGCAGGAGGGCCGTTGGGTAACGCCGCCAGCGCCCGAAACAGCCGACGCGGCGCTGAAGGACGATCCGGCGCCGAGCCGCCGCGCCATTATCACCGCTGGGCTTGCATCAGGCGAGGCAAGCGAATGAACGCGCCACTCTCTTCCATTGAAGGGTCCATCGAGATCGCGCTTGCTCGCGACCTGAACGGTCGGTGCGTTCCAACCATCACATCCACCCGCCCGTTTAATCTGCCGCGCACATTTGTGGGCAAATCGGCACCAACAGTGGCGGCAAGTATCGGCCTGCTGTTCAGCCTTTGCGGGCAAGCGCAGCGCGCCGCCAGCCTTGGCGCGTTGGAAACAGCGATGGGCATCACGGACAGTGAAGGCATCTTGCGGACCCGCACTCAAGCGGTCCGGGCCGAGGCCATCCGCGAAGCGGTGCTGCGCGCCAACCCGGATTTTGGACCTGTCGTCCGCGAGGTTGTGCAGCACGCCCATGCGATCGCCGAAGCAGCCAAGCCAGCTTTTGCACTTGGTGGTGAGAATGCCATCGACCTCTCAAACGCTCTCAACGCACTGGCCGATTTGGCTGAACCGCTCATGCTTGATTGGCAGAGTCTGCCAAGCCACTACGGCCTCGCTGAACTGACGCCGGAATGGCTGGCAGATGCCGATTTGCTGCCAAGCAGCCTGGACGATAGCGGCCTGGCCGAGCAGCCAACGGTCAATGGCGAGCCGCGTTGGACCCGAGGCGCAATCCCTCCGGCTGAAGGACCGCTCTACGCCTACCGCGGTGGTGAGCCAGGCTGGGGCATCGCGACTGTGCTAACCGCGCGCGGGTTGCTGACCCATGCCGCGCGGGTAAACGATAACGTCGTCACCGCCTATCGCATCACAGCGCCGACGGAATGGAATTTCCACCCGAACGGCATCGTTGCCAAAGCACTTCACGCGCTGCCTGTGCAGAGCGACTGGCGGGTGGAAGCCAACAGGATCGTCGACGCTATCGATCCCTGCGTCAAAGCGCATATTCGTGTCGAGGAGAGCCTTCATGCATGAAATGGCCCTCTGCGAAGCGATCGTTCAAACGTTGGAAGATCAGGCGGCGACACACGCCTACACCAAGGTCAAGCGTGTGCGCTTGTCGGTTGGCCCGCTGTCCTGCGTCGAGCCCGAAGCGCTGAAATTCTCCTTCGATGCTTGCACCCGCGGCACGCTCGCCGATGGTGCAGCGCTGGAAATCTTGCAGGCAGAAGGGTCGGCCTGGTGTTTCGGCTGCTCGGAAACGTTTCCCGTCACCGCCCACGGGCAGGCCTGCCCGAAATGCGGCAGCCATCAGGTGCAGGTCACGTCGGGTGATGAGTTCAAGATCAAAGACATGGAGGTCGTCTGATGTGCGGCGTATGCGGTTGCGGTAGCGGCCAAAAGACTCTGGATGGAAAATCCATCGATGGGCATCACGATCACGCCCACGATCATCACCACCATCATGACAACACGCATGATCACGCCCATGACCACTCTCACGCGCCAGGTTTGGACGGTGCGCGCATGGTGCAGATCGAGATGGACATCATGTCCAAGAACGATGGCTATGCAGCCCAGAACCGGGCGCGCTTTGTTGCCGCTGGCCAGTTAGCGCTGAACCTCGTTTCTTCGCCCGGCTCCGGCAAAACCTCGCTGCTGGTGCGCACGCTGAATGATCTCAAAGGCGAGATATCGCTGGGTGTCATCGAGGGTGACCAGCAAACCACCAACGACGCCGACCGCATCCGTGCCACCGGCGTGCCGGCGGTCCAGCTCAACACCGGCAAGGGCTGTCACCTCGACGCCCATTTGGTCGGTCACGCGCTGGATGATCTGCCGCTTGCCGAGGGCGGTGTGCTGTTCATCGAAAATGTCGGCAATCTGGTCTGCCCGGCAGGATTCGATCTCGGCGAGGCCCACAAGGTTGTCGTGCTTTCGGTGACCGAGGGTGAAGACAAGCCGCTGAAATATCCCGACATGTTCGCCGCCGCTGATGTGATGCTGCTCAACAAGGTCGACCTGCTGCCACATCTGGATTTCGATGTGTCAGCCGCCATCGACAATGCTCGCAAGATCAACCCGCGCATCCGGGTGCTGCAGGTCTCAGCGCGATCGGGCCAGGGCATGGACGACTGGTACGCTTTCCTGCGCGCTGCCTCGCAGCTCGCCGGTGTTGGTCACCAAGCGCCCACCGTCCAGGCAGCCGAATAGGAGCGTCCCATGTGCCTTGCTTTGCCTGCTGAAGTGATCTCGACCGACGCTGACCAGGAGACCGCGATTGTCTCGCTCGGCGGCGTCAAGAAGACCATCTCCACCGCGCTGCTCGACGCTGTTGCCCCTGGCCAATTCGTTCTTGTCCATGTTGGTTACGCGCTGAACTTGGTTTCAGAAGAGGAAGCCAATGCAACGCTGAAAGCGATGCAGGATGCCGGTCTGATGGATGCCGCGCTGGCCGGAAACCTTCAGGAGGCCAGCCGATGAAATATGTCGACGAATACCGCGACAAGGACACCGCTGCCGCGCTTGCCCGCACCATCGCCGCTGAAGCCAACACGGGTCGCGACTACGCGATCATGGAATTTTGCGGCGGTCATACCCACGCGATCTTCCGCTATGGCGTGCAGGACCTGATGCCGAAGAACGTGGCTTTCATCCATGGGCCGGGCTGCCCGGTTTGTGTGCTACCCAAGGGCCGCATCGACAATGCCATCGAGCTTGCGCGCGACCACGGCGCGATCCTCTGCACCTATGGCGACATGATGCGCGTGCCGGCCACCAAGCGCGTGTCGCTGCTGAAGGCTAAGGCCGAGGGCGCCGACATCCGCATGGTTTATTCCAGCCAGGATGCGCTGCGCATTGCTCGCGAGAACCCCACCCGCGAGGTGGTCTTCTTCGCCATTGGTTTTGAGACGACCACACCGCCGACCGCCGTGGCACTGCGAGATGCCAAGCGCGAAAACTTGAAGAACTTCAAAGTGTTCTGCAATCATGTGCTGACGCCCTCGGCGATCCAGCACATTTTGAACTCGCCTGAAGTGCGCACCATGGGTGCCGTCACCATCGATGCGTTTTTGGGACCAAGCCATGTGTCATCGGTCATCGGCTCGGCGCCATACGAATATTTCGCGCAAGAGTTTCAAAAGCCTGTCGTAATCGCCGGTTTCGAGCCGCTCGACGTTATGCAGTCCGCCCTGATGGCAATCCGCCAACTCAACGAGGGCAGGGCGGAGGTGGAAAATCAATACACCCGCGTCGTCACCCGCGACGGCAATTTGAAAGCCCAGCAGTTGGTGTCAGAAACGTTCGAACTGCGGCCGAGCTTTGAGTGGCGCGGCCTTGGTGCCGTGCCCTATTCGGCGCTGCGCATCCGAGACGAGTTTGCCGAGTTTGATGCTGAACGTACCTATGCCATCGAAACCAAACCCACCGCCGATGTGAAGGGGTGCGAGTGCCCGTCCATTCTGCGCGGTGCCAAAAAGCCCACCGATTGCAAGCTGTTCGGCACGGTCTGCACCCCGGAAAATCCCATCGGCTCCTGCATGGTGTCGACCGAAGGCGCCTGCGCGGCCTATTGGAGCTATGGCCGCTTCCGTGCGCCCGAGCATGACGAGACCTGGGAAGTGACCCAGGAGGAGCTGGCCGAAGAGCTTTCCGAAATGCAAGTCGGCGAACTGGAGCCAGCCGAATGAACCAGATGAACCAGCCGCAGTTCGCAATCCCGCTCAACCGGCGCAAGGGAACCATTGAGATGAACCACGGCGCTGGTGGGCGCGCGATGGTGCAGCTCATCCAGGAACTGTTTCAGGCGCATTTGTCCTCGCCCGAACTCTTGGCCGGCAATGATGGCGCATCGCTTGCAATGCCTGCCGGACGCATGGTGATGGCTTGCGACGCACACGTCATTTCGCCGCTCATCTTTCCCGGCGGCGATATCGGCTCATTGTCAGTTCACGGCACGATCAACGATGTGGCCATGATGGGTGCCAAACCGCTCTATCTGTCGGCGGCATTCATTCTTGAAGAAGGTTTTCCGCTCGCCGATCTCGAAATCATCGTCGCCTCCATGGGCCGCGCCGCGCGCGAGGCCGGTGTGCCGATCGTCACCGGCGACACGAAGGTCGTCGAGCGTGGCAAGGGCGATGGCGTGTTTATCACCACGACAGGTGTCGGCGTTGTGCCTGATGGCGTCAGCCCATCTGGCGACAAGGCCCGCGCTGGCGATGCTGTCATAGTGTCAGGCACCATCGGTGATCACGGGATTGCCATTCTCTCCAAGCGCGAAAACCTCGATTTCGAGACTGAAATCCGCTCTGACAGCGCCGCGCTGCACACCATGGTAGCCGACATCATCGCCACTGGCGCAGACCTGCACGTCATGCGTGACCCGACGCGCGGTGGCGTGGCGACAACGCTTAACGAGATTGCTCAGCAGTCTGGCGTTGGCATTCATATCCGCGAGGCAGACATCCCGGTGAAACCAGAGGTGGCCGCCGCGTGCGAGCTGCTCGGCATCGATCCACTAACCATCGCCAATGAGGGCAAGATGCTCGTCCTTTGCCCAGCTAAGGACGCCGACAAAGTGCTCGCTGCGGTGCGCGCCCACCCGCTTGGCCAAGACGCAGCGATCATCGGAACAGTGAACGATGATCCGCACCATTTCGTGCAAATGGAAACTGTGTTTGGCGGCAGCCGCATGGTTGATTGGCTGACTGGCGAACAGTTGCCGAGGATCTGTTGAGCCATGCGCATTCTGCTCCTCATTCATGGCTTCAATGCGCTCTCGCAACGCCTGCATGTCGAGCTGCGCGAAGCTGGCCATGATGTGACGGTCGAATTCGACGTCAGTGACGCGTCGACCCTTGAAGCGGTGCGGCTTGCTGCGCCAGACCTTGTTCTCGCACCTTATTTGAAGCGGAAAATTCCAGCCGCAGTCTGGCAGAGCCATCTCTGCCTGGTGCTCCACCCTGGCCCTCCTGGTGACGCCGGCCCGGCCGCGCTCGATTGGGCAATTCTGGAAGGCGCGCGCGAATGGGGCGTCACGCTCTTTGAAGCGACCGATGAATATGATGCCGGCCCTGTCTGGGCCTCACGCACTTTTCCGATGCGCGCGGCCACCAAGGCGAGCCTTTATCGCCATGAAGTGACGGAGGCAGCTATCGCCTGCTTCTTTGAGGCCATCGACATGATCGATGCTGGCCAGCGTTTGCCACCTCAGCAACTGCCCGAAACGCAGCGATTTCGCCAGGCACCGCGCCAAAGCGATCGCGCCATCGACTGGCAGGCCGACAGTACCGACGATGTTTTGCGCAAACTGCGCGCGTCGGATGGCATGCCGGGCGTGCGGTCTGTCGTCAGCACGGGCTTGGCTCATTTGCACGATGGCCACCGCGCGCTTGGCTTGGCGGGAAAACCCGGCGCGATCCTTGCCCGTTCCGGACCGGCGGTTGCCATTGCCACTCGCGACGGCGCGGTTTGGATTGGCCGTATGCGCAACGCGGCAAGCAGCCACCCGTTCAAGTTGCCGGCGACGCGCGTCGTCGATGCCGACACCCTGCCTAACGTCGGTGGGTATGAAGACATCGCTTACCGAGAAGTTGGCGCCATAGGTTTTTTGCGCTTCGATTTCCTCAACGGTGCGATGGGGACTGAGGCTTGCGAACGTCTGCTGCGTGCCTATGAGCAAGCGCTGGCGCGTCCGACCAAAGTCCTCGTTCTGGAAGGCGGTCTGGACGTCTGGTCCAACGGCATGGATCTCAATCTGATCGAGGCAGCGCCGAACCCAGGCGATGAATCCTGGCAGAACATCAACGCCATGGACGACCTCGCCGAGGCGCTGTTGCGCACCGATGGCAAACTCACCGTCGCGGCCGTTGGTGGCAATGCCGGTGCCGGTGGCGTTTTTCTGGCGCGCGCCTGCGATGAAGTCTGGCTACGCGCCAGTGTCGTGCTCAATCCGCACTACAAAGATATGGGCAATCTCTACGGGTCCGAATTTTGGACCTATTCGCTCCCGCGCTTTACCTCGCCCGAACAGGCCGATGCCATCGCTGCCAACCGCCTGCCCATGGGCGCACGTGAAGCGGCGCGGCTAGGGCTCGCCGATCGTGTGATCGACGGCTCGCGAGCGGACTTCCATGAGGCCGTTGCGCGACGGGCTGAACATCTGGCCGGCGGCAACTGGTCAAACCGGATTGATGAAAAACGCGCCTGCCGCGACGATGATGAAATGGCCAAACCGCTGGCGGCTTACCGCGCCGAGGAACTGGCAAAAATGCGCCAGAATTTCTTCGGCTTTGATCCGAGCTACCACATCGCGCGCTCCAATTTCGTGCGTAAAGTACCCAAAGCGCGCACGCCACTCACCCTGGCGCAACATCGCAGCATCAACGGTTCCTGGCCGGTTGGCGGATCGCTAGAGGAGGCGTCATGAGCGATTCCGCCCTGGTCTTGATCGTCAGCGAACAAGAGCCGCTCCACGCCCGTTTTCAGTCGCTCGCCGCCGGTTTGGCGGTTGTCGCGACGGCAGCGACGCTGGGCGATGCCGAAGCCTGCCTCGACGAGGAATGGGTGCGGGTGGTGGTGATTGATCGGCGCCATGCGCAGTCAGAAGAAGCGCACAGGCTGATTGAGACGCGTTGGCCGGACGTGATCTGTCTTGATGCGCAGCCGCAGGGCACGGCCTTTTCCGGCGCTGCGCAGACCAGTGAGCGCGTCCTGGCACTTCCTTTAAGGCGTGCGGCTGTGCGGGCAGCCCTGTCGCAAGCCTTGGACGACTATGATGCCAGCCGCGAGGCAAGCATCGCCAAGGCGCAAAACCTGGTTGACGCGTCAGCGCGATCAACGACGCCAGAAGGCTTGCAGGATGACGGCATCGTTCGTGCCGCCGACAGCTCTATGGCAGACGTTTGCGAAAAGCTGGCGCAGATCGCCCATTACGACATTCCAGTGCTGCTGATGGGCGAGTCGGGCACCGGCAAGGAGCTGGCCGCCCGGGCGCTGCATGCGCGCTCGCTGCGCTGGAACAAACCCATTGTCGTTGAGAATTGTGCGGCGCTGCCCGATGAACTGCTGGAAAGCGAGCTGTTCGGCCATGTGCGCGGCGCTTTCACCGGCGCCCTGAACGATCATGACGGCATGTTTGCCCGGGCCCATGGCGGCACGATTTTCCTCGATGAAATCGGCGAGATTTCTCCGGCGTTCCAGGTCAAGCTTTTGCGCGTGCTGCAAGAGGGCGAGGTTCGCAAACTGGGCGGACAGGAAACTGAGCGCGTCGACGTGCGCGTGATCGCCGCCACCAACCGCAATTTGGAAGAGGATGTGCAAGCCGGACGGTTTCGCGACGACCTCTATTACCGCCTGACGACGGTCACCATGGCGCTGCCGGCGCTGCGCGACCGGACGATGGACATTCCGGTGCTCGCCAACGCGTTCCTAACGCAATGCGAGGCGGATTTCGGCAAGTCGCTGGCTGGCTTCTCCGAGGCCACGATGGCCGCGCTGGAGGCCTATGAATGGCCGGGCAATGTGCGTGAACTTCATAATGAAATCAAACACATGGTCGTCATGGCCAAAGCCGGTGAGGCCATTGGCCCAGAGGCGCTTTCGCCGCGTCTTGCCAGCCGATTGGCACCTGGGGCCGCCTTGGAAACGCCTGAGCCCGAGGCTGTCGGGACAAACCAGTCCTTCTTGAGCGCCGACGAGGGCAGCTTGAAGGAGCGTATCGAAGCGCTTGAAGCGCGCATACTCTCCGAGACGCTCAATCGCCATCGCTGGAACAAGAGCCGCGCTGCCCGCGAACTTGGCCTGTCGCGGGTAGGATTGCGTGCCAAGCTCGATCGTTATGGCATCGCGCCGGCAACGCTGCGGGAAACCGCCAGCGCCTTTTGATGGACGTGTGCTCTACTTTCGCCGCCGAACAGATCCGGGTGAGGGGCCTTGTGCAGGGCGTCGGATTTCGCCCGCATGTTTGGCGGCTGGCGCGCGATGCCGGTCTGGTGGGCACAGTGCGCAACGACGCCGATGGCGTGCGCATAACCGTCGCTGGCGAACGCAATGCGATCGATACTTTCCGAGTAAGGCTGCGTGAGGAATCACCGACACTGGCGCGGATCGATGCGGTGGAGGCAAGCGCGTGGCTGCCCGACGGTTTTCCCTCCGATTTCACCATCATCGAAAGCACCGGCGGGGCGACCGCCACCGGCATCGTCCCCGATGCCGCGACGTGCCCAGAATGTCTGGCAGAGAGTCGCGACTATCGGCCAATTGGTCGCGACAAACGCCCCTTTAGTCGCGACAAACCGACCAGACGGTCTGGGTACCCCTTCACCAATTGCACCCATTGCGGCCCGCGCCTGACGATCGTCAAATCGGTGCCCTACGATCGTGCCACGACCTCCATGGCATCTTTTCAAATGTGCGAGGCCTGTGCCGCCGAGTATGCCGATCCCACCGACCGACGATTTCACGCCCAGCCGATTGCATGCCCGGACTGCGGACCGCATTGCTGGGTTGAAGACGTCCATGGCACAGAGCAAGCGACCAACAACGCGATCGCGCAGGTCGCGGCGCGGCTGAAGGCTGGCGAGATCGTTGCGATCAAAGGGTTGGGCGGGTTTCACCTCAGCTGCGATGCGACCAATGCTGATGCGGTCGATCGCTTGCGCGCGCGCAAACGCCGCGATGCCAAGCCGCTGGCGGTGATGGTGCGTGACCTGGAGATGGCGCACAGCCTTGCTTCGGTGAGCGACGAAGAAGCCGTAGCGCTCGCAAGCTCCGCCGCACCCATCGTTTTGCTGATGCCCGAGAGGCAAGCGCTGCCCGATGGTGTGAGGATGGGTCAGCCCACCATCGGCATCATGCTGCCCTACACCCCGCTGCATCATCTGTTGCTCGACGCTTTTGATGACCCGCTGGTGATGACGTCGGGCAATGCCAGCGACGAGCCGCAAGCCACAGACAATCAGGATGCGCGCGACCGGCTCAGCGGCATCGCCGATGCTTTTCTGATGCACAATCGTCAGATCGTGAACCGGGTCGATGATAGCGTCGGTCGCGTCGAGCGCGGTGCCTTCCGCCTGATCCGGCGGGCAAGGGGTTATGCCCCGGCGCCGCTGCCCTATGGGCCGGGCTTCCCACGGGATCGCACGGTCTTGGCGATGGGCAGCGAACTCAAAAACACGTTCGCGCTGACCACGCCCGCTGGCATCGTCCTTTCACCCCATTGCGGCGACCTCGACCATCCCTTGGCGGCCAGCGCCTACCACGACATGATTGCTCTGTATGAACAGCTGTTCGACGCGACGCCCGATACGATCGCGGTCGATGCCCACCCGGACTATCTATCGACGCAGACCGGGCTTCATAAGGCCTCCGCTCTCGGCGCATCCGTGGCGACCATTGACCATCACCACGCGCACATCGCTTCGGTTCTGGGCGAGCACCGCGTTCCGTTCGACACGCAGCCGGTCTTGGGGCTTACGCTCGACGGGTTGGGTCTAGGACCAGACGGCGGCCTGTGGGGCGGCGAAATTCTTGTCGCGGACTACCGAACCGCGACGCGCGTCGCGGGCCTTCCAGCCATCGCCATGCCGGGCGGGGAGCGGGCTGCCAAAGAGCCCTGGCGCAATTTGGTCGCTCATCTGCACGCTGCCGGTCTCGATCCGACCGAGAGTGGCGCCGACTCAACCTCGGTCAAGATTCTGGTGGGCATGATCAACAAAGATCTGAACGCGCCGCGAGCCTCTTCGGCTGGTCGGCTGTTTGATGCCTTCGCAGCGCTTCTTGGGCTTCATGCCAAGCGTGTCGGCTTTGAAGGCCAGGCGGCTATGGCGCTGGAGGCGCTGGCCGAACAGGCAAACCAACAGTCAACGACCCAATCGCCCTATCCCATCAATCTCCAATCCTATGGCGAAAGCGCCGACACCGATTCGCAGTCGCAATCGGGTCAACGCGCGCTTTGGCAGGCGGCGCTGCGTGACAAGGCGGACGGAACCGCACCGACAACCATGGCGTGGCGTTTTCACGCAGGTCTCGCCGATGCTTTGGTGACGACAACTGTGACACTTGCCGAGAACCGGGGGCTCAAAACGGTTGCGCTTTCCGGCGGCGTGTTCTTCAACCGCCTGCTCAGCGCGATGGTCGAAACCAAGCTCCAGCGCGCTGGGCTTCGGGTGCTTTCCCACCGAGCCGTTCCCTGCAATGATGGCGGCCTCTCCCTGGGACAGGCCCTTATCGCGCTTGCCCGCAGCAAATGATGCACTGCCATGGCTGAACCGGCGACCGCCTTGAAAAAACATCCGCAGTTCGAGGCGGCCATGCGGGCCACACACTCGCGCCCGGCCTTGCCCGTCAAGGCACCGGCGGAGATCAACCACGCCATCGTGCTCGCCGGCGAGGCCGACCAGGGCAATGATCGCCGTCGCTTCGTCGATGCGGTTGAGGCCATCGGCTGGGACGTGATCCAGGAAAGCACAGGCGAGGTGCTCGCCGTCAAAGACCGCAGCACCATGAAATGGGAACGGCACACCGAATTCATCTCGCTGACGGCGGTGGCTGGCGAAAAACTCGGTAACACCGAAACCTCGCAAGCCTTTGAATCAACGCTGACGCAGCTTGCCGTGGACTATCAGCCCGAGGTGGACCGCGAGGTCGGCATCTTGTCGCGAACCCGCGTGCTTGTGGGCATGCCCGGCGACAATCTGACGATCAGCCGCGTTGATACGCCGGTGCAGCGGGTCTTGGTCGTCGGCGACAACATTCAAGTCGAAACCACCTTGCTGCACGACAGCGCCAAAATGGTGGAATACCGCGCGACCCTCATCGACGAGGATGCCGCACCGATGAGCCCACGGCGCGTCGGTCGTTTTGTGCAACGGTTGATCGAGATCGAAGGCTATCGGCTGCTGGCCTATCTCGCCGTTCCGATGATGCAGCGCATTGGTCCAAGAGTGTCCGCACTAGAGGCACGGGTCAATGAGATTGCCCAGCGGGCAGCGCTTGATCCCAAGCCCGATGAAGAAGCGGCGATCCTCACCGAACTCACCAACCTATCGGCCGAACTACAGTCGATTGGCTCGGCCTCGGAGTTTCGGTTCGCCGCTTCGCTTGCCTATGCCGCCATTGTCGATGAGCGCCTGGAATCCTTGCGCGAACAACGCATTGAGGGCTCGCAGCGGATTTCCACGGCCATTAAGCGGCGACTCGACCCGGCGATGCGCAGTTGCCATGCGCTGCTCCGGCGCCAACAAAAAATCGCCGAACGCATTGGCTATGTGACCGAACTGCTGCGCACCCGCGTCGATCTGGCGCTGCAGGACCAAAATGCCGCCGTGCTGCAAAGCATCGACCAGCGCGCCCGCGCCCAGCTGCGCCTGCAACAGGCGGTCGAGGGCCTGTCGGTCGCGGCGATCACCTATTACACGCTCGGCATCATTTATTATCTGGTGAAAGGCATTCCGCTGGAGTTTGGCGGCCTTTCCAAAGATGCCGTGCAGGCGCTGTTCGTCGTGCCGGTTGGGTTGCTGGTTTTCTATGGATTGCGACGGGTTCGCGCGCGCAATGAGGCGGCCGATCGCGAGGCGGACGAGGGCTGATGTCGCGCCTGCTTTGCAGAAGCCGGTGACGGCATGAAAAAGGCGGGGCGATCTTGCTTGACTTGCCCCATGCCCTGCCTTATCCCGGCGCATCTCTAACGCATTCACAGCGTTTTCGCGCGGCTGTAGCTCAGTTGGTTAGAGTGCCGGCCTGTCACGCCGGAGGTCGCGGGTTCGAGCCCCGTCAGCCGCGCCATTTTTGATTGTTCCGCTCCCATCGGACCGACCGCGCCACTCTCCACTTGCTCCGATCCTTCGGATCGACCGCGCTATTTCCCCGCACCCAACCGAAACGACCCGGAACCGGTTTCGCCGCGTCGCGTGATGCGATAGCGTAAACCCGTCTCAGCGGATCGACTTTTCCAAAAGGCGGGATTGACCTCATCCGCCAGTTGGATAAGCACGGGGCTTGAGGAATAGCGAACACTCAAAGGAGGCGCGCTGTGGAAGCGTTGCTCGCGGAATATCTTCCGATACTTGTGTTTTTCGGGCTGTGTTTGGTGATCGGCCTGGCCCTGTTGGTGGCGCCTTTCGTGGTCGCCTACAAAAACCCCGATCCGGAAAAACTTTCCGCTTATGAGTGCGGCTTCAACGCCTTTGATGATGCGCGCATGAAGTTTGATGTGCGCTTCTACCTGGTCGCCATTCTGTTCATTATTTTCGATCTCGAAGTTGCCTTCCTTTTCCCTTGGGCCGCGACGTTCGGCGACCTTGGCTTGTTTGGTTTCTGGTCCATGATGGTGTTCTTGGCCGTGCTGACCATCGGCTTCATTTATGAGTGGAAAAAAGGGGCGCTGGAATGGGATTGATCGACAAGTACGGCAAAAGCGTTTTTGCTGCTCCTGAAAGCAGTGGGACAATGGTGGCCCCAGCTCCCGCTGGCGCCACCGACGCGTCCGGCAAGCCTGTCGGCTGGGATGATCCGTTTTACACCGGCGTGAACGACGAGCTTGCCGATAAGGGCTTTCTGGTTACCTCCACCGACAACCTGATCCAATGGGCGCGTCAAGGCTCGCTGATGTGGATGACGTTCGGCTTGGCCTGCTGCGCTGTTGAAATGATGCAAATGTCGATGCCGCGCTATGACGCCGAGCGCTTCGGCTTTGCCCCCCGCGCCAGTCCACGCCAATCCGATGTGATGATTGTTGCCGGCACGCTGACCAACAAAATGGCACCGGCCCTGCGCAAAGTTTACGACCAGATGCCGGAGCCGCGTTACGTGATTTCGATGGGCTCTTGCGCCAATGGCGGCGGCTATTATCACTATTCCTATTCGGTGGTGCGTGGCTGCGACCGCGTCGTGCCGGTGGACATTTACGTGCCCGGCTGCCCACCGACCGCAGAGGCGCTGCTTTACGGTGTGCTGCTTTTGCAGAAAAAGCTGCGCCGCACCGGCACGATTGAGCGCTAACGCGACCCGATAACCGCACCTGGGACCCAAATGGCTGATGTGAATAGCGAACAGGATGATGCGCTCGGCGAATTGGCTGAGACGCTGGCCGCGAGCCTGGAAATGGACGAGGCTGACGTCGGCATTGCCCATGGTCATCTGACCGTGCGGGTCGGCATCAACGATCTGTTCCAGGCGATCCGCACGTTGCGCGATGATCCCAAGCTCGCCTTCGTCAACATCATCGATATTTGCGGCGTGGATTATCCGGCGCGCGAGCGTCGGTTCGACGTCGTCTACCACTTCCTCTCGCCGACCCAGAACGCGCGTGCCCGCATCATTATCGAAACCGATGAGCGCACACCGGTGCCCTCGATCACCGAGCTATTTCCCGGCGCTGAATGGTTTGAGCGCGAGGCTTACGATCTCTATGGCATCCTGTTCTCCGGCCACCCGGATTTGCGTCGTCTGCTGACCGATTATGGCTTTGATGGTCACCCGCTGCGCAAAGACTTCCCGCTGACCGGGTTTGTAGAAGTGCGTTATGATGATGAGCAGAAGCGGGTGCTCTACGAGCCGGTGCGCCTCAATCAGGAATTCCGTGACTTTGACTTCCTCTCGCCGTGGGAGGGCACAGACTATGTGATCCCTGGCGATGAGAAAGCGTCAGACGGGAAGGCTGGCTAAGTCATGCAAAAGAAAGCGTATCGCGCATGAATATGATGCCAACCAACACAACCGGCGAAACGCAGGTCCGCCAGTTCAATATCAATTTCGGGCCCCAGCACCCGGCGGCCCACGGCGTGTTGCGCCTGGTGCTGGAACTGGATGGCGAGATCGTTGATCGCGTCGATCCGCATATCGGCCTCTTGCATCGCGGCACCGAAAAGCTGATCGAGCACAAGACCTATCTGCAGGCGATCCCGTATTTTGATCGCCTAGATTATGTGGCGCCGATGAACCAGGAGCATGCCTTTGCTCTGGCGGTTGAGCGCATGATGGGCATTGAGGTGCCGCGCCGCGGCCAGTTGATCCGCGTGCTGTACTCCGAGATCGGCCGTATTCTTTCGCATCTTTTGAACATCACCACGCAGGCCCTCGACGTCGGCGCGCTGACCCCGCCGCTCTGGGGTTTTGAAGAGCGCGAAAAGCTGATGGTGTTTTACGAGCGCGCGTGTGGCGCCCGCCTACACGCCGCCTATTTCCGCCCAGGTGGCGTCCATCAGGACCTGCCGCAGGATCTGATCGACGATATCGACACCTGGTGCGATGAGTTCCCCGCGATTATCGACGACATCGATCAGCTGCTCACGGGCAATCGCATTTTTAAGCAGCGCAATGTCGATATCGGCGTTGTGACGCTCGATGAATGCTGGGCCTGGGGCTTTTCCGGCGTCATGGTCCGCGGCTCGGGCGCGGCCTGGGACCTGCGCAAGAGCCAGCCTTATGAGAACTATGATGAGTTCGAGTTCGACATTCCCATCGGCAAGAATGGCGATTGCTATGATCGCTATCTGATCCGCATGGAAGAGATGCGCCAATCGACCTCGATCATGAAGCAGGCGATTGCCAAGCTGAATGCACCGGAGGGCAAGGGCCCGGTCGCCAACACCGACAACAAGGTGGTGCCGCCCAAGCGCGGCGAGATGAAAAAGTCGATGGAAGCGCTAATCCATCACTTCAAGCTCTACACCGAAGGCTATCACGTGCCCGAAGGCGAGATTTACGCCGCCGTCGAAGCGCCCAAGGGCGAGTTCGGCGTCTATTTGGTCTCGGATGGGTCCAACAAACCCTACCGCTGCAAGATTCGTGCGCCAGGTTTCGCGCACTTGCAGGCGATGGATTTCATCTGCCGTGGGCACCAACTGGCCGACGTGTCAGCGATTCTTGGATCGCTCGATATCGTTTTTGGGGAAGTGGACCGCTAAGCCGCTTTGCAAGGAATAAGGGTTGCCGCGCTGCGGTGACCCGTCAAGGAAAGACTGACTTCATGGCTGTTCGCCGCCTCCACGAAGAACAACCCGAGAGCTTTGCTTTCACGCCCGACAATGAGAATTGGGCCAAGGAGCAAATCGGCAAATATCCCGAAGGCCGTCAGGCCTCAGCGGTGATCCCGTTGCTTTGGCGCGCGCAAGAGCAACATGCCGGTTGGTTGCCGGAGCCGGCCATTCGTGCCGTCGCCGAGATGCTGGATATGCCCTATATCCGCGTGCTCGAAGTCGCGACCTTCTACACCATGTTCCAGCTACAACCGGTGGGCAAAAAGGCCCATGTCCAGGTTTGCGGCACGACGCCCTGCATGTTGCGCGGCGCCAATGATCTCAAAGACGTTTGCCGTCGCAAGATCGCTGAAAACCAGTTTGAGCTGTCCGAAGATGGCAACTTTTCTTGGGAAGAGATGGAGTGCCTGGGTGCCTGCGTGAACGCGCCTATGCTGCAAATCTTCAAGGACACCTACGAGGACCTAACACCGGAAAAGCTGGAGCAATTGATCGACGATATTGCCGCCGGCAAGCCGGTCACGCCAGGGCCGCAAAACGGTCGCCATTTCTCGGTACCCGAAGGTGGGTTGACGACGTTGGTCGATTTCGATGGCGGCCCGCAGGGCGGTGTTCCAACGCCTCAGGTGATTGACGGCGCAACGGCGACCATCGAAAGCGTTGCTGGCTTTGCCTTGAATGGCGGTGGCGATCAGCCAACTGCAAGCAAGTCTAAGCCAAAAGCGCCAGCCAAAACGGCCAAGACGACATCAAAAAGCGCAGCCACCAAGGCCGCCGCTCCGCAGGCAAAGGCTGAAAAAGCCGCCAAGCCCAAGACGGCGGGAACGGCAAGCGAGGCCGCCGCCCGGTCCCAGCCCGATGACGCAGGCGAGGGGGCCGCCAAAAGGCCAAAAATGCTTAAGAAGGCACGTGCTGCAGGCGCCAACGATCTGAAACAGATCAAGGGCATCGGCAAGGTGCTGGAAGACAAGCTCAATGGGCTCGGCGTGTTCCATTTCGACCAAATCGCCGCTTGGACCGACGAAGAAGTGAACTGGGTGAACGATCACCTGTCCTTCAAAGGCCGCATCCAGCGCGAAGAATGGATTCCGCAGGCTAAGCAGCTTGCCGAGGAGACCAAAGCATGACCGCCATGCTCGAAGACAAAGACCGCATCTTCACCAACATCTATGGCCACCACGATTGGGGCCTGGAAGGTGCGATGAAACGCGGCCATTGGGATGGTACCAAAGGCATCATTGAGAAGGGCCGCGACTGGATCATCGATGAGATGAAATCCTCCGGCCTGCGTGGCCGTGGCGGTGCTGGCTTCCCGACAGGGCTTAAGTGGTCGTTCATGCCCAAAGAGAGCGATGGTCGCCCATCCTATCTCGTCATCAACGCTGATGAATCTGAGCCTGGCACCTGCAAAGACCGCGAAATCATGCGCCATGATCCGCATACGCTGATCGAAGGCTGTTTGATTGCCGGTTTCGCGATGAATGCGCACGCCTGCTACATCTACATTCGCGGTGAATATATTCGCGAACGTGAGCGTCTACAGGCTGCCATCGACCAAGCCTATGAGGCCAAGCTGATCGGTAAGAACAACAAGAACGGCTGGGATTACGATATCTATGTTCACCACGGGGCAGGGGCTTATATTTGTGGTGAAGAGACAGCATTGTTGGAGTCTCTGGAAGGCAAGAAGGGCCAGCCGCGCCTGAAGCCGCCATTCCCGGCCAATGTTGGCCTTTATGGCTGCCCGACGACCGTCAACAATGTGGAATCGATTGCCGTTGCACCGACCATCTTGCGCCGTGGCGGCGCTTGGTTTGCAGGCTTCGGTCGCCCCAACAACACCGGCACCAAGCTTTTCTGCGTTTCCGGCCATGTGAACCAACCGGCGACCTTCGAAGAGGCGATGTCGGTGCCGTTCAAAGAGCTGATCGACAAGCATTGCGGCGGCATTCAAGGCGGCTGGGACAATCTGCTCGCCGTGATCCCTGGTGGCTCGTCTGTCCCATGTGTGCCAGCTGAAGAGATCATCAACACGCCGATGGATTTCGATGCTCTGCGTGAACTGAAATCGGGCCTCGGCACGGCAGCCGTGATCGTGATGGACAAATCCACCGACATCATCCGTGCCATCGCTCGCATTTCCTACTTCTACAAGCACGAAAGCTGCGGCCAGTGCACGCCGTGTCGTGAAGGCACCGGTTGGATGTGGCGCGTTTTGGAGCGCATGGCCAAAGGCGAGGCGCACAAGCGCGAAATCGATATGCTTCTCGACGTGACTTATCAGGTTGAGGGCCACACCATTTGCGCACTTGGCGATGCAGCTGCATGGCCGGTGCAAGGGTTGATCCGTCACTTTCGACACGAGATCGAAGAACGGATCGACAGTTACACCTACAATTCTAAACCAGGGGAAACGCTCGTTGCAGCTGAATAGGCCGACACCTTCCGTAAGGGGCGGGGGTCAGGTAACCGCAATGAGAAAGGATGCATCATGTTCGATGCTTGGATGAATATGTGGACCAAAGGTCCTGAAACGATGGTCAATGGTTGGACGGCGATGAACGACGCCGTGCCGAGCGTAACCGATGGCGATATGCCCATGTGGCTGACTTCCCTATCGACGCCAGTGATGGCTCCGGCCATGGTTGGGGCAGTAGCGGCCAACACCGCCGTGGCGACGTGGGCTGGCCTTTGGATGAGTGCGCCACTTGCTGGTGTAGCTGCCTTTTCAGCGCTGACCGGTGGTGTTTCTGCCGCGCCGGCCAAAACCAAGGCCAAGACGGTGGCCAAAACCATGGCCAAGACGGTTGCGAAAGTCACGGTGAAGCCAGCCACAAAAGCGGCGGTCAAATCCGCGGCGCCGAAAGCCGCACCAAAAGCCGTTGCACTCAAAGCTGCGACGCCGAAAGCTGGGGAACCTAAGGCCACCGCTCAACCGACGACCGCCAAACAATCGACGTCCAAGGTCAATGATCGTCCGGCTGGCCTTGATGCCCCTAAGGGCGGCAAGGCCGATGATCTGAAGCAGATTTCCGGCGTCGGTCCGAAGCTTGAAAGTGTGCTCAACGACCTTGGCATCTACCATTTCGACCAGATCGCCGCCTGGACGAAGAAAGAGATCGTCTGGGTGGACGATTATCTGCGCTTTAAGGGCCGCATCGACCGCGACGGTTGGATTGGCCAAGCCAAGGCACTTGCCAAGGAAGCAGCGTAACGCGATGCAGCTAGCCGAACTCAACATTGCCGAATGGAAGATTGATCCGCAAAGCGAAGCGGCTCAGCCTTTCATGCGCGCGATCGAGACCGTGAACGCGGTGGCGGATCGCTCACTCGGTTTTGTGTGGCGGCTGAAAGACGAGGCGGGTAACGCCATCCGCCTCGATCATCCTTGGGCGGACCAGGACGTGATCGTGAACATGAGCGTCTGGGAAGATGCGCATGCGCTTGAGAACTATGTGTGGAACACGGTTCATCGGGCGATCTACCGTCGCAAAGAAGAGTGGTTTTCGCACATGCGCATGGCCCATTTCGTTATGTGGTGGGTAGAACCGGGTCATGTGCCGACCTTGGACGAGGCGAAGGCACGGCTTGACCACCTGCAGGAATACGGCAACACCGACACAGCCTTTGGCTGGGATCACTTAGCCCATGTCAAACTTTGGCAAAGCCAGCAGTGCGGCTGATGGGGACAGTTTTGACAGTTAACTATGGCCCATTCGACATTCCTAATCAGTACACGGACCGCTATCGCGGAGGCGCGCGCAACTGGCCGGTGTTCCTGGAAGAGTGGCTTCGAAGCTACTGGCGCAACCCTGCGCAGCTCTTTCCCGCAGGCAGACCGCAACCAACCTACGCTTGCCCTTGCTGCCAATTCAATGGTCGCTTTGTTGAAGCTAAACGTGGGGGGACAGCTGCATTCCGCTGCCCCAATTGTTCGTCTCGACCCCGTGATCGCCAAATTCAATTGATTCTTGATCTGCTGGCCTTTGATTTTTCAGGCAAGCGTATTTTGCACTTTGCGCCAGAATGGCCGCTTTTCCGCAAGCTGCGTAACGAGCCGGGCTATATCGGCGGCGACATCATCAAGAGACGCAACGCCAACGCTATTGTTGATATCACGAACATCGACTATCCGGATGGTCACTTCGACGTATTGATATGCAATCATGTATTGGAGCATGTGCCAGATGACGCGACGGCTTTACGGGAAGCCAGTCGGGTTCTGGGAACTGACGGAATAGGTATCATTTCGGTTCCGATAGATCGCGACAATCCGACGTGGCGGCCGCCTGCTGACATGTCGCCTCAAGAAGTCGAAAAGCGTTGTGGCTGGGACCATAAGCGCCTCTACGGCAATGACTTTGCAGACCTGCTTGAAAGCTATGGTTTCAGCGTTTTGGCGGTTGAATTTACCGATTCGGTTCGCGACCACTTCAGACTGTTCCTGGAGCCGATGTTTCTGGTTGCTAAAGGGGCGGGATCAGAGCGCTTGCTGCAGTTAAGCACCCGTCTTTCAACCGCTACTGCGGTGTCTGATACTTGAGCAAATGAGACTTGAATGAGCGATACGCGCAAAATCATCGTTGACGGAACCGAAGTGGACGTGCCCGAGCACTACACGCTGCTGCAGGCGTGCGAGGAAGCTGGCGCTGAGGTTCCCCGCTTTTGCTATCATGAGCGCCTGTCGGTCGCTGGCAACTGCCGTATGTGCCTGGTTGAGTTGAAAGGCGCACCCAAGCCCATCGCATCCTGCGCATGGGGTGTGCGTGATTGCCGTCCAGGGCCGGAAGGTCAGCTGCCGGAGGTTTCCACGCGTTCGCCGAAGGTAAAAAAGGCCCGCGAGGGGGTGATGGAGTTTCTGCTCATCAACCATCCGCTGGATTGCCCGATTTGCGACCAGGGCGGCGAGTGCGATCTGCAAGATCAGGCGATGGCCTACGGCGTCGACAAGAACCGCTTTGAAGAGAACAAGCGCGCTGTCGAAGACAAGAATATTGGCCCGCTGGTGAAAACCATCATGACGCGCTGCATTCATTGCACGCGGTGTGTTCGCTTCACCACCGAAGTGGCTGGCGTTTCTGATCTTGGCGCGACCGGTCGCGGCGAAGACATGGAGATCACCACCTACCTTGAAGCGGCGATGGCGTCCGAACTTCAGGGCAATGTCATTGATCTGTGCCCCGTTGGCGCGCTGACTTCCAAGCCGTATGCCTTCAAGGCACGTCCTGGGAATTGACCAAGGTGGACAGCGTCGATGTGATGGATGCCGTTGGGTCAGCCATCCGCGTGGATGTGAAGGGTCGCGAAGTGATGCGGATCATGCCGCGCCTTAACGAGTCCATCAATGAGGAGTGGATTTCGGACAAAACACGCTTCATTTGGGATGGCCTACGCTCGCAGCGTTTGGACCGACCCTATATCCGTGACGGCGGAAAGCTGCGTCCTGCGAGCTGGGGCGAGGCCTTTGCGGTGATTGCCGACAAAGCCTCCAAGACCAAGCCAGAAAAAATCGGCGCGCTGGCCGGTGATTTGGCCGGTGTGGAAGAGATGTTCGCGCTGAAAGGCCTGATGGAGGCGCTCGGCTCAGCCAATATGGACTGCCGCACTGACGGCACCGCGCTCGATCCTGCGCATGGTCGCGCAAGCTATTTGTTCAACTCCACCATTGATGGCATTGAAGACGCAGACGCGATCTTGCTGATCGGTACCAATCCACGCGTTGAGGCACCGATCCTCAACGCCCGCATCCGCAAGCGCTGGCGTGCGGCTCCCACCATGATTGGACTCATCGGCGAAGCCGCCGATCTGACCTACGATTACACCCATCTGGGCGATAGCGTTGAAGCGCTGGCCAAGCTGGCGGATCACGCACCTGCGAACGCTGAAAAACCGATGATGATCATCGGGCAGTGCGCTTTATCTGGCCCCAATGGGGCAGATGTTCTCACTCTTGCGGCCGCCGTTGCGAAAAAAATCGGTGTCGTCCGTGACGACTGGAACGGCTTTAACGTGCTGCACACCGCTGCTGGCCGGGTCGGCGGCTTGGATATTGGCTTCGTGCCCGGTTCTGGCGGCAAGGATGCCGGTGCCATTGCTGGCGGCGACGTCGATCTGCTCTTCAATCTAGGAGCCGATGAGCTGGAGGTCGCCGACGGCGCGTTCACGGTCTATATCGGCACCCATGGTGATCGTGGGGCGCATGGCGCCGACGTGATCCTGCCAAGCGCTGCCTACACCGAAAAGTCGGCTACCTATGTGAACACCGAAGGTCGCCCGCAGCAGACCCAGCGTGGCGCCTTCCCACCGGGCGAGGCCAAGGAAGATTGGGCGATTGTCCGTGCGCTGTCCGAAAAGCTTGGCAAAACGTTGCCTTACAACACGCTGGAGCAGTTGCGCGCCGCGCTTTACGCCGAGCACCCGCATTTGGCAGAGCTTGAACAGATCGCCGAAGCCGATGCCTCGGCCCTGGCTGATCTGGCCAAAAAGGCGCCGAAAAGTGCCGGCAAGGCGAAGTTTGCCCGCGCCTTTGACGATTTCTACCTGACCAACCCGATTGCCCGCGCCTCCAAGGTGATGGCCGAGTGCTCGGCGACATTGAACCGGCCTGATATGGCCGTGGCGGCGGAGTAAGCCCGATGGAAGCCTTCTGGTCCACCTATGCTTGGCCGTTCATCATCATGCTGGCGCAGAGCCTGTTGCTTCTGGTCATCCTGCTGGTGACCATCGCCTATGTGCTCTATGCCGACCGCAAGATTTGGGCGGCCGTGCAACTGCGTCGCGGCCCGAACGTGGTCGGGCCCTGGGGCCTTCTGCAATCGTTCGCCGACCTCCTAAAATTCGTGCTCAAAGAGCCGGTGATTCCCTCCGGTGCCGACAAACCGGTGTTTTTGCTTGCGCCGCTGGTCACCGTGTCGCTGGCGCTGCTTGCCTGGGCCGTGATCCCGGTCGCCGAGGGCTGGGTGATCGCCGATATCAATGTCGGCATCCTCTACATCCTCGCGATCTCCTCGCTTGGCGTCTACGGCGTCATCATGGCCGGTTGGGCCTCCAACTCGAAATATCCGTTCCTCGGCGCGTTGCGCTCCGCCGCCCAGATGGTGTCCTACGAGGTCTCCATCGGCTTCGTGATCATCACGGTGCTCTTGGTTGTCGGCTCGCTCAACCTGTCGGAAATCGTGCTGGCGCAAAACACCGGCATCGGCACCAGCATTGGCCTGCCGCCATCGTTCCTTGATTGGCACTGGCTGCCGCTCTTCCCGATGTTCATCGTGTTCTTCATCTCCGCACTTGCTGAGACCAACCGCCCGCCGTTCGACCTACCCGAGGCCGAATCGGAATTGGTCGCCGGCTTCATGGTGGAGTATGGCTCCACGCCCTACATGCTGTTCATGCTGGGCGAATACGTCGCCATCACCACGATGTGCGCGCTCACCACCATCCTGTTCCTGGGCGGGTGGCTGCCGATCATCGACATTCCGCCATTGTCCTGGGTGCCAGGCATCGTTTGGTTCTCGCTCAAAGCCTTCGGCGTTTTCTTCATGTTTGCCATGGTCAAAGCCTTTGTGCCGCGCTATCGCTACGATCAGTTGATGCGTCTCGGCTGGAAAGTGTTCCTGCCGCTGTCGCTTGCCATGGTTGTGCTTGTCGCCGCCTTCCTTCAGTTCACCGGCACCGCGCCATAACCCAGCTTTAAGGAGACCAGCATGCAGCTCGATCAAGCCGCCAAATCGCTCCTTCTGAAGGAGTTTGTGGGCGCTTTTGCCTTGTCGATGAAGTATTTCTTCAAACCCAAGGCGACGCTGAACTACCCGTATGAAAAAGGCTATGTCAGCCCGCGTTTTCGCGGCGAACACGCGCTTCGCCGCTATCCCAATGGTGAAGAGCGCTGCATCGCCTGTAAACTGTGTGAAGCGATCTGCCCCGCGCAGGCCATCACCATCGAGGCCGGCCCGCGCCGCAACGATGGCACCCGGCGCACCACGCGTTACGACATCGATATGGTCAAATGCATCTATTGCGGGCTCTGCCAAGAAGCCTGCCCGGTCGACGCAATCGTCGAGGGTCCGAATTTCGAGTTTGCCACCGAGACGCGTGAAGAACTCTATTACAACAAAGAAAAGCTGCTTGAAAACGGCGAGCGTTGGGAACGCGACATCGCCAAATCGCTGGAGATGGACGCCGACTACCGCTAGGGCCGTGGGCTGTCGTCGAACCCTACAAAGTTGGGCTAGACGACCAGCATGGCTTTGGCTAACACGCCACCAAGTTGGGCTGGGCTTTCGAGCAGGGCTTGGGCGTGAGGCAACGGCTTGAACTGCGGCGCTTCGTGCGCTGATCGACAATAAGACATCGCTGGTTAGCAGCGATGATGTGATGAAAAGGTATGACCGCTGATTGCAGCGGCAAAACAGGCGTTTAGATGGTTCTGACCAGCTTCTTTTTCTATCTGTTTGCCGCCATCACAATCGCATCCGCTTTTCTGGTTATCGCCTCGCGCCAGCCGGTTCACTCAGTGCTTTTTCTTATCCTTGCCTTCTTCAACTCCGCCGGTCTTTTCATGCTGGTCGGCGCTGAGTTCCTCGCGCTGCTTCTGGTGGTTGTCTATGTCGGCGCGGTGGCCGTGCTTTTCCTCTTCGTCGTGATGATGCTCGACGTTGATTTTGCCGAGCTGCGCCAGGGCTTCCTGCAATATTTGCCCATTGGCGCGCTGGTCGCGGTAATCTTGGTGCTTGAGCTGATTTTGGTGCTCGGCGCCACAGTCTTCGATGCGGAGGTTGCGCTCGACACCGGTATGCCGATGCCGCCGCTGGAAGAGATTTCCAACATCGAGGCGATCGGCCTCGTGCTCTACACCGATTATGTCTACTTCTTCCAAGCCGCTGGCCTGGTGCTTCTGGTCGCGATGGTCGGGGCCATTGTGCTCACGCTGCGCCACCGCGAAGGCGTCAAGCGGCAGGATATCAACGTTCAAAACGCACGCACGCCTGAGGCCGCCATCGAGGTGGTCAAGGTGAAGTCGGGCCAAGGTCTTTAAGAGTATGACGCCGCGGGTCTTTCCACGGCGATCAGGGGGTTAGATACGCACATGTCCATCGGACTTGGCCACTATCTCACGGTCGGGGCGATCCTGTTCACGCTGGGCGTGTTCGGGATCTTCATCAACCGCAAGAACGTCATCATCATCCTGATGTCGGTGGAATTGATCCTGCTCGCGGTGAACATCAACCTGGTAGCCTTTTCCTTCTACTTGAACGATTTGGCCGGGCAGATTTTCGCGCTCTTCATTTTGACCGTTGCGGCTGCCGAGGCGGCCATCGGTCTTGCCATTCTGGTTGTCTTTTTCCGCAACCGCGGGTCCATCGCGGTCGAAGACATCAACATGATGAAGGGTTGATCAGGCCATGTTGTCAGCCATCGTCTTTCTGCCTCTCATCGGCTTCTTGATCGCAGGGCTATTCGGCAAGCTTCTCGGCGACCGCCCGGTTGAAATCATCACAACAAGCTTTGTCGGCATCGGCGCGGTCCTCTCCTGGATCGTGTTTATCGACACCGGCTTTGGCGATGTGCATGGCCATGAGCGGGTGCAGGTGCTGCACTGGATTTCGTCGGGCGATTTCACCGTCGATTGGGCGTTTCGCCTCGATACGCTGACCGCTGTGATGTTGGTGGTCGTGAATTCGGTCTCCGCGCTCGTTCACCTCTATTCCATTGGCTATATGAGCCATGACGAGCACCGCGCGCGTTTCTTCGCGTATCTCTCGCTCTTCACCTTCGCCATGCTGATGCTGGTGACCGCCGACAATTTGCTGCAGATGTTTTTCGGCTGGGAAGGCGTGGGCGTTGCCTCTTATCTGTTGATCGGTTTCTGGTACAAAAAGGCCTCGGCCAATTCCGCCGCCATGAAAGCCTTTATCGTCAACCGTGTGGGTGACTTTGGCTATCTGCTCGGCATTTTCGGTGTGTTTGTGCTGTTCGGCTCAGCCGAGTTCGACGTCATCTTCGAAACGGCTGGCGACTATGCCGACACCACCTTCATGTTCTTGGGGCTGGAAGTGCATGCGCTGACCACCATCTGTCTGCTGCTCTTCATGGGCGCGATGGGTAAGTCGGCGCAGTTCCTGCTCCACACCTGGCTTCCAGACGCGATGGAAGGCCCAACGCCTGTCTCCGCGCTGATCCACGCTGCCACCATGGTCACCGCTGGTGTTTTCCTGGTGGCGCGCATGTCACCGGTGTTTGAATACGCGCCTGCCGCATTGGCCTTCGTCACCTTTATTGGTGGCACAACGGCGATCTTTGCCGCCACGGTCGGCTTGGTGCAGAACGACATCAAGCGCGTGATCGCTTATTCAACCTGCTCGCAGCTTGGCTACATGTTTGTTGCGCTTGGGGTCGGGGCCTATTCGGTCGGCATCTTCCACCTGTTCACCCATGCCTTCTTCAAGGCGCTGCTTTTCCTAGGTGCTGGCTCGGTGATCCACGCGGTTTCCAACGAGCAAGACATGCGCCGCATGGGCGGGCTCTGGAAGCATATTCCGTTCACTTATGCGATGATGATCATCGGCACGATCGCACTGACCGGCTTTCCGTACACCGCTGGTTACTTCTCCAAGGATGCCGTGATTGAGGCTGCCTTTGCCGCTGGCGATGGCATTGCCCGCTACGCCTTCTGGATGACGGTGCTCGCCGCCATGCTCACCAGCTTCTATTCCTGGCGCCTCATTTTCTTGACCTTCCACGGCACGCCACGCGCGTCCGCCGACGTGATGAGCCATGTGCATGAGAGCCCCTATGTGATGACGGTGCCGCTCGCGCTGCTCGCTGTTGGTGCACTTTTCGCGGGCATCGTGTTCGAGCACTCCTTTGCTTACGAGGATGGTTTTGAGCATTTCTTCCGCGAGAGCATTTTCATGCTTTCGACGAACGAAATCCTGCACGACCTGCATTATGTGCCGCAGTGGGTGATCCGTTCGCCGCTGGTGATGATGATCCTTGGCTTCTTGCTGGCCTACTGGATGTACATCCGCAGCCCGCATCTGCCGGTCCAACTCGCGGCGCGCCACGACATTCTCTACCGTTTCCTGCTCAACAAATGGTACTTTGACGAGCTCTACGACATGATCTTTGTGCGCCCGGCGCAGTGGCTTGGTCGCCTGTTCTGGAAGGGCGGCGACGGCAAGGTCATTGACGGTGTTGGGCCCGACGGCATCGCCGCGCGCGTTGTCGACGTTACCAACCGTGTGGTGAAATTGCAGACCGGCTTCGTCTATCACTACGCCTTCGCCATGCTGATCGGCGTGGCGGCGCTCATCACCTATTTTGTCTTCGCGTCAGGTGTCTAACGGATGATTGACTGGCCCATTCTTTCGATTGTCACGTTCCTGCCGCTTGTCGGTGTCGCGCTGATCCTGTTGATCCGCGGCGATGATGACATCGCCCAGCGCAACATCCGCAACATCGCGCTTTTCACCACGATCGTGACGTTCATCGTCTCACTGTTCATTTGGGGTGGTTTCGATAGCTCCAACCCTGGCTTCCAGATGGTGGAAGAGAGCGAGTGGCTGGGCGGCCTGGTGACCTACAAGATGGGTGTGGACGGCATCTCGATGCTGTTCGTCATCCTGACCACCTTCCTGATGCCGGCCTGTATTCTGGCAAGCGCCGCCATCAAAACGCGCCTGAAAGAATATATGATCGCGTTTCTGGTGCTTGAAACGCTGATGATCGGCGTCTTCTGCGCACTCGATATCGTCGTCTTCTACATTTTCTTCGAAGGCGGCCTCATTCCGATGTTCATCATCATCGGTGTGTGGGGTGGCAAGCGACGCATCTATGCCTCGTTCAAATTTTTCCTCTACACGCTGCTCGGCTCAGTGCTGATGTTGCTCGCCATTATGGCGATGTACTGGAGCGCCGGTACGACCGATATCGAACAGCTTTTGGCGCACGATTTCCCGGCAAGCATGGAATTCTGGCTGTGGCTTGCCTTCTTTGCCTCCTTCGCGGTGAAGATGCCGATGTGGCCGTTCCACACCTGGCTGCCTGACGCCCACGTGGAAGCGCCGACGGCGGGGTCGGTGATCCTGGCCGGCATCTTGTTGAAGATGGGTGGCTACGGCTTCCTGCGCTTCTCGCTGCCCATGTTCCCCGAGGCGAGCGAGCTTTTTGCGCCGCTGGTGTTCGCTATGTCGGTGATTGCGATCATCTACACCTCGCTGGTGGCGATGGTGCAGGAGGATATCAAGAAGCTGATTGCCTACTCTTCGGTCGCCCATATGGGCTTCGTGACCATGGGCATCTTTGCGCTCAATGAGCAGGGCATACAGGGCGCGCTGTTCCAGATGATATCGCACGGCATCGTCTCCGGCGCACTCTTCCTGTGTGTCGGTGTTGTCTACGACCGTATGCACACCCGTGAGATCAAGGCCTATGGCGGCCTGGTGCATCGTATGCCGCTTTACGCTGCGATCTTCATGATCTTCACCATGGCCAATGTCGGTCTGCCGGGCACATCAGGCTTCGTAGGTGAATTCCTGACGCTGATGGGCGCGTTCCAAGCCAACACCTGGGTGGCGCTGCTAGCGACCACGGGCGTCATTCTCTCGGCCTGCTACGCGCTTTGGCTTTACCGCCAGGTGATTTTCGGTCCGCTGGAAAAAGAAAACTTGAAAGCCATCACCGATGTGAACGCGCGCGAACTCATCGTGCTGGTTCCCTTGGTTCTTCTCACCATTTTCTTCGGTATCTACCCATCGCCGATCAATGATGTCACGGCGGCATCGGTCGCCAACATGGTCACCGGCGTTGAGCAGGCTCTGCAAGCGGCAGACGCGCTCAACATGGCCGCCACGCAGTAAGCTTTAGAGAAACTCATGCTTCAGCCTGACCTTCCCAACCTGATGCCAGCGCTGCCAGAGATCGTTCTGGCCATCGGCGCCATGGTGATGCTGATGCTTGGCGCCTTCCGCAAAGCCGACAGCACCAACCTCATCACCGGCCTTGCCATTGGCCTGTTCATTGTGGCGCTGGTCCTGACGATCTTGGCGCCGGCAGGCATGACGATGAATGGCGCGTTCGTAATGGACGAGTTCGCCCGCACGATGAAGATTTTGATCTTCGCAGCCGCTGCCATCGCGCTCTCCTTGGGTGTCGATTTCGTCCAACGCGAAGGTTATGGCCGTTTCGAGCTGCCGGTGCTTATCGTGCTTGCCACGCTGGGTATGGGCATGATGGTCTCGGCCACAACACTGATCGCGCTCTATCTGGGCCTCGAATTGATGTCGCTGGCGCTTTACGTGACAGCTGCCATCAACCGGGATTCCACCCGTGCCTCAGAAGCAGGCCTCAAATATTTCGTGCTCGGCGCACTGTCGTCCGGCATGCTGCTTTACGGCGCCTCCCTAGTTTACGGCTTCACCGGCCACACCGAGTTTGGACCCATAGCCGATGCGCTTCAGGCGGGCGGTGTGTCCACCGGCGTGATCTTCGGCCTTGTCTTCATTCTGGCAGGTCTTGTGTTCAAGATTTCTGCCGTGCCGTTCCACATGTGGACGCCGGACGTTTATGAGGGCTCGCCCACCCCGATCACCGCGTTCTTTGCTGCCGCGCCAAAGATCGCCGCCATGGCACTGCTCGTGCGCATCGCCGTTGATGCCTTCGAGCCGGCAACCCGCGAGTGGCAGCAAGTTCTGACCTTCGTTGCCATCGCCTCCATGGTGCTGGGTGCTTTTGCCGCCATCGGCCAGCGCAACATCAAGCGCCTGATGGCCTATTCTTCCATCGGCCATATGGGCTTCGCTTTGGTTGGCCTGGCGGCGGGCACGCAGGCCGGCGTGCAGGGCGTCGTGATCTATATGGCCATCTACGCCGCCATGACCCTCGGCGCGTTTGCCATCATCCTCTCCATGCGCCGCGCCGGCGGAATGGTCGAAGAGATTGACGAATTGGCAGGCCTTTCCAAGACCAACCCATTGCAGGCGTTCTTCCTGGCGATGCTACTGTTTTCGCTGGCAGGCATTCCGCCGCTCGCGGGCTTCTTTGCGAAATATTTCGTGTTCTTGGCCGCCATCGAAGCAGAGCTTTATGCGCTTGCGATCATCGGCGTGCTCGCCAGCGTTGTCGGTGCCGTCTACTATTTGCGCATCATCAAGATCATGTATTTCGATGAGCCGGTGGAAGGCTTTGTGCCAGCGGCGATTGAACTGCGCACGGTGACCTGGGCGTCGGGCCTGTTCGTGATCTTCTTCGTGTTCGTTGCCGGACCGCTCACGACCTGGGCCGACCGTGCCGCCGCGAGCTTGTTCTAGCCAGTCTTGCCGAACACACCGCATTTCCATCTCGCTAGCGTTGGCTCAACGCTCAGTGAAGCCTGGGCGATGGTCGGGCAGGGCGAAGCCGCGCCCTTTTGGCTGACCGCTGATGAGCAGACGCAAGGCCGCGGTCGTATGGACCGGCACTGGGTGTCCAAGCCGGGCAACCTCTACTCGACCTACGTCACGCCGCCGCCGACCGACTTACAACTTCTGCCGTTCGCGGTTTCGCTTGCCGTCTATCAGGCGATAGCCAAGAGCTTGCCTGAAGATCGTCGCTCGGCGATCAGCCTGAAATGGCCAAACGATGTGCTCATCGATGGGGCCAAGACATCCGGCATTCTCATCGAGCAAAAGACGCAATCTGGCCAAGCGCCGCTGATCGCCATCGGCATTGGCATCAATGTCGAGCGTGCGCCGGAAATTCCTGGGCGCGCTGTCACGCATCTTGCCGATCAAGGCGCGACCGCGACGCCGGGCGAGGTGTTTGCTGCCTTGCGCGAAACGCTGTCTGGTACGCTGGCCCAATTGCAAAACGCCCCGCAGGCCATCATTCCGGCTTGGACCCAGCGCGCGACCGGGATCGGCGGGCCGATTTCGGTGCAGATGGGCGATGAAACGCTGCACGGAACCTTCGACCATCTGGCATCAGACGGCGCCTTGATGGTACGGCTGGACTCTGGCGCCATGCGTGCCATCCGCACCGGCGATATCGTCATCAAGCCCCAATAAGCCGCCAGCGCTGTGTGCCTGGCTGCAAACAAAGAGCCACCAAAAGAGCGATCATGAGCAAAGCTCCATCCTTCACATTCATGCCGCTGGGCGGTGTGGGCGAAATTGGCATGAATTTGGCCCTTTACGGCTACGGATCAGGCCGGGGTCGCCGCTTCATCATGGTCGATTGCGGTGTGTCGTTCGCCGGGCCGGACCTGCCGGGGATCGATCTGATCACGCCGGACATCAGCTACATCGAAAAGCGCCGCGACAAGCTGGATGGGATTATCATCACCCATGGCCACGAGGATCATATCGGCGCACTGCTGACGCTATGGCCGCACTTGCAGGCGCCGGTTTACATCAGCGGTTTCGCGCAGGCGCTGCTGGAAGCCAAGAACCCATCCGATCAGGTTTTCAACGCCATCGACTTCAAGCGTTTTGAACCGCGGGCGTCGTTCACCGTCGGCGATTTCACAATTACCGCCGTGCCGGTGTCGCACTCGATTCCTGAAAGCCATTCGCTTCTGATCGAAGCCGGTGACCGTCGCGTCGTCCACACCGGCGACTGGAAGCTCGATGCTGAGCCGATCATCGGTGAACCGACCTCGCTTGCCGATTTCAAGGCCTTCCGCGATGCAGGCCCCATTGATGCAGTGATGGGCGATAGCACCAACGCCATGCGCGACGGTGAAAGCCCAACCGAAGCCGAAGTCGGAAAAGCCCTGGCCAAGGTAATCAAGGAGGCCGAGCAGCGCGTTTGCGTGACGCTGTTTTCCTCCAATATGGCGCGCATCAAATCCATCCTCGATGGAGCCCGCGAGGCTGGCCGCACGGTGGTGTTGGCGGGTAGGGCGCTTCAGCGCGTGATCGGCGTGGGTGTCGATCTTGGCATTCTCACCGACCTGCCGCCGATTGAAGACATGCGCGGGTTCGATCGCATCGCCCGCAACAAGGCGCTTGTGCTGCTGACCGGATCGCAAGGCGAGGAACGCGCGGCACTCTCGCGCACCGCTGAGCACGATCATCCGCATCTTTCGCTGACGCGCGGCGACACGGTGGTGTTTTCCTCGCGCATCATTCCCGGCAATGAGCGCGGCGTCCTGCGCATCATGAACAAGCTGGCGGCGACCGGCATCAAGATCATCACCGATGCCGATGCGCCCATCCATGTTTCGGGGCACCCGAGGCGTGGTGAGCTGGTGCACCTTTATGCGGCATTGAAACCGACAACAATTGTGCCGGTTCATGGCGAGGCCCGCCACATGGACGCCCATGCCAAGCTCGCCAAAGAGCATGGTTATGGCGCGACCATCGTCAACGACGGCGATATTCTAGAAATCCGCGCTGATGGCGCCGACATTGTCGACGGCATTGAAGCGGGTTTCTACGTCAAGGATGGCAACCTCCTTACACCGCCACGCGACAGCGGTGTTTACGAGCGCCGAACGCTGGCTGATGTCGGCGTCATCACGATTGCTCTTGGCCTGTCCGGTTCGGGCAAACTGGTCAGTGATATCGAGGTGATCGTCGACGGTCTGCCTGATCAGCTTGACGATGAAGACGCCGACAGCTTCATCTTGACCGCGACAAGCCAGGCCCTGCGCGCGCTGCCCATGGCGCGGCGGCGCGATGTCGATAGCGTGTCGGAGAGCTTGCGCAAATCGGTGCGCGGCAAAGTGCGCGAAGCCTGGGGCAAGCGCCCTGTGGTACATGTGCACGCATTGTTGATTGATAAGGACGCGACCTGATGATTGGCCGTCTCAACCATGTCGCCATTGCCGTACCGGACCTTGCTGCCGCGACGGCGCTTTACCGCGATCAGCTGGGCGCGACCGTCTCTGAGCCGCAGATAGAATCCGATCACGGCGTGACGGTCGTCTTCATTGAACTGCCCAATACCAAGGTGGAGTTGTTGGAGCCGCTCGACGAGAATTCGCCAATCCAGGCCTTTCTTGATCGCAGCCCGTCCGGCGGCATCCACCACATGTGTTTTGAAGTCGATGACATCCTGACCGCACGCGACAAGCTGAAGGCCGATGGGGCGAGGGTGCTTGGCTCAGGCGAGCCGAAGATCGGTGCGCATGGCAAGCCGGTGCTTTTTCTTCATCCCAAGGATTTCAACGGCACACTCATCGAGTTGGAAGAGGTCTAACTCATGGGTCTTGGTAGCGCCATTGCGATCTATTTCGTTGTCTGGTGGGTGACGCTGTTTGCCGTCTTACCATTTGGCGTGCGGACGCAAGCGGAAGCTGGTGACGTGGTGCCGGGCGCTCCGGCCAGTGCGCCGGAGAAGACCTCGTTCTTGAAGATCGCAATCCGCAACACGATTGTGGCAAGCATGGTTTTTGCCGTCATCTACTGGCTGATCGTCTATTCCGGCCTATCGATCATGGATTTTCCACTTCCAGAGCAATGATATCAAGGTGTTATAAAAATTTCTTCATGTAAGTTTTGAAGAATAAATGGCTCGGCAAAGCCGCGCGCATGCATACATGTGCAGGCTCGAAATCACATTCAAACAGCGCGGTAAAATTTTGATCTGCCAAATAAAAAGGCAGGATCTTTCGATCCTGCCTGCAGTAATCCAATAAACCCCGCGTCTCCCCCCGAGACTTGAGCCACTGGCATTGTTTTGTGCGGTTTGGCACCGCTTATGGCCACTTTGTAGGCGTTTTTCCCGTTGGGTGTCACGTAAAAAATGTGCTGCGCTGCACAACAAATACGCGTCCTGCCGCGGATGGCATGGAATGCCGATAGACCCTGCGTAAATTTACGTAGCTAACCATGAGTCAACGTTCAAAATCGGCGCGATGATTGCCGCCAAGGCAACGTTTACCGCGTTGCAAACCGCTCCGCGCAATCAGTTTGGGTTGTGCTACATAAAGCACATGGCAAAGAGTGGTCGAAAATTTCCGGTAATCCTAACGTTCCTCGCCGCGATACTGCTGGGTTCGACGGGATGGAGCGCTGCTGATTCGCTCAGCAATCGCCATCATCTCACTTGCACCCAGCAAAGCGCGCCGGTCGTGATACCGCATGCTACGGCACGGACCGTGCGTCTTGGGCTACCGGCCAATGTCGGTGCGACAGCGCACATCCAAGAGGTCTATGGCTGGAACGAAGAAACGAGGCTGCGTCTGCGCCGCCAGGGTCTCTCGATCCAAACGGAGGGGGGCGGCGCCAATCTAACGATTGAGCAAAACCACCCCTGTTAACGTCGACAGGCTGCGTTCGAAACATCGGGCCTTGCCATGGCCGATGCCTTTCATGCACATGCGCAGGCACACGTTTGCACCCAACGCTGCAATTCCCTGACTGATGAGGCCTGCCATGCGCCTGTCGCGCTATTTTTTGCCGACACTGAAAGAAAATCCTCGCGAGGCGGAAATCGTCTCGCACCGGCTGATGCTGCGCGCCGGTATGGTGCGCCAGGAAGCCGCCGGCATCTATTCTTGGCTGCCGCTGGGTAAGCGCGTACTCGACAAGATTTGTGCGATCATCCGCGAAGAGCAGAATCGCTCCGGCGCTATCGAAGTGCTGATGCCGACGCTGCAACCGGCTGATTTGTGGATTGAATCCGGGCGTTATGATGCCTATGGCGAGGAGATGCTGCGCGTCACCGACCGGCATGATCGGCCGATGCTCTACGGTCCGACCAATGAAGAGATGATCACCGCGATCTTTAAGTCAGGCGTGCGCTCCTACAAGGATTTGCCGCTCAACCTCTACCACGTCCAGTGGAAAGTGCGTGACGAGGTGCGCCCTCGCTTTGGAACCATGCGCTCGCGCGAGTTTCTGATGAAGGACGCCTATTCCTTTGATCTGGATGCCGAGGCTGCGCGTCGCGCCTACTACCGCATGTTCGTCGCCTATTTGCGCACATTCGCGCGCATGGGGCTGACCAGCGTGCCGATGCGGGCCGACACTGGGCCGATTGGCGGCGAACTCAGCCACGAGTTCATCATTCTGGCCGATACCGGCGAGAGCGAGGTGTTCTGCGACAAGGCGATGCTCGAACTGCCGATCCCCGCTGAGGACACGGATTTTTCTGGTGATCTTTCCGGTTTGGTTGCGCCGTTCTTAGAGCCTTACGCGGCCACCGATGAAATGCACGATCAGGCCGCGTTTGAGGCCGAGGTTGCAGAGGATCGCCGCGTCTCGGCACGCGGCATTGAGGTAGGACACATCTTCTATTTCGGCACCAAATACTCGCAGCCCATGGGCGCGGTGGTGACCGGCCCCGATGGCAAGGATGTGCCGGTCGAAATGGGGTCGTATGGCATTGGGCCGACCCGGTTGGTGCCCGCCATCATTGAAGCCTCGCATGATGAGGATGGCATCATTTGGCCGGCCTCGGTCGCCCCGTTTGATGTCGGCTTGATCAACATGCGCGCCGGCGACGAGGCGTGCGATGCAGCCTGTGCCGATCTTGAAGCACGGCTCGGCAACGCTGGCCTTGATGTGCTTTATGATGACACCGATGCCCGCGGCGGCGCCAAGTTCGCCCAACTGGATTTGATCGGTCTGCCAAAGCAGATCATCGTTGGCCCCAAAGGGCTTAAGAACGGCGAAGTCGAGGTCAAAGACCGCAAGACCGGCGAGCGCTCAACGATGAGCCCGGACGCGGCGGTAAACGCGCTTACCGCTGCCTGATCGAAAACCGCTTCTTTTCACCTCACTTTGGCCTTGGTTTCCCACGCTAAGGACAGAACCGAAGGTCTGGCGGGCGCGCTCGCCGATCAGTGGCGAATCGTGCCACACCTCGCGCAGGAGGACAGAGACGTGGTGAGTGTGACCGATCAAAGCGGTGTGACCAGCGATGGGGCGGCCGAGAGAGCGCCGAAAACCGGGCCATTCTCCCGCTTTGAACGGATGATCGCGCTGCGCTATCTGCGCGCCCGGCGCAAGGAAACCTTCATTTCCGTCATCGCAGGGTTTTCCTTCCTCGGCATCATGTTGGGCGTGGCAACGCTGATCGTCGTGATGGCTGTGATGAACGGCTTTCGCGCCGAGCTTTTGGACAAAATTCTCGGCATCAACGGCCATCTGGTCTTGCAGGCAGTCGATAGACCGTTTGACGATTATCGTGACGTACAGACCCGTGTGACCGGCGTTGATGGCGTGGAGATTGCGGTTCCGTTCGTTGAGGGCCAGGCGCTTGCTTCCGGCGCCAACGCTAGCAATGGTGTCGTGGTGCGCGGCATGAGCGAGGACGATCTGCTCTCCCTGCCGGCGCTCGCGCAATCCCTGCGCGGCGGCACCATCGATGGCTTCGATCCAACCGACGGCGAGCCGGGCGAGACCATCATCATCGGCTCGCGTTTGGCCTCACAGCTTGGCGTGGCGGTTGGCGACAGCGTCACCATCGTGACCCCGCGCGGGTCGGTGACCCCGTTTGGGGTCACGCCGCGCATCAAGGCCTATGAGGTCCAGGCGATCTTTGAGATCGGCATGTCGGAATATGATCTGGTGTTCGTCTTCATGCCGCTCACCGAGGCGCAGGCCTATTTCAACATGGGCACGACGGTTTCCGGCGTCGATGTCTATGTCGACGATCCCGATCAGATTGGAGATATGCGCGCGACCATTGAAAACGCCGCTGAACGTTCGCTGTTCAGCGTCGACTGGCGTCAGCGCAACCTGACCTTCTTTGCCGCGCTTGAAGTCGAGCGCAACGTGATGTTCCTGATTCTCACCATGATCGTGCTGGTCGCCGCGCTCAATGTGGTCTCCGGCATGATCATGCTGGTCAAAGACAAGGGCCGCGACATCGCCATCCTACGCACCATGGGCGCCTCACGAGGCGCGATCATGCGGGTGTTCGTTATGACCGGCGCGAGCATTGGGTTGGTCGGGACGGCCTGCGGTTTCGTGCTTGGCACGATCATCTGCCTCAATGCGGAAAACATTCGTCAGCTTGTCTCGGCGCTGACGCGCACCGAGCTGTTTTCGCCCGAGCTTTATTATCTCTCGCGCTTACCCGCTGACATGGACCCGATGGAGACCATCGCGATTCTCCTGATCGCGCTTGCCTTGTCCTTGCTGGCGACGCTCTATCCGGCCTGGCGTGCGGCCAAACTCGATCCGGTCGAGGCGCTGCGTTATGAATGACATGCCACGGCTTCAATTGCACAATGTCTCGCGCGGCTTTCAGACCGGCGAGGCGCGGCTCGACATTCTTACCAGCACTGATTTCGCCGTTCATCCTGGTGAGCTGGTCGCGCTGGTCGCGCCCTCGGGTGCCGGCAAGTCGACGTTACTGCATATTTGCGGGCTGTTGGACCGGCCCGATAGCGGCACTGTGCTGATCAATGGCCGCGACACCACCGGTCTTGATGATACCAGCCTCTCCAGCCTGCGCGGCCAGGAGATCGGCTTCGTCTACCAGTTCCACCATTTGCTGCCGGAATTCGACGCGATGGAAAACGTGATGATGCCGCAGCTCATCGCCGGATTGGACAAAGCGACCGCCCGTGACCGCGCAATGGAGTTGCTTGACTATCTGCATATCGGGCCGCGCGCGACCCATCGTCCAGCTGAGTTGTCCGGCGGCGAACAACAGCGCGTCGCTATTGCCCGCGCCATGGCGAACGCACCAGGCCTGTTGCTTGCTGACGAGCCGACTGGCAATCTTGACCCTGGAACATCCGATCATGTTTTCCAGGTGCTGTTGGCGCTGGTGCGCGCGGCGGGTGTTTCGGCACTGATCGCGACACACAATCTGACGTTGGCCGCCCGCGCCGACCGCATCATCACCCTCGATCAGGGCAAAGTCGTTCCCAAAGAACCCATCGAATCAGCGGCTTAGCGCAATCCACATCGCGGTTGGAATTTGGCTCTTGACGCGAGAACAAAAGTAGAACTATGTTCTCTTCATGTTCTTATGTGGGGAGTTGAACATGATCGTCTTGAAAGAAAGCTGCGCTTTGTTCGTCATCGCTTTGCTGGTGGTTTCGGTCGGCATCATTGCATGATTTTTTCTGTTGATTGGCGGCCCTAGCTGCATACCGGTGAATGCGCTCAAGAGCGTTATTGGTTCGAGCCTGTGCATAACCCGTTCTAGGGCATGTGCCCCCTTTCGCCGCCGCGCTGCGATCCTTAGCCTGATGAGCTGAGTCCCAACAGAAAGAGGCGAGGGCCTATGAGCTCCGTGGCCGCCGACCAGCCCTTTATCCATCTTAGGTCCCATTCGGCCTACTCGCTTCTTGAGGGCGCGTTGCAGGTGCCCAAGCTCATTGAGCTTGCCAAGGCCGATGGGCAGCCTGCCGTCGCAATCTCCGACACGAACAATCTGTTTGGCGCGCTGGAGTTCTCCGAAAAAGCCGCCAAGGCCGGTATGCAGCCGATCATCGGGTTGCAAATTCCAGTTCTCTTTGACGATGAGGATGAAAGCGGCGGTGGCCGCATGGGCGGTAAGCCCGGCGCCAAGGCTGGGGGCAAGGGTCATGCCGCACACGCTCTACCTGCCATCGTTCTTATCGCCATGAACGAGTCTGGCTTTGGCAATCTGCTGGCGCTTGCCTCCCTTGCTTATGACGATGCCGCCAATGGCGGTCCCTCGCTGACCATCGACCAACTGTCTGATGCCCATCAAGGCTTGATTGCGCTGACGGGCGGTTCCCATGGACCCATCGGCGAAGCGCTCTGGCTGGACGATAAGGATGCAGCCGAGCGACGCCTTGACCAGTTGCAGAGAGTCTTTGGCGACCGGCTTTATGTGGAGCTTCAGCGCCACGGCATGGAACAGGAGAAGGCGACGGAGGCGGGCCTCATCGCACTCGCCTATGCGCGCGATCTGCCCTTGGTGGCGACCAACGAGAATTTTTTTCCGGGCAAAGAGGACTATGAAGCGCACGATGCGCTGCTTGCCATCGCCGAAAGCCGACTGGTTTCGGAGGACGACCGCCGTCGTCTGACCCCAAGCCATGCTTTCGCGACCCAAGAGGAAATGCGCAAGCGGTTCACCGATTGCCCAGAGGCCATCGCCAACACCCTGGAAATCGCGCAGCGCGTTTCCTTCCGCCCAACGACCTCACCGCCGCTTTTGCCGAATTTCACCACCAGCGACGATGCTGACGGCGAAGAAACCGAGGCGCAAGCGATGGTGCGCATGGCCAAGGCGGGTCTTGATGCCCGGTTAGAGGCCAGCGGATTGGCTCCGGGCGCCAGCCGCGAGGATTATGACAAGCGGCTGGCGTTTGAGCTTTCGATCATCGAGCGGATGAAGTTCCCGGGCTACTTCCTTATTGTCGCCGACTTCATCCAATGGGCCAAGCTGCACGACATTCCAGTCGGCCCGGGGCGCGGGTCCGGCGCTGGATCGGTGGTGGCCTGGGCGCTGACGATCACCGACCTTGATCCCTTGCGTTTCGGCCTGCTTTTCGAGCGGTTTTTGAATCCGGAACGCGTTTCGATGCCGGATTTCGACATCGATTTCTGCCAGGACCGGCGCGATGAAGTGATCACCTATGTGCAGGAGCGCTATGGGCATGATCGCGTGGCGCAGATCATTACCTTCGGGACACTGCAAGCCCGCGCGGTGCTTCGCGATGTCGGGCGCGTGCTTGAAATGCCTTATGGCCAGGTCGATCGCTTGTGCAAAATGGTGCCGGCCAATCCCGCTGATCCCTATACGCTTGATCGCGCCTTGCGCGAGGTCGATACCCTGCGCGCGGCGGCTCAAGAAGAGCCCATCGTCGCCAAGCTGCTCGATCTCGCACAGCGACTGGAGGGGCTGTTCCGTCACGCTTCAACCCATGCGGCAGGCGTGGTGATCGGTGATCGCCCGCTCGACAAGCTGGTGCCGATCTACCGTGAACCCGGTACGCCGATGCCGGTGACGCAATATTCGATGAAATGGGTGGAACCGGCGGGGCTCGTAAAGTTCGACTTTCTCGGGTTGAAGACGCTTTCGATCATCCAAGAGACACTGCGTCTGCTCGAAGGGCGCGGGGTCGAGATCGATCTAGAAGCCATTCCGCTTGATGACCCCGGCGCCTACGAGCTCTACGCCAAGGCCGATACCGTCGGCGTGTTCCAGGTGGAATCGGCGGGCATGCGCCGCACCCTGCTCTCGATCAAACCGGACCGCTTTGAAGACATTATCGCGCTGGTGGCACTCTTCCGCCCCGGCCCGATGAGCAACATTCCGCGCTTTGCCGCCATCAAGCATGGGCACGAAGAGCCCGATTACATGCACCCGCTGCTAGAACCAGTGCTCAAAGAAACCCACGGCATTATCGTCTACCAGGAACAGGTGATGGAGATTGCCCGCGTGCTCTCGGGTTTCTCGCTTTCAGAAGCCGACATGCTACGCCGGGCGATGGGTAAGAAGATCCGCTCGGAGATGGAAAAGCAGAAATCGCGCTTCCTGCAGGGCGCCGAGGAGCGCGGCCTGGATGCGCGCGTGGTCAGCGACATCTTTGAAAAGGTGGCCAAATTTGCCGACTATGGCTTCAACAAATCCCATGCTGCTGCCTACGCGCTGGTCTCCTACCAAACGGCCTATCTGAAAGCCAACTATCCGGTCGAGTTCCTCGCCGCGTCGATGACCTATGATCTAACCAACACCGAAAAGCTGGCCGATTTTCGCCAAGACGCGATCAAGCGGGGGATCACGGTCAACCCGCCCTCGATCAACCACGGTTTGGCGCGCTTTTCTGTGCGCGATTGTGCCATAGATTATGCGCTTTGCGCCATCAAAGGCGTCGGCGAAGGCGTGGCCGACCACATCGCGGACATCCGTCAAGCCCATGGGACGTTTGCTTCGCTGGATGATGTCGTGGCGCGTATCAATCCGCGCATCATCAATAAGCGCTCGATGGAAAACATGATCGCCGCTGGCGTGTTCGACAGCCTGCACGGATCGCGCGCTCGCTTGACCCATTCTGTCGATCGCCTGATGGCCGAGGCTGCCAGTCGTCACGACGACCGCGCTTCAGGGCAGGGTGGGTTGTTCGGCGATGCACCGGCGGATCAGACCGACTTGGTTGTGGCTGGCAATGAATGGCCATTGGCGGAGCGGCTTCAGAACGAACTCAACGCCCTTGGGTTCTTCTTTTCCGCCCATCCGCTGGATGATTACGAACAGGTTTTGAAACGCCTGCACATCCAAACCTATGGCGAGTTTTTGGCGAGCGTCAGCAACGCCGGGCCGGAAGACGAAGACATACCCGTCGCCAGTTCTAATGGCCGCGAACGCAAAGGGCCAATGCATGCGACACGGCTCGCTGGCACCGTCTCCGATAGCTATGAACGCCGCACCCGCGATGGCCGCGCAATGGCGATCATCAAGCTGACCGATCATTCCGGGCTCTACGAGGTCGCCGCCTATGAGGAACAGATCGGCGATGTCCGCTCGCATGTGAAGGTTGGTCGATCCCTTTTGCTGAACGTCGCTGGGCGCGTGAACGATGGCGATCTTCGGCTGCGCATCACCGCCATTGATCCGCTGGAAGACATCGCCAAATCCAGCGTGCAGCGCTTGCAGGTGTTCGTGCGCGAGCCACAGACTGTCACATCGCTTGCAACCTATCTTAAACCCGGTCCGCGCGGCGAAGTCAGTGTCATCGTCATGGATGGCGAGGCGGCACAGGAAATCGAGATTGCCCTGCCAGGTTCCTATGCCGTCACACCCGCGCTCGCTGGCGCCGTGCGTGCCTTGCAGGGCGTGGAGCATGCCGAACTGGTCTAGCGACGCGATCCGCCATTTGAGGCCCTCAGCTCAAGCATGGCCGGTTCTGCTTGCGTTGCACCGCAAAAACCGCTAAGCGCCCCATCATTCCACACGCACCGACCGGTCGATGGCAGTTGATCGACCATCCGGTGGGCTTCAGGTTCTTGCCTGAGTGATGGCCCAACGGTGCGCTAGGTTAAACCGGAAAAGAGGACATTCCGCATGGCACTTCCTGCCTTCACCATGCGTCAGCTTCTGGAAGCTGGCGCCCATTTTGGACACCAAACCCACCGCTGGAACCCCCGTATGGGGACCTACATTTTCGGTGAGCGCAACGGCGTCCACATTCTCGACCTTGGCCAGACCGCACCGATGCTGCAGCGCGCGCTGCAGTCCGTTTCGGACGTGCTTGCCGATGGCGGCCGCATTCTGTTCGTTGGCACCAAGCGCCAGGCCGCTGAGCCGATCGCTGAAGCGGCCCGCAATTGCGCCCAGTACTATGTAAACTCCCGCTGGCTCGGCGGCATGCTGACCAACTGGAACACAATTTCCAATTCGATCAAGCGCCTGAAGCATCTGGAAGAAATTCTGGTCAACCCTGAGTCGGGTCTGACCAAGAAAGAGCGCCTGCTGCGCACCCGTGAACGTGACAAGCTTGAGCGCGCGCTTGGCGGTATCAAGAACATGCCGGGCCTGCCATCCATGATGTTCGTGATCGACACCAACAAAGAGTCGATTGCCATTAAGGAAGCCAACCGCCTGGGCATTCCAGTGGTCGCTGTGGTTGACACCAACTGTAACCCCGATGGCATCACCTTCCCTATCCCAGGCAATGATGATGCCGGTCGTTCGGTGGCGTTGTTCTGCGATCTCATCTCGCGCGCTGCGCTTGATGGCATTGGCCGCAACAAAACCGGCATGGGCATCGATTTGGGTGCGACTGAAGAAACGCCGGTCGAACCTGCGCTTGAAGAGGTTGCTGCTGAAGCACCGGCGCAAGAGGCACCAGCAGAAGCGCCCGCCGAAGAAGCAGCGCCGGTGGCTGAAGAAGCGACTGCTGCCGAAGCAACAGCCGAGGTACCTGCCGAAGCGCCCGCTGAAGAAAAGCCAAGCGCCTAGATCAGCGCCTAACGCATGGCAGAGGCCCACATGGCAAACCCTTGGGCCAACAACGCTTGAAGGTTGTGAGCGGCATACCCATACATGCTGCTCACACCGCAAAACCCAGCCAAACAGCGAGATGGTGGATGCCGCGCGCTGACACAGATGTGTCATCGTTGATCGGCAAGACCTCCCGCACAGGATAAGCGGCTAGGCGCATGGGCTCCAAATTGGGGCCGCGTTCCAGCCAGCAACAACACACTTGATAGGAGATCAGACCAATGGCCGCAATCACCGCAGCCGCCGTGAAAGAACTGCGCGAAACAACCGGCGCAGGCATGATGGATTGTAAGGCCGCGTTGGTGGAAACCGACGGCGAAATGGAAGCCGCTGTCGATTACCTGCGCACCAAGGGCCTTGCCCGCGCTGCCAAGAAGGCTAGCCGCGTTGCTGCTGAAGGTCTTGTTGGCTTGGTTGCCGAGGGCAAGCAGGCTGCGATGATCGAACTGAACTCCGAAACCGACTTCGTTGCTCGCAACGAGCAGTTTCAGGGCTTGGTGATGGGCGTTGCCAAGACCGCTCTTGGGACCGACGGTTCGATTGATGCCGTTCAGGCGGCACAGCTGGATGGCTCGAACAAAACGGTTGAAGCCAGCATCAAGGATGCTGTTGCGACCATCGGCGAGAACATGAACTTGCGCCGTGTCGCCAAGCTTTCGGTAAACGAAGGCGTGGTCGCGAGCTATGTGCACTCCTCTGTCGCACCGGGCCTTGGCAAAATTGGCGTTCTGGTTGCGCTGGAGTCTTCGGGCAACCAGGAAACGCTTGCCGGCATCGGCCGTCAGGTCGCGATGCACGTTGCCGCCACCACACCGCTTTCCCTGTCGGTTGATGACATGGACCCGGCGGTCGTGGAGCGTGAGCGTCACGTGTTTTCTGAGCAAGCGCGTGAATCGGGCAAGCCGGAAAACATCATCGAAAAGATGGTTGAAGGCCGCATCCGCAAGTTCTTCGAAGAAAGCGTTCTGCTGAACCAGTCCTTCGTCATGAACCCAGATGTGACCGTCGCCCAGGCGATCAAGGATGCCGAAGGCGACGCCGGCGCGCCGATCAGCATGACAGCGTTCGCACTCTTCAAGCTCGGTGATGGCATCGAGAAGGAAGAAGCGGATTTCGCCGCTGAAGTGGCGGCTGTCGCCCAAGGCTAACGCGCGGCAAGACTCACCGTGAGACTTGTCGTTACGGCCACGAGCCTGAATGAGGGGGTGCCGCGTGACAGCGCGGCACCCTTGCTGTATCCGGAGCGCGCATATGAAAAGGGTCGAACGTGGCTGATTCTGCTCCCCGTTATTTGCTGAAACTGTCCGGCGAGGCGCTGTCCGGATCGCAAGGCTTTGGCCATGATGCGGTGACGATGAAACGTATCGCCGGGGAAGTGGCCGATTGTGCCAACAATGGCACGCAACTCGCCATTGTGGTGGGCGGTGGCAACATCATTCGCGGCGCGCGGATGGCCGCCGAGGGTGGCGATCGCGTGGCTGGTGACCACATGGGCATGCTTGGCACGCTCATAAATGGCATTGCGATGCGTGAGGCGATCCGCGAAGCGGGCGCCAAAGCGAACCTTTTTTCTGGTTTTCCGGCACCCACCATGTGCGAAACCTTTTCCCAGCGCGCCGTGACTGCAGCCCTGGAGGCCGGCGAGGTCGTCGTGTTGGCTGGCGGCACGGGCAGTCCGTTTTTCACCACCGATACCGGCGCTGCCCTTCGTGCCGCCGAAATTGGCGCCGATGCCGTATTGAAGGCCACGCAAGTCGACGGTGTTTACAGTGCTGACCCTAAAAAGGATCCAAGCGCGACGCGCTACGCCAAATTGACCCTTGATGAAGCCTTGGAGAAAGGTTTGCAGGTGATGGACACCGCCGCCCTTGCTCTGGCGCGCGATAACGCTTTACCCATTGTTGTGTTTTCGATTCATCAGCCGGGCGCGCTCAGCGCCGTGGTGGCTGGCGAAGACATTGGCTCGCGGATCACGCCCTAATGGCGTGGAACGGAGCGTCAAAAAGCGGTACAGCGTTCCCGGCGGTTCTGTTTCTCCCCGACCGCCTGACTTTCAATCCTTGCGTATAGGTGAAAACGATGAGTGAAGAGATCGATCTTGGCGACCTTGAACGGCGCATGCAGGGGACAGTGACGAGCCTCAAATCCGAGTTTGGCGGTTTGCGCACCGGTCGGGCGTCTTCCAGCCTCGTCGAACCGATCATGGTCGAAGCCTATGGCAGCATGATGCCGATGACGCAGGTGGCCACGGTCAGCGTGCCGGAACCGCGAATGATTTCCATCAATGTTTGGGACAAAGGCACCTTAATTGCGGTCGAAAAGGCCATACGGCAGTCGAATCTAGGCCTCAATCCGGTGGTGGATGGCACCAACATCCGCCTTCCCATTCCCGAGCTCAATGAAGAACGTCGGACCGAATTGACCAAGGTCGCCCAGAAATATGCCGAGCTGGCGCGGATCGCCGTTCGCCACGTGCGACGCGATGGCCTGGACAGCATTAAGAAAGCTGACGGACTTTCCGAGGATGATGTTCGCAGCAAATCTGATCAGGTGCAAAAACTGACGGATCGTTTTGTTGGCGAGGTCGACAAGATGCTCGCATCCAAAGAAACGGAGATCATGCAGATCTAGACGACCGCCGTCTGGTTGATGCCTGATAGAACGCCATGAACCCACCGTCAGCCGCCGCCCGCCTTCAAGACTTTGAAGAAGACTCGATCGCTACCCCCACGGCGACCGGTGGGTATGGCTATGTGCCGGCGCATATCGGTATCATCATGGATGGCAATGGACGTTGGGCCGAACGTAAAGGCTTGCCGCGCGTCGAGGGCCATCGACGGGGCGTGGAAGCGCTGCGCCAGACCGTGCGCGATGTCGGCGAGCGCGGGGTGAAATATCTGACGCTCTTTGCGTTCTCTTCGGAGAATTGGAAGCGCCCAAGGGCTGAGGTCCGCGACCTGTTGATGCTCCTGCGTTTATTCATCAAACGCGATCTTGGCGAACTCAAAGCCAATGGGGTCATGGTTCGCGTCATTGGAGAGCGTGAAGACCTTGCGCCGGACATTCGCGAATTGCTTGAGCACGCCGAAACCATGACCCGCGATGGCCGCAACCTCTTCCTCAACATCGCCTTTAATTATGGCGGGCGCGATGAGATCGTTCGCGCTGCCCGCAAGCTCGCTGATCAGGCGGCAAAGGGCATGCTTGATGTCGATTCCATCACGTCTGAACTGTTTGAACGCGCGCTCGATACGTCTGGATCGCCGGATCCCGATTTGATCATCCGCACCAGCGGCGAAATGCGCCTTTCCAACTTTCTGCTTTGGCAGGCGGCCTATGCCGAGTTCGTGTTTACCGAAACGCTTTGGCCGGACTTCAATGCCATGGCGTTGGACGACGCCTTGGACGATTTCCGACGTCGCGACCGGCGTTTTGGCGGCAGGGCAAGCGCCGTTCAAGTCGCAGCCGAATAGGCGGCAAACCGCCGCCATTGGCGATCTGGTCAAATGCGACCAGAGGCCCTATGCCAGGGCGCATGACCGCACCCCATTCACCAACGCCTGACAAGCCTGCCGCCAGCCGCCCGCTGTCTGAACTAACAAAGCGCGTGCTCTCTGGCATCGTGTTGATGACGGTCGCTTTGGTCACAACATGGACCGGTGGCTTGGTCCTGGTCGTTGCGTTTTCGGTGCTCAGCTTTTTTGTCTTGACCGAATGGGAGCGACTGACCGGGCCGAACTCCCAGCGCCGGCTGGTACTTGGCATGTTGGTTGTCGCCGGTGCCGCTTCGATTGCCTTCTTCTTTGGCCCGGTTGCAGCAATGGCGGTCGGTATTGGTTCGTTGTTCGTCGCTCTCGGTGCAGCGCTCTTGGAAAGCCCCAAACGTTGGTCGCTGACGGGCGTTGCCTACGCGACATGGTTGGTCGTTAGCCTAGTTAGCCTGCGCGGCCATGACAGCGTCGGGCTGTCGGCCATTCTGTTTGTGTTCGCGGCAGTCTGGGCGACCGACATCGCGGCTTATTTCGGCGGCCGTACGGTTGGTGGCCCCAAATTGATGCCCTCGGTCTCGCCCAACAAAACCTGGTCCGGCGCCATCTCTGGTGCTCTGGCCGCTATGATCATTTGCGTCGGCTACATCGCCTGGGCGGATGTGCATGTCTCGGCGCGCTCCACTGGCCACGCGATGACATGGGTCTCGGTGGCGTACATCGGGCTCATGGCATTGGCCTTGAGCATTGCATCTCAGGCCGGTGATCTTTTTGAGTCGGGTCTCAAACGTCGCTTCGGCGCGAAGGATTCCGGGACGCTGCTTCCAGGCCATGGAGGGTTCATGGATCGGGTGGATGGTTTGGTGTTCGCAAGCGCTGCTGCGTTTTTGATCGCTTTGTCGCTGAAAGGGCAGGGTACGGTCGCCGAAGGCTTGCTCACCTTGGGGTCGGGCTGACCATGCCGAACAGCAACACGACCCGATCGATTGCCATCCTTGGAGCCACCGGTTCGATTGGTGACAGCACAACCGACATCATACTGGCCAACCGTGATCGGTTTCGCGTCACGACGCTGGTCGGCCATTCCAATGTCGACAAGCTGGCCGAACGCGCCAAGGCACTCCATGCCGAGCGCGCTATCGTCGCTGACGAACAGCATTTTCAGTCTTTGAAAGACCGCCTGGCAGGTACATCCATCGAAATCGCCACCGGGCGCGATGCGGTCATTACAGCGGCGGCAGAGCCGGCTGATCTCGTGGTCTGCGCGATGGTCGGTTCGCCAGGCATTGAACCGGCCATGGCAGCTATCGAGGCCGGCAACACGGTGGCGCTGGCCAACAAAGAGGCGCTGGTGTGCGCCGGTCCGGTCATGATGAAGCTTGCCGCCGACAAAGGCGTGCGCATCCTGCCGCTGGATTCGGAGCACAGTGCTCTGTTTCAGGTTTTCGAGCGGAACAATTATGCCCAGATCGAGGCTATCACCGTCACAGCTTCCGGCGGGCCATTTCGCACGTGGGATAAAGCGCGCATCCGCTCTGCGACCCTGAGCGATGCGCTGAACCATCCCAATTGGACGATGGGTCAGAAAGTGACCATCGACTCGGCGACTCTGGCCAATAAGGGCCTGGAAGTGATTGAGGCGCATCACCTTTTTGCCATCGGTCCCGATGCCATCAAGGTGGTTGTGCACCCCCAATCGATTGTCCACGGGATGGTCCACTACACCGATGGATCCGTACTGGCGCAGCTTGGCATGCCCGATATGCGCACCCCCATCGCCGCGGCGCTGGCTTGGCCCAATCGGTATCCGGCGCCGCAGGTTGATCGGCTCGATCTGGCGATGTTTGGCCAGCTCGACTTCGAGCCTCCGGACATCGAACGCTTCCCGATGCTGGGTCTCGCGTTTGATGCCATGCGCGAAGGTGGCGCCGGCCCAGCTTTGTTCAACGCAGCCAATGAAGTCGCCGTCAAAGCGTTTGTTGAAGGCCGCTGCGCCTTCCACGAAATCGCCACCATTGTCGCGATGACCATGGATAAGGCACTGGGCGACCTCTCAACGGGGTCATTTGCCTCGCTCGATGACGTGCTTTCGGCGGATCGGCATGGTCAACACCTTGCTAACGCTATCATCGACGACCAATTGCACCGGACAAGCGCGCCAAGCTAAGCAATGCTTGGGAAAAAGGGATAGCGGGAATGGAACTCATCGCAGGCAGCGGATCGTTTCTTATCGGAACGATCGTGCCATTCTTGTTTGTGCTGACCATCGTGGTGTTCTTCCACGAGCTTGGCCACTTTGCGGTCGCGCGCTGGTGCGGCGTCGGCGTGCGCACATTTTCGGTCGGCTTTGGCCCAGAGATCTTAGGCGCCACTGATAAGCATGGCACGCGCTGGAAACTGTCGGCGATACCGCTGGGTGGTTATGTGAAGTTCGCTGGCGATGAAAACGTAGCCAGCGTTCCCGACAATGCCGAGCTTGCCCAGATGAATGAGCAGGAAAGGCAAAATGCCTTTCATTTGAAACCGCTATGGCAACGCGCCGCCGTCGTCGTGGCTGGCCCGCTTGCCAATTTCATCCTCGCCATCGTGATCTTTGCCGGCGTCTTCATGACGCTTGGCGAGACGGTGACCGTGCCGCGCATCGATACGGTGCAAGAGAACTCCGCAGCTGAAACGGCAGGCGTCGAAGCAGGTGATATCGTTGTTGCCATCGAAGGCAACCCGATCGAAACATTCGCCGACGTGCAGCGGGTGGTGACCTTGTCTGCCGAACGCCCCTTGGTGTTCACACTGGATCGCGCAGGGACCCTGCTCGATCTCACGATCGTGCCGGAACGCCGTGAAATCGATGATGGTTTCGGCAATCGGCAGCGCGTCGGCGTCATTGGCGTTGTCCACGAGGCTGACGAGGATGATGTGACCGTCATCGAATACGGCCCGTTGGCGGCAACGGGCCGCGCCGTGGAACAGACCGGTCTCGTGATTACCCAGTCGCTGACTTACATCGGCCGTATATTAGTTGGTCAGGAATCTGCCGATCAGCTATCGGGTCCGGTGCGCGTTGCCAAGATTTCCGGTGATGTTGCGACGCTCGGTTTCCTTGCGCTTTTGCAACTGACCGCCGTGATTTCGGTGTCCATCGGCATGGTCAATCTGTTCCCGATTCCAATGCTCGATGGCGGTCACCTGGCGTTCTACGCCGCCGAGGCGATCCGCGGAAAACCTTTGAGCGACCGAAGCCAGGAGATCGGATTCCGCATTGGCCTGGCGATGGTGATGTTTCTTATGGTGTTTGCGACCTGGAACGACATCGTCAATCTGATGCGGTGATGAACGGTTCAGAAAGGTTAAGTGACCGTTGCGCGCGTGCAACTAAGTGCCGCAAAGGTCCATAAATGGATCGCTCAACGCCGCCAATGGCTTGCGTCTGACGTCAGCCTCGATAGAAGACAGAGTGCGATGCCGAAGTGACTCGGCTGGATTGGTATGCCTCGCAAGGGGTGAAGGATTACAATGACTATGAACCGTTTGGGTATTTCGTTCGTGTTGGCGGTGATGATGGCGGCGCTTCCGCTTTCGATTTCATCAGGACATGGCGCGCTGAGCCTCGCGCCCACCACCACCCAAGCCGCTACGGTTTCGTCCATCCAGGTTGAAGGCAATCGCCGGATCGAATCCTCCACGATCATTTCTTATGTCACGGTCGTTCCAGGCCGAAGTTTTGGCGCAAGCGATCTCAACGATTCTTTGCAGTCGCTATTTGCCACCGGGCTGTTTTCTGATGTGTCATTGGAGCGTCGCGGTGCCGTGCTCCTGGTTCAGGTCGTTGAAAACCCCGTTGTTCGCCAGGTCGTGTTTGAAGGCAATCGCCGGATCGACGACTCAGCGCTCAGCACAGTCGTTCAGCTTGAACCGCGCCGTGTCCTGACCGAATCAGCTGTTCAGTCTGACACCCAACGCATTTTGGAAGCCTATCGCCGCAATGGTCGTTTTGCTGCACGCGTCGAACCTAAGCTCATCGACGTTGGCGATAATCGGGTCGATCTTGTCTTCGAGATTGAAGAGGACGAACGCTCCGGCGTTTCGCGCATCACGTTCATCGGCAACCAAGCGTTCAGTGACGGAAAATTGCGCGACACGATCACGACTGAACAGTCGGGGCTGCTGTCATTTCTGTCGTCTGCCGATGTCTACGATCCAGACCGGTTGGATGCTGACCGCGAGCTGCTTCGCCGATTCTATCTGAGCGAAGGCTATGCCGATTTCCGCGTCGTTTCGGCCGTGGCTGAACTCGACCGCGAACAGAACGTCTTTTTCATCACCTTCACGGTTGATGAAGGTCCACGCTACCAATTCGGCAATGTCGAAATCGACTCCACACTGCGCGAGCTTGATCCTGAAGACCTCTATTCGGTCCTGGAGACGCGCCCTGGCGATACTTATGATGCCACAGCCGTAGATCGTTCGATTGAAGCCCTGACGATTGAAGTGGCGAGTTTTGGCTATGCTTTTGTCCAGGTGCGTCCACGTGGCGATCGCAATGCGGCCGACAACACGATTGATCTAACCTACTTCGTGGATGAAGGCGTTCGCGCTTATGTGGAGCGGATCAACATCTCCGGCAACACGCGCACCCGCGACTATGTGATCCGGCGCGAGTTCGACTTTGCTGAAGGTGATGCGTTCAACCGCGTTCTGGTGGACCGTGCACAACGTCGTTTGGAAGCTCTCGGGTTCTTTGAACGCGTTCGCATCACGACGTCGCAGGGTTCGTCGGCTGATCGTATCGTTCTTAATGTGGCCGTGGTTGAGCAGTCGACTGGCGATTTCTCCTTTGGTGTCGGCTACTCGACAACGTCGGGTGTGACGCTTGAGCTCTCTGTAACAGAACGCAACTTCCTTGGTCGTGGACAGTATGTCCGGGCAGCCGTTGGCGGCGGTTTGGATGAAAACCGTACGTTCGATTTCTCTTTCACAGAACCTTACTTCCTTGGACGTCGTCTGGCTGCTGGGTTCGATCTTTACCGCCGAGAATCTGGCGACTCAGATGACAACGCGTATACAACGAACGCAACGGGCGGCGCGCTGCGGATTGTTGCGCCGATCACCAATGATTTGGATTTCGGCCTGAGCTATGGGTTGGATTTTTCGGAGTATGATTTGGACGCTGGAACTTCCGCGTCAAAGGCTGTCGGGCAGTTGGTAGGTGCACCAGCCGGCGTTGTCGCCCTGATGCCAGGAACGGTAACACCAGCGGCATATTCAAATGAGCGCATAACGTCGAGCCTCACATGGACACTGGTCTACGACACGGTCGACAACCGGACGACACCTCGCGATGGGTACTTTGCGAGACTGCGTCAGACTGTAGCCGGTTTGGGCGGAGACGCTGAGTATGTCCAGACGACGTTCGATGCCCGCGCTTTTCACACACTTTCAACGGATCTCGACCTGATCGCCTCTGTTCGTGTTCAAGCTGGAAATGTGTGGTCGTGGGATGACAACAATCTGCTCATTGTCGATGGCTTTTTCAAAGGTCCAGATCTTGTCCGTGGGTTCGACAGCCTTGGGCCACGCGATGCAGCAACGACCGATGCACTTAGCGGTACGACGTACGCCGGTATCTCTGGTGAGCTGAACTTTGCGTTACCTTATGTGACGGAAGCTATTGGCATTCGGGGTGCAGTTTTCGCAGACGCCGGAACGCTTTTTGATCCCGTTGGTAGTGTGAATAACATCGCTGGATTGACCGTAAACGACGACAACTCCGTCCGGGCCTCGGTCGGTGCCAGCCTAATTTGGAATTCGCCATTTGGCCCACTACGTGCCGACTATGCTTACATATTGGCGTCTGAGACCTATGATAGAGAAGAAGCCTTCCGCTTCAGCGCGGGCGCGCGATTCTAGGGCTTCAAGGACAACCAGCTCCAGTAGCACCAAAGGCTAGGCCGTGGCTCACAAAAGCCACGGCCATTTTTTATGAATCGTTTCAACGTGAACATGGTTGCAAATCGATTTAGCGCCGTCTCTGTTGTTGGTAGCCAACGCTTCCCAATCCACGCTAAGGGTCACGCCTCTAAACTCATTGCCTGCGTGACTCGTTTCCTATGACCACCCCAGTCTTTTTCCCACCGTTAGTGCCCCATTCCGCAAAGAGCCTTGCCGACGCACTCGGGCTTGAATTGGCTGGGGGTGATGGCAATTTGCGCGGCAGAGAGTTGTCTGGCGTCGCGCCCATTGAGCAGGCCGACCAAGGCACATTGTCGTTCCTCGATAATGCAAAATATGCCGGCCATTTGGAAACGACCGAAGCAAGCTGCGTCATTCTCGCCGAACGGTTCAAGGACCAGTTGAGGGCTGGTGTTGTTGGCTTGATCTCCAAAGAACCCTATCGTGATTTTGCGCGTGCTGCCGCGTTGATGGTGCCTGCTGGCGTGAAATTACGCGGTGCGGCGCTCAGCGAGGGCATTTCGCCGGCAGCGCATGTGGATCCCACCGCCACGCTTGAAGAAGACGTAACCATTGAACCTGGGGCGGTTATCGGTGCGCATGCAGCTATTGGAGCTGGAGCGACCGTTTGTGCCGGCGCAGTAATTGCGCACCATGTCCAGATTGGACGCGAGAATTATGTTGGTGCGCAGGCGGTCGTTCAACACGCATTGATTGGCGACAGGGTGATCCTCCACGGCGGTGTGAATATTGGCCAGGATGGGTTCGGCTTCGCCATGAGCCCAATGGGACACCTTAAAGTACCGCAGCTCGGCCGCGTGATCATTCAGGACGATGTTGAGATCGGGGCAGGAAGCTGCATCGACCGTGGCACGACGCGCGATACGATCATCGGCGAAGGCACCAAGATCGATAATTTGGTGCAGATCGGTCACAATGTGGAAGTGGGGCGTCATTGTGTCCTGGTGGGCCAGGTTGGCATTGCCGGGTCGTCGGTGTTGGAAGACTTTGTAGCCATCGGCGGTCACTCGGGCGTCGCTGGCCACCTTCGCATTGGCATGGGCGCGCAGATTGCGGCGGCATCCAACGTCAAAGATGACGTCCCACCAGGGGCACGTTGGGCAGGAACGCCTGCCAAATCCGCCAGAACAGTGTTCCGTGAACTGGCCGCCATCAAGCGATTGGGCGAACAGGGCACCAAGCCCAAGGATTGAGCCCAAATACTAAGCCAAAAGCCCAATACTGCGGTCTTGCTCGCCTGATCCCCGGCTTTCATCCTCCAGCCATTTGAACCCACACGATGAACATGCTGTAAGGGCTGAGCTTTCTACGCAGACCCAAAGGCCCGTGATGGATATGACAGAAACACCCACCGCACTGAGCACCGTCGACATTCAGCAATTGCTGGAGTTTTTGCCCCATCGCTATCCGTTTTTGCTGGTCGACAAGATCATCGATATGGACGGCGACAATTACGGTGTGGGCATAAAGAACGTCACGATGAACGAGCCGCATTTTCAGGGGCATTTTCCGGGGCACCCAATCATGCCTGGTGTTTTGATCATTGAAGGGATCGCTCAGACCGCCGGTGCGCTTTGCATTGCTGCAAGCCCCAAACGGCCGATTAAACCGCTGGTCTATTTCATGACCATCGACAACGCCAAATTCCGCAAACCCGTCATCCCTGGCGATGTGCTGCACTATGAGGTGACCAAAGTGCGCCAACGGGCCAACATCTGGAAGTTTGCCGCTGTTGCGAAAGTCGACGGCGCCAAGGTGGCCGAAGCTGAAATCAGTGCGATGATCGTCCATCCGGAGGCGGCAGCTTGAGCACCACCATTCACGCAACGGCTCTCATTGAGTCAGGTGCCGAATTGGGTGAGGGGGTGTCTATCGGACCATTCTGCCACGTTGGCAGCGACGTCAAACTCGGCGATCACACCAAGCTTGAAAGCCATGTTGTCGTGGCCGGGCGCACCACGATTGGTGCCGGGTGCCATCTGTTTCCGTTTGCCTCCATCGGCCATCGCCCGCAGGACCTGAAATATCATGGTGAGCCATCGACGCTGGAGATTGGCAACAACACCACCATGCGCGAATATGTGACGGTGCAACCGGGCACTGAGCATGGCGGCATGATCACCAAAGTCGGCGATAGCTGCCTGCTCATGGCGTCGGCGCATGTGGCGCATGACTGCACGATTGGCAATCAAGTCATCTTGGGCAACAACGTCATGATGGCCGGCCACTGTACAGTGGAAGACCATGTGATCATTTCCGGTGGTTCCGCGGCGCATCAATTCGTACGGATCGGCGAACACGCCTTTGTCGGCGGCCTGACGGGCGTTGAAAACGATGTCATTCCCTATGGCATGGTGATCGGCAATCGTGCCTCGCTCAGCGGCCTGAATATTGTCGGTTTGCGCCGTCGCGGGTTCGACCGTGAAGAAGTGCACACCATCCGCCAGGCTTACCGCCTCTTGTTCTCCGACGAGGGCACGCTTGCCGAGCGGGTTGAGGATGTCGCCAACATGTTCACTGAAAGCCCGGGCGTTCAGCGCATCATCGACTTCATTCGCTCGCGATCCGACAGAGCGCTCTGCATGCCGCACGCCAGCGACTAGCGCCGCGCCGATGGCGAGCCGTCCCAACCTTGCGATTTTGGCCGGCGGCGGGCATTTGCCGGTCGAGGTGGCCCATGCAGCGCGCACGCGCGGCCATGACGTCCTGGTCATCGGCATCGCCGGTGAAGCTGACCTGCCGAGCCTCGACGCTGAGATTCGCCGCGAAACTGTCGGTTGGGGCCAGTTCGGCGCGCTACAACGGCATTTGAAAGATCACAAAACCGAAAAGCTGGTGATCATCGGCAGCATCGCCCAAAGGCCTGACCACAAATCGGTGAAGCTAGATTGGGGTGCCGTACAGCTTCTGCCGCAGCTTTTGACCACGCTTCTAGCAGGCGGTGACGCATCAGTGCTCGATAAGCTCGCCAAGCTCTTTGCCGACTTGGGTTTCGACCTGGTTGGCGCACAGGATGTCGCGCCGTCGCTTCTCGCAGAGGAAGGGCATCTGGCAGGGCCAAAACTGACCGACACGGCGCGTATCGACGTGGACAAGGCGATGCGGACGGCATGGACGGCGGGTCATCTCGATATGGGCCAGGGTGGCGTCTCTGTCGGCGGGCGGATTGTCGCCATGGAAGGGGCGGAGGGCACGGATGGCCTGCTTGAGCGCGTCGGCACAATGCGCTCTGCGAAACGTTATTCAGCCAAGGCTCGTGAGGGCGCTCTTGCCAAATGCACACGCCCAGGGCAGGACTTGCGTCTCGATATGCCAACCATTGGGCCGCGCACCATTGAAAATGCGGCAAACGCTGGACTATCAGCAATCGTCTTGGAGGCAGGCCACGTTCTCATTAGCCAGCGGGAGGATGTCGTTGCTTTGTGCAAAAAACACAAGGTGACGCTGATGGCAGAACCGCGAGACGCCTTCGTGCCGGTTGGCATGGCGGACACGCCAGCATGAGCCAGCCCTCCGTGAACCCCAAACGCGTGTTTTTTGTCGTTGGTGAGGCCTCCGGAGACCGTCTTGGCGCCTCATTGGCGGCCGAGCTGCGTCAGGCCCATAGCAACGGCGTCGCGTTTGAGGGTCTTGGCGGCGAAGGTCTGGCCGAACAGGGCTTGGACAGCCTCTTCGACATTGAAGACATCGCCGTGATGGGCCTAGCGCCGGTGGTGGCGCGGTTGCCGATGATCTTGAGGCGGATCAAGCAAACGGCTGACGCGATCGTCGTCTCCAAGCCAGATGTTGTTGTCTTGATTGACAGTCCGGACTTCACCCACCGCGTCGCCAAGCGGGTGCGCAAGGCGGCGCCTGACGTCCCAATTGTCGGTTGGGTATCGCCATCGGTCTGGGCGTGGCGGCAAGGCCGGGCCGCGAAGATGCACGCTTACATCGACCATCTGTTGGTGTTGCTGCCGTTTGAGGTCGAAGCGCACAAAAGGCTCGGTGGACCGCCCGCGATCTATGTCGGCCACCCATTGATTGACGAACTCGATAGCCTGCGCCCACAGTCGGCCAGTGAACGCCTTGCGCTCGGCGATGGCGCTGCGACGATTCTCGTCATGCCGGGAAGTCGCAGCGGCGAGATCGCCCGCCATGTGCCGATTTTGCGCGAGACGCTGGTACGCACCAATGAACTGATGACGGCAAACGGTGCGCCGGAACCAAATTACATTCTGCCATCGGTGCCGAAGCATGCGGGGCACATTTCAGAGGCCGTAAAAGATTGGCCGGTGACCATCGCCGTTATCGGTGATCAAGAGGGCAAGCGCGCAGCGATGCGTAAGGCCCATGCCGCCATCGTCGCCTCAGGCACGGCGACGTTGGAACTCGCGCTTGCTGGCATACCAATGGTGGTTCTCTACAAGCTCGATTTTCTTGCGCACCTGTTTCGCCGTTTGGTGAAGGTTTGGACGATCATTCTGCCCAATCTGGTGCTCGGACGACCCGTCGTGCGCGAATATGTCGATGAAACCGCCCGTTATGATGCCGGAGTAGAAATCGACGTTTGGAAAGAGTTTTTTCTCGGCGAAATATTCATCCGTCAGAGCGATGTTTTCCAACTCCATCGCCACTTCCAGCATCGGATCATCGGTGATGCCAAGCTCGCCAAGCACCTCATGGCAGGTTTTCTGCATGATCTTCGCGCGTGGATCGTAGTTTTTATAAACTCGGTGGCCAAAGCCCATCAGACGGAAGGGATCGTCCTTGTCCTTGGCGCGAGCGACATAGGCCGGGATGTTTTCCACCGACCCGATTTCAGCCAGCATGTTGAGCGCGGCCTCGTTGGCGCCGCCATGGGCCGGACCCCAAAGGCACGCGATACCTGCCGCAATACATGCAAAAGGGTTGGCGCCAGACGAGCCGGCAAGGCGTACCGTCGAAGTAGAAGCGTTCTGTTCATGGTCCGCATGCAGTATGAAAATGCGATCCATCGCACGCGCGAGCACAGGATTGATCTTGTACTCCTCGCACGGCACCGCAAAGCACATGTGCAAGAAATTCGCCGCGTAATCGAGATCGTTGCGCGGATAAACAAACGGTTGGCCGATCGAGTATTTCAGCGCCATCGCCGCAATCGTCGGCAATTTGGCGATCATGCGAAGCGAGGCGACCATCCGCTGGTGCGGGTCGGAAATGTCGGTGGAGTCGTGATAGAACGCTGACAGGGCGCCAACCACACCGCAGACGATCGCCATCGGGTGCGCGTCACGACGGAAGCCGGTGAAGAACCGCGCCATCTGCTCGTGCAGCATGGTGTGGCGGGTCACGCGGTTGTCAAAATCGGCTTTCTGGGCCGACGTCGGCAACTCGCCGTAAAGCAGCAGATAGCAGGTCTCCAGGAAGTCGCCATGCTCGGCCAATTGGTCGATTGGATAACCCCTGTGAAGCAGAATTCCTTCATCGCCATCAATATAGGTGATTTTGGATTCACAGGAGCCCGTCGACGTGAAACCTGGATCGTAGGTGAAAGCGCCAGTGGTCGCGTAAAGCTTTGAAATGTCGATGACATCCGGCCCAATCGTGCCGGAACGCACATTGAATTCGTGCGTGTTGCCTTCAAGGCTCAGGGTCGCTGTTTTGTTGCCGTTGGTATCGCCCATACAGACGCTCTCCTCTATTTGTCGGACCGGAGCGTGGGCTGGGCGAGGTTGTTCCATCAGTCTTTCTCTGTGAGAGAAAAACGGATGGCTATGCCGCAACGCACCCATCGGTCAGGCTGTGGGGAGTGGGTAGCGAAATAACCGCCAGCCGACAAGCCGCCAAAGGACGCATAGACAGGCGGGTGTTATCGCCTGACGTCGCCAAATTAATTCATAGATTCAAGCCGTTGAGAAAATTACGCGGCTGCTTGATCGCCAATGCGTGCCAGGGCTTCATCGCGGCCAAGTGCCATCAACACATCATAGATGCCGGGGCTGGTCTTCGAGCCGGTCAACGCTGCCCGCAGGGGCTGGGCAACAGCACCCAGCTTGATGCCCGCGTTCTCCGCATAGGCTTTGGTCGCAACCTCAAGCGCTTCGGCATCCCAATCGGCAAGACCTGAGTAAGTGCCATGAAGCGCCTTGAGATGTGTGCGGGCCTCGTCGGTCAGAAGGGTAGCGGCTTTTTCTTCCATGGCCAGTGGCCGCGAAGCGAACAGGAACGCGGCACTGTCGATGAGTTCCACCACTGTGCGTGCGCGTTCACGCAGGCCAGGCAGCGCCACATCGAAACGGTCCTTGGCCTCGCCCTCAAGCGGGTCAGGCATTTTGTCGCGATTGGGTAAGTGGGGCAGGCTGGTGGCGAGCGCCGCCTTGAAACCCGGGTCGTCCATCGCGCGCATATAGTGGGCGTTGAGTGCCGTCAGCTTTTGCACATCGAACCGCGCGGCCGATTTGCCCATGCCGTCAAAACCAAACCATTCGATGGCCTGCTCTGTGGAGAAAATCTCATCATCGCCATGCGCCCAGCCTAGCCGTGCCAGATAATTGCGCATGGTTTCAGGCAGGAATCCATCGGCACGGTAGGCTTCGGCACCGACCGCGCCGTGGCGTTTGGAGAGTTTGGCGCCATCAGGACCGTGAATAAGCGGGATGTGCGCAAACACTGGGCGATCCCAGCCGAGCGCATCGTAGATGACGCTTTGCCGCGCAGCGTTGGTCAGGTGATCATCGCCGCGAATGACGTGCGTGACGCCCATATCATGATCGTCGACAACAACTGCCAACATGTAGGTTGGCGTGCCGTCGGACCGCAGTATGATGAAATCGTCAAGGTCCTTGTTCGGCGTTTTCACCGAGCCCTGGACCTTGTCTTCGACCACCGTCGCGCCGTCCTGTGGCGCTTTGATCCGAACGGCAAACGGTGCACCGTCGGGCGCGTCGGCGGCTGGTCTGTCGCGCCAGCGGCCATCATAGCGCGGCGGCTTGCCGGCAGCGCGCGCCTCTTCGCGCATCTGCGTCAATTCTTCTGGCGTCGCGTAGCACTTGTAGGCTTTGCCCTCGGCGAGCAGTTGCTGCGCCACTTCGGCGTGGTGCTCGCCGCGCTGCGACTGAAAAACCGTCTCGCCATCATGATCCAAACCCAACCAAGCAAGGCTGTCGAGAATGGCGTCAATGGCGTCGCTCGTTGATCGCGCCTTGTCAGTGTCCTCAATGCGCAGCCGCATCACACCGCCAACGGACTTGGCATAAAGCCAATTGAACAGGGCCGTACGCGCGCCACCAATGTGCAAAAAGCCAGTGGGCGAGGGGGCAAAACGGGTGACGATCGCAGAGGTAGCGTGACCGGATTGGCTCATATCAGGCAAGGCTCGCTTGTGGCAGAATAGGATCGCCGCGCGGCGCGTTCGCCGCGCGGCGGCACAAATGGGGGTGATCAGGGAAATGGCGTGCTCGCACTTACCATGTTTGGCGCTGCGCACAACCGTTTGCCGGCACGCCCAATTCGTGTGGCCCTTGCGCCATGGCTGAGGAAAGCCACAAGACTGGTGCCAGGCCAAGAGCGCTGTCCTCCATTGCGCTGGAAAGACTTGTCGGGGCCGGTGGCGTCGGCAGAACGCCGCAGGGCGGCATCGTTGCCGACAAGGACGATCGCCAGCGATCCTTTTTCTCCGGCGCCATTCTCGCCCTTGGCCGTGCCGTGGATGCTTCTTTGTCGATGGGCCATGGCCCAGCCTGGTTGGTGGTGTCGTTCGGCGCGGGATTGATCGGCTACTTCGCCCTTCCGCATGAGCCGGCGTTGTGGGCATTGTATCCAGCGGTGTTTATGCTTGGCATGCTCGCGTGGCGAGGCCGCGAGGCCGCATCGATACACGCGACCCTGTTGGCGCTCTCCTTGGCACTTGGTGTGCTTCTTGGCGCGCAGACAGCGCACATCGCCGACGCGCCACAGATTTTGCGCGAGACCACAGACCAGGTGGCGGGGCGTATCGTTCGTTTGGAACAACGCACGCCGACGCGCGCCCGCCTGACGCTTAATCAACTCGTGATCGAGGATCTGGCGCCGGGCGTCACCCCAGAGCGTATCCGCATCACCGTGATCGCTGAACCCGGTACGCTTGCGCCTGGCGATCACATAGAGGTTCTCGCCCGCCTTGGTCCGCCGCCCGAACCGGTGATGCCCGGCGCACGCAATATGCGCCGCGAGCTCTATTTCGATGGCATTGGGGCAACCGGATTCAGCTATGGCAGGCCGACGCGCATTGCCGCGCCGCTTGGTGACAGTCATGGCATCGGGGCCGTCCACCAAGCGATCGAGCGAACGCGTTTGGCCCTGGCGCAACGGATTACCGAAGTCTTGCCCGGAGACACCGGCGCCATTGCCGCCGCGCTCTTGGTCGGTATGCGCGATGGGCTGTCGGACGAAAGCGCTGAGGCGCTGCGGCGCGCCGGTCTTGCCCATCTGTTGGCGATCTCCGGCATGCACATGGCGATGATGACTCTGTCGGCTATTGCGCTGATCAATTTGCTGCTCGCGCTGCACCCATCCGCGTCGGCGGCGAGTTCTACACTGCGATGGGCAGCGCTGGGCGGCTTGATCATCGCGTCGGGATACCTGGCTTTGTCTGGCGCCAGCACGGCCACACAGCGCGCTTTCGTCATGATCGTAATTGTGCTGGTGGCAATGATGGCCAGCCGACGCGCCTTGACGATACGGGGCGTGGCGTTCGCCGCAATTGTGGTGCTGATCATCCACCCCGAAAGCATTCTCGGGCCGAGTTTTCAGATGTCCTTTGCCGCAACGCTTGCTTTAATCGCATTCTACGACGCTTGGACATCCTCGCATCGCACCTGGCAGTGGCGCATGGCACTGGAAAACAGCCGGGCAGGGGCAATCTACCGGCCACTATCTGTTATCGGCGGAATCGCGCTGACGTCGCTGGTCGCCGGGCTGGCGACCGCGCCGTTCGCCGCCTACCATTTTTCGTTCGGCGCGCCACTTGGCCTGATTGGCAATGTGCTCGCGCTTCCGCTGGTTTCGCTCATCATCATGCCAGCGGGCCTACTGGCCCTCTTCCTGACTCCCTTTGCGCTTGAGGCCGCCCCGCTTGCGCTCATGGGATTCGGGATCGACGCCGTCATGGCGGTTGCCCGATGGGTTGCGGGCCTTGAGGGCTCGCGCGTCGTAGTCCCCGCAATCACGCCGCAAGCCCTACTCCTCATGACACTTGCCGGTTGCCTGGCAGCACTTTTCGTCGGGCGAGCCCGCATGCTTGGCCTCGTTCCACTCGCCTTCCTTCCTATGATCGGCCTGTTTCAGCCGGTGCCTATGGTGATCGTCGAGCGTCAGGCACAGACGGTCGCCTTGGTCAGCAACACCCAAGCCGGCACCACAGGTCTCGACCGGTCCATAAGGCGCGGCAGCCGTTTCTCCGTCGATATGTGGCATCAGAGACTGGCGCTCGATCCACAGCAAACCGACGGCGTTTCGCTCTGGAACTGTGATCCGCTCGGCTGCGTGGCGGCCCTGGATACCGGCGTGATCGTCGCCCATGTTCGCGACCCAGCTGCGTTGGACGAAGATTGTCGACTGGCCTCAGTCGTCATCACGGCACTTGAAGTGCCAGCGTCCTGCGAGGCGGCTGTCGTTGTCGACGCCACCACACTGCGCGACCACGGTGCCGTCGCCTTGATCGCCGATGCTGTCGAACCATCCGGACTGCGTTTCTGGCCAACATTCCAAAGCCGGTCGCGCCCTTGGGAAGTGGTGGCGGACTAAGCCGTTTGTGACATGGCAAGCGGGCCAAACAGGGTCTCCGCTTCACCCTTCAGCGCCAGATCAAGATCGTCCATCGTTACGGGCAGGCCAAGATCGACCAGGCTCGTCACGCCATGCTCGCTCACGCCGCATGGAACGATACCGGAAAAGTGCTCAAGGTCGGGCTCGACATTGATGCTGATGCCGTGAAAGCTCACCCACTGGCGCACCCGAATCCCAATCGCTGCGATTTTGTCTTCAGCCACGGTTCCGGGAATGGGGGAGGGCTTTTCCGGCCGCCGCACCCAGACGCCGACACGGTCTTCTCGCCGTTCGCCGCGAACGTTGAACCGATCAAGCGTTGCAATGATCCAAGCCTCCAGACCAGCAACAAAGGCACGCACATCCTTGCCGCGCCTGTTGAGGTCGAGCATCACATAGGCAACGCGCTGGCCGGGGCCATGATAAGTGTATTGGCCGCCCCGCCCGGTTTCAAAGACGGGAAATCGGTCGGGCGCCACCAAGTCGGAGGGATCAGCACTGGTGCCGGCGGTGTAGAGCGGCGGGTGCTCGACCAGCCAAATCAGCTCATCTTTGCGACCATGACGGATATCTGCGACACGCGCCTCCATCGCCTGCACGGCAGAATCATAGTCAAGCAAACCAGGCTCAACCCGCCATTCGATTGGCCGGTCCGCCAAGAACAGCCGGTCACCATCAAGAGTTGCTTCGCGAAGAATGGAATAGACCTCCAGGTTTTGCGGCACAAAGGGCACGCAGAGCTCTCCAACGCCTGAGCCTTAAACATGCGTTAACCATCCGGCCCCAATGGTGGAGTGCAGTCGTTCCTCCTAATGAGTTTCCGTGCCCGATGCAAAATCCCATTGAAAGCATCTCAGTTGATATCGCTGTCGAACTTGGCGCCGCCGTTATGCCGGTTCACCAGCTTCTGCGTATGGGCCGCGGCGCGGTCATCGAGCTGGAAACGTTGCCGAACGAACATGTGAAAGTTTTGGCCAACAATATGCAAATCGCCGAGGCCGAAGTTGTGGTCAGCGGCGACGCCATTGCTGTTGCGATCACGCAGATCGGCAAGTCCGAGCTTTAGCCTCTGATTTCAAAGACGTTTTGGCTGACGGGTGAAAAAATCATGTTTTCGCCGGTGCCAACCCTTGAGACTATGAGTGGCCTTTGCTATCAGCGCCGCTCTGGACGAAAATTTCAGAATATTTTGCGGTCGTGGCGGAATTGGTAGACGCGCAGCGTTGAGGTCGCTGTCCGGTAACACGGGTGGAAGTTCGAGTCTTCTCGACCGCACCACTACTTTTCTTCTAGTGGATTGATTTTCCTTGACATTTTGGGCTAAGGGATGGTCAATCCACGCGTTTTCGGGCATTTTGCACTACAAATTGCACTACAGCCGCACCCCCACAGTGGGAGGGCCGCCCGGTGAAACGCGAAACCTTTCATGCGCCCGATCCCACCGATCCGGATCGTTATTTGAAGCTACGTGGCCGACGCTGGCATTTCGGTCTGGCGTGTCCCAGCTCGTGCCACCCACTGGGACACGCCTGGCACGATCCAATCATTGTTAAAGGCGCTGTTGTGGAGTTGGAGTTCTGCCGGTTTGGAGGACGGTTAGGGGCTAGAGGACTCGAGTAGCTTCAATTCGGTCCTTTCGTAGTTGATGGGAGACAAATATCCGAGGGCATAGTTTCGGTGGCCGGGATGGTACTATCCCTCGATGAACTCGAAGATGGCAATAAGCGCCTCCGTTTTGGTATGGAACTTACGCCGGTCGAGCAACTCGCATTCCAGCGTGGCAAAGAAGCGCTCGCACATGGCGTTGTCGTGCACGTCGCCGACCGATCCCATGGACCGCCGCATGCCGGTTTCCGTGCGGCGGCAGACCGAATGCAATGTATGTGTGTTGCGAACCTAGGCGCTGTGATGGATGACGTCCGAGGGATTGCGCTGGCCGATAGCCAAGTTCATCGCGTTTAGGACGAACTGGGTCTTGAGGTTCGTCCCTAATGCCCACCCAATGAACCGCCGCGAGAAGACATCGAGGACCACGCCAAGTATAGGAACCCGGCCCACGTCGGGACGTAGGTAATGTCGGCGATCCAGAACAAGTTTGGTTCATCGGTGTAGAAGTTGCGATCCACCAAATCGGCAGAAGGGCGCACACGGTCGTCGCGGATTGTTGTTCGCATGCTTCGGCGACGGGTCAGACCCGCTTTCGCAGCGGGCAATCAGAAACAGCAACAATGACGAGTTTTTGTTAAATGTGTTGCTCTCGACTCGGGAAATCTATCCGATGAGGTTGAAGGCATCACCTCAATTGTCATGCCGCAAGCTGAACTTGCAGCTAGTCTATGACAGTTGGACATCTCGAAATACTTCGCCCAATTTGGCGCGAATTTGATTCTTTGAGCGCGATTGGATTTGAGGGTGTCATATGCGTGGTCAGGCTGGGTTTCGGGATGTTGAGGAGCGCTATGCGCTGGTGTGCGAAGCGGGCGACCCGCTTGAGAAGCTCGATCATGTCATTCCATGGGATGTTTTTCGCAGGCCTTTGGCCTAGGCACTGAAGCGCTCTGACGGCACGAAGGGCGGGCGCCCGCTGTTCGATCCTCTGCCAATGTTCAAGACCCTGGTGCTACAGGCGTTGTACGATCTGTCGGACGATCAGGCCGAATTCGTCATCGACGACCGCTTGTCGTTCATGCAGTTCATTGGCCTGGGGTTCGGCGACAAAGTGCCCGATGCCAAGGCGATTTGGCTGTTCCAGGAGCACCTCGTACAGGCGCGCGCCTTCGATAATCTGTTTGCGCGGTTCGACAAGCATCTCTCTAGGTCTGGCCATCTGGCCAAGTGCAGACAGATTGTGGAAGCCGCCCGGACGCCGACTAGCCTATGCTCTTTCGGCAAATTGTATTCATCTCGTTTTCTGCAAGCCTAAACGAACGGATTATTCTCGAGCTAGAACCAGCTGAAACCGATCAAGCTTTGCAAGAAGCGGCGTGTATGACTGACGCCCGCGACGCTGCGCCCGTGAACCCCGGTGTTGGGAAGACCTGACACCAGGTCGAATTGATTGGGACGATGCCAGCAGACTCTGAATGCCTCGCCAACAGGCTGAAGGCATCATAGAGTTACCAGTTGTGCCCAGGGGTTCCAATACACTGCAGCGTTCGCGAAACATCATCAAGAAAACGAAAACAACGAATATCGGCCGGTCAAAAGCCGAACATCTCAAGACAACGATGAAAGTCAGCCTTGTCGGCATAGCTTTCATCTTCCATGAGCCCCCGCCCAACATTCAATCACGCAACGCATAACGGCCTAACTCAGCTTCTACCCGATGAGTTTCGATAAAGCATGGCAAAGACGAACGCGGCGAAAGCGACACCGCCGCCTACATAGCCAAGCATCCCAAAGCCTAGTGAGCCAACAACCAAACCACCAAGGCCAGCTCCGATACCTTGGCCGAGATAAATAACGGATGTGTTCGTCGCGAGCGTCAGCGCGCTTTGGTCAGGATCGGCTTGGACGAGAGATTTTTCAATGGCAGGTGACGGCGCGATCAAGGCCGCAGACGTGAGGAATATCACCAGCCCAACAAACGCTATGGTGAGAAGTGAACCAGGTACGCCAATCCCAAAAGCAACAGCCCAAAGCGACAACGCAACGGCCAACACCAAGTACATCACCCGCATGTTGGGTAAGAAGGCGCGGCGGTCCGCCAGAAGGCTGCCAACGACCAGACCGTCGACAGAGCCGAAACCGATCGCAGACTGCATCGCGCCAATGGCTGCGCCTTCAAAGCCTGTGGTTTCTGTAATGATTGGACCAAGATAGGCAATCACGGGATAGGCGGCGACAAAGGACATGCCTATCAGGAACAATCCAAGCTGAACGATGGGGAGCTTGACCACGCCCCAGTCCGCGCGAGGTGCAGTTTCGTTCGGTCGGCTTGACGGCACACCAAAGGCAATGGCCGGGATCACGGCCAGAGCGACGATGGCCGCGAAGAGGAACGTAGCGCGCCAGCCAAACAGGCCTCCAACAACCGTTCCCAAGGGAACGCCAGCGATGAACGCGATGGTCAGTCCAGACAGGATGATACCTAGAGCTTGGCCTTGTTTCTCGGGTGGTACGAGGCTTGCTCCGATGGCTCCAGCCATTGGCATGACCGCCGCCGAAACAATTGCAACTAGAATACGCGCTGCCAAGAAGCCCTCGAACACCGGTAGGAAGGCTGTAAATGTGTTGACGATTGCAACACTCGCCAAAGACGAGATTAAAACCCGCTTGCGTTCGAAACGCGAAAGAGCGCTGACGACCAAGGGCGAGGCGATGGCGCTTGTAATTGCGAATGCCGCCAAAAGTTGTCCGGCCGTTGCGACAGAGACATCCAAATCATCGGCAAGGTCGGCTAACAGCCCCGAAAACACATAACTCTGGGTTCCGACCACGAAGGCAGCAAGTGCCAACAGATAAACAGCATACGGCATCGGCTACGCTTTCCTTGCTGCTGGAGCAACCAGCGCTGCAAGGCTTTCGCGCAAACGTTGGCGCATTGAGCCGTCACTGAATGTCGCCGGTTCTGCATCGAACGTGACGTCCCAGGGACCAACCGACAAACTGCTGCGCAAATCTGCGCCCATGTAAGGCGCGCTATCAACGGCAGTCGCCAAGACACTTGCCGCGCCCTGGTCGCCTGCTGATGCGGACAAGAACAAAGCTGGTTTGTTTTGGTAGACATCAATGTCGATCCGGGAGGCCCAATCGAGAATGTTCTTGAAAGCTGCGGTGTAGGTACCGTTGTGTTCGGCAAACGAGGCGATGATGACATCAGCGCGGCCAACACGATCCATGAAGGCTTTGGCTTGCGCCGGAATGCCGATCTGCTTTTGGCGATCGACTGAATAGATGGGCATCTCAAAGTCGTTGAGATCGAGAAGATCAATGGAACACCTGCCGTCAAAGGCAGCGGCGAGCGTGCTCGCCGCGTGAAAGGCAAGTTGGCAATTTATTGAGTTGCGGCTTGTGCTCGCGCCAAAGGCAAGGATCTTCATTTTGGGTCTCGATTTGCAAAACAGTTTTCGCTTTCTTGGCAGAGTCTGACATGCTACATTTTCGCATGAAAAATACAGAAAGGCGCTCTATATGCGCGAATTTGCGATATAAATGATGGATAATTGGAACGAAATCAAAACCGCTGCAACCGTCGCGCGGCTGCAAACCATCAGCGCTGCTGCTGAGGCGTTGGGCGTGCATCGGGCGACCGTGACACGTCACATTGATGCGCTTGAAACGGAACTGGGTGCGAAGCTTTTCCAACGACACGCCCGCGGCTTCACGCCGACAGAACTCGGTCAGGAACTCTTGCGCATAGCCGACGCCACACAGACTCAGTTTGGAGAACTTGTGCGGCTTGCCCGCGGCTCAGCAGATGAACTGCATGGGCAGATCGTGATTACCTGCCTGGATGTGCTTGTTCCTTACATATTGCCAAAAGTTGCGCGGTTTCAGAGGGATCATCCTGGCATGGATATCCGCATGATCAGCAGCGACAAGAAGCTCAAGCTGGAATATGGCGAGGCCGATATGGCATTTCGTATCGGGCCAAAGCCAAACCACCCCGATAATGTTGTCCTTGATATCGGCTCGCTTGGGATGGGTCTGTTTGCAAGCCAAAGCTATTTTGAAGCCCACGGTAAACCCAACTCCATCGAAGATTTCGCGCATCATCGCTTTGTCGGCGTGGATTCCTCTGCGCCCGATACACCTTATCTGCTATGGCTTCATGAGGTGGTTCCAAGCGCATCGATCAACGTCAAGGTGAACTCAGTCCTGGCCTTGTGGGAAGCGGTTGGCGCCGGTCTTGGTATTGGGTTTCACCCGCTGAAGAATGCAACAGAAAAGAACCTTATTTCCGTCTGGCAAGCTCAAGCAGACTGGCATGAAACAATATGGGCAGTCTCTCATATGGATTTGCATCAGACTGCAAAGGTGCAGGCGCTCGCCCGCGTCTTAAGATCGACCTAATGACCAACTTGTAGCAAAAATGCGCACTTAGAGCGCATTCATTGTCATTCTCAGCTTTCATACAGCATATCATATTGATCCCAACACAAAGAAGTTGGGAGAAAAACATGACCAAAAAGACATATGACCGTCCAATCGTTGTCGCGGGATCCACCGGTAAACAGGGCGGCGCGGTCGCTCGCCACCTGTTGGCGGGCGGACACACGGTGCGGGCGCTCACCCGCAATCCCTCCAAACCTGCCGCTCAAACCTTGGCCGACGCCGGGGCTGAAGTGGTGGCGGCTGATCTGGAAGACCAAGCTTCCCTAGATGCGGCGCTGAAAGGTGCTGTTGGCCTCTACTCAGTGCAGGATTTTCTGGAGGCGGGCGTTGAGGCTGAAGAGCGTCAAGGCCTCAACTTAACTGCCGCACTGGCAGCCTCCGACGTTGAGCACGTTGTCTACACCGGTGCGTCCACCATGGACCGAAACACTGGGGTTCCACATCTCGACAGCAAATGGAATGTCGAGATGGCCGTTCGTGGCTCTGGCAAATCATGGACCGTTTTTCGCCCTGCCGCCTTCATGGACAATTGGGAGTGGGATCGCGAAAGCATCATGGAATCGGGCTTGGTCCGCTATCCCATGCATCCAACGATGCCTTACGCGCAGATTGCCTGCGACGATATTGGCCGGATGGTCGCGCTCGCGTTCGAGAACCCAGACATCTGGTTGAACAAAGCCGCGCCGATTACCGGCGATGTTTCCACTATGGAAGAGATCACGGCAACACTTGGCCAAGTCCTTGGACGCGAGCTTCGCTATCAGCAACTCGCCTGGGACGAGGTTCAGTCTGAGCAAGGCGAAGAGCTGATGCTGATGTATCGTTCCTTCGACACTTACGGCATGGACGGCTCGCCCTATTATCTGAAGCGTTGGCTTGGCGACATCACCAGCTTTGACACCTATCTGCGCAATGCCGGTTGGGATCAGTAAGCGAGATGGCCTCAACGATTGCCGAGGTTCTGAGCTTCTGGTTCAGCGAAGAGACCAAATCCCATTGGTTTGCATCGACGCCTGCGTTTGATGAGCGCGTGAAAGCTGCTCTTGGCCAAACCTATGAACTGGCTGGCAATGGCAATTTGATCCTTTGGGAGCAAACGCGGGAGGGCCGACTGGCCCTCTTGATCTTGCTTGATCAAGTGCCGCGCATGATCTTTCGTGGAACGCCAAGAAGCTATGCGAGCGATGATGCGGCATTGGCGCTTGCCAAGCGATGTCTTCTGCATGGTGACGATATCGCGCTGCCGAAAGAGAATGAGCGCCGCTCATTTCTCTATCTGCCGTTCATGCACAGCGAGAACTTGGACGATCAACGCCGCAGCGTGGAATTGCACGAAACCTAAGGCCCTGAAGCTGGGCAGAACTGGGCGCGCGGACATCGAGATGTCATCGCCCGTTTCGGTCGTTTTCCGTATCGTAACGCGCGGCTGGGGCGACAAAGTACAGCGTCAGAACTCGACTTCTTGAAAGCAAAGGACGGTGCGTGATGACGACGTTTGAGAGCGGTGAAGCGGTCGCACGGGCCTTCTTTGATGCTTGGAACGCTGGCGATGCTGATGCCATTGCGGCTTTGTTTGTTGACGACGCTGACTTCGTCAATGTTGTGGGGTTTTGGTGGCGAAGCGCGAAGCAAATTCGCAAGGCCCATGATTATGGCTTCCGGCACATCTTTGGCGATGCCAAATGCGAGGTCACCGAACTGCGGGTTCGCGAGCTCACACCAGACATCCAGATCGTCCACACAGTATCAACGCTTGAGGGACAAACAGCACCAGATGGGCAGACCGCTGCAGAGCGCGTTGCTGTTATCTCCATGGTCACGCAGCGGCTCTCAGATGGGTTTCGGATCGTGAGCTGTCAGAACACTGACAGGGTTGAAGGTGCCGACACGCACATTGCGGCACCATCTGGCCTGCGCCCGATCAGCTATCAGCAAGGACGTTAGAGATGGGTATGCTTGTCGATGGCCAATGGGTCTATGAGGACGATGAAGTCGAGGATGGCGCATTCAAGCGCGAGACAACAACGTTTCGAAGTTGGATCACGCGATACGGGTCAGCAGGAGAAACGGGAGAAGTCGGTTTCAAGGCTGAAAGCGGGCGTTATCATCTCTACGTCTCCTATGCCTGTCCGTGGGCACACCGCACGATCCTCTATCGATCCCTGAAAGGTCTTGAGAGCCATATCGGCATGTCCGTGGTCTCACCCTATTTGGGGGAATGACCCAGCCCCCTGAGATCAGGCCACTGCGGTGCTAGTAATCCGTCCGAGCAAAGGATGGACCATGAAACGCAGGTTTAGTGACGAACAGATCATTGGGATGATCAAAGAATATGAGGCGGGCGTTAAGGCCCAAGAGCTGTGCCGGAACTGAACCGCCCCGGGTTTGCTGGAGGCTCCAACACCTGAGCAGGTGGAGCCATCATGAGCAAGACAACGAGCAGATATTCCTCGGAAGTGCGCGAACGTGCCGTTCGCATGGTTTTCGACAATCACGGGCAACATGACAGCCGCTGGTCAGCGATCATGTCGATCTCGTCCAAGATTGGCTGCACGGGCCAAACGCTGAACGAGTGGGTGAAGAAGGCTGAGATTGATGCCGGCAAAAGGGCTGGCGTCCCGACGGACATGGCCGAGAAGATGAAGGCTCTGGAGCGGGAGAACCGGGAGCTTCGTCAGGCCAACGAGATCCTGCGCAAGGCGAGCGCTTATTTTGCCCCACCTCTCGGTGATTGCCAAAGCAATCACCTGCCGGTCAATGGGACGGAGCTCGACCGCCCATTCAAACGATGATCGCGTTTATTGACGATCACCGCGAGGCGCATGGGGTCGAGCCGATCTGCAAGGTTCTACCGATCGCCCCGTCCACCTATTACGATCATCTGACCAAGCAGGCCGATCCCACACTCCGCTCGGACAGGGCAAAACGGGATCTGGAGCTCAAACCGGAGATCGAGCGTGTTTTCGCCGAGAACTTCGAGGTCTACGGCGCGAGGAAGGTCTGGCGGCAGATGGTGCGCGAGGGCTTCGGTGTCGCGCGTTGCACCGTCGAGCGGCTGATGGCCGATCTCGGCCTTCACGGTGTTATTCGCGGCAAGCCGATCCGCACCACGGTGCAGGACAAGGCCGCCCCGTGCCCACTCGACCGCGTGAACCGTGTCTTCCACGCACCAGCCCCGAACATGCTCTGGCTTTCGGACTTCACCTACGCCAGCACCTGGTCGGGCTTCGTCTACGTGGCATTCGTCATCGACGCCTATGCCCGCCGCATCGTCGGCTGGCGGGTAAGCCGGACGGCGCATGCGAGCTTCGTTCTCGATGCCCTCGAACAGGCCCTGCACGAGCGGCGGCCCGTTCATCGCGGTGGCCTGGTGCATCATTCGGACAGGGGATCTCAATATGTCAGCATCCGCTACACAGAGCGCTTGGCAGAAGCAGGCATCGAACCTTCCTTCGGCAGTGTCGGAGACAGTTCTGACAACGCGCTGGCCGAGACGATCAACGGCCTCTTCAAGGCGGAGGTCATCCATCGGCGCGGACCGTGGCGATCCTTCGAGGCCGTCGAGCTCGCCACCCTGACCTGGGTCGACTGGTTCAACAATTGCCGGCTGCGGGAGCCCATCGGCAACATCCCGCCGGCCGAAGCAGAGGAGCGCTACTATGCCATGCTGGAAGAACCGGCCGTGGCAGCGTAACTCAAATCAAACGACCGCCGGCAAACCCAGGGCGGTTCACGCGCGCTGGTTCGCGCCAATCCAATGCGAACAGCATTGCAACTTGTTCCCCATCAGATATTTGACACGATGCACCGATCTTGGATCAGCCAGGCCCAATCGGTTTGAGGAGCATTGATGGACGTTACAGCGAGACTTGCATTCGCAAAGAAAACTGCGGCCAACGCCGCTGCGTTTGCGCACGATAAATTCAAAGCGCTGGATCAACTGACTATTGAACGCAAAGGGCACCAAGACCTCGTTTCCGAAGCTGATCGAGAGACCGAGACCCTAATCCGCAAATCGATCGAGAGCACCTGGCCGGATGATGGAATTGTCGGCGAAGAGCATGGCCGCAAGCACGGCACGAGCGGCTACGACTGGGTGATCGATCCGATCGACGGCACGGCAAACTATGTCAGCGGTATTCCTCATTGGTGTGTCGTTTTGGCCTGCACCTTTGAGCGGCTACCGGTGCTCGGCGTCATCCACGATCCAAACACCGATGAGGTGTTCAGCGCGTCCAAGGGCCAGGGTGCATATGTTAACGGCAAACCGCTCAAGGTGGCGCAAGGCAGCGCGCTGAGTAATGGCTCTATCGCGACGGGAACCTCTGGCCGATCGGACAAGGATGAGGCGTCAGCGCTAGTAGGCGCCGTGCTGCACGGCGGCGGGATGTACTTCCGCTCCGCCTCTGGCGCGCTGATGCTGGCGTATGTAGCCGCCGGTCGGCTGCTTGGTTATATTGAAGACCATATGAATTCTTGGGACTGTTTCGCCGCGCTCTTAATGATCACTGAAGCAGGGGGCGAGCACGCTCCTTTGGATGCTCAAACAGCGCTCGAAGACGGCACGCGCCTGGTGGCTGGTGCGCCCGGCGTTTATCCACAATTGGTCCAAATAGCTGAAGATGTGTATGGCGGCTAAGCGCTGATCTGCCCCATCTGTTTGGGGTCATTGCATCAACAGCGAAGAGGCGAGGGTTTCGTCGACAAGCAAGCGCTTGGCGAACCCTGCTCTTAAAACCGCAAGCGTGGCGGACGTTTTACGCTTGCCCGAAGCAAGTATGACCGTGTCGATGTCGGCCATTTCGTTGGGCCGAACACAAGGCGTGCAAGCGTTGAGGGGTGTGTCGGCGACCGAACCGTCCTCGGTGAAAAAGACGCCGCAGCAGTCTCCAACAACGCCAGCGGCCTGCAATTCCTTTTTCTGCTCGTCAGTAAATATTTCGCTCTCGAACAGGATGGCTCCTGGTCCGCATTCCCCAACGCTCATCAATGCATGATCTGCGGCCCGCGCCGCCTGAAGGGCTTTGTTCACGAGCCGTTGTTGCATGAGCGTCTGACAAGCCTCGGCGCTGTCGGCAATGAAGGGCGCGGGCATCAGCATCGCGCTGCCTTGGGTCGTCGCCGCCAAGCGGATGCACACATCGCCTGGCGCTGTGTGCGTGGCATGGGCTACGGATCCCATGATCGATACGAAACGCACATCGGTCTTGCGGATACGCGAAAGGTTGTCAGCCATTGCAGAGAGAGTCCGGCCCCAACCCACACCAATGGTTAGCGGTTCGTCGACTGACAAAACACGTGCCAGGTAATTGGCCGCGAGTATGCCCACCGCGTTACGCCCGTAGGCTTCGTCCTCCTGACTCAGTGGAGCTGGGGCGACCTGGGCCTCTTCCAGTGCGAATTTCGATGCCAGTTGGTCGGCGAGTGCGAGTGTTTTTGAAGTGCGATGCTCGACCGATATGCGCACCAAGCCTTGCTCGCGCGCGTCGGCGAGCATGCGTAAAACTTTAAATCGCGACACGCCCAAGCGGTCGCTTATTTCCTGCTGGCTTAAGTTCCCAACATAGTAGAGCCATGCGGCTTGCGCGACATCATCTTGGACGCGGCTTTCTGCGGCCGACATATCCAGAGTTCCTCCTGTGAAAGCCGATCGTCAAAACGCTTGACGTCGATTTTCGCGCAACTATAGTCACATATGTGCAGAGCCTGCACAAGTGTAGGCGTGAGACGTTTTGGTCGAGGTTGCCGAGTGTTTCCGCCACTCTTTAACGACGTAGTCGCCGAAAGAGCGGCCTGAAAAAAACGCCGCGCGTCGGCGAAAGGGAGAAATACCATGAAGACACGTATCACGTTGTTGGCCGCTGCACTTATGGCGGGCACCGCCAGTGTATCGGTTGCTGACAACCATTCAGCGGACATCGCAACGGTGGTGAAGATTGCTGGCATCCAGTGGTTCAACCGCATGGAAGAGGGCGTGCAAGCCTTTGCTGATGAAACGGGCAACAACGCATTCCAAGTCGGGCCTGCACAGGCTGACCCGCAGCAACAAGCCGCTCTGATCGAAGACATGATCGCTCAGGGTGTTGATGCTCTTGCGGTGGTGCCGATGTCGCCAGAAGCGCTCGAGCCTGTGTTGGCACGCGCCATGGAAGCTGGCATCGCTGTGATCACGCATGAAGCTGCGTCACAACAAAACACGCACTACGACATCGAGGCTTTCGTGAACGAAGACTTCGGCGCCAACCTTATGGAGCAGCTTGCGACTTGCATGGGCGGTGAGGGCGAGTACGCCGTGTTTGTCGGTTCGTTGACTTCGCAAACGCACAATCAGTGGGTTGATGGCGCGATTGCTTATCAGGAAGCCAACTATCCCAACATGACGCTGGTTGGCGACAAGAACGAAACCTTTGATGACGCTGAAGATGCCTACACCAAGGCGCAGGAAGTGCTGCGCGCGTTCCCGAACGTTCGCGGTATGCAGGGCTCAGCGTCCACCGACGTTGCCGGCATTGGCCGTGCCATCGAAGAGCGTGGTTTGGAAGATGACACCTGCGTGTTCGGCACATCACTGCCTTCCATCGCTGGCCAGTACATCGAAACCGGCGCGGTTGATGGCATCGGGTTCTGGGATCCAGCGGTTGCTGGCCAGGCGATGAACCAGCTTGCTGTGATGGTCATGAACGGCGAAGAAGTGACCGACGGCATGGACCTCGGCTTGCCGGGCTATGAGAACGTTCGCCTCGACGGCAAAGTGATCTACGGCACCGCTTGGGTGAACGTGGACGCCAGCAACATGGCCGATTTCCCGTTCTAATCTCCCAGACTTAGAGGGCGGCTCCTGAGCCGCCCTTTTTTCCTTAGCATGCTCTGACCAGTTTGAAAGGCTTGGCATTCGCCATGGCCAATCCCGACGTGTCTGCCACCACAGAACCGCTGATTGATCTGCGCGCCATCACCAAACGCTATGCCGGGGTGACGGCGCTCGACACAGTGGATTTCACGGTCGCTGCCGGTGAGGCCGTTTGCTTGGCTGGTGAGAACGGTTCGGGGAAATCAACGCTGATCAAGATCATTTCCGGCGTTGAGCAGCACACCGAAGGCGACATCTATATCGACAGCGCCAAGGTTGATCACAACAACCCACGGATAGCCGCCGCTCAGGGCGTGATGGTGATCTTCCAAGATTTCTCGCTATTCCCCAACCTGCACGTCTACGAAAACATCGCCTATCCCAGTCAATTGGGCGCGCATAATCGGCTTTTTGACCGTGCCGCAGCACGCAAGATGGCCTCTACCGTTCTATCAAGGATCGGTGTTGACATCGATCTTGATGCGCGCGTCGAGGTTCTCCCCGTGGCGCAAAAACAATTGGTGGCCATATGCCGGGCGCTCGCGTCACAAGCGCGTTTGATCATCATGGATGAACCTACAACCGCACTAACCGAGCGCGAGGTATCCCGGCTCCTGGATATCATCCGCAAGCTGAAGGAAGACGGCGTCGCGGTGGTGTTTGTCAGCCACAAGCTCGCAGAAGTTCTCGAAGTCAGTGAGAAGGTGGTGGTGCTGCGCAACGGCAAAAAGGTTGCTGAAGGCGACGCCCAAGACTTCGACACGAAATCATTAGCGTTCCACATGACGGGCCGCGAGGTGCCAGAATCGGCCCCCGAACCCATGCAAGCGGGCGCAACCACGTTGATGCAAGTTGAGGGTCTATCGAAGACGGGCGTTTTTGAACAAGTCTCGCTAGAGCTGAAGGCGGGGGAGATCCTCGGCATCACCGGCCTGCTTGGGAGCGGGCGAACGTCCCTTGCAAAGGCGCTTTTTGGTCTTGTGAGACCAGATGCAGGAATGATCCATTTTGATGGCGCCAAGGTTCCCCTCGGCGACCCACTTGCTGCCTCGAAAGTCGGCATCGGCTACGTTCCCGAAGATCGGCTCACGGAGGGCTTGTTCCTCACCCAATCCATCCTGCGGAACGTTGCGATTAGCCGGCTCGACAACCACACCCAAGGCGGTTTGTTGAATATGGGTGGACTATTGCTTGAGGCATCCGACTGGATCAGCCGCCTCAAGATTAAGGCGCCGGACATTGCTGCGCCGGTTCAATCCCTCTCGGGGGGCAACCAACAAAGGGTGTCTCTTGCCCGCTGGCTATCGCGTGCGCCGAGGGTTTTGCTACTCAATGGTCCAAGTGTCGGCGTTGATGTTGGGTCGAAGGCGGACATTCATGACATTATCCGTGAACTGGCGAAGAACGGTATCGGGATCATCGTAATATCGGACGACCTACCTGAGCTCCTGGCCACCTGCCATCGGATTTTGGTGATGAAGGATGGCCGCATCACCGATGAGCTTGCTGGCGCTTCAACAACCGAATCTGATCTTGCACGTCGGCTTGCCTCCTAATGCTGAGTGGATTGCTTCCCAAGGGCTTTTGGACCCGCAACGAGACGCTTGTTGCTGGTGTCATTCTCGCTTTCTGCTTTATCGCGACGCTCTCCGATCCGCTGTTCTTTACGGTCACGACTGTATCGGACCTTTTGCGCGCCTCCATCGTGATTGGCATTCTGGCCATCGGAGCGATGGTGGTTCTGGTTTCCGGCGGTATCGATGTCAGTTTCACGGCTGTCGCTGTGTTCGCCATGTATGTCGCAACACGCGTCGCGCTCGCGGTCTGGCCAGACATGCCCTGGCCGATGATTTTCGCCCTTGCCATGGTCGCGGGGGCAGGTCTTGGCGCCATCAATGGGCTGTTTATCGCCTTTTTCAAGCTGCCGACCCTCATTGTTACGCTGGGAACCTTGTCGGTTTTCCGCGGGTTCCTGCTGACATTCGTCGGCTCGCAACGGATTTCCGATCTGCCGCCTGAAATGCGTGATTTTTCACGCGGTGTTCTGGCACGGGGGACTACAGAGGCCGGGAACTTCTACTCGATCCCATGGTCGGCCTTGGCCCTATTGGCGGTCATCGTCCTGACCTGGTTCATCCTCAAAAAGACGATGCTGGGTCGTTCGATCTATGCGATCGGCGGCAACCAAGAGAGCGCCCGGCGCATCGGCATCAATGTGCAATGGACCCAGTTTTTCATCTATGTCTATGTCGGCGCGCTCGCTGGGTTGGCGGGAATAATCCACGGCTCGGTTGGACGGATGGCTGATCCCTTTTCGCTGGTTGGACTGGAGCTGTCCGTCATCGCTGCCGTCGTGCTTGGCGGCGCCCGCCTTATAGGCGGCTATGGCACGATCACAGGCACGCTTTTGGGTGTTGTTCTGATTGTGCTGGTGCAGACCAACCTTATTGTGATTGGCATCCCCACCATCTGGCAGTCTGTCACCATCGGATTACTGATATTGCTGGGCACAGGCGTGCCAGCATACCGTGCCAAACGCGCCGCGGCGCGAGCCGGTTAGGAGAACAGCATGAGTGGCGGACCACACCGAGCACAAGGCTTCACCGAAGCGCCGGAATTCAAGCTTTTGATCATCGCTGTCGCGGTGTTCGCCTTGATGGCCGTGCTGGCGCCTGACCGCTTTCTGTCAGCGCAGAACATGACGTCTATGGCCTTCCAGTTCCCTGAATTCGCGATCCTTGCGCTCGCCATGACAATCACCATGATGACAGGCGGGATCGACCTTTCCGTGGTCGGAGTGGCGAACTTTTCGGCGGTAACGGGCGCCCTTATTCTGACGACGTTTGCCGATCCGGGTATGGGGACAGGGGACAGCCTGATGTGGCTGAGCATCGCGCTTCTCGCCTCGCTTGCCATCGGCGCAGCCTGTGGACTGGTCAATGGCACGCTGGTCGCGCATTTCGGCTTGCCTCCCATTCTTGCCACGCTTGGCTCCGGGCTGGTTTTCACCGGATTTGCCATTGCAATGACTGGCGGCAGTGCGGTGATGGGCTTCCCCAGTGTGGTGGCGTGGCTTGGCAATGAACAGCTGTTTGGGGTGCCAGTTCCGCTGATCCTGTTCGCCATCTTGGCCCTTTTGCTGCACATCCTATTGACGCGCACCGCTTTCGGTCTGCGGGTGACAATGTATGGCGCCAACCCCTTGGCGGCGCTTTATGCGGCTGTGGATATCAACCGTATGATCCTCAAGGTCTATGTGATTGCGGGCATGTTCTCTTCGGTCGCTGGCATGGTGATTATGAGCCGCGCCAACTCTGCCAAGGCTGATTACGGATCATCCTATTTGTTGTTGGCGGTCCTGATTGCTGTTTTAGGGGGCGTCAATCCCTATGGCGGCTATGGTCGCGTCATCGGGGTTATTCTTGCAGTGTTGTCGATGCAGTTTCTGTCGAGCGGCCTCAACATGCTGCAAGTGTCGAATTTCGCGCGGGAATTGATTTGGGGTGTGCTCCTGATCTTTGTGATGATCATCAACACCCACGGCGTACCGGGCCTTAAGAGCCTTAAAACAAATCCTTCCAAGTGACCCTTCCAACCCGCCCGATAGGAGTACGGTTATGAAAAAGATACTCAATCAGCCCGAAGCGTATGTTGACGAAATGCTGGAGGGCTTTGTCGCGGCACACCCTGAGCACTACGCCATGTATGGCGATACTGGAAAGGTTGTGACCCGGGCGACCAAGGCCAAAGATGGCAAGGTTGGCATCGTCGCCGGCGGCGGATCGGGCCACCTTCCCGTCTTCACAGGTTATGTCGGTGAAGGCCTCTTAGATGCCTGCGCGATTGGAGACGTGTTCGCCTCGCCCTCCGCCGAGCAAATGGCCGATGCCATGCGAGCGGCCAATCATGGCGCGGGCGTGCTGCGCCTGTATGGCAACTATGGCGGTGATGTCATGAACTTCGACATGGCCGGCGAGATGGTTGAGTTTGAGGATATCGAATGCACCACCGTTTTGTTGGCAGACGATGTCGCCTCGGCGCCGCCGGAGGAAGCAGAAAAACGCCGGGGCGTGGCAGGCATGGTCTACGCCTTCAAGATCGCAGGCGCCGCAGCAGATGAAGGCCGCGATTTGGCTGGTGTGACCGCTGCCGCTCAAAAGGCTGCTGATGCCTGCCGTTCCATTGGTGCTGCGCTCTCATCGTGTACGGTTCCACAAGCGGGCAAGCCGACATTTGACATCGCAGATGATGAGATGGAAATGGGCATGGGCATTCACGGTGAGCCGGGCGTGTGGCGCGGCAAACTGCGGACCGCCGATGAAATCGCGGGCGAGGTTATAGATCGCCTTCTTGCCGATATGCCGCTTACCTCTGGCGACCGTGTATCGGTGATGGTCAACTCCCTTGGCGCGACGCCACCAGAGGAGCTGTACATCCTCTACCGCGTCGTCAAAGCACGCCTTGAGGGCGCAGGCGCGACCATCGTCATGCCCCTTGTGGGTCGCTACGCGACGTCAATGGAGATGGCTGGCGTTTCGTTCACGCTATGCAAACTTGATGACGAGCTGGAAACACTTCTCAAAGCGCCCTGCGACTGCGCCTTTTGGAGCGTCACTTGAGCATAGATAAAGCCGGTCTTCTGGCTGCCATCGACCGCATAGCTGCAGCGATGGAGCGCGATTTTGATGAACTCAACACCGCGGACGGTGCGCTGGGTGATGGTGATCTCGGGGTCACCATGACCCGCGGCATGCGAGCTATCATTGAGAAGAAAGACGAGTTGCCTGACGATCTGGGCATGGCCCTGTTCCAGTGCGCGCAAGCCTTCACCAAGTCATCGGGTTCATCCTACGGAACGCTGATGGCAACGGGTCTCATGAGCGCGGCCAAGGTTTTGAAAGGCCAATCGAGCATCAATGTCGATCAGGTCAGCGCTTTGATCGCGGGAGCGCGCGACAAGATGCAGGAACGCGGCAAGGCCGAACTAGGCGGCAAAACGGTTCTGGACGCGCTCGACTATGTCGCCAAGGCCACCGATAGCGCATCCGATGTGGCGCAGGCGTCCGCTCTCGCCGTGGATCAGGCGTTGGATGACTTTCGCAACAAGCCCGCCACGATAGGGCGGGCCCGGATCTTCGGCGAAAAAAGCATCGGGATGGATGACCCAGGCATGCTGGCCATGCAACGCATCGTGAAAGCCGCCGCCGACAAAGGCTAAGGCGACGAGGCGCCCTTAAATCAGCGGATCCTCGCCACCATAGTGGCGGTCAGGATAGTCGGCATGAAGCGCTTGGTCAGCCTCAGTGAATCGTTCCCGGGCGAAGTTGTGCTGGTGCCAATACGGGTAGATGAGCGGCAGGCGGCTTACATCGTTGAGGCGCCGAAGCTGCTCCTCCGTCAGTTGTACCTCAAGCGCTTTGAAGTTCTGTTTAAACTGCTCCGCCGACCTGCCACCGACGACAAGTGAAGAAATGGCCGGTCGGGTCAAAAGCCAAGCCAGCGCAATCTGCGCGGCTTCCACTTGGTGCTCTTCTGCGATCTCTACCAAGGTATCCACGATGGTCCAAAGCCGCTCGGTGTCCCGGATCGGCGGTTCGTTCCAACCCGCCGATTGCCGCGATCCTTCCGGTGCTTGAGCACCCCGTCTGTGCTTGCCGGTAAGGAGGCCTGCAGCAAGTGGCGACCAGACGAGAACACCAATGCCTTGATCGACGGATAGGGGCAAAAGCTCATACTCAGCTTCGCGCGCTTCCAAAGAATAGTGAATTTGCTGGGTGGCAAATCGACTTGCGAAACTTGGCGCCGCCGCCATCGACTTCATGACGTGCCAGCCGGAATAATTCGAGCAGCCGACATAGCGCACCTTGCCGTGCTGGATGAGCGTGTCGAGCGCGGCCATTTTCTCTTCGACGGGTGTCGCGCCGTCCCACTCATGCATGTAGTAGATGTCAATATGATCGGTGCGGAGCCGCTTCAGCGAGCGCTCGCATTCGCGGATCAAATGCCAGCGTGAAACGCCTTCATCGTTCACGCCTTCGCCAATTTTCATGCGCGCCTTTGAGGTGATCAGGATGTCGTCATAGCGGCCTTCCAGCACTTCTCCCAAGATTTCCTCAGACAGACCGGTTGAGTACATGTTTGCGGTGTCGAACAGACTCACGCCGTGATCGATGCACAGATCGACGAGCCGCCTCGCGTCTGGGACCTGCTGGCTGGCAACCATGCCGAACGGCCCCCGGCCACCAAACGTGAAGGTGCCCATGGTGATGGCGGAGACCTTCAGTCCAGCTTGCCCAAGATTGCGATATTGCATGTGATCCACTCCCTAAGCACTGCGATTTTTGCAGACGTTTTCTATCTTTTACCGCCGGATGTACATGGCTGACGGAAGCCAACACAGCCCAAACAGACCCTCAACCCAACGCCTTATAGAGAGCGCGCGCGCTGTCGCCATCGATGATGAGCGCTTTGACCGCTCCGCTGCGCAGCAAAGCTTTGGTCGCAAGCACTTTGCCGAGCCCAGCGGACAAAAGAACTGTTTTCATCGTGCTGAGGCGGTCAAGACCGACAGCAATCACACGGTCATTCAATTGGTGTGGCACCGGCAATCCGTCGGAAGCGAAGAAGATGCCGTTTGTGTCTGCAACGGCGCCCGCAACCCTCAGAGATTGCAGATCCTCCGCAGAGATCATGTCTTGCCGTCGCAGCAGGGATGCCTCTGTGAGTTCTCCGACTGACACAAGAGCCAGATCCGCTTTGCTGGCCAACTGCATTATTTTGGAAATACCGCGCTGCGCCAAGAACACATCGCGGTCCTCTGCGCCGTCGGCGATGAAAGGCGCTGGCAGGAAGTACCCTTCAGACCCTGTCGCTTTGGCCATGGCGTGGACGACCTCGAACGGGTTGAACGACGAGTTGCTGGCAAGCGATCCCATCAGGCTCACAAATTTCGCGTTGGGTGCCTGAATGCCCGATAGGTTGCGGCTGACGCGTTCGAGTGTCCTCCCCCAACCTGTACCAATGACGGCGTCGGGTTTCGCCGTGAGCTGATCACGCAGGACCTGGGCCGCCGCGGCCCCAACCATGTTGAAGGTAATTGCTTCCATCGCTCCGCCTGCCTGGTCCGTCAAACCCAGTGGCGGCGTTGCGATGCAAAAATCGAGGCCAAACGCTTGCCGGATGGCGTCTTCCTCAACGAGCAGGCCTATGTCGCGTTCATTGATGGAAATAGACACCAAGCCGGAGTCGCGCGCTTGCGACAGTAGCTTGTTCACGCGTGCACGGGTCAGCCCCAATCGCTTGGCGGTTTCTTCCTGATTGAAGCCGCCATTGTAATAAAGCCAGGCGGCCTGCGCCATCAGCTGGTTGATGTTCTCGTCATGCATGGTCGTTCAGTCACCCACTTTCTAATGGATACAAATCAGAGTTCTCGTCTGCAGGAAAGTCGGAAAATTACAAATGTAATATAGGTGGACATATGTTATATTTGTGCTACGTCTGGTGGGGTTAAGCTGAAGCCACTCGGTTCGCGCCAGCACCATGAGACCTTTTTTGAGGAGCGGCCCGTGAACGAGGTCATCAGCACCATTGAGCCTTCTTCCAGCAACTCCGGTTTGCTCGCGCACTACAAGGCTATGCGGCGCATACGTACTTTCGAGGATCGTGTCGGCGAGCTCTATTTGCGCGGTGAAAGTGCAGGGTCGATGCTGCACCTTTCCATCGGCGAGGAGAGTGCTGCGGTCGGTGTCAGCGCGGCGATGCGCGAAGGTGACACGTTCACCACCCATCACCGCGGGCACGGAATTTTCCTGGCCCGTGGAGCTGACCCCAATCGGATGATGTCGGAAATTGGCGGCAAGGCGAGTGGCTATTGCAGTGGCAAAGGCGGCTCTATGCACATCGCTGATATGACGCTGGGGCACCTTGGGGCAAATGCGATTGTTGGCGGCGGCATACCTGCTGTTGTCGGCGCTGCTCTTGTGGCCAAGCGACGGGGCAGGGGCAACGTCTCCATTGCCTTTTTCGGCGATGGCGCGATGCAACAGGGCATCTTGTACGAGTCCATGAACATGGCCGCGCTTTGGAACCTGCCAGCCGTGTTTGTCTGCATCAACAACCAATGGGGTATGGGCACCCGCATCGACCAGGCGACGAAGGCAACAGCGTTGCACGAGCGTGCTGCGTCGTTCGGATTGAACGCTGAAACGGTCGATGGCCTCGATGTGCTTGATGTCATCGACGCCGCAACGCGCATCGTCGACGGTGCCCGCGCTGGAACACCAGGGTTTCTGGCTGTCGATTGCTTCCGTTTCTTCGGCCATGGACGAAAAGACAAGAGCCCCTACCGCTCAGAACAGGAAGAAGCCGAGGGACGCGCCAAGGATCCCGTTCTTCACGCCCGCAATCTCTTGATGGACCAGGGGGTCTCGGAGGCCGATTTGGATGCGTTGGACGACGCGGTGTCCGCTGAAATGGACGCAACGATCGACTTTACCAAAGCATCTGACGAGCCGGACCTCAGTTCGATGTTTCGAGATGTCTTTGCGCCTGGTGAGCCCGAACCCGAGCCGGTCCAGGCCCGCATCGACCGTGTCTTGGCCTGGGAGTAGTCGCTATGCCCAAACTCGCCTATCGCGACGCGCTCAAACAGGCCCTCAACGAAGCCATGCGCGAGGATCCCGACATCTTCCTTATTGGGGAAGAGGTCGGTCGCTATGGTGGCGCTTACGGTGTTACCAAGGGACTGATCGATGAATTCGGTGCAGAGCGGGTGCTCGACACACCGATCTCTGAACCGGCCATTGTCGGCACAGCCGTTGGCGCTGCGATGGCTGGCATGCGCCCGGTTGCGGAGCTCATGTATGTCGATTTTCTAGGCATGACGATGGATCAGCTGTGCAATCAAGCTGCCAAAATTCGCTACATGTTCGGCGGTCAGATTGGCGTGCCGATGGTGTTGCGGACGCAGGGTGGAACAGGGCGCTCAGCGGGCGCACAGCACAGCCAGTCGCTCGAGGCTTACGTGATGCACACGCCGGGCCTGCGGCTTGCCATTCCCGCCACCGTGTACGACGCCTACCATTTGCTGCGTCAGGCGCTGAAACAGCCGGACCCGGTTGTTTTTATTGAGCACAAGAGCCTTTACGCGATGTCTGAAGAGGTCGACTTGACGGTTCCACCCCCTGACTGGGGACAGGCCGCGATCCGCCGGCAAGGACGCGATTTGGTGATCGTGAGCTACTCTCGCCAGGTGCACTACGCCTTGCAAGCAGCCGAGGAATTGGCCGAGCAGGGAATTGAGGTGACGGTTATCGATACACGCACGCTTAACCCGCTGGATTTTGAGACGATCCGAAAGGAGGTCGAAAAAACTGGCAAGGCTATGGTCGTATCGGAAGCTGCAATGAGCTGTGGTGTGGCCGCCGAACTGGCCGCGCGTATCACAGAAGAGTGCTTTGATTTTCTTGAAGAACCCGTGGTGCGGGTCGCGGGCGAAGACATCCCGATCTCGGTCTCGGTTGAGCTCGAAAAGCACTCCGTGCCAACGCCGGAGCGGATCGTCGATACCGCTCGGAAGATGTTGGCATGAGCGGTCTGTTGAAGATGCCCCGCATGGGCGAGACCATGGAGGAGGGCACTTTGGCCGCGTGGTTGGTCGAACCTGGCCAACCGTTCAAACGCGGCGACGCGATCCTAGAGGTTGAGACTGACAAGACCGTTGTCGAGTTTCCTGCACTCGGGGATGGATCGCTGATCGAAGCCCTCGTCGAGCTAGGTGAAATGGTCAGTGTCGGCACGCCGATCGCGCGCATTGATGTGGGCGATGGACCGGATTGGACCGACGACGGTGGCTCGAACGCAACCGCTGACAGCGAGGGCGGTCGAACCGAAGATACCTCCGATCAGGCGCCGACGAACGAGATTGAGCATTCAGTTCAGGGCTCACTCGACGCTGAAGGTGGGCCTCGGCGTGCGACCCCCTTGGCGCGGCGCCTGGCTGCGCAAAGCGGTCTGGATATCGCTGAGCTACAAGGAAGTGGGCGGCGCGGTCGCATCGAGCGGCGCGATGTTGAAGCGGCCATAGCCCAAGATACCATGGCCCAAGGGGCGATGCAGTACGAGGCGGAATTGCAAACGGGTCATGGCCTTGCTTGGCTTGAAAAAGGGCCCGCTGATGGCGCGCCTGTCTTGTTCATCCATGGCTTCGCAGCCGACCATACCGCCTGGGCAGGCTTACAATCCCACATGGCACGTGCCGGATGTCGCACACTTGCCGTCGATCTGCCGTCCCACGGTGCAACGACACTTGATGCTCACGACGTCGACGATCTGCACCCACCGCTATCCCAAGTGGTGCAGCATCTCGGTTCGAAACCCATCCATCTGGTTGCCCATTCCATGGGTGCTCTGGCGGCCGTTAAACTCGCGCAGGCGCATCCGGTAGCGACGCTCACACTGATTTCACCCGCGGGCGTCGGAAGACGGATCAATACGGGCTTTTTAGATGCGCTTGCCGCGCCCAAAAGTGTCGATCAAGTTCGTTCGACACTCAAGCGGCTGACCACAGGCGCCAATGGCCTGTCGGAAGCCGCCATCAACGGCATTTTTCAGCAGCTTAAGCAGGGACGCGCGGCGGCGCTTGCACAATCCTTAGCTGGCGCGAGCGGTCAAGCAGTGGATATTCGCGAAGACCTCGCGGCTCTGGCGGCAAAGGTCCCCGTGAGTCTGATACTCGGTCATCGCGACCAGGTCCTCGATTGGTCCGAGGCTTTGGAGGTCTCACCCTTGCTCAGTCTCCACCATTTTCCAGATGTCGGTCACATGCCTCATTGGGAAGCGCCGACAAATGTTCAGAAGATCCTTGAGCGGAGAATTACCGGATGAGCATAGAGAAATTATCGGCGGCAAAGGCCCGCCTAGGCGCTTTCGCCAAGACCAGCCCGGTCTTGTTCCAGGGCTTTCAAAAGATCGCTTCGACGGCCACCCGGGAGGGGAACTTCAGTGCGGCACAAAAAGAACTGATGGCGACCGCGATTGCCGTGACACAGGGCTGTGAAGACTGCATCCTTTATCATATCGACGCGGCCAAGCGCCACGGGGCGGACGAAGAAGCACTCATTGAAGCGCTCGAGGTCGCTGTGGAAATGGGCGGCGGCCCAGCCGTCATGTACGCAGGAAAAGCGCTTGAGGCTTTCCGCACGATCTGAACAATGACGCCAGCATTCGGGAGGGGAGCATGGCCTATTTTTTGACGGTTGACGGCGGGACCGAGAGCCTTCGCGCAAGGGTTTATGATCTCAAAGGGGCGTGTCTGGGAAGCCAGGCTGTTCCTTACGACACGCAGTTTTCGGCCGGAGCGCGCGCCGAGCAAGACCCAGCCGATTGGTGGACAAACTTTGTCAAAGCTTCGCGCGGTGCAATCGCCGAGGCAAACGTCGAAACGGGTCAGATCGAGGCCATATGCTACGCGACAACCTGCTGTTCGGTGGTTGCGCTGGATCAGAATGGCCATGCTCTGCGCCCGGCGCTCATCTGGATGGACGTTCGCGCCAATGAGGAAGCTGAGGCCGTTCCGGCTACGGGCGATGCAGCGTTGATGCTCAATGGCGGCGGCGCTGGGCCCGTTTCGGCGGAATGGATGATACCCAAAGCGCTTTGGCTTAAGCGCAATGAGCCGGAAAACTTCGATCGGGCCTTCCGGATCTGCGAGTATCAGGACTACCTGACTTTCCACCTTACAGGCGAATGGGCCGCAAGCCTGGATAACGTTGGTCTGCGGTGGCACTATCGCAACCGGGACGGCGGTTGGGCAGCGTCCATGGTTGAGGCGCTTGGTATTGGCGATATCCTCGATAAGTGGCCGCCGCGCGTGGTCGCTCCTGGCGACGTAATTGGTACACTCACGGCTGCCGCAGCAGACGCACTTGGTCTCTCCCAGTCGGTGAAAGTTGTTCAGGGCGGGGCGGACGCGTTGATCGGCATGATCGGGCTCGGTGTTGCCCGGCCCGGGCAATTGGCGATGATTACGGGCTCGTCGCACCTGCAATTCGGGGTGACTGAAGCGCCGCTCAACGCTGCTGGTGTTTGGGGCGCCTACGCCGACATCGTCTATCCCGATCGTTACATCGTTGAGGGTGGGCAGACGTCGACCGGGTCGATCATCAACTGGCTTGGCCGGATTGCGGGGGGGTTGGATTTCGACGAACTCAACGCCAAAGCTGCGGAGCTTTCGCCGGGCTGCGATGGGCTGATTGTGCAGGATCATTTCCAAGGCAACCGCACGCCCTATACCGATCCGCTGTCCCGTGGCGCCCTTGTCGGCCTGACGCTCGCGCATGAGAAACATCATATTTTCCGCGCCATCATGGAAGGCATTGGCTTTGGTTCGCGCGCCATTTTCGATGCGTTCAAGGACGCAGGTTACGAGGCAGGAGAGATGACTGTTGGCGGTGGGGCCTCGGCTTCGGATTTGTGGCTGCAAATCCACGCTGATACAGCCGGTATCCCGGTGCGCGTTCCCGCATCACCCGATGCGCCATCGACCGGTTCTGCAGTGCTTGCCGCCTATGGCGCTGGCTATTTTACCACCATTGATGAGGGTATTGCGGCCATGGTTCATCCAGGCCGGATGATCGAGCCAATACCCGCCAATGTTGCGCAATATGAAGAGGTCTATGTGCGCTACAAATCACTCTACCCCGCCCTGAAAGACTGCTTGGGTCGGTAGGGAGCCCGCCGCAATCGCTGGCAATAAAAAGCGCTGGTGTCCGGCGTTTGTCTGACGTCTGCGCCTATGGGTCCAATTAGTGTCATTTGATAAGAGATGGTCTCTGGCTCATCTACCACCGAGGAGCAGACGATGAGAATAATGAGGCAGAGCCTTGGCGAGAAAACCGCCATGGTCATCAAGCGGTCTACCTGCAGGCAATATTCATCTGAAGAGTAGATCAGGATTGCGTTAGATGGCCTGCGTGGCGAAGACGGTATCTCTGAGCTGTGTCGCCGGGAAGTTATCTCGCAGGGCAACTAATGCCGACGGGCGTCAATCCGATTTTTGAAGCAGGGCCAAGGTTGCCGAGAGAATGGTTGCGAGGCGTTTGCTCATGTCCTCGGGATCATCAACACCATATTTCGCATTCTTGCTTGTTGAGTAGAAGAATTCCGCTAACTCTCGCACCGATGGTGACGTGCCGAAAGCGTTCGGCGCATGTTCGGCCAACATCTTCTCCAGTAGCGCAACCCATTCCCTTTCGGTCTCGGCGAGTTCGCCTGCCGCATTCCTGGTCACACCATCCAGGATATCGCCCCAGTCGGGTGCCGCGCGAACTTCCTTGAACCAGCTTAAGGGCCCAATGCGTTGGAAGGCGGCCAGCTTTTCCTCAAGCGTGTGCAGGGTTCTCCATTCAGCCTCAACAGCGGCAAGTGACTCCTTGCCCATCTCCCGCACGACGGCGCGCAGGATGTCATCCTTGCTTTTGAACGCGTTGTAGACAGTTTGCCGCGCGACCCCGGCCTCGTTCGCGATGTCGGAGATTGTTGTCTTCGCAAATCCATAACGCCCGAACAGGGTTCGAGCGGCAAGCCAGATGTCTTTGGTCTTGGCGTCCATGCGCCTTGTTGACTCCAGAGTCTTCACGCTGTCAAATAGACAAAATTAGTCTATGAGTCTATTTTGGCCTCATCGCTCCAGATGACTGATCCGACTCAAGAGAACCGACATGCGAGGTAGGCACCAATGAACTTCACGGTGAACGGAACGGCACATGAGGTGGAAGTCGAGGACGACATGCCCCTTCTTTGGATTCTGCGCGATGAGTTGGGGTATGTCGGCACGAAATATGGTTGCGGCATTGCGCAATGCGGAGCCTGCACGGTGCACGTCGATGGGTTCGCCGTTCGATCGTGTCAGATTCCAGCGAGCGCTCTCGGCGGCGCCCAAGTCACAACGATTGAAGGCCTGGGAACGCCCGAAGCAAAGCATGCTGTCCAAGAGGCCTGGGTCGAACATCAAGTGGCCCAGTGTGGATACTGCCAGTCGGGCCAGATCATGCAGGCCGCTTCGCTTCTCGACCTTAATTCTAATCCAACTGATGGGGATATTGACAATGTGATGAGCGGCAATCTTTGCCGGTGCGGCACCTACCCACGCATTCGCGCTGCGGTGAAAACCGCCGCAGCCAAACTTGCGGAGGCCTAGGCCATGAGTCGTCTTGGAACCATCACTCGACGGACGTTGCTGATCGGCTCGGCCGCCATCGCCGGCGGCGTTGCCTTCGGCGGCTACATGGTCGCACGCACGCCAGCCAACCCGCTGGAGGATGGTCTCGCCGAGGGCGCGGCGACGTTCAACCCCTGGGTGGTTGTGGATCGCGAAAAGGTGACCCTGATTACCCCGCACGCCGACAAGGGGCAGGGCGTAGCGTCCGCCCAAGCTGCACTCATCGCTGAGGAACTCGACATTGAGTTCGGGCAGTTCGAGATAAGCTTCGGTTCTCCGGCAGACGCATATTGGAACACCGCCATGTCGGAAGAGTCGGTGCCGTTCAAGCCGACAGATGAGCGGTGGATCGCCCAGACGATGCGCGATGTCGCAGGCGGCGTGATTAAGCTGCTTGGTATGCAGGTCACCGGCGCCTCCACAGCGATGCCCGATAGTTTTGATAAACTACGCCGGGCTGGAGCCGTTGCGCGCGAAACACTCAAAGCCGCCGCGAGTCAACGCTCTGGCATACCAGTTGAGCAACTGCGCACTGCCAACGGCGCAGTGGTCCTGCCTGACGAGTCGGAGATCAAATACACCGAGCTTGCTAGCCTTGCTGCCACACTCGATGCCGTGACCAACGTTTCGCTTAGGCCCTCTAGTGAATGGCGGTTGATCGGCAAACCGATGCAGCGCCTTGATATCGTAGCAAAGTCCACTGGAACCCAACCTTACGGCGTCGATCTGACGGTTGACGGCATGGTCCATGCTGCCATTTGCACCAATCCCAGACGGGGCGGGGTACTCAATGGTTACGATGCCACCGGGGCACTTGCCATGCGTGGTGTACGCGACATTGTCGAGGTGACCAATGGCGTCGCTGTTATCGCCGATAACACCTGGCGCGCGATCCGGGCCATGGATGCGATTGCTTTCGATTGGGGGCCGGCGCCCTATCCGGCCGAACAAGCCGATCATTGGAGGACGCTGCAGGAGAGCTTTACCGAGGAACGTCTGGATAACACTTGGCGTGACGATGGAGACACTGAGGGTGCACTGGCCGACGGCGCGGACTTTGAGGCTGAATATCGCTCGCCCTACGTGGCCCACGCGCCCTTAGAGCCGCTCAGTGCAATTGTTTTGGTCAATGATGACCGAGTCGAGATTTGGGCCGGTCACCAGTCCCAGTCTCAGCTGTTGATTGAGATCGGAAAGGTCACTGGGCACGAAACCAGCCAAATCAAATTCCACAATCAATTTATCGGCGGAAGCTTCGGCCACCGGCTGGAGTTCGAGTTCGTCAAACAGGCGGCCGAAATTGCCAACCAGATGCGCGGTACGCCGGTCAAACTGACCTACAGCCGTGAGGAGGATTTCGCGCAGGACTTCCCGCGTCATCCCGCCATCGGTCGCGGGCGGGGCAAGATCGAAGATGGCAAGGTTGTGGCCATCGATCTGGAGTTGGCTGCACCGTCGGTCGTAGCGTCTCAGTATGGCCGCCAAGGGATTTCGTTGCCGATGCCTGATCCCATTCTTCCTGCCGGTGCCTGGAACAACCCTTACGCCTTTCCGCACTACCGAATGCGGGCCTATCGCGCACCTGAGCTTGTACCGGTGTCCACGTGGCGCTCGGTCGGGGCGCCTGGAGCGGGCTTCTTCTTCGACACGTTTCTCGACGAATTGATTCACGTTGCCGGTGCCGACCCTATGGAGGAGCGCATCCGGCTAATGGAACACGACGTATCGCGGACGGTACTGGAGACCGTGGCCGAGATGTCCGACTGGGGCAGTCCGCTAGAGCCGAACCAGGGCAAAGGCATTGCGTTCATTGAAAGTTTTGGTGTGCCGACAGCCGAAGTGGTCCAGGTCACCAACACCGATAGAGGTATCCGGATCGACAAGGTCTGGGTGGTTTGCGACGTCGGTACGATCGTGGATCCGGTCAATTTTGAGAACCTTGTTCAAGGCGGCGTCGTCTTTGGGCTTGGCCACGCGATGAACTGCGAGGTCACCATTTCCGACGGCAAGATACAGGAATCCAACTACCACGCGCATGAGGCGATGCGGATGTACCAATGCCCTGAGATCGTCGTGCGGGGTTTGGAAAACGGCTCGAAAGTTCGCGGCATTGGTGAGCCGCCTGTACCTCCGGCAGCTCCGGCGCTCGGCAATGCGATTTTTGCTGCCACTGGACAGCGCATCCGATCGTTACCGTTCTGGAACGAAATCAACTTTGTTTGAGGAGAGCGACATGAAACGAGTCCTTGCTGCCGCCGTTCTCACTGTTGCAACGACCTATGGTGTTTTCGCCGCCGAGGGCGAGAACGTTGATATCAACCCGCCGGCTGAAGGCAGCATCTCCCGCGAGGAGGGCATTGCTGCTTGGGAGCGAATTTACGAGGTCACCTCCCATCCTCGCTGCTCCAATTGTCATGTCGGTTCTGATGGTGTGCCAATGTGGTCGGGGCCGACCTATGGGCGGACTCGACCCCATGGCATGAACATTCGGGCCGGCGAGAGCCGGATAGGTGCCGAGTACCTGACGTGCCAAACGTGCCACCTTTGGCGGGAGGACGGTGGCAACGATCTTCCCCATATGGCGCCGCAGGTGGCGATGAACTGGATGCTGCCGCCGCCGGAGGCCGAATGGTTTGGTAAGTCTTCCAATGAGATTTGCCAGCAGCTTCGTGATCCCGACCGCAACGGTGGACGAGCCTTTCTCGATATCGCAACCCACCTTGATCACGACCTGATCTTGCACTGGGCCTGGTCCCCGGGCGGCGGACGTGAGCCGGCGCCCTATTCGCTCCAAGAGCATGTTGACGATGTGCTCGCCTGGGGCGTTGCTGGGATGCCCTGCCCATCGCGTTAGGCGAAGAGGCACGCAGAGATCGGTTTTCCGTAATGCCGCCATTTGCATCGGCGTCCAGCCTTTGACAATCACCTCATAGCAAGCCAGCTCATATCCGAGGGATGAGAAGAAGGTAGGTTGCCCATCTAGGGCGTCATAAAAATTGGATATGTCGAATGGTATAAAGCTACCCAAAGGGGCCTGTTCAAGTTCTTCGTCGTTCATTCTGTTGCAATTCAGAGCATAAAATTGTCAAATTTTTGGACCGCAAATTTCACGACAAAACACAAGAGGTACATGATATAAATATCTGAAAATAAAAGGATTTATAATTATGGATGCGTCTTCTCGACCGCACAATAGACAATCGCGAAGCGATTGGCGGAATACGCGGCAGGCGTTTGTGAAACAAATGCCGAGGGTGCTGATAGTGTTGGCCTATCAGCTAGGCAATTGCGTTCGTGACAAGCTACAAAAAGCCCCATGGTTTTCCATGGGGCTCCTTGTTGGCGTTGCAGGGTGTTATTCGCCGAGCGCTATGCCTTCGCGGCGCGGGTCAGCTCCACCGGACAGACCATCGCCAATCGCAATGGCGTGAAGGCCCGACGTCAAAGCGCGCACATTCACCTCATACCCCATCTCTTCAAGCGGACCCTGGAAGCCGACAGCGCTGGTACCGTCCTCAAGGTCGTAGGTGCCGAAGCGATTGACCAGATGCGGCATGTCGATCGCGGCTTGCACATCCATGCCCCAATCCAGATGCGCGATGATGGTCTGCGCCACGTAGCCGATAATGCGGCTGCCACCTGGCGAACCAATGACCAGGATCGGCTCGCCATCTTCCAACACAATGGTTGGCGACATGGATGAGCGCGGACGCTTGCCGGGCTCAATCCGGTTGGCAATCGGTACGCCCGCGCGATGGGTGCGGAAGGAAAAATCCGTCAGCTCATTGTTGAGCAAGAAACCACCCGGCGCCATGACCCGCGATCCGAAGCCATTCTCGATGGTGGTCGTCATGGAGAGAGCATTGCCGAACGAATCCACGATAGAGATATGGCTGGTGGACGGAAGCTCCAGCGATTCATCGTCCGCCAGCAGCATCGCATGGTCCCATTCGGGCATCCCAGGTGATACTTCCGGCAACGCATCATCACCGGCGAGCAGTTCGGCGCGCACAGCAAGATAGGCCGGATCGACCAAGCCTTCGGTTGGCATCGGAACAAAGTCGCTGTCGGCCATGTAGCGGCCGCGATCGGCAAACGCCAAGCGCGAGGCGTCGCCGATGATCCGCCAGGCGTCAACGCTCTGTGGCCCCATGCTGGCAAGATCATAGGAGGCGGCCATTCCGAGGATCTGGCCAACGGTCAGCGCACCGGAGGAGGGCGGGCCCATGCCGCAAACATCGTGCCCACGATAGTCTGCGCACACCGCTGCACGCTCTATCACTTCATAAAGTTCCAGGTCGGTGAAGCTCAGATATCCCGGATTGCCCTGTGCCCCGCGCACAGCCGCAACAATGCCTTCTGCGATTGAACCTGAATAGAAGGCCGATGTACCTTCCGCAGCGATAGCGCGAAGCGTGTCGGCATAGGCCTGATTGGTCAGCGTCGATCCTTCCGCAAGCGGCTCGCCATCGGGTAGAAAGTAAGCTGCCGTTGCTGGAAATCGGCTAAGCCGCTCCGCATCGCCTGCCACCAACGTGGAAAGGCGCGGTGATACAACAAAGCCGTCTTCGGCGTGATCAATGGCGGCGTCGAACAGGCTGCCCCAATTCGCGTTGCCCCAACGTCGATGGGCTGCCTCCATCAAGGCCGGCGTGCCCGGCGTGCCGACTGACAATCCGCCGACAACCGCATCAAAGAACCGCAATGGCTCGCCGCTTTCATCCTGAAAGAGCGTGGGTGTGATCGACTGCGGAGCCGTTTCGCGGCCGTCCAGTGTCGTGACCTCGCCGGATTGCGCATCGTACCAAACCAGGAAAGCGCCGCCGCCGAGGCCCGATGATTGCGGTTCGACCAGGCCCAGAACCGCCTGGACCGCGACCATCGCATCGGCAGCTGACCCGCCGGCGCGAAGAATCTCGGCACCGGCTTCAACCGCCAGCGGATTGGCGGCGGCTACCATCCAATCGTCCGCCTCCACAGGCTGCCCGGCCTCTTTGGCTTCCATCGCGGCCATGGCCGCATCGCTGAGCTGCGAAAAGGCGCTGTCGGACGCCAATTCCGGTGAAACATCGTCAGCCGCTTGTTGCGCTATGGCGCTGGTGGTCATTAACGCCGCAACGGTCAGGGCAAAGGTGATCCGCATGCTTAATCCTCCTCAAGATGTTTTCTTGAGAGGTTGGATCAGCCAGGCAAAACCGGCAAGCCAATTATCAACGTGATCGCGGTTCGACTGCCAGATGTGAACGTGTGAAAGGTTCGATACATCGTCAGTCCACCGACGTGCGAAATTGAGAAGGCGGCTCACTATCGGTTATTCACGATATTCAGCAGTTTTTCCCGGTTTCGGCGTATGGATGTGCCAAGAATACTTGTTCGATCCTTGACGAAGGTTACAACCTTCGGTGATGTTGGAGCCACGGTTGGCAACCGGCGTTCGCGTAGCTGTGATCAGGACATCGGTCCATCGCCAACATTCGTTTAGACGTGAGCAGAAGAGGGCGCATCTTCGCCCCGGGGATCGACGATGGAAGTACGCGAAGTGTTCGCGCGAAATCTGCGCAATCTGTGTGAAACGCAGCCGAGCATTGCAAGCGTTTGCAGAGATGTCGACATAAACCGCCAACAGTTCGCACGTTACCTCAGCGGCAAGGGTTTGCCCAATGCAGGGAATCTGGAGAAAATATGCGAGTACTTCGGCATCGTGGAAGCCGAACTGTTCAGCTCCAATAGGTTGGTCGATGCGAACCAGGACCTCAAAAACAAGCATCCTGTCGGGCGTCAGCTCATGAGCATTTTGGACGATGAATCGCCTGCGCGGATCACGCCGGGGCTCTATTTCGCTGACTTTACTGGCCCGCAGCACGAGAACACCGTTGTGCGCTCGGTGCTCATCGTTCAGCCGCACGGTAACATCATGACGTTCCGCCGGATCACCGGCTTTGGGGAACATCGTCGCAGCTGGTGGGCGCAATATGACGGCGATCACCAGGGCGTAATCCTTGAGCGACGCGGCAATTTTTATCTGATGGGCATCAACAGCACCGGGACGCGCGAGCCTACGATGCTCGTTCTGCGCTACGCAGCCACGGAGCGGTTTGTTCTGGTCGGTCACGCTTCGATTATCGGCCCAACCGGCCCAACGACGATGGCCACGGTGATCACAGCTGCACCGAAAATGATGAATTTGCGTGGCGCGCTAAGAAATGCCCGCTCGCATGCCGTCGACGCGCCGACGATCCCGATGGACGTTATCGATCTTCTCGACATCGAGCGGCGGAACCTCGCCAAGCAACCGGCACCCTTGATCCACGCCGTACCCGCTTAGTTTTTCCAAAATTCACGGTCATTGATGGCCTACCCGTTGAAAGGGGCAGGCCATTTTTGTTGTCTGCATGCAGTTTTGCGGCGCAGCATTCGCACCTTTCGCGAAAAGCGCGCACTCTATGTGCGCATCGGTCAGTCTCAGCGCACCCTTCGCAATAGGCGCTGCTCCCGAACTCCGAGCCAATTTTTCATGGTTAACGCAGTCGCACAGAGCGGCGGGACAACTTTGGAGAATGACAATGACTCTCGATCTTACCGTGACCCAGGTTTCTCAAATCGAAGGCGTTGACACGCCTGCAATGGCCTACGACAAGCGCTAAGGCGTAGGACAGCAGACTGGCAGCTCAACAAGCTGCCAGTCTTCGTCCGCTTGCTAAGGAAGCTTGTCGGGGGAACTGCATGCATTATCGGGCGGCACACGCCTTAGTTTTTTATGCCGAAGGCGAGACCGGGCTAATCGGTCTCAATTACCTCCAGAACAAACGATTTGCTGGCAAGGCCGACATCATCACCTTGCTGAGCGCGATGGGCGACTGGAACACGGTCGACAACCTAGCGCAGACCCTTGGTGTCAGCGACCCAGCGCTCCTTTCCCAAAATCTTGAGCAACTTGCCAACGCTGGCATCGTGATCCGCGAAGGATCGAGCGAAGCCAAACGCGAAGACGCCCATTTCGCCGCCTGGAAATGGGGCGCACCGGCCGCTCTCTATCACCACATCGTCCAGGATCGGCAGGTGATGTCGGTTGACGAGGCACTCGAGAAACAGCGCGAGAAGATCGATACCACCGATCAACCGGACGCCTATTTCGTGCCCGATGCAGATGCGGACAAAATCGAACTGCCACGCGCCTGGAAGCTTGACGAGGCCAAACTCGACGCGACGATGGATGCCCGGCGCAGCGTTCGCGAAGTCACCGGCGCGCCGGTTTCGCTGGCCGCTGTCTCCGATTGCCTACGCGCCGGTTTCGGCATCAATGGCTACACGCAAAACGAAGCGGGTGTGCGTTTGCCCTATTCGCTGACGCCGTCGGGCGGCGCGCGCAACCCCTATGACGCATTTCTCTACGTCAACACCATTGATGGCTTGGCGCCGGGCATTTATCGCTATGCGCCGCTGGCCCACGCCTTGGTGTCGGTTGGGGAGGCCGGCGCAAGTTTTTCAGAGATACTTGGTGGGCAGGATTGGCCCGATCGCATGGCCTGCTTCATCTTGATGCGCGCTGATTTCGCCCGCAGCATGTGGAAATATGATGATGCCAATGCCTATCGCGTAATGCTCATCGAGGCCGGGCACATCGGCCAAAACATCATGCTGGCCGCGACCGCGCATGGCCTCACCGCATGCCCATCGGCCGCCCTTAATCATGCCCAGGTGGCGCATGACCTTGGCCACACCAACGACCCGGTGAAAGCCGCGATCTACGCGTTGGGCTTAGGATATCCTGATGCCGAGGCAGCGGACGCCCAGATCATCGCCGATGCCGATCTGCCTTTTGCCATGACATAGAGGCTCAAGCGGAGTTTTCCTGGGCGCGGGCGATCAGATCGACGCCCATCTGCGCCATCAAATCATTGTAATCGAGCAGCACCCAGTTCTCCATGATCTTGCCGTCAGCGCAGCGGTAAAAATCCATCACCCGCAACGTCAACGCACGGCCATCGGCCTTCACGCCGAGATAGTCGCCTTGAAAGCTCATCGTCATCGATGGCCAGCCGGATATCGCGGCATACCTACCATCCCCGATCCGGCAATAATGATTGCCGCCTTTGCGATCAGGGAAGGCGCGCAGAAACACCTCTCGATGGTCTTTCACGAATCCCGACCAGAGGTAGTTTGACCCGATACCGGCCGGTCCATACCAGAGCATGTCTTCGTGCCAGTAGCCCGACGCGCCCGTCTGGTTGCTTGAGGAAAAGGTGTTGGGATCGAAATGGTGCAGGTCGGCCAACATTCCCTCGACCACATCCAGCGACGCCTTGCCCTCGTCTGCGCCTCCGGCCGGCAGCACACCGTCATGGGTTGCCGGACCTGGAAACAGGGTCTCCAGACCATAGGACAGGCCGAACGGCTCAATCCCGCACTGGCGGATCATGTCTGGAATATCCAGAATGATCCGCGCCTTGGTGATCAAGCCATCGTCGATCCGGTAAAATTCACCGGCGCGCAGGAACATAAGATGATGTGACGGTGCGATACCCAAAAACGGCGCATCGAAATTGCCAAGATAGTGCGTCACTGACGCCACCCATTGCCCGCCTTCCTCACGGCGATTGTCGCCGCCAATGAAGATCTCATCGCGCCGTTGCACGCGGGTGAGGGCGTTGCGCAGGGGCCGCAAGAACCCCTCAAGAACGGCGTCCGGGCCTACCAGCCGGTTGGTTGGATGCGACAGTTCCCAATCACAGTCAGGCGCCAGGTGCTCATGAACGAGATCGGCCAGGACGGATTCCGGTGCGCGCACCAGCATGTTGAGAAATGTGTGAGCGTTTGCTCGAAAGTCAGTCATGTGCCGTCCAAAAAACCTGAAGTGCCGAAATGGTTTGCAAAGGTATGCAAATTGGCTCTTGCCACGGTTTGTTTTGTGTTGAAAGCTCGCCGGCGCACGGATTAAAAAACAAAAACACCGTGTGGGAGTGGCTATGGCTGAGATTCAATTGCGCAATGTGTGCAAGCGTTGGGGCTCGTTTGTCGGCGTCGATGACTTCGATCTGACCATTGCGGACCGCGAGTTTCTCGTCCTTCTCGGGCCCTCGGGCTGCGGCAAGACCACGACAATGCGTATGATCGCTGGGCTGGAAGAGGCCACCAGCGGCGACATCAACATTGCCGGTCGGCGGGTCAATGACCTCGATCCAAAAGACCGCGACATCGCCATGGTGTTCCAAAGCTACGCGCTCTACCCGAACATGAATGTCTATGAGAACATTCGTTTTCCGCTGAAGGTCCGCAAAGTACCGCAAGTTGAACACGACGCCCGCGTGCGCCGCGCCTCGGCGATGGTGGAACTGGATGAATTCCTCCACCGTAAGCCGTCCGAATTGTCGGGTGGGCAACGCCAGCGTGTGGCCCTGGCCCGCGCGATTGTGCGTGAACCGAACGTCTTCTTGCTGGACGAGCCGCTGTCGAACCTGGACGCGAAGCTGCGGGTGTCGACCCGCGCGCAGATCAAGAACCTCTCTCATGAATTGGCGGTCACGACGATTTATGTGACGCATGACCAGATTGAAGCGATGACGCTCGCCGACCGTGTGGTCGTCATGAAGCAGGGCGTTGTGCAGCAGGTTGGGACCCCGACTGAAATCTATGACAAGCCTGCCAACACTTTTGTGGCCGGCTTTATCGGGTCGCCTGCCATGAACCTCATGGAAGGCAAGCTTAAGGGCGGCACCTTCACAGGCGACAATGTCGAAGTCTCCGGGCTGCAAGGGCCCGACGGTTCGGCGGTGCTCGGGTTCCGGGCCGAAGATGCGCAAATCACCAATGCCGGTGAGATCAATGCGCCCGCCTACTCGGTGGAGCTGCTTGGCGACGCCACCATGATCACCGTGAAGGCCGGCGGCGCCCTTATCGCCGTGAAGGCACACAAAGATTACCGCACCAAGATCGGCGCGCCGGCTGCGATCGCCGTGCCGCCCACCATTTGTCACCTGTTCGATGCCCAAAGCGGGCTGCGTATCGGGGGCTAGTCCATTTGAAATGCTTCGGGCCGTTTCGGCCTTCCATCCTATCTGCCGTGCCACGGGCCGGCCAAAACCAAGGGAGAGACAATCTCATGAAAAAACTTCTTCTCGCCAGCGCCGTATCGATCGGCGCCATCATGGCGTCCGGATCAGCTGCCTATGCCGACTGCGCCATCGACAACGATGTGGAACTTTCCTCGCTGACGGCAGGGTTCGAGGCTTGGAAATCGGTCACCGATGCGATGGCCGAATGCGGCAATTTCACCGCTGAACTCGATCAAGAATTCCGCACCAAACAGCCCGCCGCCTTTGCCGCTGATCCGGCCCTCTATCAAATTGGCGGCGTCTCGAACGGAACGGTCACGCCGCTTTTGAATGAAGGTACGATCCGTCCGCTCGACGATCTGGTTGCTGCCTATGGTCAGGACCTATCGCCAAACCAGCTCATCCGCGTTGATGGGCAGATCATGGCCGTAGCCATGATGGTGAACACCCAGCACCTGATGTATCGCCAGGACATCTTCGATGATCTCGGTCTTGATGTTCCCACCACTTGGGAGGAAGTCATCATCGCTGCGGAGGCGATTCAGGAAGCCGGGGTGGTGGAATACCCGCTCGGCGGAACAATGAAAGCCGGTTGGAACATCGCCCAGGACTTCAACAACATGTTCCTCGGCTTCGGCGGTTCCTTCGTCAACGATGACAGCACGCCAAACGTCAACTCTGACGCTGGGGTCAACGCCCTGGAAATGATGGCGCGGCTGACGGAGTTCATGGACCCGGAATACCTCGTCTCCGACAGCACCTATGTTCAGCAGCAGTTCCAGCAGGGCACCATCGCGATGGCCAACCTCTGGGCCTCGCGCGCTGCGGCCATGGACAATGCTGATGAAAGCCAGGTGGTTGGTCTTGTGAGCACTTCGGCTGCGCCGCGCGCCATGTCCACTGGCGCACCGGCCACGACCTTGTGGTGGGACGGCATCGTGATCGCATCCAACATCACCGATGACGAGGCGGAAGCTGCTTTCCAGGTCGCACTTGAAGGCATCGACGCCGACATGGTGATGGAAAACAACGAAGACGCAATCTGGCTTATCCCAGGTTATGAGCCGAACCGTTTGGCCGAAGGCGCGATCGCCACGGCAACGTCCGACCCGTCGCCGCAGTCCTATCCGTCCTCAACAGAGATGGGTTTGATGCACACCGCGCTTGGCAACCAGTTGCCCGCCTTCTTCACCGGCGAATTGTCGGCTGAAGAAACGCTGGAAGCGGTCGAAACGGAATATCGGACCGCCGCCGAAGAAGCCGGGATTCTCTAAACCCCAAGACTGCTGGAACCGGCCTATCGGTCGGTTCCAGTCCGCATTGAGGCGCAATCAGCGAACCCTTGAAAGGAAGATGGCATGAAGTTCCGCACCTTCGCCGCCTTTGTTGGCCCATCCATCTTCCTGATGCTGCTGTTCATCGCCGCGCCGCTGGTCAGCGTCTTCACGCAGAGCTTCTACCTGACGCAGCCCGTCGTCGAACTGGTGACCGAAGAGGTTTGCACACCGGGGTTCCTTCAGCAGACCTGCACAACGGAAACCCGCAGCCAACCGGTTTTGGATGAAAATGGCCGAGTCGTTCGCCAAACGACCTTTGTCGGGCTGCAAAGCTATCGCAACGTATTGGAACCTGATCGCGCCTGGGCGGCGGTTTCCAATTTCGATATCGGTGGGTTGCTCGCCATCGATTTTTGGAAGGCGCTGCGCTTCACGCTCACCTTCACGCTGATCACGCTGCCATTGGTGATCGGCGTCGGCCTGGTGATTGCGCTCGCCGTCAACAATGCCGCCAAAGCGGTGCGCGGCCCAGTGATCTTCGTCTCGCTTTTGCCCTTCATCATTACGCCCGTCATCGGCGCGCTATCGATCCGCTGGCTTTTCGTTGGCGATGGCATTCTGACCCGCGGGCTCGAATGGTATCTGGATCGCGATATCGCGATGTTCGCGCAGGGCTGGACGATCGAACTCCTGATGCTGTTCTATCGCGTTTGGCACGTGGCGCCGTTCGCATTCGTGATCTTCTACGCCGGGCTTCAAACCGTGAACTCAGACACCGTTGAGGCGGCCATCATCGACGGTGCCTCGCGCTGGCAACGCGTTTGGTACATCATCGTGCCGCACCTCATGCCATTGATCGTGTTCGTGGCGCTCATTCACTTGATGGATGCCTACCGGGCATTTGACGAGGTGGTCGGGTTCTCCTCGCAGGCGCATGTCATTTCTTTGCAATGGCTCACCTACGATTTGCTTCAGCCTGATGACTCTGGAAACCGGGCCGTCTCGCGTGCCTCCGCGTCGGCCATGCTGACGATGATCGGCATCGTTATTCTGCTCATACCGTTGCTGCGCAAAACCTGGCGCGATCACCGGGGGACGCGCTAGATGTCTGGGCCCAAGGCACTTCGCCAACCTCTGGCCCTGCGTGTGGCATCCGGCAGTTTTCTTGCCTTTTGGTGCCTGCTCGCTGCGCTCCCGATTTTCTGGATCGCGGTCATGAGCTTCAAGGCGCCGGTCGATGCGTTCGCCGGCAACCCGTTGGACGTCATCCTCGGGCCGATGACCCGTGCCGCCGGGCAGGGCCTGACGGTGATCGACATCGTGGTTGGCATCGCAGCGCTATACGCGGCCCTTCAAGTGGCGATGCGCGTGTTGCCCAAGTTGGTCGCTGATTACGCGCCATGGGGTAGCGCTATCCTTGGCTGGCTGATTGCCAGCGCGGTCTTTGCCCTTGGCTTTGTGCTGGTGTTTTTTGGCCTGCTTCCACCCATTCTTGGCGCGATCAATGGGGCGTTTGGGCTTGAGCCTGTTCTTGGCCTTACGACCGTCCATTATCAGGCGGTCTGGGTGGAGAACGAGTTCTGGCGCAATTTCGTCAATTCTCTCATAGTGACAGTCGGCGTGGTGACCATCTCGCTGACCGTCGGAACGCTGGCTGGCTATGCGCTGGCGCGGTCAGGATCCCAGCTTGCCTTCTGGATCCTGATCATTGCGCTGATTTTTCGGGCGCTACCACATTCGGTGCTCGTCGCGGGTTATTTGCCGGTATTTGTGAATTCAGCGGCAATCCTGGAACCGATCCTCGGTGAGAATGCGCCGACCCTTTATGGCCAGCCTTTGGCGGTGATCGCGGTCCTGGTCTCGATCAACCAGCCTTTCACGATTTGGATGCTGCGGTCCTTCTTCATGAGCATCCCGGCTGAACTGGACGAGGCTGCGCGCGTGGACGGGTGCACGCATTTCCAGGCGTTTCGCTGGGTGATCATGCCGGTCATGTGGCCAGGCGTGATCACTACCGGACTTTTTTCTTTTTTGCTTGCCTACAATGATTTCCTGGTGACATCGCTGCTGCTCGACCAGTCCAATCAGACGATGGTTCCGGCCATTGCCGGCTACTTCAACCGCGAAACCACAACCACCGACCAGGTGGAGGCGGTGGCTGCGGCAGTTTCGATCACCGCACCTTTGTTCCTTCTGGTGATGATCTTCCAGAGGCAGATCGTGTCCGGCCTGACGGCAGGAGCGGTAAAGGGATGAGTGCGACAGTGGAGCGGTCGTTGCTTGCGACGGAGCGGAGCACCAAACGATGAGCTCCAACGCGCGCCACGGCAAACTCATGCGCCATCCTGCCCTCAATCGCATGCCCCGCGACTTTATAAGGCGTTGAGACGTCGCATCTCAACATTTCTAATCCTTGCGAGGGCAGAGCATGACAGGTTCGCGACCTGAACAGGCGGCATTGAGCCGCGATACAGACCTATCGAAAACTGACAAAACAAGCCGTGTCATTGAGGGCATGGTCGATGGTCTCAATGACCATCGGATCGACGATATGGGCGAGTTTTTCGCCGAATCCTTCCGCTGGATGGGTAATTTTGGTTGTGGCACCAAGGAGGGGCTGAAAGCCTTTCAGGCCAATTGGCAAAAGCCGTTTCAAGCCGCCTTCTCCGACAAAGTTTGTGTCGACGAAGCCCGCCTTTTCATGGGCGAGTGGGCGGCCGCTTTCGGTCGCCAAGAAGCGGTGCATTCGGGCCCGTTCATGGGCGTCGAACCGACCGGCAAACGCGTCACGATCCGCTATATGGACTTTTGGAAAGTGGAGGACGGACGGATCACCGACAATTGGGTGATGGTCGATTTTCCCGGTGTTTTGGTCCAGCTTGGCGTCGATGTTTTTGACGGCGAGGGCTGGGAGGCATTCGACCGTGGTGAACGCATCCCACCTGCGCCCAAAACGCATAAGCCGGAGGCGGCATGATGGATGCGCCGACACGCCACAAAGCGTTGCTCGCACCCTATCGCGCCGCGCTTTACGATTACGACGAAACCAATCTGCTGGCGGTGATGGACGATGTGTTCTGCATCGACCTGGACGCCAATTACAGCCATCCAATTGGCAGCCTGGTGGGCCCTGCAGCGATGTTCGTGAGCACCTTTGCGCCGCTTGCCAACGCGTTCCCGGATTTTGAGCGCCGCGACACCATCGTGATGGCCGGGCGTACACCCGAAAGGCAACATTGGGTCGGCTGCGGCGGGTATTACACCGGCACGTTCCAACGCCCGTTTCTCAACATTCCGCCAACCGGCCATATGGCGGCGATACGGTTCCACGAGTTTTTTCGATTTGAAGACAACAGGGTTGTCGAGATCCAGGCGCTCTGGGACATCCCAGAACTAATGATGCAGGCAGGTGCCTGGCCGATGCAGCCAAGTCTCGGCCGCGAATGGCAGGTTCCAGGCCCGGCGACTCAAGATGGTTTGATTGCCGGACCCTATGATGAGGTAACAAGCCGGGGCACCTGCCAGCACATCATCGACATGCTGAAGACGATGAAACGCCATCCATCAAAGGGTGGCCCTGAGGTCATGGAGATGGACCGGTTCTGGCATGATAAGATGAGCTGGTATGGGCCGAGTGGGATTGGAACGGGTCGAGGCCATGAAGGTTTCCGCAACTGGCACCAAATTCCGTTTCTGGCCGGAATGCCCGATCGCGGCCAATATGTGGACGAGATTACCTACCATTTCTTCGGTGATCGCAACTACGCGGCGGTGACTGGTTGGCCGAACATGATCCAGACCATCAGCCATGATGGTTGGCTCGGCATTCCCCCGGTCAATAAGCGCATTACCATGCGTTCGCTGGATTTTTGGCGCCTGGAAAATCGCAAAATCAGGGAAAATTGGGTGATGGTCGATCTGCTCGACATGTACAATCAGATCGGGGTCGATGTGCTGGCGCGAATGCGCGACTTCAACAAATCAAGACAAGGCTTTGACCCGTGTACGGGCAAAGCCATCGCAGGAGTGTTCGCATGAAGGGTTTCAGCCAGCGATGGAAGGATTTTCCCGACTACATATTAGGTATCACAAAAGAGATCTGGGAAGATCGCGGCATCGCGACGCTCGAACACTACTATGCCGATGATGTGATCGTGCGCATGCCCTCTGGCATATCGGTCGGCAATCGCGGGTCTATCAATTCCACCATGGCGGTGCTGGCCGAACTGCCCGACCGACAACTGCTCGGCGAGGACGTTATCTGGTCAGGCAGTGCCGAAAACGGCGATCTGTTGTCCTCGCATCGGCTGATGTCGACGGCGACGCACAGCCGCGACGGCGTTTATGGCAAGGCGACAGGCAAGCAGCTGCGCTACCGGATAATTGCCGACTGCGCGGCGGCGGACGATACGATTTACGATGAGTGGTTGATCCGCGACAATGGCGCCATTGCCCGCCAGGTCGGTTGGGATGTTTCTGCCTTTGCCCGCCACCAAATCGAAACCGAAGGCGGTCTTGATTATGCATCGCGGCCATTCACGCCATCGGCTGACAAGCCGGGGCGGTACAAAGCAACTGGCAATGACCATGAGGCGGGCGGGCGCTACGCGGATAATCTGCAACGTCTGATGCGCGCCGATTTCGCCTCCATCCGCGACACCTATGATCGTGCCTGCCAAATCGATATGCCAGGCTACCGCACCGACCATGGGTGGCAGGCTGTAGACGCATTTTGGCTTAGCCTTCGCGCGGCTTTTCCCGATGCCACATTCGAGATCCATCACCAGATCGGCATGGGCAACTCCGATGGGTTTCCCGAGCGCGCCGCCATTCGCTGGTCGCTAACAGGCAAGCACGCTGGCTATGGCACCTTCGGTCCGCCATCCGGGGCGGACGTGCATGTTATGGGCGCAAGCCATGCCGAGTTTGGACCATGGGGGCTGCGCCGCGAGTTCGTTCTTTTCGATGAAGTTGCGATCTGGAAACAGATCCTATTGGCCACGGGATAGATGATGACCGTTGAGGACATGGAAGCGCGCATCGTTCGCTATGGCGAGCTGAAGCCTTGCAAAACCGCCTTTATCGACGCCCACACACCGGGCAGCGATCAAAAGGAAAATTTCACCATTATCGGCGGCGGCGTGTCGGAATCGCCCGACCAGCACGTGCACATCGCCATCCCGCACGGCTTCAATATTGGCGCGGCTGGCCAACCGCCCAAATGCCGCAACTCGCTGCATTCCCACCGCACGGCAGAAGTGTTTTTTGTGCTGTCTGGACGCTGGCGATTTTTCTGGGGTCGTTGGGGTACGGCCGGTGAGGTCGTTCTTGAAGAAGGTGATATCATCAACATTCCCACGGGCATCTTTCGCGGGTTTGAAAACATTGGCACGGATTACGGGATGATCATGGCGATCCTTGGTGGTGATGATGCCGGTGGTGGCGTCATCTGGGCGCCGCAAGTGATCGAAGAGGCGACCGGCCATGGCTTGGTTCTGTCAGAGGACGGCAAACTCTACGACACCAAAAAAGATGAGCAGTTGCCCATAGGCGTGAAGCCGATGCCTCTGCTCACCGAGGAGGAGCTGAAGACCTATCCTGAGCCGGTGACTGCCGATGTCGTGCCCAATTATGTTGCCCGCTACTGGGACATGGTGGCGCTGGCCGATCGAAAGCCGGCCAAAGTTATCGGTGAGCATGGCATTCTGCGGGATAAGCCAGGATTTGAGGTCGATTTCATCACACGTGCCTCCGCTAGCGAGGCGATGCACAGCCATGAAAGGCCATCAGTGCTGATGCCGGTGACGGGTCATTGGCGCATCGATTGGGAGGGTGGCACGACTGTTCTCGCGCCAGGCGACACGCTGAGCGTGTCGGAAAACCTGATGCATCGCGCCATGCCCTCCATGACCGGCGAGGCGGCGCTCTATCACATCGTGGCGACGGATGACCCGGCCGGGTCGACCTGGCATGGCTGACGACGCTATGTCACCAGACCTGATTGCGGTTCATGCCCGCACGGGCACGATCTATGAGGAACACGCGGAAGCCTATAACGCCCACCGCGCCAAACTTCTGTTCGAAAAACCTTGGCTCGACAGGTTTCTAGCGAAGCTCCTAGGCGGCGCTGACGTCCTGGACCTGGGGTGTGGAACCGGCGATCCCATCGACCGATATCTGCTGTCAGAAGGCTATCAGGTTACTGGTCTGGATGGTGCACAGGCAATGCTGGACATCGCACGCCGAACCTTTCCGCAAGCAACGTGGCTGCACGGCGACATGCGCCAGCTCGATATTGGCCGACAGTTTGATGGCGTTCTGTCCTGGGATGGGTTCTTCCACCTGAACCGGCAGGAACAAGCCGCTGCGATTCCTACCATTTCTGCCCATGTTCGAGACGGCGGAGCGCTGTTGCTCACAATCGGGCACGAGAACGGTGAAGTAACCGGGTCCGTCGAAGGCGCAACCGTCTATCACGCAAGCCTCGCCGTCGATGCCTACGAAAGACTTCTCACGGCATCGGGCTTCCAATCAATCGAGCACGTGCTGGAAGATCCAGGCTGTGACTTCCACTCCGTGATTCTCGCCAGCAACAAAATGACGAACACCTAAGGAAACGCTTCATGCCTGTTCTATCCACCCATGTCGGTTCGCTGCCCCGCAGCCAAAAGGTCGTTGATTTTATCTTCGCCCGCGAACGCAAGGAGGCCTACGACCAGGCCGCCTTTGACGCGGCGATGGCAGAGCATGTCATGGCAGGCGTGCGCCGCCAGGCCGAAGCGGGCATCGACATCGTCTCCGATGGCGAAACCTCGAAAATCAGCTACGCGACCTATGTGAAGGACCGCTATTCCGGCTTTGATGGCGACAGTCCGCGCAATGCGCCAGCGGACCTGAAACTGTTTCCTGATTTTCTCCAGCGCCTAGCCGAAAGTGACGGCACGCCGAAATATGCCCGGCCCATGTGCGTCGGTGAGGTCAAGTCGCTGGGCCAGGGCGAGCTTGAAAAGGACATCGCCAATCTGAAAGCGGCTATGGACGCTCACGACGTCGATCGCGGTTTCATGAATGCAGCATCGCCGGGCGTCATCTCTCTGTTTTTGCCCAACGACCATTATCCAAACCGTGAGGCTTATCTTGCGGCGCTGGCTGATGCGATGCGCAACGAGTATCGCACGATCGTCGATTCGGGCCTGGACCTGCAATTGGATTGTCCGGATCTCGCTCTATCGCGCCACATGCTGTTCAACGACTTGTCCGACGATGAATTCATCAAGGTCGCCCAGCAGAACGTTGAAGCGCTTAATCACGCTCTGGAAGGCATCCCGGTTGACAAGGTTCGCGTGCACATTTGCTGGGGCAATTATGAGGGGCCGCATGTCTGCGACATCAGCATGGCGAAGATGTTCGACACGCTGATGAGCACGCAGGCTCGCTACGTTCTCTTCGAGACATCCAACCCGCGCCACGGCCATGAATGGACCGTGTTCGCCGATCGCAAGTCCGACATCCCAGATGATAAGGTGCTAGTGCCCGGCGTAGTGGACACGACGACGAATTTCGTTGAGCATCCCGATTTGGTCACCCAACGCCTGCAACGGTTTGTCGAACTCGTCGGATCAGATCGCGTGATCGCGGGTTCCGATTGTGGGTTTGGCACGTTTGCTGGCTTCGGCGCGGTTGATCCGGAAATCGCCTGGGCGAAGCTTGCAACGCTGGCTGAAGGAGCAAGCAACGTCGGCTAGCTGATGGTCACATGACCGCGCCAAGCTGCCATGGTACGAACTCTGCGCCACCAAACCCCTGCCGCTCGCTCTTGGTCTTCTCGCCCGACGCCACTGTAATGAGCTGGCGCAAGATAGCCTCGCCCTTCTCCTTCACGCTGACGCCCTCGGAAAGAACATCGCCGCAATTGATGTCCATGTCATCGGCCATGCGCTCATACATCGGTGTATTGGTCGCGAGCTTAATGCACGGCGTGGGGATGTAGCCGGAGACCGACCCCCGCCCTGTCGTGAAAGCCACCAGATTGGCGCCAGAGGCGATTTGCCCGGTGACCGAACAGGGGTCGTAGCCTGGCGAATCCATGTAGACAAAACCATGCGTCGTAATCGGCTCGGCGTATTTATAGACATCGACCAGCGGCGCACTGCCGCCCTTGGCCACGGCGCCCAGTGATTTCTCCAAGATTGTGGTCAGCCCGCCACGCTTGTTGCCGGGCGAGGGATTGTTGTCGAGTTTACCGCCATGCATCGACGTGTAGCGCTCCCACCAATGCACCCGCTCCATCAGCTTGTCGGCAACCGCAGGCGAGACGGCACGGTGGGTCAGAAGGTGCTCGGCGCCATAGATCTCGGGCGTTTCGGAGAGAATGGACGTGCCGCCCGCCTTGACCAGAAGATCGGATGCGTAACCGAGCGCCGGGTTGGCGGTGATGCCGGAATAGCCATCCGACCCACCGCATTGCAGACCAAGGGTCAGATGCGACAGCGGTGCCGGTGCCCGCTGTACGGCGTTGGCGGTTTCGGCAAGTTCGCGCAACAGGCTGACGCCTCGCTCGACCGTCTTGGCGGTTCCGCCCGACTGTTGGATGGTCATGTAGCGGAACGCACCATCAGCCCTTGGCCGGCCTTTGCCGATGAGATCGCCAACCTGCATGACCTCGCAGCCAAGGCCGACAAGCAAGATGCCGCCGAAATTGGGATGCTGGGCATAACCGGACAGAGTGCGAAACAGCGTCTCATAGCCTTCATCGTCCGCCGCCATGCCGCAGCCTGTCCCGTGGACGATTGGCGCAATGCCATCGACGTTGGGAAAGGCGTCAAGCAGGCCGCTTTTTTCTGCCGCCTGGGCGATGAAACGGGCCACGGACCCCGAACAATTGACCGAGGTAACGATGCCCAAATAGTTGCGCGTGCCGACACGCCCGTCAGCGCGATGATAGCCCATGAAGGTTGCGGGCAGATCGACCGATGCTTGGACCTGAAAAACGCCGGCGTCGCCAGCGTCAAGGCGAACAGAACCATCATTGGCTTGATCGCCCATCGCAAGGTTGTGGCTGTGCACATGCTCGCCAACCGCAATTGGAACGCTTGCCCGCCCAATCATTTGACCATAGCGGATAACCGGATCACCGACGGCATGGGGTTGGCGGGCGATTTTGTGCCCTTGCCCGATACGATCGACCGTGGTCAGGCCTAACGCGTCCAGGCGCACGCTCGCGCCTATGTCCTCGGTCGCCACCGCGACGGTATCATTGGGGTTAAGCCGGAGAGCCCGGCGGTCAAGGCCGGGCGAGGTATCACTGTTCTTGGACACGCAGGGAGAACCTCTTCAAACGGGCTGAAGATGCCCAAAACTAGGCGTTTCGTCGCCTTGCAGAGCATCCGCCGTTCCAACATGATGGACCGCGTGGCAAGCCATCGGCAATCAGTTGACAGCCCATGCCGCACGACTAACATGCTAACATGCTACAGCTGGATCGGGCGACGGTGCAAGACCAAACACGACCTTCACAAGTCCATCCCGACGGCGTCGAGCCGGTCCGTGTGAGCCGAACGCAGGCAACGGATGGAACCCCGCCGGTACTGGCAAGTTTGGATGATTTCCCTGGCACGCTGGCGCAAAAAACCTACGGATCACTGAAGAAGGCGATTTTGTCGCTACAACTCAAACCCGGTGAAGTTCTCCGAAAGCCTGAAATCTGCCAGCAATTGGGCGTTTCGCGTTCGCCTGTGGCCGAGGCGTTGGCGCGATTGGCTGTTGAAGGCCTGGTCGATGTCGTACCACAAGCGGGCACCTTCGTGGCACGGTTTTCAATCGACGAAATTCGCGAAGGCGCGTTCCTGCGCGAAGCGCTGGAATTGGCCACAGTTGAATTGCTTGCCACCTCAATCAGCAATGACCAATTGGTCCAGCTGCGGCGAAATTTGCGCATCCAGGCTGCATTGGTTGGCGATGGCGACTTTCCAGGATTTTATCAGATGGACGGTCAGATGCACGAGCTGATGATGTCGTTCACCGGCTTCAAACGCCTGCCACAGATTGCCGAAACCAGCTGGGTGCATGTTGATAGGGCGCGCCAGCTGATCCTACCGCAGCCGGGGCGGGTACAAGCAACGCTGAAAGAACATGAAGCAATCTTGGATGCGTTGGAAAAGCGCGATCCTGACGCCGCGCGGATCGCGACCCGCTACCATCTGCGGCAATTGATTGCCTTGCTGGAGCCGATGATGCGCTCCAAGCCGGAGCTCTTCGTCAGCCTATGAACCGTGACCTGGCCCGAGACCTGGTCAATGCGCAGCGTTATGCCGCGCGCCTCAATGCATTCAAGATAGGGTTGCCCGGTAAACCAACCGCAGAAGACATGCTGCGGCGCACGGCAAGCGTCGATGGTTTGAACGCCGCCGATCTCAATTATCCCGATCATTTTGAGCACCACAGCGCCCGCGACATGGCCGCCGTGATGGATGATTGCGGCATGGCGCTCAACGGTCTGGCGATGCGCTACTACACCGATCCAGGTTTTCGGCTTGGCGCGTTCACCCATCCAGACAAGGCCGTCCGCCAAGCAGCGATCGATATCACCAAGAAGGGTTTAGACACGCTCGCTGAAATGGGCGGCACGTTGATGACACTGTGGATGGGGCAGGATGGTTTCGACTACGCTTTTCAGGGCAACTATAAGCAGATGTGGGACGACACGATTGCTGCCATTCAAGCAGTCTGCGACCACAATTCCGCCCTTGATATCGCCATCGAGTACAAGCCCAACGAACCGCGTGCTTATGCCTTGATGCCGGACATTGGCACAACGCTTCTGGCGATCAAGGAAGCAAACCGTCCCAATCTCGGGGTCACGCTCGATTTCGCCCATGTGCTCTACGCCGATGAAATGCCAGCCCATACGGCGCACCTTATCACCCGCCATTCAAGGCTTCTGGGCGTGCATCTCAATGACGGCTACGGTCAGCGCGACGATGGGTTGATGGTGGGATCGGTTCATCCCTTCCAAACGCTGGAGTTGTTCGTGGAGCTGGCGCGCCAAGGCTATGACGGCACGATCTATTTCGACACATTCCCCGACCATGGCGGTCTTGATCCCTGCGCCGAGGCAGCGACCAATGTTGCGATGGCCGACAGGCTGCGCGCGGTGGCCGCCGGCTTGGTCCACGACGAAAAACTGATCGACGCCATCGCGCGGCAAGATGCAACGGCAAGCTTGCGCATCGTTGCCGATGCGTTGTTCGGCAGCCAATGAGCATTCTGGTTGTCGGCGCGATCCATCATGATGTGATCGTCGATGCGCCGCGTCTGCCGCGCGTCGATGAAACGCTGACGGGAAGCGCTGTTCGTTATGCGTTCGGCGGCAAGGGCGGCAATCAGGCGGTTGCGGCTGCTCGTCTCGGCAAAGCGTTGCATGTCCCGGTCGCAATGGCGGCGTCTCTTGGCGCTGATGCTCCCGGCGACGAGGCACTTGAAACTTTGCACGAAGCCGGCGTTGAGACCGACCTCGTTCAGCGCGTGGAAACGCCAACGGGCATGAGCGTTGCCATCGGCCTACCGGACGGTGGGTATGGCGCGGTGATCGTGTCGGCATCGAACCTGGAACTGGATGCATCGGCAATTTCCATTACACCCGATACGCAATGGGTTGTGCTTCAAAACGAACTGCCGTCACCGGTCAACGAGGTGGTGGCTGGGCAAGCCAAACGCGTCGGCGCGCGTGTTCTGTTAAACGCCGCACCGGCCCGGCTACTAACGGAGGACCTTGCGGAGAGGCTTGATGTCCTCGTCGTCAACCGCGTCGAAGCGGCTGATATGTTGAGCCTTGACCCACAGGCGCTCGATGGCAAGGCGGCGGCGCTTCAGCTTGCAGCCCATTATGGCTGCGCCATCATCGTGACGCTCGGTGACCAAGGGCTATGGTTGATCGATCTGGACACGATGGAGCACGTGCCGGCCTTTAAAGTGCCGGTAATCTCCACCCACGGGGCGGGGGACGCCTTTGTCGGTGCTTTGAGCGTCGCGCTTTGTAGCGGGCAAGCTCTTCTTGACGCTGCCCGTTTCGCCTCGGCGGCAGCGGCGCTGCATGTGTCGACGGACGTCGATGCCCGTGGAAGCATCCCCCACGAGGCCGTTCAAGCGCTGGCTCAGACGTTCAAGCGATAAAACGCTTTGGCGTTCCCACCAAACACCTTGGCTTTGTCGTCCTCGCTGAGGTGATCGGTCAGTTCTAGGGCTGCTGCCCGCCAATCATCATAGCCGCGTGCCAGACGTGACACTGGCCAATCGGACCCCCAGACCATCCGCTCCGGCCCGAAGACCTCAAACACGTGCTCGACATAGGGGCGCAGGTCCTCAACGGTCCAATCTTCCTTGGCTTCAGTGACGAGCGCCGAATACTTACAAAACGCGTTGGTATCCTTGGCAATTTTTGCCATCCCGTCTGCCCAATAACCAAAGGCCTCCGGCGAATGGTCGCGGATTTGCGGCTTCATACAATGGTCGATGACCACGCGCATCTGAGAATAACGGGTCAGCAATGTGTGGAAGTTGTCTAGGTGACGCGGGAACCCCAAAGCATCGAAGGTAAGATCAAGGTCGCAGAGTGTCTCAAAAGCCCATTGGATGTCATCCCGCAGCATCCAATCATCATCGGGGATGTCCTGGATCATCGGACGAACGCCAAGAAACTTCAGATGTTTGGCGAGGCGTTTGAGATGCTCAATGTCGCAGGGTTTTTCGAAATCGATCCAGCCCACGACGCCGGCAACAAAGCGCGTCGCATCGGCAATCCCAAGCATGTATTCGCTCTCGTGGATTGTTGCCGCCGCCTGCACCAGGACCGTCGCTGAAATGTCGTGCTGCTTCAGATGCGGAACGAGATCGTCGGGGCCATAGGGTCGCGCCAAAATGGCATTGTCCAACGGCATCCAGTCATAATCGCCGCGCGCAGGGTTCCAGAAATGCTGATGAGCATCGATCATCATGAGTTCGCCCTCACACAGGCGCGTCTTGGCGCATCAAACCTTCGGCCTTCAGATCGGCCCAAAGCGCCGCAGGAATGTCGGCTTTAGCCGCCTCAACGTTCGATTTCATCTCGGCCAATCCCTGTCCGCCGGGGATGACGGACACGGTCGTTGGGTGGCGCAGCGGAAATTGGAATGCAGCATCCACCATCCGCACCTTGTGCCGTTCGCAGACGGCCTCAATGCGCGCCACCTTGTCTAAGATGTCCTGCGGGGCGGCGTCGTAATTGAAAAACGCACCGGGTTTGGGCCCGGTGGCGAGGATTCCCGAATTGTACGGTCCTCCGATCACAAGACCGATGCCTCGCGCTTCGGCCAGCGGCAGAAACGTTTCCAGGGCCTCTTGTTCCAGCAGCGTGTAGCGGCCGGCCAGCAGGAAAATGTCAAAATCGCCTTGCTCGGTGAGCGTCTGGCAGGACTGCCACTCATTGACGCCGCCGCCGAACGCCTTGATCACGCCTTGCTCGCGCATTTCCGATAGCGCCTTGTAGCCACCATCATTCATCAATTCGGAAATCTTGGCGTCGAGCGCTTCCTGGCTACCATGATTGAAGATGTCGAGGTCATGGGCAAAAAGGATGTCGATCCGATCAATGCCTAATCGCTCCAGCGAAAACTCCACCGACCGCATCACACCGTCATAGGTGTAGTCGTAGACTTCATTGCGCGAGGGCACGTCGAACCACTTGCCGAACCCATCGCGTTTGTCTGGCGTGGTGACATTGAAATACCGCCCAATTTTGCTGGAAAGCACATAGGCGTCGCGTGGTTTACCGCGCAGAAACCGATTGAGCCGTGTTTCGGAAAGCCCGAGCCCATAAAGCGGTGCGGTGTCGTAGTAACGCACCCCGCCATCCCAAGCTGCTTCGAGCACGGCGTGAGCGTCGTCGTCGGTGATCGCCTTGTAGAGATTGCCCAAAGGGGCTGTCCCAAAGCCGAGCTCTGTGAACGTCAGCCCGCCATTGCCGAGGCGATCCCAGTGCCGCGTTTTCAAGGGTGTGGTTGATTGCATCGAAGCCTCCCGCGTTGCTAACATGCTAGTATAAACAGTGTGCCGCGCCTACCGCGATTTGTTAGTCTTGGCGTTAGAAATGGAGTTGCAATGGATCGGTTTGTTCAGGCGTTTGGGACGGAGAAACCGATCATTGCGATGGTCCATCTGGGTGCCTTGCCGGGCACGCCGCTCTACAATGTCGAGGGTGGTCTAGAAAAGCTTCGCGACGATGCGCGTAAGGATCTTCAGGCGCTGCAGAGTGCCGGGTTCGACGCCATCATGTTTGGTAACGAGAACGACCGGCCTTACGCCTTTGACGTTGATCCCGCCTCCACCGCGACAATGGCGGCAATCATCGGCGCGCTGAAGCCAGAGATCACTTTGCCCTTTGGCGTCAACGTGCTGTGGGACCCGATGGCCACCGTCGCTCTTGCGGCTGCGACTGGCGCGACCTTCTGCCGGGAAATCTTCACAGGCACCTATGCCAGCGACATGGGCGTTTGGGCGCCGGACGCCGGCAAGGCGCTGCGTTACCGCGATTCTCTGGGCCGAAACGATTTGTTGATGCTCTACAATGTGTCGGCGGAGATCGCCGTCCGCTACCCGATCGTGCCCGCAGCGCGGTCTTCTCCTCCATTCCCGACGCAGTGTTGGTGTCTGGCCAGATCACCGGCGAGGCGGCGAAAATGGAAGATCTGGAAGATGTGAAAGCCGCGCTGCCGGACACGCCTGTTCTCGCCAACACGGGCGTCAAGCACGAGACAGTTGGCGATGTTCTGGCGATCGCCGATGGCTGCGTGGTCGGCTCGGCCCTGAAAGTCGATGGGCACACCTGGAACGCCGTCGATCCAGACCGTGCCAAGGATTTCATGGGCCGGGTGAGGGCGGCGCGCGCATGACCATCCGCGATGATCTTGAGGCCTTGATGCTGATCCCTGGCCTGTCGGGCCACGAGGAGCGCGTCGCCAAAGCCATTCGTACGCGGCTCGATGCTATTGGATTGGCGCATCGCACCGACCGCCTTGGCAATGTGATCGCGATCGTGGAGGGCGACCCGTCCACGCCCTCGGTGATGCTGTTCACCCACATGGACCAGTTGGGCTTCATCGTTCGCAAGGTCACGGAGGATGGTTTCATCAAGGTCGAACGCCTGGGCGGCGTGCCGGAGCGGGCGCTGGCTGCCCAATCAGTTTTGCTCTGCGTGGGCGAGGGTAGGGACGCCGCCGGCGTCATTTCCAACAAGGCGCACCACGCCACGACGCCCGATGAAAAGTATGAGGTTGTACGTGCACCGGACCTCATCATCGATGCCGGCTTTGCCAGTAAAGCCGAGGCCGAACAGGCCGGCATTCAGATTGGCACGCCGGTCGTTTATCGCTCGCGTGTTGAGCGCGCCAGCGAGCATCGGGTCGTCGGCACCAGCGTCGATGACCGCGCCGGATGCGCCGTTCAACTGGCCGTCGCTGAAGCGCTCGCCAAGCGGCCCAGCGGTCCGACCGTCCATTTGGTTTTTTCGGTGCAAGAAGAGTTCAATCTGCGCGGTGCAGTCGTTGCCGCTCAGAATTTGCAGCCGGATATTGCCATCCAGATTGATCTGATGCTCGCCACCGACACGCCGGACATGGCGGACCGCGGTGACATGCATCTTGGTGCCGGACCAGGGGTGAGCCTCTACTCATTCCATGGGCGCGGGACGCTGAATGGCGTCATCCCGCACCCGGCGATGGTGCGCTTGATGGAACAGACTGCAGAAGAGCAGGGCATCTCAATGCAGCGCTCGGCGCAGGTCGGCGTTTTGACCGACCTGTCTTACGTGCAATTGGTCGGCCAGGGTGTGGCGAGCATCGATGTCGGGTTTCCGATGCGGTACTCCCATTCGGCCAATGAGATGTGCGATCTGCGTGACCTGGACGCGTTGGCCAACCTTCTCACCAACGCCATTGCCGCCATTGGCCCGAGCTTTTCCCTGACACGAGAGATCGCATGACGACCTATACGCTGGGTGTCGATATTGGCACGTTTGAGTCCAAAGGCGTCCTGGTCGATGAGTCAGGAGCCGTCGTTGCGCAGGCTGCGCGACCACACCAGATGATTGTGCCGCAGGCGGGTTGGGCGGAGCATCGTCCCGATGAGGATTGGTGGGGCGATTTCGTTCACATCACCAAGGCGCTTCTCGCAGGAAACGGGGTCGATCCGACGGCCATCAAAGCTGTGGCAACGTCGGCCATCGGTCCCTGCATGTTGCCGGTTGATGCCGACGGCACGCCGCTGATGAATGGCGTGCTCTATGGCGTCGATACGCGGGCGGCCAGGGAGATTGACGATCTCAATGGTCAACTCGGCGAAGAGGGCATTCTTGCGCATTCCGGCAACGCGCTGACCTCGCAGGCGGTTGGCCCCAAAATCCTATGGTTCAAACGCAATCATCCCGACCTCTGGGCAAGAACCCATAAGATTTTGACTGCGACCAGCTTTCTAACATTCAAGCTGACAGGCCGGTTTGTGATCGACCACTATACGGCGCCCAACTCGGCCCCGCTCTATGACATCAAGGCCCAAACTTGGTCGGATGCCTTGGGTTCGCACATCTGCTCGCTCGAGTTGATGCCGGAGCTAATGTGGTCGACCGAGATCGCTGGGACCGTAACGACCAAGGCGGCGCAGGAAAGCGGCCTTGCCGAAGGCACGCCGGTCACTTGCGGCACCATCGACGCGGCGGCCGAGGCGGTGAGTGTCGGAACACTCAACGCTGGCGATATGATGATGATGTATGGCTCGACCATCTTCATCATTACGGTGACGGAAGATCAGTTTTCCGACCCACGTTTGTGGCATGCGCCATGGTTGTTTGAAGGGGAATATGCAGCGATGGCGGGCCTGGCGACGTCCGGCACGCTGACCCATTGGTTCCGCGATCACTTCGCCAAGGAACTTTCCAAGGACGAGGCATTTCCGGTGCTTGCTACCGAAGCTGAAACTTCACCGCCGGGCGCAAAAGGACTGCTCTGCCTGCCCTACTTCTCCGGTGAGCGAACGCCGATCCATGATCCGAAGGCTAAAGGCGCCTTTTTTGGGCTCGATCTGACCCATACTAGGGGCGATCTCTATCGCGCCGTGATCGAGGGCATTGCCATGGGCACGCGGCATGTAACAGACACCTATGCCGAGGCCGGTCAGGTGCCAAAGCGCTTGCTGGCGGTCGGCGGCGGAACCAAAAACCAGCTTTGGCTACAGGCGACGTCCGACCTTACCGGCCTTGATCAAATCGTCTGTTCGGTTACGACCGGCGCAAGCTATGGCAATGCGTTTTTGGCACGCATGGCATTGGGCGAGGTCACAAAAGACGATTTGCCAACCTGGAACCCAATGTCGCGGACCGTCAAAGCAACCAAGCATGATGCTTACGAGAGGCAATATCCGCTGTTCAAGGCGCTTTACGAGCAAACCAAGGACATTGCGCACCAGCTGAGTATTCAGACGTGACGCGGCTCGACATTGCACTTGAAGAGTTGCGCCGCGCTATCGATGCTATCGATCCCGTGGCAAAAGACGCGGCCATCGAGCAGATCATCGCCGCCAAGGATCACCATGTGATGGGCTATGGTTGTGGACGCGAAGCGCTCCAGCTACGTGGCTTCATCATGCGTCTTCACCATCTCGGGCTCAGCGTTTCCATGCAAGGCGACATGACCGCGCCGCCGCTGGGGCCAGGAGATTTGCTTCTGGTGACAGCCGGTCCAGGCGACCTATCGACAGTACGCGCACTGATGGGCGAAGCGGCCAAGGCGGGTGCGGATCGTCTTTTGATCACCGCGATCCACGACGCGCCGCTCGCCAAGCTCGCAACGCAGACCCTGGTCCTTCCAACCACGACAATGGCCGACGATCAGACGGCCCAGCCGGTTCTACCCATGGGATCGTTGTTTGAAGGCGCGTTGTTTCTGCTTTTCGAGTTGATGGTCTTGGACCTTCGAGACCGGCTCGCAGAAACGCCAGAGACCATGCGGGCACGTCACACCAACATGGAATAGCGCAGATCGCTCGCTATTTTACGGCGCCGGCGGCCATGCCTTTGATGATGAAGCGCTCCAAGGCAACACCGATGACAATGAGCGGCAGGATCGCTGCAAACGAGAGCGCCGCCATCGACCACCAACTGATCCCTTGAGAGCCGGTTTGACTTGCGACCATAACGGGCAGTGTGTTGGCATGCGTTGAGGTTAGCAGCGCGGCGAAGAAATACTCGTTCCAGGTGAGCACCAGCGACAGAATGAAAGCCGCGACCATGCCGGGCAGTGCGATCGGCAGGATGATGGTGCCAAAGGCGCGCCATATCGACAGGCCATCGACCAACGCCGCCTCTTCCAGTTCTGTTGGAATGCCGGCGAATTGATCGCGCATGATCCAAATGACGATCGGCAGAACGGTCAGTGTGTAGAGCAGGATGAGGCCGATACGCGTGTCGAGCAAATCAAGCTCGCGGTAGAGCACAAGGAAAGGCAGCGCCAAAACAACGGGCGGCAGGATAAGCTGAGACAGGAAAAAGAACGAGATGTCCTGATTGCGCATAAAGCCGAATTTGAATGAGAACCGTGACAGGCCGTAGGCGGCCAGGCTGCCCAATGCGACTGCGAGCGTCGAGGCCGATAGAGACGTGATCATCGAGTTGAAAAAGCGCTGCATGAACTGTTCGCGCACGGTGGACTCCGCACCAATAGTCTCCGGCGATAGACCCAGCGAGCGCCAACCGAGCCAAGCGGGACGATAATCGACCCAAGGGATCATGTTCCCACGCATCACGTCCGGCGCCATTTTGAAGCTGGTCGTGATGGTCCAATAGATCGGGAACAGGCAGACAATCGTCCAGACGATGAGAATGCCGTAGATCACAAGTTTTGACGTGAACCACCGCGTCCTGTGAGCAAGGTCCGTTTCGCTGTCGTGGAATATCTGCTCGCTCATGCCGTCACCCTAATATCGTGGCCGCATCCAGCGGTCGGCAAGCTTCATCAGGATGGTCATCGCGATCACGATGAGTACCAGATAGACCATAGCAAGCATGGTCCCGTAGCCGACGTTGGAACGGTCGCGATATTCTCGGAAGATGAAGCTGGTGACCGAGTCCGTGGCGCCGCCTGGACCGCCAGCGGTGACATTGATGATAATGTCGGCAAGCTTCAGCTTGAAGATGATACGGATCAGAATGGCCGTGATCGACACGGGCAGCATCAATGGAAAGGTGACCTCCCAAAAGCCGCGCCAGCCGGATGCGCCATCCACCTTGGCGGCCTCCTGGACCTCCTTGGGTATCGCCTGGAGCCCGGCCAAGATCATGATCATCATGAAGGGAATGAACGTCCAGGCGTCCATGATCATGATGGTAAGACGTGCCAGTTCCGGATTGCCGAAAAACGACACGTTATCGACGCCAATCTCACGCAGAAACCCAGAAATCGGGCCAAAACGAACTTCCAGCATCGATTTGCCGATCATCCAGCTGACGGCAACCGGTGACAACATCAGAGGCAGCAGGAAGGCAACGCGGAAAAACTTCCGCGCCTTAATTTGGCTGTTGAGCAGCAGCGCCAGACCGAAGGCAATGGCGTACTCGACCAGAATGGCCAGCGTGTACCAAACCATGTTCGTTAGCGCGTTCCAGTAGAACGGGTCGTTCCACATCTGACGTACATTGTCCCAGCCATTGAATTGGCGGCCATCGGGCGAGGACAGGTTCCAATCAGAAAACGCAATCACCAAGCCGAACAGCAAAGGAAAGACGACCATCGAGATGACGAACAGAGTTGCCGGCAACACGAACAACACCCGTTTGCCCTGTTCGCCGCGCACCAATACTTGTCCGGCACACAGGCAAACCGCCCAAAGCACATAGGCATAGAGCGTCGGGCGCCAGCTTTCGAAGCTTGGGTCGATTTGGCCGATGACACCGAGCGTTTGAAATGCTGCAACCGCCAGCAGAAGCGCGAAGGACCCCCACATGATAAATCGGCCGAACGCGCTGCGCTGGGCCGAGATATCATCATTGGTCACCACATGAAGAAGATCGCCTTGGGTGGCCACCGGCTAGCACTCATCCATTGCAGGCCCGAAGGGCCAAAGAGGCGGATCGGCAGGCACACATTTAATCGATATGTGCGCCCGCCAAACCCGCAAGTTGGCCGCTAAAGGCCGAGGGAGGCTCGGTAGAGCGCGATTTGGCTTTCGCGCCCGATCTGATCGGTGATCCGCTCCCAGGCCGCGGCGATGGCGTCCGCCGTTTCCTGAGCCGATCCATACTCGCCAGCAAAACCTTTTGCCAGTTCGTCTTCGGCCACCGAATAGTACTGGAAGATACCCGGAATACGCGGCTCAATCGCCGCATTGGGGTGGTTGTAACTATCCAGATTGGAGCCAAGATAGTCTTCCACAAACGGACGATCGTAGCCTGCCTCTTCCCACTCATCGAACTGGAAGTGCGAGTTGCGATAAGGCTGGAAGCCAGACGGATAGGCCGACGCCCACAGCGACAGATCCTTGCCACCCAGATGCGCGGCAGCCGACCAGGCCGCTTTGCGTTTTAGATCGTCGCCTTCAACGCGGTTGGTAACGTAAATCCCCCAACCGATATAAGCGTTGTTCGGCGAGACGTTGGGCGTGTCTTCCCAAGCACCGGCCATCGCGTTGTAGACCCGTTCAGTACCGGGGTTGATGTCAAAGCCGACAACATCGCCGACCACGGAGGAATCCGATGTGCGGGCATTGGAACCCACATCGCCCCACCAGTTCAGCATGGCACCAGTCCCAGCAAGGAACTGCTGGAAGGCCGTCGTGCCTGGATCGGCATTGATCTGGTCAGCCGGATAGGCACCGGGTGTTGCGATCAAATCCATGACATCCTGAATGGCCTGAACCCAGCCAGGATTGTTGACGCGTGGCGCCATCGTTTCAGGATCGAACAGCCATGCCGGGTCATCGGGATGCTTGACATAGGGCGCGGCTCGGTTTTCCAGGAAGTAAAAGCCGAAACCACCCCAGCCTTTGAGCGGGTCGAGATAGCCATGGGCGTCAAGGCCGGTAAGCGGATCGGTCTTGCCTGCCAGGAACATCGAATGCGCGTTGACCATCTCCCAGGTCGTCGGCTGTTCCCATGCGCTATCATTGCCGGCGTCGGCCCAAGCTTGAGCAAGTTCTTCGCTCTCATAATAGTCGGTGCGGTAGGCAAAGGTGTGGCAATCGCCATCAATGGAAACCCGATAGGTTTTGCCATCCCAGGTGCCAACCGGCGCTTTAAGATAGTCCACATAGTCATCCATATCGATGAGTTCTGCGACCCAATCGGGCATCTCATTGAGGAGGCCACGACCGGCGGTATCACCTTCAAACGGGGCGCCCATCTCAATGATGTCGAAGTCAACGGTTCCGGTGGCAATCGATTGCTGCAAGCGGGCATTGTAATCGGCCTGCGCCAGATCGATCCAGTTGATCGTCGCGCCAGTGTACTCTTCCCAGGAACGCAGGAAGCCGCGGAACAGGAAGTTGTGCAGGTTCTGGTTGTTGAGACCCATAAAGGTCAGCTCAACACCTTCAAACTCACCTTCGGCAACCACCTCACGGGTCGGTCCAAGGCAAAGTTCGCCGACACGCTGCCAATCAGCATCGGTCGGGGAGCCCATCCCAACACCCGGGATGCGCAAGATTTCGGCGCGAACATTAGACTGCGCAAAGGAACGCGCTGGCTTCAAAACGCCGCCTGCGCCGGTAAAGGCAGCAGCGCCAGCCAGGGCGGTGGAACCTTGAAGGAAGCGTCGCCGCGTGAGACCGTTTTTCACGGCATGGTTGTATAAATCCACTTTCATTGAGGTTCCTCCCATGATGTGGCTGGACAGCTTTGCTCCAACCAACTGGATGCCCATTTTGGGCTTATCTGGCGCCGGAATCGCGACCTTTGCGACCGTGAAAACCGAGCCCATTTTTTCGCGCAAAGACGTCTAGCGAAACGTCCGATTGCGCGCTTACGTTGAAGACTGTCTCAACGTTAAGGAGCCAAGTCAAGCTGCTAACATGTTAGCATGTTGAGAATGGACAGAGCGCAGTGCTTCGGCTAGGTCTTGCCAAAAGATGTACGGGGCAACCGTACCGTGTCTTGCTTGGTGCAAAGCAGGTGGGACGAAGGCTGGGAGTACGCAGAACCATGGCAGAAGTCACCGTCCGCGAGGTGCACAAAAGCTACGGACCAGTTGAGGTTCTCCATGGCATTGACGTCGACATCGATGATGGTCAATTCGTGGTTCTGGTGGGCCCGTCAGGTTGCGGAAAATCGACGCTTTTGCGGATGATTGCAGGCCTGGAAAGCATTACCGGCGGCACCATCCAAATCGGCCAGCGGGTGATCAACAATTTGCCGCCGGCTAAGCGCGACATCGCCATGGTGTTCCAAAACTACGCACTCTATCCGCACAAATCCGTTGCGGCCAACATGGGCTTCGCGCTGAAGATGCAGGACATGCCTAAGGCGGAAATCAGCGAGCGAGTGGACCGCGCGGCCGACATTCTTGGGCTTCAGCCCTATCTGAAACGTTACCCCCGCGAACTATCAGGCGGCCAGCGCCAGCGCGTCGCCATGGGCCGGGCGATTGTGCGCAACCCGCAGGTCTTTTTATTCGATGAGCCGCTTTCCAATCTTGACGCGAAACTGCGCGTCCAGATGCGCTCTGAAATCCGCGAGTTGCACCAGCGCCTGAAGACCACGACCGTTTATGTCACCCACGATCAGATCGAAGCCATGACGATGGCCGACAAGATTGTGGTAATGCGCGATGGTCATGTGGAACAGTCAGGCGCGCCGCTTGAACTCTACGACCGCCCCGCCAACACCTTCGTTGCCAGTTTCATCGGTTCGCCGTCCATGAACCTCATCGACGGAACGATCGAAGGCACCGAGTTTCGGGCCGACGGCATTCGATTTGATCTTGGCGCTGCCGCCAACGGGCACAGCGGAATGGTGGTGACGGTCGGCCTGCGACCAGAGCACTTAACCCCTGCCGACCAAGGTTTTGAGGCAACCATTGCGGTCGTCGAGCCAACGGGCTCAGAAATCCATCTCGTTTCGCGCGTTGGCGACCGTGATATCGTCAGCGTTGTACGCGAGCGCCAACCTTTTACGGTCGGCCAGACTGTTACACTAAAACCCGATGTCGGCCTGGTGCACCTCTTTGATGCGCAGACGGGGGCTCGTCTGTGATAACGAAAACCGTTCTTTGTTTTGGTGACAGCAATACGCATGGCACGATGGCGTTGACGGCCCTGGGCAGCAAGGGTCGGTTCCCGCTCGAAGGCCGATGGACCTCCATCATGGCCGGTGCGCTGGGCGAGGGGTGGCATGTGCTTGCCGAAGGGCATCCAGGGCGCACCACGGCGCACGATGATCCTCTTGAAGGTGCGCATAAAAACGCCCAACGCGCGCTGCTTGCTCTGCTCGAAAGCCACCGGCCGATTGATCTTGTGGTCATCATGCTCGGCACCAATGACCTAAAATCGCGCTTCCAGGTGACGCCGACCGAAATCACGCTCGGCGTGGAAACACTTGTCCAGATTGTCCGCGCGAGTGGATGCGGGCCGAACCAGTCGGCGCCTGATTTGCTGGTTGTTGCGCCGCCGCCGCTGCGCGACGCTGGCATCTTGATGGAGTTTTTTCAGGGCGGCGTAGAGAAGTCGCAACAGTTCGCACAAAGCTTTGCCGCCATGGGCGAACGCGCAGATGTACCCGTTTGGGACGCCGGAAGCGTCTGTTCCATGTCACAAATCGACGGTATTCATTTGGATCAAGAGGGCCACAGAGCCTTGGGGCTCGCGCTGGCTGACCAAGTACGCCGACAGGGCTAACAACAAGAAGGGGGAAGCGCCATGCTTAAGGGAATCGATCCGCGCCTCAACGCCGAGGTGCTCTATACGCTGGCTGCTATGGGCCATGGCGACACGTTGATCATCTCCGACACCAACTTTCCCGCCGACTCAATCGCCCGTCAAACGGTGGTGGGCGACTTGCTGCGCATCGGTAATGTGACGGCCGGCGAAGCTATTGAAGCCGTGCTCTCCGTCTTTTCACTCGACACATTTGTGGACGATTTTGCCGGACGAATGGAAATCGTCGGTGAGCCGGATACGATTCCTCCAGTGCAAGACGAGGTGCAGGCCGCCATTGATGCGGCCGAAGGAAGCCATCGCCCGATGGTCAGCATCGAACGCTTTGCCTTTTACGATTTAGCCAAACAAGCCTACGCGGTGATCCAAACCGGAGAGCGGCGGTTCTACGGCTGCTTCATGCTGCGCAAGGGCGTGATCCCGCCCGAGGCATAAGGAGCCACGATGGTAGACGTTGTCATTCTTGGCGTCTTTGTCGCCGACACAGCCTATCGGGCGTCGCGCCAGCCGAAAATGGGCGAGACAATCCTTGGCGAGAGTTTTGCTCTCGGCCCGGGTGGCAAAGGCTCAAATCAGGCCGTTGCTGCCGCGATGGCGGCTGGCGACGGAGATGTCTCAGCGCACTTCATCACCAAACTTGGCGAGGACCCTTTTGCCGATATGGCGCTCGCGACTTGGCAAAAGGCCGGCGTAAAACCGGCCATCAGCCAGCACGCCGACAGCTACACCGGCGCGGCCTACATCTTCGTGGAGTCCGGCACCGGCAACAATGCCATCATCGTCTCGCCAGGCGTGGCGCGCACGATCAGCCCGGCAGATATAGAGGCGCGCGGCGATCTCATTGGATCAGCCAATGTTTTCGTCACCCAGTTGGAACAGCCTATGGATGCGGCGGTTCGCGCGCTTCAGATCGCCAAAATGGGGGGTGCCCGCACGGTGCTCAACCCGGCGCCAGCCGATGCGTTGCCCGAAGGCATGTTGGCGCTGTGTAACTTCGTGACGCCCAACGAATCCGAAGCTGAGGCTCTGGTGGGGCGGCCGGTCGTGTCGGTCGACGATGCGCGTGCCGCCGCTAAGCTGCTGCGCGAACAAGGTGCCGGAGCGGCCATCATCACCTTGGGCGAACAAGGCGCACTCTATGACGACGGAACCGTGAGTGAGCATGTGCCGGCCTTCAACGCCGGGCCAGTCGTCGAAACGACCGGGGCCGGGGATGCCTTCAACGGAGGTTTTGCGGTCGCCATCGCAGAAGGCTGCGATCCTGTTGCCGCCGTTCGTTTTGGTTGCGCCACGGCCAGTCTTTCTGTGACACGGGCTGGTACGGCGCCATCCATGCCGACGCGCGACGAGATCGATGCACTTTTGAGTTCAGCATAGGATATCTTGAATGGGACGTTTGGACGGCAAGACTTGCCTGATCACTGCCGCCGGCCAAGGCATCGGCAAGGCAACAGCGCTGGCCATGGCTAGAGAAGGGGCTCGCGTCATTGCGACTGATATCAATGAAGCTGCCTTCCCGGACCTGGAGGCAGGAGGCTGCGAAACGCGCGTGCTCAATGTCCGCGACCCGGACAGCATCGCGCAGGCGCAGGACGCTGTTGGCGCACTGGATGTCCTCTTTAACTGTGCCGGGTTCGTCGCCCATGGCAGCATTTTGGATTGCGATGAGGAGAGCTGGGCGTTCTCCATCGATCTCAACATGACGGCGATGTTCCGCGTTACCAAGGCCTTTCTGCCGGCCATGATCGCGGCAGGCGGTGGTACTATCCTCAACATGTCGTCTGCTGCCTCTTCGGTGATCGCCGTGCCCAATCGGTTCGTCTACGGCGCAACCAAAGCCGGCGTGATCGGCATGACCAAATCTATTGCCGCTGACTTCATCGGCCAGGGCATTCGTGCCCATGCGATCTGTCCAGGAACCGTTGAAAGCCCGTCCCTGGAGCAGCGCATCGAGACACTAGGTGAATCTATGGGTGGCTATGAGGCAGCCAAATCTGCCTTCATCAGCCGCCAACCGATGGGCCGGATCGGCAAAGCTGACGAGATTGCTGCGCTCGCCGTCTATCTGGCCTCTGACGAAGCCGCCTACACCACTGGCACGATCCATGTGATCGACGGCGGTTGGAGCAATGTCTGACGGCGCCTTTCACGGCACCCTGCATGGCGGCACTGTCCTCATCGATGCGTTGGCGGCGCAAGGTGTCCGCCGTGTCTTCTGCGTGCCAGGCGAAAGCTACCTGCCTGCGCTCGATGCGCTTTACGACGCCGACATAGAGACCATCGTAGCGCGCCAGGAAGGCGGCGCGACGATGATGGCCGAAGCCCACGGCAAGCTAACGGGCAAACCAGGCATCGCCTTTGTGACTCGCGGACCCGGCGCAACCAACGCGGCATCCGGTGTGCATGTGGCTTTCCAGGATTCCACGCCGATGATCCTGTTCATTGGCCAAGTCGCCACCGACCAACGTGATCGCGAAGCGTTCCAGGAAGTGGATTATCGCGCGATGTACGGCCCGCTTGCCAAATGGGTGGCAGAGATCGACCGTATCGAACGCATCGGCGAATATGTCAGCCGCGCTTTCCATGTTGCCCAAGCCGGGCGACCAGGACCGGTTGTGCTGGCGCTGCCGGAAGACATCCTATCGGCGACCCTCCATGAACGTCCGCAAATCCCGCCAGCGTCCACACTGCCCAGAGCCGAGCCGTCGGCAAGCGAGGTCGAAGAGGTCGCGCGCAGGATCAGCGAGGCCAAACGCCCCTTTGTGATCGTTGGTGGCGGCGGGTGGACGGGAGAGGCGGCATCGGCGCTCGGAGTTTTTGCCGACAAGGCGCAGGTACCTGTCGGCACGTCCTTTCGCTGCCAGGATTATCTCGACAACCGCCACCCCAACTATGCCGGTGATGTGGGTATCGCGCCCAATCCGGCGTTGGCCAAAACCATTGATGACGCCGATCTCATCCTGGCCCTTGGGCCACGCCTCGGTGAGATGACGACCAGTGGCTACACCCTGTTAAAGCCGCCCAAGACTCACCAGACGCTGGTTCATGTCCATGCCGATGCGAACGAATTGGGACGTGTCTACCGTCCTGATATGGCCATTGCCTGCCGTCCAGCGGCCATGACGCTGGCGCTCGCTGACGCAGCTTTGGCTCCCGACACTGATCGAACGAGCCATGTCGACGCCTGTCGCAGCGCCTGTGAGGCCTGGCAGGAACCGCAGCCGACCATCGGCGATCTGCGCATGGAAAACGTGATCGGCCACCTCAATAAAGTTCTCCGGGACGATGCCATCCTTACCAACGGCGCCGGGAACTATGCCGCGTGGCTCCATCGTTATTATCGCTACCGGGCCTGGCGTAATCAACTCGCACCGACGTCCGGCTCCATGGGTTACGGGCTGCCTGCGGCCATTGCGGCAAAGCTCGAAGCACCGGAACGCGACGTCATCTGCCTGGCCGGTGATGGTTGCTTGCAGATGGTGATCCAGGAATTTGGAACGGCCGTTCAATATGGCGCGAACGTCGTCGTTCTGGTCGCCAACAACGGTGTCTATGGCACCATTCGCATGCACCAGCACCGAACCTATCCTGGTCGCCCGTCCGGCACGGACCTCAAAAACCCAGATTTTGCCGCGCTGGCGCGCGCCTATGGCGGTTATGGCGCGACAGTCACGCGCGATGAGGATTTCCCCGCTGCGCTCCAAGCAGCGCGCCAAGCAAATCTGCCGGCGATCCTTGATCTCAAGATCGATCCGCGCGCCGTTTCGCCTCGCATGGTCTTGGACACCTAATCCGGAAGAATTTTCCCCGGGTTCATGATGTTTTGCGGATCAAGCGCCTGCTTGATTGATCCCATGACATCGACAGCCTCGCCTAGCTCTCGCCGCAGATAGGGCGCTTTGCCTTGACCGATACCGTGCTCGCCTGTGCAGGTGCCACCGGCCTCAATCGCCATTTCGTTGAGCCAGCCGACATAGGCCTTGGCGCGGGTGACCTCGTCCTCATTGCCCATATCGATCAGAGGCAGCACGTGAAAATTCCCGTCGCCAACATGGCCGACAATGGGCGCCAAAAAGCCTTCGTCCTCGGCGCGAGCCTGCGCTTTGCCGATACAGGTGGCAAGCTGGGAGATCGGCACACAGATGTCCGTCGATAGCCCCTTGGCACCTGGCCGCAGGGTGAGGCTTGCCCAATAGGCATCATGCCGAGCCTGCCAAATCCGGTTGCGCTCCTCTGGACTGTTGGCCGTCGGCATCGTCGTCCCGCCATGATCGTCAACGATGGCTTTAAACAGGTCCATATATTCGGCGACCGCGGTCTCTGATCCGTGAAATTCGACCAGGAGCAGGGGCGCCTCATCAAAGTTCAAGTTCGAATAGTCATTGATGGCACGAACTGTCAGCGTATCGAGAAGTTCGATCCGCGCGACCGGCACGCCATACTGCATAGTAGCAATCACTGCCTCGCTGGCTTCGGCGACTGAACCAAATGACGCCGCAACGCTGCCGACCGCTTCAGGAATACCAAACAAGCGCACCGTCAGTTCGGTGATAATGCCAAGCGTGCCTTCCGAACCAATCAGCAGCGCGGTCAGATCATACCCGGCTGAGCTCTTGCGCGCTCTTTGACCGGTCCGCACAATGCTACCGTTGGGCAGCACAGCTTCGACCGAGATGATCATGTTCTTCATCGTGCCATAACGCACGGCGTTGGTGCCCGATGCTCGTGTCGCCGCCATGCCGCCAAGCGTCGCGTCCGCGCCAGGATCAATGGGGAAGAACAGCCCTTGGTCGCGCAGCGTAGCGTTCAATTGCTTCCTCGTAACGCCAGGCTGCACTACGCAATCGAAGTCCTGAGCATTGACAGCAAGAACCTGGTTCATCCGCGACAGATCGATCGATATCCCGCCTTTCGGGGCGTTAACGTGGCCTTCCAACGACGTTCCGACACCAAAGGGAATGATGGGCACATCATTGGCGGCGCAGATGCGCACCACAAACGCGACGTCATCAGTTGAGCTGGCAAAGACAACGGCGTCGGGTGGCTGGTTTTCGATCCATGTTGTGGTGTGGCCGTGCTGCTCACGAATGGCGTCCCCTGTTTGAAACGCAGCGCCGAATCGCTCGGAAAAAGTTTCTGTCACGTCCTTCCATGTGGCCGGTGAAAAACGGCGGTCGGTGATCGCAGCCGGAGCAGCTGAGGATGACGCAGCAATGGACATGAGACCCCATCAGGTGGTGGCAGAAACGGGATGATCCGCCAGTCGGTTGCCCAAAACTATCGGGGTTGGCGCGGAATATGCAACCGCTTGATTGCCGTGCGCGTAGAGCAGTGTAACAACACCGGGCAGGGCATTAATAAAACGTTCCCGCATCGGTCACCGAACGGCACCAAACAATGGCACCAGAACTTGAACCTGCGCTGAGCGTCCCGGGGGCGGAAGCGCCGCCGCCTGATCCCATCCGTACCGAGGATGACCACCTGCTGCGCGACTATGTCGAATCGATCCGCAACGCGCTTGGCGAAGAGAACGCCGACGAGCTGAGCCTGCTCACCGATCAGCTTTACGTCTCCGAGGTTGCCGAGCTTCTGACGATCCTGTCCGAAGAAGAGCGACCCAAGCTGATCGAGTTGATTGGCGAAAGTTTTGATTTCGCGGCGCTCACCGAGGTCGATGAACAGATCCGCATCGATGTTCTTGACGCTCTGCCACTGCATCTGATTGCGGCCGGGTTCGTTGAACTTGAGTCCGATGACGCGGTCTACATTCTCGAAGACCTGCCCGAAAACGCACAAGCAGAAATTCTCCGCACCATTCCGACCCTTGATCGGCTCGCCCTGCAACGGGCCCTCGATTACCCAGAGGAATCGGCCGGTCGGCGGATGCAATCGAATTTCATCGCCGTGCCACCCTTTTGGACGGTTGGCCGAGCGATCGATTACATGCGCGAGGCCAGTGATCTTCCTGAAGAATTCCACGATCTGTTCGTGGTCGATCCTGGTTATCGCCTGCTCGGTTTTGTCAAGCTCAATCGCATGCTGCGCTCCAAACGCCCGGTTACTATCGAGGCGATCATGGATGAGGTGCAGGAGATCAGCGCCGAGACCGACCAGGAAGACGCCGCGCGAACCTTCCAGAAATATGATCTGACCTCCGCTGCCGTCGTCGACACAGGCGGCCGGTTGGTCGGTGTGCTTACCATCGACGATATCATCGATGTTGTGCAGGAAGAGGCGGACGAGGACATTCGCGCGCTTGCCGGCGTTGGCGACGAAGAAGTGTCCGACAGCGTGCGCGCCATCACGCGTTCGCGCCTTCCCTGGCTCTGCGTCAACCTGGCAACCGCCATTCTGGCATCGCTGGTGATTGGCCTTTTCGATGCGACGCTGGAGCAGATGGTGGCGCTTGCCATTTTGATGCCGATCGTCGCCTCAATGGGCGGCAATGCGGCCACACAGACCATGACGGTCGCTGTGCGTGCATTGGCCACCCACAGTCTCGATCCTTACAATATGGGCCGTGTGGTCCTGCGTGAGGCCTATGTTGGCCTGGTCAATGGTGGGGCGTTCGCACTGCTGATGGGCGTGGTCGCCATCGTCTGGTTCGGCAGTGTCGGGCTCGGGCTGGTTATCGGCGTCGCCATGGTCGTGAACATGCTGGCGGCGGCGCTTGCCGGTATACTCATCCCGATCATCCTCGACCATTTCAAGATCGACCCTGCCATTGCCTCCAGCGTTTTCGTAACGACGGTCACAGACGTTGTGGGGTTCTTCGCGTTTCTCGGGTTGGCAGCGCTGTGGTTCGGCATATAGGCGGCTAGATCCAGCGCCGCACCCGTGACGTGTAATCTGCCCAAGCCTCTGGAAACCGGGCCGCGAGATGCGATTCTTCGCGGCGGATCGCAAAATAGGCAATCGCGAAGGCGAGGGCCGGCGTAAGCACAATGTGCCACAGCGATCCGGCTAGCAGTCCGACGCCGACCAGGATCATCAAATTGCCGACATAAATTGGATTGCGAGAGTAGGCGAAGGGGCCGTGGGTCACCAGCGCTTGCGACCCACGATGTGGCAGGATTGTTGTTTTCGCCCGGGTGAACGTGAAAGACGCCCAAGCGTCCAGCGCCAGGGCCAAAGCAATGAGAACGAAGCCAGCAAACTGGCCGAATGGCGTGCGTGCAACGTCAAACGGAAAGACGGCGCGCAGAGCGAAACACAAGACGATGAACAGAACCAACAGCACAGGCGGCCAGGGGAAGCGGTTCGGTCGCTCTTCGATGTTCCAATCGCTCATTTCTGCTGTCCTAGTCGGTCGTCACAGCCACCGCTCAGCGCGGGTCGGTGCCATGTATGTTGAAGTGTATGTTGCAGCGCCGCAACACCGGCGCCTTCATGGTGAAAAAGGCCTTACCGATCCCATGATAAATGTTTTCGAAACGGATTGCTGTGATATGTGACGCGCCGCACAGATTAGTTGACCAGTCCATGGAATAGCTTGCCCCATGCTCAAGCGGATTGCCCTTTTTGTCCTTGCCCATTTGGCGTTTCTCGGTGTCGCCGCCGCAATCGTGGCCGCGTCGACAACCGACGCCGATGCGCAGCGCAGCGACAATCCTTATGACATGCAATTCGTGACCACCCAGGAACAGCCGTTGCGCGCTGGTCCTGAAATGGACAGCACCACGTCGGGAACGGTGGCTGCGGGCGTTCGTGATGTCGCCATGCGCTGGTGCCGCCCAGAATTTGATTTTCAGGGATGGATGTTCGGTTCACCGCGTGCTCAGCAACGCCAGTTGGACGAGCGTGTGTGCGAAGTGAATGCCGATGGTCAAATTGGCTTCATTCCCGGATCGGCGCTTCGCGTTCAGTAAGCGGCCGAGCGCGTCGTTTCAGCCGCGCCACGCCTAACCCAATCAGAATCAGTCCAAGACCGGCCAACAGGCTGAGCGGCACCGGCTCTGCCAGCCAAATTGCGGCAATCCCCACGCCAAAGACCGGCACCAGATAGATGCTAAGGCCGAAATAGCTCATGCCGACAGTGCGGATAAGCGTGTAACGCAGAATGTAAGCGCCACCGGTTGTAATCGCACCCAGATAGAGCATGGCGAAAAGCGCGTCGCGGCTTAAGCCACTGATAGTCATAGCGATATCCGGGGCCATCACGGGTGTCGCCAAGGCGAGTAGCAGGCTGCCAAAGCCGAGCACGAGTGCAGCCAGTTGATGCGGAGGCACATCGGTGATCCGCCGTACAAATACCCCCGAGATGGCATAACAGGCGCTGGCAGTAAGTGCCGCGGCTTGTGCAACCCGAGCCTCAAAATTGCCGCCCGACAGGTCAGTGAACGCATCGACGCCGAGAACAATGGCGACGCCGAGAAACCCAATCGCGACGCCAGCCAGTTTCGGGCCGGACAACCGGTCATCCCGCGTTGCGACATGGCTCATCAACAAGCCGAACAAGGGACCCGCGCCCATGAGAAGGGCCATCAAAGACGCGTTGATGTGTTGCTGCGCCCAGGTGACCAGAAAGAACGGGATGATAAGATTAAAGGCGCAGAGAAACGCCAGGAGACCCCAACTGCTCCGTCGCGATGGCCAGACCCATCCACGCGCCAATGCATAGGGCAGGAGCACCGCGAAGCCGATAAGCACACGCGCAAGGACCAACCCGAAGGGACCAAGTTCCGGCACGGCAATCTTGATGGCTGTGAATGCCGATCCATAGATCGCGGCCAACAAGACAAGTAGCAAAATGTCGGTAAAGGTGGCTGGCCGGATCACGCCGAGTCGCTACACGCGGCGCGGCCATTTGGCAAATGACCGCAAGAGCGTTCTCCATCAACAATCGAATTGCTGCTATGCAAAATTGGTACCTTGCAGTGCGGTAAACAGTTCGTTAATGAGCCGCACGCCTCGCCGTTCAAGTCTGTTTGCGAGGTGGTGTGAGGGCTTCATGGTCAATAGTGATACGGTTTCCTGCTGGACGGCTGCGCGCTGGACGGTTGCGTGCGCCTTGTGCGTGGTCGCCTTGGTCTGGTTTTTTGGCGGCTTTGAAACCACGGCTCTTGCGGTCGCGCCGCTCTAAGCGGCACAAAGCGTCATGACTGACGCGCCCAAAACACTCCCAACTCCAGGTAAAGCGGCCCAGATGGTGACCGCCGCCGAGGCCGCAGTTGGCCATATCACGGCAGAGACGGCCAAATCTTTCGTAGAGCGGGATGACGTGCGATTCATCGACGTGCGCGATGTCCGCGAGCTTGCCAAAACAGGTCGTATCCCCGGCGCTAAGCACTGCCCACGCGGCATGCTTGAATTCTGGATCGATCCCGACAGCCCCTACCACAAACCGCTTTTTGTCGAAGACGTGCAGTTTGTCTTCTACTGCGCCAGCGGTTGGCGGTCAGCACTTGCCGCCCAAACTGCCAAAAACATGGGACTGAGCCAGGTTACACACCTGAAAGGTGGAATTTCAGCCTGGATCGAGGCCGGATTGCCCGTCGAGGAACGCTGACGATCCGTCAGCGCAGCTAGGGCCAGGACCCTAGCTGGTAAAGATATCTTGCAGCTTTAGCAGCAGCTCTTCGACCCGCTCATCAGCGATCCGATAGAAGGCCATCTGACCTTCTTTGCGAAAATCGACAAGATTGTCGGCCCGCAGACGCGCTAAGTGCTGCGACATCGCCGATTGGCCAAGGCTAATAGACTGCGAGAGAAACGACACGGTCGCTTCACCTTTTGCAGCCAGCAGACACAAAATCATTAGCCTGCGTTCATTGGCAATCAGCTTGAGATAGCTGGCGGTTTCCGCCGCGTTGATATTCAGCGATCCGTAACCGGTGCTGTGCGTGGCGAAAGGAGTTTGATCGTTCATTGGAGGTCGTAAAGCTGTTAAATCAAGTTCGGCCAAACAAGCCCTGCCACCGCTTTCGCAATACGGCCTATCTGATGATCTAAGGTTAGCTTCCTCAAGCCCGTAGCGCCTATCCGTGATGCTCCATACGTAATGTCGCTCTAGACGTTTGGTTGCGTTGAAAGCGGGCTGCAATTTAAGCTCGAGACCTGTGGATCGCCTCCTTTGCATGCGTAGTTTTGCTTGGTTCGACGGACGACGCGGGGCATGATGGCGCCATGAGCCTTCACCTTTTGAAATTGTGCGTCGGCGCCGAATCGTTGGACGATCATCGGCAGTGGGTAGCGACGACGCTGGAGCGCAAACGCCGCGCTGGAATCCCGGTCGAGCAACTCCACACCACACGCATGGTCCCCAAGCAACGTGATGCGCTTCTCGATGGCGGTTCGCTCTATTGGGTGATCAAGGGCACCATTGCCTGCCGTCAGCGCTTGCTCGATATTCGCCCATTCAAGGACGATGAGGGCATAAGTCGCTGTCACCTGGTGCTGGAGCCGGAATTGATCGCAACCCGGCCTCAGCCACGACGACCGTTCCAGGGGTGGCGTTACCTCAAACCAGAAGACGCACCTGTCGATGTGGGGCATCTCGCCGGCGAGGGGGCAGACGCGATTGAACCATCAATGCGGCGCGATCTTTTGGAACTCGGCCTGCTTTAAACGGCGATATTGTCGATCAGCCGCGTTTGACCAAGCCAAGCTGCCGCCAACAGACGCGCATTGGAGAGGTCAGTCATTGGCCCAAGTGTGTCCTTGTCCCGCAACTCCACATAATCAGGCTTGGACCCTGCTGCTTTAACGTGCGCCAGTGCCGTTCCCACGGCTCGTTCCTCACCTTCCCCAGCAAGCAACCCATCGCGACAGGCTTGCAATGCGCGGTGTAGCTCTGGTGCCCGTTGTCGCTCGTCAGGTGAGAGGTAAGCGTTACGTGAGGACAGCGCGAGACCATCAGACTCCCGAATTGTCGGGCTGCCTTGGATCGACACAGGGATTTTTAGGTCCGCGACCATACGTTTGATCACCAGGAGTTGCTGATAGTCTTTCTCGCCGAAAACAGCCACGTCGCACATGGCAGCCAGAAGAAGCCGACTGACGACAGTCGCCACGCCTTGAAAGAAATGAGGGCGAAATTCAGCCTCCAGGCCAAGCGCCGGCCCTTCTATCACAATGCGCGTGGCGTCGTTCGGCCCGTAAATCTCTTGCGCATCGGGCACGAAGACCGCGTGGACTCCGGCCTGTTCCAGTGCTGCCAGATCGTCGGCTTCCTGCCGTGGGTAGCGATTAAGATCCTCGTTAGGCCCGAACTGCGTCGGGTTCACAAAGATCGTCGCGATCACGGCATCCGCGCGGCTGGATGCGTCGGAAACAAGTGCCAAGTGCCCAGCATGCAGCGCGCCCATGGTCGGCACCAAGGCGCTGGTCTTGCCAGCGGCTCTGAGCGCCGATTGAATCGCGCGGAGGTCTGATACAGAACGACAAATGAGGGTCATGGGCAGCTAATCTGTGCTGAAAAGGGCAAGTGCGGCCACGAAACGCAGCCGGTTTGTCTGCCCTATACCCTTCTCAAGCCGCCTTGTGCATCCCAAATGAAGACGCATGACGAAACAAACCCCGACCGTCAAACCTGACAGCAAGCCACAAAAGCCCAGCAATGCTGGCTCTGTCGATGCTTTCGTGGCGGCCCTTGGCAGCGCGCCGCAGCCGGGTTCGTCGGGTCGTTTGCTGTTCGCGCTCGATGCCACGCTCAGCCGTGAGCGCACCTGGGACCGGGCGATGCACATCCAATCGTCGATGTTCCAGGAAGCCAACACCGTCAATGGCTTGGCGATGAAGCTCATCTATTTTCGAGGCTTCAACGAGTGTCGCGCTTCGGGCTGGCAAACCGATGGCCGCTCGCTCGCCCGCTTGATGCAGGGAATCGGTTGCCTGGGCGGTCAAACGCAAATCGGGCGTGTTCTGAGCTTTGCGCGCAAGGAAATCGCCAAGGCCGCTGTTCCAGCGCTGGTCTATATCGGCGATGCGGTCGAAGAAGACGCCGATTCCCTCAGCCAGATGGCCGGTGAACTGGGTCTGCTTGGTTGCAAACTGTTCCTGTTTCACGAAGGGGCCGATCGGTTCGCTGGCAAAGTATTCCGTTCGATGGCCACCAATTCCGGCGGTGGCTATTTTCAGTTTGACGAACGCTCAGCAGAAACGTTAGCGCGCTTGTTGAAGGCCGTTGCGCGCTATGCCTCTGGCGGTCGCGCAGCGCTTGAGAGCGCAGAGAGCCGGGAAGGGCGCCTTTTGCTGGAGCAGATGCGATGATTTATCTGATCTTTGGCCTCGCCCTCTTGGCGCTGTTCCTCCTCATCGGGCGGGCCTTGACCAAAGTGCCGGCGGCCAAGATTGCCCAGCACGCGCGCTTTGGCGGCATTGCGCTGTTGGTCGGCTTGGCTGGGCTTTTGCTGCTCACTGGTCGCATTGGGGCGATGAGCCACGTCTTTGCGCTCGCCAATCATGCCATGCGCAACCGCGCCATGTTTCGTGGCCGACCGAAAGGCTTTGACGATGTCGATGGGGTCTATGGCGCGCAGCGATCAAGCGGCGGGCCGACGGTCAGCACCAAATATCTGGAAATGAAGCTCGATCAGGGAACTGGCGAAATTGCCGGCACTTTTGTCGATGGACCATGGAAGGGCAGGGCGCTTAGTGCCTGCTCGCGTGATGACCTCACCACCGCACTTGGCGCGATGGCCGATGACGGTGAAAGTGTGCGCCTTTTAGAAGCGTACCTGGACCGCACGTTTGCCGGTTGGCGAGAACACCATGACCAGGGGTCGGGTGGCCGGAGCGCCGGCACGGCGGATGCGGGCGGCATGGCTGAAGACGAGGCCTATGAGATCTTGGGGCTTCAGGCGGGCGCCGATGCCGACGCCGTTCGTGCGGCGCACCGGCGATTGATGGCTAACATCCATCCCGACAGAGGCGGATCGACCTACCTTGCGGCCAAGGTCAATCTTGCCAAGGAAGTTTTGCTGAAGTTGCACGGCTGATACTCCTAAAACACAAAAAGCCGAGAAAGATGAAGGCTGGTTCGTTAGCGGTCTGGGCGCACCGCCAAACAGGCGAAGCTTTGCGCTTCCAAAGCGCTGCACGCGGCTTGAGCGCGGTCACGGCTGTTGAAACCACCGAACCTGGCCCGCCAAAGCGTGCCGCCGTTCGCCTGCACACTCTGCGTATAGGGTGTGCGTGAGGTCAGATCGTTTACCCGGCCTCGGGCCTGCACCAACATATCGACAGCCGCTTCCTGGCTCGGCAGGGCGCCAATTTGAATGGTCCATCCGTCAGCCGGCACGCTGCCAAGCTGCATGCCACCAGGCGCCGAGGCCGTAACGGACGGCGCAGCAGGAGAGTGCGTTGCAACCATGCTTGCCGAGGCAGGCGCGGAAACCGTCGCCACTTCCACGGCGGCAAGTGGTGCCGGCAAGGGCTGCGGTGGCGTCGTTGCCATCATCGCGTTGGCGGCTGCAAAGGCAACCGCAGGCAATGCGGCTGGATGCGGCACAGGCGAGGGTGGATTGAACTGAGCGCGGGCGACAAGCAGACGAGCCGTGCGAGGCCCAGTGGACGCTTGCGGCAGATGCCGTGCAATCAAATCACGCATATGTGCGTTGCGGCTGGCGCCGGTGCGTCCACCCATGACAACAGCAACGATGTGGCGACCGCGATCATTGACCGATGACAGCAGGTTGAAGCCAGAAGCGCGGATAAAACCGGTTTTGATGCCATCGACACCACGCACGGTGCCGAGGAGCCGGTTATGGTTGCGGTAGGTGCGGCCAGCGTAACGGAAGCTGGTGGTTGAAAAGACCTGGTAGCGCTGCGGAAAGCGCTCATAAATGGCCCGGCCCATGAGAACCATGTCGTGGGCGGTCGTGCGCTGTTCGCGGTTGGGAAGACCTGATGCATTGCGGAATGTGGTGTTGCTCATGCCGATGCGGCGCGCCGTCTCCGTCATACGCTGGGCAAAGCTCCACTCGGTGCCACCAATATGTTCAGCAACGACCGCAGCAGCGTCGTTCGCCGACTTGGTCACCAGCGACAGCATCGCATCACGCACGGTAATCGTCTGACCGCTACGCAGTCCAAGTTCGGAGGGTGGCTGAGCCTGCGCATGCGCCGAAACGTTCATGCGCGTGTCGAGCGAAAGGCGACCCGCCTCCAGCTCTTCAAACATGATGTAGAGCGTCATCACCTTTGTCAGTGATGCTGGGAACCGCGGTGCATTGGCATGACGGGAAAAAAGAACCTCGCCATTGCGCGCATCGACCACCAGCGCCGCATAGCGGGGATTGGCGTTGGCCGAAGACGGTCCGGAAAACGAACCAAACATGACACCAACAGCAACAAGCAGCGCAAGCCAAGCCTGCACCAACGATACTCTACGCAACACACTACCACCCATTGGTTTTCCTGCTCAGATACGCGAGCCGGTACGCCCCCAAAACTTTCTGTCCAGACAGAACGCGCCTGAACCAAGCTTTGACCGCCAAATTAGGGTTTTAAGGGTTTCAGAAGGGTTAAATGCACGGCAGAAATTGCAATTTGTGCAGCGCAACAATTTCGCCTTGACACTGATGTTGCAATGCACATATATCGTTGTGCGCCGCAAACAAAAGCGGCCAATCTATTCAGATTTAAACCACCTTATGGAGCTAAGGACATGATGACGAATTTCGACGATATCCAGAAGACCAGCAAAGAAAACATGGACCTGGCAATGGCCTCAGTGGCCGCTATGTCCAAAGGCGTTCAGGCTCTGGCCCTGGAAACGCAGGATTATTCCAAGAAAGCCATGGAAACCGGTTCTGCCGCCATGGAAGACCTGCTCGCAGCCAAGTCGCTGGACAAAGCTGTTGAAGTGCAGTCCGATTACATGAAGACCGCCTACGAAGCGTTCGTTGGCCAGGCAACCAAAGTCAACGAAATGGTCGTCGACCTCGCCAAAGAATCGTACAAGCCTTACGAAGGCATGTTCGCCAAAGTGGCCAAATAAGCTGACGCGGTCGCATTGAACCGTCAAAGAGCGGATTCAGTAACGACACATTGAGAGTTGATCGATCACCTGATCGGTCACGCTCCAACTGTCTCAAGAAGGGCTGGTGCCGCATGGCACCGGCCCTTTCTTTTGTGCCAACGACTAGTGGTTGGTGCTCTGCGCGACGGGCCTTGGGTGCCCGGTTTTCTGCGAGCAGAGCAGTGCAAGCAGGCCAGCAAAAGCCCGCCCCTTTAAATCTTCTAGGCGTCGCATATTTAATAGGCTGTGCCGGGCCGATTATTGGCCTTGAAGGCACCGCTATTGTGCTTCACCATCCAACCCAACCAGCATGCACCATGGTATCATCGACCGTGATCGCCGAACCGACGCAATTGACCAGCCCGACCATGTCCGACCTGACCAAGACCAACTCCGCGCTGCCCCCTATGATCGACATCTCAAAGACAACCCTTTCTAGCGAAGGTGCCGACGGCGGTGATGATGGTGATTCCGGAAGCGGCACTGCCGTCATCACGCGCACCAAACCCAAGGTCAAACGCCCCAATCTCTATAGGGTTTTGCTGCTCAACGATGATTACACGCCGATGGAATTTGTCGTCCACGTGCTTGAGCGGTTCTTTCGCAAGACCCGTGATGAAGCGACCCAAATTATGCTGCATGTCCACCAGAATGGCGTCGGCGAGTGCGGCGTCTATACCTACGAAGTGGCGGAGACCAAAGTGACTCAAGTCATGGATTTCGCCCGACAGAATCAGCACCCCTTGCAATGCGTTATGGAAAAAAAGTGAGAGCCGCCTGTGCCAACCTTTTCCCGTAGTCTCGAAAAAGCCCTGCATCGCGCCCTCGCTGGCGCCAACGAGCGCAGCCATGAATATGCCACGCTGGAGCATCTGCTTCTGGCGCTCATGGATGATGAAGACGCGCTCGGCGTCATGCAGGCTTGCAGCGTCGACGTGTCAGCGCTCCGCGATGCGGTGGCCGACTATGTCGATCACGAACTGGTCGATCTGACCGCCGAGAACGGCGAAGAGGCCAAACCAACCGCTGGTTTTCAGCGTGTCATTCAGCGCGCAGCGATCCACGTGCAATCCTCCGGCCGGACAGAAGTCACTGGCGCAAACGTGCTCGTCGCGATCTTTGCGGAGCGCGAGTCCAACGCCGCCTACTTCCTGCAAGAGCAGGACATGACCCGCTATGACGCGGTCAATTACATCTCCCACGGAATCGCCAAGCGTCCAGGCGCCAGCGAACCGCGCACGCCACGCGGTGCCGACGAAGAAGTGGGCGAGGGCGAAGGCCGCGAGGCGAAGAAGAACGAGGCGCTTGAAGCCTACTGCGTCAACCTCAACGAAAAAGCCAAGGACGGTAAGATCGATCCGCTGATCGGTCGCGGCAAAGAGATCCAGCGCACAGTCCAGGTGCTCTGCCGTCGCCAGAAGAACAACCCGCTGCTCGTTGGTGACCCTGGCGTTGGCAAAACCGCCATCGCCGAAGGTTTGGCCAAACGCATCGTCGATGGTGACGTGCCACAAGTGCTGGCCGATGCCACCGTGTTTTCGCTCGACATGGGCGTTCTCTTGGCGGGCACGCGCTATCGCGGTGATTTCGAAGAGCGTTTGAAGCAGGTCGTCAAAGAGATCGAAGCCTTTGACGGCGCGATCATGTTCATCGACGAGATTCATACCGTGATTGGTGCCGGCGCCACCTCCGGCGGCGCAATGGATGCCTCGAACTTGCTCAAGCCGGCGCTTGCTGCTGGCACGCTGCGCTGCATTGGCTCGACCACCTACAAGGAGTACCGCCAGTTCTTTGAAAAGGACCGGGCACTTGTTCGCCGGTTCCAGAAGATCGATGTCACCGAGCCAAGCGTACCGGACGCCATTGAAATCCTGAAAGGCCTGAAGCCGTATTTCGAGGATTATCACAAGGTTCGTTACACTCACGACGCCATCAAGACGGCCGTGGAGTTGTCGGCGCGTTACATCAACGACCGCAAACTGCCGGACAAAGCCATTGACGTGATTGATGAGACGGGCGCTTCGCAACAGCTCCTGCCGGAAAACCGCCGCCGCAAGACCATTGGTGTTAAAGAGGTGGAGAACGCCATTGCCTTAATGGCGCGCATTCCGCCGAAAAACGTCACCAAGGACGATGCAGAAGTCATCAAAGGTCTTGAAACCAACCTTCGCCGGGTGGTTTTCGGTCAGGATGACGCGATCACCGCGCTTTCAGCGGCGATCAAGCTGTCGCGCGCTGGTCTTCGCGAGCCAGAAAAGCCGATCGGCAACTATCTGTTCTCCGGCCCAACCGGCGTCGGCAAGACTGAGGTCGCCAAGCAACTCGCTAATCTTCTTGGCGTGGAACTGCTGCGTTTCGACATGTCGGAATATATGGAGCGTCACGCCGTTTCACGGCTGATCGGCGCACCTCCGGGCTATGTCGGCTTTGACCAGGGTGGCATGCTCACCGATGGCGTAGACCAGCATCCGCACTGCGTGCTGCTGCTTGATTGATTTCCGCAATGTGGTCATCATCATGACCACCAATGCGGGTGCGCAGGACATGGCAAAACCTGCCATCGGCTTCAAATCGGCACGCCGCGAGGGCGAGGACATGGAGGCGATCAACCGCCTGTTTGCGCCGGAGTTCCGCAACCGTTTGGACGCCATCATCCAATTTGGCCATCTGCCGCAAGAGGTTGTTTTCCGTGTGGTCGACAAGTTCGTGCTGCAGCTGGAAACGCAATTGTCCGACCGCAACGTTGTCATCGAATTGACGGACAAGGCACGCGAGTGGCTGGCGATCGAAGGGTATGATGAGCACATGGGTGCCCGCCCACTGGGTCGTGTGATCCAGGAGCACATCAAGAAGCCGCTGGCTGATGAGGTGCTTTTCGGCGAACTGGTCAAAGGCGGCACCGTTAGGGTCGATCTGGATCAGAACGAGAAAGGCAAAACGGTTGGCTTGAAGCTTGAAGCCGTTGCTGAGCCTGCCAAGCCGAAACCTGATCCGGTGCCGGCCAAGGCCAAACGCAAAGCGCCGGCAAAGAAAAAGGCTGCCACCAAGGCGACAGCGACCAAGGCCACTGCCACAAAATCCACCGGGCGCAAAAAGCCTGGATCAAGTGGCGGTCGTGGCGCGGTGCCTAAAGTGCCGTTGAAGACCTAAGTCAAAGAAGGCCGGGCGAATGTCCGGCCTTTCTTTTGGGAGGAACATTTGAAACCTGAAGCGATCAACCTGGCAGCTAAGCTCAGCCAGTTCTCAGACCATTGGTCACCAAAGATCATCAGCCAGTTCAACGATAACGACATTATGGTCGTCAAAGTGCAGGGCGAATTCGTCTGGCATGATCATCCCGACACGGACGATTTCTCTCTGGTGCTCGACGGCGAAGTACGCATCGAAACCGAAGATGGCAATGTCACGCTTGGTCCGGGGGAGCTTTACGTTGTGCCTAAGGGCAAGAAACACCGCCCGGTTGCCGATAAGGAAGCCCAAATATTGCTCATTGAGCCGCGCGGCACGCCCAACACCGGCGACGAAAAAACCGCCGTCACCAAAGAAACGATCTAGCGCTCATCCGACCTAGCCGAGGATAGCGCGATACTTTTCTGCCTGACTGGCAAGAACCTCCTGGTCGGCCATCCCGCCAGTATGGGGTTTCAACGGCACGCCAGTGTGTCGCGGGATGATATGCACATGAAGATGAAACACCGACTGGCCACCCGCCGCCTCATTGAACTGCTGGATGGTGATGCCATCCGCCTCAAAGGCTTGTTTGGCCGCTTGTGCCACCCTCTGAACGGCCTCGAACAGCGCGGCAAACGTCGTAGCGTCAGCATCAAGCAGGTTGCGCGAGGGTGCCTTCGGGATCACCAGAGCATGCCCCTCGGCTTGGGGCATCACATCCATGATTGCCAGAACCTGATCGTTTTCCAGGATCGTGTGGCTTGGAATCTCGCCGTGCAAAATCTTGGCAAAAATATTCTCAGGGTCATAGGCGGTCATGGAAGCATCCTTGGTAAGGTGATCAACCTTTGCGGAAAGGCGTTCGCTGTTCAAGATATTGTGCGTCGAACATCACCTGTTCGCGTTCCCCGGCCAGATAGTCCGAAACGGCCCGGCGAAAACTCTCATTGGGAATGTAATGCATGCTCGTCGTGATGGCCGGGACGTAGCCGCGCGCCAGCTTGTGTGCACCTTGCGCGCCGGCTTCAACGCGGTCGAGCTTGTTCGCAATGGCATAGTCGATAGCCTGGTAGTAGCAGACTTCAAAATGCAGAAACGGATGATGCTCGGTGCAGCCCCAATTGCGCCCATAGAGCGCATCGGAGCCCTTGAAGTTGAGCGCGCCGGCGACGTAACGCCCGCCGCGTTTGGCCATGATCAGCACGACATCCTCGGCCATGCGCTCACCAATCAGCGAGAAGAACGAACGCGTCAGATAGGGTTGACCCCATTTGCGCGCGCCAGTGTCCTGATAAAAAACGAAAAACGCATCCCAATGCTCTTCTTTCAAATTGCTGCCGGAAAGCCATTCGATCTCGATATCATTGGACAGCGCTTCGCGACGTTCTTTGCGAATTTGTTTGCGTTTGCGTGATGCCAACGCCGTCTCAAAATCCGCAAAACTTGCATAGCCATCATTGTACCAATGGAACTGTTGGTCATGGCGCGTGAGATAGTCATGCGTTTCCAGAAGTTGCGCTTCTTCATCGCTAACAAATGTGATGTGCGCGGAGGAAAGACCGAGCTTATCGACCACCGCCTTGGCGCCCTGGGCAAGTAGCGCCTTTGAGCCCGTCGCTTCGCCGCGTTTAAGCAGTTTCGGGGCGCTTGCCGGCGTGAACGGAATGCTCGATTGCAGCTTCGGGTAATACCGCCCGCCGGCGCGTTCATAGGCGTCAGCCCAGGCATGGTCGAAGACATATTCGCCATAGGAATGCATTTTCAAATAGGCGGGCAGGGCGGCTTCGACGACGCCCGCCGAATCACGAAGGATGACGTGCGATCCGATCCACCCGGTTTCTGGCTCAGCGGAGCCGGAATCCTCCAACGCTGACAAAAAAGCATGCGAAACAAAGGGGTTGTAGACCGCATCGGAGATACGCGAGGCGCCTTTCAATGCATCCCAATCGTTTTTCGACACATCGCCGATGCTTTCAACCGTCTCAAGCGTGCGAGCACCGCCCGGGTTGGGTTCAGGTTCGCTCATGGCGCCAGCTCATACGGGTCGAAGCCCTCAAACGTGATCGCATCAACATATCGGCTGACCCGTTTGGCGGCCGCGGCATTTTTCACCGTCCAGCAAAGAAGCGCCTTGCGTCCCAGCCATTTGGCCAACAGTGGTGAGACAGCGGGCAAATGGTCCTGATTGTAGGAGATGAAATCACACCAAAGCGCGGGCCGATGGAGCAAAGCGCCCTGAATAAAGCTCTGCCATCGCGACAGGTGGACCCAATGCTCATACCCCATGCTTGCCGATACAATGCCTAGCGGTCGGCCAAGTTGATGGGTGCGCAGGCGGGCAACCAGGGCCGGGTCAAATGACATCAGAGCCAGCGGGCCGGAATAGGCGTTTGTTGCACCGGCAACGGCATCAGCAAGGGCCAATTGTCCATCAAAATTGCTTTTCAGTTCAACGATAAGCGGTGTGCGTCCGTCCACATGGGCAAGCACCTTGGCAAGCGAAGGTATGGTCGTCCCCGACCCGGTCACGGGAATAGATTCCAACGCCTCGCGCGTGTGATCGCGCACATCGCCTTTTTCGGCCGTCAAACGGCCCAAAGTATGATCATGAAAAACAACGGCATCGCCATCGACCGTCGGTTGGAGATCCAACTCGATGGCAAAGCCACGTTCAATGGCCGCCTCAAACGCTGGAATCGTGTTCTCGACAAGGCCATGGCTCCTGTCATGCAGACCGCGATGCGCGGCCGGACGAGCGGTCAACCATAGAGGGGTGTTAGGCATCGGCTGCTAGGAAATCGACAGCTCAGCGGGGCCACAAAGGCCGGGCAGGTTAACGCCAAGACCGGCAAATCGTTGCTCGAAACGCATGGGACGTGTATCTCAGATTTTGATGTGAACTTGACCGGCCACGGGACCTGACCACCTCTTGCAGCCTTATCATCTAAAGACCCACGAGCGAACGTCCAGTGGCCTTGGCCGGCGGCGTGATGGTTTTTTGCTGTTCACCAGCGTGTCGGCAGCCCTTGCGGTTTTTGTCGCTCCGTCCGACGCGGAATCAAACGAATTCGACCTTCTTTCTCACCGCGCGGTCTATGAACTCACATTGATCGACAGCGAACGCGATTCGGGGATCGATTTCGCCTCCGGTCTTTTCATCTTTGAGGTGACTGGCGCCGGCTGCATCGGCTGGACCATGGCAAGCGACATGATCCTGTCCATCGAAGGGCGCAGTGGTAGCACCATCCGCACGCAGACGAGCTACCGCGCCTTTGAGGATGGGGCTGGCCAGGTTTTCACGTTTCAAACCAACACCGAGACCAATGAAGAAGAGCCAATCTCGGTAACAGGCGCAGCCGAACGCGAGCCGGAAGGCAATCTGACGATCCGCCGGTTTGCCGAGGAAGAAACGACGACCGCGGCGATGGCGGAGACGCTGTTTCCCAACCAATTGACCGATGCGGTCATGCGCGCCGCATTGGCTGAGGAGCATCTGGTCTTCACCTCGGTGTTTGACGGCAGCCATGAGACCGGGCTTGCGCAGCCTGTCACGGCGATCATTGGTGAGGCTGCTACGCCGACCGTTCTTGGGCCAGTACGCGCCAATGCCAGCGGTGACCGACAAATAGACGAGGATCAAAGCGAGCGCCCGGATAGTTGGAGCGACTTTCCCGCACCAACACGCGCATGGCCGGTCACCTTGAGCTATTTCGATCCGGTCGAGCCCGATTCGGGACCGAGTTTCGTTGTGTCCTATACGCTGGATACCAATGGCGTATCGGACCAGTTGATCCTCAACTATGGCTCGTTTTCATTGCGCGGCGTGCTTGCCGACTTCGAAGCGTTTCGCCCATCGGCCTGCGTCGAGTGATCGTCCTTTTTCTGCGGTGAAGCCGCCTGATCGGCCTGCTTGGGCGCAGACTGACCAAACACCAGACCGACACCAACCGCATCGTCACCAAAGCGAGCGCGTAGGGCATCCATAGCCTTTTCAGCCTCTGTGCGGCGCTGCGCATCAGCATCGGCAAGATCGCGATCATCGGCCGCTTCCGCATCCATAAGCTCCGAAACGCCAACACCGAGCAAGCGAAAGCGCGTCCCATCCACGACACCCTCAAGCATGGGCTCGACCGTGCGAAAAATCCGATCCGCACTTTGCGTCGGCGTTGGCAGACTGTGCGATCGCGTCAGCGTCTTGAACGCTGCCGTTTTGATTTTCAGCGTAACCGTTCGTCCGCTGAAATGCTTGGCTTTCAGTTGCTTGGCGACGCGCTCGCTGGCGCCACGGGCAATAACCCGCAGCGCATCAAGGTCAGCGATGTCCTCGTTAAACGTCCGCTCTGAGGACACGCTCTTGCGTTCCCGGTCGGGACGAACCGGTCGAGGATCGATGCCAGAGGCAAGATCGTGCAGCCGTGCCCCATGCTCGCCGAAACTACGCCAGATCCGTTCCGGCTCGGCTGCCTGAAGGTCGGCCAAGGTCGCATAACCCTTCTTTTCCAGACTTCGCGCCATGGCCGCGCCAACGCCGAACAAAGCCCGCACGGGCATAGGCGCGAGAAGATCAAGTGTTTCAGCGCGGCCGATGACGGCAAAGCCGCGCGGTTTGTCCATCTCGGAGGCCATCTTGGCCATCGACTTGTTGTGTGAAAGGCCAACCGAGACCGTCACGCCGATATCGTCTTCGATGCTTTTGGCAAAACGCAACAGGGTGAGTGCGGGCGAGCCGTCATGAAGACGCTCTGTGCCGGTAAGATCAAGAAACGCCTCATCAATCGACAACGGCTCGACCAACGGTGTGAGCGCGAGCATCCGCCGGCGAATCTCACCACCAACCTCAACATAGCGCTTCATGTTGGGTTTCACGATCACCGCGTCCGGGCAGAGCTTGCGCGCGGTGAACATCGGCATCGCAGAATGCACGCCATGGATGCGGGCGATGTAACAGCAGGTAGAAACAACGCCGCGCTGCCCGCCACCAACGATGACCGGCTTGTCGCGTAGATCGGGATTGTCGAGCTTTTCCACTGCCGCAAAGAATGCGTCGCAGTCGATATGCGCAATGGACAAGCTCTCAAGCTCGTCATGAACGAGCATCCTTGGTGATCCACAGGCCGGGCAGCGGCTGGGCAGGTCGGCGCGCGTTTCACTTTGCACCTGTGTGAGACAGTCGCGGCAATAGCCCGTTATCACGGCCATATGCCGCCAGATGTCCCGGCCTGCGCCTGGCGCGCGACGGACGCCGGTTCAAGCCCGCTTTCTTCGCAAAATGCCAGCAACAGCGGTTCATTGGCCAAAACATAGTCGAACAATCCATCTTGAAAGCCCGGATCGTTCACGCGCGTGCGCAGGTCAGCTGGAACAACACCCGATAGCGCGAAAAATCGCTCCAAGTCCTCTGGGCGCCCGCCCAAAAACATCAGCAATTGCAGGACCAAGTTTTCGCGGTCAGCCTTCATTAACGTTGCCTATTGTTTGTCTGACGAAGAGGCCAATTTACCCCGGTTGGAGCAACTGTCATTTGCCAACCTTTGCTTTTTCTTCAAGTTTGAACGGCATAACAAACGTAAAGGCAACCGCGCTTGATGCCCCTAGGAACCGCTTTGGGGGCAAGCCTTGGTGTCGGTTTGCCGATCCGGAGCATTAGAATGAGCAAGACCATCCTCATCGTCGAGGACAACGAGCTGAACATGAAACTGTTCAGCGACCTCTTGGAAGCCAAAGGCTACGCCACTGTGAAAACCGGCAATGGTATGGACGCCATGGAGCTTGCACGCACCCACCGCCCGGATCTCATTTTGATGGATATTCAATTGCCGGAAGTTTCTGGCCTCGATGTGACGCGTTGGCTGAAGGAAGATGATGATCTTCGCCACATCCCCGTCATCGCGGTCACAGCTTTTGCCATGAAGGGCGATGAAGAACGCATTCGCTCCGGCGGCTGCGAGGCTTACATCTCCAAACCTATTTCCGTGTCGGGCTTTCTCGACACAATCCGCACTTTTGTGGGCGAAGCATAAGGACCTGCCATGACCGCGCGCGTACTCGTCGTCGATGACATTGTCGCAAACGTCAAACTTCTCGAAGCCCGTTTGAAGGCGGAGTATTTTGAAGTTCTGACCGCCACCAGCGGTTTTGAGGCGCTTGATATTGCCGGCAATACCGATTGCGACATCATTATCCTTGACGTCATGATGCCCGGCCTTGACGGGTTTGAAACCTGTCGCCGTCTGAAAGCTGATCCGAAAACAGCGCACATTCCCGTCGTCATGGTTACGGCCCTTGATCAGCCAAGCGACCGCGTGACCGGCCTTGAAGCCGGCGCCGACGATTTCCTGACCAAGCCAATTAAAGACGTTGCGCTGCTAACGCGGGTAAAAAACTTGGTCCGTGTGAAACGGCTTATCGACGAACTACGCGGCCGAGCATCAACGCGCGATGCCATGGGTCAACCCGCCGCTTCGCCTGTCGATGATTCGGCGGTCACCGGCAAAATCCTTCTGGTCGATGATCGTCCCAGTTCCTATGAGCGCCTGAAGACGTCTCTTTCCAAGCGTTTCGAGGTCCACGTCCACACTGATCCAGAATCGGCACTCTTCCATATATCTGACGAAGCCTATGACCTTGTGATCGTCAGCCTGTCGCTGCGTGATTATGATGGCCTACGCCTCTGTTCGCAGCTTCAGAACTTGGAAAAAACGCGCGCTCTGCCGATCGTGATCATCTCCGAGCCGGAAAATGACGCCAAAGTCTTGCGCGGCCTCGATATGGGCGTCAGCGACTACCTGGTCCGGCCAATTGACGCGAACGAATTGATGGCGCGCGTGGTGACGCAGCTGCGCCGCAAGCTTTACGCCGACCAACTGCGTCAGAGCGTTGAGCAGACGATGGAAATGGCGATCATGGATGGCCTGACCGGCCTGCACAATCGGCGCTATTTCGACAGCCACTTCCGGGCCTTGACCCATCAGGCGGCATCGCGCGGCAAGACATTGTCGCTCGTTCTCACCGACATCGATTTCTTCAAATCGATCAACGACACCCATGGCCACGATGTGGGCGATGAGGTGTTGCGAGAATTTGGTGAGCGCATCCGCAGTTCGGTGCGCGGCGCTGACCTTGCTTGCCGTTATGGCGGCGAAGAATTCGTTCTGATTCTCCCAGATTCCGATCAAGAGGCAGCCGCAGCCATCGCCGAGCGTCTGCGCGCACGCATGGACCATGACCCCATTCCGGTGGCAGGCGGCCAGAAGCAGCTGACGATTACGATCTCGCTCGGCGTTGCCACGATCCAGGGGCCTGAAGACACCGCAGAGGCTATTTTAAAACGCGCGGACGAGGCTCTCTACAAGGCCAAGCGCGACGGTCGAAATCGGGTCATGCTTGCCGCTTAACCTTACCGGCTTGCTTTAACCACAACAGGCAAGGTTAATCCCGCAAACCCAGGCCCTTGGGGGCCCATTAACCGCGTATTTGCTTGCGCAAAAGCGCTGATTTGCGGCTTAAATCTTCTACCGCCTCGTGCGGGTCCCACTTGCGTTTCGGGTCCGCCGCACACCCCGGAACGTTGGGATGGCTGGTGCCCATCTCCACCTTTTGGCCTCCTCAAGCCTGGAGCACGGCACCAGCCGCTCGCGGTGTTTTTTCCAAGCACAAAGCCAAAAAAAGCGCGCTCCCAAATGAGAGCGCGCTACGATAAATCGACGTCGAAGCGTCGTTTATTTGATCTTCGCTTCCTTGAACTCAACATGCTTGCGCGCGATCGGATCGTATTTGCGCACAACCATCTTCTCGGTCATGGTGCGGGAATTCTTCTTGGCCACATAGTAGTAGCCGGTGTCGGCCGTCGAAACGAGCCGGATTTTGATGGTCGTGGCTTTTGCCATGCGTGGGGCCTCGATAGTCAATCGGTAAAAGGGTGCCGACCGTCAGACGCGCTGACCACCAATGGGCATAGGTCGGATGATGCGGTGCTATCGAGCCAAACAGCACTTTTGTCAAGGGCCAGCGCCAGCGTCAGCCTTCGCTTGAGCGGCTTTCAGATCCCGCGATCGCAGCGGCGGCAACCCATTCCAACGTTTGGGTATGCGGTCGGCGACCAGAAGCCGAGATTGTGCGGTCACATCGTCCAGCAGACCATGGTTCAGAACGGCGCGCGTCACATGATGCAAGGGCTCAGCTGCCAATACACGGGCAGCGAACCATCCTGGTTGCAAAAGCTCTCCATCGCCGGACACCGTGGGCATTGGCGGGGCATCGCTTGCCTTGACCTCGGCCAGGAAGAACCGGGTGTCGTAGCGGATCGGTAGGTGGGGTGGGGTAATGGCGCGGGCAATGTAGGTAAGTTCACCCTCCAGGTGCTCCGGCAGGGCCAATCCAGTTTCTTCCAGACATTCGCGCAGCGCAGCTCGTGCAAACGACTGTCCGGCTAAACCCGTGGCTTCAGCATCAAGAGTGCGAACGCAGGCGGCGGTCAGACGATCCTCTGTCTCGTCGCGCCGGTCGCGGCTTTCGACCCGGCCCCCGGGAAAAACCAGGAACCCCGGCATGAACTTCAGCGAAGCATGGCGACGGCCCATGAACACGTGCGGCATGCCCATAGTGTCCCTCCACAGGGCAAGAATGCTGGCAGCTGGCCGCGACCGCGCCGCAACACGCCGGTCGCCTGAACGGCCGACCATTCTACCGGCCCTTGGCCTTGCGAACCGCCTTGCGGGCATGGGAGGCCGGCGATTGGCTACGCTTGCGGCTTGTTCCAGGGACTTTGCCGCCACGTTTCGCGCCCTTGCCCGCGCGTCCAGCACGGTTGACCGGTTTCCCGCTCTTACCCTCGCTCAGCATCTCAAAGCGCAACGCACCGGCCAGCGGCGCCACTTCGACCAAACGGACCTCGACAGCATCACCCAATTGGAAGGTGATCCCGGACGCCGACCCAACAAGTCGTTGATGGGCTTCATCGAACGAGAAATAATCGGCGCCCAATTGCGCCACTGGCACAAACCCGTCGGCGCCGGTTTCCGCCAATCGCACGAATAGACCTGCGCCGACGACGCCAGTGATCCGACCGTCAAAACGCGCACCAACCTTGTCGGAGAGGAAAGCGGCGACCAGTCTGTCGGTCGTTTCTCGCTCGGCCAACATGGCCCGGCGCTCGGTACCAGACAAATGATCGCCTAGACGCGCCAGGACCTCATGGTCGGCCGCCAAGGCATCCTCCTCGCCCAGACCGTAGGCCTTCAACAGCGCGCGATGGACAAGCAGATCGGCGTAGCGGCGGATCGGCGACGTAAAGTGGGCATAGCGCGACAGGTTGAGGCCAAAATGGCCAATATTGTCCGGCGTGTACTCTGCCTGCGCCTGGCTGCGCAGGACCATTTCATTGATCAGCTGTTCGCTCGGCTCGCCTTCGGCCCGTGCCAGGATCTTGTTAAAGTCGGCGGGCCGCAAAGAGCTTTGGCTAGCAATCGAGATGTTGAGGCTTTTCAAAAACGCCCGCAGCCCTTCGAACTTCGCCGCGCCTGGCGCGTCATGCACGCGGTAAAGACATGGCGTTTTCTTCGCTTCGAGCAGCTCTGCTGCGGCAACATTGGCCTGAATCATGAATTCTTCGATGAGCTTGTGTGCATCCAGCCGCTCGGGGATGCGAACGCCTGTCACTTTGCCGTTCTCATCAAGCACCATCTTGCGTTCCGGCAGATCAAGGTGCAGTGGAGCGCGCCGCTCTCGGGCTTGATGGACCACACGATAGGCCGCCCAAAGCGGCTTGAGAACATGGTCGGCGATGTCAGGCGGGCAGGGGATGATGCCATCAGGTGGATTGACGCCATTTATTGCGGCCTGGGCGGCCTCATAGGCAAGACCAGCGTGCAATTTGACCCAGACCCTGTGCAGCGAATGCTTGCGCTTGGTGCCGTCCTTGGAAAAAACCATGCGGATGGCGAGCGCCGGACGGTCTTCGCCCTCATGAAGGGAACAAAGATCGGTGGAGAGCCGTTCCGGCAACATCGGGATGACGCGATCCGGGAAGTAGACCGAATTGCCGCGTGAGCGCGCTTCGCGGTCAATCAGCGTGTGTGGGCGCACATAATAGGCGACATCAGCAATCGCGACTGTAACAATGAACCCGCCCGCATTGGTCGGGTCGTCGTCCGGCGCCGCATGGACCGCATCATCGTGATCTTTGGCATCTGCCGGATCAATGGTGATCAGCGGCAATTCGCGCCAGTCTTCACGGGAGCTTTTTTTCGCTGCGGCCAAGGCTTCTGCATGGGCTAGCACATCGGGTGGAAAGACATCCGGCAGGCCCTGGCGCAACACGGCGATCTGGCTGATCGCCCGTTCCGTTCCAAGCTGACCAAAGACCTCTTCAACCTTGCCATTGGGCGAGCGGCCTCGACCACGGCCAGGCAATCGAATGGCAGCCACCAGGTCGCCATCTTCGGCCTCGCCAAGGTCGTGTTTGTCGACCTGCAGGACGTCGGCCTTACGTTCAACCGGTTCGATATAGGCGCTGCCACGCGATGGTATGCGCACCACACCATAGTGGCGCACGTCGCCGCGCCCAATGGCTTTGATCAGATGGACTTTGCCGGGCGCCTCGCCGTCAGCAGCATCGACGAGCCGCACAAGCAACACGTCGCCAACGCCAGGTGGCGATTGGGTTGAGCTCGCGCGACGGGTGGATTTCTTTTCCACCAACACAAACCGATCGGGTTCGCGTTCGCCATCCAATTGAATGCGCGGAACGACGATCAAATCACCGTCATCGTCGACCGAAACCACTTGAGCTGGAAACACCGGGGGCAGGGCGTCCGCCCGGCGAAAGCTGTTGCCATCCTTCGTGATGACGCCCTGTTCTTTCAGGGCCTTCAAGCGCTGTTTCAGGGCAATGCGGTCGGCACCCTTGATACCAAAAGCGCGTGCCACCTCGCGCTTTCCGGTTTGTCCCGGATTGTTGCTTAAAAACTCCAGCAGCGCCTCATCAGAGGGAAGCCCGCTCATTCCGCGCTGGCTGCTTTCTTCGCTGGCTTTTTTGCGGTCGCTTTCTTAGCCGTCGTCTTTTTCTTTGCTGGCGCCTTCTTCTTGGCCGCCGGTTTTTTGCCCGACTTGGCTGCCCGTGCTGCGATCAACTCGACAGCTTGATCCATGGTGACGTCTTCAGGCTTGGTGTCCTTGGGGATCGTGGCGTTGATCTTGCCATGTTTCACATACGGCCCGTAGCGGCCCGAATGCACCGTCACCGCTCCACCATCGGGGTGATCGCCAAGTGTTTTTAAAGCCTGTGGCGCGCTGCGACCACGACCACCGCCGCCGGCAGCTTTTTCAGCCAAGACAGTGACGGCACGGTTGAGACCGACGTCGAAAACCTCATCGACAGAATCCAGATTGGCATACATGCCTTCATGCAAGACGAAGGGACCGTAGCGACCGATCCCTGCCACGATATCTTTGCCAGACTCTGGGTGCGCGCCGACCAGGCGTGGCAACGAGAGCAACCTTAGAGCCTTCTCAAGGTCCATCGCCCCGCGATCCCACCCTTTGGGCAAACTGGCGCGTTTTGGCTTTGGCGCTTCGCCAAGCTGTACATAAGGGCCAAAGCGACCATCACGCAGAGTAATCTGCTCGCCGGTTTCTGTGTCCTCGCCGAGCACAATTGGGCCAGCCTGCGCCTCGCCATCATTGTCGTTGGCAGCAAGCTGGCGGGTGTAATTGCACTCTGGATAGTTGGAGCAGCCGATAAACGCGCCATAACGCGAAATCTTCAGCGAAAGCTGACCATCCTCGCAGGCTGGGCATTTGCGAGGGTCGGAACCATCGCCCTTGTCTGGAAAAATGTGCGGACCGAGCAGATCATTCAGAGCGTCGATTACTTGTGCGATGCGAAGCTCGGAGATTTCGTCCACTGAGGCTGAAAACGCCGTCCAGAAGGCACGCAGAACATCGCGCCAGTCGCGCTCGCCGGCGGAAATCTTATCAAGCTCTTCTTCCAGTGATGCGGTGAAATCATACTCCACATAGCGTTTGAAAAAGGCTTCCAGAAACGCCGTGACAAGCCGACCCTTGTCTTTGGCAAAGATCCGCCGCTTTTCAACTTCGATGTAATCACGATCTTGAAGCACGGCCAGCGTTGCCGCGTAGGTCGATGGGCGACCGATGCCGAGCTCTTCCATCCGTTTCACAAGGCTCGCCTCGGAAAAGCGGGCGGGTGGCTCAGTGAACTTTTCGGTCGCTTCGATCTTTTCTTGGGTGATCTTATCGCGTTCGGTTATCGCAGGCAGGCGCTTGTCGTCGTCATCTTTTGACGATGTGCCGACATCATAGGCAGCAAGAAAACCATCAAAGGTGATCACGGACCCGCTGGCGCGCAAATCAGCCGTGTGGCCGCCTTGCGAGGCTACCAAATCGACGCTGGTGCGTTCAGAAACCGATGCCGCCATTTGGCTTGCCATCGTTCGCGCCCAGATGAGGCGATAGAGCTTGGCCTGATCGGCATCCAAGTAGCGTGAAACCTCGTCTGGCGTGCGAAAAAGGTCGGTCGGTCGGATTGCCTCGTGCGCCTCCTGGGCATTTTTGGCCTTAGAGGAGTAGAGGCGCGGTGAGTCCGGCAAGTACTTGTCGCCATATTTTTCGCCGATCAGCTTGCGCGTTGACCGCACGGCCTCAGGAGCCATCTGCACGCCGTCCGTCCGCATATAGGTGATGAGACCAACGGTCTCGCCATCAATCTCAGTGCCCTCATACAGGCGCTGCGCAATGCGCATAGTCACGCTCGGTGACATACCAAGACGCGAAGAGGCGTCTTGTTGCAGTGTCGAGGTCGTAAACGGCGCATACGGGTTGCGACGCACCGGCTTGGCCTCAACCTTGGCCACAGAAATGTCCGCCTGCTCCAGCATGCCTTTGATGGAGGCCGCCAAATCAGCATCGGTCAAATCGTGCCGACCGTATTTCGTGCCGTCATAAGCCGCCAGGCGGGCCTCGAACGGCGCGTTGCTACCGTTTTTGAGGTGCGCGTTGATCGTCCAATAGGCTTTGGGGACGAAGGCTTCGATTTCGGTTTCGCGTTCCGTCACCAACCGCAGCGCGACTGACTGCACCCGGCCAGCCGAGCGCGAGCCAGGAAGCTTGCGCCAGAGCACAGGAGAAAGGGTAAAGCCAACCAAGTAATCCAGCGCGCGACGCGCCAGATAGGCATCGACCAAAGGGCCATCGATCGCGCGCGGATTTTCCATCGCCTCAAGCACCGCGCTCTTGGTGATCGCATTGAACACCACGCGTTCGACCGGCTTGTCTTTTAAAACTTTCTTGGCCTTCAGGATTTCCAAGACATGCCAGGAGATCGCTTCACCTTCCCTATCAGGGTCAGTGGCGAGGATTACGCGGTCAGCCTCTTTCACGCTGCGCGCAATATCGTTGATGGTTTTCGATTTGCCAGCATCATTTTGCCAGCGCATGGCAAAATCATCGTCAGGATCGACAGACCCATCTTTTGAGGGCAGGTCGCGCACATGGCCCATCGACGCCAGAACTTTGAAGTTCGGGCCGAGATATTTGTTGATGGTTTTCGCCTTAGCAGGCGATTCCACAATGACGAGATCCATGTGGTGGCTTCACTCTCACGCAAGAAGGTAGATGATGGTTTCGGCGCCGTTTGATGACGCCGAGCGGTCGGACGAACCGACGTCGCTATTGGCCGGAACATGAGTATGGGGCTTGCACTTGTCAAACGGCATTCGTCAAGCGCGACGCCGATGACCCCTTGTCTGGCGAAAATTCTGGCGGTGGCAAAAGGACCGCGCAAGAAACAACAATAGGTCGATATAAGTGATGATATACAACTTGAACGAGTATATTTAGCTGATAGAGTGCGAAAACTACAACCTGTGAATGGTAATTCCGCAAATGCGCCAATGGCGCTCAGGAAAGGGTAGTTGGTGCGAAAACCGAACGACAGGCCCAACTTTTACGACAGTGACGATGGGCGCGAGCAAGAGAAGAGCAAAGAACAGGAGACTGCCAGTCTTCTTTCTTTTCCGTTACGGCTTGTGCCATCTGAAGATGACAACGCAACACCCATCAACACCGCGCGGCCTTATGACGTAGCGGAATACATCGCTGAAATGCTGCAGCCACTTGAATCCCTGGCCCAGCAAAACCGGCTTGATGTGCTAGGTCTCATGATCGCTATGGCACGCGAACAGGCCAATGACGACATTCGCGAGCACGGCCACAAGTAGTTCGGCTTGTTCAGCGGCAAATTCTTACTGAAGCGCTTCGTCGCCGCTCGCTACATCAGGACTCCAGGCGAAGCGGTCGCCGGCCGAGCGAATAATCCGGCCAACCAGTTCATTTTCGACGAGCCAGACGCGCACCTGCGCCGTTGGAAGGCCTGTCGATTCGATCAACACGTCCGCTGTCACCGGTGAATACCCCATCGCTTGTTCGATGGCTTGCTCACCCTGCGCATCGACCGGCTCATACTCTGATAGCTGTTCCTTTTCCTCACGCAGAAGAGGTAATTGGGCGGACCCAGAAGCTAATTGGGCATCTGGTGATTCCCACTTGGCCGGCTGGGATAGGAGAGGGGTGATTTCTTCCAGGACATCATCAGCATTGGTCACAAGGGTTGCGCCATCACGAATGAGGCTGTTCGGCCCGTCGCTGCGTGGGTCGAGCGGAAACCCGGGGACCGCCATGACAAGTCTGCCAAGTTCGCCGGCTTGCCGTGCTGTGATCAGTGAGCCGGAGCGCTTGGCGGCTTCAACAATGACAACGCCCAGTGACGACCCAGCCACAAGGCGATTGCGTTTGGGGAAATCCTGGGCCCGCGCGACCCAGGTCAGCGGCATTTCTGAATAGACCGCACCGCCTGCGTCGGTGATACGTGCCATTAGATCGCTGTGTTCGGGCGGGTAGGGGCGTGCGAGCCCCCCGGCTGTAAAGGCGAGCGTGCCTGTGTCAAGGGATCCCAGATGTGCCGCAGCATCAACGCCGCGTGCAAGGCCCGAAACCACGGTGACGCCGGATTTTCCGAGGTCAGAGGCCATCCGTTTGGCGAGCGCCAAGCCACCGGCAGAGGCGTTTCGGGCACCGACCAAGGCCACTGTCGGATTGACGGGCGCATCGACCGATTTCATCAAGGCACACATGATCGGCGGAGGCCTTGGCGTATGCGCCAAGATAGGCGGATAACCTGGCTCGCCACAGATCAAGAACCGCGCGCCGAGTTTCGAGGCATCGGCCAATTCGCGCTCAATGTCGCCGGTATCGGCAGGCTTAAACCGCACGCCGCGCCGCGCGCTCATATGCGGAAGGGCCTCGATTGCGTTTTGCGCGCTGCCATAGAGGTTCAACAGGTCTTGAAAGAGAGCTGGGCCAATACGCGGCGTTCGAATGAGCCGGAGCCAGGCAAGTCGCTGATCATCTGATAGCGTCGGCCAGCTCTCAGCCATCTAGGTTTCGCTCTTCGGCTTGGACCCACCGATCTTGGATTCGTCCCCTCGGATCAACCGACCGATATTGGCTCTGTGCTTCCACCAGACGAGCGCCACCATGATGGCCGTTACCTCGCCAAGGGCCGCGGCGCCGAACAACGACCCTTCCGGCAAAAGAAAGGCCGCGACGGGAACAACCAGGCTAGCCACCAAGGCCGCCAGCGATGAAAAGCGAAACGCCAAGGCCATCGCAAGCCATACCACGGCGAAAAGCAGCGCATGTGGCCAGGAGAGCGCTAGGATCACGCCGAGGAACGTTGCAACGCCTTTGCCGCCTTTGAACTTCAACCAAACCGGATAACAGTGACCCACCAGCGCACCGATAGCGGCAAAGGCTGCTGTCCCCGGTCCGAACTGCGCGGCCAGCAAAACCGCCGCAAACCCTTTGCCGGCATCCAGAAGAAGCGTTGCGGCGGCGATGTCTTTGCGTCCGGTCCGCAGAACGTTTGTCGCACCGATGTTTCCCGAACCAATCGAGCGCACATCGCCCAGCCCGGCAGCTTTGGACAACAACAACCCAAACGGGATGCTGCCGAGCAGGTAGCCAAACAGAAACGCCGCCAGGAAAAATGGCGCCGATGCCGCCAGATTGATGGGATCGGGCATGGATCAGACCTCAAACTGTGATCGAGACGGTAGCGCGTTCAAGCCTCAGGCAGCAACATCGATGGCGCCGTCCTCGCGACGTTCAGCGATCTTTCGCCCGCCGACAAAGGTCAGTTGAACCCGTCCAGTGAAACGTGCATCCTCAAACGGCGTGTTCTTGGATCGCGAATAGAGAGCGTGGCGGTCAAGAACCCACGGCTCATCAGGATCAAACACGACAATATCCGCCGGTGCACCCGGTTTCAGCGTCCCGGCGTTGAGCCCAAGAATCCGCGCTGGCGTCGTCGAAATTTTATCGACCAACTGCATTAAACTCAGATGCTCGTTGTGAACCAAACGCATCGCCGCAGGCAGGAGCGTTTCCAAGCCGATGGCTCCGTCGTGCGCCTCAGCAAACGGATGGCGCTTGCGTTCGACATCTTGCGGATCATGGTCGGAAACAATGACATCGATCGTTCCGTCTGCGACGCCTTCGATCAATGCTTGGCGGTCATCTTCGGTTCGTAGCGGCGGAGATAGTTTCAAAAAGCTGCGCCACATACCGATGTCGATTTCATTCAAGGAGAGATGATTGATCGAAACGCCGACGGTCATGGCAACACCCGCCGCCTTGGCGCGACGCACTGTTTCGACGCTCTTTGCGCAGGAAAGCTGGGCCGCATGGTATCGACCGCCGGTGAGCTGCGCCAACCGAATATCGCGATCGAGCATGATGAGTTCAGCTTCCACAGGAATGCCAGGTAGGCCATAGCGTGTGGCCGTCTCACCTTCATGCATAACCCCGGCACCGCGCAGGTCAGGGTCTTCGGGGTGATGGATCACCAGGGCGCCGAAATCACGCGCATAGGTCAGCGCATGGCGCATGATCGCAGCGTTGGCGACCGGGTGGCGACCGTTGGAAAACGCAACCGCCCCAGCCTCTTGCAACAGACCGATCTCTGCCATTTCTTCGCCAGCCAGGCCCTTGGTGAGAGCGGCAATTGAATGAATGTGGACTTTCGCGGTATCGCGCGCCCGGCGCATCAAGAAGTCGACAAGTGCCGCGTCATCGATCACAGGGTCGGTGTCCGGCATGACGCCAAGACTGGTCACACCGCCTGCGGCGGCGGCCTGGCTTGCCGACGCCAGTGTTTCAACATGGTCAGCGCCAGGTTCGCCGACCCGTACCTGCATATCGACCAAGCCAGGACAGGCAACGGCACCACGTCCGTCAATCGATAAGCACCCATCGGGCTCAGCGGTCGAAACAGCATCCGGGCCAGCCGCGATGATCCGGCCATCGATCATCAATATGGCGCCCAGCGCATCGAGCTTGCGCGATGGATCGATAACCCGGACATTGCTGATTTTCGTGGGGCGAACGGCCATGCTCTAGCGCTCCCCACTGGACGGATCGAGATTGCTACCTGGCAGATGATGCGCCAAGGCGTCGAGCACCGCCATCCGCACGGCAACGCCCATCTCGACCTGTTCGTTGATCACGCTTTGCGCGCTTTCTGCGACTTCCGGATCAATCTCGACCCCGCGGTTCATCGGTCCGGGATGCATCACCAGGGCATCCGGTTTTGCGAAGCGCAGTTTGGCCGCATCCAGGCCGTAATAGCGGAAATATTCGCGTGTCGATGGGACGAGAGCTGCGTGCATGCGCTCGCGTTGCAAACGCAACATCATGACGACATCCGCACCATCCAAGGCATCGGGCATAGAGGTGAACACATCGCACCCCAGCCGTTCGATTTCAGCGGGCATCAAGGTCGAGGGACCACAAAGCCGGACCCGCGCGCCCATGGCATGCAAGAGCAAAAGGTTGGAGCGGGCGACGCGCGAATGAAGAATGTCGCCGCAGATCGCAACAATTAGTCCTTGCAGCGAACCTTTGTGCCTGCGGATCGTCAAGGCATCGAGAAGGGCTTGCGTGGGGTGCTCGTGAGCGCCATCACCGGCATTGATCACCGAACAGCCGACCTTTCGCGCCAAAAGCTGAACCGCGCCGGCGGCATGATGGCGGACGACAATAATGTCGGGCCGCATGGCATTCAGCGTTGCCGCCGTGTCCACCAGTGTCTCGCCCTTTTTCACCGAGGACGAGGCGACAGACATGTTCATCACATCGGCGCCGAGGCGCTTACCTGCCAATTCGAACGAGGATTGTGTGCGGGTTGAGGCTTCAAAGAAAAGGTTGATCTGCGTGCGGCCGCGAAGCGTCGACAGCTTTTTTTCCACTTGCCGACTGACCTCGATTGCCTTTTCGGACAGGTCGAGCAGCGCGGAGATATCGTGGGGTTGCAGGCCTTCAATACCCAGCAAATGGCGGTGACCGAAACGCGGAGCGTCTGGTCGGTCGATCGCGGCAGTGCTGGTTGCTGTCATAAAGCTGGGTCATAGACCCCTGACCAGGTGGCGGCAAGGCTTTGCCGGCCACGTGATGAGATTTCCACGCGAGGCTTTCGGCTAACCCCGTGAGGCACGCCACAGCGAGGGATAGGTCGCCAGCGTATCGCCAAGCGCCCCGCGCGGTGTGCCGGTCTCGATATGGACGGCCACGGTGCCGCTGACCGCCGCGTGTTCAGCAAGCGTCATGGCCAGCCCATGAGCATCTTCAGCCGACTTGCGTGGGGCGAGACCCAGGATCGCATGGTGAGGAACTTCTGGCATATAGACACACGGCGCGCCGAGCACCCAAACCTCACGCAAGCCAGACGAGTGGCTGAAAAGCGAGGATAGCGTTTCGCGGTCCTGTGCATCGAGCGTGCAATCAGAGAGCTTTTCAAGATCGATTTCAGCGCGCTCCTGCGCGACGGCTGTGGCATTGCTTTGCAGCGCTGTGACAGCCTGGCGCAGCGGTTCTTCTTCAAGCGGGCTGACCATCGCCAGTGCGCTTTGCAGCCGGTCGAGGATCGTCGGGAGCGCGCTCGGCAGGCGATCGGCACAGGTCATCAAATTGGCAACGCAATCAGGAATGCCCATCTCGATTTGCGCCTCGGCCATCCGAAGCCGTGCCAATGCCCAACGCGGATTGGCATCCACCAACGCCTGATAGGCTTCAAGCCCGAGAGCTGGATCGTTCTTGTAAAGCTCGTCAGCATGATAGAGTGGCTGGTGATGAGGATCGAGCGCGGGCAAGACGTCCTTGCCGCTACGGCCACGCGAGAAAAGACCGAATAGACCTTTCGAACGCGCCGCTGATTGGCGCGGTGAGCCCTCTGCCGTTTCCGATGACGGCCTCGCAGACTTCTTTTTCGAATTCTTGGTAGTTTTTGGCGCCTTTTTATCGGCAACCTTGGCTTTGGCGTCCTTCGGCTTGGCTGACTTCCGGTCAGCAGGATCGCCGACCGTCGACCCCTCAGGCGCAAGAACGCGTTTTACCAGTGCCTTTTGGACCGACTCTGGGAAGGTTTCGAGCGCTGGCGCATCGGCGGGCAGCACCGGAACTGCGCAGGAGGTATCGAGGCCGGCAATACGCTCCAAAAGCATGGTGGGCAGCCCAAAATGGATCTCGTCCTGCGACGGCTGGCGATGTTCCGCGATGAAATGCAAAGCAGTGTCCAGTTCCGATGCGCCATAGCCAGTTTTCAATACCTCAACCGACTCAATACTAGATTGGCCAGCCGCATTGTCCTGCCAGAACCGCGCTGCAAGCAGAGCCTGTGCAAGCAAGGCTTCGACAAGCGCCTGCGGTCCGGCGTAGCGCGCTCCCAATCGGTCGGCTTCATGCACGTGGGTATCAACCGCATGGTTATAGGCGCGCTGCGCCTGACGCTCGGTTTCCTCGACACCATCCAGGTTGGCAAGACGGGTCAGTTTTGACCGTTTCGCCAGAGACGCTTTTAGCGCGCTGAGCCGCGCGACAGTCTCATTGTCGACCGTTTCATTCTCAGCCTCGCGCTTGGCACACACAAGTGCATGCGCTGCAAGCGCTTCGATCTGGCGCAGCGACAGTCCGGCAAGCGCGGCGTAGCCAATCGTGACCAGATATCCCTTTGGCGAGGCGCGGTGCGAGCCGCCGATCGCCGTCGCACGCAGACCGGCGGATCGATCAATCGTGATTTTCAGCGACCCTTCGGAGCACTCAACAAGCCCGCAAGCTGACCGCACCGCGTCGAACAGGTCCGGAGCCTGCTTGGCCTTAAGGGGAAACATCTTGGCAGTGTCGGCAGCAATGCGTTGCGAACGCTTGCCCATATAGTTTCCGGCCGCTGCACCAAGTACACCACCGACAGGCGCTGCCAGTGGAACGCCGGTCACTGCCATTCCTGCTGCAGCGCCGACTAATCCACCAACGCCTGCGTGCCGCAGTACAGCCTGACGCAGGGGCTTGGCAGCCTCGGCGCGTGAAAGCATGCCGCTGGCTGACGGAGCCGTTGCAGGGATAGAGGAAGGCATTGCAGGTGGACCGTCACCTGCCAAGGAGCCCGCAGCGGAGTGCTCCGGAGTCAATTCCGGCACCATCGTGCTTTCAGACGGGTCATCCAATCGACTTTTTGAACCGGCCAGCCTGGCAAGGCGCGATACTGGCGACACTTCAGGTTTCGAGCCCGCGTCACCACGCGCAAAGGGCAATTTTGACAGCAGACTTTTGCTGGATGGTTTGTCTGGCGTTCCAGTCTGATTACGCTCAGCGCCAATTCGGCGCATGTCGGCCAACGACAATCCGCTCATAGTTCCGATCCCGTACACACCTACACACCGGGAGCGCCGCAAAGCGCACCTCGTCTGCCTCAGGGTAAATCGGAATGCTTACTGATTCGTGAGGCTGCGCAGTTTGGGAAGGCAATCGGATAATATTTGCGCCGCCGCAGCCGCATCGATTGTGGCTTCGCGCTGGCGATTGGACAGGCCAGCTTCGCGCATCATGTCAGCTGCTGCTTCGCTCGACAGCCGTTCATCCCAGAACACCATCGGCAGATCGATATGGTCGGCCAGTCCTCGTCGAAACGCGCGAACAGATTGGGCGCGTGGGCCCAAAGTCCCGTCCATGTTGAAGGGCATGCCGATCACCAACCCGCGCACATCCTCTTGGCCAATGATGTCGCTCAGCGCGCCCACATCGTTTCGGAACTTGGTTCGGCGAATCGTCGTCAGCGGGCTGGCAAGACTCCAGTCCACGTCGCTTATCGCAACGCCGATGGTTTTGGTGCCGGGATCGAGCCCGAGCAATGTGCCAGCTCCACCGGTCGCCTTGACAAAGGCCTGCGTATCGAAAAACTCTTGCGGTACAGGCACTTACTGAAACGCTGATTCAGAGAAGCTACGCAGTTTGCGAGAATGGAGCCGCTCACTGGGCATGGATCGCAAAAGCTCCATTGCGCGAATGCCAATCTGCAAATGCTGATTGACCTGCGTCCGGTAGAAGGCGCTCGCCATACCCGGCAGTTTCAACTCGCCATGCAGTGGCTTGTCGGAAACACAAAGAAGCGTGCCGTAAGGCACACGAAAACGAAAACCATTGGCCGCAATCGTCGCCGACTCCATATCAAGCGCAATCGCACGCGACTGCGAGAACCGCTCCACCGGCTCCAAAAAGTCGCGCAATTCCCAATTTCGGTTGTCGATTGTCGCCACCGTTCCTGTGCGCATGATGCGTTTCAGCTCATAACCGGAAAGATCGGTGATTTCAGCGACAGCCTGTTCAAGGGCGACTTGCACTTCGGCAAGCGGTGGAATTGGAACCCAGGTCGGCAAGTCTGCGTCCAGAACATGGTCTTCCCGAACATAGCCATGAGCCAGAACATAATCGCCTAGCCGCTGTGAATTGCGCAAGCCTGCGCAGTGTCCCAGCATCAGCCAGGCATGGGAGCGCAACACGGCCACATGATCGGTGATCGTCTTGGCGTTGGATGGCCCGACCCCGATATTGACGATGCTGATGCCTTCATGCTCACCAGCGCAAAGATGGTAGGCCGGCATTTGCGGGACGCGCGCAGCGACTTCGCCCTCAGGCTCGCGCGCCATGCGGACGTTAAAACTGGTGCGACCACCCGGCTCGACAAAGTGCGAGTAAGCACTGTCAGGCTTCGATAGTTCTTTCTTAGAAAATTCAATAAATTCATCGATGTAAAACTGATAGTTCGTGTAAAGAACGAAGTTTTGAAACGCCTCCGGCGGCGTCGCGGTATAGTGCTTCAGGCGGTAAAGCGAATAGTCTGTGCGCGGCGCAGTGAACAGCGCTAGCGGGTAGGGCTCGTTTTGCAGGGATGGTGCAACGCCGTTCACGATCGCGTCGTCGGTGATGCCGAGATCGGGTACGTCGAAATAGTCCCGCAGAGGCCGGTCGTCCTCGAATGTCCCGTCGCCCTCAATCACCATCCCATCGGGAAAGGCAAAATGGATCGGGATCGGCGTGTCCGAAAGACCGACTTCGACCGGAACATCATGGTTCTCGATCAGCGCACCGATCTGCTCCAACAGGTAGGTTCGATAAAGCTCTGGCTGCGTGACCGTTGTTTCATGGCGCCCAGGGCGCGTCACATGGCCATAGGCCAGCCGCGAATCCACTTCCGCGTATGACTGCGTCGCGAGCCGCACGAAGGGATAGAAGCCGCGCACCTTGCCATACCCCGACCGCTTTTTGGTCTTCTCGCCCAAAGCGTCCATGTGCTCGTAAAACGCCTCGCGCAGACGCGCTGTCTCATCATTGTAGAGCTCGGTGAGCGCATCGACAGCTTCGCTGGCATCACGGGTTTGCAAGGTGGAGTGTTGGCTGTGCGGCATCGGGTTTTGTTCTTTTCTTTGTTTGCTGCTGTTCAGGAATTGGCCGCTGCAAGGATTCGCATGTGCTCGCGCGGTCGCTTTCCTGTGACGTATCACCACTTCAACGTCGCTTGAACCCATCTGGGACGCGCGCTATCACGCTGCCAGTATTTTCCTGCAGTCTGTGCACGTGACTAATTGGCTCGTGCCGAACCAAGGTTTACCCCATTGAGCGTAGACAGCGACACCGTGCGCCGCATTGCACATCTAGCCCGCATCCGTCTTGAGGAAGATCGCATCGAGCCGATGCGCGAAGAACTCAACACCATTCTGGCCTTTGTCGAGCAACTCGACGAGGTCGATACGCAGGATGTTGAACCGATGACCTCCGTTGTGGCCACAAAGATGCGTCTGCGGGCCGATGTCGTGACGGACGGCAGCATATCGCAGGACGTGATTGCCAATGCGCCGGCCAGCGAAGACGGCTTTTTCATGGTCCCGCGTGTGGTCGAGTAGTGGCTGCGCGCCGCTCCCGACCCGTGTTTTGAAAAGATTGATAGAATGTCCGATTTGACCACCCTTTCCATCGCGCAGGCGCGCGAAGGCCTTGGCGAAAAACAGTTTTCCGCGCTCGAGCTGACCAACGCCTATCTGGCGGCCATCGAGGCTGCCAACGACAAGCTCAACGCCTACATCGTCGAAACGCCGGACCAGGCACGCGACATGGCCAAAGCCAGCGACGAAAAACTCTCCGCAGGCGAGGGTGGGGCGCTGGAAGGTATCCCGCTTGGGATCAAGGACTTGTTCGCGACCAAGGGCGTTCACACGCAAGCCGCGAGCGGCATCCTGCACGATTTCAAGCCGCGCTATGAATCCACCATCACCCAGAACCTTTGGGATGACGGGGCTGTCATGCTGGGCAAGCTGAACATGGATGAGTTTGCCATGGGATCGTCCAACGAAACATCGGCCTATGGCCCAGTGGTCAATCCCTGGAGATCGACGGGCTCCAACGCCGATCTCGTTCCAGGCGGTTCTTCAGGCGGCTCGGCGGCCGCTGTCGCAGGGTGGCTCTGTGCCGGCGCGACCGCAACCGACACTGGCGGCTCCATTCGTCAGCCGGCGGCGTTGACGGGCACCGTGGGGGTGAAGCCGACCTATGGCCGCTGCTCGCGCTGGGGTGTGGTGGCGTTTGCGTCATCGCTTGATCAGGCTGGACCAATCACCCGCGATGTTCGCGACGCGGCCATCCTGCTCAAAAGCATGGCATCGGTCGACCTCAAGGACACGACCAGCGTCGACCTTCCGGTTCCAGACTATGAGTCTGCGATCGGAGACTCGATCAAAGGCAAGACCATCGGCATTCCAAAAGAGTACCGCATGGACGGCATGCCCGAAGAGATTGAAGAGCTCTGGCGGACCGGCATCGCTTGGATGCGTGACGCAGGCGCAGAAATTCGCGATATCTCTCTGCCACACACAAAATACGCTCTGCCAGCCTATTACATTGTGGCTCCGGCTGAGGCGTCGTCCAATCTGGCGCGCTATGATGGTGTTCGCTATGGCAAGCGCGAGCCAGGCGCAGATATCGCGGCGCTCTACGAGAACACCCGCGCGGCTGGCTTTGGTGAAGAAGTCCAACGCCGCATCATGATCGGAACCTATGTGCTGTCGGCCGGCTATTACGACGCCTACTACAAAAAAGCCCAGCGGGTACGCACGCTCATCAAGCAAGACTTTGAGCAAGTGTATTCCGATGGCGTGGATGCCATTTTGACGCCGACGACACCAAGCGCGGCCTTCGGCGTCAACGAGATGGCCACAGCCTCGCCGATCGAGATGTATCTCAACGACATCTTCACCGTGACCGTGAACATGGCCGGCTTGCCCGGCATGTCGGTGCCTGCTGGCCTCAGCAAAGACGGCTTGCCGCTCGGCTTGCAGCTTATCGGGCGGCCGTTCGACGAGGGGACGCTGTTCACAGTCGGCGCGGTTATCGAGAAGCAGGCTGGTCATTTCTCACCGAAAAAATGGTGGTAGGGCGCTGGCGATGAGTGTGCTTTCCACACTAAGCCTGAGGACGGCACGAGCCGAAGATGCCGCAGCTCTGATTGCCGTGGGAAAGACAGCTTGTCTTTCTTCGGTCGATCAGTTGCTCGAATTTCGTGGGCGCACGGCAGAAATGACGGCGGCGTTCGAGGTGTACGTTCCACGACAGATCGACAAGACCGTGGTGCTTGAGGACGCCGGCGCGATTGAAGGTTTTGCTTCCATTGAGCCCGAAAGCGGAGAGATTACGGACCTGTGGGTCGTGCCAGCCCGGCAAAACCAGGGTCGAGGTGCGATTTTGCTAGCCAGTGCCGAGGCCGCTCTAAAGGCCGAGGGACACAGCTGCACGTGGATGACCACACACGCGTCAAACCTTGGGGGGCTATCGTTTTACCAAACCCATGGCTATACGCTGCTGGCGGTGAGCGACGCGGCAGGTGAAACCCTGCCTGACGTGACCTACAAGCGGGCCTTGCTGGGCAAGCAGCTTTCTCGGCCCGACGCAGCCCGCGCCACCGACATGGCCGAAGTGCGCCACGGCATCGATACACTCGATCCGATGCTGGTTTCACTGATTGCCGAGCGGTTCGCATTTATCGATCGTGCCGCCGACTTGAAACCGGCGCTCGCGATGCCGGCGCGTGTTGGCGAGCGCGTGGAAGAAGTTGTTGCCAACGCCCGTGCTCAGGCCGAAGGCATGGGATTTGACCCGGACCTAACCGAGAAGCTTTGGCGCACGATGATTGATTTGGCGATCGAGCGCGAAGAGCGCAAAATGACAAGCCCACAGCCCGAGCACGCTTCATGAGCACCTTGCCGCTGTCACGTATGTTGTTGGATGTTTTCGCCGGCATTTTGGCCATTCTGATGGGGGTATCGGCAGCGTTGATACTCATCCTGACTACCGTCAACACCATCCGGGGGCAGGGCGATGCCAACGCTTCGCTCCTATTCGTTGCTGCTTGCTTTGGTGTTGGCGCAGCTGGATTTTATGCCCTGAAACGCTGGGCCAATGCGGCCCAACCTGAAACGAATTAACATACACGCCGTGCCCTTCGACGCATCAGCGTTGGCACAAGAAAGACTGTCATGAACGAGCATGTATCCCCCATTGTCGTCCGCGAAGCTGATCCGGCGAAATTCATTCCCGGCGCCACCGGCGATTGGGAGTTGATCATCGGTTTGGAAGTCCATGCCCAGGTGACCAGCAACTCAAAGCTGTTTTCCGGTGCGTCGACAGAGTTTGGCTCGGCACCGAACTCAAACGTGTCGCTGGTCGACGCGGCGATGCCGGGCATGCTGCCGGTGATCAACGAAGAGTGCGTGAAGCAGGCTGTCCGGACCGGCCTCGGCCTCAATGCGAAAATCAATCTGCGCTCGGTTTTCGACCGCAAGAACTATTTTTACCCTGATCTGCCTCAGGGCTACCAGATTTCGCAGTTCCTCGACCCGATCGTAGGTGAGGGGATCGTAACGGTGGATCTTGTCGGCGGATCGTCGTTCCAGGTCGGCGTTGAGCGCCTGCACTTAGAGCAGGACGCAGGCAAATCGCTGCATGATCAGCACCCGACGATGAGCTTTGTAGACCTCAACCGATCAGGCGTGGCGCTGATGGAAATCGTCTCCAAGCCCGACATTCGCTCATCTGAAGAAGCGCGCGCCTACCTCACCAAGCTGCGTTCGATTCTGCGCTATCTCGGCACGTGCGACGGCAATATGGAAGAAGGCTCCATGCGCGCTGACGTCAATGTCTCCGTGCGCCGTCCTGGCGAGCCGCTTGGCACACGCTGCGAGATCAAGAACGTCAATTCCATGCGGTTTGCGGTGCAGGCCATCGAATACGAAGCCCGTCGTCAGATCGCGATCCTGGAAGATGGTGGCACCATCGATCAGGAGACCCGCCTGTTTGACTCCGTCAAAGGCGAAACGCGATCCATGCGGTCCAAGGAAGAAGCGCACGATTATCGCTATTTCCCCGACCCCGATTTGCTTCCGCTTGAGTTCGATCAGGCCTTTGTCGATGCCTTGGCCGCCGATCTGCCGGAACTGCCAGACGACAAGAAGAACCGCTTCATCGAAGCCTTTGGAATCACGCCCTACGACGCCTCGGTGCTCGTGGCCGAAAAAGAGACTGCCGATTTCTTCGATGCCGTCGCTCAGGGTCGCGACGGCAAGCTGGCCGCCAACTGGACCATCAATGAATTGTTTGGCCGGCTCAACAAAGAGGGTGTCGCGATCACTGATAGTCCAGTGAATGCCGAGCAATTGGGGGCGATCATTGATCTCATTGGCGAGAAGGTAATTTCCGGCAAGATCGCCAAGGATGTTTTTGAGATTGTCTGGTCCGAAGGCGGCGACCCGCGTCAGATCGTTGATGATCGCGGCATGAAACAAGTCACCGACACCGGCGCCATCGAAGCAGCCGTCGATGACGTGATCGCTGCCAACCCCGATAAGGTGGAACAGGCCAAGGCCAAGCCGAACCTTGCCGGTTGGTTTGTTGGTCAGGTGATGAAGGCGACCGGTGGCAAGGCCAACCCTCAGTCGGTGCAAGCGATTGTGCGTGAGAAGTTAGGCCTGTAGGCTTCGCGTTGTCAGATCTGCGAAAAGGACCGGGACCATGAAACGATTTCTCACCATCGCCATCCCGGTTTTTCTGGTTGGTTTCGTTGCCGGCAACGCCTTCTGGTATCTGGCCTCACCGCTTTGGATCGACAATGTTGTGTCAGAGGCGCTGCCCGACGAACTGATGGTCTCGGTGGTCAGCCAAGGCACGTTCCAGGATGCCGACCGGGCGCATCAGGGCGCCGGTAACGCCATGCTCCTGCAAACCGCCACCGGCTCGCACCTGATGCGTTTCACTGAATTCGAGGTGACCAACGGCCCAGATCTGGAGGTTTGGTTGGTTGCTGATGATGCGCCGTTTTCCTCCGGTGCCGTGCTCGCAAGCGAATGGGTCTCGCTTGGGCAGTTGAAGGGCAATATCGGTGACCAAACCTATACGATCCCGGATGATGTTGACATCAGCCAGTTTGGTTCAGTGGTCATCTGGTGCGAGCAGTTCAGCGTCCTATTCTCAGTCGCAACACTGGCGGACCCTAGCTAGCGCCGCCAAAGAGCTGGGCCGCCAATCCGGCGGTCGATTGATAGGCAGATGCCGCTCTCGCTGCGCTTGACCCATTCACTTGGGCAGATTCTGCCCCATCGGCCTGGCTCATAATTTGCGCCAAAATGCCGGCGTCCATGCCCACCGCGTCGGCGCTTTCACCCTCTTTGGGTGCGCCTGGCTTACGCTCATCGGCCTGTTGCTGCGCCAATTGTTGTTGTGCCTCTAGGCGCTGCTGCTGCGCCTGCCGGGCAACGGCGCGATCTTGAGAGGAGGGCTCCGCTGGGGCGAGGGCGGCGCGAATGACGATGTCCATTTTGCGGATCGTCGCGTCGGGCGTGCGCTCTGGCGATGTATCGATTTGTACCTCGCCGCCGACAGCGTACTTCTTGCCATCGGGACCGCGGGTGTAGGTATATTTCGGCGCGCTGGCATAGGCGCCGCCAACAGCCGCGTGCGCCTGCTCATGTGCTTTAACCTCCGCATCGCGCTTCTTCAGATCACGAACCTGCGACTCCTGCTCTTTGGAGAGCGGCTCGCCGGTGGACGACGTCGCGCCAGGCTGAGATGGCTTTTCAGGACTTTTGCCAGCCGCCTCGCGCCCAGCACTTAGCCCCCCGTCAGCCGAAGAGCTGCGCGGCGCGGCGAGGGGAGCAGAAAGGGCGGCGCCCAGGTCCAATCGACGGTACCCCGTTGAAAAGCAGCACTAAGAATCGGAAAAAAGCGTCAGCAATTCCTTACGATCGAAGGATTTTTGGAGCTCGGTCAGATCACAGCTTTGTGAGCAATCGGAACCAAAGGCTGCTTTCAGCCTTTTCATTCGGTCAAGAGCACATAGATTGAGCCCATCTCCTGGCGTGAACAGGGCGCAACGCTTGCCGTCCACGCCGTTCCCCGAATTGAATGAAGGATGGCGTCATGACGACCCAAACACAGCCTATCGACCTTTACTTCTGGCCGACGCCCAACGGCTTTAAGGTCACGATCTACATGGAAGAGCTGAGCATTCCCTACAACGTTCATCCGATCAACATCGGCAAGGGCGATCAGTTTAAGCCGGAGTTTCTGGCCTTCTCACCAAACAATCGCATGCCAGCCATCATCGATCCCGAGGGGCCCAGCGGCGAGCCAGTATCAGTGTTTGAGTCGGGCGCTATCCTGCAATATCTCGGCCGCAAGTTAGGCGCATTCTATCCGACCGACGAGCGTGATCGCGTGAAGACCGAGGAATGGTTGATGTGGCAGATGGGCGGATTTGGCCCGATGCTCGGCCAGAACCACCATTTCAATCAATATGCGCCCGATGACATACCCTACGCCAAGAAGCGCTACACTGATGAGACCCATCGTCTCTATGGCGTGCTGAACAAGCAACTCGACGGCAAGGACTTCATCATCGGCGACTACACCATTGCCGACATGGCCTGCATCGGATGGGCACGCGGATGGGACCGCCAGCAAATGGACATTGCCGAATTTCCCCATGTTGGCCGCTGGATCGACACGATGATGGCGCGTCCTGCCGTGGAGAAAGGTTTCGCCGTCGGATCGGAATGGCGCAAACCCATGTCAGATGATGACAAGAAGGTGCTGTTCAACCAGCGCGCCAAGTAGCCGATGTCGCTTAATGGTGGTCGCGGTTGATCGAAAGCATCAGCCGCGACCGGCGACCGGCGACAGCTTGGTCACATCCACGCCGAGATTTGAAAGGCTTGCTGCATAATGCAGTTCTGGCGGCGTTTCGAACAACGCTTTGGTGCCCATCGGCGCGTGCAGCCAGGCGTTTTGCAGAATTTCCTGGTCAAGCTGGCCTTCGTCCCAATTTGCAAAGCCAAGCGCCAGCAAAAACTGATCCGGGCCTTTGCCAAGGCTGATGTCACGCAGGACATCCACTTTCGTGCTCAGATGAATATCGTCTGTGACGGCAACCGTCCCGTCGCGCTCCAGAACATCGGGGGAATGAAGCACGAAACCGCGGGTTTTCTCGACCGGCCCGCCGAGCAAGACCCGCGCATCCAAACGCGATTGCAAGGCCTCATCAGGTGGTGCGCCTTCATCGCTGACGGCAGCTTCTTTCTCGATCAATCCCAGTTCACCCAGAACATCGCCGACCGTCTGCGCAGAATCAGGGCGGTTGACGACAATCCCCATGGCGCCGTGCTTATCGTGGACACAAAGATAGATGACCGTGCGCTCAAATCGCGGATCGCCGATCGACGGCATGGCGATCAGGACTTGACCGGCAAGGCTTGGAAACTCATCCATCATGATACGCTTTGCTGAATACAAAAAGGAAAAGGCGCCGGCGAAAGGTCGAAGCGCCGCGCTCTATGCCAATGTTTGCCGCTCCTGACGCCAAAGGCCAGCCCAAAGTTGCCATCGCGCCAAAGTTTGCCGTTTTGGCGATGGCGACATCCATCGCATGGGCCGCCACATCAATCGACGCGTATTGCGAAACACACGCCTCGGTCGCGTTGGACGGCGCCACGATCAGCTTGGTCGCCGCAACGCCTATGGCGGCAGCGCTTCTGGCTGATGTGATGCCGCTTAGCGAGGATGAGGAACTCTTGTTCTTATCCATCGATCTCAATGAAGGCTGGAAAACCTATTGGCGTCTGCCGGGTCGATTTGGGCTTGCGCCAGATTTGAACTGGCAGGGCAGCGACAATGTGGCGGCCGCAACCCCACATTTTCCGTCGCCAACCTTGTTTGATGAAGGCGATGGCACGTCCATTGGCTATGCTGTGCCCACGGTTTGGCCGATTGTTCTTCAGACAGAATACGCCGACCGCCCCATGACCTATCGGCTTTCTTTGGAGATCGGGCTATGCGCGGTCCTCTGTCTGCCAGAACGTGTTGAGCTATCCACGGCATCGGATTCACCCCGCGCCGATCAGGACATCGCGTTGGCGCAGATATTCGCGCTCCAAGGTGACTTGGCACAGGGTACGCATCCTCTGTCGGCATTGGCGCTAGAGCTCAGCGGCGATCGCATTGCGGTGGTCGGCGGAGAAATCGGGCCGGACGATCCGCCCCAAGAAGTTCCTGGCTTTGATGGCTTTGCTGTCGCCGAAGATGCGGACGGTCGTCACAGTCTTCTCCAGCCAGTCCGAAACGGAGCAGAAGAGGCTCCAATCATGAGCGGCCAGTGGATTTGGCCAACGCCGATCACGCGCATCACGATCGTCGAATCTGGCAGCACGATGCGTGTCTACGAGCGTGAGCTAACCGCAATACCATAATGCGGCAGGTAATTCGCATCCCTGCCTCTGGTCGGGGGTAGGACACGCCTTACATGTTGACCGATAGCATCAACCTTGGAGATCTTCATGCCGCTCACCATTGGCCAAACCCTGCCCGACGTCCCTCTTGCCGCGATCACGGACGATGGTCCGGAGGAGCGGAGCAAGGACGCGCTCTTTGCAGGCAAAAAAGTTGTGTTGTTTGGTGTTCCAGGGGCGTTCACACCGACTTGCAACAACAATCATCTGCCGGGCTATGTCGAGCACGCCGACGCGATCAAGGCCAGAGGCGTCGATACGATTGCGGTCGTTTCGGTCAATGATGTGCATGTTATGAAGGCCTGGAAAGAAGCCTCTGGCGCCGGTCAGGCCGTGCTCTTCCTGGCCGATGGCAGCGCAATCTGGGCCAAGGCTGCCGACTTGGTTCTTGATGGCACCGATTTCGGCATGGGAACACGGTTGAAGCGCTTCGCCGCTTTGGTTGACGATGGCGTCGTAATATCTGTCGCCATAGAAGACGCACCGGGCAAAGCTGACGATTCCGGCGCTACCGCAATGCTCGCCATGCTTGACGAGCAGTAAATAATTGATCCAGCAAAAGTAAAGGCGAGCCGCCGCTCGCCTTTACAGATGTCCGCAGCAGTAGGCTTTGCATGGTTACCGCGCGCCGTAACGTTAGCGAAGCATAAACACCCAATTTGCTTTGAATTAATCTCAAATTTTAGCGACCGATTCAAACCCCGTAGCCATACTACCTCTCATCGACGTTCAGGGGACGTCACGGCCACATAAGCCACATGGGAGGCACACGAAATGGCACGTTTAGCAGTCAATGAATTTGAAGCTGGCTACCTCGGTCAGCGCGCCGACGAAGGCGATTTGTTTTTCGATCTCGGCATGATGTATGCGACCGGTCGCTCGGTTGCTGTCGATCTTGTTGCAGCACACAAATGGTTCAACCTGGCATGCCTGCGCGGCAAACAGGCGGCCAAGACCTATCGCGAGGAAATCGCTGGCGAGCTGTCCAAATCGCAGCTGGCCCAAGCGTTGGAATCGGCACGGGCGTTCCTGGCCAGTAACAAGGGTTAAAGGCCCGACGGCAAAGGTGAATCGGCGTTAATGCTGCTCTGCACAATTTGCATGGCTGGTTTGTTTTCTTGGGTCTCCTCGTTGTGTGAAAACGCGCTTAAATGCGTCTCGTCACCCCCCGACAAAACTCTTTTTAGGATCAACCCCCATGCCAATGATCAAAGCTATCACATCCGGTATCGAGCACGCCTTCGCCAAATACAACCAGCAGCGTATCCGCGCTGAACAAGAGCGTTTGACCGAGCTTCAGTTTGCTCGTGAAATGCGTGTTCGCGCCGAGCCAGGCTCGCCGGATTTCTACTACTACAACGCCATCGTTAAGCGTTGCGGCGGCGTCTAAGCCTCTAGCCAATCACCGGCCATGAATGCCGCGATGGCGCGGTTGACAAAGTCCCGTTCCCGTTTGACAAGCGACGGCGAACGGGCACGTGGCCGAGTGGCTGAAGGCGCTCCCCTGCTAAGGGAGTATACGGTGTTGAGCCGTATCGAGGGTTCGAATCCCTCCGTGCCCGCCATCATCAAAAGCCCGCCGAAATGGCGGGCTTTTTGCGTTTTGATCGTCGGACGCAATGCCGAGCGCACGACCCACAAGGACAGGCTCATGGAACAGAACTCCGCGCCGCTCGCTGGCCTGAAAGTCATCGAATTGGCCCGCATCTTGGCTGGTCCCTGGGCTGGCCAGGCACTTGCCGATCTTGGGGCCAAGGTCATCAAAGTGGAGGGGCCTGGCGGCGACGACACCCGCACATGGGGGCCACCCTTCATTGAGCGCAACGGCGACACGTCGGCGGCTTACTACTACGCCTGTAACCGCGGCAAAACGTCTGTCTTCGCCGACTTCAAGACCGAAGAGGGACGCCAGCAAGTTTTTGAACTCATCGACAATGCTGACATCGTGATCGAAAACTTCAAGGTCGGCACGCTTGCCAAATACGGTCTGGACTATGAGTCACTGGCTGCCCGCAACCCGCGCCTAATCTATTGTTCGATCACTGGTTTTGGACAGAGTGGTCCCTATGCGCAGCGCGCCGGCTATGACTTCATGATCCAAGGCATGTCTGGCCTGATGTCGATCACCGGCGACGCCGAAAGTGGTCCGCAGAAAACCGGCGTTGCGATCTCCGATCTGGTGACCGGGCTTTACAGCGGCATGGGAATTCTAGCGGCCGTTGAACAGCGCCACCGCACCGGTCGTGGTCAGCATATCGACATGTCGCTTTTTGATTGTTCCGTCGCCCTGTTGGCCAATCAGGCGATGAACTATTTGGCCAGCGGTACCAGCCCGTCGGGTCTCGGCAATGCGCATCCCAACATCGCGCCCTATCAAACCTTTGAAACCAAGGATGGGCACGTCAACATCGCGGTGGGCAATGACGGCCAGTTTGCGCGTTGTTGCCGCGTCCTGGCATTAGATGACCTCGCAAATGATTCGCGTTTTGCAACCAATGCGGCGCGGGTCGCCAATCGCTCAGCTCTGATTGATCGCATGACCCAGGCGACGCGGACACGCACGTCTGCCGATCTTCTTGCCGCATTCGAGGCCGCGACGGTTCCCGCTGGACCGATCAATACTATTGGTGATGCTCTGGAGGACGAACAGATTGCCGCGCGCGGCATGCGGATCGCACCAGAGGGCGTGCCAGGACTGCGCGGTCCGTGGCAGTTCTCCAATGCCACGTTGAACACCGAGAACTCGGCGCCTCGGCGACCTATGCCGCCTGCGAAAAAAAGCTAACGTTAAACGGCATATCGATTGTCTTCCCGTCGGCTTCGCGCAGGACGAGCCGGCCGTCTTCCAAGGTGATGGATTCGATCGCCGACCAGCCGTCTGGGCGCGGAATCGCGCCAATCACATGGGCGATCCTATGCGTCACGCCGTCCGACAAATTTAGCACCGTCGGCACACAGGCTTTGGAGAAAACGGTATCGCCAAGCGCCGCCCTATGACCGGCAGCACCGGCGGCGATTCCATCTTCGATCCCCAACACGCCACAATGGCGCCCACTCCACGGCGCATCCTCACGGCCGCCATTGGAATGCCAGAGCATCGTGAGGGGCAGAACCCTCGGGTCTTTCAGAATGAAAACGATATCGTCGAAGGCCTCGCGGATGACGGCGGTCCAGCCGAGCGCCGAGTCTTCGGCCTCGACGAGCGCAACAAAATCCTCGTCACCGTCGGAAATGGGAAGCGTGGACACATCGATCGTCCCGCCCTGGGTTGCCGGGATTTTTGTGTAGTCATCAACTGCGAGGCCGCCTGCCAAGGCGTGGCGGCCTTCGACAATCGGCACATCCGGTGTGACCGCAAGGCGTTTGGGCGATGTGAACAGACGTGCACCGCCAACGACACGCATCATCGGGTGATGGGCAAAGGTCAGTCCGCCAGTGCCGCCGGAGATTTCATGAACCTGATAGAGCAGAGGCGCATCGGCGGCAGGGCGCACATACTTTGAAAGCTTGGCACCCATAATCTGGCGATCCAACGTGAAATGCAGCCCTGATTCATCGTTGCGATCCAGCGACCAAGAGCTGTTGGCACTCCATCCATGAGGGGGCGAGGGTTCGACATCACTCTTGCCAAACGGCGCACAAACGAAATCGCCAGAAAGCGTGCGATCGACCGGCGGCATGTCCTCAGGGAACGCCGGATCATCGACCCACGGTGCTCGATGCAGTGGTGCCAGCGTCTTGCCCTGCCATTGAAAGGTCAACATCGGCAGGTTGCCGACCGCAGGATCGACGCCAACCTCACAACAGGCAGAGCGAGTAAAGACAATGCCTGGCGGTAAAGACGTCGGCGTTTCCATTCATCAACCTTCCAAAAATCAAGATCGCTTCAGCGCCACGCGGTTCACAACGCTGGCCCCCGATCAATCTGACATGCTAAGCAGAGCGCTCACCAGTCCTCAACGGCTTCATACACAAGCGGGTCAATCCGATGACATCCAATGTCACACCCATCACGCCAGACGCCCACCTCGGCCACAACGCGCCGCATCACCCGCGCAACGAGGCGATGCCGCTCGATCTTGGTTGGGTGCGCGACGTTCGCGTCAATCTGTCGGCGACAGAGCGTCGTGTCGCAACGCTCCCTGGGCGTCGCACCGTGAAAAAAGATGCGCAGGCCGCATGGCTCTTGAAGGCGCTGACCTGCATTGATCTGACGACGCTCAATGGCGATGACACCGAAGGCCGTGTTCGGCGTCTCTGTGCCAAGGCGGCGCGCCCCATCCGTTCCGATTTGCTTGAGGCGCTTGGCATGGCCGAGCGCAACCTCACCACCGGCGCGATCTGCGTCTATCATCGTTTTGTTGCCACTGCCGTTGATGCCTTGCAGGGCACCGGCATTCCCGTTGCTGCTGTCTCGACTGGCTTTCCCGCCGGGCTCTCGCCACACCATCTGAAAGTTCAAGAAATCAAAGAATCGGTGGCTGACGGCGCGCAGGAAATCGACATCGTCATCACCCGTGAACATGTGCTCACCGGCAACTGGCAGGCACTTTATGATGAAATGCTGGAGTACCGTGAAGCCTGTGGCGAGGCGCATGTGAAGGCGATCCTCGCGACCGGCGACATCAAGACATTGCGCAATGTCGCGCGCGCCTCCTTGGTCTGCATGATGGCCGGTGCTGATTTCATCAAAACGTCCACCGGCAAGGAAGGCGTCAATGCCACCTTGGCGGTTTCACTGACCATGCTGCGCTGCATCCGCGCCTATGAAGAGCGCACCGGCTTCAAGGTCGGCTACAAGCCCGCCGGTGGCATCTCCACGGCCAAAGACGTGCTCAACTACCAGTTCCTGATGAAGGAGGAGCTGGGCCGGGAATGGCTTGAACCCGATCTCTTCCGTATTGGTGCCTCCAGCCTGCTCGCTGATATTGAACGGCAGCTTGAACATCACGTCACGGGCGCCTACTCCGCCTTCCTCCGCCACCCGATTGGATGAGTCGACCATGAGCGTTGCTGACTATTTCGACACAATGGACTACGGCCCAGCGCCCGAAGCTGATGGCGATGCGCGCGCCTGGATCGCAAAGCATCAAGCGAGTTTTGGGCATTTCATTGATGGCAAGTTCGTCCAAGGCGATACCACTTTCGACAGCCATGCCCCGGCATCCGGCGAGCATCTTGCAAAGCTTGCCCAAGGGTCGCCGGAAGATGTGGATGCTGCGGTCAAAGCGGCACGCAAGGCGCAAAAGAAATGGGCGGCTATGCAGGGCCATGCCCGCGCCCGCCATCTCTATGCGCTGGCCCGGTCGATCCAGCGCAACGCCAGGCTGATCGCGGTCATCGAGGCGCTCGACAACGGCAAGCCGATCCGTGAAACGCGCGATATCGATGTGCCGCTCGCCGCCCGCCATTTCTATCACCACGCAGGGTGGGCGCAGCTGCAGGACAAGGAGTTCCCCGACTATGATCCTGTCGGCGTCGTCGGACAGATCATCCCGTGGAACTTTCCGGTTCTCATGCTCGCCTGGAAGATCGCGCCGGCGCTGGCACTCGGCAATACGGTTGTCTTGAAGCCAGCCGAATTTACCTCGCTCACCGCGCTGCTCATTGCCGAATTGGCGCAAGCGGCGGGTTTGCCCGCCGGTGTCCTCAACATCGTGACCGGCGAAGGCGACACGGGCGCAGCACTGGTCGATCATCCCGACGTCGACAAAATTGCCTTCACGGGTTCGACGGAAGTTGGCCGGATCATTCGCAAGCAAACAGCCGGCAGCGGCAAATCGCTCACCTTGGAACTGGGCGGCAAATCCCCGTTTATCGTATTCGATGATGCAGATTTGGACGGTGCCGTCGAAGGCGTTGTTGACGCCATCTGGTTCAATCAAGGCCAGGTGTGCTGTGCCGGATCACGTCTGTTGCTGCATGAGGGCATTGCTGATGCATTCATCGCCAAACTCACCCGCCGCATGGAAACGCTGCGTGTCGGCGCGCCGTTCGACAAAGCCATCGATATGGGAGCCATCGTTGCGCCGGTGCAGCTGGACCGCATCAAAAGGCTTGTCGATCAAGGCGTGAAAGAAGGGGCGACGCTGCACCAACCCTCTGGCACCATCCCGACAACCGGCAGCTACTTCCCGCCGACGCTGCTTTCCAATGTCGGCACATCGTCCACGGTTGCGACCGAGGAAATTTTTGGACCTGTCGCTGTGTCGATGTCTTTCCGCACGCCAGACGAAGCCGTGCAACTGGCCAACCATTCCCGCTATGGCCTTGCAGCGTCTATTTGGTCGGAGACTATCGGCTTGGCGCTCAACGTCGCAGCCAAGCTCGATAGCGGTGTGGTGTGGGTGAACGCCACCAACATGTTCGACGCGTCGGCTGGGTTTGGCGGAAAAAAGGAATCCGGCTTTGGCCGGGAAGGCGGTCGGGAAGGGGCCTTTGAGTACCTGAAACCCAAATTCTGGAAGGGTGCCAAACAGCGCCCGCTAACGAGCTTTACCGAACCAAAGCCGCAGGCCGGTGGATTTGATGTTCCAACAATCGACCGCACCGCCAAGCTCTATGTTGGCGGCAAGCAAGCGCGTCCGGACGGCAACTATTCGCGCCCCGTGGTCTCGCCCAAGGGTGAGATCATCGGCGAAGTCGGCGTTGGCAATCGTAAAGATATCCGCAACGCCGTGGCAGCGGCGCGCAAAGCAACTGCGTGGTCGGCGGCGACCGAGCACAACCGCGCCCAGGTGATCTATTACATCGCCGAAAACCTGTCGGTGCGCGCCGACGAGTTCGCCGGGCGACTCGCCAATGTCGCTGGAACGACTGCAACAAAAGCCGCCAAAGAGGTGGACGCCGCCATCGATCGGTTATTCACCTATGCGGCCTATGCCGACAAGAACGATGGCCGTGTGCACGTTCCGCCTCTGCGCGGTGTGGCCCTGGCGATGAACGAACCTGTCGGCGTGGTCGGCGTGGTTTGTCCCGAAGAAGCGCCTTTGCTTGGCGCGATCAGTCTGGCCGCGCCTTTGATCGCCATGGGCAATCGCGTCGTCTTGGTGCCAAGCACGGCCAACCCGTTAGCGATGACGGATTTCTATTCGGTGCTTGAAACCTCTGATCTGCCAGGTGGCGTCCTCAACATCGTCACTGGCGACTCGCGAGAGATGGCTGAAGTCCTGGCAAGCCATGCCGACGTCGATGCGCTGTGGGCCTTCGGCGCGTCAGACTTGTCAACCAAGGTCGAAGCGCTGTCGGCCGGCAATTTGAAGCGCACATTCGTCGATTATGGACAGGCCATCGACTGGTTCGCCCCTGCGGCAGAAGGTCCCGAATGGTTACGAAAAGCGTGTGAAATCAAAAACATTTGGATCCCCTACGGCGAGTAAAGCGCCAGTCGTTAAGCCCAAACTTAACGCCCTCTTCACGCTTATCCCTCACATTGGAAGCAGAGTTTCACAGTTTGTGAAGTATGCCACACCGATCAAGTCGCTTGTTGTGCTTGCCGGTGCGGTCGCCAATTTGTATCGAGTATGGCGTGATGATGAAATGGTTGACGGCGCTTTCAGGCGCCTTTTCGGCTGCGCGCAACGCAGCCGCTATTCCTGTCCGAACGCCCTTTAGTCGCGCGGTCGCTGTTTCTGGCGTTTGTGCGTTGGCGCTTGCCGGCTGTAACGCGGTGACGACAAGCGGCGATGGCGGCGGTGGCGATGGCATCAATGATGCCGCGCTCGGCGTCGCGGCCAGTCCACGTGTTACCGATCAAGAAACCAATTTGCCGCGCGGCGGGGGCAGGGCACAAGTTGGCCGCCCCTATCGCATCGCCGGACGCCTCTACACGCCACGAGAAGACCCGAACTACGACCGCAACGGCATCGCCTCCTGGTACGGACCAGGATTTCATGGGCGCTTGACCGCCAATGGCGAAGTGTTTGACCAATACACATTGTCGGCGGCACACCCGACGCTGCCATTGCCAAGCTATGTGCGCGTCACAAACTTGGAAAACGACCATTCGGTCGTGGTGCGCGTCAATGATCGTGGGCCTTTCGCCGACGACCGGATTATCGACCTTTCCAAGCGCGCCGCTGACGTCCTTGCATTTCGTGGCGACGGTATAGCACGCGTCCGCGTACAGTACGAAGGTCGCGCACCGCTCCACGGCCAGGACGTTGCCTGGCTGGAGGCAACCGCTGAGATCAATGGACGGTCGGTCAATGGCGGCGATCCTAACCTTATGCTTGCCCGCGCGCCGGTCCCCGCACCAACACCGGTTGCAGCGCCAACGCAAACGGCCTTTGTCGCCACATCAAACGCGTCGCCTGCCCCACAGCAGAGCGTGCCGCAGCGTGGCTCGTTCCTCGACACCCTGTTCGGTCAGCCTCAGCAACCTCAGGTGCAACGTGCGCCGACACTGACGCCGGCCGTCGCACCTACCGGGTCTCCGATGGTCTTAGCACCACCGGCTGGATCACAGGCTTCCGCGTCGCCGGTTTTTGCGCCGGTCCAGCCACAACCAACCGGTGGCCTGATCCCCAATGCGCCGATTCCAAGTGCGGCGATCGGCTTCATGGCAACTGATCTGGAAGCAGGCTTCACCCAACGCAATCAATCTTCTTTGGCGCAAACCGCGCGCATCGAATTGGCCCATCGCGCAGCATCATCCAACGCCCTGGATGCTGCCAGCCGTATGGCCCTCCAGTCCCAAGCGATCGCGCGCCTAAATGAAGCTCAGAGCGTACCAATTCTGGCGCTGGCGCCTACGGACGCCTCGCCGACAGGTCGAACCGCCCTCATCCAGATTGGCATTTTTGGCGATCCAGCGAATGTCGCACGCCTTCGCAGCCAATTGTCGAGCATCGGCGAGGTGGTTACGCAGCCGATCCAATCACGCGGTCGCGAGTTGACGCAGGTCCGCCTGCGGGCATCAGCGCCGACCGCGCAAGCCGAACAGGACCTCTTGCGCAGGCTGGCCGGCCAAGGCTACACCGACGCTTATGTGACAGACGCCAACGGTTGATCCGGTCTGTCGCGGCCGGGTCGGCACGGCGTAGGAGCAATCATCCATGGTGCAAGCAAGAGCGACGCAAGCGCGCAGCCTTCGTGCATTGGCACGTTGGACCGCCCTGGCGCCGCTTATCTTGGTCTTGGTCGGTCTCAGCTTCGCCGAAGGCGCACTCGCCCAAGCCTTTGAAAGCCGTGCGCCTCGCGCCTTCCTCTATGATGTGAACTCGCGCACCGTTCTCTACACGCAGCTGGCCGAAGAAGCCTTTGAGCCAGCATCAATCGCCAAGACGCTTACCGCTGCTGTCGTTTTTGCTGCGCTCTCGGAGGGAGCGGTAAGCCTCGACACGCCTTTTCCGATCAGTGAAGACGCCTGGCGCCGTGGCGGCGGACCGTCAGGACGTGCGGCGATGTTCGCAGAACTGGGCAGCGATGTCGCGATCGCCGATCTTTTGCGTGGCCTCACCATTATCGCTGGCAATGATGCCGCCTTGGCGCTTGCAGAAGGTATCGCTGGCACCGAACGAGCGTTTGCCGAGAGAATGACAGCCCTCGCCACGGAACTTGGCGCGACCGGAAGCCGGTTCACCAACGCCACGGGACAGCCGGAGCCTGGCATGCGCACCACTGTGCGCGACATGGTGGTGATTACGACGGCGCTGATCGAGGCCTACCCGGATCTTTATGCGATGTTCGGCGAGGATCAATTCTCCTGGAACAACATCACGCAGCGCAATCGCAATCCGATATACAATCAGATTGACGGCGCTGACGGGCTGTTTGCCGGATTCAGCGACGAGGCCCAATATGGACTGATCGGTTCGGTTGAGCGTGACGGCCGCCGGATCGTGTTCGCGCTTTCCGGTGTCGATACGCCCGAGGGCAGGGTGGATGAGGCGCGTCGCTTGGTCCGCTACGCTTTTGAAGACTTCCGCACAGTTCGTGTCGCCGACCCCGGTGAACCGATCGCCTTCGCACGCGCCTATGGTGGATCATCGCGGGAAGTTGGTCTGGTCGCCGCAGATGATGGCGCGCTTGAACTGTTGCTCCCCCAAGAAGGCGTAGACCGGGTTCGCGCACGCGTTGTCTACGACAGTCCGATTCCGACGCCGATTGTGGAGGGTCAGCCGCTCGGTCGGCTCTTAGTCGAACGTGACGGCACGATTATCCAGGAAACGCCGCTGGTCGCCGCATCAACAGTGGAAACGGGATCCATGGTGCAGCGTGCCCGTGACGGGTTTTTGGAGCTCATGCTCGGCTGGATCCCGCCAATTTCTTTCGCCGGAACGTTTTGACCTGATGGCTGCAAAAAAAACCAGTCCCAAGCAACCCAAGGGTGGCTTTTTCATCTCTCTTGAAGGCGGAGAGGGCTCTGGCAAATCAACCCAGGCGGCTTTGCTTGGCGAGGCGCTGCGGGCCGAGGGCTACGACGTGCTCGAAACCCGCGAGCCGGGTGGTTCGCCGGGCGGCGCCATCGTTCGCGAAGTTCTGCTCGGCGGGCATGCAGCTGAAAAGGGTCCGCTTGCCGAGGCCTGCTTGCTAACATCGGCCCGCCGCGAACATGTCGATCACGTCATAAGACCTGCGCTCGATCGTGATCAGGTGGTGCTCTGCGACCGTTTTGCCGATTCCACCCGCATTTACCAAGGCTTTGTCGGCGGTCTGCCGACCGACACCATCGATCAGCTGGAAGCCGTTGCCACCGATGGTCTTTTGCCAGAAGTCACCTATGTGCTCGACGTGACGAAGGACGTGGCAAAGACGCGACGACAAGCCCGCGTTTCCACAAAAGGTGACGCCGACGATAGATTCGAAAAGGAAGATCAGAGCTTCCACGACAAAGTTGCTGAGGGGTTTCGCCGCCTATGCGAGACCAATCCGCACCGCTGCATTCTGGTTGATGGCAATGGAAAACCAAACGCTGTTGCCGTGACCATCCGCGACAGCCTGCGCCTGCGCGGCCTGATCTGATCGATGGCCCGAAAAGCTGCCACCAAAGAACCTGCAATATCCGCCGGTTTGCCGCTTGATGCGCCGCTTGTCGGCCATGCTGGGCCGCAAACAGCCTTCATCAACGCCCTTTCAGGCGGGCGGATGCACCATGGTTGGTTGCTGCACGGTCCAAAAGGCGTCGGCAAGGCGCGTTTCGCCGCTCAAGCCGCCGCGTATTTGATTGCTCAACAGGCACGCCAAGGTTCCGAAAATCTGTCTGTCGATCTGGCCCATCCGGACGCGCGATTGGTGGCCCACGGCGCCCATCCCGACCTTCATTGGATCGACCGAAAAACCGGCAGCGAAGGAAAAAAGCTGCCCAAAACAATTCCTGTTGCCACCCTTCGATCCACGCTCCAGAAATTGCAATCGACCGCAGCTTTTGGCGGATGGCGCGTCCTGGTGGTCGATGCGGTTGACGAGCTAAACGTGGAAGGCGCCAACGCCCTTTTGAAACCGCTTGAAGAACCATCGCACCAGACCGTGCTCTTATTGGTGGCTCATGCGTTCAATCAGGTCCTGCCAACCATCAGATCGCGCTGTCGCCATTTAGCCTTTGGGCGCTTGGATGGTTCGGACATGCAAAACCTTGCGCGCGCGGTTTCGGAAACCGACGTCTCTGAAACCGTGGTGCGGCTATCGGGTGGCAGGGCAGGGCACATGCTGTCGCTCGTCGGTGACCCTGAAGCGATGGCCGCCTATCAAAGCTTTTGTGAACTCGCCGCCGGCGGCGGGCGAGCGGACAGCCGCACCCTATCTGAACGGCTCTCGCTCGCCGGAACAATAGGGGCAATGACGCCGGAAACGCGTGATCTTCTGCTCGGCCTTATCGAAGACTGGCTGTCGCGACGTTTGCGAGGGGAGGCTGAGCCGCCGGACTTGCCGACGCCGCCATCCTTATCCGATTTGCGAAAACAAAAAGCCTTGGCCGACCTCTGGAGCGAACACACGACCGCGATCCGAACGCATCTGGTGATCAACCTCAATGTATCGGAACGCATCATGGTGCTTTTCGACCGACTGGATCAGGTCTATAGCCACGGGTAAACCCCTCCGTGCCGAAAGCCTTCCGCCAGATTATGTCCAATCGCTATTACATTACGACCGCCATTTCCTATCCCAACGGCACACCGCATATCGGTCACGCGTATGAAGCGCTGGCCACCGATGCGCTGGCCCGTTTCAAGCGTCTAGACGGCTACGATGTCCGGTTCCTGACGGGGACCGATGAGCATGGTCTGAAGATGGACAAGACGGCCCGCGAGGCGGGTATGACGCCGGCTGAGCTGGCCGACCAGAACGCACCACGATTCCATGCGATGGTCGAAGCGCTCGGCTGTTCGAGCGATGATTTCATCCGTACAACTGAACCGCGCCATCACGCAGCAAGCCAAGCGATCTGGCAGCGGATGCAGGACGCCGGCGACATCTACAAGGATAGCTATGCCGGCTGGTACTCGGTGCGCGACGAGGCCTATTACGGCGATGATGAAACACATCTCAACGATGACGGCGTGCGGCTTGGGCCGCAAGGAACGCCTGTCGAATGGGTTGAGGAAGAAAGCTACTTCTTCCGGCTGTCAACTTTCCAAGAGCGCCTGCTGAAGCACTATACCGACAACCCATCCTTTGTCGGGCCAGATGAGCGCCGCAACGAGGTGATGAAGTTCGTTGAAGGCGGGTTGAAGGACCTCTCCATTTCGCGCACCACCTTCGATTGGGGGATCAAGGTGCCGGGCGATGAAGCCCATGTGATGTATGTCTGGGTTGATGCCCTCACGAACTACATCACAGCGCTGGGCTTTCCCGACGAGAGCAACCCCTTGTGGCAATATTGGCCGGCGGATTTGCACGTCATCGGCAAGGATATTGTGCGGTTTCACACCGTCTACTGGCCGGCGTTTTTGATGTCCGCTGGCATCCCGCTGCCCAAACGTGTGTTCGGCCACGGATTCCTGTTCAACAAGGGCGAGAAGATGTCGAAATCCGTCGGCAACGTCATCGACCCGTTCACGATGGTCGAGCACTACGGTCGCGACCAAGTGCGCTACTTTTTTCTGCGAGAAGTGCCATTCGGCCGCGACGGCAACTACAGCCATGAAGCGATTGTCGGTCGTATCAATGCCGATTTGGCCAACGATCTAGGCAACTTAGCGCAGCGGTCATTGTCGATGATTGGCAAGAATTGCGACGGCAAAGTACCGCAGGCAGGCTTTTTGACCAGCGACGATGAGGCTTTGCTTGCATCAGCGGACGCGCTGCTGGATCAGGCACGGACAGCCATCGACAGGCAAGAATTGCATACGGTTCTCACATCGATCTGGGCCGTGGTTGCCGACGCCAACCGCTATTTCGCCAGCCAGGAACCTTGGGCGCTGAAAAAGACCGATCCGGAGCGCATGGCGACCGTCCTCTGGGTGACGGCCGAGACAATCCGCAAGATCGCAATTCTTGTGCAGCCTGTGATGCCGGAAAGCGGCGGCAAACTGCTCGACGCTCTAAGCGTTCCCAGCGATGCGCGGCAGTTCGCCCATCTTGGCACAGACAATTGCCTGCAAGCGGGCACAGACCTGCCGAAACCAACGCCAATTTTCCCACGCTATGTCGAGGAAGAAGCAGGGCAAGCCGTAGCAGGGAAGGGGGCCTGACCCCCATGCTGGTCGATAGCCATTGCCATCTTGATTTCCCCGACTTCGAGCCGGAACGCGATGCCGTCATCGAACGCGCCAATAAGGCAGGCATCGGTCACATGGTGACGATCTGCACGCGGGTGAAAAAGTTCGATCAAATCAAGGCCGTTGCCGAGGCTTACGACACGGTGACCTGTTCGGTCGGCACGCATCCGCACAACGCCGATGAAGAACGCGAGATCACGGCCGAGGAATTGGTCGAACTGTCTGATGATCCCAAGGTGGTTGCCATTGGCGAGGCAGGCCTTGACTATCATTATGACAATGCGCCGCGCGACGCGCAGGCCGAAGGCCTAAAACGCCACATCAAGGCCGCACGGATCACCGGGCTACCGCTGGTCATCCATGCCCGTTCGGCAGACGAGGATATGGCGTCAATCCTGGAGGAGGCGCACGCCACTGATGGCGCCTTTCCGATGGTGCTACACTGTTTCTCGTCCGGCCTTGATTTGGCCAAACGGGGTGTTGCGCTTGGAGCCTATGTGTCATTTTCTGGCATTCTGACGTTCAAGACCGCACAGGAACTGCGCGACATTGCGGCAAGAGTGCCCGAGGAGCGTCTGTTGGTGGAAACTGACGCGCCCTACCTTGCGCCGGTGCCATTTCGAGGCAAGCGCAACGAACCGGCCTTTGTGACCCACACGGCCAACGTGCTTGCAGACGTTCGAGACCTGGAACCGGCTCGTCTGGCCGATTTAACAACCAACAATTTCCAACGCCTTTTCAAGAAGGTAGTGCTTGGATGACGCTGACGCTCACCATTCTCGGCTGCGCCTCGTCAGCAGGTGTGCCCAGGGTAGGGGGCACGACCCATGAAGAGCGGTGGGGTGCCTGTGATCCGAAGAATCCGAAAAACCATCGCCGCCGATGTTCTGTATTGCTGACGCGAATAGGACCTGGTGGGACCACATACTGCGTGATCGACACCGGGCCTGATTTTCGGGCGCAGATGTTGGATGGACAGGTGCCGCGCCTCGATGGTGTCGTCTATACGCACGAACACGCCGACCATTTGCATGGCATTGATGATATGCGGCCCTTTGCGCTGATCCAACGTCAACGCATCCCCGTGTTCATGGACGATCGCACGTTTGCACGGGCCAACGCGGCCTTTGGCTATGTGTTCGAAACACCGCCCGGATCGACCTATCCGCCAATCCTTGACTGCCATTCCATCAACAGCAGCCAGGCGGTTTCGGTCAGTGGAGCCGGTGGAACGATCGAGATGACGCCGGTGCCAGTGGACCATGGTGACATCACATCGCTCGGCTTCCGTATTGGAGGCACACTTTACCTGCCGGACGTCAGCACCATCCCAGCACCAAGCATGGCGCATTTCGAAGATCTCGACACGCTGATCATCGACAGCCTTCGCCGCAGGCCGCATCCAAGCCATTTCAATCTTGAGCAGGCTCTGGCGCTGCAAGCCGACATAAAACCCAAACGCACGATCCTCACCAATCTGCACAATGATTTGGATTATGAGACGGTTCTTGCCGAAACGCCGGACAGCGTCGAGCCAGCCTTCGACGGGCTGCAGGTCAGCATTTCTTAGCATTCCTGGGTTCTGGATCGTTTTTTCAGTTCCATAATATATCTTATCGGACAAATAGTGATTTTTCTTGTGGGCTGCCCCCTTGGCTGAGTTGGGAAGCTGAGCCATTGCGTGATGGCTGCGATAGGCTGAGCGGCGTTCGCCACCAAGGCCGTTTGCAAGGAGCTGAGCATGAGCACCGATGGATCAACTGACGGACCACCTGGTGAGATCTCGACACTGCTCGCCATCATGGCCAAGCTTCGTGATCCTGAGACCGGCTGCCCATGGGACGTCGAGCAGGACTTCGCCTCCATCGCGCCCTACACGATCGAAGAGGCCTATGAGGTGGCCGACGCGATCCAGCGCGATGACCGCGACGATCTTTGCGATGAGTTGGGCGACCTCCTTCTCCAAGTGGTGTTTCACGCTCAGATGGCCAAGGAGGAAGGCTCTTTTGACTTTGACGACGTGGTGGCCGCTGTCACGGCCAAGATGATCCGTCGCCACCCGCACGTTTTTGGCGACATTGATCGCGATGATCCCAAGGCCGTCAAAGCGCGCTGGGAAGAGATAAAAATGGAGGAAAAAGCAACCAAACGTGCCCGCCTGGCCGCCAAGAATGATCTAACGGGCGAGGGGTATGACGATCATCCACCCAGCGCCATAGACGGCGTTCCAACCACCCTGCCCGCGCTTCAACGGGCGTTCAAGCTACAAGCCAAAGCAGCACGCGTGGGCTTCGATTGGCCAACGCCACAGGCGGTTATGGAGAAGCTGGCTGAAGAAACGGCTGAAGTCGCCGATGAGCTTGCCGCCACGCCACAGGATCGTGCACGGCTAGAGGACGAGATCGGTGACGTCCTGTTCGTTGTTACCAATCTTGCGCGCAAACTCGACATCGATCCCGCGGCCGCTTTGGAACGAACCAATCAAAAATTCATCACGCGATTTCAATGGGTTGAAGGCAGTCTGTCCGATACCACTACGCCGGTTGGAGAAGCCTCGCTGGAAATTATGGAGGCTGCGTGGCAGCAAGCCAAGGCGCGCGCCTGAGACTAAGGTCTACTCAGCAGCCGCCGCAATGCCAAATCGCGTTCGCGCATGCGCCATCCGTCGCGGCGTCATGGCAACGCGCATTTTGGTCGATCCGTCATCCAACACCGTCTCGTTGAGCACGGTGGCATTGGCAAAGACCCAGGCGCGCCCCTTCCCGTCTTGTACTGGAATGTGGAACGTCTCTTCCTGGCGGGTGGCGGCGATCTCATCCTCAATCTGAGCCAGGAGAGCATCAAGCCCCTGCCCGCTTACCGCAGAAACAGCCAACACGCGCTCGCCCTGCACATCTGCCTGGCGCAACATAACGGCTAGGGATTCGGCGTCCATCAAGTCGATCTTGTTCCAGGCCTCCATCATTGCTCGATCACTTTGGCCGTCGCGGTCAACGACACCTAGTTGTGCAAGAACATCAAGGACATCAGCGCGCTGCGCCTCTGTTTCCGGATGCGTGATATCGCGCACATGGATGATCAAATCGGCTTCTAGAACCTCTTCCAAAGTAGCGCGAAAGGCCGCAATCAACGAAGTCGGCAGGTTAGAGATGAAACCCACCGTATCGGACAGAATGACCTCCGTTCCTTTGGGCAGCTGTACCTTGCGCAAAGTCGGATCGAGCGTGGCAAACAACAGATCCTTGGCCATCACCTTTTCATCGACGATGCGATTGAACAGCGTGGATTTGCCCGCATTGGTGTAACCGACGAGAGCTACGGTTGGCGCAGGAACCTCCTGACGGCGTGAGCGGTGCAACGTCCGTGTGCGCCGGACCTCCTCCAATTGACCTTTCAGACGTGTAATCTTCTCTTGGATCACACGGCGGTCAGACTCGATCTGCGTTTCGCCCGGCCCGCCAAGAAACCCTTTGCCACCACGCTGCCGCTCAAGGTGGGTCCAGGAGCGCACCAAGCGGCTTTTCTGGTAGCTTAGATGCGCCAGATCGACCTGAAGCGTACCCTCTCGGGTCTGCGCACGGCGGCCAAAAATCTCCAAGATGAGCCCCGTGCGATCCACCACCTTCGCCTTCAAGGCCCGTTCCAGATTGCGCTGTTGAATGGGCGTCAGTTCGTGGTCAACGACCACCAGTTCGACATCTTGATCGGCAACACGTTGCGCGATCTCGTCGACCTTACCGACGCCGAGCAACGTGGCTGGACGCGGTGCCTGCAGGGTGAGAAGCTCAACGAAAACAACATCAAGGCTAATCGCGGCCGCGAGCCCAACCGCCTCTTCCCGGCGCGCGTCTAGCGAGCGCTGCTCACCGACGGCGCGTCCGCCAGCGTCCCCTGCCCGCCTGGCCGCCCGGCCCGAGATAACAGGCACGATGACGGCTGTGCGCGTTTCTTTGGCGCGCGTATCTTCGATCTGGAAGCGCGGCTTGCCAGTAGGCTTGCGATCTTCATCGCCAGATTCAACGGTCAAGGACGATCCTTTTACCCGTCTGTGCGTTCTTCATCAGACGGATCAAACAGTTGCACCGGTTGCGCGGGCATGATGGTGGAAATAGCGTGCTTGTAGACAAGCTGAATCTGACCTTCGCGGCGCAACAGCACGCAAAAATTGTCAAACCAGGTCACAATGCCCTGTAACTTCACCCCGTTGACCAAAAAGATCGTCAGCGAGGCTTTCTGCTTGCGCACATGATTGAGGAATGCGTCTTGCAGATTCTGGGTTCGCTCGTTTGCCATGGTTACCCCCTGGTCGTTGTTGTTTCTTGGCCGCACATGTCGAACACACCCTCATGCGCCCTTAATCCACGCTAGCACGGCTTTTTCACAAGCCAAAGAGGTTTGGAACTGGAATTGGCCTTTCCCATTGGTCAGCATCGGGGCAACTAACGTCTAAAAAACAAGACACTAAAGCCTGCGACCAGACCGATGATTTCAAGCCGCCCTGCCACCATCGTTAGGCTCAGGGCACCGCTGGCAAGCGGCTCAAGCTCATAATAGCCAGGCCACGCTTGTGGTGGGGCCCAGCCAAAAGTGTAGACCGGCCCTGCGTTCACCAAAGCGCTTAAGGAGGCGACCAGAGCGGCTTCCGGTGGCAGACCCGACAGGGCCAAAACCACGCCACATCCGGCCCACACGACGAGAAACAGCACGAACGCTGTCCAAATGGCGCGCATACCGTCCGTGTCGTAGGCAAAGCGGCCAAGATGATCCGTGTGCACCGCATGCGGGTAGATGATGTGTTCCAACTCTTTAAGGCTGTGTCGTGCCATCAAGGCGACACGGTAGAGCTTGATTCCGCCCGCTGTGGAAAACATGCCGCCACCAACCAAAATGACGACGAGCGCCAGGGACAAGGGCAACACCGTTGCGCCAGCATTGCGCGCCTCAAAGCCAGTTGTCGAGACCATCGATGCAGCGGTCACGAAGCCCTCACGCAAGGCGGTTATCGGTCCAAGAACGTTGCCAGACCCGGCGGCCAACGCAAAGGCAATGGCATAAGCGACCCCTAGGATACAGGCGAGGCCGCCCACCGACACGCTTTCGATCAAGGTGATGGATCGACCAAGGCGCCCCGTCGCCACCAGCCTGTGCCACATGATGCTGGATGCGCCGACCAGCATGAACAGTCCGACGGCCCACTCTGCCAGCGGCGCGCCGTAGTCGCTTAGCGTTCCAGGTCGGGGCATCATCCCACCGGTCGATACCGTTGACAAAGACAGGGCAAACGCGTCGAACGCGCCAATGTTGGCGGCAAGGAGCAAGGCAAAACAGGCAAGCGTCACCGCGACATAGGCGCCGAAGACGCCACGCACCCGGTTTTCCAATATCTGCTGCGTATCGCCACCAAGGCGCAACAAAGGCGTGCCGCCTGCCCCGGCCGGAGCCAGAACAACGATGATCGACATTAGCGTTGCCAGCCCGCCAAGCCATTGCAGCCAGGCCCGCCAGCCGATGATCGAGAGCGGCACAGCATCCAGATTTTCGATCGCCGTACCGCCGCTGGTGGTCACCGCCGAGGTCGCCTCGAACAAAGCCAAATGGATCGGCAAATCAGTCAAAAGCAAAAAGGGTGGAGTCGCGATGATGGGCGCTACCACCCATGCAATGATCAAAACCCGGAAGCTGATGGCGCGGGTCAAGGGTGCACGTCGCCCCGCAAAGGCAAGACGGACCGCCGCGGCAAAAAAGATCAGTATGCCGGCCTGACCGGCAAACAACGACACCGCCGCTGTGTCGCCCTGCCCTAGCCCGATAACCGCGCACATGACCATCGCAAGCGCCATGATGAGACTGACAGCGGCAAGGGCACGAAAGCCGACTAGCATTTTCGCGGCTCGTCGAGCGTGGAGAGGTCTGGACTGGTCTGTGGGGCGCCGACCACGGGACCCCTAGAAAAACTCAAGCGAGACACGGAATAGCTGTTCAACGCGTTTCACCTGGCCAGCAAGGGCGAACATGACCACGCGATCACCAGCTTTCACCATCGTCTCGCCGTCGGGCATGATCACCTCTGACCCGCGCAAAATCGCACCGATTCGCAATCCATCCGGCAGATCGAGATCGCGCAAGTGCGAACCAACAAGTGGCGATGTATCGAGGGCTTCCGCCTCAATCACCTCGGCCGCGCCGTCTTGGAGCGAATGGACCTGGCGAATGCGGCCCTTGCGGACATGCTGCAGCACGCGCGAAATCGTCACTTGCCGCGGGTTCACATAGGCATCGATGCCGAGCGATTGGGCAAGCGGCGGATAGGAGCTGTTGTTGATGAGCGCCAAATTTTGGCGCACGCCTAGACGCTTTGCCATGACGCACGAAAGGATGTTGACCTGATCGTCATTGGTCAGCGCAACGATCGTATCGGTCTGGCTGATATCGCTTTCGTTCAGAATATCTTGGCTGAGCGCGCTGCCATGCAGGATGACTGTTCGCGACAAATCATCTGCGATATCAACTGCCCGCTCGCGATCCTGCTCGATGATTTTCACCTTGGTGCGCGTCTGGCGCGTCTCCAGCGCTTGAGCGACATAGAGGCCGATATTGCCGCCACCGGCTATCACAACGCGGCTTGCTTCCGCCTCTTCGCGCCCAAAAATCCCAAGCGTGCGGCGAACCTGTTCACGGTCAGCAGCAAAATAGGCAACGTCGCCAGCCAGCATCGCATCATCGGAACGCGGAACAAACATGCTATCATTGCGAAGAACGCCCACCACAGTGGCCTTAAGCTCAGGAAAGAGACCAGAAAGCTGGCGCAGTGGCGTGTCGATCACAGGGCAGTCTTCGCGCAAATAGACGCCCACCACCGAAATCCGTTCGTCCGCAAAGCGCGCTGAGTCCAAGGCGCCCGGAAGGGCCAACCGCCGCAGCACCATCTCTCCAACCTCGATCTCCGGCGAGATGATGACATCGATCGGAAGATTGTCGCGCGAGAAAAGCGAGGCGTATTGCTTTTCCAGATAGCTCTGAGCGCGGATGCGCGCGACCTTGGTCGGTACGTTGAACAGCGAGTGCGCCACCTGGCACGCGATCATGTTCACCTCGTCATACAAGGTAACGGCGATGATCATGTCAGCTTGTTCGATACCTGCCTGAACCAGGGCATCGGGGTGCGAGCCATGGCCCACGACACCACGCACATCGAGTGTATCGCGGATGGCTTGAACAAGCCGCGCCGACGTATCGATGACCGAAACATCATTGTTTTCGCGCGACAGCCGCTCGGCAATACCGAAGCCAACTTGCCCTGCCCCGCAAATAACTACCCGCATCGGCGACGGCGCCCCTGTGTTCTAAACGGCCACGGCGTTCGCGGCATCTCGAATGGTCTCTGGTCGCACATTTCCGCCGTGCACGCCAATCACCCGTTGAGGCCCAATGATTTCAGCTTGCGGTGGAGTGCAGAGCGTTCCATGCCGATGAACTCAGCGGTTTTGGATATGTTGCCGTTAAAGCGATTGATCTGCGAGGACAGATAGTCGCGCTCGAACAGTTCGCGGGCATCGCGTAGTGGCATGCTCATCAGATGCTCGCTGCCCATGCTCGCCGTCTTCGGCAGCAACGAAGAGACATCCGGCGGCAACAAATCCGCTGTCACATGCGACCCGTTCTCACCGCGCGCCAAAATCATCAACCGTTCCACATTGTTGCGCAGTTGGCGCACATTGCCAGGCCAATCATGGGTCTGCAGGATCGTCATCGCATCATCGGCAATTTGTCGAGTCGGTAGGCCGCTGGCCTTGGAAAGCTGCTGCATGAAGTAATCCACCAGCTCAGGAACATCCGAGCGCCGCTCCGCTAGCGACGGTACCGGAAGCGGCACGACGGCCAACCGATGGTAAAGATCGGAACGGAACATGTCCTCTTCGATCAACGGCTCCAATGGAACCGATGATGAGGAGAGAACGCGCACATCAACCTGAACTCGCGTCGATCCACCAACGCGCGTGAAGGTTTGATCAACGAGAACGCGCATGATTTTTGACTGAGTATCACGCGGCATTTCAGACACTTCATCAAGATAGAGCGTGCCGCCATGCGCCTCTTCCAACGCGCCAACCTTTCGTGGGGTCCCTGGTTCAGCTTCGGTGCCGAAAAGCTCAAGCTCCATGGTCTCGGGCGAAATGTTTGCCGCATTCAGAACAATGAATGGGCCATTGGCGCGCCGCGACTTGGTATGGATGGCGCGAGCAACAAGTTCCTTGCCGCACCCTGATGCACCAAGAACCATCACCCGTGAATTGGTTGGCGCCAGTCGGTCGATTTGTGCCCGCAGAGTGTTCATCTCAGGCGACGATCCGACCAGGGTGTATTCAATGCCTGACGTTTGGCGAAGCTCGGTGATTTCGCGTTTCAGCGCGGTCGTCTCCAGCGCGCGCATGGCGACATGCAGCAACCGGTCGGACTTGAACGGCTTCTCGATAAAGTCGAATGCGCCTGTCTTGATTGCGTTGACAGCGGTGTCGATCGTCCCATGCCCAGAAATCATGACGACCGGAAGCTCGGGGTAGGATGAACGCACCACATCAAGAAGCTGCATGCCATCCAGCCGGCTGCCCTGCATCCAAATGTCCAGGAACACAAGATTTGGCCGCCGCTCTTCGATCGCCTGCAGAGCCTCATCAGCGTTTCCGGCCAATCTGGTTGTGTAACCCTCGTCTTCAAGTATGCCGGCAACGAGCTCGCGGATGTCCGCTTCATCGTCAACGATCAGAATGTCACCACTCACGCGTTATGCTCCTTCGCCTGGGCCCGCCGCTTGCGCGGCGGCTTCAGGATGTTGTGTGTTCTCGTTGTCGGTGTGTTCCAAACCCCTGGGCCGGATATTGTCCTTATCGGCACCTGGCAATGTAACCCGCACCAAGGCTCCGCTCGTCGGTGAACTGGCCTGGTCACCGTCAAGCAACCGCAGTGTCCCGCCATGGTCTTCAACAATGCGCCGAACGATAGCGAGGCCGAGCCCCGTCCCCTTCTCGCGGGTCGTCATATAGGGCTCAAGCAGTTGATTCCGGCCAGATTTCGGAAAACCAATGCCATCGTCAGCGACATCGATGACGTAGGAACCGTCCTCGCGCTGTGTGGCATGCACTTGCACTTCTCCTTTGGGATTGGCGTCCCCATCCCGCTCGCCGCGCGACGCAATACCTTCGGCAGCATTCTTGAGAAGGTTGGTGAACACATGGCCCATCAATCGACTATCCAGGGAAAGCGGCATGCCACCAGGCGCCAGCTCAGCCGCAAAACGGATGTCAGGATACCCATTGTCCATCAGGAAAACTGTGTCGCGGATCACGGTCGCGAGGTCACCGGGTGCGAATTCCGGTTTCGGCATGCGCGCGAACGATGAAAATTCGTCGACCATTTTGCCGATGTCGCCCACCTGACGAATGATCGTGTCGGTGCACTGCTCAAACACTTCGGTGTCTTCGGTGAGCTTCTTGCCGTAGCGCCGCTTCAAACGCTCCGCCGATAGCTGGATCGGTGTCAGCGGGTTTTTGATTTCGTGAGCTATGCGCCGAGCAATGTCCGCCCAGGCACTGGATCGCTGCGCCGCGACCAAATCCGACACATCATCGAACGTCATCACTGCACCCTGAATGGTGCCATCATCATTGGCCTCAACAGTGATGTTGACGGTCAAGATGCGCTGATGTTCACCGCGCTCAATGCGGACTTCGCGGGCTGGGCGACGTCCAAGCTGCTCATCGATGGATCCTGAAAACAACGATGAAAATTCCGGCACGGCATGACCAATGGACCGGCCAAGAAGCGCACTTTCTTCCACGTCCAGAAGCCGGCACGCGGAGCGGTTCACCAGAGTGATCCGCATCGATCGATCTATGCCGATCACGCCGGCAGACACGCCGGCGAGCACTGCCTCGGTAAATCGGCGGCGTCCATCAATTTGGTCTTTGGCGTCGATCAACTCGTTGCGCTGGGTGCGCAAATCGTTGGTCATGCGGTTAAAGCTTTGACCGAGCACAGCCAGATCGCCCTCTTCGCGCCGGACCGGCACTTGGACGTAGAGATTTCCCGACGAGATTTGCTGCGCAGCGACCATCAGGCGGCGTACCGGCAAGACCAGCCGATCGGCAAAATTGATGGCGATCCACATGGCGGCCAGAAGCATGATCAACGCCAACCCAAGAAACATAAAGCCGAAGGAAAGTTGCACACCGAACCGACGGTCCTGCATGGCTTGAAACTCGCTCGCGTTCTGCTCAGTCACCAGCAAATATTGGACGACGCGCGGATCGACAGCGCGGGAAATGAACAAATAAACGTCGTTGAACTCTGGAAGGCGAATAAGCCCGGCGATCTGGTTGGTCGTTCCGGGCGGGATGAGCACCGGATCATCGCCCGTCACCCGCGCGATCATGCCTGGGTCTGGTTGCCTGTAGCCTTCAGCAAAGCGCGTGTCGGCACGCACAATCTCAATTCCATCGGCCCCAACAATCGACATGTAGGGGATCGACCGCAAAGCGGCGATGTTGGACATGTGCTCGGCAAAGCGCTGCGGGTCGAAATCATAAAGCGCCTTGGAGCGATCAAGCTCACTAGCCACGGCTGTAAGCTCGACATTGAGGACCTGGCGATACTCATCGAGATAGGCGCGCGCCACGACGAGGGAGAAATCCACCATCGATTGCGTACGCTCGGAAAACCAGCGGTCAAGACCGCGGTCCAAGGTCAATGTCGCGACGATAGCAACGAGCACAGCGGGCACGGCAGCGATCAGACTGAACAGAGCAAGAATGCGTGTGTGAAGTCGTGCCCCTGCCCGCCTTTCCTGGCGGGCACGCAAGATCTTGCGCACTTCCAGCCCGATCAGCACCATCAGGGTTAGCACAGCGCCAGCGTTCAGCGTGACCAACCACACAACGACGTCGCGGGTCGGGATGATCGATGTCGAACCTGTCAAAATCGCGAAGGTGACGCCTGCCAAAACGACGGACAAAACCACCAAAATCGGCGCAAAAAACCGCGACCGTGAGCGCCGCGTCTCGGTCATCATGCTGGTTTTTTGGCTGACGGCGTCGACCAAGCGAGGAACGCTCCATGGATAGTGCGGCTGCCGAGCAAGCATCCGAAAAAAGAACCACGCCACTGTGGCGTGCGAGTCACAGGAGTGTTGTATATTTATGACAAAAAAGAGGTGGCTGGCCAGATCATCGGCCTGCCCGCATGGAAATGCTGCGAGACAGCGTTAACGCGAGCCGCGGATCACCTGAATATCAAGGTCACGGATTTTTTTGCGCAAGGTATTCCGGTTGAGGCCCAACAGCTCGGCAGCTTTGATCTGATTGCCCCGCGTCGCGGCCAGCGCCACCGAGAACAATGGAATTTCCAGCTCTTTGAGCATTCGGTGGTAGAGCCCTGGCGGCGGCAAATCATCACCAAAATCTTTGAAATACTTCACCAAATGCCGCTCAATCGAAACTGAAAGGCCTTCATCGGCTTCGGCCTGGTCGCCGGTCGGCGCAAGCCCAGTGACCGCCGTGCGCAGTTCGTCCTCGACGATGGGCGCGGTTATGACGTCCTGCGGATAGAGCGCTGTCAGGCGGCGCACCAGATTTTCAAGTTCACGAATGTTGCCAGGCCAACGATATTGCCGCAGCACATCAAGCGCCGCGCCATCAATCTGTTTGGATGGCAAACCTTCTTCGGCGGCCTGCGCGAAGAAGTGCCGAACAAGATCGGGAACATCCTCGGTTCGTTCGCGCAGTGGCGGCAAGCGAAGCGGCACGACGTTCAAGCGGAAGAACAAATCTTCCCGGAACAGGCCCTGATTGATGAGCTGGCGTAGATCCTTGTTCGATGCCGCCACGATGCGGACATCAGAGCGAATCGCTGTGCGCCCTCCGACCGTCGTGTACTCACCCTGCTGCAAAACACGCAAAAGCCGCGTCTGGGCGTCCATTGGCATGTCGCCGATCTCATCGAGGAAAAGCGTGCCGCCCTCGGCCTGTTCAAAGCGTCCTACTACGCGTGTCTGTGCGCCCGTGAAAGCACCCTTCTCATGGCCAAACAATTCCGTTTCGATCAGATCGCGGGGAATGGCCGCCATATTGATCGCAACAAACGGCCCTTTGGCCCGTCGCCCAAACTCGTGCAAAGCGCGGGCCACCAACTCCTTACCAGTGCCCGACTCGCCGGAGATCGTGACCGTCAGATCGGTCTGCATCAGCCGCGCGAGCACGCGATAGATTTCCTGCATTGCCGCCGAACGCCCGACGAGCGGCATGTTTTCTGCGCCTTCTTCAACCGTCGGTGCGCCAATGGCTTTGCGCTTTGGCTCGGCCATGGCCCGTCCAACGATGGCGATGAGCTCTTTCAGATCGAACGGCTTGGGCAGATAGTCATAGGCGCCCTTTTCCGACGCCCGTACAGCCGTCATGAAGGTATTTTGCGCGCTCATCACGATGATAGGCAGATCGGGCCGCGCCTTTTTCATTCGTGGCAGAAGATCGAAGGCGTTTTCGTCCGGCATCACCACATCGGTGATCACCAGATCTCCTTCACCTTCGCTGACCCAGCGCCACAGCGAGGTGGCGTTCGACGTGACGCGAACCGAATAGCCCGCGCGTGTAAGCGCCTGATTGAGCACCGTGCGGATCGCCGCATCATCATCGGCGATCAAGACCGTCTGGCTTCTTTGAGGCATGGGGGAGGCTTCCTAGTCGATCAGGCGTTTGGGTCTTCAAAAGGGTGGAGTGGGGTTTCGTCGGTCGGACGATAGATCGGCATCATGACCTTGAATGTCGCGCCGCGTTCATGGTTTTCGCATTCCACCACACCGCCATGGTCGCGGATGATCTTAGCGACAAGCGCCAGACCGAGGCCGCTGCCGTTGGACTTTGTGGTGACAAAGGGATCAAAGAGATTGGGCACCAGATCGCGCGGAATGCCGCCGCCATTGTCATGAACCGCAAATTCGAGCGGCAGCGTTAGACGTTTGGCACTCCCCGGCACCGACAAGCGAATGCCTGGCTTAAAGCCGGTCGAAAGCACGATTTCGCCGTTGGAGGCAGAGCCGATGGCCTCACAGGCGTTCTTCACCAGATTAAGGAAGACCTGCACCATCTGGTCGCGATTGGCAAAGATGGCCGGCAGCGATGGGTCGTAGCGTTCAACGAAGTGAATATGGCTGCCGAAGCCGCTTTCTGCGAGCCGCTTCACATGCTCGAGCACCGTGTGAATATTGACCGGCCCACGCTCTACCGGCCGTTCGTCAGAAAAAACTTCCATACGGTCGACCAATTTGACGATCCGGTCAGCCTCATCGGTGATGAGCTGCGTCAAGGCGCGATCATCGTCTTCGACGCTGCCTTCAAGGAGCTGCGCCGCCCCACGGATTCCTGAAAGTGGATTCTTGATTTCGTGCGCCAGCATGGCCGCAAGCCCGCTGACGGATCGCGCTGAGGACTGCGACGTCAATTGCCGGTCCAGTTTACGCGTGCGCGCCTGCGGGTGCAGCGTCAAAGCAATGGCAGACACCGGACCACCCTCCCCGTGCGCGTCAGCTGGCGCATCGACGATTGGAACGGCATAGACATCAACAAGCATGTCATCGGGTTGGCGAGGACTGGAAAGGTCCACGCCATAGGCGGTCAACGGAGCTCCATCAGACACAACCTGGTCAATCGTCGCGAAAACCGGACTGCCGAAGGGCACGAAGTGCTTCAGGCCCTCACGCCGCATGATGGCCAGCGAGGTACGGAAGAACACCTCAGCGGCATTGTTGGCTTCAAGTATGCCGAACTGCTCGTCAACCAAAAGCGCCGCGTGCGGCAGCGCATTGAGCAGCTGAATCTGCCGCCCACTGTCCGGTTGGTATGAAGTCATGCCGCCCGCGCCTTATACATGTCGCCGGACAGATCGGTGTTGGCGCCATTTTCGCGGCCAACTGGACGCAGCCAGATGGCATCAGCCCAAACTGCGCTAATGGCTTGGCTCACCTGGCCCGGATCATCACTGCCGAACAGCACATCGCGTTGGCCTAACGGAAGTGGGCGCCGCAAATCGGTTGTATCGAGATACCAGCCAAAGTGTTTGCGGGCGATACGCACGCCCAGCGGCACGCCCTTGTGGACGGCATGATGGGACACGAGAGCCGCATAATGCTCCGCAATGAGGTCAACCGGCGTAGGAAGCGTCTCCAAAAACAGCTCTGGATCAGAGCTTGCCAAATAGCCGGGCAACCACGGACGCCCATAGGCGCCGCGCCCTGCCATAACGGCATCGCAGCCGCTCTCCTGCAGAATGCGCCGGACGTCAGCAACCGATACGACATCGCCATTGGCGACAACCGGCACATCGACCGCGTGTTTAACGGCTGCGATAGCGGGCCAATCGGCCAAGCCCTTGTAGAACTGGCAGCGCGTGCGACCGTGGACCGTGATCATCTGAACACCTGCTTCGCAGGCCCGCCGTGCCAACTCCGGAGCGTTCAGGCTGGTGTCATCCCAACCCAGGCGCATCTTCAAAGTCACCGGTACGGACGAGGCGGCAACTGTCGCCTCGACAAGCGTAAGGGCATGGTCGAGATCACGCATCAAAGCCGAGCCGGAATAGCCTGACGTCACCTTTTTGGCCGGGCACCCCATATTGATGTCGATGATGCTGGCGCCTGCCCCCTCGGCAATCCTGGCCGCTTCGCCCATCCAATTGGCCTCTCGTCCAGCCAGCTGTACCACCGACGTCTCCAGGCCGCTGACATCCATGCGCAAGCGAGAATCGGGATTATCGACAACCAATTCCTGGCTCGCGACCATCTCGCTCACGACCAGGCCAGCCCCAAAACGGTTGGCCAGACGCCGAAACGGCAAATCAGTCACGCCTGACATCGGCGCCAAAACGACTCGATTGCGCGCCGATGCTTGCGCGATAGGCAAAGGCGTGCCGATTTCTTGCATCATCGAATCACGCGAAGGATGGTTGGGGGCGACATGTGGCGCGAAATTGATCATTATCCATGCATGGCTAATATTTCATCATATTGCAATGCTCTTGATGACCAAAACAGCCCGGAAAAGCGCCAGAGTTAACATCCCCACCCTGTTGCGAGCATAGATCGCAGGTCGCCCTTTTCGCTCGACCGGCATCGCGATAAGCCTGCGGTCATGACCAAAGAATGGCCAAAACCGCATTCATCGCCAAACGCCTGTGCCATCCTCTTGGCGGCGGGCGCAGGAACCCGGGCGCGCCAGGCAAGCCAACCGGAAAGCACTGCCAAACAATTCGTGGAACTTGGCGGCAAACCGCTGCTGGCCTGGAGCTTGGAAACCCTATCCACGCACCCGAACATCACAACAATCGTGCTTGTCTTGCCCGAAGGCGAAGCAGAAGTGGCCCATTGGGAAGAGCATGTATCGCACGGAGCGGAACTGCTGACGACGGTTGGTGGGGCAACCCGGCGGGAGAGCACCTTGGCGGGCCTTGAAGCATGGGCGGGCTCGGCAGCGTTCGACCCAAATGCACGCGTCATAATCCACGATGGCGCGCGGCCATTTGCCTCGCATGGTTTGATCGACCGCTTGCTGAGGGGACTTGAGCAAGCGCCGGGTGCGATCCCCACCTTGCCGGTGACAGACACACTGAAAACAGTTGATGATGCGGCCCTGACCAACGGACCCGATCGCAGCATGTTGGTGACAGTGCAAACCCCGCAAGCCTTTCATGGTCAGACCATTATCGAGGCGCATCGGGCCGTTCACATGGCCCAACCAGATTTTTTGTTCACGGACGATGCCAGCATTGCCGAATGGGTGGAACACCGCTGCGTCGCCGTCGAAGGTGACATCGACAATATCAAGATCACCACGCCGGAGGATTGGGAGCGCGCTGAGGCGATCCTACAAAACAGGGAGAGGCACATGTTGGAGCCACGAACAGGCATCGGCTATGATGTACATCGCCTGATCCCCGGCGATGGCGTCTGGATTTGTGGTCATTTCATCGAGCACACACACCGGTTGGACGGCCACTCAGATGCTGATGTTGGCCTTCATGCGCTGACCGACGCGCTGCTCGGCGCTATCAGCGAGGGCGACATCGGCACGCATTTCCCACCTTCCGATCCGCAATGGAAAGGCGCGGCATCGTATCAGTTCTTGGCCCACGCCGCTGAGTTGGTGCGCTCGCGCTCAGGCAAAATCGTCAATGTCGATGTGGCGATTGTGGCTGAACAACCCAAGATCGGACCGCATCGCTCGGCCATGGTGGCTGCAATGGCAGAGACACTGCAAATCGCGCCAAATCGGGTTTCCATCAAAGCCACCACGAACGAGCGCATGGGTTTTGCCGGTCGCGAGGAAGGCATCGCGGCGTTCGCCACCGCCACTGTCATGGTGCCAGTTGATGACTGACGGTTCACGTGAAGCAAGCGCCTTATTGGACCAGCTGAAAACAGCCGGACTCATGGTCGCGACTGCCGAATCTTGCACAGGCGGGATGATCGCTGCGGCGCTCACCGATATCGCTGGCTCGTCAGCCGTCGTCGATCGTGGCTTCGTCACCTATTCCAATGCGGCCAAAACGGAGATGCTCGGCGTGCCTTCCGAACTGATCGCAACGCATGGGGCGGTGAGTAAGCCTGTTGCGCTCGCCATGGCGGAAGGCGCTTTGGCCCGCTCGAAGGCCGATATTGCGGTTTCGGTAACAGGCGTTGCTGGTCCTGACGGCGGCAGTGATGACAAACCCGTAGGCACGGTCCATTTCGGCTGCGCCCGCAAAGGACGATCAACGGTTCACAGCCATCGGCTGTTTGACAACATGAACCGCGCCGAAGCGCGCAAGGCGAGCGTCGCACATGCGTTCAAGCTGATCGAAGAGATGCTTTAGGCTGGACTTTCCACGCCATAGAGCTGATCGGCCCGTTTTTCGAAGGCGGATGAGAATTTGCGAAAGGCTCGGTCGAACATCGCGCCCATAAGCGACGCAAGCGCCCGCGAGCGGAACTCATAGTCGATGAAGAACTCAACGGTGCAGTCGCGCTCGCCGACCTCTTCAAACCGCCAGCGATTTTCCATCTTCTTGAACGGGCCATCGAGGTACGTGACCAGGATTTCGCGCTTGTCCGGGTCAAGCTCAACCCGCGATGTGAACGTCTCTTTGAACATTTTGTAAGCAACCGTCATGTCGGCGACGACCACGGACCGGTTGTCATCAAGCGGCGACTCGCCACGCACGCGCAGGCTTTGGCAAAGCGGCACGAATTCCGGATAAGACCGCACGTCGGCGACCAGCGCAAACATGTCCTCAGCACTGTGCGCAACGCGATGGCGCGTGGTGAAATGCGGCATATCGAAATCCAAAAGGCGAACGTTTAGGGCGGCGAGCGGATCACAACCGTGATCCAAATTAGCATCTAGGCGGCATCAATCCTATGCGCCATGCATGAACAGATCGTTTGGTACCTCTGCCGGTTCAACCGCCGCACCATGGTCATAGTGTCTCATCATAGCGGGCCATCCGCGCCTGCCGCTCAACAAGAGTCCTTGATGAAACACCGTATAATCACGTTGGCCGCATTTCTGGCGGCCTGCCTTGCCATTTTCGCCGCTACACCTGCACAGACTGCCAATGACACCATTTTGCCGCTGGAACCTTATGTTCCGACTATCGAGTCGCGCAGCGTCGCGTTCCTGGCGCATGATTTGGAAACCGGTGATCGCTATGTTCTCCAGGGCAGCGATCTTGAGAGCCGCCACGCACCCTGGTCGACCTTCAAAATTCCTAATCTCATCATCGCTTTGGACAGCGGCTTTACGCCCGATCTCGACACGGTACGCCCTTGGAACCGGGACACGCGCCCAGCAAGGTTCTGGTGGCCAAACGCCTGGCGGCAGGAACAGACACTTAGAACGGCATTCCAGCAATCAGCCGTTTGGTACTTTCGCGACATCGCTCTGCATGTCGGGGCTTCGGCCTACCGCGAGCAGCTCAACGCCTGGCAATATGGCAATGCCAACGCGCCCGATGGCTCGGACTCATTCTGGTTGGCCGGTGGCTTGGAAATCTCGGTTGAAGAGCAGGTCGCGTTTCTTACTCGGCTGCTAACGGGTGATCTGCATGCGCCTGAAACCCAAATCATGGCTCTCACAGAGGCCAGTCTTGCCCGCCAAATCAACGAGTACAGCCTCCACGGCAAAACCGGCTCAGGGCCGATAACGCGCGGCGACCTCTCTGGACATTTCCAAGGTTGGTATGTCGGCTTTGTTCAACGACAAGACGCCCTGCCCGTCATCTTCGCTCTCTATACCGAAGGGCCGAACTGGCGCTCCATTCGCGACTTCAGACAAAGCTTCACAACCAGATTGCTGGTTGACGCCGACCTCTTGCCGGCTGCCTTTGCGAACTAGAATCCTTGGGATTTCATCCGCGCATCACGCAGCTTGGCAAAATCATCGCCTGCGTGGTGCGAGGACCGTGTCAGAGGACTTGAGGACACCATCAAGAAACCCTTGGCGTAAGCAATGGTCTCGTAAGCCTTGAACTCTTCGGGCATTACAAACTTCTTGACCGGGTGATGCTTGCGCGTTGGCTGAAGATATTGGCCGATGGTCAGGAAATCGACGCCTGCCGCGCGCAGATCATCCATCACCTGCAAAACTTCGTTCCGCTCTTCACCTAAGCCCACCATGATACCCGACTTGGTGAACATGGTCGGATCGACCTCCTTCACCAGTTGCAGCAAGCGGATTGAATGGAAGTAGCGGGCGCCAGGCCGCACAGTCAGATAATTGGACGGCACCGTTTCCAGATTGTGGTTGAACACATCCGGTTTTGCGCGCGCCACTTGCTCTATGGCGCCGTCCTTGCGCAGGAAATCCGGAGTCAGAATCTCTATAGTTGTATCAGGCGAGGTTTCGCGGATCGCATCAATGACCTCAACGAAATGCTGCGCGCCGCCATCGTCCAGATCATCGCGATCCACGGACGTGATCACGACATGCTTAAGCCCCATTTGAAGAACCGCATTGGCGATACGCCGCGGTTCATCAGAATCAAGCGCCGTCGGCACACCTGTCGCCACATTGCAGAAGGCGCAGGCGCGCGTGCACACCTCGCCCATGATCATGAAGGTTGCGTGCTTTTTGTCCCAGCATTCACCGATGTTCGGGCAACCGGCCTCTTCGCACACAGTGACGAGCTTGTTCTCACGCACGATCTCGTTCGTCTCGTGAAACCCCTTGGACACCGGCGCTTTGACACGGATCCAAGAGGGTTTCTTCAAGACGTCACTGTCGGCGCGATGCGCCTTTTCCGGATGCCGCGGCTTGGCTTTGATGGCGGGCGAGGCATTCGGCGATGTGCGGTCGATAAGCGTGACCATAGGGTCTCCAGGCAGGCTTGAAGTGAGCGCTATCTGCGGCCTTTGATGAGGCCAAGCAGGAAGAGAAAGACGATGGCACCAATGGTGGCAATCACCAGGCTACCCAGGAACCCACCGAAGCTGATGCCAATAAGGCCGGCCAGGAACGGTCCGAGATAGGCGCCGATGATACCGACGATCAGGTTGGTAAGCAGTCCATGGTTGGATTTCATCACCTTTTCCGCGATGAAACCGGCCAACAGACCAATGACTAGAAATCCAATAAGGCCAACGTCCATTGGCACCCTCCAAGGTTTGTGTGAGCGCTTCAGGTAAGCGCCCTACTCTCGCCGATCAAGGTCGATCAGCAGTCCCGTACATAGGTGAAGACAAGCGTGTCGGACACCAAATTGCCTGTGTTGCGGCATTGCTGGTTGGCATCGCGCGTCCCACGCATGGTGATGCGGAGCGGATTGCGCGTCACCGGCCCCTCCACATAGTACTCAAGTGGATCGCCCGGACAGAAGCGGGAAAACACCCGCGCCGTCCCGGCATAATAGTCGCCCGTGTTGCGTCCATCGAAAAGCAGCGTTCCCCGCGTCACGCCCGCATTGGCGAGCACTTGGCGCGGATTTTCATAATAAAACCAGCGCTGTTGCCCTTGGTCGGTGAGCCGCATCAATGAACCATTGTGATCCCAGCAACTGTCAGCACGGGCCATGGCCGCCGTGCCGAACGACATCGGCGTCGCCAACAACAGTGCGGACAGTATCAGTTTCATCAGGCGCATGGGTTTGCCTCGCCAATTCTAGGGTCGAACTCTAGGTGTGGATCACCCGATCATAGGCATCAAGCACGCTTTCATGCATCATTTCTGACAGCGTTGGATGCGGGAAGACGGTGTGCATCAGATCTTCCTCAGTCGTCTCCAAATTCATCGCGACCACATAGCCTTGGATCAGCTCGGTCACTTCGGCGCCGACCATGTGGGCGCCAAGCAGCTGGCCTGTTTTCTTATCGAACACCGTTTTCACCAACCCGTCAGGCTCGCCCAGCGCAATCGCCTTGCCGTTGCCAACGAACGGGAAGCGACCAACTTTGACCTCGTGCCCGGCTTCCTTGGCCTTGGCTTCGGTCAGACCGACGGACGCCACCTGCGGGTTGCAATAGGTGCAGCCAGGGATCTTTTTCTTGTCCATCGGATGCGCATCAAGACCGGCGATCTTCTCAACGCAGATCACGCCCTCATGTTCGGCTTTGTGGGCAAGCATAGGCGGTCCGGCGACATCGCCAATGGCGTAGATGCCTTTGACTGAAGTGTTGCCGTAGCCATCAACGGAGATGATGCCGCGATCGGTTTTCACACCAACCTTTTCGAGCCCAAGATTTTCTATGTTGCCGACAACACCGACAGCCGAGATCAGTTTCTCAGCTTCAATGACCTGAGATTTGCCGTCCTTCGTCTCAACGGTGGCTTTGACACCGGCACCAGCCTTTTCAACCTTCGAGACTTTCGCGCCAAGGATGATGTTCATACCCTGCTTTTTGAACTGCTTCATCGCAATGGCAGCGATCTCGGCATCTTCAACCGGCATCACTTGATCCATCATTTCCACAACCGTCACATCGACGCCCATGGTGCGATAGAACGAGGCAAATTCAATCCCGATCGCGCCGGAGCCCATGACGAGCAAGCTCTTGGGCATGGATGGCGGGACCATGGCCTCAAAATAGGTCCAGATGGTTTTGCCGTCTGGCTCAATGCCGGGAAGCACGCGCGGGCGCGCGCCTGTGGAGATGACGATATGCTTGGCGGTGTAGGTGCCCTCGCCCTTCGTGCCTTTGGGCGCCGGGTGAGCCGGTTCCATGGCGGCCTTGGTCGGCTTGCCGACTTTAACTTCTCCGGGCTTGGTGATCGTGGCCTCGCCCCAGATCACATCCACCTTGTTCTTCTTCATCAGGAAGCCGACGCCACCATTCAGCTGTGCCGAGACGCCGCGCGAGCGTTTGACCACGGCGGACGCATCAAAGCCGATCTTGTCCGCCGAAAGACCATAGTCTTTGGCGTGTTCCATGTAATGGTAGACTTCGGCAGACCGCAAAAGCGCTTTGGTTGGGATACAACCCCAGTTCAAGCAAATGCCACCCAGATGCTCTCGCTCTACCACTGCTGTTTTCAAACCGAGTTGGCTTGCGCGAATGGCGGCGACATAGCCTCCCGGCCCGCCGCCAATGATAATGATGTCGTAAGCCTCAGCCACCGATTGTCTCCCGTCTTTGCGTCCTGCCGGGAGACTGGCGGCTTTGAGGTTCTAGCCCGCTGCGCTCAGCATCCCGTAGATTTCATCTTTGAGCTGCATCCGTTCTTTGCGCATGGTCTCCATGTGCAAATCATCGGTCGGCTCAACATTTGTCTCGGCGCGATGAATGGCCCGGTTCACATCGTGGTAAGAGTCAAACAGCTTGGCAAAATGCGCATTGCCTTGCTTCAGCTGGTGCATCTTTTCGGCGTGCTCGGGAAACTCCTCGGCCAATTCGTGGGGCACATGCGACACTAAAATTCTCCCTGTATGTGGAGCTCAATCATGTCTCGACTGAGCCTTCATCTCAAGGGTTAGCGTGCGCCCCAACCTGCTCCTTTGATCGTGCTCAAACGCAGCCGACTAAACCAACATCGACATCGGATTTTCGATGTAACCTTTGAACGCCGCCAACAGTTCCGCGCCCAACGCTCCATCGACGCAGCGATGGTCGGTGGAGAGCGTCACGGTCATCACAGTTGCGATGGCCAACGCGCCATCCTTCACCACCGGTCGCTGTTCGCCAGCACCCACGGCCAGAATGGTCGCGTGTGGCGGATTCACCACCGCTGAGAAGTTGGAAACGCCCATCATGCCCATATTGGAGACAGCCGTCGTGCCGCCTTGATACTCAGCCGGCGCGAGCTTGCGCTCTTTAGCGCGCTTGCCCATGTCCTTCATCTCATTGGAGATCACCGACAGCGGCTTTTCCTCAGCGCGGCGGATGATCGGCGTGATCAGACCGCCTGGGATCGACACCGCCACGCCGACATCGGCATGCGTGTGTTTGACCATGTCGCTCGCCGTCCAGGAGACATTGGCATCGGGCACATCTCGCAAACCCAGCGCCAGCGCTTTGATCACCATGTCGTTGACTGACAGCTTGTAGGCGGGTTTCTCGTCTTTGACCGGCGCTGATTTGTTCAATTCGCCGCGAAGTTTGAGAAGCGCATCCAATTGGCAGTCCACCGACACATAGAAGTGCGGGATGGTCTGCTTGGATTCGGTCAGGCGAGCGGCAATCGTCTTGCGCATGCCATCATGTGGCACCAGCTCGTAGGAACCTTCTTCGAACAGCTTCAGCACCGCATCGTCGGACATGCCTTTAGCCGGCGCGGCCGCCGCTTGCGACGGAGCGGAGGCAGCAGAATCTGCCTTGCCGGTTCCACCAGCAATGGCGGCATCAACATCGGCTTTGATGATGCGGCCACGCGGGCCGCTGCCGCTAACGGCAGCCAGATCGATGCCATTTTGCTTGGCAATGCGCCGCGCTAAAGGTGAGGCAATCACCCGGTCACCAGATGCTGCGACAGGCGCTGGGCCTGCCGGAGCAGCAGGCGCCGATGCAGCTTCCGGCGCAGCGGCAGGAGCCTCTTCTGGCGCGGTCGTCGCTTGTGGCGGAGCGGAAGCCGCTGAAGTGTCGATCGCGGACGCATCCTCGCCTTCTTCCAGCAACACGGCGATCAGCTCATTGACTTTCACACCGGCCGTTCCGTCCGGCACGACGATCTTGCCGACCGTGCCTTCATCGACGGCTTCGACTTCCATGGTCGCCTTATCGGTTTCGATTTCGGCCAGCACATCGCCGGAGGTGACGCTGTCGCCTTCTTTGACCAGCCATTTGGCCAGATTGCCCTCTTCCATCGTCGGAGACAGGGCGGGCATCAGAATATTGATGGGCATCGCTTGGGTCTCCTAGGACTTATAGGTCACGGCTTTGACCGCCTCGATGACCTCGGCCACCGTTGGCAGCGCGAGTTTCTCAAGGTTGGCCGCATAGGGCATCGGTACGTCCTTGCCAGCAATGCGAAGCACCGGGGCATCAAGATCGTCGAACGCCTTTTCCATCAGCTGCGAAGAAATCTCCGAGCCAATCGAGCAAACCGGGAACCCTTCTTCGATAGTCACGCAGCGGTTGGTCTTGCGCACCGAGGCAATCACCGTATCGATATCCATCGGTCGCAATGTCCGAAGATCGATGACCTCCGCCGAAATGCCCATCCCCGCCAATTCGTCGGCGGCCTTGGTCGCATAGGACATACCAATGCCGAACGAGACCAAAGTTACATCAGATCCTTCTCGAGCGACACGCGCTTTGCCAATCGGCAAAACATGGTCATCGAGCTTGGGCACGTCGAAGGTCTGACCGTAGAGAATTTCGTTCTCTAGGAAGATAACCGGATTTGGATCGCGGATCGCTGCTTTGAGCAAGCCTTTAGCATCAGCCGCTGAATAAGGCTGAATGACCTTCAGACCTGGAACATGGCTATACCAAGCCGCATAGTCTTGGCTGTGCTGCGCGCCCACACGGGCCGCTGCACCATTGGGTCCACGGAACACAATAGGCGCGCCCAACTGACCGCCCGACATATAGAGCGTCTTAGCGGCGGAGTTGATGATGTGATCAATCGCCTGCATGGCGAAGTTGAACGTCATGAACTCGACAATCGGACGAAGGCCCGTAAGTGCCGCACCAACGCCGACGCCAGCAAAGCCATGCTCGGTGATGGGTGTGTCGATCACGCGGCGCTCACCGAACTCCTGCAGCAGCCCCTGGGTGATCTTGTAGGCACCCTGATATTCCGCAACCTCCTCGCCCATGATGAAGACGTCATCGCTGGCGCGCATCTCTTCGGCCATCGCATCGCGAAGCGCTTCGCGAACCGTCGTCGCCACCATTTCTGTGCCCGAGGGAATGTCGGGGTCAGACGGTGCAACGCTTTCAACCGGCGCAGCTGGCACATTGGGTGATGGCGCCGCTTCAGGAGCGGGTGAAGACGTTGCCTCTGAAGCGGTCGTTGCTTGCGACGGAGCGCCAGAGGAAGAAATGGCCGAGGCATCTTCGCCATCTTCCAGCAACACGGCGATGACTTCATTCACCTTCACCGCGTCAGTGCCTTCAGCAATCATGATCTTGCCAAGCACGCCTTCATCGACGGCTTCGACTTCCATAGTCGCTTTATCGGTTTCGATTTCGGCAAGCACGTCGCCTGAGGTAACGCTATCGCCCTCGGCCTTCAGCCACTTGGCCAGTTTGCCCTCTTCCATCGTCGGCGAGAGCGCAGGCATCAAAATATCAATCGGCATGGATACACCCTCCCCTTAAAGCGTGATGTCTGTGTAAAGCTCAGAAACGTCCGGTTCCGGATCGCTCTGTGCAAACTCAGCCGCATCAGTAACGATCGCGCGCACATCTTTGTCGAGCCCCTTGAGATCGTCTTCGCTGGCCCATTTCTTATCCAGCAAACGCACTTTGACCTGCTCGATCGGATCATGCTCGGCGCGCATCTTCTGCACCTCATCCTTGGTGCGATACTTCGCCGGGTCGGACATGGAGTGCCCGCGATAGCGATAAGTCAGCATCTCTAGAATGTAGGGGCCTTTGCCGGACCGCGCATGTTCAAGCGCTTTCTCGCCGGCAGCATAAACAGCACGTACGTCCATGCCATCGACCTGCTCACCAGGGATACCAAAAGACAGGCCACGCTGTGAAAGGTCTGTCGTCGAGGAGGACCGTTCGATCGACGTGCCCATGGCGTATTTGTTGTTTTCAATGATGTAGACGATCGGCAGGCTCCAGAGCTTGGCCATATTGAAGCTCTCATAGACCTGCCCCTGGTTCGCCGAGCCATCGCCGAAATAGGTGACGCTCACATTGCCATTGTCGCGGTAACGATTGGCAAATCCCAGGCCCGTCCCAAGCGAAACCTGCGCACCAACAATGCCGTGGCCGCCATAAAAGTTCTTCTCGCGGGAAAACATATGCATCGACCCGCCCTTGCCGCGCGAGTACCCGCCTTGGCGTCCGGTCAGCTCGGCCATCACGCCGCGGCTTTCCATGCCGGTTGCCAGCATATGGCCGTGATCGCGGTAGCCGGTGATGACTTGGTCGCCTTCGATCATCGCCATCTGCATGCCGACAACGACAGCTTCTTGACCGATGTAAAGGTGACAAAACCCGCCGATCAGGCCCATGCCATAAAGCTGGCCGGCCTTTTCTTCAAAGCGGCGGATAAGAAGCATTTCGCGGTAGGCGTCGAGCTCTTGTTCCTTGCTGAAATCAGCCACTTTGGGACTCGCCTTGGAGGCGCGTCGACTGGTGGTCTTTCGAGCGGTTTTGGTGGTGGATTTAGATGCGGAACTGGCTGCACGCGCCATAGACGGGCTCCTTGGTTTTCCTCGATACCTTGATGGAGACCGGTCCCGCGCTCATTCAGCGGCGCGAATTACTACCCCCACGAGCCGCAAGTTGTAGCTGGTTTTTTTGAGAAAAAAAAGGCCACAATTCACATGATCAAAATCAGATATATCGTAGAAATATCAACGCGCTAAGATTGATTAACTCAAATCAAGTTAAATCAATGCAAAGGCCAGCACAACGGTGGCTTGCAAAGGGCGCTAGTCGCGCAAAATGCGCTCGCCGTTGCCAATCAGCGCCAATGTCTGGCGGGCACGCTCATCGACCAGATCACCATCCATCGCTTCATCGCGCAAGGCTTCAACACGCGCTTTCAACACATCGCGCCGTGCTTCGAGAGCTTGCCTCTCTTGCGTCAGATGCGCAACCTCCGCACGCACATTTGCATAGGCAAGCAGGCCGTGATTTCCGTGAAAAGCGTGGTAGGCGAAGTAAACGCCGAAAAGAACAAGCGCAACGCGAAAGGCATAAAGCGTGCGGCGGGTGCGGGGTTTATGGCGCTGGAGCATATCGAGGGGCTTTGGTGGCGATGGCCGCACATCACCACACCACGGTTAGTGGGCGCTTAAACGGCATGGTTAATGAGGCCTTCTGAAACGACCTTTCGTCTTGCCACGCACGAAAAGACCCGGGCTACCGTCTCGGCCGCCCAGGTCTTCGCTCAGAAAATCGAAAAGATCGTCGCTTGTCGGGCTAGGCCTTCAATACCGCACGGCCATGATAGAGCGCCGTGGCGCCAAGCTGCTCTTCAATGCGGATCAACTGATTGTACTTTGCCAACCGATCAGAGCGCGCCAGCGACCCGGTTTTGATCTGACCGCAATTGGTCGCGACAGCGAGGTCGGCAATGGTTGAGTCCTCAGTTTCGCCCGAGCGGTGCGACATGACGGCGGTGAATGAGGCGCGGTGCGCCATATCGACAGCGGTCAGCGTCTCGGTCAGCGTACCGATCTGATTGACCTTCACCAGGATGGAGTTGGCCGACTTCTTTTCGATGCCGGTGGCAAGGCGTTCAGGATTGGTGACAAACAGATCATCGCCCACCAACTGCACTTTGTCGCCGATCTTGGCGGTCAGAGCGTTCCAGCCGGCCCAGTCATCTTCGGCCATTCCGTCTTCGATGGAGATAATGGGGTAATTGGCAGAGAGTTCAGCCAGGAAATCGACCATCTCAGCAGGTGAAAGCACTTTGCCCTCGCCTTTCATATTGTAGCTGCCATTCTCAAAGAACTCGGTCGATGCGACATCCAGCGCCAGCATCACGTCATCGCCGGGCTTGTAGCCAGCGTCTTCAACGGCCTTCATGATGAACCCCAGCGCACCTTTGGTGTCGAGGTTCGGTGCAAATCCACCCTCATCGCCAACATTGGTGTTTTGGCCAGCCTCAGAGAGCGCCTTCTTCAGCGTGTGGAAGATTTCCGTTCCCATCTGGACCGCGTGGCTCAGGCTTTCTGCGCCGACTGGCATGATCATGAATTCCTGGAAATCGATCGGGTTGTCGGCATGCTCGCCGCCATTGATGATGTTCATCATCGGTACGGGCAGAACGCGGGCTGAGGGGCCGCCAATATAGCGGTAGAGTGGAAGGTTGGACGCCATCGCCGCAGCCTTGGCCGTCGCCAGTGATACGCCGAGGATGGCATTGGCGCCGAGACGCGCCTTGTTGGGCGTGCCATCAAGGTCAATCATCGTGGAATCGATCTCGATCTGGTCTTCAGCATCGAGACCGAGAAGTTCTTCGCAGATGTCCGTGTTGACGTGATCAACCGCCTTGGTGACGCCCTTGCCCTTGTAAGCATCGCCGCCATCGCGCAACTCGACTGCCTCATGGGCACCGGTTGATGCGCCAGAGGGGACCGCAGCCCGACCGACTATGCCGTTTTCCAACTCGACATCCACCTCGACGGTAGGATTGCCGCGGCTGTCAAAAATCTGGCGTGCGTGAATATCGACGATGGCTGTCATGGAAGTCCCCCGGAGACATGTGATGTGTTGGCCAAAAGCGTTTTGGTTTTCGCCTGGCTTCTAAGACAAAAGTCGTGAGGCCGCCAGCCCTTATGAACGCTTGGCGGTTAAGCTTTTGCAGCGCGGTCGATGGCCATGAGGCGGGTCAGCAACCCTTCCATCTGGTCAAGCGGAATCATATTCGGTCCATCGGACGGCGCATTGTCCGGATCCTGGTGGGTTTCGATGAAAAGTCCCGCAATGCCGGTCGCCAAGGCCGCCTTGGCCAGCGGTTCGACAAACTCGCGCTGTCCGCCGGTCGACCCGCCCTGTCCGCCTGGCTGCTGCACCGAATGCGTTGCATCGAAAATCACCGGCGCACCCATCGCCGCCATGGTGGGTAGCGAGCGCATATCGACAACAAGCGTGTTGTAGCCAAACGAGGCACCGCGCTCGGTCAAGAGCACGTTGGGATTGCCCGAACCGGTCAGCTTATCGACCACATTTTTCATGTCCCAGGGCGCAAGAAATTGCCCCTTTTTGACGTTGATGGTGCGGCCGGTATTGGCAGCCGCCACCAAAAGGTCCGTCTGACGGCACAGAAAGGCGGGGATTTGCAGCACATCGACGACAGCGCCGACTTCAGCACATTGGCCAGGTTCGTGAACGTCTGTGATGACGGGTAGATCAAACTCGGCCTTGATGTCAGCAAAGACGCCCATCGCTTTTTCAAGTCCGATACCGCGCTTTCCCGACAGGCTGGTGCGGTTGGCCTTGTCGTAGCTGGTCTTGTAGATGAGACCGACCCCAAGGCGCGCGCACATGTCCTTCAACGCGCCGGCCATAGCGAAGGTATGCTCGCGGCTTTCCATCTGACAGGGGCCAGCTATCAACGAAAAAGGCGTATCGTTGGCAAAAGAAACGTTGCCAACCGTGACCGTTGCATTTGGCGTCATGACGACGCCTCTTGCGCGACAATCGTCAAAGCAAAATCGTCTTCGCGGTGGATCACCAAATCTTGGCCGCGATCTTCGAAAGCCACACCCGCCTCGCCCAATTGCGCCTTCAATGCACCAAGATCAGCAAACTGCATTTCTACCGCCTCGATTCGTGGTCCGCGACCCCTTGGGCATTCCTTTGGCGCGAGCAACTCGCCCGTCATCGCCTGATAGCCGGTTGGCGACACCACGCTGACCAGCGCATTGGGCAGATCGAACTCCATACCAAACGATGTGGTGCGCACATCCCGATCGCCAGTAACCGTCTGGAAAAGATATTGGAAGTCCGACGGATTGGTTTCGACGACGATCAAGCGCGCGATGCCTTTTGCGCCATTGGGATGGACCAGCCGCTCCGGCTGCCAAAGTACCTCTCGCGATAAGTGCTCGCAGCAGAACAGTGTGATGTCCGGCGCACGCTCATTGGCCGACACGGCCAAATGCACGCCGATGGTCGTTTCCGACCCGTCGGGCATTTCCTGTTTGCGCGTGAAGGACAGAATGTCTCCAGCACTGACCCCATTGTCGGCAAACGCATGGTTCATGCGCTCGGCACTGTCGGTGGTGAACGCCGCCATGACCGGCCCGTACCCATGGCGAAAACGATAGGCCTGATAACGCTTCACGAAGGGATTGGTCGTCTTTAGGGCGGCCAGTTCAGCGTCGCGGTCGGTGACGGCCAACGGCTCGAAATAGGTACCATTCTCAAAGAACACGTTGCAGTTGCCTGTACCAAACGGGTGGTGCGCGTCCGGCTGGATCTGAAATCCAAGCGCCTTGAGGCGCGCGCGCGCCGACATCAGATCAGGCACGCCGATAACGACGTGATCGAGAGCATTTTTGGGGGTCATAAAAGAGCCTTCACCGCACGCAGGCAGGACCGTTGAATTGGCCTGCTAGACAAGTCTGCTCTGTTCAATAGCCGCTTCGATGAAGGAGGCAAACAGGGGATGCGGTTCAAACGGGCGCGACTTCAGTTCCGGGTGGTACTGAACGCCGATGAACCAGGGATGATCGCGATATTCGATCGTCTCCGGCAACACGCCGTCCGGCGAAAGGCCCGACACGACGAGCCCGGCTTTTTCCAACGTGTCGCGATAGTCGATGTTCACCTCATAGCGATGACGGTGGCGCTCGGAGATGTCGGTGTCGCCATAAATGTCCGCGATCTTCGTGCCGTCAGCCAAATGGGCGTGATAGGCGCCGAGACGCATCGTGCCGCCCAAATCGCCTTCGGCTGCGCGCTTCTCCAGCGCATTGCCCCTCAGCCATTCTGTCATTAGGCCAACGACAATCGGTCCTTCAGAGTTTTCAAATTCGCTGGAGCGCGCCTCTTTCACGCCGGCCAGGTTGCGCGCCGCGTCAAGCACCGCCATCTGCATGCCGTAGCAAATCCCGAAGTACGGGACTTGGCGGGTGCGCGCGAAGCTGGCCGCTGCAATCTTGCCCTCCGCGCCACGTTTGCCGAAGCCGCCTGGCACCAGAATACCATGCACCCCTTCCAGATAAGGACTCGGGTCCTCACGCTCGAAGATTTCGGCTTCCAGCCACTCAATTTCCACTTTCACCTTGTTGGCGATCCCGCCATGGGTGAGCGCTTCGATCAGCGATTTGTAGGCGTCTTTCAGGTCGGTGTATTTGCCGACTACGGCGATTTTGACCGTACCGTCAGTGTTCTTCACCCGGTGGGAAATTTCCTGCCAGCGCTCCAAATCCGGCGCTGGTGCGCCGGTGATACCGAAGGCGGCCAAGACCTCATCATCAAGGCCTTCCTCATGATAGGCGAGCGGAACATCGTAAATATGCGGCACGTCGAGCGCCGGGATCACGCTTTCTTCGCGCACATTACAGAACAGTGAGAGTTTGCGTCGCTCGCCCGGCGGAATCGGGCGGTCACAACGCACCATCAAAATATCGGGCTGGATGCCGATTGACCGCAGTTCTTTGACGGAGTGTTGGGTCGGCTTGGTCTTCAACTCACCGGCGCTTGGGATATAGGGCATCAACGTCAGATGCATGTAGACCGCATCGCCCCGCGGCAGGTCATTGCCGAGCTGACGGATCGCTTCAAAGAATGGCAAGCCTTCAATGTCGCCGACCGTGCCGCCGATCTCGCAAATCACGAAATCATACTCATCATTGCCATCGACGACGAAGGCTTTCAGCGCATCGGTAACATGCGGGATCACCTGGACGGTGGCGCCCAAATAGTCGCCGCGCCGTTCCTTGGCGATGATGTCCTGATAGATCTTACCGGTGGTGATGTTGTCGCGCTGATTGGCCGACCGCCCGGTGAAGCGCTCGTAGTGACCCAGATCGAGATCGGTCTCTGCGCCATCCTCGGTCACAAACACCTCGCCATGCTGAGTCGGTGACATAGTCCCCGGATCAACGTTCAAATAGGGGTCAAGTTTGCGGATGCGGACCTTGTAACCACGAGCCTGCAAAAGCGCGCCAAGCGCCGCCGCTGCAATGCCTTTGCCAAGGGAGGAAACCACGCCGCCAGTGATGAAAATGTATCGCGCCATGGGACTCACCTAGTAACCGAACCCTATGAGGCGAACAAGCGTCGATGCGCGCTACATCACGCATGACAGCCATGCACGGCGCCCCAATTTTCGCTTGTCCCCAAGAAGTCTCGTCGATAATCAGCGCGACGTCGAAGGAGTGGCAGGCCGTTTACCGGCAAACAGGTCGGCATCGCGGGCAAACAGTTCAACCAAACGATCAACGAACAACCGGATTTCCGGGCGTTTGCGCTCATCATCATGCAAGACGATCCAGGTCTCGTGGGTCAATTCATCAATAATGTCGCCCACACGCACCAGATTCGGGTCGGTATCGCCGATATAGCAAGGCAAGACCGTGCGCCCTGCCCCTGATCGCACCATGTCCAAGAGAATGCTTGGACTGTAGGTCCAAGCCGTGATCCAGATGCCTGGCTTGTTGGAAGCCCAATTCGCCCAGGGAGCATCCATCTCACCGCGACCGATCGAAACCCAGTTCTGTTTGGTTGAGGCATCAAAAGTGTTGGCGCAATAGACAGCGTAGGTCACGGTTGGCGCACTGCGCACGGCGACATTGCCGCTCTGCGGGCGCCTATCGCTCACCGTAACCGAAACGCGGCGGTGCCAGATGTCAGCAAGACCTCCATTGCTCTCAACACACACCTGGAACGCATCGTCAGGTGTCCAAAGCGACGCCAAATTTACCGTTACGAAATTGGCCATCCAATGGTCCAGGGAGATATCAACCCCAGGCAACGGAACAGCTTCCAGCCGCCAATCCTCGACGCTTTGGGCGCCATCACGCATCACCAACACGCGGTCGAACAGCTGCTTTCCGTCCGGCGCTAACGCATAGCCTGTTTGTCGGCGGATGAAGAGTTCGCGTTGCAACACCCGTTCAAGATCGTGCATCCGCCGCCCGATGGTCGGCGAACTGATGCCCGTATGGGCAGACGCGGCCGTTAGGCTGCCAAGACTGGCAACCTTGTAAAACAGCCGAAGATCCTCCCAGTCGAGCGCATCGTTCATTTTTGAAAATCCTCTTTCAGAATGGCCTCTACTTCAGCCCCGTCGGCGCGCCTATTTTTGTTTCATCCAATCCCCCCAATGGAAGGAACGAAAACATGTACGACTACGCCCTTCTCGGCAGACGCGCCCTCTCCCGCCAACCAAACGTCGAAGGCCGCCATGGCGATGTCCTCGACCGACCCGAATGGGAAAGCTTTGTGCCCTTGATTGCCATGATGGCCGCCTTGAGCACCGCCCGCCGTAAAGCAGCTTTGGCAGGCACCAAACGCCAGGAGATAACGCTCCCGGCCGCCTTGGTGAGGCCCGCGACTCGATCAGCGTGCTAGGCAGATAGCGCGTCACCTCTCTGGGCGCATCAACTGCAAATGAAACACGTCATTTGCCAGTGAACGACGCTGCCAAAAGAAGCAGCGGCCATACGACCAGGTCACAGACACACGAAAAAGCCGCGCGGGTGAACACCCACGCGGCTTTTAGGTTTTCAGAACCTACTGAATCTACTGTGTCGTCGGGATCTGCGGCTCGGCAGGCGTGTCAGACGCCGGTGTTTCACCTGGAACCTCACCACCGATTTGTTCAAGCAGCGTTGTGCCTTCGCCTGACGGCTGAGCGTCCGGAATTTGATCAAGGATCGAGGATGGCCCCGCGCCGGTCTGTGCAAGCACAGTCAGCGAAATCGATGTGATGAAAAAGCCAAGCGCCAAAAACGCCGTCGCGCGGGTTAACACGTTGGCCTGACCACGGCTCGACATAAAGTTGCCGCCACCACCGCCGCCGCCAATGCCAAGCCCACCACCTTCGGAGCGCTGCAAGAGCACCACGGCGACCAGCGCAACCACGACAAGCAGGTGCACAACGATCAGGACTGTTTCCAAGGTTTCCATTGTTATTCCGTATTTGCGGACAAAAGCGAGACGATGCTGCCGTCGAAGCAGCTCAGATGATGTCCAGCTATGCTAGGATCAAGGGGGAGCGTTTGAAGCAATAGGCCTCAAACCTCGTTGCTGGTTCCTTACACCAAGACGGTCCGCCCTGCAAAGACCCATCATGGATCCTCACGGGGCGCTGACCAGTGTTAGTTATCGGCGCCGACCAAGCCGGCAACGGCCTCCGCGATTTCGATGAAATCCGTCGCCGAAAGGCTGGCACCGCCGACAAGCGCGCCGTCAACATTGTTTGGCGCGAGGACTTCTGCCGCATTGCCCGGCTTCACTGACCCACCATAGAGAATGCGCATGGTGGCGCCCGCATCGCCAAAGCGCTTGGTTAGCTCGGCGCGAATGGCATCATGCATGGATGCGATATCACCGACAGTCGGCGTAAGGCCGGTTCCGATCGCCCAAACAGGCTCATAGGCAATGACCGTGTTCTCGGCCGTCGCACCATCGGGAACCGATCCGGCGATCTGACCGGCGACGACCGAAATTTCCTGGCCAGCCTCGCGCTCATCTTTGGTTTCACCAACACAAACAATCGCGCAAAGACCTGCTCGCCACGCGCCGAGTGTCTGGGCGTGAACATCTGCATCACTTTCCTTATGGTCGGTCCGGCGTTCAGAATGGCCGGTCAAAACATAGTCCGCGCCCAAATCGCACAGCATTTCAGGCGCGATATCGCCGGTGTGCGCGCCGCTCTCTGCCGGATGGCAGGTTTGACCACCAATATGGATAGGGGCGGTGTCGATGGTCTTTACTGCCAGCGCGATCAAGGTGGCGGGCGGACAGACGAGCATGTCGATACGTTCCAAAACGCCCTCTTGCGCGCGGCTTTTCAGAGCATCGATGGTATCGACGCTGCGACGCAGACCGTTCATTTTCCAATTGCCCGCAACAAGCGGACGAACACCGTCGGTTGGCATAACTGGTTCCAAATGTTTGATGAAGATGGCGGCCTGCTAGCAGGTTTGCCGGCCTTGCTCAATCGATCAATCACAGACCGTCAACCGTTTCGGTTGTGCTTGCACCGCACCAAACGGCTGACTATAGTCGCGACCGACCACGCGATTTGCGTAATTTTCTAACAAAAACAAAAGCTTAATCACGATGCTGACAGCCTTACGACAGGGCGCAAGAACCACCGTTGCCAAAGTTTTTCTGATTATCGTCTCCGTTGCGGTCGTCGCCGGCCTCGGCTTTGGCGGCTTCATCGGCAATATTGGGCAACGCACAGTGCTCGCTGTCGGCGACGCTGAGATTAGCGCTGAGACATTTCAGATCGCCCTCCAACGCCAGCTGAACCGATTGAGCCAGCAGCTCGGGACGGGCCTGACGCTGGAACAGGCACGGCTTTTCGGCCTCGATCGCCAGCTGCTGAGCCAGCTTGCTACCGAAGCCGCACTGAATTCTGAAGCCGAACGGCTAAACATTGGCGTGTCCGACGATCGTCTTGCTGAGCGCATCGCCAGCGACCCGATTTTTCTGCAGACCGGAGGGTTCAACCGCCAGTTCTTCCAGCAGGTATTGCGCTCGTATGGCATCACCGAAGATGAGTTCGTTGCCGACACGCGCTCCTTTGCAGCCCGCCAGCAATTGGCACTCGGCCTGGTCGGCGGCATGCAACCGGCCAATGCCATGCTCGAAGTTGCCAACATTTACGCCAATGAACTGCGCACGGTTTCCTTCCTGACCGTTGATGAGGCAGCTCTGGGCGAGCGCCCTGAACCGACCGCGGAAGATCTACGGGCCTTCTACAATGAACGCAGCGGCGACTATCGCGCGCCGGAGTTCCGCAGCATCGTCTACATGGCACTGTCAGAGGCCGATCTTGCCGATCCAGAAGCGGTCAGTTCTGCCGAAGTCCAGGCAGCCTATGAAGCCGAATTGGAAGAGCTCACCAGTGCCGGTGAGCGCGACATCACGCAGTTGCTTTTCCAAGACGCCGCCCAAGCGTCGGCCGCGCGCAGTCGCCTGGCTGCCGGTGAAATGGTGTCCGATCTGCTGGCGGACGACGCGCTTGATTTCACCATCACAGAGTTAGGTGCCGTCCAACGCTCGGCCATTCTAGACCAAGCCGCTGGCGATGCTGCCTTTGCGCTTGACGCTGCTGGCCCGACAGACGTGATCGATGGACGTTTTGGCAGCGTCATCATGCTGGTCAATGAACTGGTCGATGATGGCGTAACACCGCTGGCAGACGTTGAAGACCGTCTGCGACAAGAGCTCGCCAATGCAACCGCGCGTGACGAAATCTTCTCGCTCTACGACGCAATCGAGGATGCCCGCGCCGGCGGCGACCCGCTTGATCAGATTGCGCCGCGCTTTGAGTTGGACCTGGTCACCGTCGATGCGCTGGATGCCAATGGCTTTGGCCGTGACGGCGAACCAGTCGACCTGCCGGACACCGACTCGCTGATTGCCGAAACCTTTGAAAGCGACGTCGGCCTTGAGAACGATACGCTGGACACCGCCGATGGTGGGTTCGTCTGGTTTGAGGTCGCAGGCGTTGAAGACGCCCGCGATCTCACCTTTGAAGAAGCCCGCGAACGCGTCCTGGTCGATTGGAGCGCCGAGCAACTTGACCAGATGCTGCGTGAACGCGCCAGCGAGCTTGTCGGTGAGTTGGAGCGTGGTCGGTCCCTGGAAACACTCTCCATAGCGCTTGACCTGCCAATCACGACAACCGCGCCCTTCACGCGTGGCGAAGCACCCGATGAAATGGGTGGCCCGGCGACGGTGGCGGCTTTTGAAGGTGGCGAGGGTCATCGCGGTGACGTTGAAGGCCCTCCAAACGCCGAGGGTGAAACGCTCACGCGCCTTGTGTTTGTCGTCGACGATGTCACGCGCCCTGCCTTCTTTGAGGAAGCCGCCGACGTCCAGCAATTGGCCGAGGAACTGGGCCCCGCGCTGGAAGACACGGTGCTGACGCAATATGTCGGCGCGCTGCAAACCTCACTTGGTGTGCAGGTGAATCAGGCCCTGGTTGCCGAACTCACCGGTGGCGGAAACCATTCGGGCATGTAGGCGTCAGCCTGGAAGCGTAAACAATGCAGGTCCTTCCTTCTTCCGACGCCTTTGCTGCGATTTACGACGATGGCAAAGCCCAGGTTGTCTACACACGCTTGGTGGCTGATCTGGAAACCCCCGTTTCAGCAATGCTGAAGCTGTCGGGCACCTCAAAAAATGCCTTCCTCCTGGAATCGGTGGAAGGGGGCGCGGTCCGTGGGCGCTATTCCATGATCGGCCTCGCGCCTGACCTGTTGTTCCGTGCCGACGGAGATCGCGCAGCACAGGCCGAGGTAAGCGCAGATGGCATAACCTCGCCTTTCGAAGAGCTCGAAGCCCCTGCCCTCGATGCGCTGCGCACGCTGATTGAGGAAAGCCGCATCGACTTGCCAGACGATCTGCCGCCCATGTCGGCCGGCGTTTTCGGGTATCTTGGCTACGACACGGTGCGGCTCATCGAAAAGCTGCCGAACCAAAATCCAGACAAGCTTGGCACACCCGACATCTTGCTGATGCGCCCGACCATCATCGTCGTCTTCGATGCAGTGCGCGATGAAATCACCGTTGTCACGCCAGTGCGTCCGTCATCCGATCACTCAGCCGGGCAGGCCTATGCCCGCGCCATTGATCGTTTGGCCTCCGCCGTCGATAAGTTGGAAACGTCGCTTGGCCAGAGCGCCGCACCCATCGACGTGCCCATGCCGACAATGATGTCGAACACCTCACCCGATGAGTACAAGGCGATGGTGGCGCGGGCCAAGGAGTACATCACCGCCGGCGATATTTTTCAGGTCGTGCTATCCCAGCGGTTTGAGACTCCGTTCCCACTGCCCGACTTTGCGCTTTACCGCGCGCTGCGCCGAACGAACCCCGCGCCTTTCCTCTATTATCTGTCGTTTGATGGGTTCACGATTGTCGGTTCCAGCCCGGAAATCTTGGTGCGCGTGCGCGACGGCGAAGTCACAATTCGCCCGATTGCAGGTACGCGCAAACGCGGCGAAACGCCCGCTGAAGATCAGGCGTTGGCCGATGAGCTTCTCGCCGATCCCAAAGAGCGCGCTGAACATTTGATGCTGCTCGATCTTGGCCGCAACGATGTCGGGCGCGTCGCCAAACTCGGCACGGTCAAAGTCACCGACCAATATTTCATCGAGCGCTATTCCCACGTCATGCACATCGTCTCCAACGTGGTGGGTGAACTTGATAGCGAGCGTTTCGATGCACTCGATGCGCTCGGCGCGGGTTTTCCGGCGGGCACCGTGTCCGGCGCACCGAAAGTGCGTGCGATGGAGATCATCGACGAACTAGAGAAAGACAAACGCGGCATCTATGCCGGATGCGTCGGCTATTTCGATGCCAATGGCGCGCTCGACACCTGCATTGTGCTGCGCACCGCCATAGTCAAAGATGGCGTGATGTACGTCCAGGCAGGGGCTGGCATCGTGGCCGACAGCGATCCTGACTCGGAGCAAGCCGAATGCGAGAATAAGGCCCGAGCGCTTTTCCGCGCCGCTGAAGAAGCCGTGCGCTTTGCCGCCACATCGCAGCGGGGGCAATAAGATGGCTGGGACCTATCTCGTCATCGATAATTTTGACAGCTTCACCTACAATCTGGTGCATTGCCTCGGCGCGACCGGCGTTACAATGGATGTGGTGCGCAACGATGCCATCAGCGTCGATGCGATTGCCGACAAACGGGCATCAGGTGAAATCGCCGGACTTGTCTTGTCACCTGGTCCTTGCACACCAGACGATGCTGGAATCTGCCTGGAATTGATCGCACGCCTTGGCCCAAACACGCCCATCTTTGGCGTTTGCCTTGGCATGCAATCCATGGGGCAGGCCTATGGCGGCAAGGTCGTCGGCGCTGCCAAACTAATGCACGGAAAGGTATCAAGCGTCACGCCATCGCTAGAAGCGCCAATCTTTGCTGGCATTAATGGACCGTTCGAGGCAACGCGCTACCATTCGCTGGCTGTCGAGACGACGTCACTTCCAACTGATATGATAATCACCGCGCGAACCGATGACGGCGAAATCATGGGCCTCTCGCATCGCACCGACCCTGTGCACGGTGTTCAGTTTCATCCTGAAAGCATCGCCTCGCAGCATGGCGAGCGCATACTTGCCAATTTCGTGGCCATTGCCACACGCTTCAACGACCAGCAGGCCTCATGATGACGGATGCCATCAAACCCCTTTTGACCAAAGTCTGTTCCGGCGGCGCACTGAGCCGTGAGGAAGCTGAGTCAGCGTTCACGCACATCATGTCCGGCGACATGACCAGTGCCCAGATCGCCGCCTTCCTCGTTGCCCTAAAAGTGCGCGGCGAGACGATCGACGAGATTGCTGGCGCCGTCTCGGTCATGCGGGCAAAGATGACGCCGGTCGAGCTTCCTGAACCGCTGGCATCCAATGCCATGGATATTGTCGGCACCGGTGGCGACGGCAAGGGCAGCTACAATGTGTCGACGACGACGGCGTTGACGGTCGCCGCCTGCGGCGTTCCCGTCGCCAAACATGGCAACCGGGCCGTCTCCTCGCAGTCGGGCGCAGCCGACGTGTTAAAGGCCCTTGGCGTCAACATCGACATCGGGCCCGACCAGATCGCAGCCTGTATTGAGCAAGCGGGCATCGGCTTCATGTTCGCCCCCATGCACCACGCGGCGATGAAACATGTCGGCCCGACGCGCGCCGAGCTTGGCCAACGCACCATTTTTAACATGGTTGGACCGCTCTCCAACCCAGCACGTGTGACGCGCCAACTGGTTGGCGTTTACGACGAACGCTGGCTGGTGCCTGTTGCCGAAACGCTGAAGGCGCTGGGATGTGAAGCGGCTTGGGTCGTCTACGGCATTGATGGCATGGACGAAATCACCACAACCGGCATCACGCATCTCGCCAAGCTTGAAGAGGGCGAGGTCAGCTTGGCCGCCATCGATCCGCGTGATCACGGCATTGATCTGGTGGATGAGCGCGAACTGGTTGGCGGCGATGCCGAGCACAATGCCAGGGCAATGCGCGAGGTTTTGGCCGGCGACCAAGGCGCTTACACCGATATTGTTTTGATGAATGCGGGCGCCGCCCTCTGTGTCGCAGGCGCTGTGACGACGCTCGACAAAGGCATCGTCAAGGCCCGCGACGCACTAGCGTCCGGGAAGGCGATGGCAACGCTCGACACGCTAATCGCCGTTTCCAACGCCAAAGGCTGACCAATGGCCGATATTCTCGACAAAATTGAAACGTACAAGCGCGAAGAAATTGCCGCTGCCAAACAGGCTGTGTCGCTGGCCAAATTGGAAGAGGCGATCAAAACACAGAGCGCGCCGCGGGGTTTTCTGGCAGCCCTCAAGGCAAAACGCACGCAAGGCCTTTACGGTCTAATCGCCGAGATAAAAAAAGCCTCACCCAGCAAGGGACTGATCCGCGACGCGTTCGACCCGCCAGCCCATGCCCTCGCCTATGAATCGGGAGGCGCCGCCTGCCTCTCCGTCCTCACCGACGGACCCTCGTTTCAGGGGCATCCGGATTTCATGATTGCGGCGCGCGAGGCTGTTTCTCTGCCGGTGCTTCGCAAGGATTTTCTCTACGACACTTATCAGGTCGCCGAAGCGCGCGCCTGGGGCGCCGACTGCATCTTGATCATCATGGCAGCGGTCGATGATGCGCTTGCCGCCGATCTTTTGGCCGCGGCGGGCACCTACGGCATGGACGCGCTCATCGAGGTTCACGATGCCGATGAGCTTGATCGCGCCCTTGCCCTGGACGCACCCCTGCTCGGAATCAACAATCGCAATTTGCGCACCTTTGAAACCCGGTTGGAAACCAGCGAGGAACTGGCCAAGCGCGTGCCAAGCGATCGCCTTCTGGTCGGCGAGTCTGGCCTCTTCACCCGGACCGATCTTGACCGGATGGCCGCTGCCGACATCACCACCTTCCTTATCGGTGAAAGCTTGATGCGACAGCCCGATGTCGAAGCGGCGACGCGCGCCTTGTTGGCGGCATGAGCGATCCCAAAGACCGTTTGACCCATACCGACCAGGCCGGCAAAGCCTCCATGGTCGATGTGTCTGACAAACCCGTCGCCGCGCGCACTGCCAGCGCGTCGGGTTCCATCCTCATGCAGAGCGAAACACTCGCCGCCATTCGCGATAATCGCTTGAAAAAGGGTGATGTGCTGGCGACAGCTCGCATCGCAGGGGTCATGGCGGCCAAGCGCACCCATGATCTCATCCCGCTCTGCCATCCATTGGCACTCAACGACGTGCAGGTGGAAATCACCGAACGCGAAGATGGCGCAGGCCTTGTCGTCGCAACATCGGTGCGCACAAGCGGCAAAACCGGCGTTGAAATGGAGGCATTGACTGCCTGCAACATCGCGCTCCTCACCCTCTACGACATGGCCAAGGCGATTGATCGACACATGGTGATCACCGACGTCAAAGTGACGGAGAAAGCTGGCGGCGCATCAGGCGATTGGAGCCTCGGCGACGAATGACGGACATGGTGCCATTGGAAACGGCGCTGGAGCGCATGGTGCATGCTGTCGAACCGCTCCCGCCACGTGTCCGGCCCTTGCTGGACACCGATGGCTGCGTTCTTGCCGAAGACTGCATCACCACCCGCACCAAGCCGCCCTTCGCTGTCTCAGCCATGGATGGATATGCGCTCGCTGCATCGCCGGTAGCTGGCGAACAGTTCAAAGTCATTGGCGAGGTACCCGCTGGCGCGCACTTTGCCGGCAAACTCGGCACCGGCGAGGCCGTGCGCATCTTCACCGGCGCACCCATCCCCGACGGCGCAACGCACGTGTTGATCCAGGAGGATGCGGAGCGCAGCGGCGACACGATCACGGTTGCCGACAATCCTGGCGATGGCGCTAACATTCGTCCAGCGGGCGGAGACTTCGCCGCCGGCGACACCCTGATTGCCAAAGGCACGCAGCTTACGCCGCAGCATCTGGCGCTCGCGGCATCCGGCAATCACGCGGACTTGCTCGTCCATCCCAAGCCAAGCATTGCTGTCATGATGAATGGCGATGAACTGGCGTGGCCTGGTGAAGATGCGCCCGACGACGCGATCATCGCCTCCAACGGATTTGCGTTGGCGACTTTGGCACAGCGCTATGGCGCAACGTTGCACGACCTCACCCTCATTCGCGATGATCAGCAGGCTTTGGAAACCTACATCGCGCAATGCGAGGCTGATGTGCTCGTCACCATCGGCGGCGCATCGGTTGGCGACTACGATCTCATTCGCCCGGCGCTTCATGCTCAAGGCTATGCGCTGGATTTTCCAAAAGTTGCACTTCGCCCAGGCAAACCGACCTTGTTCGGCCGCAAAGGTGCCAAAACTGCACTCGGCCTGCCTGGCAATCCGGTTTCCTCATTGGTGAGCGCGATGTTGTTCCTGCGGCCGCTCATCGACCGCCTGGCCGGGCGCGATCCAGCGCCGCTGCTGCCGCTTCTAGAGGCTCGTCTGGCCGTTGATTTGCCAGCCAATGGCCCACGGGCCCATTTCATGCGCGCCGTGAGTGAAGAAAACAACGACGTCCGACCCGTTTCCAGCCAGGATTCCTCGCTTCTGCGGCTTTTAGGCAATGCCAACGTTTTGCTCTACCGGCCAGCTCATGCCCCGGCTCTTGCCGCCGGCTCAACCTGCCAAACACTTCCCCTACCACACTGAACGCAACGGCACTTGAAGAACACACCAAGAACAGGTACAACATGTTCATCTTGTGTTCCAGTGAGTCGGAAAGGCCTCTCGCCACCGCTCATGTCCATTGAAGCGGGGGAATTGCCGTGCTGACACCCAAGCAGCATGAACTGTTGATGTTCATCCACGAACGCCTGCGCGAGTCGGGCGTGCCACCCTCCTTTGATGAAATGAAAGATGCCTTGGACCTGAAGTCCAAGTCGGGCATCCATCGCCTCATTACGGCGTTGGAAGAGCGCGGCTTCATCCGCCGCCTGCCAAACCGGGCCCGCGCGATGGAGGTCGTTCGTCTCCCAGATTCGCACAACCCGCGGCTTGGTGGCCGCGAAGGAGGGTTCGTGCCGAGTGTCATCGAAGGCTCTGGTGGCAAACCCAAACCAGCCGACACGTCTCCGGACCTTGGCGCTATGGGAGACGTCGTGACCATCCCTGTCATGGGGCGGATCGCCGCCGGTACGCCAATTTCGGCCATCCAACAGGAGAGCCATTCTGTTTCGGTTCCAGCAGAATTGATCGCTGGTGGCGAACATTTCGCCCTGGAAGTACGCGGCGATTCCATGATTGAGGCCGGTATTTTCGATGGCGACACCGTGCTCATCAAACGCTCTGACAGCGCCGACAATGGCGAGATTGTCGTGGCGCTTGTTGATGAGGAAGAAGCGACATTGAAGCGGCTGCGCAAGCGCGGTGGATCGGTGGCCCTGGAAGCGGCCAACCCGACCTATGAGACGCGGATTTTCGGCCCGGACAGGGTAAAAATCCAAGGCAAGCTGGTGGCGCTTTTCCGGCGCTATTGAGCGTCAGTATCACGTTCAAAGTACGTCGAGCTCGGTGCATCAGCACCGGGCTTTTTTGTTCAATAAGCCGCTCGACAGCGTGTTTTTTCTGGCGACGTATGGGCACCATTTCGTGCACTGCAGCATGCAAGTTTGCACCAGCGAAGAGCAGGTGGTGCTCTTCTCTCATTTTGCGAGGCTTGTAGAACTACCTGAAAACACTGAGATTTTCGGTTTGACCCAAAATGCGTTTGGCGATTGACACGACGCGATTTTGTTTATTACCTACTAGTCAGTAACAACGGGAGGAAAGAGACATATGAAGCTCTCTACAATCGCATTCGCGTCCGTCGCAGCTGTTGCGACGACAGGTCTTGCCACCAGTGCCTTGGCGCAGTGGCAGCCTGATCGCCCCATCAACATCATCGTGCCGTGGTCGGCGGGCGGGTCCACCGATCAGGTCACCCGCGTCGTTGCGCCGCTGCTTGAAGAAGCGCTCGGTACGGAAATCGTCGTCGTCAACCAACCAGGCGCATCAGGCTCTATTGGCACCGCAGCCGCTCTGGCAGCACCACGTGATGGCTATACCTGGACGGCCAATGCCATCGCCAACAACGCCACTTATTCGGTAACCGGACTGATCGAAGACACATCCATTGAGGACTACGTCGTCTATCTGCACGTAGCCAATGTGCCGGTCGTTTCCGTCAACGTGGATTCGCCCTACCAGGATTTCGGTGAGCTTCTAGATGCCATGAAAATGGACAGCGTGACGGTTGGCACGGCTGGCGTGAACTCGTCCGGTGGCATGGCGCTGGCCGCCATTCAGGAAGCCGCCGGCGAGGAGCTCAACGCGCGCATGGTCACCTATGATGGCGGTAACCCAGCCGTGATCGCCGCTGCCTCAGGAGAGGTGATCGCGACCACGCAGCTTGCGGTGGAGCAGACGGAGATGATCCGCGCGGGACGTTTGCGCGGCTTGGCGGTTCTCTCCGATCAACCGCTGGTCGTCGAAGGCATCGACCCGGTCCCGCCGATCACCAACTATCTGCCGGACATGCCGATCGCCGCTGATTATTTCGGCGTCTTCATTCCGGTCGGCGCACCGCAGGAAGTCTATGACACCGTCGATCAGGTGTGGCGTGATGTGATCATGAACTCGCCGGAGCTCCAGGCCTATGCCTCTGATCGCGGTGCGGTGTTTGCACCAAGCTATGGCGAGGATGCCATGGCGGCTGCCATGCCGGTGGTGATCGCCGAAGCCTGTGCCCGTGTGACCCGCGGCGAGGCTGTTGTCGATCCGTCAGAGATCGGCATCGATTGTCCCGCCGAGTAAAAACCTTCGTCAGGCCGCGCTCTAACGCAGTGCGGCCTGCGATCAGCAACGTTGAACGCACCGTCCTAGGACGCAGCGTTCAACCGAGTGATCACCTTCCCGCGTCTCCCCCAGACACCGTACGTTCAAAGCGAAGACCTGACCAACGATGACCTTAGACAGCGCAATGGCCGACCGCTGGACCAGCCTTGCCCTCTTCGCCATTGGGCTTGCCATGCTTGTCGGCGGCTTCACGATGGACCGGCTGGAAATCCGCCAGATCCATCCTGCGTCGATCCCCGGCTTGCTCCCGATGATATTGGGCGCTGCGATGATGCTCTGCGCGGTCTTGTTGTTCTTTGCCGCCCGCGCTGCGCGCACTGCGCAACTGGCAAAAGTTGCTGGACTATCCACGGCCGCCCAAGCGGAGGGTGAGCCGAGCGCAACCCAACCTGCCACCACATCCAACCGCGATCTCTTTTTCGCCGCCGCCTACAGTGTCGTCTATGCCTTGGCACTTGTCGGCTCGCTGCCCTTTGCCCAGGCGACCGCGATCTACATCGCGGTGTTCTACACCCATTTCACCTGGGAAAGGTCTGCGACGTCCAGTGCGCATTTGAAGCGCATTGCCATTGCGATCGCCTTCGGCGTTGTCAGCGCCTATGCTATCGCCAGCCTCTTCCAGTTCGGATTCCTGGTGCGGCTTCCCTAGATGGATGGCCTGCTCGCCCTTTCCCAAGCCTTCCAGCAGATGGCCACCGGCCAAATGCTGTTCCATGTCATGTGGGCAACGCTGCTCGGCATTTTCGTTGGCAGCCTGCCTGGTCTGACGGCGACGATGGGCGTCGCGCTGCTAACCACCCTTACCTACACATTGGATCGAGACGCCGCGATAACGGTTCTGATTTGCATGTATGTCGGCGCCATTTACGGCGGTTCACGCAGCGCAATCCTTCTCAACATTCCTGGCACGCCCGCCAGCGCCGCGACGGCGCTTGATGGCTATCCGCTCGCCCGCGCCGGCCGCGCCGGATACGCCATGGCCCTTGCCACCGCCGGATCGGCAATCGGTACGCTCGTGGGCATTCTACTGCTGGTCATGCTGGCGCCGCCCTTGGCAGAAGCCGCGCTCAATTTCGGCTCATTTGAATTTTTCTGGCTCGCCGTCTTTGGCATAGTGATTTCCGGCCAGCTCACCGGCGGCATCAGTCCGCTCAAAGGCTATATCGCAGGGCTCATCGGCCTAATGGTGGCGATGATCGGCTCGGAAGGCATTCACGCCCATATCCGTTTTAATTTTGGCATGCCGGAACTCAACGGCGGCATTGGCCTGATCCCAGCCATGGTTGGCGCGTTTGGGTTTGCCGAGGTGCTCACCGTGATGTGGCGCGCCAAAGCCAAAGTCGTGAACGCCACCGGCGAGCGCGACCGGATCTTGCCGAAACTCGTCGATCTCTGGCGCTACAAATTCACCATTGCAAGGTCCGGTGTCATCGGCACGCTGGTGGGGATCATTCCGGGTGTCGGCGAGGACATCGGCGCCTGGGCCTCTTACGCCGCCGCCCGCCGCACTAGCAAAGAGCGCGCCGATTTTGGCAAGGGCTCCTATGAGGGCCTGACCGCCGCCGAAACTGGCAACAGCGCGGTCGTTCCTGGCGCACTGATCCCTGCCCTCACCTTGGCGGTTCCAGGATCGGCGCCAGCTGCCGTACTGATCGCAGCGCTCTTCATTCACGGCGTACGACCTGGCCCGATGATTATGATCGAGCAGCCAGACTTCATCTACTCAGTTGCTGTCATGTTAATCTTCGCAACCATCGCCATTGCGGTCTTTGGCCTGTTTCTCACGCGCGTCTTTGTCCTTGTTCTCAAAGTGCCGCGCGAAATCCTGATGCCGCTGGTGTTCACCCTTTGCGTCATTGGGCCGTATGCGCTCACGCAGCGAACTTTTGAAATCTGGGTGATGGTGGTGTTTGGCTTGGTTGGCTTTGTGCTCCGCCAAATGAACTATCCGATGGCGCCCCTGGTGCTCGGGATCATTCTGGGCGCTCTGCTCGACAAGAGCTTGCGCCGTGGCCTCACGCTCAGCGATGGCGACCTCACGCCCTTTTTCACCCGACCCATCTCTGCGGTGTTCGTGGTGATCATCGTCGTCAGCATCGCGGTGGGAATACCAGCGGTCCGCAACGCCATCAGCCGCAGCCTCGACCGGCTCCTGAAGCGCGAAGCCGAAAGGTCAACTGATGGCTAGAAACCTGCCCCTTGGCGCGCGACAGGCCCGCGCAGCGACCCAGCGAACAACACCCACGCGAGCCTCCCGCAAGGCGACGCCAACGCCGAAACGCGACGCGGCCCGATCAAAACGCGCCATTCTGGATGCCTCGTTGATCGAGTTTTCAACTTACGGCCATGCTGGCGCGCGTATCGACATGATCGCCGAACGCGCTGGCGTCTCTAAGCCGCTGATCTACAGCTATTTTGGCGACAAGGATCAGCTCTACGCCGCCGCCCTACGCGAAGCGTATGTGCAAATCCGCCAAGGCGAGCGTGATCTCGATCTTGATCACAAGGATCCCGAAACGGCCATTCGGGATCTGGTTGATTTCACGCTGCGCCATTTTCAGCAGAAGCCCTGGTTCATCTCCATGCTGAACACGGAGAACCTGCGTGGCGGTGAAACTATCCGCCAGATCAAGGACGTAGGCGATATTCAGTCGCATCTGATGGACGAATTGGGCAGCCTGCTCGATCGTGGGGTCACCATGGGCGTGTTCCGACCGGGCATTGCGCCAACGGACCTCTACATCACCATAGCGTCGCTCTGCTATTTCCCGATTTCCAACATGCACACGCTGCGCGCCGTTTTTGACGCCCCGATTGATGAGGCCTGGCTAACCAAGCGCAGCGCCGACATCGGAGAAATGGTGATCCGCTTTTTGCGCCCCGATCCCGCCACCTAAACCCTTCCCCCCGAGACGACCACACCCTTCCAGAGGAGCCAGTAATGAGAACGCAGCGTATCGGTATCATCATGCACGGCATCACCGGCCGCATGGGGATGAACCAGCATCTCATTCGGTCGGTCCTGGCCATCCGTGATCAAGGTGGCGTGCAACTGGCCGATGGCTCTTTCCTTGTGCCCGACCCAATCCTCGTCGGTCGCAACGCCGATAAGGTGGAAGCCATTGCCAAGGCGCATAACGTCGAGCGTTGGACGACTGATCTGGACGCCGCACTGGCGAACCGCGAGGACACGCTTTTCTTTGACGCTGCCTCAACAAAGCTGCGTCCTGAACTGCTGAAAAAGGCCATCGACGCCGGCAAGGACATCTATTGCGAAAAGCCGGTGTCCGAGAGCTTGGCCGAAGCTCTGGACATCGCAGCCTACGCCAGGGCCAAGGGCGTGAAGAACGGAATCGTGCATGACAAGCTCGATCTGCCGGGCCTGAAAAAGCTAAAGCGACTTCGTGATTCTGGCTTTTTCGGACGCATTCTCTCGGTGCGTGGCGAGTTCGGCTACTGGGTATTCGAAGGCGACTGGATGCCCGCCCAGCGTCCGTCATGGAATTACCGCGCCGCCGACGGTGGCGGCATCATCTCCGACATGCTGTGTCACTGGCGCTACGTGCTCGATAATGTGGTTGCGCCGGTCAAAGCAGTTTCCTGTCTTGGCGCGACACACATCCCAGAACGGTGGGATGAAAACGGCAACGCCTACACGGCCGATGCCGACGATGCGGCCTACGCCACCTTTGAACTGGAAGGCGGGATCATCGCCCACATCAATTCAAGCTGGTGTGTGCGTGTGCGCCGCGATGATTTGGTGACGTTCCAAGTTGACGGCACCCATGGCTCGGCGGTGGCGGGCCTGCATTCCTGCTACTCGCAGCACCGCGCGAACACGCCCAAGCCGGTCTGGAACCCCGATCAGCCGCAGACCATGAATTTTTACGACGACTGGGAGGGGGTGCCCGACAACGGGGTTTTCGACAATGGTTTCAAGGTTCAGTGGGAGGCGTTCTTGCGTCATGTCGCCGAGGACGCACCCTGGAGCTATTCGCTGCTCGAAGGCGCCAAAGGCGTGCAACTGGCCGAGCTAGGCGTCCAGAGCTCGAAAGAGCGGCGCTGGCTCGATGTACCCGCGCTGGAGGTGTAGCTGGTGACGACGCTTAACCTGCCCACCGCCGCCGGAATCCTCAGGCCTCTTCGCCTCGTCGCTGGACCGCAGCCAACGCCCACACCGCTGGGCTGGAACCGGATTGCCTACGCTGCCGCCCATGTGGTTGCCGATCCGCTGGCCGACAATGCCCCCTGGCTTGAAGCCGCCATCGATTGGGATCGCACCCTCGCCTTTCGCGAGCATCTCTGGTCGCTCGGGTTCGGCGTTGCCGAAGCGATGGATACAGCACAACGCGGCATGGGGCTGAATTGGGCGCAATCGCTTGAACTGATCCAAAGGTCTGTAGTTGCGGCGAAATCCGGCGGGCATTTGATCGCCTGCGGCGCGGGCACTGATCATTTGGCTCCCGACCCAGACGTCACCATTGATGATGTTATCGCTGCCTACGAGATGCAGTGCGAAGCGGTGGAAGAGACGGGCGGACGGGTGATCCTCATGGCCTCGCGGGCGCTGGCACAAGCGGCCACGTCACCCGACGATTATGCCCGCGTTTACACCCGCGTATTGGGCGGCCTTCAGCAGCCTGCGATCCTTCACTGGCTTGGCGAAATGTTCGATCCGGCCCTTGAGGGCTATTGGGGTGCCAAAGACCATTGGCAGGCGATGGACACCTGTCTCGATGTGATCGCTGCCAATGCCACAAAGATCGACGGGATCAAGATTTCGCTACTCTCGGCGGACAAAGAAATCGCCATGCGCCGGCGCCTACCGGACGGCGTCAAGATGTATACCGGCGATGATTTCAACTACCCGGACCTGATCGAAGGCGATGATCATGGCTATTCCCACGCCTTGCTCGGCATTTTCGATCCGATAGCCGGGGCTGCAGCCCAAGCGCTGGGCGCTCTTGGTGCTGATGATCAAACAGCCTACCGCGCGGCCTTTGATCCAACGGTTCCCCTCTCGCGCCACATCTTCAAAACACCGACCCGGTTCTACAAAACCGGTGTCGTCTTCATGGCCTATCTCAACGGCCATCAAGACCATTTCACGATGATTGGTGGGCAAGAATCCACGCGCTCGACGCTTCATCTTGCCGATATCCTTCGCCTCGCGAACGATGCCCAACTTTTTACCGATCCGGAGCGGACCGCCGCGCGGGCCCGCCCGATCTTTGCCGCGCGCGGTGTGGAGATCTGATCGATGCCCAAGGCTGAACACCTCTCTCTGAACACCGCCACGGTCCGCGCGCAATGGAATTTACGTCAGTGCGTGGAGGGATGCGTGCGCCATGGCATCGGCGGCATTGCGCCTTGGCGCGACAAGCTGCACGAGGCCGGCGTTGATGAAGGCGCGCGCATGATCAAGGATGCGGGGCTAGCTGTCTCCGGGCTTTGTCGCGGTGGCATGTTCACCGCGGATGGCGCTCTTAGCCAGGACGTGCTCGACGATAACCGCCGCGCGGTGGATGAGGCCGTCGCCATCGGCGCTGACTGCCTGGTCATGGTGGTTGGCGGGCTGTCCGAAGGTTCCAAAGATATTGCTGGCGCGCGCGCCACGGTAACCGAAGGGCTTTCCAAGACGCTCGACTATGCGCGCACCGTCGCGATGCCGGTTGCGATTGAGCCATTGCACCCAATGTATGCTGCCGACCGGGCCTGCGTGAACACAATGGGTCAGGCGCTCGACATTTGCGATGACCTAGACCCGGAAAACACAGGCGCCATCGGTGTTGCGTGCGATGTCTACCATGTCTGGTGGGATCCGGATCTTGCCACGCAGATTAGTCGCGCCGGCAAAGAACGGCTGCTTGCTTTTCATATCTGTGATTGGCTGGTCCCGACCAACGATCTTCTGCTCGATCGCGGTATGATGGGTGACGGCATCATCGACATCAAAGGCATCCGCCAACAGGTCGAAGCAGCGGGATTTTTGGGCCTCAACGAAGTGGAGATTTTTTCCGCCGAGAATTGGTGGAAACGCGATGCCGATGAAGTGCTCGCCACCATGGTCGAACGCGGAAAAACAGCTAGTTAGAGCGTTTTCAGCAAAAGTGGGTACCGGTTTTGCGTCCGAAAACGCGACGATACAAAACACTAGAGCCATTGAGGTGAACCCAGGTTCACCGAAGATGCTCCAACCTATTCAAACTCGATCATCACCTGATCGACCGCAAGGCTCTGGCCAGCTTCCACCTTGATGCTCTTCACCGTCGCTTCGCGTTCCGCGCGCAGAATATTCTCCATTTTCATCGCCTCGACGATGGCGAGTTGCTGACCAACCTGAACGTCCTCCCCTTTGCTGACATGCAGCGACACGACAAGACCTGGCATCGGACAAAGCAGGTATTTCGAGGTGTCCGGCGCGACCTTCTCCGGCATAAGCTCGGCGAGTTCGGCGTTGGCGCGTGGCATGGTTTGGACCTGAACCACGGCACCACGCCGCTCCAACGTCCAGCTATGCCCATTGCGCTTCAGCCGAACCGCGACCGGCGCATCATTCACCGAACCAAGCCACAGGCTCTCGCTCGGCGTCCAGTTCGAGGTGATCTGCATGTCCGCGCCATCGAGCGTCACATTGAGATCCACCGGAGGCTTGGTCTTCCCGATCAATCCATCAGCATCGAAACGCGATCCGTTGAGGAAAACTGTCCAACTGTCGCGCATCCCGCCCTGGTGTGGCCGAAGCCGCCCGGTGAGATGATCAAGCCGCTTGCGCTCCACCACTTCAATGGCAAGCGCCACACTGGCAAGCACCAGGGCTTCTTCCCGGTTTGGCTCCACGGGCGCAAAGCCGTTCGGAAACTCCTCGGCGATGAAATTGGTCGTCAGCGCGCCGGACTTCCACCGCGGATGCGTCATCAACGCCGACAGAAAGCCCATATTGTGCTGGATGCCATCAATTTGGAACCGATCGAGCGCCTCCTCCATGGCGGTGATCGCTGACGCGCGATCGGGCGCGTAGGTGACCAGCTTGGCGATCATCGGGTCGTAAAACATCGATATTTCCGAGCCCTCAACGACGCCGGTGTCAACGCGCACAGTCTGCTCAGGATCAGACGTTTCCGCTGGCGGCGCATAGCGCGTTAGTCGACCGATTGAGGGTAAGAACCCACGCACCGGGTCTTCGGCGTAAACCCGCGATTCGACCGACCAACCGGTCAAGGTCACATCGTCCTGCGTCATAGCGAGCGGCTCTCCGGCCGCCGAGCGGATCATTTGCTCAACCAGGTCAACACCGGTAATGAGCTCCGTCACCGGATGCTCCACCTGAAGGCGGGTGTTCATCTCCAGGAAGAAAAAGCTCTTGTCCTGGCCGACGACGAACTCCACCGTGCCCGCGGAGTCATAATCAACCGCCTTGGCGAGCGCGACTGCCTGTTCGCCCATGCGTTTACGTGTTGCGGGGTCAAGCAGCGGCGATGGCGCCTCTTCGATCACTTTCTGGTTGCGGCGCTGGATCGAGCACTCGCGTTCGCCCAGGTAGATACAATTGCCATGCTTATCGCCGAGCACCTGTATTTCGATGTGGCGCGGGTTCTCGATGAATTTTTCAACGAACAGCCGGTCATCACCAAAAGATGAGGCCGCCTCAGACCGCGAGCGCTCGAACCCTTCGCGGACTTCGTCCTGAGAATAGGCGATGCGCATGCCCTTGCCCCCGCCCCCGGCGGACGCCTTGATCATCACCGGATAGCCAATGTTGTTGGCAATCCGGATCGCGTCCTCCGGCGTGTCAAGAATGCCAAGGTAACCTGGCACGGTCGATACCCCCGCCTCAGCGGCTACCTTTTTGGAGGTAATCTTGTCGCCCATCGCCTCGATGGCACCTGGGTTCGGGCCGATGAAGGTGATGCCGGCTGCCGCCAAATCCTCGGCGAAGCTCGCGCGTTCCGACAGGAAGCCGTAGCCAGGATGCACCGCGTCGGCGCCGGTTTTCTTGCAAGCTTCGATAATCTTGTCGGCCAACAAATAGGATTGCGCTGCGGGCGGCGGTCCAATGGGCACCGCCTCGTCAGCCATCTTCACATGCAGCGCGCTGGCGTCCGCATCGGAGTAGACTGCCACCGTCTTGATCCCCAACGCCTTGGCACTCTTGATCACGCGGCAGGCAATTTCGCCGCGATTGGCGATGAGGATGGCATTGAACACGAGGCAGCTCCCAGCTAGAGCGTGTCCCCCAAAGTGTGTGGCGATTTGGGCTGAAAACACGCATCAGAACACTGGCCAGGCTTGCATGGTCGTGAACGTGTCAAAACCAGCGCGCCGGGCAGATGCACCTCATTACTGCGTCGCACAACAGGCGGCAACTTGACCGAAAGGTGAGGAAAAACGTGACATCGCAACCACCTTTGGCGCGCTTCGGTTTGCTCGACCAAGCGCGCGGCTTGGCGCTGGTGGCAATGATCATCTATCACGGGCTGTGGGACGGGTTTCAGTTCGGCCTGTTGGTCTGGACGCCCGAGCGCGACGCAGCGATGCGCCTTGCCGCCCAGATCATCGCCGGCTCGTTCCTCACGATCAGCGGCCTATCGTTGGCTTTAGCGGCAACCACCCGGTCCGAACCGCTTCTGCTGAGCCGATCTTTCTGGAAACGCACCATCATTGTCGCAGGCGCAGCAGTGCTCGTTTCAGCCACAAGTTTTATCGTCTTGCCGCAAGCGCCGATCTATTTCGGCATTCTGCACCATATCGCTTTGGCCAGCGTCGTGATCGCGCTTGTTGCGCACCATCACCCGTTTCTTGCCGCAACGATCGCGGCTGTCGTGCTCATCATCAATGGTTATGTCGCGGAATCGGCACTGAACCACCCGGCAACCATCTGGCTCGGGCTCGGCACACAGACCCCAGTTACCGCCGACTGGGTACCGGCCTTTCCCTGGCTGGCGGCCGGTTTGCTGGGATTTGCCATCGGCAAACAGATTTTGCTGCCTTGGCTAAGATCACGCCCGCCATCGACGCAGCCAAAAGCAAGGCCCCGCGATCCGCTCACCTGGATGGGGCGTCATAGTCTGATCATTTACCTCATCCATCAGCCGATATTAATCGGTTTAATTTATGCATATCAATCGATTAGATAAAATACTTAAAGTGGTATATTATCATGCTTTTTCCACGGAACATCAACCGCCTTGGACTTCAGCAGTTTTAGCCCACGGGCCACACGCCGCCGCGTTGAGTGCGGCAGGATCACATCGTCAATGAAGCCGCGTTCTGCCGCCACAAAGGGATTGGCAAAGCGCTCTTCATAATCGGCGATATGAGCCGCGAGCTTCTCCGGCTTGTCTAAATCCTGGCGGTGAAGAATTTCCGCCGCCCCTTTGGAGCCCATCACTGCGATCTCAGCCGATGGCCAAGCATAGGTGATGTCGCCGCCAATATGTTTTGACGACATCACAACATAGGCCCCACCATAGCTTTTGCGCGTGATGATCGTGATTTTTGGAACTGTGGCCTCGGCATAGGCGAATAGCAGCTTTGCCCCATGCTTGATCAGCCCGCCATATTCCTGAGCGGTTCCCGGCAAAAAGCCCGGCACGTCCACAAAGGTGACAATGGGAATGTTGAAACAATCACAGAACCGCACGAACCGCGCGGCTTTGCGGCTGGCATCACTGTCGAGAACGCCCGCCAGCACCATCGGTTGGTTCGCCACCACACCCACCGGCGCGCCCTCGATGCGGCCAAAGCCGGTGATGATGTTGCCAGCAAAACTCGCCTGAAGCTCGTAGAAATCGCCATCATCCAGCGTTTTGAGCACCAACTCCTTCATGTCGTAAGGCTGATTGGGATTACTTGGAACCAACGTATCCAGGCTGTCGTCCTGCGTGTTCACATCGTCATAACAATGCACCTCAGGCAGATCGGCGGTGTTGGAGGCCGGCAGAAAATTGACCAACCGCCGCACTTCGAACAACGCATCCATATCATTGTCGAACGCGCCATCAGCAATCGAGGATTTGGTGGCGTGCACGCTCGCCCCACCCAATTCCTCGGCCGTCACATTTTCATTCGTGACAGTTTTCACCACATCGGGACCGGTCACGAACATATAGCTGGTGTCGCGCACCATATAGATGAAATCAGTCATGGCAGGCGAATACACATCGCCGCCGGCACATGGCCCCATGATCACTGAAATCTGCGGGATCACACCGGACGCACGCACATTGCGGTGGAACACGCCACCATAACCGGCGAGCGAGGCCACGCCTTCCTGAATGCGCGCACCACCGGCATCGAACAATCCAATGATTGGCGCACGATTGCGCAGCGCCATGTCTTGGATCTTGTGGATTTTTTCAGCGTGCGCTTCGGACGTCGAACCGCCTAGAACCGTGAAATCCTTGGCGAAAACGTAGACCACGCGGCCATTGATCGTGCCCCAGCCGGTGACCACGCCGTCGCCGGAGACCTTGCTATCCGCCATGCCAAAATCAACACAGCGGTGCTGGACGAACATATCGTATTCTTCGAAGGAGCCTTCATCGAGTAAGACAGACAGACGCTCGCGCGCGGTCAGCTTGCCCTTTTTGTGCTGGTTTTCGATCCGCCGCGCACCACCGCCCTGCCGGGCTTGGTCGCGCCGCGCTTCCAACTCATCAAGCACACTCATGAAACAGCCCTGCCTCCGGTAAGAAAATATCGGCCCTATCGCTTACCAGTGCACCGCACCATGTCCAGCCATCCGAAGGGCGCAGCCCGTCGGCAATCCTTGGGCTAGCTTAGGGCCGTGTCACCGAAAGCACAAAGGCGGCGGCCTCAAAATCGCGCCAACGCGTTGCACGCAGCGCCGTTGCCTCGGCATCTTCGCCCCATTGTTTACGGTTCCAGTCCTCATCGACATGGGCCGCCTGCCAGACCGTTTTCGCGCGCCCCTCATCGACACCAGGCTCGGTGAGCGCCAGCGCCAATAGCGCCGAACCGGTGAGCGTTGTGGCAAGCGTCAGGGCAGCTGCGGATTCCGCATCGCCCGCCCGCCTGTCGGCCAACGATCGGATCGCGTCCAGGACCTCTTCATCCTGTGAAACCGGCATAACACCCGCCGCCTGTTTCATCGTGATGCCATGATGGGTCTTCAGCCGATCCAGATAAGGGTTCCAGACGGTGTTCTGCCGCTCGACTAGCCCCTGCGGGCGGTCGGCGCGGTAGCAGAGCAGGTCGCTGCCAGCATAAGAACGCACTTCATCGAGCAAAGCGTCGCGGTGAATGTCACCGCCATCCAGCGCGACATTGACAAGCTTTGTCAGCGGCAGCTTAGCGGGGTCAAGCCGTTCGCCGACGGCATCCCACTCAGCGATCATGCGTTCGGCAACCGGCCTGTGCCGCGATGCCAAAGGGTTGCGACCGGGAGACTTGGCCGTGCGACCATCCAGCAGGATATGAAAGGCGCCATCACGCTCGTCGAGCGTGACCTCTTTCCAGAAGCGCTTGGGCAGATCCGGTCGCATGGTGCGCTGGGCAGCCTCGTTGGGATCGAGACCGGTCTCGGTAAAGATCGCATCAAAGGGCGAGACGCTGTCACTCATCGGCCATGTTTTTGCCTGGCTCATCCACCAGGCGCTCCAAATTGGTGTTGAGGCGGCGAAGTTCAACGATCAACTCCGCCATTTGCTTGTCCTGCGATGCGGTTTTTCCACCAGGGCCGACAACGCCCAATGCATGGAGGCCACGCCTTCCCGCCCATACGGCAAGCACCATGAGCGCGATCAGCACCGCCAAAGCGCCCCAAAGGATCAACTCATTGATCACTGTTTAGCCCCACGCACAGATTGCTTGGCGGCCTGGGCCTCCCAGTCATCATCCTCGTCGTTGCCCATGCCGTCTGTTGAGAAACCCAAAAGGTTCCAGCTTTGCTGCATGTGTGGTGGCAGCGGTGCCGTGACATCGATTTGCCCACCCTTCGGATGCGGGATCAGCAGACGGCGCGCATGCAAGTGCAATCGGTTCTGGATACCACCAGGCAGCTCCCAGTTCTCCACATCGAAATATTTCGGATCGCCAATGATCGGGTGACCGATATGGTTGCAGTGAGCGCGCAGCTGGTGCGTGCGGCCTGTCACGGGGCGCAGCGTCACCCAGGTCAGCCCCCTGCCCGCAGTTTCCAGAACATTGTAAAGCGTCAGCGCGTGGTCGGCACCGCTATCGCCATGCTTGGCGATCCGCATCCGTTCTTTGAGATCAGGCCCAGCCTCTTCGTCACCCTTGGCGAGGTAGCTCGAAATCCGCCCTTGTTTGGGTTTCGGTACGCCGCGCACCAGCGCCCAATAGACTTTCTTGGTCGTGCGAGCCCGAAACGCCGCCGCAAGCGACGATGCCGCGCCTTTCGTTTTGGCGACGATCAAAACCCCGGACGTATCCTTGTCCAGGCGGTGAACCAACCGTGGTTTGCGGCCTTGTTTGTCGCGCAGCGCCTCCAACATGCCGTCCACATGCTTGGAGAGCCCCGGCCCGCCCTGTACGGCCAAACCAAAAGGCTTGTTGAGAACGAGAACCATCTCATCCTCATAGAGCGTCATGTCTATCAGCGCCTGAACCGTTTCGTCGTCGGGCCGTGCCGGCGCCTGCATTTGGGATTCGGCTTCCATCGGCGGCACGCGGATCATCTGCCCAGCTTCCAGCCGCGCATTGGACTTGGCGCGCCCGCCATCAACGCGAATGGAACCCTTACGCAAAAGCTTGTTCAGCGCGCCGAACGCCAGCCCCGGATAGTGCTCTTTGAACCAGCGATCGAGGCGCATGCCATCTTCTTCGCCAGCAACTTCACGCGTTTGGACGCCACTCATGCGAGTACACCTCGCGCGACGACCAAACCGGCAACGAGCGCTGCCAGCGCCAGAACTACACTCAGGCTAACATAGGCAATAGCGGCGCCATGCGACCCAGTCTCCCACAGCCGAACAGCGTCCAGCGAAAACGCCGAAAAGGTCGTGAACCCTCCGAGCAATCCGGTGGCGAGCGCCGCTTTGGCAGCATCATGACCAGACATATCAAGAAACGGCCCAAACCCACCGCCACGGGCCACGAGCCAGCCGGCAAGCATGCCCATCAGAAACGACCCGGCAATATTGGCGGCAAAAACCCCATAGGGAAACGCCGTGCCTAGCGCGCTCTCAGACGCGCGCACCAGTCCATAGCGGGCGAGCGCACCGCACCCGCCGCCGACAAACACCAAGGTTGCTGCGCTGAAGGCCAACGCCCCTATTCCCCATTTTGTTTCAAGTCGCGTAAGCCCTGCCAGTATCGCAGGCGCTTGACAAGCTCGCGCTCAAAGCCGCGCTCCGGCGGATCATAAAGCATGTGACGGCCCAGCTGTTCGGGGAAATAGTCTTGGCCGGAAAACGCATCCGGCGTGTCATGGTCGTAAATGTAGCCAGCACCGCGCCCGATCTCTTTCATCAGCTTGGTCGGCGCGTTGAGGATTTCCGATGGTGGCGCGAGCGAACCGCCCTCTTTGGCAAGCTTTCGCGCGGCTTTGTAGGCGGTGTAGACGGCGTTGGACTTCGGCGCGGTCGCCACGTGCACAACCGCCTGCGCGATGGCCAGTTCTCCCTCCGGGCTGCCAAGCACATGATAGGCTTCGCGCGCCGCCAACGCTGTTTGTAGGGCCGTCGGATCAGCCATGCCGATATCTTCGCTCGCCATACGGATGATCCGGCGCGCTAGGAACAATGGATCCTCGCCCCCTTCGAGCATGCGAGCAAACCAATAAAGCGCTGCATCCGGATCAGAGCCACGCACAGCTTTGTGCAGCGCTGAGATCAGATCGTAATGGCCGTCACGATCCTTGTCGTAGCGCGCCAAAGCCATACCCAGTCGCTCAGCAATGGCCGTGGCTGTGTAGATCTCTGGATCATCGCCTTGCCCGGCAATCACCAATTCGGTGAGTGCAATGGCGCGGCGCCCATCCCCATCGGCGCGATCAGCGATCACCCTGCGAGCATCGGCATCCACCAGATCAGCCTTGCCGAGCGCATCCAAGGCGCGGCCCACCAAAACGGCCAGAGAGTCAGATTCCAGCGGTTGAAGGATCAGCACATCGCAGCGCGACAGTAGTGCGGGGTTGAGTTCGAACGATGGGTTCTCCGTGGTGGCACCAATCAACGTGATCGTCCCGTCCTCCATGACGGGCAGAAAACTGTCGAGCTGGGCTTTGTTGAAGCGATGGATCTCATCGACAAATAACACGGTGCCCTGACCTTGGCCGCGCGCCATTCGCGCCCCATCAAAAGCCGCTTTTAAATCCTTCACCCCACTGGTCAGCGCGGACAGCTGAACAAAGCGCGTTGTGTCGCCAAGGTAAGAAGCGATGAGGCGGGCCAGCGTCGTCTTGCCCGTACCTGGCGGTCCCCACAGCACCAGCGAGGGTAATGCGCCGCCCTGCTCAACGCTAGCAAGCAGGCGTGTCAGCTTGCCATCATCACCCAGCAGTGCGTCCTGCCCGACGACCTCCTCAAGCGTGGCCGGGCGCAACCGCTCTGGTAGTGGAACGCGCGCGGGCGCCGTTTCCTCCGGTGCGCCAAACAGATCAGCCATCAGAACCGCAGCATGGCGGACCGGATGCGACCGTCACGCTCGAACACGATCTGCCAGGCGCGGCTACGCACGGTCGCAATCTGCTCAAGATCGAAGGTATTACCGACGCGACGATCATTGATCTGCATGACCATATCGCCTTCCCTAAAACCCACTTGGCTCGCGATGGAACCTGGCTGGACAGAAACGATCATCACACCTTCGGTTTGGTCAAAACCAAACTCTTGGGCCACGGCCGGTGAAAGATTGATCACCTCGACGCCCGAAAACGGCGAGCGGCCTTCGATCAACCGTAAATCCCGTGGCACGGTTTCCGGCGGGCCAACCAGAAAGATCGTCAGATCACGCCGCCGGCCATCGCGGATCACCCGCGCGCTGGTGGTGCCACCAATGCCTTTGGTCGCAAAGCGATAAGCAAACGCATCGGGATCCTCGATCTGCGCGCCATCGATGGACACCACTACATCGCCACGGCGCAGCCCCGCTTGATCCGCTGGGCCGCCACGCACCAAATCGGCCACCAGCACACCACGCGGGCGGCGCATGCCAAGGCTCTGTGCGATAGCGGGCGTGACGGACTGAACTTCGGCACCAAGATAGGGTCGCGCCACGAAGGATGCACCACTGGCAGCCTCGCCTAGCACGACGTTGACCATCTCGGTAGGGATGGCAAAGCCAATCCCGTTGGAACCGCCAGAGCGCGAGAAGATCGCCGTGTTGATGCCAACCAACCGGCCGGAAAGATCGACCAATGCACCGCCGGAGTTGCCGGGATTGATCGCCGCATCGGTCTGAATGAAGAACTGGAAGTCGGTCACGCCAACTTGTGTGCGCGACAAGGCCGACACGATGCCCTGCGTCACCGTTTGCCCGACGCCAAACGGATTGCCGATGGCAAGAACGACATCGCCGACATCCAGATCATCCGACGCGCCAATCGACAGGGCCGGCAATGGCTCGTCCAGATCGCGCACCTGAAGCACCGCCAGATCAGTGCGTTCATCGCGAATGAGTATATCGGCGGCGAATTCGCGACGATCCGACAGCGAAATGCGCACATCGCTCGCCTGCTCGATCACGTGATTGTTGGTGACGATGAGCCCGCTTGAATCAACGATCACGCCTGAGCCCAGCGAAGACGCCATGCGTTCCCGTGGACGCACCCCTGGACGTTGCCGCATCTGATCGCCGAAGAACCGACGGAAGAACGGGTCCATGTTCGCGAAGGGATCGCGCACCTGCTCCATGCGCGTGGCGTAGACATTCACAACGGCTGGCGCGGCCAACTGCACCACGGGCGCGAAGGATAGCTGCACCTGCGCCAAGTTTTGCGGTGCTTCGCGCGTCAGTTGCGTGGGCTGATCAGATTGCCCATCATTCAACTCTTCGAGCAGCACCGGTGCGTTGTTGATGAAGAGATCGAGCAGCCGTTCAGGCAGGTCGTTTTGCGCCTGAGCTGGCAAAGCAAAGCCATGCCATGCGGCGGTTATCGCGATGGCAAATGTGCGAATCGCACCCATACTGGTCTCCTTGGACGTCGCGAGTCGTGATGCCCTGCTCGCCAAATCTAGGCAAAAAGAAGGGCGGCTCCAAGGCCGCCCTTTTCAACTCTTCGACATGGCCGGTCGCCTAAGCGGCAACGGTCTCTTCAGCGTCTTCAGCCTCGACGCGTGCACGATCCTCAGCGCCTTTGGCATCGACATCGCGGTCAACCAACTCGATGATCGCTACCGGCGCGTTGTCGCCGAAGCGAAAACCGGCCTTCAGCACGCGGGTGTAACCACCTGCGCGGTCCGAATAACGCTCGCCCAAAACGCCAAACAGCTTGCGCACGGCAGCTTCGTCGCGCACTTGGCTGAGCGCCTGGCGGCGGGCGTGCAAGTCGCCACGCTTGGCGAGGGTCACAAGCTTATCGACAATCGGCTTCAGCTCTTTGGCTTTCGGCAACGTTGTCTTGATCTGCTCATGCGTGATCAGCGAGGCTGCCATATTGGCAAACATCGCCTTGCGGTGGCTCGATGTACGGTTGAGCTTGCGGCCTGATTTGGCGTGACGCATGGCTCGTCTCCCTTATCTACCAGGCTTAAACCTGGTGCTCTTCATAGCGTTTGGAAAGCTCGTCGATGTTTTCAGGCGGCCAATTGGGCACATCCATGCCCAAATGCAGACCCATCGAGGCAAGCACTTCCTTGATCTCGTTCAGAGACTTGCGGCCAAAGTTCGGCGTGCGCAGCATTTCGGCTTCGGTCTTCTGAATCAGATCGCCAATATAAACGATATTGTCGTTCTTCAGGCAGTTGGCCGAGCGCACAGACAGCTCAAGCTCGTCGACTTTCTTGAGAAGCTCTGGCGAGAATGGGAAATCGGGCAGCTCTTCTTCGACCTGCTCTTTTTCAGGCTCTTCGAAGTTCACGAAGATCTGCAACTGGTCTTGAAGAATACGCGCAGCGTAAGCAATCGCATCTTCGGCTGTGACAGCGCCGTTTGTCTCAATGTCGAGCGTCAGCTTGTCATAGTCGAGGATCTGACCTTCACGGGTGTTTTCCACCTTGTAGGCCACACGCTTGACCGGTGAGAACAGCGCATCAACCGGCACCAGGCCAATCGGTGCATCGTCCGGGCGGTTGCGCTCGGCTTCCACATAGCCTTTGCCCGTGTTCACCGTGAACTCGATGCGCACTTCAGAATCTTCATCGAGCGTGCAGAGCACGTGATCAGGATTCAGGATTTCAACATCGCCAACCGTCTGGATATCGCCAGCGGTCACAATGCCTGGGCCCTGCTTGCGCACGATCATGCGCTTGGGGCCTTCGCCTTCCATGCGCAGTGCGATTTCCTTGACGTTGAGCACGATGTCGGTGACATCTTCACGCACGCCTGGGATCGACGAAAACTCGTGCAACACACCGTCGATCTGCATGCCGGTGACCGACGCGCCCTGGATGGACGAGAGCAGGATGCGACGCAGCGCGTTGCCAAGCGTCAGGCCATAGCCACGCTCAAGCGGTTCAGCAACAACTTGGGCGATCCGACCATCTTCGCTGGTCTTCACTTCAAGTTTGCTCGGTTTAATCAGGTTCTGCCAGTTCTTATGAATCATGGGTGCACCCCTTTGGGTCTTGCGCATCCAACGGCTGGTTTGGGTGGCCAGCCATGCGCCTGAAGGGAAAGCTCAGTAGGTGGGTGCTGCCACCCGTTTTACCAAGCCGATGATGATGTTGAGGCTTTTGCCCCTTACACCCGGCGCCGTTTCGGCGGACGACAGCCATTGTGCGGGATCGGTGTCACATCGCGAATCGACGTGATGGTGAACCCAGCAGCCTGGAGCGCGCGCAGAGCCGACTCACGGCCCGAACCTGGACCGGAAACTTCAACTTCCAGCGTTTTCACGCCATGCTCTGATGCCTTCTTGGCAGCATCTTCACTGGCAACCTGCGCGGCATAAGGGGTTGACTTACGAGACCCCTTGAAACCCATCGTACCGGCAGATGACCACGAAATCGTGTTGCCCTGCGCATCGGTAATGGTGATCATCGTGTTGTTGAAGGACGAGCGCACATGCGCCACGCCAGAGGTAATGTTCTTACGTTCGCGGCGGCGAACGCGTCCTGCTTCTTTAGCCATTTTGGTCCTTTGTCGATCTCATCGCCAACCGTTGCCCGGGGTCAACATGACACCCGTGAAAGCCCGGTTGGCTCCACCGAAGGCAAGCGCGGCCAAACCGCGCCAGCTCTCTTATTTCTTTTTGCCGGCAATTGCCTTGGCCGGACCCTTACGGGTGCGGGCATTGGTATGGGTCCGCTGCCCACGTGTCGGCAATCCACGACGATGGCGCAGACCGCGATAGCAGCCCAGATCCATCAAGCGCTTGATGTTCATGCTCGTCTGACGACGCAGATCGCCTTCGACCATGTAGTCTTGGTCGATGATTTCACGCACCTTGATCACATCGGAATCGGCCAGTTCGTTCACCCGCTTGGCAGGGTCGATTTCGGCTTTTGCGATGATCTCGGCAGCTTTGGCTGCGCCAATGCCGTGAATGTATTGAAGCGCGATAATCGCGCGTTTGTTCGTCGGAATGTTGACGCCTGCAATGCGGGCCATAGTACTCTCTCCATCTAACGGGGCGCGTCACAAACGGCAGCGCCCAAATTGCCCTCACCGAGGGGTCCCCACAACGGGGTCAACCGCGTCCGGTGGAGGCCGGCCCATGCGGTTTCTTCATAGGACAACTGGCTCGCCACAAAGGCGCCGCCAGACTTTTTGTCGGGAAGAGCCTTGCGCGTATTGCCTGATTGACAATTTGTCAACCGTTGCGCGCTGCTTTCAGCCATGAAAGAGGCGCCGCGATCGCAGCGCCTCCAAAAACTCAACGTTAAATGCCGTTTCTAAAAGGCTAAAGCGCCCTCAAAACCGCATTGATTTCAGCGGTGACACCGTCGATGGACGCCATGCCATCCACCGTCTTCAAATTGCCTTTGGCATAATAATAACCAGTAAGCGGCGCGGTGCTTTTGTAATAGGCCCGCAAGCGCTCATCGAACACTTCCGGGGTGTCGTCCTTGCGCACCGGTTGCCCAGCAGCAGCAGCATCTTCCGCCCGCTTGACGATTCGGCCAACCAGAGCCCGATCATCAACGACCAGCTCCAGAACCGCATCCAGGCGGCGGCCCTTCTTCTTCAGAATCTCTTCAACGGCATCGGCCTGCTGAAGCGTGCGCGGATAGCCATCCAGAATGAAGCCACGCGCACAATCAGGCTCAGAAATGCGATCCGAGACGATTTGATTGACGATCTCATCGGACACCAGATCGCCGGCTTCCATCACCGCTTTGGCCTTGAGGCCGGTTTCAGTGCCGGCGGCCACGGCCGCACGCAGCATATCGCCGGTGGAAAGCTGCGGAATGCCATATGTTTCAACAAGCCGTGCAGCCTGCGTTCCCTTGCCCGCGCCTGGCGGTCCAAGAAGGATCAATCTCATCTACGTTTCCCCCGGAGTTTCGACTTCTTCACCAGCCCCTCATACTGATGCGCAAGCAAATGCCCTTGCACCTGTTGAACGGTATCCATGGTCACAGAGACCACGATGAGAAGCGATGTGCCTCCGAAATAGAAGGGAACGCCGGAATAGGATATGAGAAATTCGGGTATGAGACAGACGACGGTTAGATACGCCGCACCGGCCACCGTGATGCGCGTCAGCACGAAGTCGATATAGTTCGCCGTGCGCTCGCCAGGCCGGATGCCGGGAATGAATCCGCCGTGTTTACGCAGATTGTCAGCCGTATCGGCCGGGTTGAACACAATCGCGGTGTAGAAAAACGCAAAGAAGATGATCCCCGACGCGTAAAGCAGCATATAGGCCGGCTGACCGTGCCCAAGCAGCGCTGTCAGCGTGGTGATCCATCCCGTGGCCTCAGTGCCATCTGAGAAGCCTGCCAGCGTTGCAGGCAAAAGCAGCAGCGAGGAGGCAAAGATCGGCGGAATAACGCCTGCGGTGTTCAGCTTCAGCGGCAGATGCGAGCTTTCGCCCTGCGTCATCCGGTTGCCAACCTGGCGTTTGGGGTACTGGATCAGCAGGCGGCGCTGCGCACGCTCAACGAATACGATGAACGCGATCACGACGATCGCCAGAATGATGATGGTCAGGATAATGCCGGTGCCGATGGCACCCTGGCGACCAAGCTCAAGCGTCTGCGCCAAGGCGCGTGGCAGCTCGGCCACGATGCCGGCAAAGATGATGAGCGAAATTCCGTTGCCGACGCCGCGCGCAGTAATCTGCTCGCCCAACCACATCAGGAACATCGTGCCGCCAACCAGCGTGATGACGGTGGTCAGACGGAAGAACCAGCCCGGATCGGTGACGATCGTGCCAGAGGATTCCAGGCCAACCGAGATGCCATAGGCCTGGATCGCCGCCAGAAACACCGTGCCGTAGCGCGTGTACTGGTTGATGACCTTGCGACCCGCCTCGCCTTCTTTCTTCAAGGCTTCAAGCTTCGGCGACACCGTCGTCATCAACTGAATGATAATTGAGGCGGTGATGTAGGGCATAATGCCCAGCGCAAACACCGCCATACGCTCAACAGCGCCACCGGTGAACATGTTGAACAAGCCGACAACACCCTGGGCGGCCTGATCGAACGCGGCCGCAAAAGCCTGGGGCTCAATGCCCGGCATCGGGATGTACGTCCCGAGCCGATAGACCAAAAGCGCACCCAGCGTGAACCAGATGCGCTTTTTCAGCTCTTCGGCCTTACCGAACGCTTTGAGGGAGAAGTTTGAAGCTAGCTGCTCAGCTGCTGATGCCATGCGTCTTCAATTCCTTTGGCCAAACCGCGCCTGATGGAGGCACAAACCCAGCCCCTTAGGGCAGAAAGCGGCCCGGCATGATCCGGGCCATCTCATGGCTTATTTTGCGGCTTTGCTCGCCCCGGCTTTGCCGGAAGCTTCTTTTGTTTCTTCGATGTGGACCTTGCCACCGGCCTTTTCAACCGCTGCGACAGCCCCTTTTGAGGCACCAGCGACGGTGATTTCGACCTTGGCCTTCAACTCACCGTTACCAAGCAGACGAACACCATCTTTTTCAAGCTTGGTGATAACACCACTGGCCACCAGAGCCGCCGCATCGATGGACGCTTTGGCGTCCAGCTTGCCGGCGTCGACTGCCTGTTGGATGCGGCCAACATTCACTTCGCTATAGGCTTTGGCAAAGATGTTGTTGAAGCCACGCTTTGGCAGGCGGCGATACATCGGCATTTGGCCGCCTTCAAAACCTTTGATGGCAACGCCTGAGCGCGATTTCTGGCCTTTAACACCGGTGCCGGTGTTCTTGCCTTTGCCTGAACCAATACCGCGACCGACGCGACGTTTGGCTTTGGCCGAGCCCGGCATGGGGGCGAGTTCATTGAGTTTCATGGGCTTGTCTCCACTTGCGCAGATCAGGTGGCACGCAGCCCTGCCCTCACCGCTCGCTTCCAGACGAGAAAGAGGCCACCGAACGGCAGCCTCGTTTCCGTTTACTTATCCTCGACGACGCGAACCAGATGGCTCACCTTGTCGATCATGCCACGCACAGACGGGGTATCTTCCAATGTCTTTTTGCGGCGCATTTTGTTGAGGCCGAGGCCGACAAGCGTCGCGCGCTGGTCAGGCTTGCGGCCAATCGGGCTACCGATCTGCTCAACCGTGATGGTCTTGGACTGTGCCATCGTTCTCTTCCTTACTGTCTTGTCTGGCGCTTAGGCGTCGACCGCAGCGACATCGCCGCGACGAGCCTGCAGCACCGAAACTTTAAGGCCGCGACGTGCAGCCACCGAACGGGGGCTATCTTCTTCGCGCAGCGCATCGAAGGTGGCGCGCACCATGTTGTAGGGGTTCGATGTACCCTGCGACTTGGCAACGATGTCCTGAATGCCGAGCGTTTCGAAAACCGCACGCATCGGACCACCAGCAATGATACCCGTACCAGCGGGCGCAGCGCGCAGAAGCACCTTGCCAGCGCCGTGGCGACCGAACACATCATGGTGCAGCGTGCGGCCTTCGCGCAGCGGCACGCGGATCATGCCGCGCTTGGCTGACTCGGTTGCCTTGCGGATCGCTTCAGGCACTTCGCGGGCTTTACCGTGGCCAAAGCCAACGCGGCCCTTTTGGTCACCAACTACGACGAGCGCAGCAAAACCGAAGCGCTTGCCGCCCTTCACCGTTTTGGAGACGCGGTTGATGTGAACCAGCTTGTCGACGAATTCACTTTTCTCTTCGTCACGATCACGACCGCGATCACGAGAGGGGCGTTGTGCCATAGGTTCTATCCTTATGTGTCTTGCAGGGACCCAGGGAGTGGGTCAGCTGCCAAGTGCGGCCTGTGGTTTATGCAGACCGGGAGGAAAATGCGGTTATGCCAACGGCACAGAGCCAGTGTAAAGTTCGGGCACCCGAAAGCACCCGCAGTCAAATTAGAAGTTCAAACCGCCTTCGCGGGCCGCATCGGCCAGGGCCTTCACACGGCCATGGTAGCGATAAGCGCCGCGGTCAAAGACGACGCTTTCAACACCAGCTTCTTTCGCGCGGGTCGCCACCAGCTTACCAACTTCAGCAGCAGCATTGGTGTCCGCACCGGTTTTCAAGCTGCCACGCATATCTTTTTCCAAAGACGACGCAGCTGCCAGGGTGCGACCAGCCAGATCATCGATCACCTGGGCGTAGATGTGACGACCGGAGCGGTAAACCGACAAACGCGGACGACCGTTGGCCACTTTGCGAACCTGACGACGCACGCGCTCGCGGCGGCGTTCAAGCGGAGTTTTATGTGCCATTGTTTCTGCCTTTTAATACCTGGAGCACCGCACAAACCGTCTCCCAAGCAGCTTGGGACGGCCCAGAACAAACCTCTGGGCGGCAGCTCAAATGCCTTACTTGTTCTTACCTTCTTTGCGGAAGATGTACTCTTCTGCGTATTTGATGCCCTTGCCCTTGTAGGGCTCCGGCGGACGGAAACTACGGATCTCCGCAGCCGCCTGGCCAACGCGCTGCTTGTCGATACCCGACAGCACGATTTCAGTCGGCTTTGGAACAGCCACGGACACGCCATCAGGCAAGTCGTAGATCACATCATTGGAGTAGCCGAGCGCCAAGGTCAGTTTCGACCCCTGCGCCTGGGCGCGGTAACCAACGCCGTTGAGTTCCAGCTTCTTTTCAAAGCCTTCCGAAACGCCAACCACAATATTGTTCACCAGCGTGCGCGACATGCCCCACATGGAGCGTGAGCGCTTGTCCTGGCCACGCGGGCTAACTTCGATACCATCGTCACCCAAGGCAACGTCGCATTCCGAAACCACTGTGACGGCCAGCTCACCCTTCGGGCCTTTGACCGAAACGGTTTGACCGTCGACATTGGCCGTGACGCCACTGGGCAGCGCGACCGGTTTTTTACCGATACGAGACATCAATCTCTTCCTTTTCTTGGACCGGTTTCCTTCAAGCTCGCGCTTAGAAGACCTGGCACAAAACCTCGCCACCAACATTTTCTTCGCGTGCCTGATGATCCGCCATCACGCCCTTCGGCGTCGACAGGATCGAAACACCCAGCCCGTTGTTCACGGTCGGAATGTTACGCACCGAAGCATAAACGCGGCGGCCCGGCTTGGACACGCGCTCGATGCGACGGATCACCGGCGCACCATCGAAATATTTCAGCTCGATGCTGATTTCGGATTTGCCATCACCAAGCTCCGTCCGCGAGAACCCGCGAATAAAACCTTCGTCCGCCAAAACCTGCAAAACGCGTTCGCGCAGCTTTGAAGCTGGCGCAATAACGCTCGTCTTGTTCCGCATCTGCGCATTACGGATGCGCGTCAGCATGTCACCAATCGGATCTGTCATCGCCATCGTTGAAGATCCTCCTACCAGCTCGATTTCACAAGGCCGGGGACATCGCCCCGAAGGCCCAACTCACGCAGCGCAATACGCGACATACCCAGCTTACGATAATAAGCACGCGGGCGGCCGGTCACGTTGCAGCGGTTACGAATGCGCGTCTTGGACGACGAACGTGGCAATTGCGCCAATTTCATCGTCGCATTGAAGCGCTCTTCCGGGCTTGCACTCTTGTCGTGAACGATTGCGTTCAGTTCAGCACGCCGAGCAGCATACTGGTCGACCAGTTTGCGGCGGCGATTGTTCTTTTCAACGGCGCTTTTCTTAGCCATCTGTCATCTATCCTTTGAAAAACGCGTCAGTTCGTACGGAACGGGAAATTGAAGTGCTTGAGCAAGGCTCGCGCTTCATCGTCATTGTCCGCCGTGGTGCAAACGATCACGTCAAAGCCCCAAACTTGATCGACTTTGTCGTAGTCAATCTCTGGGAACACGATGTGCTCTTTGATACCCATGGCGTAGTTGCCATTGCCGTCGAAGCTTTTCGGGTTCAGGCCACGAAAGTCACGCACGCGCGGCAGCGCGATCGTCACCAGGCGATCCAGGAACTCGAACATGCGCGTCTTGCGCAGCGTCACCTTCACGCCAAGCGGCATTTCTTCACGCACCTTAAAGCCGGCAATCGACTTACGAGCATGCGTGACGACAGCCTTCTGACCGGCGATCGCTGTGAGGTCCTCAGCAGCGGTGCGCACTTTCTTGGAGTCGCCGACAGCTTCGCCAACGCCCATGTTCAGGACGATCTTGTCCAGAGCGGGAACCTGCATTGGGTTCGCGTAGGAAAACTCGTCCGTCAGCTTGCTCTTGATCTCGCTCTCATAGAGCGACTTCATACGCGGTGTGTAATCAGCCATCGATCGCTTCTCCCGAGCGGCTGGCGACGCGCACCTTGGTGCCATCGTCTTGAATCTGGAAACGGATGCGCGTCGGCTTACCGTCTTTCGGATCGCGCAACGCGATGTTCGAAAGCTGGATCGGCGCTTCCTTGGTGATGATGCCACCTTCAGAGTTCGGCGTCTGACGCTGGTGACGTTTCACCAGGTTCACACCTTGCACCAAAGCACGGTTCTCGGTCGGCATAACCTGCATGACCTGGCCCGAGCGACCCTTGTCGCGGCCAGCGAGCACAACAACGGTGTCGCCTTTTTTGATCTTAGCAGCCATGGTTACAGCACCTCCGGCGCAAGCGAGATGATCTTCATGTGGCTCTTGGCGCGTAGCTCGCGCGGCACCGGGCCAAAGATACGCGTGCCGATTGGCTCTTTGTTGTTGTTCACCAGAACAGCAGCGTTGCGATCAAAACGGATAACCGAACCGTCCGGACGACGGATGTCCTTAGCGGTGCGTACAACGACCGCCTTCATCACATCACCCTTTTTCACCCGACCCCGGGGGATGGCTTCCTTCACGGAGACGACAATGATGTCGCCCACGCCAGCGTACTTACGCTTGGAGCCGCCCAGGACCTTGATGCACATAACACGGCGTGCGCCGGAATTATCGGCGACGTCGAGGTTTGTTTGCATCTGAATCATGGCCGTATGCCTTTCTTACAAAAATACCTGAGCGATTAACCGTGCGACGCCATCAGCGCGCGCGACTCATCGGCCAGAACCATGAAATTCTTCGACTTCGAGAGCGGACGGCATTCTTCGATAAGAACGATGTCGCCGGTCTTGAAGGCATTGTCAGCATCGTGCGCGTGGTACTTCTTGGTCCGACGCACGGTCTTCTTCAGCAGCGGGTGCGTGAAGCGACGCTCAACAAGCACGGTGACCGTCTTGTCTGTCTTATCGCTCACCACGGTGCCCTGCAGAACGCGTTTTGGCATAGTGTCTCTCCTCGTGACGAACGCTTACGCGCTCGCCGCTTCGCGCCGCTTGGCGTTCAGCACAGTGTTGATGCGCGCGATGGATCGGCGAACCTGCCGAAACCGTGCGGTGTTTTCAAGCTGACCCGTGGCCCGCTGGAAGCGCAGATTGAACTGCTCTTTCTTCAGCTTCACCAACTCATCCACAAGCTGGTCAGGGGTCATGAGGGCTGCGTCTTGCGCTTTCATCTCTCTGGTCTCCTGCCGCTATTCGCCGATACGCTGAACGAAACGGGTTTTCACCGGAAGTTTCATCGCAGCAAGGCGAAGAGCCTCACGCGCCACATCTTCCGACACACCGTCGATTTCGAACATGATCCGGCCAGGCTTCACTTTGGCGGCCCAATATTCCACCGAGCCTTTACCCTTACCCATGCGCACTTCAGTCGGCTTTTTGGTCACCGGCACATCGGGGAAGATGCGAATCCACACGCGACCAGCACGCTTCATGTGACGCGTCATGGCACGGCGAGCAGCCTCGATCTGGCGTGCAGTCACACGCTCAGGCTCTTGAGCTTTCAGGCCAAAGGCACCGAAGGTCAGCGTCGTGCCACCCTTCGCCACGCCTTTGATGCGGCCCTTGTGCTGTTTGCGAAACTTAGTGCGTTTCGGCTGAAGCATCGTCTTCGTTCCTGTTTCTCATGCCCGGTCTCCGTGGCAGGCCACGGACGCAAGGCACATCCTCAATTGTCTGGTCATGCAGGCCCGGCCGCCGGTTCCGGCGACCGCACCAATCCTCAAGCCTTAATCGCGACGACGACCGCCGCCACCGGAGGCTTCCAAAGCACGGCGTTCCGACGCAAGCGGATCATGTTCCATGATCTCGCCTTTGTAGATCCACACCTTGATGCCGATGATCCCGTAAGCGGTTTTCGCTTCGGCGGTGCCGTAGTCGACATCGGCGCGCAGCGTGTGCAGCGGCACCTGTCCTTCACGGTACCATTCAACGCGTGCAATCTCAGCACCGCCGAGACGGCCACCGGAGTTGATCCGGATACCAAGAGCGCCAGCTTTCATGGCGTTCTGCACGGCGCGCTTCATGGCACGGCGGAAAGCAACACGACGCTCAAGCTGCGAAGCAATCGACTGAGCAACAAGCGTTGCGTCGGTGTCCGGCTTGCGCACTTCAACAATGTTGAGGTGCACTTCGCTGTCGGTCATCTGCGAAATCGCACGGCGCAACTTCTCGATGTTGTCGCCTTTCGGCCCGATGATGAAACCTGGACGCGCGGTGTGGATCGAAATCCGGCATTTCTTCAAGGGGCGTTCGATCACGATCTTGGAAATCGCCGGATCAGCACCGCCTTTGTTGCGACCACCATCGCTTTTCACGAAGGTTGGAAGCTTCTCGGTGATGAACTTACGGATCTTAAGATCTTCGTGCAGCAGCTTGGCATAGTCGTTGTCAGCAAACCAACGCGAGTTCCACGTCTGGTTGATGCCGAGGCGCAAGCCTGTGGGGATGACTTTCTGGCCCATTAAGCGGCCTCCTCAACTTCGCGAACAACGATCGTCAGGTTCGAAAACGGCTTCTGAATCCGCCCGACACGACCGCGCGCACGCGGCTGCCAGCGTTTCATCACCAGCGCCTTGCCGACGAACGCCTGGGCAACGACAAGATTGTCGACGTCCAGATCATGATTGTTTTCCGCATTGGCGATGGCCGATTCCAGCGCCTTTTTCACGTCCACGGCAATGCGCTTGCGCGAGAAGGTCAAATCGGCCAGCGCCTTTTCAACCTTCTTGCCGCGGATCATCGTAGCGACCAGGTTCAGCTTCTGCGGGCTGATGCGAAGACGACGGACAACCGCCTGTGCTTCATTGTCAGCAAGCGAGCGTTCACGCGATGCTTTGCCCATCTTACTTCCTCTTTGCCTTCTTGTCGGCGGCGTGGCCGTAATAGGTGCGCGTGGGCGCGAACTCGCCGAACTTGTGGCCGATCATGTCTTCTGAGATCGAAACCGGGATATGCTTTTGGCCGTTGTAGACGCCAAAGGTCAGGCCGACGAACTGCGGCAAAATCGTCGAGCGACGCGACCAAATCTTGATCACATCGTTACGACCGCTCTCGCGCGCCTTATCAGCCTTTTTTAAAATGTACCCGTCGATAAACGGGCCTTTCCATACCGAACGTGACATGGGAGCTCCGTTACTTCTTCTTGCGCTGATGGCGCGAGCGAATGATGAATTTATCGGTCGCTTTGTTCGAGCGGGTCCGCTTACCTTTGGTTGGCTTACCCCAAGGCGTCACAGGGTGACGGCCACCAGAGGTACGCCCTTCACCACCACCATGGGGGTGATCGACCGGGTTCATAACAACACCACGAACCGATGGGCGACGACCGAGCCAACGGGCGCGACCGGCCTTACCAAGATTGGTGTTCATGTGATCGGGGTTCGAGACCGCGCCGACCGATGCAAAACACTGACCGTGAATGAGGCGCTGCTCGCCAGACTGCAGACGAACGATGGCATAAGCACCGTCGCGACCAACCAGCTGCGCATAGGCGCCAGCTGAACGTGCGATCTGACCACCCTTGCCGATCTTCAGTTCCACATTGTGGATGATCGTGCCGACCGGCATCGAGGCCAATGGCATCGCGTTGCCGGGCTTCACGTCGGTCTTTTCATCGGAGAGGACCTTGTCGCCTTCGGCCAAGCGTTGCGGCGCCAGGATGTAGGCCTGATCACCATCGTCGTAGGTCACCAGCGCGATAAAGGCTGTCCGGTTGGGATCGTACTCAAGACGCTCGACCGTGCCCATAACGCCAAGCTTCTCACGACGTTTGAAATCGATGATGCGGTAGGTGCGCTTCACACCGCCGCCACGACGACGGACCGTGATGCGACCGGTATTGTTACGACCGCCCTTCGACGACAAACCTTCGGTGAGCTGCTTGACCGGCTTGCCCTTGTGCAGAGCAGAGCGGTCCACGGCAACCAACTGGCGGCGTCCTGGCGATGTCGGATTGAATGTCTTCAATGCCATTGTTCTAAATCCTTACTTCGCCTTAAAGACCGGTCGTCACGTCGATGGACTGGCCATCTTCCAGCGTCACAATCGCCTTTTTGACGTCGGACTGGCGACCGATCATGCCGCGAAAGCGCTTTTCTTTGCCCTTGCGGACCAGCGTGTTCACGGCTTTCACTTTGACCGAGAACAGAGCTTCGACAGCCTGCTTGATCTGCGGCTTGGTCGCGGTCGGTGTGACGTTGAACATCACCTGACCGTTTTCCGACGCCATGGTCGATTTTTCGGTGATCACCGGTGAGACGATCACGTCATAGAGTTTTGGGTTCGAGCTCATTTGAAGCGCGCCTCCAGCGCATCGACCGCATCCTTGGAAAGGACCAGCGTGTTGCGACGCAGAATGTCGTAGACGTTGATGCCCTGAACCGGCAGCACATCCACACCTGGAAGGTTGCGGGCCGCCTTTGCAAAATTGTCGTTCACCGATGCGCCATCAATGAACAGCGCATTGGTCAAGCCGCGCTCACCAAGAACGCCAGCGACCACTTTGGTCTTGGCTTCCACATCGGCAAAGCTCTCAACCACGATCAGGTTTTCAGCTTTGGCCTTGGACGAAAGCGCGTGGCGAAGAGCCAAAGCGCGAACCTTTTTCGGCAGATCATGGGCGTGCGAGCGAACCACAGGACCGTGCGCCTTGCCACCACCAACGAAGGAACCAACGCGGCGCGAACCGTGACGGGCACGCCCGCCACCCTTCTGTTTGCCAAACTTGGCACCCGTGCGATTGATTTCCGCACGCTGTTTGGTCTTGTGGTTGCCCGTCTGGCGCTTGGCCAACTGATAACGAACCATGCGCTGCAGCAGATCGGCGCGCGGCTCAAGACCGAACACCTCATCAGACACGGCGACTTTTCCGGCAGCCTTGCCGTCAAGTTTGGTGACCTTGATATCCATTAGACGGCCTCCTCAACTTGCGCGGTTTGCGTCGCCGCACCAGCCGGTGCGCGGAACGCACCTGGGGTCGGCACGTCGCCTGGCAGGGATTTCTTCACGGCGTCACGCACCATGATCCAGCCGCCCTTGGAACCGGGTACCGAGCCTTCAACCATGATCAGGCCACGATCGACATCGGTCTTCACGACCTTCAGGTTCTGCGTGGTCACGCGCTCATTGCCCATCTGACCGGCCATCTTCTTACCTTTGAAGACTTTGCCTGGATCCTGACACTGACCGGTGGAACCATGCGCGCGGTGCGAAATCGACACGCCGTGCGAGGCACGCAGGCCGCCGAAATTGTGCCGCTTCATCGCACCGGCAAAACCTTTACCGATCGACGTGCCGGACACATCCACATACTGGCCAGCAACAAAGTGGTCGGCGGTGAATTCAGCACCGACATCAACCAGATTGTCTTCCGACACGCGGAATTCGACGACTTTGCGCTTCGGCTCAACATTTGCTTTGGCAAACGTACCGCGCTCAGCTTTGGTCGTGTTCTTCACCTTCGCCAGGCCACAGCCTAGCTGCATGGCCGTATAGCCATTCTTTTCCATGGTGCGGTGGCCAACCACCTGGCAATTGTCGATCTTCAAAACCGTGACGGGGATATGACGCCCGTCTTCGGCGAAGATGCGGGTCATGCCCACCTTCTGTGCGATAAGTCCTGACCGCATGGGTCCTGTCCTTGTCTAGCGCGTTTAAAACGCTTGGTTCTTAAAAACTGGGGCTTAGCCGCCCAGTTTGATTTCCACATCCACACCAGCGGACAGATCGAGCTTCATCAGCGCGTCCACTGTTTGTGGGGTCGGGTCGATGATGTCCAAAAGCCGCTTATGCGTGCGAATTTCGAACTGCTCGCGGCTCTTCTTATCGATGTGCGGAGAGCGGTTGACCGTGAATTTTTCAATCCGCGTCGGCAGCGGGATGGGGCCGCGCACCTGCGCACCCGTCCGCTTGGCGGTCGAAACGATTTCAACGGTCGACGTGTCGAGGACACGATGGTCGAACGCTTTCAACCGAATTCGAATGTTCTGTCCGTTCATGGCCGAACCTTCTGCCTATCTACTGTGTGACGCCCCACCCTTGGGGCTCCACGAGGGAACGAAAAAGCGCGCAACCGATCTAAGGCCAGCTGCGCGCTGTTTGTTTGTTTACTCGACGATCTTTGAGACGACGCCGGCGCCGACAGTACGGCCGCCTTCACGGATAGCGAAGCGCAGCTTCTCTTCCATCGCGATCGGCACGATCAGATCAACATTGATTTCAACATTGTCGCCCGGCATCACCATCTCGGTGCCTTCCTTCAGCGTCACGATGCCGGTGACATCGGTCGTGCGGAAGTAGAACTGCGGGCGGTAGTTGGTGAAGAATGGCGTGTGACGGCCACCTTCTTCCTTCGTCAGGATGTAGGCTTCAGCCACGAACTTCGTGTGCGGCGTCACAGACCCCGGCTTGCAGAGGATCTGGCCACGCTCGACATCTTCACGGCCAACACCGCGCAACAGCGCACCGATATTGTCGCCTGCTTCACCGCGATCAAGCAGCTTGCGGAACATTTCAACGCCCGTGCAGGTCGTCTTCTGCGTGTCGCGGATGCCGACGATTTCAATCTCATCGCCCACATTGACAACACCGCGCTCCACACGACCGGTCACAACCGTACCGCGACCGGAGATCGAAAAAACATCCTCGATCGGCATCAGGAACGGCTGGTCCACCGGACGCTCAGGCTGCGGAATGTACTCATCCACTTGTGCCATCAGTTCGCGGATCTTCTCTTCGCCGATCTCTGGCGTCTTGCCTTCCAGCGCGGCCAGAGCGGAACCTGCAATGATGGGGATATCATCGCCTGGGAAGTCGTAAGACGACAGCAGCTCACGGATTTCCATTTCGACGAGCTCAAGCAGCTCTTCATCATCGACCTGGTCAACCTTGTTCATGAACACCACCAGCGCCGGCACACCGACCTGACGGGCCAGCAGGATATGCTCGCGGGTCTGCGGCATCGGGCCATCGGCCGCCGAACACACCAGGATCGCACCATCCATCTGCGCCGCACCGGTGATCATGTTCTTCACATAGTCAGCATGGCCTGGGCAGTCGACATGGGCGTAGTGACGGTTGTCCGTCTCATACTCAACGTGAGCGGTCGAAATGGTGATACCGCGGGCCCGCTCTTCAGGCGCACCATCGATCTCATCATAGGCTTTGAAATCGCCAAAGTACTTCGTGATCGCCGCCGTCAACGTCGTCTTGCCATGGTCAACGTGACCAATCGTGCCAACATTCACATGCGGCTTGTTACGCTCAAACTTCTCTTTCGCCATTTTCGGCTCTCCGTAATCTCGACTGACGTCGTGTTAATTTCAGCGGCCCAGCGGCCGTCTATTCTCTGCTCTGGGCCTGCGGCCCAACCGCCTGATTAGGCGTACTTGGACTTAACTTCTTCAGCGATCGCCTGAGGCACTTGCTCGTAATGATCGAACTGCATGGTGTACTGCGCACGACCCTGCGTAGAGGAGCGCAGCGCCGACACGTAACCAAACATGTTGGCCAGCGGCACGAAGGCGTTGATCACCGTGGCAACTCCACGGGTCTCAGTGCCCTGGATTTGGCCGCGACGGGAGTTGAGATCACCCATCACCGAACCGGCATACTCGTCCGGCGTCACAACCTCGACCTTCATCACCGGCTCAAGCAATTTCGGCCCGGCCTTCTGAACAGCTTCGCGGAACGCCGCACGACCTGCGATCTCAAAGGCAAGAACCGAGGAGTCCACATCGTGGTAAGCGCCGTCGGTCAGCGTGGCGGTGATGTCGAGCATCGGGAAGCCAGCAATCGGACCCGATGACATGACCGAGCCAATACCTTTTTCAACGCCTGGGATATACTCTTTGGGCACGTTACCGCCGACAACCGTGTCGCTGAACACGTAACCCGAATTCGCTTCGCCCGGCTCGATGGTGATCTTCACACGAGCAAACTGACCCGAACCACCGGACTGCTTCTTGTGGGTGTAGTCCACATCAGCGGTCTTGGTGATGGTTTCGCGATACGCCACCTGCGGCTGACCGATATTGGCCTCAACCTTGAACTCACGCTTCATACGATCGACCAGAATGTCGAGGTGAAGCTCACCCATGCCGGCAATGATCGTTTGACCGGATTCATGGTCGACCTTCACGCGGAAGGAAGGATCTTCAGCCGCCAGGCGGTTGAGAGCGATGGACATCTTTTCCTGGTCAGCCTTGGTTTTAGGCTCGATCGCAATTTCGATCACAGGTTCAGGGAATTCCATACGCTCCAGAATGACTGGGCTCATGGATTCACAAAGCGTGTCACCGGTAGTCGTTTCCTTCAGACCAGCGATCGCGACAATATCACCTGCGTAGGCGATCTTGATGTCTTCGCGGCTGTTGGAGTGCATCAGCATCATGCGGCCAACGCGCTCTTTCTTGTCTTTCACCGAGTTCAGAAGCGTTGAACCCTGCTCCAGGACACCCGAATAGATGCGGCAGAACGTCAGCGAACCAACGAACGGGTCGTTCATGATCTTGAACGCCAGAAGCGACAAAGGCTCGTCATCAGAGGCCTTGCGGTCAACTTCAGCTTCGGTCTTCACATCAATGCCTTTAATGGCGGGGATGTCGACCGGGCTCGGCAAGTAGTCAACCACGGCATCAAGCAGCGGCTGAACGCCCTTGTTCTTAAAGGCCGAGCCACAGAACACAGGGAAGAAGTCAACGTTACACGTGCCCTTGCGGATCAGCGCGCGCAGCGTGTCATTGTCCGGCATGGTGCCTTCAAGATAGGCGTCCATGGCTTCATCATCGACTTCAACGACGGTCTCGATGAGCTTCTCGCGGAACTCTTCGGCGCGCTCTTGCAAGTCTGCAGGGATGTCAACGACGTCCCACTCAGCGCCAAGGTTTTCAGATTTCCAAACCAGCGCTTTCATTTCGATAAGATCGACAACACCGGCAAATTCATTCTCAGAGCCGATCGGCAACTGCACGACGGCAGGCGTTGCGCCCAGGCGCTCTTCGATCATCTCCACCGAGCGATAAAAGTCAGCGCCAATCTTATCCATCTTATTGACGAAGATCATGCGCGGCACGTTGTACTTGTCAGCCTGGCGCCAAACGGTCTCGGTTTGCGGTTCTACACCGGCATTGGCGTCAAGCAGAGCGATCGCACCATCAAGAACACGCAAAGAACGCTCAACTTCAATTGTGAAGTCCACGTGACCTGGAGTGTCAATGATGTTGAAGCGACGCTTCTTGCCGTCACGGCCTTCCCAGAAGGTCGTCGTGGCAGCAGACGTAATCGTGATGCCGCGCTCTTGTTCCTGCTCCATCCAGTCCATGGTGGCCGCGCCATCATGCACCTCGCCGATTTTGTGCGACTTGCCCGTGTAATACAGGATGCGCTCAGTCGTCGTCGTCTTGCCCGCATCGATGTGAGCCATGATGCCGAAATTGCGATAGTCCTCAATGACGTAGTCGCGTGCCATGGGGGGATGCTCCTTAGCGAACCAAAAGGCTCAAAATTACCAGCGATAGTGCGAGAACGCGCGGTTGGCATCGGCCATCCGGTGCGTGTCTTCGCGCTTTTTCACGGCGGTGCCGCGGTTGCTGGAAGCATCCAGCATTTCACCGGACAGGCGATCGACCATGGTGTTTTCGTTGCGACCGCGCGCTGCCGTAATCAGCCAACGGATGGCCAAAGCCTGGCGGCGCTCGGTGCGCACTTCAACAGGTACCTGGTAGGTCGCGCCACCAACACGGCGGGAGCGAACCTCAACCGAAGGCGACACATTGCCCAGCGCCTGATGGAACACTTCCAACGGGTTCTGGCCGGTGCGCGTTTCGATGGTGTCAAAGGCACCATAAACAATACGCTCAGCGGCGGACTTTTTGCCATCGATCATGATGGCGTTCATGAATTTCGAGACAACCAGATCACCGAACTTCGGATCAGGGTTGACGACGCGCTTTTCGGCTGCGTGACGACGTGACATCGCTTCTTACCCTTACTTAGGACGCTTAGCGCCATATTTGGAACGGCGCTGCTTACGGTCTTTAACGCCCTGTGTATCGTGCTCCAGAGCCGGAACTTTGTTACGCTTGACCGGAGCCTGACGCGGCTTGCGGATCAGCTGATTAATTGTTGGCATCTAAGCCTCTTCCTTTTTGGTCGAACGCGCCGGCGTCGTTTGCCGACAGCTTTTCGCCTTATCGATTGCGCCCAGACCAAAGCCAAAGGACGCGTACCTTAACGACAACAAACAAAGCGCCCCTTGGGGAAACCCCCGGGCGCTTTGCAATCAGAGGACCAAGAGCAAACCCCAAAGGGCCAACATCCCGGTCGTGACATGCTTCAATTTGCAGCCAGTCAAAGCAGCGTTTGGAACGAAGCCCACTTGTGAATTGACACAAGCTAATCGGCTTTGCGAACCACGGCCTGCCGCAAAAGTGAGCGGGAGATACGATGCAGCGGGGTGTTGGTCAAGCCCCTTGCGGCAATTTCCGGCCAGAAACACCCGCAACGGCAATTCCAAGGTCAGACCAGACGTTCCGCCCTCGCCCACCCTTTGCAAACACTGCGTTTAGGGCCGCCAGGACGCAACAAAAGTTCGTCGCGTCAATGGCCGCGGGCCAAAGACAAAGGGCCGCTGGAATCGCACCTGATTCCAGCGGCCCCGATTCTTGTGTGAGTAGACGGCTGCCTATTCGGCTGGCGTCTGCTCAGACAGATCTTCCAGAACCGCCTCGACGTCCATCACCGGCTCGGCCTCACGGGCATCCAAGATGAGATCGTCGCGCTTCTGCGCAACTTGCTTAATCTTGTTCATCATCCGGCCAGTACCCGCTGGGATCAAACGGCCCACGATGATGTTCTCTTTCAAGCCTTCCAGCGTATCGACCTTACCGTTGACCGCGGCCTCGGTGAGAACGCGTGTGGTCTCCTGGAAGGACGCCGCGGAGAAGAACGAGCGGGTCTGCAACGAAGCCTTGGTGATACCCAGCAGAACAGGCGTACCCGATGCTGGCTTCTTGCCATCGGCAACAAGCTGCTCATTGAGCTCATCAAGCTCGATGCGATCCACCTGCTCGCCAGACAAGAACTCACTGTCGCCGGCATCGGTGATGTCCACCTTCTGCAGCATCTGACGCACGATCACCTCGATATGCTTATCGTTGATAAGCACACCTTGCAGGCGATAGACCTCTTGGATTTCGTTGACGAGATAGGCCGCCAATTCTTCCACGCCTTTAACCGCAAGAATATCGTGCGGCGCAGGCAGGCCATCAATCAGGAAGTCGCCTTTTTGAACTTCGTCACCGTCCTGAAGCTGCATGTGCTTCGATTTCGGGATCAGATATTCTGCGGGCTCCATACCCTCTTCGTGCGGCTGGATCGAAATCCGACGCTTGTTCTTGTAGTCGCGACCGAAGCGTACCACGCCATCGATATCGGCCATGATGGCCGCATCTTTGGGTCGCCGCGCTTCGAAGAGTTCCGCAACACGCGGCAGACCACCGGTGATGTCACGCGTTTTCGCACTTTCAAGCGCGATACGTGCCAACACATCACCAGCTTTAGCCTTGTGACCGGGAGACACCGAAAGAACGGCGTCAGCTGGCAACAGAGCACGAGCATCGCCACCGCGCGCGGTTTTGAGAATCTCGCCTTTCTTGTCTTTGATCACCATAGCTGGGCGCAGATCAGCACCACGTGGGCTGGTGCGCCAGTCGATGATCAGACGCTTGGCAATACCGGTGACTTCATCAACCTGCTCAGACATGGACACGCCATCGACCAGGTCTTCAAACTCAACAGTGCCATCCACATCGGCAAGGATTGGACGGGTGTAAGGATCCCACTCGGCCATACGCTGACCACGGCGGACGATGTCGCCCTCCTCGACCAACAAACGCGAACCATAGGTCACGCGGTGCACAGCAGCTTCATTGCCCTGATCATCGGTGACAACGATGAACATGTTGCGACCGGTCGCGATCAGATGACCATCTGTGTTGCGGGAGATCGACCGATTGCGCAGCGAAATCGTGCCTTCATGGCCCGACTCGATGAACGAGCTATCCACCACCTGCGCCGTGCCACCAATGTGGAACGTGCGCATGGTCAACTGGGTGCCCGGCTCACCGATCGACTGTGCGGCGATAACGCCGACAGCCTCGCCCATGTTCACCGGCGTACCACGCGCAAGGTCACGACCGTAGCAGGTGCCGCAAACGCCGTGACGGGTCTCGCACGTGAGCACCGAGCGGATTTTCACGCCCTGCACGCCGCTCTCTTCGATGGCGATCACCATCTTCTCGTCAATGAGCGAGTCTTTGGCGACAACCACTTCCAGCGTTTCTGGGTGGATGACGTCATCAGCAGCCGTACGTCCAAGGACGCGCTGACCAAGCGAGGCAACAACCTGGCCGGCATCAACGATCGCCTGAACGCGGATACCTTTGTCGGTGCCGCAATCCACCTGGCTGATGATCGAATCCTGCGCCACGTCGACAAGACGGCGGGTCAGATAGCCAGAGTTGGCTGTCTTCAGCGCCGTGTCGGCCAGACCCTTACGGGCACCATGGGTGGAGTTGAAGTACTCCATCACAGTCAGGCCTTCTTTAAAGTTCGACGTGATCGGCGTTTCAATGATCGAGCCGTCCGGCTTGGCCATCAGGCCGCGCATACCGGCAAGCTGTTTCATCTGTGCCGGCGAACCACGGGCACCGGAGTGCGCCATCATATAGACCGAGTTGATCGGCTTTTGACGCTTGGTTTCCTCGTCGATTTCGACAGCGGAAATCCGGCCCATCATTTCGTCAGCGATCTTGTCGGTACATTTGGCCCAGGCATCAACAACTTTGTTGTACTTCTCGCCCTGGGTAGCACGGTAAACCGCGTCGATCATCCGGCTGATTTCCTTTTTGGTCATCAGACGGTTGGCAGCATCAAACGGCACTTTGACGTTTTTCGGCAGAAGATCGGCGAGCAGATAGCGACCGGCGGTCGTATCGTGGATCTGCGAAACCATGTTGCCAGCTTCGTCGACCGTTTTGTAGCGCCCTTTGATCTTGGTGTGCAGCGTGATGATCTTCGCATCGAGCGCAGCCTGCACCTCACCGGTCGAGCCAAACACCATGCCTTCGCCAGGCTCGTTGTCGGCTTCGATGGTCAGGTAATAGAGGCCAAGAACCATATCCTGCGATGGCACGATGATCGGCTGACCATTGGCCGGATGCAGAATGTTGTTGGTCGACATCATAAGCACGCGCGCTTCCAGCTGCGCTTCAAGCGACAGAGGAACGTGCACGGCCATTTGGTCGCCATCAAAGTCAGCGTTGAACGCGGTACAGACCAGTGGGTGCAGCTGAATGGCCTTACCTTCAATCAGGACGGGCTCAAACGCTTGGATGCCGAGACGGTGCAGCGTGGGGGCGCGGTTCAGCATCACGGGATGCTCGCGGATCACCTCATCGAGGATATCCCACACTTCGGGCCGCTCTTTTTCCACCAGCTTCTTGGCTTGTTTGACCGTGTTGGAATAGCCCTTCGCGTCAAGCCGCGCATAGATGAACGGTTTGAACAGCTCCAAAGCCATTTTCTTCGGCAGGCCGCACTGGTGCAATTTCAGTTCCGGGCCGGTCACGATGACCGAACGGCCTGAATAGTCGACGCGCTTACCGAGCAGGTTCTGACGGAAGCGGCCCTGCTTGCCCTTGAGCATGTCGGACAGCGACTTAAGCGGGCGCTTGTTCGCGCCGGTGATGACGCGGCCACGGCGACCATTGTCGAACAATGCGTCGACCGATTCCTGAAGCATGCGCTTCTCGTTGCGGACGATGATGTCCGGTGCACGCAGTTCAATCAGGCGCTTCAGTCGGTTGTTACGGTTGATCACGCGGCGATAGAGATCGTTGAGATCGGACGTCGCGAAACGGCCACCATCCAGCGGCACCAATGGGCGCAGATCGGGAGGAATGACCGGCACAACGGTCATAATCATCCATTCCGGCTTGTTGCCGGAATTGAGGAACGCGTCGATCAGTTTGATGCGCTTGGCGAGTTTCTTCGGCTTCAGTTCACCCGTCGCCTCAGACATCTCCACGCGAAGCTGTTCGCGCAGCACCGGCAGATCAAGATCGCCGAGCAGCTTGCGAATAGCCTCAGCGCCGATCATCGCAGTGAAACTATCCGCGCCATACTCATCCTGCGCCTGAAGATACTCTTCTTCCGACATCAGCTGATACGGTGCGAGCGGCGTCAGTCCCTGCTCGGTGACGACATAGTTCTCAAAGTAGAGCACCCGCTCCACATCTTTGAGCGCCATGTCGAGCAACGTTGCGATGCGCGAGGGAAGCGACTTCAGGAACCAGATGTGAGCGACCGGCGCGGCCAGCTCAATGTGGCCCATGCGCTCGCGGCGCACCTTGGTCAGCGTCACTTCAACGCCGCACTTCTCACAGATAATGCCCTTATATTTCATGCGCTTATATTTGCCGCACAAGCATTCATAGTCCTTGATCGGGCCGAAAATACGCGCACAGAAAAGGCCGTCCCGTTCTGGCTTGAACGTACGGTAGTTGATGGTTTCAGGCTTTTTGATCTCGCCATACGACCAGGAGAGAATTTTCTCCGGGCTCGCAAGTGAAATGCGGATCTGGTCAAAACTTGGCATCGTGGACTGCACGTCACGGCCAAAGACGTTTTGGATTTCCTGGTTCAAAGCGTGTCTCCTAAGGGGTGCTGCTCCAAGCCTTGCGCTATCGGCTTGTTGTCAGACCCGGACAATTCAATCGTTCACGCGCTCCAAGGGACAGAACATTAAGCGCCCTGCCCCTTGGTATCTTTGTTCGTTACTCGGCAGCGTCCTGCGTCGGGATCTCAACGTCGATGATGCCCTCATCATCTTCGTCTTCCTCGCTCTGGGCCAACTCAACGTTGAGGCCAAGCGAGCGCATCTCTTTGACGAGCACATTGAAGCTTTCTGGAATGCCAGCTTCAAACGCATCCTCGCCACGCACGATCGCCTCATACACCTTGGTACGACCGGCCACGTCATCGGACTTAACGGTGAGCATCTCCTGAAGCGTGTAGGCTGCGCCATACGCTTCAAGCGCCCACACTTCCATCTCGCCGAAGCGCTGACCACCGAACTGCGCCTTACCGCCCAGCGGCTGCTGGGTCACAAGCGAGTATGGTCCGATGGAACGAGCGTGGATCTTATCATCCACCAAGTGGTGAAGCTTGAGCACATATTTGTACCCAACCGTCACCTTGCGGTCGAACTGATCACCGGTGCGGCCATCAAACAGCGTCACCTGGCCGGAGCGATCGAGACCTGCTTTTTCCAGCATCTCGGCCACATCGGGCTCGCGGGCACCATCAAAGACTGGCGTACCAATCGGCACGCCCTTTGAAAGCTGCTTGCCCAGACCAACGATCTCGCCTTCCGACAGCTTGTCCACTTCAACAGCATCACCGTAAATCGTGGTGATCCGCTCTTGAAGCTGCGCCACATTGGCTTCTTTGCGATAGGAATCGACCGCCTTCTGGATTGACTTACCAAGGCCAGAACAGGCCCAACCCATATGGGTTTCAAGGATTTGCCCAACATTCATACGCGATGGCACACCAAGTGGGTTCAGCACCACATCGACAGGCGTTCCATCGTCAAGGAACGGCATATCTTCTTGCGGCACGATTTTTGAGACCACACCTTTGTTGCCGTGACGACCAGCCATTTTATCGCCGGGCTGAATCTTACGCTTCACCGCAACGAAGACTTTGACCATCTTCATCACGCCTGGGGGAAGCTCATCGCCACGTTGCAGCTTCTCGACTTTGTCCATGAACCGCTGTTCGAGCTGTTCCTTGGATTCATCGTACTGCGCGCGCAGCGCCTCGATTTCACCCATTAGCGTGTCGTCGTCGAGCGCGAACGTCCACCACTGCGACCGCGGGTACTCGTTAAGCACGTCGGTCGTAATCGTCGTGCCTTTTTTGTAGCCCTTCGGTCCAGCGATACCGTCTTTGCCTGACAGCATGTCGGCCAGACGGCCATAGACGTTACGATCGAGGATCGCCTGTTCGTCATCGCGGTCTTTGCCAAGACGTTCGATTTCCTCGCGCTCAATGGCGATCGCACGTTCGTCTTTGTCGATGCCATGACGGTTGAATACGCGGACCTCAACAATGGTCCCCTTCACACCCGGTGGCACACGCAAGCTCGTGTCGCGCACGTCGGAGGCTTTCTCACCAAAGATGGCGCGCAGAAGCTTTTCCTCCGGCGTCATCGGGCTTTCGCCCTTCGGCGTGATCTTACCGACAAGAATGTCGCCAGCTTCGACCTCGGCCCCGATATAGACCATGCCGGCCTCATCGAGGTTTTTCAGCGCCTCTTCCGAAACGTTCGGAATATCGCGGGTGATCTCTTCCGGACCCAGTTTGGTGTCGCGCGCCATCACCTCGAACTCTTCAAGGTGGATGGAAGTGAACACATCGTCTTTCACGATGCGTTCGGAGATGAGAATGGAATCCTCAAAGTTGTAACCGTTCCAAGGCATGAATGCGACGAGCACGTTCTTGCCAAGAGCCAGATCGCCCAACTCGGTAGATGGGCCATCAGCAATGATGTCACCCTTCTTGACCCGCTCGCCAACTTCCACAAGTGGACGCTGGTTGATGCAGGTATCCTGATTGGAACGCTGGAACTTCATCAGACGATAAATATCGACGCCCGGACGGCCCGGATCGAGGTCTTCAGTGGCGCGCACAACGATACGCGTCGCGTCCACCTGTTCCACGATACCGGTGCGACGCGCACCGATTGCAGCGCCAGAATCCTGCGCCACGATCCGCTCCATGCCGGTGCCGACGAACGGCGCTTCAGCGCGCACCAGCGGAACGGCCTGACGCATCATGTTTGAGCCCATCAAAGCCCGGTTCGCATCATCGTTTTCAAGGAACGGGATAAGAGAAGCGGCCACCGAAACAAGCTGCTTCGGCGAAACGTCCATCAGATCAACGCGCTCTTTGGGCGTCAGCATCACGTCGCTTTGGTGACGACACACAACCAGCTCGTTGATGAAGTTGCCATCATCATCAAGCTCAGAGTTGGCCTGAGCGATGTAGTGGCGGGCTTCTTCCATGGCCGACAGGAACAGGACCTCATCGGTCACGTTGCCATCATTCACCTTGCGATACGGGCTTTCGATAAAGCCATATTTGTTGACGCGCGCAAAAGTGGCCAGTGAGTTGATCAAACCGATGTTTGGTCCCTCTGGGGTCTCAATCGGGCAGATACGTCCATAATGGGTCGGATGCACATCGCGCACTTCAAACCCGGCACGCTCACGTGTCAGACCACCTGGTCCAAGCGCCGAGAGGCGCCGCTTGTGGGTGATTTCCGACAGCGGGTTCGTTTGATCCATGAACTGCGACAGCTGCGAAGAGCCGAAGAACTCCCGCACAGCGGCAGATGCCGGCTTAGCGTTGATGAGGTCCTGAGGCATCACCGTGTCGATTTCGACAGAGGACATGCGCTCTTTAATAGCGCGTTCCATCCGCAGCAGACCGACCCGGTACTGGTTTTCCATCAACTCACCAACGGAGCGCAAGCGACGGTTGCCAAGATTGTCAATATCGTCAATCTCGCCCTTGCCATCACGCAGATCGAGCAGCGTGCGCAGAACTTCCAGAATGTCTTCCTTGCGCAGCGTGCGCACCGTGTCCTCGGCATCAAGGTCAAGGCGCATGTTCATCTTCACGCGGCCAACAGCCGACAGATCGTAACGCTCGGGATCGAAGAACAGCGACTGGAACATCGCTTCAGCTGCTTCGATGGTTGGCGGCTCACCTGGACGCATCACGCGGTAGATGTCGAACAGCGCTTCAGCCTGGCTTTCGTTCTTGTCGGCCATCAGCGTGTTGCGGATATAGGCGCCGGTGTTCACATGGTCGATGTCGAGCAAGGTAAGCGCCTTGAAGCCAAGCTCCAGCAGCTTTTCCATCAGCTCTTCGGTGATTTCCTCGCCGGCTTCGGCGTAAATTTCACCGGTGTCCATGTTGACGACGTCTTCAGCCAGATACTGGCTGATCATGTCTTCAGCTTCGACACGCAGGTTTTTCAGACCTTCATCGGCCACGCGCTTGGCCTGGCGCGGCGTGATTTTCTTGCCGGACTCCACGGCAACTTCACCGGTGGAATCATTGATCAGGTCACGCGTGACCTTCATGCCTTCCATCTTCGCCGGGTCGTAGGCCGTCTTCCAACCGTTCTTGGTTTTGGTGTGGACCGACGAGGTATAATAGGTGCTCAGAATTTCTTCTGTATCCAGGCCCAGCGCATAGAGCAGCGACGACACCGGGATTTTCCGACGACGGTCAATACGCGCATGCACGATATCCTTGGCATCAAACTCAATATCAAGCCAGGAACCACGGTAAGGAATAATACGGGATGCAAACAACAGCTTGCCGGATGAATGCGTTTTGCCTTTGTCGTGGTCAAAGAACACACCGGGTGAACGGTGCATCTGCGAAACAATAACGCGCTCTGTGCCATTGACGATGAACGTACCGTTCGTCGTCATCAGCGGCATATCGCCCATGTAAACGTCTTGCTCTTTGATGTCCTTGACCGACTTGGCGCCGGTTTCTTCATCAACGTCGAACACGATGAGCTGGAGATTGACCTTCAGCGGCGCGGAGTAGGTCATCCCACGCTGGCGGCACTCATCCACATCATATTTCGGCGGCTCGAACTCGTAGCGCACGAATTGCAGCATGGCCGTGCCGGCGAAATCGGAGATCGGAAACACCGATTTGAAAACCGACTGCAGGCCTTCATCGTCGTTGCGGCCACCTTCCGGCTCATCCACCATCAAGAACTGATTGTAGGAAGCCATCTGCACTTCGATGAGATTGGGCATATCGGCAACTTCGCGAATTTTGCCAAACATGCGCCGAGGGCGCGAGCGAACAGAGAAGCTCGTCACCGGTACCGTATTCATTTTGCGGGAAAGATCAGAAGTCGTTGAGGTATTTGCCACGTCGATAGTCGCCATGTCCGCTCCTTGTATGGACCCAAAACCGAAGCGACCTCAGGGGGTGGATCGCCCGGTATCAGATCACCTGGAAAGCGCTGCGCAGCCTTTGCAAAGCCAGCGTTTGCCAGGTCATCCGATCATTCAAAACCGCCTCACCGGCCACCAACGGCCTTAGAGACGCGAAAAAGATGGCACCGAAAACCCGGAAATTTCCGGCCGGTCCATCTTCAAACATCACACACCAAACGCCTGTCGTACGCGGCGATTGGTCGGCGTGGCTGCAAGGATTGTTGCAGCCACGCCTTGGTGGGCCGGAGCCCTACTTCAGGTCGACCGAAGCACCAGCTTCTTCGAGCTTCTTCTTCAGCTCTTCTGCTTCGGCTTTGGCAACGCCTTCCTTGACAGGCTTCGGTGCGCCTTCGACCAGGTCTTTGGCTTCTTTCAGGCCAAGACCGGTGATGGCACGCACTTCTTTGATGACGTTGATTTTCTTGTCGCCAGCTGCCGTCAAAACGACGTCGAATTCATCCTTTTCTTCAGCAGCTTCAGCAGCGGCACCACCACCTGCAGCAGCAGCAACAGCCACGGGTGCAGCGGCAGAAACGCCCCATTTTTCTTCCAGCATTTTGGAAAGCTCAGCAGCTTCCAAAACGGTGAGGTTGGACAGATCGTCCACGAGTTGTTCAAGATTTGCCATTAGTTTCAGTTCCTTAAGAGGTCTGTTCGATCAGTTGTGAAAGCCGCTTACGCCGCTTCGCCCTTGTCAGCATAGGCTTGGACCACACGTGCCAACCCACCAGCCGGTGCATTGACGACCTGCGCGATACGCGTTGCCGGGGTTTGAATCATACCCACGATCTTCGCACGCAGTTCATCAAGCGACGGCATCGTTGCCAGCGCTTTGACGCCATCGGCGTCAAGGTGTGTGGTGCCCATCGCGCCGCCAATGAGAACGAGTTGCTCGTTGTCTTTGGCGAATGCACTGGCCACCTTTGGCGCCGCCACCGGATCGTCCGAATAAGCAATCAGTGTTTGCCCTTCAAACAGATCGGCAATGTGCGCCGCGTCCGTGCCGTCAAGAGCCAGCTTTGCAAGGCGGTTTTTGGCGACTTTTACCGTGCCACCGGCTTCACGCATTTTGGCGCGAAGGTCGGTCATTTTGGCAACGGAAAGACCACCATAGTGGGCAACGACCACAACGCCGGCCGACGAAAACACGTCGTTCAGCGTGGAGACCATTTCGCGCTTTTCCGCTCTATCCACTGTCTCTCTCCAGTTGGCCAATCCTTCCTCAGTTGAGGAGATCAAGGCCGGTTTCAGTGTGGTGCGCACCAGCAACCCGGCACACACCGTTCAAAAACCTGCCCCGACCGCCCGTAGGACAAGCCGATAACGGATCGAACTGACCTGAGGGACCGGCAGGCGACCCCAAAAACTCAGCTCTTCGCGTCTCATGCTGGCCTGGAGGGTTTCCAGATTAAGCCCCTCACCTTCAAGGAAGGATCAGAGCGCCCGCAATCTCGGACAGGTAAGAGCCACCGAAGCTTTCATGAGCCCGGCGGCTCTACCGGGGCTGGATCGAAACCCAGCCCGCGACTTCAATTGGCGGAGCAAAACCCCGCCCGCAACCTGGCGCCGTTTAGGCGGTCAGGCTGGAAACATCGATTTTCACGCCACGACCCATGGTCGAGGACACCGCAGCGCGCTGCATATACGTGCCCTTCGCGCCCGATGGCTTGGCTTTGGCCACCGCATCGGCAAACGCCTTGACGTTTTCGGCCAGCTGTTCAGCAGTGAACGAGGCCTTGCCAACACCGGCATGCACGATGCCGGCTTTCTCAACGCGGAACTGCACTTCGCCGCCCTTGGCGTTTTTCACAGCATTGGCGACATCCATGGTCACCGTGCCGACGCGCGGGTTTGGCATCAAACCGCGAGGGCCAAGCACCTTACCAAGACGGCCAACAAGACCCATCATGTCCGGTGTGGCGATGCAGCGATCAAAGTCGATCGTGCCGCCCTGGACAATTTCAACCAAGTCTTCAGCGCCGACAACGTCCGCGCCAGCAGCCTTGGCTTCATCAGCCTTTTCGCCACGCGCAAACACGCCCACACGCACCGATTTACCGGTGCCATTGGGAAGCTGCACAACGCCGCGCACCATCTGGTCGGCATGACGCGGGTCAACGCCGAGGTTCATCGCCACTTCGATGGTCTCATCGAACTTCGCTTTCGCGCGCTCTTTGACCATCGCGACGGCTTCATCCACCGGGTAAAGCTGCTCGGCGTTCAAGCCTTCTTCGGCGGCTTTCAACCGCTTGGAAACACGTGCCATTCTCTAGCCCTCCACCTTCAGGCCCATCGAACGGGCAGAACCGGCGACCATTTGCATGGCGCCTTCCACAGACGTCGCGTTGAGATCAGTCATTTTCTGCTCAGCGATCTCGCGCAGCTGTGCCTGGGTGATGGAACCAGCCGTGCTGCGACCAGGCTCAGAACCGCCTTTTTGCAGCTTGGCCGCTTTCTTCAAGAAGAACGACACCGGCGGCGTCTTCATCTCAAAGGTGAACGACTTGTCCTGGAAGATGGTGATGACCACCGGAACCGGCGCACCTTTTTCCATTTCCTGCGTCTTGGCGTTAAACGCCTTGCAGAATTCCATAATGTTCAAACCGCGCTGACCAAGCGCCGGCCCGATGGGCGGCGACGGGTTGGCAGCACCGGCAGGCACCTGAAGCTTCAGGTAGCCAGCGATCTTCTTCGCCATGTGTCATCCCTTTAGTGGCGCCGCATCGTGTGCGGCTGGTTGGGGTTGCGTGGTGCGATCAAAGCCTGGCGGCGAAACCAGACCGTCTCTCCCACGCGGGGTTTGGCAGACGATCAGCCCTAGAGCTTTTCAACCTGCCCATATTCGAGTTCGACCGGGGTAGCCCGGCCAAAGATCGAAACAGAAACTTTCAAACGTGCACGCTCACCATCGACTTCTTCGACGACACCGTTGAAGGAGGCAAACGGACCATCAGACACACGCACTTGCTCGCCAACATCGAACGTGACCGACGGTTTTGGACGCTCCACGCCTTCCTGCACCTGGTTGAGGATGCGTTCAGCTTCAGCGTCGGAAATCGGGATCGGCTTCATATCGGAGCCGAGAAACCCAGTGACTTTCGGCGTGTTCTTGATGAGGTGATAGGCCTCATCAGTCATTTCCATGCGCACCAGCACATAACCGGGGAAGAACTTGCGCTCGGTGTCGACCTTGCGGCCACGGCGCACTTCCACGACCTTTTCGGTCGGCACCAAAATCTGATCGAACAAAGCATCCAGGCCCGCGGCCTGCGCACCCTCGCGGATCGACTCGGCCACCTTTTTCTCGAAGTTCGAGTAGGCGTGAACAATGTACCAGCGCAATGCCATTAGTCTGCGCCTCCTTAGCGACCGAGAGCCAGAAGCTGGCCAACAATGAAGCTCAGAACCTGATCGGCAGCCAAGAAGAAGATCGCAGCCAAAAACACCATGATGAAAACCATGATCGTCGTCACGGTCGTCTCACGGCGTGTCGGCCACACAACCTTGGCCACTTCCTGCCGCACTTCCTGCATGAAAGTGAAGGGATTGGTCTTTGCCATCATCTACCTTTTGCCACGCGGCCTTTTGGGCCTTGCCACCGGGTTGGCGCGTCCCCTTTCACCGCCGCTCAACTTAGAGCAGACACGGGAGGGATACCTTCCTACGGTAACGGGTTTCAGGCGACGCCCCGCCAACGGGCCGCGCACAACACAATAAGGGCGTGCAACCGGGGCAGCACGCCAGAAAGTTGGAAGTAATCGCGAATCTGGCCGAAATCAACCCTTAGGTAACGGATTTTTTGCGGCCACCCAAACGCTGAACGCCAGCGGCGTGCGCAACAACAGGTCAATACCGTAAACCGCCCCGGCTTCAAAGAGAATTCAGGGTGACCGCAGGTCTACCGCTTGAGCGCTGTAGCAACGACCAAAAAAGTCATCAATCAACCAGAACCACGGATTCAAGTCGGATGCCCTCACCCGCGACCAAGACGCCACTCCCGGCCGGAAGTGGCGACGCATTGGAGCATCACGGTTCGAATCCGCAACCGACGGTCGGATGGCAAGCAAGGCAGCGAACTCCCGCCGTTAATTTCGTGACGTGGGTCATTGAACGATCACGCAATCGGAACGATTGACCCACATGGATTTACAACTCTGCGTATGTCTGGTCATAATTCCAACCCTTCGGGGCGGAGTATGATTATCGGGGTTCCATGGCAGATGACGATCAACTGACCCGTCCCTTGCCGGATGGCCCACCGGGCGAGTTACCGGTCGGGGCGGAGCTGAATGGCGGACAATACAAAATCATCCGCAACATCGCCGCCGGCGGCTTTGGCATCACTTATTTGGCCAAGGACAATCTGGATCGCGATGTGGCACTCAAAGAGTGCTTCCCACTCGGCCTCGTTGCGCGCTCGTCCAGCCGCTCGGTGAGTGCCGCCAGCGAGTCGACCGCGGCCTCGTTCAGCACGGCCCGTAATCTGTTTTTGCGCGAAGCTCGCCTGCTGGCTGGCCTTTCCCACCCCAATGTGGTGCATGTGCAAACGCTGTTTGAGGAAAACGGCACGGCCTACATGGCGATGGACTTTATCCACGGCCATGATCTGCAAGAGGTGATCAATTCGCAAAGCGAAAGTCTAACGCCAGATGCGGTGCTTAAACTTGCCCGTGATCTCATCGGCGGCTTGACCTATTTGCACGAGAGTGGGCTGCTGCACCGCGACATCAAGCCTTCCAATATCCGCATAGACCGCTTTGGACGTCCAATCCTCATCGATTTTGGCGCGGCGCGCCAACAAGTCCGCGCTGAAACACGTAAGATGGGCACGTTCCGCGTGGTGTCGGACGGATATTCGCCCAGCGAGTTTTACACCACCGGCGCTGAACAAAGCCCCTCAAGCGATCTCTATTCGCTGGCCGCAACGCTCTTTCACGCTATCGCTGGCGAAGCGCCGCCTGCCGCTGATGTGCGCATTCAAAATGTCGCTACCGGGGAGCCCGATCCCTATGAGGCGCTGTCAGGCCGGTTTGCCGACCATGACCAAACGCTTTTGGCGCTCATCGATCGGTCGATGGCCATCTCTCAAAAAGAGCGGCCTCAGTCTGCAAAAGCGTGGCTCGACAAGCTCGATGCGGCGGCAACGAGAGCCTTGCCACCTGACCTTAGCGCAACCCCAACGCCCTCCCCGGCCGTGGCGGCGCAAACAGAGGGATCGGGCGGTTTTCTTCGCGGAGCTTTGCTTAGCGGTGTGGGCGTCGCCGTGCTGGCCGGGGCGGCCTATATGCTGCTCGGTAGCGGAGGAATGAACGCAGAAGAGGCTAGCACGCTGCAGGCAGATCTCTCTGCGGCCAACGCCAGGATTGTGGACCTGGAACGCCTTGTCGAGTCCATAAGCGATGATCAAATCCAGCTTGATCGAACGCTGGCAGACCTTGCCACTGCCGAACAACAACGGGACCAAGCGTTGGTCGACCTTGCTGCGGCTCAAGGAAGTGCGACCACGGTGCCTGTCGGGTGCCCGGATTTTGATGCCAGGGCGCCTCGTACGGTCGCGCTCACCGGGAGCTTCCTGCAATCTAACACGCCGAGTTACCGGCTTAACGCAGGCGGCGGTGCGCCGCTCGCCAGTTGCCCCAACACGACCGGTCGCGGTTATGTTTCAGAAGCGCCGAGCATCTCTCTTCTCCTCTCGGAGATGGCAACCGACAATGGCTGGCTGCAATTCTCGGTAACCGCAAGCTGCGACACGACGTTGCTCGTCAACACGCCAACGACGATCTGGTATTTTGATGATGATTCCAATGGGCAGTTCCAACCGCGACTGATGATCCCCAACAACGAGGCGTTTAACGGCACAGAAGGCGGGCGGCTGGATGTCTGGATTGGAACTTTCGATCAAGGCGCGACGTGCGAGGCTACCCTTGAGATTCAAGGGCTGTAACGCAGAACCGCCGCGCCAACTCACGTCACAAGCAGGTAAACACTTGAGGCGATGATCCATAGGGATGCCGCCGTCTTCAGCCACAGCGATCCGAGCAGCGAGGCGATGCCTTTGGCGAGGAACCCACCCAGAATGGCGCCAGGCACAGCGATCAGCGCAATCTCCAGGCGCACCAAGCCACTGAAGTAGTTGTCCCAAAAGCCGGTGAAGACGCAGATCACCGAAACCCAGACGGCAACGGCGATGGCGACTTTGGTCGGGAAACGCCGCAGGATCAGATAGATCGCTAGAAATTCACCAATGCCGACCGAGAACAAGGCGGTGACCGCACCACCCAGAGCGCCGAGCAAGAGCAACACCCAGAGCTCGCCGGGTCCGATGGTCAGCTTGCGTTCCAACGCGGATTGATGGCGCTGCACCCAGGTGAAGATCAGCAAGATAATGCCAAGCGCCAGCGAGAAAAACTTAAACCAGACAATCAGTTGATCGCCATCGATCTCAATGAAGGCTTGCGTCAAAAGAATTGCGGGAATGCCGGTCGCCAGTGGCGTCGCGGTCAAAGCGAGCAGTGTGTGCGGCGCGATTTTTTCATCCCAAGCCAAACTGTCTTTGACGAAGATGGCATGGGCCCAAGTCAGCGCACCGATGGACATCCCAAAACACTGGATGGTGAACGAGACGGCGACGCCCTCATTGGCGTTTTGCGGCAACAGGCTGAGCAGAGCATCGGGCACCATGATGCCGCCGTCTTGCAACGCCGCAAACACCGGCACGAATACGACGCCGCCGCCGGTGCCAGTCGCATTGGCAATGATCGCGCCCATCACGCCGACGGGCACAAAGAACCAAAGGCCGAGCAAGACATCAAGCGTGAGCGAGGACTGCCAAAACAGCAACGCGTAGGCCGCCGCCAAGAGCGCCAGATGAATGGGAATCCAGGTTTTGACCAGCCGGCTCACGGCCTAGAGCTTCCCGAACTGTCCGGCTTTGAACCGCCACCGGATGAAGAACACCGACAATGGGCCGAGAAGCGCTAAGAAGGATGGGATGAACACGCTGGCGAAATGCAGCGTGACGGTCTGCAGTTCTATCGCACCCTTTCCGCCGGCCATCGGCAACCAAGGGATCAGATCGCTGAACATCAGGCCAACAACAATGCCGAATTCGATGATCGAAAAGAAGAACTGAAAGGCAAATGGCCAATCGCGGTCCCAGCGCACCGATTGGATGAAAATGTAGACCGGGTCCAACAGGAGACCGACGCCGAGAAGCGTCGTCAGGAACAGGAAGAAGATTTGCGCCTGCCCCCAATCCCAAACCCAGCCATTGTGCGCATAGGCAAAAAGCGCCGTGATCGGCAGACCGAGGAAAACAAACAGAAAAAGCCGGGTCTGAATGCGGCCAGCAAGTGTCGGGATCATGCTCTTGGCCTCCTTAAGGTGCGCTGCCGACGGCCCATTTGAGCCATTGTGATAAGGAGCGCAGAGGGCTCAGATCGCGAACCTTATGCGTCTTATCGGTGACCAGATGATCGACCGACCGCAGTGCGGAATATTGCAATCCGAGAAAACTATCGACCGCCAGATAGGGACCGCCTGTGGTGATCGTCCCAGCCGCATAGGCTCTGCCCTTGCCGTTTTTTAGTCCGCCGATTTCAAAATCATTGCTGACCTGTAAGCCCGTCGGCCCGCGTTTCTCAGCCTTGCCATCGCGCACTCCGTAAGCGTGGTTGCGCGGAAGGTCATAGGTATCAAGAAGATCGGCCATGAACGGCGAGCGGCGGATATCGGCGATCAGACCCGTGCAATCAATCAGGTAATGGGCGAAGAGTTCTTCCCGGTGCTTCTCCGGTGTTTCGATCAATACCCGAATGCGATCGTCAGAGCCTTCCACCGGATCAAGCTCTTTGATCGAACCAAAGACAACGCGGTACCAGTCTTCTTCAGTGCCACGTTCGGCAATCGCCACCCAATCGGAGCGTAAGGCCGTCGAGGTTCCACCAAGTGTTGACAGGATTTCGCCTCGGCGCGCGTCATCGGCGTTCTCATACGCAAACCGAAGATCGCCGCCCCAGGCGGCTTTGGGCCAATTGAACGGCTGAATTTCCACATTGTTGATCACCGCCCGCTTGGCCTTTCCAAACGTCGCCCCATCGCGCGCACCCAAAGCGCTGCGCATGGAATGGATGATCTTGATCTGCGGGTTCTTGGCACGTGCCTCGCTGAGCCGCTGCAGGATACGGCTGGCGACAATACCGCGCCCACGCACCACGACGAAAATCGGTTCCTGGCCTTGCTCGATCGTGCGGTAGATCTGATTGTGCGGCTCATAGGCGTTGGCCACCAACGGTCGCTTATCCGGATGATTGGCGACGAAATCTTGAAAATCATCGACAAACCGCGTCGCCGGATAACCGGTCGACAGATGCACGACATCGGCGATGATCAGCGCCATTTTGGGACGCTTCGCGCCCGCCGCCTCGCCGCGAGGCTGGTAGGCGATGCAATAGCGCCCGTCGCTGGTTTTCCTCAGCCGGCGCACCTGACCTTGCAGATACATCGCCTCCCACTGAATGCGTTTGGCTTCGCGGTCCAAGGAGTCGAAAACATCGCCAGCGCGCGGCGTGTAACTCTCGGCAAGCGCCGGCTCGCCAAAAACCTTGAAAACACCTTTGATGCCCGATGCCTGACCCTTGAACACCTCACGCAGCGCATAGCCGGGGAACCCCCAGATATTGTCTGGCCGCGACAGTGAATTGGATCGCAGCCGTTCATGGTCAGGTATCTGGCTGTTTTTGCAGTAGCGTTTGTAGGTCTCGTAGCATTTGCGCTCGGTGCCGACGACGGCGATGTCGCTGATTGGAACACCATAGCAGCGCAGATGATCGACCCAGACAAACGACCCAAGACCACCGCCAACGGCACAGAACTTGACCTCGCTGATTGGATAGCCGCTTGCGGTCAAGGCCTCGAGGTTGACCTCGTCCTTGCCACCAAACAGTTCTGTATAGGGGTCGATCGGTGGCGGGATAGCCACCTCACCGGAATCCCCTGTTATGAGGCGGCTCAAGACGACCGCATCACCCGCTGGCGCCCGTGCGGCCTGGTCGCTTTCAGCGCCCATCAAAATGAGGTGCCAGCCAGGCATCTCAATCTGATCACCGGGTACGACTTCGGCATCGGCAACGCGCGTCCCGTTCAGGAACGTTCCATTGGTGCTGTCCTCATCGCGTACGCGGACATCATCGTCGTCGAGAATAAGAACCAGATGTTGACGCGACACCGACGCGCCATCCAATTGGACGTCGCAGTCCTTGGATTTTCCGACGGTGAACTCACCCGGACTCTCGCATTTCAGCGTTCTTGCCTCGCCGATCGGCTGGCCCAGATCGGAGATTTGTTGGACCTGGAAGAAAACAGGATAGGTCAGCATTATTCGGCCCCCACCGGCAATTTCTGGGTGCGGCCATCGCCAAGACGCGTGCCGCAATAGCGGCAATTGCCACCGACCTCATAAGCATTCATCTGCCGGCAATCAGGATTGACGCACACGATCGGCTGCTCTCCGCCCTCCTCCATGATGCGCAAATCCATGCCGCCAACTTCGAGCGTGTCCATATGCGCCAAGGCAAAGGGCGTGTTTTCCGGCAGTGATCGGCGGTTGCAAATCACGCTTCGATTTTGGCCAGGTATGACGATGGTCCGCCCCTCATCATCGCTGCCGACTACAGCCAGACACACGTGTCGGGCCTCCTTCACGCCTTGCAAAACGTCTGCAGCTGATGGCCCTGGCTGACGTTCCATACGCACCGAACTGGCATCGCGAATGAGGCAAAGATAGCCGTCGGTCAGATCGATCGCCTTTGGCCGACCGGCGCTGGCGCTATCGTAGACTGCATAGATCTTCTTGCCCGTGGCACCAGCTTCCAGCGGCCGCGAGGCGTGCGGCAGATTTATCTCAATGACCAGCCCGACCGTCTCATATTGCCGCTGGCTGCCAATCGGCAGCTTGTCCACAGCATCCTTGCCAAGCAGACTGTTGGGTTCGCCGGGCATTTTGCGCTGAACGCCGTTGCTCGACCGGTCGATGACGTAAGCTCCGCCGGTGTCGGAAACGGTGATGTCCATGTGATGGCGCGAAAGCGTTGAAAGGCCGGCGCCAAAAAGAACTTCCTTGCCGTCAGCATCGGTCAGCCGACCAGCGTCGCTCGGACCATGCCGCCCCAAGACAACCGGCAAACGCATTTCCAAGGCTGAAAGCAAAACCGCGCCGGATGCGGCCTGCCAAATTGAGAATTGCGCCTTGCCCATTGTGTTCCCCCAACAATCAGCCGCCCCGACAGCGACACCTATGCAAATTGTTTCTTCAAAGCCAAGGTCCCACACCCATCCAAATCAGCGCAGAAACAAGGCCACTGCCGCTACGGCGGCAAGGCCGGCGACCAAGAAAAGCATGCCGGAGTCAAACACTGAACTGCTAGCTGGCCCTGAGGGCGCTTTGCTTTCAGGTCCCGATTGCGACGGGCTATCCGGCAACGTGTCTGTCGCATCCTGCGCAGGCGCAGGCTCGGAGATGACCGGGTTTTCAGCCTCGGGCTGGTCTGGCACGATACGCGTTCGGGCAATATCAGCGTGGGTTTGCGGAGCAGGTTCTTCCAAAGCACCATCAGCCTGCTGTGCAGCCTCATCACGCATTTGAACGATAACAATCGCGCTATTGTCCTGGTGCGGGTCACCGAGCTCTTTCAAGGCGCGCATGAGTCTGTCGCAAAGCGTCGAACTGGACGCTGGCAATGCGGAGGTCACGAGGTCCAAAATTTCGTCTTCTGGCAGGAACTGCAGGCCGTCACTTGCCGCGATCAGCACATCCGCAGGTCTGAGTTCGAACGCAGACGGCGGCACGTCTTTCTTCTCGATCCGCTCGCCCATCAACACGGAAGTCAAGGCGTTGCGATCGGGGTGCTGCTTGGCTTGTTCTGGTGTGATCTCGCCGCGCTCGACCATGGCGGCAATCACCGGCGCCATGGAGTGATCCTGGTTCAACTGGCGCATCGCGCCGTCGCGAACCAAATACAAAGGGCTGTCGCCCACCGACCCCCAAAACAGTTGGTTTTCGTTGATCGCCAGCGCCAACAGCGTGGCGCCCATCCCGGCGACTCGGCTATCCGCGCTGACACGTTCAGCAATTGCGCCATTGGCCTTTTCAATCGCAGCACCCAATGCGTCAGGAAGGCCATTTGCCTTTCCCTCAAGCTGCTGCAGGGCAAGCTTTAGTTCGCCGGACCCATGAATGGTGGCCAAGTTCGACGCCACGTCGCCGGCCGCGTGACCGCCCATCCCGTCAGCAACAATGGCAAAGCCACCTGGCGAGCCGGCATGGAAATCAGTCGATAGACTGTCCTCTTGGTAAGGGCGCATACCCTTCCAAATGGCGCTGGCAACATCAAACTCGGTGGGGTTGGCCGTCACGATTGCGGTGCTCAGTCGCCCGACCAGTCAAAGTCGGGGCCACACAGCGTCACCAAACGCAGCGTCGTTTGCCCTAGGCGCAACTGGTCGCCGCTTTGCACTTCTTTGGCCTCCAACAGGGGTTCGTTGTTGAGCCGCACGACGTTGTTCTGCCCAGCATGCGTGGCATGAAAAGATCGCGCTTCGTCGTCATAGACGATGTAGGCATGCGCTTCGCTCACAACCTCCTCATCGCCGAAATCAAGAACCACATCATTGTCTGTGCCACGACCAATCGCATTCATGCCGACGGCAAAAGGCAAGTCTCGGCCACGGCCTGGCCCATCGACAACAACAAGCCAGCCAACGGCCGGGTTCACAGTTTGGGCCTCGTCCACAGGATCGTGCGCTTCAGGCGTCGGCTCGACGGCCAAAACGCGCGTCACATCTGGTGCTGGCGGAACCTCATCAACCAAACGCGTTGCATCGCCATTCTGATCGTCCGCGCGCGCTGCCGTTACCGGTTCTGATCCGATGATGCGTGTGGCATCACCAGCATGCACTGGTAAATCGGGTGGCGTGACCTCGGCAGGGTCGCGATAGAGCCGTGTTGGCGCAGGATCGCTGCCTTCCTTTTTGGCTCCGGTGGTTTCTTCCACATCGGGAGAAACGAAGATCGGTTTTTTCGCCATCAGGCAGCCCAGCTCAAACAAACACTATTATCGGCCTGTACCAATTGGCTCGCACCTCGCGCGATCTGTCAAGGGACGGTCAGGCCAGTGTTCTAGCGCTGGTAGCGTTTGGGTTATCAATCAGGACGCTGGCATTCACAGCCGCGTCGCATCAAATTGGCCCGAGCCCGTGTTCCAACGACCGTTGAACTTAGCGACACAGTCTCGCAAAGGGTCGTCCAGCCGCGCCGTTTCGGCGATCATCATCTCGCGGCATCGTTCAAGAACGTTAGACACCCCGGCATCACTCGCCAGATTGTGCATCTCGCCTGGATCGACGTTAAGATCAAAAAGTTCATCGTCGTCCCCTGGCGTGAAGATGAACTTCCAGCCATCCTCAAATAACAAGGCGCGTTGTGAATAAAGAAAGCGCAGGCCGTGATACTCGACCAGAATCTGATCACGTCCAGACGCATTCTCATCCCTGATGTGCGGCGCCAAGCTCACCCCATGCCGCGACGGCGCATCAAGCCCGAGCAAATCCATCGCCGTCGGCAAGATGTCCATATTCATGGCCAATTGATCACGCTGTCCCGGCGCAATGCGTGGATGACGAAAGAGAAGCGGAATTTTGATCGCTTCTTCGTAGAGCAGACCCTTGTCGATGAGTCCGCTATGGGCGCCGGTCATGTCGCCATGATCGGAGGTGAACACAACCAACGTCTGATCAGCGAGGCCCGCCTCTTCGAGCCATGTCAGAAGCCGGCCGATTTGCGCGTCCAACATCGCCAAATGATCGCAATAGTGCCCGATATAGGCGATCAGCTCGTCTTCTGAACGCGGGTGCAAACGGTAAAAATCATCGCGCTCGCGAGCGACGCGTCTTGGCTTGCCGCTCAAATCGTCGCGAAAATTCGGCCAAGCCGAGATCGCGGTCCGATCGGTAACGCCGCGAAACTCGTCCGCCACCAAATGTGGTTGATGGGGGTCCCAATATTGAACCGTCGCGAAGAAAGGCGCGTCGGCCTCTGCATATCCCGAAAGCAACGCGATGGTGCGCTCGGTGAGATAGTAGGATGGGGTCGATGCCGCCGGGCCGTTCCAATTGCCGGCCAGCATGGTCTGTCGATCAGCGTTCAGGAACACGGTCGGCTCAACCGAATAGGACAGCCCGTTTCTGTCGAGATACGACAAGAACGCCGGTGACATGGCCACATTGCCATAGCCAGCTAAGTCCATGCCCTCAAAACCAAAGCTGGCCGGCCCCTTGGTGGTGCCAACGTGCCATTTGCCAATGAACCCGGTTCGGTACCCAGCGTTCTGGAAAACCCGGTGCAGCAAACGCGACGGGTCGGGAAGCTCGGTCGCCAGGCTGTGATACATGTCGCAATTGGTGCCCATTCCATGACGGAAGGCATAGTCGCCGGTGAACATGGACGCACGCGCCGGCGAACAAAGCGGGCAGGACGAATAGGCTCGCGAGAAATTAACGCTTTGGGCATAGAGCTGGTCGAGCGCGGGCGTCACGGCCGGGACGGTTTTTCCTGGACCGGCCACATCGCTGCGCATTTGGTCAACGCCAATCAACAGAACATTGCGCATTGCCATCGCCCCTACCCCGCCATGCCAGGCAGCCAGAGGACAAACTCTGGGAACACAGTAATCAGGATCATGACCACATAAAGCGTGATCATGAACGGCACGCTTTCGCGGAAAATCGGCCCAATCGGGATTTTCGCCAGACCACCGACGATGAAGACCATCAGGCCCATGGGCGGCGTGATCATCGAAATCATCATGTTGAGCACGATCAGCACGCCGAAATGGACCAGATCGATGCCGGCGGCCGCCAATCCAGGCAACAGGGCGGGCACGACCACATACATCATCGGCGCCTTGGTCAAAAACATGCCCATCACGATGAACGCGCCGTGCACCACGAACAAAAGCTGCAACTGCGTGATCTCAAGGGCCAGGATGAAGTCGGTGATCTGGTCGGTAACCCGCTCGACGGTGAACACATAGTTCAGCGCAAATCCGCCACCGATCAACAGGAACACCATGCCGGACTGGCGCGCACTCTCTACCAAGGCGCTGTAAAGGGCGCCCCATGACGATTGGCGGTAGAGAAAGACCGACAAGAGAACGGCATAGGAGCCAGCTGCCGCCGCAGCCTCGGTTGGCGTGAAGACGCCAGAATAGATGCCGCCTAGAAGAATGACCGGCATCAGCAGAGGACCGATGGCGGCAAGCGTTGCCGCGAGCATGGCCGCCCCGGTCAAACGCGGCTCAACCGGGAAGCCACGACGACGGGACTGGACAGCCACCAGCACCATCATCGCCAGTCCCATGATGAGCCCGGGAATGATGCCGGCCAAAAACAACGCGCCAATCGAGACCTCAGCAAAGAAGGCATAGACGAGCATCGGAATGGAAGGGGGAATAATCGGCCCGATGGACGATGACGCCACCGTTACTGCAGCGGCGTAGGCTGGCGGATAACGCCCTCCTTCCCGCATCATCTTGATCAGAACCTGGCCGATACCGGACGCATCGGACGTTGCATCGCCGCTCATACCGGAAAAAATGATCGAGGAAACGATGTTGACCTGGGCGAGGCCTCCTGGACGATGCCCTACCAAAGCCAAGCAAAAATCCAGCAGGCGTTTGGATATCCCGCCATGGTCCATCACCTTGGCGGTGAAGATGAACAGCGGGATGGCAATAACGATGATGTTTTCAACCGAGGCGAATATGACCCGCTCGGCCATCACGCTGGTGTCTGCGCCCGAAGCAAGCGCCCAAACGACAACGGTGGAGATCAGCACCATGCCAACGGGCAAACCAAGAAGAATTTGAAGACCGAAGAACAGCGCGGCCCATTGTAGCGGATCGAGCATCATGGCGCGTCGCGCTCATTGTTGCCGTGTACATTACCCCAGGCCTCCCAAAAGGCCCGCAAGGCGTAGATCACCACAAACGCGATCATCAACACGAACAAATGCCCAAGGTTCAATCGCAGCGCAAAAGTGCGCTCGCCATACATCCATTCAAGCACCCGCACGGTATCGGGTACCGACAAAAGCATGACCACCCCAAAGACGATCAACGAAAGCGCCCGAAGGAGGCCGCCAAGACGCCTCGGCACTGCTTCCACCAGCAGATCGAGCGCGACATGATCGCGAAACGGCATTTGCGTAGCCGCAGTGAACAAGCTGACTGTCACGAACAAAAGCCCGGCAACCTCCAGCGTCCATACCAGGGGATTGTTCAGGACGTACCGCCAGACGATCTGCGCGACAAAGGTGAGAAAAAGCGCGGCGAACATCGCCGCCGAGAGTGCGGTGGCCAATCGCCGAAAAACCCGATGAACGCGTGTCAGGTGGCTCTCTCGTGCCAGCGCTACTGTCTGCTTGCGACCGGATTGTCTGGCGTCTTGATCATCGGAATCCGGCGGCACGAGGCAGGTCTTTCAATGCAAAGTGGTGGCGTCAAAACTGCAAGACCAATGGCCACCAAAGGGGTGAGCGGGGGAGAGGCACGCGCGGAGGAAACCGACGCCGTCAAGCGCGGCGTCGGCAAATTTCAGTCGAATGGCAGCCTATTGGCAGGACGCTGGAATCTCCAAGGTCGCAATCCGCTCAAACATGCCCTCTTCCCAAGCTTCAGCGAGCTCGCTTTCTAAGAACCGTTGCTGAACGGCGGTGCGAAACGCATCGCGGTCCGGGTCGGTGAAGATGATGCCCTCGGACTCCAGCGCGTCGCGCAATGAGGCTTCCTGTTCGATCACACTGTTGGAGTAGGACTCCATGGCAACAGCAGCACCATCGGTCACGACTTGCTGCTGCGCTTCTGTGAGATTGGCCCATGAGCGCGCAGAGAATGTCGGGAACTGGATCAACGCCTTGTGATTGGTCGTCACGATCTGTTCCGTCACCTCGTAGAACCGACGCGAATAGATCAGGGTTAGCGGGTTTTCCTGGGCATCAACCGTGCCAGTCTGCAGAGCGAGGTAAAGCTCGGAAAACGGAACCGGCGTCGGCTCAGCGCCCATGCCCTCACCCATCAAGATATTGGAGGGCGACGGCACCACGCGCAGCGAAAGGCCGGCCAGATCCTCAGGCGTGGTCACGTCCATCTGTTCGCGAAGATTGAGCGTGCGCGTCCCCTGATAGGCGGCATCAAGCACAACAATGTCCATCGACTCGCGCAACTCCGCGACCATCTGGTCCCAGATGTCGCTCTGACGAACCGCGCAGATGTGCTCCGGTCCGCTAAGCAGATAGGGCGTGGCAAAAATCTCCCATTGCGGCGCGGCCTCAGAAAACCAAGCTGGAGACATATAGGCGGCATCGACTGTCCCGCGCGCCAACGCCTGGCCTTGCCGGCCTTGCTCAACCAGGGAGGCGCTGTCGAACACTTCCACCTCAAGGTCGGAATTGGCCTCGATATACTCTTCCCACACGTTCATGGCGACAACGTCGGGGTCTGAGCCGCTCCCGGTGGTTGAGAACCGCAGCTCTTGTGCAAGCGCGGACGTGGCTGCCAACCCAAACGATAGCGCTGCCAACGCCGTTACGGTTTTTTTCAGTGTCATGTCTTCCTCCCATTGAAGCGCAAACTGGCCATTGTTATTGACGTATCTTAGGTATCATCCTAGCATACTGTCAACATAGCATGCCACTTTTGATCGGCATCGCAATCCTTCGAGTTGGGAAACATGATGACAAACCTGACAGGCTTTTTTGCTGCTCTGCCAACGCCCTTCACCCGTGACGGGGCCGCACTGGCCCAGACCTCCTTGGGCGAGCTGGTGGAGCGGAATTTAGCTGGCGGCCTAAGCGGTCTTTACGTTGGTGGCAGCACCGGCGAAGCGTTTCTGATGTCGATTGAGGAACGCGAACAGCTGTTGCGTCTGGCCGTCGAGGCAAGCGCGGGCAAGGGCACCATGATTGCGCAAGTTGGTGATCCCAACCCGGCGGTCTCAGCGCGCCTTGCCAAATTGGCGGCTAAGGCAGGCTACCATGCGATTTCTGCAGTACCGCCCTTTTACTACCAGTACACGATCGCCGAGGTCGATGCTCATTATCGTTGGCTTGCGACGCAAACCGACCTGCCTTTTCTGATCTACAATTTCCCTACCCTTTCCGGCGTGCGCTGGTCAGTTGATGACCTCGCGAGACTGCTGGACATCCCCCAAGTCGTTGGCGTCAAAAACACATGTGCCGATCTTTATGCGTTCGAGCAGCTGCGCCGACGCCAGCAACAGGCGACCCTTCTGCATGGTTTCGATGAAACACTCTTATCTGGGCTCGCCACGGGCGCAGACGGCGGTATTGGCTCGACCTACAATGTACAGGCGAGCCGCATTCTAGCGCTGGCCAAGGCGCTCAAAGTCGGCGACATGGATGAGGCCCGCACCCTTCAATCTCAGTCGAACGCGCTCATCGACGCGCTGGTTGAGGTCGGTGTTCTTCCCGCGCTCAAATACATGCTTAAGCAGACTGGCATCGCCATGGGTCCCTGCCGCCCACCCTTTCAACCGCTGACCGCGCAGCAATGCGCCACACTCGACGCAGCAATGGACCTTGTCCCACGTTCAGGCCTATCACAGGCGCGCAGACAATCTGCAGCATTGGCCTGAATGAGGATGCAAGATGGAAACGACACTGGGACGCATGCGGTTGAGCGAGCAAATTGAGGAGGCCATCCTCAATGCCATCCGCAAAGGGGAATACGCCCCCGGCAGCAAGCTGCCGTCTGAGCGCACATTGATGGAAATGTTCAATGTCGGCCGACCGTCGGTGAAAGAGGCCCTGCTCATGCTCGAACGCAAAGGTTTTGTGCGGCTGAAGCGCGGCGTTGCACCCATCGTGCTTGAGCCGACGCCACGCGGCGCCATGGAAGCGATTGGCGACATGGTGCAGGCGATGCTGGCCGATTCCTCGCGTCGCTCGGAATTTTACGATTTGCGCGTGATGCTTGAGACGTTCGCGGCGATGGAAGCGGCGCGCACGCACGATCAGGAGGATATCGAAGCCTTGCGTGAGGCTCTCCAAGCCTGCCGCGAGGCCAAGGGACAGGCCAAGGCTTTTCGCGATGCCGATCAGGCCTTCCACCATTGCGTGATGGCGACACAGCAGAATTCCGTCGCCAAGGCGTTGCACGGTGCCCTTATCGAATGGGGCCTGTACAATCCAGAGCACGGTCCAGGCATTGAAAGCATCCATGCGCGCGTCATCGCCCAGCACGAGGCGATCTTTGAAGCGGTGCGCGACAGCGATGCACCGGCGGCCGCCGAGGCGATGCGCACCCATCTTTTGACGCGCAAAGATGCGCCGCAGCCGAACTAGACGATGCCAGCAAGCGCAGACCCACCGGCCTTTCGTGGTGTCTGGGCAACGGTCTTATGCCGTGTCGATTCAATCGGCGAAGTGGATCTCAGCGCGATCGACGAGCAAGTGGCCGCTTACGCGGCGGCCAAGTGCGATGGCGTCTATGCCGGAGGGACTGCCGCCGAGTTTCACACGCAAAGCGACGCCGATTTCCAAGCGATGTCAGAGCGCCTGGCTTTATCGGCACGCGCCCACAAATTGCCGTACCAGATCAGCGCGGCGCATCCGCTTGCGCCAGGAAGCCTGACCCGTATTGCCATCGCTGCAAAGCTCGATCCCGATGCGATCCAGGTCACCTTGCCCGACTGGACCGCCATTGACCTGCCGACGGCCCATCGATTCTTGGAGCGGGCCCTGGAGGTCGCCACCGGCATCCCGCTCGTCCTTTACAACCCACCCCATGCCAAGACAGTTCTGTCACCAGACGACCTGTTGGCCCTAGCGAAAGCGCACTCGGCGCTTGTCGGTCTAAAATGCGGTGGCGGCGATGCGGCCTGGTATCAAGCCATGGCGCCAGTGTTTGAGCGTCTTTCGGTGTTCATACCCGGCCACCATTATGCCAGCGGCACCAATCAAGGCGCTCATGGCAGCTATTGCAATATGGCGTGCCTGTCGCCACGCGCGGCAGTCGCGTGGAAAGCCATGCCCGCCACCGAAGCGGCCGCGCTGGAGGCGCGGATCGGCCTGTTCCTGAATGAGGCGATCGCACCGTTGCTCGCGCGCGGGTTACCGGGATTTGCTTGCGACAAGGCGATGGCAGCGGCTGGTGGCTGGACAGACATCTCCCCGCAATTGCTGTGGCCCTATGGCGGCGCCACAGCCGACGAGGTTGCCCGCATTCGCGATGCTGCTCATCGTCACATCCCTGAGTTCATAGAGAAATAAGCCCATGGCCTATAAGCGTCCTAACGTGCTGCTCGTCATGTCCGATCAGCAACGTCCCGATACGTTGGGCTTTCGCGGGCAAACGCCCTGCAAAACCCCCAACATGGATCGGCTGGCGCGCGAAGGCACCAGCTTTGACCGCGCGATGACCCCCTGCCCGCTCTGTCTGCCTTCGCGAGCGGCCCTGTTCACTGGTCTCTATCCGCACGAAAACGACATGCTCGACAATGCCACAAGTTCGCTCGACGCCTGCCAGCTTCTCGATACGTTCCGCGAAGGCGGGTACGAAGTCAGCTATGCTGGCAAATGGCACCTCGGCCACGACAATATCGGCCGCTTCACCGACCGCGATGCCGGCGACAATACGGCCGACTACTCCGCCTGGTGTGCCGACCAAGGATTGGTCGATGGCTGGACCTTCAACGATGCGAGGGTTCGAACGCATCGCAGCCCGTCCATGTCAACGCCTATCGCCTTGCCGCTGGAGATGCCGCCGGAAACGACCAACGATGCCTATATCGCCGACATCGCCATTGATCACCTGCACACCCGCGACCGGTCCCGACCATTTTTTCAGGTCTGCTCGTTCAACGGGCCGCACCCGCCCTTTATGATCCCCGAACCCTATTTCTCTATGTACGATCCCAGCCAGGTCGAGAAACCGGAGAACTTTGGGCCGCAGCCTGGCGAGCCGGACGTCAATCGCACCAGCTTTTATCGGCAGCTTTTCCTCGATCACGGCAAAGATTTCGAAGCCTGGCGAAAAAGCTACGCCGTCTATTGGGGCTTCACGTCGCTGATCGACGATCAGCTGGGGCAGGTTCTCTCGGAACTCGAAGCAGAGGGTGTGATGGATGAAACGATCATCCTATTCCTATCTGACCACGGTGAGAATCTTGGCGCACATGGGCTCTGGCACAAAATGGTGGCCTATGAGGAGTCCATCCGCGTGCCGATGATTTTTCGCCTACCTGGCAAGGTGGCAAAAGGCGTCCGCAGTGATACGCCCTTCAGCCTGATCGACATCGCTCCAACGCTGGCCGGATTGTGCGATTTGCCCGCGCTCGTTGAATGGCGGGGACGCGATATGAGCGATGTGCTGGCCGGCGAACCGGTTGATCTGGGCGATCGTGCCCTTTTCGCGCTCCACCGCCCGCTTGGCGCATGGATGGGAACACAGCCATGGCGCATGATCGAACAGGCGCGGAAAAAGTACATCTGGCATTTGGGTGACGAACCGGAGCTCTACGATCTGGCGAGCGACCCCTTTGAGAGGGACAATCTTGCTCGCAATCCCGACACCAAAGACACCTTGACCGACCTGCACACCCGCCTAATCGCGATCATGCGCGAGACCAATGACGTGCTCTTCAACGAAGCGATGGGTACGGCGTAGCGCGGCGCAACGTCCGTAAACATGCAACTCCTAGGGCAGCGCCCGCAGGAATCGCGGTTCACGACCACGCACCAACGCTTGCGCCGCATGCATGATCGCGTTCGCGTCCAGCCCGTGCAGATGGTAGACGTCGTCCACGGTCCCGGCCTGCCCGAAATGCTCCACGCCCAGCGACTTGACGCGGTGGCCCCATACGCCGCCCAGCCAGGATAGCCCGGCGGGATGGGCATCGGTGACGGTGACCAATCCCGCATCAGCTGGCAGGTCAGCCAGCAAGGTTTCGATCTTCGAAATGGCCGATGCATTGCCGCGCTGGCGTGCGCGCTCCGCCGCTTGCCAACCTGCGTTCAACCGGTCCGCCGATGTGATGGCCATGACGCCAATGCCGCGCATACTCTCCGACAGCAGGCCTGCGGCCTTGATCGCCTCTGGCGCAACGACGCCGGTATAGGCAATGGCAATCGGCGTGCCCGGCTCCGGCTTGCGCAGCCAGTAGCCACCATCGATGACCTCTTGCGCGAAATCGGGCGTCATCGCGCGTTGGATCTGATCTACCGGCACAGTGGAAAGGCGCAAATAGACCGACCCGCCTTTCTGGTCGCGCAGCCAATTGGCCTCAGGCTCGGCCTCCGGACGATCGCGCTGCATATAGTCGAAGGCCCATTGCATGATGGCCAGCAGCTCATCGGCAAAGGCTGGCTCGAAGGTCGCCAAACCGTCCTGCGCCATGCCGATCATCGGCGTTGAGATCGATTGGTGCGCCCCGCCTTCATGGCTCAGCGAAACACCGGACGGCGTTGCCGCCAGCAAAAATCGGGCATCCTGATAACAGGCGTAATTGAGCGCATCCAGGCCACGGCAGATGAATGGGTCATAGACCGTGCCGACCGGCAAAAGTCGCTCACCGAACAGTGAATGCGACAGGCCAAGCGCCCCCAGGAATGTGAAGAGGTTGTTTTCGGCGATGCCCAGTTCGACATGACGGCCATCAGTGCTGCGGCGCCATTTTTGGGCCGATGGAACCGCCTGATCACGAAACACATCGGGCTGATCGGCCTTGGCAAAAAGCCCGGTTTTGTTGATCCATGGCCCAAGGTTGGTGGAGACCGAGACGTCCGGCGATGTTGTCACGATCCGCTCGGCCATATCAGGCGCATCGGAGACAATGGCTTGCAGGATTTGGCCAAAGGCCTCCTGAGTGGAAATGCTATCTTTCAGCCGCGGTTTGATGGTCGCTCCAGTCGGCACGGCGGCTGAACTGAAACGCCGTCTGCCCGCCGCATTGAACGGTACGGCGTCCAGGAAGGCACGCACCGCGTTTTGGTCGACGGACATGCCTGCCATGGGGTCCCACTCCTCGCCCTCGGCGATCCCCATGTCAGCGCGCAACCCTTCGATTTGCGCCGTGGTGAGAATGCCGGCGTGATTGTCCTTGTGCCCTGCGAGCGGCAGGCCGTGCCCTTTGATGGTGTAGCAAATGAAACAAACCGGACGATCATGGTCGATGGCGTTCATCGTTTCGGCAACCATCGCCGCATCATGGCCGGCAAGATTGCTCATCAGATCGGCAAGCTGCTGGTCATCATGGTCGGCGATTAGCGCCAAAACCTCGTTGTCGCCGACGAGATCAGCTTCCAACTGCGCCCGCCAAGCCGCGCCGCCTTTGAAGGTCAAGGCCGAGTAAAGGCTATTGTCGCATTGATCGATCCAGTCGCGCAGTTGCCTGCCGCCCGGCTTTTCAAAGGCAGCCTGCATCAACGAACCATATTTTAGCTCGATGACTTCCCAGCCGCTGGCAAGGAAGATATCGCCGAAGCGGGCGTTGAGACCATCGCTGACAACCCCATCCAATGACTGACGATTGTAGTCGATCACCCACCAGCAATTGCGTAGATCGTGTTTGGCGCCCTCCAGAAGCGCCTCATAGATGTTGCCCTCGTCCAACTCCGCATCGCCAACCAGCGCGATCATCCGACCCTTCGGTCGCTTCAACCAGCCATGACCCTCCAGATAGTCCTGCGTCATGCTGGCAAAGGCCGTCATCGCGACGCCCATGCCGACCGATCCGGTTGAAAAATCAACGTCATCGCGGTCTTTGGTGCGCGAGGGATAGGGCTGCGCCCCACCAAGGCGGCGAAAATCTTCCAGCTGTTGGCGGGTCTGATTGCCGAGCAGGTACTGAATGGCGTGAAACACCGGGCTCGCATGCGGCTTGACCGCGACCCTGTCTTCCGGACGCAAAACGTCGAAATAAAGCGCGTTCATGATAGCATTCGTCGAAGCCGAAGAGGCCTGATGTCCGCCAACTTTGATCTTACCCTTCTCCCGCACAGTGTTGGCGTGGTGGATCATCCAGGTGGAAAGCCAGAGGGTTTTCTTCTCCAACGCCTGGCGGATGGTGGTCTGTGTAGTCATGTCACGTGTCGTCTCACGCTAGCTGATCAATCGCCCGAGGCAGAGTTGTGCCGTCGGATACCAACAGAAGTGCATTGTGCGGCTGATGGCGCAAGGCAAACCGGTCGCCTTGTGGGAACGTGCCACTTAGCGCGATCTAAGCCGGTCGCTACCTGAGATCGTTTGGCAGGAGCGGCGTTGGCAAGTTCTGGTAGCAGACGGGTCTTAGCCAGCGTCGGATAGCGAGAGTGCCGACTGACGTTGCACCGAAATTGGTGGAGGCGGGGTACGGCCCGCCATGGACCATGGCGTCGGCCACTTCGACACCGGTGGGGTAGCCGTTCGCGAGGATGCGGCCAGCTTTGCGGGTGAGGATGGGCATCAGGGCACCGGCCAGATCCGTGTCGGCATCGTCCATGTGAAGCGTGGCGGTCAGTTGGCCTTTGAGCGACTCGGCGATGGCAATCATCTGCTCTGTGTCCTTGGCGCGAACGATAAGACCCAGCGGTCCAAACACCTCTTCAGCCAATGCATGGTTGGCGAGCCAATCGTCGCCTGAGACGACAAAGAGATCAGCGATGGCCTGCCGGCCCGGGCAGCTCTTGGAGAGGATCTCTTTAACGCCGCTGGCTTTGGCAATGGTGGCGCGGCCCTCGACATAGGCGTCGGCCATCCCATCGGTCAGCATGGTCTGCGCTTGCAGCGGTTCCAGCGCAGTCCGTGTCGCCGCAATGAAGGCGTCGGCATCAGACCCATCAAGCAAAATGGCAAGGCCTGGATTGGTGCAGAACTGCCCTGCCCCCATGGTCAGCGAGCTTGCCCAGCCTGAGGCAATCTGCTCGGTGCGGTTGGCGATGGCGCTCGGCAGCACGAACATCGGGTTCACCGAGCCCAGCTCACCAAAGAACGGGATCGGATCGGGGCGTGCAGCGCAAAGGTTGAACAGCGCCCTTCCCCCGCCCAGCGAGCCGGTAAAGCCGACCGCACGGATGAGCGGATGCTGCACCAGCGCTTCGCCCACCGAGCGGTTACCGCCCTGGATCAGCGAGAACACGCCAGGGTGGACACCGCAGGCTTTGATGGCAGCCTCAATGGCCTGGGCGACGATCTCACCAGTTCCCGGATGAGCTGAATGGCCTTTCACCACCACCGGACACCCGGCAGCCAGTGCCGAAGCCGTGTCGCCACCGGCCACAGAGAAAGCGAGGGGAAAGTTCGACGCGCCAAACACACCCACCGGACCGGTCGGCACCTGCATCAGGCGCAGGTCAGGGCGTGGCAGCGGCGCACGATCAGGCAGCGCTTCATCATGGCGGCGATCGAGATAGTCGCCCTCTTCAATATGATCGGCGAACAGGCGCAGCTGCCCCACCGTGCGACCGCGCTCACCATTGAGACGCGCTTCGGGCAGGCCGGTCTCCTTCACCCCCATCGCGGTGATGGCATCCCCCCGCGCCTCGATCTCAAAGGCAATCGTGCGCAGGAACGCCGCGCGCTCACCTCGGCTCAGTGCACTGTTGGACCCAAACGCTTCTTCCGCCGCCTCAACCGCCTGACCCACAAGCTCTGGCGTCCCAACCGCAAACCCATCCGCCTCACCATCAACCGGCATGTTCTCAAACGTCTCGCTGGCACCGGTCCAGGTCCCGGCAATCAAATGTTGGCCGTGTAGCATTGATTTCGTCTCCAATTGGGCGAACTAGGGTCCGCTCTTATCGTCGCGTGGCTCAAGAGCCGCCTCATCGACGGGCACCGTGAAATTCAGCGGCAACCTGCCGCCATCGACGAACAGGCATTCGCCAGTGATGTAACTTGCACGCGGGCTTGCCATGTAAACGATGGCGTCGGCAACCTCTGCGGGGTCACCGAGGCGACCCAGCGCAACCGAGATAATCGTAACGAAGCTGGTCCGCCATGGTGAAGAGGATGTTCTTTACACAAGCCCCCAATAAACAAAGCCGTCAGAAAAGATGGTGGCCGGTGACCGCCACGGGCAGCGTGTAGAGCGAGGTTGATGAGGTCGTCACCAACATCTTCCGGTCCGGACCGATCCAAGTGAAATTGGCGGTTTTTTGAGGGATTCTAATGACACCAAGCGGCGTGCCGTCAGAAGCGAAGACATGGACCCCGCCAGGCCCGGTGCACCAAACCCGGCCTTCGACATCAGTCTTCAGACCATCCGGCACACCCTCACCCTCGCCTTCCAGCCGAGCGAACACCTCACCACCGCTCAACGATCCGTCGCGGGCGAGCGCAAAACGCCTGATGTGACCCTCAGGCGTGTCGTTGACATAAAGAACCGTCTCATCGGGGTCGGTGCAGAGGCCGTTGGGCAACGTGAAATCTGTCAGCACCGGCTCGGCAACGTCCTCGCCGTGGCGCAGCCGCCAAACGCCTTGAAAATCAAGCTCTTGGTCGCGCGGCACACCGAAAAACGGTTTCCTGCCCGGCAGCGGATCTGTGAACCAGATCGTCCCATCACGAGTGACGATGATATCGTTGGGGCTGTTCAGTTCCTTCTCGCCATGACGGCAAGCCAACACAGTGACGCGCCCATCGAGCTCCATGCGAACGACACGGCTCGTTGCGTGCTCGCAGGTCAGCAACCGACCATCGGCATCATAGGTGTTGCCGTTGGCCTTGTTGCTTGGCGTGCGAAACACGCTTGGCGTCGCGGCACCAAAGGCCCACCGATACATCGTGTTGCCAGCGATATCGCTGAAGGTGAGATGCTGTTCGCCTGGGTGCCAGGCAGGCCCTTCAACGAACTCAAAGCCAGTGGCCAACTGCGCGAGTTCCGTACCGGGGCGCACGACCGCGTCAAAATCTGGATGGCGTTTGTCGTAAAGCACAGCAGGTCCTTTTGGGTTCGATCCCGGTCAGAAGCCGAGCGCTCTTGGAATGGCGAGCACAACATCGGGCACAAAAGCCATGATGAAAAGTGCCGCCACCAGCGGTGGCAGGAAATGTTGAAATCCGACAGCCCGGACATCGAGAGCAACAGACGTCGGACGGCGCCGAAGGTTTCGTCGTTACCGGCCCGCGCTGGGTCGTTGAACGAACCTTCGCCTGGCAGGGGGGCGTCGCAGGCTCGCAAACGACTGGGAGAATTCCATCGCCTCATCCGAAGCCGGGCTGCTCTTCGCCTCTGTCCGCCGGCTATCGCGCCGCATCGCCAGAGAGGCAAAAGCCAACAACGAATTTTGGGCCAGGCTCTGATCCAGCATGACAACCAGCCCAACAACAAATGACGATCAAAGTTGTTATACAAATACGGCGGTCTCAAGCATCGAATCTCGATGATGCTTAAGGGAAAGCCGTCCACAGTATCGCTCTCGTCCCCCACCGCTGCCTTCACTGACGCCCGTCACCGTCGCCTTTAGCGCTCGTCTTTCTGGCGCGCGTGACGCACGGCAAGATGGCCTCCAGCAAGAGCGACGGCGGCTAGAAACCAGAACAACGCGTGAAACGGCGAAGTCGCGATATGCTCCAACAGCCCCGACACCGTAAAGCCGTCATGATGGCCAGGGTGCGCGAGCGCGGCGCTCGGTGCGGCAAGCGCAAAAAACATGCCTGCGAGAAGTTTCATCGTCATTGTGTGTCCTTTCAGTCTTGGTTCTTGGAAGTATCGAGGAGGTCGATCAGCCCGACATCGGCCCGCTCTGTCAGCGAGACATAGGTGAAGGTCATGGTCTCACGCTCTTGGGTCATCGATGCCGGATAGGGCAGATAGACCAGATCACGTGAGGCAAAAGCTGGCGATGCGGTGCCGATCTGGCACTTGCTCTCGATGACCGTATCGATGAGGTGCATCTTCAGGCCGTCGCTCCCGATCCGGCTTGATGGGATACCGGCCAGTTCCAGAAAAGCCGGTTTGTCGTCCGCCTTGCGGAACCCATCGATAAAGGCGCTCGCCAGCGCTTGCAGACGGTCAAGGCGCTCCTTCTTTGGATCGACATGCACATGGCTGTGCATGTGATCATGGTCATGGGTGTGATTGTGGCCAGGACCATGATCGTGATGGTGATCGTGGTCATGATGATGATCTTGATCCTCGTGCATGTGGTCATGGCTCATGGCGTCATATCCCAGCCTTGCGAGCCAACATCGGGTCCGTGAGGGATTGTGACCGGCTTGTCGATGATCGCTTTGTGGGCGCCCATTTTACCGTGGCTGACCAGCGTTCCGAGCACATCGACGATAACGCGCGTCGCCAACAAGGCCGTGATGTCGGAGGTGTCATAGGGCGGGGAGACCTCGACCACCTCAAGCCCACAGATGCCTTCCTTTGCGACAAGCGAGACCAGTTCCAGCGCCTCGCGCGGCAAGAACCCGCCCGGCTCTGGCCATCCCGTGCCAGGAACGAAGCCGCAATCCACGCTGTCGATGTCGAACGAAATGTAGACGGCATCGGCATCCTTCCACGCCAGTTCCAGCGCCCGCGCGGCCGTCTCGGCAAGGCCCATCTCTTCGATGTCGCGCATGGTGAAAATATTGGTGTTGCGCTTGCGTGCTTCCGTGACGCCTTCACGCGGCACCTGCCAACCACCGATACCAACCTGCACCAGATTGACCGCAGGCACATTCACCAGATCCGTTGCATGGAACCACGGTGTGGTGTGCATCCGCTCATCCAGGTCCTTTTCCTGAATATCAATATGACGATCAAAATGGACTATGCCGATGCGCTTGGAGGTACATTGCTCGATACCCATCTCATAATTGTAGGGGGTGTAGAGCGCGGAGATCTTGCGCACGCCTTGCGGTCCAAATCGCGTTCCAGGCCGATAGGTCGTTCCGCCATCGAACGGGATACCAATGACGGCTGCGTCGTAGCCGCCAACAAGGGTGGCGTCCTCGATATAGGGGGCCTTCAAGAACGTGTTGATCCCAGCAAAGTGTGGCAGTTCCCCGCGCGCGAAGGTCGGGATCGACTTGTCTTCGAGGCTGTCGGCACCGGTCAGCCCCATGCGCAGTGCCCATTGGCGCTCCTGTTGCCAGGCGGCCGACGGCAGCGTTCCTTCCTTCTCGGCTGATTTCCAGCCGCGCATCTGAAGCTTGTCGAAGTCGGGGTGGTGCTGCCGCACGCGCTGACCGCGTTTAACACACGAGGATTTGCGCGGTGCACGGCGGGTTGTGCCGCCTAAAAAATCAAACATGGGTTCACTCCAGTTTCATGGGTTAGGGACGCGGTGCTGCCGAACTGAAAAGGTCTTCAGGGTTCGGCGCCGCGTCGTTGTTTTTGCGGTCGAGCGGCAGGTCGTAGGTGATGGTTGCGCCGTAACGTTCTGGCGCGTGCGGGTCGTGGCGCGTCTTATCGAAAACGAGGACGCGGGTTCCCAACTTGAAGGCTTCCTCGATGTCATGGGTGACCATGAAGATCGTCATGCCGCGCTCTTTCCAGAGGTCGAGCAGCAAGGCGTGCATGTCGAGACGGATGCCTGGATCAAGCGCGCCAAAGGGCTCGTCGAGAAGCAAGATGTCGGGCTTTTTCAACAGCGCCTGGGCAATCGCCAACCGCTGCTGCATACCGCCCGACAGCTGCGCCGGATAGCGCTTGCGCGCAGCGGCAAGACCGATCTTTTCCAGCGTGTCGCTGACCGCATCGCGGGCATCGCGCCGCGCGGTGCCGAAGGAACGACCGAGCGCCCGGCTGCCCTCAAATTCGCTGGCAAGGATGAGATTGTCTTCCACCGACAAATGCGGAAAGACCGAATAGCGCTGAAACACGATGCCACGGTTCGATGTTGGCTCTCGCGGCAGCGGCTCGCCATCAAGCAGGATCTCCCCGCCCGTTGGAATGTCCTGCGACAAAAGCATGCGCAGAAACGTCGACTTGCCGCATCCTGATGCGCCGACAATGGTGCAAAACGCACCGGCGGACACGTCAAGCGACACGCGCTCCAGCACAATCGTGTCGCCATAGGCTTTGGCGACATCGCGCACGGCAAGTTTTGGGGGCGACGCCTCTTCGATCACAGGCTGTCCCCTTGCAAGTGATGCCAAGGAAAGGCGCGGCGTGAGAGCGCCAGCAGCAGACGATCGAGAATGTAGGCGAGCAGCGTAATCCAGAGGACGTAAGGCAGGATCACGTCCATCGCCAAAAAGCGCCGCACCAGGAAGATGCGATAGCCAAGGCCGGAGGTTGAGGCGATGGCTTCAGCCGATATGAGAAAAATCCAGCCGGGCACGAGCCCAAGGCGCACAGCGGTGATGAGTTTGGGCAGCACCTGCGGTAACACCAGGCGCACGATCATCTGCCAGGTGCTGGCACCCAGTGTTTGCGCTTTGATGACCAGCTCTTTGGGAATGTCCATGACCGCTTGCGCCATGGATCGGGTCATGACCGGCGCGGTGCCGAGCGCCACCAACATGATCTTGGAGGCTTCACCGAGCCCGACCATGATGAACAGGATCGGCAGGATCGTGATCGGTGGGATCATAGAAAGCGCTGCGATAAACGGCGAAAGGGTTGCCCGCACATGCGGCAAGAACCCGATCACTATGCCGACTGCCAAAGCAAAGCTTGTGGCAAGCCCGATCCCCAAACCGAGCCGCCACAGGCTGTCGACAGTATCGACCCACAACAGCAAATCGCCGGTGCGCCGATCAGGCGTAAAGGCCATGCGCCAGAAGGTTGCCCCTATCTGCTCCAGCGAAGGAAGTAGCTTGTCGGCCGGGTTTTCCAATCGGCGATAATGGCTCGCCACCGCATAGGCAATCACGACCGCCGCGAAGGGAAGCGCGGCGAGCGCAAAGGCCGTCACCCGGCTGGGAAAGCGGTTGATCAGGCGCATGGCTTAGACGTCCGACGAGGTCGTCTCAACGGCGCTTACAGCGCGCCGTCGGCTGCCATTTGCATGTAGGTCGTGTCGAAGCGCAGCCTCACATTGTTCGGATCGCCATAGATCGATCCATCAGGAAAGCTGACCCCGACAAATTCCGGTGATGGCGCGCCCTCGCCCAGAATGCCTTTGTCAAAAAGGAACTCGGCGACGAACTGCATCGTCGTTGGAAGCTCCGCCGCGCTGGTAAAGGCGACGGCGTCTGCCGGCTCGAAGAACATGGTGGTTGTATCAAGCTGCGCCTGATAGCCGGCAAGGTCCGTGCCTGAAGCGGCAGCCAGCGACTCCAGCACCTCGGTATCACCGGCGGCCATCAGACCAATCACCTCATACCAGGCACCGACCAAAGCCTTGCCGAAGTCCGGATTGGCAGCCAGCGTCTCCGTGTTGACCATCATCACGTCGATGATTTCACCGGGAATATCGGAGGAATCAAACACTTGGGTTGAGCCAGGCGTGGCCACAATTTCCGATAGCAGCGGATTCCAGGTGACCACCGACGTCACATCGTCCGTGGCATAGGCGGCGATCATGTCGGCATCGGAGGTGTTGACCACTGTCAGGTCACGCTCGCTCAAACCTGCGCCGTCAAGCGCCCGGGCAAGCAGGTAGTGCGATACCGACAGCTCGACCAAATTGACGTTCTGACCGGCCAAATCAGCGACGCTGTCGCCGTCTTTCAACACAATGCCGTCATTGCCGTTGGAGAAGTCGCCGACAATCAGTGCCGTCGTATCGACCCCGCCACCGGCCGGAATGGACAGCGCGTCCATATTGGTCATCGAACAGCCGTCAAACGCGCCGGCGGTGTATTGATTGATCGATTCCACATAGTCGTTGATCTGCACGATATCGACAGTGATGCCATAGCGCTCGGCCCATTCATCCATGATGCCGGAGGATTCCAGATAGCCCCAGGGCATCCAGCCGACATAGATCGACCAACAGACGCTGAAATCTGTTCGTTCCTGGGCCATTGTCGGGGCCGTTCCAGCCATCGCTGTTACGGTTGCGCACGCTAGCGCCGCTGCCTTGAGTGTCTTGATCATTGTGTACTCGCCTCTCTGGTCATTCGGCGTGAGGACCGCGGTGACCGCTTGCTGAAAAGAGGTTTGAGCACGCACGCCGGGAGAAGGTCTGCGCGCGCAAACCTGTGCAGTATTCTCCCGGGTTTTTGTCCCGCCGTGTTCACCGACCAGATTGGTCGGCTGGCAACTCTCGGACCTGCATCATTCGTCAAAACGAGTGATCGGAACCCTAGCTGCCCGCTGCACACCTAGAGCAAAGCAAGATAGATGCCAGAGTCTATAGGGTTGATTCTCATGGTCTTTTTGGCTCCGCTCATCAACCCGCCATCAAATCTGCCCATTGAATGGGCATGCCCCGCACAGTGCATGTCAAAGGAGCAAGCCGAATGTTGGACAAGTGATGCCAGTGCCAGAGAGAGAGAAACGGCGTTTAGCTGTTCAACCAAGCAAAGCATCAATCCGGCGCTTCGAATTCCAGCGTATCGGGCCTGTAGTTGAAGAGTTCCAGCCTGGCGGGTTTTCCGGACCCATTGGCAAGACGCATCGCGGTAAGGCTCGCCGGGCCGACAGGGATGATGTTGGCCGGCTGTAAGCCAAGAAAGCGCTGAAGAATCGCCCGGATCACGCCGCCGTGACAGACCACTAACAGGTTCTCGCATGGGGTTTCTTCTTCAGCTTCGATGACATTGCAGACGCGCGTCGCAAATGTATCCCAGCTTTCGCCACCCGGCGGTGTCTGCGTGCCAGCGCGCCAACCCAGATACCCCTGCGGATCGTTACTCTGGATGTCTTCGATAGTGCGACCCGTCCAGTCTCCGACATCAATCTCTCTTAAGCGGGCGGAAAAGCGCGGGTTTTCAGCACCAATCCGTTCAGCGGTCTCCCGCACGCGCTCAAGATCAGAGGAGATCGCCCGGCATGGCTTGGCAGCCTCAATCACCGGCCGGAGCGTATCAGCCTGATGACGACCATGATCGGACAGACCGATATCGGCCTGACCTTGAAGGCGGTGCGATGCGTTCCACTCTGACTGCCCGTGGCGGACCAGAAGCAGCCGCATCAGTGCAGCCTCTGCCCATCGTGGCCAAACCAACAGGCGGGCTCTGGCGGCAGTTCCATATGCACGGTTTCGCCGATTTGCGCCTGGGGTGCATCATCAACGATGGCGGTCAGCCGCAAACCGTCCCGCAAGGCCGTCACCATGGTGCGCCCGGCAATCGCGCTCATCTCCACCAGTTCCATGGGCAGGCTCGTCATGCTTTCCTCGCTGCGCACATGCAGAGCTTCGGCACGGAACATGGCAAGCGACTCTGGTGCCTGCGCAGGCGGTTCAAACGGCATGTGCTTGGGCCCGACCTTGTAGCCGATACCGTTTTTCACTACCCGGATCATGTTGTTGGGCGGCGTGCCGACAAAGGTCGCCACGAAGGATGTCGCCGGGTCTTCTAGCAACGTGCGTGGCGTGCCGAACTGCTGCAACCGGCCATGGTTCATCACCGCCACATGGGTCGCCATGGTCATCGCTTCGATCTGATCGTGGGTGACGTAAACCGTCGTTGCGCCGGTCGCTCGGTGCAGGCGCATCAACTCGGTGCGCATCTCTACGCGCAATTTGGCATCCAGGTTGGACAGCGGCTCATCAAAGAGCAGCACGCCGGGTTTGGGCGCAATAGTGCGGGCAATGGCAACGCGCTGCTGTTGTCCGCCGGAAATCTCATTGGGATAGCGTTCAGCAAGCTGATGAATGTCGAGAAGCTCAAGCACCTCATCAACCCGCGCGGTACGTTCGGCCTTGCTCATCTGACCGACCTTGAGTGGCCATTCGACATTCCCGCGCACCGACATATGCGGCCACAGGGCGTAGGATTGGAAAACCAGGCCGGAGTTACGCTTGGCCGGATCAACCGTCCAGTTTTTGCCACCGTCGGACACGGTTTGCCCGGCAAAAATCAATTGACCTTCGCTTGGGTGCTCCAAACCGGCCAGCATGCGCAGCAGAGTGGTCTTGCCACAACCTGAGGGGCCAAGCAGCACCAGAAAGGAACCATCCGGCACGGTGATCGAAACGTCTTTGACGGCTTCGACGTCGCCAAACCGTTTCGTGATGTTTTTGATCTCAAGCATGAGTGTGCCCTTCTAATTCTTCAGCCAGGGCTGGGATTTGGTTTGCAAGGCGTTGGCGATCAGCGTGGCGGCGATGGAGATCATCAGAATGATGACCGTGATTGCGTTGGCGAACTGCGCAAAGCCTTCCGACGCATAGCGATAGGCCAGCACAGACAGGACCGGCATGGTTGGCGTGAAGAGCAGCACGACCAGAGACAAATCCCGGATGATCTTGACGAAGATCAAGATGCCGCCTGCCGCCAGTCCGCGCACAGCCAGCGGAACAGTGATCGAGGCCAATCGTCGGAAAAAGCTTGCGCCGGTGATGCGCGCGCTTTCTTCCAGTTCGCCGCCGACTTGTTGGATGACGGCTCGCCCTGTCTGCACCGAGAAGGGCAACAAATAGGCCGTGCCCGCGATCACCAGCAGGGCAAACGTGCCGTAGAGCGCCGGGAACGGGCCGATGGGCGCGCCGAGATAGGCGATGTAGGCCGCGCCAAACGCGATGCCGGGAACCAGCAAGGGGAGAAAGCTGATCTGGGTGATCGCCGCCGACATCAAGCCTTCGCGATAGCGCGCCACAGTGTAGGAGGTGAGCAGACCTACACACATGCCGGTCACCGCAACCGCACAGCCCAAAGCCAACGTCACGAGCAGAGCCCGCACGATGTCGTTGTTGTGGATGATGCCAGGAATGCCTTGCGCGAAGTCTGGGCTCGACTCACCAATCCAATAGTGCAGCGTCCAATTGGCAAAAAGGTCCGCAGAAGACGGCGCGAAGCTGGACGCGATCAGGACAATCACCGGTACCACGGTCGCGGCCATCAGGATCACGAAAGCCACGGCGAATAGCGGCCAGCGGCTGGCGCGCAGATCAAACCGTTTGGCCCGTCCGCCCTTGCCAGTGATGGTCGCGTAAGAACGACGGCCAGAAACGATGCGGTTGCCCGCCCACAGGAAGGCGCCGGAAATTAGCACCAGCAGAATGCCTATGACGTAACCGCGGCTCACCTGCCCCACTTCGATCATGCCGAAAAGGCGGGTGGAAAGCGTCTGCATGCGCACGGGCAGGCCAAGCAGCGCGGGTGTCGCGAAATTAGAGACGGCACCGGCGAAGCAAAGCGATCCAGCAGCGACCAAAGCCGGTGTGGTAACCGGCAGAATGATGCCCATCAGGATCTTGCCGCCCTTAGCACCTGCTATCTGGGCAGCTTCCACAAGGTCAGAATTCACGGTGGCCAGCGACGCGGCGATGATGGTGAAAGCGAGCGAGAAGTAGTGCAGCGTCAGCACAATAAGCGTAGGCCCCATGCCCCAGGAGAGCCAGTTTGGAATGTCGAGCCCCAGGCCTTGCAGCCAGCCGACCTGACCGCCGACACGATCATTACGAAACAAGCTGCCCCAGGCGAGCGCCGCCGCAAAGGACGGGATCATAAAGGGGAGTGTCGCCATCACGCCGATGGTTTTGCGGAACGGCACATTGGTCATCACAACCAACCAGGCCAAAAACCCACCAATCAGCACGCAGAAGCTGGAGACGACGACGCCGATGATCAGCGTGTTGGTCAGCGGCTTGTAGAAGAGGTTCTCCGACAGGCGGCCGGTCAAAACATCCGACCAGGCGGTTATCGTCTCTGGCTGGAGCGTGAACAGGACCGTGCGCAACAATGGCAACACGATGAGCGCAATCAAAATGGCCAGAACGGCAACTTTCAGCACCGTGCCCTGGCGAAAATAGACGCGTCGTCCCGGTCCGCTCATGGCAGCATCGGCCATGGCAGGTCTCTTCTTCTGGTCTTTGGCGTGGAAAGCGTAGCATGGACCGGCCGGAGACGATTATCCCCGACCAGTCATCTTGCCAGGGAGGCTTATTGCAGGGTCAGCACCAAGTCGCCGACATCAGCACGGATCGTCGCCGTTTCGGCAGGCTGGATGCGCCAAGCGTTGAAGTCTTCCAGCGGCACCGCATCGGGATGCGGAGGGATATCGGTGCGGGTCACATAGTCGCCCGCCACGTAGAACGGCGCGAGGCCCGGGCCACCTGTTTCGCTTTCGTCACCCATCAGGAAATCGATAACGAGACGCGCGGCGGCCGGATTGTTGGGCTCGGCAGCCAAGGCAACGATGGCCGGGAAGATGATGCCCGGAGACGGTGCAACATCATTGGCAACCTGCAAGGCCCAGCCTTCATCCTCATTGTCGCGCCGGTCTGAATAGCTGGTGAAGCCGACCGGTGGGTTTTCCTGACCAAGACGCCCGACAGCGGCGTTCACATCATCGGTGGAGGAGACGAGGATCAGATCATTGGCGAACAAATCAGCAATGAATTTCTCGCCCGCGCTCGCCATGCCATCCAGATCAATCGGCTGCCCAAACAGCGCCTCATAGGTGGCGGCCATGGCATCGGATTGTAGAACAATCTCGGTCATCAGATCGAGATAATCACCACGCTGAAGCGGATCGACCATCACCACACGGCCGGTCCATTCATCTGTCGTCAGCTCCCAAAGGTTGGAAACCGGCGCGCCATCGGGATTGGCCTCCTCATTGTACATCAGCACCTTGGTGGAAAGGCGCTGCGCCAACAAAGGTGACTGAAACTCAGCGGGCACACGGTCGGCGACGCGCGGTGGCACATAGGGCCCGATGATGCCTGTTTCCAAAAGCTCGGTCAGAACAACCGGTGTGTCAGAAACGTAGATGACATCGGCATTGGTGACACCGGCCTGCGCTTCGGCCGCCAGCCGTGCAATCTGTTCTGTCGATGAAATGTCGAACCCCTGCAGGTCAATGCCGGGATAGGCCTTTTCGAAGGCCGCTTCCACCCGACCAATGCGGCTGGTGAAGGAGTAGACGGTGACGGTGCCCTCTTCCTGCGCCACGGGCAGCAGATCGTCCGCCGATAGGGTGTCGAGATGACCGTCAGCCATCGCAGACGTGGACAATAGGATACCGATCGCGCCGAAGCACGTTGCTTGTAAAACTCGCATGTTTTCCTCCGATAGGTTTCTTGTTTGGTTATTCGAACCGTTCGATCAGCTGTCCCAGCCTTTCGAGTTTTTTCAGCGATTCCTCTTTCGCAGTTAGCCCAGCGGCGATGACAACAGCATTACAAATGGCCATCGGAACGGTGAGCGTTTGAAAGGCGTCGGGATGGCCTGACCGGGGGGCAGCCAGGTTGTAGTCGGGTCGGGGGGAGAGCGTGGTTCCGGTGATCCCGGAAATCACGATGTTGGTGGCGCCGGCTTCACGTGCGGTTTCGATCAGCGGCGTGTAACCTTTGGGTGCGCGGCGAAAGACGAAGGTCAAAACCACGTCGCCTTCGGTAAAGCCAACGGCCTGCTCGGCGAGACTGCGCGAATCGGCATCCAGCTTGTGGACATCCTTGCCGAACCGGCGAAAGCGCTTGAGCATCAAAAGCGCCAGGATCTCCGCATTGCCGGAGCCATAAACAAAGATCCGGCGCGCACCCATCAACTGCTCAGCGACGGCATTGATTTGCTCTGCCGAAACAAAGCCTTCCATGCGCCCAAGCGCTTGCATTTCCTCCAGGACCAAACTGCCAAGGATGGTGTCGGAACTGTTCTCTGCAATGGTTTTCTCAAACCGCGTGGCTGTCTCTCGGGTGGCGATGAACTCATCGCGCAGCGCGTCACGGAACGCCGCGTAACTGGCATAGCCTAGCTTGCGCGCAAGACGGGACGCTGTGGCCTCATGCACGCCAGTCGCCTTTGCAAGATCACTTGCAGTACCCAGCGCCGCGCTTGTCGGGCTTTCCATCACAGCCTGCACTAGACGCCGTTCATTGGGCGTTAGGCTCTGCTGGCTCTGCGTGATGCTGTTGATGATCGACATGATCGGCCGATTGACCCCACCTTCCAGGTTTATGCAATATTTCTTGCATATCTAAAAAGTCATTGCAAGTTAATTTGCAAATGGCGTTCATGTGGACCTCGATGTGCGCGATCTAAGCCCCTTACCGCAGGTCGTTTGGCAGGAGTGGCATTGGGCAGCCATTCGTGGGCCACCCTCATCTCAACAACAGGGCTGACCATTTCAACGAGCGAGGATGATTTTGTCCGAAACGTCGATTGTCGGCCACTCAAATGAAACGATTGCCTCGCGCCAGGAACGTCTGCACATCTTGCCGCTGGGGCCATCGTTGATAGCGCGCTTGAGCGTCGCGAACCGGCACTTGCGCCTCTGGTCCCCATGCCAGCTGCAGAAGAGCTTCGTGCAGGGCGTCCATGCCAAGGAGGCGTTGCTGCGCCATCAATGTCATGAAGCATCGCGTCTTAATCGGCTGCGATCGTTGAGCCAGAATGTGCCCGACATCAATTTCGCGCGTCATTTGATGAACCGTCACGCCCACTTCACGGTCGCCATCATGCAGCGCCCAGAATACCGGTGCCGGACCCCGATGGTCGGGAATGATTCCCAAATGCACGTTGATGCATCCCAGAGGCGCAAGCTCCAACAGTGATTGGTGGAGGATGTGGTGGAGAGCCACTGATACAATCAAGTCAGGCTTCAGAGCCTCAATGCGTTCGATCGACGACGGCGCATTGATATCCACGACGTTGCGATTGATCGGAATATCGTGTTCCGCGAACACTTGGTCCACCTGATTGGATTTCCGCCACCATCGCGCCAGATAGCGCAACGCAAAACGGCAGGCCGTGGGCGCGCCGTAAATCTGCATGAACTTTCTAGAACGAAACCAACCATCGCTGTGCGTGTGTGCCATTGCGAACGGCAGCAAAACGACCCCAGCGACGTCCCATCCGGGCAAAGGCGAAGCGAACAGGTGCCGAAAACTCTGCGCCAGGAAGAACGGTTCAGCCTCTGTAATGAACACCAGGCGCCGAGGCTTGCTGGGCGTAACCGCCGATTCCTCCTGCTTGCTTGCGTTCGGCACCCAGCTTGTCCCATTTCCCGGCTAACGGTCGAAGGTTAGTTCACCCAGGCCGACCCGGCGATCCGGCGTCTGCACGAACGACTCCAGGCTGAATTGGTTCTGGCGAAAGGTCCAAACGAGGATACCCGTTAGACGCTCGCCAGTGTCGGGATCATCGCCGGTAAAGGTGAAGGTGAGTTGAGATCCATCACGCTGCCCGGTAAGCGGGACCAGCGCATCATTGCGTGGATTGCGCCATTGGCCACTATAGCTGCCGCCATTGGGATCGGGGACGAGCGATCCCTCGATCGTCCAGGTTTGGCCTGGAACAGCACACCGACCGTTCATTGTCAGTTGGGAAGGCGAAGCGGCATAGGAATTGGACACGCGGCAGCGGGCTGGCTCAAGCTCTCCATCAAGGCTGATGCGCAGCGATCCGTTGCCGGTCCACTCGCCATCTGCCGACGAGAGCAGGGAATCTGACCAACCGGCGGCTGGAAGTGCCACCAGAGCAACCGCAGCAACCGAAGCTGCAAGGCACTGCATCTGAACCATCCTCATCGCCACCATCCTTTCTTGATCAGTGCCGGCAACACCAACAAATCAGCGACCAACGCGGTCGTGAAGATCGTAATCAGCATGGCGCCAAACAGACGCACATTGGGGAAGCTGCTGAAAAACGTCGACGCCGTACCAACGCATATCACCAGCGTTGTGACGAGCAAGACGCCGCCCGTCCGCTGGATGGTCTTTTTCAAAGCCGCATCGATATCCAAGCCGGATGATCGTTCCACCAAATAGCGATTGAGAATGTGAATGGAATCATCAATCGCGATGCCAAACGCCACGGTCAGCGCCAGCACGGCTGTCGCGTTGGCAAATCCCTGATGAAAGACATGCAAAAGCGCCGTCGCGACGAGCAGCGGCAACAGATTGGGCAGCATCAGCAGTGGCGCCAACAAAGGGCTTCGGTAGGCCAACGCCACCATCAACGTCGCCACAATGCAGGCGATCACAAGGCTCCGCCCAAGCTGATGGACGATACTGAGGCCTTGATTGCGCAACCCGGCGGGAAACCCAAATACGTGCTCGGCACCCGCCGCGCGCGCCGCGTCCACCATGGCATCATGTTCAATCCGGGTGGCTCGGTTGTGCATGGGTTCGGGCGCCAAAACGACGATCCGGTGGACGCCACGTTCCCGATTGTAAAGATCGCCAACCAGCGCGCTGGGCAGTTGGGCAACAAATTCTGTGTCTGGGCGCTGTGTGGCGTCGCCGAGCCAGTCAGCCAAGGTTACTTCTGAGAGTACCGTTAGGCGCGGTGCCGCCTCGGTGATCGCCGCAGCAACGGCACGCGTGGTGGACCAGGCGTCTTCGGGATTGTCGGCCTGGAACTCGAACCACAGCGGCAGATAGCCACCAAACCGCTCTTCAATGAGCCTATGCGCGCGGCCTACCTCACTGTCATCGGGTAGGTTCGCGTAAAGCGGGAACCAGGCTTCCACGCGCGAGGAGGCTACCGCGCTGATCCCAAAAACAAACACGCCGAGCACCAAAACCATAGTCGGCCAGCGCAAAACAAGGCGCGGAAACGCCATGGGCAAGGTGGGATGTGGCCGCCGTGGCGGCACCTCACGCACAGGTCTGCGTATCGATGATCCTGGCCAACGGACATTGACCAAGGGGAGCAGCGTGACAACGCCAGCCGTAACCACCCAATAGGCAGCAAGCACAGAGATGCTGCCCGATAAGGCCAGTTCATCAAGCTTGGCAAAGGACGACACGCCAATGGCGGCAAAACCTATGGCCGTGGTGATGGATGTCAGAGCATTGGCAGGCGCGACCTGCGCGATCGCCGAGCGCAACGCATCGTGCAAGCTCTTGGTTTCCAGATGGGCGCGGGTTGCAGTCGTCAAATGCATACCGTCGGCGAGCGCAAGCACCAGCACGAGGATCGGCACGACGACACTCAGCACCGTGATCGGAAGACCGAGAATGGAGAACAAGGCAAGCGCAGCAAAAGCCGCCAACACCGCAGGCAAAAATGCGACAATCGCCCAACGCACGCTGCGCAAGGCAAACAGGGCGATCAGGAACGCTGCGGCGCTTCCAACCGCATTGAGGACCACAAGATCCTCACTCAACGCATCGGTCAGGGAAAAGGCGATGGCATCCTCGCCGGTGATGGATACTTGCAGTCCATCGCCCTCCAACGGCGCTATCAACGCCTCCACCTCGGCCAAAATTTCCCGCATGGCGCCAAGGTTCAAACCTCCAGACGGCACGATCGTCGCGATCATCGTGGCAAGATCTTCGGCGATCATCGGGCTCAAGCCGGGAATGTCGGCGGTGTAATCCAGCAGGGCGCGCATGCCGGACTGACCATCAACGGCCCGCAACACCAAGCCGCCAGGGTCAAGTTCGTGGCCCGGCGGGTAGCGCAGGGAAAAGGGCGAAATGACCTGCGCGATCTCAGGCGCGAGCGAGAGATCAAGCATCAGAGCGTTGAGTTGCTCCAGATCGTCAACTGTGAAGGGCGCATCGGCCTCCACCAGCACCATGACCGGGCGCGAGCGCGTTGTACGTTCGCGAAGCAGTGCGCCATAGGCCTGCTCATCGGCTGTCCCGGCAGAAAACCCGCGCTGAAGATCAGCCTCAAAGGTTAGCGATGGAAGACTGACAGCGGCCAGAAGGATTATCAGGCCGACAAAGCCCGTCGCGGCCCATCTGTGCCGCGCAAAATGCAAAGCCCCGAAGGTGAAGGCAAATCTCTGTCTCAACGCGCCTTATCCTGCGTGGGGCCACTCGGTTGCCAGTGACAACGAAACGGGAAGATCGGAAAGCAGCAGGGTTCCAACTCACCACCAGACTACAAAAGGTCTGGCACTCCTAGGTCTTTGGAACCGGTAGGTGAAGCGAATTGTGCCCCACCGTCTATCGAAGTGTACCAGCGTTCGAAGAATGCCTCGGCTTGGCCGAGGTTTGCGATCGCCGCGTCGCTGAGGCCCTCGGCAATGTCACCAAACTGCTCGCCGCGAATGCCTAGGACGAAGGTGCGCGGTTCAGCATTGAAAATAAGCGAACACAGCGCGAGCGCGGCCGATGGCGACACCGAGTGGCTGCCAAGCGCTTCGGGCTTCGGATCGATGATCTCGTTGAATTCAAACGGTACATCTCCGGTGAGCATCGCATCGGCAAAGATCACACAATCATGCTGGGCCATGTCCAGCGCGTGGTCGGCGGTGATCTGGTAGTCGGCTTGGACCGATAGGCCTGCCAAATTCCGTTTCGCCATGCGCTCGGCAAAGGCTTGACCAAGGCCATCATCGCCATGCGCCGGGTTGCCATACCCGATGAGAAGCGTCGAAGTTTGGGTCATGCAGGCGTCATCGCCGTGTCGACAACACTGCCATCGGCGTCCACTAGCTCGACTTGGAGCGGCATCTGTCCAAGCGCGTGCGTCGCGCAGGAAAGGCAGGGATCATAGGCGCGGATGGCAACCTCGATATGGTTCAGCATGCCTTCGGTGATCGTATCGTGCCCTGACAAATGGCTGACGGCAACGTCCTTCACCGCGCGGTTCATGCCTTCATTGTTGTGCGTGGTTGAAACAATCAAATTACAATAGGTGACCTGGTCATGCTCATCGACCTGGTAGTGGTGGATGAGGTTGCCGCGCGGCGCCTCAATGACGCCCACACCCTCCTCACGCCGGTCGCCTTTGGCCACCAGATCCGTGCCCTGAAGATCAGGGTCTTCCAGAAGTACGCGGATTTTCTCAACACAGTGCAGCACTTCGATCATGCGCGCCCAATGGGTTGTGAGCGTGGTGTTGTTCGGCAGGCCATCCGAAATGGCGCGAAGATCGCCGTGAGCTTTATTGGCAAGCGGCGTATCGATGAAGCTTGCCGTATTCATGCGCGACAGCGGACCAACCCGATACCAGCCGTCGTCTGGTCCAAGGGCGTTGAGAAACGGAAATTTCATGTAAGACCAGCTGCGCACATCCTCGGTCAGGACGGTGTGATAGGCGCTGTAGTCCAGCCCATCGAGCAGCGGATCGCCCTTGGCATCGATGGCGCGAAGAACGCCGTGATAAAGATCGAGCGCCCCATCCTCGGCCCGCACCAACGACATGTGGCTGGATGGAAAGGCGCCGAAGGCCGCAACCAGGTCGGCATGGTCCAGCGTGTAATCGCGCGCCAGCGTCAGCGCCTCTTGCGCCCAAACTTCCATCTCATCGATCAGTGCCAGGAACCGATCGCGCGTTTCCATGGGCAGGTTCCGGTTGATGCCGCCGGGGATCGCGCCAGTCCCGTGGATCTTCTTGCCGGCGGTGGCCTCGATGATCTCCTGCCCGAATTTGCGCATCAAGACGGCGCGGCGGGCAAGCTCCGGCTTTTCTTTGATCACCTCAAAAATGTTGCGCTTCTGCGCAGGCGCCCCAAACCCGAAAAGCAGATCGGGTGCCGAAAGGTGAAAGAAATGCAGCACATGGCTTTGCATCACCTGCCCATAATGCATCAACCGACGCATCTTTTCCGCGGTCGGAGGTAGCTCATCGACACCAACAATCTGATCCATCGCCTTGGCAGCGGCCAGATGGTGGCTGACAGGGCAAATGCCGCACAGCCGCTGAACGATCACCGGCACCTCCCAGAGGAGTCGTCCACGAATGAAGCGCTCGAAGCCACGGAATTCGACAATATGAAGCCGCGCTTCATCGACATTGTTGTCGCGGTCCATGTGGATCGTCACTTTGCCGTGCCCTTCCACACGGGTCACGGGCGAGATTTCGATCAGTCTTGGCTCTGCCATGGTACGGACCCTGTTTGCCTCAATCGAACCGGATGGCTTCGCGTTCGAAACCGCGGAACCTGCCGGCCAAGAGCTTGGTCAGCGTGTCGAAAATGACGTCGCCTTCAGGCGCACAGCCGGGTATCTGATGATCGATCTCCACCACTTCGGCGCAGCTATAGACACTGTCCAGAATGAGCGGCAGGGCTGGGTCGTTGGGGACATGGTGCGTCGTGTTCCGTAGATACCGGCCCGAAATATAGGCTTCTTCCAGGCATTCGCGCAGTGGATCATCGGAATGCATGATGGCGTTACGCATCGCCGGTAAGCCCCCCATGATGGCGCATTGCCCGATGGCGACAAGAACATCACAATTGCGCCGGAAATCCTGAAGAACCTCGACGTTCTCCTCGTTGCAACATCCGCCTTCGATGATGCCAATGTCACAGCGCTGGGTGAAACGCTTTTTGTCGGTCAGCGGTGAGCGATCCACATCGACCAGTTGCATCAAGTCGATGAGACGCTCATCGATGTCGAGGATTGCCATGTGGCAGCCGAAGCAACCGGCCAGTGAGGCTGTCGCGATACGCGCTTTCCTCGGCTCGCTCATCGATCCACCTCCCCGGAGCCCTCGGCGCCCTCGCCTTTGCGAGCATCACTCTCAATGTCGCTGCCGATGAGCCCATTATCGAACTCACGCTCGCCAATCGGCCTGGAAAAACCTACCCGCTTGCGAATGATGCAGCCGACGGGGCAAACCTCCGGCGACATAGCGTGATCGCTCACATCTGCGTCGGTGTGAGCCAGGTCCGGCCCATTGACGGCCACACGCCGGTGAATGCCGCGTCCGACATAGCCGAAAACCCCTTTGCCATCGACGTCCTGCGAGGCACGGATGCAGCGCCCGCAACTGATGCAGCGATTGGTGTCGAGCGCGATGTCGGGATGCGAGGCATCAAGCGCGCGGCAAGGTTCCAGATAGGGCAATTTGGTCGGCTCGGTCATTCCCAGCCGATACGCCATCGCCTGCAATTCACAGTTCCCGCTGGCCTCGCAGATCGGGCAAAGATGGTTGCCCTCATGAAACAGCATCTCCACCAGGTTGCGGCGCATGGCGTTGATGTGCTGGCTCTCATTTTCGACCACAAGATCGGGCGCAGCAGGCTGGGTGCAGGCCGCCACGCTGTGCCCAGCGGCCTTGACCGTGCACACCCGGCATCCGCCTTGGTGGCGCAAGCCCTCATGATCGCACAAGCGCGGGATGTAGATGCCAGCTGCGTCAGCGGCTTCCATGATCGACTGGCCTGGCTCGGCGGATATCGTGACGCCGTCGATCGAGAAGGTGAACGCCGCCCCGCTCATTGGGTGAAATCCTTGTCGAAAATGTAAGACCGCCGTTTGGCGATCGAGCGCGCCTCACTGATTGCCGATTGGATATCGAACGTTGCCTTCATCCCCTCCTCGTTTTCCTTGGTGATCGCCGAATAGACGAGCGGGAAATTCTGCAGGGTCGATAGGATCGGGTTTGGGGACGTCATACCAAGGCCGCAACGGCTGGTCTCGACGATCGTCGAGGAAAGATCGCGCAGATAGGCAACGTCGGAGCTGTCGGCGTTGCCTTTGCGGAATTTCTGGATCGCCTTTTGCAAAAAGACATTTCCGACCCGGCACGGCGTGCAATAGCCGCAGCTCTCATGGATGAAAAACCCGAGATAATAGTCGACGATTTCAAGAACGTTCCGCTCGCCGGAGAACACGATGATGGCGCCTGCGGTGGCCAGATCGTCAAAGCTAAGCAACCGATCAAAGCTATCGCGGCCGATCATGGTTCCCGACGGCCCGCCGACCAAGACGGCAGCGGCATCGGTTCCACCGGCCAGTGTCAGCAGGTCGCGAACGCTAATTCCATAGGGCAACTCATAAATGCCAGGATTGCGGCAATCGCCACAGACACTGAACAGCTTGGTCCCATTGCTGTCTTCGGTCCCAATGGACTGAAACCATTGCGGCCCCTGATCAAGGATGCGTGCCGCGTGACAGAGCGTCTCGACATTGTTCACCACCGTCGGAAAACCCAGATAGCCGCGATTGACCGGATAAGGCGGTCGGGTTTTCGGCTCGCCGGGCAAACCTTCGCAGGAACTGATCAGCGCGCCTTCCTCTCCGCAGACATAGGCCCCTGCCCCCATCTGGAGGCGGATATCGAAGTCGAATCCGGCCTTGCCGAAAATGTTGGCGCCGAGAACACCGCGCTCGCGGCGCTTGGCAAGGACCGTCTCCAGATGATCGCGCAGATAGGTGTATTCGCCGCGCAGATAAATCAGGCCTTCTCTGGCGCCGATGGCGCGAGCGGCAATGGTCATGCCCTCAATCACCATGTCTGGGCGCTCGGTGAGCAAAACGCGATCCTTGAAGGTTCCCGGCTCGCCTTCATCGGCGTTGCAAAACACGAACTTGCGCGGCTCGGCTTCCGCCGCCGCGACGCGCCACTTGGTCCCCGTCGTGAACCCTGCGCCGCCGCACCCGCGAAGTCCGCTAGCCTCCAGCGAGGCGATGATCTGCTCTGGACGCAACGCGACGGCCTTCTCCAGCCCCTTATCCATTGGCACAGGACCGAGCAGGGCTTCGCCGGCATGGCGGATATTGTTGTCGACCGTACGCGTGGCGCGCTCATAGGGGCTGAGCGCATCGAAATGCGGGCTGATGAGCTCTTCTGGGGATGCCCCATCTTTCAGCGCGGCAGCAATGCTGCGGGCTTTTTCCCCGGTGAGATGCGTAACGATCACATCGTTGATCATCGCCGCCGGCGCCTGATCGCACATGCCGATGCAAGGCGTGTACTCCAGCGAGAAGTGACCGTCGGGCGACGTTTCGCCGATGGCGATCCCAAGCGCCTCCTCAAAGGCCGTCACGGCATCGCTTAGTCCGGCGTAACGATCGACAATGTCGTCACACAGCCGGATGGTGATCGCGCCCTTGGGCTCCAATGACAGGAAATGATAGAAACTGGCGACGCCCTCAACCTGAATGCGGCTCTGGCCGGTTTGCGCTGCGATGGTCTCCATCGCCTCAGGCGAGATCCAACGGAACTGATCCTGCACGGCGAGCAGGATGTCCAAGGTCCGATGCTTGTCATTGGCAAAACTGGCGCAGATCTCGATGATCGCGCCATTGGCCTTGCCGCTCGCATTCGCCAGACCGTTTGCGCTCGCCAAACCATTTGCGCTCGCTCGGCCATTGCCGGGTGGGGTCTCAAGATCGCCCATGCGGCATTGTCACGCCAAAGGGACCATCTCACAAGCCCGGCCTTTCGCTTAGGCGGCGGCCCGACTGGGTCTGCCCAATCGCAACGCCAGCCATCAATGAACCTAGGCTCATCATCAACCGCGGTTTCGGTCGCGTCCTAGGCCGTAATGTCGCCAAAGGGCAATCAGATGCTCATACCCGCACCCAGCCATTTTGTACCGAGATCGCCAGAGCCTGTTCACGCGTTAGCGCGCCAAGTTTCTTGCGCGCATTCTTGAAATGAAATTCGACCGTTGCCGGTGAAATCGCGATGCGCTCGGCAATGCGCTGCGTGCGCAGCCCCTGGGCCAAAAGCGACAAGCATTGTTTTTCGCGTTCGCTCAGATGCTTGGGTTCAAGCTCAATGTCGTGCTGTTGGTCCAGTATGCGCAAAAACCAAGCGTAACTTTGAATCGCGACGCGCTTCGCTTCCAGCTTGCCTTCAGGCCCCACCTGCGCACGGTGTTCAGCGGGCGCTAAGATCCAACCGGCTGTCCGTGCAGCTTGGGCCGCGCCAAGTAAGACCGTGAAACCACCGGGATGGGCGACGCTTGGGAGCTTGTGCGCCACCACATCGACCATTTCTGACAACGCAGCACCGGAGCGCAGAACACAAAAGCCAGTTGGCAGGTGGTTGTGGTGAAGGACACAGGTGGCATTGGGAAAGCCCAGTCGCTCAAGAGAGGCCAGTGTGCTGTTCCAAGCATCGTCCAACGCCGCACCAGGCAGTTGGTTGTCCGTGTCCAGTTCGCCGCACTCCACGGAAATTTGCATCTGAAGTGTCATAGGATTGTCGCTGAACCGTTCATGTCGGCGGCCATTGTGAGCGCCGACGCGGTGGGATTTCTATGGGGCAGTTGCCCTATGACAAAAAACGCGCTTACGGTTCACCGGGGACATGCTGCGGAGATCAGAGCGAATGCTCGAAGCGATCAACAGGATTCAAGCCGCCATCCTCTCTGGCTATGATACCCCCACCGATGTCTGGGCCCATAACATTTGCGCCTCGATGGGCGCCCTGCTTGGCACAGACCATGTCTATTTCATCAAGCCGGAAGATCAGCACGCGCCTGATCAACCGCCACAGGAGCGTCTGGGTGTTTACAGCCGATCCATCGGCCAGAGTTTCGCTGATGGCATCGCCTCGCACTTTGAAGGCTTTGACGATGACGGCTTCAGTCTCTTTCGAGAAGACTATGCATCTGCGCTCCACCGGATCATCCGCGCCAGCGGTGTTGGCGCCTATCATGACGCCCCGCTCTACGACCGCCGCATCCGCGAATCGATGGAACTACACCAAGAGGTCTTCAAGCCCGTGGGTCTTGAGCGCCAGATGGCGCTGTCCGCCCCACTGGTACGCGGGGAAGCGATGCTGATCGCTGGCTTCGGGCACGAGGATTTTCCCGAGCATGACGATGAACGTCACCAGGCTCTCCAGCTCCTCACGCCTGCGTTTGAGGCGGCCATCGCCTTCCGCGCGCGCTTGAAGCGCAGCTATCTGGAAACCAGAGATGCCATGGAAGGTGCAGGCAAGCCGTTTGCTGTCGTCAGCATCGATGGAACACTTCTGTTTCTCAGCGAGGAACTCCAGACCTATTTGGCGGGCCATGACCATCGCAAGGACGTTTTGGCGGCGATCCTATCGATGGCGCAGGATGCAACGCAGGCCCTCATCACCAACCGGGATCGCACGCTGGCTAAGCCCGCGCGCCGGGCACTGATCGGCCAAAGACACTACACACTTCGCGCCCGGATCGGCACCGCCTTTAACGGCGACCCGGAGGTGCATATCTGGCTTGAACCGCAATCGGGCCGGACGCTGAACAAAACCCTCGCCCGCGCCTATGGCCTGACACCCAGGGAATGCCAGGTCGCCGCATTGATAGCCGAAGGCCTGCGCGACAAGGAAATCGCAAGGCGCCTGTCCATCAGCCCGCATACGGCCCGGCGGCACTGCGAAGCGCTCTTGCGTAAGACTGAGCTTTCCAATCGTGCCAGTCTTGGCCCACTTCTGTTTCGTCCCATCTGACCGACCGTCGGGACAACGTCTCCTAACCTATGGATTTCGGCAGCTATCCTGCCTGCCGCCGTTTGGCTTTCTATGGGCAGCGTTCGTGGGGCCTTGGACGAAACAGGATGATGCGCATGACCACACCTTCCAAAGCGACCGTTGGCCTGGGCTTTGCCTTGGCCCTGATGGCTTGCAATGCAAGCGCCAATGAGCCGGTCAGCATCTGCCTGGCGGCCGGAAGCGAAGCCGAAGGCATGACGGCCATGATCCATCACGCTGATGACAGTTCGGTACGCGTTGACAGCCCCTATTCCGATGATCCCAACTCGCGCGTTACCCGGTGGACTGAAGATGGCTATTTCGCGCGGTTCTGGGACGCGGTGGCGCCTGCTCTTTTGGCGATGGACGGCATGGCCGCGGATACCTGTGACGATGGTTGGCGCGACACGCTGGTGGTGACGTTTGAGGATGGAACGGCGCTACGTCACGACGCATCGTGCGTACGCAACCCGATCCATCTGCTGCGCAACGATCTGGCCATGACCATGCCGAGCCTGGTGGAAGGTGCCAGCCGCGAGGAAGTCGAAGGCGCGGTGGACGGTGTCTTTGATCCGTGTGCCCAAGAGTGGTGATGGATGAGTGGTGACCTTTGCGTGACTGAGGTCACAGCGTCCGTTTCGAGTTCGATGGCTATTCGAGCGCTGCCGCATGATCTCCAATCGCGGCCAAATCAACCCTTGTGAGGCAGACATTGACCGGTCTTTTCAAACGCCTTTGTGCGGCAAGTCTTGGTTTTCTTGCCCTTTGCGTTCTACCAGCGAACGCACAGCAGACTGATTTGGAGCGGGCCATCCTGGTATTCGACGGCTCGGGATCGATGTGGGGCCAGATCGATGGGATCAACAAGATCGTCACCGCGCGTGAGACATTAGCGCGTGTGCTGCCGACCTTCCCCGCCACCATGGAACTGGGCTTGATGGCCTATGGTCACAACCGGCGTGGCGACTGCAACGATATTGAAATGCTGGTGCAAACCGGCCCGGTGACGACAACCGCTGGTCCGATCTCCAATGCCGTCAACACGCTCAATCCGCGCGGAAAAACGCCGCTCTCGGAAGCCGTGCGCCGGGCTGCACTGGAACTGCGTTACACCGAAGAACGGGCCACCATCATTTTGGTCACTGACGGCCTGGAGACCTGCGAAGCCGATCCCTGCGCCTTGGCCAACGAGTTGGAGAGCCTCGGAATCGACTTCACCACCCACGTCATCGGCTTTGGACTGACCGAGGAGGAGGGTCAGCAGGTTGCGTGTCTGGCTGAAAATACCGGTGGCAGCTATTTCCAAGCCACCGATGCCGACGCTTTGGGTGATGCGTTGACGCAGACAGTGACCTTCGTGCCACCGCAGCCACCTTCGCCTCCGGCAGCGCCCGCACTGGAGCCGGTCGAGCGGAACCTCTTCGTCACGGTGCGGTTGGATGCATTCAGTGAGCCATTGACCACGCAGGACCCCATTCGTGTCGAGTGGGATCTGGAGCCGCTCGACCCGCGGATCGATCCCGTATCCGTTCCCTTTATCGCCGCTGTGCCAAGCTTTGAGAGCTTTGTGGAGCCTGGCCGTTACAGGCTCACGGCCAGCACCAGCCGGGGTTTGCAAGCCAGACAAGACATCACACTCACCGCGACAGAGCGAACCGATGTTGATCTGGTCTTTGGAGCCGGAACGCTCGATCTTTTTGCCGTGATGCTGAACGACGGTTTTGGTCTCTCCAATACGGATTTCGGCTGGACCATTCGCAACCTGGACAGTGATCGATCATTCACCGTGTACGCCCGCAATGCGCGGGAGATCGTTCCGGCAGGGCGTTACGAAGCCTCTCTCATCATCACGCGCCTTGAAAGCATGTCGCCTGGCACCGTGTTGTTTGACGTAACTGCGGGTGATGTGGCCGAACACGAGGTGATAGCCGAAACTGCACGCGTTGGTTTTCGGGCCTTCAACGCCGATGGCAGCGAGCTGACAGGCTTTGAATTGCGTCACAGCGTTTTCCGTGGATCGATCGATCAAAACGACTTCATAGCCAACGGCATCGGCGACGGGCCGCATCACCTTATCCCTGGCGCCTACACCGCGCGCTTCGAAGCTTGGGATGGTGGTCCGCGCCGCTCGGTCGAAACGGTGTTTGAGTTGGTTGCAGGCGATGATCGGATCATCGAAATCACCATGCCGGACGCACCCCAATGATCGCTAACCTGCGATTTCATACATGGAACGGAGCAGGCCCATGAACTGGAAACCCGTTGTCGCCGTTGCCGTGGCTTTGGTGACCCAATTGGCGGTCGCTTCATCGCCGTCGCACGCCGATCCAAACACCTGTGTCGGCAGCGCTCCCAATGGTTCAACCCTTACGGTTCATGACCAGCCCAATGGGCAAAGCGCGGTGCTTGGCGGCATCGGCGTTGGCCAGTGCGACATCACGGTCACCAACCAGTGTGAAGGCAATTGGTGCGTGATTGTGTACCAAGGCCTCAATGGCTGGATTGAGATGCGCCATTTGACCGGTAGCCCGGTGCAGCATCCAGCTGGGGTAACCGGCCAGCAATCGGGTGGCGCTGCCCAAACCTTCGAAGTCATTGGCGGTAGCGGCACCGTGACCATGATGGGGCAAACCCAACCCACGCCGGTTGATCCAGGCGGGACAGTCACACTCACGCCGATTGATGGTTCAACAGCACGTTTGACCATGCCGACGGCGATCTTCCCCAGCCAACCGACCATGCGGCGCAGCCCCAGCGGCGATTGGACCGGATCATTTGGCGAGTGGGCGGGCATTCCGGCGAACGTGGCCGTGACAATGCGCGATCTTACCACGCCAAACCCGCTGCTCACGCTGGATGGTACCAGCCAGATCGCGGAGTTCTTCATCGAGCTGCAGCTGCGACCTGTCGGTGGATCATCTGGCGTTCAGCAAGGCGCCGCGATCGTGCCCACACCAGCGCCGGCTGGCAGTGACAGCTGTTCGCAATTGGACGCGGTAAGCGCACGCATCAATGCCTTGGGTGAAACCGACAGCGTCCAGGAGTTGCGCGGAATCTACGTTTTGGCCGACTTGGCCTTTGGCGCCGCACAGACCCCCGATAAGTGCCAACGCGCCCTTGATCTGATTGCGACCTCGCCAGCCATCCAGGCCCTTCTGACGTCTGGACAGGCACCCAATAGCGGAACTCCGCGCAACGCCAGCGCCAACTGTGCTGTTGTTGAGGAAATCGCTATCGCCATTGAGCAGGCCTATGACCGCCGTCTCAACGAACTGTTTGGTCAACTGATCGACGAGGTTGGTATCTTAGATCTTTTCGCGGCGAGCGAAGAGCAATGCGGCCGACTTCTTGACCTGCTTGAAATGGAAGGCATCGTCGACGCCCAATCCGTGGGTGTGCAAGCAAGCATCAGCCCGTCGAACGGCACGCCACCTTCGCCAACACCGGCACAACCTCAGGGTCTGAGCAATGCGTGCCGAGAAGTCTTGGTGATCGATCAGGCGGTGGAAGCAGTGAACAACCGCGCGATTGCGGAGATTTTTGGCAGCAGCATGCAATCGATCCCGATGACGGACGTGTTCTCGGCCACCGAAGGTGAATGCGTGGCCTTACTTGAGCTGCTGGCGATGGAGGGCATGGGGTCGCCTGAACAGGTTCGGCAATTGGTGCAAAGGCTCGGCGAAACCAGTGCAACCGTGAACCCATCCCAGACAACGCAGCCCACAGCCTGCGATGCGTTGGCGCGTGCGATCCGGCCCATCTTGCGTGGTGGAGCGCCCGACGTGCGGCGCACCGTCCTCAGCACACTTCAGGTCAACGGCATCGCCGATTTTGCCACCACGTCGCAACAGACCTGTGCACGTGTGATGGCGCAACTCATCGCAGCCAATGCCATACCTGATGATGGCTTGGGTTGGGGTGCTGCAAGCGCCGCGCAACCACAAAGCCCCTCCGCACCCGCACCGAGCAATGACAACGCCTGCTTGGCGCTTGGCGATACAATCGTCGCTGTCGTTAATCGCGGGATGAACCGAGAGCTGGCAGTTTTGAGCGATATCCTGGCTGACACCGGAATTCGCTCTTTATCCGGTGAGACCAACACAGCCTGCGGATCGGCGCTTGAAGCGGCCAACGCTGCCGGCCTTGGATGACGATCGGGCATCGAAACGCCCGTTCCCACAATCCCATTTGCATTTTGCGCCCACATGTTGGCAAACACTGGCCTGTTGCACTTGCCTAGGACATACCATGGACCGCCGCAAACGGGCGCTGATCATTCTGGCCGCGACCTTTGCGGTCAGCCACCTCGACCGGCAAATCATGAGCGTTTCGCTCAACGCCATCGGGCAAGAATTTTCGCTGTCCGACACCCAATTGGGTCTGCTTTCCGGCGGTGTATTTGCGGTCGTCTTCGCGGTCTGCGGCATACCCTTGGCACGGCTCGCTGCCTGGTATCCGCGCCGGATCATCATTGCGATTTCGGTCGTTGTTTGGAGCGGATTGACGGTCCTGACGTCGGGCGCGCAAACCTTCGCGCACCTGTTGGTGACACGGCTCGGCGTCGGCATTGGCGAGGCTGGTGGTGTCGCGCCGGCCCATTCGCTGATCTCCGATATATTTCCCGAAGAGCGGCGCACCTCTGCCTTTGCCGTCTTAGTATCAGGCGGCAATATTGGGGTTTTGCTGGCCTTTTTGATCGGCGGCATCGTCGGCCATACGATTGGCTGGCGTTGGGCGTTTGTTATCGCCGGCCTGCCCGGCTTGCTGCTGGCCGTTTTGGTGTGGCGCTACGTGGATGAACCTGCGCGGCCCCGACCATCACCCAACGACCTCAATCGCTCGCTTTTCCTTGAAACCCTGCGTTTCTTCTGGCGCGACAAAGGACTTTTGCACGCACTCATCGCCGTCTGCATCACCGGGGTGGTGACCTATGGCGCGCTCAGCTGGAACGCCGTGTTCATGATCCGCGTCCATGGCTTGAACGTCGCGCAAGCAGGCATCGTTTTAGCCCTCGTCATTGGCATTGGCGGCTCGTTGGGCGCGTACTTTTCTGGACGGCTCGCTGATCGGCTGGGTCGGCAAGACCCCAGGTGGCGCATCGCCGTGGCCGGTCTCGCCATCCTCATCGCCAAACCATTTGTGCTCTGCTTTCTGTTTTTGGATTCAACCCCTCTTGCTCTGGCATCCTTCGCGGTCTCAGCCTCGCTTGCGACGGTGTTTTGGGCACCCAGCTTCGCGTTCATGCATGGGCGGCTGACGAGCGAACTGCGGCCCATGGCGACAGCGATCACCTTGTTTGCGTTCAACATCGTCGGGATGGGCCTTGGCCCAACGGTGGTCGGCGTCTTGAGCGACCAGTTGGCCGCCACACAGGGTCCCCGCTCGATTGGCGTGGCGCTCAGTTTCGTTCAGGTTTGTGGCATTTGGGCAGCGTTCCACTACTGGAAGGTCACGCAGTCGATGGCACCGCGCAGCGGCGCGATAACCAATCAGACTGAGCTTTAGGTGATACCCTCGGCCTCCTGCGCCTGCGATACAGCGCTCTCGATATTGTCACGCAACCATGTGTGGCCGGCATCAGAGTCAAACCGGCGATGCCAGATGAGCTGAAAACTCTGCTCAATCTCCGGTACGGGCAACGGGATTATCTCAAGGCCGTATTGGGCAGCAAGTTTGCGCGCGTAGATTGCTGGCACAAGACCGACCAGATCACTCTGCGAAACAAGCTGCGCAATCGAGCTGACCTTGGAGACCTGACAGACCAGACGCGCGCGCAAACTTTTCAAAAGATTGACTTTTTCTGAGTTTTCCAGCTTGCCGGGACTCAAAGCCAGCGCCACAAAACCTTCCTGCATCACCTCGTCACGGGTGGATTGAAGAGAAACCCTTGGGTGACCCCGACGGGCGATAACAACCGGGTCAACCGGGCAAAGCGGCGTGTTGTTGAGTTCGGCCACGCGAATCGGCATCAAAAAAACGGCCAAGTCCGCTTTGCCCTCCAGCAAGGCCGCTTCAATGTTGGTTGTTTGCGGAGGCTGCAGTTCAAAGGTGAGCTCGCTGCGATGCCCAATTGTGCGAAGCAAAGCGCCGACAACGATCTGTTCCAGCGGATCAGCAACGATCAGCTTAAAATGCCGTTTAGTAACAGCCGGATCAAACGCGTCCTTCGGACGGATGCTCTGGTCGATTGCGAACAAAGCGTCGCGAATGGGTTCGATGATTTCATCAGCCATCGCTGTGGGCACAACGCCATTGCCGCTGCGCACGAACAGCGGGTTGTTCAATTGTTTGCGCAATCGGGCGAGCGCATTGGATAGCGCCGGCTGGGTGAGATTCAGCGTGTCGGCTGCCCGCGAAATATTGCCAGTCGAATAGATCGCTTCGAACACGACCAACAGGTTTAGGTCGATGTTGCGCATATTCATAACTTAAATAGTTCCCATTCACACCATCATCTATCCGCGTTGCCAGGCAGACACTAGTTTCGCGCCACCTGTCAACACGGAGTGGCGCTGCACGATGCGCCTTGGAGCGAAATGAAAAAGACTTGGCTGCCGATCGCCCTTTCAGCATTGATCGGGTCCGTTGCTGTACCCACGGCCGTTTCGGCCGACGATGTCGTCAGCAACTGGATTGACACGCTGTATGTGAGCACGTTCGTCGGCGGCCATTTCCTGCCTGATGTCGTGACTGATACCTCCTATACAGGTATCGCGGACTCCTATGAGGAAACATATGAGCAGGAAACCGGCTTGTCGGCACGATTAGCCGTTGGCGGCCATGTCAGCGGTCATCTGCGCGCTGAAGTGGAGCTTGGCTTTAGTCGGAGCGATCAAGGCTCAATCTATGAAGTCATAAACGCAGTTGTTCCCGGAACCACTCATGCAGGCCACGGCCATATCGATACCATCACGCTGATGGGCAATGTGTGGGCTGATCTGCCCATACTCGATAGCGCCTGGCGTCTCACGCCCTATGTCGGCGGCGGCATCGGTGGAGCCTTGGTTGATTCCCAATTGGTCTACACCGCAACACCAGCGTATGGCCCGCAGGATTCGTCTGTCGAGTTCGCTGCGCAGCTGGGCGCGGGCATAAATTGGGCAATCAACGACAAATTCTCCGCCGGCCTTGGCTACCGGTTTATGTTCATCACCGGCCCGGAAGTCTCTCAGCCAACAGGCGGCGGTGAGATCACAACCTACCGTTTTGATGACCTGCTGTCTCACTCAGTTGGTGTCACGCTGACGATGAATCTCAACTAGCAAAAAACCAGTCCTGAGGCCGGAATACCGACTATCATGCGTAACAGTTTTCACCTGAGCTGCTTTCTTGCTGCGTCAACATGTTTAACCACAGCTGGCACAGCAGGTGCCGTGGATTTCACGATTGGTGCTGGACAAACCATCAACACCGGGCAGGTTCTCACCAGCGATGAGACGGGAACCATCGAGCCAGGGGGCACGCTAGTCACGACTGACGATGCCATTACCGGCGGAAATGGCAACACCATCATCAACGCGGGAACGGTCACGGCCAACAACGCAGGCGTCGTGACTGACGCCGACGGTATCGAGGTCGGCGACGGCAACACAATCGTCAACTCGGGCACAGTGAGGGGCGGTGATGAAGCTATCGAGGTTGGCAGCGGCAACACCATCACAAACTCAGGCACTTTGATCAGTGGCGGTGAAGGTATCAACGCATTTAACAACAATGTTATTACAAATACCGGAACAATAACCTCTGATGATGAGGGTATTCGGGTTGACAGCGGCAACACCATTACAAACTCAGGCACCGTGATCGGCATCAATGACGACGCAGTAGACTTCCGAGGTTCAAACAACACATTAATGCTTCTGGCTGGCAGCGCCCTTCAGGGCAATCTTGCCCTTGGGGGCGCGAGTAACTCGTTGGTGATCGGACCGGGCCTGAACACCGCACTTGAGTTCACAGGCACACCTACCATCCAAGCCGATGGCTTGCCCTTCGTTGTGGTGGGGAACACGGTGTATGTCGTCGATGTGACCGGCTTCTCGGTGCATGATGAAATGGTCGGCGACCTCACGCGATCAGTGAGTCGTTCCCTCGAGGACCGACTGTCTGCAACGCGGCAAGGCGATGACAGTGGTGCGCTTAACGCAATGGCTTTGGGTTATGCGCCCATGACGCCAGTGATGGGCAGTTTTGCCGATACACCGTCCAGCGGTTTCTGGATGAGTGGGCTTGGCGGATATCGCTCGCAGGATGGCGGCACGACCACGTTGGATTTCGAGACTCGCTTTGCCGGTGCCGTTGCTGGTTACGATACGCTGGTGACCCCAGAAACACGGGTGGGTGTTTTCGGCGGCTTGAGCTTTGCTGACGTCGATACTGGCGTCGTTGGTCAGGAGCTTTCCACCAGCAGTTTCTTTGGCGGCCTCTACCTTGGCCATGAAACAGGGCGCTACATTCTTGATGCGTCGCTTACCGCGGGTTGGACCGGTTTTGACAGCGAGCGGCGCGTTACCAACAATGCTGTTGTCGGCGGCATCGAGACAGCGCGGGCGTCCTATGGCGGCGCCTTCGTCAGCCCATCGCTGACGCTTGGCACGGATTTTTCGGTTGGCTCGGGCACCCTTACACCCAGCATGCGCGTTCGCTACTCAGGCCTCTTCCTCGACAGCTACACAGAGACCGGCTCGGCGGCCAACCTGACCGTTGGTGATCGTGCCACCCATATCTTTGAAGCAGGCGCTGAACTGACCTATGCACTGGCTGCGCTTGATACCGGTGCGGGGGTTTTCCAGCAAAGCTTTCGCGTGGGTGTTGATGGCACCCTTGTTGAAGGTGATGCCGTCAGCGCAACCGTCGTTGGCAAAACGCTCTCCTTCAACGCCGAGACCGAACACACAATGCGCGGCTTCTTGGGGTATGATGTAGCCCTTGCGATGACGGAGCGCACCAGCCTCAGTTTCTCCGCCGAAGCGGGCTACGACAGCAACGGCGCACTCACCGTTGAAGGCCAAGCAGGTGTTAGCCTGGCGTTCTGATCTCCGGCGACCTGCTTGGCCAGATGATCGTAAGAGGTAGACGGAGCGATCGGCAGAAATCGGCAGATCGGCTCGACCCCATACTCTCCGCGATGCTCATCGATGAAGGCAATCATGACTTCGGTCGGCGGTCGAGCTCCGGCCCGTTGCCCGGCAGGTGGTTGCTACGCAATCACCTAGAGAAGTGGCGAAATAAGCAGATGCTTTGCGAATTTCTACGTGAAACTCGGCGAGCATCGTCGCCCTGACCCTTGGGCCACAGGGCACCCTGGTGGCGACGACCGCAAAACGAGAGATAATTGCTGTCAAAAAAGTGGCCGCCGTAGACGCCACAGCCGCCGGAGATACCTTCGATGGCGCCTTTTTGGCGCGGCTTGCCGCTGGCGATACGCCGTTTGATGCGGCAAGGTACGCCAATGCCGCTGCCGCGTTGGCGGTGCAAGGGTATGGCGCTGTAGCGCCGATGCCGCGCGAGGCGGCGGTTCGCGCATTTCTAGACCAGTGAGGTGGGATGAAACATGCATTGGTCACAGGCGGCACACGCGGTATTGGCGCCGGCGTCGTTCAAACCTTGGCTGTTCAGGGATGGCGAGTGACCGCCGCCACCGTTTCGCCAGCCGAGATTGACGCGTTTGACGCGTTTGACGCGCCGGATGGCGTGACCGCGGCTCTTGTTGATGTCACCAATCAGGCATCGGTCGATGCCCTGTTTTCCCAAGTCGATCCTCTTCATGGGCTGGTGAACTGCGCGGGTATTTTGATGCGCGGGCAGGAATATGATCTCGACACGTTCCAAAAGGTCATCGACATCAATCTCGTCGGCACCATGCGCATGTGCGTGACGGCAAAGGACAAACTCGCTGATGCCGAGGGCGCAATCATCAATATTGCGTCGATGCTAACCTATTTCGGCGGTCCATTGGTTCCCGCCTATTCAGCATCCAAGGGCGGCGTCGCGCAATTGACCAAGGCACTGGCGGGCAATTGGGAAAAGGACGGCGTACGCGTGAATGCGGTCGCGCCCGGCTGGATTGGCACCGAAATGACCCAAGCTCTGCAATCCGATCCAACCCGCAATGATCCAATCCTGTCCCGCACACCGATGGATCGCTGGGGCCATCCGGCCGAAGTTGGAGAACTCATCGCCTGGCTCCTTTCGGAGAAGGCCTCATTCATCACCGGCGCGGTCTACCCCGTGGACGGCGGCTACAGCGCAATGTGAGGACAGCATGCCCCTGCAAAAATCCGACGAAAACCCGCTCACCCCCTATCAATTACCCTTCCCGCCCGATGCGCAGGACGAGATCGTCATCCCCGACGCCGTCCCCGAAGATGATCGTATCTGGGTGCCGCAGGCGGACAATGTCTGGTTCCGCCCGCTCTGCCTGAACCGATCTCAGGGGTACTGGATGAACCTCCTAAAAGTTCGCAAATCCGGCGTTCTGTCGCGCCACCGCCACCCCCAGGCCGTCCATGGCTGGGTCCTCAAAGGCCGATGGCATTATTTGGAACATGATTGGGAAGCCACTCCCGGCAGTTACGTTTTCGAGCCACCCGGCGAAACGCACACGCTTGTCGTACCTGACGGCGTTGAGGAGATGATCACCTATTTCCAGGTCAATGGCGTGATGTGTTACGTCGATCCCTATGGCGAGGTGTTGGGCTATGAAGACGTTTTCACCAAGATCGACAACTGCCGCAAACACTATGCGCAGGTCGGTCTGGGCGCTGACTATGTTGACCAATTCATCAGGTGAGTAGGATCGCGGTTTCGGAACAGACGCGCAAAATTTGACGCTTTATTCTTTGACGTTTTTGGCGGTCAGTCAGCCTAAGTCGCTATGATCTCCAACCCTTTTTGACGCGCGGCCTTCATAAAGTCGCTTGGTGCAGCCTTGTTGGTGATCAGCGTATCGGCGCGGCCCAATTCTACGATGCGCGCTGAGGCAATGTGGTTGATCTTGGTGTAATCGGCCATGAAAACCACCCGTTTGGCCGCACGCACCATCGCCTTGGTGACCTCCGCCTCGGCCCAACTGCTGTTGGTGAAACCGCGCGTTTCATGCACGCCAGACGCGCTCAGCAGCGCCAAATCAGCATTGATCTCGCGAAGCAATACATCGCCCAGTGGCGAAACCAGCGAGTTGCTTTTCGGTCTTAGTGTTCCGCCGGTCACAATAACGGTGACGCCCTCATGGCCCGTCAGAATACGTGCCACGTTAATTGAGTTGGTCACCACGACCAGGTCCTTGATGGCCGATGGTATGTGCGCTGCCAGAAGCTCGGCCGTTGAGCCGCTCGACATGAACATCGTCTCACCATCGCGAATCATCTCGACCGCTGCTGTCACAATGCGTTCTTTTTCTTTCAAACGCATTGGCATCGAAAGGCCGTCATTGCCATCATGACGGCTGGTAAAGGCCGCGATCGCGCCGCCTCGAACGCGGCGCAGCAGGTGCGCTTGTTCCAATTGTGCCAGATCGTTGCGGATCGTTACCGCCGAAACGCCCATCGACTCCACCAGGTCATCAATCTGCACGCGGCCATGATCCTTGAGCGCGTCCACGATCATTTTTTGTCTTTCGGTAGCTTTCAAAGATGGCATATAGTAAAGTAACCTTCGTGGAGCGAAGCCAGCTCAACCGACCATCTCGGCTCAGTTAGGCGTACGCGTTGCACTTGGCTGACCAGCTTCCGGCGCCAGCCAACTATCTGAAAAGTGAGGACAATTGTCTATCCCCCCCGTTATTGCTGCGCTTCAAATCCCAGCTTTTACCGCCAGTTCCTCGCCCAGCATGGCATGGTATGAAGATTTTTTGCTTTCCAACGCAAAAAGCTTTGTCGAAAACGGCATCAAGGCCATCAAGGTGCAAGACGAAACGGTTGTATCCGGTCGCGCTAGCGAACGCACAATCGCCCGGATGGCCAGCCTTGGGCGCACTGTTCGAAAAGAATTTGCCGACTTGTTCTTGGGCATCATTGTTCAGGCCCACGACGCCAAGGCTGCGTTGGCAATCGCTGATGCGTGCGGGGCATCTTTTGTCCGACAGAAGATTTTTGCAGCTGCGGCGGTGAATGCCGAAGGTGTGCGCCAAGCGCTTGGCCCCGACGCCGTTGCCTATCGCGAGGCAATCGGCAGGGCGGATATTCAAATCTACGCCGACGTCCAAGACCGCACGTGCGTACCGATGGAAAATGTCCCAAGCGACATGGCGGCCCATTGGACCGAACGCTTGGGCGCCGATGCCCTGGTTATCACCGGCAGTGATTTTGCCGACACCAAGGACCGCATCGCCAAGGCGCGCGCCTATGGCGTCAAAGCGCCTGTCCTGATCGGCGGCAGCGTAACCAAGGACAACGTCAAAGAATCGCTCGGCGTCTGCGACAGCGTCGTTGTTAGCTCATCGCTGGTGCGGCCAGGCGCGGCGCGTGACGCCTTCGATCGTTGGGACCCATCGCGCATCCGCCAGTTCATGGAGCACGCAAACGCATGACAGTCTTAACTGCCCCCGTCTCGCCGCTAATCGGCGAGAGTTCCCCCTTGAACGCCACGGACCAAGCCTTGATCGCGCGCCTCAACGAAGAGGAATCCGCCCATATCGCTGGCCTGCCCTCCGACGATCCGAACGACCCAAGGCGCCAACGCCGCGTCGGGTTCACGCTACCGGAAATCCTTGATCAGCCCACCTGCATTGAGAACACGGTCAAGGGCCACCGCGATGCCATTCGCACCACGGCTCAGGCCATTGCTGGGGCTGGATTTACGCGCATTGTCATGACCGGCTGCGGCGACTCTTTGGCCGTTCATGAGGCGGTGCGCAGCCTCCTGGAGATGATGACAGGCGTACCATGCGAGCCGGTGCAAGCTCTGGAACTTGCCTATTATCAGAACCGTTTTATCGATGCGCGGACCCTGGTGATCGGCCTCAGCTCCAGCGGCTGGACCCCCCGCACGCTGGAAGGCATGTTGCTGGCCAAGCAGCAGGGCGCAAGCCTGTTGGCGCTGACCAACACCGCCGGATCAGCCATCACTGACATTGCAGACTACACGCTGACGATCGAGGCGCAGCGCAAAGGCTGGCCGACCCAGTCCAGTACCGCAGCCATTGCGTTGCTCGCCCAGCTCGCCCTCGATATCGGCCAGGCCAACGCGCTCAGCGGCGAGCGCATCAAACAGTGGCAGCGCGAGCTTGATGCAATGCCCGCCACCATCGCCGACGTGTTGGACGCCAATGGCCCTGACGTTGAAGCGCTAGCCCATGACTTGTCAGGTGCGCCGATGGTGCTGTTCACGGGCGCGGGTCCGTCCAATGCCGCGGCGCGTTTTGGCGCGGCAAAGATCAAGGAATGTACCTCCGGACACGCTTTGGCGATCCCGCTGGAAGAGTTTCACCACTACACCTCCATCAAACCTGGAGAGCCGCTGTTCATCATCGCGCCGCCCGGGCCCTTACAATCCCGCGCGCTCGACACTGCGCGGCGGACCAAGGTTTGGCATGGCCGACCTTTCGGTATCCTCGATGCAGGCAACACGCTTCTTGCTGATGAATGCGAACAAAGCTTCGTGATGCCGCCGGTGAGCGAAGAACTTTCCAGCCTTGTCTACAGCCTGCCGGTGCAGGTTCTGGCGGTACACATGGCGCTGAAGGAATTCCAAACAGCGAGCGCCAATGGCTGATCCGTCACTGGTCTGCTTCGGCAATTTCACCATAGACGATGTGGTGTTGGCCGACGGTCAGAAGCGCGACGGTTGCACCGGTGGTGACGCGCTGTATGCCACATTGGCCGCACGCGCGTTCGAACCGGCGAGCGAGTTGGTCGCACCCATTGGCAACGACATGCCGCCTGACATCCTTGCTCGGCTGGAAAAGCTGGGCCTGTCGTTGGCTGGCATGCCGCAGCGCGACGTTCCCAACCTGCACAACCGTGTCGATTATAAAGCCGATGGCAGCCGCGAATGGACGCTCTACAGCGATCCTGACCATTTCGACGTTCTCTCCCCTTTTGCCCGCGATATCCCCCCCGACTTTCAAAAAGCCAATCGCTTTCTTGTCCTTGCCATGGCCTTGTCGGCGCAGGAAAGCCTGATCGAGCGCCTGCACGCTACGCCAGGTGCGCTGGTCGCACTCGATCCACAGGAAGACTATATTTTTGGCAATGAACGCCGCCTTGAGGCGATCATCGCCCAAACCGACATCTTCATGCCCAGCGAAGAAGAAGTTGTGCGTTTGACGGGACTTCGTGACTGGCCTCAGGCCGCCAGGCGCTTCGCCCAGCTTGGACCAAAACTGGTCATCATCAAGCTTGGCGAAAACGGTGCCTACATTTACGCCCGTGAACGGGACGCCAGTTTCGAAATCCCGGTCTATAAAGGCGAGCAGGTCGTCGACACCACCGGCGCTGGCGACAGCTTTTGCGGCGCATTCATGGCGATGATGGGTCGCGAGGCCCCAGAATACGCCGCCCTTGCGGGAGCCGTTGCTGCGTCTGTGACTGTCAGCGGGTATGGCGTCGATCCACTGCTCGAGACACCTTCAAGCCTCATTGCGCAACACTATGAGACGTGGCGCGCACAAAACCACTTCGTCTTGGACGATGACGGCGTCCATCGGCTGCGCCCGAGCAGCGGAGGCTGATCGTGAGCAAATCCATCGTCCGCGCGCGTTGGCTGTTGGAAGGGTTTGATGGGCACACGCCCATCATCCACGAACAAAGCGCCCTGTTGGTCATTGATGGTGTGGTCGTGCAAATCGGTGATGCCGACGACCTTGCCTCTGAGCATCCTGATGCTGAGCCTGTCGGAAGCGGTCAGGACATGGTCATTCCAGGTCTCATCAACGCCCATCACCATGTTGGCCTGACGCCATTTCAATTAGGCTCAGCCGACCACCCGCTGGAGCTTTGGTTCGCCAGTCGCTTAGGGCTGCGGGCTGTGGCTCCCTATCTCGACACGCTCTATTCAGCCTTTGAAATGATCGCATCCGGCGTGACCACGGTTCAGCATCTGCACAGCCGCGCACCGGGTGGTCTGGAAGGCCTCCACACAACATCGCAACAGATCCTGTCAGCCTATGATGACATCGGCATGCGCGTGTCGTTCTCCATGGCGCTGCGCGATCAAAACCGGCTGGTTTATTTCGATGACGATGCCTTTTTGAAGCGCCTGCCTGAGCGCTTGCGACCACAGCTTGCCGCCTACTTCCAGGCCTATGCGGTTCCCTTTGATGATCAACTGGCGCTGTTCGATGGCTTGAAAGCGATGACGGACGGCAAGCCAAAACAGCGCGTTCAATTGACACCCTCCAATCTGCATTGGCTCAGCGATGCAGCGCTACGAGCAACAGCGGACCTTGCCGAGACAAGCGGCGCACATTTGCACGCCCACATTCTTGAGACGCCGTATCAAAAACAATACGCCGCCAAACGCACAGGCGGTTCAGCGCTTAAGGCCTTCGATGAGCTTGGGCTTCTAAGCGCAAAAATGACCATCGGTCATGGCGTCTGGATGAGCGAATCCGACATAGAGCTCTGCGCCGAGCGTGGGTGCCATGTGTGCCACAATTGCAGCTCCAACATGCGCCTGAAGAGCGGCAAGGCACCAATCAATGCGCTTCTCGCCAAGGACATCCCTGTCGCCATCGGCATCGATGAAGCGGGCATCAATGACGATCGCGATATGCTCTCTGAAATGCGCTTGGTCATGCGCGCGCACTGCCAACCAGGCCTTGCCTCCCCTGCCCCCAGCGCCAACGATGTGCTTCAAATGGCGACGACCCACGGCGCCAACACAACGCCTTTTGATACGTCGATCGGCAATTTGAGCGTCGGCGCGCAGGCGGACCTTGTGATGTTCGATTGGAAGACCGTGACGTGGCCCCATCAGGACCCCGATCAAGGACCCGTTGAGGTCTTGCTCCACCGCGCGAAAACCGATGCGGTCAAGCGGGTGATGATCGCGGGCGATATTGTCTATGCCAATGGCGTTTTCACCCATATCGACCGTGACGCCGTGCTCACCGAAATCGCAGAGCGCCTCGCCGAACCGCTGACAGATGATGAGGCCGCCATGAAGACGCTAGCCCACGACATGATGCCCCATGTGCGCGCGTTTTACGATGAGCACTACACCCACGATCCAGCCCAGTTCTAACGACGCGCCTGCTCTCATGACCCAAAATTTTTATGGCTACGGCCCGAACCCGCCCGCTATCACCTGGCCTAATGGCGCACGGGTCGCGGTTTCGTTCGTGGTCAACGTCGAAGAAGGCGCACAGCTTTCCAGAAGTACCGGCGATGAACGCAATGAAAGCGTCTATGAGGCCCGCGAGGAAGTGGTCGGTGCACCCGATCCGTGCATGGAGAGCCATTACGCCTACGGGCCGCGCAAAGGCTATTGGCGCATCGCGCACACTTTGGAAAAGCACGGTGTTGCGGCAACATTTTCAACCTGTGGACGCGCCGCGGAAGCATCGCCCTGGATGGTCAAGGATGCCGTTGAACGCGGCCATGAGATCGCCTGTCATGGTTGGCGTTGGGAAACCCATGCGCATATGGATCGGCACACTGAGCGAGACGTTATCGCCCGCACGCACGCAACGCTGGAACGTGTGGCAGGCGTTGCGCCCGTCGGTTGGCACACGCGCTCGGCATCCACGCCAAACACCCGCGACCTGCTGCGCCAGCATGGCGGCTTTCTGTACGATTCCGACGCCTATGATGATGATCTTCCAGTGATCCTGGACGATGAAAAGGGACGGCACGTCATCCTGCCCTATGCCTTTGACACCAATGATATGCGGTTCCAGCCCGGCGGCGGGTTCATCCATGCCGAAGATTTTTCGCGCTACTGCCTGGCCGCCTATGATCGGCTCTTGGCTGAAGAGTCGCCAGCGGTGCTTTCCATCGGCTTGCATCTTCGCATTTTGGGACGACCGGCGCGCATTGCAGCGCTCGACCACATCCTGGACGGCATCAAAGCGCGCGGCGGCGCCTGGATCGCAACGCGACGCCAAATCGCCGAGTATTGGCTCAAGGTCGCTGCCTAAGCGGCTTCCTCAATTCGTTTCTCGGCCAGTGCCACAGCGCTTACAATCGGCTCGATGATCGGCACATCAAAGTGCAGCTTCAAAACACGGGCAGCCTTGGCCAAGGGGCCGCCGCCGATGACGACTGCCAATGCACCATCTTGGATGCACTGATCGATCGTCGTCGCCAGAGCCGCCGCCAGGCGATCCGTATCGGCCATCACGACAAACGGATCGCCTTTGGTGAACCGCACCGAGACGCATTCCCTCGCCAACCCCAACTGCGCAGCCCGCTCGCTGATGCGCAGGCCAAGAGCCGGCGTAGTGGTGGCTACGCTGAACAACCGTCCGTTTTGGCCAGCCTCAAGAAGGCTGGCTTCGGCAATCCCGACCACGGGAACCGACAAGCGTCCGCGTAGTTCATCCAAGCCTGGGTCGCCAAAGGCTGCAACGATCACCGCGCTATGGCCGTTATCGACACGTGTCCGCGACACCGCATCGGCCGCCTGGTCCAACGCTTCGGGCGTTGTGATGATAGGCGGCACGCCCGTCATGGTCACGCCGTCAATCTTGCAGCCCTTGGACGCCTCACCGGCAATCTCAACCATCGCATCGGTGGTCTGCGCATTGCTGTTGGGATTGAGGAGCAGGATTGAGGGTTGCATCGCCAAATCAAGGTCGGGCCGCGAGAAAGGCGCGTGCGATATCCTCACGCCGCGCGATCCAGATGCGTTCTTCGTACCGCTTCAGCAGCGTCAAGATGTTCCAAACTGCCTGAAAGCGCGCTGGCCTGCCGCAAATGCGCAAATGAAACCCGATATTGAGCAGACGACTTTTGCCCGCCTCCGCTTCGCGCAGCAGTGTCGCCAGAGCATCCTCCACATAGTCCTCCATGTCCCGCGCGCGGACAAATCCATTGGGATGGAAGAACTTCATGTCGTTGCTGTCCAGCGCATAGGGCACAACAAGCAGGTCGGGATAGGCTGGATCGGCATAGGGCAGGTCATCGTCAAAAGCATTGGAGGTATAGAAAAAGCCACGCTCGGCGAGCAGACTGCGCGTCCAAAGGCTCTCGCTGCCACGGCAAAAAAACCCAACCGGTCTTTGTCCCGTGGTCGCCTCTATCGCCGCGATGGCGCGGTCAAGGTCGGCGGCCTCGTCCTCGCGCGATTGATAGTCTGCCTGCGGTCGCCACCGCCAGCCATGGCAGGCCGCTTCATGGCCCTGTTCGGTAATCTGCTTGGCAAGCTCTGGCGCGCGTTCGACCGCCTGCCCACAACAGAAAAAGGTCGCGGGAACCTCAAAGTGAGTCAGCGCGTCAAGAAACCGCCAAAACCCGGCGCGCATGCCATAGGCAAAAATCTGTTCCTGCCCCATGTCGCGCGTGCCTGGCGCGACGACGCTTATCACTTCGCCCATGGGCTCGGACACATCGTCGCCATCACCGACCTGCCACTCGGCGCCCTCTTCAAAGTTCACGACAACAGAGACCGCCAAACGCGACCCGTTGGGCCAGACAATATCGGGCGTAGCGCCGCCATAGCCGATGAGGTCGCGGGAGGCATCCATCACTGCTTGGCCAGGCGCTCAAGTCCCATGGTGCGCGACAGCACGATCATGATTAGAAACGCCAGCAGGATTTCCAAACTGGACAACGCCGCCACCATCGGACTGCTGTCGAACTGCACAAGGTTGTAGAGTTCCACGGCCAGCGGTCGCGAGCGCGGGGAGGATGTGAACAACGCCACGGTGAGATTGTCGAAGGACTCGATGAACACAAAGGCTGCGGCGGCGGCGATCGATCCGGTCAATTGGCGCACGGTGATGCTGGTGAACGTGCGAAACTTGCTCGCTCCCATCGACAAAGACGCTTCTTCCAGTGCCGGGTCGAGCTGTGCCAATCGAGCCATCACGATGCGTACCGCAAACGGCATGCAGAACACGGTTAGCCCAAGCACGAGCATCAAATTGGATTGGCGAAAGGCGATAAACGCGCCGAAGAACAACAAGGCCACACCGATCACCATGCCGGGGATCATTTGCGGCGCCACGATCAAGGCCGATGCAAAGGCTTTGCCGGGATAGCGACCGCGCACCAGCGAATAAGCCGCCGGAATGGCAAACCCCAAGGCAATAGCGGTCGATGCTCCAGCCACCTGGAGGCTGGTGATGGCCGAGTCGATGATCTGCTGGCGGCCAAACAGATCACCATACCAGTGGAGCGTGAATCCCTGGGGCGGAAAGGTGATGTAGCGCGTCTCGGTGAAGGAGATGGCGATCACAATCAGGCTCGGCAAAACCAGCAGCAGCAACGCGAATACCGCCAGCGTCACCATCACGGCTGTTCCCAGATGGTCGAGCCACCGCATGCCTGCTGCCTGGGGCCGTGAGCTTGCTGATGGGACGCGCTCAGTTTGGGAAACGGGCTGTGCAACGCTCATAGCTTGGTCGGCTCCATCCACTTCATGAGCCGATTGCCGACCAAGCCGATTAACATGATGAAGACAAAACAACTGCCCAGCAACAACAGCGCAAGCATCGCGCCCTTGCTCCAATCCAGGATCACCACAATGGACTCGTAGACCTGAACCGCAAGCGTCGTGTAGGCACCGCCGCCAAGCAGCTGCGGGATGATGAAATTGGTGTAGGAAAGCGCAAAGACGATCGTCAGCCCAGCCACGATGCCCGGCACGCTCATCGGCAAAACCACCCGGAAGAAGGTTTGAATGCGGCTGGCGCCCATACCCAGTGATGCGGCTTCCAGATTGCGGTCGCGCATCGCCAGCACAGTGATCAGCGGCAAGATCATGAACGGCAGATGGACCTGCGTCATGCCAACGATCACAGCAAAATCGGTGTTCAGCATACGAATAGGGCGCGTGATGATGCCCAACTCGATAAGCGCGGAATTAACGACGCCGCGCCGACCGCCCAGGATAACCAGCCAGGCGTAGGTGCGCACAATGGCGCTGGTCAAAAGCGGCGCGATTGTCAGAATGAGAATAAGCATCTGCGTTCGGCGGCCAACCAGCGTGTAGATGTAGGCCACCGGATAGGCGAGCAACAGACAGACGGCGGTGGAGATCACGCCGACATAGAACGACTTCCACCAGACCCGCCAAAAAAGATCGTCCTGCAGCGTTTGGGTGAGATATTGAAACGTGAAGCCGGTGCCCATCACCCGGCCACGCTCAATGGTGGTGAAGCCGAACGAGAACAGCACCAGCATCGGCGCGATGAAGAAGATCGTCAGGAAAACAAAGGCTGGCACCGCGGGCCAGACACCTTTGCCTTCCTTAAATTTTGCAAGGGCTCCGGCAATCATCACAGGGTGCCAAGCACAGGCTTGCAGCCGTCTTTGTCGCGCACCGACACATAGACCGCATCACCAACATCCAACTGCACATGATCGTGACGATCAATGAGCGCGCGCACCGACGGTCCACCATCCAGCGCGATTTCGTAGGCCATGTCTGGACCTGTCAGACGCACAAAATCGACGCGACCTGCCACGGCGCCAGGTGTGGACTGCGTTGCCAGACTGAAATTCTCCGGTCGCACGACAATGCTTTGCGCATCCTCTGCCCAGCCTTGCTCTGCCAAGCCTTGGCCACCGGCGGCAAACTGATCGGCGGTCTGACGCGGCAGAACATTGGCCGCCCCGATGAAATCAGCCACAAACGCGGTCGTCGGATCATCATAAATGGTTTGCGGGCTGGCGAATTGCTCAATGCGCCCTTCCGACATTACCGCAATTCGATCGCTGATGGTCAGCGCCTCGTCTTGGTCATGCGTGACACAAACGGCTGTCAGCCCGACCCGCTTGACGATCTTACGCAGCTCAATCTGCATGGCGCCACGCAGTTTGGCATCCAGCGCATTGAACGCCTCGTCCATCAACAGAACCTTAGGATGAAGAACCAGCGCCCGCGCCAGGGCCACACGTTGCTGCTGGCCGCCCGAGAGAGATTTTGGAAATCTGTCGCCAAAGCCGGTGAGCGAGACCATGTCCAACGCCTCGGCAACGCTGCTTTCCATGGTTTTGCGATCGGTACGGCGAACCGAAAGACCGTAGCCAACATTTTCCGCCACCGTCATGTGCGGAAACAAAGCGTAGTTCTGGAACACAAAGCCGACGTCGCGTCGGTTTGGCGGCAGCGCAGTCACATCGTCGCCGGCCAACGTCACGCGGCCTTGCTGCGGCGTCTCAAAACCCGCGATGCAGCGCAGCAGCGTGGTTTTTCCGCAGCCAGACGCACCCAGCAGAGTGACGACCTCACCAGCATCGATCGCCAACGAGCAATCGCGCAACACATGGTTGGTGCCGAAATATTTGTTGAGGGTCGAGACCTCGATCATGCAGCCAAATCCCTCAAACAGCCGTCGCCGGATCACCAGCCACCGAATGCAGCGATCGGCGGGTCAAAAGACGGCTCGTTTTGAACCGCACTGTGTCATTCTTCAAATGCATGCGCCGATTGGGGTCAAACCCTGCCGCGTGCGCCCAGTGATAGGCAAACAGTTGAAGCGCCGCAGCGGCCATCGTCGCATCATCAATGGTGGGATCATCGGGCCAAGTCATCTGCCACCGCGCGGTATCAAACCCATAAGCGCTTGGGCCAATGGCCACCGTATCGATGTCCATGGCGCGCAGCCCATCGGCGGAATCGCTTGCGATTTCCGCGACGAACTTGCTGGTCGGCAGCATGATGGCCACCTCGCCTTTCGCCACGGTCCAAAACTGGCGATGCGCGAATTCTTCAAGATCATCAGACCAAACCGGCGTTGCAGAAAGCTCGACGATTTTTGCCGCACCAAAATCGGCAATCGCCGACCCACGCCGCCCGCAAGAAAGATAGCGCAAGCCAGGCGTGGTGGCCGCCTTTTGGGATGCGATGTCCTCTGCGATGGGCCCAGCTGACGACAACAGGCTTTCCAATGCATCAGCCGTTGCGGTCATTTGCTCTTGAATGCTGCTCAAGGGCTGACCCTCGGCCAATGCCGAAAAAATGCCCAAAACGGTTCGCGTGGCGGTGAAACTCGACGTCCCACAGAGGAAAGGGGCGACATCATCAATCTGAAGGGAGAAATTTGCCAGACCTAGTTCAGCAAGGCGTCCGCCGGCGCTGTTGGTCAGACTGACCGCCTTGGCACCATGCTCTATGGCGCGTGAGGCTGCTTCGACGGTTCGATCGACATTACCAGACATCGAAATCGCAATCAGCCGATCATTTGGCGTGATCATTGGCCCCTGGTCACCGGCGATCTCCAAACCGCTGGCCGCCAGAAGCCCCGGCTCACCGGCACGCGAACTTGCACTGCGCGCCGCAAACCAACCATCACCGCTGCCAAAGGCAATCAAGCGTGATGCATCGGCAAGATGCGCACGCCAAAACGCCTCAACTTCGTCAAGACGTAACGCCAGCCCCCGCAAAAGCGCGGGCTGGCGCATGATATCGTCAAGCATGGGTTTATCAGTCACCCGTGCCCCCATCATGCTGATAGAAAAGGGCCTTAGACGGCGAATTCGCGATCAAAGCGCTCCACCAACTGCGGACGAACGGCCACGATGGCGTCCCAATTGACCGTCTGCAGGTTTGCCACCTCTTCCGGCGTCGATGGTGTGTAGGGCTGGGCAGCCGCCGGCACCGAAACACCTTGAACCGTCACACCGAAGAAGTAGGGCGAATCCGCCGCCATTTCCTGATATTCGGTGCTGATCACGCCATCCATGAAGCGGTGCGCCATTTCAGGCACGCGCGTGCCTGTGATCTCTGACATCATCGACAGAATAGCGACTGGACCTGGATCAGGCTTCACGAACTTGATCGGCAACCCGCGTTCAGCGGCAATCGCTGCATCATTGTTCCAGAGCGGCGTCACGCCAATTTCGCCGCGCTCTAGCATCTGAGCGAGAATACGTGGGCTGCGACCTGCAATCGGGTTGAGTTCTTTGAGTTTTTCCCAACCCGGTTCAAGATTCTCTTCCGACCCACCAAAGATCTTGGAAACCACGGCAAGCGTGCCGAGGCCAAGGTTGGAGGATGTGCGGCAAAGACCGACCATGCCAGCATATTCTTCGTTCCAAAGATCCGCCCAACTGGTTGGCGGCGTCTCCACCATCTCTTCATTGTAGGCGATGCCGATCAACGAGAAGGTGGCTGGAACGCCGAACCCGTTTGTCTTTTCCCAGAATTCCGGAACGACATTGTCGTAATTCTCGATTGTCGAGGGATCGAGTTGCTGAATGTAGCCGTCGCGCTGCGCGATCAAATGCGGCGGCTCGCCGTTGGGCATAACATCATAGGGGCTGAAACCCTGCGCGGCCTTAATTTGCGCAACGATGTCTTGAGATTCACTGGGCACCAGGCGCACCGTCAAACCAGGAAACTCCTGCTGCAATCGATCACCCAACAAGCGGTGTGGTTCCTGCAAGGCTCCGCCATAGCTGATGACAATCAATTCCTGCGATTGCGCGCGCACGATGTTCGGCATCGACAAGGCAGCGCCGGCGCCAAGAAGTGTTTTGCCGAATGCTCGTCTGCTCAGTTTCATGACTCATTCTCCCTGTGTGCCATGCAAGCCGAAAGACCTGCGATTGTGACCGGGCTGTGCGCCGCGCCTTAAGCATCCGATGACACCGCCGAACACCAAGGACTGTCCCTGAATGATGTCCACCCGCCAAACGCGTGAACCAAACGATCCGATCAGATGTCACAAAACGCCTATCGAACCGACACCAACACTTTCACCCTATATCGAAAAAAAAGAAAGCACAATTATCGAGCAACCTGCTTGCACAATGGTCGCTTGGCGCCACCTTATCGAAATTCGAGCTCGACTGGAATCTAAAGAAGCCAATATCCAATTGAAAAATATATCTTTTATGATTCATGGGTTTATGGCGATCAGATCATGCCTAAACGGTCGCTGCCGAGATTATGACCGACAATCGATTTTGAGTTGTGTCGCAATTGAAATTTTCGAAAGACAGAACTTTCAATTTTTTTTTCAAACGAACGTCAATAATAGGCGTGTATAAATCGGTCCATATCAAAGCCAGCGACAAATCAGCCAGACAGTTGCCGCCAACGACAATCAAGGTGTTGGAGACATCGCAGCTGGGCAGAAATCGGTGCGCGCCAAACAACTTCGAGTCAGGCCAGCGCGGTCACCGGCTCAATCAGTCAGCGCCACTTTTTGTTCCGCCTGCACGCCACAACGGCCTATCTCAATAGGACGAGGATTCTCGTGCGCACCGAATGAGTCGCGGCGGCAGTTGGCCGCTTGTCACGTGCAGGTTCGAAAATGGCAGGGGCAGCAGGGTTCGAACCCGCGACCTACGGTTTTGGAGACCGTCGCTCTACCAACTGAGCTATACCCCTAAGCGTCGAGCGCGTTGATTACGCGGGCACCGCTTGTATTTCAAGAGTTAGTTTGTCCCAGCGACCGCTTCAAGCGCGTCGATATCGGCGCCGACGATGGCCGCTTCGTTCGCGACAATCGTCTCAATCGGCCAATCCCACCAGGCGATGGCATTGATCCGCGCGATGGTGGCCTCATCAAAGCGCATCTTCACCACTTCCGCCCGGTTACCGGCGACAATGGCATAGTCGGGCACCGACCCGCTGACCACGGCTCCCGCGCCGACGATAACGCCGTTGCCGATCGTGGCACCGGGCAGGATGAGGGCCCCTGTGCCGATCCACACATCATGGCCAATCACTGTGTCGGGCCCGCCACCGGGCATGCTTGGGCGATCAAAATCCACACCGCCCTCCAGGCCATCGAACACGGCAAACGGAAACGCTGACACGCCGTCCATCCGATGGTTGGCCGATGACGTGATGAACTGCACCCCGTCAGCGATCTGGCAAAAGCTGCCGAGAACCAACTTCTCGGGTGCGAAATGAAACAGATAGGGCGCGAGCGCCATGTCCCAGCGCTCTGGTGGATTATGCGCGGACGCATAGCTGTAGCGCCCGATCTCCCACTGGGGATGGTCAATGGCGGCCTGAAGGAAGACCGTCCCCCGATGCATGGAGCCATTTGGTAGCGTGATAGGGTGCAGCGTATCGGGCAGCGGAAAAGGCATCAGACGGACCCCTGCGCCCCTACCTGCGACCCTGCCCGCGTCAGCGCCTGTTCCAGATCGTAGATCAGATCGTCGGCATCCTCGATGCCGATGGAAAGCCGCAACAGCCGTTCGTGGACCGGGAACCCCTCGCCGGACACCGTCTTGCGGTGCTCGATCAGGCTTTCAACACCCCCCAGCGACGTCGCTGGGTAAAAGACCACGGTGAAGCGACAGACATCGATGGCGGTCTGCTCAGAACCTTTGACGATGATCGAGAGCATCCCGCCGAACATGCCGCTGGTCTGGCGCCTCGCAACGGCGTGACCAGGATCAGTCGGCAGTCCTGGATAGAGCACCGCTTCCAGCGCCGGGTGGGTCTCAAAATGCTTGGCGATGGCCATGGCGTTGGCGCTGGCTTTCTCCACGCGTAGGAACAGCGTGCGCATGCCGCGCACCAAAAGCCAGGCATCGAAGGATTGCAGCACTGTGCCTTGCAGCTTGCGGATGAGCGCAATCTGCTCCCAGAAACCGTCTTCTTCGCCTGTTTCGCGCACCGAAAGCACCCCGGCGGTGACATCAGAATGCCCGCCAAGATATTTCGTGGCTGAGTGGAAGGAGATGTCCGCCCCGAAATCCAGCGCGCGTGTAATATTGGGCGGCGTGCCGGTGCAATCGGTGATCAGCTTGGCACCCGCACCATGCGCGATGTCAGCGGCTGCCTGGATATCCGTCACTTCCCAATTGGGGTTGTTGGGCGTTTCGACCCAGACGAGCTGGGTTTCGCCAGGGCGCATAGCAGCCGCCAGTTCCTCCAAATTACCCGCCGTGTAGCTGGAGAGCGTGATCCGGCCATTCTTCTCATAGGCGAGCAGCTGCATGCGCACGCCGTGATACATGACTTCCGGCGCCACCACATGCGCACCGGTCGGCAAGCTCTCGATCACGGCGGTCGCCGCCGACATGCCCGAGGCAAACAGCAGCGAGTCCTTGGCGCCTTCCAGCTCGGCGATCACCGCTTCGGCGTGCGCCGTCGTCTGGCTGCCGTCACGGCGATACCAATAGGGCTTGCGAATGTCGTAATTTTCATCGCGGGCATAGGTCGCTGCCGGCTGGATCGCCGGCACAACCGCGCCTGTGTCCTCTTCAACGAAATGCAGCGCCTGCACTACGCGCGTCGCCAAGCTTGGCTTGCGGTTGCTGGGATCGGTCATGGGGTCCTTAGAGTGTTAGAAAGCGTAGAGTTCCACGCGATAGCCGTCAGGGTCAAAAACCTGGACACGCGTCGGTCCGTGGTCCTGCCACTCGGCCTCGACAATTCCATCGTCGGAAAACCGTTGCCGCGCAACCAGCACCTCATCGACGCTGTCGCACTGAAACCCGAAATGGGTGGTGCGTGGCACATCGACCACAGGTGCGCCATCGCTGAGCGCCAGCAGACAGCCTGATGCGCTGGCGAGAATGAGCAAGTGCTCATCCTCATGCACGCGCGCGCTCATGCTGAAATAGCGCTCATAAAACGCCGCCGAGCGTTCCCGTTCGGCAACCGTCAGAGCAACATGGTTGAGACGCATGGCAAACCTCCCGTCATTGTTTCCGACAGTATAAACGAAAACAGGTGGCCCGAAGGCCACCTGCGGTTGGGCCGTAGGCCCAGAGCAACTTAAAATACAGGCGGCTCAGAGTCCCGTCTGAGCCGCCTGCCAATTTACCCTGCGCCGGTGGCGCTACTCGACGATTTTGCTGACGACGCCGGCGCCGACGGTTCGCCCGCCTTCACGGATAGCGAAGCGCAGCTTCTCTTCCATCGCGATCGGCACGATCAGATCAACATTGATCTCAACATTGTCGCCCGGCATCACCATCTCGGTGCCTTCCTTCAGCGTCACGATGCCAGTCACATCGGTCGTGCGGAAGTAGAACTGCGGACGGTAGTTGGTGAAGAACGGCGTGTGACGGCCACCCTCTTCCTTGGTCAGGATGTAGGCTTCAGCCACGAACTTGGTGTGCGGCGTCACAGACCCCGGCTTGCAGAGGATCTGGCCACGCTCAACATCTTCACGGCCAACACCGCGCAAGAGTGCGCCGATATTGTCACCCGCTTCACCGCGATCAAGCAGCTTGCGGAACATTTCAACGCCCGTGCAGGTCGTCTTCTGCGTGTCGCGGATGCCGACGATCTCAATCTCGTCACCGACATTGACAACACCACGCTCCACACGACCGGTCACAACCGTACCGCGACCAGAGATCGAAAACACATCTTCGATCGGCATCAGGAATGGCTGGTCCACCGGACGCTCAGGCTGCGGAATGTACTCATCCACTTGCGCCATCAGTTCACGGATCTTCTCTTCGCCGATCTCTGGCGTCTTGCCTTCCAGAGCGGCCAGAGCCGAACCGGCAATGATGGGGATATCATCGCCTGGGAAGTCGTAAGACGATAGCAGCTCACGGATTTCCATTTCGACGAGCTCAAGCAGCTCTTCATCATCGACCTGGTCAACCTTGTTCATGAACACCACCAGCGCCGGAACACCAACCTGGCGGGCCAGCAGAATGTGCTCACGGGTCTGTGGCATCGGGCCATCAGCAGCCGAACACACCAGGATCGCACCATCCATCTGCGCCGCACCGGTGATCATGTTCTTCACATAGTCAGCATGGCCTGGGCAGTCGACATGGGCGTAGTGACGGTTGTCCGTCTCATACTCAACATGCGCGGTAGAGATGGTGATGCCGCGGGCACGCTCTTCCGGTGCACCGTCAATCTCATCATAGGCTTTGAAATCGCCAAAATACTTCGTGATCGCCGCCGTCAACGTCGTCTTGCCATGGTCAACGTGACCAATCGTGCCAACATTCACATGCGGCTTGTTACGCTCAAACTTCTCTTTCGCCATGGCGATTTTCCTTCGGCTGGGCGGTTGTCGGGAGGGCGTAAACGAGAGCCGCTACGCTTGAGCCGCGCACATAAGGCTTTCGAGGCAGGGAAGCAAGGGGATTCCCACTACCGGTCTTTTGCAGCCTTGTTCAGCGGTTTCAACCAGGTCAGTTGCCAGCCGTTAGGATGTCGAAGCCTCTGCGCTGGCCGGTGCCGTTTGCAACGGTGCCGGAGCGTCAGCCGGCGGTGCAGCTTCCGGATCGACCACATCGCCGAAGGTGACAATCACCGGGTTGGGCACATGCTCGTTCATGGCGCCGGTGGACGCATCCACGACCACACCAACCACGCCACCCAGGATCAAATTGCCGGCCATTCCGGCGGCCCCAGCGCCAGCGACCTGCGTCGTGACCGGCACGACGCGCGGCTCGAACCCTTCCAGGTTGAAGGTTGCTGTAAAACTCTGATTGCGCGCCACGTCGAGCATGCAGGGTGTGACGCAGGTTTGCTGCAAGGAGGTTAGAACCGTCGCGCCCGATGGCGTGCTCTCGAAATGCACCTCATTGGTGGTTCCGCGCGTCACCGTCGCACAGCCAGACAATGCAAGTGCGGCCACGCCACAAACAATCAGCTTTTTCATCGACCCAACCCTGATTACGCAACAGACATCCGCCCGTCAGCCCAACGAGCAGGCGGCAATCCTAGTGGTAAAGGAGCGAAAATCCAACTGACTCAAAGGCGGAGACGAAAGGTCGGAGAAAAGTTAGGTTGGGGAAATTGGAGCGGGTAGCGGGAATCGAACCCGCATATTCAGCTTGGAAGGCTGCTGCTCTACCATTGAGCTATACCCGCGATCACGGTCGCAAGATGGGCGTTGACGGACGGGCCGTCAATCCAAATCGACCAGGTCATGCACCCATGCGGTTGGGCTGAAAGCCCAGAGCAACAAGGATGCCCGGTTGGGCTGAAAGCCCAGAGCCAAAGGGGATCTGGTTCTCAGCATTTGCCTAGGCAAACGCCTACCGCGACGACGCCGATTTCTGCGAAAGCAGCTTGGTGGAGGAGGCTGGATTCGAACCAGCGTACGCTAAGCGAACGGATTTACAGTCCGTCTCCTTTAACCACTCGGACACTCCTCCACGAAGCTCCTTGGCGTGTGCCTCTTGCGAAGCCCGCGCGTTATCAACATTCGCACCTGCGCTGTCAATCCGTTCGCACCACTGCTAACAGCCTCCTCGCCAATCTTTTCACCAAGCCCGTTACCAAGCCAGGCCAAACCAGCATGACCGACGACACCGGCCCCGCCAAAGGGTCTGCCAAACCGCGCTCCAGCTTCCAGCGGTTGAAGGCCTCCAAGGCGGCCAAGAAGGGCGGAGAAACCAAGGCGCAGCGCCAGAAACGCTTTGCCGCCAAGCCCAAGGCCGACACGCCAGAACGCGACGTGCCCTACCATGTGCATGGGCTGCATGCGGTGCGCGCAGTGCTTGGCAATCCGCAACGCAAAATCTTCAAACTGATGGCAACGCCCAATGCGCTGCAGCGCTTGGAGATGGAGCCGCACTCCTCCATTGAGGTCGAAACCGTTCATCCCAAGGCGCTGGATGAATTGCTAGGCGACGAAACGGTGCATCAGGGGATCGCCGCGCTGATCAAGCCGCTGCCGGACCAGCCGCTGCAAGCCCCCTTCCCCCTATTTTCGATTGTGCTCGATCAGGTCACCGATCCGCACAATGTCGGCGCGATCCTGCGCTCGGCAGCTGCGTTTGACGCCGATGCGCTGATCACCACCACACGCCATGCAGCCCGCGAAACCGCAACGCTCGCCAAAGCAGCCTCTGGCGCTTTTGAGTTGGTGCCGATCCTTACCGTGCGCAACCTCGCCGACAGCCTGGAAGAGCTGAAAGCCGCGGGCACACTGGTCATCGGTTTGGACGGCGAAGCCCCAACCGAACTGCCCGCCGCCCTCAAGGCGTTTCGCAACGCGCCTGATCAGCCGGTTGCGCTGGTGCTGGGTTCGGAGGGCAAAGGGCTACGTCAGAAAACCATGGCAACGTGCTCGGTGGTGGCTAAACTGCCGCTGACCGGTGAGGCGCTCGCGAGCCTTAACGTGTCGAACGCGGCGGTGCTTGCCATGTACATCGCGCGTTCGCCATCATGAACCAAAGCTCTCGACGACACTTCGACATATTCAACGTCTGCGGGCTCGGCCTTTACGACGCCGTTGTGTAGGCAAATCTGGTCGAGAGAGATCGCCGTCTTCTTTAGTCTGTTCGATCTGATCAATTTGATGTTGCGCAGAAAAAGTCTCACCGCGCTTAATGTTATCAATCATATCGAGATATGGACCCCTGGCATACATTTTTTCCGATTTCAGCAATCGCTGAATTAACAATATCGACAGTTCTCGGTATTCACCAGACATTTCATCCCTGCTGGACGAACTGCCAAGAGTAACTGTTGAGCGCACGCTGGGCTGATTCATGCTGTTGAAAATGTCGACGAACTTTTCGGCGAAGCGTCTAGTGTCGTGGTTTTCAGGCCTCCCACGCTCAGCGGGAAACAATCGGCTCGCTAGAAATAAACCTAGAAAAACTGTCCCCATGGCAACGAATGGCAATACGGCAATAGCCCAATTCATCATTCGTCATCCATTCTGTGCAACATAGATTCAGCATAGATATAAAATACTAAACCACAAAAAAAACAACCAAATGCCAATAATGCTAAGACCCAGTAGTCAGAGGTCAATGCATCCTCGTCTAATGCCATCGCAATTATCGAGCCCAGCGTTCCGACTACAAAAAAGTTTACGCTTAGACTGCTCAAAAAATTAATCCTGAACTGGTAGGTGGCGCGACCCCGGTTTGTTAACTTGTTGCTTCGATCATCGTTCTCGCTGGTCATTCTCGGCCCTAGTTAAAGACGGCCATAGCCTAGTAGCGACGAAGAAAACCTCACAATGCTCGGAACGCAACCCCTATATGTGCCCTACGAGAAAATAATCGTGGACTTCCTCCGGTGTCTACGTCACCATCTCTAGGATTATCACCACATTAGAATAGCAAACGGGTTTCAGCGCGTCAAAAAAGTGGTGCCGGCAGCAGGGTTCGAACCCGCGACCCCCTGATTACAAATCAGGTGCTCTACCAACTGAGCTATACCGGCCAGCCAAACGCGAAAAACGATGGCACCGCCATACTGTGTGTTTGCGCAACAGGCAAGCACTGAAAACCAACGTGTTGCCCTACTCCGCAGCATCTACCTTAAGCGGCTGGGTATCCGTCAAGAACCCACCGGACTGGCGGCGCCAAAGCTGGCTGTAGAGACCGCCGGCGTCCAGCAGGCTTTCATGGGTGCCGTCTTCGATGATCTGGCCCTTGTCCATCACAATCAGCCGGTCGAGCTCGGCAATCGTCGATAGCCGATGGGCGATGGCGATTACGGTCTTGCCGGCCATCAGCTCATAGAGACTATCCTGGATGGCCGCCTCAACCTCAGTGTCGAGCGCTGAGGTCGCCTCGTCCAGCAACAAGATCGGTGCGTTTTTCAACAGCACGCGGGCAATCGCGATCCGCTGGCGCTGGCCACCGGAGAGTTTGATCCCCCGTTCGCCAACCTGCGCGTCCAATCCGGTGTTCCCGGCCATATCCTCCAGATCGTAGACAAAGCTATCGGCGCGCGCCATTTCCACCGCCCGGCGAACATCGGCCTCCGAAGCCTCAGGCCGACCATAGGCAATGTTCTCGCGTATGGAACGATGCAGCAACGCCGTGTCCTGTGTGACCACGCCGATGTGGCGCCGCAAGGTCTCTTGCTGGACCTCTGCAATGTTCTGCCCGTCGATCAGCACCCTGCCGGTTTCCACGTCATGCAAACGCAAGAGCAGATTGACCAGCGTCGTCTTGCCGGCGCCAGAACGCCCGATGAGGCCCACTTTTTCACCCGGCGCGATGGTGAGATTGAGGTTTTCCATAACACCGCCATCCTTGCCATAGTGGAAGGCGACGTTTTCAAACCTGATCTCACCGCGATCCACATGCATGACGGGCGCGTTGGGCTCATCTTGAACCAGACGCGGCGTGGAAAGCATGGCCATGCCATCATAAACGGTGCCGATGTTTTCAAACAGCGCCGCCATCTCCCACATGATCCATTGGGAAATGCCATTGAGGCGCAGTGCCAGACCCATCGCGACGGCAATCGCGCCGACCGAGATCGAGCCCGTCAGCCAGAAGCCGATCGACATCGCGCCCAGTGCGAACAGGAGCGCCATATTGAGTGAGTAAAGCAGAATGTTGAACAGGCTCGACAGGCGCATCTGCGCGTGCACCGCCTGCAAAAACGGATCCATCGCCTCACGCGCATACTCTTCTTCCGACCCGGCATGGGCGAAAAGTTTGACCGTTGTGATGTTGGTGTAGCTGTCGACGATCCGTCCGGTCATATCCGAGCGCTTGTCCGCCTGGATCTGCGCCACATCGCGCAAACGCGGCACGAAATAGGCCATGATGACAAGGTAGAGCGCGAGCCACACCAGCATCGGAATGAGCAGGCGAACGTCCGCAGAAGCCGCCACGAAGAGCGTGCCGATGAAGAAGGCGACGACATAAACCAGAACGTCAAACAGCTTCAGCACGCTTTCACGAACGGCCAGCGCCGTTTGCATCACTTTGGTGGCAACACGCCCGGCAAACTCATTGGCGTAAAACGCCTGGCTTTGGCCGAGCAAATAGCGGTGCGCCCACCAGCGGATGCGCATCGGATAGTTGCCAAGCAGGGTTTGGTGGACGACCAGCGTTTGCCACAAGACAGCGCCTGGCAGGACGACGAGCATCAAAAACGCCATCCAAAGCAGCGTGCTGCCTTCTTCGTCCAGAAAGCCTTCCCGTTCGCTGGTCACCAGCCAGTCCACCACCTGCCCCAGGAAGGAATAGACGTAGACTTCGCCAATGCCGATGAAGAACGAAAGCGCCGCTGCCGTCAGCACAGCCGGCCACGCACCACGGGTGTAATGCGCACAAAACGCCAGCAGCGTTGCCGGTGGTGGGACCGGCTGCTCGGCGGGAAATGGATCAAGGCGTCGCTCAAACCAGGCGAACATGAGGGGACCTCAGGCGCAGCCATGCAACATGGCCGTTGAATAGAGATACGAATCGGGAGGCGCGGACATTGCATGCGTCAGCGAGCGGTCAGTTTAGATCGACCAATCATGACAGCGCGAGGGCAGTGCCGCCGATTTTGGTCAAAACGGCAATCATTCTTGCCATACCGTGCCATTTAAGCGACACAGCAGCGCCTTCCCTCACCAGCCTTCCTTCTCCCGCGTTTGAGCCTTTCATGTCGCAGACTTCCTTTTCCAGCATCGGCTTCATGGCAAGTTCGGTTGATGAAGCGCAGCAGGCCAAGGCGCGCCTACAAGCCCGCTATGGCACCCACGATCTTGGCAATTGCGATGTGATCGTGGCGCTCGGCGGCGATGGGCTGATGCTGTCGGCGCTGCATGAATTCATGAACACCGGGATCCCGATTTACGGCATGAATCGCGGCTCGGTCGGATTTTTGATGAATGAATATGCCGAAGATGGCCTGATCGAGCGCCTCGCTGAGGCCTACCCGACCATCATCCATCCGCTGGCAATGAAGGCCTGGGACAAGGATGGCGCGCTGCACGAAGCCCGCGCGCTTAACGAAGTCTCGCTTTTGCGGCAGACCTATCAGGCGGCCAAGCTGAAAATCTCGGTCGATGATCGCGTGCGCTTGGAGGAGCTGATCTGCGATGGTGCACTGGTCGCGACCCCCGCCGGATCGACCGCGTACAACCTCTCCGCCCACGGCCCAATCCTGCCCATTACCGCAAGCATGCTGGCGCTCACCCCCATCAGCCCGTTTCGGCCAAGGCGCTGGCGCGGCGCGATCCTGCCTTCGATCGCCAAGGTGCGGTTTGATGTGCTCGAAGCTGAGAAGCGACCCGTCGCGGTGGCCGCCGATGCGCAGGAAACACGCTCAGTGGTGCGCGTTGATGTTATCGAATGCCGCACGGACTCCGCCAACATGCTTTTTGATCCGCACCATTCGCTCGAAGAACGCATCTTGAACGAACAGTTTTCCGGTTTTTAGACCGAACCGAGGGTCAGATCGTCCTCCAGCGTAGTGTCCTCCACGGCGGTGTCCTCGACCATGGCGTCCGGCATGGCGGTGCCGGACCGATCGTCCTCCCCGCCGATCCGCGACCTTGAAGCGGACACAAATGCCCGCGGATTCAAGATGCAGCTTTCTAGGCGCAGGCGCAGCCTCTTGGCCGAGATTGGTTTGGTGAGAAAGCCGTTCACGCCTGCATTGCGGGCAAGGATGACGCGGCTGAGCTCTGCGTGCGCTGAGAGCATAAGGATGGGGATGTGCGGGTTCTTGCTCTGCGGATCGCGCACAGCTTGCGTCAATTCCAGCCCGTCAAACACTGGCATCACCCAATCGGTGATGATGATATCGATCTCGCTTTGCTCGAATGCCTCAAGCGCGGCAACGCCGTCCTCCGCTTCGATCACGCTGCGGATGCCAAGGCCATTGAGCAGCGAGCGCACAAGACGGCGCATAAACGCAGAATCATCGGCAAGCAGTATCCTCAGTTTCGATAGGTCCAGATGCAAAGTAACCATCCTGCAATCAAAGATTGTATTTTTCCTAAACCCGCGCCCGTTAGGTGAGGCTTAATGCCCACCGTAAAATGCCGCCGATCGGCCCAGAATTGAACGCTGGGCGCAACGAGCGAGCGACGCGGTCTGTCTCGGGTTAAGCGTCTGCTAATAGGATTGGAGCATCCTAAAGGCCGTTCAATCGTGCGAAGTGCGCCAGACTTGCCTCAAGATCTGTCCCAAATCAGCGTCTTACTGGTCGATGACTCGCTTTATATGCGGCGTTTGGTGCGCTCGCTGCTGCAAGGGCTCGGCGTGCGCAACGTGCTTGAGGCAGAAGACGGCGCCTCGGCGCTGGAAGTTTTTCAGCAACAGCCAGTCGATATCATCGTCGCCGATTGGGTGATGCCGGTGTTTGACGGTCTGGAACTGACGGCGGCGGTGCGCAACCCAGAGACCAGCGACAATCCCTATACGCCGATCATCATGCTGTCGGCCTATACCGAGCGCAGCCGCGTCATCCAGGCACGTGATGCCGGCGTGACGGAGTTTCTGTGCAAGCCGATATCGGCCAAACAGCTTTATCTGCGGCTGGAAAGCTGCATCGTGAACCCGCGCCCCTTCATCCGCACCCGCACCTTTTTCGGTCCCGACAGACGGCGTTTCGTCCACCCAAACTACGTCGGCGAGAAGAAGCGGCAGAACGACACCGATGAGGATGAGGATTTCCACGCGCTCGATGAAGCCGCTGAAAGTTAGGCACTCGGCTGCCTTGATCCTGACGCGAACCGCCTGGCCTAACGCTATGGAAACTCTTTTGCCCTAGCATCGCGCCCGTCAGTTCAGAAGGACCATTTTTGCGAGGATGATGATGGACGAAAAGATCAAAGAGGGTGGCTTTCAGACGATCACCCCGCCCAACACCTTGCAGAAAAAAATTCGCATGCTGTCCGGTCGCGATGCCCAGTTCGATCCGGTCAAGAAAGCCGAGCAAGCCGTCGAACGGCTGTCGGTGAACTTTGCCGACTGGATGGACGAAGAAGTTCAGCGCCTGATGAAGGTTTGGCAGGAAAACAAAGACACCGGCTTTACCGAAGAGGCGCGCGGCGACCTCTACCGCACCGCACATGACATGCGCGGGCAGGCCTCCACCTTGGGCTTTCCATCGGTCGGCAAGATTGCCGGCGTATTTTGCGACATCATGGATGCGATGGGTGAGCGCGATGTGCCGGATGCGTTCATGGAAAAATACATCAAAGCCATCCGTGCCATTGCCCGCGAAACCAAGGCCGGCGAGGACAACACCATCGCAACGACGCTTGCCGATGAGCTATCCAAGGCTGGGGCTGAGATGATCGCCAAGGTCGAGGACGACGACAGCAAGGCCGCTTAACAAGGCTGGAAGGCTAGGTTGCTAGCTTATTAGGCCGCGATGGCGTCGGTAATCGCCACGTCCACCTGAACTTCAGGCGAGGATTCGGCAAACATCTCTTCCAGATCACTGACCTCAGGCAGACGGCTCGCCACCGTGTAGGCCCGCGCGTCGGCCTGCATGATATCAGCAGCAATGCTGTGGCAAAGCGCCACCGTTGCGTCGATCGGGCCATTGGCCGCCACGCCATCGATGATCTGTTCCACGCTGCGCTGGTCAACAACCTCGATCAGCGTTTCGGCGAAAAAGGACGGCGTCCAATCCACCTCGGCGCGCGCCAGTTCACGCGCCATCACCAGGGCCATCGACAAGACGTTGCGCACATCATCGTTAAGGCCGGTCTTCTTTAACAGCGTTGCCGCAACCACCGGGCGCGGATGCACAAAGGCGCTGCGCACACGGTCAACGGAAACGTCGCAAAGCCGTGCGACCATCGCCTCCAGCGTTGGAATATGCCCCGACAGCGCCACCCGCAGCACAAAGGCCGGCGTGATAATGCCACGCGCATGAAGCGCACCGGCGGCCTGCCAACACGCTTTGCCATCAAGGCGCGTGAGCACGGCAAGCAGCGCCCGTTCGCGCGCTGCACCCGTCAGGCGCTCCAACCGTTTGTCGGGCACCAAGGCGCGCACGAAATCATTAGCTTGGTAGGCTTCCGCGCAGCGCGCGACCAGCAGGCATTGATGCTCCGGTGACAGCCGCCGATTGGCTTGCAGGGCATCCAGCGCGTCCAGGTCGCCACTGAAGCGATCGATGAACCGGGAAAGCTCCTCACCGGACAGTTGAACATAAGGATTGGCGACAAGCGCCTTGCAGGCCTCAACGCCAGCCTTTTGGACAATCCAACTGATGGTTGCCTGATCAAGACCCATGCGCTGGGCAATCGCCTCATCAAGACGCGGCTCACCGCGTTGCAGCGCGTCGATAAGGTGGGTTGTCAAAAGCACCGGCGAGCGCGCGAACAAAGGTGCGCTGACCGACGGCACGTCATCAATAAGGCGCAGGATAAGGGCGCGCGGCGCATCGCGCCGGTCGGCAAACACGCTTGCCAATCGCTCGCGCACATCAACGCACGGGTCATCAAGCAAGGCAAAAAGCCCGGTCAGAACCTGCCGACGATCGGCCTCATCAAGTGGGGAATGGAGAAAGGATCGGGCCAGCGCATCGGCCGCCTCAATCCTTCGCTCACGCGGAGCGCGCTGCGACCATTCCAAAAACGCATCAACAATCATACCGGTGGCACCAACTCCAACGCCGCACGGATGGCTGCCGGGTTGCGATAGGTCTGGGTCAACTGGCCGGACTGAACGAACCCAAGCAGATCGAGCGGTTGTCCAACTTCTTCAGGACGCGAGACGGGATTGGGAACTGAAGGCGCTCGGTGATCGGCATGACCAGGTTGGCCCTGAATCCCAGGCGCAGGCGAATCGTGGGTCGCCACCAAATCTTGCGCGATTTCCGGCGCAAGCACCCCATCAGGGCGATAGAGCGCGGCAAAAAACGGCACCGAACCGCGACCGGCCGCCGAGAACAGCCCCATCTGAGCAAACTGATCAGGCTCGACAGCCTCCGGTAGAGCATCGAAACCGGCAGGCTCCAGCGCCAAAGGCTGGCTTGGGTCGCGCGCAACCGGCGATGCAACAGCCTCAGGTCGCTCGGCAAGACCCGTACCTGCAACACCCGTACTTGCAAGGCGCGTATAGGTGGAAACAGTGTCGGTCGGGAACCCATCCACTAGACGATCATAGAGCTGGCGCACGGACACCGGCTCGCCAGAGCGATCGTAGAAGAGACCGCGATTGGCCGCCGCCTGGGTCGGGAAAACATCGGCCGCCACCCGATTGGGTTGCTGTTCGGCAAGCGAGATCAGGCGCGAGGCGCCCGACGGACCGAACACATGGGCCACGTAACCTTCACCGACGGTCACAGGCCTGCCCAGCGCGTTTTGCAGGTCTCCGGCATTCTCTTGCAGGTAGAGCCCACTCATCACCGCCGAAAGCTGCGGATCGTGGCGCATCGCCAGAACCGCCTCGCGGGTCTGCGGATTGTCGACCAGGAAACGCCCATCGGACCGGCGCTCAATCGCAGCCGCCTCTTCGGATAGACCCAAATTGGCGCCATGTTCATGGACCATGCCAAGCCAAGTCTGCTCGATGAATTGGAATGGACCGCGCGCCGACGACGTGGTCGCCGCAGCGTTCACATCAAGGCTGCTCTCGCGCATCGCCGTGGTCATGAAGAAGTCGAAGGGCAGTCCGGTCGCCGCCGAGGCGTTGGCAAAGGCCTGCTCAATGCGCTGCGGGCCTGGCGCCGCGCGTGCGGGATCGCTCGGACGCGCTAACGCCGTGTCGGGTACCGAAAACAGGGACAGAAAAGACTGCACCGCACCACTCCGCTGATCACCGAACAGTGTGGATGCGTTATGGTAAATGCACCCTTAACACGCACGCTACACGCAGTGATTTCAGCGCTTTAAGGCTGTTTTGGCCGCTTCTTTTCGATGATGTTGTCAGCAATGGCGTAGTCAAGATAGCCACAGCGGGCCATCAGCGCCGCCTTGGTCGAGTCGAAACGACCTTCTTCGGTCAGGTAGTTCTCATGAATGTGGACGCCGACAACCTCGCCAAAAACCATCCAATAGCTGCTCGGATTGCCGTTACGGTCGAGAGGCTGCTGAACTTGCGTCACCACGCATTCCAGCGCCGAAGGCGCGTCGACCAGCCGTGGCGCATCGACCATTTCAGCGTCAACGCTTGGCAGACCGGTTTTGGCGATTTCGCTGACGCCGCGAGGATAGGTCGCCGAACTCTGGTTCATCGTGTCGAACATTGCTTCGGACACGCTGTGCGCAACGAAACAGCCGCTTTCGCGCGCAAAGGTCAGCGAGTCTTTTTCACCGCCCGAGGAAAACATCACGATCAACGGCTCGTCGCTGACGGCATTGAAAAAACTATAAGGCGCAAGGTTTTCAGCCCCACGCTCATTGCGCGTCGCAATCCAGCCGATGGGGCGGGGCGCAACCAATGCTTTGAAAGGATTGTGGGCAAACGGATGACCTTCTTCAGGCGTGTAGAACATCTTGTCAGGCCTCGACGGTTAGGACCGTCAAATGATCCTCAACGGCAGGCCGTGGCCGCTCGGTCGGTGGCGCGCCCGCCGTGCCGATGTGAAGGAACCCGACGATTTTTTCTTCCGCTCTGACGCCAAGAAGCGCTTTGGCATCAGAATTGTAGGTCGCCCAACCGGTCAGCCACTGGGCGCTGTAGCCCATCGCATGGGCACCATGGATGACGTTCATCGCGCTCGCTCCAGCAGAAAGCTCCTGCTCCCAGATCGGGATTTTGACATGTTCCGCCGCCGTGCTCACAACCACCAGGCAGAGCGGCGCCTGAACGAAGATGCTGTCGACCTTGTCGCGGCTTTCCACCGGCAGATCGGGCTCATCAACTTCCCGCAAGGCGCGCAGTTTTGGCGCCAGCGTCCGGCGCGTGGATTGATCCAGTGCGATGTAACGCCAGGGCGCCAGCTTGCCGTGATCGGGCACACGCATCGCAATGGTGATCAATGTATGCAGCTCATCGGCAGAGGGTCCAGGCGCATCAAGAAAGGCGGCGGTGACCGTCCGCCGTGTCTGCAATTGGTCGAGTGCTGTCGATCCACCCATCAAACTTTGTCTCCTTAGGGCCTGCAATTGTCGTCTTCATCGGGCCTGAAAGTGCCAGGTTGCCAGTCAGCAGCCTTGAAGCCAGGCAACCTCTTTGGCAAAGGTTCTGCCCAAGCGGTGTTGACCACGCGGTGTGAGTCGTGCCGCCGCAGGGCGCTCGCCCCTGCACTACCTGCACCACCTTGAAATCGCCATACCCAGACGGTCGAACGGATTGATGCTTCAAACACCTCTCACCCACCGGACCACACCCATGTGGCGCCTCGCAGCTGGCATGCTGGCCGTTGCGCTGGTGAAAGGCGCAGCTTTTCTACTGCCGATGGGCGAGGCATTGGCGCAGGACGCGGCGATCCGCGAAACGCCGCCCAATCCAATCGCACGCCCCGCAGAAATCATTTCAACACCCTTAGCGCCAGGCCAGTCGCCGGCGCCGGACCCGTTCAGCGCTGAGCCTGGGACGCCGCAAGCGCTTGACCGAGATGCCGTTTCGCCGCTTGCCGAGCCAAGTTTTGAAGTTGTCATCCCTGATCTGGACGCCGCCGGCGTGCCAGTGCAATTCACGGCGGTCTTGGCTGAAGGCGGCCCTCCTCTACAGCGCGATTTGATTTGGACGATCTACGCGCTTGGCGATGACGAAGTGGATGACGATGACCTGCTATTGAACTCGCAAGGCGGCACGCTCAACACCGACGTGCCGCCGGGCAGCTATGTCGTGCATGTGTCCTATGGCCTGGCGACCTTGTCCCGTCCCTTGACCATCGGTGCGCGCGGCATGACGGAAATCTTCAATCTCAATGCTGGCGGCATGGCGCTGCGCGGCGCGATCTCCAGCGACAATTTCCTGCCCAATGAAGTGGTATCGTTTCAGATATTTCCCGAGTCGGTCGAGGATTTCGAAACCACGCGACCGCTGGCCCGCGACATTGACGAGCAAGCGATCTTGGTCGTCCCGGCCGGGCGCTACACGGTGGTCAGCCGCTATGGCGACGTGAACGCCATCGTGCGCGCCCAAATCGATGTCGAACCGGGTCAGCTGACCGAAGCGGTCATGTTCCACAACGCGGCGCAGATCACGCTGAAGCTCGTCAACGAGCCCAATGGCGAGGCCCTGCCGAACACGGCCTGGAGCGTCTTGAACCCGGGCGGTGACATTGTGCGCGAGTTTGTCGGTGCCTTCCCGACGATGGTTTTGTCCGAAGGCGATTACACGATCATCGCGCGTCATGACGGCCAGGTTTTTAGCCGCGAATTCGCGGTTGTCTCTGGCGTCAATCGCGAAGAAGAGCTGGTTGCTCAGTAACGCAGCTCTTTGTCGCGACTAATGTGCAGTTTGTCGCGACCAAATGGCCAGCGTTCCAGACGACCAGGCAGGTAACAGCACGACGAAAAGGCTTTCGTCGCGATCACATTTTGTCCCTCAACGCCAATTGAGCAGAATCCCATGACCGAACAACAGAATGATCGACGCGCCCGTGGCACGCGCATTTTGGATGAACTGCACCCTGACGCCTATGGCGCGGTGAAGGACGCCATGGCCGGTATCGCGCCAGAATTTGCCAATTTTATCAGCGACTTCGCCTTCGGTGACGTCTATGGCCGCGAGGAACTCGCCCTACGCGACCGGCAAATCACCACTATTGCGGCGCTGGCAGCGATCGGCAATGCCGCGCCACAGCTAAAAGTCCATATCCAGGCGGGCCTGCGCGTCGGCCTTTCACGGCAACAAGTGGTTGAAATCCTGATGCAAATTGCCGTTTATGCCGGTTTCCCAGCAGCACTCAATTCGCTTGCTGTTGCCAAGGAAGCGTTTGCGGAATTGGATGCAAAAACGCCCGGCGCGTGAACACCGGGGGTTTGCTCTAACCCTCTGATTTTCCAGCCAAATCCGGAGGTGTTGCTTCTTTCTTGAGGCTCGCAAGCGCGTCCTCCAAGCTCATCGCCGTTTGGTGCTTGACGCCAAGACGCCGCACATTGACCGAGCGCTCCTCGGCCTCACGATTACCGACCACCAGGATCACCGGCACTTTTTGCAGCGAGTGCTCACGAACTTTGTAGTTGATTTTCTCGTTGCGATTGTCGAGTTCGGTATTGAAATCATTGGCCAAAAGCGCCTCATAGACTTCGTTCGCATAACCATCGGCATCCTGCGTGATGGTCGCCACCACCACCTGCGTCGGCGCCAGCCAGAGCGGGAAATGCCCGGCATAACTCTCGATCAGGATGCCCAAAAACCGCTCCAACGATCCGCAGATCGCCCGGTGCACCATCACCGGCTGCACCTTGTCGCCATCCTTATCGACGTAAAACGCGCCGAACCGTTCCGGCAGATTGAAGTCCACCTGCGTGGTGCCGAGTTGCCAATCGCGACCGATGGCATCCTTCAACGTATACTCGAACTTTGGCCCGTAAAACGTTCCCTCACCTTCATTAATTCCGATTTTAATGCGTGGGTCTTCGGCCGCCATCCGCTCAAGTGATCGCTTCAAAATCTCCTCGGCGTGATCCCACGCCTCATCGGTTCCAACGCGTTTTTCCGGCCGGGTGGCGAGCTTCACCTCGACCTCTTGGAAGCCAAAATCCTCATAGACCGACATCATCAGGTCATTGATCTTCAAAATCTCCGATTCCAGCTGGTCCTCGGTGCAAAAAACGTGCGCATCATCCTGCGTGAACGCCCGCACGCGCAGAAGACCGTGCAACGCGCCGGAGGGCTCGTAACGGTGCACCGCGCCGAACTCAGCGAGCCGCATCGGCAGATCACGATAGCTTTTCAGCCCGTGCTTGAAGATTTGAACATGCCCGGGGCAGTTCATGGGTTTGAGCGCGAACACTCGCTGATCGGCATTCTCATCGTCCGGCTCGACCAGCGCATCGGCGGCTTTCACGCCAAACATGTTTTCTGAGTACCAGCCCCAGTGACCGGAGGTCTCCCAGAGCGATTTATCGAGCACCTGCGGGGCGTTGACCTCCTTGTAGCCATCCTTGCCGATCCGCCGGCGCATATAGCTGGTGAGGTTCTGAAACAGCGTCCAGCCCTTGGGATGCCAGAAAACCGTGCCAGGGCCCTCTTCCTGGAAATGAAACAAATCCATCTCGCGGCCAAGCTTGCGATGGTCCCGCTTTTCAGCCTCTTCAAGCATGTGGAGATAGGCTTTGAGGCCCTTCTCGTCTTGCCATGCGGTGCCGTAGATGCGGGTCAGCATCTGATTGTCACTGTCGCCGCGCCAATAGGCGCCAGCGACCTTCATCAGTTTGAAGGCCTGACCGATTTGGCCGGTGGTTGCCATGTGTGGGCCGCGGCAAAGGTCGAACCAATCGCCTTGGAAATAGATTTTGACATCCTCACCATCGGGAATGGCATCGAGCAGCTCAACCTTGAAGTCTTCGCCCTTTTCCTTGAACACATCAGCGGTCTTGTCGCGGCTCCAAACTTCCTTGGTGAAGGGTTTGTTGCGCGCGATGATCTCGCGCATCTTCTTTTCGATGACGGGTAAATCGTCCGTGGTGAACGGCTCATCACGATAGAAATCGTAATAAAACCCATTCTCGATCACCGGGCCGATGGTGACTTGCGTGCCCGGCCAAAGCTCCTGCACGGCCTCGGCCATCACATGGGCCGCGTCGTGGCGGATAAGCTCGGTGGCACGCGGATCATCGCGCGTCACAATCTCAACCTTGGCGCCATCAGGCAACGCATCGGAAAGGTCTGCCACGTCGCCATTCACGGCGACGGCAACGGCCTTTTTGGAAAGACTTTTGGAAATGGAAAGCGCCAGATCGGCGCCCGTCGCGCCGTCCTCCAGCGCGCGTTGCGATCCATCAGGCATGGTAAGAGAGGGCATTGTCTCGCTCCTTTGGCTCAACTCCTGCCTACGAGTGCAGGTAAGCGCGAAAATCTGATCAGCGGCGCTGCTCTAATCCGGCAGCCGGTGATCGTCTGGAATATGAGCACCGGTCCAGTGCCCATAGCGCCACGGCGTATACCAGCGCGCCTGTGGGTTCAAGCGCTCCGGCACGCGGTCAAGGCCCGACGACCCCAAGGGCCTGCAGCGCCAGATGCGTGCCGCCCCCATCCAGACGCCAGGCCAGGCGCCGTGCGTGGCGATGGCCTCATCGGTGTAAGCCGAACAGGAGGGAATGTGCCTGCAGGTGCGCCCGAAGATCGAGGAAAGCGTCAGCTGGTAGACGCGAATGATCGCCCTGAGGATCGTCTTCACGCGACCGACTGTGCGCGCTGGGCCAAGGCTTGCTCCACGGCCTCCGCTGTCGCTTCAAAGGCAAGCATCACCGAGGCGTGGCGCGCCTTGTAGTCGCGAACCGCTTCAAAGATCGACAGCTCGGCAAACCGGTCGCTGAATGCCACATCATCTCCAGCCAGCAAGGACCGAAGCCCGTCGCGGGCGTCTTTGACCTCGTCCAGCGAGGCGCCCATCACCCCCTGCCCCATAACGGCGGCGGAGGCTTGCCCGAGGGCGCAGGCTTTGACGTCCTGCGCAAACTCAGAAACAACGCCGTCGGCGTCCAAGACAACATCGACTGTGACCACGGACCCGCAGAGGCGCGCATGGCGTGTGGAGCTGCCCTGCGGCGCCTCCAGGCGGCCAAGATGTGCGATACTGGCCGAAAGCGCGAGCAGTCGTGAACTGTAAAGATCGTCAAGCATGGTTGCGTTCGGCCAGGGCCGCCACCTAACGTTATTGTGATGCCTCTGGAATGTAGGCCGATCTGCTCCATATGCAATCGGGCGTTGAGGCGGCATAGTGTCAGCACCGTGGCACGACTGCCCGCCGAAGACGTTGGGCCGGTTGGTCCACAATCCTGCCAATGACGTACGTTCCGGTGCAATGACCAAAAAAGACCAATCCCACCCGGAGAATATCATGGACGCGATCCTCGACAGCCTGAAAACGTCTGAGGCACGCCCGGCCCCCGCGCGCCCGTCGCGCGAAGAGGCCGAAGAGGCCGTTCGCACGCTTATTGCCTGGGCCGGCGATGATCCAACCCGTGAGGGATTGATCGATACGCCCAAACGCGTCGCTAAGGCCTATGGCGAGCTGTTCTCCGGCTACGATGCTGATATTGAAGAGATTCTCGATCGTGTGTTCGAAGAAGTCGAAGGCTATCAGGACATTGTCCTCTTAAAGGACATCCCGTTCCATTCGCACTGCGAGCACCACATGGTGCCCTTCGTTGGCAAGGCGCATATCGCCTACTATCCCCGCGCCGGTGTTGTCGGGCTGTCCAAGCTTGCCCGTCTGGTCGACGCCTATGCGCGCCGGTTGCAGACGCAAGAGGCGATGACGGCACAGATTTCCATGGCGATCGAAGAGTATCTCGGACCACGCGGCGTCGCCGTGATGGTCGAGGGCGAACATATGTGCATGTCGATGCGCGGCATTCGCAAAGCCGGATCATCGACGATCACAACGCGCTTCACCGGTGTCTTTGAAGAAGCCGACGAACAGGTGCGCTTCTTGACGCTCGTGCGCGGATAGGGTTGCTGGGGCGGCGCGGCCAACCGGTCACGCTGCCCTCTTTCAAGTCTACCGTGCCCCGCCATGACCTTCCCGCCACCGTCCGCCGATACTGAACTCCAGGAACTTGGCGACCGTTTCGCCCCGCGTTTCGATGCAAATGGGTTGGTGACAGCCATCGCCGTCGATCACGCGTCCAAACGCGTCCTGATGGTCGCGCATATGAACGAGGACGCGATCCGCGCGACGCTGCAATCGGGCTACGCTCATTACTGGTCACGCTCACGCGCATCGCTTTGGAAGAAGGGCGAATCGAGCGGCGAGCTACAACAACTTCATGCCCTCTATGTCGATTGCGATCAGGACGCGCTAATCGTTGAGGTCAGCGTCGAGGGCCGCGGCAGCGCCTGTCACAATGGCTTCGCCTCGTGCTTCTATCGCGTGGTGCAAAGCGAGACTGGCGACTGGGTATTGCACACGCACGAACAACCGCTTGTCTCCAAAGACACCCTTTACGGCGGGTCCTAGGATCCATGCCCGTCACGCACCACGACGCGCTCAACAGCGTTCGAACCGAAAGAAACGGGCGCCCGACGATCGGCCTGGCGCTGGGCGGCGGGGCAGCGCGAGGTTGGGCGCATATCGGCGTGCTTGAGGTCTTGGCGGAAAACGGCATCTTGCCTGATGTCATCGCCGGAACATCAATCGGCGCCGTATCAGGCGGCGCATTCAGCGCCGGCAAGCTGGCCGAACTCAAAGCCTTTGCGCTGTCGCTCACCTCACGGCGTGTGTTTTCGCTCGTCGATCTGACGCCGCTTTCCAACGGCCTAATCGCGGGGAAAAAGCTGGAGGCGCGCCTGGCCGCTCATATGGCCGGATTGCGTCTGGAAGAGCTGCCCATTCGCACCGTGTTCATTGCCGCGGAATTGGCAACCGGCCACGAGATTTGGCTGCGGCGGGGCGATCTGATCAGGTTGATGCAGGCATCCTACGCCCTGCCCGGCGTTTTTCATCCTATGGAGATCAATGGCCGGGCCTTGGTTGACGGCGCGCTGGTCAATCCGGTGCCGGTATCGGTTTGCCGCGCCTATGGCGCCCGGCTGGTGATTGCGGTCAACCTGTCGCCGGAAACCATGCCGCATGGCGGCGTCGTCCCCGACCTTCCTGATTTTGAAGGCGAGTCCATTGCGCAAGCCAATCAGAACGACCCTGAGGAGACCACGTTCGGCTGGAAGGACGTGACCGGCTTTGCCAATCCCTTTCGCACAATATTGCGCAGCCAATTCGGCGCCGATGATGATGACGGACCGCGCGGCATTCCAGCGGTGATGATGCAGTCCTTTACGATCATCCAGGATCGCCTGACCCGCATGCGTCTGGCAGGCGATCCGCCCGACACCACCATCGCCCCTCATGTCGGCGGCGTCGGCATGTTTGATTTTCACAAGGCCGAGGAAGCCATCGCCGCCGGGCGCGCGGCAGCCACGCGCGCCTTGGACGATATCGCCGCACTCACGCAACGACTATCGGCGCACTAACCAAAAGTTAACCCGGTAGAAAGGCTTCGTTGCTAAGTTGATTGGTAGTGGCGGCCAAACCCGCGCTGCCACGACGGACAAGGTCCCATGTTGGAAGAAATCGGCAAACTGCTTGGACTAAGCCTGCTGATGAGTGTTCTTATCGCCGCGCTCTTCACCTTTGGCGCCCCAGTTCAGGCGCAAGACGCCCAAGCACAAGACACCGTGAACGCTCAGAACCAGCAAAACATACTGCTCCAAAGCTCAACCACGCAGGGCGTGCCACTGCTCACCGGCAACGATGACAAAGACACGCCGGACGGCGTCGATGCTGCCGCTCCAGAGCAGGAATAGCTCGGCTCACCTAACTTGATGCGATGTAATCGCGCAGCGCTTCGGCCTCGCGTTGCACCTCTTCAATGCGCGCCTTGACGATATCACCGATAGAAATCACGCCGACCAGCCGCATATCGGAAACAACCGGTACGTGGCGGAACCGCCCAGCCGTCATCTTGCCCATTAGATCATGACTTGATTCATGCTCTGAGCAGGTGACCACCGACTGCGTCATGTAGTTTGCCACCGGTTGGTCAAAGGCCGTCGCGCCATGCTGCGCCAACGCCCGCACGATATCGCGCTCGGAGATGATGCCGACAACCGATTGGCGCTCATTGGTAACGATGATTGCGCCAATGTTTTTCTCCGACAGATCCTCCATGACGGCCATCATGGTGGTTTCGGGATTGGCTGTTGCGACCTCATGGCCCTTTTCGGCCAATATTGCGCTTACTTGCATGGCGTCCCCCTCATAAACTTCGCAGGTGTTGATCCTTTACATGACAGCTTCTTAGAAAGGCTGCCCTGAAAGACCGAGCATGCGCCAAGCCGCAGCAGATTGGCAAGACCGGCTTTTGGCCGCCCGGTTCACGGGCCATGTCTCGATGTTTCAGGCGCCGGACGCAACCATCAGACGACGCGGATGCGCGGACGCTTATCGAACAGTGGAAAACCGAAAAACCCCAGCGCAAAGCCGCCCAGATGCGCCTGCCAGGCAATGCTTGAGCCGTCTTCAACGCCGGGAACCGAGACCGCGCCGAAAAGCAGGTTGGAAATGATTAGCATGCCGCAGAACATCAGGACCATCGGGTTGCTCCAGAGATCGCGCAGGGACTGGATTGGACGGTCGCGCATGAGTTCTGGATGCCGCAAGGACGCAAACATGCCCCGGTCGCGCGGATCGAACACGAACCGTGCCGCGCCACCCATAATAGCTGAAATGCCCGCCGACGCGCCCACCAAAGGCGCTGCACTGCCCCAATGGACGAGAACATGGGTCGCGGCGCCAGCAATGGTGCCAAGCAACAGGAGCAACAAAAACCGTTGCGTGCCCAACCGCCGCACCACCGGTGCACCAAAGGTGACAAGCCAAAGCGCGTTCATGCCCAGATGCATCCAACTGCCGTGCAGTAGCCCGTAGGTGGCAAAGGTTAGGTAGCTCAACCATCCTGGCCCTACGAAAAATTGATTGAGAACCTCGTCCGAGGCCAGCAGGCGGGCGGGAAAGAACGCGAAATTGAGAAAAAGCTCTGTCCCGAGGCTCTGCGGCCCGTGATAAACTAGGCCGTGGATGACGGCGAACAGCGCAACCAACGCCAAGAGCAGCGGCGGCACGTTGAAGGCCGGCTCGCGCGGCGGACGTGGCGGCACCGGGCGCATCGCGCCATCATCACCGCCCTGTCCTGATTGTCTCATCGGCTCCATTCTGCCTGCCTTTTCAAGATTCTTGCCGCTTCGTCACCACGACGCGCAGCGCGCGGTCGCTACCCCTATATAGATCGCACCATCCATGATGCGACCGCCACGGCCTGTCTAACCGGGCAAAAAAAAGCCGCCGGCTTTCGCCAGCGGCTGGTCACATCCCCTTGTCAGAAATCCCTGGCTCGGCGCGAGTCTGGAAGAGCGCCGAAAGCGGGTAAATCCGCCCGTCGATGTGCTGGTTTCAAAGCAAAACCAAAGGTGTGTACGACCCTTAACGTTGCCCAATCCACAGGCGAGGGCAACGATAACACCTTGTTAAGGTTAATCATCACAACCGCCTGCATTTCATGGAAATCCGTGCTGATTAGCATCTCAACACACCCCCACCACCTGTCTCCAAGTGAGACACAAAGGTAAACATTGGTTGAGATGTCATGAAATCTGTTAGCAGCAAACGGCTCTATCAATACTGGCAGGACCTGCGTGGCGACCGCCCTGCCCCAGAACGCCGCGACATCGAACCAGCGGCGATCAAATCGCTGCTCAGCGATGTGTTCATCCTTGAGCATGTGTCGGGGGTCGAGTTCTCCTACCGCCTAGCTGGATCATCGCTCTGCGCCGCCTACTGCCGGGAGCTGAAGGGTCGTTCGTTCCGCCAATATTGGAATGATGAAGACCGCGAAGCCCTCGACACCATGATGATGGCGATCCGTGAAGACGCCGCGGCGGCTGTCGTCGGCTATCACGGGATCAACCAGCGCGGTCAACGCGCTCCATTTGAAATGCTGGTCTTGCCGCTGCGCTATGGCGGCAAAGACTATCCACGCATTCTTGGCATCGCCGCACCAACAGATTCCGACTACTGGCTCGGCCTGCACCCGGTCGAACGTCATGAGATCACGTCGATGCGCCTCATTTGGCCGGACGAGCAACCGGCGTTCCTGCGCCATGCTGTCAATGCCGATGCGCTGATGGAATCTGATTTCCTCAACGATGACGAGCCTTTAGGCGATTTGATTGAAGGTGACTTCGGCGTTGCTATCCGCGACACGACGGTTTCAGAAACGCGCGCCACGGCCCGCCGTCAGGCCTTCCGCATCATCGAAGGCGGCCGCTCCTAGGGCGGCGCAACAATGCGCAACGCAAGGTCTGCTGCGCCCTTTTCGATAAACCGGCAAAAGAACACAACAAGCGCGCCCGCGTTTAGCTGGCATTTACCTAAAGCCTGCAAGGTAGAAATCGTCTGATCATCCTCAAGCGATTTGCCAATGCAGCCCAGCGCCCTTGAAATAGCATCTTCACAAGCTGCCGACCGCCGCCGTTACCAGCGCGTCGAAGTGAACTTGCTTGGACGCTTTATGCTGCCCAATTGGCAGGAATACCCTTGCCAGGTCATCGACATGTCGCCAGGCGGCGCTGGCATTGTTTCCCCGGTAACCGGTAATATCGGCGATCGGGTCGTCGCGTATATCGATCACATTGGCCGCGTTGAAGGCACCATTGCCCGTCATATCAGCGGCGGCTTTGCCATAACGATCAAGGCATCGGCGCATAAGCGCGACAAGCTTGCCTCGCAGCTGACTTATCTGGCCAACAAAGAAATCCTCGACCTGCCCGAAGATCGCCGCCACGAGCGCCAGCCGGTCGAAAATCCCTATTCGCGCATCACCATGTCCGATGGGCGCCATTATCAGTGCGTCGTGCTCGACATCTCATTGTCCGGCGCCGCCATCCGCACGACTGTGCGCCCCGCGATCAACTCGATGGTCCAGCTTGGCAATATGCGCGCCCGCGTTGTGCGCCATCTAGATGATGGGATCGCGTTGGAGTTCGCCGTTGTCCAGAGAGACGGCGACACATCGGCCGCTTTCATCTCCTAACACTCGACACCTAAGCACCGACCTCCACAGGTCGCAGATTGCAAGCCGCGCCAACCGCGCGGCTTTTTTGTTGCGCGCCGCAGAGTCTCAACCAATCACGATGCCAGTGCCGAAAACCACCGACCCCGGTGGACGCGTGCGACAGCCGCACACGCGAGCACCGACCATTTGACTAAAATTTTCATCAAATACGCCACAAATGCGATTCAAATTCAAATAAAAATCAAATAAATTACAATATAAATACTTCTATTATTTGCTTCATATTGCGATTTGAACTTGAACGTCAAAGTAAAATGGCCTTGCTAGAACGTCCTCCACAACAAGGAGGGGTTCCATGCGTAACAAAGTTCTTGGAATTATTGCGGGCACACTGTTTGCGGGCCAGATGGGCGTCGCCCATGCCGAGCTTCCCTATATGGAAGTGCTTGGCGCGACGAGCGCGCCGATTGGCTATGTGCAGCTCTGTCAACGTTCGCCGTCGATCTGCGTGCAGCGCACTGCGTCGCCTAGCGTCGTTCAGCTGAGCGAGACATCCTGGCGCGATCTGCTGGCGGTCAACACGCACGTTAATCAGGCCATCCAACCAGTCACCGATGCCGAGCTCTACGGCCATCCAGAAGTCTGGACGATGCCGACGACCTATGGCGATTGCGAAGACTATGTGCTGATGAAGCGCCAGATGCTCATCGAAAATGGCTGGCCGGCGTCGGCGCTGCTCATCACCGTGGTGCGCGAACGCTCCGGCGAAGGCCATGCCGTGCTGACGGTGCGCACCGATCGCGGTGATTTCATCCTCGACAACCAGGAAGCCAATGTCCTGCGCTGGGATGAGACCAACTACCACTACATCAAGCGCCAGTCGGAGTTCGACGAAACCGTCTGGGCCTCCATCAATGACGGCCGGGTGTAACGCCTAGCTGAAACAGAAAACTGGTCCGGTCACGTCCCCACCCTCCCCGTCCCCAAAGATCGGGCCAGCGGGCCGACGCTTACCCAGGCGTCGGCCCATTTTTATTTGGGTGCATCAAGGCATCTGAGTTTTCGAGAGATGGCGGTTATGCGGACAAAGTGGTCATTCAGTTTCGAGACGAAATTTGAGAAACTTTTCCCCGTCGTATTCGATCTGGCCTACTTGTTTCGCGCCAAGCCTTTCGAGCGCACCCAGGTTCCTTCGAGATGGCGGCAAGAGAAACGTCACGAATGGGATACGTTTGTCGGCAATCGCAAATTCAATCGCCATTCTTGATATGCGAGCTCCAAGACCAAAGGCGTCAGGCTTCAGCACGAGACCGAAATCCCACTCGTCACCTTCTTTTTGAAAGCCGCCCCAGCCGACATATCGCTCGTTGGCCAAAAACGCCCAGTGCCCAAGTCCATCACGAGCCCAGCACTCTTCCTTTTTAGCAACAAATCCTGCCGCAACCTTAGCGTCCCACTCAGACGTCAGAAGAGGCATGTGCTCCGCGACCCGAGGGTCAGACATGTGCGCTGCAATCTCGGTTGGCTCGATCTCTGACAATCGAGCAAATATTAGTCCGTCTTTCAACACAGCGTCCTTTGGAATCCATTCTCAGCCGTCCCTGTCCTTTGAGTGCCACCCAGCCGACATGGCTGGCCTTGAGCAAATTGCTCACATTGACGCAGGGTCTTAGGTCGGGCGTTTTGCGTGCCGCCGTCCTATTGGGTCAACGCGCATTCAGGTCAAGAGCTGAAACCCGAATCCTGAACTTGGCTGCGATGCAGAAGTCATGGACAATGGCCTCAGACTTGACGTCCGCCAAGCCAACCAACCCACGAAAAACCGAACCGATGAGGGCGAGATGGATCACGCAACAAGCCTTGAGGGCCTGCTCGACAAAGCAGCAATCGCTGACGCGATCCATGCCTATTGCTATCACTTCGACCGGGCAGAGGCGGGGAAAGTCCTGTCACTGTTCACCGCCCTTTGAAAGGTTGGTTGGACGTCTGTTTCCAAAAACAGTGATTTTGGTTGAGCCTAGGATCGCCGGAGAGCAGCTCACACCCTGGAAAATCTTGCAGCCGGGTAGTCAAAGTCCCAAATAGCTCGGGCAGATCATTAATTCGGCTAGAGCCGTCTCCGACCTGGCAATGTTCCAAAGTGATGCCAGAAGGCGCGCCGAAATTGATGACCGGATACATAGCCGCATTCTTTGGCAGTTCGGCTCACCGTTTGTCCGGCATAGATTTTTTCAAATGCTCGCTGCATCCGGTAGGCCGTCAAGTATGCATGCGGGCTTTGCCCCGTTGTTCGTTTGAACATGCGTGAGAAATGGTGGCGGCTCACAGCGGCAACATCCGCCAGCTCCTGGACCGTGAGTGCACGCATGTAATGCACTGCCATATAATCGACCACTCGCTCCAACCTGCGCCTATCAAGGCCAAGCGAGACTCTCCGGGGCAGCTTTCCGCCCAGATAAGTAACCCGATTGCGCATGATGGTCAGCGCCATCTGATCGGCTTCCAGTTCACTGACCGGTTTCCCGCCCAGTGTATGGGCCCTCAGCCGAAACGATGCGGCAAACACACTTGGATCATTTATGCCTATCACCTCTTCCAAATCGGTTAGGTCAATCCGGTTTGCTTCTTCAGCAACTTGCCGACGTATTTCTGCGCGAATTCGGATTTCAACAAACTCGCTAGGTTCTGGAACTTTGACCCAGCCGAACGTGCCTGTGCCCGTTCCACCGGCGCGGAGCGCCGGGACATTCCTTGATGCAGTACGACCATCCTCGTATTCGATAATCGCCTTTGGATTTGGAAGAAAAGCGAAGTCTATAACATTCTGTTCTGAGACAAGCACTTCATGATGCGCTTCAGCGGGCGGCATACGCCCATAGGTGAAGCCGAATGATGAGAACTCTTCACGTCGTAGCAAGGATGTGAACACGGATTGAGCAGATGTACGGATAGTGCTCACTTAGAAACCTTCGGTTGATTTGCCATCTCGTAGCCCACAATCATAGATGATCAGGTAATTCTTGGGCAGTTAATAGCATCTGCTCCGGTTTGCGTTTCCTGATCACATGATGCTGAAGCATAGCTCAGCGCTTAGTCATACAGGGAGTTGAGCATGGCTCACAACAACGATGATAATCTCGATAAATCAGCCGAAATTTCACGACGCGGCTTGCTTGGTGGTGCTTTGGTTGGTGGAGCCGCAATTGGCGCTGCTACGCTCGGCGGCTTCACACCGACTAAGGCTTCGGCCCAATCATCGACAACAAATGCGCCAATGGCCCAGGGCCGACGTAGGCTTGGGGGGTTAGAAGTTTCCTCTGTTGGCCTCGGTGTGCAAAACATGGACCGCACGTTCCACACCATTGTCCCCAATCGCAACGACATGCTGACGCTAATACGAACGGCGTATGAGCAGGGCGTGACATTCTATGATTGCGCCGAAGTTTATGGCCCACATGAGTGTGAACGCATTCTTGGCGAGGCCATTGCAGATTTCCGTGATGACGTCCAGATCACCACGAAATTTGGTTTTGATGTGAACCTGGAAACCGGTGCGTGGCAAGGCGGTGTCATCAGCGACCCGGCGCGCATCCGTGCAGCAGTCGAAGGATCCTTGCAGCGCCTTGGTACAGACCGGGTTGAGCTTCTCTACCAACACCGCGTTGACCCAGAGGTGCCAATCGAAGATGTGGCTGGCACCGTCCAAGACCTAATGAACGAAGGCAAGGTTTTGCACTGGGGTCTGTCAGAAATGGGTACAGAAACGCTACGTAGGGCGCATGCCGCGCTGCCCCTTGCAGCAGTTCAGAACGAATACTCAATACTTTATCGCGGCGTCGAAAATGACGTGCTGCCAATTTGCCAAGAGCTTGGGATCGGCTTCGTGCCCTTCGCACCACTGGGTTATGGCTTCATGACAGGCGCTATCGATATGAGCACAACCTTCGCACCAAGTGATTTCCGCGCCAACACCTCAAGGATGGAGCCAGAAAACCGAGAAACAAACCTTGCACTCGTCGAGCTGGCGCGGTTTTGGGCCGAACAAAAAGGTGCCACATCCGGTCAAATCGCGCTCGCATGGCTACTTGCGCAAGGCGAGTCGATTGTGCCTATCCCCGGCACCACTCAACTGCCACATCTGATGGACAATATCGGAGCAACTGAAATCAGCTTTGCTGCTGACGAGCTGGCCGAATTGAACGCCGCCGTTGGCGCTATCGAAGTTCAAGGTAATCGTGCGCCTGATGTTGTCGCGGCTTGGTCGTACGTAGAGGCTGCTCCGCAAGGTTAGGCCGGGTTTGACGACCCCGTAAGACCAAGCAAAAACAAGTTAGATAAGGGCGGCGCAAACGGTGCGTTGCCCTTTTGCGTTTGAAAAGAATTCTGGATGACACAGGATCGCATCGCATTGATAGCTGGGCCAACAGAGCATGGGATTAAATCCGCGCGTCAACTGGCGCACCATATGGGCAACACGGTCTGGGTAAGCGCACGATTTTGCCAGGAGCGAAGAGGCCGCAAATCGTAACGGCGCAACAGCTTAAGCCGTCCAACTGGAGGTGTCTGATCCGTTTGCGAGGACAGACGTCAGTAGGGTGTGCAAGGCGTGTCTTGCTGGTTCAAAAACGGTCGCTTCTTGCACGGCAGACTTTCGGCGCATTGCGCGCAAGGTCTCGATCGGGTTCAGACTTAACGTCCGCCAAGCCGAAAAACCCACCAAAACCAAACCGTTGAGGGCCAGATGGATCACGCAACAAGCCTTGAGGGCCTGCTCGACAAAGCGGCGATCGCTGACGTGATCCATGCCTATTGCTATCACTTCGATCGGGCAGAGGCGGACAAAGTCCTGTCACTGTTCACCGCCGATGCCGTCGTCGATTACGGCCCCGATGTTCCAACGATGACCGGTTTGGACGAGATCAGCCTGATGGTCGAGAAGGGGCTTGCGAGCTTCTTCGCCGCCACAAGCCACCACATTTCCAACATCCAAATTGCCTTCGATGGGCAAGATGCAGCGAGCAGTGTGTCGTATCTCTATGCGTGGCACCGCTACTGTGATGACCGACCCAACAGCGAGCTCTGGGGGCAATACCATCACGATTTCCAGCGCACGCCGGACGGATGGAAGATAGCACGCCTCTATCTTTGCGCCGCCGGGTCCAAGGACTTTCACCGCGATGCGATGCACCCCATCGGTCGCAGAGAGCCTACGCTTTCAGCGTGATGGGATCTCCCGCAGTCAGACATCGATCCGCTTCAGGCCATCGCGGAACCGTGCCGCGTTTTGCACATAGTGCGCGGCAGACTTTTCCAGCATCGAACAGGCGCCATCGCCAAGCTCTTTGACCTCGCGCGCCGGCACGCCGACCGCCAACGAGCGCTGTCCAATGCTCTTGCGCTCCGACACCAATGCATTCGCCCCGATGATCGCATTGTCGCCAATGGAGGCGCCGTTGAGCACCGTCGCGCCCATGCCGATCAACGCATAGTCGCCAAGCGTGCAGCCATGAAGGATCGCCTTGTGGCCGATCGTGCACCCGCGCCCGATGGTCACCGGAAATCCGGGGTCGGTGTGCATCATCACCATGTCCTGGACATTGGTGTCAGGGCCGACATCGATCCACTCATTGTCGCCACGCAGCACCGCGCCGAACCAGACATTGGCGCCGGGATGCAGCCGAACCTTGCCAATCACCCGCGCCGACGGTGCCACCCAAACGCTATCGGGGTCGATTATGTCGGGCTGCACACCATCAAGTTCGTAGAGCGCCACGTCTGTCCCCTTTTCGTCTTCGCGCGAACTGTTCCAGGATGAAGCGTTTCCTGGCCAGTGTTACACGACGGTACAGGCAGTGGCCGTGCCTTGTCACCCGATGGCGATGGCAAAACTGAGCACAATGATTCCGGCGCAGACGCTCCAAATTCCGGCGATAAAGAAGCTCGCGACCAGCCATCCCAGTGGACGGCGCTCGATCAAACGACCGCGCACCGCATTGCGCATAATGATGTAAGGGGCTGCCCAAATCACCAAAAGCGCCCGCCCCACCGCGCCAAACAGCGAGGCTTCGGCCACATCGCGAACCATCTCAAAGCGCGCCGGTCGATTGGCCACAAGCTGGTAGCCGGTGGCCAGCAGCGCGGCGACGACAAAGCCGCACGCCGCGGCATAGGTGAAGAGAAGCGGTTCGGTCATGGAGGAAGGCCCTGTTTCACTTTGCGCCACTGCCGGGCGCTTCGAACAGGGCGCTGCAACCACCGTGCCGGATGGTAAACCAGGCGTTAACCGGGAGCGCCGTATTTTCATCGCATGATCCAGGCTGACCATCCCATTCTGCGGCATGATCGCGGCTTTGCCGTCCTGCCGTTCTCGCTTTTGACCGGCGCGCTGGTGCTGTTGAGCGCCCTGTTCATCGGCCATGCGAGCCTGCGTCATATGGGGTTGGTGGTCCCCAGCGGCACCGTGGAACGCGGCGAGGAAGCCGCCTATGAACTGGTTGTCGGCGGCATCAATTTTCGCGTGCCCACAGGCTATCTTCGGTTTGCCGAACAGCATCGCAACGGCGTGCTGCCGGGCATCGATCTGGCGCTCGCCTGGCCGACCATGGCGCCGCTCGGCGACGCCGAAACGCTACGCGCCACGCCGCGCGAAAACATTGTGTTCGTCGGGATTTCAGACGTTGATGGCGCGATGGATACGACCGATCTTCTGGGCACCGTCTACCGCGAGGTTTTCGTCGGCCCAATCGAGCACACACCGTCGGGTCTGGTACGCCGGCAGCTCGACCCTGCGGCCGGTTATGTCGATGAGACCGTGTTCTACGACATCTCCACCGGGTCAGGCTTTGCCGCCCGCTGCGCCGGTGGTGGCGAGACGGTTTGGGAGACCTGCTACCGCGGCGTCGTGCTGACCAACGGCTTGACGGTCACCTACCGCTTTTCGCCCACACTCTTCGACGAGTGGCGTCAGCTTGATGAGAGCATTCTCAGCTTTTTGCTGATGCTGGCCCGCTCCAGCCAGGACTATGCCGGCAATCAATAGGCCGCACGCCAAACGGGCAGGAGCGACCTAATTCAGATCGTAGTCCAGAATCGCCATGGTGAAGTTGTAGGACAGATCATCTTCATCTTCGTCGTCCTTGTGGATAAGGCCGACAAACTCTTCGCCCACATACACCTCAGCGGAGTCGCCCTTGCGTGGCCGCGCCTTCACGGCGATCGACGGCGAATCGAACAGGCGTTTCAAATAGGCTTCCAACTTCGATAGTTCCTCGGCCTGCATAGCCTGCTCCTTGGGTGTCGCGATCAAAAAAGTGGATGCATGTAAACGCGATGGCCACGGCGTTGCAACGCCATCGGCTCTAAGGATCAGATGCCCGAGCCGCTATCCACATGCCGTTCATCATCGCGTTCGTGCGGCACGGTTTGATCCATATTGAGCGAGGGCATGCAATCCGGCCCCATCGGCTCGGCAACGCTGACGATTTTCGCCGGAATACCGGCCACCGTCGCGCGTGGCGGAACCGGATCAAGCACCACAGAACTCGCCGCGACGCGCGAACCTTCGCCCAGCTCGATATTGCCCAAAACCTTGGCGCCGGAGCCGACCAACACACCGCAGCGCACCTTCGGATGGCGGTCGCCACCCTCCTTGCCGGTGCCGCCCAGCGTCACGTTCTGCATAATCGACACATTGTCGTCGATCACCGCCGTCTCACCGATCACGATCCCGGTGGCGTGGTCGAAAAAGATGCCACCACCGATCTGCGTGGCAGGATTGATATCAACCTGAAACACGGCACTTATCCGGCTTTGCAGATAAAGCGCCATGTCTTGGCGACCCGCATTCCAGAGAGCATGTGAGAAGCGATGGGCCTGCAGCGCCTGAAAGCCCTTGAAGTACACCAGCGGCTCGACATAGCGACGGCAGGCCGGGTCGCGGTCATAAACGGCCTGCATATCGGCAGCCAGATGCTTCAAGAGATCCGGCGACGCTTCCAACGCATCGTGCAGCAGTTTGCACAGCGCCTGGTCGGCCCAAAACGCATCGGCAAGCCGCGAGCAAAGAACGGCGATCACCGCGTCTTCCAGGCGCGCATGCTTCAGCACCAGCGTGTCAAACATCGGCGCAGTCGCCGGATCGCGATCGACGGCGGTCAATGCATCATCGCGCACCGCGCGCCAAATCGGGTCCTGCGGGAGGATCAGTGGCGCGTCAGACGCAAGGTCGGCGGCCTCATTCGGATGGCTGTGTTTGTTCATCGTGAGGATCGTTATAGCTGGCTGTGTCAACTTGCCAACCGGGGAGCGCGCAACGCTGATGGCCAAAAACGACGATCTAGGGGTGATCAACTATCAGATTGAGGGTGCCCATGCGGCTCTGACGATCAGTAATCCAGCGCGGCGCAACGCGATTTCGCTGGCCATGTGGAAAGAGCTTTGCGCCCGTGTGCAGGAGGCCGATGCCGACCCGCATGTCCATTTGATCAGCCTGCGCGGACATGATGGCACGTTTGTTTCAGGCGCAGATATTTCCGAATTTGCAGACAACCGCGCCGATGTGGACCGCGCAAAAGCCTATGAAGCGTTCAATGGCGCAGCCTTCGCGTCTCTCCGCGAGGCCAAAACGCCGACGCTTGCGTTGATCGAAGGCTTTTGTTTCGGCGGTGGCGTCGGACTGGCGGCGGCCTGCGATATCCGCCTTGCGGCGTCGACGGCACGGTTTTCCGTGCCGGCTGCCGAGCTTGGGCTCGCCTATCCCGTCGACGGCGTGCGCGATTTGGTCCGCCTGATCGGCCCGGGCGCCACGAAACGTCTATTTTTTACCGCCGATCCGATTTCCGCAGAAGTCGCGCTGCGCATAGGCTTCGTGGAAGACATGGTCGATGCGGAATTGTTCCAGGACGCCGCCGAGCGGCTCATCGCTACTATCTTGTCGCGTGCCCCCCTCACCCAACGCGCAGCCAAATCGGCGATCGCTGCGGCGTTGAACCCAAATCAAGAGGATCAAGCTGAGCGTGATGCCGAAGCTTGCTTTGCGTCGGAAGATTATGCCGAAGGGTGGCAGGCCTTCCTGGAGAAGCGAGCGCCCGTCTTCAAAGGTCGCTAGTTGGACAGAAAGTCCAAAACGCCGGCCTTGAATACTTTGTCGCCGACGGCTGTCATGTGATCACGGCGAGCAATATCGAGAAACCGGCCATTGGGAAGCAAATCGACCAGTTCCGGCCCGTCGCCGGACACGTCATCTTTGCTGCCAACGCCGACCAAGACCGGGTTCTCGATGCTGCTCACATCGCCTTCGCTGATCGGATCGCGCGAGGCCAAAATGCACGTTGCCAGCGCTTCGCGGTCCGAGCCGGTTTGTTCGGCAAACGCACGAAACGCCCGACCAACCGGGTGCTCAACCTCGCGCAGGGTCGGCGCGCGCAAGGCATCGGCGATGATTTCGGCCCCGCCGATGCCGCGCACCATATTGATGCCGAGTCCACCGAAGACGAGTTTTGAGACACGCTCCGGCGCATCCATGCTCAAAAAGGCCGAAATCCGCGCGCCCATGGAATAGCCCATGATAACGGCTTGGCTGATATCGAGATGATCAAGCAGACGGCGGGCATCGCCGGCCATCAGCCGTGAGGGGTAATAGGCGGGATCATAGAGCTTTTCGCTCTGCCCATGACCGCGGTTATCAAGCGCAATCACCCGGTATCCCGCACCGGTTAGCGTTTCAAACCAGCCCGGCCCGACCCAGTTGATCTGATGATTGGAGGCAAACCCATGGATCAGCAGGATCGGATCGCCGTCGCCTTCATCGCGGTAGGCGATCTGGATCCCATCAGAATCAAAGCTTTGCATACACACCTCTCACCAACGCACCTCACTGTTTTGTGGCGCGGCGTACCAGTGATCGCCGTCAACGACAAATGGCGCGCTTGCTGCGACTTTAAAGCCGCGCTAGACGGCTGACAGAACCTACTCGCACCAACAAGGGCAGACCATGGCCGACAAGGCAATTCTCCATGTCCACAATCATGATGGCCTTCCACGGATTGAGGTCGGCGCGCACTCCTTCATGTGCATCGGCGCCAAACCGCCTTTCGATCATCCGCACGTGTTTTTGACCTTCGGCGATGAGCACGAGAAGGTGTGCCCCTACTGCTCGACGCTTTACGTTCACAACGAAACCCTCGGGGAACACAGCGCCAAACCGGACCAAAGCGTCTGGTCCGGCGAAGATGCGGCTTAATCCGCTCTGGTGACTGAACCCGTTCCCATTGTTGGCGGTGGCATTGCAGGTCTGACGACGGCGCTCTGCCTTGCCCATCACAATGTGCCATCCATCGTCTACGAACAGGCCAAGGCCTTTGACGAGGTCGGCGCGGGCATTCAGCTCTCGCCCAACGCCATCGATATCTTGCGCGCGCTCGGACTGCTTGAGCGGTTACAGTCCTATGCGGTCGCTCCGAACCGCATTCGCCTGCGTGACGGGCGCTCCGACACAAGTCTGGCCGAAGTCCCACTGGGCGAAACGGCCGAAAAACGCTACAGCGCGCCCTATCTGGTGATCCACCGAGCGGATTTGCAGCGCGTCCTTGTCGAAGCCTGCCAAAAGAACGCTGCGATCACCATCGAACTTGGCGCGACCATCGATCCTGACCCATCTGCACGGCTGGTCTTGGCCGCCGACGGCGTGCATTCAGCGTTCCGCGCCCTGCTGCGCTCATCCTCGCACAAGCGTTTCACCGGCTATGTCGCCTGGCGCACCGTTGTCCCGCTGGCCGAGGCAGACCCAGCGCCCGAGACGCATGTTTGGCTCGGGCCAAACGCGCATCTGGTCGACTACCCGATCTCCGCTGGCAAAGCGCGCAATCTGGTCGCCATCGCTCGTGCCAGCGATCCGCGACCGGTGCGCTACAATCCGGAGCGTGTGCTCTCCAAGGCTTTTGAAGGTTGGCACGCAGATGTTCTTGACCGTCTGTTGGCGCAAACCGAATGGACACCGTGGCCGCTGTTCGGTGTTGATCCGCAAGAACCATGGGTGGATGAGCACATCGCTCTGGTGGGCGATGCGGCGCACGCCATGCTGCCCTTTGTCGCCCAAGGCGGCGCGATGGCGATCGAAGATGCTTGGGTCTTGGCGCAAATGCTGACCGCAACGCCGCAGGTCAATCAGGCGCTTGCCCGCTACGAGATGGCCCGCAAGCCACGCGTCACACGTGTTTGGAACGAAGCAGCGCGCAACGGCAAAATCTATCACCTGTCCGGACCGCTCGCTTCCGGGCGCAACGTCGTGCTGAAATCGCGATCCGGCGAAGGGCTGCTGTCACGTTTTGACTGGCTCTATGGCTGGAAGGCAAGCGGAACCTAACGCGCGCTTTGTCAGGCCGCGGCGTTTTCCGATTGCGACGGGTTCGCCAATTCATCAAGCGCGCCATAGTTGAGCTTGCCGGTTCCCAGAACTGGTAGCTCTTCAACGCTCACCGCCTTTCGCGGCAACATCAATTCGGCCACACCGTTTTCCTTGGCCCAGGCGCGAACCTCTTGAAGGTCCGGATCATCCTTTTCGGTGACCAGCACCAAAGTCTCGCCCTTGCGCGGGTCCGGCACGGCAACAACGGCGTGCGTCGCGTCCGGCCACACTTGGCTGACATAGGCTTCAACGGCGCTGAGCGATACCATCTCACCACCAAGCTTGGCAAAGCGTTTGGCCCGGCCTTTGATGCTGATGCGGCCGGCATCATCAATGTCCACGATGTCGCCTGTGTCATGCCATCCATCGGCCAGCGGCTGAACGACGCCTGGCGCATCGACCTTGATGTAACCGGCCATCACATTGGGCCCGCGTACCATAAGCCGACCGCCTTCGCTTAGGCCCGGAACCGGTTCCACTTTATGCTCAATGGCGGGCATCATATAGCCGACAGTTCCCGGCGTATTGTCGTTCTCTTGATTGGCTGCCAGCACCGGGGCCGTTTCCGTCACCCCATAACCTTCCAGCAGCTCAATACCGAACCGGTCACGGAAGAGCTGACGGGTTTGTTCGCGCACCCGTTCGGCGCCAAGAACCACAAGGCGGACATTCTTGAAATCGTCAGGTTCAGCGGACTTGATCCAGCCGTTCACGAAGGTGTCTGTCGACACAACAATCTTGGCGCCAGATTTGCGGATATGCTCCGGAATTTCTTTGTAATGAAGTGGCGAAGGGTAGAAGTAGGCGCCGACGCCAAGAACCACGCCAGCAATCAATCCGGCTGTGAGCCCAAAGGTGTGAAACACCGGCAGCGCCGTGAAGAAGGTGTCGCCCGGATGCAGATCGATCACATGGTCGAACTGCCAACAATTGGACAACAAGTTCGCATGGGTGAGCGCGACGCCTTTGGGCACCCCTTCGGTACCAGAGGTGAAAACGATCACGGCGACAGCGTCCGGTGAGGTACCGTGGCCTTCGACACCAGATAGACCAAGTTTCAAACGCGCCATGCCCTTGATCTTGTCGAACGTCCCGATCTGCGCACGCAAATCCTCGGTCCAAACGAATTGGCAGCGCTTGGCCAGCCCTTCGACCAGATCTTCCAGTCCGGCCTTTTCAATGAAGGCTCGGGAAGACACGATCACCGTGATTTCGGCAGCGTCACAGGCCGCATTCAGACTGCGCAGACCGCTTGAATAGTTGAGCATGGCCGGCACGCGTCCAACGGCCTGACAGGCGAAGAAAACCGCCGCCACACCCGACGCATTGGGCAGGAGAATGCCGAGCGGCGCATCGAATCGCCCGAGATCGCGCAGCTTGTCGCCGAGAAGAATGGCCCCCAGCGTCAGCCGGTCATAGGTCAGCGTGGTCTTGGCAAAATCATTGTAGACGACTGTCTTGCCGCCAAACTTCGCCCGCGAATCGCAGAGCGCCGTGAACAACGACTTGCGCCAGGGTTCCTTACCCGGCTCCGGCAGATCGACCTGCTTGGTGCCGATGGCAATCCGTCCAAACGGCTGATCGTTTCCCGTCGAAGGCGACGCAACACCTTGTGACATGCACAGTTCTCCCCTCTTCGTGCTTCGGCGCATTGGCCGGGCACGTTGTTTTACGTATCTCTAACATAAGCAGAGATGGAGAGAAACCAAATGTGAACCGCTTCGGCCCGGTTCCAAACCCGAGATCATCCGGGTTTGGAGCGCGCCAATTCGGCCTATTCAAGCCAGCCTATTTCAGCCGCGCCAAGGCCGCTTGTACCGCCGGGCGCGCATCGATTTTTTCCACCCAGGCCCGCGTCGCTGTCAGCGGTGGCAGGCGATCGGGAGACGCTTTGTGCATGAACTGATAGCCGCCCTTCACCCAGGGAAAGCTCATCATGTCGGCAATCGTATAATCCTCACCGGCCATATAGGCGTTGCCCGCCAAACGCTCTTCCATCACCTCAAGCAGTCGGATGGATTCAGCCAGGTAACGCTCGATGGCGTAGGGGTGCTTTTCGTCAAGACGCGAGAAATGGCCCCACTGCCCGATCATCGGTCCAAGGCCGCCGACCTGCCAAAAGGTCCAGACCAGCGCGTCAGTCCGCGCTTGGCCGCTGGCCGGCAGAAATTTTCCGTGTTTTTCGGCCAGATGCATCAGGATGGCACCGGACTCGAACATCGTCTGATTGCCATCGACCAGCGCCGGGATCTTTCCATTGGGGCTGATGGCGCGAAAGTCCGCCTTGTGCTGATCGCCATTGCCGATGTCGACCATCACCACATCGTAAGGCAGGCCGAGTTCTTCCAGCATGATCGCCGGTTTTTGCCCGTTGGGCGTATTCCAGGTGTGCAGAGTAAGCATGGGGGATCCAATTGCGTGTGTTGCTAGGTTGGCGCTCCTATGCGCTTGGACAGGCGCTCTGACCACCCGCTGACTCCCGTTGGCACGCGAATGTGATAGGCAGAGAGCGTTGCGCGATCAGAGGACATGCATGCCATCTCAAGAGAAGACGCCACTCCAGATGCCGCTCGCCGGGCTGCGCGTTCTGGATTTTGGCCACACCGTCATGGGACCGACCGCCGGCCTGGTCCTTGCCGATCTCGGCGCCGAGGTGATCCGCATTGAACCGGCCCCCGATGGCGATCCAACCCGCAAACTCAAAGGGTTCGGCACTGGTTATTTCCCGTTCTTCAATCGCAACAAGAAAAGCGTCGCGATCAATCTGAAAACGCCCGAAGGCTTGGGGCTGGCGAAAAAACTGATCGCGACCGCTGACGTTCTGATTGAGAATTTCGGCCCAGGAACCATGGAGCGTCTTGGGCTTGGCTTTGATGCGCTGAAGGCCGAGTTTCCAAGGCTTATCTACCTGTCACTGAAGGGTTTTTCCTCCGGCCCCTATGAAAATCGTGTCGCGCTGGATGAAGTCGTGCAGATGATGAGCGGCCTTGCCTATATGACCGGACCGCCTGGCCAGCCACTTCGCGCCGGGTCGTCGGTCGTGGACATTATGGGCGGCATGTTCGGCGTGATCGCGATCCAGGCGGCGCTGCGTGAGCGCGAAAGCACTGGCAAAGGGCAATTGGTGACGTCGAACCTCTTTGAATCGGCGATGTTTCTGATGGGCCAGCACTTGGCCTATGCCGCCCTTTCCGATGCACCGGTGCCCCCCATGCCTGCGCGGGTCTCTGCCTGGGCGGTCTACGACCAGTTCACCACCGGCGATGGCGAGCGGGTCTTTCTCGGCATCACATCCGACCGCCATTGGGCGCGGTTTTGCGAAGTGTTTGACCAGCCGGAGTTGGCCGCCGACGTGGGTCTTGCGACGAACAATCAGCGGATCGAAGCGCGCGATCGGCTGATGCCGCAGATGGAACAGATCATCGGTGCGCTGACGCTTAGCGACCTGACGGAAAAAGCCACCAAAGCCAAGCTGCCCTTCGCGCACATCGCCCAGCCCGAGCAACTGTTTGACGATCCGCACCTCAACGCCGGCGGGCGTTTGCTGGAAACGGTTTTGCCAGGCGGCGTGACGACGAAACTTCCGGCGCTGCCTATCGAAATGGATGGCCGCACATCCGCAATCACTGCCGATCCACCGGACCTTGGCGCTGACACCGCCGACGTGTTGGGCACGCTTGGCTTGTCAGGCGGCGAATTGGCTGACCTTGCCGCCCGCAACATCATCGCAATGCCGCAAATTGAGGACTAGACCATGAGTGACGTTTCCGACTGGTGGTCGACCGCGATCATCGACATGGAACCTGGCCGTATCGAGCTGCGCGGTCATCCGGTGCAAGACCTGATCGGCCAGGTGACGTTCCCGCAAATGATCTGGCTGATGGTGCGTGGTGAGATGCCGACGCCCGACCAGGCCAAGCTGCTGGAATGCGCCTTGGTGGCCGCCGTCGATCATGGTCCACAGGCCCCATCAATCGCTGCCGCGCGCATGGCCGTTACCTGCGGACTGGGCTTGAATGGCGCCATGGCGAGCGCCGTCAACATGCTCGATGATGTGCATGGCGGTGCAGGTGAGCAGGCCGTAGAGCTCTATGGCTGGGTGAAGGACCTGGTCGATGGTGGCGAACCGCTTCAAGCTGCCGCAGAAAGTGCAATCGACCGCTGGCAGGCTGAACGCAGCACATTCGTGTCAGGCTTTGGCCATCGCTTCCACAAGCCCGAAGACCCGCGCGCGCCGCGCCTGCTGGCGCTTGTCGACGCCGCCGCCGCCCAAGGCACTGTCAGTGGAGACTTCGCCGCGATTGGCCGCAGCATTCAGACCGTTCTGAACACGCGCAAGGGCAAGCCGGTGCCGATGAACATTGATGGCGCGACAGCAGTCATCTACGCCGAGCTTGGCTTTGCAGGTCCCTTGGCGCGGGGCCTGTTTTGCCTGTCGCGCTCGGTTGGCATCATCGCCCATGCGTGGGAACAGATGCAGCAAGGCGGTCGCAATAAGGGCCCGACACCGCCAGCCTATCGGTGGACCTACACGGGCTCTTCCTCTGCCCCCTCGCCCGAGGATTCGCCAAGCGGGTAATCCATGATCAGGTGGAACCTCCCATCTGTTGCCTCGCCGACCAGGGCGAGACTGTCGATGGTCAATGGGTCCCGTAATACCGGCGCGAAGTGATGGCCAAGCCGGTCGGCCAGCAGGTCGGCATCAGCTTCATCCAGCTTACCGGACAAGGTCATGTGAAAGCGGAATTCGTCCATCACATAGGGGTAACCCCAGCGCTGAAGCAGTTGCACTTGCGACGCAGAAAGCCCGGACCGTCGACGCCGCGCCAGTTCGTCGGTTGAGGGCGGCGCACGGAAGGGATCCAACGCTTCCACAACCCTGGCCGCCAACATATCGAGCGACGCGCACGGCTGCGCCGGCACCATGGCGACGAACCCGCTAAGCGGTCGCACTGCCAGCCGGCCAATATCCACTGCGGCAAGCGTCGAGGCAAGGTCTGCGCAAGCAGCCTTCAACGCACCCAACGTCTTGCCCGCTGCAAGTTGAAACGGCGGTTTGATTGTGCCGTGAAAACCGTAGCGACGCGGTTGCGCCGTCAGATCCTCCACTGGCACCGGCAGATCGCCAACGTCAGGATACGCACGCACCAAGCTCCGCCGCGCATCCCAACCAAGCCATGCTGACGCGCTGTCATAGAGCCGCCTCTTCGGCATGACATAGATCGCATAGCGGCTGTATCGCTCCATGGCCTGGTCCTTATCGCGGCGATTGCACACACCGGTCGCATCGTGAAAGAACCCCGCTATGACGCAATCGACCATCCTCGCCAATGCCCACCTGATCTTGCCCAACGAAATCGTTCGCGGAAGCCTTCGGTTTGAGGACGGTGTCCTGACGTCGATCGACCAAGGCGTTGCTGTGCCGACGGGAGCGGTGAACTGCGAGGGTGACTATGTGGCGCCCGGCCTCATTGAGTTGCACACCGACAATTTGGAGCGCCATCTGCATCCGAGGCCAAGCGCCAACTGGCCGCACAACGCTGCGATCGTCGCTCATGATGCGGAACTGGCTTCAACTGGGATCACGACAGTTTTCGATGCGGTACGGCTGGGTTTTGCCGAACAGGTCAAGGACACCGCGCCGATCAAGCCCTATGCCCGCGCGATGGTGAGCGAGATTCTTCAGGCCCGCAGTGCCGGGCTTCTTAAGATCAGCCATCACATCCATCTGCGCACCGAGCTGTGTTCCGAAACGCTGATCGATGAACTGAATGCGTTCGGCCCGGAGGATCGCGTCGGCATTGTCAGCCTGATGGATCACACGCCGGGTCAGCGCCAGTTCACCGACACGACCCAGTACGAAACCTACATGCGCGGCAAACACGGCATGTCGAAACAGGCGTTCGAGGAACATATCGCTGAACGCAAGGCGCTCAGCATACGTGTCGGCGAAAGACATGAATTGGCTGCCGTGGACGCGGCGGGTCGCTTCGGCGCCGTGCTGGCAAGCCACGACGACACAACGCGCGAGCATGTTGAGCGCAGCGCGAGCCACGGCATCAAACTGGCTGAATTTCCCACCAGCCTGGGCGCGGCCCATGCCTGCCGCAAAAATGGTATCGCGATCATGATGGGCGCGCCCAATCTGGTGCGCGGTGGCTCGCATTCCGGCAATGTCGCCGCGCACACACTCGCGGAAGCCGGTCTACTCGACATCCTTTCGTCGGACTATGTGCCTTCGGCGCTGCTTTATGGCGCGGCCAAACTCGGACGGCTGTGGGACGACTTGCCGCGCGCCATGACGACGGTGACCAAAGCACCGGCCCATGCCACGCATTTGGATGATCGCGGCACCCTAGAGACGGGCAAGCGCGCCGACGTTGTTCGGTTTCGATTGGCCGAGGATGTGCCTTTGCTACGCGGCGTATGGTCGAACGGCGTTCGTGTCGCCTAGGCCGGCACTCGCTTTACAGAGAAGCGCGCACCGGTTCGGCGCCCGACGCGACCCTATCCACCGCCGCCCTGCCGAGCGCCTTGAATACAGCGCGGTGTTTGGCGCGGTGCAGCAGCAATTCAGGGTGAAACTGCACGGCCAGAAAGAAACGCCGCGCGCGATCTTCCATCGCCTGAACGACATTGTCACCATCACGCGCCGTCACCTCGAGCCCATCGCCGACGCGATCAACGGCCTGGGTATGCAGCGCATTAATCGTCAGGTTCGTCGTCTCAACGATCGACGCAAGGCGGCTCTCCGATTCAATTGATGCCTTCTTGCGGAAGGTCAGCGATGGCCACACCCCGGCGCCAGGATAATTGTTGCGCTCAGCGACCGTGCGCACGTCAAAATGCAGCGTACCGCCACGCACGACGTTCGACATTTGCAGACCGCGACAGATCGCCAGCACCGGCAGATCATGCTGCTCGGCACAGGTAAGCCAAGCCGCTTCCATCTCATCGCGCGCCATCTGGTAATGATAGTTGGGTTTCAATTCGCCGCCATAGCGTTCCGGATAGACGTCCGACCCGCCCGTCACCATTAGTCCGTCGATAGGGTGTGCGGGGTCCGGCGCATCAGCGGTGATTGACACCATGCGCGCGCCAGCGTGACCAAGCGCCAACCGGATCAACAAGTTGGAAAAGCTTGAGCCCTTGACCGAATGCGTTACGCCGATGATCGGCTTGCGTGCCGCCATCAAGGCTTTAGCTCCGGTGGCAGCTCGCCATGCTCCAGCAACGATCCGAGCACGAACAGCACGCCAAGGCCGACAAGCGGGTCATCATCGTCGATCCCCACGGTCTCAACGGCGTCGGCATCTTGCAGCCGTTTTTTTAAATCCTGAAAGGCGTGGCGCAGGCCGAGCCCCGTGTTCGGTTGGCTGGCAAACGCCTGGAACGCCTCGCGCACCTTTCCAGATTTAAGCTTTTCAATCAGCTCAGCGTTCGCTGATTCGCGCTCGGCGCGGTCTTTTTCGGCGTCCTGGTTCTCCAGCGCTGCGAGCAGCCAAAGGCCGGGCAGCTTGGACCGATGCCAGATCTCCACTTTCGGTGCGTCACTGACCTTTCCGGTGACGGCTTGCTCGTAATGCATCCAAGGAAAATCGACGCCTGAGGACACCGAATGATCCAAATTGGCCCAGAACCGCGGATTAAGTTCGATCATGCGCGGCGTGTCGCTGGCCTCGCTGGTCCACATAAAATCGATCTGCCCGACACCGTTCCAGCCCGTATCAGCGATCAGCTTGCGCGCCGCGTCCTGAAATGGCGCATGCTCGACCGTCTCGCGAATGACGCCGGCGCCATAATTAGCCGGGTAACTGACAAGATTGCGGTAGGCCATGTCGGCGACGATCTCGCCGCCGATGGCCAAGAAGCAATAGCAAAAATCATCGCCCTCGCTCAGCGCCTGAACGACCGGCGCACCGGGGAACGCCACGTTGAGCGACGCCCAAGCTTGGCGCAACGCGGCTTCGTCTTCGACCTTGCTGATGCCGCGACCGCCGACACCATCGGCCGGCTTGATGATGCACGGGAAGTCCATCGCCGCGATGGCCTCATCGAGTTGGTCTTCAGTTTCGCAGGCGAACGATGTCGGTGCCGGCAGATCGAGTCGATTGATCGTGCGGGCAAACGCATCTTTTGGATGAACGGTGTTGATGGCAGAGGCTGGTGGCGCCGCAACGGTTATGTGCGGCGCAAAGCGCTCAGCGTTTTTCGCGACCAGCTCAGTCTCTTTGAAGATCGGCATCAGGACGTAAGGGCGATCATCGTCCGGTTTGTTATCCCGGACTATCCGCTCAAGATCGTCCAGAAAAGCATCGGGATCATCGGCGGCCTTGGCGTGCTTCTCGCTCTTTTCCGACCATTTGGAAAAAGCCAGCACCGTTAGATCAACATCATCAGCCGCGATCACTTCAACGCCGCGCTGCGCAAGGGAGCGGGCAATGGCCAACGCCATGAGCGAGCGGCCATAGGTGACAATAACCCGGCCAGCGGAAAGATCGGTCATGAAGGCTCCTTGAGGTAGTTGGCCGAGAACCGGCCACGCGCGTCATTCTTCCTACGCAGGGCAGCTCGGTTGGTTCCCAGAGCTATGACGATGCAGCGCGTGATCGACCTAGGCGATAAGCGGTCGTAGCAGATGCATGGAGCGTTCGCTTCAATAAGAAGAAGCGTTCCAACGCTCTCGGCATTTGCTGGGCAAACGCCTGTCGCTGGTTCCGCCAATCGCTTCGCGATTGACTCTGGTGCGGGCGGCGGGACTCGAACCCGCACGGCCTAGGGCCTCGGGATTTTAAGTCCCGTATGTCTACCAATTCCATCACGCCCGCAGCGCATCATGACGTCAGTCGCCAGCGTCTTTGGCGATGGGAGGAACAAACGAATAGCCAAGATCCCAGGGGAAATAAATCCACGTGTCTTGGCTGACTTCCGTCACAAACGTATCGACCAGCGGCCGGCCCTTGGGTTTGGCATAGACAGTGGCAAAATGCGCTTGCGGCAGCATCGAGCGAACCTCTTGCGCAGTTTTGCCGGTGTCCACCAAATCATCGATGATCAGAACGCCAGAGCCATTCGTTTCCAGGATTTTGCTGGAAATCGTCTTCAAGATGGCCAAGTCGCCCTGCGTTTGCTCGCCGGTACCGCCATAATCATAGCTAGCAATCGAGATCGTATCGATCTTGCGAATGCCAAGTTCGCGGCAAACGATCGCCGCCGGAACCAGCCCACCGCGGGTGATCGTCACCATGGAATCGAACGGGCCTTTCTCGGCCAGCCGCCAGGCGAGCGCGCGGGCGTCGCGGTGGAACTGATCCCAGGAGACCGGGAAGGCTTTGTCGTTGAGAGCTTCACTCACGGGGCGTCAGTTCCTTGTATCTCAGGCAGCATCAAGTTGGGTGCGCAGCTTTTGGGCCGCTTGGGTTGCGGCGTCAAGCGCCGCTGCGTCGCGCGAGCGCAGAACGATTTCGGTGCTGAATTTGCCGTCCACGAGCTTGGGATAGCTTCCGATGGAAACGTCAGGATGATCAGCATCGATAGCCGCCAGGCTTTCGGCCAGATCGCCCTCGCCGCAATTGAACGGAAGCGTGTTGACCGCAATCGGCACGCCGCCTTCCAGCGTCGGTAAAACGCTTTCCAGCATCGCGGCAAACACCGACGGCACGCCGGCCATCACATGCACGTTGCCGATACGAAACCCCGGCGCGATGGACACCGGGTTGTCGATGAGATCGGCGCCATCGGGAATGCGCGTCATGCGTTCGCGACCCGTGTTCATTTGCCGGTCGGTCTTGGCATAAAAATCCGACAGGAGCTTGTAGGCGCGTGGATCGATATCGATGCCGACACCAAAGGCTTTGGCAACGCTGTCGGCGGTGATGTCATCGTGGGTCGGACCGATTCCACCAGAGGTGAACACATAACCGGTTCGCGCTCGCAGCGCGTTCAACGCCTCGACAATCGCGGGTTCATCGTCGGAGACGATCCGCACCTCAATCAGATCAATACCGACCATAGTCAGCGCATCGGCGAGCACACCAATGTTCTTATCCTTGGTTTTGCCAGAGAGGATTTCATCCCCAATGACCAGCATGGATGCGGTCGCCGTCATCTGCACTCTCCTGTGCACGCATCCCTAACGCCGCGGCCTTGCGCTTGCAATTTGAGGATGCACTGGCCAAGCCAAATGCATGCAGTTTCCCACACCCCTTTTCGAAGCAAGGCTGATCAAGCGCTACAAACGCTTCCTGGCGGACGTCGAGATGCGCGATGGACCGGACGCTGGACAAACGCTGACCGTCCATTGCCCCAACCCGGGTTCAATGATGGGCCTGGCGCGACCGGGCGCGCAGGTTTTCGTGTCGCGCTCACCCAACCCCAAGCGCAAGCTTGCCTATACCTACGAGCTGGAGCAGGTCGACGGTCCGGGCGAACCCTGCCTGGTTGGCATCAACACCATGCACCCCAACAAGCTCGCCCAGGAAGCCATCATCGCCGGGCTCATTCCAGAGCTTACCGGGTTCGACCGCCTGAAGCGCGAGCAAAAGTATGGCGAAAAATCGCGGATCGACATCCTGCTTGAAACCGATGATGCCCCCCTCACCTACGTGGAAGTGAAGAACGTCCACCTGATGCGCCAAGCCGGCCATTTGGAGTTCCCCGATTCGGTCACCGCGCGCGGCGCAAAACATCTGGCCGAACTCTCAGCCATGGTCGCAGCGGGACACCGCGCGGTCATGCTCTTCGTCGCGCAGTGGCCAGGCGCAAAAACCATGAGCGTGGCAGCAGACATCGACCCGACTTACGCCGCAGCGCTGAACGCCGCTATGAAAGCCGGGGTCGAGGTACTTGCGCTGGATTGTGCGGTCTCGCAGGAAAGCATCACACCCTGTGGGATGCTGGAGTTCGTGGCGCTCTAGCGTGTCAGAACAACGTTGAGCCGTGTCTCAGCGATGACCTGATAGCCATGTAGTCGCGCCAACGCGATGCAATCGGTCTGCCAGCTTTCCGGGCTGTTCTCGATAATCATTAGCTGCGGCCATAACTTCTCCGGCGCATCGCGGAAAAACGGCACAAGCGCCAGATCCTCTGCGCCTTCGATGTCGATCTTGAGGGCGTCGACTCGCGGCAGGTCTCGCTCACCTAAAATGTCCGCCAGCGGTTTGGCCTGCACCTCGATCATGCTTTGTGGATGGGTTTCGCTGCCGATGCGACGCATACTTGTTTCGCCGGCGTTGCCGCGATCAACGAAAAGCTGAATGGGTCCATCCAGATCAGCAACGGCCAACTCAATTGGCTCAATCGGCACGCCCGGATTGTAGGCGATGTTGTCGCAAAGTCGCCGAAAGACCGTCGGCTGCGGCTCGATCGCCAGGATCTTGGCGACCGAACTCATGCATGAGGCCGCAAAAAAGCTGTAGGCCCCAACATTCGCGCCGATATCGACAAACACCCCATCGCCCGGCAACACCCGGCGCAACAGATCGCGTTCCACCGGATCAAAAAACTGCGGGGTAAAGAGAACGCGTTTTTCCGCAAGATTGGCAAACGGTTCGATCCGCATCTTATGGCCAAACACTTCGACATCGAGGGGGCCGTCGACCTGCATCATGGCCACTTTTCTGGCCAAGAACGCCAGCCGTTTGCCGACATAGCCCTTCGCCCTCGCGCTAGAAAATGCGCGCAATCGTGCGACACTTGCCGAGGGCGGGTGTGCACCCCATTTACTCGATGTCGAAGCCGGTTCTGTGGTGGAGATGGCTTGCAGATTGGGTTGCGTCACGATTGGTCAACACTGATTGCGATGTGACCTTCCGGTAAGGCCACCATCAATCCTATCCGTTTATTGCCGCTCTTCTTTTTGCGGCGATTTCCAGTTAGGTTTATCACGTTGCGGCCAAAGGATTACCCTCAGTCGCTCCCGGCGTCTTTTTCAAGCCGCCGCTTTTACACCATTTCGGTGGCGTGTCACCTCGATGGCATGTCGCCATGTTGCGGCGTTACCGCGCCCTTTGTCGTTCGAGTGGAGCAACAGCCAAGTCATCATGCTGCAGACCCAACCGCCTATCAAACTGTTCGGGCCCGAAGCCTTTGAAGGCATGCACCGCGCCGGCCGCTTGACGGCAACAATCCTCGATCAGCTCACCGACCTGATTAAACCAGGCGTGACCACGCAGGAGATCGACGATGCGGTGATGGACTTTGCGACCGCGAACAAGGCGGTGCCGGCCACGCTCAATTATCGCGGCTATGGCAAATCTAGCTGCACATCGATCAACCATGTCGTGTGCCACGGCATTCCCAACACAAAACCGCTGCGCCAAGGCGACATCGTCAATGTCGATGTGACATTGATCGTCGATGGTTGGCACGGCGACTCCAGCCGCATGTACCCTGTCGGCGACGTCAAGCGCGCGCCGGAGCGGTTGATGGAGGTTACCTATCTTGCGCTGATGCGCGGTATCGCAGCCGTCAAACCGGGCAACCGGACCGGCGACATTGGCGCGGCCATTCAGACCTTTGCCGAAGCCGAACGTTGCTCGGTCGTCCGTGACTTTTGCGGTCATGGCATTGGTGATGTGTTCCACCTACCGCCCAACATTTTGCATTATGGTCGCCCCGGTGAAGGTGTTGATCTACGCCCTGGCATGATTTTCACCGTCGAGCCGATGATCAATCTTGGGCGCCCCCATGTGAAAATACTCTCCGACGGGTGGACGGCGGTCACACGCGACCGGTCCTTGTCGGCACAGTATGAGCACTCCATTGGGGTGACCGAGGACGGATGCGAAATCTTCACAGCCTCACCGTCCGGATTGTTTGCTCCGCCGACCTTGCGCGAAGAAGCGACGGCAGGCTGAGCCGAACACTGCTCACTGATGCCGGACGCCAAAACGCCTGACAAACCGCATTATCACGGCCACCGCGAACGCCTGCGCACCCGCTTTGCAGAAGGCGGACGCCAGGCCTTAGCAGACTATGAACTGCTGGAGCTGTTGCTCTTTCGCTCAATTCCGCGCCGCGACACCAAACAATTGGCTAAAGATCTCATCGCCAGGTTCGGTTCGCTGGCCGATGTGCTGACGGCACCATCGGCGCAGCTTTGTGAGATGAGCGGCATCAAGCAAGCCACCGCCAACGATCTGGCGCTGGTTCGCGCCGCCGCTGAGGCCCTGGCGCAAGGCTCTGTGTCGCAGAAAGAGGTTCTTTCTTCTTGGTCGGATGTCGTGCGCTACTGCCGCGCAGTGATGGCCTATGATGCGGTGGAAGCCTTTAGAGTCTTGTTTCTCGACAAGAAAAATCGGCTGCTGCGCGATGAAGTCCTGCAATCGGGCACCGTCGATCACACGCCCGTCTATCCCCGTGAAGTCGTCAAACGCGCGCTGGAACTTGGCGCCTCAGCGCTCATCCTGGTCCACAATCATCCCTCTGGCGACCCGACCCCATCGCAGGCCGACATTGAGATGACAGGGACCATCATCAACGCCGCCGCAGCGCTGGATGTAACGGTTCACGACCACATTATTGTCGGTCGCGAGGGTCATGCGAGCCTGCGCGCCCTTGGCCTGATCAAGGCGAATTGATTTTTCGATCTTTCTTCGGAACCGGACGCTGCGTCACGCGTTGGCTCGACCATCAGTTGCGCGTTTACTTAGCCGAGAGATCATGCTGCACTCTCACTTGAGAGCGGCACGTCGCGCGCGAAATCCATTCCAACCGCCAGGGTGCCGGTCACCGGTACTCAAGGCGCCAAAAGGGGCGCAATGACAGCATTTGATGAGATGAGTGTGGACGGCAGCCAGTGCCGTGCACCCTATGAGATGGTGCGAACGTGGCTCGACAGCCTTGATCCCGAAGCACTCAAACGCCAGAGCGCCGAAGCAGAAATGCTTTTCCGCCGTATTGGAATTACCTTCGCTGTCTATGGCGAGGCCGACGCCGAAGAACGGCTTATTCCCTTCGATCTCATCCCGCGCATCATTGCCCATGAGGAATGGTTGCAGCTGGAAAAAGGTTTGACCCAACGGGTCAATACGCTCAACGCGTTTCTCGCTGACATTTATGGCCCGCGCGAGTGCATCAAGGCCGGCATTATTCCCGCCGATCTCATTGATCAGAACCCGCAATATCGCCCGGAGATGATCGGCGCCAAGCTGCCTGGCAACATCTGGGTGAATATTGCCGGCGTCGATATTGTGCGCGTCGATGCGGACAATTTCTATGTCCTTGAAGACAATGCCCGCACACCATCCGGTGTCTCCTACATGATGGAGAACCGCGAAGTGATGATGCGCATCGCGCCGGAGGTGTTTTACGATCACGCGGTCGAGCCGGTAGATAATTATGGCGATGAACTGTTGCAGGCCCTGCAATCGGTGGCCCCGCGCAACGCTAACAAAGAACCAACTTGCGCCTTGCTAACGCCTGGCCCGTTCAACAGCGCTTACTACGAGCATTCGTTTCTGGCCGACAAGCTGGGCATCGAGCTTGTCGAAGGGCGCGACCTGTTCGTTCGTGATGCCGTCCTTTACATGCGCACAACGCTCGGGCCGCAGCGCGTTGACGTCATTTATCGGCGCATCGACGATGATTTCATCGACCCCCTGGTCTTCAATCCGGACTCCATGCTCGGCGTCCCGGGCCTGATGACGGCCTATCTTGCCGGCAACGTGACACTGGCCAACGCCGTCGGCACCGGTATTTCCGACGACAAGGCGATCTACACCTACATGCCGGAGCTGACAAAGTTCTTCCTTGATGAAGAACCGATGCTTAAAAACGTGCCCACCTGGCGCTGCCGTGAACCAGATGCATTGTCCTACGTGCTCGATCATCTCGAAGAGCTGGTGGTGAAGGAAGTCGCCGGTTCAGGCGGCTACGGCATGCTCGTTGGTCCACGCTCGACAAAAGACGAAATCGATATCTTCCGTGGCAAGCTCAAAGCCAATCCGGACGATTTCATCGCCCAACCAACGCTGGCCCTTTCAACATGCCCGACCTTTGTCGGCGAGGGAGTCGCGCCGCGCCATGTGGACCTTCGGCCATTTGTCCTTTCGGGCACCAACGGTGTGCGCATCGTGCCAGGCGGTCTGACCCGCGTTGCCTTGAAGGAGGGCTCGCTGGTCGTGAACTCCTCGCAAGGCGGCGGAACAAAAGACACCTGGGTCTTGGCACGATAGGAGGGACGAATATGCTACTTAGTCGAACAGCCGACAGTCTCTTCTGGACGGCACGCTACATCGAACGCGCTGAAAACACCGCCCGGCTTTTGGAGGCCGCCACCCGACTTTCGAACGTCGGCAGCAGCAACGAGCAGGTTTCCAACGAATGGGAATCGGCCGTGCTCGCAACCGGCATGGAAGAGCTTTTCGAGGAACGCTATGGCGAACCGACGGCCCGTACCGTGGTCGATTTTCTCGCCTTTTCCGAAGCCAACCCCTCCTCTATCCGCTCTTGCCTGGAAGCGGCGCGCGCCAATGCGCGCTCGGTCCGCACCGCGATCACCATCGAAATGTGGGAGACGATCAACGCTGCCTGGCTTGAGCTAAAACGCTACCGCACCTTTGGCCAGTCGCGTGGCGAACTGTTGGAGTTTTTGCGCTTCGTGAAACAGGTCGCGCAAAGCGTCGATGGGATCGCCCACCGCACCATGCTGCGCACCGATGGGTTTTCTTTTTTCCAGCTTGGCGGCGCCATTGAGCGTGCCGACAACACCGCACGTATTCTAGACGTGAAATATCACGTGCTCCTGCCCGCCGGTGATCGCGTTGGCGGCGGTCTGGATTACTTCCAGTGGACGTCGATCCTGCGCTCGGTATCTGCGTTGACGGCCTATCATTGGGTTTATCGCGAGAGCCTGAAACCGTGGCTCATCGCCGACCTCCTGATCTTAAACGAGAAAATGCCGCGCTCGCTGGCCAGCTCCTATGGCAATGTCACACGATACCTCGATAATCTGTCGAAAACCTATGGGAGGCAGGGCAAGGCACAGCGTATGGCGCGATCGATCCACAGCGAGTTCCGCAACCGTGAAATCGACGCCATCTTTCAGGCTGGCCTGCATGAATTCGTTGAAGATTTTATCAGCAAGAACAACAAGCTAGGCGCTACGATCGCCGAGCAATATCTGTTCTAGCCAGTCCCAGCCTCAAAAGGCCCGTTATGCGTTTATCCGTTCGACACACCGAAACCCTCACCTATGCAACGCCGAGCATGGGCACCATCCAAGTGCTCCGGCTGACGCCACGCGACCACACCGGCCATTATGTTTGCGACTGGACGGTCGACGTGGATGCCGATTGCAAGATCGACAGCCAAAAGGATGCCTTCGGCAACATCGTCACCAGTTTCTCGCTCAATGGACCGCTGGAGGAGCTGACGATCAGCGCGGTTGGCGAGATCGAAACAGAGGAGACGCACGGCATTGTGCGCGGAGCACCAGACAAGGTTCCGCACGGCGTCTTTCTGCGACCTAGCCACGCCGAGGGCGACGCAGCGCTCGTGCGCACGGCGATCAACGCACTGGCGGACGTAACGGGGCCTGAGCTTGCCCAGATGCACGCGCTGATGGCGGTGTTGCACGCAGCTCGGCCCAATGGTGACGACGAGGAAGACGTCGATTCGTCACACGAGCAGGCGCATGAACAGGCGCATGAACAGGCGCAGGCCCAAGCGCAAATGGGCGGCTCCAACAGCCAGCAACAACAGACCGCCGGCGACGCCGAAGATGTGGCGCTGAAATCCTCAGCCTCGTCGCGTCTACGCGCGATGCTGGCGGAAAAGAAGATCCACGAGGCCGGCGACTTGGCCGATATCTTCTGCAACACCGCCCGTCGCCTCGGCCTGCCGGCCCGCCTCGTGTCCGGCTATCGCTGGCACGGCAAAAACGAGAGACAAGACCAACGCGACATTTGGGCTGAAGCCTACATCGATGATTTGGGCTGGGTTGCGTTCGATCCAAGCCAAGGCAATTGCCCCAGCGAAGACAGCGTGCGCGTCGCCATCGGTCTCGACCAACACGGCATCGCGAGCGCAAGAGTTGGGCATTACGGTGGGATGAGCGATTTTGAACGCGAAACCAGCATTGCCGTGCGCCGCATAGGAGGCTAACGCTACCCTGTTGCGGCAACAATCGGTGCGCATTAAGTGCCCGATGACGGCATGAAGGATAGTCAGCCTTGACCTATTGCGTTGGCCTTTTGGTCGAAGAGGGCTTGGTGATGATTGCCGACACCCGCACCAATGCCGGGCTCGACAACATCGCGACGTTTCAAAAGCTCTATCGCTTCGAGCAGCCAGGCGAGCGCAGCATCGCCATCGCGACCGCTGGCAATTTGGCCGTCAGCCAGGCCGTCATGTCGATCATGTCGGATGGGTTTGAAAACCCGCAAACCGGCATGCTGGAAACGATCTACGATCATCCCACCATGTTTCTGACCGCTAGCTATGTCGGTCGCGCCATCGGCGAAGTCATGCGGATGAACAATGGCAGCTCACAAGGCATGGGAGCGGCGTTCGACGTCACCATGCTGGTCGGCGGGCAGGTCAAAGGCGGTCGGTTGCGCCTCTTCATGGTCTACTCGGCGGGCAATTTCATCGAGGCAACGGATGATACGCCTTACCTTCAAATTGGTGAGCACAAATATGGCAAGCCAATTCTCGACCGCGCGGTCACCTTCCGGACCAATCTGTCCGACGCGGTGAAGATCGGCCTCATTTCGATGGACTCCACCATGCGCTCCAATCTCGGGGTCGGCATGCCAATTGACCTTTGGGCGATCCGCCGCGACGCGATACAGACATCGCTGTCGACCCGCATCGAGCATGGCGAACCCTACTTCCACGATTTGCAAGAACGATGGTCGGCTGCCCTAAGGTCAGCCCATCAATCGATCCCAAAACCGCCTTATCTTGAATCGAATGATTAAGTTAGCTTCCTCATACAAGCCATTGTTACGCATACAATATTCGAAAAAATGACTCAGCGTCACTTTTGATCGCCATGCGACGCTCATCGCTCGTTCGTTCTAACGAACGATAGATCATTCCCATGCGTGGATTGCCTTGAAGTCGCTCCGCATTGCGCATGATGAAGTCCCAATACAGGTAGTTGAACGGACAGGCCTCAGCACCGTTCTTCTCCTTCACCTTGTACCGGCAGCCCGCGCAATGATTACTCATCCGATCGATGTAGGCGCCCGAAGCCGCATAGGGCTTGGAGGCCATGATCCCGCCATCGGCAAAGATGGCCATGCCGTGGGTGTTGGGCAGCTCAACCCACTCATAGGCATCGGCGTAAACGACCATGTACCATTCGTTGATGGCGCCAGGCGCAACACCGGCGAGCAGCGCAAAATTGCCGGTTATCATCAGCCTCTGAATGTGGTGGGCGTAGGCGTGCTTTTTCGTCATTGCGATGGCATCGGCCAGACACGCCATATCGGTCTGGCCGGTCCAATAGAAATCCGGCAGCGGACGGTCCGCCTCCAGCGCATTCAACCCCTTATAGTCGGGCATTTTTAGCCAATAGAGCCCGCGCACATACTCTCGCCAGCCAAGGATCTGCCGAATGAATCCTTCCACGGCGTTGAGCGGCGCCTCGCCAGAATCATAAGCCGCCTGCGCCGCGTCACAAGCCTCCTTCGGCAGCAGCAAACCGGCGTTCATGGCCGCTGAAATCGTCGAGTGGAACAGAAAGGCCTCACCCTCCGCCAACGCATCTTGATAATCGCCAAACTGCGGCAAGCACGTCTCGATGAAATGGTCGAGTACCTGAAGCGCCTGATCGCGGGTCACCGGCATGCCGAACGGCTCCAAGTCCCCGAAATTGTCGGCAAACCGTTCGTTCACCAGAGCCAGCACATCCTGCGTGATGGCGTCGGGCTCGAAGCTCAACCTATCCGGCAACGCGACATCTTTCGGTAGTTTGCGGCGGTTCTCCTTGTCGAAGTTCCACTGCCCGCCCTCCGGGTCGCTTCCGTCCATGAGGTAACCGGTCTCGCGCCGCATCTCGCGATAGAAGAACTCCATGCGCAATTGCTTCTTGCCATCAGCCCAGCGCTCAAACCGACCAAGACTGGCAAAGAAGCGGGTGTCTTCACGCACGATCACCGGGACATCCAAACTGTCCTGCCAGCTATGGATCATCTCCATCACCCGCCATTCGCCGGGCTCGGTTATAATGACACGCTCATAGTCGCCAGCGGCCAAGGCCCGCTCAAGCTCGCCTGTGAAACTGCCCCTATTGTCGGCATCGTCGAGTTGAACGTACCGGACCGATTTGCGATCAGCCTCGAGCGCCTGCGCAAAGTGGCGCATCGCCGAAAAGAGGAACGCGATTTTCTTCTTATGGTGCGGGACATAGCTGGCTTCCTCCATCACCTCGCACATCAGGATTTCGTCCCCCTCCTGCCAGTCGGAGAGCGAGGAAAGGCTCATGGAGAGCTGATCACCGGGGACGAGGCGAAGCGTTGACATGAACAACCAGCCGTTTGTTGGAGTGCGCGCTGGCGATGTGCGCCGGACGCCTTAGATAGGCGGCATAACTAGCGCGACGAGGCAGAGTTCAACCCCATAAGGGAGTGTGTTTGGTTCAATCGTGACGTCCAGGTCCAAGACCAACGGTCATGGGGCCAACAAGCGAAGGCAACGCAACGAAAGCTTGATGTCCAGCTATGGCGAAGATGCGCAAAAAGGCCGAACTGCCGTCGAAAATCTGTCCGGTTTGCCGCAAACCATTTGTCTGGCGCAAGAAATGGGAGCGGGACTGGGAGAATGTCGTCTACTGCTCCCAAAGATGCCGTTCGCAAGCCGGCAAAGCGGCGCAATCTAACCAAACTCCCTCGGAAAACCGTTGATCACGACCGCTCTTGCGGCATCACGACACTGCAACAGCCCGTGAAGTGGGGTTCCAAGGCGGCGCCCCTTGGGCCATATCAACTTCAAGACGGGTGACATTGTGTACCGCTCAGCTACGCACGATGAACCTGCAACAGCGACCGGATAGGAACCAACGAAACAATGATCGGCGAACTGACATTTGCAGCGGTGTTTCTGGCGGGGGTAATCTCGTTCCTCTCCCCCTGCGTGCTGCCGCTCGTCCCTGCCTATCTGACCTACATGACGGGCGCATCGCTGGAAGAGCTTTCCGATGATGCGCGCAGCGCCAAACTTTCACGGTTTCTGCTGATCCAATCCGTGGCTTTCGTGGTCGGCATTTCGCTGGTTTTCGTCCTCCTTGGCGCGACGGCAACGCAGATCAGTCTGTTGCTGCGCCAATATTCCACCATCCTGTCAATTGTCGCCGGCATCGCCATCATCATCATGGGCTTGCATTTTCTCGGCGTTTTTCGCTGGTCGCTGCTCTATCGACAAGCCAAGATGGATGGTCCGAAATCAACCTCCGGCCCGGGCGGTGCACTGGCCATGGGCCTTGCGTTTGGCTTTGCCTGGACGCCATGTATCGGTCCGATCTTGGGCGCGGTGCTTGCGGTGGCGGCAAGCCGCGAAACGGTTGGCCAAGGCGCCGGCCTGCTGCTCGTCTACGCGCTTGGCATGGGTCTGCCGTTCATCTTGGCGGCGCTCGCCGTTGGGCCGTTTACTCGGTTTCTCGGCAAGTTCCGCGAACACATGCAGACCATGGAGCGCGCGACCGGGGCGCTTCTTGTTGCCACCGGTACGGCGTTCCTGCTCGGTTGGCACACCATTTTGGCCAACTGGATGCTGGATCGCTTCCCTGGCCTGGTCGCCCTGACCTAACCAGCCGAGCCGTCTTCTATGCGGGTTTCCTGAAACGGCCAGATCAGCCCATCGCGCCACTGCCAAAGCTGAAACGAAGGCACGTTGGCATCGCCAATAGCATCAAAGCGGATCGGCCCGAGAACAGTGTCAAAAGGTGCCTCTCCGCCTTCCAACATGACAAACGCCGCTTGCGTGGCGGCAATAGAGGGCAAGACGAGCCCGGCCATTGCCCCCAAATCCTCACCCTCAAGGTCGGCGAGCGTCGCCTCATTCACCAGCGTGCGCCAAGGCGTTGGCCGCGCAAACACAACCCCTTCCACACCTTCGCCTGCCATTAGGCGGAACTCCGAGGTCATGACGCTGTCGCCTGCAAGCACCGGCACCTCCGGCAAGCGCTGATGCAGGGCATCGGCGAGCAGCGCACTGTCCGCCTGCCCCGCCAACACGATCACCAAGCCGGCACCTTCGGCCTCAGCACGGCCAGCCAACCCATCAAGATCAGCGTCGGGGACGAACGCCTCAGACAGCGCCAGCGTCACCCCATCTTCGCCGAGCGCCTCCTCGACACCATCGGCGAGCGTGCGCCCATAATTGCCGTCGGTATAAAACACCACCAGCGGCCGGTTGCGCGCGGGGCCACCCATTGCCCCATCAAGCGTGCCGTCTAGAATGGCGGAGGCCAGATAGCGCGCCTGATCATCGTCGCGACCGCTTAGGCGGTAAACGGGCCCGTCGGCCTCGTCGGTGAAACTCTGATAGCGCACGCCGCTGGAAACAAACGGAATCCCTGCGAAGGTCAGCACATCGCGCGCCGAGACGGCAGGGCGCCAGCAAACCCCGCCAATGACAACATCAACCTGCGCGCCGACAAGCTGGTTGGCAGCATCGCGACCGCGTCCTTCTTCGCAACCATCATCCACCGCCGTGACCATCACCTCGGCGCCTTCGCCGAACTGCTCGATTGCCAGCGCAACGCCCCGCTCAACCTGGCGTCCAAGCACTTCGAATGGCCCAGATAGCGGCGCGAGGATACCAATGTGAACCGGTTCGCTCTCTTGCGCCGAGATTTCCTGCGCCAAGCTCTGCTGCGCCCCCAGGGGAAAGCTGACCACGGCCAAGCAAAGGCTTCCGATCACCAGAGACTTTACTTCGCGCATGATTTCCCTTGGGTTGGACATGGACCGCATCGATTAAGACCAACAAGCGCGGCGGCCCGCAAGGGTTCGATGCCCTCGCAATCCGTCCAACTTGCCACAAAACAAGGGAAAAGTGCCATGTGGCATAAGGGAGAGAACAACGACCCTGTCGATATCGCAGGCGTTCGCGTTGGCCATGCAAGCGATGGCAACGCCAAAACGGGCGCCAGCGTGGTGCTGTTCGATTCGCCGGCCACCGCCAGTGTTTCGATCCTTGGACAGGCGCCGGGCACGCGAGAAACAGAGCTTCTGGATCCCAGTCGCACGGTCGAGAAAATCGATGCGTTTGTCCTGTCGGGTGGTTCGGCTTTTGGTTTGGCCGCCGCCGAGCCCATCGTGGCGGAGCTCGCCAAGGCAGGGCGCGGCTTTCAAGCGGGACCTGCTCGTGTGCCGATCGTGCCAGCGGCCATCCTGTTTGACTTGGCCAATGGCGGCAAAAAACCGGCCGACCTCCAAGCGCTCTACAGAACACTCGGGCAGACCGCCTATCACAACGCCGACCGATCACCGTGCCTGGGCGATATCGGCGCTGGCACGGGGGCGACTATCGGAACGGGTGGTCCCGGCGGATTGGGCACGGCATCGTCTGTTTTTACCGAGGATGCGCCGAAACTCTTGCGGGGCCGAACAATTGCAGCCCTTGTCGCCGTCAACGCCGTAGGCAGCCCCTTTCTTGGCCGCGGACCCTATTTGCGGGCATGGCCATTTGAACTGGACGATGAGTTTGGTGGTTCCGGCGCTGGCCCCGTCGATCCGACGCTGCTGTTTATGAAAACACTGGCAGAGCCAGGGCAAAACACGACCATCGGATGCGTCATCACCGACATCGCACTGGACAAGCGCGGCTGCCACAGCCTTGCTGTGGCTGGACAGGATGGAATTGCAGCCGCGATCTATCCCGCGCACACGGCGCTGGATGGCGATCTGGTCTTTGGCGCATCGGTTGGCCAATCAGACCCACTTTTCAATCCGGCGCTGATCGCCCTGGTTCAAGCCGCAGCGACCGCAACGATGGCACGGGCCATTGCGCGCGGGATTCACCGGGTTGTGCAGAATGCCGCTTCCATGCGGTGAGCCGACACAGTAAAGCGCACGGATGCCGCGCGCTGTGCACCTCTTTCTCACACCCCTCACCTTTTTGGGCCGCCATGGCACGCTCGCCATCGCACTTAGCCTGTTGGTCGGTGCGGCGCTGCCCTTTCTTTCGGCGACAATGCGGCCCTTTCTCGATGAAGCGATCCTAACGCTTCTAACGCTGGCTTTCCTGCGCATCGGTTTTCGCGCGGTGGGCCGCGAGTTCAAATCACCCCTGCCCGTCGTCATCGCCACCATCATAGCGATGCTGGTGATGCCTGCGCTGGCATTCTGGATCGCCCAGGCTTTTGGGTTCGATGAGTCCCACCCAGGGCTTTATCTGGCGCTGTTCATTGCGCTGGCCGTTCCACCCATCACGGCCGTGCCGATCTTCGCGAGCCTCTTGCGACTTCCCGGCGCCATCGCTCTGGCCTTTCTGATCCTCTGCATGGCAGCGACACCATTTATCGCAACGCTACATGCGCGCCTCTTTTTTTCACTCGAAGCGCTGCCTTTTGACGGTGTCACGATTGGCTTGCGCCTTGCCGGTTTCATGGCAGGCGCGATGATCTTGGCCGCAATCATCAAACGGCTGATCGGGCCGGCGCGGATTGAGCGCAACCGCACCACCTTTGACGGCGTCAATGTGCTGGTCATGCTGGTGTTTGCGATTGCCGTTATGGATGGGTTCGGACCGGCACTGCTGACATCGCCGGCGATGGTCGCAGGTCTTTTCCTGGCAACCTTCGCGCTGGCCATCGGCCAAATGGCGCTGATGCGCGCCGCACTCTTTTTCTTGCCAGCCGATCAAGCCATGTCCATCGCGTTTGCAACGGGCTTGCGCAATATGGGGTTGATGGTGGCAGCGCTTGGCTTGGCGATTCCCGAAACCACCTGGCTCTGGTTCGCCGTTGGCCAGTTCCCGATCTACTTCATGCCCTGGTTCATCGAGTTGGCCCGCGGCAGGCGCCAATCCTCACAGCTTACGCCGTAGCGGCTCTTGACCCTCGCCAGCCGATGACGCACTCGAAACGCATGACCCAAACCCTGATCATCGCCCCATCCATCCTTGCCTCGGATTTCTCTCGCTTGCGCGATGAAGTGCGCGCCATCGATCAGGCTGGCTGCGATTGGGTGCATTTGGACGTGATGGACGGGCATTTTGTGCCCAACATCAGTTTTGGCCCGGCGATCGTCGAGGCTATGCGGCCTCACACCGACAAAGTTCTGGACGTGCATTTGATGATTGCGCCGTGCGATCCGTATCTCGATGCGTTTGCCAAGGCAGGCGCCGACATCATCACCGTTCATGCCGAAGCTGGGCCGCACCTGCATAGGTCGCTGATGGCCATCAAGGCGCTGGGCAAAAAGGCTGGCGTCTCCTTAAACCCCGGCACACCGGCAAGCGCGATCGCTGAAGTGATGGACTTGCTCGATTTAGTGCTTGTGATGACCGTCAACCCAGGTTTCGGCGGACAAAGCTTCATCGCCAGCCAAGTGACAAAGATCGCAGAGATCAAAACGATGATCGGTGACCGCGATATCGTTCTGGAAGTTGATGGCGGTATCACACCGCAAACCGCACCCAGTGTGGTTGAGGCAGGCGCCAAAGCGCTGGTGGCAGGCTCTTCAGTCTTCAAGGGCGGAACGCCAGACGATCCAAGCCACTATCAAGCTGCCATGAACGCCATCCGCGCGGCCGTTACAGACTAAGGATACCCCCATGATACCTCGCTATGCGCGCCAACCGATGGTCGACATTTGGTCGCCGGAGACCAAGTTCCGCATCTGGTTTGAGATCGAGGCGCATGCCTGCGACGCGCAAGCCGACCTTGGCGTTATCCCCAAACAGGCAGCCGAAGCGGTCTGGGCGCGCGGCGGCAACGCAACGTTCGACATTGATCGCATTGATGAAATCGAGCGCGAAACCAAGCACGACGTCATCGCGTTCCTCACCCATCTGGCCGAAATTGTCGGGCCGCAGGCGCGCCTTGTGCATCAGGGCATGACATCCTCCGATGTTCTCGACACATGCCTTGCAGTTCAACTCACCCGCGCCACCGACATTCTTTTGGAGGATTTGGACGGCCTGCTGGCGGCGCTCAAAAGGCGCGCCTATGAACACAAAATGACGGTATGCATCGGCCGCTCGCACGGCATCCACGCAGAGCCGGTGACGTTTGGCCTAAAACTGGCGCAAGCATATGCGGAGTTCGCCCGCTGCAAGGACCGTCTGCTGGCAGCCCGCGCTGACATCGCCACCTGCGCTTTGTCGGGCGCCGTTGGTACGTTCGCCAACATCGACCCGGCGGTTGAAGCCCACGTGGCGCAGAAAATGGGGCTGACGCCAGAACCCATTTCCACCCAAGTCATCCCGCGCGACCGTCACGCCATGTTTTTCGCCACGCTCGGCGTCATCGCATCATCGGTTGAGCGGCTGGCGACGGAAATCCGCCACCTACAGCGCACCGAAGTGCTTGAAGTGGAAGAGTATTTCTCGCCAGGCCAAAAAGGGTCCTCGGCCATGCCGCACAAGCGCAATCCGGTGCTGACGGAAAATCTCACTGGTTTGGCCCGCATGGTGCGCAGCTACGCCATGCCGGCGATGGAAAACGTGGCCCTCTGGCACGAGCGCGACATCTCGCATTCCTCGGTCGAGCGCTATGTCGGCCCAGATGCGACCATCACACTTGATTTTGCTCTGGCACGGCTCACCGGCGTGATCGACAAGCTGCTGGTCTACCCCGACCGTATGGAAGCCAACATGAACAAGCTTGGCGGGCTCATGCACTCGCAGCGTGTGCTCTTGGCGCTAACCCAAGCCGGTGTCAGTCGCGAGGACGCCTATCGCCTGGTTCAGCGCAACGCCATGAAGGTCTGGCACGAAGGCGCTGACTTCTTTGGCGAACTGACCGGCGATGATGACGTCATGGCCAGCCTGTCCCGCGATGCGCTCGAAGACTTGTTTGATCTTGGCTACCACACCAAACATGTCGACACGATTTTTGCGCGCGTGTTCAAGGACTAAGCCAAGACGAAGCGAGGACCTGCCCAATGGCCATTTCCGACATTGACGTATTGGTCGTGCCCGGCTGGAAGGGCGGCGACAAAGACACCTGGTACGCCGGCTGGATCGAAAAGCTGCCGCATGCCCGCCGTGTCGAGCAGCAGGACTTCGAGACGCCGACCCTGTCCGACTGGACCGACGAAATCGAAAAACAGGTCCTGCTAAGTGAGCGTCCGGTTGCACTGGTCGGCCACTCTCTGGGCGCGCTGACGATTGCGCATATGGCTGACACACTCGCCAAACTGCCCGTGATCGCAGCTTTTTTGGTGACCCCGCCGGAGCTTGATGGTCCAAGCACCATTGGCCCAATGCTGACCGGGTTTCAGTCCATGCCCACCGATCCGCTGCCGGTACCATCGTTCTTGGTGGCCAGTCGCACCGACCCGTTTGCCAGCTATGAATTTGCCGAAGCCTGCGCCAATGCCTGGGGCTCGGAACTCATCGATGCCGGTGATGCCGGGCATATCAATTCTGACTCAGGCCACGGGCCATGGCCGGAAGGTCTGCTGCGCTTCGGGGTGTTGTTGAAGCGCGCGCGCGCGACGATCTGAGGGTCACGCCCGGGCACCTGCCACAATTGCGCCCTGCAATGGTCATGGCTGGGCGAAAAAACCGCCCAATTGCTCAAATCTGATCAATCAGCTTCAGCGGGCTGAAACGGCCGCTGCGTTACGTTCGTCTCAAGCCAGTCAGATGGCTTGAATAAAGAGACCTCACAAATCATCAAACAGACTTGTTCTGGCGGCCCATGGCAACATGTTGGCCGCCATTTTTCTTTGCATATTCAGCTTGTTAAGAGACGGCGGCGCCGATCGCGGCAGCGGCCTTCAACGCGATCGCATCAGACCCAACGGCAGCAAACGTGAAGCCTCTCTCAAAGAACACTTTGGCCTTCTGCGCATCAAATGCGTAGACGCCGGCGATTTTACCCGCCGCCTTGGCCGTTGCGCCAATGGTGACAGCAGCGTCCAAAACATGCGGCGCCGTTGCCTCAATCCGTGCGCCCTCAGCCAGGGTGATCGACAGATCTGAAGGGCCGACAAAGATGCCATCGATGCCTGGCACGGCGAGGATCGCGTCCAGATTGTCACGCGCTTCCACTGTTTCAATCATCGCAATGGTCAGCACCAATTCGTTGGCGGCAGCCAGATAGGCACCTTGTGCTGTGGCCCACAGTTCCAGTGCTAGTGCAGGGCCCCAGGAACGACCGCCAATAGGTGGGTATTTGGTGGCCGCCACCAGTGCTCTAGCGTCGGCAACCGTATTGATCATCGGCGCGATCACGAACTGTGCGCCAGCGTCGAGCGCCCGTGATGCCAAGTCGAACCGGCCAACCGGTATCCGCAAGCCAGGCGACGAGCCCGCCTGATGCACCGCCTGCATGGAGGCGAACATCGAGGCTTCATCATGAAATCCGTGCTGCAGATCAACGCAGACCGCGTCAAAGCCACCACGCGCCATAGCGCCGGCGTTCATTGGGGCCGGAAGTGAACTCCAGCCCATAGGCGTCGTGTTGCCGCCGCGCAAAGCGCGCGCGAAAGCCAAACCGCGTTCAAGAGGCGAGGACACCCGGTTAGCCCTTGGTCTGGATCTCTTGGATCGCGGCATCCATCATATCGGCCATTTCGCGGCGCAGCTGGTGCTCAGAAATGTCGATATTCTTTTCTTCAAAGTCGCCCTTGACCTTGCGATAAACATCTTCATCGCCCGGCTCTTCAAAATCGGCCAGAACGACCGACTTGGCATAGGCTTCGGCAGCATCGCCAGACAGGCCAAGTTTCTCCGCAGCCCAGGCGCCCAGTACTTTGTTGCGGCGTGCTTCGGCCTTGAAACGTAGTTCTTCGTCATGCGCGAACTTGTTCTCAAAACCCTCTTGGCGTTTGTCGAATGTGGACATCGTTGTTTCTCCTCAAAGTGCACCGCTCGGCGGCGTGTCGCTTCCATGGTCGCTTACAGGGGCTTACATGGGGTGCAGCAAACATTCCCCCAAGGCCATAGCCAGCGCACTGTCGCAAATCAATGACCATAAGGAGGGTAGGAGAAGCCCGTGCAAAGCCGCGCAATCCGTTTGCGAACCGACCCCTGCTTGGCGTAGGTTCCCGCCACACTTAAGATTCTTTGGCGGGCCACGGTTGCCGCCATCATCACCCCTGACAAAAGGCAACTTTATGAGCCGTCGCCGCAAGATTTATGAGGGCAAAGCCAAAACGCTTTATGAGGGCCCTGAGCCCGGCACGCTGGTTCAGCACTTCAAGGATGACACCACAGCCAACAACGCCGAAAAGCATGAGATCGTTGACGGCAAGGGCGTCATCAACAATCGGATTTCGGAGTACATCTTCGACCAGCTCAACGCGATGGGCATCGGCACGCATTTTATCAAACGGTTGAATATGCGGGAGCAACTGATCCGCGAAGTGGAAATCATCCCCGTGGAAGTGGTTGTGCGCAATGTCGCTGCCGGATCGCTGGCCAAGCGCCTCGGTCTAGACGAAGGCACGGCCCTGCCGCGCTCCATCGTTGAGTTTTATTACAAGAACGATGCGCTGGGCGATCCGATGGTGTCGGATGAACACATCACGGCTTTTGGTTGGGCCAACCCGCAAGAGATCGATGAGATGATGGCGATTGCCATCCGCGTGAACGATTTTTTGACCGGACTTTTCCTCGGCGCTGGCATCAAGCTGGTCGACTTCAAGATCGAATGCGGGCGGCTGTGGGAAAACGATCTGATGCGGATCGTTGTGGCCGACGAAATATCGCCTGATTCCTGTCGCCTGTGGGACAGCAAGAGCGGCGAAAAGCTCGATAAAGACCGCTTTCGCCGTGATATGGGCGGCATGCTGGATGCCTATCAGGAAGTCGCGCGCCGCCTGGGCGTGCTCAACGAAAACGATCCGGTTCCGACCGGCGGACCAAGACTGGTGAAAGGCTGATGCCAGATTATTCCGCCCGTATCATCATCACGCTGAAAGAAGGCGTGCTCGATCCGCAGGGCAAAGCCAGCGCCGGTGCGCTGTCCGGTTTGGGTTTTGACGGTATCCAAAGCGTGCGCCAAGGCAAAGTAATGGATGTGGAACTGTCCGCATCCGATGAGGGCGCTGCGCGCACCGATCTGATCTCGATGTGCGAAAAACTGCTCGCCAATACGGTGATCGAAGACTTTGAGATCGCGGCGCTGCGCGAACGGCAGATGGCCTAGCCAATGGCGGTTTCGGTCATCCAGTTTCCCGGCTCGAACCGGGACCAGGACATGCTGGACGCGATGGCGCACACCACCGGCAAAGCCCCCCACGACGTGTGGCATGCCGACACGGTGTTACCCGCCGATACACAGGCCATCGTGTTGCCTGGCGGCTTTTCTTATGGCGATTATCTACGCTGCGGCGCCATTGCGGCCCGCGCCCCGATCATGGCCGAAGTCATCAAGGCAGCCGAGCACGGCATGCCGGTGCTCGGTGTCTGCAATGGCTTCCAGATCCTGATTGAAGCGGGCCTGCTGCCTGGCGCCCTGATGCGCAATGCCAGCCTGCGCTTTGTGTGCAAATCGGTCGATTTGAAGGTCGAAAGCACGCGATCCACGTTTCTATCAGGCTTTGCCAAAGACAATGTCTGGTCCTGTCCCGTCGCCCATGGTGACGGCAATTATATTTGCACGACCGACATGCTGAAACGTTTGCAGGATGAGGATTCGATCGCGGTTACCTACGCCAACGGCACAAACCCCAACGGATCGGTCGCCGACATTGCGGGCATCACCAACCAGGCTGGCAATGTGCTTGGCATGATGCCGCACCCGGAAAACATCGCCCTGCCCCACCAGCCAAGCCAGATCGGCGCCAAGCTGTTTGAAGGACTGCTGAACCTTGCTGCCTAAAGCGCTTCTCGGCCTCGCCGCCGCCGCCCTGCTTGCTGGGTGCATGAGCATCGACCTGCCCGAAGGTTCATTCGCCGCGCGCGGCGGCCTAGGCTCGACATCAGAGCGCATCGCCGAGCGCATACGCGAGTGCTGGTTTCAGTCGGGCGACGACGCTTTCGCACCCTATCGCCAGGAAACGGAAATCACCTCCATGTCCGGTCAACCGCGCATTCTTTTGGTCAACCGCGACGACCGTGGTGGCTTGCCGCAGCTTGTGGTCACCATGCGCACCATATCCGGCGCAGGAACCGTCGTGTCATCCTTCGGACCACTGACCGAAACGCCTTTGGTGAACCGCATCAACGCTGATCTATCGCGCTGGGCGCGTGGAAGCAGAGCATGTGGAGCCGCTGCCTGATGCTCAATCCCGATATCGCGATCACCGAGGATATGATCGCCGCGCACGGCCTCTCAGACGACGAATACGCCCACTTCAAAAGCCTCATCGGTGGCCGCGAGCCAACCTTCACTGAGCTTGGTATCGTTTCGGCCATGTGGAACGAGCATTGCTCGTACAAAAGCTCCAAAAAGTGGTTGAAAACACTGCCAACCGAAGGCCCGCGCGTCATCGAAGGTCCCGGTGAGAACGCAGGCGTTGTCGATATCGGTGACGGCGAAGCCGTGGTCTTCAAGATGGAGAGCCACAACCACCCCTCCTACATCGAGCCCTACCAGGGCGCGGCGACCGGCGTCGGCGGTATTTTACGCGATGTCTTCACCATGGGCGCGCGTCCTGTAGCGGCGATGAACGCGCTGCGTTTCGGCGAACCTGACCACCCCAAAACCCGGCACCTCGTGTCCGGTGTAGTCGCCGGTGTCGGTGGCTACGGCAACGCGTTCGGCGTTCCGACCGTCGGCGGCGAAGTCGAGTTTCATGCCCGCTACAACGGCAACTGCCTTGTGAATGCCTTTGCCGCGGGCATCGCTAGAACCGATGGCATTTTCACCTCACGTTCAGAAGGCGTTGGCCTGCCTGTGGTGTATCTGGGCGCCAAAACCGGCCGCGACGGCGTCGGCGGCGCGACCATGGCATCGGCGGAATTCGATGATTCCATTGAGGAAAAGCGCCCGACCGTCCAGGTCGGCGATCCCTTCACCGAGAAATGCCTGCTCGAAGCCTGTCTGGAATTGATGGCGACCGGTGCGGTGATTGCCATTCAGGATATGGGCGCGGCCGGTCTGACCTGTTCAGCGGTGGAAATGGGCGCCAAGGGCAATCTCGGCATTCATCTAGACCTCGACAAGGTACCCTGCCGCGAAACCAGCATGTCAGCCTACGAGATGATGCTGTCGGAAAGCCAAGAGCGTATGCTCATGGTGCTCAGACCGGAAAAGCATGCGCAGGCCGAGGCGGTATTCATCAAATGGGGTATGGACTTTGCGGTTGTCGGCAAGACCACTGATACGCTGCGCTTTGAGATTGTCCACGAGGGCACCAAAGTTGCCGACCTTCCGATCAAGGAACTGGGTGACGAGGCACCGGAATATGACCGCCCATGGGTGCCGCCGGTTCCGCCCAAGACCTTGGAAGATAATGCCTTTAATGGTGATGTGGCCGATGGCTTGCTAGCGCTGCTTGCCTCGCCGAACGGATCGTCCAAGCGCTGGGTCTATGAGCAGTACGACACGCTTGTGCGCGGCCAGACGTTGGCGACACCCGGCGGTGACGCCGGCATCGTGCAGGTAAATGAGGCAGGCAAAGCTTTGGCGTTCACTGCCGACGTCACGCCGCGCTATGTCGAAGCCGATCCATTTGAGGGCGCAAAACAGGCCGTGGCCGAAGTCTGGCGCAACCTCACCGCTGTCGGCGCGACACCCCTAGCCGTCACCGACAATCTGAATTTCGGCAATCCTGAACGTCCGGAAATCATGGGCGGGTTCGTGTCGGCCATCAAAGGTTTGGGCGCGGCCTGCCGCGCACTCGACTTCCCAATCGTGTCGGGCAATGTCTCGCTCTACAACGAGACCAATGGGGTAGGCATCCTTCCGACGCCAGCCATCGCTGGCGTTGGTCTGTTGGAAGCCGGCGCGAAGCGTGTCGGTGCCGTGTTTACCGGCGAAGACGAGACGATCTTCTTGGTCGGCGCGCCGGAAAACTGGGGCACGCATCTGGGCCAATCGGCCTATCTGCGCGATGTTTTGGGCCGGGAGGAAGGCGCGCCGCCGCCTGTCGACCTTTTTGAGGAAAAGCACACCGGAGATTTCGTGCGTGGCCTTATCCAGGAAGGCAAAGCGACCGCGGTGCACGACCTGTCAAATGGTGGTTTGGCTGTCGCGCTGGCGGAAATGTCGATGGCCTCAGGCATTGGCGCCAAGATCGACGTCAAGGACAATGCCGTTGCAACCTACTTTGGCGAGGATCAGGGCCGATATTTGGTCACGTCAACCGCGGCAAACGCGCCAAGCATCCTTGATCAAGCCAAAACGCTGGCGATTTCTGCGGCGATCATCGGCGCCACCGGCGGGAAAGAATTGAAACTGGGCGAAAGCCGGGCCATATCTATTGGAGAGTTGCAGGCTGCGCATGAGGGCTGGATGCCCACCTTCATGAACGCCACTGCAAGCTGAGGAACAAAGGCCCGCACCCCATGCCGATGAATGCCGCCGACATCGAAAAAATGATTCTGGAAGCCTTGCCAGACGCGCATGTTGAGATTCGCGATCTGGCCGGTGACGGCGATCATTATGCTGCCGTGGTGGTGTCCGAAGCATTTCGGGGCAAATCCCGTGTTCAGCAGCACCAAATGGTTTATGATGCGCTCAAAGGGAACATGGGCGGCGTGTTGCACGCCCTTGCCCTGCAAACCTCCGCGCCGCCAACAGATGCCTGAAAGGCGCTAGCCCACACATTGAAGGACAATCCGATGACTGACGCCGCCACAACCATCGACAATGCTGTGAAAACAAACGATGTCGTGCTCTTTATGAAGGGCACCAAGCAGTTTCCGCAGTGCGGCTTCTCTGGCCAAGTGGTGCAAATTCTCGACTATGTTGGTGCTGACTATCAGGACGTGAACGTTCTGGAAGACATGGATGTTCGCGAAGGAATTAAGGCCTATTCCAACTGGCCGACCATCCCGCAGCTCTACGTCAAAGGCGAGTTTGTCGGCGGCTGTGACATCATCCGCGAAATGTTCCAGGCCGGTGAATTGCAGCAAATGATGACCGACAAGGGCATTGCGGTGAAGAACGCCGAAAGCGCTTAAAGCCTTGAGCGACGTGCCTGCCTTCAAGGGCATGGGCAAAAAAGCCCTGCCCTTTTTGAAGGCGCTCGGTTTTCACCAAGACCGAGATTGGTTCAAAGAAAACAAAGCGCTCTACGAGAGCGAGGTGAAGGTCCCGCTCGGCAACCTCATCGAGCATGTTTCGGCACGCATGGAAGCTGAAGGGCTACCGCTGCGCGGGACGCGGAAGACTTCCCTCTACAGAGTCAATCGCGATGTTCGCTTTTCCAAGAACAAAGACCCGTACAACACGCACGCCAGCGCGTTGCTGACTCGCACCGGCACCAAGAAAGACCAGGGCTTTGCGTATGTGCACATGTCCAATGAGCGCTCCTTCATTGCCACAGGGTTTTATGGTCTAAGCAGCGCAGAACTGGCCGCGATGCGTAAGGCAATCCTTCAAAAGTCATCCAAACTTCAGCCGATGCTCGACGGCTTCAAGACGCATGGGCTGGAGTTTGACTATTCGGAAAGCTTGAAACGCAACCCGCGCGGCTTTGAAAAACTCGACGATGAAGCGCTGCAAAAGCTTGTGCGCCTGAAACACCACCATTTTGTGCGCGAGATCGACAACAAAGACCTCACAACGCCCAAGATCGCCGACGATCTGATCGCGCTGACGCACACGACCCTGCCCTTCCTGGAGTTTGGTTGGGCGGCCATTGATCCGGTGCGCGAAGAAGAAGCGCTCAAAAACGCCACCTAGCCGAGCTTTCTCTCAATGACCGATCTCTCCACTTGGAAGGGCTGCGAGCCCCCACGACCGCAGCGCCTGGAAGGGCGTACGGTGGTTCTTGAGGCGTTTAGTGCCACCACCCACGCCGACGATCTATGGCTAGCGCTCGGCGGCGACGGAAACGCCAATGAACGCATTCGCTTCTTCCCCGACGCCCCTTACCGCAATGCCGATCATTTCGGCCAAACCTATCGGGGCAAGCAGGGCGAGTGGCACACCATGGTCATGCGCGACGCGCATTGGAACATTGTGCGCGGTATGGCGACCTACATGCGCATGCGACCGGAGCACGGCTCTGTGGAAATTGGCGCTGTGGCCCATGGCGATGCGATGGCGCGCTCACCGCTGGCGACAGAGGCGCACTATCTGCTCGCCAAACACGTCTTCGAGGACCTTGGCTACCGCCGCTACGAGTGGAAGCTGAATGACGACAACACGCCATCGCACAAGGCCGCCCTCCGCCTCGGCTTCACCTTCGAGGGCACCTTTCGTCAGGACATGATCGTCCACGGCGTCAATCGCGACACGGCGTGGTACTCCATGCTCGACCATGAATGGCCGAGCCGCAAGCTGGCCCTGGAGGCGTGGCTCGCCCCCGGTAATTTCACCGAAGACGGCCAGCAGGTTCAAAAACTAGAAGCCTTTCGATCGACCTAGCGCGCATGCTCGTTGATGCTTTCGGCCGACGCAAGAACGGCCTCACGCGCCGCAATGAAGTCGATGCCCAGAACATCACGGGCGCGTTGATTGGAGAGGTTTTTCGGGACACCAAGCTGCGGGATGATAGTTTTGATATCGCTGTCAAAAAGCGCCATCATCTTGATCATGAAGTCCGGTGCCTCCCTGGCCTTGATGGGACGGTCAGGATAGGCCGCCTTCATCATCGCGGCGATATCCTTCATCCAGAGAAAGCTTTCACTTGCAATCATGCGTTGCCCCTCGCTTTTCGAGGTTGAGAGCGCTTTGACGTGCATAGCGGCAACATCGCGCACATCAACAATCGGCAAACCGAAGCGCGGCTGCATCGGGTCTTTGCCGGAAAAGACACGCTCTGCGACCTGGAGCGACGTTCCATAGTTTTCGTCGAGCGCCGGGCCGAGCACGAGCACCGGATTGATGGTTGTGAGCTTCATGTTCGACGCGTCGTTTGCAACAAACGCCCAAGCGGCCTTTTCAGCATGGGTTTTCGACCGGCCATAGGCGTTTTGCGTTGGATGAAAATCCTCTGACCAGTCACCTTCGTCATAGGACGTTCGTCCGGCGGGCAAGTCGCTCCACATGACGGCAACCGCCGAGGAGGTCATCACAACTCTGTCGATGCCCGCATCGCGTGCAGCCTTCAACGCACGCACTGTACCATCCACAGCCGGTCGGATGATCTCATCTTCGTTCTTAGGTTGCGCCAACGGAAACGGTGACGCTGTATGGAGAAGCGCCGAGCAGCCATCCATAACCCCGTCCCAACCGTCGTCCTTGCCAAGATCCAGCGCTACGAATGATAATCGATCTGAAAGCCCAGCGGCATCGCTGAGGTGCGGCGTCACTGCTGCAACAATTTCCTCTCCTCGAGACAGCGAGCGCACAGACCCGCGCACGTGATAACCGGCGTTGAGCAGTTGCACGATGATATGCTTGGCAATGAAACCGGATGCTCCAGTCAGGAAGACCGTATCGGCCATGTTAGTACCTCTCACTTCGTTAAGCCGTGCACTTATGGTGCCGCTCTCAGGGTTCAAGCCCTAAGAGGTGAGAAAGCTGTAATGCGCTCACGGTTTTGGTGGCGGAACCGCGGCGAGCCGCCGGTCGCCCAGCACGTTGATCGCCAGGCCAATCAGCACCAGCACGGCACCGACACCGACGCCGAGGCTCCACCGCTCGCCTAGGAAAATCGCCGCGCCGCCAAAGCCAAACACCGGCACAAGAAGGGCGAACGGCGTCATAATGGCCGCCTGATAGGTGCGCAAAAGCCAGACCCAGATCGCAAACGCTACGACAGTCGTGGGAATGGCCAGCACGAATGTCGCCCAAGCAAGCGTCCAGAGGTCGGTCGCCCCCAGCACAGCGACTCCCGTCAGCGCGCCCGGCTCAAATAGTAGACTGGCGAGGACCAGAACAGGAGGGGCAGCCGCGCTTGACCAGACAATGAACGAGACCGGATCAGCGTTCTTGGCACGCCGCGAGACGATGTTCGCCATACCCCAGGCGAGCGCGCCCAAAAGCGTCAGGATCAACGGCCAAAGCGGCACCTCCTGCCCGCCGGTCTTGGCAAACGCGATGACAAGAATGCCTATCGCAGCAACGCCACCGGCAAGCAGATGATGGCGTTGCGGGCGTTCGCCGTCAAAAACGACAGCAAGGGCGACCGTGAAGAAAACTTGGCACTGGACGACCAGCGAAGCCAGACCCGCCGGCATGCCAATCGCAATGGCGTAAAAAACCAGGCCAAACATCACCGCGCCCTGAAGCAATCCATAGGCGGCCACGATGGGCCAAGGCGCATCAGGCGGGCGGAGAAAGAAGATCAGTGGGATGGCAGCGAAGAAGAACCGCAAAGCCGTCAGAAGAAGCGGCGGCACGACATCAAGCCCGATGCGGATGACGGTAAAGGCAATGCCCCAGATCGCGGCAACCAGAAGCGCCAGAGCCATGTGTTTGAAGGCCATTGCCCTGCCCTAAACCAATCGATCACAAACAAAAAGGCCGCCCGAAGGCGGCCTTTGAAAGCATAAACCCAAGTGGTTCGCGCCTAGCGCGAGTAGAATTCGACCACCAGGTTCGGTTCCATGGCTACCGGGTAAGGCACATCGGTCAGCGCGGGAACGCGGGTCAGACCGGCGGTCAGCTTGCCGTGGTCGGCGTCGATATAGTCGGGCACATCGCGCTCATCCAGGCCAACCGATTCCAGAACGATGGTTAGCTGGCGCGAGCGTTCGCGCACTTCGACGACATCGCCAATTTTCACGCGATAGGACGGAATGTTCACGCGCTTGCCGTTCACCAACACATGGCCATGGTTCACAAACTGCCGCGCCGCAAACACGGTCGGCACGAACTTGGCGCGGTAGACGATGGTGTCCAGGCGACGCTCAAGCAGACCGATCAGGTTTTCCGACGTGTCGCCCTTCATCTTGGACGCCTGATCGTAAATCTTGCGGAACTGCTTCTCCATGATGGAGCCGTAATAGCCTTTCAGCTTCTGCTTGGCGCGCAGCTGAATGCCGAAATCGGAGAGCTTGCCACGGCGTCCTTGGCCATGCTGGCCAGGGCCGTATTCGCGGCGATTCACGGGGCTTTTCGGGCGCCCCCAGATGTTTTCGCCCATGCGGCGATCGATTTTGTATTTCACACTGTCGCGTTTTGACATCGCGGTATCCTTTCAAGAGGTGAGGTTACGCGCGCCCTCCTCTTTCGCCTCGATTGAGACAAACGACAGGACTGTGACGCCAGCGTTGCATCGCCACTACACAGTCCACGGGACACGGGAACGAGAAAAGGGGGCGCGACGCCCCCAGAACTCGATGCTGTCTCTAGGCCGGAACGCCTGACCTGTCAATCAACAGACCGCTACCAAGCTGGTCCGTAGTCGTTTATCGTCTCTTCGGAAGGTTGCGCCATCCACACGATGCAAATGATCCAACCGACAATGGGCAAGAAAAAGAGCAACTGCCACCAACCCGACCATCCCGTGTCATGCAGTCGCCGCGTCGTCACAGACACTGTCAACAGAGAAACAACGGCCATGAAAACATAGCCGAAAATCTCAGTTCCGAACAGCATACCTTCCATGATCGACAGGCCAGTCAGGACGATAGCGTTAAACAAGATCCAATACCAATATTCAGGGCGCCTGGCGCGCCCATCGAACTGAAGGGATCGAGAAATGACGGCTCTTATGGCATCGCGATAAGAGCTAGGATGAAAGTATTCATCGGAACGATTTACTTCGATTTTTTGATCATCCATGTATCAACAATGCCGCAAGACAGGATAAAAATCAAAGCAAGATCAAACAGTAACGCTTTCCAATCAGTGAGATAGCAAATGCACTGCTAAACACATCAGCGGAATCCACATTAAGATCGTCGCAGAACTCTCTCCGATGTTGCTTATCAAGCGCGACCGTACTGGTTATCGCCTTCATCGCCGCGCTGCGCGAACCAGTAGATCAAGATCAGCGTGCCAATGATCGGAATAAATCCGAGCAACAGCCACCAGGCCGTGCGCCCTAAATCGTGCATTCGTCGAAACCCGACCGCCAAGGAAGGCAAGAAGGTGCCAAGGCTGAAGAGCGGCCCAAGAATGGCAGCATCGTTCTCATCGAATCCGAATATCAAGCCATCAACGACCGCCAACGCGATGCTGACCAGCACGATAAATAGAATCCAGTACCAATATTCTGCTCGCCGCGCCCGGCCACGAAACTGGATGTAGCGGCCAAAAACGGTGCGAATGACATCGGCAAACTGCGTTGGATGATAGGTGGCACCGCCGACATAGCCGGCATCCCCATCTGGTCCAGTCGAGGCATGGGCCTGTTCACCCAATTGCGGCGGACGGGCCGCTGCCGGCGATGCCGAAAGCCCGTCGACCCAGCTCTGCGGCACCATCGACCCGGGTAGGCTGGCTCGGGCCGCCGCCCATTCGCTCATACCCTCACGCCATACCAACGTATCGGGACCGATTTCGCCGCGACCAATCAACAGGGCCACATCGTCAGTGCTCACCGGGCCACGCTGTTCACTGCCGACGGCATAATACCAAGCCGCATCACTCATCATTTATCCAATTCTTATCGTCCGCCCCGTTTTCGCCTACGCCGGTTCGTCGAAAGGCTCAACCCTGAAGAGTTACCGCAACGTCAGGGTGTAAGTCTAATTGCGATCCTCGCGGCTGCGCTCATGGGCGCGATCAAGGGAGGAAAACACACCGCGTAAGGTCCGTACCTCTTGTTCATTCAGCCGAGCCCGCTGAAACAGCGTACGCAGATTGTGGATCATCCCGGCGCGTTTTTCCGGCGGACGAAAAAAGCCCGACACATCAAGCAGACCCTCCAAATGATCGAAAAGCCCCTGCATGGCGCCTTTGTCAGCAATCGGCGAGCGTTCTGCAGTCGCAATCGGAAGGCCAGCCACCTCCTCCTTGACACCATCCCTGACCAGGGCATGACGGCGCCATTCATAGGCACACACAATCGCCGCTTGGGCGATGTTGAGCGAGGCGCAGTCCGGATCGACCGGCAGCGTTAGAATATCATCGCACAACGCGACCTCGTCGTTGGTGAGCCCCCAAGCTTCACGCCCGAACACATAACCGACGCGCAAGCCCTCGGTCGATGCAACGACGCCGCGCTTGCCCGCATTGTCCGGCCCAACCACGGATTTCGCCAAATCATGCTTGCGCGCAGATGTCGCAAAAACCAGCGAAAGATCAGCCAGCGCCCCTTCCAGCGTGTCGAACAGTTCGGCAGCATCGACAACATGTTTGCCGCCGCTGGCTGTTGCGTTGGCGCGCTCGTTCGGCCAGCCGTCGCGTGGATTGACGATGCGCAGCCGCCGCCAGCCGAAATTGGCCATAGCGCGGGCGACCATGCCGATGTTTTCGCCCATCTGTGGCTCAACCAGAATGGCGACAGGCGGCTTTGCGCCCAACCGGCCAAGATCGGCCACGTCCGACAAAGGTCCAAATCGGCTCACAAAAACTCCAAAACTATCAGCGCGCTGTTGCCCGATAAGAGAAAGCTTCTCCACCCTTCGGCCGGTTTGAAGCCAGTCTTGCCCTTTGCTATAGCCCGCGCAGACACAACACCAGTGCCACTCAATTTCCATACACACGCACGGCGCACAAGCGCTCACCAACACGAGGACCTTTCATGGCGAAGATCAAGGTTGCCAATCCGGTTGTTGAACTGGATGGGGACGAGATGACACGTATCATCTGGCAGTTCATCAAAGACAAGCTGATTCATCCCTATCTCGATATTGACCTGAAATATTACGATCTCGGCATCGAAGAACGCGACCGCACCGACGATCAGATCACCGTCGATGCCGCCAATGCGATCAAAGAGCATGGTGTCGGCGTCAAATGCGCCACGATTACGCCGGACGAAGCGCGCGTTGAAGAGTTCAACCTGAAGCGCATGTACCGCTCGCCCAATGGCACGATCCGCAACATTTTGGGCGGCGTGGTCTTCCGCGAGCCAATCATCATGAAAAACGTGCCGCGTCTGGTGCCCGGCTGGACCCAGCCTATCGTGATTGGCCGCCACGCTTTCGGTGACCAGTATCGCGCCACCGACATTATTGTGCCCGGCAAAGGCACGCTAACCATGAAATTCGTCGGTGATGACGGCACGATAATCGAAGAGGAAATCTTCAAGTTCCCCGAAGCCGGCGTCGCGATGGGGATGTATAATCTGGATGAGTCCATCAAGGACTTTGCCCGTGCGTCCATGAATTATGGTCTGAACCGCGGCTACCCGGTTTACCTGTCCACCAAGAACACCATCATGAAGAAATATGATGGCCGCTTCAAAGACATCTTCCAGGAGATTTTCGAGGCCGAATTCGAGGCGAAGTTTAAAGAATCGGGCATCACCTATGAGCACCGTCTGATCGACGATATGGTCGCCTGCGCGATGAAGTGGAACGGCGGCTATGTCTGGGCCTGTAAGAACTATGATGGCGATGTGCAGTCCGACACTGTGGCCCAAGGGTTCGGCTCGCTTGGCCTCATGACCTCTGTTCTGATGACGCCTGATGGCAAGACAGCTGAGGCTGAAGCTGCGCACGGCACCGTGACCCGTCATTATCGCCTGCACCAGCAGGGCAAGGAAACGTCCACCAATTCGATTGCTTCCATCTTTGCATGGACGCGTGGCTTGGCCCATCGCGGCAAGTTGGACGACAGCCAGCCGCTGATCGATTTCGCCAACACGCTGGAGCGGGTGTGCATCGAGACGGTGGAAGCCGGCGACATGACCAAGGATCTTGCGATCCTCATCGGCCCGGACCAGACTTGGCACACGACGCAGAGCTTCCTCGCCAAGATCGACGAGAACTTGCAGAAGGCTATTGGGTAACGCGGTTGGGCCACAGGCCCAGAGCAAACCCAAAAGAAATGGCTAGAGCGGTCGGTCCGCAGGACTGGAGCGCAGCCTAGGAGCAACTACTAAAGCGGTTGTTCTGAAGGAAAAGAGCGTAGCCGAAAAAATCTATCAAAACCAAAGCCCGCCATCACAATGATGGCGGGCTTTTCTTAGGCCGCGACAGGCACACGGATCTCTGTGAGTAGATCATTGGCCGCGACCTCACGCGGATTGTTGAGATAATTCTCATAGGGCGGCACGGCGCGCACGGTTTTCTCGTTCTCCCGCAGCCAGACCGAATACATCCAGTCATAAGCCGCCGGCAGATCGGAGTACGGGCCTTTGAGCGTCAAAACAGCGTAGGTGCCGTTGGTCAAAACGCCCGGTTCCAGAGGCGCCGAGGCAAGCTCTGAATCCTGGACAATGAAAGCGGCATGCGAGCGCAGTTCAAGCTCTGGCGTCGCCATCGGGTCGTCATAGTAGACGCCGACCATCCCGCGCACATGGGGCATCAGGCCTCGCGTGCTGCCCAGGCTGACAAGCTTTTCGAAGCTTTCGCCAATCTTTTGATAGGAGCCCTTGTGGAGAAGGCCGACAATCGGCCGCTCGGGCAAAGTTTGGATATCTACGTCATACATAGCGTTGTTCACCGTCGTTTCGGGTTTGCGATAACGGCTATGCCCACCTGAGGCGCGGTAGGCCGACGGCGAAACGCCATAAATGTCGGTGAACGCCCGCGAAAAGGATCGCAGATTGGGATAGCCGCAGCGCCGCGCGACGGTTGCCAACGGCAGTGTTCCTTCGGCCAGATCAAACCCCGCGCGCGAAATGCGCACGCGCTTTAACGTCTGCGCGACCGTTTCGCCCTGGATCGCACGATAAATGCGATGCCAGTGAAACCGCGACAGGCACGCAACCTCCGCCAGACGATCAAGGTCGAGCGGCTCATCCAGATGGGCATGGATGTGAGCCGTGACGCGCGCAATGCGCTCTTCATAGGCCGACCAATCCCCCGGCATGTTGGCCAAGGATAAGTCAACTTCGGGCCGTTCGGCTTTGGTCATATCGGGTTCGATCCATCCAGCAAGAACACCGCCGCTGATGGTGCAACTGGTGTGACCCAACCATCTCGCGACGATCGAACCCAACCATGCCTTTGGCGGACAAATCTTGCTGACTTGTCGGCGGCGTTTCTAGCTGGCCAAGGCCGCCTTCACCGCGTTGATGGCGTCGGATGCCCTAGTGCCATCAGGACCGCCGGCCTGCGCCATATCCGGCCTGCCGCCGCCGCCCTTGCCGCCGAGTGCCGCCGAGCCGGCGCGCACAAGATCAACAGCACTGTGGTTGCCGGTCAAATCGTCGGTCACGCCGACGACAATCGCAGCCTTACCGTCACCGGTTGCCACCAAGGCGACAACGCCCGAGCCAAGCTCGCGCTTCATCTCATCGGCAATGCCTTTGAGGTCCTTGGGGCTGACGCCATCCAGCACACGGCCGGAGAAGGCGACGCCGCCGACCTCTTCCTTGGCCGCTGCCTGCTGGCCACCGCCGCCAAGCGCCACCTGCTTTTTCAGTTCGGCAACCTCGCGTTCCAACTTGCGCCGCTCCTCCATCAGGGCATCAACACGATCCAGCGCCTGATCGGGGGTCACCTTCAACCGACCAGCAATGGCTTTGACGCGTGTGTCCTGCTCCGAAAGATAAGTCCGCGCCGCCTCACCTGTCAGCGCTTCAACCCGGCGCACACCGGCTGCGACCGCGCCTTCCGACATCACCCGAACCAGGCCGATCTCACCGGTGCGGCCAACATGCGTCCCGCCGCAAAGCTCTACCGAGAACGTCGAGCCATCGGGTTTGTCGCCCATGGAGACCACACGCACTTCATCGCCATACTTTTCGCCGAACAACGCCCGCGCTCCGGACTCAATCGCGCTATCGACATCCATCAGACGCGTTTCGACCCGGCTATCCTGAAGGATCACGGCGTTGGAAATGTCTTCGATCTTGGCCAGTTCGTTGGTCTCAATTGGCTTGGGATGTGAAAAGTCAAACCGCAAACGGTCGGGCGCAACTAACGACCCCTTCTGCGCCACATGGTCACCGAGCGTTTCGCGCAAAGCCTCATGCAGCAAATGGGTCGCCGAATGGTTGGAGCGGATCGCCTGCCGGCGCTGGCCGTCGACCCACAAATCAGCCGGCTCGCCAACGGTTATCGGGGCGCCAGAGACCGTGCCAAGGTGCACAAACACGCCATCGGCACGCTTGACCGTGTCGCGCACTGTAAAGACTGCATCGCCTTGTTTGATCGTGCCTTTGTCGCCCTGCTGACCACCGGATTCGGCGTAAAACGGCGTCTGGTTGACGACGACCGCGCCTTCCTCGCCCACCTGCAAGGTCTGGACTTCGGCGCCATCCTTGACAGCGGCAACCACCACACCTTCAGCGATCAGCGTGTCATAGCCAAGAAACTCGCTTGCCCCATGGGCATCGCGCACCGCGAACCAGATGGTATCGGTGCCGGCATCGCCAGACCCGGCCCAAGCAGCACGGGCATCGGCGCGCTGGCGCTCCATAGCAGCATCAAACGCGTCGGTATCGACCGATATGGAACGGGACCGCAGTGCATCCTGCGTCAGGTCAAGCGGAAACCCGAAGGTGTCGTAGAGCTTGAAGGCAACATCGCCATCAAAAATGTCGCCATCGCTCAAGTTTTTTGATGCGTCATCGAGCAAGCCAAGGCCGCGATCGAGCATTTTCTTGAAGCGGTTTTCTTCAAGCTCCAGCGTCTCAGAAATGAGCGCCCGGGCGCGGCCAAGCTCTGGGTAGGCCTCACCCATCTCCCGCAGCAGCGCCGGCACCAAACGGTGCAGCACCGGGTCTTGGGCCCCGAGCAAATGCGCATGACGCATGGCGCGGCGCATAATCCGGCGCAGCACGTAACCTCGACCTTCATTGGACGGCAGAACGCCATCGGCGATCAGGAAGCTCGTCGCCCGCAGATGATCAGCAATTACGCGATGGCTCGCCCGGCTCGCGCCCTCAGCAGGCACACCGGTCAAATCGACGGAGGCGGCAATCAAGGATTGAAAGAGGTCGGTGTCGTAATTGTCGTGCTTGCCCTGAAGCAGGGCCGCCAACCGCTCGAGCCCCATGCCGGTATCGATGGACGGTTTGGGCAAGGCCACGCGGGTGTCCGGGTCCATCTGCTCATACTGCATGAAGACCAGGTTCCAGATTTCAATGAATCGGTCACCATCTTCTTCCGGTGAGCCGGGAGGTCCGCCGGGAATGCTCTCGCCATGATCGTAGAAGATCTCCGAGCACGGGCCACACGGACCAGTGTCGCCCATGGCCCAAAAATTGTCTGATGTGCCGATGCGAATGATCTTTTCATCCGGCAGACCAGCGATCTTGCTCCACAGATCAAAAGCTTCGTCGTCACTGGCGTATACCGTGACCAGAAGCTTGTCGGGATTGATGTCGAAATCCTTGGTGACGAGGTTCCAGGAATGATGGATCGCCTCTTCCTTGAAATAGTCGCCAAAGGAGAAATTGCCGAGCATTTCAAAAAACGTGTGATGGCGCGCCGTGTAACCGACATTGTCCAAATCATTGTGCTTACCACCGGCGCGCACGCATTTTTGCGAGGTCGCAGCACGCGGCGGATCGCGCGTTTCAAGCCCAGTAAAGACGTTTTTGAATTGCACCATGCCAGCATTGGTGAACATGAGCGTTGGATCGTTACGCGGGACGAGCGGCGAGGACGGCAGGACCGCGTGGCCATGCTTTTCAAAGTAGGACAGAAACGCCGACCGGATTTCGTTTACGCTGCTCATTTCAACCGTTCACCCTTGCATGCACTTGGTCCGCCGCTGCACGCGACCAGAGGTCTAACGACAACTAGTAACGCCCCAAAATCCGACAGGTCCTCGGCATCGGGCAGCAGACAACAGGAAACGGTCGACCTCACGACAGTGAGATCGACCGCTCAATAAGGCTATCTATAGCTGGTGGGGAAAGCTGTCCAGCAAACCCAACCGGGATCACCGATCCAAGCCGTTCATTGGCGATCAATGCCGCGCGTTACTCGTCTTTGGCCGGCGCCGGCGCATCGGCCTCATCATCATTGACCGGCTCGCCTTCCAATATTTGCTCAGCGCCGGGTCTGATTGCCCACAACCTCATCACCATTCTTGATAGCGCCGATGCGGCGAATATCGAGGCGTACAGAAGCGTAGAATTTAAGGGCATTACCACCGGTTGTGGTTTCCGGACTGCCAAACATCACACCAATCTTCATACGAATCTGGTTGATGAAAATGACCATGGTGTTTGATTTGGAAATCGAGGCTGTCAGCTTCCGCAAAGCCTGGCTCATCAACCGGGCCTGCAGGCCCGGCAGACTGAATCGCCCATTTCGCCTTCAAGTTCGGCACGCGGTGTCAAAGCGGCAACCGAATCGATAACCAGTACATCGACTGCCCCAGACCGCACCAGCGTATCGGCGATTTCTAGCGCTTGCTCACCAGCGTCGGGCTGCGAAACCAGCAACTCGTCAACGTTGACACCCAACTTGCGGGCATAAATTGGATCAAGCGCGTGCTCGGCATCAACAAAAGCACAGATGCCGCCACTTTTCTGAGCTTCGGCAACGGTGTGTAGCGCCAACGTCGTTTTACCAGACGATTCTGGACCATAAATCTCAATCACACGGCCACGCGGAAGACCGCCAATGCCCAGCGCAATATCAAGCCCCAAAGACCCGGTGGAAACCGACTCGATCTCCAGCGCATCGCCCTTGCCGAGCTTCATGATCGAGCCTTTGCCGAACGAGCGCTCAATCTGCGAGAGCGCCGCATCCAGAGCCTTGCTCTTGTCCATACCGTTGCCTTCCACCAAACGAAGCGTCGATTGCGCCATACCAGATATCCCTTCTTTTCACGCAGCGCCGATTCCCGCAACGCAAACCCGTTTGGTTCGTCTTGGAGCGCTCAATGGGCGATATGTACCATTTTTGTTCTACGTGAACAAGAGAGGAACAAAGTAATTCCTGGAAGACTATTAGCTGGCGAGAACGCGCTTCACCGTCTCGGCAAAATCCTTCATCGAGAAGGGCTTGGCGAGGAAGGTGAACTCCTGATCGTCGGGCAGGTTTTTGGCAAACGCATCTTCAGCGTAGCCCGATACGAAGATGAACCGCATATCGGGGTAGAGCGCGCGCGCTTCATTGAGAAGCGTTGGTCCATCCATCTCCGGCATCACGACATCGGACACGATCAGTTGGATTTCATCGCCAAACTCTTCAAGCACTTCCAGCGCTTCTATGCCGCTGTCGGCCTCGTGCACGGTGTAACCGCCCGAGCGCAGCAGCGTGGCATTCACCATCCGCACGCCTTCGTCATCCTCCACCAGAAGAACGCTGGCTGCGCCGGTTAGATCTTCTTGCGGCTGGTTCTGCGACTGCGCGGCCTGCACGGCGGCGACTTCCGATCCGACATAACGCGGCAGGAAGATGTGGAAGCTCGTCCCCTCGCCGACCGTGCTTTCGGGATAGACATAGCCGCCGGTCTGCTTGATCGTGCCATAGACGGTGGCCAAGCCCAGACCGGTCCCTTTGCCGACATCCTTGGTCGTGAAGAATGGCTCAAAAATCTTGGCCATGATCTCCGGCTCGATGCCGGTGCCGGTGTCGGTCACCGAGACGAGCACATAATCAGCCGGCTCTAATCCCTTATAGTTGAACGTCGCGCATTCCTCGCGCATCACGTTGCGGGTTGTCATGGTGAGCTTGCCACCCTCGGGCATCGCGTCACGGGCATTGACGGCAAGGTTGATCAGCACGTTTTCAAGCTGCGTCAGGTCCGCCATCACCGGCCACACATCACCGGCGATATCAACGTCCAGCTTAACCGTCTCGCCGACCAGCCGGTCCACGGTCATCGAAAGATCGGAGAGCACATCATCCATGTGCATGACCTGTGGGCGCAGCGTCTGCTTGCGCGAGAAGGCAAGCAAGTGACGCACCAACGCGGCGGCGCGGTTGCAGTTCTGCCGGATCGGCGAAATGTAGCGATAGCTGGGGTCAGAGGGTGGATGATTGAGCATGAGCAGATCGACATTGCCCATGATCGCCTGCAGCATATTGTTGAAATCGTGCGCCACGCCGCCAGCCAGTTGCCCGAACGCCATCATTTTTTGCGTTTGCGCGAACTGCTGCTCAAGCGCTTTTTGCTCGGTCGTGTCGATCAGGAACACCAGCGCCTCGGTGTCGGCACCATCGCCAACGGCGGACACAAACAGCTGGGCTGAGATTTGATGGCCAAGGTCGGGCATGCCGGGTTGCTCGGATTTTTCCGGCGCCTTGCCGATCACCACGTCGACCGGCCGCATGCGCCCGCGCTGGGCCGCCGCATCGTTGAGCGCGCGTTGCACGGCGTCCCGCGCCTCGTTGGAGAAAAGGTCCACCAGCTTGGCGGCGCTCGGCGAGGCCTCATCATGGGCTGAAAGCGACGCGCCATCCGACGCCTCTTCAGGGAACAGGCTGGCAAACGGCGCGTTCATCTGCACCAGCGCGCCGTCGCTGTTGACCACGGCAATGGCGATTGGCGCATTGTTGAAGAAGCGGGCGAATTTGACCTCAGCGGCCCGCACGCTTTCATCGACATCGAAACCGCTGGACCGGTTGATGACCAAGGTGCGCGAGGCGCGTGGCGAGCCATCAACGGAAATCGGTACGCGGTGATGGATACGCACCGGCAGGCGGGCCCCGTCGCGACGCACCAAATCAACATCGATAATGGTCGCCAAACCATCAAAATCGGTCGTGGTGGGCGCCGCGGCTAACAGCGCCGCGCCATCGCCAGCCAAAAGCTCGTTCAGCGTCAGCCCGGTCTGATCGATCATCGCCAGATCGTAGCCGAGCCAAGCCGCCAGCGTGGCGTTCATATAGTTGATGGTCCCTTCAGGATCAGAGGAGAAGAATCCGGCGGGTGCATGGTCCAAGTAGTCCACAGCCTGCTGCAAGTCCTGGAACACCTGTTCCTGGCGGGCACGCTCGTCGGTAACATCGGCGATCCGCCAGACCACGCCATAAGGTGTTTCGGTGCCCGCCACGTCGGCCAAAGCAACACCGTCCTCCGGCAGCGGTCGCGCGGTCACATGATACCAGCGCGGCGCGCCCTGTCCGCCCGCGCCACGTGCGAGCCGCACATCGGCCTCGCCAACTTTGCCCTCGGCCACGGTCCGCAAGAGTTGGAACATCGTGTCGGCAGCATCAGCCTCGGTCCCAAACACGCGATCCGGCAAACGGATCATCTGGGCATCATCGACACCGGTGAGCACGCCATAGGCGCGGTTGGCATAGACGATCTGGCCTTGCGCATTGGTGGAAAGGACGCCGTGCACATCCTCATCCATGAACTGATCGGCCCAGCTGGGAGGCGGCGCGCGTCCGGCGATCTGCAAAAAGCCAAGCACCAACGCCAACAAGGCAGCGATGCCGAGCGCTGCAAAGCCGCCCAGCACGATCAGGAGTGCGGTCGGGTTGGCCCCAAAATCAGAAAAGCCAACGAAAAACAAAAGCGCCAGCATGCCGACCAGCGTGATGGCGACCAACCCCTGCCGTGGTCGGCTGCGCGAGGAACGCGGCGCATCAGCATTGCGCAGGTCAATCAGTGGCTGGGTCACAGAACGGTGGGCACCATGGCGAAGGAACGGAAACAGGCTTTACCAAACGCAACGATTCGGCCAGCCCAAACTACCGCGCTGCGCCGGCCTTCGGCCAGCACGCGCCAATCTGGGCGCCTGCAAAAAGCTGTTGGTTGCGCCAATCAGAGCCGTGCCGAGTGCTTCTCGCGCATGCGCATGACAAAGCCGATGACCTTCGCCACCGCTTCAAAATGCTCAGCGGGAATAGACTGATCAACGTCCACGCTGGCATGAAGCGCGCGGGCGAGCGGCGGATTTTCAACGATCGTCACTTCATGCTCGCGTGCCACCTGGCGGATCGAAAGCGCCAAGGCATCAACGCCCTTGGCCACACAAAGCGGTGCGTTCATGCCGCTCTCATACTTCAGCGCCACAGCGAAATGCGTTGGGTTGGTCACCACCACCGTCGCATCAGGCACGGCCGCCATCATGCGCTTGCGTGAGCGCTCCATCCGCACTTGGCGCAGTTTGGCTTTGACAGTCGGATCACCCTCTTGCTGCTTGTACTCATCGCGCACCTCTTTGACGGTCATCTTCTGCCGCTCGAACCAGCGATGGCGCTGGTAGAGATAGTCAGCGACACCGATCACGATCATGACAGCGGCGCTGGCGAGCAAAAGCGCCACGGCCAGTTCCAGGACAGCCGGCAGAAACTGCGAAAGGTCAGTGAACAGAATGGCGTCCAACTCGTCCTGCCGCGGCAGCAGGATCAGCACCATTAGCACGCCGATCAGGCCGATCTTGAGCAGCCCTTTGACGAAGTTCATCAGGCTTTCGCTGGAAAACAACCGCTTGAAGCCGGCAATCGGCGAGATCTTCGAAAGCTTCGGCGTAATCGGCTCAACCGAGAGAACAGGCCGGTGCTGAACGATGTTGCCGAGCACGGCCATCGCCATCAAAAATAGAAAGGGCACGGCCACAGCCAGCGCAATCGCCGGACCGAGCGCGCCCGTCAGATCAATGATCGCACCACCATCAACCGGGATGAGTGCCGCCTGTTGCATCATATTGGCAAACAGTGGCATGAGGTTCGCCATTGCCGGCCCAATCATCAGGCCGACGACCAGCGTGCCGCCAAGCAACACAAAGGCGGAAGATAGCTCTTGGGATTTGGGAACGTCGCCCTTCTGATGGGCGTCTTCTAAGCGTTTATGGGAGGGGTCCTCAGTCTTTTCTGACTGGTCGGCTTCTTCCGACATCAGTCCCCCTGCGGCCCGTTGATGCTAGCCCTCAGGAGGGAAAGAGCACCAACATGACCTCGCGCACATGGTCGATGTAGAGCGCCATCAGTGCGCTCAACATCGCCGCCAAAAGAATGAACCCGCCGAGAATGTTCACCGGCATGGCAATCATGAAAATCTGCAATTGCGGCATCAGGCGAGAAAGAATGCCGAGCCCCAGATAGAAGATCAGCCCGAACACCATGAAGGGTGCCGAAATCTGGATTGCCACCTCGAAGGCCTTGGCCATACTCATCAAGGCGTATTGTGTGAAGTCGCCAACCGGCACGATGCTGCCGACCGAAAACACATCGTAGCTGCGCACAATCCCCGCGAGCGCCAAATGATGCAGTTCCGACAGGAAGATCAGCGTGATGCCGAGCAACCCCAAAAAGTTGCCCAGAAGCACCCCTTGCGTGCCCTGTGAAGGATCGACATTGAGGGCGAAACCCAGGCCCATTTGGAAGGCGATCGTCGTGCCGGCGACTTGCATAACCGACAGCACGAACCGCACCGCAAGGCCTAGTGCTAGCCCGATCAAAATTTCCCAGATGATGAGGCCGAAAACCTCCACCGCGCTTTGCGGCACCTCTGGCAGAACCCCCGAAATCGTCGGATAAACAACGAGGAGCGTTGCCAAAGCCAGAACCAGCCGCACGCGCACCGGAACGGTTTGCTCGCCAATGCCAGGCATCAGCAAAAACAGCGTACCGAGCCGCGCAAAAAGAAGCAGCGCGAGCCAGGCAAGTTCGGGTAGGAGCGAAATGTCCAACGACGGTGTCCATCATGGACGCTGGCATGATCTTGGAGCTGGCCACCGCGCGCCAGCCTATCCAGCGATGATTCGTTCAGCCACGCGGTTCATGTAGCCTGCCATGAGGCTGCCCATGAACGGAAGCGTGAGCATGAAGGTGACGAAGATCGCCATGATCTTCGGTACGAACACCAGCGTCATTTCCTGGATTTGCGTCAGCGCCTGGATAAGACCGATGGCAACACCAACACCAAGACCGACGATCATCATCGGGCCGCAGACGTAAATCAGTGTCACGACACCATCGCGGGCAACGTCGAGAACTTCAGGTCCGGTCATGGAAAAATCCCAATAAAGCGAGAAAGCAGGCCTAGATCGGCATGCGAAGAATTTCTTGATAGGCCTGGATCACCCGATCGCGGACGGTCACGACAGTCTCCAAAAGAACTTCGGTCTCCGCCACTGCCGTCACGACATCGACAACGTCGGCCCGGCCTTGCACCAGATCCATGCCGGCGGCCTCAAAAGCCTGACCTTCATTGACCAAATTGGTGGCCTGCTGCTCGATAAGCGCGCCAAAACCCTCGGCAGCGTCGGATGCGGCGGGCTGCGCACCACCCTGCCCGTTCCCGGACAGCGCTTGCGCGGCTTGCGCATAGGCCTGGATGGCCTGGTTGGTTGGGATGCTGGTCATGACGCCTTACTCCCTTAAGCGCGCAGAATATCGAGCGTTCGCGAGATCATCTGGCGCGTCGACTGCACGACGTTGAGGTTGGCCTCATAAGACCGCTGCGCATTGCGCATATCCATTGCCTCAACCAGCCGGTTGACGTTGGGCATGGCCACATAGCCTTCATCATTGGCCGCCGGATGGCTTGGATCGAAGCGCAAGCGGAACTCGCCGCGATCGGGACGCACCGGGCCCAATTCAACGGTTCGGGAGTCGGTCTCGCGGTCAAGGGCGGCCCGGAAGGTCGGGATTTGGCGTCGATACGGATCGCCTTCTGGCGTTTGCGCGGTGGAATCGGCATTGGCGATGTTCTCGGCAATGATGCGCATCCGCCCCGATTGGGCCTGCAGACCCGAGGCCGCTGTCACCAAGCTTTTGAGGAAGTCCATGCTTTATCCTTCCGTTCGTGGCTAGCGACGGCCAACAGCCGTGCGCAGCATGCCAAGGGATTTCTGGTAGAGCGTCGCCACCGTTTGGTAGTCGAGCTGGTTTGCGGTCATTTTCATGACCTCTTCTTCCAAGACGACCGAGTTGCCCTCCGGCGTCACCTCGAACGTCGGCTGACGATCGTTCTCAAAGCCTGTCGTTTCGGCCACAGCGCGCCCGGCAATATGCTTGGCGTCAGTGCGCACCGGCGCCGTTGCCATCGGCCGAGAGACCGAAAACTGTGTCTCGTGATCGACCCGCTGCAAATCGCGCGCCTGGAAGCCAGGCGTGTCGGCATTGGCGATGTTTTCCGCCAGCACCGATTGACGCGCCGAATGCCATTGCATCTGCGTGCGTAGAGCCGAAAAGAAGGGCAGATCACGAAGCATCGAGCCAAAGCCGCCAGGGGTTCATCATGGGTTTATGGTTAACGGGGCGTATCAATCTGGGCAGAATGTGCCGCCCTGACGGTTAACAAGCTGTTAACGCTCAATGGCTGATTTCGCTGACCCCTTGGAAAAGCTTAAGAATTCGCGGCAAGTAGTTGGGGGCTTGGGCGCTGGCGATAGCGACAAGCCTTGCCCAATTCGGTACTCTTGGGCACCAAGTGTGCCGAATCGCGACAGCCGGCCACAAACGGCCGCGCGAGCGGCTTGATCGACGGACCCGGTCCCAGCCTCACAACCAGCAGAGGCGTCTTGGAACCTGCGTCACGCGTTGGAGGGGTAAGGTTGTGTTCGAAGAACAGTTAGGGGAAACCGGCGGCACCATTGCCCAATTCGGGCTGTCGCTGATCGTCGTTGTCGCCCTGATTTTCCTGGTTGCCTGGGTGGTGAAACGCTTCGGCGGCTCGCGCTTTGGCGGGCACCATGGCGAAGAGGCCGAACTTCAAGTCGTTTCGACGCTCTCCATCGACCCCAAACGCAAACTTGTTTTGGTGCGCCACGGCAAATTGGAGCACCTCTTGTTGATCGGCGGCGGATCAGACGCGGTGATCGAACGCTCCATGGTTGGCGGTATCCCGCTGGCCGCGCGCATGCAGGCGAGCAAAGCACAGGAAAAACAGGAAGAAGAACCTTATGCGCGTCCGGCCGATCGATTCCGCACGTCGAACCGCTTTTCATCCGCGCTTCTAAGGAGCAAGGCTGCCGAAGAAACGACCGACCGCCCAGCGTCTCGTTCGCGCTCCAGCGAATCTTCGCAATCCGACAACACACAAAAGGCTGCTGTCGCTGCGACCGCTGGCGTGGCGGCAGCCACTGCCGCGATTGCCGCCACCGGCGCCAAGCCGGCCACGCCCGCACCAACAGCCGGCAAGGACGCCAAGACCAGCGCCGCCAAACCGGTTGCTGTCGAAACAGCTAGGGCCGAGGTTGCCAAGCCGGTTGAACCAACGCAATCGGTGCAGGACGATGAACGCGCTGCCATCGACCGCTCGCTGGATGAGGCACTGTCGGCGTCCCTGCTCGATGACGTTCCGGCACCAGCGTCGCCGACCGTTGAGCCGGTGGTCGAGCCGCCCAAGCCAGACCCATTAGCGCCAAGAACTGCGTTGAAGGATGCAGCACCGTCCGCACCGCCTCCAACAGCAGCACCGGCACCAAGTTCGACCGTCGATGATCTTAGCCTTGAGCGCGAGTTGGAGGCAGCGCTTGAGCTCGACGCATTTGAAAGAACACCCTCAGAGGGCGGACCAACCGAGACGCCAATCGATCTTCCGCCGTTGGACGATTTGCCGGACCTGCCCGATCTGTCGACACTAACCGGCAATGGCGATGAAGAGCCTGCTGTTGCCGAGCCGAAAATGCCAGACGACAAAGCGGGCGAACCGTCGAGCAAAGAGCCGGCCGGCGAGGACGCGCCCGATCCGCTGAAGCTGTCCAGCATTCGCGAGGCCACGCCCGCCGAGCCAACATCCAGCGATCAGGACGCAAAATCTGACCACCAGCCAGCGGACGAAGCCCCACCGGCACCCGATATCCCCGTCGCGCTTTCCGGTCGCGATGACCCTCCCATCCCCGTGACCATCCCTAGCCGCGGGCCGGCGTCGAACGCGACGACGCTTGCCAAGGCTGGCGAAGACGAGAGCTCGCAGACCATCGAAGACGATGAGGCGGTCGATATCTCATCCATGCTGCAGCCGTCAGGCAGTGGGAAAGCGGACGCCGAGCCCAAGGGCGACAAATCCGACGACCTTGACGATGAGATGCGCCGCCTACTGGGTGAAATCGCCGGAGATCCGGAGCAGAAGTGAGCGGTCTGGCCCGCACAATGGACGATCAGAAAGGATCACGCCGCCGGGCGGGCCGAAAGCGTCTGCTGAACCAGCGATCGATCTGGTGGGGCCTGGCCATGCTCCCAATAGTGCTGGCCTCACTGATTGCTTTGGTCCCGGAAAGCCTGGCGCAAGATATCTCGATATCGCTAGGCGATGACATCGGCGTCACCGAACGCGCCGTTCAGATCATCCTTCTGATCACCATCCTGTCGTTGGCGCCCTCGATCCTGGTGATGGTCACATCCTTCACGCGCATCGTGGTGGTGTTGTCGCTGTTGCGCACGGCAATCGGCCTGCAAACCGCGCCACCCAACACCGTCATCATCTCGCTGGCTCTGTTTCTGACCGCCTTCATCATGGCGCCAACCTTCCAGGAGGCCTACGACGCCGGCATTCAGCCGTTGATCGAGGAAACGATCGACCTTGATCAAGCCTTTGAACGCGCATCCGAACCCTTCCACGTCTTCATGCGCGCGCATGTGCGCGAGAACGATCTGCGGCTCTTCCTCGATCTATCGCAGACGCCGACGCCGGAGGGCCCAGAGGCCATTCCGCTGACGGTTCTTGTCCCAGCCTTCATGATTTCCGAACTTCGGCGCGCGTTCGAGATCGGCTTTTTGCTGTTCGTGCCATTCATCATCATTGATCTGGTTGTCGCCTCGGTGCTGATGGCCATGGGTATGATGATGCTGCCTCCGGTCGTGATCTCGCTGCCCTTCAAACTGATGCTGTTTGTGCTCGTCGATGGCTGGAATCTGGTCGCAGGGTCTTTGGTGCAGAGTTATGGGCCGCCGCCCGGCTTATAGCCAGGCTCGTTCCGCCCAAAGTCCAAGTCTTAGGCGCCTGGCGAGGCAATGGGTGTGGTTTGCGCGGAAAACGTCGAACGGTAGTCGGCGAGGAATCGGTTCAACGTGTTGAGCCCGGCGATACCGCGCGCCACATCGCGAAACGCACTGCCCTGGGTCTCGATGGGCGAGGTCACGACGTCGAACGCGCTTGCATAAATGCCCTCGGACATCTTGCCGTCGTAGCGCGCCCGCAAGCGCTCCAGCGCATATTCGTCATTGGCAAAACTGAAGGCAATCGACGCGCGCAGCACCTGCTGCATCTCATCTTCATCAAGCGGGACGCGATCACGCCATCGGTCTGCTAGCGAACGCTCCAACACCTCGCCGGCTTCCGGCCAGCGCTCGGCGTTCCAAAGCACGTCCGCTCGGATTGCATCGATATCGTTGCCGTCGAGACTGCGCAGCATCTCCAGCGCCAGCTCATGGCGGCCAAGTTCGGACAGTGCGCGCGCCTCAATGATCCGGCGCCCTCGCTCAATGGAAAGAGGCGCCTGGGAAACCCGAGAGCGCTGCAAGACGGCCACAGCCTCAGAGGGGCGATAATCCATCAAATAGATGAGCGCCAAGTCCGCCGCGATCTGGGCCTTTGCCGTCCCAGTCAAACGGTTTTCGACTTGATGCAGCAAAAGGTCGGCAGCCTGGTCAAGCAAGTCGATGCTGACCAACCGGTCCGCCAAGCGCCGAACGAGTTCATCGCCCCGACGACCGATCGGCGTCAGTTCCCGGAAGTCGTAGAACAAGCTCAAGGCATCGATCGCCGGCATTTGATCGGCTTCGCCATTCAAGTAGAGATCGACGAAGATCGCCTGCATATCGTCCGACACATCGGTGGCTTCGGAATGATCGGGCTGGGCGATCAATATGCCCTTCAGTGCGGTCAGCGCATCGCTGTATCTCCCCTGCTCCACATAGAGATCACCAAGAAAACGGCGCGTGCGAACCTCGGTGTCGTCACCACGCCAGGCGACTGCGAGGTTTTCCAACTGATCCAGGCCCTCGGCGTGCGTCAGCTCATCATTTAAGACGCGCGTTTCAATCCCTAGCAGGGTCGCCTGTGCACCAAGCGGCCCTTCGTTTTCTTCGCGGATCTTATCGAAGACCTCCAGCGCCTCTTCCATGCGGCCCTTGGCGAGCGCGACCTGCCCCTGCAACAGCGCCAGACGATCTTCCTTGGGGCTACCCATCAAGCGCGTCGGATCAATCTGCGACAGGCGTTCGGTAGCCAGATCAATGGCTTGCACATTCAACGCTGCTTCCACGCCATCAAGGCGGGCTTGGGCGACCAGGCCCGCGGGATAACCGTCGAAAAGCGCAGCAACGTCGTCGAACGCAGCGTTCACTGCCGGCCAATCGCGCAGCGTAGCATTGGCGAGCAAGCCCCAAAAACCGGCATCGGCCACACCGTCCATGACGTGGGAATCGATAATCGCGCGCGCCTCGTCGCCGCGCCCGGCGAGCGTCAGGGCCGCCGCGCGCACCATCAAATAGGCTTCATCATGCTCCAGCGCGGAGGCTTCGGACACCACGATGTCAAGGATGCCATTGGCCTCCTGTCCAAGATCGAACGCCAAAAGAAAGCGCGCAAAGGCCATCAGCCTTTCAATCCGCACAGCACCTTCGGCAGCCGCGACAGATTCCTGGAAGTCTTCGTAGCGGTCGCGAAAGCCCGATGCACCGTCACCGGCATAGGCGCGCAAATCAAAGTAGCCGGGCCGCTCATCTGGCGAAAACCCAAACGAGCCGAGAGACAAACCAACTTCGGAAAGCGTCAAGCCCTGCTCACGCGTGATGACGACGCGGTTGGGCTCGACATCCATAGCCAGAGCATCGGTCTTGGGACGAACGACCAAGCCCTGGGCGGATGGAAGAATTTCGAACTCCACCAGTTCCTGGCGCGCCAAGGCGCCTTGCGATGGCGCTAGCATCGGCACGACAAAGAGCTCATCGCCGACATGGGGATGGACGATGCGACGTACCCGACCAAAGCCGTCACCCAAGACCTCCGCGAAAGCTTTGCCATCGGGTAATGTGCCACGACCGACATCAAGGCCCTGCGGCGGCTCCACAATGGATGGCCCGAGCACGACGATCCAACGATCGCCTGATGGAACCATCGAGACCAATGCATTGTCGCGCATCTCAAGATGGATGAGATTGAGATCATTCACGCGAACCGGACGAATGGACCGAACAAGATCGTTGAGCTCTAGCCGCATCGCCCGCAAGTCAAACGGGATGGGGTTTTGAAAAACCAAGGTAACGAAAGATTCGCGCCGGAAAGCGGCGGCTGGCGTCGGCTGCGAGAACGGAAAGAGCAGCCGCGTTTCATCGCCTTCCAAGCGCACTTCAACGCGAACGATGTTCGGATCGACAGCCTCTTCCAAGGCTTCGCCAACCTCCGGCGCTCGTCCGCCTTGTAGCGCACGGGCTGTCACCACGTCCGGCCGTTGCGCCAGTGTTTCTAAATCTTCGGCGCTGATCGCAGGCCTACTATCAGCAAGAAGTGGGATGTCGGTAGAGGCACCGCTCTCCTCTTGCGCGACACCGCCCTCGCCCATCGACGCGGCGTCGTCGGTCCGGCCGGCTTCCGGCTCTGGATCGATACGCGTGAGACTGCTCGGATCCAATGGCCGTGCCACGTCAACGATCTGTGCATCCTCTTCCGGCTCAACCACATCGTCGGTTCGCGTGCCGACAGTCGCAAAACGCGTCGTGTCCTCAGAGACGCCGTCAACCGGGGGAGCGATCGTTGCCATCACACGGTCAAGCTCGTCTTGATCAACGCCTTCCATATCCAAAGGCGTCTCGCGCTCAAGATCCACGATGAAGCGCTGATCATCTTCAAACCAACGCAGTCCAGAGCCAGGCGTCACCTCCATGGTCACCGACAGACTGGCACCATCACGATTGGCATCAAGATTCACCAATTCGGCCGGTTGATCGACAAAGGCCTCCGACAATTCGATCGGAACGTCATAGTCGAACTCCATCGTTAGTTCCGCACCGGACTGGGCGACGGCGACATTGAACGGCACGTTCCAGTTGAAAGCGTAACGGGTGAACGTTGGCGCCGCGCCGATGCGCAGCGTCACCTCCGGTTCCAGCTCGCCGAGCAAACGGCGTCGTTCTGCTTCGGCCGCTTCGCGGGCAGCCTGTTGAGCACGTTCGGCAAGCCGCGTGACGACCTCCTCCGGCAAAGGCGGAGGAAAACCCTGCCATGTGGTCGGCAGAAAATCGATGAACAAGGTTTCGCCGGCTTCCATCGTGTTGATCCGAACGGCACGCGACAGACCAAACCGAAGCGCGCGGCCATCGGGGTCGCGGCGGGCAATCGTCACGTAATCGGAAAGCACACGCATCGAGTCGCGGATGTCGGTATCGACCGCCTCTTCAAAAACGATACGCAGAACACCGTTTTCAGCGTCGAGCTCGTAGGGTGGGAGGTCAAGGCGGTCACGAAACCGCAGGGTCAGCCGGCCGAAGTCACGTTCGCGTTCGGCAATGGCAACAGCCTCCAGCGACTGTGCCTCAACCGGGGCTGCATGCGTCGTCGCCAAGGCGAGCAGAACCGCGCCCAAAAGACCGTGAAACAGGGTCGATCGAGCTGAGCATCGGGCGCGCAAAAAGGAAGGCAGGGACAACACTGTTTAGACCACCAGACTCCTCATCTGGTGACCATAGGTTCCACGCCTTAAGAACCGCTTACTGCGCGCCTATTGGATGGGCACGCCTTCGATAAGCGGCAACTCGCTCATGATCGAATTGGTTTCAACCGGCGCCTGTACTGGCGAACCGGCCAAGGCGATGGTTAAGCGCCGGGCCGATTCCGGGGTCATTTCCCCGAGAATATCGGCCATTTTGCGCGGGTTCATGGCGGTGGCGACTTCCACCAGAATTGGCAGGTCGAGAAGATCAAAAATAGCAGCGGCATCTTTGGCGCGCATCGCGGAATAGACCTGGACCAGGCGCGCGATCTCTTGGCTTTCGCGCTCATCCTCAGCATCAGCGACAGCTGACACACGTGCTTCAAGGGCCTCCAGTTCCGCCAGGCGTTCCTCAAGACGGCGCTCAGCGGCAGCAAGCAATTGTTCGCGAACCCGCAGATCCTGCTCACGCTCTTCCATCAGAACACGCCGTTCGCCAAGGCGGTCCAGCAAGGCATCCCGTGAGGATTCGATTTGCAAATCTTCGACGTTTACCCCTTGGGCATCCTGCGCGTCGCGGGCGGCTTCAGCTGCTTCACGAAGCGCCGCAGCAGAAGCAGAAATTTGGTCAGCAGTCGAATCCGGATCGGGTTCTTCCTGCGCGATTGCCACCTCCACACCAGCAACCGTGTTGCCCGGACCGGCAACAAGGTTGAAGCCCTTCATGCCAAGCAGCATCAACGATGTCAGGATAACGACCGGGAGCAGGCGGATTGAGCGCATGGCTTAATTCCTATCGATGGCCCTTAGGATGCCACCCGTTGAAGACGATCTTGCAGAGCGCGCGCGGCATTATCCAAGCGTTGACTGGGACTAGGTTCTGCTGGCGCAGCCTGGGGGGCTGACGCACGATTGGCGGCGGGCTGAACCGGCCGCGGCGCGGTCACGGGCGTTTTCATGTCGCCCACCGGCAACCCGGCCATTTTGCCAAGTCGCTCAACCACGGCACCGGCCGAGTTCAGCTTCGTCGAAAGCTCCTCAGACACCTGGTTGGCCTGATGCAAACGCTGGCCAAGCGTTTGGTCGCATTGCGCCGATGTCGTGCGAAGACCCTGAATGGCGCGTTCGGCGATCTCGGTGGCCGTCAGCAGTTCGGCAATCGTCGCGCGCAGTCCTTCCTCGTCGGCCCGCAAGCGCTTCAATCGGCTGTTGAGAAGGACACAGTAACCGATGGTAATCACCAGGAGGATGGCGACAAGACCTTCGATCACAAGGCTCAAAGGAAGGTTCAACATCACGACTCCATCGGGTTGGGCTGCTCGGCATGTTCAAACGAAGCGAGCGTTGTTTTTGGCCTGCGTAAATTTCGGGTCACGCGAACGGCAACATTGCGATCGCGTTGCCCCAATTGGCCTTCGGTCAGAACCGTCTCACCGCATTTGAGAAAAATCGGATCGGTCGGCGCGGTTTCAAACATCAAGGTCTGCCCTTCCTTGAAGGACATGACCTTGGAAAGCGGCATCATCTCTTCATAGATGACCGCATCGACACCGATTTTGGCAGAATAGATTTCGGTGGCCAGATGGCCTTCCCAGATCGAGTCGCGACCGAACTTTTCACCCATGAACATCTGCAAAAGAAGTTCACGGATCGGCTCGATCGTGGCGTAGGGGATCAGCAGCTCAACCTTGCCGCCGCGATCTTCCATATCGACACGCATTTCAACCAAAATTGCCGCGTTCGCGGGCCGGCAGATCGTGGCAAAGCGCGGATTGGTTTCCAGTCGATCAACGTTAAAGGTGACCTTGGAAAGCGGGGCAAAGGCTGCCTCGGCATCATTGATCAACACCTCAACCATGCGGCGGACAAGGTTCATCTCGATCGTGGTGTAAGGACGGCCTTCAACACGCATTGATGAAGACGACCGACGACCGCCCAAAAGAACGTCAATGACCGAGTAAATCAGGCTGGAATCAACGGTGATCAGGCCGAAATTGTCCCATTCCTCGGCTTTGAAGACCGAGAGGATCGCGGGCAACGGAATGGAATTGAGATAGTCGCCAAACCGCACCGAGGTGATGCCGTCCAGCGAGACTTCCACATTGTCGGAGGTGAAATTGCGCAGGCTCGTGGTGGTCAGACGCACCAAACGGTCAAAGATAATCTCCAACATTGGCAGGCGTTCGTAGGAGACAAGCGCGGAGTTGATGATCGCGCGAACGCCCGACGTTTCACCGTCATGGCCTTGCTCGGCGTTAAAACCGAGCAGATTGTCGATCTCATCCTGACTTAGAACACGGTCGGCGCCCTTTTGCTGGGATTCAGCGTCTTCTTCATCCTCGTCGTCCAACATCGCCGCCCATTGGGCCGCCATATCGTCGGCGTCGTCGTCATCATCCCAATCGTCTTCTTCGGCTATCATGGTGGGCTCCTATTGAACGATGATTTCGCGGAAAAGCACGGCATCGACTTCGGCAGGAAAGATCGCAAGATTGATACGCCGCTGAAGCTCGTGCTTCAGGCGAAACAGGCCCGCCGATCCTTCAAGGTCGGACACCCGCAACTCGCGCAGGTAGGTTTGAAACACATCGAGAATGCGCGGCAAATTGGGTTCGATCACGCCGGCGATTTCTTCATTACCGATCTCCAGCGCCACGATCAGGCGCAGATATTGGGCGCGCTGTTCAGCGTTGGCGAGGTTCACAGTGATTTCAGGCAAATCATAATAGAACTTCGGCGCCTGCGCTTGCTCCAGGGCCACTTCTTCGGGCGACGAACCGCCAACCCATCCGAGCATGAACGCGGCACCAGCACCGCCACCAAGAAGCATGACGACAGCCCCAGCGCCGATGATCATCAGCATCTTTTTGGAGAGCTTGCGCTTGCCACCTTCTTCAGGCGCATCTTCACCGTCCGCAGCAGCGTCGGTGGCCACATCATCAGGTGTTACGTCTGCGTTCGCCATGGACTAGGCCCTATCGAAAATCCTCACGCATTAACCAATGGGCGCGGTTGGTTAACGAAGTGTTGACGACCCGGTCAGAATTGCCGGGCGGCAACCGTTAGAAGGCGGCAACATCACACCATCGACAGCGTGATGTGAGGGCCAAAAACTCTTAATTTATTGAATTGTCTATGTTTTATAAACTGGCACGGCTCCTGCAACAGGTAACGCATCGTTCACCATGTTGCCCGCTGGGGAGCTCGGCATCATGACTGCAACGAGACCCACATCACCGATCTTTGGCGGTGTGTCTTAACGATTCAAGGAGAGGAATCGCCCGTCATGATGAACGCACAGCTTGTCGGACTATCCCGCGAAGTCGCCCTGCGCCGCGAATTAGATGTCATCGCCAACAATTTGGCGAATATGAACACCACTGGATATCAGGCCGAACGTGTCGCCTTTGAGGACTATCTCATGCCGCGCGCCGAGGCTTCAGCCTTCCAGAACCGCGATCATGATGTGGCGTTTGTTCAGGATTGGGCGACCTACCGTGATATGGAGCCTGGTGCCCGTGAGGTGACCGGCAACGAGTTGGACATCGCGCTTTCACCGGGCGGTTACCTCACGGTCGAGACGCCGCAAGGCATCCGGTACACCCGCGATGGTTCCTTGCAAATCAACGATCAGGGACAGTTGGTGACCCAGCGCGGCCACCCTGTGATTTCGCTGGGCGGCACGCCAATCCTCTTCACCCCGGCTGACAGTGACGTCACCATCGGCGGCACGGGCGTAGTTACAACTAACAATGGCGCTCGCGGGACGCTGCAGCTGGTGTCTTTCCCCAATGAACAAGAGCTGGAAAAACTCGGCTCCAATCTCTTTGCAGCGCCAGAGGAACCAAATCCGGACCCAGCTATCCGCCTCACCCAAGGCGTGCTCGAGACTTCCAACGTGCAGCCGGTACGTGAAATGTCCCGCATGGTGGAAGTCCAGCGCGCCTACGAAATGCAATCCAACATGCTTCGTCAATCCGATCAGATGCGTCAGGAGGCCATTCGCCTCCTCGGCCGCCTGAGCTAACGCTTCCAGGAGATCGATCCCATGCAAGCGCTTTACATCGCATCCACCGGCATGATGGCCCAAGAAACAAACGTCGAGGTCATTTCCAACAACATCGCCAACATGCGCACCGCGGGCTTCAAGAAGCAACGCGCTGAGTTCCAAGACCTGCTCTACCAGAACCTGCGCCGTGTCGGCGCCGAGACGTCTGAACAGGGTACCTTGGTGCCCTCCGGCGTCCAGATCGGCTCCGGCGTCATGACCGCCGCAACGCCGCGCATCATGAGCCAGGGTTCCATCCAGCCGACCGATAAAGAGTTGGACATGGCGATCTCCGGCGATGGATTTTTCCAGATCCAGTTGCCCGACGGTGGCACCGCTTACACCCGCGCCGGCACCTTCGAGCGTGATGCCAACGGCACCATGGTGACAGCCGACGGCTTCACCGTGGAACCTGGCATCACCATCCCGGACAATGCGCGCGGCCTTGCCATCGGCATCGATGGAACGGTGACAGCTATCCTCGGGACTGGTGGCACAGCCACCAATATTGGCCAGATCGAACTTGCCCGCTTCATCAACCAAAGCGGTCTGCAGGCCATCGGCGATAATCTTTTTATGGAAACGGCCTCCAGTGGTGCGCCCGTTACCGGCAATCCAGGCGAAGAGGGCTTCGGCTCGGTTCGCCAGGGTTACATTGAGCTCGCCAATGTGAACTCAGTCACCGAAATCTCCGATCTCATTGCCGCACAACGCGCCTATGAGATGAATGCCCGTGTGGTTCGTGCAGCCGATGAGATGCTGTCGAACACCTCGCAAATGATGCGCTAAGGAGAACAGAATTATGATCACCCGTTTGCTTCTGGCACTGCTCTTCTTCTTCGTAGCCGCACCCTATTCCGCAGCCCAATCCACAGTCGAAACACGCCTCGCCGACCAGTTCGATACGCCTCTGCCCCTGCTTCGCCCGCAAGTTATCGTGACAAGCGATCTGGTGACGCTCGGCGATCTTTTTGATCACGCAGGTATGCACGCTGAAACACCGGTTTTCCGTGCGCCTGCCCCCGGAACCCGAGGCCGTGTTCCCGCCCATACGGTGCTCGACGCTGCTCACCAAGCCGGCCTCGACTTGGTCGATTTGGCTGGCCTTGCCGAAATCACCGTGGAACGCGCCGGCGTGCGCCTTCGTGCAGCAGACTTTGAACAGATGCTCGAGGAGACACTACAAGCGCGGTTGATCGATCAGCGCGGAGAAAATGCCGGTCGTTATGCAATTACTCTGGCGTCGAGCCCGTCACCGGCGACGCTGCCGACTGAGATCGCCAACCGTTTGACTGTCGATTTGCTTGCCGCGCCGTCCGGTCGGTCCGAGCGTTTCTCCGCTGTCATCCGCACGCCCTCTGGTCAGGAAGTCGCCCGCCTTTCCGGCCGCGCCGAACACCGGGTCATGGTCCCAGTTCTTGGCCGCCCAATCGCCCGTGGCGACGTGGTACGCGCCTCCGATCTACGCCTTCAGGACGTGCCTTTCGGCCGCACAATTGGCACGCCGACGCTGATTGAAACCGCTGACATCATCGGTCAGGCGGCCCGCCGGTCGTTGCGTGCTGGCGCACCGCTCAATCCAGATGATCTCACGGAGCCCTTGATGATTGAGCGTCAGGAACTGGTCACGTTGATTTACCGCCATGGCGCCTTGGCACTGACGGTGCGGGCACGGGCCATGGATGAAGGTGCTGAAGGTCAATCCATCGACGTCATGAACCTCCAATCCAACCGCATTGTTCGCGGCGTCGTCGCTGGCCATGGCCTCGTCCATGTCCTCGGCCCGATGCAAGACATCGCAGCTGCCACTCGCCTTCCTCTTTCAAACGTTGACACGGCGGAGCGCATTCAATGACCTCGGTATCTAAGTACCAGCGCCTGGCCGCGATCATCGTAACCGGGCTTGCGCTTGCCGGCTGTTCAGCGGCAGACCGCGTCGCCAATATCGGCGAACAACCAGCGCTCTCGGCCATTCAAAACCCGACCACACAACCAGGTTACCGCCCGGTTTCCATGCCGATGCCTGAACCAGTTGTGGCGACTTACAGCCCCAACTCGCTTTGGCGTTCCGGCTCACGGGCCTTCTTCAACGATCAGCGCGCCTCGCGTGTTGGTGACCTGGTCACTGTGCGCGTCGACATCACCGACAGCGCGCAGATCGCCAACCAAACATCGCGAAACCGTACAGCCAATGAGGAATTGGGTGGTTCCGGCATTGTCGGTTACCAGCTTGAGCGCCTATTGCCGCCAGGTCCGACCGCCGAAGTCATAGCCGATTTTGACACCAACTCATCTTCAGGTGGGCAAGGCTCGGTGAACCGGTCTGAAAGCCTAACCACCACTGTTGCCGCGGTGGTCACTCAGGTCCTGCCCAACGGCAACATGGTCATCGAAGGACGTCAAGAAGTGCGCGTCAATTTCGAGGTCCGCGAGCTCATCGTTGCCGGTGTTGTGCGGCCTGAGGATATCGACGCCTCCAACACCATCGAATCCTCCAAGATCGCCGAAGCGCGCATTGCCTACGGCGGGCGCGGTCAAATTACCGACGTGCAACAGCCGCGTTACGGGCAACAGCTGTTCGATATCTTGATGCCCTTCTAACAAGGTCGCGGCTGTCGCGCGGCCCCCAACCCGCGCGGCAGCCTCCCCTGGCACGCTCTCTCCCACAGATGCGTTGAAGCTCCCCATTTCTCAGCCCATCTCAGTGCGTGTCAGACAAAAAAGGCGCGGCATCCAGAACAGATGCCGCGCCTTATTGTTTCCAAAAACGAAATCGGTTGATCAGTCGTCGCGGTAAACCTTCTCGCGGCGTTCATGTGCTTCCTGCGCTTCCAGCGACAAGGTCGCGATAGGGCGAGCATCCAAGCGTTTCAGCGTGATCGGCTCGCCGGTCTCTTCACAGTAGCCGTAGGTACCATCCTCGATCCGGCGCAGCGCGGAATCGATCTTTGAAATCAATTTGCGCTGACGATCGCGCGCCCGCAGCTCAATCGATCGATCTGTCTCGGAAGACGCGCGGTCGGTCAAGTCGGGATGATTGACCGTATCGTCCTGCATATGCGCCAGCGTGTCGCGAGCTTCAGCCAGGATTTCTTCTTTCCAGGCAATCAACTTCTTGCGGAAATAGTTGCGCTGGCGCTCGTTCATAAAGGGCTCATCCTCAGATGGCCGGTAGTCATCTTGTACGTCCAACATAACGCTCCCTCCGCCCAGATTCGGCCTGTCGCCAAGGTTCGAGTTTGGCCAGCCTATACGCCATAGCTTCCTGCGCCACAAGCAACGCCTTCGCGAGCGCTGTGTGAAGCCGATGTGAGGCTGTTAGCAAGTGGTGCGCGACAGAATTGTGATGGCAGCGGAGTTTGTTCGCCGCGACTAGGCGTCGATGCCAAGCTTGGCCAGTTCAACGCGCGCGCGCAGCGCGATATCGTCGATCAGAGCGGCCAGTTTGGGCTCCTCAGCGGCCTGTTTAGCGCGGATTAAGGAGAGGAGCGCACCAACACGCTGTGGGGATATCTGCCCAGCCAAAAGGTCAGCACGCAACGCCTCCAACTGATCGAGCAGATCATGGCCATGGCGCACAGCCCGGCGTTCGCGATCATCAGCGTTGTCCACAGATTGCAAGGCCAAAATCGCATCAAGGCCCTGAACCCCAGCAACGCCAGCAGGGACTGCCGCAGAGGATGTCGGCCCGCTGGCGCCTTGCGAGGGAACGACAAATCCATTCGTCGCTTCGCCGCTCTTGCGCGATTTGCCAACGCTAGCAGAATTCTTTGGTCCTTCGACCCGCATAGGCCCTCCAGCCCCTTGTTTGCCCACGCTCTTTGTCCTGCCTTTTTGGTTAACCAAACCTTAAAGGCCCGGCACATTTGGCCCAGTCACCGGCAAGGCGTGTCACGGTTTGACCATCTTGCAGCCGCTGTCTGGCCGCAATTCCTCGCGTTTTTCGCTATTGAATCAGAGGCTTACTGAAAGCACCGACTGTTGGCACGGCACTTGTAAAGGATAGGTCAAACCGCTGCCATTAGGAACCGCTCATGCGCGCCCACATCCTGTCCATCACCACGCTGATCTTCGCCATTGCGCTGACAATTGCGCTGGCGATTCCCGCTGGTGCCACATCACGCATCAAAGACATTGCCCATTTCGAAGGCGTTCGCGAGAACCAGTTGGTGGGATATGGCCTGGTGGTTGGCCTCAATGGAACCGGCGACACGCTGAACAATGCACCGTTCACGCGGCAATCACTGCGCGCGATGTTGGAACGCCTCGGCGTCAACACACCGAGCGCCGAACTGCGCACTGCCAATGTCGCGGCGGTCATGGTGACCGCCAATCTCCCCCCGTTCGCCACGCAAGGCACACGTATCGACATCACCGTGTCGGCCCTTGGCGATGCCGATAGCCTTCAAGGCGGCACGCTTTTGGTAACCCCGCTTCTTGGCGCTGATGGCGAGGTCTATGCCATCGGCCAAGGCCCTGTCGCGATTGCCGGGTTTGAAGCCCAAGGCGCAGCAGCATCCATCACCCGTGGGGTTCCGACAACCGGACGGATCGCCAACGGCGCGCTGGTGGAACGCGAAGTGCACTTCGATCTCGCCAGCATGAGCACCATTCGTCTGGCGCTGCGCAATCCGGACCTCACAACCGCCCGCCGTATGGCCCTGGCGATCAATGCCTTGCTCGGCGAGGAACTGGCCGTCAGCACCGACCCTGGAACAGTTCAACTGTCGCTGCCTGCGCATTACAACACATCGATGGTCGAGCTTCTGACCGACATCGAGCAATTGTTGATCGAACCCGATCAAACGGCACGCATTGTCGTCGATGAAAGCTCGGGCATCATCGTTCTTGGCCGCGATGTCCGCGTCTCAACGGTTGCCATCGCGCAAGGCAATTTGACGGTGACGATCACCGAAGAGCCGCAAGTCAGCCAGGCCCTGCCCTTTGCTGAAAACGGCGAGACCGTTGTCGTGCCACGGACCGCCATCGACGTGGTCGAAGGCGAGGAGACCCAGTTGGGCATTGTCGAGCAAACTGTCACGCTTCGCGAGCTGGTCGACGGCCTCAACGCGCTGGGCATCGGGCCACGTGACCTCATCGCCATTCTCCACGCCATCAAGGCAGCCGGTGCGCTGCAAGCCGATATCGAGGTGATGTAATGGAAAGCAGTTTGCAGACCCAAGCGTCCACGTTCGCCAGCGGCACCACACCGCAAGCCCTGCAACGCATGGCCGCCGCGACGCAAGGCGATCCCGCAGCCGTGAACGCAGCCGCCGAAGAATTTGAGGCTGTGATGCTGACAGCGATGCTCAAGCCGATCTTTGAAGGCGTGGAAATCTCCGAGCCCTTCGGCGGCGGCGAAGGCGAGCAAATGTGGAAAGGCCTGCTGGTCGAAGAGTACGCCAAGGAAATGGCCGCTTCGGGCGGCATCGGCATTGCCGACCAAGTGCGCTCTGAACTTCTGCGCATCCAGGAAGAAGCCACGAACTAGGACGAATGACATGACGGATGCCGCCTTGACGCCAGACACACCAATCACGGATCGCGAAAGCGCCGCCAGCTTTGCTGAGCGTTTGCATGGCCTGATGATTGCCCTCACCCAGCATCTGCGCCGGGAAACAGACGCGCTACGCGATGGTGCCTTGACGCGCGCGACGATCGATCATGATACCAAAAGCGAACTGATGTTCGCCTACCGTTCAGCGCTGACGCACCTACAGGCGCATAAAGAGATCATCTCGCGTTATGTTCCGGTCAAGCTCGATGAACTGCGCCGTCTCAACGATGAGTTCCAAGCCGAGCTTCAGAAAAACCTGGCCACGGTTTCAACGGCAAAGGCTGTCTCGGAGCATTTGCTCTCGCGGCTTTCCGATCAGGTTTCAGGCAACCGCCAGCCGAAGACCTACGGCGCTTCGGGCACGATGAACCGTACCGCTCAGGCGGCGGCGATCTCAGTGGACCGTGCTCTCTAATCTCTTGCCGCTACGGTAAAATACCTAACGGAACTCTTAACAGAAGATTCACGCGTCCGTCCTATCCTGAATCACAGTGAGACAAGTTCGCCTCTTGTGTAGTGAGTACCGAGGACAGGACAATGGATACGCGAGCACCACAGGGTTTTGTGCCCCTCGTTGCCGCTGTCGAACCCAAAGCAAAACGCGGTTCGACCGCGACCGACTTGCCAAAACCCAAGACCGTTGAGCCCAGCGCGAAGGCTGCGCGGGCAGGCAGTGAGCAAATTGCGCAGGATGAAGCGCGCCGTGCCAAACAGAAGGCAACGGCCGAAGCGCTGCGCGCCCAATCGGAAATGGATGTCAAAACCCACGAAGCCACCGGTTCGCTGGTCATCCAGACGCGCGATGCTGACAGCGGCGAACTCATGCATCAGTTCCCTAACAACGCCACGCTGAAAAGCCGCGCCATAGCGCGTTATGAAGCTGTGCAAGGCGCCCCCAGCATCAAACGCGTCGTTTAGCGCCCTACCCCGTTTGCGATCGTCAGACCTGTCTGCTCTTTGAGCCGCCTACTCCCCGTGCGCTCCGGCGCATTGCAGGGTTAAGAAACTAATGCCAGTTTCTCCGCGTTAAGAGGATGGCAAACATAGCCGCCAAAACGCTCTAAGTTGCTCCAATTACTCAAATTTTACCATTTCCCTTAGCCCGGATTTAGGGCGGCCTGCGCCATAGGGTTTTTCACGTCTCAGAAGAAGGCGTGCTTAAAACCTAGAAAGGGAAGTCAATGACTGACGTAACACTCTCGAGCGCCGTGCGCTCTAACCTCCTCTCGCTACAGAACACCGCCAACATGATGGCCAAGACGCAAGAGCGTTTGGCATCCGGCCTTAAGGTGAACTCTGCACTTGATAATCCAACCAACTTTTTCACCGCGTCTTCGCTGAACAGCCGAGCAAACGACCTTGGTCGCCTGCTCGACTCCGTGTCGAACGCAACGCAGACATTGGAAGCTGCCGACAACGGTATCTCGGCGATCACCAATCTGGTGGAATCCGCGCAAGCTACGGCTCGCCAGGCTCAGCAGACTCCGGCAACGGTTGATCAGACCAACGTGACAGCGGAAGCTGCCCAAACAGGTTCAGCCACCATCACTGCTGACTCCGCAGCCGTTTTGGAAGGTTCCACGGCTCTCACCGGTGGAAACAACGCAAGCACAGTCGTCACCAGTGGCGAGACTCTGGAACTCACGATCGGCACCGATTCAATTGAGTTGATCTTCGACACCGACGCTTCACAAACCGCGGGTGTCGGCCAAACCGAAGTGGTTGCAGCCGGTGACATTACAACGATGGCAGCCGCCATCCAAACCGCCATTCGCTCTGTAACTAGCGGCACGGAAACTGTTGCCCTGGATGGTGACGGCAACTTGACCATCACGGCCGACGACAACACGACCAGCATTACAGTTGACGGCGGCGCAGCAGCAGCAGCTCTGACCGGCACTACGACTTCGGCTGATCCAACCAATGCTCAGATCGGCGCCCTCACCGGCTCCGTGACGATTGGTTCGAACACGCTGACATTTGGTGCCGGTAACATCGAAAACCGTGCTGATCTGGAAAACGCTCTTGGCAACCTGACCGGCGGCATCACTGGTTCGGTCGATGGTTCCAACAACATTCAGTTGACCGGATCCAGCGGTGCGTCTTTCACCGTCGGCGGTGACTCGGCCAACCTGACGGCTCTTGGCCTGACGGCTGGCACCGAGGAAGCCACCTCCACGGTGACGCAGGTAACCAACCCTGAGCGTGCCGAGTTCGTGTCGCAGTACAACGAGCTGATGGGTCAGATCGATGAACTGGCTGAAGATGCCGGCTTCAACGGCGTGAACCTGTTGGACGGCGACGATCTATCGGTGATCTTCAACGAAGATGGTTCCTCGACGTTGGACATCTCTGGTGTGTCGTTCGATTCGGCTGGCCTCGGCCTCTCGCAGCTGACTGCAACTGGCCTGGATTCTGACGCCGACATCGATGCCGTTCTGACGTCCCTCGACACAGCGACCAGCTCGCTGCGTTCGCAGGCATCGGAATTTGGTTCCAACCTCTCCATCGTGGAAACCCGTGAGGACTTCACCAAGTCCATGATCAACACGCTGGAAACCGGTGCTGCCAACCTGACTTTGGCCGACACCAACGAAGAAGGTGCCAACCTTCTGGCCCTGCAGACCCGTCAGCAGCTATCTTCGACTGCTCTGTCGCTCGCTTCGCAGGCCGACCAGAACGTGCTGCGTCTGTTCTAAGACCGGCTCCTCCTTTTCAAATTATCGCGAAAAGCGGCGCTTCGGCGCCGCTTTTTTTGTGCGTCAAACCATGCTGATTTGCGCCTTTTCGCGTTTGGCCGAAAATACCTGCAATTTTACGGATCTGAAAAAGGCGCTGTTAACGACCTTTTATCGTTTCCAGGGGCAATGTCGGGCAACGCCCAGGATGAGGCGTTTTGTGTACCCTAGGAAAGGATCAGCTATGTCTGACGTGACACTCTCGAGCGCAGTGCGCTCCAACCTTCTCTCGCTGCAGAACACTGCCGACATGATGTCGAAGACGCAGGAGCGTCTGGCCACCGGCCTGAAAGTGAACTCAGCACTCGACAATCCAACCAACTTCTTCACCGCTTCTGCGCTTAACAGCCGCGCAAGCGACCTTGGCCGTTTGCTCGATGGCGTTTCCAACGCCACGCAGACGCTGGAAGCTGCCGACAACGGTATTTCCGCCATCACAAAGCTGGTTGAGTCTGCACAGGCAACTGCACGCCAGGCACTTCAGACGCCGGGCACCATTGACGTTGTTGGCGCAGCAACCGCTGGTACAGTCAATGCCGGCGCGTTCTCGGCTCTTGACATTACGACAGGCGTTACAGCTCCGGACTCTGGTACTGTGACCGGCGGTGCGTACGCCAACGTTGATCTCTCCGGCACATTGGTTTCCGGCTCGGGCGGTACCCTGATCGGTGGCTCCACAGGTACAGTGGACCTCAGCGGCGTTAACAGCGTTGCCTTCACTGTTGATGATGGTTCCGGTGCACAAGCCATCACCATCGATGCCGCTGCCGTCACTCAACTGGGTACTGTGTCATCCGATACCAACGTCACAGACGCTGAATTGGCAGCCCTACTCAACCAGGAACTGACGGATGCCGGCTTGGGTGTCACGGCAACCGTGGACACCGGCGCTATCCGCCTGACCACCGATGCCAATGGCGGAACCCTAACGATCGGCACTGTGACTGGTACTCAGGCAGCTAACACTGGTTTCGATGCGGTCGGCTTCGACGGACAAAACAACACTGGTACTCCCGACAACCCAGCTGACTCCATCAGCTTCCAGTTGGACGTTGACAACGGTACGCCGGCAACAATCACCATTGATGCGGCTGCCATCACACAGTTGGGTTCTGTTTCTGATGACTCAGCGATCACCGGCGCAGAAATGGCCGCATTGATCCAGCAGGAAATCGACGATGCCGGCCTTGGCGCTACAGCATCGTTCTCAGGCGGCGCTCTCTCGATCGCATCCGACACCACCGGAACGTCGTCGGAAATTGATATCAGCGGCCTTACGGACAACTCAACGAGCGGCACATTCGGCCTCGCAAACAACGTTGATGCTGGTGCCGCTGCCGGTGCAGGAACGGACTCCATTAGCTTCGACGTGGCCGTTGATGGTGGAACCGCTCAGACCGTTACAATTGATGCTGCAACGGTTGATGCCTACAACACTGCCAACTCTACCACGCTGGATTCCTCAGCTTTGGCAGCAGCCGATGTGGCAGCCTTGATCAACGACCAGATCACCGGTGCAACGGCAGCTGTGGATGGCACCTCTGGCAACCTGACGATCACGTCGGGCACCACGGGCACATCATCGAGCGTCGCGATCACCAGCTACTCTGCAACGGTTGCTAGCGGTTCGACGGGCATCGCTGACGGCAGCAACACTGGCGCTGCAGAAACCACAACAACGTCGGTCAACCCAGAGCGTGCTGAGTTCGTCACCCAGTACAACGAACTGATGGGTCAGATCGATGAGTTGGCTGAAGACTCCGGTTTCAACGGTGTGAACCTGCTTGATGGCGATGACCTGTCGGTGATCTTCAACGAAGACGGGTCATCCACCCTGTCGATCACTGGTCAATCGTTTGATGCCGCAGGTCTTGGTCTGGCGCAGCTGGCGACGACCGGCTTGGATGTCGACGCTGACATCAACTCGACATTGTCTACCCTGGACACAGCCGTCAGTTCGCTGCGTTCGCAGGCATCGGAGTTTGGTTCCAACCTTTCCATTGTTGAGACGCGTGAGAACTTCACCAAGTCGATGATCAACACGCTGGAAACCGGTGCTGCCAACCTGACTTTGGCCGACACCAACGAAGAGGGTGCCAACCTTCTGGCCCTGCAGACCCGTCAGCAGCTGTCTTCGACCGCTCTGTCGCTCGCTTCGCAGGCCGACCAGAACGTGCTGCGTCTGTTCTAAGACGCCCTCACCTTCCAAGCCTTTTGCAAAGGGCGGCGCTTCGGCGCCGCCCTTTTTGGTTGCCAAGACCTTTCCACCATTGCTCAAACTGCCTTCTCCTCCCGCACGCAGCGCTTACATCTTTCTGCCATAACCTATCCGGTTGGCCCTTTGCGCGACGGCGCAGGATCGGGGCCTTGGGGTGGAAATGGTCGATACAGGTCTCTTCAGGCTCGGCGTGTTGTCTTCTGCATTTTTGATGCAGACCGCACCCCTGCGCGACGGGCAGATCAGCCAATCCGGCAGCCCCGCCGGCTCAGCCACACCGTCTTCTTCCGCCAGCCAGTCCCGGCAAGCCTCCAACCCATCAGCTATTGCCGCCACGTCGGCGCTGGATGGGCGTATCGGGCGGATCAACGCCGCCATCGACGACATGGGCAAGACGCTGAGTATGCTGAGCCGTGCCGAGAGCACCGCCGGCGATATCACCCAGACCCTGCGCGATTTGCGTCAGAAACTGCTGGACGGCGTGAGCCAAGCGCCGCAAACGCGTCAAACCACCATCATGGACGTGACACCGGTCAACGCCCGAAAGACCGGCGCAACGCCCCTGCCCGCCTCAGGCGACCTTTCAACCGTCCTCGCAGGTGGCCAAGATGGCGAGCTGTCGATCACCCTCGGCGAAACGACCAGCACGCTGACGATCGCAGCTTCCGCAACGCGCAGCGCGGTCGCCGATCAGTTGAACGCCGTTGATGGACTATCGGCAGCCTTTGATGAGCAAGGCCGCTTAACGTTGGAAGCGACCAATGGCGAGCAATTGCAGGTTCGCAACGCCGAGACGCTCGCCGATTTTGGCTTTTCCGCCAACCGCACCGAAACGCTAAGCCGCGACATTCAGGTCACCGACAACGCTCTGGCATCGGGCACCAAAGATTTGTCGACCGCTGCAAGCGAGCAGGATTATGACCTGGCAAACGTTGCGTGGGGCCTGGAGATCACTGTCGGGACCAATCCAACCGTCACGGTCACCCGCGCCGACGCAGCAACCTTGACAGACTATGTGACGGCGCTGGACGCCATAACCGGGCTCTCCGCCTTCCTCGATGGCAGCGGCGCACTGCAATTGGAGGCTGAGAACGGGCAAACCCTGGATGTGCGCACCACCAACGATGAGATGTTGGGCGTGCTCGGACTGACCGCGACAGGCACCGAAACGGTCGATCTAACGCGCACCGTGCAAGACAATGCCCAACTGACCGGTACAGCCAACATTCGCGACTTGACGGCGCTGGAAGACCTCACCGGAACCCAGGATGGCGCGTCCTTCGACCTTCAGCTTGGCAGCGCCGGATCCGCGACGCGTATCAGTGTGGCAAGCACGACCACCGGTCAGGACTTGCTCGATAGCTTGAACGCGGTGGCCAATGTCAGCGCCAGCTTCACAACAGAAGGTGCATTGCGCATCGAGGCGACTGATGGCTCCACCCTTGCTCTGACGGACATCACCGGATCGCTGACCAATGATCTCGGCATTACCGAAAACAGCACCCAAATCGTAACGACCAGCGACACCAATGCCGCCTACGCCACCAACATCACCGGCACCGTTGATATCTCGTCGGGCAAGTTGGAAGACCTGGCGGGCGTGTCGGTTGGCGGGCAGTTCGACATCCAAGTGGAGGGTGCTGCCGGTCCAACGACCATCACAATCAACAGCAATGATCGCTCTACTGCGCTTCTCTCCCAGCTCAACGCCATAACGAACCTATCAGCCAGTCTCGACGGTAATGGCCAGTTGCAGATCAGCACGGACAATGGCGCAGGCTTTTCGATAACTGAAGGCCCAAGCGTGTCGCTGGAAGCCCTTGGCATTGTTGAGAATATTCGCAATCCCAGCACCATCGAGGCCGAGATCACCGGGAACACCGATCTGGGAACCGGGCGTCTGCGCGATCTGATCGGCATCAATCAGGACGACGCTTTCACGCTGACCGTAAATGGTTCGACGACGACATTGACCATTGGCCAGAACACAAGTGCCGATGACCTGGCATCAAGCATCAGCGCCATCGACGGCGTGTCCGCGACGACGACGGTCAATGGCGAGCTACAAATCACCGGGCAGAACGGATATCGCGTCGAACTGCGCAACGAGACCGGCACTGTGCTCGAAGGCCTTGGTATTGCGCTCAATGACAGCGAGGAGCTGCCAACGGCCGGTTACACGGTCACGGCATCGACGACAAGCAGCGTAGCACTGAACCGCAATGATCGTCTGCGCGATGTTGACGGCGCCTTCGCGACCGGAAACCTGCAAATCGACATCACGACAGATGTTGGTGGCACACCAACGACCACGCCCAATACCATCGTGATCAACGAAAATGACCGCGTGCGCGACCTGGTCGATCAGATCGATGCCATCACCGGCATTTCCGCCAGCCTCAACGCTGACGATCAGTTGGAAATCATCGCCGACAACGACACCACAGGCTTCTCGCTGGCCAATATCGGCTCCGATGTGCTCGCGCCGCTCGGCCTAGGTGCCGGCGACTATGATCCGCTTGTTGTGCCGCCTGGCACCGAAGACGTGGCCTATGCCTCGGCGGACTCCGCGGTCGGTCCAGAAACCCGCACCGTGCGTGTTGGCAGTGCCACCGCCGATGTTACCGACCGCCAAGAGGACTACACCGAAGATTGGGGCATCGTTCAGCAAGACGCCACGCAGCGCACCGAAACCGAAGACTACCAATCGGATTATCTGGAGGTCGATCCGACCACCTTCACCTCCTTTCGGACAGTGAACGAAACGCTGGCCGAGGATGAGGACAGCTTCGATCCTGCGTTCGAATGGGAGACCGCCCGCCTGGCGATCGAAAACGATGTCAGCCTTGCCATCTCATCAGGCGCTGTCGTCCTGACCGGAACCTCGGCCAGCGTTGCAGGCCGCGAAGGGCAGACCAATGCAAGCTTTGTGCGCGGCCAGGATTTGTCGATTGAAGGGCTCGGACTTTCCGGGCTCGATGACCTGCTCGCCTTGAATGACATTGATGGCGCCATCGCGCAGATCGACCAAGCCATTTTCAAGTCAAGCTTTGCCGAGCGCCAGTTCTCCGCCGACTCAGCGCGCATCGACTTGGATTCTTCGATCGCCGGCGCGCTGGAAACCCGGCTCGGCGAGCAACGCGCATCCTTGTTCAGCATCGCCGCGCCGCAACAGAGCGCCAGCAGCAACGGCAACCAACTTGCTGGCCTGCAATTGGCTTTAGCCGGCAACCGAACCGACCAACTTCGAAGCTTCGCCTAGCCCCATGCCCCTAGCCCCATGGCCCTATCCCCGTGCCCCTAGCCCTGTGACCGGCAAACCGTGATAGGTTCGAAGAGCCGCAGAATCACTGGCGATGGAGAGGCTAGAATGGCCCTGAAAGTTGAACTGAAACCGGGCGAGCGCATCATCTTAGGCGATTGCGTGATCACCAACGACAATCAGCGCACACGGCTTTTCATCGAAGGCGATGCACCGATCCTGCGCGAGAAAGACATTCTGACCGCTGAGACCGCCGACACACCGGCCAGGCGGGTCTATTTCTCGGTTCAACTGATGTATCTGGATGGCGACATTGACGGCCATGCCGACGATTTTCTGCGCCTGAGCCAAGATTTTTTGAACGCCGCTCCATCAAGCGCGGGAATCATCGAGCGCATTAATAACAGAATATTAACGGGTGACCTCTACAAAGCGTTAAGAGAAGCTAAGGCTTTGATTTCGCACGAAGAGGAGCGACTGAAGGATGCAACACTCAGCGGCGGCGGCCTACGGGCGCACGACACAGGCGACGGTCCAACCACGTGACCTTGAAGCGCATTTGCTGATGAAATCAGCCGCTCAGTTGCAGACCATCCATGACAATTGGGATGACCTTCACGAAACGCTCAATGATGCCCTGCTCTACAACCGCCGTCTGTGGGCGGTGTTCCTTGATGCGGTGACCGCCGAAGACAGCCCCTTGCCGCGTCCGGTGGCGCAAAACGTCGCCAATCTCGGTTTTTTCGTTTTCAATCACACGCTGAAGATTCAGATGAAGCCGGACGCTGACAAGCTTCGCAGCCTCATCTCGATCAACAAAGAAATCGCCGCAGGGCTGCGCGGTGTGACCGACGACGATGCGAGCGTGGAAAGCGCTGACACGCAGTCGCCGTCAGCCGCCTGACCCAACCCTATTCATCCAATCAAAAAGCCCGGCGATTTCGCCGGGCTTTTTTCGTTCAGACGTTGGAAAAACGGTTCTAGCGCAGATAGTTGACCAGCGAGAGGTCGCGCAACAGGGCGGTCACCGAATAGGTCGCTTCCAGGCGCGTTTGGATGTTCAGGAGCTTGGCTGCGACCTCTTCCTGCGTGATCCCATCGGTCCCATCAAGAATGTCATTGTAGACCGCGCGGGTCGCAATATGACGCTCTTTGGTGGCTTCCATGAGCGTTGATGCCGTGCCAACCTCCAACGCAATCGAGCGCGGCAGCGTACCGCCAGACGGATCATCCAGATTATCGCGCGTGCGACCGGCAACTTGCGTGTACCGATTGGCGGCGCTTGGATCATCAACATCAAAACTTTGGGCGGAAAACACCGCCAGTTCGCGCAACGTCGTGCGCAATGCATCCTCATTGGCACGGGCACCGTAGGCCACTTGCACGCCATCATCGACGCGGGTGGTGTTGGTCAGGCGGGCATCAAGCGGGCCGTCCTCGCCCTCATACCAAATCACCGTGTTGGTCGAATCGGCCACCGTCGACGTCGCGCCGGCGATGCCGTTCACGACGTCAGGCACGACACGAAGAGGCGGATTGTTATCAAAAAAGTCCTGGCCGGCGCGGACCGCCGATGCTGCCGCCAAATCGGCACGAGCCAGATCGTCGATCACATTGCGGATCGCCACGCCGATGTTGGCCGCCGTCGCCGCCGGGTTGGGATCGACTTGGAACACATTGTCACCGTCGCCCCAGCTATCGGCCGCCGTCAGCGTGATGTCCTTGCGTGTGCCGTCCGGCATGGTGACGGCAAACCGCACCGTTTCGCCAACATCGACCGGGCCGGTCACCTCAAAGCTCAGCGCTTCAGGCGCACCAGCAGGACCCGTCGTCGTGATCGACGCAGATGTGGACGACGCCCCAGCGACCGTATCAAGCTGAAAGCCGAAGGCATCGCCACCAGCCTCGGTGATCGAGGTAACTGCACCAACGGTTGCCAAATCGAGCCGTCCGGTGAGCAAGGGATCAGAAAGCGAGCCACCGAGATCAGCCAGTTGGCGCTCATCGAGGACTTGCTTGAAACCGTCGCGCGCGCCTGAACCCTCCATAATGTCGGCGGCAGGCGCAACAGGCTTGGTGTCGCCCGCCAGCCCGGAGAACAGGAACTGGCCTTCGACATCGGTGTTGAGAAGCGTCACCGTCTCATAGAAGCGGAACTCGGCGGACACCTGCGCCGTGGTGCGGTCGCCATTTTGGATCACGAACGAGGTCGGGATCGCATCGCCCTTCATCTCACTGGCAATGCCGTCCAGACGCTCCAGCGTCTCCGACATGATCGCAAACGTTACCTCGGTGCGCTGGATCGCCTCCTGATAGCCATCCAAAGCGGCGCGTTCGGCACGAAACTCCAATGATGTGGAGCGCACCGAACCCAGATCGGCGTAATTGTCGGCGCGCATTCCCGTGCCAAGCTGGCGCTGGAGATTATCAAGCTGCGATCGCAGCGAGAGCATCCGATCGGTGTTGATGGAGGTCTGCGTGACGGAATTGACGGTCATTCGATACGCTCCACTAAATGTTCAGCAACAAGTCCATCATCTCGCGTGCAACGCTCATCACCTGAGCATTGGCAGCGTAGACGGACTGCAATTCGGTAAGACGGGCCATTTCTTCATCGATATTGACGCCCGATTCAGCACTTTGTCGGGCCAGCAGACCGTTGGTGACGATGTCCTGGCCTTCCAGAGCGCGCTGGGCGGAGGCGGCGTCGAACCCGGTTTTGTTGACGATCTCGCGGCCAAAAGAGGCCAGATCGATCGACAGCGGGTTGGCAGAGGACCCAATGCCGGTGTCGGCGTCGATACCGAACCGCGTCGATGTGAACTGCTCATAAAGGTAGGTCGCGCGCGTCGCATCGCCCGACGGCGTGCTCGCCGTCATCTTGGAAAGCACCGTCGGATCGCTGAGGATTTCATTGTTCAGCTGAATGCGCGAGGAGAAGCCGACCTTCTGGTCCTGCCCGTCCTGGCTGTTGGTGTAAAAGCCATTGTTCTCAATGCCATCGTTGAACATTGGCAGTTCAGGCGACCCGGACTGCAAGCCAGTCACCGAAAGCCGCGCCGACAGCGCGTTGATGTCATATTGGCCGGCCGCACCATCATCGATGAACTGCAACGCACCGCCGGTTCCCGTAGCGGTTGTTAGATTGATGCCATTGGCGGCCAATGCAGCTTCAACGGCGGCGGGATCGGTGAGATCGACGCCAATCACCAGATCGTTCGGGTCGGTCGTCAGGTCGTTTTCAAGCGGCAAGGAGGTTGGATCGGTGACATGGACCAGCGTGATCTGCTGCGTTGCAGGCGCAACAGTGTCCGTGACGTTGAGTGACACTTCATTGCCCGGCTGAATGCCGGTCAGATCGATCTGGAAGCCGTCAAAAGCCGTTCCACCGGTCGCGCTGCCATTGGCAAGCGACGTGACACCGGTAAGATTGGTCTCCGCGTAGGATGCCACCGACACGTTCGATCCGGCACCGGTCGTGGCCGAGCGCAGGTCGATCGCCGTGCCGTCGGCGGCCGCATAGGTCACGCCAACCGTGGAAAAGGCCGTATTGGCCTCCTGGTTGATCAGCGCCACCAATTCAGCCTGTGTGACCGTAGCAGGGTCCACCGAGCCAGCAGCTGCCTCGGCGTAGGTGATGTCCACGGTCTGGGTGACACCATCGACGGTCAGGTCAAACGAGATCAAGCCATCATTGGAACCGGCGTTGGTGAAATCGACTGGGGCGTAAACCCCAGTGCCCGCAAGGTCAGCGCTGGTGTCGCCGGGAATGGGATCAAGGGCGGCACTTGCCTCGGTGCGCGTCGACATGCTCAGCGCCAAATGGTGCGCGAACTCATCGAGCCGGTTCTGCATTTCCACCAGCGTGTCGTCGCGCAGTTCCACAAAACCAGCAAGCCGCCCCGACCGGATGTTGTTGCCGGCCAACAGGTCTATGGAGTCGCCGCCCAACATGCCGATGGTCACCGTCCCAACGGTGCGTTCGCCCGAAATGCTGGAATATTGCGACAGTGGACTGAGTTTGGCCGCCTGATCGAAGTTCAGGGTCTGCGCTTCGCCGCTAAAAAGCGAAATGCCGGAATTGGTGAAGATCGAAACCGCACCGCTTGGCTGCTCCATCACCTGGATATCGATTTCCTTGGCCAAAAGGTCGATGTAACGATCGCGTTCATCCAAAAGATCGGCGGGCACTTTGGCATCGCCTGCAACGCCAATAATCGTGTTGTTGACCTGCTCGATGCGCTCCAATGCGTCATTGATGTTGCGCACACTGTTGGCGATGCCCTGCTCCGCCTCGGTGCGCAGTTGCTGCACATCCTCACTCATGGAGTTGAGCGTTTGCGCCAAAACCTGCGCATCCCCGATCACCGACTGCTGCGCCGTAAACGAGGACGGATTGTCGCTGAGGCTGGACAGGCTGGACGTAAAATTGCTGACCAGCGTGTCGAAGGCGCTGGCCGAACCCGGCTCGCCCATCATCACGTTGAGGCGATCTTGATAGCTCGCCATGGTCTGAACATAGCCCGAGGCGCCAAGTTCAGACCGGATCTGCTTTTGCAGAAGCGTGTCGAGCTGTCGGTCGAGCGACTCGGTGCGAACACCAATAACCCTGTCGCCGGCAATCGTTGTCGATTGCGATACCGACTTGCGCGTGTAGCCCGGCGTGTCGGCGTTGGCGATATTGACCGCCAACACGTCGAGCTGCGCTTTGGTAACCGAAAGACCGGAAAGCGAAGCGCCAAGCGCGCCGTAAACACCCATCGTTCTGCCCTTACTCTACTCCCGAGGCCGCGCTCACAGGCCCTAGCGGACCATGCCCAGAACTTCCTGCATCATCTCATCGGAGACCGAGACAATGCGGGTGGACGCCGAATAGGCCTGCTGGGTGACGATCAGTTTGGTGAACTCGTTTGAGATATCCACGTTCGACATCTCCAAAGCGCTGCCCACCACATCACTGGCATCGATGAGAATGGGGTCGCCGGATTCACGGGTGGCCAAGAAGCCACCGCCTTCCGTTTTGCGCAGCTGCGAGTCACCGTTGAAGGTGGCGATGCCAACCTCAGCAATATCAACCACCTGACCGTTGGAATAGGCCGCCACGACACGGCCAGCCTCGGAGATAGAGACGCCGATCAACTCGCCAGCGCCATAACCGTTCTGGCTTAGGGTTGTGAGCTGCGCATTACCACTTGGATCAGAAAATTGCGTCACACCGTCGGTGTCATGGCGCATGCGAACGCCGGTCAGCGTCGAGCCGTTGATCTGGAAGTTCACAACGGGATCGGCCGTCGGCGCGGTCATCGTGCCATCGGTGGCAAAGGTGTAATCGGTGCCGGTGTTACGCCAAGCTGGATCAGTAGTCGTTGCGTTGGAATCGCTGAGATAATAAAGCTGCCACTGGTCGGCGGGATCACCGTTGCCGACGGACGCCGTCTTTGCCCAGCGGAACTGAATGTTCACAGGCGCACCAGATTCATCAAACACGGTCGTGGCGCCGCCAGCCACCGTGTTTTGCAAGAAGACCGGCACATCAGCGGCCTGAATGAAGCCATCGGTCGCCGTCGCCGGAATCACGGTCGGGTCGTTGGCGAAATCAACCGGATCAAGCAGTTCCGAGCCTGCAACAGCCGGATCGGAGTCCGCCGTCAGCGGGAATCGGGCCAAGTTGACGCGGTAGTCAATTTGGTTCGTTGGCAGGGCTGCCAGGAAATCGCTCTGAATTTGAACGGTTTCCGGCGCGGACCCTGCGGGGTTGCCGGTGGTCGCATCAATCGGCAATCCTTGCAGGAAGTACCCTGCCCCATTCACCAAATAGCCTGAACGATCGATCTCAAAATCGCCACGGCGTGTGTAGGCATCTGTGTCATCAAAAACCGGGCGGTTATCAACTTCACCAATCTGCTGGGCGACCACGAAATAGCCATCGCCCTGGATCGCCATGAAGGTTTCAACGTCGCTGCGCTGAACCGCCCCTTGCACATCGTTGGTCGCACGGGTCGATGCCGTCACACCGCCAGGAGCCTGCCGCGATGGCGCAGCATCAGCCACCATATCCGCAAAACTCGTTTCAGCGCGTTTGTAGCCGACGGTTTGCGAGTTCGCGATGTTGCCGGAAATTTGCTCCAAAGCGTAGGCCTGCGACTGCAAGCCGGAAACCGCATTGTTGAGTGCGCCAAAGATACCCATAACTTTGCCCTAGCCTTTACCGTTAGGTTGATCGTTGCCCGGTTGTCGCGGGCGTGTTCGTACTACCGAAGCTTTTGCAGCTTCCGTGCCAAACGATTTTTGTTCTATTTTTCAATGACCTAAGGAAAAGCGTGCGGATTTGACGTCGCGCATGGTCCGGCAAAACCCGCCGCGCCCGGCAAGATTTACCGACCAATTGGCCAAACTCCCCTAGCTTTCCATCGCCGTCACGGTGGACTAGCCTTAGGCATGGACGAGATCGAAACAGCGCCCACGACAGGCCGCAAAACCTTGCTTCTCATGCGCCACGCCAAATCATCGTGGCAGGACGCCGATTTCCGCGACATCGAGCGCCCCTTGAACAAGCGCGGCTATAAGGCGGCCGAGGCCATGGCGCCGCTCGTTGCCGCCTGGCAGCCACAATGGATTGGCTGCTCCATCGCCCAGCGCACGCGCGCCACGCTTCTACCCATTATCGACAATCTCACCTCGCCCGCTGAGATCGAATTGACGGCGGCACTCTATGAAAGCAATGAAGCCGCCTATCTGCGCCTGCTGCGCGCGCTGCCAAATACCGTCAATCGCGCGCTGCTGATCGGCCACAATCCGGTGCTGGAAGACCTTTGCCAACTGCTCATCGGATCAGCCGAACCCAGAGCGTTGGAACGGCTGATGGAAAAGCTGCCAACCGGCACGCTGGTTGTGCTGGAGTGCGCCATTGCGCGCTGGTCAGACCTGGCGCCCCACACAGCCGATCTACGCGACACCATTCGCCCGCGTGACGTGTTGGACCTTCGCTAACTGCTTGCAATCGCGGGCATGCGGGCAAATATGTGAGGGCCACGCCCCAGCGCGACGCCCCCTGCTCGGAATCTGCCTGTTTGCCTAACCTCACCGTTCTTGATGATGTTCGCCTCGGTGCCCAGAGCCTGCTCAGCACAGCCGGCGATTTGGCGACGCCGAGCTTGCGCATTGGCGTGACCGGCCTGTCGCGCGCCGGCAAAACCGTGTTTCTGACGTCGCTGGTGCATGCCTTGCTGCATGGCGGCCACTTGCCCGCCCTCCAGGCCTCGCGATCAGGGCGTTTGATTGGCGCAAGCCTTTCCCAACAGCCGGACGATGATGTCGCGCGGTTCGCACTGGAAGAGCATGTGCATGATTTGCTGCACAACCGGACCTGGCCCAACTCCACGCGGCAAATCTCCGAGCTTCGGCTAACCTTGCGCTTTGAGCCCACCTCGGCTTTGGCGCGAACGCTGGGTCGTACCAGCCTGAATCTGGATTTGGTCGATTATCCCGGCGAATGGCTGCTCGATCTGCCGCTGCTCGATCAGGACTACCAGACGTTTTCCAAGGAGGCTTTGAGCCGCGCGCGCGACCCAGAGCGCAAGGCACTGGCTCAGCCGTTTCTAGACGCCATGCGCCAGGCCGATGGTGCTACCCCGCTCGACGAACCAACAGCAACACGCCTTGCCGACCTTTACACACATTATCTGCGCGCCTGCAAAGAAAGCGAAACCGCCCTTTCGATGCTCCCGCCTGGCCGTTTTCTGATGCCCGGCGAGCTTGAAGGCTCACCCGCCCTCACCTTTGCACCGCTCGATGCGCCAATTGATGGCAAAACCGGCAAATCGAGCCTTTACGGCGCGATGGAACACAGGTTCGAGGCTTACAAACGCGTGGTCGTCAAACCCTTCTTCATCGACCATTTTGCGCGGCTCGACCGCCAGATCGTGCTCGTCGACACCCTTGCGGCGATTAATGCCGGCCCGAGCGCCATGCGTGATCTACGCGACGCCCTCTCGGCGATCCTCGCCTGTTTCAAGGCCGGCGAGAACTCGATCCTTTCAAAGCTTTTCGGACCGCGCATCGATAAGATCGTGTTCGCCGCCACCAAGGCCGATCATCTCCATCACAGCCAACACGACCAATTGGAGGCGATCCTCGATCATCTGGTCAACGACGCGCGCAAGAAAGCTCTGTTCTCCGGCGCCAAGGTTGAAACGCTGGCCATCGCTTCGGTGCGCGCCACCCGCGAGGCAAGCGCCAAAACCGGTAGCGACACGATCGGCGCTGTCGCTGGCGTGCCGATCAAGGGTGAAACCATCAACGGCCAGACCTTTGATGGTGAGCGCGAAGTGGCGATCTTTCCCGGCGATTTGCCAACGGACCCCGCCAAGCTGATGGGGCCGACCGCCAAAACCTATCCGCTGCGTTTCGTTCGGTTTCGCCCGCCGAAGCTCGACACGCGCCCGACTGCAAAGCCGGGCCTGCCGCACATTCGGCTCGACCGGCTTTTGCAGTTTCTTCTCGGCGACAAGCTCGCCTGACCAGACTGAGCCAAACCAACGCGTGACCCATCGATCATGAGCAAAACCCGCAAACCGCAAGTTCTTGAGCTCACCTCCGTGGAGGTGGAGAGCGAAGCGCCGCTTTTTGCCGAACCGTTGGAGGAGAGCCAATCCCAAAGGGTATCCGCACCGCGTGGGTTCCGCTGGCTTGCTCTGTTTGGATCGGCGTTCACCGGCCTTGTCCTGCTTGGTCTGACCCTGTGGGCCGAGAATTTTGTCCGCACGCTCCTGGAGCGCCAACCGGCGCTTGGTTGGGTCGCCCTCGGCCTTCTGGTTCTGGCAGCATTGGGATTGCTCGGCTTTATCGCCAAGGAAACGCGCGCCATCATGCGCTTGGAAAAGCTCGATGATCTGCGCGACAATTTCCAAAAGGCCTATGATGAAGAAGACGCACCGGCCGCACGCAAGGCCCTTGATCAGGTAACGGCGATCTATCGCGGGCACCCGAACACCGCCCATGGCCGTGCCACCTTCGAACAGCAGCGCGTCGGCGTTCTGGACGCCCAGGATCTGATCATCATCGCAGAAGAATCGCTGATGACGCCGCTTGACCGCGAGGCTGTGCGGCTGGTTTCCACCTCGGCAAGGCGCGTATCGCTGGTCACGGCCCTGTCACCGCGCGCCCTGGTGGACATCGCGATGGTCGCGTTTCAGTGCGTCACCCTCACCCGCCAGATCGCCCAACTCTACGGCGCGCGGCCCGGTTTCCTGGGCGCTTTGAAGCTCGGACGGCACATGATGGCCCATCTGGCGATCACCGGCGGCATTGCCGCGACCGAGGGACTGGTTTCCCAAGTGCTTGGCCACTCGCTGGCGGCCCGGCTTTCCACCCGTTTGGGCGAAGGGGTGATCAATGGGTTGCTGACGGCGCGCGTCGGTATTGCCGCCATCGCCGTGACGCGTCCAATGCCGCATATCGCCGGCAACGGCCCGACTTTGAGTGAAGTGACCCGCGGGATTGCCGGTCTTGGCGGTTCAAACGGAACGAAAAAGGACGACGCCTAGGGTCTGGCCCTAACTGGTTCTGGCAAGCGGCAGATCGAACACCGTGATGTTCGCGCCATTGACGATCGTCGTCACCAAAAGCCGCACCTGGTTGGTCCCTTGAGCGACCAGCAAAAGCCGGCCTTCCGATCCATCATCGGCCGACAAGCGCAAAAACAAATCGCCGCGCGATAGACGTCCGTTCAGCCCACCGCTGATGTAATTGAGCGGACTGGAAAGCTCGCCGTGAAACTGTTGCGTCATGTCACTGAAATAGAGCGACATACCGATCCGCCCGGATTGATTGGGCGTACGGCAATCGGCTCGCAGGGATAAACGCGCTGCGCTGTGCAATTGACCTTGGACATCGCAAAGCACGGCAATCTCGCCCTGCGTCGTCGCGGCGCGCCCTTGGCCGGCCCACTGGCCTTCCAGCAATTGCAGAAAAACGACTTCGTTTGTGCCAGCAACGCCGGCACTGCCGGTCCATAACCCAACGCACAACGCCGCCAAGATGGCGGCGCCTCGGCGAAAACCGAAAAGGAGATTGGAGCCGATCAAATCACGCCCAGCTTCTTTTGCAGGTTGGAGGACGAGGTCGTGTATTGGAAAACGATCCGTTTGTCCGGAAATACAATGCGCCCAACGACCTGCGCCATCAAGGCCGCTTCATGAAAGCCCGACAAAATCAGTTTCAGCTTGCCGGGATACCAATTGATATCGCCGATGGCGAAAATGCCCGGCTCTGATGTCTCGAACTTTTCGGTGTCTACCGTGATCAGGTTTTCGTGCAGGTTGATCCCCCACTCGGCGACCGGCCCTAGCTTCATGGTGAGGCCGAAAAACGGCAAAAGGCGCGTACAGGCCACTTCCGTCTCGCTGTCCTTGTTTTTGATGACAACCGAGGAAAGCTGCCCCGCGTCCCCCTTCAGCTCAGACACCTGTCCAAGCTCAAAGCGCATGGCACCGGCCTCGACCAGGGCACGCATCTTGTTGACGCTGTCGGGCGCAGCGCGAAATTCATCACGACGGTGAACAAGCGTCAGCGAGTTGGCAAGCGGCTGGAGGTTCAGCGTCCAATCAAGCGCCGAATCGCCGCCGCCCACGACAACCAGATCATGGCCGCGAAAGGCTTCCATCTGGCGCACCGAATAGGCAACCGATGTGCCCTCATAAGCCTCAATGCCCGCAATGGGTGGTCGCTTGGGCTGGAAGGACCCGCCACCAGCGGCCACAACGACCGCCTTGCAAAGAAAGCGCTTGCCCATGTCGGTGGCGATCGCGAAACGCCCATCATCCTGCTTGTGCAGCTCGGTGACCATCTGGCTGAAGTGAAACGCCGGCTCAAACGGTTTGATCTGTTTCATCAATTGATCAACGAGGCCCTGGCCGGAGATTTCTGGCCAGGCCGGAATGTCGTAGATCGGCTTTTCCGGATAGAGCTCGGCGCATTGGCCGCCAGCGCGATCGAGAATGTCGATCAAATGCGCTTTGACATCGAGCAGCCCCAGTTCGAACACCGCGAACAAACCCACCGGCCCGGCGCCAATGATCACGACATCGGTTTCGATGGTCTCGCTTGCACTGTCGCCAGTCACGGTATCGAGCATTGAAATCTCCTCGCCTGGCTACAGAACCAAACCAACCGCAGCGCTCAGGCCTGAAATTCTGGCACGCGCACGACCAGCCCATTGAACGCCGGGCTGACGCGCAACTGGCAGGACAGGCGGCTTTCATCGCGCACATCATAGGCAAGATCGAGCATATCTTCTTCCATGACCTCAGGACTTCCCGTCGTTTCCTTCCACGCCGGCTCGACATAGACATGGCAGGTCGCGCAGGCGCAGGCGCCGCCGCAGCTTGCTTCAATGCCCGGCACACCGTTCATCACGGCGGCCTCCATCACCGTTGAGCCTTCTTGAGCCTCAACTTCGTGCTGCGTTCCATTGTGTTCGATGAATGTAATCTTGATCATAAACCTGCCTAACGGTGGACGCGTGCGCTTGCCACGGCAAGATCGCTAAGAAGCTTGCCGAGCACACAGTGATGGCGCGTCCTAGCAAAGCCCACCTTGCCTTGTGAAGCGCAACAATGCGCGCAGAACCGGCAATGCATCGGTTGCAATGTCGCAGGATGCTCAAAGATGCGGCGTGTCAGACGGTCAAAAGCTCATCGACGCGCGTTGAAACGGCCTCGATCGCCGAGAGTGTCGCCGCAAGATGAACCTCATCTTGCGGATCGTCCTCGCCACCCTGGGCAAGTGCTGCCAGTTGAAAGGCACCAACGCCGCGCGCGCTGCCTTTGACGAGGTGATAGAGGCGGCCGCGTTCAACCGCGCTGGTCGTCACGCGCAGGGCCCGGCCTGTGCTGTAAACTTGATCGAGAAAGAGCCGCAACACATCGCGCTCAAGGTCGGGATCGCCAAAAGTTTGGCAGCTAAGGTGAACCAGATCGAGCAGCTTGGGTGGATAGAGCGTCTTGCTATCCACAACCTTTTCGCTGGTTTCGATCAGCGACGGCACTTGGTGTGCGCCCATCTTCTTATCCCCTTGTCTGACACGAATTGCGGCCAGCCCGTACCCTTTCTCATTAATCAGTCTGGCCCCCAGCCCTTTCATCGGCGTTAACGGCCAACCGATTTTTCTGGCCTCCTGCGTGACGTTAACTATGATGAACAAATTGCTAACAAAGAGACGTAAGTGTCTTCAATTTGAACGGTCAAAGGAATAGTTTGTCCGTTGAAATGTGGGCAAGTGTGGCTGTTTGAACGCGCTGAGTTTTCAGCCGGTCAAATGTGAGGATGCCCAAAAAGCGTGAGGCGTATCAATGGCGAAGAAACCATCCGAAGCAAACAAGGCGGCGCTTGATGCAGTCGAAGAGGCCCTGGCCATCGACTTCGCTGACGACGGCTTTGATGGCGCATCGGACGACGCGGACAAGGCATCCGGTCAGCAATCGACCGGTCGGAGCGCTGCACGCATGCCGCGCGCCGACGATGTGCTTGGCGATCCACTGGCAACGCCAATTGGCGAGGACGATGCACCATCGGCCCGCGAGGTTGCCGACGATCAACGCCTGCGCGAACGTCGCCCGCCAGCCAATGATGATCGCCGCGCCACCAGCGCCTTGGTCTACGAACTCCAACGCCGCCCGGCCAACACGCCATATGTGCTCGCCGCCAGCGCCAGTGCCATTTGGGTTGCGGGTGCCGCGCTTCTTGCCCCTACCCTCTTCAACACCAGCGCTGGCGCGCTACTCGGCGATGGCGCAACGCTAACCTCGCCCGGCTTCATCGCCTATGCAGTTGGGGCCTTGGCGCCGGTCTTCCTGTTTTTCACCATCGCCTTCCTCGTCTATCGCGCGGCTGAACTACGCATCGTTGCCAAGTCGATGGCCAACGTCACCATGCGCATGGCGCAGCCCGATGAGCTCGCCAAAGAGCAAGTGATGTCGGTCAGCCAGGCCATCCGCCGCGAAGTCGCCGCCATGGGCGATGGCGTCGAACGCGCGCTTGCGCGCGCTGGCGAGCTAGAATCGATGGTCCAGGGCGAAGTCGCCAACCTGGAACGCGCCTATTCGGACAATGAAACCAAATTGCGCACGCTGCTTGCCCAGTTGACCAGCGAACGTCAGGACATTCTTCTCAACGCGGAAAAGGTGCGCGAGGCGATTTCATCCTCGCATGACCGTTTGAACGCCGATCTTCTGACCGCGTCTGACGCGCTGACCCAGTCGCTCGCCGAAACCGGCGCGACGGTCGCCCACAGCCTGGCCGACAAAGCCTCGCAGATCACCAACGCCCTGTCGAACGCCGGCGAAACCATGAGCGACACCTTGCAATCGCATGGTGATCGCCTGGTCGAACAACTGTCTTCGACTGGCCTTGATGTATCGGACAAGCTGGCCATCATCGGTGGCGACATTGTTCGCGAAATCACTGAAAAATCAGCAGAAGTTGACACGGTCTTGAAAGATCGCTCAGCAACGATCTCTGCCGATCTAGCCTCAACAACCAACGCTATTGTCAGCGAATTTGAGCAACGCGGCAGCAATGTGACCCGCGAGCTGGAAGAGACCAGCCACTCGGTCACCGAGAACTTCGCCGCACGCGCCGAAGATGTGACGACGACGCTGAAAACCACCGCCGACTCCTTGCTCATCGACATGGAACTGCGCGGCACGGCGATCACCGCTAAACTGGACGATGCCGGCACGCAGATTTCCGATAGCATCACCGAACAAGGTGGCGCCCTTGCGCAACGCATGGAAGCCTCCGCTGAACGGCTGCACGATGCTGTTGTGGAACGCGGCGTTGAGCTGCGCGACGGATTTGAGCTTTCTGCTCAATCACTTATCTCATCGGTCGATGCCAAGCTGGAAGAGCTGCGCAAGACCGCCGACGACACCAGCAGCACCATCGAAACAAGCATCATGCGCGACCTTGATTTGGTCGATATGCGCCTTGCCCAAGGCCGCGATGCCGTTGAAGATTTGATCAAGACCGGGACAGGCGACCTCACCGACAAGGTGCAGGTGGTCGGCGAACGCGTCGTTCAGATCGTCTTGGAGCAGGGCGAAAACCTTGGCCTGGCCTTCACGCAGCGCGCGGAAGAATATGCCAACATCTTGAAATCCGACAGCGATGCGCTGGTTTCGGCGCTCGATGATCGTACCGCCGCGCTCGATGAGCAGATGCACACGCGCGCCGATGCGATCCGTTCCCTTCTTGATGACAAGGCGCAGTCCATCGATCTCGCACTGGCTGATCGTTCCGGCGCCATCGAAGCCTCGTTCCTCAACCAGCGCACCGCGCTTGAACAGAGCATCGACCGCGCTGCTGCCGAGGCGAGCGCTGTTCTGGGCGAACGGTCCGCCGTTCTGGCCGAACACATCAACACGTCCACCCGCGATTACCTCGAAACGCTCAATGACCGCACCCAGCGCTTCATGAGCGTGCTCACCGACGCAAATTCCGGTGTTGAAAGCCGCATGAACGCGCTTTCCGACACGCTGGTGGACCGCATCACGACCGACACCAGTGGCTATCTGGAAGCCATGGACACCCGAACGACCAATCTGATCGATGCGCTGAACGAGCGTTCCGACACGCTCATGCAGGCGCTCCAGGATGTCACGGGCAACACCGAAGAACGCATCCTTGGCGTAGCCAGCGAGCTCAACAACCGCGTTGTCGATACCGCCGACGGCTTCGTTGATCAGTTGGAGAAAACTGCCACTGGGCTGGTCAATCGCGTCGATCAGACCGCCATTGGCCTCGTCATCCGCGTCGATGAAAGCACGACCAACCTCACCAACCAGGTTGAGGAAACCTCAGGCAGCATCACCGGCCGGATCGATCAGGCCGCGACCAGCCTTGCCAGCCACGTCAATGAGACGACGACCAACCTCGTCAATCGCGTGGAAGGCACGACCGCCAACCTTGCAAGCCAGGTCGATCAAGCCACTTCGAACCTTGTAAGCACCATCGACAACCGCACGCAGGGCCTCACCGATGCCATGAGCGCTGTTGGTGGCGATCTGACCACCCGCGCCGAGGCCATCGACAACCAGCTGCGCGAGCAGATCGAAAGCCTTTCGAGCGCGCTGCAGATGCGTACCGTTCAGCTTGAAACCACGGTCGATGAGCGCCTGTCGGCCTTTGATGTGAAGGTCAATCAGCGCATCGAAGACGCGACCACCACGTTTGTCGAACGCGCCGATCAGCTTGATGGCGCGCTGTCCAACCGTGGCCGTGAGATCTCCGAAACGCTCATCGAACGCACCCGCGAAGTGGCGCAGGCCTTTGTCAGCGGTCGCGACGACATCGAACGCGCCATCACCGCGCGTATCGAAGCGGTGGGTGAAACCGTCAACGAACAGACCAACAATCTCACCGATTTGATGGCCAACCGCGTTTCGGACATCAACCAGTTGCTTGGCGACCGCGTGATGGAAGTTTCTGAAACCATCAAGGCACAGGGCGAAGCTCTTGAAGCCATGGTGAGCGATCGCGCCAACAATTTCGGCGAAACGCTTTCTTCGGAAACGACGAACGCCCTGCAAGGCTTTGAGCTTCAGGTCGGCTCGGCAACCAACGCACTTGTCGCCGCTGCGGCCAATGTCCGCTCGGCTGCGCATGACGAAACGCTTGTGGCCAGCCAACAGCTCGCCGAGCGCGCCGACGCCCTGCGCGAGGCCCTATCCAACCAGGCTGGAGCCATGGAATCGATCCTTGATGATCGCGGCCAAGCCCTTGTCGGCGCCCTGGAAACCCGCACCAGCGAGTTTGCGCGCTCCATCCACGCGGCCACGCAGGCACTGCAAAGCAATGTCGCAGAGCGCGAGCGTGAACTGGCTGATACGCTTGCGGGTCAGACCGATCAGCTCGCCCAGAGCCTGCAATCGGCCACCAGCCAGCTTGGCTCGGTTCTCGACAGCCGCACCAAGGAACTGGCCGGTGCGATGGAAGAACGCGCGTCCACCTTGGAACACAGCATCAATGCCGCGACCGGGACAATGGCCAACGCCATCGATATGCGCACGCAAGCACTGTCCGATAAGCTCGAAGATCGCCGCTCGACGCTGGAATCCAGCATCACGGCCGCCACCGAGTCCATCGAAACAGTCCTCAACAGCCGCGGCCATTCGCTGCTTGGCGCCCTCGATACCCGCACCAACGCGTTCAACCAGTCGGTCGAAGCAGCGACGCAGCTCATGGACTCCACCTTGGAAGAGCGCACACGCGATGCCTCGGCCAATCTCGCCCGTGCCCGCAACTTGCTCAACCAGGATTTGCAGGAGCTCACCGGTCAGATCGGCTCGGTCAACTCTTCGATCGAGGAACTGCTCAGCAACTCCGCTGTGACCCTTGGCTCGATGGGCGAAGTCCTGCAGGAGAAGATCGCCCGCTTCAGCACATCGGTTCAGTCGATCAGCAATGACACGGCCACAACCTCCGAAGCCCTTGAGAAGCAGCTTCAAGCCCTCAGCGGCATCTCGACAGAGGTTCTCAGCTCCATCGTCGATCTGTCTGATCGCTTCGACGTGCATGGCCGCGCGCTTTCCGGCGCTTCCCAGGCTATCCTGCGCACCACCGAGAAGCTTGAAGGCTCCGTCGGAACGCAGGTCACCCAGATGGACACGATCAGCGAATCCATCGCCGACCGCACCAACCGGGCCGAACAGGCGCTCCAGCTGACGTCCGAACGTCTTGCTTCAACACTGATCGATGCCGAAGAGCGTGCAGCCTCCCTCGCCTCTTCCCTGTCCCTGGCTGCCGATGATGCCGCCAAAGGCGTGATCGCTCAGTTTAATTCGCTGCGCGAAACCGCCAGCGAAGAAAGCAGCAAGGCCAGCGACATCGTTCGCAAGACCCAAGAAGAGGTCGCGCGTGAATTGCAAGGCGGGCTGGAAACGGCTGTCTCGGCCTTCCATTCCTCCATTGAGGACATGCGCAAGATGACGAGCGATCTCAGCTCAGAACTCGCGACCACCCGTGCAGACATCCGCCGCGGTGTGTTCGAGCTGCCCGAAGAAGCCCGCGAAAGCGCGGCGGCCCTTCGCCAGGTTGTGAACGAACAGGTCGCGGCGCTCAAAGAGCTTTCCAGCCTGGTGTCCGATGAGGGCAATGCGCGCGATGCCTCCTCGCGTCAGTTGCAGGCGCCGGCGCCAGCGCCCGCCATTGCATCCTCGCGCGGCGGTGCGCAGCTTGCCGAAGCCAGCGCGCTGAGCCTGAAAGACCAACGCGTCGATGATGATATCGCCCGCAGCATGGAAGACGTCCGTCAGGCCGTGGCCCCTGCGGTCACGCCGACATCCTCAGGCGGCAACTCCGACGCTCCCTCAGGCGGTTGGATCAGCGACTTGCTTCGCCGCGCGTCCTCTGATGATGGCCAAGGCGGTCCGCTGGAAGATATCCGCGAGCAGATTGGCGATGCCTTGGACGAACGCGCCTATGCGCAGCAGTGGGACAGCTATTTGGCCGGCAACAAGGCGAGCTTCTCGCGGCGCATCTACACGCTGAACGGCCAGCAAATCTTCGACGAGATTCGTCGCCAGATCGGTCGCGACAACGAATTGCGGTCCGCTGCCCAGGAACATTTGACAAGCTTCGAGGGCACGCTGCGTGAAATGGCCTCGCGTCGGGCAAGCCGGGCTGAAACCCGCACGCTTCTGATGTCCGATCAGGGCCGTCTCTACACGGTTCTGGGGCAGGCGCTCGGCCGCTTCGGTAACTAGAGCGTTTTGCGTATCGTCTGAGACAGTCTTATCGCAAATCGCGTTCGATCGACGAGAGAGGCAGCGAATTGCGATCCAAGTTGAACGCAAAACGCTGTAACCAACTGAAACACCAACAAAAAAGCCGCCGGTCAGTGTATGACCGGCGGCTTTTTTGTGCTCGACTGGCTGACAGGCGCGCCTAAACCGCGTCGAGAACGAACTTCACCATTTCGCGCGACAAAGCGTCAAACGCCGCGTTGAGCGCTTCGACGCCGTCCTCAGCGCTGTCACTGGCCGCTGGCATCGTCGCCGCAAAATTCTGGCTCGCCAGAATGCGACCATTGGCATCGTTCATCACTTTCAGCGCGATGTCGATCACGGCAGTCGCCTGCCCGCCATCAGAAATCTCGATTTCAAAGGCGCGAATTTCCGGCACAAGCCGCACGTCGATCAAAAGGCCTTGACCTGGACGACCCACCGCCCTCGCCCGACCTGTGCGTTCCAAGGCTTCAGCGAAGCGCGCTTGCAGTAGGTCTGGCAGTGCGTCCGACCAGGATGCGCCGGGGAAATAAGCAAGCGTTGCAGCGCTGTCACGAACGACGATCCGGTCGGTCGCGTAAAAACGAACAGCCGCAGGCTCGGCCACCAGAAGTTGGCGGCTGGTGCGACTTCCACCGACATCGATCGACTGTGGGGCGCGCAGATCGTAAATGCGTGGCGCCATTTCCAGGCCGATGGTTGAACAGCCGGCAAGCAGAAGCGTCGCACAGACACCGCCGATCAATGGCAGTCCCGCGCGCTTGCGCCTGCGTTTGGCACCCTCGAGGCCTGTCATGGCCTGCCCAACATCACTCATCGGACCCTACTCACACATTCCTGCCCATCAAACCAGGTCGGGCACCAGATAGCAAAACCGCCCATCGCATCACCGCCGCTGCGGGGAGTATTCGGGGGCGCGATCGCCGCCGAAGATAAACTGTTGTGGGTTACGTTCAATCGACGTGACCACGCGCTCAAGACGATTCAGCACCCGCCGACCATCTCCAATTAATGCCTCAGCATCCCGCAAGCCAGGTCCCGTGAAGCGCGCCAGACCGGCTGCGATCTCATCCGACCTACCCTCAAAGGCGACGGCCACATTGCGCAAGGCACGGGCCGCCTCGCGCGCATCAGCGATCAAGCCCTGCGTCTCGTCCTCGCCAAGCAAGCCATCGACGGATTCCAAAAGACCGTCGATACGGCGGGAGGCGACTTCGAGCCGGTCGGCGATAATGACGGCATCGTCGAAAATCAAATCGACCTGCTCGGCATTGTCTTCAAGGCTCGCCGTGAAGGCCATCACATTGTCGGTCGCCTCCTGCGCACCGGCAAGCACAGCATCAACCCGTTCGCCCGTTTCGGGAAGCCGAGATGTGAAGGCGCCGACATCGTCGACCGCTTGCGCAACCACTGCCGGATCGACCGAGGCAACGACGATCTGGACGGCGTCCAACGTTTCGACCAAGGACGTCGACGAAGTCTCCAAATTGTCGAACACGGTGCCGCCGCGCGCGATCAGCGCGCGAGCATCTTCGCCCACGCCGCGAAACTCGGTCGATGCGACACGCACATTCTCCACCACCTCGCTAACGCTTTGAGGATCGACGGCGGCAATCAGTTCCTCCGAGCCTGCAATGATGTTCTCTAGCCGCCCCGAGAGACCTGAAATCTCGCTGGCAATCGCGCCAACGCCTTCCATCAACAGCTCGATATTGTCCGTCTGCTCGGCAACAGTGCTGGTAATTTCATTAATATCGGCAATGGTTTGCGTTAGAAACGGTTCGTTGACGAGCAGAAAGCTCTCAATCGTCTGCATGGCGTCATCCGCCCGTCCAAGCACGTTGCGCGCGCCATCGATTAAGTCCTGTACGACCGATACCTCGGCCTCAATGATCACCGGCGTGTTTGGATCAAGCACCGCCGGCTCGTCCATCGAACCGCCACGAAGCGCCACGAAAGCTGTGCCGGTGATCCCGGTAATGCCAAGCTCGGCATTGGTGTCCTCGCGAATCGGCGTGGCGACATCGACAATCGCCAGCGCCAAAGCTTCCTGCGGGTTGTTCGGGTTGAGCGACAGCGTGCGGACTTCGCCAACCTGAATACCATTGAAGAGCACAGGGCTACCAGCGCTCAGCCCGTTTACCGGCCCATTGAACTGAAAAATGACCTCAGCGGTTTCATCCTGCCCGCCAATCTCGGCAACCCAATAGATGAACGCCATTCCAGCCGCGATGACGGCCAAAGCGAACAGACCAATAACAATATGATTGGCGCGGGTTTCCATGCCTCAGGGCCTTAGCGCGACAGTGCAGGAGCGCAAAGCGCCGCGTGGCTTAAGGCGCGCAAACACCTGCACTTTTCGCCCGATAGTTGCATTTTGACTGCGCATTGGCTGTTCAATCCGATTGATTGCTTGGTGCCACGGCGCTTGGGCCGCGCCCAACGGCTCTGCCGGTGTTGAAATAGTCCTGCACCCAAGGGTGATCGAACCGCCGCACTTCATCGACCGTCCCGACGGTGAGCACCTTTTGATTGCCAAGAACCGCGACGCGATCACAAACCGAAAACAGGCTATCGAGATCGTGGGTCACCATGAACACGGTGAGCCCCAGCGCTGAGCGCAAATCGGCGATCAACTCGTCAAATGCAGCCGCGCCAAGCGGATCAAGGCCAGACGTCGGCTCATCCAGGAACACAACATCCGGATCAAGCGCCAAAGCCCGCGCCAGCGCGGCGCGTTTGATCATGCCGCCTGAAAGCTCCGATGGTGTTTTTAACGCCGCATCTTCCTCCAGGCCAACCATAGAGAGTTTGACCGCCGCCAACCGGTCCATCATCGGTTTGTCCAGGCGCCAATGCTCGCGCATCGGCACTTGCACATTCTGGATCACGTTGAGCGAGGAGAAGAGCGCGCCATGCTGAAAAAGCACGCCGAGCCGCTCGTCAACATGCACGCGCTCACGCTCATCCATCTGTGAGTAGGGTTCGCCAAGCACATCGATGGTGCCCGCCCTACGACGATTGAGGCCCAAAATGGCGCGCAGAAGCACCGATTTGCCGGTGCCCGACGCCCCAACAAAGCCCAGGATTTCACCGCGGCAAACGGTCAAATCAAGGTCCTTGAGAACCGTTACATCGCCGAACCCGACCTCCAGGCCGCGCACTTCGATAACCGGCGTTCGCGACGGGTTGTCATCATGGATCGATTGAACGGCCATCGGCGCCTCCTAATAGTCCATCGAGGCGAAGAAGATCGCGAACACGCCGTCCAGAACGATGACGGCAAAGATCGCTTTCACCACAGCAGCGGTGACCCGCTGGCCGAGCGACTCTGTGCTTCCGCTCACACGAAACCCCTCCATGCAGGCGATGCACCCGATGGCAAGCGCCATAAAGGGTGCTTTGATCAGGCCAACCATGACGGTTTCCAACAAGATGCCGTCATGCATGCGCTCGATAAACACGATCGGGCTAATGTCGGAATAGGCCCATAGCGTCAGCATACCGCCAAGCAGCGCAGACGCATTAGCAATAATCGTCAGCAGCGGCAGAGCTACCACCAGACCAAGGATACGCGGCACCACCAAAACATCGACCGGATCAAGGCCGATGACCCGCATGGCATCGACTTCTTCGCGCATGCGCATCGCACCGATTTCGGCTGTGTAGGCCGATCCCGTCCGACCCGCGACCATGATCGCCGAGATCAAAACGCCAATTTCGCGCAACACCAGGATAGCCACGAGGTTGATCGTGAAGATCTCCGCGCCAAAAAAACGCAATTGATAGGCGCTCTGCTGTGCGACAATGCCGCCAATAACGAACTGGATGAGCACGATGATCGGAACGGCACGAAACGCGCTCTTATCGAGCTGCGTGACGAACGCGTTAAACCGCCAGCGCGAAGGGTTGGCCAAGGTCAGACCGATGGAGCTGAGAACAACGCCGAACATGGCGACCACGCCCAGCAGATCATCCCACGTTGCCACCACACCGCGTCCAAAGGCGGCGATCAGGGCATCAAGGCCAAAACGTGGGTTGTCCGGCCGCCTTACATCGGCGCGAGCCCGCACCGCTTCATAAAGGTCCCATTTGTCCTCTGGCAGATTGACCAGCTCCACCGATTTTCCCGAGGCCGCCAGTTCCTTTTCAAGGTCGGCCAACGCCAAGCAGCCAAGCGTGTCCAACTCGCCCAATCCCGACGCATCAACGCGGATCGAAGGTCCAGACGCCTCGGTCGACCATTGCGAAGCTTCGACAAACCCATCGTGCATGAGAACTGTGCGCACGCAGGGCCGGATCCAATCGCCTTGAATCACAAGCCCATCACCATCGCGCAAGACTTCAGCCGCGCGAGGTGCGGCGCCGCCGCGTTTGGCAAAGGGAACATCTGTGGGTGGCCCCGACCAAAGGGCGTCAATCGCTGTCACGCGCAAACTGCCAGATCACTGATACGTACCTCTATACCTGCCACGCGCCATCGCCATGCGCAAAGGCCATTTCGCAGCATCAGAAAATATGGCACGTGAAGTGATCTTCACTTTTTTCCCTCCCTTACGGATGCTTTTTGATGGCTGAGCTGCGCAAACCCTATCTTCTGTTCTTGGGCGACGTTCCCGACGCGCTTGCGGCGAAAACGGCCATCGGTGTCGTGGACTGGCGGCGCGATTGGTGCGTCGGGCAGGTTCGCCTGGACGGTTGCATGGCCGATACCGGCCTACCCGATATGAGCATTGCGTACGGAGTCGGCAAAGGCGCGAAAACCATGGTGATTGGCGCGGTTAACGCCGGCGGCGTCCTGCCGGATCATTGGATTGCCAGCATCGTTGACGCCATCAATGCAGGCCTTGATATCGCAAGCGGCTTGCACGCTCGTTTGCAGGATGTGCCTGCAATCGCAGAAGCCGCCAGCGCCAAAGGCGTCGCGCTTCATAATGTACGCCATGTCGAGCAGACACTTGCTACCGGAAAAGGCGACAAGCGCCCAGGCATGCGCGTTTTGGCGGTCGGCACCGACTGCTCGGTCGGAAAGAAGTATACCGCCCTCGCCTTGGAACAGGGCATGACCGCCCATGGCATGAAGGCAAGCTTCCGCGCCACGGGTCAAACAGGGGTGCTCATCTCAGGCCGTGGCCTTGCCATCGATTCGGTGATTGCCGACTTCATATCCGGCGCGGCCGAATGGATTTCACCGGCCAACGATCCCGACCATTGGGACGTGATCGAAGGTCAGGGGTCTCTATTTCACCCGTCCTTTGCAGGCGTATCGCTTGGCCTCTTGCACGGTTCGCAGCCGGACGCGGTCATCGTTTGCCACGAGCCGACCCGCACCACGATGCGTGGCGTGAAGACCGCGCTTCCCTCCATTCAAGAGGTCATCGACGCCACGATCGCGATGGGCCGGCTGACCAACCCCGCGATCCGCTGCACCGGCCTTGCCGTCAACACGGCAGCGTTGGATGAAAACGACGCCCGGTCATTGCTCAAAAATCTCGAAGACAAATACGCTTTGCCCGCCACAGACCCGGTGCGCTTCGGTGTGGACAATCTTGTTATTCCACTTCAAGTTATGACTTCAAAAATATGATATCATTGAACATTCATGATGACGCCTTTCGCATTCGCGGTGGCTTCTCAATCTCTCGAGGAACGCGCACTCACGCCCATGTGGTGACCGTGACTTTGCGTGATGGCGGCCATGTCGGTCGGGGTGAATGCACTCCCTATGCGCGCTATGACGAGACCGTAGACAGTGTCACCGCCGAGATCGAAACGGTGCGAACAGCGGTTGAATCGGGGATCGATCGGGATGCTCTACAAGCACTGTTGCCCGCCGGGGCAGCACGCAACGCCGTCGATTGCGCGCTCTGGGACCTTGACGCCAAGCGAAGCGGCAAACCGGCCCATATTCTGGCAGGTGTGCCGGAAGGGCGGCCCATTGAGACGGCCTACACGCTGAGCCTTGATACACCCGATGCGATGGCGCGCGCCGCTTATGATCATCGCGACCGCCCTCTCCTGAAGGCTAAATTGGGCGGCGATGGCGATCTAGAGCGTATGCGCGCCATTTGCGGCCATGCCGGCGACGCCAAGGTGATCGTCGATGCCAACGAAGCTTGGTCGCCGGCCAATCTCTGGGACTGGTTGGATGTCGCCGCTGAGCTTGGCATTGCGCTGGTCGAGCAGCCATTGCCCGCGGGTGAGGATGCGATCTTGGCTGACCGACCCCATGCCGTACCGGTGTGTGCCGATGAGAGCGCCCATGATCGCGAAGGGTTGCCGGAGCTTCTCGGTCGCTACGACGTGATCAACATCAAGCTCGACAAAACCGGTGGGTTGACCGAGGCGCTGGCACTGAAAGAAGCCGCCAAAGCCGAAGGGCTCGGAATCTTCGTCGGTTGTATGATGGGCTCCTCGCTCGCCATGGCGCCGGGAACGCTGCTGGTGCATGACGCCGACTATGTCGATCTGGATGCGCCGCTGCTCTTGGATGAGGACCACGATCCAGCCCTTCGTTTCAATGGCAGTATCCTCTACCCGCCAACCCGAGAGCTGTGGGGCTAGCTGTCGCAGGTCGGCTGGACCCGTGCGCCGCCGGGTATGCGAACGCGGTTGACGAAGATGATCAGGACGCCAAGCGCGGTCATCGCCCCCATGCCGAGATAAGCCATCGCGCCAAAGGTGGCGTAAAGCGGGCCGGCAGCCAGTGTCGCAACCGCCATCAGGCCGCCCGACACAACGCCGTAGACACCCTGTGCCGCGCGAAGCTCGCGTGGCCGCGCACGCCGCTGGATATAGGCGATCAGCGCCAGATGGGTCATGCCGAAGGAAAAACCGTGCAGAATTTGCAGCAGGCCGGTGAAAGCCAGGTCGGGGGAAAACGCAAAAATTGCCCACCGGATCGTCGCGCCAACACCCCCCAAAATTAGAAGTCCGCGCGCGCCCAGCCGGGCAATGATCGGCGCCGACACAGCAAACAAGACGATCTCGCAGAAGACGCCAAACGCCCAGAGAAGGCCGATCGCGGTCTCGGAGAACCCCTGCGCCGCCCAAGAGAGACTGCCAAAGCCATACAGAAACGCGTGGCTCGCCTGCATCAAGCCGGCACCGATAAACACGCTCATCGCGCCTTTGCGACGAAGGAAAAACACCCAGCCGGAACGTAATTTTGGCTTCGCGGACGCCTCCCCGGTCGCGGTCGCCACCTTTGGCTGCACAAAGCTGCGCGGCAAGGCAGCGCAAACCAATACCACGGCCGCAAAGGCCACAAGCACCAGCCAGGGCACGGTTTGCACGCCATAGCGGTCGACAATCGCGCCGGCAGCGAAGCTGGAGGCGACAAACGCAATCGATCCCCAAACCCGCACGCGGCCATAGTCGGCGCCCGATTGGCGAGAAAGTTGAATGCCAAGTGCGTCGCTGAGCGGCAGCAGGGCGTTCCAGCCAATGGCCATCACCGCGATAACAGCGAGCAGAACCCAAGGCGTTGCGATGAGATTTGGTCCCGCGGCAAAAAGCGAGGCAAGGGGGACAAATGCAAAGGCGACCATCGCCAGCAGCGCCAACGCCAGCAGCGGCTTTCTGGGATCATCGAATCGCTCAGCGGCATCGGTCACCAGCGACGTTGTCAGCACGCGAACGATCAATGGCGCAGAGACCAAAACCGCGATCCACGCCGCCGAAAGCCCAATCCAGTCGAGCCAGACGGGAAAAAACGGCAAAAACACACCAAAGCCCGCGAAATAAGCTGCGAACAAAGCCGCCACGGTAACTCTTTGGTGACCAGCTTGGGTTGCAATGGAGGCAAGTGGCTGCACGAAGTGAAACCTTACACGTGAAGGGCACGGCATTGATTCGCTGGATTCAGCGGAAATCCGTGATCGGTTTGGGCAGGCAGAAGGAACGCAAACCGCCGAAACGAGCACTCGTGCCGGCGATTGAATGGGGTTAGAGCCTGCGACGCTGCCGCCTGGGGGCTTCGCAGGATCTATTGGGCCACGGGACAGACCATGAGCGAAACGCCTCTGGCGACCATGAGTCAAGACGGTGAGGACGGCGACGTGCGTCCTGCCTCCAGTGACCAAGCCTCCGCTTCAACCGATCTGGCAACGGCTGCTGATTCCACGTCTCCCATCAGCGATGCGGACTATGAAGCCATCGCTGCGGCAGTGATGGAAACCGAACGCGGCCGCTGGTTTCTAAAAGAGTATGCACGCCGCAATCGTCACAGCGATACGCAAACGGTGCTCACTGCCTTAGAGCGCCTCGAAGACCGCATCAGCGTAACCGCCGACAGCAATGGCGACACATCTGTCGCGCTAATCAGCCACAACGTAATCGATCTTGCCGAAGCCATCACGCAGGTGAAGCGTGAAGTCCAGGATCTGGGCGGGAATGGTGAGGAAAAAGATCACTTCAATTCCGCGACCGTCGAGTTGGAAGCCATCGTCACCCAGACCGAGACGGCGACCGGCGAGATTCTGGAAGCTGCGGAAAAAATTCAGGAAGTGCTTTGGACTCTTCGCGAAGAGGGCGCCAATGAGACCCAGTGCGACATCATCGAGAGCAAAATCATCGATGTCTACACCGCCTGCTCGTTCCAAGATCTGACCGGCCAGCGCTCAAGCAAGGTCGTGCGCCTGGTCGGCTATGTCGAGAAACGTGTCTCGGCGATGATGGAAATTCTTGGGTTAGCTTCCAGCGAGGAAGGCGCCCAAGCAGGATCGCAAAAGACGACGGATACGGAGACGTCAGAAGCGTCCGATGCCGGCGAAGCCTATCAGGAAGGTGATGCACGCAGCGATGCCCACCTGCTCCATGGTCCGGCGCTGGAAGGCGAAGCAATCGAGCAGGACGATGTCGATGCCCTGTTCGGCGGAGCTGACGCCACCGATGATGGCTTCGACGCCATTGAGCTGGATGAACCTGAGGCCGATACCAAAACGGCTCAGGCTGATGATGAAGCGGACAGCGTAGTAGAAGAAGACGTCGCGGACGACGAGGGCGCCGAGACTCCCCTGGCCGAGGAACCGGCCGAACAGCAAGCCTCAGACAACATGTCTTCAGCCGATGAAGAACAATCTGACGACTCGCTCGAACTGACCGACATCGAACGCGATCTTGCCCGCCTCGAAGAAGAAGCAAAATCCATCGCGGCCGAAGCTGATGATTCCAGCGATGGCAGCGGTCCGATCGATATCATCACCGACGACATGGTCGTTGAGATCCATGACGCGGAGATTCTCCGCCGCCCGGCTGAAGATGCGCTGATCGGCGACGCACTCGCCAAGCCGTCACCAGCGCCCGATATCTTTGATGTGGATGCCCTCGATTTCGACGGCCCGGACATGTCCGAGCGCGCCTTGGACCAACTTGATGGCGAAATAGAACTGCATCACCGGTCGCCGCGTGACGACCGCAAGATGATGGTTGATATGCCCGACGACTTTGCCGTCGATGAGGGCGCGGCCGACATGTTCGTCGATACCGTCGCCAAGGATCATGAAAGTGCGCCGAAAAAGGACGACGACGCGGAGTCCGGCGCTTCGGCTGCGCAAGACATCTTCGATGTCGATGATTTTGGCGTCGACGACTTTGACGCCGCGGAAACGGCGTCTGATCTAGACGATGCGGGCGCAAAAGACGCTGCGCTGGACGATGATTCTGAAATCACCATGGTGGCGAGCGAACCGGAAGAAGAACTGCTCGACGAGGCTTTGGCTGCCGTGGCGACCGACGATGACGTGGCGCCGGCGCTGGATACGTCCGATGAGGCAGGCACCGATGGGATCAAAACCCATGACGAACCGCCTCACGCTGACAACAGTGACGAGGATGTGCCCTATACCGATGAAGAGCGCATCGCCCTTTTCTCTTAAAGCCAAGCGCTCGGGACAACGACCAGCAACGGCGTTCAATTCAGAGCGCGGGCAATCATTGATGGTTCGGCGTTACCGCCGGACAGGACAGCAAGCACGACTTGGCCGCTGACATCGACTTTCCCGGCCAACAGCGCCGCAAGGCACACCGCGCCGCCGGGCTCAACGACAAGCTTCAGTTCACGAAAGGCGAACGCGACCGCCGCCAAGACCTCATCATCGCTCACCGACAAACCTTGCACATGGTTGGCCATGTTAATCGGAAAAGTCAGTTCACCAGGCGACTGCGTCAGGATCGCATCGCAGATCGAACTGGCGTCGGGGTCGTTAGTCTCGCGCTGCCCGCTGGCCAGCGATCGCACCGTATCGTCAAACTCCTCCGGCTCCACGGCATAGAGCGTGCTTTTCGGATAGGCATCGCGCCAAACGGTTGAAACGCCGGCGCAAAGTCCACCGCCGCCGCAACAGACCATACCGATGTCGGCTACCAGGCCGAGGGCGTTCAATTGCTCAACGGCCTCCAGTCCGAGCGTGCCCTGCCCAGCCATGACGCGCACATCATCATAGGGGTGCACAAAGGCCGCGCCTGTTCGCTCCACGATCTTCTGCGCAAGTGCATTGCGATCATACTGCACGCGGTCATAGGGCACGATCGTCGCACCCAGCCGCTCCACCCGCTCACGCTTGATGGCCGGCGCGCTCGACGGCATCACGATGGTGACGGGAACGCCAAACAAATGGGCCGCTTGCGCAATCCCTTGGGCATGGTTGCCGGACGAGACGGCAACAACGCCATGGCGCCGCTCGTCCTCGCTCATTGACGCCAGTGCGTTATAGGCACCGCGAAATTTGAAAGAACCAGTCCGCTGAAGGGTTTCGCATTTCAGAAAAACCCGGCCACCGACCAGCTCGTCCAAGACGCTGTTGGAGATCAGAGGCGTAAGGACCGTTTCGCCCGCAATCCGTCCTCTGGCCGCTTCAATATCCGATAGGCCAAAGGATGGGGCTTCAATGGTCATAATCGGGCACGCTCCAATCCGCCTTCAACGGGTAGAGATGCTGGAAAAACGCCTTGGCGCTTTCATGCCAGCTGTAATTCTGCGCGAACGCCGCGCAATCCTCACGTTTTAATGTCAACGCCGCCAGCGACGCGTCCCGCAGATCGTTCGAGAGCACGCCAACTTTTGGGTCGGTCACGACATCCTTCGGCCCCGTTACCGGAAACGCGGCCACCGGCAATCCAGAGGCCAGTGCCTCAAGCAACACGATCCCGAACGTATCGGTGAGGCTCGGGAAGACGAACACATCACTGCCAGCATAATACTGCGCCAAATCCTCGCCAAGTTTCGGCCCAACAAACACCGCGTCGGTGTAGCGCGCCTTCAACGTTTCAAGCGCTGGACCGCCGCCGACGATCAATTTCGTGCCGGGAAGGTCAAGATCAAGAAACGCTTCAAGGTTCTTTTCCACCGCAACCCGGCCAACGTAAACGAAGATCGGACCAGGATATGGCAGCTTCACGGCAGGCCGTGGGTAAAACCGCTCCAGATCAACGCCACGCGACCACCGCACCAGATTGTTGAAACCGCGTCCACGCAGTTCCTCTTCAAGGCTTGGCGTGGCCACCATCACGCCGGTCGCCGCATTGTGAAACCGGCGCATGAACGCATAGCTCCAGCTTTCCGGGATTGGCGCGCGCGCTGCCACATACTCAGGAAACCTGGTATGATAGCTGGTGGTGAACCCCAGCCCATGCTTGATGCAGAATCGCCGCGCCACGGTGCCCAGAGGCCCTTCGGTGGCGATGTGGATGGCGCGCGGTTCTTCGGCGCGGATTGCCCGCCGAATGGAGCGCGGGTGCGCCAAGGCAAGCCGGATCTCCGAATAGCTCGGCATAGCCATCGTGCGAAAACGCGCTGGTCCCAAAACCTGCAAATCAACGCCGAATTTCGGCGCTTCTTTCACCATCCATTCGATGGTGCGCACCACACCATTGATCTGCGGATGCCAAGCATCCGACACGATCAATGCCCGTGCGGGATTGGAGGCGTTGAACTCAAACATCGTGGTGCAAACTGGTCGTCTGTGGCTTAGGCAGCTTCGGACTGGTCGTCAGATTTACGCGCGGCAGCAGCCTGCGGATCGAAGGCGAGCACCTGTGCCGGATCATCGGCAACATTTTCTGCCACTGCCTTGGCGGCCCGCAGTTCCTCTTCGCCATAGGCGCTCAAACGGGTCCATTTGATCAGCTCAAACGATCCATCCTCGTTTTCAGCAACCGCGGTGCAGCTCTCCACCCAATCGCCGGTGTTGACGTAATGCACCTCACCAACATCCTGCATGGTCGCATGGTGGATATGGCCACAGATCACGCCATCCACGTCCGCCTTGCTTGCCTCGTGGCTCAACGTTTCCTCGTAACGACCAATGAAGGACACGGCGTTTTTGACCTTGTTCTTCGCCCAGGCCGATAGCGACCAATAGTCAAAGCCCATGCGCCGGCGCACCAAATTCACATAGATGTTTGTCCAGAGCGCAAAATTGTAGGCCCAGTCGCCCAGGAAGGCGAGCCATTTGGCGTGCCGCACCACAACGTCATATTGATCACCATGAACGACCAGGAAGCGGCGATTGTCGGCGGTCTCGTGGATGGCCGTGTCGACGATTTCGATCCCACCCATCTGCATGCCGAGATAATCGCGCAGGAACTCGTCATGATTGCCCGGAAGATAGACGATGCGCGAACCCTTGCGGCCCTTGCGCAACAGCTTCTGAACGACATCATTGTGCGCCTGCGGCCAATGCCAACGCTTTTTTAGCCGCCAACCGTCAACGATGTCGCCAACGAGGTAGATCGTTTCGGCGTCGTGAAAGCGCATGAAATCGAGCAATAGATGCGCCTGGCACCCGCGCGATCCAAGATGAACATCCGAGAGAAAGAGCGTGCGGAACGTCTTCGGCTCAGGCGCGCCGCGCGAGTCCTGGGACGATGACTGGGTGCCAGTGCTGAATTCCGACGTTCCGGGTCGATTGCTCATCCTGCAATCCCTTCTTGCGCTTCGCATAACAACACAATCGCGAAGGCGGTCAAAGCGGGGCGCCCCAACGCACTCAGGGCATCGCTCGGAGGTACATAGGACGTTCCCATGGCCAAAGCCAGTAGGCACTCTACCTGCGTCGGCTTACGGGGATTCTGTTGTCACTTTTGTGACACGCTGGGCACTAGCGACCTTGACCTAGGAGCGTAAAAGTCGCCATCAACGCCGACCAAATCAACAGAAAGACTGATTTTTATGGACCTTCAGATCGCTGGAAAATGGGCCATCGTCGGCGCTTCGAGTCGTGGCTTGGGCCTTGGATGCGCCAAGGCGCTGGCCGAAGCCGGATGCAGCCTCGTTATCAATGGCCGTGACGCGGCAAAGCTTGAAAGCGAGGCCGAAGCGCTCAAAGCCCTTGGCGCGCCCGAGGTGATCGTGGTCGCCAAGGACATCGGCACCAAAGAGGGTCAGGATGCGTTGTTCGCCGCCTGCCCGAACCCCGACATTCTGGTCAACAACAATGGCGGCCCACCGCTGAAGCCGTTCGAGGCGCTGGACGCCGAGGCGATCCTGTCCGGCGTTGAGCAGAACATGATCACGCCGATCATGCTCATTCAGCGCGCTTTGCCTGGCATGCAGGAGCGTGGGTTTGGCCGGATCGTCAACATCACCTCATCATCGGTACTCGCGCCGATTCCTGGCCTGGATGTCTCCTCTGGCGCGCGCGCCGGGCTAACCGCCTTCGTAGCCGGCGTTGCGAAAAATGCCGCCGCGCACAATGTGACGATCAACAACATCTTGCCCGGCAAGATGGACACCGATCGCCTGCGCGGCAATCTGCAAGCGCAGGCCAAGCGTACCGGCAAAAGCGTGGATGAAGCCAAGGCCGGCTCAATTGCTTCCATTCCGGCCAAGCGCTTCGGAACCGCTGACGAATTCGGCGCGGCCTGCGCGTTCCTCTGCTCAGGCCATGCCGGTTACATCACCGGTCAAAACCTGCTGATGGATGGCGGTCTACTCGGCAGAGCGTTCTAGCGCCGGAAAGCTGACGGGAACGGTTACTCCATCACCGCCGCTTTGAGGATACACACCATTGTGGCGCGGCCCTTTTGGCCGCCCATGGTCTCCAGACACCGCACGGTATGCGGGCGGTCGCATCGATAACGCACCGTGCCGCCCGCTTCCACGCGGCGGGCGTCTTGTCCAGCGGTGACCTCGAACGTGCCTGAAAGCACCGAAAGGCACTCAATGGACCCGCGCTGATGGCCTTCGGATTCCAACACCGCGCCAGCTTCGGCGGCCACATCATACCATTGCAGCCACTCCACCGTTTTTGACCAGCCGGTAATGGTCAGCCGCATCTTGCCATCTTCGGATGTCAGCACAGGCATGTCGTTGGGCGGGATGTCCTCGACGAAATCAGCGTCATGGGCCGCCGACAACACCCGATCGATGGAAACATCCAGCGCCTGGGAGAGCCGCCAGATGGTCGCCAGCGTAGGATTGGTCTCGTTGCGTTCAATTTGGCTAATGATCGATTTGGCGACGCCGGACTGTTCGGAAAGCTCCGACAGCGAGAGATTATAGGCCTTGCGCAGCCGCTGGATCGTCTTGCCAAGCTGACCGGAAAAGGCCAGCGCATCGGCTTCGCTTTGCGCGTTGCGCGGGGATTTGTCGGCCATGGCAAAACTCACTGGATCGAAACCGGCGATCAGCTAGGCGTGCGCGCTTTCAAAGCAGCCTCACGCGAAATGCCGATCTGATGTTCGCGGTAGATCACAAACAGCCCTGCCCCGACAACCAGCACCGATCCGGCAAGCACCGCCAGCCCCGGCACCTCGTCGAACAAGAAGTAGCCGACGATGAGCGCGAAGATCATGGCCGTGTAGTCGAACGGCGCGACCATCGAGGCCGGCGCCAAGCGGAAACTGTGGGTCAAAAGGATTTGACCGATACCGCCCAAAAGTCCCAGACCAATCAGCAATACCCATGTCGTCGCGTCCGGCATCACCCAGCCAAAAGGCAGCGTAGCCAGAGCAAAGACGCTTGTGATCGCCGAGAAGTAGAACACAACGGCTGTTGTCGATTCCGATTTGATCAGTTGGCGCACATAGACCTGCGCCAGGGCCATGAACCCAGCCGATGCCAGCGCGAGCATCGCCCCGAGCGAGCGCGTTTCATCATCCAAAGCTCCAACAAGGCCCAAATTCGGTGAAAGAATGATCAAAACGCCGATGAAGCCGACAATGACAGCCGACCAGCGGTACAATCGTACCACTTCGCCCAGAATGACCACCGCAAGCGCCGTGGTGATCAGCGGTTGGGCAAAACTGATCGCCGTTGCATCGGGCAGAGGAAGTCGGGACAGCGCCATGAACCAGAGGGTCATCGCGCTCGCCCCGATGATCGCGCGGCCAACATGGCTAAGCGGCCGTTTGGTGGCCAAAGCCGACGACCAGGTGTGCTGGTATTGGATCATGATCGCCAACGGGATCAGACCGAAAAACGCCCGCGCAAACACGATCTGCCCGACAGGAACACTGTCGCCAAGCACTTTCACGCCGGTCACCATGAAGGTGAAGGCGAGAACAGAAAGCAGCTTGAAACCAATACCGGCGAGGGGCACGAAGAAGTCCAGAGTTCGAGGAATTGTTTCTTCTGGCAGGATTCCTCAACCTGCACCACCACCGCGGCCGCATGTCTCCCATGCGCCCTGCCAAACAACTTCCTCGCCGACCGATTGAACTTTCCACTGGCAGCCCGCGTTGAGCCTCTCTAACCTAGGGCACGGTTGCGATGCCTCGTAAGCGCGCCCATACCCCCCATTCGCCCGAGAGGGCGCCTGCCAAAGGTCCTTCATGTCCCTGCTTGCCTCGCTCACGCACACCACGCGCTACACCTACGACCGTCCTGTCACCCTCGGCCCGCAACTCATTCGCCTGCGCCCTGCCCCGCATGCCCGTTCGCGCATCCCGTCCTACGCGCTAACGGTCAAACCGGAAGGCCACTTCATCAATTGGCAGCAGGATCCGCACGGCAATTGGGCTGCCCGCGTCGTTTTTCCCGAGCCGGTGATGGAGTTTTCCATCGAGGTCGATCTGCTCGCCGATATGGCGATCATCAATCCGTTCGATTTCTTCATCGAACCGGAAAGCGAGGAACTGCCGGTTGTCTACAATGAGCGCCTGAAACGCGATCTGGTGGCCTACACGCAGGTCGAACCGCAGGGCGATCTGTTTGATTCATTTTTGCAAGGCATCGATGCAAGCCCCCAAAACACAACGGATTTTCTCGTTGGCCTGAATCAAAAGGTGAGCGACGCGGTTGAATACATCATCCGCATGGAACCAGGCGTCCAGACGCCGGAAGAGACGTTGAAGGTAGGCCGAGGATCCTGCCGTGACAGCGCTTGGCTGATGGTCCATTTGCTGCGTCATCTGGGCTTTGCGGCGCGCTTCACCTCCGGCTATCTGATCCAACTGAAGCCCGACGAGAAAGCCCTGGACGGTCCCGCCGGCACCGACCATGATTTCACTGATTTGCACGCCTGGACCGAAGTCTACATCCCCGGCGCCGGTTGGATCGGCCTTGACCCAACTTCCGGTCTGCTTTGCGGCGAGAGCCATATCCCGCTCGCCGGCACGCCGCATTACGAGGGCGCAGCGCCCATTGAAGGTGCCGCCAGCGCCGCCAATGTGGATTTCCATTTCGATATGCAGATCGGTCGCGTCGATGAGCGCCCGCGCGTGACCGCCCCGATCGCCGATGAATCCTGGGAAACGCTGCTCACTGTTGGCGATCAGGTCGATGAAGGCTTGGTTGCGGACGATGTGCGCCTGACCATGGGGGGCGAGCCGACCTTTATCTCCATCGACGATTTGGAAGGCGAGGAATGGAACATTTCCGCCGTTGGCCCGACCAAGCGCAAACTTGCCGATGAACTGACCCATCGGCTTGCCGATCGCTTCGCGCCAGGCGGCTTCCTGCACTACGGCCAAGGCAAATGGTATCCGGGCGAGAGCCTGCCCCGCTGGAACTTTGCCATCTACTGGCGCAGCGATGACAAGCCCATCTGGGACGACCGCTCGCTGTTTGCCCGCGAACCACTTGAGGGTGAAACGCCAGACAACGCCATTGTTAAAGAAGATGGCCCAAAGGCCGCTGAGGCGCTGGCATTGGCCGTCGCACAGCGTCTTGGTGCCGATCCATCGCACCTCATGGCAGCCTATGAGGACACCGCAGCCTGGCTCTCCAAGGAAGCCGCGCTACCCGACAATGTGACGCCGGACAACGCCAAGCTTGCCAGCGCCGAAGACCGCGCGCGCATCGCCCGCGTCTTTGACCGTGGCCTCACGGCGCCCACCGGCTACGTGCTGCCCATTGCCCGCCATGATGATCTGAAGTCCGATCAACGCTGGGTCTCAGAGGCCTGGACGCTGCGTCGCGATCATCTGTTCCTGGTGCCCGGGGACTCACCAGTCGGCTATCGCCTACCGCTGGATTCCTTGCCGCATTTGGAGGCAGACGAGTTCCCGTACATCGAGCCGGAAGACCCGCTGGACGACAAGCCGCCGCTGTCGGATCCCGCCGACATTCGCGCACGGGTGTCGCAGGAAAAGACTGGCGCGCCGGCCCCACACAAGCAGCATGTGCGCACCGCGCTGACCATTGAGCCACGCGACGGCAAACTCTGCGCCTTCATGCCGCCCACCAAGACGGTGGAAGACTATCTGGAAATTGTCACCGCCATTGAAGAGGCGGCCAGGCAGACCGGTTATCCGATCCAGATCGAGGGCTATCACCCGCCCGCCGATCCACGCATCAGCGTGATCAAGGTCGCCCCTGATCCCGGCGTCATCGAGGTCAACGTCCACCCGGCGTCATCCTGGCGCGACAGCGTTGCAATCACCGAAGCTATCTACGACGAGGCCCGCCAGACCCGCCTTGGCACCAACAAATATATGGTCGATGGCCGCCACACCGGCTCCGGCGGCGGCAATCATGTGGTGGTCGGCGCTTCCAAAGCACCAGACAGCCCGTTCCTGCGCCGCCCGGACCTGTTGAAAAGCATCATCACCTACTGGCAGCGCCACCCCTCGCTCTCCTACCTGTTTTCCGGGCTTTTCTTGGGGCCAACCAGCCAGGCGCCGCGTGTTGATGAAGCGCGCCACGACACGCTCTATGAACTTGAGATCGCCATGGCACAGGTGCCGCATCCCGATGAGGATGAACCACCTTCGCCTTGGCTGGTGGATCGTCTGTTCCGCGATCTCCTGACCGACGTCACCGGCAACACTCACCGGGCCGAAATCTGCATCGACAAGCTTTACTCACCTGATGGCCCGACAGGTCGCTTGGGTCTGGTGGAATTCCGTTCCTTTGAAATGCCGCCCTCGGCGCGCATGAGCCTGGCGCAGCAGCTTCTCATTCGCGCCATCATTCTGATGGTCTGGCGCGATCCTCAAACGCCACCGCTTGCCCGCTGGGGCACAGCACTGCACGACCGATTCATGCTCGGTGCCTACCTTTGGGAGGATTTTCTGTCTGTCATCGGCGACCTGCAACAGGCGGGCTTTGCCTTCGATCCGGATTGGTATCGCGCCCAGTATGAGTTCCGCTTCCCCCATTTTGGCGCCATCGACCACAATGGCGTGTCGCTGGCCATTCGCGGCGCTTTGGAACCCTGGCACGTGCTGGGTGAGGACGGCGTCGCCGGTGGCATGTCGCGCTATGTTGATAGTTCCGTTGAGCGCATCCAGGTGGAGGTCACCGGCTATAACCCGGCGCGCCATGCGATCACCTGCAACAATCGCGTCGTTCCGATGCACGCCACCGGCTCAGGCACGCATGCTGGCGGTGTGCGCTACAAAGCCTGGCAGCCTTGGCGTGGTCTGCACCCAAGCATTCCGGTGCATGCCCCGCTGACCTTCGACATCGTCGATCGCTGGAACGGCCGGGCTCTGGGCGGATGCCGCTACCATGTTGGCCATCCGGGCGGTCGCAATTATGAGACACCGCCCGTCAACGCCTATGAGGCGGAAGCCCGCCGCTTGGCGCGGTTTGAAGCCATGGGTCACACCCCGGGCGCCGTCAGCGTGAAAGCGGAAAAGGCCAACCCCTATTTCCCCTACACGCTGGACCTGCGCACGCCAGCGCCGGATGAAACGAGATAGATGGATCGGCCCGCGACTGCACCGCCGACACCCAATCAAGATGGCGCTGCCGCCCGAGGCGGCCTTCTCGATGGCTATGCGCCCTTGCCGGAGGCCTTTGACGAGTGCGTCGATAAAGCCGGCCAAGTCCGGCCAGCTTGGCGCGACGCGATTGACCTCTGGAACGGCCAATCGGACGCCCAACGTAGCGCGCGTCGGCAAGCCGCCGACCGTTATTTGCGCGACAATGGTGTCGCCCACCGCGTCTATGGCGATGATCGCAGCGTGGAGCGCCCTTGGCCGCTGAGCCATGTGCCGCTTGTGATCGGCGCTGACGAATGGCGGGCTTTGGAAAAGGGGCTCATTCAGCGAGCCAACCTGCTCGAAGGCGTGCTTTGCGACCTTTACGGCCCGCAAACACTGGTTCGCGACGGCCACATCCCGGCCTCGCTCGTTGCTGGTGCGCCAGGTTTTCTGCGCCCCCTCGTCGGCACCGTTCCAAAGGGCGGCCATCATTTGCATTACATCGCAGTGGAGCTCGGCCGCGGCCCCTATGGTCGCTGGTGGGTGCTTGGCGACCGAACGCAGGCGCCATCCGGTGCGGGCTACGCGCTGGAAAACCGGCTGGCCACCAGCCGCGCCAATGGCCGGGACCTCAGCCGTCTGCGCGTGGTTCGGCTGGCGCGCTTCTTTCAGCGCTTTCGTGAGGCGCTCGGTAGCATGAGAGGCGCCGATGCGTCACGGGTCGGCCTGCTAACGCCGGGGCCGTACAACGAAACCTATTACGAACAGGCGTTTCTTGCCCGCTATTTGGGGTTTTTGCTGCTCGAAGGCGGCGATCTCATCATGCGCGACGATGCTTTGTTCGTGCGCACCGTGCGTGGTCTCAAACGGATCGATGTGCTTTGGCGCCGCGTTGATGCGGATTTCTGCGATCCGTTGGAACTGCGCGCCGACTCCCGTCTCGGTGTGCCCGGCCTTGTTCATGTGGCACGGACTGGCGGTCTCACCTGCGTCAATTCGCTGGGCGCCGGGCTCTTGGAGAGCCGCGCGTTTATGGCCTTCCTGCCCAGATTGGCGAAACATCTGCTGGGCGAGAATTTACACCTTCCCAACATTGCCACGTGGTGGCGTGGTGACCCGGCCATGCGGGCCGAGGCCGACCGGGCCCATGGTGACACGGTCCGTTTGAACGCGTTTGGAACCAGCCTTCCCATGGACGGGGCGTTGTTTGCAGGCCATGGCGAAACGCCGCTGCGCGAGGAGGAAAGCGTCAGCCAGGAAAGCGTCCGGCTTTCCACCATGCCGACCCTTCCTGAATCCGGTGACGGACCGCTGGTCCCTCGCCCTTTCAGCCTACGTGTCTTTTTGGCGCGAACCGCCGATGGCTGGGCGGTTATGCCCGGGGGGTTCTGTCGGGTCGCCGAAAGCGACGACACGCGCGCCCTCTCCATGCAGGATGGCAGCCGTTCATGCGATGTCTGGGTGCAGTCCGATGCGCCGGTGCGGCCAGTCACGCTGCTGCCAAAGCCGGGCAAACGCTCGGTCCGACGTGTCCCAGGCACACTGCCCGCCCGCGCTGCCGACAATCTGTTCTGGCTTGGCCGTTACGCCGAACGCGCGCAGCTTGCTCTGCGCCTCACCCGCGCATGCTTGGAACGCCGCGCCGACAGCACCACCGACCAGGACGCATTGCTACACGCCATCGAAGATCAACTCGGTCAATGGGGCGTGGAGGCCGACGCCACGCCGACGCTTTTCAATGATCAGCTCTTGCCCATCTTGCAGGCTGCCCACCGCACCGCCTCCGCAATCCGCGACCGGTTTTCGCCCGACGCCTGGCAGACGCTGAACCGTTTCATGGTGCGGGCAAGAACTGACGCCTTCGCGCAGCTCAGCACGCCCGAACAGATCGACGAGGCCCTTGCGATGCTTGCCGCCTTCGCCGGACTTGTTGGTGAAAACATGATCCGCCTATCCGGCTGGCGGTTTCTAGAGATCGGACGAAGGCTAGAACGGGCCATGGGCACCTGCCAACTGACCTACCATTTCGCCTATTCAAAGGGTTCATCTGACAAGCAACCGCCCGGCGCGTTCGATCTTCTCTTGGAAATCGCCGACAGCGTGATGAGTTATCGCCAGCGCTATTCCATCACCACCGACCGGAACACGGTTGTCGATCTGGTGGTTCTTGATCCCAACAATCCACGCTCGGTCGGCTTTCAGCTCGACAAGATCAATCTGCATATCAATGAGATCACCGATCATCACGCCTTCGATGCCCAGACAGATCTCCAGCGGCTCGCCTTTTCCATGTGGAGCACAATCCACACGCTGCGTGTTGAGCAGTTGGATGGGACCTACCTGGTGACGCTGCAGAACAGCCTCGCAACGCTGTCCGAAGCCATCAGCCAGACCTTCATCGCGCCTGGCGAAGTGGGCCGATCCATTTCAACATGAAGCGTTATGCGATCACCTCGGTAAGTGCCTATCGCTATTCCGCGCCGGCAAGCCACAGCTATCATCTGACCCGGTTATTGCCGGCAGAAGACCCAGACCAGAATGTTCTACGATCAGTCGTGGAGGTCACCCCGCCGCCCGCGCTCACTGGCCGTCAGAGCGACTTCTTTGGAAACAGGGTGGAATGGTTCAGCCTCAATGAGGCCCACGACGATGTCAGTTTCACCATGCGCGCAACCGTTGAAGTTGAAAGATCAACGACGCTCTTGGCGCCAACGATGGGCTGGGAAGATGTCGCAGCCAGCGCGCTGAAATCTCGAAGTTTGGACCCGCAGAGCCCAGCGCATTTTATGCGGGCGACATCGCACACGCTCGCCGATGCGCCGTTGCGAATTTTTGCCACGCGCTTTTTCCATCCTGGCACGACGCTGGATACCGCGATGCTCTCCATGAGCCAGGCCATCCAGAGCGAATTGCGCTACGATGGCAAGGCCACAACGGTCGAGACGACCGCAGGCGCGGCATTCACCGCTGGCGCGGGCGTCTGCCAGGATTTCGCGCACATTATGATCGCTGTTTGCCGAAGCATGGGCATACCGGCACGCTATGTCAGCGGCTACATTCGCACCGATCCTCCACCGGGCCAGCCGCGATTGGAGGGCGCCGACGCCATGCATGCATGGGTGTCGGTTTGGATGGGCCCGAACGCCGGATGGATGCAATTCGATCCGACCAATGGCTGCCGGGTCGGCGAAGATCATATCGTGGTGGCGGTCGGGCGGGACTATCAGGACACGCCACCGGTACGTGGCGAAGTTGTTGGCGGCGGCGACCAAAGTCACACCGTCTCTGTCGATGTCGCCGAATGCAGCTAAGCGGTATCCCGAGCCTCTGCGAGCACGACATCGGCGCGCGTGCCACAAAGCGCCAAACGCACGACAAGCCGTGTTTTCGTCGGCGCCTGTGAGCCTGGCTCTTGGGCGGCTTCAACCACGGACTCAATCACGCTGAGCGCCAAAGGGTCCTTTGCCTTCAACAACGCGCATTCGCGCTCCTCCGCAAGCCGAGCGACCACCTGCGTCTGTATGGTCGATTGATCGGCAAAGCCGTACGCCAACAGCGTACCCTCGATCGACCCAGCCTTGCGCAAGGCATCATTGAGGCGCGGGAAAAACTGGGTCGGCATCCAAATTGTCGCCAATGCAAGCGGCGAGCCATCGGATCCCAGGATCAGTTCAACCTCATGCAGCCGATCGGTCGGCGCAAGTTTGAGGTCTTGGCCCATCCGCGTCCCCGCCTCCACCTCGCCGTGGCGCACAAAAGCACTGGTCAGACGATCAACATTGAGCCAATTGGCATCGGACAACGGGGTGTTAGCGTCCGCCCGATACCGAGCCTTGCTGCCGGCCGTGATGAACGTGCCGCGCCCTTGCGTCGTTGCCACAAGGCCGTCGCGAGCAAGCTCGGCAAGGGCCCGTCGCACGGTGTGCCGATTGACACGAAAATGGGCCGCCAACTCCAATTCGATAGGCAGTTTGGCACCGGCTGGCCACTCACCACTTTCAATTGGATCGCGCAACGTTTCGACAATCGATCGCCAGACCGAGCCTTGCCCACGCGCTTCATTTGGAACCTGCGCGGAAATCCGCGGCAGCGGAACCGTTAGGGTAACTGGCGGAGGCGCGGGTGGACTGATGGCTTTGATCGGCGAGCGTGTCATGAAGAACGGAGCTTGGAAGCAGGCATGGCGGTTACCAGCCTACTGGGCGGCGCGCCAAATGAAAACGGACCGGGTAGCAACAGCCACCCGGCCCGTCTTTTCAGGACTGGCCGAAACACGAGATTCGGCCAGAAGTTTTAGTGGCCGCGTGCGTCTGGGATCAGCACGGAGTCAATCACGTGGATCACGCCATTGTCGGCATGGATGTCAGCGGACACCACGTTTGCGCCATCGACAGTCACGGCGCCGTGAGACTTGGTGACGCGCAGCGTGTCGGCGGTGTTGAGCGTGCGGACCGGAATTGTGCGCCCTGGCAGGTCGGTCGAGCGCAGTTCGCGCGGCAGCACGTGATAGGTCAGGATGGCGACGAGTTGGTCGCGGTTCTCTTCCAGCAGAAGCGAGTCGACCGTGCCTTCCGGCAACGCTGCAAAGGCTTCGTCGGTCGGTGCGAACACCGTGAACGGGCATCAAACCGCTTGGCGCGATCATCTTCGACAAGGATGGCGCTCGGGTGGAGTCCGTGCGAGGCGCGGTCTCCAACGTTGCTGAACTGGTCGCCGACACGGCGGCGCGCGCCATCCGACTTCAGGAAGAACGCAAATCAGACTCAGGCAGCAAGAGCTAACGGCCGATTTATGATCGCGGTCGCACTCTGGGTTCTGGTCGCGCTGGCAGTGGTAATTCTGGCCGTCTTGTCGCTGCCGGTGCGATTGATTGCCCATGCCGAGAGCGAACCGAAGCTTTTGCTGAGCGTGAAGGCTTCACTTGCGAACGGATTGGTTCCAGCGTTTCCGGTGTATCGAAGCGATGCGCCATCGGAAAAAGAGAAAGAGAAGAAGGCCAAAAAGAAGTCGGACAAAGCCAAAAAACGCGCGGGCAAATCCGGTCGCAAATTGGATTGGCTGCGGGCCATTCCACGGTTGTTTGCGGACCTGAAGAAGGAAATCGCGATTGAGCATTTTCAGGCGCATGCAATTGTCGGGCTGAGCGATCCGGCCGACACCGGCGCCCTGTTCGGACAACTGGCACCCTGGCGATATGGGCTTGGAAACTGGATCGGCTGTCATCTCGAATTGCAGCCGGATTTCGCGCGGGCGCGCCTCGCCGGCCGGTTGGATTTGACGGTAAAGGTTACCCCGATCCGCCTACTCCCTCCGCTGATCAGGTTCGGCCGCGATCTTTGGAAACCGAAAGGCGCACGCGATGACGATCAGCTTGCAGTTCGGACCCAAGCTTAGGGGGCGGCGCGTCGCTGTCTTGGTGGAAACAAAACGTGCGACCACCAATTGCTTCAAGGGACTCGGCGTCTGGTTATCGAAGAAACCGCTGGCCATCCTGATCGATGACGCTGGCAACCTCTCCGCAATTGATGTGTCCGGCGAACCGATGACAACTGAGGCGATCGAACGCCTCTGCCCCGGCGCCTGGGCGCAATTTGAGGACGATGCCGTGCCCAGCCCCTCCGCGACTGGACCCTAAGGTCGCCAGCCGATATTCAGTCCGCCAGTGACTAAATCATGTCCAAGCGCAACAGCGCATGGATCGACAGGCGGTTTTGGCGAAGGGGAAACTGACACGTGCTCCATGACGACCGACTTTTCCCCATAGAGCCAGAGACCCGCGCCATCGCCCGCCAGCTCTATGCGTCGGTAAAGAATCTGCCGCTGATTTCGCCCCACGGCCACACCGATCCGGTCTGGTTCGCGCAAAACGAACCGTTTCCCGACCCGGCGCAGCTCTTCGTGGTGCCCGATCACTATGTTTTTCGGATGCTCTATTCGCAGGGTGTGCCGCTGGAGAAGCTCGGCATTGCGACCACTGATGGATCGCCGGCGGAAACGGATGGGCGCGCCATCTGGCGGACCTTCGCCGCGCATTATCACCTGTTTCGCGGCACCCCGACCCGCCTTTGGCTCGACCACGCCTTTTCCGATCTGTTCGGCATCAAAGAGCGGCTGTCTGCGACCAATGCCGACGCCACCTATGACCGCATTGCCGACTGTCTGGCAGACGACGCCTATCGCCCGCGCGCGCTCTTTGAACGGTTCAATCTGGAGGTGATCGCCACCACCGAGAGCGCCCTTGACGGTCTTGAGCACCATAAGGCGATCCAGGCTTCCGACTGGTCGGGCCGCGTGATATCTGCCTACCGTCCCGATGCCGTGATCGATCCAGAATTTGAAGGCTTTCACGACAATCTCAAGGCACTTTCAAGCCTCACAGATGAGGATTGCTTGACCTGGGCCGGCTATCTTGAAGCGCATCGCAAACGTCGGGCGTTTTTCAAGCAGGTCGGCACCACCTCAACCGATCATGGTCACCCGACGGCCAGAACCGCTGACCTCTCCGAGACCGACAAACGCGCGCTTTTTGATCGCGTCGCCCATGGTCCAGCCAGCGCGGCGGATGCCGAACTGTTCCGCGCGCAGATGCTGACGGAAATGGCCCTGATGAGCCTTGATGATGGCCTTGTCATGCAAATCCATGCCGGCTCTCACCGCAACCATAATGGCCCCCTGTTTCAGCACTTTGGGCGCGACAAAGGGGCCGATATCCCCTCGCCGACCAACTATGTCGATGCGCTGAAGCCACTGCTCTCAAAAGTGGGCAATGAGCCTGATCTGAAAATCATTGTCTTCACGCTGGATGAGACAGTGTATTCGCGCGAACTTGCGCCGCTGGCCGGACATTATCCCTGCCTGTTTCTCGGCCCGGCCTGGTGGTTTTTCGACGCGCCGGACGGCATGAAGCGCTATCGCGAACTGGTCACCGAAACAGCCGGTTTCTACAACACGGTCGGCTTCAACGACGACACCCGCGCCTTCCCATCCATACCGGCCCGTCACGACGTCGCCCGCCGCATCGACTGCGGATTTTTGGCGCAGCGCGTCGCCGATTACCGGCTCGACGAAGACGAGGCTTTCGAGATCGCGCACGATCTTGCCTATGGGCTCGCCAAACGGGTGTACAAGCTATGACCCGCCTGTCTGCGGAGACCCTCAATGCGCTGCCACAATCGGTCGAAACACCGGCCTATGATCGCCAGGCCGTGACGCTCGGTATCGTTCATCTGGGCATCGGCGCGTTCCACCGCGCGCATATGGCAAGCTACATCGAGGCTTGCCTGACCGATGATCCACGCTGGGGCATTTGCGGCGTCAGCCTGCGATCACCGGCAACCAGGGATGCGCTCGGCCCGCAGGACGGGCTTTACACCCTCGGCATCCAGTCGACGCAAGGGCTGGCGCCTCGGATCATTGGCGCTGTCAAAGATCTCATCGTCGCGCGGGAGAGCCCGGAATCCTTGGCCGAGCGGCTCAGCGACCCTGCCATCCGCATCGTCTCGCTGACGGTGACCGAAAAGGGCTACTGCCACGATCCAGCGACAGGGCGCCTTAACGCCGATCATCCCGATATCATCCATGATCTAGAGACGACCGAATTTCCCAAGACCGCCATCGGGTGGCTGGCGTACGGCCTACTCGCGCGCAAAGCAGCCGGCATCGCACCGTTCACCATCCTCTCTTGCGATAATCTGCCGTCAAACGGGCAAACGGTGCGGCAGGTCCTCGCCGACTATCTCGATCGCAAAGCACCGGACGAAACAGACTGGTTCGCCAAGCAGGTCGCCTGCCCGTCAACCATGGTCGATCGCATCGTGCCAGCGACAACGGACGAGGACCGCGCCGCCATCGATCACGCCCTTGGCATGCAGGACGCCTGGCCGGTCATGGCCGAACCGTTCACACAGTTCGTCGTCGAGGATAGCTTCACGCTTGGGCGGCCCGATTGGGAATCACACGGCGTCACCATGGCGCAGGACGTTGAACCTTTTGAAAAAATGAAGCTGCGCATGCTCAATGGCAGCCATTCAACGCTGGCCTATCTCGGGTATCTTGCCGGCGATGAAACCGTTGCCGATACATTGGCCGACCCCGCTTTCAAGCGCTTGATCGGCGACATGATGACCGAGGAAATCACGCCGACGCTATCCATGCCGCAGGAGATTGATCTGCTTGCCTATCGCGACGCCCTGCGGGAGCGACTTTCCAACACGGCGCTGAAACATAAGACCTGGCAGATCGCAATGGACGGCTCGCAGAAATTGCCACAACGCCTGCTTGGCACCATCCGCGACCGTCTTGAAGTGAGCCAGTCGTTCGACCGCCTGGCGCTCGGTGTCGCCGCCTGGATGCGTTACGCCTTGGGCACCGACGAGCAGGGCAATGCCATCGATGTTCGCGACCCGATGGTCGATGCCTTTGCCGCGATACCCTCAACCAACGCAGTCGAGACCGTGCAAGCGTTTCTCAGCTTGGTGCCGATTTTTGGAACCGACTTGCCGAACCAGCCAGCCTTCGTGCGCACCGTGACCGACAAATTCGCGCAACTGCAACGGGACGGGGCGCGCGCAACAATCGCTGCGCATGCTGCCGCCGGTTGACAAGTGGTGGGTGGCCAGGGGTTCGAACCCTGGACCGTTCGATTAAGAGTCGAATGCTCTACCAGCTGAGCTAGCCACCCAAGGGCGCGTGCAATACGCCCAGCCGGAAACAAGATCAAGAGCGCAAACGGCAAACCTATCCGGCGCGCAGCGCGCGCCCGTTTTCATATCGCCCGGCGCACTCGGGTCAGGGCCCTAGGCGCCAAAAAGCATCGCGCCGCTGACGATCATGAAAATGAACCAAAAACAGATCTCTAGAAAGTGCTCGGGTTCCATCTGACTGGCCCTGCCTTGCTCTATCATCCGGTCCTTGGCGTCCGCCGTTCGGTGCAGCCGGTATCGACAGTTCAGGGCCTAGGACCGCACGAGGCCCGCTTGTCGTGCATCATACGCATTACTTTGGAAACTGACTGACCTGCATCGTTCCGCCGATCCTGCCATCTGGCAAGGTGACGGTGGACACAACCACGTGAACGGCACGCTGATCCTAAAGCTAGGTCAGGTTCGTGCCAGGAAAAGGGCAAATGGAAAGGGCGCCAAAATGGCGCCCCTAATCGTCAGCTTGCTTGCAGCACGTCCACGGGGGGTCGCTCGCGGCGCATGGCCAGTTTGTTGAGCGCCGAGACATAGGCCTTGGCCGACGCCACCAGCGTATCGGCATCAGCAGAACGACCGGTGACGATGCTGCCACCCTCTTCCAGCCGCACCGAGACTTCCGCCTGCGCGTCGGTCCCCTCGGTGACAGCGTGCACCTGATAGAGCGACAGACTCGCCTCATGCGGCATCAACAGCTTGACGGCATTGAAAACCGCATCGACAGGACCGGTCCCAGTTGCCTCGCGGGTATCGTGCACACCATCAATATCCATGGTGAGGATGGCCTTTTGCGGGCCACCGGTGCCAGCAATAACCGTCAGTGCCAGCACATGGTTGCGCTCGCGACGTTCGGTGATTTCGGTTTCCACCAGCGCTTCAATGTCCTCGTCATAGACATGCTTCTTGCGGTCAGCGAGTTCCTTGAAGCGGTTGAACGCATCCTCAAAGGCATTATCGCCCAGCTCAAAGCCCAGCGAAACCAGCTTCTCTTTGAACGCGTGGCGACCTGAATGTTTGCCCATGACGAGGCTCGTTTCACGCACGCCCACATCTTCAGGGCGCATGATCTCATAGGTCTCGGCATTTTTGAGCATGCCGTCCTGGTGGATACCGGACTCGTGTGCGAAGGCGTTGGGAGAATATCGCCTTGTCAGAATCCGGCACACGGGCGCGGATATCCTCGAACATTGCCTTGTATTCTTCCGGCGTCGCATAGCCGACCGTGTCGGGCAGGTTGATGGTGGTCGCGCCATTCTTGATGGCCTCGTCCACGCACTTGGCCAGAAACTCAATCGGTGTGCGGGTGGCATCCATGGCCGACCATTCCACATCGTCGATCAGGTTGCGCGCCCGCGCCACAGTCGATTGCACAATCTCCAAAACCTGATCTTCGTTTTTGCGCATCTGGTGCGCCAAATGGATCGGCGAGGTGGACACGAAGGTGTGGATACGGCCGCGCTTGGCCAGTTTCACCGCCTCGCCGGCCCGGTCGATATCGGCGTTGATGGCCCGGGCGAGCCCGGCAATGATCGCGCCATTGGAGCGTTTGGCGATCTCGCTGACAGCCTCAAAGTCGCCATTGGAGGCAATCGGGAATCCGGCTTCGATAATGTCGATGCCCATTTCTTCGAGCAGTTCGGCAACCTGCAGCTTACCGGGCGACTGCTCGCCGTCGCGCAGGGTGGTGTCGAAAATGCGAACGTAATCGCGGTGTGTAGGATCTATTGTGGCCGGTGCCATGGAAAGTCTCCTTGTGCGCTGATCGTCAGCGCAATTTCAAAATGCGGGGTAGCAGTTTTTGAAATCCCCTAGAAGCCCGGCACGTGAAAACGAACCGTCGGCACCTAGGGGCAAATAAGGAGGAGGCTAGCCCCGTTGAGGCGTGCATCTAGGCGCAGGCGTGTGGCCGGCGTCTCTAGGGTCTGCAAAGAGGATGTGCGTTCACGCATCCGTTTGGTCGCCATATCTCATTGGTTGCACATCAAGGTGCGCCTTGCTGATTACCCAGTCGTTAACGCCGATGCAAGCGCGCCTTACCACCCAGCCACGATCAAAGCGAAAGCGTGCCCTCGGCAACACACACGGCGTTGCCGCCAAGACGGGCAGATGAAAGATCGCCGGCCGCATCCATTTCAAGCTCCAACTCGATCAACGAGGGTCGCCCCATGGCAAAGCCCTGTTCAATCACCAGCCGGTGCCGCCCTTCCATAGGCGCGTCAAACTTGACGATGGCACCAGCAAGCGAGGATACGCCAGATCCGGTTGCCGGGTCCTCGCGCACTGCACCGCCTACCGGCCACATCATCCGCGCAGCAAAGTGGCTTTCGGCGCCCACCGTTTCGCGGGTGTACATGTAGACGCTGTCATGCCCGCGCCCACCGGCAAACAGTTGCGCAAACAACGGACCATTGGGCTGAACGCTGTTCAAAGCCTCCAAATCGTGAAGCGGGACACAGAAATAAGGCATGCCGCCATCGAAATCGGTCGGCACATGGTTTTCAAATCCGATCTGGTGCGGGCCAAGCCCCAGCGCCAGCGCGACATCGTCTTTGTCCGGCGTCCATGCTTTTTCCTTCGGTTTGGTCACCAGATCGAACTCGGCAAAACCTCCATCCCTGTCTAATTGATCATCATCAACGCGCACTGCCGCGCGGATGAGCCCGATCTTTTCTTCCATCAGAACCAACCCGGTGGATAGCCCGTCGGCAATGCTCTCACGCGCCAAAGCAACCGCAGCGCCGATCGTCGGGTGGCCGGCAAAGGGCAGCTCGCGATCCGGCGTATAGATGCGCAATCGCGCTGTGTGGACCGGGTTCATCGTCGGGACGAGAAACACCGTCTCCGATAGATTGAACTCCTTGGCGACTTTTTGTTGGTCGTCGTCGGAAAGGTTGGATTGCCGCAAATCCACGACCGCCAACGGGTTACCCGCCAACGGCGTGTCGGTGAACACATCGTAGATGCGATAAGGCAGCGGCATGGCAGGGCTCCTCAAAAGAGACAGGAGCCCTGCCCTACGCGTCTGGTGAAGCTTGGGTCAACCGATCTCGTCAGCCGACCCTGGCGACGTGTTACTGGATGTAAGGCGAGCGGCAATGGTGGTAGCCGCCGCTATAGGCCAGAAACAGATTGGTGTGCGGATTGTACGAGCGAAAGCGGTGCGTGCAGTAGTGCAAATGGTGCGACCACAAGGGGCCGGAACCGAACGCAAAACGGTGTCCGCGATAGGCGTAGTGCATCAATTGCACCGCCTGAACCTCGTGCTGGATGACGATGGTTGTGCGGCTTTGCACCACGACGCCGCCAGCCGACTGCCCGTGGGCTGGATAGTGCCGAACGCCATGCGCCTCAGCGCTTGGCACCGATAATCCTGCGGCGATGAAAAGTGCCAGTGCGGCAAGACAGGCTTTGGCAAACTCTCTCATGAGAAAACATCCTTCGCTTGAGTGTTGCCGCACTGAAGATTTTTTGCCTAGCGGATCCAAGGCGACCGGCAATGCCGGTGATGCCCGGAATAGGCCAGGAACAGATTGGTGTGGTGATTGTAGGAACGATACCGCCCGTAGCAATATTGCACGTGCTGGTTCCACATTTGGCCATGACCAAAGCGAACCTGCCGGCCTTGATAGCGATAATATTGCGGCTGATGATACTGCCGCTGCACTTGGCTGGCTATGATGCCTGCCGTCACGCCACCAATAATCAAACCCGCAATCAATGCACCGTTACGACCATTACGAGCATCTGCCGTGTCGATGGTCGCCATGGTCATCGATCCCGCAAGCAGCAGCATCGCTGCTGCCACAAAAACACGCTTCATTTTCAACTCTCCTCAAAGCCTAAGGGATGCCCTCGGCGCAAAGCCTAACACACTGTTAACCTTTTGGCGCCCGTGAAACGCCTTACGGCCCTGACAGCAGCGTAGCGCCGTTGCGCAAGACCAGAGAAACGCCAAGGATCGCGATACCGGCCAAGAAAAGCTTGCGGAACATGTCCTCCGAAAGCCGCGTGCGCAGTCGCTCGCCAATCGCAAGGCCAATCAGCCCGGGCGGAATGCACAGCGCCGTCAACAGCACCAGGTCCGGCGTCATGATCGCCTTGATGCCGAAGATCAGCCCGATGGCGGCGGTGGAAAGCATGAACAGGAGGCCAAGTGCCTGCACCAGCTCATCGCGTGTCAGGCCCAAAGACTGCAAAAAGAGCCCACCGGGGATGATGAAAATGCCCGTAACACCGGTCATCAGCCCGTTGACGATGCCAAGCAAAAACCCAAACGGCTTTTCGGCCTCCGGGCTGATGGTGATCTGATAACGCATGGCGCTGATCGCCGCGAAGGCGACCGCCAGCAGGCCAAGAACAAGGCCGGGATAGGCCTCGTTCACCTGCAACTGGATCGCGATGCCAAACCAGATCAGCCCAATGGCAGGGATCAAAAATGGCCACAGACGCTTGATCAGCGCCGCCAAATAAGGTCCGCGAAAGGCTTGGCGCACATTGGTCACCAGCGACGGGCCGACGTTGGCGGCGATCGCGGTGGTCAGCGGCATGGTCAGCGCGAGCAACGAGATCGCAAACAGCGGCATGCCGAAACCGACAACGCCTTTGATGATGCCCGCCAGGAAAAAGATTATCATCGCCAGCGCAACAGTTTCAGGCGCAAGCGCAGCAAAAGCGGACGCAATCGGGTCAAACATACCCGACCCTTACGCCGCACCTTTTGTGAGCGCCAGCCAAACCCTTGACCAATGATGAGGTCCGGCGCATCACTCGCCCGCCTTGTGAACGGAGCCCTGCCATGACCACTCAGCTATCGGTCAACGTCAACGCCATTGCCTATCTGCGCAACCGGCGCGATCTGCCCTGGCCTTCGGTGACGGAACTTGCCCGCATCTGCCTGGATGCCGGGGCCGTCGGCATTACCGTTCACCCGCGTCCCGACGAGCGGCATATCCGCACCACCGATGTGCATGCGTTGAAGGCCCTCTTACAGGAACCGGCCTATCAAAGTGCCGAATTCAACATGGAAGGCTATCCCGAAGAGCGTTTTTTGGCGCTTTGCGAAGAGATCAAGCCCGACCAGGTGACGCTGGTGCCTGATGACCCGGCGCAATCGACATCCGATCATGGTTGGGATGTGCCCGCCCATGCCGACTTGCTGACATCGACGTGCGAACGCATCCATGCTTTCGGCGCGCGCGTCTCACTGTTTGTTGATGCTGATCCGGCGATGGCCGAGCCGACCACAGCGGTGGGCGCCGACCGGGTCGAGCTTTACACCGGCCCTTATGGCCACACATTCGAGCCGACGGAGAAGGCGCAAGAACTGGCTAAGCTCACGGCGGCAGCCGACGCCGCCCACGCGGCGGGTCTCGGCATCAATGCTGGTCATGACCTCACCATCGACAATCTGCCTCCGCTGATCGAGGCCGCACCGATGATCGACGAGGTTTCCATCGGACACGCCCTGACCGCCGATGCCCTCACCCATGGCTATGCGCAGGCCGTGAAGCTTTACCGGCAGGCATGCGGGCAAAAAGTGTAGCGGTTGTGCCGTAGGCACAAAGCGAACGCTGACAAACACGCCCAGCGCACCGGCGTCATCCTCGCCCTTGTGGCGGGGATCCATTCCGTTGAGCTGAGTGACACCATGACGGCATGGATTCCTGTGATGGTAGCGCGGCGCGTGACGCGCGGACCCATAGAAATGACGGCGTGAACTCGCCGCACCCTTTCCCCCTTGACGCCTTCAAACTTTTCCTATTCAAAGCCGTACCGAACCGTACAGTACGGCATACTCAGGAAATCCCTTGTCCCTCGCCAACGACAATCAATCAGCCGACAAAACTACCGCGACGCATGAGAGCAGCGAGTTCTCACCGCGCCAGAACGCCGTGCTCGCCGTGGCGCTTGAAATGCTGGTCGATGGCGGCGAGAAGGCGCTGACCACTGCTGGTTTGGCCAAAGCGGCCAACTGCTCCAAAGAGAGCCTCTACAAATGGTTTGGTGATCGCGACGGCATCTTGGCCGCCATCGTCAGCTATCAGGCATCCAAGGTGGGCGGCGCCGATGATCGGGCCTCCCCTTCCTCCCCTGAAGCGTTCAGAGCGGCGCTAACGACGTTTGCCGAAGACCTGTTGGCTGTCCTCCTCTCCGACACATCGCTGGCCCTCAACCGGCTGTCGATTGGTCAAGTGCGCGGCGAGCAAGCGCGCGGCGAAAAAGCCGGTCTAGGCGGCGTGCTTGTCGAAAAGGGCAAGCGCCGCATCGAGGCTCGAGCCATTCATCTGCTTGCCCACGGCAAGCATCAGCGCTTCATCAGCTTCGACGATCCGGTCACCACCTACTCAACGCTTTACGGTCTCATCATCGGCGATGCGCATATCCGCGCCCTGCTTGGCGATGATCCGCAAATCCCCGCAGACGGCCAAAAGGCGCGCGCCGCCCGCGCTGTCGATCAGTTCCTAACCCTTCATACAAACCAACCTCTCTAAGACCTCCAAGGAGTGCACACGATGCGCGTTTATTACGACCGCGATGCGGACATCAATCTGATCAAGGACAAGGGCGTCCTGATCGTCGGCTACGGCAGCCAAGGCCATGCCCATGCCCTCAATTTGCGCGATTCCGGCGTCAAAGACCTGCGCATCGCCCTGCGCGAAGGTTCACCCACGGCAAAGAAAGCAGAAGAAGCTGGCTTCACCGTCATGACCCCAGCCGACGGCGCCAAATGGGCCGACGTGGTGATGATGCTGACGCCGGATGAGCTGCAAGGCGACATCTACGCCGACAGCCTGGCCGGCAACATGAAAGACGGTGCTTCGCTGGTTTTTGCCCACGGCCTCAACGTGCACTTTAATTTGATCGAGCCACGCGCTGATCTGGACGTGTTCATGGTCGCGCCAAAAGGCCCAGGCCACACGGTGCGTTCAGAATATCTGCGCGGCGGCGGCGTACCGACACTGATCGCCATCCATCAGGATGCGACCGGTAACGCCCACGACATCGCCCTCTCCTACGCATCTGCCAATGGTGGCGGCCGCGCGGGCATCATCGAGACAACCTTCCAGGAAGAGTGCGAAACCGACCTTTTTGGCGAGCAGGTTGTGCTCTGCGGCGGCATGGTGGAGCTCATCCGCGCCGGCTTCGAAACCCTGGTGGAAGCCGGCTACGCGCCAGAGATGGCCTATTTCGAGTGCCTGCATGAAACCAAGCTGATCGTGGATTTGATCTATGAAGGCGGCATCGCCAACATGAACTACTCCATCTCCAACACGGCGGAATATGGCGAGTATGTCACTGGCCCACGCATCATCACGCCGGAAACCAAGGCAGAGATGAAGCGCGTTCTGGAAGACATTCAGTCGGGCAAATTCACCCGCGACTGGATGCTGGAAAACAAGGTCTCGCAGACCTCGTTCAAAGCGACCCGCGCCCGCAACGCGGCTCACCCGATTGAAGAAGTGGGCGAAAAGCTGCGCGGCATGATGCCGTGGATCAGTGAAAAAGCGCTGGTGGATAAAGAGAAGAATTAAAAACGCGGCGCGGTTGGGCGGAACGCCCGGAGCGAAGCGAAAAAAAAATCTAAGAATGTCATCCCGGGCGCCCAGAGCGACCCGGGATCTTCCCCCTTCATGATGCTGCAGATCCCGGACAAGCCTGCGGCTTTCCGGGATGACAATGCCATGCCAACACCTAAGCCTCGGCTCGCTTTTAGCGTCCGGGGCTTTTTGCATTGGCAGCACCTTCGTTTATCTTCCTCCGATGCCAACGAAAGACGATTACGCCGCGCTCGCTGAGACCCATTGGAACCTGCCGATCAAAGGCAAGGCCAACCCCTACACCTCAATGAACGGCAACATCTTCTCGTTCCTTAGCAAGGAGGGCGAGATTTGCCTGCGGCTGAGCAAGGACAATCAGACCGCCTATTGGCAGGCTCATGGCCGTGAGCCGGTCACCCAATATGGCTCGGTCATGCAAGGCTATGTGGCTCTGTCTGACGACGTTCTCAAAGACACTGACCTCAGCGCCCGGTGGTTCGATCAATGCTTGGCCGATGCTCGCGCCCTGCCCGCCAAACCAACCAAAAAGAGTTAGCGCACAATCGTCAGCCGTTCCGCAGCCCTGGTAATCGCCGTATAGAGCCAGCGCTCGCGATAGTCCTTAAACGCCCAGCTCTCATCGAAGAGCACGATATGGTCCCACTGCGAGCCCTGCGCCTTGTGAACGGTGAGTGCGTAGCCGAAATCAAACGCATCCATCGATCGCGGCACAGGCGGGGCATTTTCCGGGTCCTCAAAGGCCATCGCAGACAGGCGCACCTTTTGGCTCACACCCTCATCTTCGGCGCGCACTAAGGCCTGCAGCGTGTTGCCTTTGCGCCGTCCCACTGAGGCCACATGCCAGAGCGAGCCATTCAGCAGGCCTTTTTCTGAGCGGTTGCGCAGGCACACCAGCTTGTCCCCCTGTGATGGCAACAGGCCGGCATAGCCCTTAAGTTCACGCAGGCGGCGATTGTATTTGCGGCGGGTCTTGTTGGTGCCGACCAGCACTTGATCGGCCTCCAGCACCTCACTCTGATCCACATCCGAGCGACTGATAACTTTGCTCTCGCCATACGACCCATGCTCAAGCCGCCCACCCATGCGCACGATATCGGCCATCTCGATGATCGGATTTTCGCGCGCCTGGCGATGAATTTCGGTGAGCAGCACATCCGGCTCGTGATCGGTGAAGAACCCACCACCCGAAACCGGTGGCAACTGCCCTGGATCACCCAACACCAAAATCGGCGTACCGAACGACAAGAGGTCGCGACCAAGCTCCTCATCCACCATCGAGCATTCGTCGATGATGACCAAATCGGCCTTGGAAACCGGCGAGGATCGATTGAGCGAAAAAAGCGGCGAGGATTCGCCGGTCTCTTCATCGGCCTCTTCGCCCTTGGGCCGGTAAATCAGCGAGTGAATGGTGCGGGCATTTTCAGCGCCCTTCGACCGTAAAACCTGTGCGGCCTTGCCCGTGAAGGCAGCAAACTGCACGTCGCCAGAAACATCTTCGGCTATGAGCCGCGCGAGGGTCGTTTTGCCTGTGCCGGCAAAACCAAACAGCCGGAAAACCGGACGGTCCGGTGCGCGAAACCAGGCGCGCACGGCCTTGATCGCGTCTTCCTGTTGGGGGGAGAGATTCATGGCGCTGGTTTAGCCGAGTTCACCCCGGCTAAACCAGTCTAAATTTGATCGCTCAACAACCGCTAGGCCAAGGCGGCTGATGCGTCCTGAACCTTCTGGATCGACGTATCAACCAGTTGCGCGGCGTCGGCGATGTCGCGCACGCCCTCACTGATCTGGCGCACGCCATCGGCAGCAACCTGCATCGACGTCGACATCTCGCTGGTCGTCGCCGACTGCTCTTCGACCGCCGATGAAATCACGGTTGTGATCTCGTTGATCTTCATGATCGTGTCGGAAATCACCTTGATCGCATCAACCGCTTCGCCGGTGCTCGTTTGAACCCGTGTGATGCTCTGGCCGATTTCTTCTGTGGCCTTGCTCGTTTGCGTGGCGAGCGATTTCACCTCGCTGGCGACGACGGCAAAGCCCTTGCCGGCCTCCCCGGCCCTCGCTGCCTCGATGGTCGCGTTGAGCGCCAAGAGGTTGGTCTGTTCGGCGATGTCAGAAATGAGTTTGACGACGTTTTCGATCTCATTGGCCGCTTCGGAAAGACTGCCGACCGTGTCGGTCGTCTTCTCGGCATCTTTCTCCGCCTGCCGCGAGATGTTGCTCGCCTCAACCACCTGCTGGTTGATCTCGTTGACCGATGCCACAAGCTCTTCGATGCTCGCCGCCATGGCCTGCACATTGTTGGAAGCCTGCTCGGACGAGGACGACACCGATGCCGCCTGCTGACTAGCGCTGGAGACGGCGCCTGTGATCTCGCCAATGTCGCGCCCGATGATCTCCTGTGCCTCGGTGCGGCGATGTCGCGCCTGGACTTCGGACGTAATGTCCGAGGCAAACTTGACGATCTTGTAGACCTTGCCGTTGGGGTCGAGCAGCGGATTGTAGGCTGCCTGCAACCACCGGGTTTCACCGGATTTGGTCACCCTACTGAACTCGCCGGATTGGGCCTTTCCAGCCGCCAGGTCATCCCAAAAGGCTTGGTAGGTAGGTTTGGCCACGTCGTCGTGCGGCACAAAAATCTTGTGATGATGGCCGACAATCTCATCAAGCGAATGCCCTGTCACAGCCAGGAAATTTTCGTTGGCGTCTAGAATGGTGCCATCGGGCTTGAAGGCAATCACCGCCTGCGAGCGGCCAACGGCCTCGATCTGCGCCTGAAAATCCTGACGCGCCAAACGATCGGCAGCATCACGCCACTCGACGACCGTGCCAAGGCGGTCCGATCCATCCATAATCGGCTGAGCGATCAGGTCGAACTGAACGCCGCCAACCGTAATGGTCGTCTCAAACAAGCCGTCCATTTTGGAAATCATGCGCTTTTGGTGTTCAGGGTTTTTGTGAAAGATATCAATGTTTCCACCAACCAGGCCATCGACTTTGAAGGCTGGCAGGTCTTTTTGAATGTCGCTTTCGGACTCCGTCAGAAACGAAATCAACGCCTGGTTGATGTAGACGATGTTCCGGTCATTGTCGGCGACCATCACACTCGCGGACAGGTTCTCAAGGACATTCAGCAGACGTGTCGTCTGGACAGAGGAAGTGCGGCCAAACATATCTCACCCATGGTTTGTGTTTTGGCCTTTCTACGCACTATCACTTAACAATATCTTGCTAATGCAACTCTTGATTGCATTGCTTTCCTCGGTCAGGCGTTAAGCGCTGATTTCTGGGCAGATTTGACAACATTGTCGCGGAGATTTGGGCGCACTTAGGAGAGTGCTGCCGCCGTTTCTTGCACCTGGTGTACGGACGCGTCGACCGATTGGGTCGCTTCAGCGATCTCGCGCACATCCTCGCTGATCGCCCTAACGCCATCGGCCGCGACCTGCATCGATCCCGACATTTCCCGCGTCGTCGCCGATTGCTCTTCGACGGCAGAGGAGATGATCGTGGTGATCTCGTTCACCTTCACGATGGTGTCGGAGATCATCTGAATGGCATCGACCGCCTCGCCGGTGCTCGATTGCACGCGGGCAATGCTCTGGCCAATTTCTTCGGTCGCCTTGCCGGTCTGCATGGCCAGTGATTTGACCTCGTTGGCCACCACCGCGAAGCCTTTGCCGGCCTCCCCGGCCCGCGCCGCTTCGATCGTCGCGTTGAGCGCCAGCAGATTGGTCTGTTCGGCAATATCGGAAATCAAGCTCACCACGTGCTCGATCTCGCGAGCCGCCTCCGACAGGGAGGCGACGGTCGCCGTCGTGCGTTCCGCCTCGACTTCAGCCTGTCGAGAAACCGTACTCGCCTCAATCACCTGGCCGTTGATCTCGCCGACCGACGCGACGAGTTCTTCAATGCCGGCGGCCATCGCCTGGACATTTTCCGAAGCTTGATCGGACGATGCCGATACCGAGGACGCGCGCTCTGTCGCCCGCGACACCGCGCCGGTAATCGTCTCCAGATCGGTTTTGATGGCCACTTGCGCGGTCCGGCGCCGTTCCCGGCGCACAACAACATCCGTGATGTCGACGGCAAAGACTACGATCTTGTAGACGTTGCCCTGCTTGTCGAGCAGCGGCGAATAGCTGGCACGCAACCAAAGCGGCGCGCCGTCCTTGCGTACCCGCTCATACTCACCCATCTGGGCCTTGCCGGCGCGAAGCTCATCCCAAAACTTTCGATAGTCAGGGTCTGAAATCTTGTCGCCCGGGACAAACAGACGCTGGTTCTTGCCGAGAATGTCCTCAAGGGCGTACCCGGTCGCATCGCAAAACGCCGCGTTCGCCTCCAGGATCGTCCCCTCGGTATCGAACGCGATGACGGCCTGGCTGCGACCCACCGCTTCAATCTGTGCTTGATAATCATCGCGGGCGATGCGTTCAGCAGCGTCACGCCACTCGACAAAGGTGCCCATGCGCTTGCCGCCGCACACCACAGGCTCGGCCTTCAAATCGAACATCGCCTTGCCGACCTGAATGGTGGTCTCGAAAGGCCCGTTGAGTTTGGAAATCATGGCCTTCTGGTGAGACGGGTTTTTGTGGAACACATGCATGTTCGACCCGACAAGCTCGCACACTTTGAAGTGCGGCAGCTTTTCTTGAATGTCGGACTCGGCCTCCTGAAGGAAGCGCTCCAGCGCCGCGTTCAGATAGACAATATCGTCCTTGGAATCGGCGATCATGACGCAGGATGCCAGCTTGTCCAAAACAGCGGCCTGCATCGCCACCAGTTCGTTGCGCCCCAATAGACCAAACATTCAGATCACCTTTTCATATATTCCCCTTCAATGTTCGTAAGTTGCGCGCCCTTAACAATTCCGTATCGGCCAAGACTATTTGCAAGTATTTACTAGGTAAAAACCCGCAATTTTCTACCGGTGATTGTTAAATCGCACCATCTAAACCTTTTGCGCCGCGCCGAACGGCAGCAATTCCGGTGCGGGAAACTTCAACAAGTCCGATTTCTGCCATCAGATCGATGAACCGATCGATCTCGCGCGAACGGCCTGCGAGCTGGAAGACGAAACTCTCAAGCGTCGCATCTTCCGGCGTTGCGCCGAAGGCTTGCGCAAGACGTAGGGCTTCGAGCCGTGCCTCGCCAGTACCAGCCACTTTGACCAGTGCCAGTTCGCGCTCCAACGGATCGCCGCCTTCGACCGTGAGATCGGCAACCTGGTGAACCGGAACAAGCCGGTCGAGCTGATGGCGGATCTGTTCAAGGATCGCCGGTAGACCGGTGGTGACGATGGTGATCCGCGAGAGGTGTTTTTCGTGCTGGGTCTCCGACACGGTCAGCGAGTCGATATTGTAGCCGCGCCCGGAAAACAGGCCGATCACCCGAGCCAGAACCCCCGGTTCGTTGGTGACGACCACCGAGAGCGTGTGGGTTTCAACTTCGGTGCCGAGATCGGTAAGGAAGTAAGCCGAGCCAGTTGGCTGATGCTGTGCGTTCATGTCTGTATCTTTCCTAAATGCCTAAACGAGCATTTTGCCTTCTTCATCGATGGCCGTTGAGATCTCCTGGTCGGGCACATCATCGCCCAGCAGCATTTCATTGTGCGCCTTGCCCGATGGGATCATCGGGAAGCAGTTGGCGAGGTTTGCCACCACGCAGTCGAAAATCACCGGCCGCTTCACATCGATCATCTCCTGGATCGCATCATCGAGCTCATCGGGTTTTTCCGCGCGAATGCCGACGGCACCATAGGCCTCAGCCAGCTTCACAAAGTCCGGCAAAGCCTCGCTATAGGAGTGCGACAGCCGATTGCCGTGCAGGAGCTGCTGCCATTGCCGCACCATGCCCATATAGGAGTTGTTGAGGATGAAGATCTTCATCGGCAACTCGTACTGAACCGCCGTCGACATCTAGGCAATCCATAACCCATCGTGCCCAGCCCACCGGAAGTCAACCAGTGGTTCGGTTCTTCAAAGCCATAATACTGGGCTGCCCACATCTGATGCTGACCGACCTCGGTGGTGATGTAGGTCTCGTGGCCCTTGGATTTCTCGTAGAGCCGCTGGATCGCATATTGCGGCATGATGACCTTGTCATTGTGCTTGTAGCGCAGGGAATCGCGACTGCGCCAATGCTCGATCTCGCCCCACCAGCTTTTCAATGCCGACTTATCCAGCTTGTGCGACACGCTCGGCCAGAGGCGCACCATCTCTTCAAGCACATGACCGACATCGCCGATGATCGGCACGTCCACCCGGATCACCTTATTGATCGAGGAGGGATCGATGTCGATGTGGATTTTCTTCGAGCCCGGCGAGAAAGCGTCGGTGCGGCCGGTAATGCGATCATCGAACCGCGCGCCGATGTTCACCATCACGTCGCAATCGTGCATCGCCAGATTGGCCTCGTAGGTACCGTGCATACCCAGCATGCCCAACCATTGCGGATCGGACGCTGGAAACGCACCCAGCCCCATCAAGGTTGAGGTGATCGGCATGCCGGTGGCACGCACCAGTTCGCGCAACAGCTGGCAGGCCGCCGTGCCGGAGTTGATCACCCCGCCGCCGGTGTAAAACACCGGCTTCTTGGCATTCGCGATCAAATCCATCGCCTCGCGGATCGCATCGCGATCACCCTTCAGCCTCGGACGGTAACCCTCATAACCGGTGCGCGCGCGACCATTCTGCGGGCCTTCATAGGTGCCAACCGCAAACTGCACATCCTTTGGAACATCAACAACAACCGGTCCGGGACGTCCGGTTGTGGCAACATAAAACGCTTCATGCAGAATGCGCGACAGATCATTGACGTCGCGTACCAACCAATTATGTTTGGTGGCCGGGCGGGTAATACCCACAGTGTCGCATTCCTGAAAGGCATCATTGCCGATGAGGTGCGTAGGCACCTGGCCGGTAATGCAGACAAGGGGAATGGAATCCATCATCGCGTCGGTGAGCGGCGTCACCATGTTGGTCGCGCCGGGGCCGGAGGTGGCCAGCGCAACGCCGGGCTTGTTGGTGGAGCGGGCATAACCCTCGGCGGCGTGACCGGCACCCTGCTCGTGGCGGACGAGAATGTGCTCGATATCGTCTTGCTGAAACAGCTCGTCATAGATCGGCAGGACAGCGCCCCCCGGATACCCGAAAATATGCTCCACACCCTGATCTTTCAGGGCTTGGATCACCATCTCCGCCCCAGTCATTTCCCGTGTCATTGGCCTGTCCATCCACGCATTGGTTGTATCGTCTGTGCTCGTTTGGCTTGCGCCGTTTCATGATGGCCATGCAGCCGTTTTGAAAGCGTCATTCTTGCAGGCAATAAAAAAGGCCCTTCGAAGAGGGCCTTTGCGCACACCGGATTGTTTACGAAACCTATCTGGTTCCGCACCCGGTGTGCTTACCTACAAGTACAATGCTGGCGGCATGTGTCATCATGGGCGCGTTGGTAGCGGATGGCGCACGGATGGTCAAGGACGGCCTTCTGACAAGAAATGTGACCTTTGCTTCATGGCTGGCATTGGAATTTGGGCGAAGAGTCGACGTTCGCTCCAAGTACATCAATGTCCACCCGTCAGGCGAGAAGCATACTTTCGCCGCCGACGCAACATTTGTACAATAGTGCGGTCACGGCCTGCATCCAAAAAAATTGCTATGACAGTACCTCTTCAAATATTTCGACAACGGACTCAGCCTTATCACGTCGAATGTCTTTTTTGTACTGTGCTAGCAATTTCGCCGACATGGTCTTGCACCATTTTTGGCTCTTTAGATCATTTTTGTAGTCAAAATACTCGTCCTCTTCAGGCGCGATCTCCGCATTTAGGTCGATTGCGGTGTTTTCTGCTAATACTGTAAAGCCATCAGCCAGTTTGTCGATTTTCCCTTCTGAAACGATGACATCGAGAGACCTCAGTAGTCGCTGTCCATCTACGTCGTCTTTAATGACCTCCATAACAGCATAAAATAAGAAGAATTTCGTCAGGTTGTAGGTCGCAAAAGACTTATTGTCCAACTCTCGCAGTGAACTGGGGATTTTCTGAAAACACCGCCAAAGCGCAAGAACTCTTGCACCCGTCACATTCGGCCGCCCGAAGATAGAAGAATGAAGCTCATCCATTATTTTGTATTTTTGGTGACAATTCCAAGGTTGCTCAAGGTCTGCGGCAAGTAAAATCAAACCGGCGACTTCATTTGTGAGGACCTCTTTCCCCTTGTTATTCTCGCCTTGTTTAATTTCGTAGGCAACCTTACAAAAACTTTTCTCTTCGACTTCGACCTTTATACGTTGCTGGAGGTTATGGTTTGACTTCATGTCGCGCGCCTTAATCGCGTTCTGATTATTACTATTTCGAGTGATTTTCTGGGATAACGAAACGTCCCCTTTAACTTCAATCAACTTCACTAGGATTTTCAGATCATCGGTGATCTTTGCTCGCTCTGACAGCAAAGACGTTAAACTCTGCGCACCATTTACGACAACGTAGTCTTGGACCGCGATAGAATCATCGTCTTCCTTGACGATCTCTCTGCACAACACGTTTATTCCATTATGATACAATGGAAATCTCCCATGTTCAGATTTAGTCCGTATGCTCTCCTTTATGCTTTTGTTTACCTTGGTGTTGCCAAGGGACAGCCTAACGTTTTGTTCGAACAATGATCCGTCGAATATTCCCTTCATTTTTGTAACGTTCAGTGCAGGGGCCAGAAATATACGGCTTGACGCTCCGCCAGCTTCATATTCGATAACGTCACTATCAGAAGTATCAAATTTAAATCTTTCTGAAATTCCTCCATCTATTTCTAGATCGACGTAATCTTGAGAAATTTCCTCAGCGTCGTATAATTCTATATTTTTGGATTTTGTAATGTATGAATGAGCATCATTATTTGCGGGTACATTAGTTATGAATATACCTTGAACTTCGTATCCTGAGCCAATTTTCTCGGCGACATCGTTTCTAGTGAGCGCTTGCTTCAATCTTTCATTAGTCGTTTCTTTAGCAAGTTCTTCAATGCAGGCAGCACTACCAAATTGAATCAATGTGCCACAAAAATCTTTCAACTCAGTGTCGCCAAGGGTTGCTTTGTCGCTAGTTTTTGTCTTCGATTGTATAACAAAAACAATCTCGGAGACATCGTCTACAAATATCGCATCGACACCTTTATCATGCTTTGCGTCAACGACGGCGTCATCGGTGGTAAATTCATCAAGTCGGAAAATATTTTCTAGGAACCATTTCAGGAACCGTTTCGGAAAATCCGGTGCACGTTCAGCATAGTGCTTTTCAAGAACAGTTGAGAATTTGCTGTGCCGAAGATCGTCTGCTTTCATTCTGTCGTCGCCTTATTGCTCTACGAATTTGTTCCTGAGATAGAGGGTGGTTTAACCCTAGACGCGGATTATGGGAGGGTCGACTGCTTTGTAAGGAAATCGCTTTTGGGCGTTCGTCTTCACGACTTAATTCGGATTGGCGGGCACTCTACAAATCGCAAACTTAGTACTCGCAGCGAATGGCCGGTTTAGGCCGAAAAACCCCAACGACCCTATGACTGAGTTATGATGCCGTAACCATAGCTAGACTGTGCGCCACCCCATCAACCCACCCCGCTCAACTTTAGCCCTTTCCACCCGTCCAAAAACTGACTAGCGCAGAAGGAACACGATTTCCGAAAGCGCTTTTATGACCACCGCCCCAGACAGCGGCACCCTCGCCGCGTCATCCTCCTTCCTCCGTCACCGGGTGGCGGTTTCCGTCATGTTTTTGATGAACGGCCTGCTGGTCGGCGGCTGGGCGCCGGCGATCCCGGTGTTCAAAGACAAGCACGCCCTGGCCGAAAGTGAGCTGGGCTTGATGATCCTGCTGATCGGCGTTGGATCGTTGATCACCATGCCGATCACCGGCGGCATCATCGCGCGGCGCGGCTCAACCGGCATCCTCAAAATCGCGGCGGCCGCCTGCGTCTTTCTGCTGCCGCTGGCTCTGTTTGCGCCCACGCTTTGGCTCGCCGGCATCGCGCTTTTGATGTTCGGCGGCGGGCTCGGCTCAATGGACGTCGCGATGAACGCCAATGCGGCGCGCGTGGAAAGCGTGCACGGCAAACCGATCATGTCGTCCTGCCACGGGTTCTGGTCGCTCGGCGCATTGATCGGATCGGGCGCCGGCGGTACGCTGCTCGGGTTCTTTGGACTGGGCACGCAAGCGCTCGCCATCGCCGCCATGATGCTTGTCGGCACGATCCTCGCCGCACCAAAACTCATGGCCGACGAGGTGGAGCGGGGCGAAGGCATCGAAAAGCCCAAGCTCGCCCTGCCGCGCACGCTGACCATCTATCTGATTGCGATCATCGCCTTTGCCGGGTTCACCGCCGAGGGCACCGTGCTCGATTGGGCGGCGCTGTTCCTGCGCGAGGATCGCGCCGTGCCCGAATGGATGGCAGGCTACGCCTTTGCCGCCTTCGCCGGCACCATGGCGCTGGTGCGCTTTGTCGGCGATCCGGTGCGCACCCGTCTTGGCGATTTGCGCACCATGCAAATCTCCGCGCTGCTTGCCTTTGTCGGGTTTTTGACCGCCGGGCTCGCGCCAAGCCTGCCCGGCACGCTGCTTGGTTTTGCGATTGCCGGTCTTGGGCTAGCCAATGTCGTGCCGATCGCCTTTGCCGCCGCGGACCGGGTGCCCGGCATCCCGCGCGGCATCGGTATCTCGATTGCCACGTTCTGCGGCTATGCGGGGATTTTGGTGGCGCCGCCGCTGATCGGCTTTGTCGCCGAACATGTCGCCTATGCGGTGATCTTCGCCTGTGTTGCCGTGCTACCGCTCTATTGCCTGTTAGCGGCCGGCACAGTGCGGCAGCGTTAAAGCGTTTTCAGCAAAACGCCTGCCCCGGACTTGATCCGGGGTGGGCACCGGTTTTGCCTCCGAAAACGCGAAAACAAGGAACCCTAGGGCTCGATGATTTCCACGTTCATGCGTGTCGCATAGACCGTCACCCGCACCAGCGGCGTGCCGCTGATGATCGCGCGAGCCGTGTCCGGGCGCACGATCCCGCGCGACATCAACCGCTCGAAACGGCCACGTTCATGGCGATCATCAAAAACATCATCGCCCTCATCTTCAGCGTCCGGCTGCTCGAAACGATGATAATTGGCCCGGTCTTGGCGCAAAATCGCCGGCGCCGTCTCCAGCCTGTCGCCGACCGAATTCACCTTGTCCTGCTCGCTGATGCGCGCGGTGTAGTCGGCAAGCACCCTGCCCTGCGCCAACCCGGTAGTTGGAACTAGCAGCGCCAGAACCATCGCTATCACGCGCATGCGTTTTCCTCGTTCAACATCCACTCAGCCATCGCCTCAACGCTCATCTGCGACGGGTCAAGGCGCGGCCAATGTCCCATCTGACCTCGAAACCACGTCTCCTGCCGCTTGGCATAGCGGCGGGTCTCGATGGTCAGCGCGTCCAGAGCGTCTTCGCGGGTCATATCACCGTCGAGATAGGCACTGATCACCGAAACGCCAATGGCGCGCGTCACCGGAAGGTCGGGCGAAAGGTCGCGCGCCCGCAAGGCCCGCACCTCCTCCAGCGCCTCCTCGCACAGCATCGTTTCGGCCCGCGCGCGAATGCGCTGCTCCAGCCAGGCGCGCGGCGGCGCCAGAACCACAGGGCGGGTGTCTTCCAGGCCGATCACCGCACCCTCGGGCGGCAGTTTCTGCCAATCGGCCAGGGACTGCCCCGTCGCCAGCAGAACCTCCAGCGCGCGGGCGACCCGCTGGCTGTCCGTTGGCGAAAGCTGATCGGCCATCGCGTCGTCAAGCTCGCTGTGAAGCGCCGGCGCACCCTCGTTGGCCATCCGCTCGCGGACGCCTTTTCGGATGGCTTCGGGGATTTCGGGTATCGGAGACAGCCCCTCCGTCAAAGCGCGAAAGTAGAGACCGGTGCCGCCGACGAAGATCGCCGACTTATCCCCGATTTGTTCCAGAACAGCGGCGGCTTTGTCGCGCCAAACGGCCACACTTAGTCCAGACGAACCGTCGATTGTTCCAGACAAAAGGTGCGTTTGTCGCGACTGTTCTTGGGCGCTTGGACGGGCCGTGACGACCCGTAAATCATTGTAAACCTGCATAGAATCAGCATTCACGATCACTGCATTGCCCAAACGCTTGGCAATTTCGGCTGCCAGCGCGGACTTGCCGCTCGCCGTCGCCCCTGCGATAAGCAGCACCTGCCCGTTCCCCCGATAGTGTCGAGCCCTTTGCATGACCCACCTATGCACGCTGATCGCTGACCGCACCACCCGCATCCTGACGCCGGCGGTGCGCGACAAGGCAGCCGAGGTCATCACAGATACCCTCGGTGTTGCGGTCGCCGTGGCCGAACTGTCCGATCACGCCGCCTATGATCTGGCGTTCACGCCGCAAAGCACGCAAGGCCTTGATACACTTGCAGAAAAAGTGCGTCACGCCCTTGATCCCCTGCCCGTCGATGTCGCCTTTCTGCGCAGTGAGGGCCGCCGCAAAAAACTGTTCTTGGCCGACATGGATTCCACCATGATCGAGCAGGAATGCATCGACGAACTGGCCGATCAGCTTGGCATCAAAGCCCATATCGCGGCCATCACCGAGCGGGCGATGCGCGGCGAGATCGACTTCGAACCGGCACTGCGCGAACGCGTGGCGATGCTCAAAGGGCTGCCCGAAAGCATCATTGATACGGTGTTTGCCGAGCGCATCACCTTCACCCCAGGTGGCGCGGAGCTTCTGGCCACCATGAACGCCCACGGCACGACCTGCGTTTTGGTGTCAGGTGGCTTCACCCATTTCACCACCAAAGTGTCTGAAACACTTGGATTTTCGGCCAATTACGCCAACCAGCTTTTGGTTGAAGACGGTTTGCTCACCGGGACGGTTTCTGAACCGATACAGGGCCGGGAAGCGAAGAAAACCCATCTGGAAAGCTATGCTGAACAGCTTAACATCAAGCTTGAAGAATCCTTGGCCATCGGCGATGGCGCCAATGATCTGGGCATGATCGAGGCGGCCGGTCTTGGCGTTGCGTTTCGGGCCAAACCTACCGTTGTTGAGCGCTCTGACGCTGCCCTTCAGTACGCCGATCTGGCCGGTGCACTGTATCTCCAGGGCTATGCGGATAGCGATTTCGCTAAGGCTTAAAAAAAGAACGTCATGGCCGGGCTTGACCCGGCCATCCAGCTCTCTCGTGTCCGCTTGCGCAAACGGTCGACGCTAAGGATGGATAGCCGGGTCAAGCCCGGCTATGACGATTGAGTTGAACTGCCACCAGCGCCGCCTCAATCAGCCGGCAAGGCCACGAACTGGCTTTGCCCCTCATTGTCTTGGATGAGCATCAGGATTTGACTGCGCCCTTCCTCGCGCAGCGACTGGACGCGGTCGGCAACGTCCTGCGGCGTTTCAACCACCTGCTGGCCCACTTCCAGAATCAACGTTCCAGGCTGGATTTCTTTCGCCGCTGCCGGACCATCGGTAAATACCAGCGTCACAACTGCGCCAACGGCGCCCTCATCCATCTCAAAGCCTAGTTCATAGGCTTCTTCGACCGTTGAGAGCTCCATCCCAAGAAGGGACACCGGCTCCGGTCCAGGTTCAATCACCGCTGCCTGACCGCCCTCGCCGTCGCGCAACGCCAGCACGACAGTGAGGTTCAGCGTTTCGCCCCGCCGGATGATCTCAACAGGCACCTCGGTCCCGGGCGCTATCTGCGCAACACGTGCCGGCAGATCGCTGTACATGTTGATCGCCCGATTATTGAACCGCACGATCACATCGCCGCGTTCAATGCCCGCTTCGTCGGCTGGGCCGTCCTCGCTGACGACAGAGACCAGCGCCCCGCGCGGCCGGTCAAGCTGCAAGCCTTCGACCAGATCCGGCGTCACTTCTTGGATGTTGACACCAAGCAGACCGCGCCGCGTTTCACCAAAGGTGATGAGCTGCGTGACGATTGTCTCCACGGTGGCGGCGGGAATGGCAAACCCAACGCCCACCGAGCGCCCATTGGGCGAGAGGATCGCGGTGTTCACGCCAACCACATTGCCGCCAAGGTCAAAAAGCGGGCCACCGGAGTTGCCGCGATTGATTGCAGCGTCCGTTTGAATGAAGGAATCGTAGGGCCCGGCGCCGATATTCCGGTTCATCGCTGAAACGATGCCAAGCGACACAGAGCCACCCAGGCCGAACGGATTGCCGATGGCCAATACCCAGTCGCCGATGCGCAAGCGATCGGAATTGCCGAAGGGAACGGACGGCAAAGGGCTATCAGGCTCGATGCGCAACACGGCCAGATCAGTGGCTTCATCACGGCCGATGACCTCAGCGGGGAAAGAGCGCCCATCGGTCATAATGACCTCGATATCGTCCGCACCGGAGATCACATGGTTGTTGGTGACGACGATGCCGTCAGGATCGATGATGAACCCCGACCCAAGCGAGTTCTCCCGACTTGGACCATCGCGCTCGCCATCATTGTTGAAAAAATCGTCGAAAAAGTCCTCGAACGGCGAGCCTTCCGGCAGATTTGGCAGCGGCGTCGGCCGGCGTCCGGCAATGCGCTGGGAGGTCGATATGTTCACTACCGCATCGAGCAGTTCTTCGGCCAGATCGGCCACTGGAACCGGGCCTTGCGCCCGCATCGGGCTTTCTGATTGCGCAGAAACACTGCTGGGCGCGGCAACAAGCGCGACCGTCAAAATCCAAGCGACAAAAAAGGGGGGCAGTCGGCGGTGCATGCGAAACCTCACAATGGGCTGCAGGATAGACGCCGCAGCCGGACCGGTCGCTTCGAGAGGACCTTGATCACAAACTGGTTCGCAACGGTGATGAGATCAAGGCGTATGTCAGGCCCATATTCCATGCCAGATGTTGCATGCCCCAATTCACATGCTCCAAGTTACATGCCCAAGGAGCGCGCCAGCCAAAACACCAACACGCCGAGCGCCAAAGCGGCTACACCGCCAATACGCAGGGATTCAGGCGGCAACTGCCCAACCATTTCCACCATGCGGCGGGCTTGATCAGGAAACAGCGCATAAAAAAGGCCCTCGGCGACAAGCGCGCCGCCGAGGACCAATAGGATGACTTCAACGATCGCCATCTACGGGGTCGCAGCGCTTACTGCTGCGTTTCCGCTTCAACTGGTGCCGCCGCCGTGGTTGGCGTCGCGCTCTCGGTTGGGTTCTGCGTGGTGGAACTTGTGAACACCCCACCCTGCTGATCACCGAAATAGCGGAAGAAGTCGGAGTCCGGTGAAATCACCAGGCTCGCACCGCTTGAGAAGCCGGCTTCGTAGGCCTGCATGGAGCGATAGAAGGAGAAGAACTCCTGATCGCGACCAAAGGCATCGGCAAAGATTCGCGTACGTTGTGCATCGCCTTCACCACGAATTTGCTCGCCTTCGCGTGTGGCATCGGCGACGAGCACTGTTACCTCACGATCAGCACGCGAACGAATGCGCTGTGCCGCTTCTTCCCCTTGCGCGCGGATCTCAGTGGCTTCGCGCTCACGTTCGGTCTGCATGCGTTGGAAGATGGCCTGGCTGTTGGCTTCAGGAAGGTCAGCGCGGCGGATGCGCACGTCGACGATTTCCATACCGAAGGACCGGCTTTCGCGGTTTACCTGCTCACGAATGCGCGCCATCAGCGAAGCACGATCATCGCGCACGATGGTGGTGTAGTTCACCTCACCGAGCACACGACGCGTTGCCGAGTTCAAGACCGTAGAAAGACGCGACTGCGCACCGGCAATGCTTCCAACGGTCTGAAAGAACGCCAGCGGATCGGTGATCTGATAGCGAGCGAACGTATCAACGACCAACCGTTCCTGGTCGGCGGCGATGATTTCTTGCACGGGGCTGTCGAGATCAAGAACGCGACGATCAAAGTACGACACGTTTTGCACGAACGGCAGCTTGAAGTTCAGTCCAGGTTCTTGGACCACATCAACCGGCTCACCGAACTGAAGCACAAGCGCCTGTTCGGTTTCATCGACGATGAACAGCGACGAATAGATCGCTGCGCCCAGAATGACGAGGATAAAGAGGCCAACGCCTCCAAAGAGACTTTTCATTATTGGGTCCCTCCCGCACGGCGGTTGAGTTCATTGAGCGGCAGGTAAGGCACGATGCCCTGGCCACCATCATCGGTGTCGAGAACGATCTTGTCGTTGTCGCGGAAGATGCGCTCAAGCGTTTCAAGATAGAGCCTTTGGCGCGTCACTTCAGGCGCTGTCTGATACTCTTCGTAAACCGCAATGAAACGGTCAGCCTGACCGCGCGCTTCGGCGACGGTCTGTTCACGATAGGCCGTTGCAGCTTCAAGAATGCGTGCCGTTTCACCGCGCGCTTCCGGGATCACCCGGTTGGCATAGGCTTGCGCCTGGTTCTGCACACGCTCGTTATCCGCACGCGCGGCCTGAACGTCACGGAACGCATCGATAACCTGGCTGGGCGGGTCAACGGTCAGCAGCTGAACCTGCGTGATTTCAACGCCGGCGCCATAGCTGTCGAGCGCATCTTGCATGAGCTCCTGAACGGCCGTTTCGGTAATCTGACGACCTTGGGTGAGCAACGGTTGGATCTCAGAGCGACCAACCACCTCACGCATGGCACTTTCGGCCACGGCGCGCACAGACCCTTCAGGGTTTTGAATGTTGAACAGGAACAAGGCAGCATCGGAAATACGCCAGAAGACGGCGAAATCGATATCGACGATGTTGCCGTCACCGGTCAGCATCAAGCTTTCTTCAGGAACATCGCGCGCACCGGCACGGCGCGGATCGTCGGCACGGGTGCCGATGTCAGCACGGTTGATGGTCGTCACCGACGGTGTGAACACCTGTTCGATCGGCGGCGGTAGACGGAAGTTCAAACCAGGCTGTGCCTGACGGTCGAACTCACCAAAGCGCAGGACAACACCCTGCTGATCGGGCTGAACGCGGAAGGTGAAGAAGTTGTAGCCGACAAAAACCAGAGCAATCAGCACCACCAGAACGATGAGGCCTCGGCTTGGGCCAATCCCACCGCCGGAACCGCCACCGCCGGGCAGAATGGTCTTCAGCCGGTCCTGACCTTTGCGGATCATTTCTTCAAGATCGGGTGGCTGACCGCCACCGCCCTGTCCGCCAGACCCATTGTTGCCGCGACCGGGGCCACTGCCCCCGCCGGAACCCCATGGGCCGCCACCGCCGCCCCAAGGGCCACCATTGTTGCCCGTTTGGTTATTCCAAGGCATGTGTTTCCTTTCTCACACCGCTACGCCGCCAGCGCTCAATTTAAAAAAGCGCTGTGCGCATCGCACACTTTTCTTCGCGATTGTGCGGATGGACATGGTCTGCAAACGCACATCTTTCAAGCATTAAGCGACGTTTGGTAACGCTTTTTCGGCCCTTGAGGTTAAGTTTGGACCATTTGGTCGCAGGCTGGCCGTTTTAAGCCTCTTTGCGGCGATAGGTGGTGAACACCATATCGGCCTCGTCCTTTGGCCCTGCCGGTACGTTTTCTTCGACTATCTTAGACCATTGCGCCGGATTGATGGTGGGAAATCGTGTCGCCCCGTCCGCGTCTAACGCGACATGGGTGATTTCCAGCCGATCGGCTTCATCGATTGTCTGCGCATAAATTTGCCCACCGCCGATGATGAAGAGCACAGACTTGCCTGACCCTTTGCCGAGACCATCGGCCAGCATCTTGCCGCGATCGATGGCAGTATCGAGATCCTGGTAGACCTCGCAGCCGTCAGCGCGAAAATCCGGATCACCTGAGACCACGATGTTCGGCCTGCCAGGAAGCGGTCGCCCGATGCTTTCATAGGTCGCACGCCCCATCAGTACGGGATGACCAAGGGTAAGCGCTTTGAAATGTTTGAGGTCGGTCGGTAGGCGAAACGGCAGATCATTGTCGCGGCCAATCACGCCATTGCGCGCAACAGCGGCAATCAAAACAAGGTCGCTCATTGGCCCCCGCGCAAGCGACGGGCAATGGGGCGATCCATGCGCTTGGAGTAAGCGTCCAAAACGTCGCTTTCAGGCAGAAGATCACGCACAAAGTTCAGCGCACCGGCCAAGAAAAAGTCTGGGAGCGTTGGTGAATCGCCCATAAGATAATCGTGCGAAGTGAGCTGCGTCTGCACCAACGTACTGACACGGTCATACATGCGTTTCTTGCCAGGATTGTCGTCGAGAACCCCATCGAACTTAGCGATCAACGCGTGCTCAAACGTTGCCGCATACCAACTGATCCAGGACAAAAAGGGCCCTCGCTCAGGGTGTCCGGGCGCGCGCACCAGCGGTGAGTCGGGGTAAAGCTCCGACAGGTAGATAGCGATAGCCGATTGCTCCCAGATCACGGCGTCATTGTGGACCAAGGCTGGCACCTGCTTATGCGGATGCGGGTTGTTCGGGTCCTCGCCACCAGAGCCATCGCGGCGGACGACGCTGACTTCCTTAACCTCATACTGCGCGCCCAACTCCTCCAGAATCACGCGCATCATTTCAGAGCGCGACATGGGTGCATGGATAAGCGTCAGCATAGGGGGCTCCTAAACCGCAATTGGTGCCTTGATGGCAGGGTGCGGATCATAACCCTCTATGGTGATGTGATCATAGCGGAAGTCGAAAAGACTGCTGACAGAACTGTCAAGTTTCAGTGTTGGCAGAGCGCGCGGCGCCCGCGACAGTTGCAACTCAGCCTGCTCGATATGATTGAGATAAAGATGCGCATCGCCAAAAGTGTGCACGAAATCACCTGGCTTCAGCCCAACCACTTGCGCGATCATGTGGGTGAGCAAGGCGTAAGAGGCGATGTTGAACGGAACGCCCAAAAAGATGTCCGCCGAGCGTTGGTAGAGCTGGCAGGAGAGCCTGCCTTCGGCCACGTAAAACTGGAACAGACAGTGGCAGGGCGGCAGCGCCATCTGGTCCACATCTGCCGGGTTCCAGGCTGACACAATATGACGGCGCGAATCAGGATTCTTGGTCAGGCTTTCCAGTAGTTTGGCGATCTGGTCGATGCTTTCACCGGACGGTGTGGCCCAGGACCGCCACTGCTTGCCATAAACTGGGCCAAGATCACCGTTTTCATCTGCCCACTCATCCCAAATGCGCACTTTGTTCTCTTTCAGGTAGGCAATGTTGGTGTCACCGGCCAAAAACCACAAAAGCTCATGGATGATCGAGCGTAGATGCAGCTTCTTCGTCGTGACCATGGGAAACCCTTGGGCCAAATCAAACCGCATCTGATAGCCGAACACCGAGCGCGTGCCCGTGCCTGTGCGGTCCATGCGGGTGACGCCGGTGTTCAGCACATGGTCAAGCAGATCGTGATAAGCGCGCATCGCGGTATCTCCAATGCAGAAAAAGACGCGTCACCCGGCTGAACCCTCAGCCTGCAACGCGCCCTCACATCACTAAACCAATCGGCCCGATTCCTGGCCGGATCGCTAGGACTTTTTGTGGAAAAGATCGAGCTTCCCGAAATGCTCAGCGAGCAAATAGTAAAACGTGACGCGGGCTTTGGTGTTGTCGGCCTTCATCGCCTTGCAGACAGACTGAATGGCGCTATCGACGGCATCATCAGCATCATCGAGGCCAAGCTTCTTGCGACAGAACCCATCGCGAATGCGGGACAATTCCTTGGGATCAGTGCAGGCGACCATCGACGCATCGCGACTGCGTAACGCGATCCCCAAATGCCGAACAATGCCGTTCACCGCCGCTTCATCGACGTTGGAGGCGAACTTTTTCACATCAGCTAGATAATCGGTCATGGACCGTTCTCCCTTGCAAACTCCCCCACCCAACCAGGTCTGCCTAGCGATTTTCTGGGCCACACCGGACGTCCCTGTAGGTGCGGATGTTGAACAGCCCTGGCGCGCAGCGTCAACCGGTTGCAAGGATAGGATGGTGGGGCGGTCTGGCCCGATGAAACACCCATTGCGCAAGATCAACCGATGGCCAGCCAAGCGTCCTAGCGTAACCGGCGAGCCAGTCTGCGACGCACGGCCAACTCACGAGCGAAGAGGCTCAACCATGAAGGGCGCGATTTTCTACGCCAGCAAATATGGCAGCACGGCCCAGTACGCGCAGTGGATAGCGCAGGCGACAGGTTTGCCGACCTTCAATACCGATGAAGACCCTATCGATCCGGCGACGTTCGATTTTCTCGTCCTGGCGAGCCCGATCATCTATTACAAGCTGTACTTTCAGCGCTGGCTTAAGGGGCACCAAGAGGCAATACTTGGACGACCGGCGATGCTTGTGACCGTTTCGGGTGCCGGACCAGGTCCGAAATTGGATGCCTGGATGACGAACGTTCTGCATGCCGCCTTGCGCGGCCACCTGCAACCCGTCGCCTTGCGCGGCCGACAAATCCCAGAAGACCTGACGCTCGTTGACCGAGCGATGCTCCTCATCGCTGGTCTGAAAAATCCCGACCGCCAGGCAGCGCGCGAAGAAATGCAGGGCTTTGACTATATGGACAAGGCCAGCATCGCGCCGATCATCGATTGGGTCGAGGAAGTCCGCGCGAGCGACGCGGAGGACTCTGCTCCGGTCGCCGCAACACGCGCCTAACCTATTTCAGGCCTGGCCAATTGGCATCGGCCTCAACGATGAAGCCATCAACATTGCGCAACCAGCGCCGGTTCACACCCTGGGTTGCGTTCAAGAACAGACGGCCATCAAAGATGCGCCAAATTTCCGGATCGCCTTGCGCCAAATAACCCTGCGCCGTGGCCCAGGCGCAATGCCCGCCATACTCAGGGGCATAAGCATCCGGATTGGCGGAAAACGCGGCGCGGTTTTCCTCACTGGAAAAGCGCCAGGTTGCGCCTTCATGCTCCAGCGTGATCGACGCGTCACCGGGCACCGCCTCGCCTTGCGTGTGGTAGGCGACCGCATCATAGCCGCCAACGGCTGTGCCTTCGATGAACCCGGTAAAGATTCGGGCACGTGCCGCGCGCGCGCTGATCATCGTCGCCGTGGCGGCGGTGAAGCCGAGAGCCAAGAGGCGTAACGCGCCGCGCCGCGTGGCAACAAACGCCGCGTCGGCTGGATTGTCTGATTGAAACATCGGTGTCTCCAAAAGAGGTTCGTGAGTTGCGCGCAAGCTGCCTACGCGCCCGCAATCTGTCCAATCACCAAGCCTGGGGCGTTCATCACAAGTCTGTGCGCATCGCGCGATAAGCCGCACATTCACGGTCACTTGCGCCCACTTCATCCAGATCAGGGTAAAAGGAACTATTCTTTTCTTGTCAGTCTCAACACACGCAATTCCTGTAAGTCCCCGTTAAGGAGAATTGCTTACGTTACCTGCTTTCCAGGACGCCAAGAGCGTCATGTTGCAATCGCAGGTAAGCTCAATGATTCTCCGCATTTCAACCAAACTGCCCATTGTTGTTTTGGGTGGCGCCCTTGTCGTTGGTTTGGGTATTGGCATTTCCAGCTACTTCACTACCAAAGCTGCCATGTCGCGGTTGGCAGATGACCACCTACTTGCCTCGGCAGACGCTGTCAGCGCCCGTTTCGTGGACTTCATGGAAAGCATTGAACGCGAACTGCATGCGGTCGCAACCAATCCCAGCACTGCGCACGCATTGTCAGGGTTTTCGCGATCTTGGTCGATGATGGATGATCCGAACGCGACCCTGCAAGCCGCCTACATCACCGACAATGAACATCCGATCGGTCAAAGACACCTGCTCGACGATGCACGCACCGGAACGATGTACGATTCGATCCACGCATCCTTCCACCCAGCCTTTCGCGAAGTGCAGCAAACAACCGGGTATTACGACATTTTCCTGTTCGATACCGAAGGCAATCTCGTCTACTCGGTGTTCAAAGAGCGCGACTATGCCACCAACTTTGCGGCAGCTGGCTCAGGTGAATGGGCCGCCTCAGACCTTGGCGAGGTCTACCGGGCCGCTATGGCCGCTGATGATCCAACCTATGTCGCCTTCGCGGATTTCGCACCCTACGGGCCGAGCAACGAAGCTCCAGCCAGCTTCATTGCCCACCCGGTTCACGCTGCCAATGGCGCCCGCTTGGGCGTGCTCGCTTTCCAGATGCCTGGCGACAAGATCAATGCCCTGTTCGCCGACGTCACCGGGCTCGGCGAGAGTGGCGATGTTGCGTTGATCGGACCGGATTTCGTGATGCGCAACGATTCCCGATGGACGCCGGACGTCAATGACATCCTGGCCACCCGCCTAGACGAGCCGTTTATCCGCGAAGCCTTTGAACAGGGAGAAGCATCCGGCACGGCACAGTTCTATCGTGATGCCGATATGCGCGCGCACGCCGAAACCTTCGTGTTTGACGGCATACGCTATGGCGTGATTTCCATGAAATCGGTCGATGAAATGCTTGCGCCGGTCCATGCCCTTCGCAATCGAATTATTCTTATCGGTGCGTTGTTGCTTGCCATAACGGGCGCTGCTGGCTTCCTGATTTCGCGCACCATCACACGGCCCATTACCCAACTCACCGAGGAAATGAGCCAGTTGGCAAAAGGCGACACAGATGTTGCGCTCGCCAGTGCCGAACGGGCTGACGAGATCGGCGACATGAGCAAGGCCGTTGCTGTGTTCCGCGACGCAATGATCGAACGCGAGCGCCTTGAGGGGGAAACCGCGCAAGCAGCCGCCCAGCGCCGGGCGCGTCAGCAGGAAATCGACAAACTCATCGCCGCCTTTCAGGTCGATGTCGAAGCCGTTGTTGAGGCGGTGTCCAGCAATGCGCAATCCATGACCGCCGCCGCCGGAACACTGACGGACGTTGCCAGCAACACCGATCAACAGGCATCGAGTGCAGCCGCAGCGTCGGAGGAAGCCTCCACCAACGTCCAAACGGTGGCCGCAGCAGCCGAAGAGTTGTCGGCATCAATCACCGAAATCGGACGCCAGGTCGCCAAGACGACCGAAGTGGTCGGCAGCGCTGCCACACACGCCCAGGCGACAAACGATCAGGTGGAAAAACTGGCCGAGACCGCCAACGCGATCGGCAATGTGGTCTCGCTCATCCAGGATATCGCCGAACAGACCAACCTTTTGGCGCTGAACGCGACCATCGAAGCAGCGCGCGCCGGCGAGGCTGGCAAGGGCTTTGCGGTCGTCGCCTCAGAGGTCAAAGGGCTTGCCGAGCAGACTGCCAAGGCTACCGGCGACATTGCTACGCAGATCAATGAAATTCAGTCCTCGACCAAGGAAGCGGTGGGCGCCATCAACCAGATCACCGAAACGATGGGCGAAGTCGATCAATACATGTCGACCATTGCCGCCTCGGTGGAAGAACAAGGTTCGGCAACCGATGAGATCAGCCACAATGTGGCGCAGGCAGCTCAAGGCACGCAAAGTGTCGTCGGCAACATCACCGCGGTGACCGACGCGACCACGCAGACGGCCCAATCGGCCGACGATGTGAACGCTGCGGCCGGTTCGGTGACCGACAACACCAAAAGGCTCAACGAAACGGTGTCATCGTTCCTGCGGGCGGTCGCTGCGGCCTAAAAGCTCCAACACCCGCCATCTTTGCAAAAGCACGCATCGTTATCCGCGATGCGTGCTTTTTTGTTTCGTGCTTTGAAAAGCCGACCAATCGGGCTTATATTAGCGCTGCCGGGCAACCGGCTATGACGATAAACGGTCATCGTAATAAACCTATCGGACCCGGGGGCGGTACCCGGCGCCTCCACCATAAAGCGTTGCAACCTCAATGGCTTGGGACACTTTTTGTGGGGGCGAAATAGGATCGACGAGGGCGTAAAGGGTGTTCTTTCGCTCGGCATGGTACCACCGATATCGGACCATTTTAGTAGTTGCAAATGACAACTATGCTCCGGTTGCACAGGCTGCGTAACGCAGTTTGTAATACCGACTTAAACTCCCACTAGGTTAGCCCCTGGTGGTCGGGGTCCGCAGGCACCTGGCAACAGAAGCCTGCACTTTCTTCTTTGGCCGTCACGTCCCGTTCACACGAGCGTCATCATTGCACAGGCAAGATGGCGCAAAACGCTCTTTGCAAGCCCAGCGAAGCGTTGCAGTATGCGACTCATGTCTGATGACTTGATCCGATACGATGTTTTGGTGAGCGATGCCCTGCGCGGCGTCGTGCGCCAAGTGCTGACCGAAATCGGCTCAACCGGCCTTCCCGGCGAGCATCATTTCTACATCACCATCGATACGCGACTTCCCGGTGTGCGCATTTCCTCAGCGCTGCGCCAACGTTTCCCGGAAGAAATGACGGTGGTGCTACAGCATCAGTTCTGGGATTTGAAGGTCACTGAGCAGACCTTTGAAGTGGGTCTGAGCTTTTCCGGAGTGCCCGAGCGTCTGTTGATACCCTTCTCGTCTGTGACCGGCTTTGCCGATCCGTCGGTCGATTTCGCCCTAAAATTTGAGACCTTGCTGGTCGACGAAGAAGACATGATTGGCGAAGTGGCCGAGCCGCAGCCTGAGGAAGAGGGCGAGAACGCTCCGGTTCGCCTTGAAACGGCGACTGCCGAAGGCCCAAGCAACAGCGATGCCGATCCGGAAGCCGAAGAAGACGATGGCGAAGAAAAATCCGCCGATGTTGTCTCGCTAGACGCGTTCCGCAAAAAGAGCTGAACGCACTCGTGTAATCGTCCTGTTACCCGCCTGTCTGATGGTTTTGCTGTTTGACGCGTGATAGATCACGCCCAAACTCGCCACACAGAAGGCCGCTCATGACCGACACCCGCCAAAAATCCACCAGAACTGAATCCGACACCTTTGGCCCCATCGAAGTCGACGCCTCAAAATACTGGGGCGCGCAGGCGCAGCGCTCACTGGGCAATTTCAAGATCGGTTGGGAAACGCAGCCCGCCCCCATCGTGCGCGCCTTGGGCATCGTCAAGCGGGCCGCCGCCGAGACCAATATGGATCTGGGCAAGATGGACCCAGAACTCGGCAAGGTGATTGTGCAGGCCGCACAGGAAGTGATCGACGGCAAGCTGGATGAGCATTTCCCGCTGGTGGTCTGGCAGACCGGCTCGGGCACGCAGTCCAACATGAATTCCAACGAGGTGATCTCCAACCGCGCCATTGAGATGCTAGGCGGGGAAATGGGATCCAAGTCGCCCGTTCACCCCAATGACCATTGCAACATGAGCCAGTCGTCCAACGACACATTCCCAACAGCCATGCACATCGCTTGCGCTGAGGAAGTGGTGCACCGGCTGGTCCCTGCCCTCACCCATTTGCGCGAGGCTCTGGCGGCCAAGTCAGACGCCTGGTCGGATATCATCAAGATCGGGCGCACGCACACCCAGGACGCCACGCCGCTGACGCTGGGCCAGGAGATTGGTGGCTACACGCAGCAACTCACCAACGGCATTGCACGCATCGAAAGCACGCTGCCCGCACTGATGGAACTCGCGCAAGGCGGCACAGCAGTCGGCACGGGTCTCGCCTCGCCGGTCGGCTTTGCAGAAAAAGTGGCGGAAAAAATCGCAGGCATCACTGGTCTGCCCTTCACCACCGCCCCCAACAAGTTTGAGGCGCTGGCCGCCCATGACGCGATGGTGTTCACCCATGGAGCGATTTCAACCGTTGCGATGTCTTGCTTCAAGATTGCCAACGACATCAGATTCTTGGGCTCTGGGCCCCGTGCTGGCCTCGGTGAACTGGCGCTGCCGGAAAACGAGCCCGGCTCGTCGATCATGCCAGGCAAGGTAAACCCCACCCAATGCGAGGCACTAACGCAGGTCTGCGCCCATGTGCATGGCAACAATGCTGCCATCGGCTTTGCCGGAAGCCAGGGCCACTTTGAGCTCAACGTCTACAATCCGATGATGGCCTACAATTTTCTGCAATCGGTGCGCCTGCTGGCGGACGCGGCCATCTCCTTCACCGACAATTGCGTCGTTGGCATCGAGCCGCGCCTTGAAAACATCGCAGAGGGCCTGGCCAACTCGCTCATGCTGGTGACGCCGCTGAAAGAAAAATACGGCTATGACCTTGCCGCAAAGGTCGCCAAAAATGCCCACAAGAACGGCACCACATTGCGGGTGGAGGCGGTTGCTTTGGGGATTTCAGAGGAAGACTTTGACGCCATCGTCGTGCCCGCCAAGATGATCGCGCCGTCCTAAAAACATGGCCGAGAACGTCATCAATTTGCGCCAAGCTCGCAAAACCAAGGCGCGGGCACAGAAAGAAAAGAAAGCGGAGGAAAACCGCGCCCTGCACGGTCGCACCAAGGCAGCTAAACAGGCTGAGAAGAGCGCCAAAACCAAGATCACCAAGAATTTGGATGATCACAAGCTCGGCGACTGACGATCATGCTGGTCAAACGCTCGGTCAGTCTAGCGGGCCACCGCACATCCATCGCGCTGGAACCAGAATTCTGGGCGGAAGTTGAGCGGCTCGCCAAAGACAATGGGGTGAGCTTGGCCGCCTTCATCCGCACCATCGATGATGGCCGCGCTCCGGAATCCAACCTTGCCAGCCAATTGCGCCTGGCGGTTTTATCCGATCTCAACACGCAGTTGGTGCGTCAGGACAGGGTTCGCGCTGTTCCTAACGAGGTGTGAGGTCGAGCGGTGCCGATGTCGCCGGCGGCGGGTTCTCGCCAATGGCGAGCGGATTGCGCGGCACCGTGATGGGCTCAAGCGGTGGCAAGGTCAGGTCCAACGCCGACGGTGTGCTTGGCAAAGTCTGTTCAGCTTCGCGGGCAAGAAGAGCCTCGCGCAGCGCCCGTTCGCGCTCCTCGTCAGCCTGACGAGCGGCCTGCTCAGCAGCTTGGCGCTGCTCGGCAATACGTGCCCGCTCCCGCGCTTGCTCCTCCAACCGCTCCTGCTCAAGGCGCAAGTTTTCCTCGCGCTCGAACTCCAACCGCGTCTGGTCCAAATCGACTGCCGCCATGATGCGTAGCAACCGCTCGCGCTCCAAAATTTCCGCGTTCAACGCTTCGACACGGCGAATTTCAAGCTCCAACTGACGTACGTTCAAAAAGCTGGAAATCTGCGAAACATCCAGTTCGCGCTGCGGGGCGGCCAGCGGCCCGGCGAACGATAGGCCGACATTGGGCATCGCTTCCACGTCACCAGGACCATCGACCGCCGCATAAGAAAAATCAGCGTCCACCTCGTTGGTCGAGAGATCAATGGTCAGACCACCACGCAGCGCCGTCTCACCACCTTCGAGATAAAGATTACTGATCTGAGCCACGCCGCCAACCACGCTTAGCGGCGTATCAGCCGCATCGATGCGCATTGTTCCAGCGCTGAGCGCATCGGCAAACGCAGCCTCAAGATCGGCATCCTCATCGAGCAGCCCGGCATCGGAGGCTTGAAGAATGCGCGAAAAGCCTGTCAGGCCAAGCCCTGTCACAGAGGTATCGGCGAGCGCCAGCGTCCCGTCGCCCGTCAGGCCCGAGATCAGCGAGGCCATAGACCCGCCTGCGCTTTCGAAGCTGAGATTAGCCGACAGTCTTCCATCCATGACCGGCTGACCGTCGCGCTCCCAAGCAAGCCGGGCCACATCAAGATCGGTCAGCGCCAGGCGCCCCTCGGCAATACCGCCGCGATCGGCATCGCGCAGCACGAGGCGCCCGTCCAATTGGCCGCCAAAAACTTCCCCTTGAAGTCGGTCCACCGTCAGGCGACCCTCTTCAGCCGCCAGCACCATCTTTCCGTCCAGCGCAGTCAGCCCATCCCAGAGGGCAAGGCGCGGTGTCGCAAGGGTCAACGACAGATCGACGGGTATTGGATTAAACACCAGCGGGCCTTCTGGCCAATTTGAGCTGAAGCCAAGATCAAAGGCTGAAGGTCCGAGAAACCCGGCCAACACGCCGCGCAAATCGACCTCGTCGGCGGCGAGATCAAGCGCAACGGCGGTGCCAAGCGGCCCACGCTCGACGCTGCCCGCTCCCGACACCGGCACTTCAGCGAAGGTTCCCGACAGGCCGGAGAGCGTGGCAGTCTCACTTTCCACATCATAAGCAACGTCGAAAACTGCGGAGGCGCTGATCGGATCGAACAGGCCGGGCAATGCCATGCCGGCCATCAAGCCAAGCTGGGCCACATCCTCGGCAAAGAGCGAACCAAGGCCCTCGACACTTCGGACACCGTCATTGGCGTTACCTTGCAGAGTCGCGTCGAGGCGAAGCGTCGTATCCAAACCATCAAAGGCAAGCCGCAGCTGCGGCGCGATTTCCCCATCGCTGACAAGGCTGGCAACCGCGCTACCCTCACCGGTCAACTCGATAGGCAAGGCGGCAACACCCAACTGGCCGACCAGCGCAAAGGCATCGTCCGACCGCGCTTCAAACCGCAGTTCCGCTGCCCGATCAAACAAGTTCGCCAACCCGGTTGGCAGCGTTTCTGACCCGTCGGGTGGCATCGCGCCGAAAAGATCGACCTCAGAGCCACCCAGTGACCCGGCCAGACTGACCTCCACACCGCTCAACGCGTCATGATTGTAGCTGCCGGTGAGCGACGCCGGTTCGTAGAGCCCGGCATTGCGATAAAGGTCCAGAAGAACTGGATTGTCGCCGAAGACATCGCGCGCCAAGCGTAGCAGCCCGCCGAGGCGGTCCATATCGGCGTTGACGGCCAATTGGCCAACGGGCGGAAAAGCGCCGCGCTCAACGAAGCCAGAGGCGGACACGGATGCGCCAACGGCATCGCCAATCGCAAGTTCATCGATGCGGATGCGCGTTGGCGTAGCCGCCACGGACACCGTGACCTCGCCCAAATCTTCCGCACCAGCGACCAGTTCTTCGACGACCAGGTCGGCGTTCAGCGTGTCGATCAACGGCCCATCGGTTGTTGAACCCCCGGCATGCGTCAGCCAGCGCCCAAGGCCTGCCAAAAGACCAAAGTCAAAACGTCCGGCATTAAGATCAACGTCCATCTGGCCACCAAGACCAGCGACGTCGCGATAGGCGAGCGAGCCTTCAAGGCCCGCCCCATCGATCTGGCCGCGCAACCGTTCGATGGAAACGTCACCCGGCGCCGCCACGACGCGGCCACGCAGATCAACCGAGGAAAGCTGCGAGAACGTCCCACCTTCGTCGCGACGGCCTGTGGACCAGCCGACGAACAGGTCCGGCGCCGCGCTTTCCAGCGTCATGATGCCATCAAGCGCCAAGTCCGTGCCGGCAACATCGCCGACCGCGCCAACCGCGCCGGCAAAGCCAAAGTCCGTCTCACCAGGAAACGTTGCCACCAGGTTTTCCAACGATATCGGCAAGCCCGGGCTGTAGGTTGCGTTGAACCCGATGTCGCGGATCACCGACCCACCAAGCACGATCGCCGGAATGTCGAACGACACTTCACCTGGAACCGTCATCTGGTCGATCCAGCGCACCAGCGTCCCGGCGGACGCCCAGCCGGCGTCCAGATTAACCGGATCGGCCGCGCCACCGCCCAGCATGCGATCCAAGTCGACTTGGCGCGAGGATATCTCGGCATTGAAGGCAGGGCGTTCACCCAAATTCACATGCGCCCGACCATTGAGAACGAACGCCTGATCCTGCGCCTGACCAAGAGACAGCTCGATTCCATCAGCGTCCAAGGCATCGAGCGCGGCCACGACATCGGCGGCAACACGCCAGGTCAGCGGCTGGGTATCAAGATCGGCATCGGCAACCACACCCTCCAGACTGCGCGCAACGCCGCGGCCCTCGAAAAAGGCGTTGGCTTCCGACCAATCCAGATGGCCATCGATCGTGATTTCCATCGGCCGCGTCACCGGAAGGACCGCGACCCGCATGCGCATGCGCCGCTCACCGCCATAGGCGCCAGTGTTCACCCGCAGACTGACCCGTTCACCGGCAATGATCGCCGAACCTGGATCGACTCGCCAAGGCCCAAGTAGGCTGGGCGCCGACAGGCTGGCGTTCAGCCCTTCCATCAACACCTGGACCGACCCGTCGACCGCCACGCGCTCAATACGGCCATCCACAATCGTCGCCTCATCGATGCGCACGGCCCCAAGATCGAGCGTCTCGTTGGCAATCTGCGACATGCCCGCGCCAAGGGCGGCCAGACGGATAGTCGGGGCGTCGAGCGTCAGTTCAACGATATGCGTTTCGCCGCTCAAAAATGGCGCCAGCGACATCAGCGCTTCCATGCGCCGGGCAGTGAACCCTGGCTGCGAGCCATCCACATCGCTGGCGATCTCAACATCGGAAAAGGTGATACGCGGCATCGGCAAGAAACGCAGATCAACCGCGCCAGAGACGTGCACCTCACGGCCAAAAACGCGCGAGGCCTGCTCTTCGATGATGTCGGTGTAATTGCTCCAATCGATAAAACGCGGCGCGATCAGCGCCGTCGTCAGCGCCAAAAGCAACAGCGATCCCAACAAGAGTAGGAAGCGATTCATCGTCCGCCGATAGCCAGTTCAAAGGTCATTCGTGTGGCAAGGGCGCAGGCCACTTTTCATGCATTGCACACAAAAGGCGGGTCACCCAGGAACAGCCATACAACTTTCGCAGAAAAATAAGCCATAAACCATTGCGCTAACGCAAGAATGCGCGCCCTACTGTGTTTAGGAACAAAGGCTCCCAGAAGCTGCATTCACGTGATCATGGCCGATCTGTTTCGCACGATCTTTTCCAGCGTCTTTGTTTGGGCGCGCCCAAACGTCAGCTACGCGCTGCGCAAAAAGCAACCGCTGGTCTGGTTGCTGGCCGGCCTCATCGGGATCGGAACATCACTGGCCGCCATCGCGTTTCGCGAAATTATCGGCGCCGTGCAATGGACCTGGCTCGGCACGATGAGCGAACAGGTGGCGAGCGCCGCGCGCGTTCTGCCCTGGTACACGGTGGTGTTCGTGCCAGCTTTTGGTGGCCTTCTGGTCGGTCTCTTCCTGCATTACATCCAACCGCAAAAACGCCCGCTCGGCGTGGCCGATGTGATCGAAGCCAAGCACACCCCGGAGACGAGCTTGCGGTTTTGGCCGGGCGTCGGCTCTGCGTTGGTGTCGGCTACCTCTCTCGGTTTTGGCGCGAGCACAGGGCGAGAAGGCCCCGTGGTTCATCTCGGTGCCACCATTGCTGCCAGCATTTCACGCCTCTTCCGCTTGCCGCGTTCGTCCAACCGCGTGCTTCTGGCCTGCGGCGTAGCAGGCGCTGTTTCGGCCTCGTTTAACGCGCCGATCGCCGGTGTGTTATTTGCCCATGAGGTCATTCTTGGCCACTACGCGCTGTCAGCCTTCTCGGCAATTGTGATTGCCTCCGGCGCGGCCACAATCATCTCCCGACTCTATTTCGGCGACGCCGTCGCCTTCACCATCCCAGATTATCAGATCACGTCGTTTTTCGAGTTCCCGGCTTTTGCCCTGTTGGGCTTGGTCTGCGCCCTGGTGGCGGTACTCTTCCAATATGCGCTCATTGGCACCGACTATGTGGCGCGCATGGTGACCGCCCCCACCTGGCTACGCCCTGCGGTTGGCGGTCTTGCGGTGGGCATCATTGCGGTTTGGTTCCCGCAAGTGCTCGGCGTTGGCTATCAGGCCACCGATCTGGCCCTTCGAAACCAATTGCCGCTCGATTTGATGATGACTTTGATCTTCCTGAAGACAGCCGCAACGGCAATTTGCCTGGCCTCAAGGTTCGGCGGCGGCATCTTTTCCCCCTCGCTCTATGTTGGGGCGATGACCGGCGGCGCCTTCGGCATCATTGCCGCCAGTGCCTTCCCCGAAATGGCGTCCTCCGAAGGCCTTTACGCCATTCTCGGCATGGGCGCCGTAGCGGCCGCCGTGATCGGCGCGCCGCTTTCCACCACCATGATCGTCTTTGAGCTGACCGGCGGTTACACACTGTCGATTGCGCTCCTGCTCACCGTCTCGATTGCCACCGGCATCACGATCGCCGTCCACGGCCGATCCTATTTCTATTGGCAGTTGGAGAGCCGTGGCCTAGCTGTCGCTGATGGCCCGCATAGTCAATTGATGCGCTCGGTGCGCGTCAGCGAGTTCATGGAGCGCTTGCCGCCCGATCTCGACGAGCGACCGTCACCGCTGGAAGAAGGGTCGCCTCGGCTTCTGACCACGGACACGATGGAACGAGCCTTACGCGTGTTCGACGAAAATGGTCTCGACGAGGTGCCCGTGGTGCGCGCCGCCGCCGTCTCGCAGACTGTCGGCTATGCTAAACAGGTGGATGCGCTGCGGCATTTCAACGAGGCATTGATTGACGCCTCGATCGAAGAGCATAAATAACAATCACCAAGAACAGGATGCGAACAGGCGACTCCGACGGGTCGCTTCGATACTCTATGCGCATCCGAATCAAGCACCCGTTCAACCACCAAGGCCACCGATAAACACCCATGTCCGATCCGGCACCCCAACCAGGCTCGATCACGGCCCGCGCGCTTGCCGCGCGAGGAGGCGCTGTGACTGGATCAAACGCGCCTTGGCTGGATGGGTTGAACCCCGAACAGCTGCGCGCGGTAGAAACGCTGGATGGCCCCGTTCTCGTGCTGGCAGGCGCAGGCACGGGAAAAACCCGCGTGCTCACCACTCGCATCGCCCACATACTAGGCACGGGGCGGGCTTCGCCGGGCCAGATCATGGCGGTGACCTTCACCAACAAAGCCGCGCGCGAGATGAAACAACGCATCGGCGGCATGATTGGCGCGGCCGTCGAGGGCATGCCCTGGCTCGGTACGTTTCACGCCATCGGCACCCGCATCCTGCGCTACCACGCCGAACTGGCGGGCTTGAAATCGAGCTTCACGATCCTCGATACCGACGATCAGATCCGGCTTCTCAAACAGCTCATTCAGGCTGAAAACATCGACGAAAAGCGATGGCCCGCCCGCCAACTCGCTGCCCATATCGACCGATGGAAAAACCGAGGTCTGCTGCCCGACCAGGTGCCTGCCTCCGATGGTGTGTTCGCCAATGGCCGCGGCGTGGAACTTTACCAGGCCTATCAGGAACGCATGGCGGTGCTAAACGCGGTGGATTTCGGTGACTTGCTGGTCAAACCGATCAAGCTTTTCACGGAAAACCCGGATATCCTGGCCGACTACCACCGGCGCTTTAAATTCCTGCTGGTCGACGAGTATCAGGACACCAATGTCGCGCAATATCTCTGGCTGCGCCTGCTCGCTCAGGGCACCGGCGAGGCCAAACCGAACATCTGCTGCGTCGGCGATGACGATCAGTCGATCTATGGCTGGCGCGGCGCCGAAGTGGATAACATTTTGCGCTTTGAGCGCGATTTTCCCGGTGCCACGGTTATCCGCCTGGAGCGTAATTACCGCTCCACCTCCTCCATCCTCGCCACGGCCTCGCATTTGATCGCCCACAATGAGGATCGCCTCGGCAAAACGCTGTTTACGGACGTGGCCAACGATGAGGGCGAAGAAAAAGTCACGGTCGCTTCGGCTTGGGACAGCGCCGAGGAAGCCCGCGCAGTCTGCGAGGAGATAGAAAACCTTCAGCGCAAGGGCCATCTGATGAACGAGATGGCGATCCTGGTGCGCACCTCGGCCCAAATGCGCGAGTTTGAAGACCGGTTCTTCACACTCGGCCTCAACTACCGTGTGGTTGGTGGCCCGCGCTTCTATGAGCGCCAGGAAATCCGCGATGCGCTGGCCTATCTGCGCGTCATCGCCCAACCCGAAGATGGGATGGCGTTTGAACGGATTGTCAACGTGCCCAAGCGCGGCCTTGGCGACACGACGGTGCGCAAGATCAATGCCCTGTCGCGCGACCAAGGCATGTCGCCCTTGGCAGCAGCCCGCTTGCTCTCTGAAACTGAAGACATTCGCCCGGCGGCGCGCACCAGCCTGCGCAAGCTGATTGATGATTTCGACCGCTGGCGCGGCAACCTCGACACCTTGCCCCACACCGAGCTTGCCGAAATCGTGCTCGATGAGTCTGGCTACACCAAAATGTGGCAGGACGACACGTCTCCTCAGGCGCCAGGGCGCCTGGACAACCTCAAAGAACTCATCCGCTCCATGGAAGAGTTTGAAAACCTTGCAGGTTTTCTAGAGCACATCTCCTTGGTCATGGATGTGGAGAGCGCCGAGAGCGAAGACGCCGTGACGCTGATGACGCTGCACGCTGCTAAAGGCCTGGAGTTCGACACGGTATTTCTGCCTGGCTGGGAGGAAGGGCTTTTCCCCTCACAGCGCTCGCTCGACGAGAACGGCCGCGCGGGCCTCGAAGAAGAACGGCGCCTCGCCTATGTCGGCATTACCCGCGCCAGAAAACGCGCCAAGCTCTGGTTTTCCTCCAACCGGCGCATCCACGGCCTTTGGCAATCCTCGATACCCTCGCGGTTCCTCGATGAACTACCGGTCGATCATGTTGATGTCATTGAGCAGACGTCGAGCTATGGCGGCTATGGCGCCCGCGGATACGGCAATTACGGTGCCAGCCGCTTCGACAAACCGCTGGAAATGGACAGCGCCTACCAGACCCCAGGGTGGAAACGTGCCCAGGCGGCAAAAAGCACTGGGAAACGCCCCTCCTCCGGTCCGATGACCATCGATGGCGAACTGGTTGCACGCTCTGTTGCAACCAAAGCATCCGGCTTTGCGTTGGGTGATCGCGTGTTCCACCAAAAGTTCGGCTATGGCGATGTCACCATGATCGAGGGGAACAAGCTCACGATTGATTTTGACAAGGCTGGCCGCAAGAAAGTGGTTGAGAGCTTCGTCACCCCCCACAACCAAGCCGGCTGATCCGCCGCCTCGCGTCCAGGAACACCCGCTTTGCACGATCTTATCTTCACCATCGCGCTGATTGGCGCGCTCGGCATCGGCGCGCAATGGGTCGCTTGGCGCACCCAGGTGCCGGCCATTGTTCTACTGCTGCTCGCAGGCATTCTGGCCGGCCCAGCCACAGGACTGGTCAATCCGAGCGAGGACTTTGGCGACCTGCTCAAACCGTTGGTCGCGCTTGCCGTGGCGATCATCCTTTTTGAAGGCGGGATGACGCTGAACTTTGCTGAAATCCGCGGCACCGCCAAAGCCGTGCGACGGATCATCATCGTGTCAGCGCCGCTCGTCTGGCTGTTCGGTACACTGGCCGCGCACTACATCGGCGGTCTGTCGTTCGAGGCAGCCGTTGTGTTCTCCGGCGTCATGGTCGTGACCGGACCCACAGTCATCATGCCCTTGTTGCGGCAAGCAAAACTGCCGTCGCGAACCGGCTCGGTGCTGCGCTGGGAGGCGATTGTCGTTGATCCCATCGGCGCGCTTTTTGCGGTGACCGCCTTTGAGGTCGTGCTTGCGCTCAACAGCGGCGCGCCCGCAGCCACCATCGCACTGCAAGTCGCCGCAGCCCTGATGATCGGCGTCGTGGGCGGCTGGCTTGCCACCAAGCTTCTTGCCACAGCGTTTTCGCGCGGACTGGTGCCCGATTATCTCAAAAGCCCGATAATCTTGGTCTCAGCGCTCGTCGGCTATGCGGCGACAGATGCGGTGCTCGCCGAAGCCGGTCTGGTCACCGTGACCGTGATGGGCATCGTGCTGGCGAACGCAAATCTTGCCAGCTACACCGACATTCGCCGGTTCAAGGAGGTCATGACCGTCCTGTTGGTCTCTGGCCTTTTCATCGTGCTCACCGCAAGCGTCTCAATGGACGACATTCTGTCGCTCGGCTGGCGAGACTTCGCCTATATCGCCGCTCTGCTCTTGGTTGTTCGCCCGTTTGCCATTCTGCTCGCAACCATCGGCACCGAGCTTTCCATGCGCGAACGGCTGTTGATCGGTTGGATCGCGCCGCGCGGCGTTGTCGCAGTTGCCGTCTCGGGCCTGTTCGCTGGCACGCTGGTTTCCATTGGCATTGAAGACGGAACGCGGCTCGCACCGCTGGCCTTCCTGGTGGTGCTGGTCACGGTGATCCTGCATGGCTTTTCGCTGAAACCGCTGGCCCAATTGCTTGGCATCACGTCGGCCGATCCGGATGGCTTCCTCATCATCGGATCCAATCGCTTTTCCTTGGCTCTGGCGGAAAAGCTGAAAAGCGCGAACCTGCCGGTGCTCATTGTCGACCGCAACCATTCACGCTTATCGGCAGCACGGCAGGCAGGCTTCACCACTTATCTGGGGGAAATCCTTTCCGAGGCCGCCGAACACCGCCTCGATCTGTCGCGCTACGGCACGCTGATCGCCGCCACCGACAATGATGCCTACAACGCGCTGGTGTGCACCGACTTCGGACCCGAACTCGGCAGGGCGCGCGTGTTCCGCCTTGGGGTGGAAGAAGGCAAGCGCGATGAAATTGCCACCACACTCAGCGGCCAGCGGCTGTTCACCCCGTCCATGGGCGAGACCGAGGCCGAGTTCCGCATGATCGCCAATGATTGGACGATCCAGCGCACCAAGCTCACCGAAGAATTCTCCATGGAGGCATTGCGTGCGCAGCGCGATCCGGCGGCGCAGGTCATGTTTGCGGTTTCGGCCAAAGGCGAGTTCATTTCTCCTGCCCTCGGCGCGCAGTTCAAACCGACCGCCGGTGACACGGTGTTCCTGTTCGGCCCGCCGACGCCGCAAAAATCCAACGCCAAAGCGACAACCGAAAAGACCAATGCCAACCGTTAAGGCCACCCTCACCGTTCCCCATCGCGAGGAGGCCGAGCGCATCGCCGACCTCTTGGGCCTCGCCTTTGAAAGCGATGAGACGCCCATCGCGTTCTTTGAGAACGAAGACGCCGGACACTGGACGGTGGATGTGTTTCAGGAGGGCGACGCCGCGCCGGCCTTGGCACGCGCGATCCGCGACGCGCTGGGCAGCGATGCGTTCGCAGCACCGCTCGATTGTCATGTTCTTGATGAGGTGGATTGGGTGACAGCCAGCCTAGAAGGACTCCAGGCTATCCGCGCCGGTCGCTTCGTCGTCCATGGCCTGCATGCGCGCGATGCGGTTGGGCCAACCGACATTGGCATCCGCGTGGAGGCAAGCCGGGCCTTTGGCACCGGCCATCACGGCACGACGCTTGGATGTTTGGAGCTGATTGACTGGGCCTGTGCGCGCAAGCGCTACAGCAACATTTTGGACGTCGGCACCGGTACAGGCGTGCTCGCCATGGCGGCGGTGCATCTTACCAAAGCGCCAGCGCTGGCAACCGATATCGACCCGATCTCCGTCGAGGTCACGCGCCAAAACGCCAAGCTCAACCAGCTTGATCCGTGGATCAGTGTCGCGCAGGCCGATGGCATTCAAGGCGCACCGCAGACGCGCGCGCCCTATGATTTGATCATGGCCAATATCTTGGCTGGCCCGCTGATAGACCTCGCCGCCCCGATGACCAGACTGCTGGCCGAGGGCGGCGGGATCATTCTATCGGGCCTCATGCAGCACCAGGAACGCGCGGTACGCGCGCGATACCGCGCCGAGGGCCTGGTCTTGGTCAAACGCATCCATCACGGGGAATGGTCTGCGCTCTTCCTTCAACGGCCCTGAATAGTCCGGCTCAGTACGGCCAGATGTAAACGCCGTTCTTGCCGGTCACCGCTTCGCCAATATCGAATTTGGCGCGGGTTTTGGGATCAAGCGTTGCAATATGCGCGTTCACCTGGCGCTGGGCTTGCGCCATGCGGGCTTCGATGATGGCAGTCAAAGCGCGACGGAAGATCGACGGCTTGTCAGTAGCGCCAGCGAACACGGGGCGTGGTTCGGAGAATGTGAAAACGGCCATTTCTGGCTCCTTAGTGGCTATTATTTCCTTGTGGAGTCTCTGGGGGGAGACCAAGCGAAGATGGTCCTCAAAGCGCTTGTGCGGTAGACCCTTTTGTCTCAAGGCAGCCCTGCATCCAGCGCATAGTGCGCTGCACAATTTCTTAGGAAATCCGATGAACGACCCGCAGTCCAAATTCGAACCGCTGCAAAGCTATGAGGACACCAGCGAGCCGGACAAAGGGCCAGAGCGCCTTTCTGATCTGCGGGCAGTGATGGCCGATGCCGGGCTGGACGGACTGCTGGTGCCGCGCACCGACGAACATCAGAGCGAGTACCTGCCCGCCTATGCCGAGCGGGTGGCCTGGCTCACCGGGTTCACCGGATCGAACGCCTTTGTGCTGGTTCTGCCCGATGAGGCGCGTGTCTTCACCGATGGCCGATACACGCTTCAGGTGCGCGCCCAGACGGTGCAGCCCGATTTCACGCCCGACGATATCGTCGAGAACCCGCCAGCTGCCTATCTGGGCGGACTTGATCTGGCGGGCAAGACCATCGGTTACGACCCCTGGCTGCACACGATCCGAGGTTTCACGGCTTTCACCAAGGCCGCTGAGAAGGCCGGCGCGTCCTTAAGCCCCACGCCGTCCAATTTGATCGACGCCATTTGGGCAGATCGGCCAGGACGACCCGCCGAACCCATCGTGGTTCACCCGCTGGAACTCGCCGGGCAACCGTTTGCGGAAAAAATCACCGGCATCGCCCAAACCGTGAAGGACAAGCGTGCTGACGCGGTTGTGCTCACCCAAGCCGATGGCGCGGCGTGGCTGTTCAATCTGCGTGGCAACGATGTGCCGCAAAAGCCAATGTTCTTGGCCTTTGCGATTGTGAGCGATGATGGACTTGCGCAGCTTTTTGTCGATCCAGACAAGCTAACCGGCGAGGCCAGGGAGCATTTGCGCGATGTGACCATTGCCGACATCGCAGACTTCCCCGCCGCCCTAAAGGCGCTTGGCGAGGCCAAGGCGACCGTCATGGTTGATCCGGCCAACGTCTCAGTGAAAATTGCCGACACGATCACACAGGCCGGCGGATCGCTCGTCGAGGCTACTGACCCCATCGAAGCGCCGCGCGCACGAAAGAACCCCACCGAGCAGGCCGGCGCGCGTGCCGCCCATGTGCGCGACGGCGCGGCGGCCACGCGGTTTCTAGCGTGGTTTGCAGAGGAGGCACCCAAAGGCGTGCTCGATGAAATCACTGCCGCGGAAAAGCTGCTTGCGTTCCGTCGCGAGACCAATCAGCTCAAGGATATCGCCTTCCCGACCATATCCGGCGCCGGCGCTAATGGCGCGATAGTCCATTACCGTGTCACCCACGCGACCAATGCGCCGATCGAACAGAACTCGCTCTATCTGGTGGATTCTGGCGCGCAATACCTTGATGGCACAACCGACATTACCCGCACCCTTCTGGTTGGCGAACCCACAGATGAGCACAAGCGCGCCTACACGCTGGTCTTGAAGGGCCATATCGCGCTTGCCAAGGCACGCTTTCCCAAGGGCACCACAGGCGCGCATTTGGATGTTCTGGCGCGCCAGTTCCTTTGGGCCAATGGGCTCGATTACGCCCATGGTACCGGGCACGGTGTCGGGTCTTATCTTGGCGTGCATGAGGGGCTGGCGCGCATCGCCAAACAAGGCCATGTGCCTCTGGAGCCCGGCATGCTGCTTTCCAACGAGCCGGGCTACTACAAGGAAGGAGCGTTCGGCATCCGTCTGGAAAATCTGGTCTTTGTCACTGAACCGGAAGACATGGGCGGCGATCAACCGATGATGGGCTTTGAAACCATCACCCGCGCACCCTTTGAGCGCCGTTTGGTGGATGTTGGCCTGATGTCAAAAGCCGAACTGGCCTGGCTCAACACCTTCCACGCGAAGGTTCTGACCGACATCGGCCCACTGCTCTCCGGCGATGATCTGGCCTATTTGGAATCCGCTTGCGCACCGCTTTAGCGCCCTTAGCCAACTACCCAACCAGTCGTCATCCTCGCCCTTGTGGCTGGGATCCATTCCCGTGAACGATCCGGAAATAGCGGAGGCCGTGTAAAGCTCATTGGAGTGGATCCCGGCTCAAGGCCGGGATGACGGTGGTGTGAAATATGGCTCAAGCAGGCGTAACGCCCACCAGCTCAAACCAGCCATCCTCATCGATGGTTTCAACGCCTAGGCCCTGGGCTTTGGTGAGCTTCGATCCTGCCCCTGGCCCAGCGACCAGAAGATCGGTTTTCTTAGACACCGACCCGGATACCTTGGCGCCAAAGCGTTCAGCCATGGCTTTGGCCTCGTCGCGGGTCATCTTTTCCAGCGAGCCGGTGAACACCACCACTTTGCCAGCCACCGGGCTTTCCTGAACTTCGAAGACTTCATCCTCGATGGTCATCTCAGCAAGCAGCGCGTCGAGCACCTGCTCATTGTGGCTTTCGCCAAAGAATTGGATCAGCGACACGGCAACGGTCTCACCGATGCCATCAATACCCACCAGTTCCTCGCGCGCCTCGTCATCGCCCGACGCCGCAGCCAGCATGGCCGCGCGAAACGCAGAAAAGCTGGTGTAATGGCGGGCGATCACCCGGGCCGTCGTCTCGCCGACATGGCGGGCGCCTAGCGCGAACAGAAAACGCGAAAACGCCACCTCGCGGCGCGCATCAATGGCCGCCCACAGGTTGGCGATGCTGGTCGCGCCCCACCCGTCGCGATCTTTGAGCTTTTTCATCGCGCGTCCATCGCGCACTTCCAGCGTAAAAATGTCGGCGGCGTTGGCGATCAAACCATCCTCGTAAAACGCCTCGATCTGCTTCTCGCCAAGCCCATCAATGTCAAGCGCGTTACGCGACACGAAGTGCTTCAAACGCTCGACGGCCTGCGCCGGGCAGATCAGACCACCAGTACAGCGCGTAACGCTATCGGGCTTACCCTTGGCGTCCGCCTCACGCTTAGCCTCACTGCCGCACGCAGGACAAATGGTTGGGAAAACAAACGATTCGCTATCCGCAGGGCGCTTGTCGAGCAGCACATCCACGATCTGCGGGATCACATCACCCGCCCGCTGCACGATCACCGTGTCACCAACCCGCAAATCCCTGCCCTCGCGGATCGGCAATCCATCATTGCCGATGCCGGCGATGTAATCGGCATTGTGCAGCGTCGCGTTAGAGACAACGACGCCGCCAACCGTAATAGGATGTAGCTTTGCAACGGGCGTCAGCGCGCCAGTGCGGCCGAGCTGAATGTCGATGCCTTCAAGCGTGGTGAACGCTTGCTCGGCTGGGAATTTGTGGGCAATCGCCCAACGCGGCGAACGTGACACGAAGCCCAGCCGCTCCTGATAGTCCAGCCGATCCACCTTGTAGACCACGCCATCGATATCATAGCCGAGTTCCGCGCGTTGCAGCGCGATGCTGTCATAAACAGCAATCGCCTCATCTGGCGTGGCGCAAAGCTTCATCAGCGGATTGATGGCAAAACCCAGCGTTTTCAGCCGTTCCACAGCACCCATCTGCGTGCCGGCCAGCGGCTGCGAAAGCTCGCCCCAAGCATAGGCAAAGAACGCCAGCGGACGTGATTTGGTGATCTCTGGGTCCAACTGACGAAGCGATCCAGCCGCCGCATTGCGCGGATTGGCAAACACCTTGCCACCATTGCCTTCCATGCGCGCATTCAGCGCGGCGAAATCCTCCGCGGTCATGTAGACCTCGCCACGCACCTCCACCACGTTAGGCACATCGCCGTTCAAGCTGTGAGGGATTGAGGCGATGGTGCGCGCGTTGCGGGTCACATCTTCGCCGACGGCACCATCACCGCGTGTGGCGGCGGTTACAAGCTCTCCGCTCTCATAGCGCAGCGACAGCGATAGCCCGTCGATTTTCGGTTCAGCGGTCATGGCGGGCGGTGCATCGAGCCGCAAGAAGCGGGCAATCCGCGCCCCGAACTCATGCACATCCTCAGCTGAAAACGCATTGTCCAGCGAGAGCATGGCTCGGGCATGGGCGACTTTGGCGAACTTCTCCGACGGCGCGCTGCCGACTTTTTTTGACGGGCTCTCAGCGAGCACCAGATCGGGAAACCGCGCCTCGATGGCCAGATTGCGGGCTTTCAGCGCGTCATAGGCAGCGTCAGAAATCACCGGCGCATCCTCGCCGTGATAGGCCGCATCATGGCTGGCCATTTCATCAGCAAGCGCCTGAAGCTCTTTCTTGGCTTGGCGCTCGCTCAGTTGCTCTACCGGGGCATCGCGCAACCCACTCACACCCGTTCTCCCTGCAATAGGCTGGCAGCCGCCGCGCGCGCCTCATCGGTCACCTTTGCGCCAGAAAGCATGCGGGCGACTTCTTCAAGGCGCCCATCCTCCGACAGGCGTTCAACTTGCGTACGTGTTGTTTCCGCCTTCACCGCCTTGGCGATGGAAAGGTGCCCATGGGCACGTGCGGCCACCTGCGGCGCATGGGTAACCGACAAAACCTGCACCTTGGACGCCAAACGGGCCAGCCGCACGCCAATGGCTTCGGCAACAGCGCCCCCTGCGCCAGTGTCGATTTCATCGAACACCAGCGTCGGCGCGGATCCCTTGTCGGCGAGCACAACTTTGAGCGCCAGCAAGAACCGCGAAAGCTCGCCCCCCGAAGCAACTTTCATCATTGGGCCTGGACGCGTTCCAGGGTTGGTTTGCACCTGAAACGCGACCTTGTCATAGCCGTGACTGCCGCGTTCGGTTGGATTGGAGGTCACATCGGCCATGAACCGCGCTTGACCGAGTTTCAGATCGGGAAGCTCCGCCTCAACCGCTTCTGAAAGATGATCGGCGCAGCGATGGCGGGCATCGGAAAGCTCCCGCGCCAAACCATCATAGCGCGCCTCGGCCTCTTTCACCGCCTGATCGAGCGCGGCTCCGCGATCGACTCCCGCGTCCAACGCTTCCAACTGTTCGGCAAGCACAGCAGCTTTTTCCGGCAATGCATCGCAGGTGACCTGATATTTGCGAGCGGCCGCGCGCAGCGCAAACAAACGCTCCTCGGTATCGTTGAGCTCCTTGGGGTCAAACTCGATGCTCACCAGCGCCCGGTCGATCTCCATGGCCGCATCGCCAAGCGCATCGAGAGAGCGCCCGAGCGCGTCAATGATCGGACCAAGCAGGACTTCGCTGTCGGGTCCCTTGCGCTCCAACCGCCGCATCAATGCAGCCAGAATGGGCGATGGCGAGGCCGCGCCAGAGACCGCCTCATGGGCCTCCTGAACATCGGCCGCAACTTTTTCCGCCTGCATCATCAAGGTGCGGCGTGCTGCCAAGGCCTCTTCTTCGCCTGGTTCGGGCGAAAGGGCTGTTAGCTCTTCCACGCTGGCTTTGAGATAATCGGCTTCTTGAGCAGCTTCAGCGAGCGCAGCGGCATGCACATCACGGTCTCGCTCTGCCGCCTGAAGCGCGGCAAACGCCTTGGCAACGTCGCCGGCCAAGCCTTGTAGGCCGCCATAGGCATCAAGTAGCTGCCTGTGGCTCGCTGGATCGACCAGCGCGCGATCATCATGCTGGCCATGAATTTCAACCAACGAAGCGCCCAGAGACCGCAACAGCGTCATCGACACCGGTTGGTCGTTGACGAACCCACGCGCGCGTCCATCGGCGCCTTGCGTGCGCCGGATGATCAGATTGGTCTCAGGTTCCAGCCCTGCCTCTTTGAGCGTGCTAAAGGCCGGGTGGCCGGGCTCCAACTCAAACGCGGCGCGCACCTGGCCGCTTTTGGCGCCAGAGCGCACCAAACCGGCATCGCCGCGCGCGCCAAGCGCCAAAGCCAGAGCATCCAAAAGAATGGATTTGCCGGCACCCGTCTCACCGGTCAGCACGGTCATGCCCCGGTCAAGCTCAAGATCGAGCGCTTCGATGAGAACGATGTCCCGTACGGACAGATGGGTCAGCATATCAACGACCAAATACACCCTGACGGCTTCTCACCCCGAAGGCATGGGCCAAAAGGGCATGTCAATTTGGGCATGGGCGAATCGTGGGGTTTCCAGCGTTTGTGCTAGAAAGAAGATGGGTCAGGAGGCCCGTCCGGTAAACCCATCAAAGGCGCGGCTAATCCAGGAACCGGCATTTTCTTGCGGCTCAAGTCCGCCCGATTGCAGCAGTCGATACGAACGCTGATACCATTCGGAGTCTGGGAAGTTGTGTCCAAGCACGGCAGCCGCAGTCTGGGCTTCGTCGACCACACCCATCGACATGTAGTTCTCGACAACGCGGTGCAGCGCCTCTTCCACGTGGCGGGTGGTTTGGTATTCTTCGACCACCACACGGAATCGGTTGATCGACGCCACATAGTTGCGGCGATCAAGATAGTAACGGCCGACACGCATTTCCGACCCAGCCAGTTGGTCGTGAGCGAAACGGATTTGCTCCTGAGCCGGGCCGACATACTCCGAATCGGGATAACGACGCACAAGATCGCGGAAGGCATTGATCGCCCGGGCCGTCTGTTCCTGGTCGCGGTTCACGTCTGGAATTTGGTTGTAATAGGATTGCGCAACGATGAACTGCGCGTAGGCGGCGTCCTCGCCACTGGGGTGCAGTGTCACATAGCGACGACCGGCGTTTACGGCCTCTGGATAGCGACCCGAAGAGAAATGCGAGAAGGCGCCGAGAACCAGCGAGCGCTTGGCATATTCCGAATAGGGATGAACCTGTTCCAGCTCATCGAATTGTTCAGCAGCTTCGCGATAGTCGCCGCGCTCCATCGTTGCCAATGCCTCGTTGAACATGACGGCCGGCGGCCTCGTGTCATCAACGAAATCGGCAAAATCATCGGCCTCGGTCGAGGCACATCCGGCCAACGCCAAAGCGGCGATGCCAACCAGTGCACCCAAACGGGCTGATTTTGGGAGGAGATGAGCAAGATTGAAGATCATGGTACCCAAACGCAACTGTCTGCTTCAAAGGCCAAGGAGCGCTTTGCCCGTTGGCTGTGACGCGCCGCCATAGCATGGCTGCGCCCGACGCCCTACCCCGAAGATGCAATTCCTCCACGCAAGGCTTAACGCTGGAAAGCCGCATCATCGCGCCATGGCAAAACTAGGGCAGAGGCACTTCGCCTCGGTAATAGAATGTCAGGCGGGAGAAATCAGTTGGTTTCAGGGCGAAGTGCAGCGGCTTCAAGCCGCACATTCACTTCGTCGCCAGCGCGGTCGCGGCGCGCGCGCTCTGCGGCCTGGCGACCATCCACAATCTCATAGGCCGTGGGGTCAGCGAACAGCGCCTGCATCATCGAAACATTGAGGCGGTGACCGCCTTTGTGGGAGCGGTAGCACCCTTCAATCGGCAACCCAGCAAGCGCAAGGTCACCGATGGAGTCCAGAACCTTGTGGCGGACGAACTCATCGGCCCAGCGTGCGCCTTCGGGGTTCACAATACCATCGTCGCCAAGCACGACGGCATTTTCAAGCGATGAGCCCAGGGCGAAATTGTTGGCCCAAAGACGCTCAACATCTTTCAAGAAGCCAAAGGTACGGGCGCGGGAAATCTCATCGCGAAAGCCGTCGGCGGTCAGGTCAAACACCATCGCCTGATGGCCAATCGAGCCGTGGTCATAATCGATGCTGACCTCAAAGCGGCATCCAACATGCGGACGAAGCTCGCCAAACGCATCACCAGCATCGACGCGAACCGGCTTCAGGATACGCAGAACCTTGCGGCGACGTGACTGCTGAACGACACCGACGCTGTCGATGGCGTCGATAAACGCCGCAGACGAGCCATCCATGATCGGCACTTCTGGGCCATCCACTTCAATGAGCGCATTATCAACACCCAGCGCGCGAAGCGCAGCCAGAGCATGCTCGACAGTGGAAACGAAGGCACCTTTGGGATCACCGAGAACGGTGCAAAGCGATGTGTCCGAGACGGACGTCCAGTCGGCTTTGATCTCTATATCGCGGGATGCCGGCAGGTTGGTACGCAGGAAAATAATGCCGGTGTCTTCATCGCTTGGATGGATGGTCATCGTCGCGGCTTTGCCGCTATGGACGCCTATGCCTGACAGGGAAACACTTTCGCCGACTGTACCCTGATACCCAGAACGAAAAACCATATGGCCCCCAGCGGTCCAAAAATCGGCACATTCAACCGACACAACATTAACCAACGCGATGAGACTGCCTAAACTGGCAGCGCTGCAATGGCTCGCTTGTACGCCGCGAGACCGATGCATCACCTCTTGGTGCGTGGCAGCAATCTAACTGCCTGGCGCCCGAGACAAAAATCACGCTTTCTTACGGTCTGTTACACATATTGCATCAAGTGTAACTTCTATAAATCGCTGAAAAAATTAAGGTTTATTAACAAAAAAGCCGGGCACGTCATAGCGCCCGGCCAAAATGTTTCACTGTGTTACAGCGCTGTGAGCCTAGCCACTCTTCCGCCGCAGGAACGCTGGGATGTCCATGGCCTCTTCCTCGGCCTGACGATTCGTGGCGGCTGGCGCTGCGGTCTGGCGGCCAAGCCCATCGTGACTTGCCTGCGGTGGCGTCTGCGGACGTGGGCTCGCAGCACTTGGTGCTGGCGCCGGACGCGGCGCAGGCGCTTGCTGTGCCGGAGCTGCTTGAGGCGCTGCGTGTGCGGCAGGGGCCTCATCGTCCCGCTTGGGCATGCCGACATGAGCAAGCTTACGCAAGAGCCCCAGAGCGCCCTTATCGCCCTCTTCGGCTTGCACCGCTGCACGCGCGCGCATTTGGTCCTGGGCAATCGCCGGAAACTCTTCAACGCTCGGCATACGCGGCCCATTGGCGCGTGAACGCGGCGCTGCGGGGCGCGCCGTGGCTGGACGTTGTGGCGCCTCAGCCTCTTCAGCCATGGCTTCGGCCATGATTTCATCGGCCAAAGCTTCTTCGTCGAAAAGCTCTGGTACCGGGCTGAATGGCGCGATCGAAACGGCAGAATTGTCCGCCGGTGCTTGTTCGCCTTCATGCGGCAACGAGAGCTCGCGCTCGATCCGATCGATACGCTCCGATGGCGATTCCTCGGCCGGAGCCGCCATGGCTTCAGCCACAGCTGCTTCAGCCGATTGGGCAATCGCCGTCTGCGGAATATCCTGCGCAGAAGAGGCCGCCGCCTCAGCCTTGGGTGCAGCAACGATCGGACGACCAACAGTCGGCACGCTGGTTGCAGCGCCTTGCGCCAAGTTCTGAGCCGCCAGCTCGTCATCCACACCGGTGGCAACCACCGACACGCGGATCATGCCTTCCAGCGATTCATCGAACGTCGCGCCAAGAATAATCAGAGCGTCCTGGTCGACCTCTTCGCGGATGCGGGTTGCTGCTTCGTCTACTTCGAACAGGCGCATGTCCTGTCCACCGGTGATCGAGATCAGCAAGCCTTTGGCGCCAAGCATCGACACATCGTCAAGCAGCGGGTTGGCAATGGCCGCTTCGGCGGCTTGCAGCGCGCGCTTGTCGCCAGAGGCTTCGCCGGTGCCCATCATCGCCTTGCCCATGCCGCGCATGATCGAGCGCACATCGGCAAAGTCGAGATTGATCAGGCCGTCTTTGACCATCAGATCGGTGATACAGGCGACGCCTGAGAACAGCACCTGATCGGCCATCGCAAATGCATCGGAGAACGTCGTGTTCTCGTTGGCGATGCGGAAGAGGTTCTGGTTGGGGATACAAATCAGCGTATCCACTTCCTTGTGCAGCTCATCGATGCCTGAATCGGCGATGCGCATGCGCTGGCGGCCTTCAAAATGAAACGGCTTGGTGACCACACCGACGGTGAGGATGCCCATCTCGCGAGCAAGGCGCGCCACAACAGGGGCAGCACCGGTTCCGGTGCCACCGCCCATACCGGCGGTGATGAAGGCCATATGTGCGCCAGACAGGTGATCGGAGATTTCGTCGATCACTTCTTCGGCGGCCGCACGACCAATTTCAGGCTGGGCACCAGCGCCAAGACCTTCGGTCACGGCAACGCCCATTTGGACGACGCGTGGCGCCTTGGAGTTGGTCAACGCCTGAGCATCGGTGTTGGCCACGATGAAATCCACGCCTTCAAGGCCGGACTCAATCATGTTGTTGACGGCATTGCCGCCTGCGCCGCCGCAGCCAAAGACGACGATCTTGGGTTTCAACTCGTGGATATCGGGAGCTTCCAACTGGATAGGCATAGGACCCTCTCTCATTCTTCCTGGAACGCGGCGCACAATGGGAAGTCTTGTGGAGCCATGGTCGTCACTTCGTGACGGGTGGAGTTACGTAAAGCGCTTGTGCGGGACACACAGAACACGCTGGTGGGGTTGGGAACGGGAAGGAGAACATCCCGACAAGTGGTCGTTCCGAAGAAACGGAACGGTCGGGAAGCAAAAAATGAAGCAACACTGAACTCATGCGAACGAGCGGTCGTTCCAAAGGAACGGAGCGAGCGAGCCATACTTAAAGAGAGCTGCGTAGCCACTGGCTTACCCTCCCAAAATAGCCGCCTGTGCCGGTCGCTTGGCTTGTGTAGCCGTGAGAAATGATGTGATCGCGTGGCACCATGCGCACGCATTGTGGATAGATCAGAAGCCCTGTGACAGACGCGAAGGCTGGGCCTGTGCCGGCTTCGGGCAAACCGGACACCCCGAATGGACGGCCAAGGCGCACATTGCGCGAGAGTGTGCGGCGCGACAGCTCGACCACGCCACTCATCTGGCTGGCGCCACCGGTGATCACCGTGCGCTTGGAAGCAAGGCCGGCAAAGCCTGATGCCGCCAATCGATCGCGTGTCATCTCCAAAATCTCTTCAAGGCGCGGACGGATAATCCGTGTCAGCGCGCCACGCGGCATCTGCTGGCCACCCTCATGTCCATCGTCGCTCACGGGAGGAATGGTCAGCATATCGCGGTCATCCGCAGGGCTTGGCAGGGCCGATCCGTGCAGCGTTTTGAGGCGCTCGGCCTCATCGACACGGGTAGAAAGCCCCCGCGCCAGATCCATCGTGATGTGGTGGCCGCCAACAGGCACGACGTCAGCGTGCACGAACTCGCCGTCGTAGAAGACACCGATCGAGGTGGTGCCCGCGCCCATATCGATGACGACCGTTCCAAGATCCATTTCATCGTCGGCAAGCACAGCAAGCCCTGATGCATGCGCCGACGTCACATAGCCTTCGACGTCAAGGTGCGAGGCATTGATGCACTGTTCCAGATTGCGCAGCGGGCCAACATCGGCAGTCACCAGATGCATATCGACGCCGAGACCGGACCCGAACATGCCGCGTGGATCGGCAATGCCGCGATCGCCATCGAGAGCAAACCCGATGGGCATGGAGTGTAGGATCGAACGGCCTGGCGCGATGGCGTGATCGCTGCCGGCTTTCAAGACCTTCCCGATGTCGCGTTCGGTGACGGCGTGACCGTCAAGCGCCACAGTTGCCGACAAGGTCTCAGAGGCGATGCGCCCGCAGGTCAGCGAGGCCACAACCGCATCGACCGTGAGATCGGCCATGCGTTCAGCCTGGTGAACGGCCTGCCGGATGGCGTGTTCGGCGCGCTCGAGATCAATGACATAACCCGATTTCAGACCCTGGCTGCGATAGTGCCCAAAGCCCAATACGTCGACGGTGTGCGTGCGCGTGCGGCTGGCCGAAGCCTCGCAGGGCTTCAGGCGCGCAATCATGCAGCTTGTCTTGGCCGTGCCAACATCAAGCACGCAGATCGTCACCGATTTGCGCTGCGGCAGCGGGTTGGGCCCATAAAAATCCAGCGGACGGCGGCGCGAAGTGGTCATGACGCCCCTCCATTTGCAGCGCTGAGGCCCTCGCCATCCTCGCTCATCGCCTCGATGGCGGGGTCTGTAAGTTGGACGACAAGCTGGTCGGGCAAGCGCAGATCGATGACAACGACTGCGCGCTCCAAGACAGCCTGGCGGCGCATCATTTCTTCCAGCCGCAGAAGCGCCGGCTCAACGCCTGTTTCGGGCAGATGAACCTGCACATCTTCGCGCATATGCAGCGTCCAACGGCGATCTCCGACGCGTTCCAATGCCACCACGCTGCCAAGAACATGTGGCCGGGCCGCCAATTCAGCAAAAAATGCGGTCGCCTCACCAGGGGCGCCTTCACCGACGACAAGCGGCAAGCCGGCATGCACATCAGTGATTTCGTCGGTGATCTCTTCGCCTTCCACCGTCACGAGGTGGATACGCCCACGCTGCAACATCCGCGCGAACGGTGCATGTTCTTCGATTTCGACCATCAGCGTGTTCGGATAAACCCGGCGTACCGAGGCTTCCTTCACCCAAGGCAAGGCCAGAACGCGGTCGCGGGCGGCGTCAATGTCAAAACCAACCACCGATGTGGTGGGCGTCACGGCCAAATAATCGATGACATCGCTCTCGCGCGTATCGCGCAGACCTTCAATGGTGATCGCATCGACGCCAAAGCCCGCCGAGGCCGCGACATAGGCAAGCGATTGCGCGGCCGTTTCGCGCGCTTCAGCCGTGCGCTCGCCGAACGAGAAACCGAAAACAAGCACCGGCAAAACTACCAGGCTCGACAACAGAGCATTGGGATGACGAAGCGCGCGCAGCGCGGTTACGGTCGTGCGGTAGGCCGTTTCGGCGCGCAGACGCTCAGTGCGAGAGAAGTGGAAAAGGCGGTTCAGCGCCGACATGACGCATCCTCCACCATCCAAGACACCAATTCTTCAAACGAATGGCCGGCATGCGCTGCCATTTCGGGAACCAGCGATGTTGGCGTCATGCCCGGCTGCGTGTTGACCTCCAAGCAAATCAGTTCGCCAGTGCCCATCGGCATGTCGTCAAAACGAAAATCTGCGCGCGTCACGCCCCGGCAGCCAAGCGCCTTGTGCGCGGCCAGCGAATAGGTCTGGATGCGCGCGTAAACATCAGAGGGGATATCGGCGGGCAAAATATGCTCCGACCCGCCATCGGCATATTTTGCGTCGTAATCGTAGAATTCCTGGCCCTGCGGCACGATGTCGATAACGCCAAGCGCGACATCGCCCATCACAGCACAAGTCAATTCGCGGCCAGCGACAAAACGCTCAGCCATCAGATCATCGCCATAGGGCCAGTCGGACCGGAAGAGTTCCTGCGGCGGATGCTCCATGTCGGCAGCGACGATCAGAACGCCAAAACTTGAGCCCTCGGCCACCGGTTTGATGACATAGGGCGGCGCCATAACATGCGCCTTGGAGGCCGCTTCGCGTGTCGTGAGCACATGTTTGGCGACTGGAACGCCAGCGGCAGCCATGACAACTTTCGCGCGGTCTTTGTTCATCGCCAGCGCTGAGGCCATGACACCAGAATGCGTGTAAGGAATCTGCAGGACTTCAAGGACGCCCTGGATCGTACCGTCCTCGCCATCAGGTCCGTGCAGAGCGTTGAAAGCGATGTCGGGTTTCAGCGCGCTCAAGGTCTGCGCGATCGAACGGTCGACGTCCACGGCCGTGACGGTATAGCCCGCGCGCTCAAGCGCGGCGACGCAGGCCTGTCCCGTGGAAAGACTGACCGGTCGTTCCGACGACCAACCGCCCATCAACACAGCAACGTGTTTATCCTTGCCCGCCATAGCGTGCACAACCGTCCCGTAAAATCAGTCCAAGATGGACCTTCCCGGGAGCCAAGCTATGAGGCAGATCGTAAGAAATCCTTAACCGGAAATCGAAAGGTCCGATTTACGATTTTTCCCCGATCACGTGGTGTTTCAGGGCCGAAAGGTTTCCACGGCCTGGCCATTGGTAAACAGACCCATGCGTTTGACCTCCCATTCCAGGAGGGTGCCGGAGTGCTCGTAGACGCGCTTTCGCACCGTTTCACCCAGCGTTTCCAGATCATGGGCGGTGGCATCGCCAGTGTTGATCATGAAGTTGCAATGCATGGGCGACATCTGCGCTCCGCCGACCTGAAAACCGCGTAGGCCCGCTGCATCGACACATTTCCACGCCGATCCACCCGGCGGGTTCTTAAATGTGGAGCCTGAGGTGCGTTCCTTGATCGGCTGATTCTCTTCGCGGTGCTTCTGGACAGCGTCCATCGCAGCCTCGATTTCCTCGCGCGGCGCCGGGTAACCTTCAAACAGAGCGGAGACGAAGATCACATCATCGCGCGCAGCGGTGTGGCGATAGGTAAAGCCCATATCGTCGTGACTGAGCGTGATCAGTTCGCCTTGGCGATTGACCGCATCGACCGAAACCACCCGCTCGGTTGTTTCCACGCCATTGGCGCCGGCATTCATGCGCAGGGCTCCGCCAAGCGAGCCGGGAATACCGTGGTAGAAATGAAACCCACCGATCTCCGCGTCCAGCGCGATTGCAGCAAGCTTACGATCTGACATGCCGGTTCCGGCGCGAATGCGCGGACTGTCGATCTCGGCCTTGCCATCGTTGAAAGGACGCATGGTAAGGCGGATCACGGCGCCCTTGAGCCCGCCATCACGGATCAGGGAGTTCGAGGCAAGCCCCATCACATGCACCGGCGCATCAACGGGCAGCAGCTTCATGAAGGTCTGCAAATCCTCCACATCAGCGGGCACGAAATAAAGCTCCGCAGGACCGCCGACGCGAAACCAGGTGAAGTCTTTCAGCGTCTGATTGGTGCGCAGCTTGCCGCGTAACGCTTCAACGCCAGAGCCCATGCGTTCAAGCAGCGCCTCGCCATCGATTTCCTGTGCAACGACATCGCTCATGCGCCGCGCGCCTTCAATTGCTCTGGCAAGGAATTGGCCCAAGCCGTGATCGTGCCAGCGCCAAGACAAAGTACCGTGTCGCCGTCTTCGGCGATCCCGGCAATCTGGTCAGCCAGAACCTCGGGGCCTTCTAGTGCCGCCACATGACGGTGGCCATGAGCTCGTATTGCATCAACCAGATCGGTATGCGTGGCGCCTTCGATGAGCGTTTCGCCAGCCTCATAAACCGGCGCGACGAGCACATGGTCGGCATCGTTGAAGCAGCCGGCAAACTGATCAAACAAATCGCGCAAACGTGTGTAGCGATGCGGTTGGACGACCGCGATCACTTTGCCCTTGGCGGCGGTGCGCGCGGCGTGCAGCACGGCAGCGATTTCCACTGGATGGTGGCCGTAGTCATCGTAGATATCGACACCCTGCCAAGACCCGGTGTGGGTGAAACGACGCTTCACGCCAGAAAAGCGGGCAAGGCCCTGGCGAATATCACCATGCGTAATTCCCAGATGATGGGCCACGGCGATGCTAGCGGTTGCGTTCAAAAGGTTATGCAGCCCGGGCATCGGCAATGTCAGCCCGTCGATCCGGGCTCGCTCATCGGTCCCGCGTTGGCGCAGCTCCACGGCAAAATGCGAGTTCGGCCCCTGCATTTCGACATCGATAGCACGCACATCGGCCTGCGGATTCTGTCCATAGGTGATCACGCGGCGATCTTCGATCCGGCCAATCAGGCTTTGAACCTCCGGGTGATCAAGGCACATCACCGCAAAGCCATAGAACGGGACATTCTCCACAAACTGATGGAAGGCGGCGCGCACGCCGTCAAAGTCGCCATAATGATCAAGGTGTTCAGCATCGATGTTCGTGACGACGGCAATATCGGCTGGCAATTTGATGAACGTGCCATCGGATTCGTCGGCCTCGACAACCATCCAGTCGCCCTCACCCAAGCGGGCATTGGTGCCGTAAGCGTTGATGATGCCACCATTGATCACCGTCGGGTCCATACCGCCCGCATCAAGCAGGGTTGCGACGATCGAGGTGGTCGTCGTCTTGCCGTGCGTGCCGCCAATCGCGATGGCTGATTTCAGGCGCATCAGCTCGGCGAGCATCTCCGCCCGGCGCACCACCGGCAGGAAGCGCGCACGCGCCTCGATCAGTTCTGCGTTGTGCGCCTTGATCGCCGAGGACACCACGACGACTGCCGCTCCATCCAAATTCTCCGGGCGATGACCAACGGCAACCTTGATGCCCATGGCGCGCAGCCGCTGGACGTTGGCGTTGTCCGAAATGTCAGAACCCTGGACCGCATAGCCGAGATTATTCAGCACTTCGGCGATACCGCTCATGCCAATGCCGCCAATACCGACGAAATGAACCGGGCCAAGCTCGCGGGGAAGTTTCATGTGATCAATCCTATGCGTAACAGCTTGTCGCGTTAGAGCATTTTCAGCGAAAGTTGAAGACTTTTGCGCTCGCGAAAATGCGCCAAAACAAAGACTTAGAGCGCATGAAAATGGTGCGAATTCCTTCAAAGGCGCTCTAACGCGCCAGCGCTTCAACCTCAACGGCCAACTGTTCGACGGCCTCCGGGCGACCTGCCTCGCGGGCTGCCTTAGCCATCTTTTCCAGTTCGGTGGACATCGGGTCGATCAATCGGGTCAAAAGCTGGGAGAGCCGGACCGGACCGATATTCTTTTGCAAGGTCAAAACCGCACCGCCAGCCTGCTCCAAGCGCTCGGCGTTACGCGCCTGATCATGATCCAGCGCATGTGGGTAAGGCACCAGAATCGACGGCCGGCCCATGACCGAAAGCTCGGCCACCGTTGAGGCGCCGGAGCGCGCGATCACCAGATGCGCTTTGGCCATGCGCTCGGGCATATCGACGAAGAAAGCACCAAGATCACACTGAACGCCGAGCGTTTCATAGGCTTCGCGAACGCGGGCTATGTCTTCCGGCCGGCATTGCTGGGTGATGCGGATGCTTTTGCGCGCCTCTTCACCAAACTGTTCCAGCGCACCGGGCACCAAATCGGCGAAAACCCGAGCACCCTGGCTGCCACCGAAGACCAAAAGCTCAAAGGGATGATGCGGTTTAGGTTTTTTATAGGGCGTGCGCGCTGCCGCCAGAACATTGCCACGCACCGGATTACCGACATGGATGATGATCGCGCGCGAGGAAGACGGAATGCCATCGGTGTTGGCAAAGCTGGTCGCGATCAGTTTGGCAGAGTTCGCAATCGCCGCATTGGCGCGCCCGAGCACGGCGTTCTGCTCATGCAGCACGATCGGCACACCACGCAGCCGCGCGGCAAAAAGCGGCGGCAGCGTCGGATAGCCACCGAACCCAATGATCGCGGCGGGCCGTTCGCGCCCCATGACGCCAAGCGCCTTGATCGTTCCGCGCCCAATGGTCAGCGCTCCGGGAACGGCCTGCAAAATCTGTCGCGGTGAAAATGTCGCCGAGGGAATGATGTGCGTGCGGCGGGCTGGAAAAGACACACCATATTGATCGGCGCGTTCGTCGGTCATCAGATCGACCGTATGGCCGCGCCGCTGGAGCACTTCGCTAAGCGCTTGCGCCGGAAACAGATGACCACCGGTCCCGCCGGCGCACAAAATGAAATAGGCCATTGACCGCCTTGAAGCGAAGGGGCGCCATTATCGGCACCGGCTGGGTGATCAGCCGCGTTGCAGGCTCCACCGCCACGCACTGGCGGCAGGTCGGCCAAATCCGTTGTGGCTCTTTCTGCCACGTGCGGTTTGCCGGGTGAGCCCAAGCAGAATGCCCGCGGCCAGACCGACGGACAAGAGCGATGATCCCCCATAGGAAAGGAACGGCAACGTCATGCCCTTGGCGGGCAAAAGTTGCAAGTTTACACCCATATTGATCGCCGCTTGCATCGCCAAGAGGGCAACGAGCCCAATAATTGCATAACGCGAAAAAACATCGTCCTGGCGCAAAGCTGCACGAATGAAGCGGGCAAAGAGAAACAGGTAAAGCCCGACCACGATAATGCACATAACGATGCCGAACTCTTCGGCCATCACCGCGAACAGAAAATCAGTGTGACTGTCAGGCAGGTGTTCTTTGACAACCCCCTCGCCGGGCCCACGTCCGAGCCAGCCGCCTTCCACGAAGGACTCAATCGCGCGATCGGTCTGGTGGTTATCGCCAGCTTCCGGATTGAGGAACCGATCGATGCGGCTCGTGACGTGAGGAATGAACAGATAGGCCATCACCAGGCCGCCCAACGCCGCCGAGCCGAGCACCGCGATCCAGAGCCAGCTCATACCGGCCACGAAGAACAGGCAGCCCCAAACCGCCGTCACCAACATAGTCTGCCCAATATCGGGCTGGGCGACCAGCAAGCCGGCCGTGACCAAGAACAAAGCGAGCGCGATCAGATTGGCGTGCAGGTCAGGGCGTTTGGCGTGCTCGGCAAACAGCCAGGCCGACACCAAGACAAGCGCTGGTTTCGCCAACTCCGAGGGCTGCATTTGGAAGAAACCAAGATCAACCCAGCGCCGCGCTCCCTTCACCTCGGCACCGAAGGCGAGTGCTGCCAACATGCCGAGGATCGCGACACCAAACACGGCAAGCCCGATGCGCACCAGCTGGCACGTCGAGAGCATCGACATGCCGATGAGCAGCGCCAGCGTCGGGATCAAAAAGATGACGTGCTTTTGGACGAAGTGAAATTCGTTGGTGAGCCCAAGATCACGCGCGATTGGTGGGCTCGCGGCGAACGACATCACCACCCCGATCACCAAAAGGACCAGGACGGTCAGCAGAGAAATCTTATCGAGGGTCCACCACCAGTCACCAAGGGGCGAACGGTCGGCACGGGTCAAACGCATCTACGCTACTCAATACTCTTTACTGCGTGCGCTGCTCCTCCAAAAAGGCGGACACCGCTCGCTTAAACGCATCACCACGGGCCTCAAAGGACGCAAACTGGTCCCAAGACGCACAGGCCGGTGAAAGCAGAACGCACGCGCCATCCAGCCCATCCGCTAAGGCATCCTGCGCCGCCACTTCGACTGCTCGCTCCACCGTTTCTGCCCGCACATAGGGCACCTGGCCCTCCAGCGTGGCCGCGAACCGGTCTTGCGCTTCCCCGACAAGGTAAGATTTCACGATTTGCGGAAAGAAACCGTTAAGTGCATCGATTCCATCGCTTTTTGCCTGCCCGCCCGCGATCCAATAGATCCGCTCATAGGATCCCAAAGCCCGCGCTGCCGCATCGGCGTTGGTCGCCTTGGAATCGTTGACGAAGGACACACCGCGAAAGGTCGCGACGGGCTCCATGCGATGGGCAAGGCCGGGAAAGGAGCGGATCGCCTCCGCCATCTTCGTCGGGTCCATGCCAAGCTTCAGCAGCGAGGCGACCACGGCGCAAACATTCTGCGCATTGTGTTCCCCTCGCAGGCTCGCCACCCCGCCCAGATCGAACAGTTCATCCTGCGCCCCGTCGCGCGCCAGCCAGATGGTCGATCCAACGGCATAGACGCCATCATGAACGGTGTGGACGGCGCTGATCCGCGAAACCGCGTGCCCGTCGCGCTCTAATTCATCGGCCATGCGCGACGACAACAGATCATCCACGCCGACAACCGCATGATCGGCAGCGGCGACCAGCCGTTTTTTGATGGCGGCATAGTTCTCCATCGTGCCGTGGCGCGCCAGATGATCCTCGGACAGATTGAGATGCACGCCCACCGTCGGCGCCAAATGCGAGGCCAGATCGATCTGATAGGAGGAGCATTCGATCACATAGTGGCGGTGCGGTTCTGGCAGCGGAAGATCGAGCACCGGCACGCCGATATTGCCACCCATGGCCACATCAACGCCCATCGCCCGCATGGCATGGGCGGCCAGCGCCGTCGTCGTCGATTTGCCGTTGGTGCCGGTGATCGCCAAAACCGGGGCTTGCGGACATCGCGCCGCTCGCTCCTGGAAAAACAGATCAACATCGCCGGTGATTTCAAAATGATGGTGGATCGGCGCCATGCGGAAAACGCGTTTGCCGGTCAATTTGAAGGACGCAACCTGAATGATCACCGACATCGCTTCCAGAACGAACAAGCCGCCAATGATGGCCAGAACAATTTCGTGTTTGGTGGCCACGGCAATGGTACCCAGAAGACCACCCAACGCCAGCGAGCCAGTATCACCCATGAAAATCTGGGCCGGCGGGGCATTGAACCACAGGAAGCCGAGCGATGCCCCGATCACCGCCCCGCAAAGCACCGCCAATTCGCCGGTGCCGGGCGTGAAATGGATTTGCAGATAGTCAGAAAAGATCGCGTTGCCGGCCAGATAGGCGATCAATCCAAAGGTCGCCGCCGCGATCATCACCGGCACGATGGCCAAACCATCCAGCCCATCGGTGAGGTTTACCGCATTACCGGCGCCGACAATGACGACCGCACCGAACAGGATGAAGAACCAGCCGAGATTGATGAGCAAGTCTTTGAAGAACGGAAAGGTCAGCTGATTGGAAAGCTCGGGCACCGAGACTTGAGCGAGCACGAATACCGCCGCCCCAGCGATGGTCGCTTCAATGGCCAGGCGCGCTTTGCCCGACAGTCCCTTATGGGATTGCTGCGTGACCTTCAAAAAATCATCGTAAAAACCAATCGCGCCGAAACCGATCGTCACAGCCAGCACCGTCCAGACCAACGGACTTGCAAGATCGGCCCAGAGCAGCGTGGAAAAGATGAGACCGGCCAGGATCATCAGGCCGCCCATGGTCGGCGTGCCCTTCTTGGTCAGCAAATGGCCTTGCGGCCCGTCGTCACGGATCGGCTGTCCCCGACCCTGACGCACGCGCAAACCGCGAATGATCATCGGACCGAACAAAAAGACGAACAGCATAGCCGTTACCACAGCGCCGCCGGTGCGGAAGGTGATGTACCGAAAAACATTGAACAACGGGATTGCGTCGGCAAAGTTGGAGAGCCAAAAAAGCATGCGTTTTCGCGTCCTTACCTTTTGCCGTGCTCAGCGTTCTTTGTAGCGCTGCAGGATCAGTTCGACCAAGGGGCCCATCTTGCTGCCCAGGGAGCCTTTGATCATCACCGCATCGCCCGGCGCAAGGTCTGCAACCAAAGGTTTTTGAAGCCCCTGCGACGTTTCCGCATAGGCGCCACGTTTTTCCATCGGCAGAACGCGCCAAAGCGACTTCATCAACGGCCCGCAGGCATAGACCTTATCGACGCCAAGCGCCGTTAGATCGTAGACCAACGCACCATGCATGGTGGCAGCATCATCACCAAGTTCCAGCATATCACCCAAAACGGCTATTCTGCGCCCCCGCTGTCCGGTTGGCAGGCGCGAGAGAACCTTCAGAGCCGCTTTCACTGAGGCCGGATTGGCATTGTAGCTTTCATCGAGCAGTGTGATGGCATCGCCCGGCGTGTCGATGACATGCTTGCGACCGCGGCCATCGGGCTGTTCCATGTTGGCAAGCGCCAGACCGGCTTTGGCCAGATCAAGATCAAGCGCTGAGCAGACGGCGAGCACGCCCAAAGAGTTGACGACCAGGTGCTCGCCCGGCGCACCGACCTTGTAGGCGATCGTCTGGCCATCGATTTTCGCCTCCACCGTCGAGCAATCGGGATGCAACGCCACTTGCATGAGTTCGGCGTCATTGCCGGCGCCATGTCCGAAGGTCATTATACGGCCTGCGCCAGCCTCTGACGCGCGTTCTTTCAAGAATGGCGTGTGGTCAATGTCGCCATGGACCACGGCCGTGCCGCCGGGCAACAGCCCATCGAATATTTCAGCCTTCGCACCGGCGATCGCATCCAGACTGCCAAGATTTTCAAGGTGAACCGGCGCGACCGTCGTGATCATTGCGATGTGCGGCTGAACCAACTCAGACAGCGGCGTGATCTCGCCGGCATTGTTCATGCCGATCTCAAAGACACCGAACTCGGTATCGCGCGGCATCCGGCAAAGGGTCAGCGGCACGCCCCAATGATTGTTGAAGCTTTTCACCGGAGCATGCGTCTTGCCGAAGGGTGAAAGAATGAGCCGAAACGTCTCTTTGGTCGATGTCTTGCCCACTGAGCCGGTAATGGCGAGCATCTTTCCGATCGCGCGTTCTCGGGCCGCGCGGGCAAGGTCGTAGAGCCCGTCATAGCTGTCAGGAACAACGATCAGTCCACCCTTGGGAACATCGAACCCGTCGGCCTGATCGGCAGACACAAGCGCCGCAGCAGCGCCGGATTCAAGCGCCGCATCCACAAACGCATGACCGTCGAACTGGTCGCCTTTGATGGCAATGAACAAATCGCCCGGCTCGACCGTCCGGCTATCGATGGAAATGCCGGAAACGTCTCTGGGTTCACCGCGCACCGAGCCACCAGTGGCTGCGAGAATTTCTTCAACTGTCCAGAGCGGCGCGCCCAAAGTTACGCCCCTTCATCCAGAAGCGTACGGATCACGCCATGATCGGAGAAAGGGTGCTTCACGCCATGAATCTCTTGGCCGGTCTCGTGGCCCTTTCCGGCAACGAGCAGGATGTCGCCCTCTTCGAGCATGGCTAGGCCAGCGGCGATGGCATCGTGCCGATCGCCGATCTCCATCGCGTCACTGCCCGCGCCCGCCATCACGGCGTGACGGATGGTCGCCGGATCTTCGGTGCGTGGATTGTCGTCGGTTACGATCACAGCATCGCCATAGCGTGCCGCCGCCTCGCCCATGAGGGGCCGCTTGCCTTTGTCGCGATCCCCACCGGCACCCACGACGATCACGACCTTGCCATCTGCAAAGGGCCGCAGCGCCTTCAGCGCTTCTTCCACCGCGCCTGGCTTGTGGGCGTAATCGACAAAGGCTTTGCCGCCACGCTGCGTGGTGCCAATATATTCAAGGCGCCCGCGCGCGCCCTTCAATGTCTCAAGGGCGCTGAACACCGCATCTGCGTCGCATCCAGCCTGGATGGCCAACCCAGCAGCCACCATCGCGTTGGCGACCTGAAACAGCCCCGGTAGGGGAAGTTCAACGGTGCGCTGGTCATCGAAATAGGTGAATCCAACCGTCTGCGCATAGCCCGACGGTTTGACGGTATCGACCGCAATATCCCCCTGCCCCATGCCGGCCAGGAGCAGTCGGTGACCGCGCTTGCGCGCCAGGTCGGCCATACGCTCTCCATAGGAGCCATCAAGCCAGACGACGGCACCAGCGCCTTGCGGTAACAACGGGTCGAATAGGCGGGATTTGGCCTGAAAATAGGCTTCCATCGTCGGGTGGTAGTCGAGATGGTCGCGGCCAAGATTGGTGAAGGCCGCCGCCGTCAACTGGACGCCATCCAAACGACGCTGCTCCAGACCGTGCGAGGAAGCTTCCATCGCCATATGGGTCACGCCATCGTCAGCCAGTGCCGTCAGAGCTTCATGCAACGATACCGAATCCGGCGTCGTCAGCGCACCGGCTTCTGCCCCGTCGCCGCGCGTGATCCCAAGTGTGCCCATCGCCGCTGATGTGTGACCAAGTGTTTGAAAAATCTGCCGAACGAAGGCCGCGACTGAGGTCTTGCCCGACGTGCCGGTGACCGCCGCCATGATCTCCGGCTGCGGTGCGAAGAACCTGGCCGCCATCAAGGCAAAAGAGCGCCGGGCATCGGGCGCACGCAACTCGGCAACGCCTTCAGGAACGCTCGCCTCAACGCCCTCATCGAGCAGGATGGCCGTGGCGCCATCAACCACAGCCTGGTCGATGAAGTCTTTGCCGTGCCTCGCCGCGCCTTCCAAGGCGGCGAACAGGAACCCCGGCTGCACCTTGCGGCTATCGAGCGCCAATCCTTTGACCGTCAGGTCGCGATCGCCGGTCACGAGGCGCACGCTCGGATCGATCAACTCAGACAAGGAATGGGCAACGGTCATCGATGGGGGCGATTCTGCTTTAGGGGTAATCGACCCTTGCCATAAGGCTTTTTGCGCGGCACGTCACGTCTACTGCGCGGCGACATCGTCGCGCGGACGCACGCCCAGGATCGGCGCGATCCGCTCGATAATTTGCCGCGTCATGGGCGCCGTGTTGAGGCCAGCCGTTGCGCTCGTTTGTCCCTCGGCGGGCTGCGGTTCGTCGATCACCACAATCATCGCGTATTGCGGATCATGCATCGGGAAGGCAGAGACAAAACTGTTCAGCCGGTGATCGCCGGAATAGGCACCGTCGACGATCTTCTCCGCGGTGCCAGTCTTGCCACCGACGTCGAGGCCATCGACTGCTGCCCGGCGTCCCGAACCATGATCCACATTGGCGCGAAAAAGCTCACGCATTTGCGCACTTGTTTGGCCCGATAGCACTTGGCGCGCGTGGCGCATGGCTTGATCTTCGTTGCGCGGCAAGAAGGTTGGTTCAACGTAAACCCCGCCATTCACCGTCGCCGCGGTTGCCGACAACAGTTGCAGGGGCGTGGTCGTTAGCCCGTGGCCAAAGGAGATAGTCGCAGCGGACAAGCGTGACCATTCCTCACGCGGGAAGAAGGGCGAGGCGACGCCTGGAAGTTCCACGTCCATGCGGGTCAACAGCCCGAGACGGTCGTAATAGGCGCGCTGCGTTGGGATGCCCATCGCTTCGGCAATGCGGATCGTGCCGATATTGGATGAGGAGGTGAAAACCTCCGATGTGGAAAGGATCGCTCGGCGGGCATGGAAGTCATTGATGGTCGAGGATCCGATGCGGATCGGTCGGCGCGCATCATGCCGGCTGTCCATCGTGATCGCGCCAGAATCCAAACCCGCAGCAATCGTAAAAATCTTGAACACCGAGCCGAGTTCAAACACCCCGCCGGTGGCGCGGTTAAGCGCCGCTTCTTCGCCCAATCCGTCGCGGGTGTTGGGATCGAAATCCGGGAGCGACACCAAAGAGAGAATTTCGCCGGTGCGCACATCCATAACAGCAGCGGTGGCCGCCATGGCTTGATAGGTTTCCAAACCCTCGGTGAGGGCATCGCGCACCACATGCTGCACGCGCAAATCAAGCGAGAGGTGCTGCGGCGCAAAGTCAGGGTTGGTACGGTCTAAGAAACCAAGCGCTTCGAGTTCCGCCAACGGGCCATTATCGAGATAACGCTCAATGCCGGCCAAACCCTCATGGTCAACATCGACGGCGCCCAGAACATGGGAAGCAAGACGCCCGGACGGATAAAAACGCCGCGCCTCCTCCAAAAATCCAACGCCTGGAATGCCCTGCCCCATCAGCAGATCACGCTCAGCAGGCGTCAGATCACGGGCAATCCACTCAAAACGCGACGTGTTATCAAGACGTTCACGCAAATCATCACGCTGCAGGTCCGGCATCACCACGGACAGGCGGTCAACCGCATCGTCCACATCAACCAGCACTGATGGATCGGCATAAACCGCCGTTGCCGGCACGTCGGTCGCCATCAACACGCCGTTACGATCAACAATGTCTGGCCGGTAAGCCGCAATTTGTTCCTGTGGGGTCGGTGCGCGTACGCCTGCGCTGGGCGTATCGAGCGCCAGATCGACCAACCGCACGCCAATGACCCCATAAACAAAGGCCAGTCCGACCGCGAACATGATGAGGCGCGTGCGCGTGGCATCGAAAAGCGCCTTACCCTGCCCATCAAGATGGATGGAGGCGCCATCGCCCTGCTCGTCACGCTGCTCAGGAGGCGCTTTGCGCAAAATCCCACGCGCTTTGCGCAGCCAAGACGCCACATCGGTGTGGGCTGGACTGTGCGCATGGTCCGGATAGGGCGGCAAATAGGTCATGGCGTGCGCTCTTCGATGCGCATTTCTGTGCCACCACCAACCACGCCGTCGAGCAGAGCGCCGATGCTGTCGCTCGGCTCTGATGGCACGACCGACGCACGTTCTGCGGATTGCGACGGGCCGTTGAGGACCTGAAGAAGGAGATCAATCTGGCCTGGGGCCTCAATAGCGATGAAGTCAGTGCCTTGCGTGCTGTCGTCGGCGTCACCTTCAAGCAGGTCGTCCTCGACGATCAACTCGCTGCGGAACGGAATATCAGCAAGGCGCACATAGTGGGCTGATGTGATCGGCTCCAAAGCGAAAACGTCCGGCAAATCGGACACGACCGCTTGCAGGCGCGCCGGCTGTTCCAGCGCTGCCATATCAGCTTCCAACAGGCCAACGTCGCGCGACAGGGCGCCAATCTCGCGCTCTAGACCACGACGCTCATCATTGGCGATCTCCGCCTCATGCTTCACATTGTAAACATAGGCTGCACCGGCAATCGCGGCGACCAAGCACACAACATCAACCACGCGCATGGCTTGGCCTCCGCTTGGTGCTGCGCGCGCCGCTAACCCGCTTCAGAACTGGCAGACCGAGAACCCGCGCCTGGCTGTCATCTGAACCGATCGGCTGGCGAGCGGGCGCTTCAGTGCGGCGCGCGGCGCGTAGTTTGGCCGAACGAGCACGCGGGTTGATCGCCATCTCCTCATCCCCCGGAACGGTGGGGCGGCGCGTGATTGGCTCAAACCGTGCTGGTTCCAACGCCACATCTGGCTGGTGCCGCGACCCACGCGACGTCTTGGCGGCATCGGCAATAAAGCGTTTAACGATCCGGTCTTCCAATGAGTGGAACGTCACGACGGCCATGCGGCCACCTGGTCGCAGCATTTTTTCAGCGGCATAGAGCGCGCGAACCAACTCGCCGAGCTCGTCATTGACGGCAATGCGCAGTGCCTGAAACACGCGCGTTGCCGGGTGGATGACCGGCCCTGGTCCGCGCTTGCGCACTGGCATCAGCTTCTCGATCAACGTTGCCAACCCGCGCGTGGTCTTGATCGGCCACTCCTCGCGCACCTCGCAGATGAACCGCGCAATGGCGCGCGAACGGCGCTCCTCGCCATAGGTGTAGAAGAGATCGGCAAGATCGGCTTCGGACCAACTGTTGACGATGTCGGCAGCTGTCGGTCCTTCCTGGTCCATGCGCATGTCCAGCGGACCGTCATGGCGGAAGGCAAATCCACGATGCGCGTCATCAAGTTGCATGGAAGAAACGCCAATATCGAGCACGACGGCATCAACCGAACCGATGTCGCGCGCATCGAGCTCTTCCTGCATCAAGGAAAACGGCGCTTCGATCAATGTGAGCGCATCGCCATGGGCCGCGCGCAAATCCTTTCCACCGGCAATGGCGTCAGGATCGCGATCAAAGGCGATGACATTCGCCCCTGCTTGCAAAAAAGCGCGCGTATAGCCACCAGCGCCAAAGGTACCGTCAACGACCAAGGCACCCTCCAGCGGGGCCATCATTTCGACGACCTCACGCAGAAGAACGGGAACGTGGCGGTCGATGTCAGGCGCATCATTGTTCATCAGGCAGGCCCCACCGGAGTCGATGTGGCGGTCGCTTGATCGCCCCAGAGAACCCGTCGCGCGGCGCTGACCGCCTGCTCGCGATAGGCTTGATAGCGTTCCGGCGACCAGATTTGAAACTTGTGACCCTTGCCGACGAATACCACCTGACCGTCGATGCCCGCCAACGCCTTCAAGCGCGGCGGCATTGCGATCCGGCCTTCCTTGTCGAGGGATAATATTTCGCTCTCTCCAAAGAATGCCGTCGCCAGCAGATCGTAGTCGAAAGAGGTTGGATCGAGTGCCGCGAGCTTGTCCTCGAACATCGAAAAAAGACGCTTGCCGCCCGCATCCACCGACTGCCCGTCGGGACTTGGAATGCAATAGAGGCCCTCGAAGCCATCGGCCTTCAAAACATCGCGAAACGGTTTGGGGATGCTGACACGCCCTTTGGCATCGGTCTTCATCTCGATGGTGGACACAAAGGCGTGCATCAAAACTCGCGAAGAGGGGCTGCGACCGTGAAAGCGAATGGCCTCTTGCCCTTACGGCTTTGTGCGTATCAGCGCGCTCAGGGCAACTCCATTCTTGCCAATGGGTTACCATGGGAAAGAATGGGTCACAATGGGAATTCGCTTCACAATGCATTGCGGTCCGCGCCGTTTAAAACCGGTTTCTGTTTGTATAGGGTTAAACTTAACATGCCGTTTCCAGCGCCAAGTCTTTGAAAAAAAGACAGGAGTCGCCATCGCCACCAGAGGCAATTTGGCGGCGAAACCTGTGGAAAAACGTGTGGAGAAAATCGGCAAAACCGAACGCACAAATTTCGGGCACGCTCGCCCAGGTAGAAAAATGCAAGAGCCAGTTGACCTGTAAGCCGGGTTCTGTCCTCCAACCCCGAAGGATCGTGGGGCAGCCATTCCTCTAGGGCGGGCCTTGCGGCCCACCTCAAGCAACCAACCCGAACGCCTCACCTGAAGACGAAGCTGCCAGGCAAGCCTGGCACGGCGTTCCTATTTGGTCTTGCTCCCGATGGGGTTTGCCGTGCCGCCTGCGTTGCCGCCGGCGCGGTGGGCTCTTACCCCACCCTTTCACCCTGACCCTGATCCGAAGAGCAAGGCGGTCTGCTTTCTGTGGCACTTTCCCTGAGGTCGCCCTCGCCGGGCGTTACCCGGCATCGTGTCTCCATGGAGCCCGGACTTTCCTCCCGGACGCAAGTCGCCTCGCGCCCCGGCGGCTGCCCGGTCAACTGGCCTGGCTGGCCTTGCACGCCAGCGATGGTGCGGTCAACTCTGCCGTTCTTGGGCTAGCGAACCGCGGGATGGTTTTTCAGATGTCCTGCCTCGGCAACACTGTCGAGCAGCTCAACGGCGGTCGGGTAGGCGTTCATGCGCTCGCCTAGAAGCTGAACGGAGCGAGCCAGCGCGCGCACTTCGACCGGAGTGTCGCAGCCACGACGAGTCATCAGTTCCAGCACATCAACCGCATCACTGATGCCTTGGGCCGGCGCGCGCTCGCGCAACAACCGCACAAGCGCTTCAATCTTTGGACGCACATCGACAAAGGCGGCCGCCGGAACACCGACATGATCGCCGAAGGGCCGGTCATCGATGTCCGGTTCGTCGATGGCCGGTTCATCGTCGCGCGCGTCAGGCTCATCGGAACCTGGACCCAACAGATCGTCCTCGCCACCAAGATCATCGCCTACAGGCAGAGGAAAAGGCGGCGGCAAGGGCGGAAGCGGGCCGTCATCCTCGTCGAGACCAGAGGCGTTGTCGTTCAAGGGCTCGTCATCCACCGGATCGTCAGCCTCAAGCGCTGCCGAAACATGCGTGGTCCGGTCGGGCGCTTCCTCGCCATCCTCATCGTGATCGTCTTGCTCGCCAAGGGGTGGAAGGGGTGGCAGATCCGGTTCTTCGGTAGGCTTTATTTCCAAATCTTCGGGTTTCGGCTTTACCGGTTTCGGCGCATCGGGCTGAGGCACCGGCGGCGTGTTGTTATCCGCCACCTCATCCTCGTCTTCAGAGAAGACCGGCAAAGTGAGCGCCATCGGGCCTTCGTCCGGGGTGTTCGCCAAGACATCGATCCCGCCCGCCGGTGGACCAAAATCAACAGACCGATGCGCCGCGTGAACATAAAGCGAGGATTGCGCGCGCATCGGATCGCTCCACAGCCGCTCAAACGCCTCCAGACAGCGGGTTAGAAAATTCCCATCACGCGACAGCACACCGAGCGCCGACCCATCGCGCAGCAGCACGGTGAAGTGCTGGCGTGGCCGCAGCCAATAGGTGCCGTAGCCAAACGCGACCAGAGGTAACAGCGACAAGGCAAACAGCGTGTAATCGGGCTCGAAGAACTGCAGCGTTTCCAAAAACGCGCTCACCGACGCGGTAAGACTGACCAGAAACAAACCGGCCACGATGACGAACGACAGCCGGACGCCAAACGTGTCGATGCGTGCGCTGGCGAGCATATCACGCCGCACGACAACATCGTCGGCGGTCAGGCGCTCGCCTTCCAGCGTGATGGAATGCACCCAACGGATGTTTTCGGTCAGCAAACTCAAGAAACAAAGGGCCTTTTTGGCGAACTCTACGCGGTCGGACCTAGCCGATAAGGCTGCTCAAGAGCTGATGCAAGGTTGAAACGGTGGAACTATCGGCCACACCGTCAATCCGCGCGGGCCGAAAATGGCGCTGAAACGCCCGCACAACTGTCTCGGTCTGTGCATCATACTGGCCGGTCGGCGCAATATCATAGCCATAGAGTTTCAGCATGCCCTGCAAGGCGGTGACCGGATCGCCAGCATCGCCAACCGCCATGAAACGACCGTCGATCAGTGGCGCCGGTGGCAGATAATGCCCAACACCTGCTGCCGCCAACCGATCCCAAGGGAAGAGCTCGCCTGGGTCTTCCTTGCGATCGGGCGCGATGTCGGAATGGGCGAGCACATGCTCTTTGGCGATCTGGTGACGCGACACGATGGCCTTTCCAAGGGCAATCACCGCCTCGATCTGCGCATCAGGAAAGGGGCGGTAGCCATGCTCATGACCGGGATTGCAGATCTCGATGCCCACCGAGCGAGCATTGATGTCGGAAACGCCTTTCCAAGACCCCTGCCCGGCATGCCAAGCGCGCGCCTCCTCATCGACCATCGCAACGATCCGACCATCTTCGTGGACCACATAGTGGCACGATACTTTGGAGCGCGGATCGGCAAGCCATTGCACGGCAGCCTCGTCGTCCGCCATGCCAGTGTAATGCAGGAGCAAGATATCGACCGGCGCACCTTTGCGCTCGTCGAAATTGGGTGACGGGATGGTCGCATCGATGGCTGGATAGGCAACGCTCACGATGTCGCCCCGACGCCGCGTTGGCGAAGTTCGATCTGATCGAACGCTGCGTTGATCGCCGCCAGCCGATCGGAGGCGATCTTAATGAACTCCTGCGGCACGCCGCGCGCCATCAAACGATCGGGATGGTTGTCAGCGACGAGCTTGCGGTAGACGCGGCGCACTTCGTCGTAGGGCAGATCGGCATCGACCCCGAGCACGACATAAGGGTCCAGCTCGCCTTCAAACACATGGCGCGCACGGACGCGGCGATACTCGACGTCATCCATGCCAAATTCACCGGCAACGATCTCAAGATAGGCCGCCTCACGGTCATGCAGCACACCATCGGCCATCGCGATGTGAAAAAGGCCGTCGAGAATGTCCTCCAGGATCGCGTGCTCGCCTTCAAAAAGACCTGCGATCTTGCGCGCATAGGCGTCAAAACCCGCCACGTCCTGTTTGGCAAGATTGTAGAGCCGCGCAACGTTAGCGGCTTCTTCCTGAGGGAACTCGACAAGGTCGCGGAAGGCTTCGATCTCATCGTTGGTCACGACGCCATCGGCCTTTGCCATCTTTGCTGACAGGCCGATCATCGCCACGGTGAACGCCACCTGGCGGCGCTGTTCTTCATCACCAACCAGATTGCGCAGCCGGTCAACCAGCGTGCCGAGTACGACACCGGCACCAGATGCAGCCGATCCGATCAGAGAAGAAAGCGAAGACCAAAGGCTCATGGCAACTAACTGCTGATCACATCGCCGCGGCAGCACGCGCCGCCTGATCGTAGGACCCCGACAGGGCGCGCATCATCGCGGCAAGGTTGGAAATGTCCTTGCCTTCAATGTTGAGCGCTTTGACCGAGTCGATGAACAGCGCCTCGCGCAACTCGCCGTAGCGTTCACACACAGCGGTGCCTTTTTCAGTGATCGTCACGGTCTTTTCCTTGCCCTTGCGTCCGCTCTCGACAAGCCCACGCTCGGCAAGTTTCTTCACGGCGTAGGACACCAGATGGGTGTCCTCAATGTTGAGAACAAGGCAGATATCGGCGAGCGTTTTGGGGCGGTCGCGATGGTTGACCAAGTGCACCACCAAAACCTCAAGCGGCGACAGGCCTTCCTCACCTGCCGCCGTCATGCAGCGCGTCATCCAGCGATGAAAGGCGTGCACCGTCATGGTCAGCGCAAACTCGAACTCCGACTGCGCCGGCAGCGAGGATTTGGCCAGGTGGGCAGAGGAAACAACCGGACCAACCTTCGGCCCGGTATCCTTCGGCCCCGCCTCTAGCGGTTCGACAGCATCGTTTCGGGCAGCCATAGAGCGATCTCCGGAAAAACGACCAGGAGCACCGTGCCCACCACCAAAAGACCGAAAAACGGCAGGGCATAAAGCGCGACCTGGAAAATATTGCGCCCCGTCATGCCCTGAATAACGAACAGATTGAACCCCACTGGAGGGGTGATCTGGCTCATTTCCACCACGAGAACCAAAAAGATGCCGAACCAAATCGGATCGATGCCCGCCGCCTGGACCATCGGCAGGATGATACTTGTGGTGAGAACGACAATCGAAATGCCATCCAAAAAGCAGCCGAGCACGATGAAAAACAGCGTCAGTGCAGCAAGCAGCGCATAGGGCGAAAGCTCCATCACGCCGATCCACGCGGCGAGTTCACGCGGAATACGCGTGTAGCCCATCGCAACGGTCAAAAACGCCGCGCCAGCCAGGATGAAGGCGATCATGCAACTGGTGCGCGTTGCGCCAAGAAGCGCCTGGGTGAAGCTGTCCTTGGTCAAAGTCCCGGACACCCAGGAAAGGATGAGCGCGCAAAAAACGCCGACCGCAGCGGCCTCCGTTGGTGAGGCAAGCCCAGCATAGATCGAGCCGATAACAGCCACGATGAGCAAGATGATCGGAATGAGCCGCAGCGTTGCGCCCATCCGCTCACGCAGAGGTATCGCCGGTTCATGCGCCGGCATCTTGTCTTTGTTGGTCAGCGCCCAGATGGCCGTGAAACCCATGAAGAGCACGGCCAGCATGATGCCCGGCAAAACACCGGCGATGAAAAGCCGCGCAATGCTCTGCTCCGTCGCTGCGCCATAGACGATGAGGATGATCGAGGGCGGGATCAACAGGCCCAGCGTGCCGGAGCCTGCCAGAGTGCCTATCGCGATGCGTGGGTCGTAGCCGCGCTGTGAAAGCTCTGGCAGGGCCATCCGGCCAATGGTGGCTGTGGTCGCTGCCGACGACCCGGAAACGGCGGCAAAGATCGTGCAGCCCAAAATATTGACGTGCAGCAACCGGCCCGGCAGCCCTCGCATCCACGGCGCAAGGCCTGCAAACATGTCTTCGGATAGTTTGGAGCGAAAGAGAATTTCTCCCATCCAAATGAACATGGGCAGCGCTGTCAGCTCCCAGGAATTCAGCTTGCCCCAAAACGTGGTGGCCAGAACCGTGCCAACCGGCACGCTGGTGGCGATCACAATGCCGAGCACAGCCACGGCGGTCAGCGCCAACGAGACCCAAAGGCCGAGCGCCAGGGCTGCCAGCATGGCGAGCCCAAGTACGATGGCGAGCGTTTCGATGCCCATCAGCTCATCCCCCGCTCGGCATCTTCCGGTGTGATGACCGGTTTTTGCAGAATTTCAGATTTCGCCTCTTCATGCGCCTGGTAAGTCGGTGTTCCCGTGGTGAGAACGGCAACCAACTCATCGGCCATCGCAATTGCAAACACGACGAGGCCAGCCGCAAGCGCCGATTGTGGGATCCAAAGCGGGATTGGGATTACACCGAAAGAAACGGTGCTGAATTGTATGGAATCCACCACCTGCAGAACCGCGTGGTAAGCGGCATAGATCGCGATGGCGGCGCCAATGGCGAGCACGACGGTTTCCAGAACGCGCCGCACGCCCAGCGGCACAGCTTTAATGAGCATGGAAACGCGGATGTGGTCGGCTTTGCGCAGCGTCGCGGCAAGCGCCAAGAAGGTCGCGGCGACGAAAAGAAAACCGGCAATCTCGTTCAATGACGGCACGGTTATGCCGGCGATCGGCATATCCAGAGCGCGCAATGTGCCGTCCAAAAAGCGCCCGAAAACCTGCACCAGCACCAAGCTGGCGATGACGCATAGGCAAACCGCAGCCGCAGCCGATGAGGCTCGATAGAGCCCGTCCAATATCGCACGCATCACGAATCCCCTCTGGTGACGCAGGAATGGAAAAATATGGAAAAAAGGGCGGAGCACCAATCAGCACCCCGCCCAGTTTTAGGGAGGATTACATGCGGTAGGCGTCGATGACAGCCTGACCCGCCTCTCCTGCGCTTTCCAGCCATTCGCCGGTCATCGTTTGGCCGATCTCACCAAGCTGAGCGGCAAGAGTAGCGGAGGGTTCAACAACGCCCATGCCATTCTCAGCGAGCATTCCCGTTTTGGAGCCGGTTTCTTCTTCCGACATCACCCAGCCACGGGTTTCTGCTTCATCAGCGGCCGCAAGCAGCGCTGATTGTTCATCGGCAGAAAGCGCCTCAAAAGCCGACATGTTCACGATCACCATGTTCTTCGGCAACCAAGCGCGGGTGTCGTGATAAACCGACACGAAATCCCAAGCTTGCGAGGCAACACCGGTGGACGGCGATGTGATCATGGCATCCACGCGACCCGTTGAGAACGCGGTTGGAATATCACCAGCTTCAACCTGGGTTGGCACAGCACCCATCAGGGTGGCGAGGCGCTCAGTGGCAGCATTGTAGGCACGGAAGCGAACGCCATCCATTTGCGCAGCGTCGGTCACTTCTTCACCGGCATAAATGCCCTGCGGTGGCCACGGCACGGCGAAAAGCAGCATAAGCCCCTCTTCTTCCAGCAGCGCTGCGATGGCTGGTTCCGAAGCGTCCCAAAGCGCGCGCGCCTCGTCGTAGCTGGTGGCCAGGAAAGGAATGGAATCCACACCATAAAGTGGGTTTTCATTGGAAAGGCGCGAGATCAGCACCTCACCAATCGGTGCCAGCTGACGGCGTACCGCGTCTTTGATTTCTGGATGGCCGAACAGCGAACCTGCTGAGTGCACCGTGATATCAAGCGAGCCATCGGTGGCCTCGCGCACATCATCGGCGAACTGCACAATGTTGGCCGTGTGGAAGATGCTATCGCCATAAGGCGTTGGCATGTCCCAAGCGGTTTGCGCGAACGCACCGGTGGCCGCAAAGGACATCGCCCCCAAGGACATGGCTCCGGCGAGCGCAAGTGTTTTCATTCCAGTCATGAGTTTTCCCCTCTCACAGTTTTCAAGCGCCTCCAGCCTTTGTATTTGGGCCGGTCGACGCACCGCCGATCATCTCAGCGTTTTGAGAGGTTGACGCGACGATGACAATTTGTCAACATTTTATGAGCGATTAGTTTTTGACGCCAAATGGAGATACCCATGGCCAGCGCGACACCTGCCCCGAGCAACATCACCGAGGGCCTTTGGGATTTCTGGATCGACCGTGGCGGAACTTTCACCGACATCGTCGCCCGCAAGCCCGATGGTGAACTGCTGACCAAAAAACTGCTCTCAGAAAATCCCGAGGCCTATCGCGACGCTGCCGTTGAAGGCATCCGGCGCTTCTTAGGCGTGACGTCCGGTGAGCGCGTGCCCGCCGAAAAGATTGCAGCGGTGAAAATGGGCACCACGGTGGCCACCAACGCGCTGCTGGAGCGTAAGGGGGAATCAACGGCGCTGATCATCACCAAAGGTTTTCGCGATGCGCTGCGCCTGGGCTATCAGGCGCGCCCGGACATCTTTGCCAAAAACATTATCCTGCCCGAGCAACTTTACGATCTGGTGGTTGAGATTGATGAGCGCGTGTTGGCCGATGGCACCGTCGAAACTACGATCACTGATGCGGCTATTGATGCTGCGCTCGATGCAGTTGAAGCCAAGGGTTTCAAAGCTCTGGCCATCACGCTGATGCACGCCTACGCCTACCCCGAGCATGAGGCCAGAATTGCTGCTCGTGCGCGAGCCCGCGGCACCGTTCCTCAAGTCTCCGTCAGCCATGAAGCTTCGCCATTGGTGAAGTTGGTCGGGCGCGGCGACACCACCGTGGTGGATGCCTACCTCTCGCCGATCCTGAAGCGCTATGTGAACCAAGTCGCTGAAGAACTGGGCGTGGAAGGCACCGGTTGTCGGTTGATGTTCATGATGTCATCGGGCGGGCTCACCGCCGCCGACATGTTTGAGGGCAAGGATGCGATCCTCTCCGGCCCCGCCGGTGGCGTGGTCGGCGCGGTGCAGACCGCGCAGATGGCAGGCTTTGACAAGATCATCGGCTTCGACATGGGCGGCACCTCCACCGATGTCAGCCACTTCAACGGCACCTACGAACGCGCGTTTGACACCGAGGTTGCCGGCGTGCGCATCCGCGCGCCGATGATGCGCATTCACACGGTCGCGGCAGGCGGCGGTTCGATCCTCCACTACAAGGATGGCCGCTTCCAGGTGGGCCCAGATTCGGCGGGCGCCAACCCCGGCCCTGCTTGCTATCGTCGTGGCGGGCCGCTTGCCGTAACCGACGCCAATGTGATGGTCGGCAAGCTGCAACCCACCTTCTTTCCTTCGATTTTCGGTCCCGATCAAGATCAGCCTCTCGATGCCGATGCCGTGCGCAAACGCTTTGAGGACATGGCGGCAGAGGTGGGCGACGGCAAAAAGCCTGAGGAGATTGCCGACGGGTTTTTGAAGATTGCCGTTCAGAACATGGCCAACGCCATCAAAACCATCTCTGTCCAGCGCGGTTATGACGTAACCCAATACGCTCTGGTGAGCTTCGGTGGCGCCGGTGGCCAGCACGCCTGCGCCATTGCCGACACACTCGGCATGACCACGGTGCATCTTCACCCATTCTCTGGTCTGCTCTCGGCCTATGGCATGGGCTTGGCGAGCATCTATGCCTCGCGCACAAAAGCCTTTGTGCAACCGCTGGCCGAAGAAACGCGGCCAAACCTCGATACCCTGATTGATGATTTGACAGCTCAAGTGCTTGGCGAACTCAAGGGTCAGGGTGTAACCGACAGCAACCATCACCCCGTGCTGCACCTGCGCTACGAAGGCACCGACACCACCATTGATCTGGACTTCTCGGCCGGCGATATGGCGGCCACACGCACAGCCTTTGAGGCTGAGCACAAAGCCCAGTTTGGCTTTGTGTATCCCGGTCGCACGATCATCATTGAGAGTGTCGAGCTGCAAGGCGCTGACGCGACCACCGCCGGGCGTGATGAAACGGCACAAGCCACCATGGAAGGCGAAGCACCGCGCGGCGAAAACACTCGCATCTTCACCGATGGCAAATGGCACGATGCGGCCATCGTCCGGCGTGGCGATGTGGCACGCGGCCAGACAATATCCGGCCCAGCGATCCTTGTGGAAGATCACCAGACCGTGGTCATTGAGCCAGGCTGGCAGGCTCAGCTCACAGCGCGCGACCATTTGGTGCTGAAGCGCGTTGAGGCCAAATCCCGCGATCTTGCCATCGGCACGCAGGCTGACCCGGTCATGCTGGAAGTGTTCAACAATCTCTTCATGTCCATCGCCGAACAGATGGGCGAGACGCTGCAAAAAACCTCCTCCTCGGTGAACATCAAGGAGCGGCTCGATTTCTCTTGCGCGGTCTTTGATCGCTCAGGCGCACTGGTCGCCAATGCGCCGCACATGCCGGTGCATCTGGGCTCGATGGATCGTTCGGTTGAGGCCATTATCCGCCAGAATGAAGGCAGAGTGCGCCCAGGCGATGTGTACGCGCTCAATGCTCCCTATAATGGTGGCACCCACCTGCCCGACATCACCGTGGTCACGCCGGTTTTTGACCCCAATGAGCGCGAGATCATCTTCTGGGTCGCCTCGCGCGGCCACCATGCCGATGTCGGCGGCACCGCCCCAGGCTCAATGACGCCGCTTGCCACCAGCGTGGAAGAGGAAGGCGTGCTGTTCGACAACTTCAAGGTGGTCGATCAGGGCATCTTCCAAGAGATCGCCCTGCGCAATCTGCTGACCGACCACCCCTACCCTTGCCGCAACCCGGACCAGAACATCGGGGACCTGAAAGCGCAGATCGCCGCCAACGAAAAAGGCGTGCATGAAATGCGCAAAATGGTCACCCAGTTCAGCTGGGAGGTCGTCTCGGCCTATATGGGGCACGTGCAGGACAATGCCGAGGAGAGTGTGCGGCGCGTGCTCGAACGTCTGTCGGACTGTGAAATCGAATACCCAACCGACCAAGGCGCCGTTATCAAAGTGAAGATCACGGTCGATCGCGAGAAGCGCGAAGCCACGGTCGATTTCACTGGCACTTCGCCGCAACAAGCCAACAATTTCAATGCGCCGGAACCGGTGGCCCGCGCGGCAGTGCTTTACGTGTTCCGCGTACTTACCGAGCAGCCAATCCCGATGAATGCCGGCTGCCTGAAGCCAATCAATCTCATCATCCCAGAAGGCTCCATGCTGCGTCCGCAATATCCCGCTGCCGTTGTGGCCGGGAACGTCGAAACCAGCCAACACGTGACCAACGCCATGTTCTGCGCCACCAAGGCGCTGGCGGCGGCGCAAGGCACGATGAACAATCTCACCTTCGGCAATGCCACCTATCAGTATTACGAGACGATCTGCTCCGGCGCGCCTGCCGGGCCGGGCTTTGATGGAACGTCTGGCGTGCACACCCATATGACCAACTCGCGCCTTACCGATCCTGAAATCCTGGAAATGCGGTTCCCGGTGGTGCTGGAGGATTTCCACATTGAGCACGGGTCAGGCGGTAAAGGGCAATGGACAGCGGGCGATGGCACGCGCCGCGTGATCCGCTTCCGCGAGCCAATGGACTGCGCCGTGCTTTCCTCGCACAGGCAAATCGCACCTCCCGGCGTGGATGGTGGGCAGCCGGGACGCTTGGGCAAGGCAGAGGTGCGTCGTTCCTCTGGAACTGTTGAGCAATTGCGCAGCTGTGATCAGACTGTTCTTGAATCCGGTGAAGCCATCATCATCACCACACCGACCGGTGGTGGGTATGGGAAACCGAGCTAGCCCCTCGCACAATCGTCACCCTCGCCGGTCCGCGAGCCGCGGGTCTCGCTTCCATGGCGGGGGTCCATTCCAAACTGCTACCGTGCTGGAAACAGCGCGCCTGATCGCATGGATCCCTGTGACAAGCACAGGGATGACGTCCAATGAACGCTTGACGCTTTGAAGAATTGAGGGATTGCTCCCTTTAGCCAAGGAGCCCCCCATGACCCTCGAACTCTATCTCTCTTACGTTGTCGCTTGCTTTATCGTCCTGGCCGTTCCGGGCCCAACGATCTTGCTCGTCATTTCCTACGCACTCTCCCAAGGCAAACGCGCGGCGCTCTCGACCGTCGTTGGCGTGGGTGTTGGCGATGCCATCGCCGTCACTGTGTCGCTGGCTGGATTGGGCGCTGTGATGGCCACCTCAGCTACCGCGTTTACAGTGCTAAAATGGGTCGGTGCGGCCTATTTGATCTATCTGGGCGTCAAGATGTGGCGCACCCAGCCCAAGCTCGACCTGACGGAACAGCCAGAGATATCCGGGCGCAAAATGACGCTCCACACCACCATTGTCACGGCGCTCAACCCGAAGGGGATCGCTTTCTTCATTGCGTTTCTGCCGCACTTTCTGAACCCAGCCGCACCAGCACTGCCGCAATTGGTGCTGCTTGGCACAACCTTCGTGGTGCTGGGCGTCGTGAACGCCACGCTCTACGCGCTTTTTGCCGCCCACCTGCGCCAACGCATCACCCAACCGTCCACGCTGAAATGGGCCAATCGAGCCGGGGGAACCATGCTGCTGGGTGCTGGCCTTATGACGGCCACATTGCGGCGCGCTTGACGCTTACCCACAGTCAGATTCCTAGCCTAAGGCATTGAACTTACAAAGTTTGTGCAATGCAGCGACGAATTTTCTTCACCCACGTGCGACTTTCGGGTTAGCTTCTGCGCTACCAAACGAAGAGGGGAGGCCCGAGCCTATGAACGGTCAACGCGCTTTGAACTTGGTGATTGTCGGTGCAGCATTTGTCTTCATCGGCGCCATCGTCTTAGGGATGGTTTGATCAAAGAGTTTTAGTGAGTGTGACAGTCGTCGACACGGCCTGATTAAAGTTTCGCGGCAACAACAAAATCAATCCGCAATCCTGAAAACGGCGCCTCTCTTGAGGCGCCGTTTTTTGTTGGTTTTTGAACGCGTTAGGCGGCCAGAGCTTCGATAGCGGCATCGGCTTTAGCCATCGACGCCTCAGCGTCCACCATCAGCCGGTCGGCGGCCACCACATCCACATCATGGATACCGATGAAGCCGAGCACATGCTTCAAATACGGCGTGGCAAAATCGATCGACGAACCCGCTTCGGTGCCGCCCGATGAGATGACAATCGTCGCACGCTTGCCTTCCAGAAGGCCCCTTGGTCCGTTTTCGGTGTATTGAAATGTTATGCCAGCGCGCGCGATTTGATCGACCCATGCCTTCAAGGCGGCGGGAACACCAAAATTCCAGATCGGTGTGGCAATCACAATGTGATCGGCCGCCATGACTTCACCGACCAGAGTTTCAGAGGTCGCAAGCGGGCTTTTGTCGTCGCCGCCAAAGGCCGCGCCGATCCACGCACCATCGACGACCGGAACGCCATCGCTGACGTCGCGGGTGATGATCTGCGTGCTGTCGTCGCGCAGGCGGTCGATGACTTTGTCCGCCAACTGGCGGCTAACCGAGGCGTCGCCGCGTGGCGAGGCGACAACGTTCAAAATCGTGTTTGCAGGTGACATGGGGGTTGGTCCTCAACGCATGAATAGGTGGAGGCAAAAGTGCGCCGAAACAATTCATCGCAAAAGACCGATTAATGGAAACGCGCTGTTACCTTTCAGCGAACAATCATCGTTCTACTGTGCAGCTGCGGTGAGGATATCGTCTGGATTGTACGCCAGGACGGGCCGCAACCAGGTTTCGGCCTGCTCGATCGTCCAGCCTTTGCGGGCCGCGTAATCCTCAACCTGATCGCGTTCCACCTGGCCAACGCCAAAATAGTAACTCTCGGGATGCGCAAAATAGAGCCCGGAAACGGAGGATCCAGGCCACATGGCAAAGCTTTCCGTCAGTTTGATGCCGGTGGCGTTTTCAGCGTCCAGCAGGCGGAACAGCGTGTCTTTTTCCGTATGATCAGGCTGTGCGGGATATCCCGGTGCCGGACGGATGCCATCATACTTTTCGCCGATCAGCTCTTTGGGCGCCAGGTCCTCGTCAGCCGCATAGCCCCAGAACTCCTTGCGCACGCGCTCATGCATATGTTCGGCAAAAGCCTCGGCCAGCCGATCGCAAAGCGCCTGGATCATGATCTTCTTGTAGTCATCATCCCCAGCGAGCGCCGTGATGGCCTCCTCTTCGCCATGCCCGGCAGTCACAGCGAAACCGCCGACATAATCGCTCTCTGGCGCCACAAAATCAGCCAGCGCAACCTGGGCTCGGTCACCTGAAGATCGTCCAATCTGCTGGCGCAGCGTGTGGAACGTGCCCACGGTTTTGGTACGGCTCTCATCGGCAAAAACAGTCACATCATCCACGTCGCGCGCCGCCGGCCAGAGCCCAATGACCGCCTTGGCAGACACAAGCTTGGACGAAACGATCTCATCAAGCATCGCTTTGGCATCGTCCAGCAGTTCGCGCGCCACGGGCCCAGCTTCGGGGTGATCAAGCACCGCAGGATAGGTGCCCTTGATCTCCCACGTTGCCAAAAACGGCGTCCAGTCGATGTAAGGAACGAGCGTTTGAAGATCGTAGGTCTCAAACACCTTGGTGCCGAGCATCTTCGGCGTCACTGGCGGCTTGGCCACAAAATTTGGCTGGAATGCCTTCGCCCGCGCCTGCGCAATCGGCAGACGAGCCTTTGTGGCCTGCGCCCGCGCGTGACCCTCAGCGATGCGGTCATACTCGGCAGAAATATCGGCAAAATAAGATGCTTTGTCCTCGCCGAGCACTTTTTGACAGACGCCGACCGCACGGCTGGCATCGGTCACATAGACCGCCTGGCCGCGATGATAGGCCGGATCGATCTTCACCGCCGTATGCACACGGCTCGTCGTCGCACCACCGATCAAAAGCGGGATGTCAAAACCCTGACGCTCCATTTCAGAGGCGACCGACACCATTTCATCGAGCGAAGGCGTGATGAGCCCTGAAAGTCCGATCACGTCCGCGCCGATTTCCTGGGCTTTGTCGAGGATCGCCTGTCCGGGCACCATGACGCCCATGTCCATGACCTCGTAATTGTTGCACTGGAGCACGACGCCAACGATGTTTTTGCCGATATCGTGCACATCGCCCTTCACGGTCGCGAGCAATATCTTGCCGGCCGATGGCGCATCGGTCAGGCCCATTTCCTCCTTCTCACGCTCCATAAAGGGCATGAGATAGCCGACAGCCTGTTTCATCACGCGAGCGGACTTCACGACTTGGGGCAGGAACATTTTTCCTGAGCCGAACAGGTCACCGACAACGTTCATGCCGTCCATCAGCGGACCTTCGATGACGTGCAGCGGGCGCTCAGCGGATTGACGGGCTTCTTCGGTATCTTCGGTGATGAACTCGGTAATGCCGTTGACGAGTGAATGTTTCAGCCGATCGCCAACCGATCCCTCGCGCCAAGAAAGATCGACCACGCGCTGCTTCTTGGCCCCGCCTTTGAACTCGTCGGCGGCTTCCACCAGCCGTTCGGTGGCATCGTCGCGGCGGTTAAGCACCACGTCCTCGGCAAGCTCTTTCAGCCGTAGATCAAGCGCGTCGTAAACACCAAGCTGACCGGCATTGACGATGCCCATATCCATGCCTTGCGCGATGGCATGGTAGAGAAACACCGTGTGCATCGCCTCACGCACCGGCTCATTGCCGCGGAACGAGAAGGAGAGATTTGAGACGCCACCCGACACATGGGCGTGCGGCAGGTTCTGGCGGATGAACTTGGTGGCGTTGATGAAGTCATTGCCATAGTCGGCATGCTCTTCAATGCCGGTGGCGACCGCAAACACATTCGGGTCGAAGATAATGTCTTCCGGCGGAAAACCCACCTCATCGACCAGTACACGGTAGGCCCGCTCGCAAATTTCCGCCTTGCGGGCATAGGTGTCGGCCTGGCCGTCCTCATCGAACGCCATCACGACCACAGCCGCGCCGTAGCGCAGGCAGAGCTTGGCCTGCTCGATGAACTGGTCCTTGCCCTCTTTCAGCGAGATCGAGTTCACGATCGGTTTGCCTTGCAGGCATTTCAGGCCCTCTTCGATGACCGACCATTTCGACGAGTCCACCATCACCGGAACGCGGGCAATATCGGGCTCGGCGGCGACCAGATGGAGAAAGGTGACCATCGCCTCCTCGGAGTCGAGCAGCCCTTCATCCATGTTGACGTCGATCACCTGGGCACCAGCTTCCACCTGATCGCGGGCGACATCCAGCGCCGTCGGATAATCATTGTTTTTGATCAGCTTGCGGAACTTGGCCGAGCCGGTGACATTGGTCCGCTCGCCTACATTCACGAAGGGGATGTCATCGGTGAGCTCGAAAGGTTCCAACCCAGACAACCGCAGGCGCGGCTCAATCTCGGGCAACTGGCGCGGCGCCTTGTCTTTGACGGCGTCGGCGATGGCCCGGATGTGCTCCGGCGTCGTACCGCAGCAGCCACCAACCACGTTCACCAATCCAGCTTCGGCGAACTCATCGAGCATCCCCGACGTCGCTTCGGGCGACTCATCATACGCACCGAACTCATTCGGTAGGCCGGCATTGGGATAGGCGCAAACAAGCGTGTCAGACACCTTGGCGAGCTCGGCAATATGCGCGCGCATCTCTTTGGCGCCCAAGGCACAGTTGAGGCCGATGGAAAACGGCTTGGTGTGCCGCAACGCGTACCAGAATGCGGTCGGCGTCTGGCCCGACAGTGTTCGACCGGACAGATCGGTGATCGTGCCGGATATCATGATGGGCAGCTTTACGCCCATCTCTTCGAACGCTTCGTCGATGGCGAACAGAGCCGCCTTGGCGTTCAGCGTATCGAAGATCGTTTCGACCAACAGAATGTCGGCGCCACCCGCAATCAGCCCCCTCGCCGCTTCACCATAAGCCTCGCGCAGATCATCAAACGAGACGGCACGGAAACCTGGGTTCTGAACGTCCGGCGAGATCGACGCGGTGCGGTTGGTCGGCCCCAGCGCGCCGGCCACGAAGCACTCACGGCCCTGTTCGGCGGCCATGGTCTCATCGGCAGCCTCACGCGCCACGCGCGCGCCTGCCTCGTTCAGCTCATAAGCCAGCGCTTCCATGCCATAGTCCGCCTGGGCAATCGTGGTCGAGGAAAAGGTATTGGTCTCAACGATATCGGCGCCGGCCTTGAAGTAAGCCTTATGGATGTCGCGGATCGCGTCTGGCTGCGTGAGGGTCAGAAGGTCGTTATTGCCCTGAAGATCCTGCCCCCAATCGGCGAACCGCTGGCCACGAAAATCGGCCTCGGAGAACTTGCGGTCCTGGATTTGCGTGCCCATCGCGCCGTCAAGCACGAGGATGCGTTCAGCGCTGAGCTGATTCAAAACATCAAGACGCGGGTGATTCAGAATCATAACAAGAAGACCTTCATCTAAGCCGCTGTTGCGCTTGTGTTTTTCGCGCCATCTTGAATCACTTTGCGAACACCAGAATTCTCCGGCCGCATGCCCAGCAGATGGCAGATGGCGTAGACCAGATCGGCCTTATTCATGGTGTAAAAGTGGAAATCTTTGATGCCATGCCGGCGCAGTCCTTCCACCTGTTCAGCAGCCACCGTCGCGGCGACCAGCTGGTGCGTCACCGGGTCATCTTCGAGCCCTTCGAAGCGATCGGCCAGCGCCTGCGGAATGCGTGCGCCACAGCCCTTGGCAAAGCGGGAAATCGACTTGAACGAATGGATCGGCGCGATGCCCGGCACGATCGGAATGGTGATCCCGGCGTCGGTCACGCGGTCCATATAACGGAAGAAATCGGTGTTATCGAAAAAGAACTGGGTGATGGCGCGCGTCGCACCGGCATCGACTTTGCGCTTCAACACATCGATCTCGGTGTCCCAGTTCGGACTTTCTGGGTGGCGCTCCGGATAAGCCGAAACAGAGATTTCCATCGCGTGGTGCGCACGGATCGCCGCAACCAGTTCAGCGGTATCCTGATAGCCTTGCGGGTGCGCGTGATAGGCCGTGCCAATGCCATCAGGTGGATCGCCGCGCAGTGCGACAATGTGATTGACGCCAGCCGCGCGATAACTCTCCACCACCGCATCGACATCCGCCTTGGAGGCGTTGACGCAGGTCAGATGCGCAGCCGGGTTGAGCACGGTCTTTTCCTTCAGCGCCTGCACCGTGCGGTGGGTGCGCTCACGGGTCGATCCCCCGGCGCCATAGGTCACCGATACGAATTTCGGCTGTAACGGCGCCAGACGCTCAATGGAGTGCCACAGCACTTTTTCCATTTTTTCCGACTTCGGCGGAAAGAACTCGAAGCTCACATTCAGGGCGTTGGGCGCGGGCATCAGATGTCCTCAGGCAAAAACGGCGGGTGTAGCGACGGACGGCGGGTCGACGAGAACCCGCGTGTCGTGGGCAAGCCAAATGTAAACCGGCAGAGCCGTTCCAGCGTTCGTCGCGGTGTTGTTGAGGAGAATGGGCTCATCGACGCGCAAATCAAGCGCTTCAAGCCACCTGGCCACCTCAGTGCCGTCAAAGCCAAGCCGGCGATGCTGGTGCTGGCTGCGCAAGGCCTCGACGCCGTGGGGCGCAAAATCGACGATCAGCAGACGCCCGGAAGGCGCAAGCACGCGCCGCGCCTCGGCCATGAGCGGTCGCGGATCATCAAAGAAATGCATCACTTGGTGCAGCGTCACCAGGTCATGGCTGTCACGCGGCAGACCGAGCGCCAAACCGTCACCATGGCGCACTTGCGCATGATCGATGGCATTTTCGGCAAGCGTCGCCCGTGCGACTTGAAGCATGGCGTGGGTAGGATCGATGCCAATGGCGCTGGCATAGAGATCGCGGAGCAAGACCAGCATACGCCCTGTCCCCGTACCAACGTCCAGCAACCGTTCCACGCGGGCCTTGCCAAGCGCGCGAACAATCGCGGCTTCGACGTCTCCATCGGGCACGAGATCAGCGCGCAACGCATCCCAGCGGGCCGCATGTTCCTGGAAAAAGGCTTGGGCGTGCGCGCTTTGCTCAGCCTTCAGCCGCGTCAAACGTTCCGCATCATCGCGCAAAACATCATTGTCCAGCCCAACCAGCGCAAAAACCGCGTCCCAGACCGCACGTAGTTCGGCATCCTCGGCAATGCGGTAATAGACCCAAGCACCTTCCGGAAACCGCACGATCCAACCGGCGTCGGAGAGCAATTTCAAATGTCGGGACAGGCGCGGCTGGCTCTGACCAAGCAGGCTTGTCAGATCTTTGACGCTGAGGTCCCCATGACGCAGCAAAGCAAGCAGCCTTAGCCGGGTGGGCTCGGCCAGCGCTTTAAGCGTTTCAATGCTGCTATCAAAAGGGCGGGTCACATTCTTCTCTTACGCAAAAGACATAAAGATATCTTTATGCGGATATGAGAAATGGCGCAAGGCCTCTATGTGCCCACAAAAAGCCCGGCGGAGAAATCCGCCGGGCGCTTGAAAGATAGGAACGACGACCTAACGGAAGCTATGCAGCCTCGTTGACCCGGCGCTTCTTCCACTCGGAGAAAATTTGCTCCGCCATGCCCTGATCCAAGGACTCATAGTCGAACATGGCGCGCTCCCGCTCTTCGCGATCCAGGCGTCGAAGCCATGGGCCAAGTTTGAGGAACGCCGCCACTGTGTCTGGCGAGAACCGCATCGACTTACAGACAATCAAGAAGGGTTTGGGATCGGCACGCACCGACCAGTGCTTGGCCTCTTCAAGCGCAACGCCGGCGCACAGCGCGAACATCACCACCGCTTCAGGGAACTTGCCCGACCGCGCCATTGCAGCCACAGCAGCCTCGTTCACCGGTTGCGTTTTCAACGTCTTGCAGACCGAGCGATAGGCAGCTTCAAAATCGTAGCGCAGCAGCCACTGCTCATTGGAAAGCCGTTCAGCCGCCAGACCGGCAGCCTCCGTCACGCGCTTGGCGACCTCCGGGCGGCCATGGCGCAGAAGTTTGCGGCGCACCGAGACACTGGCAACCTCCACCAATGCACGCACGACGCCAACCGGCAGGTCTTCCCGATCTGCGAGCGAGCTTTGTAGCGATTCATCGCCGCGCGAGTCTTTCACCAGCTTGGCATAGGAATCATCGGTGATCTTCGCGCCTTCATTGCGCGTCAGCTGCACCTTCACCGGATTGTTGCCATGCTCGATGATCGCCGAGGTCACGACCGGGGCGACATGCTGTCGCGCGGCAATTGCCTCCATATGATCAGTGCCTTTTTCCGTGACGATCTCGGTCAGATCCTCATCGGTCAAAAGCGGGCTTTGCTCCAAAACCGGGCGCGCCACGTTAATCGGCTCATTGGCAAGTTTGCGCACCATGCCACGCGGCGCTTTGGCAAGCGGCGCAAGCTTTTCAGCGACAAACGCAAGCGCTTCCTCTTCGACCAAGTCGGCAAGGCGCACCAAAACATCATCATAGACAGCCAGAAGCTCAGGATTGATCCTGTCTGTCGTCAAGGCGTACAGCTGGACCACATGGGTCATCAACCGATTGCGCTCGGCTTGAGAGTGCGTGGACTCCACGCGCTCAAAATCAACAAGTTCACTCATCAGGGCAGCTCGTAGCTGACCCTCCACCGTATTCCCAAGTCGGACACTACCGATCGGACGTTGGTAAACGCTCAAACCGATCGTTCAAATTGCAACTATCGGGAGAAATGCGGACAATATTTCGAAGCCCCAGCCAGGCTACTCGACGAACTCGTAGTCGCCATCGTCGATAAAGCGCACAAATTGCGCCACTGACCGGTCCCAGATATCCAGATAGGCGGCGAACGCGGCCTCGCTCATCGCGCCCTCACGAAACAGAAAATCCATCTCCATGATCGCGGAGTTCACATCGGCTGTGTAGAGCTTGGTCCAGCGCTGCTCGGTGTTCCAGGTGTTCATCGCCTCAAACGACGCCCGCCCAGCGCTCATCCGCTGGGTGCGCAAGGCCAGCGAGGTGCAGTCCTGATGCTCGGTGCAGCCATAAAAGATGATGTTGTAGTCGACATTATCGACGCTCGTTTCGATGAACGGGTCATTGAACTCATCCACCGTGATGATGGCCGTTTGGCCACGGTCGCGCAGCAGCTTGGCAATGCCATCGGGGTCTTGCGAAGAGATAGTCTGCGCCAGTGCCGGCATGGCGATCGTGCCCAGTAGCAGGCCAAGCACAATGACCATCGTTCCCTGCCCGAGCCTGCCCATCATCAGTGAACCTCTGTCATTCCGTTCTGCGCTGAGAGTGGCGCAGCGCACCGCCAACCTCAACCATCACGTGCTCTGATCTGTTAGCTTTGTTCAGCGTTACAGCGCTGCAGGGGTCCCACAGACCAGGGCCGACCCGCCCCATCATCCTCGCCCATGGAAAACCATGTCATTGACAGCGTCTCGCCATCGCGCGCGATGTCGATTTCCCACGGCCGTTCGACCGCATCCTCGCCGCACATTGCCCGCAACCGCCAGCCATCACCGGACGGACCGCTCATCGGGTCCACCTGCATGACCAAGCAATAGAAGAACCAGCGCGACATCCATTGGCCGTCAAAGCGGTAAGGCGCGTCGGTCACATGCGATACTGTTTCTTCGGCGCCAATTTCTGCCTGCGCGGCACACTGCGCCGCTTCGCCCCAATCGCCATGAAGGTCATCGGGCAGCGATTCCTGGCCCTGCGCGCTGGGCATGAAGATCAAAAATCCAAGAACAAGGAGAAGCCGTTTCATAGGCGGACGCTAGCCGAACCTGGTTGGCCAGGAAACCAACAGTGCTTCACGCTTGCGCGAGCGGCCTGGTTCAGCCTTCCCAAATCCATTGTTCAGGCACTTGAACGGTGACGATCTGCCCAGCGTGAATTGGGCCCGGCTTCTCCACCCAGCCGACCAGCCCGCGCTTACCCACCGCCTGCTTGGGAAATGCCAAGGCCAAAGCCTTCGGATCGCGATCGGGATAATGCTCGGCGATGTTCTCTCCAGCGAAGCGGCAAGGCGCGTTCTGCCCGTCGATCTTGATCGTGGCCCCACCCTCAAAGAAGAGAAGACTGCGCGGTGGCAGTTTGGAGAGGTCTTTGACGCCATCAAGCACGATATTCGCGCCGATCCATTCCGGCTCGATCAGTTCCACATCCATCGCTTCAGCGGCCTTTGCCAACTCATCGCGGCAAAGGATCGACAGTTGACGCTCGTTGCGCATTTCGGTGCCGCGCTTGTACCAAGGCTCGCGTCCGCCCGATTGGCGGGTCAGCCCGCCATGGCGATCACCGGCTATGCCCTCATAGGTCAGTTCAAGGCTATCGACAGGCGAGGACACAAACCCCTCGCCTATCGCGGCAAACAGCCCGCCCACCCGCGCCTCAAAGCGCTTGGCGTTGTAGATGGACACCGTCAACCACCCAATGAACCGAAGAACTTAGTAACCAGCTCCAACAGCTTGTTAGCCAGTATTCCCGTAGCAGCATTTTTGAATTTAGACGCGACTTGCTTGGCTGGCTCGACAATCAATGTACTAACGGCACGCCTAGCTATTTCGCCAGCCCTGAGATTGGCTCGACCTGCCTTTAGAGATTCAAGAACTGCGTTTCGCTCGGCCGGCAGTGTAACGGCATAACCGTTATCTGCCTCGACTGCCTCAATCAACTCATCAAGCGTCTCAGAGACTTCGCTTACGTGCTCGGAGGCCAAATCCAGATCGAGTGGCGCCCATTCATCAAACCGGGAATTCAGTTGTCCATCGTTCACGGTTTCAGCCTGCGCAAGCTCTATCTGATGAAGTGCGCGCTCAACCCACCTGAACCGCTCGCTTTTGTCCCCAAGAATGGCGACCTTCTCGTAGAGAGGGCAGACACCAATGAGCTCCTTACGGTCAATTCTTTCATGAATTTGAACCACGTCTGGTCCGTATGGGTCCCGGAATGCCGTCGCGAGATCTGGCTTCAGTCTTTCAAAAGCTGACGCCACATCGCCGTGGCTCATGGCCGTCGCCAGCCGCGTGCACCCGTTTTGCTCGAAATCAGCGCGAACCGCTGAGGCTTCGACATAGTTTTTCGAATACCCATCGTAGTAGGCAAATATTGCGACGCAGATATACTCTTCCATCACTTCTGCTACCGCGTCAGCCGCTTATAGGTCACCCGTTTCGGGTTCACGCTTTCTGGGCCGAGGCGACGGATTTTGTCCTGCTCGTAGTCGTGAAAATTGCCCTCAAACCACTCCACATGGCTGTCGCCCTCAAAGGCCAGCATGTGCGTGGCAAGGCGGTCCAAGAACATGCGGTCATGCGAGATCACCACCGCACAGCCGCCATACTCTTCCAACGCATCTTCCAGCGCCGCCAACGTTTCGGTGTCCAGATCGTTGGTCGGCTCATCGAGCAGCAGCACGTTTGCACCTGACTTCAAAATTTTGGCCAGATGCACGCGGTTGCGCTGACCACCCGAAAGCGTGCCAACAGGCTGCTGCTGGTCACCGCCTTTGAAATTAAAGCTTGAGCAATAGGCCCGCGAATTGATCTCCTTGGTGCCAAGCTTGATGATCTCATCGCCGCCAGAAATCGCCTCCCAAACAGTCTGCTTGGGATCAAGGCTGTCGCGGCTTTGGTCCACATAGCCCATCTGAACCGTCTCACCGATGGTGATCGATCCTGAATCGGGCTGCTCCTGTCCGGTAATCATGCGGAAAAGGGTGGTCTTACCCGCGCCGTTGGCACCGATGATCCCAACAATGCCGCCCGGTGGCAGGTTGAAGTTCAGATCATCGATCAAAAGTTTGTCACCAAACCCTTTGGTCAGACCCTCAGCCTTGATGACATTGTTGCCCAGGCGCTCGGCCACCGGAATGACTCCAGGTAAGCAGAATAATTGCCCTCATAGGGAATGCCATTGCCACGATCGAGTTCCAGAATCCAGCCAGTCACATTATCCAGGAAGTAGCGATCATGGGTGATGATCATGACGGCGCCGGGATACTCGCGCAGATGCTTTTCCAGCCACGCCGTTGTTTCGGCATCAAGGTGGTTGGTCGGCTCATCAAGCAGCAGCAGGTCAGGCTGAGAGAGCAGCAACTGGCAGAGCGCCACGCGGCGCTTCTCACCACCAGAAAGATTCTCAACCGAAGCATCACCAGGAGGACAGCGCAGCGCGTCCATCGCCTGCTCCACCTGGCTTTCCAGATCCCAAAGGTTCTGGCTGTCGATGAGGTCCTGAAGCTGAGCGCCCTCCTCAGCGGTTTCATCGGAGTAGTTCATCATCAGTTCATTGTAGCGATCAAGAATGGCTTTCTTATCCGCCACGCCCAGCATGACATTTTCCATACAGGTCAGGCTCTCATCGAGCTGCGGTTCCTGCGGCAGATAGCCAGCCGTTTTGCCATCAGCCAGCCAGGCCTCACCGGTGAACTCCTTGTCGAGCCCTGCCATGATGCGCAGCACCGTCGATTTACCGGCGCCGTTCGGCCCAAGGATGCCGATCTTGGCATCGGGGTAGAATTGCAGATGGATGTTATCGAGCACCTTCTTGGCGCCATACGCCTTGGAAAGTCCCGACATGTGATAGATGAATTGCCGCGCCATAAACGCCCCGCACTGACCGAAGAAATTGGGATAGACCCGCCTTCTAATCGGCGATGCGGCGCTGTGCAAACATCAATCGTGCACAGCGCGCCTGTTTATCGCTGCGAGGAAAAATGCGTCTGCAGATAGGCGAGGATCGTCTCGCGCGCTTCAGGCCCATAGTCCGGCATGTTCTGGTCGGAGATCATCCAATCCCACAGATACTCCCAGCGCGCATCGGTGAGACGCTGCTGCGCGAACGTCGCCGCCGAATGGCAGGCCGTGCACATGAAGTAGGTGTCTTCGACGCCTGCCGTATCAGGCAAATTGCCGAGGTCGGGCCGCAGCGCGACCTCCTCCACATCGCCGGTCGGTGTGCCTGCCATCGGATTGGGAATGGCGCCACCGGGAAGCATTGGGTTCGGCGCGGTCGTCGGTGTCATTGGATTGGGTGCCACCACCTGTGGCTGCGCGGTTGGCGTCTGCATCGGCTGCATCGGGTTTGCCATCGGCACCATGGGATTGGGGATGGCCCCCGCCATCGGGTCCGGGATGGCCGTCTGCGCCAAGGCTGGCGCGTAAATCCAGACGGGCAGTCCCAAAGAAACGACCAAAGTGAACAGCAATGGCGCGAGGGCAGTCCTCGCGCGCGTCATCAAAGACATCATGACACAGGCCCGCATGCGTGGAGGAAAGAACAACTGCCCGCAGCTCAGCCAAAAGAACCGATCTGCGGGGTAGGTCTTTGAGGTCCTAGGCGGAAACCACGGCGATCCGATGGATCATGTTGTTGCCATAGCCGCGCGGGTTCCAGCCTGGCGTGGTCGGCGGTTGAGTCCGACCTTGATCGTCCGTCGCGCGCACCCAGACCTCATAATAACCGGCCTGAGGCACGGTGATCGAGGCGGTGAAATGCTGCCAAGCGAACCGGTTACGCGGCGCGGCAAGCGAGGCCGGCTGCCAGGTCTGACCGAAGTCGATGCTTGTTTCCACCATCGCCACTTCGCCATCGGCCCAGGCATGGCCGCGTACCGAGAAGGCACGGTCCACCTGAGTCCCGGTCGGCGGGTTGGTGATGAGCGCCTTCACCGGCATCGTGGTCATCACCACCATGTCTTCCTCGGGAACCTCGGTGCCCGGCGCCACCGGATAGGCCGGCAAGCGATAGGAATAGCCGCCCATTTTTGCGCCATCATGCTCCTGATCGCGCACCCAGATACGATCGAGCCATTTCTGCGAGGCTGACCCCGGATAGCCCGGCACCACCAACCGCAGTGGGAAGCCGTGGATACCTGGTAGATCGCCACCGTTCATGCCGAAGGCGATCAGCGAATCCTCTTCCAGGGCCTTTGCGATGGGCACGCCACGTGAGATCGATTCCTTTTCAGGATCGCCGGAAAGGTGAGGGTCGTTGCCAAAATGGGCCGTATAAACGGCGCTCGGCCTTATGCCCGCGCTGTTAAGAACGTCGCGCAGCCGCACACCCGTCCATTCCGGACAGCCAATGGCGCCGGTCGTCCACTGATTGCCCGACGCCCCAGGGTTGAAGAAGGCCCGACCATTGCCGCCGCACTCCAGGATCAGTTGGCGCGTGACCACTTCAAAGTTGTTGCGCAGATCATCCAGGCTGAGCTCAAGTGGCGTATCGACCTCGCCATCCACGCTCAGTGTCCAGCCGGACGCATCCATCGTGAAAGCCTGCTCGGGCACCATGCCATTGTTGCGCACGAACAGGCGGCTTGCCGGCGTGATGTTGTCGTCCAAAAGGTGTGCCGGCGTTTCGGCGTTCACCGGACGTTCGTTGAGAATGGTCAGCCCGTCCTTCTCAGCCATCGCTTCCATATCGACACCTTGCGCATGTGCCAAGCCGACCGGGCGATAACCTTCAGGCATGTATTTGCCGAAGGGGATGCCAACACCCATCATCGCGGTCAACGCGGCAAGGCTCGTGCCTTTCAGAAAGGCCCGTCGACCGGTCTCAATCGGCGCGTCGTTTGCCACCAGAGCGTCATCGCGCTCGGCTTCCTCAACGCCATTACCTGCCTTGTTCTCACGAAAGTCCATGGGTCGTTCCTCCGGTTGCTACGGGCCCTCTTGTTGGGGCAATCCAATACATTCGTAGTATCCTGAAGGTATCGCCGCACTGACGGGCGTCAATAGCGTTCCATTTCGCCAATCCACCAAGTTGCTGTCGAAAGTGCAGAGCATGCGATCGATTTGAAATCCGGCGAAATGTGACCTACGTCACCGCACGCTTCCTTTCGCGCGCGCATACTGGATGCGCGGCTCCCCGTCTCACTCTTTGGCCCCCTTATGCCTCTTGATCCCATCGCCGCCATGGCGATCCTGCTCGGCCTGCAAGCCAAGCACTTCCTTTTCGACTTTGTCTTTCAAAGCGACTGGCAGGTTCGCAACAAAGGCCGCTATGGGCACCCCGGTGGCCTGGTACATGCGGGTCTCCATGGCACCGGCACGCTGGTCGTCGGCCTTCTGGCCGCGTTGATTGGCGCCATAGGCCTGGGCGCCGCATTGGTTTTGGCGCTCGCCGATGCGCTCATCCACTATCATGTGGATTGGTCAAAGGCGCAGATCTCGCGCCGGATGAAGCTGAGCCCGGACCGTCATGCCTTTTGGATCGCGCTGGGCGCCGACCAGGCGGCGCACCATGTCACCTATCTTGGGCTGATCATCTTGCTCGTGGTCTCAGCCGCTTAAGAGATGAGAAGACGCCTCAACCAGCGATCAATAGCCCGATAGCAAGGCCAAGAAGCAAGACGAGCGCGAGCGCCCCCCAAACCATTGGCTGTTTGAAGGCGAGTTTCAGCGCATCGATGGGCGAGGTGACAGAATCGACCCCATGGGCGCCACGATGTTGGGCGTCCAGCGCCGTGTTGAGAAAATCGACCTGCGCTTCGTTCAGGCCTGACTGGAACTGCGCCAGATAGCGTTCGCGTTCTTCGCCACTGACCTGGCCCTTGTCGAGACTTTGCTCCAGGCGAGCGCGCGAGCGTTCAAAAAACACCGCAAGATCGTCAACAGACCGCGGCGGCGCTTTTTCCAAAGCGTCGAGAAGCATTTTCTTGAACACGCGAACGACGTTGCCTTCTACCCCACCGGCGCTTCAGGCGGGCCGGTCATTGCGCGCATTAGAAAGGCAAATCGAACGGAACTGCAAGGAACCGTCGGTCCAAACCCTCAAAGCCCAGTTGATAAACGCTGATCAAGGCAACAGCGCGACCAGGAGCGCCATCAAACGGCGTGATGATGGCCGCGATGCCATAATGGGAGGGGCAGGCACGCGAGTAAGGAAGGCGATCATCGCGATGCACGGTCCGCTCTAGGCCACCCTCGGCCTGCAACGTCAGCAGAAAACCGGCCGTCTCCACCATATCGAAACAGTCGCGCGGACTTGCCATCGGCAAGCGCTGCAGGCGCATGGTCACCGGCGGATCGATGGGCGTGAGAATGGGCCGCGGATTAAACGTCAAATGACGCTCCTGTTCGCCATCTTCCATTGGCGTTGTGGCCGCAAGCGTGCGGTAGGCGGCACTGATGTGAAGGCGGTCCAGATGGGATTGCGCTTCGGCCATCGCCTCGGCGCGTACGTCAAACAACCGTTCAGTCTCATCCACGGCGCGACGGCGGACGGGAGTGCTGGGCACCCAGCGGTCGCGCTCCAAATCGATCACGAACACGTTGGAATAGGCAAACCCCGATCCGTCTTGGATGCCGAACTCTTCAAAGGCAAAATGCCGACCGTCAACCGAGTAGCCAATGACGGAGCTTTCGGCCAACTCGGCCGCTTGGGCGGTCGCCAGCCCACCTGCCGCCCATGCCAAAAGAACCGCGACAAATGTGCAAAGCTGACGTAACACCGGCCAAACTGTTTTCCTTCTCATGTCACATTCCTTTTCTTCAACGCACGAGCCTGCCCATGCCTGAGCCAGACACAAACCGCGCCATCGACTGGGACGCCGTGGACGCCCTATACGATAAGGCACACAAGGCCGATGTGACCGGCGACACAGAGCGCGCCATCGAGCATTTTCGCCAGCTTATGGCGACCGACCCCGACGATCATCTCGGCGTCTCCTTGCGTCTTGCCAAAATCACCGGTGAGCATCCAGCCAAAGCGCCCAACGCCTATGTCGCGGCGCTTTTCGACCAGACGGCCGACCGTTTCGACAGCATTCTGGTCGATGAGTTGGGCTACAACGTGCCCTTGCTGATCGCCGATGGGCTGAAAACGCTCACTCTTGGCCCCTTCGCCAGTTGGCTTGATCTTGGCTGTGGCACCGGGCTCTGCGCAATGGCCCTGGAAGAGGTCACGCAAGCGCGCACCGGCGTCGATCTCGCGCCGACGATGATCGAAATCGCCGCTGAGCTTGAGATTTATCAGGACCTCTACGTTGGTGAGGCAGTGACCTTCCTGCGCTCCGATGAGGCGACCGGGCCCTACACGCTGATCACCGCCGCCGACGTCCTGCCCTATCTCGGCGATCTTGATCCACTTTTCACTGCGCTCAGCGATGTCACGGCACCAGGAACGGTTCTGACCTTTTCCAGTGAACATTTGGCGAGCGACGCCTGGGATTTTCAGGTCGGCGAGCACAAGCGCTTTGCCCATTCTTCGGGGTGCCTGACACGCACGATGAAGAAATATGGCTGGAAACCGCTGAAGATCGACAGGATTACCGTGCGACTGGAACAGGGCGAGCCGGTGCCCGGAGAACTGGTCTTTGCCCAGCGCGTCGCCTAGCGGTTTGGCGCTCTTGTCATTTTGTGCACTGCAACATAAACTCCTCGATCATCGGAATCGCCTGCCGTTGCGGCGAAATGGAGGGCCTGTATGGCTGGATTGATCATCACTGTTGCGCAGCAAAAGGGCGGCTCGGGCAAGACCACGCTCTCGGCCCATTTGGCCACCGCATTGGCCTATTCCGGCATGAGCGTGGCGATCCTCGATTGTGACCCGCAAGGCAGTCTTGGCGAGTGGTTTGAGGCCCGCGAACAAGCCCTTGGTGAAGAGGAAACCGGCCTGTCGTTCCGCACCGCCTCCGGTTGGGGCGCCCGCCGCGAAGCGCGCAGTCTTGCCGGCAGTCATGATGCGGTCGTGATCGATACACCGCCGAAAACCGACACCGAAGCGCGGCCCGCCATTGAAGCCGCGACCCTGGTTGTCGTCCCCGTTCAGCCCTCCCCGATGGATGTGTGGGCCTGCGGCTCGACGATCGCGCTGGCGAGCAAGGAACGCACACCGGCTATCCTGGTGCTCAACCGCGTGCCACCGCGCGCCTCGATCACGGACGAGATGGCCGAAGCGCTGAGTGAGATCGACGCGCCGCTGGCCAAAACCCGAGTCGGCAACCGTGTTGGGTTCGCCGGGGCCATGAAACAAGGTCTGGTGATCATGGATACGGATCGCAACGGTAAGGGCGCAGCTGAAATGGAGGCGCTGCGCGCCGAAGTGATGAAGGAAGCGCGGGCGGTTTAGCCTAGATAGGCGCGGGCTAGCCGAACCGTACCTGCCGCAAATCCACGCCCATAAACCGCGTCGGTGTCGTTGCCTGCGCGGCTGGCAAGCCAAGCGGTCAGCAGAAGCCGCCGCGCCATAATCATGGTCGGCAGGATCGCTTCGTCGTCGCCGTCAAAGGACGCGACCGTGCGGTAACCTTTCAGCCAAGCCGCCCGCAGGTCGGGTATCGCTTCATCCTCCTCGTGAAAACTGATGGCTGCGGCAAAATCGTAGGCGAACCAGCCGAACCCGCAATCGTCAAAATCGATCACGGCAAGCCGCGTGCCATTGTCGAGAAGGTTCGCGACCCGCAAATCACCATGGATGAGCCCAAACCGCTCCGGTCCGTCACCATAGGCGGCCAGCCGTTGGTACAAAGTGATTTCCAACCTCTCAAGCAGCTCAATTTCGGCCTTGTCGTCATAGGCGATGCGCCAATCCCCCCAGATCGGCGCCTGACCAAACATCAGATCGAAATCCCATTGCTTACGGATGAAATCTTTAGGCCGCGACCAGCTTTTGGCATGCGCATGAAGGCGGGCATTGATAGCGCCAAGCTCCTCAAACCGCTCAACAAGATGGGTTCCGACAACCGGCTCTGTGCCCTCAAGAAAAGAAAAGGCGCTCACCCAATGGCGCGTGCCGTCCTGCTCAATAAAACTTAGGCGTTCTCCATCGGTGCGCGCCAACGGCTGGGCGGTAGGCAGGGTCGCCTCGCCATAAAGCGCATCGATCCAAGCCAACTCGCTGAGGATTTCTTCGCGGCTGTGATAGCCGGCGCGGTGAACGCGCAACACCAGGCGTGCATCACCATCATCGACACGATAGGTGTGGTTCTCAGAGACCGTGAGCCGGACGAGATCGGCTGACACGCTTCGACCATAGGACGGCAACAGCGCCCGCAAGGAGCGCAGAAAAGGATCGTTGGGCGGTGTCTCGGTCGGCACGTCGGTTGTCTGCTTGGGATGGTGGAAGGGCGGAGCTTTCAGGCGACGCCAACCCTTTGGCCGGATTGCCGGATTGCTCAATCTCGTCGCGTGGCTTGTTCTCGTCCAGCTCTAAGACCATCTGAGCATCGGTCAATCCAAAACCACAAAGGCCACACATAGCATCGATCCCTTCGCGCAAAGTGATCGCACCAGCGCAAGATCATCTTCCCACAGTGGCACGCTAGCGATACATCCGCAGTGCCCACATTGAGGTTCATCAATTCGCCGTATGCGCTTTTCCATCATCCACCAGACCCGCTATCAATTTTCGCAGCCGGTCCAACTGCATACCCACCGCGCCATGCTGCGCCCGCGCGATGGTCACCATCTGCGCGTCGTCAACGCCACCCTGGCACTGACCCCGAATGCGCCTATCACCTGGTCGTTCGACGTCTTCGGCAATTCGATCGCAACAATCGCTTTTTCCGGCAGATCCTCGCAGCTATCGGTCACCTCAAAGCTGGAGCTGGAGCGTTTTCCGGCCTCCCCAGAAAGCATGGTCGTTGATGGCCGCCAGGCCCCCTACCCGATCCAATATAGCCCAGAAGATCGGCGCGATTTGGCAACTCTGCTTTTGATGGATGACGAACACGCCGCTGCTGATCTGGAGACCTGGATCAATGCGCGCGGCATTCGCAACAACGCCGACGCCTTGCAGGTGGCGCGCAATCTGATGCAGGCGGTCTATAACGGCTTTGCCTATGAAGCGCGCTATGACGAAGGCACGTTGAAGCCGCTGGACATGTTGGCGCGCGGCTCCGGGACATGCCGCGACTATGCGTTCTTCATGATGGAAGCAGCGCGCGTCCTCGGCTTTGCCGCTCGCTTTTCCACTGGCTATTTGTATTCACCTGCCCTTGATGGTGGCCAACAAGGGTATCAAGGCGCCGCCTCGACCCATGCTTGGACGGAACTTTTCGTGCCGGACATCGGTTGGGTCGACTTCGACCCCACCAACAACCTCACCGGTACCGCTGACCTCATCAAAGTGGCAAGCGTGCGCAAGCCGTCCCAGGCAATCCCGCTGACAGGGAGCTTTACCGGACCAGCCGGTTCAGGTGGCCCGCCAGAGGTCAGCGTCACCGTCGCGCAACAGACTTAGGAAAGCGATATGACAAAGCTCCTGTGCCTATCTCCCATCGACGGATCGGTGTTTGCAACACGCCAAACGCTTTCGCTGGACGAGGCGCGCCAGCAGATTGAAGAGGCCAAACGCGCGCAGAAGGTCTGGGCACAGGTGCCTCTGGATGATCGCATCACGCAGGTCATGGCCGGGGTCGCCAATCTTGGCGCCATGAACGAAGAAATCACCGTCGAACTGGCCCACATGATGGGCAGGCCGGTGCGATATGGCGGCGAGTTCGGCGGCGTCCAGGAGCGCGCCGACTATATGGCGGGCCTCGCGCCGTCTGCCCTGGCGCCGACGATCATCGAAGACTCCGATTCCTTCGAACGCCGTCTCGAACGCGAACCGCAGGGCTTGGTGTTGGTCATCGCACCCTGGAACTACCCCTATCTGACAGCCATGAACACGATCGTGCCTGCGCTGATCGCCGGCAATGCGGTGCTGATCAAGCATGCTGAGCAGACACTTCTTGTCGGCGAACGCATCGCCCAAGCTTTCCATCAAGCCGGCATGCCGGACGAGCTTATTGCCAATATCTTCATCGATCATCCAACCGCTGAAGCCCTGCTCGGCGACGGCGCCTTCGACTATGTGAATTTCACCGGCTCGGTCGAAGGCGGACGCCGTGTTGAACGCGCGGCAGCCGGCACGTTCACCTCGATGAGCTTTGAGCTTGGCGGCAAGGACGCCGGCTATGTGATGGAGGATGCCGACCTGGATGCAGCCGTCGAAACGCTGATCGATGGCGCGATGTTCAACTCTGGCCAATGCTGCTGCGGCATCGAACGCATCTATGTGACCGCCAAGCACTATGACGCCTTTATTGAGAAGGCCGTTGCGCTGACAAGCGGCTACACACTCGGCAACCCGCTCGACGAGGCCACAACCATCGGGCCGATGGCCAATGCACGTTTTGCCAAAACCGTGCGTCGTCACATCTCTGATGCCGTGGGCGCCGGGGCTATCGCGCACATTCCAACGCTTGAGGGCGATGATGGCGGCGCCTATGTCTCGCCGCAAATCCTCACCCATGTCGATCACACGATGGCGGTCATGCGCGAGGAAACCTTCGGGCCTGTCGTCGGCATCATGAAGGTGGAGAACGACGAGGAGGCCATCGCGCTGATGAACGATTCAGCCTACGGTCTCACCGCGTCCCTCTGGACAAGCGACGCGCAGCGCGCCGCAGCCATTGGTGCGCGGCTTGAAAATGGCATCGTCTTCATGAATCGCTGCGATTATGTCGATCCGGCGCTCTGTTGGACGGGCTGTAAGAACACCGGACGCGGTGGATCATTGTCGATCATCGGCTTTCACGCCGTGACCCGGCCAAAATCTTACTATCTGAAGAAGCAGCTCTAAGGCCGACACTCTAGCTTTTGCCGGAGCGCACCATCGACGCTTCGATCTGACTGACCATGAACCGATAGGCATGGCCGGACAGCGCGACATTGTCGGTCCACATGTTGCGCCAAATCGCAATGTCATTGGAAAGGCCCTCATCGAGCACTTCCGATGAAAAGCTTTCAAAGGTGATCCAGCCATCGTAATCAATGTCGCGCAGCGCGGTGAAGGCGCTGGCAAAATCGATGGAGCCGGAGCCGAGCGGCCCGCGATTGTTCTCGCCGATGTGGAAGTATCCGAGCTTATCACCAGCCCGCCGCAGCGCATCGCCGATGTCACACTCCTCGATGTTCATATGATAGGTATCAAGGTGCAACTTCGGCCAGTCATGGCCAACATCGGCCAGGAACTGCAGCCCTTGATCGGTAGAGTTGAGCAGGTTCGTCTCGTAGCGATTGACGATCTCCAGCACCATCGGAACGCCCGCAGCCTGCGCCTTGTCAGCCACGCGTCGGATAGCGTCGACCGCGTTCTGTCGACCTTCCGGCGTCGGCGCTTTCGGGTATTTTCCAAGTGCCGAGTAGAGAATGCCGCCGAGCAGCTCCACGCCAATGTCGCGGGCAGCCGACACGGCATTGTCCAGCATCACTTCGCCGCGCCGGGCGATGTCTGGATCGGGATTGGAGATGTCTGCATCCCAGGCCAGACCCATCGTGATGGCGCATTTCAAATCATGCTTGTCGAGCAGCGCGCGCAGCTTGTCCACGCTGATCATCGACGGGTCGAAACGCGGCAGTTCAATCAACTCATAGCCGATGCGCCTGGAGTGTTCGAACGCGCGGTTGAGCTCGTCTTCATCCCAAGACGCCGTCCAGACCAGCGCATGGACGCCGAGCTTGTTGGGAAGGTGGTTAGAAGCCATTGAGAAGTCCTTAAAAGCGTTTTCAGGAAAAGTGGGCACCGGTTTTCCGTCCGAAAACGCCATAATCTCTAAGCATGCGCATGGAGCGCCGGTTGTTGAAGAGACAAGGCGCGCTCGGCAACAAGCGCCGGAGCCGCATCCAGAACGGCACGCCATCCCCGTGAGGCAAACCGAATGTCGAGTGCGCGCTGCGGCGGAAGGCTGGCGCGCTCGCGGATTTGCGCCACAAGGGCCTCACGCGGGTAACCGCGCATCTCAAGAACGCCGCCACCGAGCACCAGCGTCTCCGGGCAAAGCATGAGGAGGCTTGAGGCCGTCGCAAAGGCTTGATCGCGCACAAAGGTATCAAGATCGGCGCTGAGCGCTGGCGACCCTTCTTGCTCGAAAAGTGCATCAACGGGCACGCCATAAGTCGCGGCAAGTTGGTTCAACCGGCGCCCTGACGCGTAAACCTCCAAGCTGTCGGCCTTCAGCCCATCTAGCGGTTCGGCATCGCCATGGATCGGCATATGGCCGATTTCCAGCGCCCAGCCGGCACCGCGAAAAACCTTGCCATCCTCGATCAAGGCAGCGCCAACGCCCGTGCCGAAAAAGATGCCAAGCACGCTGCTGCACCCTTGGGCGACGCCGTTTTCTTGCTCGCCCTGCAGGAGCAGCACGGCATCGCGTTCCAGCACCACCGGCACGCCAAGGCGCTGCACCAGCCCCGACGCCAATGGCAGTCCGTTGAACTCAGGCAGGTTGGCGGCATAGAGCACATGATCAAAGTCGCGATCAACAAATCCAGGCACCGTCATCACTACGGCATCGAAGGCCAGACCATGCGCATCGGCGAAGGCGCGAAAGACATGTTCCAGCGCGCCGAGCGGATCAGCGCAGCGCAACTCGCCAGAGGAAACACGTTGGCTGTAGGATGACGGCACGCCATTGACGACGGCGCCCAGCTTCATCGACGTCCCGCCGACATCGGCCACAAGAATGGTCGCGGCGCTAGCCATGCTGCTGCCCCGACATCGCAATCGGAGCAGCACTTTCCGAAGTTTCGACGCCCAGAACAAACCGTTCCAGTGCCGATGAAAACTCGCTCAGATACCGTTCTTTGCTCGTGCTTTTTGCTGTGATTTCAACAAGCTGCGAGCCTGGAACGGCATCGGCAATCGCCTGTGCCATCGACCAGGGATGCACCGCATCGAGCCCATGGCCGATCACCTGCACCGGCAAGCGAAGCGCATGATAATCGGCAAACGAAATGCCGGGACCATCGACCGCCGACCGTGACAGCAGGAGTTGGGTCGAGACCGGGTCGGGTCGGTCGAACTGGCCAACCAAAGAGGCGGCATTGTCTGGCGAGGCCGCCTTGAGTGCCTTAAACGGCTGGGACGCTTCGAACCGCTCACGCCCCTCCTCAACCCCATGGGCTTCCAGAAAGGCAGCAGCGACCGCAAAGATCGCCATATTGTCCGGCGCCGCGCGATCGAACCAGGCGGGCCGCGCGATGCATAGCGACTGCGCGCGCAACGGATTAAGAACCGCAAAACGTGTGCTGATCGCCGCGCCCATCGAGATGCCGCCGACATGGGCGCGGGCGATTTCCAGATGGTCCAACAGGGCCAATAGATCATCGGCGAAGGTGGCAATTGAAAGCTCTTCCGCAGGGCCGAGATCACTGGCGCCATGCCCGCGGCATTCCAGGGTGATACGCCGGAATCCATCAAAATCACCCATGATCTCAAAGGGTTGGTCGGCTGTCGCACCCAGCCCATGCTGGAAGAAAAGCACCGGGCCGGCGCCCTCATCGCGGAAGGATAGCGTCAGCCCGTCATGATCGAAGCTGCGCATCATGCCAACTGCTCTTTCAGGAACGAGGCCACCCCTGACGCCTCCTGCGCCGACAGGCCATGGGTGATCAGCGGTCCATTGAAGCCGACATTGCGCAAACCATTGAGGAAAAAAGGATAATCCAGCACGCCCTGCCCTGCGGCGGTGAACCCGCCATCCTCGGTGCGATCCTTCGCGTGGGCCATGCCGATGTGACCGGCGAGGCGTTCCAAGCCTTCCGCGATGATGTGCTGCTGCTCGTCTAGCGACGCTATTTCAAACAGATTAGCTGGATCGAAAACGATGGTCAGCGCGTCCGACTGAAGCTCATCAATCAGCCTTTTGGCGGCCTCGGCGCTGTTGATAACATTGGCCAATTCCGGCTCGACGCCCAGCTTGACGCCCGCCTCTTCAGCGACCGGCACAAGCTGCTCCATGGCCGCGAGAAGATCAGCCCAAGCCTCTTCACTGTGATTGTCCGGATGGCCGCCCCACTGATCGTCCGCATTGCGTGACCCGGTGCAGAGCGTCACAACAGGCGCCCCAATGGCCGGGGCGGAGCGAATGACAGTTTTGAGGTTGTCTATGCCGCTCTGTCGTACTTCCAAGTCCGGATGGATCAGGTTCACCGTGCCGGACACGGCGACCAAGTCGAGACCATGCTTTATCGTCGCGACTAAGACATTTTGTTCCAGACTAACCGGGATTTCGTCTGGAACAGAAGCCAGACCAGAGCACGACCAATTGTACTGAGTCGCGACAAAACCGGCCGCTTTGACGGCAGCAAGCACCGTGTCGGGATCGCTGCCTGGAAACGTCTTGGCGAAGATCCCGACCTGCATCAGACAGCTCCGCTCGCGCTGGCGACATCCACCGGCTGACCTTTAGCGACCGACTGACGGATCGCCGCCATTACCTTCACGCTTTGCACGCCATCGACGATGCCAGCGGCTTGCGTTTCTTCGCCACGCGCGCCGCGCGCAAAACCTTCGACCTGGCGCTTGAAAAAATGGCCGTCGGCTCCGAGCACGCGCGTGGTGCTGGCGGTGGCTTCATCAAAAATGTCGACCTCAGAGGAGCGGTAGTACCAAGGGTTGTAGGTCTTCGCGAGAATGGCGCCGTGCTCGCCATACATCTGAAAACCTTCATGCCAATCCATACGCACGGCGACCGTCAGGTCCATATGGCCGAGCGTGCCGTTCGCAAATTCCACGTCGACAAACCAGCAAAAGGCGCCAAATTTCTCAGATAAACGCGCGGAAACACTGGTGATCTCACCAGCCAAATGGCGCATCAAATCAACCAGATGTGAGCCGTGAGCGAGCATATAATAGCTCTGCCGGTCGGCCTTCGGATCGCCCGCCGGTTTCTTGGCGTTCGCCGAGCGCACCGGTAGCGGCTGCACCGCATCGGTGTTGGTGTAGCGGTGGGTTGAATCGCAATACCAGGCTTTCAGCGCCTGAACCTCGCCCATCTTCTCGTCGATGAAGGTTTTGGCCGCCTCGATCCCCGGATCGAAGCGCTTCATATGGCCAACTTGCAAATAGCCGCCGGTGCGCGCTACCGCAGCTTCCAAATCCAAAACATCGTCCACGCTGATGCCCAGCGGCTTTTCGCTGAGCACCGCTTTGCCCGCTTCTAGCGCCTTGATCGACATCGGCACATGGAACGGATCCGACGTCGCGATGATCACCCCGTCCAGATCAGGATCGGCGAGCATTGCATCATAATCGGTAAAAACTTGGCCCGCGTCATGGGTCACCGCCATGCGCTGCGCGAGGTCCTCGGCCACGTCGCAAATCGCATAGAGTTCGGCATTGTTGGCCTTGGCGCAGGCTTCGAAATGGCCGAATTGGGCGATCGGCCCGGCGCCGAGAACACCGATCCGGAAGGGCGATTGATCGCTCATGTCTAGGCCGCTTGCGTCTCTTGCGGAGCGCGCGTTTCGTCCATATGGGCAATGCGTTGTTCGCTCAAAGCGTCGAACAAAAGGGCCTTGGAAAGATCGGCTTTGAACCGGTAGCTCTTGCCGGCTTCCACATCCGCATCGCCTGAGAGTGAGGCGTGGAATTCCGTGCCATCGACCTCAAACAAGGCCAGTGTTGCCGGACCCGTCGGCTCGGTGACATCCACTGTGCGTTCGAACTCCCAGCCCTGATCGATACGGTTGTCGTGCGCGACTTCAGAAGCCAAATGCACCGCTTCTGGACGAATGCCGAGCAGCACGTCCTGGCCTTCACGCAGGCCCGATGGGTCCACATGACGTGGCACGGCGACCTTCTCGGTGCCATGATCGATGATCCAGCCAGCGCCATCCTTTTTCATCGTGCCGGTGAGAAGGTTCATCGCTGGCGAGCCCATAAAGGTCGCGACAAACGTGTTGGACGGGCGATCATAGATGTCCTTGGGCGCTCCAAACTGCTGGATGATGCCGCCCTTCATGACGGCGATCTTGGTCGCCATCGTCATCGCTTCGATCTGATCGTGGGTCACATACACAATCGTCGCGCCAAGGCGCTGGTGCAGCTTCTTGATCTCAACGCGCATATCGACGCGCAACTTGGCGTCGAGGTTTGACAGCGGCTCATCGAACAAGAACACCTGCGGCTCGCGCACTAGCGCCCGGCCCATCGCAACACGCTGACGCTGCCCGCCCGATAACTGGCTGGGGCGACGGTTCAACAGGTCGGTGATTTTCAGAAGCTCGGCAACTTCGCGGATACGCTCCATCCGCTTGGCCTTATCGACACCGGCCATCTCCAACGAGAAGCCAATGTTCCGCTCAACCGTCATCGACGGGTAAAGCGCATAGGACTGGAACACCATCGCGATGTCCCGCTCCTTGGGCTGCAAGTTGGAAACGTCGCGCCCAGCGATCACGACCTGGCCAGAGGTCTGCGTTTCCAGCCCGGCAATGATGTTAAGCAGCGTGGACTTGCCACAGCCCGATGGACCGACGAGCACTAGGAAATCGCCGGTGCCGATCTCCATATCGATGTCTTTAAGCACCTCGGTCGGGCCAAAGTTTTTCTTGATGTCCTGAACAGCAAGCGTGGTCATTGTGAGTTTCCTTTTTGGCCCTAGGGTCCGGGCCCTAGCCCTTAACGGCGCCCGACATCAGGCCGCGCAGGAAGAAGCGCCCCGCCACGATGTAAACGAAGAGAGTTGGGAAGGCGGAGATCATCGCGCCCGCCATATCGACATTGTATTCTTTGACGCCGGTGGAGGTGTTCACCAGATTGTTGAGCGCCACGGTCACCGGCTGGCCACTGCCTGCCGAGAAGGACACGCCAAACAAGAAATCGTTCCACACACCGGTGAACTGCCAAATGACGGCGACGGTCACAATGGGCCAGGAAATCGGCATCAAAATGTGCCACCACGTGCCCCAAAAGCCCGCGCCATCCACGCTCGCCGCCTTCACCAGCTCCTTGGGAACCGAGGCGTAATAATTGCGGAAGAAGAGCGTCGTGAAGCCGATGCCGTAGACCACGTGGACAAACACCACGCCTGGTATCGACCCAGCTATGCCCATAATGCCGAGCATGCGCGCCATTGGAATGAGCACGATTTGGAAGGGAATAAAGCAGCCAAAAAGCAGCGCCCCAAAAACCCAGTCTGCGCCAGGGAAGCGCCACATGGTGAGCACATAGCCGTTGAGCGCGCCTATACCGACGGAGATGAGGACTGCGGGGACAACAATCAGCAGCGAATTGACAAAATAGGGTGCCAGCCCATCGCATTGGACCGAGATGCAGGCTTCATTCCACGCCTTCAGCCAAGGCGCGATGGTCAAGTCCGCCGGTGGCGCCAACAGATTGCCAGCGCGAATTTCGTCCATGTCCTTCAGGCTGGTGAAGATCATCGACATCAGCGGCACCAGGAACACCAGGGCCGCGAAGATCAGGACCCCGTAAACCGCAATGCGGCTGAACCGTGCGCCCCAGTCCACTTTGTCGTCCGCTACGGACGACGGCTCAAGCGCTGCGACGCTCATTGCGAATCTCCGAGTAAAGGTAAGGGACAACGACTGCGGCAATGGTGCAGAGCATGATCACGGCACTGGCTGCGCCAAGTCCCATCTCATTGCGGGTGAAGGTGGTCGAATACATGAAGGTCGAGGGCAGCTCGGTGGCAAAGCCAGGACCACCCTTGGTGAGTGCAACCACCAAATCGTAGCTCTTAATCGCCAGATGCGCCTGGACCACGAAAGCCGTCAGGAACATCGGCCGAAGCTCCGGCAGGATCACATAGCGATAGGTCTGCCAGGTCTTGGCGCCATCGATTTTGGCGGCGTTCACAATGTCGGTGTTGATGCCGCGCAGGCCCGCCAAAAACAGCGCCATGATGTAGCCCGACACCTGCCAAACGCCTGCGATAACAACGCAGTAGATGGCCAAATCGTTTTGGACGAGCCAATCGAAGGTGAAGTCTTCAAACCCCAAATTGCGCATGAACGTTTGGATGCCGAGGCCTGGATTGAGAATCCACTGCCAGATCACACCGGTGACGATGAACGAGATCGCCATCGGGTAAAGGTAGATGGTGCGCAGCACGCCTTCGTTGCGGATCTTTTGATCGAGCAATATCGCCAGCGTCAGACCGATCAGCGTCGAGAGCAGGATGTAGAGAATGCCGAAAATCAGCATGTTCTCCACCGCCACTTCCCAGCGTGGGTTAGCGAACAGGCGGGCGTATTGGTCAAAGCCGACAAAGTTGAACCGCGGGAACATACGCGATCCGGTGAACGACAAGATCACCGAAAAGATGATGAACCCATAGATGAAGATCGTCGTCAGAATGATCGTCGGCGACAACACCGCGACAGGCATGAAGCGGGCGAGAAGGCGCTGCATCGGGCAGGTCTCCGCTAAGGGGGCACCAGAAGGGCCACCAAAAAGGGTGAAGCGGACGCCTTAAGAGGGGATCAGGCGCAACAAACACTCCGCCGCAGGATAAGTGGGGTAAACCACAATCGCCTGCGGCAGAGCTTGATCGAACGCTTTTCGCTTAGCGCGCGGCGTTGATCGCGGTGACCAGCGCTTCGACAGCATCGGCAGACGACATGTCGGAGTTGAAGTGCTGGGTCACGGTGTCGACCATGGCGCCCTGGATCGAGCTTGGCTGAGCATGACCGTGGGCCATCGAGCCCATCAGCGTGCCAGCTTCAGCGGCGGCCGCCATGTCGGAGATCGACTGTTGGCCACAGGCATCGAAGTTGTCAGGTGAGACATCGGTGCGTGCTGGGATCGAACCCTTCACCAGGTTGAAAGCTTCCTGGAAACCTGGGTCCAAAATGCCAGCAGCAAGTGCCTGCTGGGCTTCAGCATCGGCCGCATCCACATCGAACATCGCAAAGAAGTCGGTGTTGAAGAGGAACGCACCTTCGGTGCCCGGTGCCGTTGTGCACATGATTTCATCGCCTGGTGTCAAACCGGCAGCGATGAACTCACCTTTCGCCCAGTCGCCCATCAGCTGCATGGCGGCTTCGCCGCGCACAACCATGGCACTGGCAAGGTTCCAGTCACGGCCAGACATGTTGTCATCCACGAACCCACGGATCGTGCGCATCTGGTCGAACACCGCAACCATGGTGTCGGAGGACAAAGCATCCTCGTCCAGATCGATGATCGCGGCCTGGTAGAAATCAGGGCCACCTATGCCAAGCACAACATCATCAAAGATGGTCGCGTCCTGCCAAGGCTGACCGCCATGGGCGAGCGGAATGATGCCCATACCCTGAAGCTGTTCAGCCACAGCGTTGAACTCGTCCCACGTGGTCGGAACATCCAAATTGTTGGATTCGAAGACTTCGCGGTTCATCCACAGCCAGTTCGGGCGGTGCACGTTCACAGGAGCGGCAACCCACTCGCCTTCATACGTGCCGAACTGCTGGATCGCGGCCGGCACAACATCATTCCAGCCGCCAGCATCGGCGACATCATTGAGATTGCCGAGGAAGCCTTCTTGCGCCCATTCCGTAACCTGCATGCCGAGCAACTGGGCAGCGGTCGGCGGATCACCAGCAACAACGCGGGCACGCAGCGTGGTGCGGGCAGCATCACCGCCGCCACCGGCCACAGCCATATCTTCCCAAGAATAGCCTTCAGCTTCGAGCGAGTCTTTGAGGACCTGCACAGCGGCGGCCTCACCACCGGATGTCCACCAGTGCAGAACCTCCACGCCCTCGGCCTGAGCCGGAGCGGATGCGCCAACCGCAAGAGCGGCCACGCATACGGATGATGCGAGCAATTTTTTCATGTTTTTCCATCCCTAGACAGGCGCGCTCGGTCACGCCGCAGGTTTTTGGTTTTTCTTGGTCCGGTCGCCAGAGTGAGGCAAACACGCTCCAGCTCCGAAACCGATTTCTCCGAGTTTGTTCAGAGTGCAAACAAAGTCCACGACTGTCAACCGGCAAGCCGCAGCTGGTCGAAACTTATTTCAGATAGGCTGAAAAATCAGGCGCTTAGCGCACCGTCCGTGTTCGCCGAAACGGCAAAACTCTGGCGATGCATCACGCTGGCCACACCAACGCTGGCTGCCAGGACGCCGAGCGCGCTGGAGCGCAAAACTGGCGTCTTGAACATGAACCGTAGGTGCCGATTGGTCTCATCGTGCACCCGCTTGGGATCGATGGCAAACAGCGCGGCCGTCTTACCGCCGAACACGATTTCTTCTGGATTCAAGATGACGCAAAGATTGGCCACACCGACCGCCAGGCAGCGCGCCCATATCTCATAGACCCGCCGCGCATTAGGATCGCCCGCTTGCGCCAGATCGACAAACTCACGGATGGAAGTCGCTGACACCTGATGGCGCGCGCACATGCGCAAAACGCCTTCGCGGCCAACCGTGTCCTCAAAGGTTGGCGTCGCCGCGAAATCAACATCATCGCTGAAGCCGCCGAAGAACCGCGCATGGCCGATCTCGCCGGCTACGCCCTCTTGGCCGCGAAAGACCTGGCCTTGGTGCAGGATGCCAAGGCCAACACCGCTATCCATCAAGAAATAGGCAAGCGTGCCCGATGCGCTGGTTTCCGCGCGATAGCCTTCCGACACCGCGCAGGCGTTGGCGTCATTGTCGAAATAAAGGTCGATCGGCACGTCAAAGGCCTGCTCGATCATGTCTTTGATATCAACATTGCGCCAATTGAGGATAGGCGCGAACACGATCACCCCATCGGTCTCGACCAGCCCAGGAATGGCAACGCCCAAACCCTCAACCGCGGCAAACTCCAGTTCATTGTCGGCAAGCAGCTTCTCGACCGCTGGACGCACAAGGCCGACCACATAATCGGGCGTCGCCGGATCGGTGTAGGGCACGGTCAGCGAGGCGATGACGTCCGCCTTCATATCCAAGGCGACGATACGCAGCTCAGAGACCGCGATATCAACGCCAATATAGGTCCGCGCACCCGGATTGAGTTTCACCACAAAGCCTGGCCTTCCGATCCGCTCCACATCGGCGGTCTCTTCGGTCTCCAGCAGTAGGCCCCGCTCCACCAAACCAGCCACCAGTGCCGAAGCCGTTGACCGGGTCACCTGAAGCTCGCGGGCAATATCGGCGCGCGAATGTGGCCCGCGCTGAAACAGCAGGTTCAAAACGCGAGTTTCGTTGATCGTCCGCAGAAGGTTGGGCGTTGCCATGTGTTCAAGCCGAGCAAAATTCAGCGCCGCTGTACAGCCCCTCTCCTGGCGCAACCATCCCATGCAGGCGCCCTGCCACGCGCCGAGTTGACTGCCGAACGAGCCACCGAGACATGCCGTCGCACCAGTTGCAAACAATTCGCAACTAGATTAGTTCTTGCAAATCATTCTCATAATCATTCAAAACTAGACCCGCTTGAAGGAGCCCTTCGATGGACCAGCCTGGTGCCGCCCGCACTGCATCGACCGACCTATCCCTCACCCCGCCAGCGCCGTTGCGCCTGTCGCGGGTGCGCAAAAGTCGGGTACGTAAGAGCACGGCCTTTTTCATGACCGTGTTCGGCATCGCGCTCGCGCTGCTTTACACCACCAATTATGTCCAGGCCGAAGACCGGTTGAAGGTTGTGACGACCTTCACCGTGCTGGCGGACATGGCGCAGAACGTGGCTGGCGACGCTGCCGATGTGGTGTCCGTGACCCGGCCAGGCGCTGAAATCCATGGCTATCAGCCCACACCAGGCGACATTCGCCGCGCGCTCGATGCCGACCTCATCTTGTGGAATGGCCTCAATCTGGAGCTCTGGTTCGAGCAGTTCTTGGACAATCTTGGCGATGTCCCATCAGCCACGCTGACCGAAGGCATCGACCCGATCGCCATCGCCTCGGGTGGGTATGAAGGCCAAACCAATCCGCACGCCTGGATGGGCCTGGAAAACGCGCTGATCTATGTCGACAACATCGAACGCGCACTCGCCGAGGCGGACCCTGCCAACGCGGAAATCTATGCCGCCAATGCCGCCGCCTACAAAGGTCAGATCGAAGAGACAATCGCACCGCTGCGTGAAGCCGTGTTGACGATCTCCGAAGACCAACGTTGGCTCGTCACCTGCGAGGGGGCTTTCTCGTATCTCGCCCGCGACTTTGAGATGAACGAGCTTTATCTTTGGCCGATGAACGCCGATGCCGTCGGTACCCCGCAGCAGGTGCGCCGCGTGATCGACACGGTGCGGGCCGAAAACATTCCCGTCGTCTTCTGCGAAAGCACGGTCAACACCGATCCGGCAGAACAGGTCGCCCGCGAAACCGGCGTGGCCTATGGCGGCGTGCTTTATGTCGACAGCCTGTCGCAAGCCGATGGGCCGGTCCCAACCTATCTTGATCTTCTCACCGTGACCGCGCGCACGGTCGCAGAGGGCCTTACAGGAAACATCAATTGAGCTTGATCAGCGAACCTCTTGAACCTGACGATATCACCGCGGCTCGCCACGAAACCATAGGGGTCCAGGCGAGCCGCGTTACGGTGACCTACCGCAATGGCGTGACCGCCTTGCACGATGCCTCGTTCGAGGTGCCAACCCACACGATCACAGCTCTTGTTGGCGTTAACGGCGCCGGCAAGTCCACCCTCTTCAAAGCCCTGATGGGCTTTTTGCCACTTGATGGCGGCACCATCTCCATTCTCGGTCAATCGGTGGCAGAGGCCCTGAAAAAAGGGCTGGTCGCCTATGTCCCGCAGGCCGAGGAGGTTGACTGGACCTTTCCCGTGCTGGTCGAGGATGTGGTGATGATGGGCCGTTACGGCCACATGAACATGCTGCGCATCCCAAGCAAAAACGACCATCAGGCGGTGAGCAGCGCGCTGGCCCGTGTCGGCATGGAAGAATACCGCCACCGCCAGATCGGTGAGCTTTCCGGCGGCCAGCGCAAACGCGTTTTCCTTGCCCGCGCCCTTGCCCAGAATGGCCAAGTGATCTTGCTTGATGAGCCCTTCACCGGCGTTGATGTGCAGACCGAAGAAGCGATCATCACGCTGATGAAAGAGCTGCGCGATGAGGGCCGGGTGATGCTGGTCTCCACCCACAATCTCGGCTCGGTGCCCGAGTTCTGCGACCGGGTGGTGCTGATCAAAGGCACCGTGCTTTGCTATGGGCCGACGGAAACGACCTTCACCCACGACAATCTGTCCAACGCCTTTGGCGGCGTGCTGCGCCACTTCGTGCTAGGCGGCGATGATCTGCATGATGACGATGACGCTCGCCAAGTGACCATCCTCACCGATGATGAGCGCCCGGTGGTCATCTACGACGATAAAACCCGAACCACCACGCCGCAGCCAGAAACAGACGCGGACGCCCCAACCGAAGCCGATATTGATGCTGGTGACGGGAAATCGTCATGAGCATTCTCGCCGAACCCTTCACCTACAATTACATGCTCAATGCCATGTGGGTCTCGGCCTTGGTGGGTGCGGTCTGCGCGTTCCTATCTGCATATCTGATGCTCAAGGGCTGGTCGCTGATCGGCAATGCGCTCTCGCATGCCATCGTGCCCGGCATCGCCGGCGCCTACATGCTCGGCCTACCCTTTGCCTTCGGCGCCTTTTTGGCCGGCGGCCTGGCCGCTGGCGCGATGCAGTTTCTTGGGCAGCGCACCGGCTTGAAACAAGACACGATCATCGGTTTGGTTTTCACCTCCTTCTTCGGGCTCGGCCTTTTCATGGTGTCGGTATCGCCGACGCCCATCGACGTGCAGACGATCACGATGGGCAATATCCTTGCCATCACGCCGGGCGATACGCTGCAACTGGCCATCATCGGATTTGTCTGTCTGGCCGTGCTGCTTGCCAAATGGAAAGACCTGATGGCAGTCTTTTTCGATGAAACCCACGCTCGCACCATCGGGCTCAACCCGGTGCGCCTGCGCTTCATCTTTTTCGTGCTGCTTTCCGCCGCGACGGTGGCCGCGCTGCAAACGGTCGGCGCCTTTCTTGTGATCGCGATGGTCGTCACGCCGGGTGCCACGGCCTATTTGCTGACCGATCGTTTTCCCAAACTGCTGGTGATCTCGGTGGTTCTCGGCGCCAGCACCTGCTTCGTTGGCGCTTACATCAGCTATTTCCTGGATGGTGCGACCGGCGGCGTGATCGTTGTCCTGCAAACGCTGCTGTTCCTGGCCGCCTTTGTTTGGGCGCCCAAGCACGGCCTGCTGGCCAACCGTCGCCGCAGCCGAGACGTGCTCGAAAGCCAAAACGCCGACGATCAGACACTAGCGACCCCCATCGTCGGGCATCAATCATGATCGACACGCTGCTCCTGCCCTTTCAGTTCGGCTTCATGCAGAAGGCTTTTTTGGTCGCCGCGATATTGGCCGTACCCACCGCTTTGCTCTCCAGTTTTCTGGTGCTCAAAGGCTGGTCGCTGATGGGCGATGCCCTCGCCCATGCCGTGCTGCCCGGCATCGTGCTTGCCTACCTTGTCGGCATCCCGCTTTTGGTCGGCGCTTTCATCGCCGGCATGATCTGTTCCATCGCGACCGGCTATTTGGCCGACAATTCCCGGGTCAAACAGGACACAATCTTGGGCGTCGTCTTCTCCGGCATGTTCGGGCTTGGCCTGGTGATCTACGCCTCGATCACGACCAGCATGCATCTGGACCATATCCTGTTCGGCAACATGCTTGGCATCGGTACCCAGGACCTTTGGGTCACGGGCTCTATTTCGCTGGTTGTCACGCTCGGCATTGCCTTGTTCTGGCGCGATCTGATGTTGCACGCCTTTGATCCCGCCCAGGCGCGAACCATCGGCTTGCCCACCAAACTGCTGCACTACGGGCTTCTGTCGGCGCTCTCCTTGACGATCGTCGCGACCTTGAGCTCGGTCGGCATCATCCTCGCCATCGGCTTGCTGATCGCGCCCGGGGCCATCGCGTTTTTGGTCACGCGGCGACTGGCAAGCATGATGCTGGTCGCTGTCGGCGTTACCTTGATGGCAAGCGTGGCCGGGATTTACGCCAGCTTCTGGATCGATTCCGCACCGGCGCCGACCATCATCTTGATGCTGACGGCCGCTTTCGCGGTGGTGTTCGTCGCCAAAACGGTTCGTCCCAAACGGCAGGTGCCGGATATTATCCCGAATGCGACGTCGCATCGGGCATCGCAGCCGGCGGAATGATCGCGCCCTTTTCGCCGATCACCGCGCAGGCAAGCTGGTGGCCCGCCATGGCCGCCCGTACGGGGCTTTCGCCACGGAGGCGGGCCGCCAGATAACCGGCATTAAAGGAATCGCCTGCCGACGTCGTATCAACCACGCGGTCAGCCGCAGGATAGGCTCCCTTGGACAAGGCCGGTCCGGTGAAGAGCCAAGGCCCGCCTGGCCCATCCTTTAGCGCGACTTCAGGCACACCAAGCCGCGCAAACACTTGATCCGGCGTCTCGCCAGGCCAAAGCTTGGCTTCATCATCGCGCGAGGGAAGGCCGAGGCTGGTCGCCGCCCACATCGCGCTGATCGTCTCGCGCGCCTCATCCTCGCTCGACCACAGCGCTGGCCGGTAATTGCTGTCGAACACGATCACCTTGCCAGCGGCTTTCATACGCGCGCAAACCTCGATCAAACGCCGACGCCCCTCCTGCGGAAGGATCGCCAGAGAAATCGCCGAGAGCGCCAAAACATCAAAGCCTTCGATGGTCGCGTCACTAAGCCCGCCCACGCCGAGCATGCTCTTGGCCGCCGATTGCGAGCGCCAATAGCGGAAGGATCGCTCGCCGGCATCGTCCAGTTCGATGGCGTAGATACCCGGCAACTTGCCGGCAAAACGGACCAGTTCGTCAGCTCCGACGCCCTCCGCCGCCATCGCCTCGATCATCCGGTCCGACAACTGATCATCGCCGAGCGCCGTCAGATAGCTCACCGTGACATCAAGGTCTCGGCAGCATCGGGCAAGATAGATCGCGCAATTGAGCGTATCGCCCGCCACACCCATCGCGACACGCCCGTCGCTAGCGCCTAAGTCGGAGAGCTCGATCATGCATTCACCAAGCGTCGCCGCACGCAAGGGTCGGCCAAGGTCGGCGAGCGGGGAAAAGGGGTCTTGAAAGGTCATGCTCCTGCCATACAAGCCGACTGGCGCCGCGCAAAGCCCTTGCCGTCTTTGCGTGCAACCAGCTATGCCCGCCCAAACCCGCCTCAAGGCTCACAAGCAGGAACGCAACATGGCACCGCGTCTGAGTGACAACGCCCCGACCCCTCCCATCATTCCGGTGGTCGTCGTGGAGGATGCCGACGATGCGCTTCCTCTGGCCGACGCGCTTTTGGAAGGCGGCCTTACCAGCATCGAGATGACCCTGCGCACCCCCGCTGGCCTGCCAGCCGCCCGGCGCATCGCCGAGGCCCGAGCCGATATGCTGGTCGGTGTCGGCACCGTGCTCACGCCAGATGATCTGCAAGCCTGCCTTGATGCAGGCGTGCATTTCACCGTGAGCCCGGGGCTTTCCCCGCGCCTCTTGGAAGCCGTTGCGAAATCCCAGATCCCCCATCTTCCTGGCTGCCAGACAATTTCAGAGGTCATGACCTGCCGCGATCAGGGTCTGATGGATGTGAAGCTTTTTCCAGCCTCGCTTGCCGGCGGCACCGCCATGGCCAAAGCGATCCATTCGGTGATGCCCGACATGAAGGTCTGCCCAACCGGCGGTATCAAGGCCGAGACCGCTGCCGATACCTTGGCCGTGCCCAACATCTTCGCTGTCGGCGGCACCTGGCTCACCCCGAAAGAGGCCATCCAGGCCAAAGATTGGATCCGCATCACCGACCTTGCCCGCCAGGCTTGCGCCAGTCTTTCAGACTGACCATGTGATGACCCAGCCCTTTCGCGCTGTGGACACCAGCCGACCTTTGGGCCTACCGTTCGACTCGAACCACCCCGCCTGGAAAAACCATGGCCACCGGCACACAGCCCCGCTCCATCGATTGGACGCACGATCGCAACGCTCTGGCGCTGGCATTGGCCAACCTAGCCTCCCAGGCTGGGCGTGCGGTGATGACGATCTACGCCGACGGGTTTGAGGTCATCGGCAAGGATGACGGGTCACCGCTGACCCAGGCCGACCTGGCTGCCGATCAGATCGTCGCCAACGGTTTGCATGATATCGCGCCTGACATTCCAGTTCTGTCCGAAGAAAGCGCGGAGTCCGTCGATCCGGCGGCTTTGGGTGAGGTTTTCTTTGTCGTCGATCCGCTCGATGGAACACGCGAATTTGTCGAGAAGAACGGCGAGTTCTCCGTCAACATCGCGCTGGTTGAAAACGGCGTTCCCATCGTCGGCGTCGTCTATGCGCCAGCCCATGACAAGATGTGGCTTGCCGGCGACAGCGCCTTTGCCGCCAAGGTCCACCCTGGCGATGCGGTTGATGCCAAACAGTTGCTAGCGATCACTACTTGCCCCGACCCCGACACGCCAATTCGCGCCGTGGCCAGCCGCTCCCACCGCGATGCGAAGACCGAAGCCTTTCTGGGGAAGATGAGGGGCTGTAACACCACCGCCATTGGCTCGGCGCTGAAATTCTGCTTGGTCGCCGAAGGCAAGGCCGACGTCTATCCGCGCTTCGGTCCGACCATGGTGTGGGACACGGCCGCTGGTATTGCCGTGCTGCAAGCGGCAGGCGGCGTTGTGCTTGACGAACAGGATGAACCCATGCGGGTTCGATTTGGCCCTGAAGGGTGGCGCAATGGCGCCTTCACCGCCTGGGGCTGCGAAAAATTGAAAGACAAAACGGACAAGAATGGCTGACCGACGCGAGCGCAAGAGGAAGAAACCGACAATGACCTACACACCTGCCGCAGATCGCTACGAACGCATGGTCTATCGCCGCTGCGGCGCGTCCGGCCTGCAACTGCCGGTGATCTCGCTTGGGCTGTGGCACAATTTCGGCCATGACACGCCGCATCAGGTGAAGCGCGATCTTTGCCGAACCGCGTTCGACAATGGCATAACCCATTTCGATCTGGCCAACAATTATGGCCCGCCGCCAGGCAGCGCGGAGGAAGCCTTTGGCGAAATTCTGCGCACCGATTTTGCTGGCTATCGCGATGAGCTGATCATCTCCTCCAAGGCCGGTTATCTGATGTGGCCCGGCCCCTATGGCGAGTGGGGCACCCGCAAATATCTGGTCTCGTCCTGCGACCAGAGCCTCAAGCGCATGGGTCTGGACTATGTCGACATTTTCTATTCCCACCGCTTCGATCCAAACACGCCGCTTGAAGAAACCATGGGCGCACTCGACCAAATCGTGCGCTCCGGAAAGGCGCTTTACGCCGGGATTTCGTCCTACAATTCGCAGCGGACCCGTGAGGCTGTGGCCATCCTGGAAGAGCTGGGCACGCCCTGCCTTATCCACCAGCCAAGCTACAATCTGTTCAATCGCTGGCTGGAACGCGATGGGCTGAAAGACACGCTGAAGGAATTGGGCGTTGGCTCGATTGCCTTTACACCGCTGGCGCAGGGCCTGCTGACCAAGAAATATCTCGGCGGTGTCCCGGAAGGCAGCCGAGCAGCGCAAGATAAGTCGCTTGATCCGGATATACTGTCCGAAGCGACGCTTGCCTCAATCCGTGGTCTCAACGCCATCGCTGAAAAGCGCGGCCAGACCTTGGCACAAATGGCGATTGCCTGGGTGCTGCGCGAGGGCGGCATCACGACCGCACTGATCGGCGCGTCGAAAACCTCGCAGATTGAGGATTGCGTTGGCGTCGTCGGCAATATGGAATTTTCCGAAGACGAACTGGCGCAGATCGACCAGTTCGCCCACGATGCCGACATCAATCTTTGGGAGCAATCCTCAGAGGGCGTCTAACGCCAAGACTTACTCCCCCTGTTCCAGAAACCGTCGCGCCTCTTCGGCTGTCTCGAAGATGTGCGGCGCGCGGGTCAGCGTCTGACCAAGTTTCAACCGCATGAAGGCTGACGAGGAATAGCGGGTCACGCGGGCATAGAGCCGGTCTTCCAGGTCGGCGACCATAGCCGCATAGTCCTCGGCAATATCCTCATCGATCCGCGTGCCATCATAATTGACGATCACGTCGACCGCGCGATCGTGCGGCTCCAGCAGCGTTTCGACGCGCGCAGCGATCTGCTCCAAATCTTCTGCGGTTCGGATGCGCAATTTTTCAAAATTGATGAACAGCCGGTTGGTGGCTGCATCAAGCGCAATGCGATCTTCCAGATCGAGGTGCAGCAAATCGATGCGAAGCCCCATGGGCTCCGGCGCAAAGAGCCGCGCATCCATCGGGTCTGGACTATCGACGATGGGAGCAAACCCCATCTGATCGAGGATATCGGCTTGGACATCGATACCCGGCGCGACCTCCGACAAACGCAGACCATCCTTTGTGAGCTGGAAAACACAGCGTTCGGTCACAAACAGCACCGGCGTGCCAAGATCGGCCGCGCGTTCACCGGAGAAGGTGACTTGCTGAACCTGTTGCAAGAACTTGCGGGCCTTGCCTTCCGTCGAAATGGAAAGGCTTTGGTCGGCGATCTCAACCGCAAGGCCACCGGCCGTGAAGGTACCGGTGAACACGACCTGGCGCGCGTTTTGGCTGATATTGATGAAACCGCCTGCGCCGGCAAGGCGCGGCCCAAACCGCGACACATTCACATTGCCAGCCGCATCGATTTCGGCCATGCCGAGCACAGCCAGATCGAGCCCGCCACCATCATAAAAATCAAACTGCTGGTGCTGCGGCAGAATGGCGTCGGTGTTGATCGCCGCCCCGAAATCCAAGCCTGACGCTGGCTGACCGCCCATGACACCCGGCTCGGCGGTCAGCGTGACATGTTCCAGCAATCCCTCTTCGGCAGCGACAGCCGCCACGCCCTCGGGCATGCCGATGCCGAGGTTCACCACACCATTGACCGGCAACTCAAAGGCCGCCCGGCGAGCGATGATCTTGCGTGGATTGAGGTCCATGGCTGGCGCGGCGCCTGGTGGCGCGCGGAACCGTCCGGCAAACAGGTGGGAGTAGGCGGTCGCAAAGGTCTGCATATGATCTTGTGGCTCGGCTACGACCACCGCATCGACTAGCGCGGCGGGAATCTGTACCTCGCGCGGGCTCAAACTGCCGCGCGCGGCGATGCGTTCCACCTGCACGATGACCACGCCACCAGAATTACGCACAGCCATGGCTTGCGCCAGACCGTCGATCACCAGCGCCTCGCGCTCCATCGAAATGTTGCCGGCAGGATCAGCCGTTGAGCCGCGCAGCAGCGCAACGTCGATGGGGAAGGCCTGGTAAAACAGATACTCCTTGCCGCCGACCTCCATCACGCTCACCAAATCTTCGCCTGTGTTGACGTTGATCTTGCCACCCTCCACGCGCGGATCGACAAAGGTCCCAAGGCCGACATGGGTGAGCGTGCCCGGCTTACCGGCGGCGATGTCGCGGTAGAGATGGCTGACCACGCCCTGCGGCAGATTGTAGGCCTCGATCAGCCCATCAATCGCGAGCCGCCCAACCTTGGGGATGAGGCCCCAATGGCCTCCCACGACACGCTTCAACAACCCAGGATGGCCGAGATGGTTGAGGCCGCGATCTTTGCCATCGCCCTGCCCTGCCGCGAAGAACAACGTCAGATCACGCGGCGCCGCCGTCTCGATGAATCGCGCTTCCAGGGCACCCAAAAGGGCCTCCGGCACGCCGATCCCGACAAAGCCCGAGGTGGTGATCGTATCCCCGTCGCGAACCAAGGCCGCTGCATCGGATGCTGAGAGAATTTTGTCCTTCACCGCAGCCCCTCCCCCATTGTTTTTTCGGCCATCCTAGCCGGTCAACAGATGCTGTCGAGGGGAGAGACATGCGCAGTCAAGGCCGTACGCAAAAACTCTAATATCCAAAAGGAGGGTTCGCTATTATTGCGAAGGATACGGCAGTATAAATAAGTCTTCAGAAGCAACAATTACTATTAACGTAACGTCAGATTAGGTGGATTGACCAATGTTTTCACCAGATCAAAGACAGTCTTCGGACATCAGTTCTTTTAGAAGAACAAAATTTCGGAACGAATTTCGACGCTTCATCAAGCGCAATGTAAAAACAATTGCGATCTGCGGTGTGATAACGAGCATTGCAGCGTTGGCATTGGCTGTTTTCTCAACACCCCAGTACTCCTCAACAGCACTTGTGCACGTCGATACTTCCGCCTCTCCCTCATATGATCGGCAATCTCCGATCGGATTGACGGTCGTCATCGAAGGTTTCGTCAACAGCGAAGTGGAACTGCTGCAGTCCGATGCCACGATGCGCAGGGCGGTGCGCCAATTGAGCCTAAGCGGCACTGACCTTTCCGGCTCACCTGGGCCTTTGCGACAACTGGCCCAACGGCTGTTACGGGCATCTCCGGCTTCGGCCAATACTCAGGAGATGGAAACGCGCTTGGTTCAGGGCCTGGCCGACCAAACCACGATCACCCGCCGTGGCGAAACCTTTGTCATCGGCATCGCCGTTACCAATTCCTCGCCCGCCCAAGCCTCTCGCCTGGCCAATGGGATCGCAGCAGCCTATTTGGCTGAACGATCGCAGGCAAATACCTTCACCGCGCGACGATCGGAGACCATACTGGCGACCCGCGTCGCCGATCTTGCCGTGGACCTTCGCTCCATTGAAGGTCGTATCGACGACAGAATGCTCGCCGCAGCGGCGGCAAACCTAGCTCTACAAGACGGTGTGAGCGCGGAGCAGAAAAGCGCAGTTGCGGCGGTCCTTGGCCAACTCGCCGACGAACGGCAGACCCTGTTTGTCGAGCGCGCCAGTTTGACCCAAGCCCTGCGCCACAGCGAGCTCATCGTTGCGGGCTATACGGGCTCCGTTTCTGCCACAAGCATCGCGACGTCGAGCGATGAAGCACAAGACAGTCGGAGTGCATTGGAGGCGCGGCGAACCCAAATCGATGAACGCCTTTTGGCGTTGGAAACGATGACGATCGATGCGCGCGATCAGCTTCAAGACTTTCTTGATACAGGCGGCTTGGCGCCGAGCCTCGCGCTGTCGCTGCGTCGGTTGAGCGAGCAGGCCGAATTGACGCGCGGGCTTTACCGCGATGCGGTCGAGCGATGGCAGAACGCGCAGCTCGCCGTCGACGACCTTCAGCCGGGTGCGCGCCTCCTGTCGCCTGCCATGCCACCTTTGTCGGACAATCGACTGCCGACACCGGTCTTCACCATGCTCGGCCTTTTTGTCGGGCTTACCCTTGGTGTCGGCGTTGGTGCGGTTCACGAACGGTTGGTCGGCGGGGTCATGGACGCTGAAGCCATTGAAAAGGCAACCACACTTCAGATTGCAACGATCCTGCCGCAGGTCTCACGGTTCGATGCCGGTGCGCCACAGGACCTCATCACCAACGACCCGGTTTCGCTTTACGCTGAAGCCGTGCGACAGCTGAGCTTGCGCCTGGAAGCCTGGCGCAGCGACGACGGGCGGTTGAGTGTCTTGACGGCTTCACCCAATGCCGGTGAAGGCAAATGACGCTCGCTCTGTCTTTGGCGATGCACGCGGCGCTGGCGGGCAAACCAACGCTCCTGATCGACACCGACCTTCGCCAGTCGGCGCTATTTGACCGGCTGCAATGGCAGGTCGATGCGCAGGATGGTCAACTGTCCGACGTGCTGACCGGCCACACCCGGCTCGACGATATTGAAACGCTCACCTTTCAGGATCCGTTGACCGGCCTGCACGTCCTGGGCAATGCATCGCCGCCGCTCGACCAACCCGAAAGACTTCTTACCAGTCAGAAATTCGCCGATCTGATGCAGGCCGCGCGCCAGCGCTTCGATCTGATCGTCATCGACAGCGCCCCCGTCCTACCGTTCATCGATGCACGATCGCTGCTCACCTTCGCGGATGTCGCCGTGCTGACGATGCGCTATGCTCGAACGCCGCTCGCCGATGTTCGGCATGCGCTGCGACGCTTGGAACAACATCGTCAGCCGCCAATCGTTGGTGCGCTCACCTTCGTCGATCTTTAGAGCAACGCTGCGGATCAGGCGCCCGCTTTGACAGGTCCCAAAGTCTCGCGCAGCATGATCCGTGTCTGCAATTGCGTGCTCGGACCAGGGTCGGCGCCGCCCAACATCTGGATCAGGATTTCGGCGGCCCGCCGGCCCATCTCTCGGTGAGGGACGTGGACGGTCGTTAGGCGTGGCGTCGAAATCTGGGCCAGCTCAATATCATCAAAGCCGGTGATCGACACGGCTTCGGGAACCGCGATGCCCATCTGGCGGGCCATGTCCAACGCGCCGACGGCCAGCACATCGTTACCGCACATAACGGCTGTCGGCGGATCATCACCTTCCATCAACTGACGGAACGCGGTCGCACCGTTTTCAATGGAATAGTGGGTTTCAATGATCTGCAACGTCGACGGATCAAGACCGTAGCTTTCCATGGCCTCGACAATGCCCTCCACGCGCTCGCGGGCGCGGTCGTTGTGGGTCGGGTCGGCGGTGATGATACCGATACGTTGGTGCCCGCGCTGCAGCACTTCGGTCGCAAAATCGCGCATCGCGGCCTTGTTGTTGAACCCAATCGACAGGCGTCCAGCGTCCGGATTGAACGTCCAAGCCACCAGATAGGGCAGCGCCCGCCGATCAAGAAAATCATAGGCGTCGGGCATGCGATCATGGCCGATCAACAAAAGCGCATCGGCGCCGCGCGCCACCAGATTGCGGATTTGCTCAGCTTCCAAATCTTGCCGGTAGGCAGAGCTCGCCACCAGCAGCGTCTGACCGTGGCGGCCAAGCTCTTCCTGAAACGCCTGAAGACCGCGTGCAAAGATCGCGTTTTCCATGGTCGGGATGATCGCGCCGATGGTGTTGGTGCGCTTGGCCGCTAGGATTTGCGCGCCGTAATTGGGCGCATAGCCAAGCTCGCGCACGGCCTTCATCACCCGCTCGCGCGTTGAATCCACAACCAGGTCGGGTGAATTCAAACAGCGCGACACGGTTGCGGTGGATACGCCGGCACGCTCGGCAACATCTTGCAGGGTGGGAATTGAACGCTCGTCGGCCGGTCGCTTGGCGTTGTTCTTTTTCAAACTCATACCCTCAAAGCCCTGCACCCCGGTCATTCGCGCAACCTGACCAACCACACGCGCCGGGCCGAAGCCTTGGACAAACCTTAGAAAATCCACCACCGCAAGGGAAGGCCTGCCCTTCCATGCATTTAGGGGGTTTACATTTCAAAATGAAAGCGCTTACATGTCGGTAATGGTGCAACCAAGGATAAGAAAAATGTACTTTGCACTCGCTGCATTGCTGTTCCTTGCCTTTGTCGGAAACGTTGTGTCCGGATCGATTGATGGTTCGGCCATTCTAAACAACGTGCAGGAAATGCTGCTGCTATTTGGGGCCGCGATTAGCTTCTCGGCTGCAATCCTCGTCGCCGAGGAAAAGGCGAAATCCAAAAAACAAGAAACAGAATGATCCCCTGGGAGGACATGATGGAAACGAAGAATGAAATTCAATCAGTCGAGCGTCGCAATTTTCTGCGTTTGGCTGCCAAGGGCGGCTTCACGGCTGCCGTTGTTGCTGGTGCGGGCAGCATGCTGCTCTCAGAAGAAGCGATGGCACAAACTGCCGCTGAAGAGCGTGATCGCGAATCGGCAGCCGATCATGTGATGACGCTTGCTACAGCCTATGTTTTGGGCGCCTCACGCAGCTACCCGATCATGCAGCTGGACCTCAAAGAGAACATCCAGAACATGACCAATGGCAAGGTCTATGTTCGCCTTGCCCCAGGTGGTCAGCTTGGCGCTGGCGGCGCGCTTGCCCAGGCAGTGCAGGGTGGCACCATTCAGTGCGCGCAGCACAGCCTTGCCAACTTCGCGCCGTTTGCATCCGTTGTTGATCTCATCAACCTGCCCTACTTCTGCGGTTCCAACCAGCGCTTCACCAACCTCACATCGTCAGATGCATGGAAGTCTGAAGTTGATCCTAGGATCGCTGCGTCCGGCTTCAAAGCGCTGTTTTACATCGTTATTGACCCGCGGGTCGTTGCCGTTCGTCAGGGTGGAAACGCCGTTTTGACGCCAGCCGATATGGCAGGCGTCAAATTCCGCGTACCCGGCTCCGCGATGTTGCAGCAATACTACCGCATGGTCGGCGCAAACCCGACACCCGTGGCTTGGGGCGAGACGCCTTCGGCAATCCGTCAGGGTGTTGCAGACGCGCTTGACCCTTCGGTCGGTGCCCTGCATGTCTTCGGCTTTGGCGAGATTCTGAGCCACGTGACCTTCACGCAGGCCGTGCCCGACAGCCAAGTCTACTCGGTCAACCTTGAGTGGTTCAACAGCCTGCCGGATGTTCAGGAAGGCATTGAGTTTGCCGGTGAAGTGACGCAGCATCAGAACCTGTCCAAGGTTCCTTCTGCGCGCTCCTATGCCATGTCGCAGCTCATCGAAAACGGCGTGGAATTCCACAGCCTGTCTGATGATCAACTGGCCGAATGGCAGGATGTTGGTGGCTACCAGAACAGCGATTGGGACGAGTTTAAAACCGATCTTGCTGGCGATATGGGCACTTTCGATCGCCTTGAAGAGGCCGCTGGTACGCAAGCGCGCTATTACGTCCACGACGCCTAAGCGTCGCTCTGCGGTCGGCGCTTTGTTGGCGCCGACCCACCATCCCCCCGCACCGTAACGCATTGCACCCGCATGCTCGGCAGTCGCCGAGCGCGCGATGCATCTTGGCCGCACGCGAGGAACTCATGACGGCACTGTACAAGGCAATTGATAAGAACGGTGAGCGGTGGTTGCTGCTCATGTTCTACGTGATGCTGGTCGGCACCATGTTCATCGAAGTGCTGCGCCGCGAGGTTTTCGCGTACTCGTCCATCTGGGGCGAGGAGATCGTGCGCTACTGCTTCATCTATCTTGCATGGATCGGCGCAGCTGCCGCCGTCAAAGAGCGCGGCCACATTCGCATCGATGTGATCATGAACTACATCGGCCCTCGCGCCAAAGCGCTGCTGTATATGTTCGGCGACATTGCGATGTTCGTGGTCGCCTTGATCGCTCTCTACTGGTCCTGGGAATCGGTACACGTCTCCTGGAAATTCCAGTCGGTTAGCCATGGCCTGCGGGTCGGCATGTACTTTTTCCTTTTCGCGGTGCCCTTTGGTTTCGCGCTCGTCATTTTCCGTCTCGTGCAGTCCTTCCTGCGTGATCTCAACGACCTTCGTCATGGCCGCCCGGTCTACGAAGGCGACAAACTGTTCGATTAGGGAGGGCTCAGATCATGATGTGGCAACAACTCGGCGCAGCCGAACTCATCCTTGGCTGGGACTTTTACGCTCCCGTTATTCTTTTCGTTGTTCTCATTGCGTTGGCCGTGCCTGTCTGGGCGGCTATCGGATCAGCCACCATCTTGATGTTGGTTTGGTCGCAAGCGCTTCCTCTCAGCCTTGTCGGCGAGAAATTGTTTTCTGGTATCGACGCCTTCGCGCTGACCGCTGTCCCGCTCTTCATCCTCACCGGCGATGTACTAGTGCGAACGGGGCTCAGTCGAAAGTTCTTGGATGTTGCTGAGGCGCTGACCTGCTGGGCAAAAGGTGGCTTTGGCTCGGCTACGGTGCTCGTCTGCGGCATGTTTGCGGCCATCTCCGGCTCTGACGCTGCGGGCGCTGCTGCGGTGGGCCGCATGACGATCCACCGGCTGGTCGAGAGCGGCTATCCGCGCCCCTATGCCTGTGCGCTCGTGGCGGCAGGTGCCTGTACTGGAATCCTGATCCCGCCCTCCATCGCCTATATCATCATCGGTCTGGTGCTGGGCGTTGCGGTGTCCACGTTGTTCCTGGCGGCCGTGATCCCTGGGCTTCTGATCCTGTTCTCCATCCTGGTTACAAACATTGTGATGAACCGTCTCAACCTCTGGGAAGGTGGTGGGATCATGACGACCAGCGAATGGGCCGCGAACCTTTGGAAAACCATCAAGTCCGGTTGGTACGCTTTCCTTGTTCCAGGCATCATCTTCTACGGCATTTTCTCTGGTCGTTTGACGCCCACTGAGGCTGGCGCTGTGGCGGTGGTGGTGACCATCATCATCGGCTTCATCATCAAGACTCTGAAGTTCTCCGACTTCCCGGCCATGCTGGTGAGCTCGGCGAAAGTGAACGGTGTGATCCTCCCGATCATCGCCTTTTCCATTCCGCTGGCCGAAGCGCTCGCCATTATTGGTGTGCCGCAGGGCTTTGTTGGCGCGCTGACCTCGGTCAGTTCCAATGAATATATCCTCATCCTGATGATGGTGATCATCCTCATCTCGGCTGGCTGCGTGATGGAGACAACGCCAAACATTGTGATCCTGGCACCGATCCTCTGGCCGCTCGCGCAAGAGATCGACATGAACGAGATCCAGTTCTGCATCATGATGATCACAGCACTCGGTGTGGGCTTCATCACACCGCCGCTGGGACTAAACCTCTTTGTGGTGTCGGGGATAACCGGCGAGTCGATCTTGAAGATCGCTTACCGCGCCATTCCCTTTGTCTTCTTCATGCTGATTGTGACGTTGATGATCGCCTACATACCGGCCTTCTCCACGTCTCTTCTGCCAGACAATTTCCGATAGGACGTGCGTTCAATGACTATTGAATATCTGAAAAAGGCCCCGCTCACCGCCAAGAGCGACGCGTCCGACACCAACAAGATCGTTCAAACCATCCTCGACGAGATTGAGGCTGGCGGTGACGAGAAGGCGTTGGAGTATGCCGCCAAGTTCGACAAATATGACGGGCCGGTTCTTCTGACTGAGCAGGACATCGCAGCGGCATCGGCGCAAGTTCCCGAACGGCTGAAGCGCGACATCGACTTCGCCCATGCCAACGTGAAGCGCTTTGCGGAAGCTCAGCGCAGCACCTTGCAAGATGTCGAAGTGGAGATCGTGCCCGGTTTGGTGGCCGGCCAGCGCACCATCCCAGTGTCTGCCGCCGGTTGCTATGTGCCTGGTGGGCGTTACAGCCATATCGCCAGCGCAATTATGACGGTGACAACCGCCAAGGTGGCAGGATGCGATCATATCGTTGCCTGTTCACCACCACGGCCAGGCGTCGGCATCAACCCGGCCATCGTTTACACAGCGCACAAGTGCGGTGCGGACAAGATCCTCGCCATGGGCGGCGTCCAAGGCGTGGCTGCCATGACCTTCGGCCTGTTCAGCCTGCCCAAAGCCAACATTCTTGTTGGCCCTGGCAACCAATTTGTCGCCGAAGCCAAACGCATTTTGTTTGGTCGCGTCGGCATCGACATGATCGCTGGCCCGACCGACAGCCTGATCCTCGCCGACAAGACTGCCGATGCGAACGTTGTGGCCGCCGATCTCGTAGGTCAGGCCGAGCACGGCTACAACTCACCGGTTTGGTTGATCACGGATCATCGCCCACTCGCCGACGAGGTCATGCGCCTGGTTCCAGAACTGATCAACGATCTTCCGGAGGTGAACCGGGACAATGCAGCGGCCGCCTGGCGCGACTATGCCGAAGTCATTCTGTGCAACGATCGCGAGGAAATGGCGGCCACATCGGATTCCTATGCGCCCGAACATCTGACTGTGCAGGCCGATGATTTGGATTGGTGGCTCGCCCGCCTCTCCTGCTATGGCTCGCTGTTCCTTGGCGAAGAGACAACCGTTGCCTTTGGCGACAAAGCCTCAGGCACCAACCATGTGCTGCCAACCTCGGGCGCGGCGACCTACACCGGCGGTCTGTCGGTCCACAAGTTCATGAAGATCGTGACCTGGCAGCGGGCCACCCGTGAGGGTGCCAAGCCGGTGGCGGAAGCCACGGCTCGCATCTCGCGGCTGGAAGGCATGGAAGGTCATGCCCGCACCGCCGACATTCGCCTGCATAAATATTTCCCTGACGAACGTTTTGACCTGACGGCGAATGACTGACCCCGCTGCCCTCTTTGACGTCAAGGACCGCGTTGCCTGTGTCACCGGAGCCAGCGCTGGCCTAGGTCGACATGCGGCGCTGGTGCTGGCACGCGCCGGTGCGAAAGTCATCGGCGTTGCCCGCCGTCGTTCCGCGCTTGACGATCTTCAAGCCGAGGGCGGACCCAATATGCGAGGCGTCGCAGCTGATCTGTCCAATCGCGCGAGCCTGAAAGACGTCGCGCGGCAAGTCGCTGAACCGTTTGGCGCGCCGGCAATCCTTGTCCATGCCGCCGGTATCAACAACCGGGAACCAGCCGATGAGGTCACGCCCGAAGGCTGGGATGTGACTATGGATTTGAACCTTGCCGCGCCGTTTTTCTTAAGCCAGGCCCTTGTACCGGCCATGCGCGACGCAGGTTGGGGCAGGATTGTGAACTTTGCGAGCCTGCAAACCACACGCGCCTTTCCAAACAGCGTTGCCTATGGAACGTCCAAGGGCGGTGTTGGCCAACTGACCCGCGCGATGGCGCAGGCCTGGTCGGCCGATGGCATCACGGCCAACGCGATTGGTCCTGGTTTTTTTCGCACAGAACTGACGGCAATTGTCTTCAACGATCCAGAACGCGCCGCCCGCAACGCCGCACAGACTTGTATCGGTCGCAACGGCGAACTTGCCGATCTTGATGGACCCCTCCTCTTTCTGTGCTCGCAGGCGTCCGCTTATGTGACCGGCCAAGTGCTGATGCTCGACGGAGGGTACACCGCCAAATGAAGGCCCTCGTCTACACCGCGCCCGAAACGCTTGCCTATCGTGATGTCGCCAACCCGGTGACAGCCGATGGCGAGGTCATGGTGCGCGTCGACAGCGTGGGCATCTGCGGCTCCGATATGCACGCCTTTTTGGGCCATGATGAGCGCCGGCCTGCCCCACTTATTCTGGGCCATGAAGTCAGCGGCACCCTCACCAGCGGACCAAAAGCCGGTGGACGGGTCACAATCAATCCGCTTGTCACCTGCGGCCATTGCCCAGCCTGCCTCTCAGGCCGTGACAATCTCTGCCCCGACAGGCAGATCATCTCCATGCAGCCGCGCGAGGGCGGGTTTGCCGAGCAGTTGGCGATGCCAGAGCGCAATTTGGTTGCCCTGCCAGACAGTATCAGCACCGACAAAGCCGCCTTGGCCGAACCCATCGCCTGTGGCTGGCATGCGGTACGCATCGGCAAGGCTTTGCTCGCCGATCCCAGTAAGTCCAATGCGCTGGTCATGGGTGGAGGAGCTATCGGTTTGGGCGCGGCGCTCAGCCTCAAGGCCCAGGGCATCGCTGACGTTTTGATCGTTGAGCCCAACGCCCAGCGGCGCGCCTATCTTGACGAACAGTGCGGCCAGACATCCATCGCGCCTGATTGCCTGGCCGAAACCCAACAGTTCGACATCATCGTCGATGGCGTTGGCATCGAAACCTCGCGTGCACAAGCCAGCGCCCACGCCAATCCTGGCGGCGTGATCGTTCATATCGGCCTTGGCAGCGCCACCGGTGGCCTCGATATCCGCCGCATGACGCTGCAAGAGATCACCTTCATCGGCACCTACACCTACACCGCGCAAGACTTCCGCGACACCGCCCAAGCGATGTTCGAGGGCAGTCTCGGCACGCTCGACTGGACGGACAATTGGCCGCTCGAAAATGGCCAAGCGGCCTTTCAGGCTATCCGCGCTGGCACGGTCGCCGCACCAAAAATCCTATTAAAACCCGATCATTGAGGAGACATCCATGTCTGAAATTCCACACCTTCTCGTTCACGAGCAAGCCGACAATGTCGGTGTTGTCGTGGTCGAAGGGCTGACGGCTGGCACCGACATGCTGTGCTGCATCACCCACGACAATTCCACGTTTCGCCTGACCGCCAAGCACGATGTGCCTATCGGCCACAAGGTCGCGCTCAGAGACCTGAAAACAGGCGATACCTGCATGAAATACGGCGAAGACATCGGCAAGATCATCGCTGACATCAGCCAGGGCGAACACCTGCACACCCACAACTGCAAAACCAAGCGCTGGTAGGACCAAATCATGGCATCGAAATACGAAAACATCACGTTTCATGGCTACCGGCGCGAAAATGGCCGCGTGGGCGTGCGCAACCACGTTCTGATCCTGCCGGTGGATGACATTTCCAACGCGGCCTGCGAGGCTGTGTCCAACAACATCAAAGGCACGCTGGCGATCCCGCACGCCTATGGCCGTTTGCAGTTCGGCGAAGACCTGGACTTGCATTTCCGTACCATCATCGGCACCGGCGCCAACCCCAATGTGCATTCGGTTGTGGTGATCGGCATTGAGCCGGGCTGGACCAAGCGCATCGCCGATGGCATCCGCAAAACCGGCAAGCCGGTCGCTGAATTCTCTATTGAGCAGAAGGGCGATCTGGAAACGATCCGCGCTGCCTCCTGGGCAGCTAAGGACTTCGTGCACCAGGCCTCGGAAGTCCAGCGTGAAGAATGCTCAGTCAAAGAACTCTGGGTTTCCACCAAATGCGGTGAATCTGACACCACGACCGGTCTTGGCTCCTGCCCGACTGTCGGCAACATGTACGACAAGCTGCTGCCGGAAGGCATCACCGGGTTCTTTGGTGAAACCTCTGAAATCACCGGTGCGGAACACATCTGCCAAAAACGTGCGATCAACAAGAAGTGGGCGAGCGGTGGTACAAAATGTGGAAGGCCTATCAGGACGATGTGATCTTCGCGCATCAGACCGATGACCTGAGCGACAGCCAGCCCACCAAAGGCAACATCGAAGGCGGCCTGACCACCATCGAAGAGAAAGCTCTGGGCAATCTGGAGAAGATTGGCCGCACGTCGCAATACATCGACATTCTGGAGCCAGCCGAAGCGCCAGCCTCCGGGAATGGCCTCTACTTCATGGACTCCTCTTCCGCCGCCGCAGAGTGCGTGACCTTGATGGCTGCCGGTGGCGCCGTGCTGCACACTTTCCCGACTGGGCAGGGCAATGTGGTCGGTAACCCGATTGTGCCAGTGATCAAGATCACGGCAAACCCGCGCACCGTGCGTACCATGGCCGAGCATGTGGATCTGGATGTCTCTGGCATCCTGCGCCGCGAGCAAACCATTGATGAGGCTGGTGATGCACTGATCGAAATGATCCGTCGCACCGCCAATGGCCGCAACACGGCGGCCGAGGCGCTGGGTCACCGCGAATTCTCCATGACCAAGCTCTATCGCAGCGCCTAATACCCCTCCCATGCGGGCGGCTGGAACGGCCGCCCGCAACCAGGACATGCCTCATGAGCGACATGGTTCGCATCAGCCTTGAAGACGCGAACGCGCTGGTGGCATCGGCCTTTGTTGCCCATGGCGTGCCTTTGGCGACGGCTGAGAGTGTTGCCCGCGCGCTGGTCGGTGCCGAAGCTGAGGGCCAAACCGGCCATGGGTTCTCGCGCATTGATGACTATGTGGCGCAAGTTCGAAGCGGCAAGATCGCCGGCGACGCCAACCCGCAGACAGAAGTCTTGGCGCCCGGAAGTCTTCTCACCGATGCTCAATTTGGTTTCGCCTACCCGGCCCTTGAACAGGCCATCGAAGAAGGTGCCGCCGCCGCAGAAACCCAGGGCGTCGCCACGATGGCGGTCACCAACTCGCACCATTGCGGCGCGCTGGCGCAACATGTCGAAGCGCTGGCGACCAAAGGGCTGGTGGCGATGATGTTCGCCAATGCGCCTGCGGCGATCGCGCCTTGGGGGTCATCGGTTCCTGTGTTTGGCACCAATCCGATAGCGTTCGCCGCCCCACGTCAAAACGCCTCACCCTTGGTAATCGATCTATCGCTGAGCCGCGTGGCGCGCGGCAAGGTCATGCACGCCGCCAAGACCGGCGCGCGCATCCCCGAAGGCTGGGCGCTCGACGCCGATGGCAACCCGACCACCGATCCGGAAGAAGGCTTGAAAGGCACGATGGTGCCTATTGGCCGCGCCAAGGGGACGTCGTTGGCTCTGATGGTGGAGATTTTGGCGGCCTTGCTCACCGGGGCCGCCATGAGCCGCCAAGCGTCGTCCTTTTTCACTGGCGAAGGCCCGCCGCCGCGCGTCGGACAGTTCTTGATCGCGCTTAAACCTCACGAACAATCAGGGTTTTCTGAACGGCTGGAAGAGTTGCTGACGACAATCAGCCATCTGGAAGGCGCGCGTTTGCCCGGCGAGCGCCGCGCGGCTAGCATCAAGACCGCGCAAGAGCACGGCCTGCAAGTCCCCCGGCACTATGTCGAGCAGGTGCAAGCGCTTGCCGGTGGCCCGGCGCGCCTAGCTGGTGGTCAGCGATGACCGATCAGGCCAACATCGCGCTCAGCGAACCGCCGGACACCTGGTGGCAACGCATTTACGATTTCTTCCCCGGCCTTGCGCTCGCCGCGCTTATCGCCATGGCCAGCCAGTTCATCGCCGACAATTCGCAAGTGCCGGCCATGCTGATGGCGCTGGTCATCGGCCTGATGCTGAACTTTCTGTCGCAAGTCCCGCGCTGCAAACCAGGCATCGCTTATGGCGCCAAACCCGTCTTGCGGATCGGCGTGGCGCTGCTTGGGGCTCGCATCAGTTTTGAGATGGTGACGGGCCTCGGCCTACCGACGGTCTTGCTCATCGCCGGCGCAGTCTTTGCCACCATCGGCTTTGGACTGGCGACCGCCCGCGTTGCCGGCTTTCAGTATCGCTTTGGGTTTCTGTCGGCCGGTGCTGTGGCCATCTGCGGTGCGTCGGCCGCTATTGCCATTGCTGCCGTCCTGCCGCGCGATGAGCGCTCCGAAGACCGGCTGGTCTTCACCATTGTCGGCGTTACGGTTCTTTCCACCGTGGCAATGATTGCCTATCCGCCCGTGACGCACTTTTTCGGGCTCAGCGACTATGTGGCCGGTGTGTTCTTAGGCGCGACCATCCACGATGTGGCGCAGGTGGTCGGCGCGGGTTTTTCCATTTCCAACGAAGCCGGCGAAACCGCAACGCTGGTAAAGCTGCTGCGCGTGTCGTTGCTCGCGCCCATCGTCATCGGCGCGGCCCTTATCATCCGCTTCGTCAGCGCGGCGCGGGAACAGGATGGCGAGACAAGCAGTGCCCGTCCGCCATTGATGCCGGGCTTCGTGATGGTGTTCGTTCTGCTCGCCGCCATCAATTCGCTTTTCGCCGTCCCGCCAGTCTTGACCCAGATCGCCGCAACGCTGTCGGGATGGCTGCTGCTTCTGGCCATCGCTGCTGTCGGCCTCAAAACCCGGCTTGGCGACGTGGTCAAAGTCGGCAAACCGGCGGCAGCCTTGCTGTTCGCCCAAACACTCTTCATCGCAATTTTCTTCGGGATCGGGCTGCATGCCCTCGGCATCATCGCGCTTTGGTGATGCTCCTCCCGATGGCAACCGATAGGAAAGGACGCCATGTATACCTCCATCCTCATCCCCGTCGCGCTCGACCATGAAACGCTTGTCGCGCAAAAACTTGTCCGTGCTCGCGAGATGCTGGCGCCAGGCGGGAAGATCACGCTTCTGACCGTGCTTGAGCAGGTCAGCGGCTTTGTCGCTGAGTTTGTGACCGTGAAGTCGGAAAACCATCTGACGACGAGCATTCTCGGCAAGCTTGAAGCCGTGGCCGGCGACGCGCCCGACATTGATTGCAAAGTGATCACTGGCAAGCCGGGCGTCCAGATCGCCAACTATGCCGATGAGAACGATATTGAGCTGATCATCATGGGCTCGCAGGCCCCTGGCGCCACCGATTATGTGCTGGGATCAACCACCGCTCGTGTGGTTCGCCGTGCGAAGTGCTCGGTGCTGGTGCTGCGCTGATCGCAAGGTCCTGATGGGTGGCGCCAGCGTGCGCCATCGCAACAGATCACAGCCAAAATCACGCCAGCGATTGACTCTTGGCTCTGGGGAGTCTGTTATAGAACAAAACAGGAACATATACCCCTAAGGCTGTGAACCGCATCATGGGCCAAGCGATAAACGCGTCCGTCATAAACTTACGCCGCCAGTTGCAGGCGCTGACACCCCGCGACCATGCGTATCGCGAGCGTGGCCAGCTTGCCCTTGGCGTGCACGGCATCGACGAACAGTTGAAAGGTGGCCTGCCGCTTGGGCATCTTCATGAAGCCTATGCCGCAGAGGTTTCTGACATGGCGGCCAGCAGCGGGTTTGCCGCCGCCCTTGCACAAAGGCTAACAGCCCAAAAACATCCCAAAGAAAACCGACCCGTGGTGTGGATCCGCCAGACAATGAGCGAAAGCGAGATGGGGCGGCTCTACCCCCATGGCCTCAGCGCCATCGGGCTTGATCCAGCCCGTTTGATCACGGTGCACGTACGCAAACCAATCCACCTCTTGTCTGCAGGGCTTGAGGCGGTGCGCTGTGCGTCCTTGGGTGCTGTGCTGATCGAAGTTTGGGGCGACCCCAAAGAGCTCGATCTAACTGCCACACGCCGCTTGGCATTGGCCGCTGAGCAATCGGGCATCACCCCGCTGCTGCTACGCGCCGCCACACCAGAGCAGCCCAGTACCGCTTTCACCCGTTGGCAGGTGCGTTCAGCTCCATCACGAGCCCTGGCCGCCAATGCGCCGGGCTACCCCACCTTCGACATCACCCTTTTACGCAACAAAGCCGGCACCCATGGACAGAGCTGGCGTGTGGAGTGGCATCATGACCTTGGCCAGTTCCGACCCATCGAACAGCAATTCGCCAACCCCGCCCAGGACAAACAACAGCCTCAAGAACCACGCTCCGGCGAGCAGTTCCCGGGCGAGCAACCCCCCGGCGAGTCGGTATCTGGCGGTGTGGTTTCCGTTTCTGCCCGCCGATCGCTTAAAGCGGCAGGCAAGCCATTGGCCCGAACAGGATAAGGCTCCGATCGTCTTCATCGAGAAGCATCGCAGCGCGATGCGGCTCGCAGCGGTCAGTCAAACCGCGCTAACGCTTGGCCTCACGCCAGGGCTGACGCTAGCCGATGCCCGTGCCCGCGTGCCGGAGCTTATCGCCGTTGACACGGACCGACCCGCCGACGGGGCCTGGCTGGAACGCATGGCCGATTTTTGTGACCGCTACACACCTCTGGTGGCCTTGGATGGCGCCGATGGCGTGGTGCTCGACATCACCGGCTGCGCCCATCTGTTCGGTGGCGAGGGCGAACTGTGCAGCGATCTGAGCCTACGCTTCACGCAAGCCGGCATGGAGATCACTTCTGCCATCGCGTCCACCCCCGACACTGCCCGTGCGCTGGCCCGCTTTGGCAAAGGCGGCAGCGTGCCCAAAGGCGAGGAACCAGAGGCTGTATCCGCCCTGCCCGTCGCCGCCCTGGGCATAAGCCATGAAACCTGCGTGGCACTGAACCGCGCCGGGCTTGCCACCATCGGCGATCTCGCCGCCCGGCCGCGCGCGCCCTTGGCCGCCCGCTTCGGCAGCGATCTGCCCACACGCCTGACACGGGTTCTCGGCGAGGATGACATCGCCATCATCGCCCGCCGCCCCCTGCCCCCATGCACGGTGGAGCGCCGCTTTGGCGAGCCGATTGGACGCCAAGAGGATGTGCTGGCCACCATTGAGCATTTGATGGGGCAAGCTGGCGCGATGCTGGAAAAGCGCGGGCAAGGCGGCACGGCCTTTGAGGCAAGCCTGTTTCGCACCGATGGTGCGGTGCGCCGTTTGTGCGTGGAAACCTCGCTGCCCACCCGTGCGCCGGCGCCCATTTTACGGCTGTTTCGCGAACGCATCGACACGCTTGCCGATCCGCTTGACCCTGGTTTTGGCTACGATCTTCTGCGCCTGTCGGTGGCCGCCTGCGCCCCCTTTGCGCAGCCCCAGACCAGCCTTGATAGTCATGAGGTGGCCGATGAGGAGGTGGCCGCGTTGGTCGATACGCTCTCAACGCGGCTCGGCAAGGATGCCGTGCTGCGCTTCGTCAGTGCGCAGACGCATATTCCCGAACGCGCCGCCTATGAGGTGGCCGCCAAGGACTATCCTTCCAAGCAACTCACCGATCAGATCGACATGCCGGACCTTGCATGGAGCCAGGCCGATCCCGACGGCCCGCCGCGCTTGCCCATTCACATGTTCCAGCATCCGCAACGCATTGAGGCACTGGCGGAAATCCCCGATGGCCCACCACTCAAATTCCGTTGGCGGCGGGTGCTGCATGAGGTGGCCCGCGCTGAGGGGCCGGAACGTATCGCCCCGGAATGGTGGCGGCTCGACGATGCCAGCCTCACCCGCGATTATTACCGCGTGGAAGACACGCAAGGCCGCCGGTTTTGGGTGTTTCGCGACGGGCTTTACGGCCAGGAGACCGAGCGTCCCGGCTGGTTCATCCATGGGCTTTTTGCCTGATGAAAAAGCATGAACCCGCCTTTGCCGATCTTTGCGTGCGCAGCAATTTCTCCTTTCTGCATGGTGCTTCGCATCCAGGCGACCTGGTGATCCAGGCCTTGGCGCTTGGCCATGCCGGGATCGGGATCGCCGATGAAAACAGCGTCGCTGGCGTGGTGCGTGCCTACAGCGCCTTGAAGGATCTGCGCGAGCATGAGGACGCGTCTGTGCGCAAAGCGGCCAAGGGGTTTCAACTGGTTGTCGGCGCGCGCCTGGTCTTTGCCGATGGCACGCCGGACATTCTCGCCTATCCGGAAAACAAGAGCGGCTGGGGCCGGCTGTGCCGCCTGCTCACCTTAGGCAAGCGCCGCGCCGACAAGGGCGACTGCGTGCTGACCCGCCAGGACCTTCTCAACCATGCCCGCGATCTGCTTCTGATCGTCCTGCCGGACAGCGGTGAAGCACGGCTTGATGCAACGCTTCAGCAGCTCAACCACCATGCGCCAGGCGCGGTCTGGCTGGCGGCCACCATGGGCCGCAAGGGCGATGATCGCCGCCGGATGGCAGCGCTCCAAACGCAGGCGGACAAGGCGGGCGTGCCGCTTCTGGCCACCAATGACGTGCTCTACCACGCCCCCGAACAGCGCCCCTTGCAGGATGTGCTCACCTGCATCCGCGAAGGCTGTACGCTGGACGAGGCCGGCAAGCGGCTGGAAGCCAATGCCGAACGGCATCTCAAAGCATCGGCGGAGATGGCCCGCTTGTTCAAGGACGCGCCGGATGCGCTCGCCGAAACGCAAGCGTTTCTGGCGCGCATCGACTTCACGCTTGATCAGCTTGCCTACACCTATCCCGATGAGCCGGTGCCGCCGGGGCGAACCGCGCAGGACTGGCTGGAAGAGCTGGTTTGGCGCCATGCCCCCTACCGCTATTACAACACCGGTGTGCCGGAAAAGGTGACGCGGCTTTTGACCGACGAGCTCGCCCTCATCAAACAGCTCGATTACGCGCCCTATTTTCTCACCATCCACGAGATCGTGCGCGTCGCCCAGGACAAGGGCATTTTGTGCCAGGGGCGCGGCTCGGCCGCCAATTCCGCCGTCTGCTACGTGCTTGGCATCACCTCGGTCGATCCGGCCGAGCACGATCTACTCTTCGCCCGTTTCATTTCCTCTGAACGCAAAGAGCCGCCTGATATCGATGTCGATTTTGAGCATGAGCGGCGCGAGGAGGTCATCCAGCATATTTATGAGCGCTATGGCCGCGACCGCGCCGGCATCGCCGCGACCATCGTGCGCTATCGCCCGCGCAGTGCCTTGCGCGAGGTCGGCAAAGCTTTGGGGCTGACCGAAGATGTCACCGCTCGCATGGCCGGCACAGTCTGGGGCTCCTTTGGCCGCGAGGTGAACGCCAAGCACATTCGCGAGGCCGGCCTCGACCCGGCCAATCCGGTCGTTCACCAAGTGCTGGAGCTTGCCCATCAGATCATGGGCTTTCCGCGCCATCTCTCGCAGCATGTGGGTGGTTTCGTGCTCACCCGCGACCGGCTGGACGAGCTGGTGCCCGTCGGCAACGCGGCAATGGATGAGCGCACCTTCATCGAATGGGACAAGGACGATATCGACGCGCTTGGCCTGATGAAGGTCGATGTGCTGGCGCTCGGCATGCTGACCTGCATCCGCAAGGGGCTCGACCTGCTCAAAGAGCATGAGAAGCTGCACCTTGAAATGCATGACATCGAAGAGGGCGATAAGGCCGTCTACGACATGCTGTGCCGGGGTGAATCCATCGGCGTGTTTCAGGTGGAAAGCCGGGCGCAGATCAACATGCTGCCGCGCCTGAAACCGCGTGAGTTCTATGATCTGGTCATTCAGGTTGCCATTGTCCGCCCCGGCCCGATTCAGGGCGATATGGTCCATCCCTATCTGCGCAGGCGTAATGGCGAAGAAGACGTGGTGTTTCCCGAGCCCGCCCCGCCGCATGACCCTAAGGAACTAAGGCATGTGCTCGGTCGCACGCTTGGCGTGCCTCTGTTCCAGGAACAAGCGATGAAGATCGCCATGGTCGCCGCCGAGTTCACCCCCGAACAGGCCAATGGCCTGCGCCGCGCCATGGCGACGTTCCGCCATGTCGGCACCATCGGCAAGTTCGAACAGATGATGGTCGAAGGCATGGTGAAGCGCGGGTATGAGCGCGATTTCGCCGAGCGCTGCTTCAACCAGATCAAAGGCTTTGGTGAGTACGGCTTTCCAGAAAGCCACGCCGCTTCCTTCGCCAAGCTGGTCTACATCTCATCCTGGATCAAACACCATCACCCGGCGGTGTTCGCCTGCGCGCTGCTCAACGCCCAGCCGATGGGGTTTTATGCCCCTGCGCAGATCGTGCGCGATGCGCAGGAAAACCATGTCGAAGTGCGCAAGGTGGATATCAATCACAGCCAGTGGGACAACACGCTGGAGCGCGAAGACGGCGAACTGGCGCTGCGCCTTGGCTTTCGTCAGGTGGACGGTTTTCGCCAAGAGTGGGCGGACAGGCTGCTTGCCGCCCGCACGGAGAATTACGAAAGCGCCGAAGACCTTTGGCAGCGTGCCCGCCTGCCCCACCGGGCGCTGAAACTGTTGGCCGAGGCCGATGCATTCCGCTCCACCGGTATGGACCGCCGCGAGGCGCTCTGGGCGGTGCGTCGTCTTCCCGACGATGACCCGCTGCCTTTGTTCGAAGCCGCTAACCGCAACGAACTCAGCGCCGAACCTGATGCCAAACTGCCCACCATGGGGTTGGCGGAGCATGTGGTCGCCGATTACCAGACCATCCGCCTGTCGCTGAAAGCCCATCCGATGGCGCTCCTGCGCCCGCAATTCGACACCGAAAAGCTGCTCACCTGTCAGCAGGTGGAACACAGTCCTGATGGACAATGGGTAAAAACCGCCGGCGTTGTGCTGATCCGGCAGCGCCCGGGCAAAGGCAACGCCATTTTCATCACGCTGGAAGATGAGACCGGCATCGTCAATGTGGTGCTTTGGGCGAGCCGGTTTGAGCAGTTTCGCCGCGTGGTGATGGCATCAAAGTTGATGCAGGTGATGGGCCATGTTCAGCGCAGCAAGGAGGGTGTCATCCATCTGATGGCAACGTCCTTGAAGGATCGCACTGACGCCTTGCAGAGCCTTTCCACACTGCACGCGGCCTCCAACAGTCTGGCGCGCGCCGATGAAGTTGTTCGCCCTGTTCTTTCACGAGCCGACAGCGTCAAAAGCGGGCTTGTGCGCGATGCCCGTGTCCAAGATGCCCGCTTGCAAGAGGTCGTGCCGAGCCGCGGCGCTCATCCGCGCGATGTGCGCATCATCCCCAAATCACGCGACTTTCACTAAGAGAAAAGACCTCAGTCCGACTTTTTCAAAGCGTATTGCGTCATCAACGGCCCAACGATTTCAAAAAAGATCGTACTGGCAATGGTAATCGTCACCAGCGTCTCACGATATTGCGGGAAGTGGTCGCTGGCGACCAGCGCCATGCCGATGGCAACGCCTGCCTGTGGCATCAGCGCCATGCCCATCAGAACCCCTTCGCCGGGGGGCAGACCTGATGCTCGCCCACCCAGCCAACCGCCAACCAGGCGTGCGCTGAACCGCAGAACGCAGTAGCCGACACCGGCAACGCCAAGCGCCATCAACGCTTCGACATGCAGCGAGGCGCCCGCCATGACAAAAAAGAGCAGCAAAAACGGCCACTCGATCCGCTCGATCTCGTGGAACGGCCGCTCATGGTGACGGGCGAAATTCACGATCACCGCGCCGCAGACCATGCCAGTGAGCAAGAACGACACCTCAAAATAGAGCGACAGACCGGTGCAGAGCATCACCACGCCAATCGCTTCCACCAGCGACGGTTCGCCCGGCTTCAACCGCCCGGTGAGATAGGCCGCCGGCAGACCGATCGCGAAGCCCAAAGCGATGCCGCCAAACGCTTCGTAGAAGGCGTGGAACACGGCCCCGCCATCAGCGCCATTGCCAAGCAGCAGCGCGGCCAGGGTCAGCAACACGCTGAAGGCCAGCAGCCCCCACGCGTCATCGATGGCGACGATCCCGGTGAGATTGGTGACGAACTTGCCAGTCTTGCCTGACTGGCGGATGACATCATGCGTGGCGGCCGGCGCTGTAGCCGCCGAAATGCCACCCAAGAGCAGCGCTATCGGCAACGGCACGCCAAGCAGATAAAGCCCGCCGGCAACCAGCGTGATCGACACCAGCACAACGATGATCGAGATGAGAAGGATTTCCCGGCCATGCGCGGCAAGTGTCGCCCGGCTCAGCGAACTGCCCAGCAGAAACGCCACCATGGTCAGCGCAAGATCGGTGTAAATCGGATTGCCGTCGGCAATCGCGTCCGGCAGCACATCAAGAATGGGCGGGCCAAGCAGGGCGCCGAGCAGCATCAGCAGGGTGACGCGCGGAACATGGACGATACGCCCGACGGCATCCAGCGCCAGACCGCCCAGGAACAAGACGCCGATAGCGACAAGCACCAGCGCGTGCGATTGGGCGAGATCCATTCAGCTATCCATGCCGGTCAGAGGGGCAAACAGTCTGACCGGCACGCGCCCGCTAGGGCCTTGTCAGCGAGGCAATATCCACGCTCACCTGTCCGCTCAGATCCTCAAGGCTGTCATAAAGCAGTTGCAGCGCATAGTGAGGATTGTGCGCATAGGCGCCGTGGTCCTTGGCGATGAACTGGTAGTTGTAGGCGGCCTTCAACAGACGCGGTGTCCAGGCGGCATAGCGATTGGGAAACGCCGCTTCGCCGTCGCTGACCTCACCATCACCATTGGTGTCGGTGAAGAAATAGGGGAACTGATCGGCATAGATGATGGCGGTGCCAGCGACATCGGCGCCATAGGCCTGGATCGCAGCATAAAGCTGATCATGCAGCGTGTGGATTGGATCAGCGATGCCTTCGGCCATGTCGCCATCGCCATCAATGTCGATGCGCGTCGTACGAATATCGTCAAATTCCTCAGCGCCTTGGTGACAGGTCGCGCAGGTCTCAATCGCGACAGCCGGCTCAAGGCTGTGCGGCTGGTGACAGCTGGTGCAGGTGGCGAAGTCCGGCACATGGGTGAACTGGCCCTTGTAATCGCGGCCGGGATACTCAAACCCGCCACCGGTGATCGACCCCATCAGCGTTGCCGCTGAGGGTGCGTAGTGGACATTGATGAAGCTGAGGTCTTCGGACACCGAATCCTCATCGATCCCATCGGTGGCCGCCACAACGTCGGTGCCCGCATTGCGGCCCTGGTGGCAGACGGCACAGGTGGCTGAGCTACCGAACGTGTCGACACTCACGCCCGATGGAAAGGGAACGCTGACGAGCGCCGACGACGCCTCGCTGTGGCACGCCGCGCAATTCACCACGCCACCGGTCGGCATAGCCGTCGGCGCAACACCGGTCTGATCCATTGCGCCGCGCACATATTCGATGAACCCAAAACTTGTGTGGCAGGTCGCGCAGGTGGCCGGAATTTCCCCATCCTCGTCCCAATGATGGAAGGCATCGCTGGTGATGTCGGCATGCGGCGAGGCAAGCCAGGCGTCGACGATGCTTTGCAGCTGGACGATGGCATTCTCTCCCGCCTCATCTTGAGCAGCCACCTGACTGGCGGGAAGCCCGATCACGGCGGTCAAAAAGGCAACGACGAAGATTTTGGGGAGGCGCAACGCTGAAAGGCACATGGAGGTCGATCCTGTCCTTGAGGGAAGGGAAGCCCGTCTGGCCCATCGGTCATAGCCTGTCGCTCCGCAGACGCATTGACGGCCGTCAATGAAGCCCATTGCGCGATGCAGGAAGGTGCAGCGTGGCCCGATCAACGCTCCTGTCTCGGCGGTAAATGTCGATTGAACGCAAACCTTTAAGGCCCGTCTCCCTTCGGAGCGGACTGCGCTTCGCTGCGCCCAGGGCCACGTCGCAGGAGATCGATCGGTCCAAGCGCGTCACCGCCGCCGCGCTGCTCGGCGTCGATTATCCGGGTATGCGGCCACGCTTTCAGGTCGAGGTCGGCGCCAAAGTCGAAGAAGGCGAGACGCTTTTTTTCGATCGTAAGGACGAGGCGATCCGTTTCGTCGCCCCGTTGGCCGGTGACATCATTTCCATGGATTACGGTCCGAGACGGACGCTGTCGGCGGTCGTCATCCGAGCAAGCGTGAGTGAAGCAGAGGCCTCCGAAACAGCCCGTGGCGATCTCCCCGATGACAGCACCGGCGAGTCTGTCCGATCGACGCTTTTGGAAAAGGGGCTTTGGCCAGCCCTTCGCGCCCGCCCGTTTGGCCTTGTTCCCGCATCGACCGCCGCTCCCGAGGCGATTTTCGTATCGGCCATTGATTTGGCGCCTGGCGCGGTGGAGCCCAAACCCGTCATCGCTGCCAACGAAGACGCGTTTGAGCGCGGACTGTCGGCGCTAGCCAAACTGGCAGACGGGTTGGTCTATGTTTGCCTGCCCAAAGAAAGCAGCGTGCGGGTCCGGGAAGGCGTCACTGTGCGCACTGCCCGCTTTGATGGCAGCTACCAGGCTGGCCTGGCATCGACGCACATTCACCGGCTTTCACCGGCGTCCTCGGAAGCCCCGGTTTGGACCGTTGGCTTTCAAGATGTGATCGCCATCGGCAACGTGTTCCTGACCGGTCGATACGACGCTCGCCGCGTGGTTGCGCTGACCGGAGATCGTCTCGCCAACCCACGTCTGGTCGAAGCGCGGCTCGGTGCCAATGTGCGCGGCCTTCTGGATGGTGAGCTAGTCCCAGCAACCAACGCGCGCACGCTCACCAGAACCTTGTCTGGCTCGTCGGTCGCCGGACGCGAACTCGGCTTTCTGGGTCGCAACGATACCCAAATTTCGGTGCTTTCAGCTCGCCACCACAGGCAGCGCCCGGCCTGGACGGACCGCTTGCCCTTTTTCGGCAGCAGCAACGCTTCGCCCCTGGTGCCCAACAACGCCATGGATCAGGCACTGCCGGCCAAAGTGCTGGCGGTGCCGATGATGCGCGCCTTGAGCGTCGGCGATGCACAGGCAGCCAAGCGCCTCGGCGCACTCGACCTGGTCGAAGAGGATGTCGCCACGCTCAATCATGTTTGCACCAGCGGCGCCGACTACCGCCAACTCTTGCGCGCCGTGCTCGACGAACTCGCCGAGGAAGCCGCCTGATGCGCCATCACAATGGTCCTACATTGCGTGCGGCGCCTTTGATGCCGCTGATCTCCAGCGCTGGCCGCGTCAGCCTGCTGCAGGCAATCGCACTCGCGCCGGTCCTGGCGGTGGACATCATCACCAGAGGACCGCTCCTGGTGCCGTTGTTCGTCACCTGCCTCGTCGTTGCCCTAGTCTGGGAAAACCTTTTCGCGTTCTTACGTCACGCCGACTTTTCCTTCCACGGCCTGACCACCGCCATGCTCGTGACGCTGTTTGCGCCGCTTGGCGTCGAGGCCTGGCAATTGGCTGTTGCGGTATCGCTGGGCGTGGTGCTCGGCGAACTTGTCTTTGGCGGGCGCGGTTTCGGGTTCGTCAATCCGGCAGCGGCTGCACTTGCCCTTCTGGTTTTTTCGTTTCCGCAACTCACGCTCGTTGCGCCCGAGTTGATGATTGCTCTGGCGACGCTGCCGGGCGCGCTTCTGTTGTTCATTGCAGGGCTCATTTCTTGGCGTGTTCTCTTGGCGACCTCGCTCCTCGCGCTCGCCGCCATCGGCCTCGCATCGACAATCTGGGATCCGATGTCTCTGGCCATCACCCTCTCGATTGGCCTTGTTTTCCTTGTCGCAGATCCACTTGGCGCCGCCTGCACAAACCCCGGTCGTTGGATCTACGGCGCGCTCGCCGGCTTTTTGACAGCCCTGTTTGCTGGGTTTTCCATGGAAGGCCTGTCGGCCGAGGCGGTTGTCTTTGCCGCCTTGCTGGCCAGCCTTTTTGCGCCGCTCATTGATCATCTGATGGTGCTTGCCAACGCCTACACGCGCAAGCGGAGCCACGCACGGGGTCATCATGGCTAACCCCGTCGCCGCACTTTTGGCCCGCCCAAACGACGATACCACCAAGACGGTCGTGATCGCTGCCCTGGTCGCGTTTGTCTGCGCGGTCATGGTTTCGACGGCATCGGTCCTGCTCGACCCGATCCAACAGGAACAGATCGACGCCGAACAATCCGCCCGCATGGAGGCGATGCTCGACACGCTGCCGGGCATGCGGCAGGTGATGGAAGAAGCCGGCGTCACCGCGCTCGAAACACGGATCGTCGACCTTACCACTGGAGCGTTCGCGCCTGAGATCGATCCAGCAAGCTTTGATATGATCGCTGCCGCCAACGATCCGGCGCAATCGATCGAGCTTTCCACCGCTGACGACCTGGCCAGCATACGCCGCCGGCCGAGCCATGCGCCGGTGCACCTTCTGGAGCGTGACGGAAACCTGCTGCTGGTTGTGCTGCCGGTCTATGGCAGCGGCTATGCCTCGATGATCCGGGCAATGCTGGCGCTCGAACCGGACCTTTCCACCGTCGCCGCCCTCACCGTCACCGAGCAGGGCGAAACGCCGGGCCTTGGCGCGCGGATCACCGAACCGGACTGGCAGGCCCAATGGCCGGGCACAGAACTGCTCAACGCGCAGGGCGACATCGTCATCGAGGTCGTGCGCGGCGAGGCGCAAACGGTGCATCAGGTGGATGGCATTTCCGGCGCCACGCGCACCGGTGACGGCGTGACCTTCGCCTTGCAATTCTGGATGGGTCCGAACGGCTACGGCCCGTTCCTCGACCGACTTGCCGCGGAGGGATTGTAGATGGCCCGTTGGACCCACCACCTCACCACGCCGCTGGTGAAAGAAAACCCGGTCACGCTGCAAATCCTTGGGATCTGCTCGGCGCTTGCCGTCACCACATCGCTGACCACGGCGGCGATGATGTCGGTGGCGCTAACAGCCGTGCTCTGCATGTCCGCGGCCATCATCAGCTTGATCCGCCACCACATCCCGACCAGCATCCGCCTTATCATCCAAATCACTATCATCGCCTCGCTGGTGATCGTGATCGATGAGTTGATGCAGGCCTTCGCCTTCGAGATCAGCCAGCAACTCTCGGTGTTTGTCGGCCTCATCGTCACCAACTGCCTGGTGCTCGGCCGCGCTGAAGCCTTCGCTATGCGCAATCCCGTCGGCCCGTCGATCCTTGATGGCTTGGGTAATGGCTTGGGCTACAGCCTCATCCTAATGATGGTTGGCGGCGTGCGCGAGCTTTTGGGCGCTGGCACGTTGTTTGGTCAGACGGTCTTTGTCACCGTCGCCGATGGTGGCTGGTTTGAGCCGCTCGGCTTGATGCAACTCGCACCGGCCGCCTTCTTCATCATTGGCCTGCTGATCTGGGTCATCCGCACCCGCTGGACCGCACAAATCGAAGCACCCAAGTTCAAGCTGCACCCCTCGCTGAAATCCGCAGGGCCGCGCACATGACCGATCTGCTCCTTACGGCCATCTTCGGCGAGAACCTCGCGCTTTCCTTCTTCCTAGGCGTTTGCACGTTTCTTGCTGTTTCCGAACGGTTCGAAACGGCGGTTGGCCTCGGCATCGCCGTCGTCGCAGTTCAGACGCTCACTGTCCCGCTCAACAATCTCATCTTCAACGGCCTGCTGGTCGAAGGCGCCTGGGCGTTCCTGGGCCTACCGGAGATGGATCTCACCTATCTGAAGCTGATAGCCTTCATTGGCGTGATCGCCGCCTTTGTGCAGGTGCTGGAAATGACGCTCGATCGTTACGTTCCGGTGCTCTACAACGCGCTTGGCGTTTTCCTGCCACTGATCACGGTCAACTGCGCGATCCTCGGCGGCAGCTTGTTCATGGTCGAGCGCCAGTACGACTTTGGCGAGTCCGTCGTCTACGGATTCGGCAGCGGCTTCGGCTGGGCGCTGGCCATCATCACCTTCGCGGCAATTCGCGAGCGGTTGAAATACGCCAACATCCCATCCGGCCTTCAGGGCCTTGGCATCGCCTTCATTGTCACTGGGCTGATGTCGCTTGGCTTTTCCGCCTTTGCCAGGCTCGCGCCATGAGTGTGATCCTGTTCGGCACCCTTTTGATCGTTGTTGTGGTGCTCGCCCTCACCGCCATGGTGATGCTCGCGCGCGGTGTGCTGATGCCGGCCCATCCTGCCGTTCTGACCGTCAACAACACCAACGAATTTGACGTCAAAACCGGCCAGAAACTTCTGACCGCACTGCATGACCATGATGTGCTCGTCCCCTCGGCCTGCGCTGGGGCGGGGACCTGCGGCCTCTGCCGCGTCACAGTGCTCGATGAGCATCAAGGCTATCAGCCGGTCGAGACCGCGCGGCTTTCCAACGCCGATCAGCGCGCCGGTGTGCATTTGGCTTGCCAGGTCACGCTGCGCGACGACATGCAGGTCGAGGCGCCGCAGGAATGGGTCGGCGCAACGAGCTACACCTGCACCGTTCATTCGGTGACGGCCCTGACGCCCCTCATCCGCGAGATCGTGCTGCAACTGCCTGATGAGGTCGATGCCACGATCGTCGCTGGCAACTATGTGCAAGTGAGCGCCCCGCCCTACCAACTCGACTATACGAGCATCGATGTGCCCGAGGCGCACAGCGCCGCCTGGCAATCCATCAAGACCCTAACGGTGAGCAGCGACGAGGACGTCACGCGCGCTTACTCGATTTCCAACCGACCCGAAGACACAGCCGCCCGGCGCGTCGTCCTCAACATTCGCCTCGCCCTGCCCCCACCCTCGACGCCCGAAGCGGAGCCGGGCATTGTGTCGTCCTGGCTGTTTGCCCTCCAACCGGGCCGGGAGGTCGTGACGTCAGGACCGTTCGGCAGCTTCCGTGCCCAACGGACGGACAAGGAAATGGTGTTCATCGGTGGCGGTGTTGGCATGGCGCCACTACGCGCGCTCATCCACGAGCAACTGGGGATCACCAAAAGCGGTCGCAAAATGTCGCTTTGGTATGGCGCGCGCAGCAAGGCCGAGCTGCTCTATGTTGACGAGTTGGACACACTGGCCGCCGAGAACGAAAATTTCGATTGGACGGTCGCCTTGTCCGATCCGCAGCCCGGCGATGATTGGCAAGGCGCCGTCGGCTTCGTCCACCAGGTCGCTCTCGACCGGTATTTGCGTGACCATCGCGAACCGGAAAACTGCGAATACTATCTCTGCGGCCCACCGCTCATGATACGCGCGGTGTTCCAAATGCTCGATGATCTGGGGGTCGATCGTGATCACATCTTCAACGACGATTTCGGGGTCTGACGATGGCGCTTTCGCGACGCAGTTTTTTGGCCGGCGGCACAGCCTTTGGACTGGGCTGGGCTCTTCCATCGCAGGCATCGACCCTCTCCTTCGGCGGGCACGCCTTTGGCAGCACCTGGCGCATGGCTGGTGGGCAGAACTTGGATGAAACCCGGCTGCGCCCACTGATAGAGGCTGTCATCCGTCGCGTGGATCGACAGATGTCGCCCTGGCGACCGGATTCCGACATTGCGCGGTTCAATGGTCGGCCAAGCACCGACTGGCAACCTCTGCCGGGCGAAGTCTGCCGCGTTGTTTCGGCGAGCCTTGATGTCGCTCGGGCTACAGGCGGGGCCTTTGATCCAACCGTTGGACCAGCTGTCGCGCGGTTTGGTTTTGGCCGCATCGAAGGTGGTTTCGGATCATTCGATGGGATCGATGTGCGTGACGATGCGGTCCGCAAAACTCGCGCTGACTTGACCCTGGATCTCTGCGGCATTGCCAAGGGCCATGCGCTCGATGACATCACACAGGTCTTGCGCCAAGAAGGCGTGACCTCGGTGCTGGTCGAACTCGGTGGAGAGGTCGCGGCCATCGGTGAGCACCTCTCGGGCCGGCCCTGGCAAGTCGCCATCGAGCGCCCAGGACAACGTCAACTCACCGCCCACCGGATCGTTGCACCGAGGCATTTGGCGCTCGCAAGCTCCGGCCATACGCCCAATGGGCATAACGGGCGCATTGCCCTCAGCCATCTCATCGATCCGCACCGTCAACGCCCCGCCGAGCAGGGCCTTGCCTCGGTTTCAGTTCTGGCCCCCACCGCGATGCAAGCTGATGCGCTGGCCACCGCCCTCACCGTCCTTGGTCCGCGCGATGGTATCGAGCACGCCCAGGAGCACGACATCGCGGCCCTGTTCCTGGAGCAAACGCCTTCGGGATTTGGCGAAACGATGACCGGCCGTTTTGCAGACCATTTGGTGGCGTAGGGGCGATGATGATCTTTCTCTTCACCTTCACCATCTTCGCCCTGGCCATAGGCGGCCTCGCTATCGGCGTGATGGCAGGGCGCAAACCGATTGAAGGCTCCTGCGGCGGCGTTGCGTGCCTGAACGACATTGAATGCGCGACCTGCCCGAACCGAAATAGGATGGAGCAAGAACAATGAGCGCCAGACCCGCCGATTCCCTTCCTCTGGTCGCCGACTTCATGACCCGCGATCTGGTGACCCTGACGCCCGACATGGAAATCAACCGCGCGATGAACATCCTGCTCGATCGGCGGATTTCCGGCGCGCCGGTGCTCGACGGCAATGGACTGCTCGTTGGCGTTCTCACCAAGCGCGACTGCCTGAAGGCGGCGCTGGACGCCAGCTATTACCGCGACTGGGGCGGTCATGTGGACGCCTATATGAGCCATCCGGTGACGACAATCGACGCCAACATCGACATCATCAGCGCCACCAATTTTTTCATCGAAAAGCCATTTCGCCGCTTTCCGGTGATGGATAGCGGCAATTTGGTCGGCCAGTTGAGCCGCACCGATGCGCTGCGCGCCCTCGCCAGCCAGTGGGGATAGAACCGACACACGCAATATCGAACACGCTTAATTAATCGAAGATCGCCGCAAGCACGGCAGCAGAGAGGAAACAGCATGGGCACGAAAAACATCATTTGGTTTGACGATCTGGCACGCGGCGACGTTGCCCTGGTCGGCGGCAAAAACTCCTCGCTCGGCGAGATGGTTCAACAGCTGGGCAATGCCGGTATCAAGGTCCCGTCCGGTTTTGCGACCACCGCCGATGCGTTTCGCAACTTCGTCAAACACAATGGCCTGGACAGCGTGCTTGATGAGACGTTGAAGCGCCTCACCAACAAGCAGATGACGCTCCAAGAGGCGGGCACACACATCCGCAAGGCCTTCATCGCTAGCGAGTGGCCGCAGGAGCTGCGCGAGGATATCGTTGCGCACTACGACGCTCTGCAAAAGCGCGTTGGCGCCGACGAACTCTCCGTTGCCGTGCGCTCCAGCGCCACCGCCGAAGATCTGCCAGATGCGAGCTTCGCCGGGCAGCAGGAAACATTCCTCAATGTGCGCGGGCCGGACGCGCTGCTCGCCACCTGCCGGCGTTGCTACGCATCCCTTTTCACCGATCGCGCCATCATGTACCGCACGATGAAAGGCTTCGACCACGAGAAGGTGGCGCTCTCCGTCGGCGTTCAGTTGATGGTCCGCTCCGACATTGGCGGGTCCGGCGTGATGTTCTCCATCGACACCGAAACCGGCTTTGACAAGGTCGTGCTCATCAACGCCGCCTGGGGCCTTGGCGAAAACGTCGTGCAAGGCGCGGTGAACCCCGATGAATATCAGGTCTTCAAGCCGTTCCTCGACAATGAAGCGCTCCAGCCAATCGTCGAAAAACGGCTCGGTGAAAAAGAGCAAAAGATGATCTATGCCGGCCAGGAAGGCGGCGAGACGATCAACGTCCCCACATCCAAGCGTGAACAGCAAAGCTTCGTACTGAGCGACGAAGAAATCGTCGCCTTGGCACGTCAGGCCGCGACCATCGAAAAGCATTATGGTCAGCCGATGGACATGGAATGGGCCAAGGACGGCGAGACCGGCGAGCTTTACATCGTGCAAGCACGGCCGGAGACCGTGCAGTCGCGGGCCGATCATCAAGTGATGAAAAACTTCACGCTCAACACCAAGGACACGCCAATCCTCAGCGGTCTGAGCGTCGGCAACGCCATCACCCAAGGCCCGATCTGCATCATCGAAAGCGCGCAGGACATTGAGCGCTTCATCGATGGTTCGGTGCTCGTCACCTCAACGACCGATCCGGACTGGGTGCCCATCATGAAGCGCGCAGCAGCCATCATCACCGACCATGGCGGGCGCACCTCCCACGCGGCCATTGTCAGCCGTGAGCTTGGCATTCCGGCCATCGTCGGCACGGGCAATGCGACCCATGTGCTGCACGACCGTCAGGAAGTGACCGTGTCTTGCGCTGGTGGCGAGCAGGGCGACATTTTTCAGGGCTATCTCGATTTCGACGTCGAAGACATCAAGCTCGACCATGTGCCCGACACCAAAACCAAAATCATGCTGAACCTGGCAAACCCATCCTCGGCCTTTCGCTGGTGGCGCTTGCCGTCGGACGGCGTCGGTCTTGCGCGCATGGAGTTCGTGGTCAACTCCGCCGTGCAGGTGCACCCGATGGCATTGGTAAACTTCGATCAACTGCAGGACCATCATGACAGAGAAGAGATTGAAGCGCTGACGCGCGGCTACGACGACAAGAAACACTATTTCGTTGAAACGCTGGCCCGTGGCCTCTCGCGCATTGCGGCCGTCGCGCACCCCAACCCGGTGATCGTGCGCATGAGCGATTTCAAGACCAACGAATACGCCAAGCTGTTGGGTGGCTCGGCGTTTGAGCCGGACGAGGAAAACCCGATGATCGGGCTGCGCGGGGCCTCACGCTATTATGCCGACATCTATCGCGACGGGTTTGCGTTGGAATGCCAAGCGATCCGCCATTTGCGCGAGGATCTTGGCTTCACCAACGTGCTGGTCATGATCCCCTTCTGCCGCACGCCGGAGGAGGCCGATCTGGTGCTCGACGTCATGGCCAAGAACGGCCTGGAAAGCGGCAAAGAAGGGCTCGACATTTACGTCATGTGTGAAGTTCCGTCGAACGTCATTCTGGCGCATGAATTCGCCAAACGGTTCTCCGGTTTCTCCATTGGATCGAACGATCTAACCCAGCTCACCTTGGGCGTCGATCGTGACAATGAGCACCTCTCCGGCGTCTTCGAAGAGCAGAACGAGGCCGTCAAATGGATGATCGAAACGGTGATTGCCCGTGCCCATCAGGCCGGCGCCAAAGTCGGGCTTTGCGGTCAAGCGCCCAGCAATGATCCGACGTTTGCCAAGTTCTTGGTGGAAGCCGGCATCGACAGCATTTCCGTCACGCCTGACAGCTTCCTTGCCGTCAAAGCCAATGTTGCTGAAGCTGAAAAGACTGGTTGATCAGAAGGTTATGAGACTAGAGTTGAGCGCTATCAAGCGCTCAACTGATCGAGCCACTCTTCGTGCGCAGCCGTCTGCGCCAACCGGTGCACGTCGGTGATCGCGAAGGTCTGCGCATCAATAATTGTCAGAATGTCGTTGCGCGACATCCATTGTATCTGCCGAGAGACGGTCTCTGGCGTCGTGCCGAGATAGAGCGCGACGTCCTTGCGGCTGACCGGAAACGTCACGATCTGCGTTTCGGGCTGCCCAGCCTTCTCGCACCCCATGAGATTGGAGCGGCGCAGCAGCATCAACAGGAAGCTGGCGACCTTTTCTCGCGCGCTTTGACAACCGAGCAGCACCATCCATTCGCGCGCTGCATCCAGCTCGGTCAGCACCTGCACCAGCAGTTCGTGCTCAACCTCGGGATATTGTTCGAGCAAGTTCTCAAACGCCTGACGCTCGAAAACGCAAATCTCGACATCCGTCGCCGCTTCAAAGGAAAACGGCGCGGCGGCCTCAAAGGGTCTGCCGAAAAAGTCAGACGGGAACAATAGGCCGACCACTTGCTGGCGGCCATCTTCAAGCGTCTTGCAGAGCTTCACCATGCCTGAGACGACATTGCCCAGAAATCCGCCCGGCTGGCGCTCGCCGTGGATCACCTGCCCAGCGGAAAACTTGCGAATACGGCTTAAGCCTTGAAGCTCTTGTGCGGCGGCGGAAGATGCCCGGCTGCAAATGGCGCGGTTATGGATGGAGCATTGATCACAACGCGTGCGGAAAGACGCATGCGGCGAGGAATAATTCATCAACCGGCCCTGAAGGATACACGACTACGTTCGCCGACCCTTACACATCGTGCGAAGCTGGTGAAGGAAAATCGGAACCTTGGCGACCGTGTCCTGTACGATTCAACGTAAGGGCGTGGTCGGTCCTAGGCGGTTGCTGCGGCGGCTTCTGCCGCCGTTCCATAGCGCGGCAAATCGGCCAAGCTTTTGCCATGGGCCGCCATCAACGTGTCACGCACAAAGGCGATATGCGCAGTTTCTTCAATGATTTCCGCCAGATATTGCGCCGCCATCAAAGTCGTGCCAACGCCAATGGTTCCGTGATTAGCGAGCACCGCCGCGCGGATGGATGGGTCACGGAAAACCGGTGAAATCTCCACATCGGTCTGCGGGCCTCCATTGGCCGACAGCGGGATCAACGGCATGCGCCCGATCTTTTCAATCGTTTGCACGGTGAGGCAGGGGATTTCGATACCGGCCGAGGCATAACCCGTCGCCCAAGGGCTATGGCAATGCACGATCGCGTTGATGTCCGAGCGAATGCGGTAGAGATCGGCGTGGAAATCAAGGTCTTTGGACGGCTTGAAAGCGGATGGCTCCAACGTACCATCCAGATAAGCGACCTGCAGATTGTCGCGCGTGCACTCGGCAAAGCCGACGCCCGAGGGCTTGATGACAATGGCGTCAGCCGACGCCAGGCGCACTGAAAGATTGCCTCCGGCATTGGTTTGCAGGCCGCCGTCGAAACAGCGCCGCGCAGTGGCGATCAGCGCGTCCTTCTTGGCTTCCAACTCACTGACATCAGGCTTCTGCGCGGGCATTGTGGGCTCCTTCGTGGGGGGACTGTTCAACGGCGGGCAAATGAGGACGCAGCGAATCCATGATGGCGTGCACCGTGCCTGCATCGTTGATGTGATGGTCGAGGGTGCGTAGGTTTACCGAGGAGGAAAGGCGCGCCCGCATGACCTCCAAAAACACTTCGCGCAGCGCTGGCGATTCTATTGCGCCGCCGGGCCGGTCTTGGTGAGAAAACCCGCCCATCGGCACAAGCAAGGTGACCGGCGCGCTTGCGCCATCGAGCGCATCAGCCAGTATTCCAGCGACCAAAGCCATCTCGTCTTCGGTCACCTGGACATGGGTGAAATAGCCGGTGTGTTGATAGTGCGAGCGCTCCAAATAGGCCGGCGGCACCAGCGCCAACTCGCCAAGACCGATGAAGTTCAGCCCACCGGGCAGGACCACTTGCGGCACACCGGAATCTCGCGCCGCCGTCAGCCGATCTGGCATCTCCACATGCGCGCCCGCCACGTGGATGCGCGTGAGCTCATGCAACGTCATGTCGACAACCGAGTGGAACGTGCCGCAGCGCGCAAAACGGGCATAAGCCGCGCCGCCAAAACCATTAGCATGGAACACGGTCGCTTCCCGCCCCTCGGCGTTCAAGGCGGCTGACAAGCCGTCCGCGCAGGCGCCAGTCGCGCCAAGCGCGGTAATGCCAACCGAGGGGTTGGTGGAAACGTGCGGCAAGGTGTTTGAGGCTTGGCAAAGGCCGGCCAACATCGCGGCGGCGTTTTCGAGCGCCTGGCGCAGGGCCGCGTTAATGCCGCAGACATCGGCCAGCGTCGGCACGATGATGATCGCATTGTCAGCCAGCGCGTAACGTGGATCGAACGGAAGGGTCGTCACCAGCATTTTTGGGAACGCGAAGGGCATGCCGCGCATCACTTGCAGGGCGATCTCGCCGCCTGTGCCCCCACCGATAGAAACGGCAGCCGTCGCGCCAGCCTCAATGGCCTCGCGGGCCATCACCGCGGCGTTGTTCGCAACATAGGCCATTGATTGCAGCTTGCGCGCGCCGGATAGCACCTCGCCCTCGGCATTCAACGACAAATCAAGCACATGGCAATGCACACCATGCCGGTCCATCGCCTTTTTGAAGTAGGCGATGGCCTCTTGCTTGGTTTCCATCGTCGCCAAAAGCAGGACGGAACAACCCATCAACGCTAACCCTTCACAGCACCCGCAGTCATGCCGGTGATGATCTGACGCGAGGCAAAGAAAGTGAAGAGGATAGGCGGAATAGCGAGCAGCATGCCCGTCGCCATGATCACACCCCAATCGATATTGTACTCGGTAATCGAGTTCACGATGGTCACGGGCACCGTACGCGAGTTGCGGTCTGACAGAGCATTGGCGAGCAGAAACTCGTTCCACGCCACACGGAAGGTGAAAATCGAGGCCGCAGCCAATCCCGGTTTGATGATCGGCAGCACCACCAGAAAGAACACCTGGAAAGGCCCGGCGCCATCCATCCGCGCAGCTTCTTCAAGCTGAATCGGCACCTGAATGATGAAGCTTTGCAAAATCCAGATCACAAAGGGCAGGTTCATGGCCACATAAACCAGAATGATGCCCGATCGCGTGCCATCGAGCCCGAATTGCTCGTTCCAAATGCCGAACACAGGCACGAGCAGAACAGCCGGCGGCACCATGCGCATGATGAGCGTCGTGAAGCTTGCCGTGTCGCGGCCCATGTAGCGGAAGCGCACGATGGAATAAGCGGCCATACAGCCGAGAATGAGCGTCAGCGCGGTTGAAACCAGCGAGATGATAAGCGAGTTGACCAAAGCTCGGCCAAAGGTTGGATCGCAGCGTCGCAGATGCTCTGGATCGTACCAGAGGAACTCGCAGAGCGCCGTTTCATAGTTCTGCAACGTCGGCATGAAGAACAGGCTCGCCGTCGGCGAGGTGATATCGACGTTGAGTTTAAAAGAGTTGGCCAGCATCAGCACAATCGGCCCGGCGGACATCACCACGAGGCAAATCAACAGCACATAAAAGGCTGGGTTGGTGCGGCTTTCGACGTGTCCCTGCGACATGCTAAACCGCCTCCTCTTCAGCCTGAGCGGCCTTCGCACCGGCAGCACGAATGCGCGCCAGTCGGGCATCGTTGAGCCGCGTGTAAACGAACATGACGGCGGTGATCAGCATCAACAGGATGAGCAAATAATTCGACATCGCCGCCGCCTCGCCAAGCTGTCGGAACTCAGAGGCCGTGCGCGAAATCCGCAGCGCCAGAATCTCCGTCGAAAGCCCTGGCCCGCCATTGGTCATCACTAGGATGACTTCGAGCACTTTAAAGGCATCGATCAAGCGCAGCAGGCAGGTGACGATCAGCACCGGCATCATCAACGGCAGTTTGATGTAGAGGATCTGCTGCCAGCCATTGGCGCCATCGACGCGCGCCGCCTCAAGCGCTGAGGACGGCAAGGACTGCAACGCGGCAAGCGCCAGAATGAAAATGAACGGCGTCCACTGCCAGATATCGGCGATGACCACGGAGGCAAAAGCCCAGGAACTGTCGCCAAGAAACGGGATCGTGTCGAAGCCCCAATTGTTCAGCCAGCGGTTAAACACGCCCACCTGCGGGTGATACATGTAGCGCCACATCAGACCGACCACGATGGGAGCGATCATCATGGGCAGAATGAAGATGGTGCGCAAAACCGCCATGCCGCGCAACTGGCGATCAAGCAGCAGCGCCAACCCGACGCCGATGAACATCTCAATAGAGACCACGAACGCCGCGAAGCGAATGGTGACCCAGAAGCTTTCCCAAAAACTGTCGGAATTCCATAGGTTTATGTAGTTGCGCAGGCCAACAAAGTCCGCCTCACCGATGCGCTGGCTCGGGTTCCAATCCAAGAAGCTGGCATAGACCATGTACCCGATCGGATAGAGCAGCGCGATGATCATCACCGCAGCAGCCGGTGCCAGGAACATATAGGGCGTGAGCCGATTGGCAGCTTGGATGTTCATTAGCGTTAAGCCGAACCTTCAAGAAAGCGAAAGCGGCGGGCCAACAATTCGGCCCGCCGCATAGCGTACTGGCTTACTGCCAGGCGTAATAGCCGGCTTCGTCCATGATCCCGCGAGCCCGTTCAGCCACGCCATCCAGCGCTTCCTGAATGTCGAGATCTTCGGTCAAAACCTGGCTGAGCGTCGTGCCGAGGTCAGCATTGATCTCACCCCAAGTCGGGATGATCGGACGCCAGTCGGGGTCAGCGAAGCGAAGGGCCTCACCGAAGGTCGCCGAATAGGGGAACCGCTCATTGAGTGCCGCATCCTCATAGGTGGAGAAACGCGATGGGTTACCACCTTCCATGGCGATCATGAGATCGATCCGTGGGCTGGTGAGCCACTGCATCAGCAGGAAGGCCGCCTCGGCGTTGGGCGCGTTGCGCGGAATGGCAAGGCCGAAACCACCGGTCTGCGAAGCGCGATCAACACCCATAGGGTGCATTGCCCAGCCAACATTGCCAGCAACTGTTGAGCGCGAAGGGTCCTCAAATCCGGCAGCAAAGGCAATGGAGTCCAAGAACATCGCATACTGGCCCTGCGCGAACGCAGCCGCAGCTTCCGACGGACCAAAGGTGGTTGAGCCTTCAATGCCGCAATCGACGATGGTCTTCAGCGCTTCGGCCGCTTCGACACCCGCCGGGTTGTTGACGATGGGCTCCCAATTGTCATCAAAGATGCCGCCGCCGAGCGGATTCAAGTGCAGCAGATAGGCGTGGCTTGCCTGGTGACCGGAAGCCGCACGGGAGGCGAGACCGCCCATGTCGGGCTCAAGCTCAGGGATCAGACAGGCCAGCTCAAGAAGCTCATCATAGGTTTCTGGAACCTCAAGACCATGCTCTTCAAAGATATCGGTACGGTAGCCGAGCACGGAGGTTTCCGAACCAAAGGGAATGCCGAATAGCGACCCAGTCGGGCCAGGCAAATAGCCTTTGAAGCCGCCGGCAACGCCAATGTTCTGCACATAGCCGTCGATCAAATCTTCAGCATTGTAATTCGGATCGGCCAGCGATGGGTCCATGAAGAACCGCGCCAGATTGTGCAGCTGATCGGCAAACACATAATCGGCCTTGGAGAACACGACATAGGCGATGAGATCGTAATCGCCCTCGTCCTGCGTCAGCTCCAGTGTTTGGCGCTCGCGCATCCGCAAATATTGTAGCTGATCGACTTCTACCTCGATACCCGTCTCTTCGGTGAAGAGTGGCAACACGCGCATCGCCGCATCATAGTGGGGATGCGCAGGGAAGTTCACCACTAGCGTCACGTCCTCAAAGGGCGCATAGACCGCTTCGGGCATCTGCGCTGATGCAGGCGTGCTGCTGATAGCTGTGCCGACAAGCGCTGCTAGAGCTATCGTCTTGATCAATTTCATCTTTTTCCTCCCAAGATGATCGTGGCCTTTGCGGCCGGTTTTCAGCGGCACCTAAAGCGCCGCTTCCGTTTGCGGATCGAAAAGGTGCAGTTCCTCTTCATCGATCCGGAACGACCGCGATTGCCCTGTCGGGATCGGCGCAGCCGTTGAAATCTCGATTTGGATGTTCTGTCCGCCTAACTCCGACATCAGCACCGACTGGGCGCCGATATATTCCGACAGGACGATAGGCAGGGTCAGGGCGTCCGGTCCGGCATCTTCAGAAAAGGCCGAGGGCCGCACACCCAGCTGAACGGCGCGACCAACATGGCCGGGCAGTGTCTGGGTGCGCTTGGGGGATAGCGGGATTTTGAAGCCAGGACCGGTTGCAAACAGACGCTCACCCTCTTGGGCAAGTTCTGCGTTCAGAAAATTCATCGTTGGTGAGCCGATAAAGCCGGCGACGAAACGGTTGGCCGGTCGGCGATACAGTTCTTCAGGCGTGCCCGCCTGCATGATTTCACCGCCGCGCATCACCACGATCTTATCGCCCAGCGTCATCGCCTCAATCTGATCATGGGTCACATAGACCATGTTCTTTTGAATGCGCTTGCTCATAAGGGCCAACTCAGCGCGCATCTGGCCGCGCAGCTTGGCATCCAAATTGGACAGCGGCTCATCGAACAGGAAGGTGGACGCATTGCGCACCAGGGCACGCCCCATGGCCACACGCTGGCGTTGACCGCCCGAAAGCGCGCCAGGCTTGCGGTCAAGATATTCCGTCAAGCCAAGCGTCGCGGCGACCTCTTTAACGCGCGTATCGATATCCGCCTTGGGGTACCGCGCCAGGCGCAGGGCAAACGACATGTTCTTGGCGACGTTCATATGCGGATAGAGCGCATAGTCCTGAAACACCATCGCCAGGTCGCGGTCTTTCGGATCGAGCCGGGTGACATCACGGTCACCAATGGAAATTGTCCCGTCCGTGACCGACTCCAAACCGGCGATCATCCGCAGCGTCGTCGACTTACCGCAGCCCGACGGTCCGACGAGCACGGTGAACTCGCCATCGTTCATCGTGAGGTTGAGGTCCTCGATGACCGTGACGGCACCATAGGCCTTGCGCAGGTTTTCCAGCCGGATTTCGGGCATTACAGCTCTTCTTTTCTCCCAGTTCGTCGAGGAACACATATTTTGTATACAAAAGCAATCAAAAACATACAGAATGCCCCAATCATTGTGTTTGCGCCGCGCCTAGGCTACCTGTGAGTGCAAAGGAGGCCCATTGAATGAACACGGTCACCCAACGCCCTCGCGTCAGCGTCGCGCAGCGCATTGAAAGCGCGCTCCTCGATGAAATCGCCGCCGGTCAGATCGAGCCGGGTCAACGCCTGGATGAAACACGTCTGGCCGAACGCTTTGGCGCCTCGCGCACCCCCGTGCGTGAGGCGCTTGGCCGCCTGACCGCGCAAGGGGTGCTGGAGCCAAGCGAAGGCCGTGGCACCCGCGTTGCGCAATACACGCGCGAAGAGCTGGCGCAGATGTTCGAAGCGATGCACGAAATCGAGGCCCTGTGTGCGCGTCTGGTGGCGCAGCGCCTGACTTTGCTGGCCAAATCCCAATTGGAAGCTGCCCAAGCTCGCTGTCATGAGGCAGCAAAATCCGGAGACTTTCCGGGTTATCTGCGCGCCAACGAGTCCCTGCATTTTGCCATCTATCAGGCAACGGGTAATCCCTACATCCAGCAAATGGCCTCAGATTTTCGCCGCCGGACGGGCCCCTTCCGCGCCAAGAAGTTCGCGACCAAGGCCGACCTCATCGCCTCTGCCCACAGCCACGACGAACTGTTGGAAAAAATCTTCTCGGCCGACTCCAACGACGCCTTCGACTATATGCGCAAGCATATGGAGGAGAGCTTCATGCGCGTTCTGGCGGCAAACTGACAGCCCTCGAGCCAGCATTCTGACCTTTTGGCACCCTTTCCTGTAGACAGGCGTAAAAGTTTGTATACAAAGATGAGAGTATTAGCCGGAGCGGAGCACTATGGGCATTCAAGAAACGAAAATTTATCCGATCAATACCGGCTGGCTGGAGGCCGATCTCGGCACCTATATTTTCTGGAAGGGGCCAGCGGGTCAAAAAATCTGGAACCCGGTCTATTGCCATTATGTCGACACAGGCGAACACAAGATCCTGATCGACACCGGGCTTTGCGACGAAGAGCGCGCCACCAAATACCACCACAAATGCGACAAGCGCGGCTGCCTTCAGGTGCATGAGCATCTTGAGCAGAAGCTTGGTGTCCATCCCGATGAGATCGACGCCATCGTCTTTACCCATCTGCACTGGGATCACGTGCAAAATATGAAAGAATTCAAGAACGCCCGCTATATCGCCCCCAAGGCCGAAATCGAAATGGCCTACAACCCGCTGCCGCTCTACTACCGCACCTATGAGTCCGGCTATTTGGGCATCGAAAACGCCTATGCCGGCTGCGTTTTCGAAGCGGTTGAGGATGAATGCGAGGTGCTGCCCGGCATCACCATGTTCCACACGCCAGGGCACTCTGTGGGCCATATGGCCGTGACCGTCGCAACATCAGCCGGCGACATCGTTGTCGCTGGCGACGCCATCTTCCAGGAACGCAATTTGGAACCCAACCCAGCCGAGGGCTGGCGCTATTGGGTGCCGGCGCGTTTCGTGAACTCATTCGAGGGTTGGAAGTCGGTGGAAGAGTTGGACAAGCGCGCCGACTATATTCTCGCCTGCCACGACAAGGTCGCCAATGCGCGCTCCGACGTCTTCCCTTACGACGGCATGCCGCTGCGCAAACGTCGCCAGGTGATCCCGGGTTATCAGTTCTATTTCGGTGACATGCCGGCGGGTTCGGTCAATAAAGCCGCGCCGGCCATGACCAGAGAGGAAGCCGAGGCCTACATCGCGGGTCTTGTGCCGCCAACGCCGGACTGAGCCAACCATGCAATCCATCGACAGCCTGATGGACGTGGCCGACCAATGCGATGCGATCGTGTTCGATCAATGGGGTGTCCTGCACAATGGCACGGCGCCCTACTCTGGTGCCGCCGAGGCGATGGAGGCGCTGGCGGCGGCGGGCAAGAAACTGGCCGTCCTCTCCAATTCCGGCAAACGCGCAGCGCCCAACCGCGAGCGCATCGCGGCGATGGGCCTGCCCGCCAACCTGTTCGATGAGATCATGACCTCCGGCGAGGCGTTTTGGCAGGATGTCGATCAGGGCCGCTGCCAACCCGGGCGCCTCTTCGCGATCACCGCCAAACCTGGCGACGAGCTGAATTGGGGCGAGGAGCTATCTATCGAGTGGGCTGATCGATTGGATGACGCCGATGCTGTGCTTTTGATGGGCCTGCCTGAAGGCGGCGATGGAATCGCCGAACGCGCCCTGCTTGATGAGGCATTGAAACACAACCTGCCACTCTATTGCACCAACCCCGATCGCGGGTCACCGCGCGCCGATGGCGTGATGCAACTGTCACCAGGCGCGCTCGCCCACGCATACAAGGAGGCCGGCGGAACCGTCACCTTCTATGGCAAGCCACACCGTCCGATCTTTGAAACGTTGATCAAAGCTCTGGGCACGCCGCCGGAAAAAACTCTGATGGTCGGCGACTCTTTGGAACATGACATTGCTGGTGGCGCGGAAGCCGGTTGGAAGACGGTGCTGGTGATGGGCGGACTGCACGCCAAGGCCTATGAAGCTGGCGATCCCGACACCGTAACGCAGCGCTTGGCCGAAGAGCACGCAACGCCGCTGCCCGACTTTTTGATTGGCGCTCTGGCTACCGTGGAAAGAATGCACAATGGCTAAACCTGCTGCACTGCCCAAAGACTTCTTGGCCCTATCGGCCGATTGCGGCGGCGATCCCTTGCGCGTCCAGGGACCAGGCGGCAACACCTCCATCAAACTCGGCGAGACCTTGTGGATCAAAGCGTCGGGCACCGAGCTTGCCGATGCGCTCGATCAGGACATTTTCGTTGCCGTCGATCGCGCCATTGCGCTCTCCGAGGCCAAAGGCGCTGGCGACGGCACCTGCCAGGCCGCCATTCTGGACCCCGAACGCGGTCTTCGCCCATCGATCGAAACTACGTTTCACGCTCTGATCGATTGGCCCGTCGTTGCGCACACGCATTCGGTGGCGACACTCGTCCATGCCACAAGTGATCAAGGCATCGCGGCGGCCAAGCGCAAACTGGCCGGGTTGCCGGTCGCCTTCGTGCCCTATCGCAAGCCGGGGCGTCCGCTGACGGAAGCCATTGCCTCGGAGTTAAGCGCCAACACGCAAGTGGTCGTTCTCGGCAATCACGGCCTCATCGTTGCCGGTGACAGTGCCGAGGATGTCGCAGCGCTGATGGGCGAAGTGGAGCGGCGCCTTGCCATGCCGGTCTTGGTCGAGAGCGCACACCCTAGTGGTGATGCACCCGACGGTTTTGTCTGGTCGAATGCCAACGCCTTGGCGCAAGATGATCGTCTGTTTTCGCTAGCGACCACCGGCTCCTATTACCCCGACCATGTCGTGTTTCTCGGCCCTGCCCTGCCGACCAAGCCGGTGGACGGCGCGCCGGCCCGTCTGATCGAAGACCAAGGCCTAGCCATCCGAATTGAAGCAACGCCAGCGCAACGCGCCATGGCGCAGTGCCTCAGCGACGTGCTGACTCGACTGCCGAGCGACTGGCAGCCCAACGCCATCGGCGCGGAGGCGGAGGCGGAACTGCTCAACTGGGACGCCGAAAAATACCGCCAAGCGTTGGCCGCCCGACAGTCATGAATGACGATCCACGCCAATCCGACCTCGCGCTTGGAATCGATATCGGGACATCAGGTGTTCGCACGGCCGTCGTCGATCGCGCCGGCCACGTCATCGGCACAGCTAAGGCAGACCACAGCGCAACGTCCAACGAAGACGCATCAGCCTGGTGGGATGCTGTTACCTGCGCCCTCGACGCGCAAATCAGTGAACTGAAGACGTCTGGCATCGACCCAAAACGTATCGCCCATGCGGCCGTCGATGGCACATCGGGTTCCATGGTGTTGGTCGATAAAGAGCTTAAACCTGTCACGCCGGCGCTGATGTACAATTCCTCCAGGTTTGATGAAGAGGCTGAACGCATCGCGGGTTTCGCCGAAGAAACGTCGATCACGCGCGGAAGCTCCTCGGCACTGGCCCGCATGCTGCGTTTGCAATCACTCGACCAAAACGATCAAGGCAGACACCTTTTGCATCAGGCCGATTTCATCACGGCCAAACTCGCCGAAAAATCGCTTGGGTCGGACGATAACAACGCGTTGAAGCTCGGCTGGGACCCAGAAACGCGCCGCTGGCCATCCTGGCTTCAAGCACTAGGCGTTCGAACCCAGCTTTTGCCCGAGGTCTTTCGCGCCGGCGCACCCGTTGGCACCGTTGGCGATGGCATAGCCAAACGCTTTGGGTTCTCTTCGAACCTCCAACTGCATGCCGGAACGACCGACAGCATCGCCGCCTTTCTTGCCGCAGGCGCCAGCCAAGTTGGCGACGCAGTTACCTCACTCGGCACGACGCTCGCGATCAAACTGCTGAGCGACCGGCGCATCGACGATCCGGCAAGCGGCGTCTACAGCCATTTGGTTGGCGGAAACTGGCTCGTCGGCGGCGCGTCGAACACGGGTGGCGGCGTCTTGGCCGCCCTCTTCCCGCCCGATCAACTGGCCACACTAAGCGCTCAAATCGATGCCGAGTCCGTATCGCAACTCGACTACTACCCGCTTCTCAAACCTGGCGAACGATTTCCGATCAACGACCCGCATCTGATGCCTCGGATGGAACCGCGACCGGCGGACGATGCGCAATTTCTGCACGGCCTGCTGGAAAGCATCGCACGCATCGAAGCGGCCGGTTATGCCAGGCTCGTTGCGCTCGGCGCCCCACAGCCACGCAAAATATTCACGGCAGGAGGTGGCGCAAAAAACCCGGTCTGGACGGCCATCCGCCAGCGACTGCTAAACGTGCCCATGGCCAACGCCGACCACGCCGAAGCCAGTGTCGGCATCGCACGTTTATGTTTTCAGGCGCACGACTAGCGGCGTTTATTTGGCTGCGATGGCCTCAACTTCGACCGTGGCGCCCAGTGGCAGGGCCGCCACTGCGATGCAGGAGCGCGCCGGTTTGTGATCACCAAAAAACGCCGCATAGACCGCGTTAACAGCGGCGAAATCGGCCATGTCGGTCAAGAACACCACGCACTTGGCAACGTCACTTGGGCCGAGCCCGGCAGCAGCCAGCACCTTGCCCAGATTGCTCAGCGCCTGCTTGGCTTGTGCCGCTGCATCCCCGCCCAGGAACGTGCCGGTTTCATCCAGCGCGAGGCACCCGGAAATGTAGAGCGTGTCAGCCGTTTCGGTGGCGTGGCTATAGGGTCCGACGGCGGGTGGGGCGCCGTCGGCGATCAAGGTCTTCACGGACATCAATAACTCCTTGGGATTGGTCAGAGGAACAGAATTTTCGCCGCGATCGCCGCGACGAGTAGAAAAACGGTCTGCGCAACGACCAAAGCGATGTGATTGCCGCCCAGATTGACCATGGCGCCGAGCGAGGTCTTCACGCCGAGCGCTGCGATCGCCGTAATCAGCATCCAGCGGCTCGCTTCCACGAAAAACGCAACGACAGCCTCCGGCAATACGCCGGTCGAGTTGATCAGCATGAAGACGATAAAGGCGATCACGAACAGCGGGATACCGACCCGTTCACCGTCGCTTTTGCGCGTGGCAATCAGAATCGCCAGAATGACCAGCGGCAAGAGCAAAACCCGCTGAAGCTTGGTGAGCGTCGCGACATTGCCAGCTTCATCGCTGATCGAGAAACCGGCACCCACGACCTGCGCGACGTCATGGATGGTCGCACCAATCAGAAACCCCGCCTGCTCATCATTGAAGCCAAGCACGGAAAACAATAGCGGATAGAGCACCATGGCGACGGTGCTCAGCGTTGTGACGGCAACCACTGTGAACAGCGTGTCGCGCTCCAGATTGTCCCGCTTGGGCATAACAGCCGATATCGCCAGCGCCGCCGAGGCACCGCAGATCGCCGTCGCGCCGCCCGTCAAAATGCCAAAAGCGATCTTCCGCTTGAACAGAGGCGCCAACAAAGCGCCGCTGGCGAGCGTGAGAGCAACCAACGCAATGATCACTGCTACCGGCTCCCAACCCTGCGCCGTTACATCACCAAGGCTAAGCCGAAACCCGAGCAGCGCGACACCCATCCGCAGCAGTGATTTGGAGGCGAACGTTATGCCGCCGGCACATTTTGGATGGTCGGCCAAGAAGTTGAATGCCATGCCGACCAGCAGCGCGAACAGCATGACCGGCGCGCCATAGTGCTCGGACAAGAACCCCGCGCAGAGCGCAATCGTGACGGCCAACGCAAGGCCGCTATAGCCGCCTGCGAGCGGTTTGAAGATAGAAAACAAGGGTCAGCCCCTAGACTAGCTGGTCGCGCGAAGATCGAACGTCTCTTGAGGAAAATATTTCTCAAGCCGAATGTCCGCCGTCTTAGCATGCCCCTCCATGCCTTCAAGGCGCGAGATGCGTGCTGTCGCCTCGGCAATGGGCCGCGCGCCTTCTCGCGTCGCGCGCTGCCAGGTCACGGTCTTCATGAACTTGTGCACCGACAGGCCGCCGGTGTAACGGGCAGCGCCCGATGTCGGCAGCACATGGTTAGGCCCGGCTGCCTTATCGCCAAAGGCGACGGTGGTTTCTTCGCCAAGGAACAAGGATCCGTAGCTGGAGAGCCGCGCTAGCCACCATTCCAGATCGTCGGCTTGCACATGCAAATGCTCAGGAGCGTACGCATCGGCCAGTTGCGCCATTTCCTCGCGGTCTGCGCAAAGGATGATCTCGGCATAGTCGCGCCACGCCGCCTTGGCGTTTTTGCCGTTGATGTCCGGCAATTGGGCGATCAACTCAGGCACGAGGCCATTCACATGGTCAGCCAGAGTCTGGCTGTCGGTTACCAACCAAACCGGCGAGTTGTAGCCATGCTCGGCTTGGCCTACCAGGTCCCAGGCCACGACGTTCGGGTCAGCCTGGCTGTCAGCGATCACCATGGAATCGGTCGGACCGGCGAACATGTCGATCCCGACCTGCCCGAACAGCAACCGTTTGGCTTCGGCGACGAACTGATTGCCGGGACCCACCAAGATATCGGCGTTCGGAAGGCCAAACAGGCCATACGCCATCGCCGCGATGCCTTGGACGCCACCCATGTTCAAGATCACGTCGGCACCGCACAAATCCATCGTGAAGAGGATCGCCGCCGGTATCCCCTCACCAGGTTTGGGAGGCGAACAGGTAGCGATGTGCGGCACACCTGCCACTTTGGCGGTGGTAATCGTCATGATCGCCGAGGCGATGTGGCTATAACGCCCACCAGGCACATAACAACCCGCCGCCGACACAGGGATCTGTTTCTGACCGGCTGTCAGACCAGGAATGACGTCGATCTGGCACTCCTGGATCGTCGCACGCTGGGCCTCGGCAAAACGGCGAATGTTATCGTGCGCGAAACGGATGTCTTGTTTGAGCTGCTCGGGCACCTTGGCAATCGCCGCCTCAATCGCCTCACGTCCAACAACGATGTCGCCGTCCCAGCCGTCAAACGTCCGGCAATAATCGGCCGCAACGCGGTCACCGCCAGCTTCAATAGCGCGCAGCATTTCAGCCACGGTCTGCTGCACGTCGGACTGGTCCGTTTCAGCCGTTTTCACGGCCTTCTTCAGATAGGTAGCGGGCATGGGGAAATCCTAGGTCTTAAGGTCGGCGCGGCGGAACGCGCCTTGCACGATGCGGTCGATGACCATGGCGACGAAGAGAATCGCAAAACCGCCCAAAAGGCCTGGGCCTTTGGCTGCAAATTGCAGCGCCTCCAAGATCACTTGGCCAAGCCCTCCACCGCCGATGAGCGAGATGATCACCACCATCGACAAACACATAAGGATGGTTTGGTTCACCCCTGTCATGATCGAGGGCAGCGCCAGCGGTATCTCAACATCGCGCAAGATCTGCCGACGCGAAGCTCCGAATGCCGAGGCTGCCTCCTTGATACTTTCCGGCACGCCGCGAATGCCAAGGGCCGTCAGCCGGATTACCGGCGGCATGCCAAAAATGATCGTTGCCAGAATGCCTGGCGGATTGCCGGTTCCAAAAAACGCAATGATGGGAATAAGATAGACGAATGCCGGGAGCGTTTGCATCAGATCGAGCACCGGCTCGGCAAACTTGTAGGCGCGTATGGATTTACCAAACCAAATGCCGAGCGGGATACCGATCACCACGCACAAAACCACTGCCGCGCCAACAAGCGCCACTGTCTCCATGGCGATTTCCCAGTAGCCAAGGAAGGCGATATAGGCGAGCGCCGCTGCGGTAAAAATCGCAACGCGCGGGCCAGCGGACCGCCAAGCCACGACGCAGATCACGATCATCACAACCGGCCAGGGTGTGCCCATCAGAGCCAGTGACACGGTGTCAAGAACGGTGCGCACCGCCAACACAATGCCATCGAACGTGCCCGAGCCAGCCTGCGCAGCGGCATCGATTTGGCCTTCCAGCCAACGCGCCGTATCGGTGTAATGGTCGGGCGTTGCCGGAAAGGCGAGCAGGAACTCCGGCACGTTTTCCACAGTGAAACGGTAGATCGTCAGCGGCATCACCGCGATCAGCAACAGCGCGCCGAACCCAGCCGAAACCATGCTGACGCCAGAGGCCACTTTGTCGGGCGTTACGCGCCAGGCCGAATATTGTTTCTCATAGGCAATGTTGCTCCAGACGCCTTGCACCAGGCGGATCGCGATGAGCAACACAATACCTGTCACGAGAATCATCATCGCGTCGGCGGCCGCAGCCTCGGCGGCAGCGCGGCTGCGTTCAGCGGCGCGCATCAAATTGTTGCCAAGGGTCTCAAACCTCGAGCCATCTTCACCCGCTGCAATGGCCGCAGCGGCGCGATCAAGAAACTCTTGCGCGCGCGTTTCCTGACGGATCGCCTGCTGCAAGTCGGCAGCGCCCAGCTCACCCCATGTGCCGCGCCCGATTTGTACCCAGGCAATTATCTCCAAGATCAAAAAGCCCCAGAACATGCCCCAGACACCGCGCGCGGCAGCCCAAAGCGGACCAAGCAGGGCAGCGGCCGCGTTGAAGGTGAGCGGGACACCAGATGTCGTGTCATGAATGGTGTGAAAGACACGCTGGTAATAGGCCGGGTTGCGCTCGACAAACGCAGAAATCGACTGATCGAGCGCCGCCCGGTCAACCTGAACGTCGGCAACAGCCGCAGCCTTCGGCGCGTTGGCCTCGGGCAGGGTGAGCTCGCTCTGCATGGTCTGATCCGTCATGGCCGCCCCTATTTCCCGCCTTGAATGCCGCGCAGCAGCATTGCTTTGGAGATGTAGCCGATCTCATTGCCGCCTTCGGTAACGACAACCGGCGCATCGCTATCCACCGACATATCAATCAGCGTGTCGAGGTCGGTGTCGCCTGATGTACGTTTTGCATCGGCCAAGGCTGACCGGTCATAGCCGTTGAGCGGCTGCATGATGGAGTGCGCCTTCACCAGCTTCAGGCGCGAGATACCCTGGACGAACTCACGGACATAATCATCGGCGGGCTTTGTGACGATCTCTTCGGGCGTTCCGATCTGCACAATCACGCCGTCCTTCATGATCGCGATGCGATGGCCCATACGGATCGCTTCATCGAGATCATGGGTAATGAAAAGTGTCGTCTTTTTTAGCTCAGAGACGAGCGCGCTGAACTGGTCCTGTAGCTGTAGGCGGATCAATGGATCGAGCGCTGAAAACGGCTCATCCATCAAAAGAATTTCCGGGTCGGACGCCAGCGCGCGCGCAATACCAACACGTTGCTGCATGCCGCCGGAAAGTTCGCGCGGCAGGCGATCCTCATAGCCTTGCAGATCGACAAGACCGAGCGTGTGATCGGAAACAGCCCAACGCTGCGATTTCGGCACGCCACGAATTTCGAGCGGATAGGCAACGTTCTCGCGCACCGAGCGGTGCGGCATCAGCGCCATATGCTGAAACACCATGCCGATATGGCGCGAGCGCATCGCGCGCAGGTCTTTCATGCCCATCGCGCTAACATCTTCGCCCAGAACTTTGATGGTGCCAGCGGTCGGTTCAATCAGCCGGTTCACATGGCGCACCAGCGTCGACTTGCCCGACCCCGAAAGCCCCATGATGCAGAAGATTTCGCCGCGCGCGACCGAAAAGCTGGCATCGCGCACGCCGATGACCGTGCCATATTCCTCCAGCGCTTCGGCTTTGGTCAGACCGGTGTTTTTGGCCGCATCGACTGTCTGTGCAGAGCGTTCACCGAACACTTTCCACACATTCGAAAGCTCGACCACGGCTTCCGGTTTGGGATTCACATCCACGGGTTTCTCTTCCACGCTGCGACTGAAGGGTTCAAAAAACGGGGGGAGACGAGTGGCCGCCGAAGCGGCCACCCGGGAGGGAGCTAGTTGGTCAGCCAGCCAAGAACGACATCTTCGTTCTCGTCCACCCAACGACGGGCAAAATCGGCGGCATCTTCACCCTGCACGCTGAGCGCGTAGCCCATTTCACTGAGCGCTTCGGATGGCATCTGATAAGCATTGAACATGGCCGCGACTTCGGGGAAATCGTCCTGGACGCTGGCAGCATAGTGCAGGTGCAGCGTTGCACCGTTCCAAGCGGTAGACGCTTCGGATTTCTCAAGCCAAGCTGGGTCATCGGTCGGCTGAATGATCGTCCAGGTGTCCGGATCGTGGGCCGGCTCTTCCAGGATCGTCAGATCGTACGCGACGAAGATGAAGTGCGGATCATAGCAGAAGCCGATCCAAGGCTCTTCGGCGGCAACGGCGGTGCCGAGGGCACCCCAGGCGACCGAACCGTCATATTCCTGCAGGTCCATCACCTCGTCATAGCCATAGGAGCGAGCACGAATGCGCTCGATGGCCGTGGAGGCCCAACCGGGCGCACCGATCCAGACTTCCGGCGTTCCATTGCCGTCGAAGTCAAAGATCGCCATCTTGTCCGGGTCGGTCAGATCTTCAATGCTGGTGATGTCGTACTGCTCGGCGATGTAGGTCGGCACACACATGCCCTGCACCGCTTGCACCGGGTTGTTGTTCATCACAACCGATTGATTGTCCTGCACATAACGGTCGTGCAGGTTCTGTTGGTTTGGCATCCACACTTCCGGGTGCAGGTGCATCGAGCCGGCGTCCATGGCCTCAAAAATGATCGGGTTGGTGCCGTTCTGAAGCTCGACATCGAGGCCGAAATTCTCTTCGATCACCACTTTGAGGATGTTTGCGGTCGCGTTAGCCGCCGGCCAGTTCGGCACGCCAAGCACCAGATCGGCCGCCTGGGCCGACGAGACGGCCGCGAAGGCGCAAACGCCGGTCGCAAGTGCCGTTTTTGACACGGATTTCATCATAATGCTGCTTCCCTTGTTGTTTGACCGGTTTGGTATGTCGAGGCGGACGTGCCCGGTCGATGCACGGCCGTGGGGGAGACGCCTTGGGCGGTGTCCCCGGATTGCGAAAAGGAGATGGTGGTGGCGACAAGCGCGTCGAGGCTGTCGATGGTTGCGCCTTCGGCAGCGATGGCCGGGGCCAGCAACGAGAACTCGCTGCATCCAACCAGCACAATGTCGGCGCCAGATGCACGCAAGGCCTTGGCAGCCTGCATCGTCGTTTCTCGCGCGCCGGTGTCGGCACCATTTTGCTTCAGGCGGCGAATAGCTTGCAGCATGCTGTCCTGATCCCGCGCATAAAGCGGTTGGAGACCGACAGCTTCAAAGGCGGGCTCGAAAACGCCCGTTAGCTTCACGGCTGGAGAGGCCAACAGGCCGACCGTCGCGCCAGGATATTGGACAGCAATCGCGCGGGCGGTCACATCCACCATCGACAGAAAGGGAATATCGACTGCGCTTCGAATAGCCGAAGTGTAGGCGTGAGCCGTGTTGCACGGCATCACCAACGCTTTGGCACCGGCGGATTCAAGGCGCCGCGCCATTTTGGCGAGCACCGGCGATGGGTCCTCACCCGTACCTTCGATTAACGCCGCAATGCGGGAAGGAACCTGCGGGTTCTGGTCAACAATCAGTGGGATATGATCGGCATCATCGCGTGCAGGCACGGCGGCCAGCACGCGCTGCATAAACAGAAGCGTCGCCTCGGGGCCCATCCCGCCCAAGACACCGACAGGTCGCAAGGCATCACGTTCAGGCATTGGCCACCAACGCGTTGGCTGCTTCAATGATATGGGCGGCGATCAAGTCACAGTCGGCCAATGAAAAGGTCAGCGGCAGGCGCATATCGAAAAGGCCCGCCAAGACGCGGTCTGTCTGCGGCAAGTGCTGGCGCGGAACATAGCGCCAGCTAGAATGGGCGGAGGTAAAGGCAACCGGGTGGCCATCGCCGAACCACTTCAACTCAATGCCGCGCTCTGCCGTATCGCGCAGAAACGCCCGCGCAGCCGCTTCCCTCAACCCCGGCATCATGAACTGGATCGATGAGCCGACGAAAAACTCCTCGCTCGGTCGTTTGGGCAGTTGGAAGACATCGCATTGGGAGAGGCCGGCCTCAACGACCCGGTAGCGCTCGTTCCAGCGCTCGATCGCATCATCAAGCTTGGCCAATTGTGGGCGGAGGATCGCCGCGCGCAGATTATCCATGCGCGCCGACATGTTGGGTGTGTCGAGTTTGATGTTGGCATACACCTCGGGGCCTGGCCCCGCGCCATGCCGATCAAACAGCATGTAGGAGCCCGAAAGCATCGTGGCGCGCGCCATGAACGCGTCATCCGACGAGGTAATCAGCCCGCCCTCGCCGGAATTGATGTGCTTGTAGGTCTGACTGGAAAAACACCCGGCAAGCCCGAAATTACCGGACTTTTTGCCCCGCCAAGTTGCCCCCATCGTGTGCGCGCAGTCTTCGAGAACTGTAATGCCCAGCGTTGCCATCAGCGCCATCAGAGCGTCCATGTCGCACAGATGACCACGCATGTTGGATAGCATCAGAACCTTGGCGCCCGACCGTTCCGCTTTGACGCGAAGATCATCCAAATCGATCACCAAATCGTCGGTGATCTCGACCAGCACGGGCTCAGCCCCGACGCCGGCGATAGCGCCAGGAACTGGCGCAAGCGTGAAGGCATTGGTGAGCACCTTGTCGCCGGGCTGGACACCGGCTGCGCGCAAGGCGATCTGCATCGCTTGCCCCCCCGAGGCAACCGCCAGGCAATAGCGCGCGCCTTGCCACGCGGCATAGTCACGCTCCAGCGCGACCGTCTGCGACTCTTCGCCCGCCAAGACGTTGTAGCGGTGCAAGCGCCCGGACTGCATCACCTCCAGCGCGGCTGCGATCCCCTCATCGGGGATCGGCTCCTGCTGCGTAAAACTGCCTCGAAAGGGTGGCAGAGCCATGCCCTACTCCGCCGCCTGCGCCATCGAAGTATCGGCGAAAAACGCATCATAGCCGAACAGAGCCGCCGAGCCACCAGTGTGCAAAAACACAATCCGCTCGCCCTTCTTGAAATGCCCCTTGCGCACATAGTCGATCAGGCCGGCCGCCCCTTTGCCGGAGTAGACCGGGTCAAGCAGGATGCCTTCCAGCTCGGCGAACATGCGGATCGCCTCCAGCGTGTCCTCGCGCGGCAGGCCATAGCCCTCGCCAACATAGTTGGTATCCGCGCGTACATCCTCGCGGGCAACAATGCCGGGAAGACTCATCTTCTCAGCCGTCTTGCACGCCAGATCATAGACCATCTGCTCTTGCTTGGGTTGCGGCGCACGGGTGCCGAACCCGAGCAATGGAATGCCGGCGTTCAAAGCTTTGAGGCCCACGACCAGACCGGCCTGCGTGCCCGACGATCCTGTGGCATGCACCAGATGATCGATCACCAGGCCCTGTTCATTGGCTTGGGCGAGCAGTTCCATCGCGCAATTCACATAGCCAAGAGCACCCGTTGGGTTCGACCCGCCACCGGGGATAACATACACATTCTTGCCATCGGCGCGGGCGGCCTCGGCCGCCCTTTCCATTTCACCGGGCATGTCATGGCCGCCGGGATACTTCGCCGTCGTTGCGCCGTGCAGATGGTCGAGCAGCACGTTGGCGTTGTCATTGTAATTGTGGTCGCTGTAGCCGGTGCGATCCTCCAGCAGGATGTGGCACTTCATGCCGAGCTTGGAGGCAAAGGCCGCCGTTTGACGGGCGTGGTTCGACTGCGTCGCGCCCTGGGTCATGACGATATCGGCGTTCATCGCGTCCGCTTCAGCCATTAGAAATTCAAGCTTGCGCGTCTTGTTGCCGCCGGTCGACATGCCCGTGCAATCGTCGCGCTTGATCCAGATCTCGGGGCCACCAAGTTCCTTGCTTAACCGCTCCATCGGTTCCAGCGGTGTTGGAAGATGCGCCAGCCGAAGCCGAGGAAAACGAGCAAGGTGCATGGTCCGTCCTTTGTCAAAATTGCACCATCGCAGTCTTGCCGACGAAAAACCTCAATGCAAATGCGAAATTTTTGATCTAACATGCAAGACTTGCAACTTATGAGGTCGGCATGCGTTTGGAGTGGCTTGAAGATATCTTAGCAGTGGCCGATACCGGCTCGTTCACCGAGGCCGCCGACCGGCGTCATCTGACGCCATCGGCCTTTTCTCGCCGCATCCAGCAGATCGAAGATCATCTGGGCGTTGAGCTGTTTGATCGCACGCGCAAACCCATCCAGCTGAAGCCAACGACCGATGAAAACAAAGCCGAAATCGCGCGCCTGGTCGGCAGTCTGCGCCAGCTATCAACGGACCTTCAGCGCAGCAGCCGCCTGTCCGGCAATCGCTTGGTCATCGCAAGCCAACATGCCTTAACCGCTGCCTTCACGCCGCGAGTCTTGCGAGTTCTTCAAAGCCGACATGCCGAGCTCTATGTGCGGCTTCGCTCAGCCAATTTGGACGATTGTTTCAGTTTATTGCTCGCCCGTCAGGCTGATCTGGCGCTTCTTTACCAGGCCCCGGATCAAAAACTCGATGAGTCCGCAGAGTTCCTGCAAACCCTGACCATCGGCACCGACCGGCTGGTACCGGTTTTTTCTGCCGCAGACAAAGGCCTGCTCAATGATCGATTTGGCGCTGGCCAATTGCCGATCATCGCCTATCCCAACGACGTTTTTCTCGGCCAGGTCATGGACCGAACGATCCTGCCGCGCGTGCGCAGCCTTGCCGATGCGGTACCAAGGGTGGAAACCGCGCTCACCCTTGCCGCGCTTGAGTTTGCCGCCTCAGCCATTGGCGTCGCTTGGGTCCCCCTCTCCCTCGCACGCAAGGAACTGGAAGCCGGCAGCCTGCACGATCTTTCCAAGACCCTGCCGAGCTGCGAACTGACCATCACAGCCGCCCGCCTCAACGACGAGACGACCAAGAGCGAGGACTTGATATGGTCGCTGCTCGAAACTTTCCCGCTGGGCGAGGCGGTTAAATCCCAGGCCTAATCGTAGCGCAGCTCGCGTACTTTGCCGCGAAACACGATGTAGGCGAGTGCGGTATAGGCGGCGATCATCGGCATGACGACGATCACGCCATAGAGGATGATCATCAGGCTCTCCGGTGCGCTCGCCGCCTCATAAAGGGTGAGCTGTTCGGGCACGACATAGGGGTAGAACGAGTAGGCCAGTCCCATGAAGGCGAGCGTGAACAGGATGCTCGCGCCGACAAAGGGCACATGGCGGTAGCGATCCTTGTCGTCAGGCAAATGGGACAGCGCCCAGGCAAGCAGCGCGGTGATCAGCGCTGCGGTGATGGGCAAAGGCGCCAGCAGAATGATTTCCGGCACCGAGAACCATTTGGCGAAGATCCGTTCCGAGACAAGCGGCGTCGCCGCTGAAATGCCGACGAAACCAACCAGAACGCCGGTAAGACCACGCTTGGCCCATTGGACAGCGCGCACCTGGAGCCCGTTCTCAGCCTTGATGATCAGCCAGCAGGCGCCGATGAAGCTGTAACCCGCTGCCGTGCAGAGCGCGGTGAGCCCCGCGAAGGCCACCGTGGCAAGGCTCCATTCCAGGCCCATTATGTAAAGACCGAGCATGAACCCTTGCGATAAGGCCGTCATCAAGGAGCCAGCAAAGAACGCGATGTCCCAGAGCGGCTTGTTGGGCGAGGGCGCCTTGACCCGAAACTCGAACGCCACGCCGCGCAAGATAAGCCCAACCAGCATGACCGCCACCGGTAGGTAGAGCGCCGTCAGGATCGTTCCGTGCGCCGCCGGGAAGGCTACAAGAAGCAGCCCGACCGCCATCACCAGCCACGTCTCATTGGCATCCCAGAACGGCCCGATGGAGGCGATCATCTTGTCGCGCTCCTCTTCACCGACGAGCGGCGTCAACATGCCGATACCAAGATCGAAACCGTCCAGGATCACATAGATCAGGATGGAGAGGCCCATCAGCCCGGCGAACACCACCGGCAGCCAGAGGGCAGGATCATCAAAGGAAAAACCCATCACCCTACTCCCCCGGTACCAGCGCGACTTCCGCCGCCCCAGAGGCTGGTGTCATCGATTTGGGCACGTCGCCGCGCGCGGCTTTGCGCGCCAGATAGAACAGCACCGTGATGTAGGCGAGCGTCAGCCCGACATAAATGGCCAGATACACAAGTAGCGTGGAAAGCACCATCGGCGCAGGCACATCGGCTACAGCCTCATAAGTCTGCATCACACCTGTCACGAGCCAGGGCTGGCGGCCGATCTCGGTGGTGTACCAACCGGCAAGCGTTGCAATCCAACCGGAAAAGGTCATGGCGACCAACCCGCGCAGCAGCCATGGGTTCACCTCGGACGTGCCACGCCGCCAAAACACAAACGCCGCCGTCCAAGACAGAGCCAGCATGGCCAGGCCGGTCCCGACCATGATGCGGAAAGACCAGAAGACAGGATTCACCGGTGGATGCATGACCGTTCCGTCCTCGGCCACAAAATCATTGAGGCCGGGCACGATGCCGTCGGCTTCATGCTTCAAGATCAGGCTTGCACCATTGGGTATGGCAATCTCAAACCGGTTCTCGCGCGCCTCTTCATCAGGCAGAGCAAAGAGGAGCAGCGGCACATTGCCTTGCGTTTCCCAATTGCCCTCCATGGCGGCGACCTTCGCCGGCTGATGCTCAAGCGTGTTGAGGCCATGCAAATCACCCGCGAAGATTTGAATCGGGATCAAGGCTGCTGCCAACCAGACGCCGGTTTTCAGCGACAGTCGGGCCGAACCCGACCGCTCACCGACCAGAATGCGGAAAGCCGATAGGCCGGCGAGCAAAAAGGCCACCGTCAAACCACTGGCGAGCAGCATATGCACCAAACGGTACGGCATGGACGGGTTGAAAATGATCGCAAACCAATCGGTTGCGTGCGCGACGCCGTCGATCATCTCGTACCCGACTGGCGTGTGCATCCACGAGTTCAGCACCAGAATCCAGAACGCGCTCATGGTCGTGCCGAAAGCCACGAGGAACGTGGCCAGGGTGTGCAGCCAACCGGGAACACGGCTGAAACCAAAGAGCATGATGCCCAGGAACACCGCTTCCAAAAAGAAGGCCGTCAGCACCTCATAAGCAAGCAGCGGTCCGGCAATATTGCCGACCGTTTCCATGAAGCCTGGCCAATTGGTGCCGAACTGGAAGCTCATCGTGATGCCAGAGACAACGCCGAGCGCAAACGTCAGCGCGAACACTTTGACGAAGAACCGATAAGCATCCATCCAGCGATCATCGCCGGTGGCGTTGAACCGCAGCTTGAAAAACAGAAGCACCCAGCCGAGCGCGATCGTGATCGTCGGGAACAGGATGTGAAACGAAATATTCGCGCCAAACTGAATGCGCGAAAGAATGAGGGTATCCATCAGGAACTCTCCCCCTTGTTCGACCGGCCAAAGGGCACAATCGTTTCAGCCCTGGTGACGAATTTTTGCAGCTTGGACCCGAGCGCCAGCAGTTGAACGAGTCTCTCCGTGTCGAGCCGATTCATGTCGTCGTACCAACCGGTGAGCAGCTCAATGAGTTGGCGAAGCTCGGCGATTTTCGTGTGCGCGTGCAGGTCGGCATCGGTTGCCGGCGTTTGCATTTCCAACTCGCGAAGCTTGGTCAGTGTCGGGTCGATTTCGCGCTTCTTGCGCTCGGCCACCAGCGTACGCACGATCTCCCAAAGGTCGTCAGGGGCGGTGAAATAGTCGCGTCGGTCATCGGGCAGGTGCTTCAGACGCACCAGGTTCCAGGCTTGCAGCTCTTTCAAGCCCATCGAAACGTTGGACCGCGAGAAGCCCAGCTTTTCGACCATTTGCTCTGCATTGAGTGGCTGTTCGGACAGAAACAACAGCGCATAGATCTGCCCCACCGTGCGGTTGATACCCCAGCGGGACCCCATTTCGCCAAAATGGAGAACAAAATCCTGTTCCAGTGATGAGAGCTGCATCGTTCACGGCCTTTATGCATTTCAGAAATTTCTGAAATTACATACGTGCGACCATGCTCATGGACCATATGGCCAACTGCGGTCAGATGCCGCAGGTGTTTGAAAGCAAGGAAACAGCCGGTTCATCGGCAGATTCCGCCGTCGAAACACCGGCCAAAGCTGCGCAAAAGAAAACCGGAGCCCTTTCAGGCACCGGCTTCGTTTAGCGTTGACGAGGTCAGCGCTACGCCGCAGCGCAGCGAGCAGACCCTACTGCCAAGACTGGATCAGCTCATCATAGCTGATGGTCATTGGCTCTTCGTCTTCGTTGGCAAGTTCTGCCTTTGGCGCACCATCCTGGCTCAGCCAGAATTCTGGATCCATCTCATCGTTGAGAACTGGACCAAGATCGCCTTGGACGCCGGAACGCTCCAGACGCTCAAGCACACGCTCCTGCTCGGCGCAGAGATTATCGAGTGCTTCCTGAGCCGACAGCGAGCCGGAAGAAGCATCACCAATGTTCTGCCACCAAAGCTGCGCCAGACGTGGGTAGTCAGGCACATTGGTACCGGTTGGTGACCACTGAACGCGAGCAGGCGAGCGGTAGAATTCTACCAGACCGCCAAGGTTCGGTGCACGCTCGGTGAAGCTCTCATGGTTGATCGTCGATTCACGGATGAATGTCAGACCGGTGTGAGACTTTTCAAGATCGACCGTCATGGAGGTGACGAACTGAGCATAGAGCCAAGCTGCCTGCGCACGATCCACAGGCGTGGATTCCATCAAGGTCCAAGAACCAGCATCCTGGTAACCGACCTTCATGCCATCTTCCCAATAGGAACCGTGCGGGCTTGGCGCCATACGCCAGCGAGGTGAACCGTCTTCGTTGAGAACGGCAGCGGCACCTTCACCCACCATGTCGGCGGTGAACGCTGTGTACCAGAACATCTGCTGCGCGATGCCGCCCTGGGATGGGATCGGACCGGATTCAGAGAAGTTCATGCCGGCAGCAGCCGGAGGTGCATAGCTGGTCAGCCAATCGGTGTATTTTTCGATGGCGTAAACAGCAGCCGGACCATTGGTGGCGCCGCCACGGGCAACACACGAACCGACAGGCTGAGACGCGTCGTTCACACGAATTCCCCACTCATCGACCGGCAGACCGTTCGGCTCACCAACGTCTCCCATGCCAGCCATCGACATCCACGCATCGGTGAAGCGCCAACCGAGCGATGGGTCACGACGACCATAGTCCATGTGGCCGTAAACATCGCCTTCATGACCCATATGCGAGAGATCGCGACCGGTGAAGAACGCGGCAATCTGCTCATACGCGGTCCAGTTCACCGGCACGCCGAGCGGATAGCCATATTCAGCTTCGAAGTCGGCCATGTTCTTTTCATCGGTGAACCAGTCATAGCGGAACCAATAAAGGTTCGCGAACTGCTGGGTTGGCATCTGGTAGAGCTTGCCATCCGGACCGGTGGTGAAATCCAGACCGATGAAATCGTCCAGGTTCAACGTTGGGCTGGTGACGTCCGCGCCTTCTCCGGCGATCCAGTCGGTCAGGTTGCGCACCTGCTGGTAGCGCCAGTGGGTGCCGATCAAGTCGGAGTCGTTGACATAGGCGTCGTAGATGTTTTCGCCGGTCTGCATCTGCGTTTGCAGACGCTCGACAACATCGCCCTCACCGATCAGATCGTGCGTGACCTGAATACCGGTGATTGCGGTGAAGGCTGGCGCCAACACGTTGGCTTCATATTCGTGGGTTGTGATCGTTTCCGACACCACACGAATTTCCATCCCCTGATAGGGTTCGGCAGCGTCGATGAACCACTGCATCTCGGCTTCTTGCTCGGCGCGGCTAATCACGGAGCGCTCGATTTCCGCATCAAGGAATGCGGTGGCGGCGTCCATGTCGGCAAACGCCGGCATGACGGGCAACAGCCCCGCCGTCAGTGCAAGCACCGAGGTTGTTCTAAGGATCGACTTCATTGTTTCCTCCCAAAGGATTGGAACAGTTTGGTTTGGTGCGGCCGACTTGTTGGCATCGGTCCGCGTGGGAATTGCCCGTTACACCCAGCGGAAAACCGCTGCGGCATAAGCAAGGCAGACGAGCAGCGCATAAGGCTGCGGTCCGACCTCCAGGCCCAGCCAGGCCAAATTGATGAAGGCTGAGCCAAGAAGCGTGATGAATAACCGATCACCACGGGTCGTTTCGATCCGAAGGACGCCGACGCGCGGCGTCTCCGGGAATTTGATGGCAAGCACCGTGAAAGTGAGAAGCAGGAACGCGATGACGGCGAAAAAGATCGCTGTCTCAAAGGTCCATGCCATCCAGGAAAGGTCCATGATTTCCTCCTTCCTTGCGGGGCTCTAAACACGCCCCAGGGCAAAGCCCTTGGCGATGTAATTGCGCACGAAATAGATAACCAAAGCGCCCGGCACGATGGTGAGAACACCAGCTGCGGCGAGCACGCCCCAATCGATGCCAGACGCTCCGACGGTACGAGTCATGATGGCGGCGATGGGCTTGGCTTCGGTGGCCGTCAGCGTGCGCGAAAGCAGCAGCTCCACCCACGAGAACATGAAACAGAAGAAGGCGGCGACACCGATGCCGGAGGCAATCAGCGGCATGAAAATCTTCACGAAGAATTTGGGGAACGAGTAGCCGTCAATATAGGCCGTCTCATCGATTTCCTTCGGCACGCCGCGCATGAACCCTTCCAGGATCCAAACCGCCAGCGGCACGTTGAACAATGTGTGGGCAAGCGCCACCGCAATATGGGTGTCGAACAGCCCAACCGAGCCGTAAAGCTGGAAGAACGGCAGCGCGAAAACCGCCGGCGGCGCCATCCGGTTGGTCAGCAGCCAGAAGAACAGATGCTTGTCACCGAGGAAATTGTAGCGGCTGAAGGCGTAGGCCGCCGGCAGCGCGACCGCCAGGCTGATGACCGTGTTCATCGTCACGTAAATGATTGAGTTCACGTAACCCAGATACCAGCTTGGATCGGTGAGGATCGTCGCATAATTGGCGAAGGTCAGATTGGTTGGGAACAGCGTCAGCCCGCCCAAAATCTCTGAGTTTGTCTTCAGGCTCATATTGATGAGCCAGTAGATCGGCAGAAACAGGAACAGCAGGTAGAGCGCCATCACGATGGCTTTACGATTGATCATCACACGCCATCCCTTTTGTCGAGATTGGTCATCACGGTGAAGAACACCCATGAAATCAGGAGGATCACCAGGAAGTACATAATCGAGTAGGCAGCAGCCGGACCCAAATCGAGCTGGCCGAGGGCGATCTTCACAAGGTCGATCGACAGGAAGTTCGTCGAGCTTCCTGGCCCACCACCGGTCACCACGAACGGCTCGGTGTAGATCATGAAGCTGTCCATGAAGCGCAGCAGGATCGCGATCATCAGCACGCCCATGATCTTGGGCAATTCGATGTAGCGAAACACGCTCCAGCGGCTCGCCTGATCGATCTTAGCTGCCTGGTAATAGGCGTCCGGGATCGATTGCAGACCGGCATAGGCAAGCAGCGCAACCAAAGACGTCCAATGCCAAACATCCATCAGGATCAGCGTGAACCAGGCGTCAAAAGCGTCTTGAGTGTAATTGTAGTCAATGCCGATCGCTTCCAACGTGTAGCCGAGCAGGCCAATGTCGACGCGGCCAAAAATTTGCCAGATCGTGCCAACCACATTCCAGGGAATGAGCAGCGGCAGCGACATCACGACCAGGCAGAACGATACCCAAAAGCCCTTTTTGGGCATGTTGAGAGCGATGTAGACGCCAAGCGGGATCTGGATCAGCAAAATGATCCCAGAGAACATCAACTGGCGCCCAAACGAGGCCCACATGCGCTCTGATTGCAGAGTCTCGCGGAACCAATCCAAGCCGGCGGGAAAGAAAACATTGTTCCCAAAGGTATCCTGGATGGAATAGTTCACCACCGTCATCAGCGGGATCACCGCCGAGAACGCGACAAGCACCAACATCGGCAGAACCAGGAACCAAGCCTTTTGGTTGTCGGTCTTGTTCATCAGGCCGCCTTCCCTTTTTGCTCTTCAAGAGGCGCCACTCGCCAGTCGTCCGCGTAAACATTGACCTTCGATGGATCGAAAGTGACTCTTACGTCAGAGGAAGGAACGGGTTCGCCTTCCGCCAGAATGGCGCTTAACCCCACACCATCGAGGCTAAGCCGCACGATCTTGTGCCGACCAACATCCTCGACGCGGTCGATGGTCGCCGGCAATCCAGCGCCGCCACTTGCAAGGCGCACAAATTCCGGACGCACGCCGATTTGCACCTTGCCGCTGGCCGAGCCGTAACCCTGGCCAAGATCGACCGATCCACCGGCGACCTGGGCTGTAGCCCCCTCGACCGTGGCGTCCAGCAGGTTCATGCCGGGCGAGCCAATGAAGTAGCCGACGAACGTGTGCTCGGGGCGCTCGAACAGCTCTTCCGGCGTACCGATCTGCACCACGCGACCGTCATACATAACCACCACCTTGTCGGCGAAGGTCAGCGCTTCGGTCTGGTCATGGGTCACATAGATCATCGTGTGACCGAACTCGTGATGGAGTGATTTCAGCTGCGTGCGCAGTTCCCACTTCAAATGCGGGTCAATCACGGTGAGCGGCTCGTCGAAAAGAAGCGCGTTGACGTCTTCGCGGACCATGCCGCGCCCCAGCGAAATCTTCTGCTTGGCATCAGCGGTGAGCCCACGCGCTTTGCGGCCAAGCTCCTCTTCCATGCCGATCATCTTCGCGACCGTCTGCACGCGCTGGGCGATGTAAGCCGCATCGGCGCCGCGATTGCGCAATGGAAATGCGAGGTTATCGCGCACGCTCATCGTGTCGTAGACGACCGGGAACTGAAATACCTGGGCGATGTTGCGCTCGGCGGTCGGCGATTGGGTGACGTCTTCGCCGTTGAAGAAAATCTGACCCTGACTCGGCTGCAACAGCCCTGAAATGATGTTGAGCAGCGTGGTCTTGCCGCAGCCCGACGAACCGAGCAGCGCATAGGCCTCGCCATCCACCCAATCATGGTTGATTTCTTTCAGCGCGTAATCGTCCTCGCCCGACGGGTTGGGCAGGTAGGAGTGCGCCAGATTCTCAAATGTGATTTTGGCCATGCTTACGCGGCCTCCGCATAAGGCGCTGGCGCAACCAGATCGCCATCTTGGGAAAAGATGTAGGCGTGGTCGGTGTCCAAATAGACCTTCAGCGCCTGGCCAAGCTCAAGCTGGTGCACGCCGTGGATCAGACCGACCCAGGGCTCACCATGATGATCGAGATGCACAAAAGTTTCCGAGCCGGTGATCTCCGTCACTGAGAGCTTGGTGTTGAATTCCATCGCGCCATCGACATGGCGATGCAACTCGACATGGTTGGGCCGGAAACCCGCCAGATATTGGCCGTCCGATACACCTGAGAGCTGCTTCACCGCTGGCGCGGTCTGGCCGTCGCCAAAGGAGAGCGTGTCGCCGGCCTTCGTCACCGCCAAGAAGTTCATCGGCGGATCGGAGAACACCCGCGCCGTGGTGGCATTGTTGGGCTTGCGATAAACCGACGGGGTCAATCCAAACTGGGTGATCTTGCCTTCCCACATCGCAGCGGTGTTGCCGCCGAGCAGCAGTGCCTCTTCCGGCTCGGTTGTCGCGTAGACAAAAATCGCGCCTGAGCGTTCGAAAATCTTTGGGATTTCAATACGAAGTTCTTCGCGCAGCTTGTAATCAAGGTTGGCGAGCGGTTCATCGAGCAGCACCAGACCAGCATTCTTAACGAGCGCCCGCGCCAAGGCACAGCGTTGCTGCTGGCCGCCAGAAAGCTCAAGCGGCTTGCGCGCAAGCATCGGCGTCAGCTTCATCATCTCGGCGACTTCTTGGACGGCCTTGTCGATCTCACCGCGCGCCATGTTGAGCAGCCGCAAGGGCGAGGCGATGTTGTCGTAAACGGTCATCGACGGGTAGTTGATGAACTGCTGGTAGACCATGGCGACCTTGCGATCCTGCACGCGCTGGCCAGTGACATCCTCGCCGTTCCAAAGCACACGACCGGTGCCCGGCACATCGAGTCCCGCCATCAGCCGCATGAGTGTGGTCTTGCCCGCCAGGGTCGGTCCGAGCAGCACGTTCATCGTGCCGTTCTGCAGTTCCAAATCTGTTGGATGGATATGCGTCTTGCCGGCGACCGACTTCGACACACCTTCTAATTTCAATGACATTACCGCCCTCCCCCGAGCGCGCTGCGTGCCTCGGATGGCTCGCCACCATCAGCGCCCCCAGGCGCGGCAAGATGGTCTTCCATCCAAGTATCGAGCGCTGCAATTTCTTCAGGCTTCAGTTTCAAACCAAGCTTGGTCCGCCGCCAAACAATATCCTCGGCCGCACGCGCATATTCATGGTCCATCAGCCAATGCACTTCGCGCTCGCTGAGCGTGGCCCCAAAATCTTCGCCAAGGTCGGCGTAACTCGCCGCATCCCCGAGAACTGCGGCAGCCTCGGTGCCATAGGCACGCACCAAGCGGAGGGCATGCCGCTGCTCCAAATAGGGATGGTCACGGCGCAGATCACTGACCAGCCTATCAAACCCATCGACGGCAAAATCGCCGCCCGGAAGCGCGACACCTGCGGTCCAAGGACCGGAAAGACTATCGAATTGTTCGGCGATCAATTCGAGCGCACTTTCGGCCAGCCGTCGGTAGGTGGTGATTTTGCCGCCAAAGCAGTTGAGGATCGGCGCGCCGCCATTCTTGTCGACCTTCAGGGTGTAATCGCGGGTCGCTGCCGTGGCCGAACTCGCGCCATCATCATAAAGCGGTCGGACACCGGAATAGGCCCAGACCACATCATCGACCGTCACCGGTTGCTCAAAATACTGGCTGGCGAATCGCAGCAAATAGTCACGCTCTTCGGGCGTGCATTCAGGCGCAATTGATACATCCTCATGCTCGGCATCGGTCGTCCCGATCAGTGTAAAGTCCTGCTCATAAGGAATGGCAAAAATGATGCGACCATCGGTGCCCTGGAAAAAATAACACTTGTCATGATCGTAAAGCTTGCGCGTCACGATGTGACTGCCGCGCACCAGCCGCACGCCTTCCGATGAGTTCAACCGAACCTTCTGATGAATGATATCGCCGACCCAGGGCCCGCCGGCATTGACGAGCATGCGCGCTTGAAAATCTTGCCGCTCGCCAGTCACTACATTTTCGGTCGTCACATCCCAATGATCGGCATGGCGTTCGGCGCCAACAACCTTGGTGCGCACCATGATGTCGGCGCCGCGTTCTTCGGCATCGCGGGCGTTCAGCACGACCAAACGGGAGTCTTCCACCCAGCAGTCGGAATACTCATAGGCCCGCTCAAAACGATCATTGATCGGCCCGCCTTCCGGCGCTTGGCGCAAATCAAGCGTCGCAGTTCCCGGCAGAATTTTCCGTCCACCCAGGGAATCGTAGAGAAACAAGCCCAGCCGGATCAGCCAAGCAGGCCTGCGCCCGCGCATCCATGGCATGAAAATCGTGAGAAGCCGCGAGGTGGGCGTGCCCGCCTCAAAGCGCATATCCTTGTGGTAGGGCAGCACGAACCGCATTGGCCAGCTGATATGCGGCATGGCGCGCAGCAGTGTCTCGCGCTCGATCAGCGCTTCGCGCACCAAGCGAAACTCAAAATACTCAAGATAGCGAAGGCCACCATGGAACAGCTTGGTGGACGCCGAAGAGGTCGCCGACGCCAGATCGCCCATCTCAGCCAGGACAACGTCCAAGCCGCGACCGGCCGCATCGCGTGCGATCCCACAACCATTGATACCGCCACCGATCACGAGAAGATCGTGGATATCCGATGTGCCTTGTTTTTCCGGCACCTGAGCCTCCCGCCTCAGAATTTTGCCCAGCATGGCAGCCTTAGAGAGAAAAAGGAAGATATTTTTTTCGTTTTTTTTCGCTTTTCTTATCATGATGTTTTATCTATGTTTTTTGCTCCGAAAAGGCTTCCGGAAATTCAAATTCTTTTCAATTTCGAATGAAATTGACGCTGTGAAACATCCAAATGATGCCAATGCCCGAATACCGAAAAGAAACGCGCAATTGATGCACAACTTGCAGGCAACAACCGAAGGTGATGAAATCATGATCAGCAATGGAGAAGCCGCAAATGGCCCAGACATTCAGGCAAGTTGAGATCGTCGATGTTATCCGGCGCGAGGGCAAGATCACCGTCGAAAGCCTGGCCGAGCGGTTTGATGTCACGCTGCAAACGATCCGACGGGATCTGTCGGAATTGGCCGAAGCGGGCAAGATTGAGCGGGTTCATGGTGGTGCCGTTTTGCCGTCGGGAACGGCCAACATTGCCTATGAACAGCGCCGCAATCTGAACTTTGACGGCAAGCTGGAAATCGCGCGCGCTTGTGCAGCCGCCCTGCCCGATGATTGTTCGGTTTTCATCAATCTGGGAACGACGACCGAGGCCGTGGCGCGTGAACTTCTCACCCATCGCGACATGCTGGTGGTCACCAACAACATGAACGTTGCGGCCATTCTTATCCCCAACGACGAATGCCAGGTGATCGTTACGGGTGGCACGCTGCGACGGTCGGACAGTGGATTGGTTGGCAATCTGACGACCAACACCATCGAGCAGTTCAAGTTCGACTATGCCATCATCGGTTGCTCAGCGCTCGATGATGAGGGCGACATTCTCGACTTCGATATCCAGGAAGTTGGGGTCACCCAGCGCATCATCAACCAGGCCCGCGACGTCTTCCTAGTTGCCGACCACATCAAGTTTCAGCGCAAAGCACCGGCGCGCGTTGGATCCCTGGCTGACATTTCCTGCTTCTTCACCGATGAACCAATCCCCGCCGACCTGGCCAAAGCCTGCAGCGATTGGGACACGCAGGTAATCGTTGGCCGGGACGGCTTCGATGATGCAGGTTTCAACCGTGAGCAGGACCTCGCTTAAGCCACCTGGCGCAGCCCAAGCATCTCCCGCGCCTGATCGGTCGTCGCCACCGGTCGTTCATGGCGCCCGCAGATATCGACAACCCGCTGTATGAGTGCGGCGTTTGAGGGCGCGAGCGTATCTTTGTCGAGCCGGACATTGTCCTCCAGGCCCGCACGCGCATGCCCGCCAGCGGCGACAGCCCATTCGTTGAGCAAGATCTGTGCAGGGCCAATGCCAGCGGCACACCACTCCCCGCCCGGCACCAGACGCTCGACGGTTTTCACATAATACTCAAAGACATCCTTGTCGGCGGGCATAGCGTTTTTCACACCCATCACGAACTGAATGTACGGCGTACCTGGAATGCGACCGTCGGCATGCATCTTCGCTGCCTGATGAATGTGCGACAGGTCGAACGCTTCGATCTCCGGCTTCACCTCGTAGGTGCGCATTTCGCCCGCCAACCAATCGACGAGTTGTGGCGGGTTCTCATAAACACGGGTTGGGAAATTGTTCGAACCAACCGAGAGCGACGCCATGTCGGGCCTAAGCGGCAGCATGCCCCCGCGCTCATGCCCCGCGCCGGATCGACCGCCGGTGGAGAACTGGATGATCATGCCGGGGCAATGTTTCTCCACACCCGCTTTCAGCCGTGCGAACTTCTCCGGGTCGCTCGATGGCGTTTGATCATCATTGCGCACGTGCGCATGCAAGATCGTAGCGCCAACCTCAAAAGCCTCATGGGTGGATTCCACCTGCTCATCCACCGTGATCGGAACGGCCGGATTGTTAGCCTTGGTCGGCAGCGAGCCGGTGATCGCCACGCAGATGATGCAGGGTTTGTCGTTTGCCATTTAATCTTGCTCTACCATGATGAAATCGAAGGAGGATTTCCACATCGTATCACCCTCCTCGCCCGGTTCCATGGTCGAAATGAGCGAAGCCTTGACCCCGAAAACCGCATCCGACGTCAGCCACGCATCACCGTCCACAAAGGTGTGGGTGATGATGCGCTCATAGCCCGGCGCCGAGACGATGAAATGCATGTGCGCCGGTCGGTTTGGGTGTCGCGCAAGCGCTGTAAGCATATGCCCAACCGGGCCGTCGTCGGGAATGGGATAGGCGACGGGACGAATGCCGCGAAAGCTGTAGGCCCCATCTCCGCCAGTGGTGAAGATGCCGCGATTGTTGAACTTCGGCTGAATGTCCGGCTGTTGGACATCGTAGAACCCGTCGGCATTGTCGCACCACACATCAATCGTGGCGTTCTCAATGGGCTGTCCGTTGCGATCCTTCACTTGGCCCTGAAACAAGCAGCTCTCGCCCTTGCCATCCAAGGAGATGTTTGCGCCCATTGGATAGTTTGGCGCATCGGCCACGTGGAACGGTCCAAGCACAGTGTTTTCCGTCGCACCACTTGGTCGGCGATGGTTGATGGCATCCACCAACATCGATATCCCCAACGTGTCGCTTAGCAAAATGAACTCTTGCCGATTTTCATCGCACATCTGGCCCGTACGGGTCAGGAAGTCGATCGCAACTCCCCATTCGTCCTGGGTCAGTTCCACATCTTTAGCAAAGGCATGAAGATGCTTCACCAGCGATGCCATCACCGTCGCCAGGCGTGGGTTGATGTCCTCTCCCATACGGCTGTTGACGGCGCTGACGGAGGTTTCTTCGGTGAACAAGGCCATGACAAAGGCTCCTAGCTTGCGCGGTGCAACAGCGCTGTCAGCACGCGGGTGAGTTCGGCTTCGGGATTGTCGGCCATATCGTCAGCCCGCCACGCGACATGTTGATCAGGACGGACCAGAACGCAGCCAGCCTCATTGACTTCGCGAGCCCGCGCCCAATCGCCATGATGGTCGATAATGTCCCGGCGCGGACCAATCACATGGGCGCGAATGTCGAGGCCCAGCGCCTTGCCGACCTTTTTGGCCGCCTCAGCCCAGGGTTCGCCATTGATCCCGGTGAGGATCGTGAACTGCCCGCGACCGACCAGATCCAGAGTCGAGTGCTTGCCGCCACCATGGTCGTAGACCCAGGCGTGAGGAATGCGCGCGCCCGGCCAAGTGGTCGGCTGATAGTGCAGTTCGGCATCCAATTCGAACGCTGGTTCCATCTGGCCGTCAGTTGCAATGGCGGACGATTTGTAGCGCTGGTTCATTTCGACGCCATGAGCGTCAAACTCATATTTCTTGAAGGCAATCGCCTCACGGATCGCCGCGCGCTGCTGTTCGGCATCCATATTGGCATCGCAGCGCTTGTCCATATTGGCCTGCATCACCTCCGGATCGGTGGATTCCGTCAGGCCCAAAGACTCAAAGATCGGGCCAAATTCACCAATGGATTGGTTGGCGCGGGTGACAATCTGCTTGGCGACGGGCGCGCGCTCTTCGGTGTAACTGTCGAGCAGAGACTCGCCCGCCTGCCCCTTGATGACGGCAGCCAATTTCCACGCCAGATTGAAGGAATCCTGGATTGATGTGTTCGACCCCAGCCCGTTGGATGGCGGGTGGCGGTGCGCCGCATCACCCATGATAAACACCCGGCCGGCCTGCATGTTGGTGGCGTACTTGTTGTTCACCGTCCATGTGGAAACCGACGTGATTTCGGGCTCGACGGTCTGATCGCCGACCAGATCACGCACCACTTTGGTGGCGAATTCGTTGGTGACTTCAGGTGCCGGCTGGTTGATGTCATAACCCCAGACGATCAACCACTCGTTCCAGGGCCGCACCATGCGCACCAGCCCCATGCCAATCCCACCAACATCGGCGCCCGGTTGCACCACCCAGTAGAGAACTGAAGGGCGATGCGCGACATATTTTGACAGATCAGCCTTGAAGATAATGTTCATCGAGCCGCCGACACCCATCTCCCCTTCGAAGGGCAGGTTTTCAAGCTCGGCAACCTTGGAGTTGCCGCCATCGGCGCCCACAAGATAGCGCGAACGGATGGCGATCTCCTTGCCGCTTAGTCGGTCCAGGCAGGTTGTCGTCACACCTTCGGCATCTTGCTCGTGGCGCAGATACTCGGTCGACATGCGCGCCTGCGTGCCGCGCGAACACGCCGTCTTGAACAGCAACGGCTCCATCATGGTCTGCGGCAGATCGTTCATGAAGGTTGGCGAGGAAAGCAAATGCTCAGCCTTCGACATGGGATGGTTGCCCCAACTCTTCATGCGGCCAATCTCTTCACCCGCCAGGCTTTCGCAGAACACGTTTTCGCCCATCAGTTCCTGCTCGGCGGCGAACATGTAGGCCTCTTCTTCCACGTCCAACCCCAAGTCGCGCAGCACTTCCATCGTGCGCTGATTGGTGATGTGCGCACGCGGTGTGTTGGCAAGCCAGCGGTAACGGTTCACCGCCATGTTCTCGATGCCATAGCTGGCAAGCAGGGCCGCCGTTGCCGAGCCCGCCGGGCCGGTTCCAATGATCAGGACGTCTGTGGTGATATCAGCCATAGCGGCACACTCCTTAAATGGTGGTCAAGTTACATCCGTGGGTCCCAGAGACGCCCCTGAAAATCTGCCTCATAGGCCTTGCCGTCCGGGTAGCTCACCAACTCAAGCTGCATGCCCCACGGCGCGAGGAAATAGACCCAAGTCTCACCTTCGCTGGGGCCAGAAGTCATGGTTGTTGGTGCGCCGAGCACCTCAATGTCGTGGTCCTGCAGATAGGCAACAGCGCCATCCATGTCGGTGGTGTAAAACGCCAGATGATGGCCGCCGACATCAGAGTTGCGTGGACCGCGCAGGTTCTGGTCGGGCGAGGTGTACTGGAAGATTTCCAGGTTCGCGCCATTGCCGCATCGCACCAGGCGCATGGCAGGGATTTCGGCTTGTTGATGGACATTTAGGTGATCGGTCATCCAGGTGGTGTCACCACCGGAGAAGGGTCCAAGTGGGTAGAACGCCTCACAGCCTAGCGTTTCGGTGAAGAAGCCTACCGCCTGTTCGAGGTCTGGTACGGTGAAGCCAATATGATCCATCCCAGTTAGGCCAGGTAGTCCGCCATGGTCATCGGCCAGGGCCGGACTGGTAAGGGTTACAAACGCGGCCGCAAGCATGAGATTGCGCATGATTATTTCTCCTTCTTTGTTTGGGAAAGCGCGCCGCCCGTCAGGCGTCGGCGCACGGGGAAAAGCTCCACGCCAGTGCGGCTGGAAATCAGGCCCCACAGGCCCTTGGGCGCAAAAAGCATAATGATGATGCCGATGACCCCGAGGATCATCAGGTACCAGGTGCCGTAATCAGCGAGCAGCGATTGCAGGATGAAGAAGACCAGCACGCCAACGATCGGACCTTCGATGGTGCCGATGCCGCCGATCACCACAATGAAGATGACGTAGGCCGTCCAGTCCTGCACCGAGAAGGCAGCGTCAGGCGAGATGCGCGCCTTTTGCAGATAGATCAGCGCCCCTGCGATGCCGGTGCCAAAGGCGGCGACCAGGAACACGACCCACTTCATCCGACCTGCATCGACGCCAACGGATTTCGCCGCATCGATGTTGTCGCGCACCGCTGCCAAGGCCAGACCGCGCTTGGTGCGCAGCAGCCAATAGATGCCACCGATGGTCGCCACGGCCAGGATGACGGCCAGCCAATAAGAAAGGATGTCGCGGGCCGCCGCGCTGCGCACACCGAAGAGGTTTTCAATCGCCTCGGCAAACATCAGCTCGCGCGTTGCCGAGCGCGGCAGCGACGTACCGGTGCCGCCCCCGACAGCCTGCCACTGCGAGGTCATCAGGCGCACGACCTCGGCAATGACCCAAGTGCCGATAGCGAAGTAGGCCCCTTGCAGGCGGAACGCGAAGAAGGCTGTTGGAACGGCCAGAAGAACCGCCACCACGCCGCCAAGCAAGATCGCCGGTATAGGATCGAGGCCGGCCAAGATGACGACACCGAACATGGCGTACGCCCCGATGCCGACAAAAGCCTGCTGGCCGATGGAAACCAGACCGCCATAGCCGGCGAGCAGGTTCCAGAATTGCGCCAACACCAGCATGGTGAGGATGAAGAACATGTCCTGGATCAGGCTACGCGAGGCGAAGGCTGGCAGCGCGACCAGCACAACAATCAGGACCAGGGCGAGGATGCCTGCGATCTTGGAGGCTTTGGTGCCGGTATGAACGGCATAGGGAGTTGTGTGATCATCCATGGTCCCGCTCCTAATCCACGGCCCGCGGGAAGAGCCCGCGCGGTCGAATGATCAGCACCACCAGGAAGGCAACATGGCCTGCCAGGATCTGCCATTCAGGGTTGATTGCTGCGCCAACCGTCTGCGCCACACCGATGATGATGCCGCCAAGCAGCGTGCCCCAAAGCGAACCAAGCCCGCCGATGATCACCGCCTCGAACGCATAGATGAGGCGCGCCGGGCCGATGTTGGGGTCGAAGTTCGACCGCATACCGAGATAGAGCGCAGCGATGGTCACGATGATCATCGCGATGCCGGTCGCCTTGGCGAAGATGTTGGCCGGCTTGATGCCCATCAGGCTGGCCGTGGTGGCATCATCGGAGGTGGCGCGAAACGCGCGGCCCAATTCGGTGCGGTAAAAGAGCCAGTTGAGCGCCACGATCACCAGGATGGCCGAGCCAAAGGTAAGCAGCGGCAGCACGCCGAGATTGATCCCCGCGACCTGAACAGAAGCGGTGGAGAGCGCACCGGTCGGTAGGCGCTGGCTATCGGCAGAAAAGCCTTCGAGCAGCGCGTTTTGCAGAACCACCGATAAGCCAAACGTGACAAGGAGCGGCGGCAGAATATCCTCGCCCAGCACACGGTTGAGCATGTATTTCTGCAGCCCATAACCGAGCATGAACATGAACGGAATCGCGATGGCCGCCGCAATGAAGGGCGATAAGCCCGTCATCGTAACCAGCAGCAGGATGAGATAGGCGCCCATCACGATGAGGTCGCCATGGGCGAGATTCACCAGCCGCATGATGCCGAAGACAAGCGACAAGCCAGCGGCGAACAGAGCGTAAAGCCCGCCGAGCAGAATGCCCTGAAGAATCGTGTCGATCCAGATCATGCCGCTGCTCCGAAATAGGCGTCGTGGATGGCCTCGCGCGACAGTTCATCGGGCGTGCCCGACAGCGTCACCCGGCCCTCCATCATGCAGTAAACGCGGTCGGCGACCTGCATCGCCTGGCCGATGTCTTGCTCGACGACGATGAGGGACGCCCCGGCTTCCTTGATCTTCGGCACGGCTTTGTAGATGTCGCGGATGACCACCGGCGCGAGACCAAGCGAGATTTCATCGCAAAGCAGAACGCGCGGATTGCTCATCAGCGCACGGCCAATCGCCACCATCTGTTGCTGCCCACCCGACAGGGCGGTGCCAGGATTGTTGCGGCGCTCTTTGAGGATCGGGAAGAGATCGTATACCGTGTCGAGGTTCCAGTGTCCGCCGTTCTTGCGGCCATAGGTGCCGATCAGCAGATTCTCTTCGACCGAAAGGGATGGGAACAGGCGCCGACCCTCCGGCACCATCGCCACGCCCATCGCCATGATCGCATCAGCGGTCGAGTTGCCGATGGCGTCGCCGTCGAATGCTACGGAATCCAGCTCGTTGATGAGAACGCCCGCGATGGAGCGCATGAGCGTGGTTTTGCCCGCACCATTGGCACCAATAATTGCGATCGTCTCGCCCTCATCCAGGCCGATATCCACGCCAAACAGGGCTTGGAAATCGCCATAATGGGCGGTGAGATTTTGGGTCGTCAGGAGCGCCATCAGATCTCGATCCCCAGGTAGATTTCTTTCACTTCCTTGGACTCCATGATCATTTCGGGATCGCCGATGCCGATCACCTTGCCGAAGTCCAGCACCAGCAGCCGGTCGACCACCGAGTTCAGCGCATGCAGCACGTGCTCGATCCAGATGATCGTGACGCCTTCGGCGTGGATGGCTTTGATCGTCTCCACCAGCGCGTGGCATTCGCCTTCGGTGAGACCGCCGGCGATCTCATCAAGCAGCAGCAGCTTCGGGTGGGTCGCCATGGCGCGCGCCAGTTCCAGGCGCTTGCGTTCCAGCAGCGACAGCGACCCGGAGGTTTGGTTGGCTTTGCCGATGAGTTCTGTGCGCTCCAGGATCACTGCGCACTGGCGCATCACTTCGCCCTCTGTGCGTTGGCGGCCAAACGTCGCCGCCACCACCAAGTTTTCGTAGACCGTAAGGTGCGTGAAGGGTTGCGGGATTTGAAAGGATCGCCCGACACCGGCTATACAGCGCTGCATCGCTGGAACTTTCGTGACGTCCCTGCCCTCAAAATGAACGCGGCCCTTGTCGGCTGGAATATTGCCGGTGATCAGGTTGAACAGTGTCGACTTGCCGGCACCGTTTGGTCCAATGATGCCGAGCGCCTGCCCCTCGGGAACCTCAAACGTAACATCGTCCGTCACTTTCAAGGCGCCAAAGCTTTTTGATACGTTCTGCAAGGCAAGCATGCTCATGGCTCGCTCCAGGCGGCTGGGTAGATTGAGGGAACGTACGGCGCTGTTCGGCGCCGTACATGTTTGGAAAGTCTAGGAAATTTCTTCCATCGTGCCGCCGGTCGGGATCGACGGTTGATCGGAATTGTCGACGATCACGAGGTCGTATCCGCCGCCGTCATTCAAACGCCACTGGCCGCCAACAAGCGGCGTCTTGCAGATGTTGCGGGCGGCAAAGGGTGGCAGACCGGCGCCATCGAACGCGATGGGACCGACAATCGTGTTGAGGTTAGACGCTGCAATCGCCTCGGCCACTGCATCGCCATCACTTGAGTCATCCACCCGGCCCATCACATCGACGGCCAGCTCAAACAGTGCGTGCACAAACCCGATGGGTTGCGTCCATTGTTTGCCGGTTTCGCCGGTGTAGGCCTCAGCAACCTGACCGGCCGTCAGACCATTGAGCGAGGATGAGAACGGATGGCTTGGCGACCACCAAACTTCGGACGAGAGGTTGTGACCGCTGTCGCCCAACGCTTCCACGGCCTGCGGGAACAGGATCGCCTTGCCGATGGACGCAGCCTTCGGCGTGAAGCCCTGCTGCTTGGCCTGGTTCCAGAAAGTTGTGAAATCCGGTGGGATCGGCACACCGGTGACGATCTCCACGTTGCCCTGCTTGAAGGCGTTGATCTGGGCGGAGAAATCATCGGTCAGGTTTTGGTAGCGACCCGGATCGGTGAGCGTGTAACCCTGGGCGTCGAGCACCGGCGGGAAGCCGACATTGGGATCGCCCCAGGCATTGCCGTCGCCATCATTGGGGAAGAGACCACCGACGGATTTGTTCGTGTCGAGCTGCGACCACATGGCGGTGAACACCGAGATCACATCCTCCAGGCCCCAGAAGAAATGGTAGGCATAGTCGAACGGCTCCCAGCTGTCGGGGTTACCGGGATTGCCTTGCTGTCCGATAAACCAGGGCTGCCATGGCGCCACCGTTGAGATCACGGGCACGCCTTCGGACTCCGCCGTCGTGGCCACAGGATTGGTCGTCTCCGGCGTTGAGGCCACCAGCACCATGTCCACCTCATCATCGATGATGAGTTCCTGGGCGACGTCAGCCGCACGGTTCGGATTGGACTGGCTGTCCTTGACGATCACCTCAAAGTTTTCGGCCACGGCAGACTGGGCAAAGTTCGACAGGATGAAATTGTCCGCCTCGGCGAAGGCCGCCAGTGGACCCGATTGCGGGCTGACATAGCCGAGCTTGATGCGCGCGCCCTGCGCAATGGCTGGCATCGGGAAAGCGCTGACTGCGGCCACAGCGGCAGTGCTCTTCAAAAGTGTGCGACGTGTAATCATGTCATCCTCCCAGATGATCGGTTTCATTATCTGTTGTGTTTCAAAGGACAGGCGGTTCGCCGGCCCAAGCCGCCTGCAGCAGCGTGCGGATCGCCTCGCGTTCCACAGGGCGTGGGTTCGGATAGGGCTTGCTGGTGGCAAGATCGGCGGCTTTGTCGAGATCGCTCTCGTTCAGGCCGAAGTCTTTAAGCGCCATCGGTGACCCTACCGCACTGGCAAACTCATGCAGCGATTGACCGGCGTTCGTGCCGCCAAAAATGTCGCAGATCGGCTGCAGTTGATCGGCCACAGCGCGCGCATTGTAGGCGATGGCATGGGGCAGTACGACCGCATGGGTTTCTGCGTGCGGTAAGTCGAACGAGCCACCCAAGGTGTGGCAAAGCTTGTGGTGCAGCGCCATGCCAACTTGGCCAAGGACGGTGCCGCAGAGCCAAGCGCCATAAAGCGTTTCGCCGCGAGCCTCCAAATCTTGTGGGTTGTCGATGACCGTGGGCAACGCGCGCTTGAACGCCGACAGACCTTCAATCGCCAGCATCGTGGAGACCGGGTTGCGGTTCACCGCATAGAGCGCTTCGGCGGCATGTGCCATCGCGTTGAGCGCGCTAGTCACCGTCATCGGCACCGGTAGCGTCGCCACCAACTCCGCGTCGTAGAGAATGACTTCGGGTTGGATTTTCGAGTCGGTGACCGTCGTCTTCACCCCGCCTTCCGTCTGCCCCAAGATCGCGGTGGCCTCGGAGCCGGCATAGGTGGTCGGGATCACGATCTGTGGCAGATCGGTTTGATAGGCGATGGCCTTACCAAGGCCCGTGGTCGATCCGCCACCCAGCGCTACAAGGCAATCGGCGTCGACGCTTTTTGCGTGCGCAATCGCCTCGGCCGTCACATCAACCGGCGTGTGCATGGCCGCTTTGGTGAAAACGCCCGCCGCTTTGCCGTTGAGACTGGCTGCCATGTCCATGGCGCTGTCGGCCTGGGGCGGCGTTGAGAGAACCAGCGCCCGTGTGCAACCAAGCCGGTCGATTTCCTCTTCGATCTGATGGCGCAAGCCAGCACCAAAGCGCACGCGAACAGCAGCGCTTTGTGCTTCAAACTGGCTTTGGAAATGGGCCATCGATCCTCCCGGACGGCACCCTTACTGGGCGCTCTGTCGTCTCATTGAGGGAACGCTAGCACGTCAAATTCGGTCACTTGATCCAATTTGCGAGCGTTAATATAACTTGATGGTATGAAATTTGACCCACGACACCTCGAGATCGTCGCCGCTATCGTCGACAATGGCGGTTTGACAGAGGGCGCCGAGGCCCTCGGCAAATCTCAACCGAGCGTATCGCGCACGCTCTCCATGCTCGAAGCGCGGGTCGGGTCGCGGCTCTTTGAAAAGAACAAACGTCCCTTGCAACCGACAGAGCTCTGCCTGGCGTTGGCCGCTGAAGGCCGGCGGGTTTTGGCGGCCAACAATGCCGCATCCGACGTGGTCAAACGCTATCTAGATGGGCGTTCCGGCATGGTCCGCGTCGGCGGCTCGCCGATTTTCATGGACGGCGTGATCTCCGGAATGATCGCGGAGTTTCAAAACGGTCACCCCGACGTGCGGATCGACCAGTCTTACAATTACGCCCAAGAGTTGATGGAAAAGCTGGAGGCCGGCACACTCGACATTGCGATCTGCCCGATGAAGGTCGATGCGATCCCTGAGAGATTCACGTTCAAAGACATTTTGCCGGGCCGCAACGTCATTGCCTGCGGAGCAACACACCCCGTGGCCAATCGCACGTCGGTGAAGCTCTCCGACATTGCCCCCTACCCCTGGATCGCACCGCCCACGGACAGCCCGCTTTATGAGGATTTGCGCAGCGTGCTTTCAAGCATCGGCATGCGAGATTTTCGCGTCAGTTTTTCCGGCGGCTCGCTCACCTCGATCATCAATATTCTAGAGCGCTCCGACGCGCTCACCGTGCTGCCTTACTCGGTGGTGTTCACGCTGCGCCGTCAAAAAATGCTGTCCGCGCTTTCGATCAAAATCGGCCATCCGGAGCGGAATTTGGGCCTTCTCACCCGCGCTGACGCGCCGCTTGGTCCGACGGTCAGGCGGTTTCAACAGTTCATCGTGCGCGAGTTCACAACGCTTGCCGACACGATCCTAAAACATGAGCAAAACTCGCTTTGGCGCAGTTGAGTTGTTCAGAGCACGCGGGACAGGAAGGCTTTGGTGCGTTCTTCTTGTGGCGCTGAGAAGACTTCATTCGGCGCACCCTCTTCCAAAATCCGCCCTGCATCGAGAAAGCAAACCTTGTTCGCCAGCTCGCGCGCAAACCCCATCTCGTGCGTGGCAAGGATCATGGTCATGCCATCGCGATGCAGTTGCCGCAGAACATCCAAAACCTCGCCAACAAGCTCCGGATCGAGCGCCGAGGTGATCTCATCGAAGAGCATGATCTCCGGCTCCATCGCCAGCGCGCGAATGATCGCCACGCGCTGCTGTTGCCCGCCTGAAAGCTGATCGGGATAGTGATCCTTATGGTCGGGCAGGCCGAAGCGTTCGAACAGCGCTGCGACGGGTTCGGCAAGCTCAGCTTTGCTGCGGCCGCGCACCCGCATCGGCGCAAGCATGACATTCTCCGCGGCTGTCATATGGGGGAAGAGATTGTAAGATTGGAACACGATGCCGATCCGCTCACGCACCGGCTGCGGATCATAACCCGGTTCGGCAATGTCGACGCCGTCCAGAAAAATCGCCCCATCGTCGATCGGCTCGAGCAGGTTGATGCAGCGCAGAAGCGTGGATTTGCCCGAGCCTGACGCGCCGATCAGACAGACCATTTCGCCGTGAGCGACGTCCAAATCGATACCGCGACAAACATGGTTCTGCCCAAAATTTTTCTGCACGCCCCTGAGCGACAATTTCGTGCTCAACTGCGTCGCCTCGTTTGCCGATGCAACAAATAGTCAGCATAGCGCGTCGCCGGGATCGTAATCGCCAAAAAGATCAGGGCCGCGCCGACATAGGGCGTGAAATTGGCAAACAGTGATTTGTAGACGCCGGCTTGTCGAAAAATTTCCACCGGTCCGATGAAGGAGAGAAGCGCCACGTCTTTTTGGAGAGCGATGAAGAGGTTCATGTTGGCGGGCATCACATTGCGGATGGCTTGCGGCAACACCACAAACCGCATGGTGTCCTGATCCGATAAACCAAGCGATGCCGCCGCAGCGCGCTGGCTTTCATGGATCGATTCAATGCCGGAGCGAAAGACCTCCGCCACATAAGCCGCGTAAACCAGCACCAACGCCAGAGAACCCCAAATGTAGGGCGAGTTCCACGGGCGCGGCAGGCCAAGACCCGGCACGCCGAAGCCGATCAGATAGATGACCAAGATAACCGGAACGCCGCGAAACACATCGGTGTAAAGCGCGCCGAACATACGCAGCGGAAAGAGGATCGGCGCCCGCACATCTCGGCAGAGCGCGATGGCCAACCCCAGAATCGCAATGATCGGCGCGCACCAAGCGAAGATCATCACGTTCTGCAGAAAGGCATTGAGAAGCCCAGGGAACGTGCGTGCAAAAACCTGTCCGTTGAAAAAGCTGCGCTGCACTGCCTCCCAACCCGGCGCGAAGGGCACCAGAAGGACAAAAGCAACCAGAACCGCCAGCGTGGACATCACGGCGATCATTACGGATCGCCGCTTCATCCGCGCTTCATAGGCGGCGCGGCGGGTGGGCGTTGCTTTCGTCGTGGGCGCCGGGGCTGCACCCGTGCTCAGTCCGGTATCGGCCATCTATTCGATGACAGGCACGCCGGTGGCTTCCTGCAACCACTGTGCTTCGATGGCCGCCAGAGCGCCGGATTCGGTCAGCTCCGTGATCGCAGCATCAACGCACTCTTTGAGAGCGCTGCCCTCCTCCATCAGAAGCCCGAACTGATCGGGGTTTTCCGAGCGATCCGCTGTGAACTGACCAAGGATCACCCCGTCATTGACGACGACCGCTGCCAAATAGAGCGCCGTCGGCAGATCAAACAAAGCCGCATCGATCTGACCAGCCTGCATGGCAGCCGTCACATCAACATTGTCGCCGTAAAGCAGCGGGTCGCGCGCGGGTTGAACGATCTCATTGAGCATTGGCAAGGCCGTCGTGGTGGAATGGGCACCCCAAACAGCGCCTTGCAGCGACGCCACGGTCGGTTCAAGGCCAGCATCGACCACCGACTGTGTGGTGAGCACAGCCATGGCAGAGGTGTAATAGGGCAGCGAGAAGTCGACCATTTCCTCGCGTGCCTCGGTGATCGAATATTGCTGCATGTTGAAGTCGAAGTCTTTCGACCCCGGCTGGATGGCCTCATCAAACGATGTGCGCACCCAGGTCACGTGGTCGGCGTCAAAGCCCATCGCTTCGGCGATCGCGTACGCCACCGCCGCCTCATAGCCCTCACCGCTCGCCGGGTCATCATTGAGCACCCAGGGGTAGAAGGCAGGGTTGCCGGTCGCGATGGTCAAAACGCCGTCTTCCAGGGTATTGCCAGCGGCGCAGCCGCCATGGTCATGCGCGGAAGCGCCAGTGGTCGCGATGGCAAGAGCGGCGAAACTGACAAGCGACAGCGACGTCAGGGCAGTGGTCAAGGATTTCATGGTGCGAGCTCCAATTAGGTTTCGCCCATGGTTTGGCATGGCAAGCCCATTTGTCCAGCCCCTTGGGCGCTGGAAAACCGTGCAGGCCCTGTCATTGCAGGACTGCTTAGTGCCCGAGATAGTGCTCCAGCGTTCGACGACTGCCCTGGGTCCAAAGCATGGAAAGCCACTGCTCAAAGGGCTCGGCCAACCGATCCATGTCAGCCAGCTCGCCATAGAACTGGCTCTGGGCGAGCCAGGCGCGCGGTTCATCTTTGGCGTCGTGCGCAGCTTTGCAGAGATCGTCCCAATAAGGATCGTTTGGCTCGATCAAGCTGCCATCTTCACGCGTCCCGGCGCACATTCGCGCCCAAAGCGCCTCAACGAGCGCCAGCCCACTGACATCGGCGTCGGTACTAAGCGCATCGCGAACGGTCGGAAGCAGAAAGCCAGTATGGCGGGCGGAGCCGTCGAAGGCCACGCGCCGGGTGGTGTCTTCAATCGCCGGATTGCTGAACCGCTGGGTGATCAGATCGAGGTATGCCCCTGCGGTCATGCCGGGCACAGCATCAACATGCGGCAAGACTTCTGAGTCGAGGACCTTGGTAAAAAACGCGCCAACGTGCGGGTCGGCCATACAATCGGCAATGGTCGCAAGGCCAAGGATTTCACCAACATTGGCCAAAACCTGATGGCCAGCATTGAGCATGCGGATTTTCATGGCCTCATAGGCGTGGACATTATCGGTGAACGTGACACCGACCGCCTCCCAAGCTGGGCGCCCGGCGCAAAAATCGTCCTCCGAAACCCATTGGCGAAAGGCCTCATGGGTCACTGGTGCTTTGTCGTCGAGGCCAAAGGACAGCGACAGGGCGATCTCCACCGCGCCTGTTGCTGGAACAATACAATCGACCATCGAGTTGGGAAACGCCCCATTGGCATCGATCCAATCGGCCAGACCAGGATCAGAAAGCCGTGCCAGCGACACGATCGTTTGCCGCGCAATGGCGCCATTGCCTTGCAGGTTGTCGCAGCTTTGCACCGTGAACGGTTGCTGCCCCTGGTCACGGCGCCGCTTCAGCGCGGCGACCATGGCCCCAAAAGCTGTACGTGGTGTCGCAGGATGTGCAGCATCATGCAGGATGTCCGGATGGCGAGCATCGAATCCGTTGGTCACCGGGTCGATGTAATAGCCGCCCTCGGTCACGGTCAGCGACACGATCCGGATGGCCGGGTTGGCCATGCAGTCGATCAACGCGGGGTGCCCCTCCTCCACCGGAAGGAAGTCGATCATCGATCCGACAATCTCTGCCGATGTGCTCGTCGGATTGAGCTCAATCAGCGTGGTCAAGCAGTCCTGATCCAGCAGATTCTCGCGCATAACCGCATCGCTCGGCCGCACGCCAGCGCCGATAATTGCCCAATCGTGCGCAACGCCCACCTGCATCAACCGGTGCAAGTACCAGGATTGGTGGGCACGATGAAAATTGCCAAGACCGATATGAACGATCCCCGGTTTCAGCGTCGCACGATCATAGGCCGGGCGGCCAATTTGGCTCGGGACCTTATCCAGATATGCATTGGACAAGGGGATCAACTCATCCATTGGCCACCGTCGACATTGAATGTTTGCGCAACGATGTAGTCGGCCTCCGCCGTCGCCAGAAACACGGCCATTCCCGTCAAATCCTCGGCCTGGCCCATTCGCCCGAAAGGCACGCCCTCGCCGACTGCCTTTTTCTTTTGGCCAGGCGCCTTGCCTTCCAGCGCGGCAAACAAGGCGTCAACGCCATCCCAATGCTCGCCATCGACCACCCCGGGCGAGATCGCGTTCACATTGATGCCGTGTCCAATGAGATTAAGGCCGGCCGATTGGGTTAGGCTGATGACCGCCGCTTTTGACGCGCAATAGACCGCGACCAGCGGTTCGCCGCGGCGTCCTGCTTGGCTTGCCATGTTGATGATTTTTCCACCCCCGCCACGGGCAATCATGTGCCGGGCAACGGCCTGCATGGTGAAAAGGGCGCCAGCGACGTTGATGTCGAACACCAGCTGGAAATCCGTCGGCTCGATATCGACGATCGGCGCCGCTGAGAAAATCGCGGCATTGTTGATTAGAATGTCGATGCGACCCATCGCGTTGATCGCGGTGTCAACGCCTTCGGCGATACTAAGTTGATCGCTGACATCCATCTCGACCGCAATGGCGGCAGACCCGATTGTGTCGGCTGCAATATTGGCAGCCTCGCCGTCGATATCGGCGATAACCACCTGCGCGCCTTCACGGACATAAGCTTGTGCGAAGGCGAACCCGATCCCTCGGGCTGCGCCGGTGATCAGCGCGCATTTCCCTTCAAGGCGTTTCATTCGATGCGCAGACCTTGGGCATCGAACTTGTGCAGGCGATCCCAATCGGGCGTCAGATAAACGGTGTCGCCATGGTGCATGTCGACTTCACCGCCGGCGCGCACCGTGATTGGGTCGGGCCGGCCTTCCATATGGACATGGAAAAACGTGTCGGACCCCAGATGCTCCGAGACACCAATCCGTCCTTGCCACGTGCCTTCAGTTGGGGACGTCGCAATATGTTCCGGGCGAATGCCTATGGCGTGCGCACCATGCTTCTGCGCTTCTTCGCCTTCCATGAAATTCATCTTTGGTGATCCGATGAAGCCCGCCACGAAACGGTTGCGCGGCGTTTTGTAGAGCTCCAGCGGGCTACCGACTTGCTCGATCCGCCCGGCCTGGAGGACGACGATTTTGTCGGCCATCGTCATGGCTTCCACCTGATCATGGGTCACATAAATCATCGTGGTATCGAGCCGCTTGTGCATCTCGCTGATCTCAAGGCGCATGCCCACCCGAAGCGCCGCATCAAGGTTCGATAGCGGTTCATCGAAAAGAAACGCAGACGGTTCGCGCACGATCGCGCGGCCAATGGCAACGCGTTGACGCTGACCGCCAGAAAGCGCCGCGGGGCGGCGATCGAGATAATCGGTAAGGTTCAAAACGGCGGCCGCCTGCTCGACGCGGCGGTCCTGCTCGGCTTTGTCGAGCTTGGCCATGCGCAGTGGGAAAGCAATGTTCTTGCGTACACTCATGTGCGGATAAAGCGCATAGGACTGAAACACCATGGCCAGACCGCGCTTGGCGGGCGGCACATTGGTGGCATCATTGCCGTCGATGCGAATAGACCCGCCCGTCATATCCTCAAGCCCGGCAATCAGGCGCAGAAGCGTGGACTTACCGCAGCCGGAGGGACCGACAAAGACAACAAACTCGCCGTCGTTGATTTCCAGATCAAGCGGGTGGATCACCTTCACATTGCCGAAGGACTTCTCCACTTTGTCGAGAACGATATTTCCCATGGTGTCAGATCCCTATTTCACAGCGCCGAAGGTGAGGCCGCGTACAAGTTGCTTTTGGCTAAACCAGCCGAGGATGAGAATTGGAGCGATGGCCATTGTCGATGCTGCTGACAGCTTGGCGAAGAATAGACCTTCCGGACTGGAATAGCTGGCGATGAAGGCCGTCAGCGGTGCCGCAGTGGCGGCCGTCAGATTCAGCGTCCAGAACGCCTCGTTCCACGCCAGAATAAAGTTCAGCAGAATTGTTGAGGCGATACCTGGAATAGCCATAGGCGTGAGCACAAAGAGAATTTCTTCCTTCAGCCCCGCGCCATCCATGCGCGCCGCTTCCAAAATTTCTCCCGGTATCTCGCGGAAGTAGGTGTAAAGCATCCAGACAATGATCGGCAGGTTGATCAGCATGAGCACGACCACCAGGCCGATACGCGTATCCAACAAGCCCAGCTCGATGAAGATCAGGGAGATGGGATAAAGCACGCCCACAGCCGGAAGCATCTTGGTGGAGAGCATCCAGAGCAGAATGTCTTTGGTCGCTTTGGAGGGAACAAAGGCCATCGACCAGGCTGCGGGCACCGCAATGATGATGCCCAGGAGCGTGGAGCCACCGGCGACGATCACCGAGTTCCATAGGAAGCGCATATAGTTGGAGCGCTCCTGAACGACGGCATAGTTTTCCAGCGTCCAATCAAAGAAGAAGAACAGCGGTGGATCATTGATCGCCTGAGCTTCGGTTTTGAAGCTGGTCAGGATTGTCCAATAGATCGGGAAGAAGATCAGCAGACCGACCGCCCAAGCCAGGGCCGTCCATGCCATTTTGCGACCAGGTGTGATTGCGCGTGCCATTGTCCGTTCCCCCTACTTATCCAGGTTCTTGCCGACGATGCGCATCAGGAAGATGGCAACGATGTTGGCAAGGATGATCGCGTAAACGCCGCCTGCAGACCCAAGCCCAATGTTCTGGCTGTCAATGACACGCTGGAAAATCAGGTAGGTGAGCGTTCGGGTTCCAAAGGCACCGCCGGTGGTCACGAAAATCTCAGCAAAGATCGAAAGCAGGAAGATGGTCTGGATCAGCACCACGATGGTGATTGCACGCGACAGGTGCGGCAGGACGAGAAACCAGAAGCGGGCAAGCGGCGGCGCACCGTCTATCTCAGCGGCTTCCAGCTGCTCAGAATCCAGCGACTGGATAGCCGTCAGCAGAATGAGCGTTGCAAATGGCAGCCACTGCCAGGATGCAATAAGAATGATGGATTGAAGCGAGGCGTCCGATAGCCAGGACACCGGCTCGGCGCCGAAGAACCGCCAGAGATGCGACAGGATACCGTTCACCGGATCCATGAACATGTTCTTCCACACCAGCGCCGAAACAGTGGGCATGACGAAGAAGGGCGCAATCACCAGGATGCGCACAATGCCTTGGCCCCATATGGGTTGGTTGAGCAGCATCGCGAGCAGAACGCCAAGCACCACGGTGATGATCAGCACGCCACCGACCATGATCAGCGTCGTCTGAACACTGGGCCAGAAGGCGCTGGAGGAGATGAAGCGGACGTAATTGTCGAAGCCGACCCAATCTAGGCCGCGATCAAGGCTATCTCCGCGAAGCGGCAGATACTGCTTAAACGAAAAGTACAGCGTCATCATCAGCGGCACCAACATCCACCCCAAGAGGAGGACTACGGCTGGCGCCATCATAATGCGGGCGGCGGATCGGGATGCTTTGGTGGCCATTTTCGGTTCTCGCGATACACGTCTTTTGTCGACAGGCACGGCCTACCATTAGGCGTGCTCCACCGTAGATGCGATCAAGGATAGTAACTCAAATGCCGGGGGGATGGTGCGAGGGGAAGCTGCGGGAGAACCAGCCGCCCCTCGTCTTATGATGTCCAAGCCAACCTGACTTGGGAAAGCGGCTTAGCGGTAGCCAGCAGCTTCCATAGCTTCATTGGTGATGGCCTGAGCCTTCTCCAACGCTTCTGCAATGGTCTGTTGACCCGCATAGGCTGCCGAGAACTCTTGGCTGACTTCGGTTGCAATACCTGCAAACTCAGGGATAGCCGCGAACTGAATGCCCACATAAGGCGATGGGTCAACGGTTGAGTTGTTCGGATCAGCTGACAGGATTGAGTCCAGGGTCATCTGCGCGAACGGCACGTCAGCGTAGTTCGGGTTTTCGTACAGCGAGGAGCGTGCGCCCGGAGGAACATTGGCCCAGCCTTCGTTTTCAGCAACCAGCTCGATGTAATCGGTGGATGTTGCCCACTCGATGAACTGCAGAGCTTCGTCCTGCTGCTGTGTGCCTGCTGGGATCGCAAGAGCCCAAGCCCACAGCCAGTTTGAGCGTTTGCCCAGGCCATTGTCAGGTGCCAGTGCGAAACCAACACTGTCAGCAACGGTGCTGTCATCGCCGGTCACGAAGGATGCAGCAACGGTGGCATCAATCCACATGCCGCACTTGCCCTGGTTGAACAGGGAAAGGTTCTCGTTGAAGCCATTGGTTGCGTAACCTTCGGGCCCTGAATCTTCCATCATGTTGACATAGAAGTTCAAAGTGTCGGACCACTCACGCGTGTCAAACTGCGCATTCCAGTCTTCGTCAAACCAGCGCGCGCCGAACGAGTTGGACATAGATGTGATGAAGGCGCCGCCTTCGCCCCAACCAGCTTTGCCGCGCAGGCAAATGCCGTTGATATCGTTGTCGCGGTCGGTCATGGCGCGTGCAGCACGTGCAATGAACGACCAAGATGGTGCGTCTGGCATTTCAAGGCCAGCAGCTTCCATCAAGTCTGTGCGGTACATCACCATCGAGCTTTCGCCGTAGAATGGCGCAGCGAACAGGGTGCCATCGTGCGAGAGACCGCCAGCCATGGCAGGCAGAATATCGCTGACATTGTACTCGTCCGACAGGCCATCGAGTGGGACGAGCCATTCGTTGGCGCCCCAGATGGGTGTCTCATACATGCCGATGGTCATGATATCGAACTGGCCACCATTGGTGGTGATGTCCGTGGTCACGCGCTGGCGAAGAACGTTCTCTTCCAGGGTGACCCACTCAACAGCAATACCAGTCTGTTCGGTGAAGACGTCGGTGTAGCCTTGCATGCGGATCATATCACCGTTGTTCACGGTAGCGATGGTGATCGTGGCATCCTGGGCGAACACTGCGCCCCCGGTCATTGTTAGGGTTAGCGCTGTGGCCGCGCCAAGCTTTTTGACGAGAGTCATGTTTTTCCTCCGGTTCTTTTGTTGTTATTAACCGAAGGCTACAGAATGTCGCAGTTCTGAGTCAACTAAATTTTACGCGTGTAAAATTATGACGTGATTTCAAGCGGACTCGCGCACCACCAAGCGCCCGTTGAACAAGGTGGTGGACCGCTCACCGGCTTGTGAGGCCTCGTCTTCCAGGTGCGCACGAAGCAGCTCGACCGAGTGCCGCGCGATGGTGTCAAAGCTCTGCGAAACGGTCGTCAAAGTCGGGCAGGTGAAGCGCGAAAACGGATGGTCATCATGCCCCGCAACGCGCAAAGCACAGCCACTGCTACGGCCGACGCGAAGCCCTGATTCATAGGCCGCCGACAAAAAACCCACCGCCAGTCGGTCGTTGCCGCAAAGGATTGTGTTGGTCGACAAGGCGCGATCGGCAAACGCTTTCTTGGCGCCATCGTAACCAATCTGCTCAAAGTCCCAGCCCTCACCGTCGGCATAAACGATCTGCGGCTCGTGACCGAGCTGCTCCATAGTTTGCACATAGGCGGCAAGCTTGGATCGAACGTTCGGATTGGGCGCCATCCGGCCCTCAAACAGGCAAGGCGGCTCACCGGTTTCACTGAGGTAGCGGACGATTTCGCCGATGCTCTGACTGTTGTTCAACCCGACGAAACCCTCGCCAATTCCCTCAATATTGCTGTCAAAAAGGACCGACGGGACAGCATCGCAAAACCGCGCCAAGGCCCCATGGTCAGAGGTCCGACCCAAGGGTGCGAGCAAGGCACCAGCTGGCTTGAGCGCCAAGAGACTTTCCAAATTCTCCGCTTCGACCGAGGGCGCGCCGTGAGAACTGAAAACGATGGGCCGATAGCCCGCATCGATACAAAGCCGCTCGATCTGACGGGCCATCTCGGCAAAGAACGGATCGGCGAGATAGGGCACAAGAACACCGACGCTCTTGGTCAAACGGCGATTCTGGTTCACCGCATAAATATTCGGGCGGTAGTCGTACTGCTCTAGCGCTTCCTCGATGCGCGCGCGGGTCGATTTGCGCACGCTATTGGGATCGAAAAAGTATTTTGAGACCGTTGGCCGCGACAGGCCGCTTACGCTCGCAAACTCTTCCATATTGCGGATTTTCTTGCTGCCCTGGCCCATGGCTGGTTCCTTGATGCGTTGCGCCAAGTGTGCAGATCGACCCACGAAACTGGCATCATGAAAAGCTGACGCCAAAGAGCAAGTGAAACTTTACGCGCGAAAAGATCACAGCCGCCAGCGTATGAAGCTCGGCACCAACCCGTCAAGGGCAGGACATGCCTGTCGGTCTGGGAATGCACCAATGTCCTAGCGTCAGCCACGGTTGTTCAGGATTGAATCGGGCACAATTGGTTTTCCGTACCCGTTGATTTCGCTCAACGCCCGGGCGCGCAAATGGTTCACATCGTGGTTCGTGAAGCGCGAGCGCGATCAGAGACGCCCAGATCAGAGATGCATGGCCAAAGAAACTGTCTTTCGAACTGCCAATGTCAGCAAGGTCTACGACACCGGAACGGTGAAGATCGAGGCGCTTCGGGACGTGAATCTGGAACTCTATGCCGGCGAGCTTGCGGTGCTTCTTGGCCCGTCCGGCAGTGGTAAATCCACGCTCCTCAACATCCTAGGCGGTCTGGATCACGCCAGCTCCGGTGATGTTTGGTTTCGCGATCTGGAACTCACCAACCTTAAGGATCGCGGGCTGACCTATTATCGCCGTGACCATGTCGGGTTCGTCTTCCAGTTCTACAATCTGGTTGCCAGCCTGACCGCCCGCGAGAACGTGCAATTGGTCACTGACGTCGCCAGAAATCCAATGAAGGCCGATGACGCCTTGGCCTTGGTTGGGCTGACGTCGCGCCTCTCCCACTTCCCGGCCGAACTGTCTGGCGGCGAGCAACAGCGCGTTGCCATCGCCCGCGCCATCGCCAAGCGCCCCGAGGTGCTGCTCTGCGATGAGCCAACGGGAGCGTTGGACAGCAAGACCGGCGTTCAGGTACTTGAGGCTCTGGATCAGATCAATCGGGATTTCGGCACGACGACGGTTGTCATCACGCACAACGCCGAAATCCGAAAAATGGCGCATCGCGTGGTGCGCTTTCAGGACGGCAGCATCGTCGATCTGGAGGTTAATGACCACCGCATAGCCCCATCCGAAATCGTCTGGTGAGCGTGATGCATGCCATTGACCGAAAACTGTTGCGGGATTTCAGGCGCCTCTGGGCGCAGGCCCTTGCCATCGCCATCGTGCTGGCGTGCGGCGTGGCGATCCTGATCACCTCCTTTGGAATGTACCGGGCGCTCGATGAAACGCGCGATGCCTATTATGAGCGCAACCGGTTCGCCAATGTGTTTTCGGCCGCGCGCCGCGCGCCAATAAATCTAGTGCGTCAAATCATGGAAATCCCTGGCGTACAGATGGCAGAAGCGCGGGTGACCGGCGATGTGATTCTCGACATTCCCGGCAGTGTGGAATCGGCCGTCGGGCGTATCTTATCGCTGCCCGACATTGGCGAGCCGCAACTCAACGTGCCGTTGCTGCGATCCGGGCGCCTGCCGACAGCGACCGGGGAAGTCGCGGTCAACGAACCCTTTGCCCTGGCCAATGGATTTGCGCTTGGCGACCAGTTTGACGCCAATCTCAACGGTCGCAAACAAACCCTGACGGTCACCGGCACCCTGCATTCGCCGGAGTTCATTTACACGCTTGGGCCGGGCGCCCTGATGCCGAACAACCTCACCTTTGGCATAGTGTGGATGCCGCGCAGCCTTGCCGAAGCCGCATTCGACATGACCGGCGCGTTCAACGATATCAGCCTGGCGGTTGATGCGCGCACGCCCGTCGAGCCGGTGCTTGAGGCGTTGGATAATCTGCTCGATCCCTATGGCGGACTGGGTGCTTACGAGCGCAAAGACCAGCTTTCCAACGCCTTTATCGATGCGGAGATCACACAGCTACGCAGCATGGCGTTCATTCTGCCGCCAGTGTTCTTCGGTATTTCCGCCTTCCTGGTGGCCATGGTGATGGGGCGGATCATCGCCTTGGAGCGCAGCGAAATTGGGCTTTTGAAAGCGCTCGGTTATTCCGATGTAGAAATCTGCCTGCACTATTTGATGCTTGCCGGACTGATTGCGATAGCCGGCATCCTAATCGGTTGGGGCGCTGGCACATGGCTCGCCCGTGGGCTTGCCGAGCTCTATGCCGGCTACTTCAATTTCCCGTTTCTCATCTTCAATGTGTCGCTTTGGGTCTATGGCGTTTCGGCGGTCCTTGCCTTGGCAACGGCTGCCCTTGGCGCCGCGCGCAGTGCCTTGAAAGCCGCCAGATTGGCACCTGCCGTCGCTATGCAACCGCCAACGCCCGCACGCTTTCGTCAAAACATCATCGATAAGGCGATGGCCGCCGCCCGCCTATCGCAGCCCACCATCATGATCTTGCGCAGTTTGACTCGCTGGCCATGGCGCAGCGCGCTCACCTCCTTGGGCATGGCCATGGCGGTCGCCGCTGTCATGACCTCATCCTTTATGGGCGACAGTATGGACGCCATCATCGACAGCGCCTTTTATCAATCCAATCGCCAGCACGCGATGCTGCTGTTTGCCGACGATGTCCCAATCAGCACCTTGAACGAGGTCGCACGCCTGCCGGCAGTGCGTCAGGTCGAGGGACAGCAATATCACGGCGCCGTTCTGCGCAATCGCCATTTTGAAAAACGCGTTTCCATCGAAGCCCGTTTGCCTCGGGCAGATCTCAGCCGGGTCGTGGACGAGAACGGGGCAGTCTTGGACATTCCGCCTGGCGGCATCGTGCTGTCGAACCGCTTGGCCAGCCAGCTCCAAGTCTTTCCCGGTGAAAGTTTAGAGGTTGAATTTCTGACCGGCCGGCAGGAAACCCATGAGGTAGTCGTGTCCGGACTGATCCAGCAGTATCTTGGCCTCGGCGCTTACATGGACCTTAACTTCATCAACCAGTTGTTCCGCCAAGCCCCGCGCATCTCCGTTGCCAATGTCACGTTGGACGATGCACAGATCGATGCGCTGCACGCCGCCGTCACCGAAATTCCGGAGCTTTCCGGCACGATCATGATGACCCAGTCGCGACGATCGTTTCAGGAGACAATCCGCCAGAACGTCGTTGTCATGAACACAATCTACATGATCATCGCCGTGCTGATCACCATCGGCGTTGCCTATAATGGCGCGCGGGTTCAACTCTCCGAACGGGCACGCGAACTGGCGAGCCTGCGCATCCTTGGCTTCACGCGCGGTCAAGTGTCCTACATCCTGGTCGGTGAAACGATGCTTCTGGCGCTGCTTGCGCAACCTCTTGGATGGGCGTTCGGTCGTCTCTTCACCGGTGCAATGGTCGAAGCCTTTTCCAGCGATCTCTATTCCTTGCCGCTTGTATTGAAACCGGCGACCTTTGCCAGCGCCAGTCTTGTCGTCCTCGCCGCAGCGCTCGGCTCAGTGCTTGTTGTTCGCCGCAGGCTCGACCGGCTAGACCTCGTCGCCGTTATGAAAACCCGGGAGTGATCTGATGCCCAAAGCCATTCGCATGCTGCTGCTCATCGGCCTTGGTGTCGCGCTGGTTGGCGGTCTCCTCTGGGTGACGTTTCGAACTGAACCGGTGCTGGTTGACCTTGAAGAGGCAGTGCTCGCGCCAATGCAGGTGACCATCAATGTCGATGGCAAGACGCGCATTCGCGACATTTATGAAATCTCCGCGCCGATCACGGGATTGGCACAACGCTCGCCGGTGGAGGTTGGCGACCAGGTTGTCGCTGGCGAAACCGTGGTGGCCGTGGTCGAACCGATAGAGCCGAGCTTGCTTGATGCGCGCAGCCGCTTGCAAGCCGACGCGGCGATACGCGAGGCTGAGGCACGGCTTCTCGTCGCGCAGACGGAATTGGCCAGTGCTGAAGAACATCGTCGGCGCGCACAATCGCAGTTTGATCGCACCCAAACGCTCGTTTCGCGCGGCGTTGTGAGCACCACCCAGCTTGAGGATGCCACCGAACAATTGGCCATCGCCAACGCCTCCCAGTCTGCGGCGATTGCTGGCATCAGCATGGCGCAAAGCAGCCTTGAGCGCGCCCAGGCCGAATTGATCGAGCCAGGCGATGAGCAAAGCCGCAATGGCGCCTGCTGTGTTCCACTGCTGGCGCCGGCAAACGGGCGCGTGCTGGCCATCGATCAGATCAGCGCCCGTCCGGTCGTGGCGGGTGCACGGCTGGTTACAATCGGCGACCCCACGAAGCTGGAAATCGTTGCCGACATTCTCTCCGTCGATGCCGTGCGCCTAGAGATCGGGGCACAGGCCTTCGTTGACCGGTGGGGTGGGCCGGGCGCCTTGGAAGCCAGACTCCTGCGCATCGAACCGGCGGCACGCACCGAAGTCTCAGCACTTGGCATTGAAGAACAGCGCGTGGACACGGTTTTTGAAATCACCTCCCTTTTGGCCGAACGCGAGGGGCTGGGCGATGGTTTCTCCGTCCATCTTCGCATTGTCGAATGGCAGTCCGCCGAAGCCCTTCAGGTGCCGCTTAGCGCAACGTTCCGCGTTGGCGAGGACTGGGGCCTCTTCGCGGTGGACAACGGCGTGGCGCGGGAGCGTCTAGTCGATCTGGGTCAGCGCAATGCGCGCACCGTCGAAGTGCTCGGCGGGTTGGAGCCCGGCACAATGGTGGTGACCCACCCCAGCGATGAACTCAGCGACGGCGCACCAGTGCGCCAACGCGCTATCGACATGCGATAGTATGCGATCTGTCTGACCGTTCAGCACCCATCGTAGGCCGCCCAAAAAGGAACCACCGGCGATGAAGGCCGACCAACGCCAAGGCTTGTCAGAGACCGAGGTCCCCGCCCGTCGCCAGAGCGCTGGGTGGAACGAGATCCCCGAAGGCCGCAAGGCCCATCCGCTTACCGTTTTCGTGCGCCAATTCACCGGGCTGCTGGTTCTCATCCTGATCCTTGCAGGCGCCATCGCGCTCTATCTGGGCGAATTTATCGACGCTCTGGCCATCAGCCTGGTCGTCCTGCTCAACGGCCTCTTGGGGTTTGTTCAGGAATGGCGGGCAGAGAATGCCTTGCAGGCCCTGCGCGCGATGATGGCGCCCACCGCTCTGGTCCTGCGTGACGGCGAGGAACAGATCATCGCCGCGCGCGAGCTTGTTCCCGGTGACGTCGTCATCCTGACAACCGGTGACCGCGTGCCCGCCGACATTGATCTGCACGAAACGATCCAGCTGAAGATCGATGAAAGCGTGTTGACCGGCGAATCCACAGCGGTGGACAAGGACACCAGCGAAGAGGGCCGGGAGATCTTTTCCGGCACGTCCGTCGTCGCAGGGCGCGGCGAAGGGATCGTCACCGCCATCGGCCTCAACACCGAGTTCGGCAAGATCGCCAAGCTCACCGGCGGCGTTTCCAAACAGAAAACCCAGTTGCAGATCCAGCTTGGCCGCTTGGCCGGTCAGTTGGGGGCGATCGCCCTGTTCGTTGCAGCATTGGTCGTGGGCATCGGTGTCTGGGCAGGACGCGAGGCCGGCGAGCTTTTCATGACCGGCCTTTCGCTGGCCGTCGCCATCGTTCCCGAAGGCCTGCCAGCGGTGGTCACGATCACGCTGGCACTTGGCGCAACGGCGATGGCGCGCCAAAACGCCGTTGTGCGACGTCTGCAGGCCATCGAAACGCTGGGCGCGGCCTCCGTCATCTGCACCGACAAAACCGGAACCCTGACCGAAAACAAGATGACGGCAACGCAGGTTTGGATGCCCCACGCGGCATTTTCCGTCACCGGCACCGGCTACGATCCGATGGGCCACATTGCCCGCAACGAGCAACGTATCCGCGCATCCGATGACCCGTGTCTGGACGCCGCGCTTTCAACGGCTGCCCTTTGCAATCACGCGAGCCTTCGGCGCCATGAGGGCGAATGGGACATGCATGGCTCACCAACCGAGGGCGCGCTGGTCGTACTTGCCCACAAGGGCTGGGTGAAGCTGCCCGACGATCGTGAGCCGATCCATGAGCAACCCTTCTCAAGCGAACGCAAACGCATGAGCGTCCTGGTCGGGACACCAGCGACGCTCCATTGCAAAGGCGCGCCCGAACAGGTCCTTGAGCGCTGCGACCGCATCGCAACGCCAGACGGGCCAACCGCCTTAGATGAATCCGGCCAAGCCCAAATCATGGAGGCTTACCATGCGATGGCCGAACAAGGCTTGCGGGTGATCGCCCTCGCCTCACGGCCTGCCACCGACAACACCGACACAGCCGAAGAGCGGTTCATTTTCAGTGCCTTGGTCGGGATCATCGATCCACCGCGTCCGGAGGTCAAAGACGCTGTTCGCCTGGCACAGTCCGCTGGTATCCGCGTCATCATGATCACCGGCGACAGCCCCGTCACCGCGCAGGCAATCGCCAACCAGCTTGCCATTCCCGTCGACATAGCTTTGACCGGCCAAGACATCGCGGACCTCAGCGACGGCGACTTGCACGATGCTTTAGCCGGCGATGTGCTGTTCGCCCGCGCTAAACCGGCCCAGAAAATCCGTATCGTCGAGGCGTTGCAAGCCCAGGACAAGATCGTCGCCATGACCGGCGACGGGGTCAACGACGCACCGGCGCTCAAGCAAGCCGATATCGGCATTTCCATGGGGCAACGTGGAACGGCTGTTGCCCGCGACGCCTCGGACCTCATCCTGCTCGACGACAACTTCGCAACGATCGTTGCCGCGATCAAAGAAGGGCGGCGCCAGTTCGACAATGTCCGCAAGTTCGTGCGCTACCTACTCACCTCCAATGCCGGCGAAATCGTCGCCATCCTCGCCAACATTCTGATCGGTGGACCACTGATCTTCTTGGCCACCCAAATCCTCTGGATGAACCTGGTAACTGACGGCATGACCGCGGTGGCGCTGGGCCTGGAAAAGGCCGAAAAAGGGCAGATGCAGCGCAAACCGCGCGCGCCCTCCACAACGATCATCGGGTGGGATGGGCTGCTCTTCATCGTCTTGTTCGCGATCTATACAGGCTCAGCCAGCCTTTGGATTTTCTACCAAACCCTACCGCTTGGCGTGGATGTTGCGCGCACGGCGGCCTTCACCGGCATGATCGTCTTTGAAAAGGTCAGCGTGTTCGCCTTCCGCTCGCTGCGCCACCCTTGCTCGCAGATCGGTTGGCTGAGCAACCCCTTCCTCATTGTCACCTTGACCATCACGCTTTTGGCGCAAGTGGCTGCCGTCTACTGGCCGCCTCTTCAACTTCTCTTGCACACCGCTCCCTTGGGCCAAGAGCAGTGGATCGTGATCGCCTTACTCGCTCTGCCACTAATTGTGATCCCCGAAGTGGTCAAGCTCGTCACGCGACCGAAGCTCGCTTGACATTGCTCAACGGATTTCTTGCTCACCGCGCGACAAAAAAGGTCGAAAAGGAGAGGCTCACATGTGGGGTCGCACGCTTCGGATCGTCCGTTTGGCGGGCTTCGACATCAAGGTGGATGCAAGCTGGCTTTTGATCGCTGGGCTTATCGTTTGGAGTCTGGCGACCGGTTACTTTGCGCAGACGGCTCCCACGCTCAGCGCCGAATGGCGGCTGCTGCTGGCCACGCTCGCGATGCTTGGCCTGTTCGCATCCTTGATCTTTCACGAATTGGCGCACGCGCTGGTGGCACGCCAATTCGGTGTTGGAACAACGGGGATCACGCTGTTCTTGTTCGGCGGTGTCGCCGAACTGGAGAGCGAGCCAAAGACCCCAGCGAGCGAATTCAAAATCGCGGTCGTTGGGCCTTTGGCAAGCCTCTTTCTGGCACTGTGTTTCTGGGTTGCGACCCATGTCTCCGAAGAGCTACTGGGCTGGTCCGTCGCCGCCACCGTGCTAAGCTATTTGAGCATCGTTAATCTGGTGCTTGCCCTGTTCAACATGGTGCCCGCCTTCCCGCTCGACGGCGGGCGGGTTTTTCGCGCCTTGCTGTGGTCGCGTGCCCGCGACTTGATGCAGGCGACACGTCAAGCGGTGATGGTCTCAAGCGCCTTTTCCTGGTTGCTGATCGCCTTGGGCCTGATGGGCCTGTTCGCCGGTCAACTGGCCAATGGCCTTTGGCCGATGCTGCTCGGCCTGTTTCTGTTGGCAGCCTCGCGCGGCACGCTGCAAAAAATGGAAACCGATCTGGCCTTGAAGGGTCGCAGCGTGGCCGACTTGATGACCCGATCCGTCATCACCGCTTCACCGGACCTCTCCTTAGAGGCGCTGGCCAACGATATCTTTTTGGCCAACGCGATCAGTTTCGCACCGGTTGTCGAGGGGCAGACCCTGCTCGGCTCTATCGACACACGCACGGTACGGCGCATCGACCAAGAAAACTGGCCAACGACAACGGTTGAAGACGTTTTTGAGAGCCTGTCGAACGACAACACCGTTGCGCCCAACGTCAGCGCTCAACATTTGATGGAACGCATTGGGCGCACCGGCCGCCGCAAGTTTCTCGTTGTCGATGATCGCCAACTCGCTGGCGTTGTCAGCCTGTCGGATTTGGCGAGTTTTCTGGCCGTCTCTAAAGCGCTCCATTCATCGACCGCCTCGGCGCGATAGAGCGACAGCCCAGTGCTCGTAGAGCGATCCGGTTAGTCCCCCACGCCGTCCGCAAACGTACGCCAGGTCAGATCACGTCGGCCAGAGATCGCGAATGGATTGCGGCAGACCGGCACGGACATCCTCAACCTCACCGGCAGAAACCTTCGCGTTCAAGGTCTCGAATACCGCCGTGACATTGGGCGCACCACGCCATCCCTCCACGTCGGCCAGCTTGGCTTCGATGGGTTCCAAAAAAGCCTCAAGGCTTCGTTCATGGACCGGCGTGTGCGATGGCGACCATCCTTCGAAGAACATGCCGCGGACCAAAAGCGGCATCTGCGCCGAGAGCTGTGCCATCTCGTCATGGCCAAGATGGTCGCGCACCTGTCGAAGCGTCGTTCGCAACAGGCGTAGACTGTCGCGACTGCTTTCCCACCCAAGGCGTTCCTTCAGTTCGTTGATCCACTGGTGGGTTAGTTGAACCGTGTGGTCGATGACCTCCAAACCTTGTGCAGACATGGGACTCTCCTTGGTTTTTCGCTCAATAGAGCGCCACTCAAGGCACTAACCCTCCTGGCGGCAACGGCAGTTGACCGCGGTCAACACCGCGTAGACGCGGCTTGCTACACCGCATGAGCTAGGGCCCATCAACGGGACCTTGGCGAGCGAACATCCGACGAACCGGAGGTTTTCACATGTCCGATGACAAGCAGATTTCACAGACGCCGCCCAAACAGGGCGAATGGCCGTTTTTGCAGACGTTCCAGACCGAAATGAATCGTCTGTTCGATCGATTTAGCGGTCCCGATCATTGGCGCGCCACGCAAATTGTTCCGGCCATCAACATGGCCAAAACCGACACCGCCGTTGAAGTGACGGTCGATGTGCCAGGCGTCGAACAGAAAGATCTCGAAGTCTCGATTGCTCATGACAGCCTCATCATCAAGGGCAAAAAGAGCGACGAGCGCGAGGACAGCGATAAAGACTGGCACGTGGTCGAGCGCAGCTTTGGCAGCTTCCGCCGCGCCATTCCCTTGGGGTTCACGCCTGACGATAAGGCGGTCGATGCCAAATACGAGAACGGCGTCTTGAGCCTGCGCATCGAAAAACCGTCCGATGCCGATAAGAACGCGCGCAAGATTGAGATCAAGCGCACCTGAACACACGCGCGCAGGTCAGCGATCCGTCTGATCGACCTGCGCCCACCACCAATTGCGGGGCGCCTTTATGGCCATCAAAACGATCCTGGTCTGTTTGACCAACAAAGAAACCAGCGACAGCTTGATGCGAGCCGCCTGCGTGTTGGCGCGCGCCCACACGGCGCACGTTATCGGCCTGCACACGATCGAGGCGATGACGGTCTACCCGGGCATCGCCGTGCACATTCCAACCACGGTCTTTGAGCAGTTTAGCGACTCGCAGCTTGAGCAGGCCGATAAGATCAAAGCGATTTTCGAGCGGCACACAGACGGTGAAGACTTCGTCGCCGAATGGCGGATCCAACATACCAAGTCGACCAAGGCCTCGGATCGGATCATTGACAGCGCCCGCATTGCCGATCTGGTCCTGGTACCCAATGAAAACCCTGAACTGGAGCGGTCCGACCAGCATCACCTGCAGGAAGAAGTGATCTACGAATGCGGCCGACCGGTTCTCGTGGTGCCAGCCGATTTCGATGCGGAAACCATCGGCGCGCACGTCATTGTCGGTTGGAACGATACCCGCGAAGCGGCCCGCGCGGCCCATGACGCACTGGACATCCTCCAGGAAGGCGCCCGCGCCCATCTGCTGCGCGTCCATGGCGAGGATGATGACCTCACCCACGATGCAACGCTCACTGAGCTGGCGCAGGCCTATGCGCGGCATGACGTGGATACCAGCATCGGGCACCGCGCCTGGCAGCGCCATCAGGTGGCCGAAATCATCGAACTTGAAGCCTTTGAACGCGGCTGCGATCTCATCGTCGTCGGCGCTTTCAGCCATTCGCGCGCTTATGCGGTGATCCATGGCGCGGCGACCCGCGACCTGCTGCGCGACGCAAAGCGGCCGGTGCTTTTTTCACGGTAGGACAGGCGCAAGAGCGGCGCTAGCCCAACGGCCTAAAGCCGGGCGACACCGACGACATAGTTTTTGCCATAGACTTCCGCACATTTTGGGCAAGTCGTGTAGAAGAAATAGACCTCCTCGCCGTCTCCGCCCTTGTCTTTCGCCGCTTGGGCCATAGCGTCCATCCAGTCTCTGGCTTGCTCATACGGGCCTTCGAAGACACGGGTGATGAAGTCCCCGGTCAGGGACACCCGGGCCTCGCCCGGCACATCGGCATCATCGGGAAGCGCGAATAGATGCTCGCCTTGCGATGCTGAAAGATCGCGGCTGAGCACCAGAATGTTGTCCTCGTCGATCGCATCGGCGTCGCTCATGCGTGTTTGAACGCGCGTGAACACTTCGGCCATGTCGAGAGGGACATGGTTGGCACTCTTGGTCGTCGCCCGCAGAAACGGCTTATCGACGAAGTGCAGCGTTTGGTTGTCCCATCCTTCGGGGTCGAAGCGCGGACAACAGCCGGTCTCATTCACGCTTAAATCATAGTGCGGAATAGCGTTCTGTTTCATGGGTCTCACTCCTTGATGTAGGGCTTGCCATCGGCTGCCGGCGCCCTCGCGCGACCCACCAACCCAGCCACCACGATGATCGTGGCGATGTAGGGCGCCATGGCCAAAAACTCCGAAGGGATCGGTGTGCCGAGCAGCGCCAGTTTCTGTTGCAAGGAATCCATGAAGCCGAACACCAGCGCCGCCGCCAAAGCGCCGACGGGATGCCAGCGGCCGAAGATCATCGCGGCAAGACCGATATAACCACGCCCGCCGGTCATGCCTTCATCGAACCGTCCAACCGAGCCAAGGGTAAACCAGGCGCCGCCGAAGCCCGCGACCATGCCGGCCATAGTCACGTTGATGTAACGGGTGCGATAGACATTGATGCCGAGCGTATCGGCGGCGCGCGGGTGCTCGCCGACGGAACGGGCGCGCAGACCATGGCGGGTGTAGAACAAATAGTAGGTCGCGACCGCCACCATCACCAAGGCGCCATAGACGAAGAGGTTCTGGTGAAACAGCACCGGCCCGATCAACGGGATGTCGCCCAGCAGCGGAACCTTCCAGCGCGCAAAAATCGGTGCGTTGTTGAGGTGCTGATGCTCAGAAAACACTTGGCTGCTGACATAGGAGGTCAGCCCCAGCACCAGGAGATTGATGACCACACCGGCGATGATCTGATCGACACGATAGGTCACGACCAATGCCGCCAGGATGAAGCCGAACAGGCCACCCACGCCGACCGCCGCCACCAATCCAAGCGGCCCGCCTAAAAGTGAGCCCATCAATGCACCCGTGAACGCACCGGCGAGCAGCATGCCTTCAATGGCAATGTTGACCACGGCCACCCGCTCCGACAACACGCCGGCCAGCCCGCCAAGCGCAATGGGGACGGCGGCGACCATCGTTGCTTGAAGCATGCCAACCATGGAAAAGGATTTGCCGGCGGTCGCCCAGACCAGAAACGCGCAAACCAGCAATCCCAAGCCGATCCCGAGCGCCAGATTGCTCCACTGGCCACCGCCGCGCAGGATCTCGCGGGCGCCAAGAAACGCAAGCGCCGCCGAAAGCAGGTAAAGGACGGGCGTGGCGGGCACAGCGAGATGGGGCAGTTGCAGCGTATCGCGCGGGTGAGACAGGCGAAAAACCGCCACGCCCTCGCTTCCAATCGCGAAAACACCGGCCACAAACAACGCGATTCCTAGCAGGATGATGCCAATGGTCATCGACTGGCGGCGCGCCGGCGCAACGCGGGCGGCAGAGGGCGCCATCGTCATGGCTGCGAAGCCTTCTTCTTTTTGCCAGCAAATCCCCAAGGGAAGATCGCCCGCACAAGCAGCGGCGCAGCGATAAAGACGATGATCAAGGCTTGGATGATCGCGATGAGATCGATGCTCACCCCGGCATCGACCTGCATTTGCCGTCCGCCGGCTTCCAGCGCGCCAAACAACAGGCCAGCGGCAAGAATGCCAATAGGATGCGAGCGCCCAAGAAGCGCAACGGCTATCGCGTCAAAACCAAGCCCAGCGGAAAAGCCTGGTGTTGCCCGACCAAGCACGCCCAGCACCTGATTGGCGCCACCGAGCCCCGCCAAAGCGCCAGCCAGCGCCATGACCATCACGATGATGAGGCCAGAACGCATCCCTGCAAAACGGGCCGCGTCAGGGTTCTCGCCGCTTGCGCGGAACTCAAAGCCCCAAGTGGTGCGAAACAGCAGCCAATGGACGAACCAGACGGCGGCCAATGCCAGAAAAATCCCGGCATGCACGCGCAGGTTCGGATCGATCCACGCCAACAATCGCGGCAACTCCGCCGAAACCGCGACCGACTGCGAGATCGGATCGGCGCGGCCAGGAAGCTGGACCCAATCAAGGCGCAGCACATAGTCCAAAAAGCGATAGGAAATGAGGTTGAGCATGATCGTGGAGATCACCTCATGGGCACCGGTCGCCACGCGCAGCCAACCGGCGATAGAGGCGTAAAGCCCACCGGCAATAGCGCCAGCCAAAAGCGCCAGCGGCAAATGGATGAAAAAGGGAAGGCCAGCGCCAAGAAAGCCAACCACAACAGCGGCCAGCCCGCCCATCAGGAGCTGACCTTCAGCGCCAATGTTGAAAAGCCCAGTGCGAAAGCCGATGCCCAAGCCAAGCGCTGCCAAGATGAGCGGGGATGCCGCCGTCAGCGTTTCGGAGATGGCGTTTAGCGAACCGACTGAGCCGACCAGCAAAGCAATGTAAGAACGGCCAATCGTTGGCAGGTCGACATCGGTGGCCAGCATCACCAGCGCGCCTAGCGCCAGCGCCACAAGGACCGCGAAAATGGGAACGATCACCAGATCTTCCCACTCGGCGCGCGCCGGCGCGGCGCGCTCCAACAATTGCTGGCTAGTCGTTTTTGCAGGCGTCTTGTCAGGCGCTTTGGCAGGAACGTCGCTCACGCTGCCACCCCCTCGCCTGAGTCGGCCGCACCACCCGCCATGGCCAATCCGATCTGGGTCCGGTCCGGTGGGCCAGCTGATGCGTCAAACTCAGCGACGATGCGACCCTTGAACATCACCAAGATGCGATCAGAAAGCCCGAGAATTTCATCCAGTTCAGAGGACACGATCAGAACGCCATCGCCCTCATCACGGGCGGCGATGATCCGCCGATGGATATAGTCCACCGACCCGACATCCAGCCCGCGCGTCGGTTGGGCGGCGATGAGCAATTTGGTGTCGCGCGCCATTTCGCGGGCAACGATGAGGCGTTGCTGGTTGCCGCCCGAAAGCGTCGCGGCTTTCTCGTGGACGCTGGGCGTGCGGATATCGAATGTCACGGCGGCCTCAGCGGCAGCCTCATAGACCGCCCGCCAGTCCATACTCAGCCCGCTGGAAAATCGGTCATTGTAATAGGCATCCAGAACCATGTTTTCGGCGATGGAAAAGTTTGGCACCAAGCCATTGCGTTGCCGGTCTTCTGGAATATGCGCGATGCCCATTTGGTGCCGGTCACGCGCCGATGCGCTCGTGATGTCGTTGCCGTCATAGCTGACCTGCCCGGCATCAACGGCGCGCACGCCCCAGAGCGTCTCGACCAGCGCCGTCTGTCCATTGCCCTGAACGCCGGCAATACCGACGATCTCGCCGCGACGAACAACCAAGCTCAGATCTTCAACTGCCCTGCCGCCATCATCGTGGGAAACGTAGAGGTCGTTGACCTCAAGCAGCGGCGCACCCGGCTCGGAAGGTTCCTTGCCAAGATCGAAATCCAGCGGATGACCGACCATCATCTGCGCCAGATCGGCCTCGGTAAGGGATTTCGGATCACCCTCACCGGTGATCCGCCCGCGCCGGATGACGCTGATCCGGTCGGATATCTCCAGAAGCTCATGGAGCTTGTGGGTGATCAGGATGATCGCTTTTCCAGCATCGCGCAGCGTGCGTACGATGGCGAAGAACTCGTCCACCTCCTGTGGTGTGAGGACAGCGGTCGGCTCATCAAGGATCAGCACATTGGCTTGGCGAAAGAGCACCTTGATGATTTCAACACGCTGCTGAATCCCGACAGGTAGGTTTTCAATCAGTGCATCCGGCTCGACTTGCAGCCCATATTGCGCGCTGATGCTGGCCAATTGCTCGCGTGCCGCATCGATATCCAGGCGATCCAGCCTGCCCACAGGTTCGACGCCCAGCACCACATTTTCGGCCACCGTGAACACCGGGATCAGCATGAAATGCTGGTGCACCATGCCGATACCGGCGCGGATCGCATCGCCAGGACCTTTGAACGTGACGGGCTCGCCATCCAGCAGAATGCTGCCAGATGTCGGCGAGTAGAGCCCGCACAGCACATTCATCAGCGTGGACTTGCCAGCACCATTCTCGCCGAGAAGCCCAAGCACTTCGCCGCCGCGTACGCTCAGACTGACATTCTCGTTGGCGACAACGGCGCCGAAGCGCTTGGTGATGCCACGCAGTTCAACATCCATCGCGCTGCCCTCAATTACCGACCATCAAATCCCCGGAAATGATTTGGCTTTGCAGGCTATCGAGCTGCGTTTTCAGCGACTGCGGAACCAGCGCGTCCATGTCATGGAACGGCGCCAGAGCGACGCCGCCATTTTCCAGCGTGCCAAGAAGAATGCCGCCTTCGAAGTCGCCGCGCATCGCGGTCTCGATCACTTCGAACGCGGTCGCATCCATGCGCTTGGTGACGGACGTCAAATAGACGTGTCCGTTCTGCGCGTCGGTGACGTAGAGATCGGCATCAACGCCGATGATCTTCAGAAGATCGGGACCAAGTTCATTGGCAAGCGCGGCCGATCCCAGACCAACCGGGCCTGCAACCGGCAAGACGATATCGGCGCCCTCATCATAAAGGTTCTGGGCGAAGGCGCGCCCATCGTCGAGTGAGTCGAAATTGTTGGTGAAAAGCCCTTGCCTGGATTCGGGGTTCCAGCCGAGCAACGTCACCGAGGTTCCGTTGGTTGCGTTGTAATGATCGATTCCCCAGGCAAACCCATCCATGAAGATGGTCACCGGCGGAATGTTGATACCGCCAAAGGTGCCGACGACGCCGGTCTCAGTCATGCCAGCGGCCAGATAGCCGGCCAGAAAGGCCGCCTGGTCGGTCGCATAGACCTGACCCAACACGTTGGGAATGGTTGGGTCGTAGGCGAAATCAACGATCGAGAACATCTGATCGGGGTTGGCCTCAGACGCCGTTTGCGTGGCTTCGCCGAGCAGGAACCCAACGGTGATGATTAGGTCGCAATCACCATCGAGAAAGGAGTTGAGATTGGCCTCGTAATCGGTCTCCGCCTGGCTCTCCAGGAAGCGCGCAGTGATGCCCAGCTGCTCGCGCGCATCCTCCACACCCTGCCAAGCGGTCTGGTTGAAACTGTTGTCGTCAATGCCGCCGGTGTCCGTCACCTGACAGACCGAAAAGGCGCTAGCCGGGCTCGCCAATCCGGCGGTGGCCAAGATGGTCGCGATAAGCATCATCCGTTTCATTGCAGGTCTCCCTATCGTTCCTGATCGCGGCACGTGCGAGCCGCATTGATCGGCAAACACTAGGAGGCAACGCGGCGGAACGGTTGACATTGCGCAATGGGATGAGCCTGCGGTCAGCAGGCCGAGCGAACAGCAACGCTATGGACGAATGATAATCTGCGTGGCGCTGCGACCATGCTCCAGAACCAGATCAAACAGTGTACGTGCATGGTCGGGGTGCAACCGCACGCAGCCATGCGACGCAGGCTGTCCGAGGTTGCCAGTCTCCGTCGTGCCGTGGATCGCATAGCCGCCATGGAAGAAGATTGAATGCGGCATCGGCGCATTATCGTAGATCGTCGAATACCACATGCGCTCCAGGCGGATCGGGCGGTAGGTGCCAACCGGCGTGCAGTAGCCCGCTCGTGCCGTCGACACCGGCCAAGTGTGGGCAATCCGTGCATTCTCGCGCACCACCATCTGCTGGTCGGAGAGATCTATGGTGACCGACAAAGAGGCGGCGAGTGCCAGGCTGGTGCTCACGACCAGCAGGCAAAGCGCGAGAAGCGCGCCTTGCGCCCATCCCCCTTTGCCTGCCGGTCGGGTCATTTAGGCTCGTCCGTTGCGGTATCGGCTTCATCGTCGATGCCAGGCAAGAGCTGTTCATCAGACGATGGCGTGGCGGGCTTCGGCAACAGGTTCTGGCAGTCGACACGCCCGACGATCATCAAGGCAATCGCGCCGGCACCCAGCAGCACCACTGCCAGATTGATCATCCAGCCGAGGAACGGCACGAAATTGAGAACGGCCAACACGACCAACCCGACCGCCAACAGCGCCAGTTTCGCCGCGTTGGTGTGGCCCTCGGCCCCGAAGGCTCCGCCCAGGCGTAGAGACAGCGTGTAGGTGCCCAGCAGATAGGCCGCGACCCAACTGACCACGATCAAGAGGAAAACAATCGGGACAAAGGGCGCGCCGATCAACGTCATCGCGCTCACCGGCACCAAACCGAACAAAAGCGCCATGGCCAGGAAGCCCGACAGGAGGACAAGGCCAGGTTTCGCCAGCGCCACCCGGTGCCCCTCTTCCACGCGCCGCGGCAGGAAGGCAAGAAACACCGCAGCCACCACCAAAAGGAAGGCGAGCGTGATCACGAAGCCGCCGATCACCGCCACCAGTGAGGGCCACAACAACTCTTTCGGGTCCTCCATCGCATCGCGCATCCGCTCCAATCCATCGAAGCCGGAAAGCTCAATAAACCGCACCCGGTCGGAGGAGATGACCGACTCCGGGATGTCGACTTCCTCCGGCGCGGCGTAGACCAACGTCCCGCCAATGCGGGCATCATCGCCGAACGTCAGGCTGCCACCGCTCAGGTTCACATCGCCCGAAACAGGTGCGTTGAGCGTCACAGTTCCGCCGGTCGCCATCAGGCTGCCAGCAATCGGCGCCTCGACCCGAACTGAGCCGGCCATAAGGCGGGCATTGCCTTCAACGCGGGCATCCTCGAGCAACCGTACCGAAAAGCCAGATGCCGTCAGATCCTCGCCAACGCGCGCGCCGATACCGACGCTTGCGCCGGCAACGTACAGATCACCGCCGATCGATCCATCAATATTGACGTCAAACCCGGCGGCATGCCCATCACCGGCGACCGTCCCGTCCAGGGACGCGGAAAAACCGGCAACGAACGCATCACGCGCCTGCGTCCCGGAAATCGTCGCGTCTGCGTCCGCTTCAAAGGCATCGCCTCCCACAATCTCCGCCCCGAGACTGTGAAGGGGAACGAGAACCGCAAGGAGCAAGGCGAAAAGGGTTGTTGGGATCAGGCGGGTCATTGCTGGTCTCCTGCTTTGGTGGCCGGAGAATGCCTCTTGAGGCCGCGAACTGGTTGACAAAAGTCAGCCTAGACCGGCGCTCGCAGCGCGGCCCAGAAACCCCATTGGCCCGGCTTCATTGACCAATGTCAGGCGGCCCCGTCCTTTCGGTGAAAGACTCGCCCTCCAAAACCAATAAGAGGAGGAAACGATGACCATCCGCTTGGCCCTTGCTGCTGGCGCCAGTTTGGTTCTCATGATGGGAACCGCGCTGGCCGACAGTCATGACTGCACACTCAGCTACGAAGTTTTTGAAGGCTCCGTCCCGCACACCGACATGGAAGAATGCCCGCAATCGCTGGAGGCCGGTGACGATGCCTTCTGCCGCGTGGCGGTTCTTGCTGAAGTCGCCACCGTGTTCGTGTTCTCGTTTGAAAATGGCTGCCTCATGCAGGCGCGCAACTATTTCGAGGACGAGTTCACGTTCGAGATCGACTAGGGCGTTTCGCGGTTCGATTGAGATACAGAGTATCACATAACGCGTTGAAATCTTTGATTTCAGGCAGCGTTATGTGGTTCAGGTCTAACGCGAAACGCTTTAGGCGCTCGCGCAATCAGTCGCACGCACCGAACTAAGATGCATTAAGGTGCATAGGCGGCGTGGTGGTTGAGCATGTCGACAACCGCCGCGTCGTCTACCTGGCCAAAGTCCTGGTAGTGAGCACCCACGGCGCCGAAGGACGGTGGCGCAGCCAGATAAACAAATTCATCGCTCAGCGCTTCGAATTCGACCACGCTGCCCGCCGGTAGGACTGGCACAGCCAGAACCAATCTCGCTGGACTGGCATGCCGCAGAGCGGCCAGCGCCGCCTTGACGCTGCAACCAGTGGCAATGCCATCATCGACCAAGATGACGGTCCTCCCCGCCGGGTCGCTCAATTCCCGCTGTCCGAGATACTCAGCACGGCGATGGGCTATCTCGTCGAGTTTTTGCTCCATCTGATTGCGCACATAGTCCGGGCTGAGGCGAAGCTGGCGCGTGATATGTTGGTTGAGAACCAGTTCGGGGTTCGCTCCGTCCGCCACCGCCCCGATGGCCAGTTCCGGCTGATCGGGTGCGCCGATCTTCTTGGCGAACATCGGCTCAAGTGGTGCGTCCAACGCCTCGGCGATTTCCACCGCCACTGGGATGCCGCCGCGTGGCAGCCCCAAAACCAGCGGATGGGCGTCCTTCAGATGGGTGAGCATTTTGGCGAGCCTGCGCCCGGCATCGCGACGATCTTGAAGAAGAATATGATCCATATCCGGACCGTAGCGGCGACAACGCTCAGCCCGTTGACCGGCATCAATCCGATACAGCCAGCCGTTCGACCAAATAGTCCATCTCGCTGGCGAACGCCTCACCCGACAGGCCGACGAAGCGCTGCAGTTATCAACTGGAGCGCCAGCTTCGCCAGCCGCGCCAGAGCGCGACTCCAAGACCGATCAAAAGAAACGCCGCCGCGATGGGCTCGGTCACGAAGATCGCCCAGCCATTGCGCGACAACAGAAGGCTTTGGCGCAACGCTTCCTCGGCGCCCGGCGCAAGAATGAAAGCGATGATGAACGCCGCTGGTGGGAAGCCAAACTTGCGCATCGCATAGCCAAGCACGCCGGCGCCCAGCATCACCTGAACATCCCAAAAACTTAAGCGGCCGGTGTAGGCCGCAATCAGCGTCACCATGAAGATGACGGTATAGACGAAGCTTGCTGGGATTCTGGCGATCATCCGGCCAATCGCCGGACCAAAGAACCAACCGATCAGGCCATAGAGCAAGATACCGATGAGGCCGGCGGCAAAAAGGCCGTAAATCAGATCGCTCGCAGCCACGAAGAGCGTTGGCCCGATGGGAATACCGTGAATGAGAAACACGCCCATCAAGATCGCGGCCACCGTCGTGCCCGGCACGCCAAGCGTCAGCAGTGGGATCATGGATGGCCCGGACACAGCATTGTTGGCGGCCTCCGGCGCAGCGACTCCAGCAAGTTTGCCGGTGCCCCACTCATCCCCGTCTTTGGCGCGGCGTTTCTCCTCGCCATAGGCGACGAACGCGGCGACCGAGGACCCAAGGCCGGGCATGATGCCGATCACCGCGCCGTAAAGCGAGGAGCGCGTGATAACGCCCCAGAGCGGGCGAACATCGGACCAAGAGAGGCGGCTGCCCTCACCGCTTGCAGGTTCGATCACCCGCGCTGTTTGCCCGGTGAGACGCGCCTCGGCCTGGACCATCAATTCAGAAATCACGAAAACGCCGATGAGAAGCGGGACAAGCGTGAAGCCGTTTTCCAATTGCAGAACACCGAAGGTCCAGCGCGCTTGGCCTGTGATTGGATCCAGTCCAACCAAGGCAACCGCGATGCCGAGCACGGTGGCAAGCAGTCCCTTCAGCACAGATTTGCCGACCACGGAACCGATGACCAGAAACGCCATCATGTAAACGGCGAAATACTCCGGCGGGCCGAACTTGGCCGTCTGACTGGCCACAAACGCGGCCCCCAAAATCAGGATCAGATCGCCGATGAGATCGCCACTGACACTGGCGACGGTTGCCATGCGCAGCGCCCGTACGCTTTCGCCGCGTTTGGCGAGCGGATGCCCGTCGGCCATCGTTGCGACCGAGGCTGTCGTACCCGGCGTATTGAACAGGATCGCTGAAACCGACCCGCCATACCGCCCCGATTTGCCGATCACATAGAGAAAGGCCAGCGCCGCGAGCGGGTCGAGATAGAACGTTAGCGGCACCAGCATCGCGATGGCCGCCGCCGCTGTCAGGCCCGGCAACGCGCCGATCACCACACCGACAAAAGCTGCCAGAAAGACAAACCCCAAGGCCGTCGGGTTGGCGAACAAGGTCGCAAAGCCGTTCACTATGTCCATGGCTTAAGAGCTTTCTTCTGGCGTCACGTTCGGATCAGCCGATCAAGTTGAGCAGGTCGAACCAACGCCCGCGCGGCATGAAAACGCTCATCAATTCGATGAAAACCAGGTGCAACAAAACCGGCAGCGCAAGCATGCCAGCGCCAAGCACGCGCCAATCGCGCACGCCAAACAAGGCAAGGGTGAAAGCGGCGACCAAGGCGCTGGTCGCCAGATAGCCAATCCGTGGCGTCAGCATCACGTGCAGCATGCCGATACCGATGAGGCCGAGCGCCAAAAGCGGCCGTTGGGCATCGAAATGATCCTCGTCAGCACCGCCAGAGAAAACCAGAGCTGCGCCGCCAAGAACCAGCAAGACGCTCACCACCTGCGGAACGAAACGCGGTCCGATAAGGCCGACCTCTGTGATCCGGATATCAAGGCTCAGCCAGAAAAGGCCCAAGCCCAAAAGGGCAATGCATAGGCCAGCCCAAGTGTCGCGACGCGCCATGGTGCCATCAACTTTCGAAAAAAGACCGCCCGGCTTTATGGGAGGAGCCGGGCGGCAGGGCAACGCGGGGAGAGACTATTCGCGTGTGGATTCTACAAGGGGATTAAGCGTTTCCTGGAGGGCTTCAAGCCGTCCGCGTGCCTCTTCTGGATTGCTGCCCTGGACCGACAGCCCGGCGCGCGACACCAAGCGACTGTAGGTCTCGCTGGTAACCGTTTGCGCAATGGCGTCGGCCAAAATCGCAGCAACGTCATCGGGCAGATCGGCCGGCGCCATGATCATTTGCGGGTTGGTCAACGGAACATCCGGCAATCCCTGTTCGGCAAATGTCGGCGTGTCCGGATTGGCCGGGTCACGCTCGCTCCCTGCAACGCCAAGAGCGCGGATCTGGGATTCAAAGCCGTTCTGCAGCTGAACACCCATAAAGCCGAAATCGACCTGCGCACCGGCAACCGCGTTGCGTGCCCGACTTCCACCTTGGAAAGGAACGTCTTGGACTTCAATGCCATTGGCCTGCAGGAAGGCGACACCGGTGAGTTGGAACAAAGACCCCCGGCCCGGATGTGACCAACGCAAGGCGTCGGGGTCGGCCTGCGCGGCGGCGACCAGATCAGCGGCACCTTCAAAGGGGCTGTCGATGGGCACCAGCAGACCAGGGATCGAAGCACCGATCTGTCCGAGAATGCGCATGTCTTCCAGCGGTTGCACAGCGGCGTCCGCGCCATCATACATCGACTTGACCAGGAACGACCCGGCGCTCGCCATATAGAGCGTGTAGCCGTCGGCGGGTTGGTTGGCGACGAAATCGGCAGCGATCATGCCCGCCGCGCCAGGCTGGTTGACCACCACCATCGGCATGCCCAGCGCATCATTGATCGTGCCGGCAAGAGCGCGGGCATAGGTGTCCGTGCCACCGCCAGCGTTAAAGCCGACGACCAGCGTGATCGGTTTTTCCGGAAAGCTCTGCCCTTGTGCCGGCGCGATACCAAGCCCCGCTACCAAGGACGTGCCAACCAAGGACGTACCAAGCATTGCCGCGCCGAAGGTGCCAAGCAGTGTGCGTCTTCCAATCATTTTCAGTCCTCCCAGACCAGCTTTCTATGAGCCAACGAGCTTTATGGTCGGGCTTGTGAATTCATAAGGCAAATGCAAAGTTGAAATCGACTCTTGCAAAAAGCGGAAACAAAATGCATCTGAAATCTCTGACCGCCTTTTGCTTGGTCTTGCGGCACGGCTCCCTGTCGGCGGCAGCAAACGCGATGAACTTAAGCCAACCGGCTGTCTCGCGCCTTGTGTCGAACTTGGAACACGAGATCGGCTTTCAGCTGTTCCACCGCGACAAGCGCGCCCTGCGCCCGACGAGCGAAGCGCGACGCTTCTATCGCGAGGCTGAACGCATACTCACCGGTATCGAACAGCTTGGCAGCATTGCCAAAGACATCAAGCAGGGCGGCGACACCCGGCTGCGCGTCGTTGTCATGTCGCGTCTGGCTACGGGCGTGGTGCCGAGCGCCGTTGCCGCGTTTTCACGCCTGATGCCGGAGGTGAGCCTGACTGTCGAGACCCATCATCGCCGCGACATGGAGCGGTGGCTTGGCGGTCGTCAATTCGATGTTGGCTTTGGCCCGCTCCCGATCGACGATGAACTGCTCGAGACGCAGCCGCTGTATAGCCTCAATGCCGTGGCGGTTTGCGCGCCCGACGGCCCCTTGGCCGGTCGCGATCAGGTCTCCGCCGAGGACCTTGCCAACCATAAAATGATCGCCCTCACACCGGACACACTTATGCAACGCCAGACCGACGCGATCTTCGCCGCCGCGGGCGTTGTCCCACAAATCGGCTTGCGTACCTCATCATCACAGGTTGCTTGCCTGTTCGCAGCGGCCGGGCTTGGTTACGCGGTGACCGACCCGGCCACGGTTCACTCGATTGCCGAGCCCGTGGACGCGGTCGCGATCGCCCCAGCCTTCCCCTTGGACTATGGCGTCCTCTTGCCGCGCGGCGCGTCCCTATCGCCGGCTGCCGCGGTCTTTTGCGACTGCATGCGCGAGGCGTTCGAAACGCTCTAGCATGCGAAAAACGAAACTAATGTGTGATTATTTGCATTTGCCGGAATAGTGCAGCCAACCGTAGCTTGCCGCCGAGTGGAGGCGTCAATGCGGGTACAATCGGTAGAGGTTCGGGCGGTTCGCATGCCGATGGCAGGTGGACAGCGCAATGCGCGTCGGACCTGGACGCACAAACCGATGCTGTTTTGCTTCGTGACGCTCGACAATGGCGCCATGGGCGTCGGCGAAGGGTGGACATCCTACGCCTCAAGCCGCGCCCTTCAAGCAACGATTGAAGACGATGTGTTGCCTTTGGTCGTTGGCCGCACGCTCGATGACCTGCACGACTTAAACCGGCAAGTCCGCGACAGTTGCGTGATGAGTGGCCGCTATGGCATCTCGGCCGTGGCGCTGTCAGCCGTCGAGATGGCGCTTTGGGATTTGCGCGCGCAGTTGCAGAACGTGCCGCTTTGGAAGTTGCTCGGCGGTACGACCAACCAAGTGCCAGTCTATGCCTCTGGCGGGCTTTATGGCCCGCGTAAATCCCCTTCCGACCTCGGCGACGAACTTGCCAGTTATGTGGCAGCCGGACACACACGCGTGAAACTCAAAATCGGCGGCGCGTCACCGGGCGAAGACATCGCCCGTGTCGCCGCCGCACGCAGGGCCATCGGCCCGGACATCGAGCTTTTTGTCGATGCCCATTACACATTGAGCGAAACCGAAGCCTTGGCGTTCGTCGACAAAACGACTGCCTATGACATCAGATGGCTGGAAGCACCGATCCTACCTGACGATTGGCAGGGTCACCGGCGATTGGCGCAGGCCTGCCCGCTGCCACTTTGCGGCAACGAGACCTTGCCGTGGCGCACCTCGTTTGAAGCCTTGGCGGAAGCCGGCGTGCACTATCTCATGCCCGATGTCTCAGCCTGCGGCGGCATCGAGGAGACGATGGCCGTCGGCGACTTGGCGCAAGCCCATGGCGGCCAACTGACCCTGCATTCGTCGAGTTCGGTGGTGCTGTTCCTCGCCTCGCTCCATGTCGGCGCAGCACATCCTGCCACCCACACTGTCGAGCACCACCAAATGCATACCTGGTTCAATAATGTGGCTGATATCGGTGCTGGCAACGTATCGGCCGGACTTTTCACGCTGCCCGACCGCCCCGGCCTCGGGATTGACGCCCGTGACCTAGCAGAAGCGCTGCAAGGCCTTGAATAGCTTGGGCGTCCTCGCGCGAATGAGCGCCAAGAACCGCAAGTTCGGTGAACCAAAAAGACGAGACGATGTGGTGGGCCTGAACCGTCAAACATAGAACCCGCTGAACCTGTTGCGTTTCTCGAAGAGCTGGAGAATTGGGCGGACGTTCTGAACAATGAGCCTGAGGCTCTGCGGCTGTTAGCGACCTTCTCTTTAGAGGCGACGGGCGGCACATTTCAGGGTGTCCGAATTGATGATGCGATCACTTCAGACCCTGTGCTGGACTACCCGGAGCCATCCCCATGACGGTGATGCGAAAGGCCAAAGCTCCGCCGGTGAAGCCAGTATTCAAGAAGGCTGCCAGTAAAGGCCAAGCCAAGCGTCGGGCTTTGTCGCCACTCACGCTGCGTTTGACAGCGGATGAACGGGCGAAGCTGGAAGAGTTGGCTGTTGGCATGACCTTGAGCGCCTATGTGCGGGCCTGTGTGTTTGCCGAGGAGACCAAGCGCCGCAAACGTCGGCCCAAAGACATGGTTGCCGATAAGAAGGCTGCCGCTGAAGCGTTGGCACTTCTCGGCCAGTCGCGCATTGCCAGCAACCTCAATCAGCTGGCCTATCATGCCAATCTCGGTGTGTTGGATATTGCAGAGGATGAGAAGACGCAGATTGCCGAAGCCAATGCGCATCTGAAAGCCATCCGGGTTCTCTTGTTGCAGGCGCTTGGGAAGACCGCATGATCCTGGAAGGCAACACACGCGGCTATGGTGCCGAGCTGGCACGCCATCTGCTCAATCCGCGCGACTGTCTAGCCCCCGGGATCTGGGCCGGTAATTTGCGGTTTCTCTAATAGGGTTTCTGGTACTGGAGGGCGCATATTGAGGGCTTGATGCGGCCGGGTGTAGTTGTACTGCTTGAGCCAGTGGTTGATGACGATCTGTGCCTGCTCGGTCGTGGTGAACCATTCGGCATTGAGAACCTCCCGGCGCAGTGTCCCATTAAACCGTTCGTTGTATCCGTTCTCCCAGGGGGAACCCGGATAGATCCGGATCGGCGTTATGCCGACGCGCCGCAACCAATTCTGCATTGCTTCAGCAGCGAACTCCGGCCCGTTATCCGATCTGACGTACTCCGGGCTGCCATGCCTCAGGAGCAGCGGATAGAGCGCCTCGAGAATGTCGTCAGCTCCCATCTTGGTACGGACGATCACTGCCAAGGCCTGCCGGGTGTACTCATCCAGAACCGTGAGCATCTTATAGCTGCGACCGTTGCTGAGCTTGTCGTGGACGAAGTCGATGGCCCAAACGTGGTTCGGTTGCGTGGGCCTCAAGCGGATGATCGAGCTGTCCTTGTGATAGAGCCGTTTGCGCTTCTTGTGTCGCTGCGGAAGCTGCAACCCTTCTTCACGCCAGAGCCGCTCAACCTTCTTGTGATTGACCCGCCAGCCCTCAACGTGAAGCAGCTCGGTGATCTTGCGATAGCCATATCGGCCATACTGTTTGGCCAATCGGATGATTGCCAACCGTAGTGCATCGTCATCTCTCGGGGCTGGTCGGTATTGCAGGGAGCTCCGCGCCAGGCCGATCACCCGGCACGTCCGTCGCTCAGACGTCGCCAGCTTCTGGCGTGTATGAATGATGGCCTGACGGAGCTCCTCTGTGGTCAGGCCCTGGGCTTTAGGTGGTTCAGGCTTTCCTTGAGGATCAACTTGTCCAATTCGAGCTCCGCGACGATCTTCTTCAGCCGGGCGTTCTCTTTCTCCAGACTCTTCATCTCGGACAGCTGAGACCGACCCATCCCGCCAAAATTCTTGCGCCAATTGTAATACGTCGCGTCGCTGATCCCGACGCTGCGGCATGCTGACGTAACATCTTCGCCAGCCGACAACTTCAGCTCAATCTCTCGCAGAAGCTTCAGAACGTCCTCGTCCGAATGTCGTTTCCTCGCCATGCCAAATCCCCCTCTCGCGGCCAGTGTAGTGGCCCAGTTCTAAGGGGGAAGGACACATGCTCACGGCCGCCGAGTTGCGCACGCGCGGCATAGCGTTCCGCATTCTGTCCCTTCAGGTTGATACGACGACACCCGAAGGCGAGCTGTTCTACACGCTTCTAGCTGCCTTCGCCCAGTTTGAGCGCCGCATCATCAGCAGGCGCACCAAGGAAGGCCTTGCTGCCGCTGTCCAGCGCGGCCAACGCCTTGGTCGCCCACCGCTCCTCACGCCGGATCAAGTCGCTGAGGCCTATCGCGCCCTCGGTGAAGGTCAGAAGCCGTGCCACGCTGTTGCTGCGGAGTTTGGTGTGGCTCGCACAACGCTCGAGCGTGCTTTCCATGAAGGCGGCTACACCTATCCAATTTCACCCAAACCGAAAGGAAGCTCCAATGCTTGAGACTGTTGTTTTCCGCTTAATCCCCAAACCGGATGTTGGAGGCATGCCAGCAGAAGGCTGGATTGGGGCCGAAGGCTGTCGTTCGCTCTATGAGCGACAGGCAGTCTAACACTACTTCGAGCAAGCATCGCCGTTCGCGTCAGTTGCCCTACACTAGAGCGTATTCAGGTTGAACGGAATCGGATTGAGATTCCCAAGTTGCTTGTCGTGTGATTCATGGGAAGCCATCGTTTGGGAGGTGGCATTATGGCTTGGCGATCAGGACAGGCGTACTCACAGGACCTTCAAGACCGGGTTTTGGCGGCGGTCGACGGCGGCATGGCGGTCCGCGTTGCGGCGGAGCGCTTTAAGGTCACACCGTCGTATATCTACAAGGCGCTGATGCGGCGACGCGTGACCGGTGACAGTGGGCCCAACCCGAACTGGGGGCACAATCCGCGTAAATTGTCTCCGGCTCAGGAGATGGCGCCGGCCGAGCACATGCGTGCCAATCCGGGCATCACGCTGGCCCGCGCGCAAGACTGGCTGGACGCCGAGCACGACATCACCGTGTCGACCGGTGCGCTCTGGAACACCGTCCGACGGCTCGGCCTGCCCTTCAAAAAAGGCTCTGAGAGCCGCCGAGCGAGATCGCCCCGATGTGACGGGGCGGCGCCGGCTATGGCAGGCAGCGCAGTCCTTCATTGACCCTGAATGCCTTGTCTTCCTGGACGAAACAGGCGTCAACACCAAGATGGCGAGGCTCTATGGTTGGGCACCCGTCGGCGAGCGGTGCCGGGACAGCGTGCCCTATAGCCATCAGAAGACGATGACCTTCATTGCCGGATTGCGCTTGTCAGGGCTGACGGCGCCATGGGTCCTTGATGGCCACATGAATGGCAATGCTTTCCGGGTCTACATCGAACGTATGCTGGGTCCAACGCTCCGGCTGGGCGATACCGTCATTCTCAATAATCTGCCCGCTCACAAGGTCGTCGGGATCAAGCAGGCCGTCACCGCGTGCGGTGCCCAACTGTTCTACCTGCCGCCCTACAGTCCCGACTTGAACCCTATCGAGATGGCGTTCTCAAAGCTCAAAGCGCTCATGCGCCATGAACCCGCAAGAACAATCGACGCTCTGGTCGAGCAAATCGCAAGCCTACTCGGTACTTTCCAATCAAACGAATGCCAGAACTTCTTCCACGCCGCCGGATATCAAAGCTCAACATGAAAATGCTCTACTCGGGATAGCCCGCATGATCGCAGGATACTCACCAACAACGCAACGATCCCATCCGTATGAATTGTTCAAGTAAGATTTCGCTCCTCCATAGATAAAAACAATTTCTCTATTGAAGAATCATTAAAGGTGCCGCCCGAACGTTCGATCAATTCGATCCGAGGACCACTTTCTAACTTGCATAGGAAAATTTGACGTATTCCATCGCCGTCTATTGAAGGAAATGCAGGTTGAACGCCCGCTTCCAAAAACCTTCCCACTTTTTCGTCAAGGTCCTCGACATTAAATGCAAGGTGCTGAACTCCTGCGCCATGCTTCCGAATAAAACGGGTAACCTGCGATTCAGGTTCTAATCCTTGAACAAGTACTATGGGAATTCCCGCACCTGTCAAAACCGCTGAAATCATTCCTGTAGAAACGCCTCGTGTTTCGCGCCTTTCTGCCACTGTGAGCCCAAGCAGACCTGAATAAAGCTCGATAGCTTCCTCCAAGTCCTCAACCGCTATAGCAATGTGATCTAGCGCGCACGCACCTGTATCTTTGCCGTTTTTTTTCATGTTTAATCCAGGAACAACCTCGATAGAGTGTACGGAGATGACTGGAGATTCTCAACCACTAATACCTAAAAAGCCACGCTCATGATGCTACATGTTACTCAAGATTTGGTGGCTCCTGACGTGCTGCCCTGAATGTAACCATTGATAGGCTAGATGTTCGGTCCCCGTGAAGCGCTCCCCAACGTGCCCTCGGGTGGGCCTTGAGTTTTCCGGACCAATGCTCTGAGACCGAAGTTTGGACCGGCGAGAGTTGGATCTTTCCGGCTCTTTCACGATGACGGGCTGATGGCGCCATCGGGAATTTGCAATGCGATTGGGACGTTACATCCGATCGCGCCCTGAGGACGGACTTCGTTGTAGTCTCTACGCCAAGTCTCCACCTTTTCGCGGGCATCTGCAAGCGTCAGGAACCAGTGCGCGTTCAGGCATTCCGCTCGAAACCGACCCATAAAGGCCTTAATGAAGGCGTCGTTCGGTGGGTTTCCCAGGGCGTGAGAAGTCCAGCGTAACGCCGTTGGTGTAGGCCCAGAGTTCCATGTGCTTGGACAAGAATTCTGATCCTTGGTCGACCCGGATCGTCTTCGGATAGCCGATCTCACCACACACGCGATCCAGCGTAGCAACAACGTCTTCGCCTTTGTTGCTACGCTGGATCGAGAACCGGGACGTAGCGCGAGAACGTGTCGATCATTGTCAGGACCCCGATCTTATGACCAGTGGCGAGTTGAGCGTGCACGAAGTCCCCTCTCGGCGTTTGCAGGGCAAACGCTTGCCAAGGAAGCGCATAGCCACACTTCATTGGGCCCTGTAGCTTCTGAGCAATCTTCCCGGAGCTTTGCCTTTACGCGCCGCTTAGGGTGCTTGTTGCGCAACTGCAGGCCTAACTCATTGTTAGTCCGGCCGATCTTCTTCATGTTCAACTCCCACCCGTCGCGGTGCAGAAGCACATGCACGCGCCGGTAGCCAAACCGAACACGCGTTTGGCAAATGTCCTTGATCCGCTGTTCTCGGCCGCATGGCTGAGACACTGACAGCTACCAGCCGCGCCGCTGTCAAGCGCAACCTGGCGTGGGTGGTGACGCACGGCCTGTTCCAAGCGTTGACGGAACCTGCACGTTTTCGATATGGCGGGCGCGGTGACAGTCCACAAGAGCGACGGTCTTTGACGATGGACGCTCCAACGGCCTTGCCCTACCATGTTTTAGAAACGTGTAGTTTGGTTTCCCCAGGGTGCTTCCACACGCCTTTGAGATTTTCGATGACCCCTAACGCTCTAACGAAAGGCGCGGCCTGTGGCGTCATGATCGGCAACTGTAGTGCTTTCGCCGTCGCTGCTTTCGCGATTTGGAAGGCCGGGAAGGCGCTGGTGTTGATCGACCCGAACTGGCCCGATCGTCGCATCGCTCAGGTTGTATCGAGCGTCGGTTTGGAGTGTACCTTGACCGTCGCGGATCATCGTTCCCGGGCCGAAGCGATTTTGGGCGCCGACCGGGTGTTGACTGTGGATGTGGATGAACTGGCCCGCGCCGCGCCACCTGCCGCAAAGGATGAAGCGGCGGGAACCACGGATCCACACTCCACGGCTTATGTGATCTTTACGTCGGGATCCACCGGCCCGCCTAAGGGTGTGCCGATCACCCACGCCAATCTTGCACAACTGCTTGCATGGCAAGAAGACGCCTTTGATTTATCCGCGCGCTACAGATCGCTCCAGGTGTTGCCGGTCAGCTTCGACTTTGGCTTTGAGGAGGTTCTGAACCAACTGTGCTTTGGCGGCTCGGTGGTGTTCGCTGAGACCGCTGATCAACTGGATTCCGCGCATTTCGCGGCTAAGGCGCGGGCCGTCGAGGCCGACATGCTGTATATAACGCCCGCGCAACTCGACCATTTCTTGCCAGAGCTCGATTTGAGCCCATTTCGGATGATCTTGGTTGGGGGAGAGACTTTTCCCTGGGCTTTGTGGGAAAAGCTGGTTCCGTACTTGGACGGCGAAAGGCGTATCTTTAACGGCTATGGGCCGACCGAGACGACGATCACCGCCACCGTACATCGACTTAGCCGCGATGACAAGGCGCGCTATGATGCGGCACGCTCGGTGCCTATAGGCGTGCCCTCTGCGCAGTGTCGCGTAGAGATACTTGATGAAGGCGGCCAGCCTTGTCCCCCTGGTGTTCCTGGGAAAATCGTTGTCGGTGGCGGCGGTGTTTCGCCGGGCTATATTGGCGCCGCTCCGGGGCAAGCGGCCCGGTTTGTCCCTGATCCAATTGAGCCGAGCGCCCGCGTCTTTCACACTGGCGACTTGGCACGGCGGCATGAAGACGGCGCAATCGAGTTTCTCGGGCGCGACGATGGCCAGATCAAGGTAGGTGGCGTTCGCGTTGAATTAGAAGAGATTGCCTATGTCTTGCGCAAGGCCGGTGCGACACAGGTCGTTGTCGATCACGATTCGCAAAGAACAGGCAAGCAGCTGGTGGCCTATGTTGTAGTCGCGGCAGACGCCCCGTTGCGAGCCCTTTACGCAGCGGCGGCAGACGCATTGCCGGTCCATGCGCGCCCGCAGATCGTTCAGATTGCGCAGATCCCCCAAACCGTGAATGGCAAGACCGATCTTGTGGCGCTGCGCAGCTTGGCGCCTGCGCTTGATCAAAGCACGCCAGAGGCGGAAGCTGACGGGTTGACGAGTGCGATCACCCAGGTCTGGCAAGAGCTTTTGGGCACCAGAGAGCTTGGCCCCGAGGACGACGTGTTCGATTTTGGCGCGACTTCGCTGTTGTTGGTGCAAGCGCGCGCCGCGCTAGAGGATCAGGCTGGAATCGTGCTGTCGCTGCCTGATCTTTTTGGCTACCGAAGCCCGCGCGCTCAGGCGGCCCTCTATGGTGGCGACGCCGTAGCGGACCCCGAGGTGCACCGCGCTGCTGGGCGCGATCCGCGCGGCAGCTTCGCAAAGATGCGCCAGCGACGGCACAACGCGACTAAGGGAGGGCATGATGGTGAATGACGCCTTCGAAACCTGGCGCGGGTCCCTTAACCGATTGCGCAACTATCAACCCACGCGCATCGCCTTTGGCGAGGTTGGGGCAGGCGGGCGGCTTGGAGCCAATTTGACTGGCCGAGAGCTGGTCGACCGCGTTTCCACCACCGCTGCCAGCTTACGCCGTCAGGGCCTTTTGCCAGGTCAGCGGGTCATTCTGTCGCTGCCCGCGAGCCTCGACTTTGTGATCGGGTTTCTGTCGGTGGTCTCCGCTGGTGGTGTTGCCGTGCCGCTGCCGCGCGGCGGCAGCCCGGCTCGGACCGCCATGCTATTGCCCATGGTTTCCCATGCTGATGCCCACTGGGTTATCGCGAACGATGGGCTGTCGCCGCATTTGGACGGTCTGCCGCGCCTTGATACAAGCGATCCCACGACACAAGACGTGGCCGAGGTCTGCCCTGATCTTACGGCGGGCGCGGGACCTCAGGCCTTGGCCTTCCTGCAATACACGTCGGGGTCTACGGGACACCCCAAGGCGGTTGAGGTCACCCACGGGATGCTGGCCGCCAATCTTGACACGATCAGACAGGCCATGTGCCATGATGCTTCCTCGGCATTTGTCAGTTGGCTGCCGCATTTCCATGACATGGGTCTGGTCGGCACAGTGCTGCAGCCGCTTTACTGTGGCGCGCAGGCATATCTGATGGCGCCGCAGCGGTTCGTGCGCCAACCGCTCGACTGGCTGCGGGCGATTTCAACCTTGCGCGCCACAACAAGCGGGGCGCCCAACTCTGCCTACCGGCTTTGCGCTGAGGCACTTGGCGCGGCCAAAGACAGCGAAGTGATGGATATCGACCTTAGCTCTTGGCGGGTCGCTTTTAACGGCGCCGAGCCGGTGCAGGCCGCCGCGATGCGCCACTTTTGCGATCAGGCGGCGCGCTTGGGGTTCGATCCAAGATCGGTTTACCCCTGCTATGGAATGGCCGAGAGCACGCTGTTTGTCTCGGGCGGTCCATTGGGCAACGGTCTGAGCACGGCGCCCGACGGCACAGTATCATGCGGCCCAGAGGGGCATGGTATCACTGTAAGGATCGTTGATCCTGAAACCCACAGGCCATGCGCGCCGGGCCAGACTGGTGAGATATGGATCAAGGGTCCAAACGTGGCCCGGGCCTACTTTCGCGATCCGGAAAACAGCGCCGCGTTTTTGCAGGCGCGGCTTGAGACGGGCGAAGGCCCTTTCCTGCGAAGCGGCGATCTGGGAGAGATGCGGGACGGCGCGTTGTTTATCAGTGGGCGGATCAAGGAGATCGTAATTCTCGCGGGCCGCAACATTCACCCCGAAGACATAGAGCGCGTAGTTCACGACACCCTTGGCGGCGGGCATTTGAGGGTAGCGGCCTTTGGCGTGCCTGACCGCTCGGGCGAACGTCTGGTGATCACCCTTGCTGGCGTTCCCGGCAGTGCCGACGCCGCACAAGAGCGTGTGCGCGAGGCGGTGTTCGATGCCCTCGAGGGCATCACAGCCGAAGTGGTCATAGCGCCTCGAAACCGCATCCCTGTAACTTCTAGCGGCAAGGTTCGGCGCCAATCGGCACGGGCAATGTATCTAGCCGCGGCAGCCGATACCGACGAAAACCAACCGGATCGGGCAGCTGCGGCCTTTGCCGGAATCCTTGGTCGCACGTTGGCCGAGAGTGACCTTGAAAAGACGCCGCTTGCGCTTGGCCTTGACTCGTTGTCGCTGCTGCGGCTGGTCCAAGCATTGGACGACGCCGGAATCGATCCGCCGCCGCTAAGCAGATTGGCGCGAATGTCCGCGGGTGCGATCCTTGCCCTTTCAGACCCGGCGACAGCCAACCCAGAGCCCGCTTGGAATGCCAGGACGGTTCCGGCGCGGGAAAACCAAAAACCCTATGTGATGCAGGAGCTATTACGCCCAGCCCATCCGCGCGCCAGCTTTTCGTCGGTGCTTGCCTTTGCCGCATCCCCAGACCGTCTGGCAGCGGCGTTGCGGCGAACACTTGCGCGCCATCCCCTGCTGCGTTTGAGGATGAGTGCGGAAGGCTATTTAAGCGAAGCCGCCGTTCCTCCTGGCGTTCGGATCCAACACGCGCCCAATACCACAACGGCGCGGCGTGAGGCCGCAAACCTGATCCGCAAGCCGCTTGTGCTGTTTGATCGCGCGCCCCTCGACATCGCTCTGATCTCGGCCCCTGACGAGACGCTTTTGGTCCTGCGCCTGCATCATGGGTTCTTCGATCTCTATTCGCTTGGGCTGCTGTTCGACGATTTAGACCGGGCTTTGTTTGGCACGCTTTCGGACACGCCGAGTCCTGACTATCGGCAAGCGATCGCAGAGGAAGAGCGCTATCTTGCCAGTGCCGAGGGGGCTGCGGCCATAAGCCGTTGGAAAAACCGCCTAGAGGGTCATTCTGCGCGGATGGGCCTGGGGACATATCCCGCCGGAAACACCCGGCTGGCCAGCGATGTGCCGCTGCTTAGGACCGCGCTGCCTGCGGATCAAAGCAACGATCTAAGCGCCTTTGCCGCGGCGCGTGGCGGGTCGGTTTACGCCGTTTTGCTGGGGGCATTCGCCGCTGTTCTGTCCCGGTTCGCGCAGGTGCAGGCGTTGGTCATCGCCTGCCCCTTTCACGGACGCAGAACGGCGCGCGATGCCGCGACGGTCGGGCTGTTTGAGACATTGCTGCCTTTGCCGGTCACCTTGGAAGCAGGCGAAAGCTTTGACGCGCTGGTGGGCAGGCTGGACGCGATGATGACTGAGGTGGTCGAGGATGCCCGCGTACCGGTGAGCCGGGCGCTCCATCAACTGGCGGACCCTCGGACGGTTATCCAACACGGTTTTGACGCGATGCTGACCTTGCAATCGGGCGCGGGGCGTCACGCCGGAACACTGGCGCGGGCCAGCTTGCGCCGCCCCGGAGCGCGCCTGAGCGTTGGCGACCTTCAGGGCGATCTGATCGATTGTGGCGATGTCGCCATAGAAACCGCACTAGATCTTTGCCTTGCCCAAGTTGACGGGGTTGAGGGCTACTTGGCTTATAATCCCGACCGCATCGATGCGGGGCTGGCACAGCTTATTCTGACCGGCTTTGAGACTTTTCTTGCCGCAGGTATCGCGGACCCTGAGCATCGTGTCGATGGGCTGCCCATTCTGCCGCCGCGCGAGGTTGCGCGCTTGCAGGAGGCGGCTCATGGACCCGGACCATGGGGCGTTCTGCCCACAGCGCCTGAGCGCTTTGCCGAAGTCGCGGCGCGGTGGCCCGATGCGCCAGCGGTGGCTGACGGCGTTCATACGCTCGACTACGCCGGTCTGTCCCACGCGGTGGAGGTGCTCGCCTCGCGGCTGCGCGCACGGGACGCCGACACGTGACGATGACGGGAGGCGTTGCGCGTGTGGATGCGTCAACGGCTTGGTCCGCATTGGCCCAAGGCAAGGCTCCGGACATCTCTATCTGGCTGATCAGGCAAGGACAGCGACCCGTCGAAGATTTAGCGCGCAAGCTTTGCCCGGCGGAACGGGCGCTGCTTGCTAGTTTTGCCGCCGCCGAAGCGGCACAGGAATATGCTGCGGCGCACAGTGCGTTGCGCCACCTTGTGGGCCGCGCGCTTGGTCAACGACCAGAAGCTGTGCTTTTTGCCCATCCGGGAGACCGTCTGCGCCCGCCGGTGTTGCGTGACACCGACGGCTTGTTCCCCAGCCTATCGCATAGCGGCGGTTTCGTTGCTGTTGCGTTACGCAGGGGCGGCCCGGTTGGAGTGGATATCGAACCAGTTGATCGGGCTGCCGAGACGGCGTCGATACATCAGCAATTCTTGTCAGAGATTGAGCTCGCCGCACTTGACCGGATGCCGCGTATCGAGGTGCGTGCCCACTGTCTTGCGCTTTGGTGTGCCAAAGAGGCCGCGCTTAAGGCCGCTGGCACAGGGTTTTCGACCGATCCGCGCGGCCTGACACTGACGGGTTGCGGCGACCCAGCGGTTGCGGTCGCGGTGCAGCGCGCGCGGCGCTATTTCGTGCGGACACTGGCGGTGCAAAAGTTGGCGGGAATAGAGGGCGCCGTTGCTGCAAAGGAGGCCGACCCCACGGGCACATTGTGCCTCACCGATTTGGATTGGGTGCTGAATCAGCGATAAGCGGCGGCCGTCTTAGCGATCAGGTCCGCCACGACCCGCAGCCCTTGCGCACGTTTGCTCAAAAATCGCTCGGCAGAGCCGTAGCGTTCGGCCAGCCGCTTGCGCGAGTCCTCGGAATGCGCGGCCTTGAACGTCGCGGGGATCAGCCATGCGTATTTCAGCGCCATGGCGTGGAGGCTGTTCTCGACAATCGCAGCAACCGAAGCCGCCCCGGACAAATCGGCAAATCGCTTTGCGTAGAGCGACAGGAAGGTATCGAACAACTCGCGGCCAAGGTCAGGGTCGATTAACCCGTCGGCGATCCCATCGATGACCAGGTTCGCGGCATCCTGACCAGCCGCCGAAAGACCGCAATGGGCGAAATCAATCAAAACCGCCGCGCCGTCTGCTCCCCTAAGGAGGTTCGGCTGCCAGAAATCGTTGTGCGAAAAGACCTGCGGCATAGCCGCGAAGTCGGCCAAAAGCGGGCCGGTTGCCGCTTGTAAAACAGCGATATCGTGGCGGCTCTCAGCCAACGCATCCACGGCGTACAGGCCGGTGGTCTGGATCAGCGCCTCTGCCTCTTCCATCAAAGCGCCGCGCCGCGCGACATAGGCGTCAAGAAACGGTGTGTCGGTATCGGGCAGTTCTGACCCATGGCCCTTGGCTTGCGTTTCGGCCAAGGGTTCGGCCAGCTTCAGCAAAGCCTCTGGTTTCCAACCTGCCGCTGTGGTTTCGGATAGGGCCTCAAGGACCACCACCGCGCTGGTCTTGGTCCTTTGCACATAACTGGGCCTTGCGCTACGCAGTTCAGGTAAGTCGGGCCAGGGCCGCGCGCTGGCGTAGAAATCGGCCTCGCGCCGCCAATAGAACGAGGAAGCAGGATCGTCGGAGGTGCGCCAGCGACTATCTTGAGCGGGGTCGTGCCGAATGTGCTTTACGACAAACTCGTGCTGCGTGCCGTCCGCTTGTGTGCAGTGCAGTCTTTCGATCTGCCGTGTTGCCCCAGCAACCACATGGTGACTGATCGGATCGAACCGCAGCGCTGCGGTTCGCGTTCCCAACACCGCATTGGCAATCCGCCAATGCAGGTCCTGTGGTTCGTTTGCGTCCATCGAACGCGGCGCCCTTAAATCACAAGCTTGTCAAAAGAGGTATTGGCCCCACGGTAGCAAAAGGCCAAGGCGCGTCGTGGGTGCTCCGTTAGGTTTGGACCGCTGTCGTGCATGACCAATCCGTCGTGCACCAGCACGTCGCCGGGATCGAGATCGAACTGGAGCACGTGATAGCCTTCGGGCCGATCCAGTACCAAGGAACTGCCAGCGAGGCTACTTTGGCCATGATCGAACAGGCCGGACTGGTGCCAGCCAGCCAAATAGCACACCGCTCCCTTGTCAGCGCGTACGGCGTCAATTGGCGCCCAGATCGTGGCCTGTTGGTGTGGAGAGACTGCGCTGTAGGCGATATCCTGATGCGGCGAAATGGTGTCCACGCAACGTGCGGGCTTCATAAAAGCCTCGGCGAAAAAGCTGCGCGGTTGCCAGCTGGTTAACCTTTCGATGGTTTCCATTTGCGTCGGACTGTCAAACATCTCGGCGAAAAGTGGGCGAAAGATGTTCATCCAAAACAACCCGCACAACGTTCTGCCGTCCGCCTCTTTGGACCAAAATGCTTCTGTCAGGCGGGTCAGAGTGTCGTCGATATAGCCATCCAACTCGGCGGCTATGGTGCGCACCGTTTCGGTAGCAAAGTAGTTCCGGAGCACAATAACTCCCTCAGCGCCATAACGCTCTACAGTCTCATCGCTCAAATCGGGCATCGTCGATCTTTCCCGATTTTGCCAACCAGTTCTGCTGCCAGACTTCCCTCATGCCCCGAGCTTACACTACAGTTGAAGGTGTTGAAACGCCCGACCGCATTGCAAAGTATCTTTAAGTGTATTGAAGGGGATTTGAGATGTTGCAACTGCCCGGTCGCATGGCTGCCCCCATATTGGATGGCATGTGCTTCCTGAATGAGATTTCCGAGCGCTTTCCCAATGCGATTTCCTTTGCACCCGGTCGCCCCGACGATGGCCTGTTTCGTGTCGCCGACAGCCTTGATCTGGTGGGCAAACATGCGCCAGCAATCCTTGGTGATACGCAGATGACACCTGAGGCTGCGTTGGACCGCATCGCCCAATATGGCCGGACCAACGGCATCGTCCATGGTCACGTGGCGGAACAGATCTGGCGCGACGAGAGATTGCGTATAGACCCTGACACGCTTGTTCTGACCAATGGCTGCCAGGAAGCGATGTTGCTGGTCCTGCTGACGCTGTTTTCCAAGGAGGACGTGCTGCTTGCAAGTGAGCCTGTTTATCAAGGCATCACCGCTGCCGCGACCTTGCTGGGGATAGAGGTCCAACCGGTGCCGATCCGGCCCGATGGGCCTGATCTGGATGCTCTCGCTCGAACGCTCGACGCCCTGAATGTAGAGGGTCGCCAGGCCCGTGCCTTCTATTCGATTCCGGATTTTGACAATCCCAGTGGCTACAGCACCAGCTTGCCTGTGCGCGAGGCGCTGGTCGATCTTGCCGCGCGCGCCAGTTTTCTGCTGATAGAGGATCAGCCCTATCGGATGCTGCGCTACGACGCCAAGCAGCTACCGTTGCTTAAGGCGCTGGCCCCGGAACATGTGGTTTTGCTGGGATCCTATTCCAAGCTTATCTATCCGGGCTTGCGGTTGGGCTATCTGACGGGCGACGTGCCGGTTCGGCTGGGCGCCCAGGCGATCCCCTTAGCTGAAGCCGCAGCCAAGGCGAAGAGCTTGACCAGTATTAACACCTCTCCGGTGATGCAGGCCGTGCTGGCGGCGGTGTTGATCGATGAGGATCACAGCTTGCGACCGCGTATGGCGCGGATCGCGTCCCACTACCGTGCCCGCCGTGACCGGTTGTTGAACGCGCTTAACCGGTCGTTTGCGGACGGGCCAGCACATGCCGCCGGAGTGCGCTGGAACCGCCCGAATGGTGGTTTTTTCATTACCATGAAAACACCTTTTCCAATGACCCTTCGGGATATCGCGACGTGTGCCGCCGAGGCCGGGGTAATCACGGTGCCAGTATCGCTGTTTAGCTTTGCCACGCCCATAGACACCGCCATCCGCTTGTCTTTCAGCGCCGTCGGTATCGACCGTATCGACGAAGGCGTGGACCGGCTGGCAGGCTATTTGACTGCGCGGGCCCGGTCATGATGGCAAAGGCCCAAGCCAGGCGACGACATTGTCCAGGATTGCGGCAACGGCGTCGGGTGACATGACATCCGTCAGGTAGGTAGCCACAAGCCGGATATCCTTGCCGCTGCGGATCATGTCGAGTGCGAGGTCGTAAGCGGTTAGGCGAAAAATCGGCCCATTCGGTTGCCAGCCTTCGGGCTCAGGCAGGGCGCTTAGCGTCGTTCCCTCGCACGTCAAGTGCAGCAGGGTGGTATCGGTATAGGAGAACTGGAACCGACTGGAATAGGCTTCAGGGTCTTGGCCCCGGGCCACGGCCTGCTTTGATAGATCTTGCACCGGCACATGCTGGAAAGCCAGGCTTTGCTCCAGGCGGCTTTGGGTGGTGCGGATCGCCCCGTCCGGCCCGGCGGTGTCCGAGCCGTTTAACGGGTCGATCAGCAAGGTGTTGGCGGTCAGTCCGATGAGATTGGCGGTGCCAGGGGCATCGCGATTGGGGCACATCATCGCGATCCGTGGCACTGGAACATGCACCGCATCGGCAATCGCCGCTGCAAAGGCTGTCAGACCAATTGACACCGGGGTCACTGCCAGGTCCGCGGCAAGCGCGTCTAGCCCTGATCCGACGCCAACCAGGTTTCGAACCGCGCGCTTTGCGACAAAGTCTGGCCGCTCTTTTTCGGCGGATGGGCGGAAAAGCGCAACCGCTTGACCGCCGGTCTGATCGAGGTGGCGCAGATACGCAAAGGCGTCATCCGTCGCACTGTCTGCCTGGCCCTCAGCATAGGCCAGATAGGACGGCTCCGGCGGCACAGGCGTGTCGGGCGGGACCGCCGTATCGGTCAGCAATCGCTCTAGAAATAGGTGCAACGCCCATCCATCAGCTACGATGTGGTGTGCGTTGAGGACCAGGATTTGCCGCGATCCGAGCAACAGGCTTAGTATTCGCACTAGCGGACCCTGCCCCAGATCGAAGCGCCGGGCAAAGAATACCTTTAGCGGCGCCTCGGCCGACGCGACATCGGGCAGAGCGACCTCCTCAATCTCGGCGCGCGCGGTCAAAGTCTCGGATGTCAGCCGTTTCAGCCACAGCCCCTCGGGGTCGGCGCGCATGCACAGGCCGAACCCGTCGCAAGCCGCCAGACATTTTAGGAACGAACGTCGCAGCACTTCGAAAGGAATTGGCGGTTCGACCTCAAAGGCGGCGGGAATAGTGGCCTGCGGCGCAATCGGCACCAACTCCTCGATCTGGTAGAGCAATTGTTGTTGCGTTGTTGCGGGGGCAATAAGGGGTGGCGGGCGATCGACGAGCGGCCCAGAGCGGCGCGCTGACAGAGCCGCAGCGATCCCAGCAACGGTGGGGACGGCCATCAGCTGTGTCAAAGGCACGGTTTTGCCCAACAGTGCGCCAAGTTTGCGGTTGATCCGCGCAAGCGCGATAGAATCGGCACCCAGCCCCAGTAGGTTGCGATCGGCGTCGGGTATCGGCTGGCCCAGCACCTCTTGCGCTGCGGTTGCGACGGTTGCTTGCAGGTCGGTCATGGCCTTACCTGAGCGGCGGGGTTCATCGGCCTCGGCGCGTTGGCGCAGGGCCTTGCGGTCGATCTTGCCATTGCGATTTAGCACAAAGTGCTCGAGCGGCGTGACCTGCGCGGGCACCGCCGCTCGCGGTAGATGCGCGGTCAATGCTTGGCGCAGTGTCGACGAGGGTGGCGCCGTGGCGCCTGGTGCTTTGGTGTAGAAAGCCGCCAGGCGCCGACGCCCTGAAGACGTGTCATAGCCCGTGACTACCGCCTCGGCGATACCTGGCTGGGCGCGCAGCAGGATCTCGATTGCTTCTGGGTCGACCCGGACGCCGTCGATCTTTTCCTGTGAGTCCAGGCGTCCCAAAAACACGATCCGGTCTTGGGCGTCCAGTCGCACCAGATCGCCCGAGCGGAAAAAACGCCGGCCGCCTCGGGTAACGAACCGGCCAGCCCGCGCATTCCCGCCGTCGTAATAGCGTCCCACAACAGGACCGCCGATCCAGAGTTCTCCGGCCATCCCCGGGGGAACAGATCGGCCTTGCGCATCGACAATGCGCAACCGCACACCCGGATGGGGCCGACCGATAACGCCCCCTTGGGGGCCGTTCGTTACTAGCTCTGACAGCACAATTATCGTGGTTTCGCTTGGCCCATAAAGGACGCGCAGGGCGCTGTCGCTCCAGACAGCGCGCATTCGTTTCAGCAAGTTGCACGGCACGCGGTCGCCGCCCACCAGCGCTAAGCGCGGACCGGCGGCCCGCGCCGCTTCGGTCTCAATCACTTGAGCCATGACGGCGGGCACAGCGTGGAAGATGTCGGCCTCGGCTGCCTCGCGCGCGAGCGTCTCGATATCGGGCGGATCGCCTTGATGCACCACTGCGGTTCCGCCAAGAACCAAAGGCAGCAGAAATTCTAAAACGGAGATGTCGAAGGCAAGCCGCGCCGACCAGACGGTACGTGGCCGCTTTGGCATCTCGGGAAAGCTGCTGGCAGCAGCCAGGGTCGCAGCAAGGTTCCCATGGCTGATCTCGACCATCGCCGGAAAGCCGGTGCTGCCTGAGGTCATGACCAGATAAGCGGGGCGGGCCGCATCGGATTCAGCTGGCGCGGGGACCGGGCCAGAGGCAATCTGTTCCTGCGGTTTGAGCCATACATAGCCTGCGGGTTGAAACGCAGTGGCAAGTGCCGCGTCCCGATCCGCGATCCCGGCGCGCGGTGCGGCGGCGCAAAGGCTTGCTACAATCGCGCCGGCTTTGGTGTCCGGATCCGCAAGGATCGGCGCGGCGCCAAGATGCCAAAGCGCGAGCAGCGCGCTTGCGCTTGCCAGACCGCGCGGGAGGGCTAGGATCACCCGGTCGCCTTCACCGACCCCCGCCGCGGCAAGCCGGATCACCCAGCTTTCGGTTGCCCGTCGCAGGTCCTGTCCAGAATACAGGCGCGCCCTGTCTATCAGCGCCAAGGGATTTGCCTCTAAGGTCCTTAGCAGGTCGGACATGCGCGCTGCAGTCCCCAGTGGCGCGCCGCGCAACGCAAGCGAAAGGCGCCGCCGCGCAGGCATGCGGGTCGGGGGCAGCTTGGCCACCGGTCTTTCCGGATCGGCGATCAAGACTGACAGTGTCTCAAGATAACGCTGGGCGAAGTCCGCGACATCCTGCGGCCCTTGAGCCGTTTCGGCGGCTTCGACACGAAGCTGCACCTGTCCGCCCGCCTTTGGCATCAGCACCGACAGACCCAGAGGCGCCCGCGCGGCACGGGGTGGCGCGACGTGGAACCGAACCGGCACGCCCGCCAGTGTCTCTGGCGGCTTCGGCTCGCTGTCGAATGAAAAGAGACACCTGCCCAGCGGCACCTCGTGCTGGCCCGTGGCGGCGCGAAAGGCCGCCCGCTGATCAGCCTCGGGCAACGCAGTCAGGCCAAGCGCCGTTCCGATCGCCGTATGACAGAGCGGTATGAGCTGGGACAGGCTGCGCGCAGCGATCGCGGGCAGCGGCATAATCACCCGATGCAGGCCAAATCCGGTGGCCGCACGGTCTTGCACCAACAGAGTTACCGGCAGACCACACAGACTCTGCAATCCCGCTACCGCGGCCAGGCCAGCAACAAAGACCGTTTGCAACGATACCCCGCTATCGTTAGCGCAGCGTTCTATCCCTCGCACCAATTGGGAATCCACGTCGCATATGTGAAAAGCCGTTGCATCCGATGTGCCAGGGGCCAAAGCGAATTCCGCGGCCGGATCGGCGTCGGCAAAAAACACCTCGGCCTCGGCCCGCAGATCGGCGTGGCGCCCGGGATTGGGCGCGGCGGGTATCGCCATGGCACCCGTCCGAGGCAGCGCGCCCCGGCTGAGTTCCTCCTGCCATAAGGCTAGCAACCGGCGGAGTGCGCCGCCGTCCCAGGCAATGTGATGCGCGGCAAGCCACAAGACCGCACGTTCAGGTGTAAGCCTTTCAAACACGGCGCGAACCGGGCTCGCACGGGTCAGGTCGAACGCTCCCCCGACGCGTTGCCAAGCCAACTGCCCCAGATCGGCGCCTTCGGGCAATTCCGCGTCGCGGATCGGGATCGCAAACCGCGCGTCCACAGACCTAAGGCTAGGCCCGCCATCGTCCGCCTCTGGATAGATCACATTCAGGAACGGCATCCGCGAAATGACCCGCTCTAGGGCGCCGCACCATTCGGCTGGGTCCACCGGCGAAAGGATTTCAAGCGCCAAGGCTGAGGTATAGGCAGCACTTTCGGGATTTAGCTTTTGCTCGATCCACAGACTCTGTTGCAGATCGCTTAGCGTGACCGGCCCGTCGGCATCCCGGTTGCCCGGCCCTGGTCGCTGCTCGCCCAGCAGACGAAGCGCACGGAACCGCTGCGCATCCAGGTCTTGAGTCATTATCCGTCTCCTTCGCCCGGCAGGGCACCCTCGGGCACGTTACGCAAGTGCAACATCGCTGCGGCAAGTGCCTCAAGGTCATCGCGGTTGCCACAGGAACGCAAAAGTTCATTCGCCAGGTCGCAAACCCGCGCCGAGCGGTAAACGGTTGCCAGACCAAGCCCTTGTCCGAAGTCCGCCGAGATGCGCGCCGCCAAATCGGAAGCCTGCAGGGAATCACCACCAACAGTGAAGAAGTCGTCGTCGCGTCCCACGGGCGAGATCCCCAGAACCTCTGAGAACCGCTGCGCCACCCAGCCCTCTAGTGCCGAAGCAGGGGCGACAAACGGACCGGTACGCGTCTTTTGTTCTATGGTGTTCAGGATTTCGGAAGCGCCCTGTGCTTCGGCAAGAAACGCGGTGTTCGGCTCAGTCGTGGCTAATGGGTAGGCGGAAAGGTAAAGCAGCCCGTCCCGCTCTGCCAACCCGCATAGAAGCGCGCGAGCGCCAAGCTGGGGCGTGAACCCTGTGCGGAGGCTTTTGGCAAAACCGGGATGGATACGGCCGCTTTCCGTCAACCGAAACGTCATGCCAACGTCGCGCCAGCGCCCCGTCGCAAGTACTTGGATCTGGCGCGAGGCGCGGGCGGCGGCGGCTTCGGCGGCAAGATTGCCAAAGGCATAGCCAAAGCTGCCGAAGCCGCCACTAAAGCTGGCATAGGACGAAATGCAAAACAGCGCGGACTCCGGCGCGTATTTGTCCATCAAGGGACAAAGCCGCTCAAGGGTGCCGGCCTTCAGGCAAAATTGTCCGATTAAATCGTCGGTGCTCGTCGTCAGAACCGAGTTTCCAACGGGTTGCCCGGCAAACAGGCCGACCAAATCAATCTTTCCGTGCCTTTTACTGACGGTTTTGAGTATGTGCTCAAGATCATCGGGTTGTGTCACGTCACAGCGGAGCCAGAGCGTTTTGGTGCCTGGAAGATCACAGGCTAGATCACCGAGCGGTGCGGCGCTGCGGTTGGCGAAGACTACTGTTTCAAACTGCTCTGCCATGTTCTTGACCAGAGCCTCTGCAATTCCGCCGCCCCCAAGAAACAGACAGACCCGCCCTCGGGGCGGGTCAGACCAGTGCGGCAGGGCCGTCGGCACAAGCCGCCGAGCAAAAACGCGTTTGCCGCGAATGGCGCGGACCGCTCCACTGGGAAGACCGACCATTGCGCCCAATGCGATGTGCCAATCGGTGTCTTTGGGCGCGCCGATGTCGATCAGCTTGACCAGGACTTCGGGCAACTCTACGGCGGCGGCCTTGACCCAGGCCAATGCGACCTGCGCTTCGGGTAGGATCTGGTCACCTTCATCGATGTCGAATAGGCCGTTGGTCAGGACCCAAATCTCGGTCGGTGCGTCCCGCGGCCCTGTGGCCTGGCGCGCCGTGGTGTTAAAAAGCGCATGCGCGCGGGCAAGAATCGCATCGGCTTTCGTGTCGGTGGACAGGGCATCGAAGCCGATTAGATAAACGCAGCTGTTGGTTTCCTTTCTGATTGGATCAGTGGGGAAATCTACCGGCAGGACATCGACCCAACCCCGCGCATCGCCTTCAAGGCGCCAGTCAATGCGCCCGGCAGCCGACAGCGGTAAGTAGCCCTCTGGTGCATAGGTTAGCCGATATGCATGCACGGTTTCCGCCGCTTTTTCCGGTGGCGCAAGGCGCGAACGCAATTCCTGCACATCGGTCTTGCCACCCGCTGTCAACGGCCACTCGTGCACCAAGTGGATTTCGGGATAGGCCAGAGCCGGGGGCAGAGTTGCCCTGAGATGGGCAAGCAGCGGACCTGTGTCCGTGCCATCGGCTAGTTCGACAAAAGCGACCAAGCGCGCCACGTCGCCAGGGTGGGCAGCGACATGCGTCCGCGCGCCCTGAGGCAGGGTTTGGATAAGCGCGTTTTCGACCTGTTCTGGATGAATGCGCTGCCCGCGAATCTTGACCATACGGTCATATCGGCCCGCGATTTCGATTTCACCATCGAACGTGATGCGGCCACGGTCACCGCTGCGATACCATCGCCTCTCTAACCCGCTGGCGCCTGGGTCATGCCGCACGACAAAATCCCGCCGCGTGCGCGCGTTTTCGCCGTAATAGCCCAGCGCAAGCCCGTCGCCCGCGATCCAGACCTCACCCCACGCGCCAATAGGCAGGGGCGGGCCATCACCGGGCGCGCGTATCGCGACAATTGTACCGGGCAGGGGGCGCCCTGTTGTGGTCGCCTGCATTCGGTCAGGATGGAGGCCGCCAAAACTGGTCCAGCAACCCGCTTCTGTGGGGCCATAGGCATTCAGCAGGCGGGTTTGAGCGCCGATATCGTGCACAAGGTCCGGCGGGCAAACCTCTCCGGCGACGATGCATACGGGTGGGAAGGGGCCGGCCCTGTCGAAGCGTCCCAGCACGCTTGGCGGCAGTTTTATCAGATCGATCTGCAATGATTCTAGCGCCTGTTGCAGCGCGGGAATATCGTGGCGCAGGCGGTCCTCAAGGATAACCAGCGTTGCGCCTTGCGCCAAACCGGCCGCGAGATCCCAAAGGGCTGCGTCTACCGCAAGGCTGGCGAACTGTGCCAACCGACTGTTGTGGCCAAGACCGGCGTCCTTTCCGGTGGCGGCCAAGCGTACCAAAGCCCGTTGCGTATTGATCACCAGCTTCGGCTGGCCGGTGCTGCCCGAGGTAAAGATTCCATAGGCCGGATCATCGGGGGCAAGCGGCGCCAAGTCGCTGGCACTGGTGTGTTCCTTGGGCGGTCCGAGACCCCGGGGCCAGGGCGTCTGCCCCAAAGCAAACCGCGCACCAAGCGGTGCGCACAGACCGGCGATGCAGGCGGGCGGCCACTCCGGGTTAATCGGCACCGCGATGCCGCCGGCCGCGAGCACCCCAAGAAAATTCAGGACACTGCAGGTGGTCCGCTCTGCCGCAATAAGAACGGGCTCGGCGTGGCGCAGCCCGGCGGCGCGGAGCTGACTTGCCCGATCCCTCATCTCGTGCATCACATTCAAATAACTGAGACGTGTTTCGCCCGCTTCCAATGCGATCGCGTCGCCGTTACGCCGAGCCGTCTCAATAACCGCCTGCGGCAAGCACAGCGGCGACATGGCGGGAACGGGCCCTGAGATCAGGCCATGGCCGACTGTCTGAACGGGTTCCAGGCGCCCAAGGGGCGCGTCCCCATCGGGGTCTGATAGCAACGCGCCGATCTGGGCTAAGAGCGCCTGCCTTACCTTGGCTGGAAACAACGTCTCGCGAAAGGTGGCCTCTAGGGTGAAAGGCCCCGTTGCGGGCACCAAGAAAGACAGGTCAAATTTAGTAGTGCCGTTGTGTAGTCTGAGCGGTGTAATCCGCAGTCCGTCCACGGTCACTGGCTGCAAAGGTGCGTTAATCTGGGCAATCATCGCCGAAGGCAGCGCCGAGAAGTGGGCCAAATCCGCGCAAGCATGTCGTTGGCTTTCCAAAAGCGCCGTGGTGCTTGACCGAACTGCGGCGGTGAAAGGCTGGTCAGGATCGATCGGGACAAGGGTGGGGGCGACGCGCAAAAAGTGGCCAACGACCTCACGGCTCTCGCCGCGGCGCCCGTCAAAGGGTACCAAAAGCGGGACTTCGGCCCAGCCGGTCAGCCGGTGCAGAACGCAGGCTAACGCCGCCGTTGCTACGGCAAAGCGGGTTGTGGCTTGTTGGGTCGCAATCCGGTCGAGCGCGGCCGTCCCAGGCAGCGAAAGGCGCTGTATCGAACCGGCGGCGGGGTCTGCCTTGGCCGTCCGCAGGCGTGCAATGGGCCAGGAAACCCGACACGGATGGGCCTCGAGACGTCTTTGCCAATGGGCCAGGTCGGGCTCGGCTTGCTTTGGTTGGGCTGCCGCGGCGCGCAGGACCTGTCCAGCGTTGCTTCGCGGCGACAGTCGGGCGCCGGACAGCACGCTTAGAAGATCGCGATGCAGAACGCCCATAGAATGGCCGTCGGAGACCAGCATCGAAACGGATAACATCAAAAGATGAAGCGTGGGTTCAACCCGAAGCACAGCCGCCCGATAGAGCGTGTCACCGCGCGGCGCCAGCGGTGTATCGGCAAGCCGCCGCGCCATCAAAAGAGCGTGCCGCAAGTCTTTCGGGGCCAGGTCGTGCAGGGTCACCTCGGGGGGCACCTGCGCTTCGTAGAGGTTTTGGAACAGCTGGCCATCGCGTTCTTCGAACTTAGAGGTCAAGGCTGGATGGGCAGCAAGAACGGCGCCAAGTGCCTGTGCTAGCCGCATGGGAGTGACTGGCCCATCGATGCGCAGCAAGGCAACGTTTGCATTGACGGTGCTGCCCATGGTGCGCGCATCTTCGATCCAAAGGTTGCGCACAGACTGTGCCGCCTGCCAGCGCATCCCGATTAGCCCGCGTCCGGTGCGGCCAACAGGCCCACAAGATGGCCAAGTTCGTGGATCGTCTCCATCAGCACGTCGGAATCTTCGTGGAAATCCACCAGGCAAGCGATCTCATCCACACCACCGGCCGAAAGCGTCTGGCATGTCTCTAGAACACTGTGTATCGAGCCGACCAACGCGTTGCCATCCAGATAGCGTGCCGCCCCGCGCGAGACGAGCGCCTTTTGATCCCTGTCGCTTAATCCGTCAACATCGATTTCGGGATAGGTCCGTCGAATAAAGCCCTTGTAGAGATCGAGATGCGACAAGAAATAGCTTTGCAGTGCGGTTTCAGCGACGCTGCGGGCCTGCTTGGGATCCGCCCCCAGAAGACCGTGCATCATGAGCGTCACCCTTCCCGCTGCTGGGGAATGGCGCTGCGCCAAAGACCGGCGGTAGGCGGCGATATTGGCGAAAAGTTCTTCGCGCGACTGCTCCAATAGAGCGGAAAGCACGCCGGTGCCTCGATCGGCGGCGGCCTGCCATGTGGCCTGGTTGCGCGACGCGGTCAGCCACATCGGCAGGATCGGCTGAACCGGGCGCGGCAGGAGCCGAAGACCGGGGTCGGCACTATCATCCAGCGCGCGCCGCCGCCAAAGACCGTCAATTAGATCGACGCGTCTGAGCGTCTCGGCGCGGCGGTCATCGTAAAGATTGGCGGCGCCGAGATGGCGGAAATCCGAGGGTTGCCAGCCCGAGGCGGCAGCAATCCCTACGCGCCCGCCCGACAGGTTGTCCACGACGCTCCAGTCTTCGACCACGCGAACCGGCTGGTGAAGCGGCAGAACCACGCTGCCCGCACGGATACCAAGGCGCGACGTGCGCGCAGCCACGGCGGCCGACAGCAACGCGGGATTGGGATAGGGGCCGCCGAAGTCATTAAAGTGTCTTTCGGGTAACCAGATTGCCTCAAGCCCGTCGCGATCCGCGGCCTGCGCAGCGGCCAACAGCACCTCATAGTGGGCCGCGGCTTGGTCGGCGCGGTTGGAAAAGAACAAAAGGCTAATCCCAGGTTTGCCCCGGCCACCACCACCGCGCGCGGCCAGCGCCGCCGAAGGCGGCAGTAGGCGGTCAGCCTGCTGCGCAGCAAGCTGGTCGAACAGCAAGCGTCGGCGCGGTGCACTTAGCGCGGCGTAGCGGTCGAAGGGGCTGGCGCGCTCAGCGGTCATGACTCCCCGGTATCCAGTGCTGCCTCAACCTCTTCAGCGCTCATGTTCTCAATCTCGTCGAGCGCTGCTTGCAAGCTGTTCTCGGCCTGATCCGGCGCTGCGGCGCAATTGAGGTCCATAAGCGCGTACAAACCACGTAGCGTTGGCGCGGCAAAGGCATCAGCCAAGGCAATAACCACACCCGTGCGGCTGCGGATCTCGGCCATCATTTGGGTCATGCTCAGCGAATTCGCCCCAAGATCAAACAGGTTGTCGTCGTCGTCGATGGCATCGACACCCAGGAAGGTAACGACAATATCGCGCAACGTCGCGGCGGTATCCAAGGCCACGGGTTGCTTTGGGACAGGAGCGGGTTGAATCGGGTTCGACAGAGCTGTCTGCTGTGGGGCGGGCGCGCTGAGATCGCGCGCCGCCGCACCTGTGCGAATTTCCACCCGGTCCGAATAGATGTTGATGGCGGCGTCGATACCGGTTGGCAAAGCGATGTCGGTCTGGTTCTGCGAATCCGGCACGGCGGCCTCCTTGGTTGACGGTTTCGGGTCGAGCCAGTAGCGGCGATGGTTGAATGGGGTCGGCGGCAGAGAGATTACCTGAGCGTTCTTAGGCACCGGCAGCGTTACAGGCAGACCGCAGCACCAGGCTCGCCCCAGGTGATACATGTACTGCAACGCCACGTCGTTCGCCGGAGCCGGTTCCGCCGCCACCTGCCCGGCGCCGCGCAAAAGCTTTGTCAGTGCTTGTCCCGGGTCGAAATCCACCACCGTCGAGGTCGGTGCTTGGGCTAGTGTCGACATTATCCAATCCAGGCGGATGGAGCGAGTAACTTGCGCGGCCCAATAGGCCGGACTCGTCGGATCGGCAGGATCGCCCGGTGTCTCAGAGCTGCCCTGAAAGATGGACGCGTCATCCAGAAGCGGTGCGGGACCGAGTACCTCGGCGATGTCATCGGCGGCTTTTTGCATAAGCGGTGTGTGAAAGGCATGGCGCGCCGAAAGTCGGACATAGCCCACACCACCCGCATCAAGCTGTGCCGCAAGGGCGTCTATTCCTGCCGGGATACCGCCATAAACCACCCGGTCCGGCGCCTGAAAGATGGCAGGCCAAACCGCCTCGGGCAGCGTCGACTCGGGTCGCGGGGCTGTCACCAGCATCGCACCTTCCGGGGCTTCGGCAAAGGCTGCATGCCGCGCCTCGATCAGGCGCAACGCAGTGGAAAACGGCATCTCACCTGCGGCCACGGCTGCGGCGATCTCTCCCATTGAGCTTCCGGCTGTGCAACCGGGGACCAACCCAGCATCCCCCAGCAACCGGGCAACCGCAAGCGGGCCTGCCAATATGGCTACCTGACGGTGCAAATCCTGGGATTGCGTTGGCGGCGCGTCCAAGAGCCCTTCGAATGGGGTGCCCAGCGTTTCGGATGCCTCCTCCAGCAGGCGGCGCAGAGCGGTCTTGAGCGCGGGGAGTTCCGCCGCGGCACCGGTGAACGCCGACCATTCCGCCTGTGCTTGCCCAGGGAATAGGAAAACCACGCCCGCGTCTTTATCACTCTCGCCAAGGGCAGGGCGCGCCCGCGTAAGCGCCTGCCGCAGGTCATCCGGGGTGCGCCCAACGACAGCGGTGCGATGGCGCATATGCATCCGCGTTTGGCCTAAGGTGAAGGACGCATCGTTTAAGTGGGCCGCATCATCAAGCGCCTTTGAAAGGCGACGCGTCGCCCGCTGTAGGCTATCCGGGCTTCCGGCTGATAGGGGCAGCAGCACTGGCCCATTCAACCTTTTTGGCTTTGTGGCAGACGTGGGTTCGGGTGGTCCTTCCAGAATGACGTGGACGTTTACGCCTCCCATGCCGATCGAATTCACTGCGCCAAAAATCGGCTCGCCAGGCGCGGTTTCAATCGAAACCGGGGTCTTGGGGACCTGCAGATTTGTTTGCTCTAACCGACATTCGGGATTGAGTGTCTCAAAGCCATAAACTGGCGGAACGCGGCGGGTTTTAAGCGACTGTACCACACGGATGAGGCCTGCGATGCCGGCCGCCGCGTCCAGATGGCCGATGCTAGGCTTAACGGTGCCAAGATAAACCGGCGGGGCGTCGACGGAACCATAGACTTGCGCCAAAGCGGCGGCCTCGATTGGATCGCCGATTTGCGTTCCGGTGCCATGCGCCTCAAGCACGCGGACCTGGTCGGGGGACACCTGAGCAAAGGCCAAGGCGGCTTGCATGGCGTCGGCCTGTCCGGCAACAGTGGGCACGGTTAGGTTCGGCTTGTCCGCGCCGTCGTTGGTTACCGCGGCACCGCGCAGCACCGCGTGGATCCGATCACGATCCGCCAAGGCGTCCGCAAGCCGTCTGAGCACGATCATCCCCGCACCACTGCCCGCGACACTGCCCTGCGCGCGGGCATCGAAGGCGCGACAGTGGCCATCTGGAGAGCCGGTGCCGCCATCGACATACAAATAGCCCCCAATTTGCGGAGACCGAACCGAAGCACCGCCAGCCAAAGCCAGATCGCATTCTTCCGACACAAGGCTGCGCATGGCCGCGTTGACCGCCGCCAGAGACGTGGCGCAAGCCGCCTGGATCCCTACCGCAGGTCCGCGCGCGTCAAAAGCATGCGCAACCCGCAAAACGGCAAAGTCTTTATCGCAGGCCAGCATGAACTGCTGGTCCCCCATAACCGCGCGAAGATCCTGGCGTGGAAGAACGTTCTCAGTCAGATAGGTTGAAATCGTTACACCGGCAAAAACGCCGACAAGGAGGCCCGAGCGCCTCTCATGGGCTTCGCGCCCGGCATCCTGCAGAGCTTCGGCGCTGCATTCCAATAAGACCCGGTGTTGCGGGTCCATTAGTTCAGCTTCGCGCGGTGACACGGCAAAGCGTCGCGCGTCGAATAGGTCGTAGCCATCTAGATAGCCGTGCGCCGGGACAAAAGCGGAGTCGGCCAGCAGAGCCTCGCTGCCGCCCGCGGCGCGGATTTCGTTGGGGGTGAATCGGCGAATGGCCGTCCGATTCGCCATCAAATTCTGCCAAAAGCTGTGCGGATCGGCTGCCCCTGGAAGTCGGCATGCCATGCCGACAATCGCAACGCAGAGGTCTGTATCTGAACTCATGCGGTGTTCTCTGTTGTCAGCGTGAAATGACCCCAGGGGCCGGTGTCCACCGGCAAATCCAACCAGGACACGTCCGGCCCAGCCCGGAAGGCAAAGCGTTGGCCGGGCCGGGCCGTGTTCTCGGCGTTGTCGCGATCCGCCGCCGTCACGACCAGTTGCAGACGGTGCTCGGCTTCGAAGCGCCAAGCGACCGGCTGCAAGGCCAGGCGCACCCGATCCGACACCGATCCCGCCGGTGCCATGTCGGCCTGGCAACCCCGGTGAAAGGGGCGCCCGCCCGTGGGATAGATCTCGGGGCCAAGGCGACGATGGGTAAGCGCCAGGGCACCTTCGGTGACATATTGCGCGAAACCGTCGGGGTGCCTGTCGAGCAGAAAGAAAAAGAGTGCTGGTGCTGTTGTAGCGTCCGTGACCACATCTACCTCTGGAGTGCCGACAAGCTCCAGTGGTTGGGACAAGATCGGGGAGATCAAACAGATCCCGCTGTCCGCAAGTTCGTTCATGTCGCCATAGCCGAACGGCCCACCGTATCCGTTTGACCAGCGCGAGCCCAGTCCTGAACTGGCCTCGGGGTCTGCATCGCGCGGACCGATTAGGGCAGGCGCCGGGACGGATTCGGCAAGTGTCCCATGGTTGCGCTGTACGCCAGGCGCAAAGTGCAGACGCACCACCTTGTCGGGGCGCAAATCCGGGCGCTTTGCCTCGAACCATTCCGCGCGTCCGCCGCCACTCATCTGGCAGTAGAGTGTTGACCTGCTGCGATCTTCCCGCCGATCTTCGGGTGATTTCTGCATCAGGCCATGGAACCAATCGGCACATCTCGCGGCCAAGTCGACACCATAGGATCCGGCATGCGCCCAGGGGCCTATGAGGCTCTGAACTTGGCCGTAGCAGGCCATCTGATACAGAAGGGCATCAACTGAATTGATGTCATGCCATCCAGATAAGATGTAAACTGGAAGATGGACGCCCCCAGCATTTGCGATATGGGCAGCCGGGTTCATGTTCTGATAGGGTGCGACGCTGCTATCCGGACACCGAGAGTCGCGATAGCGCGCGGCGCGAAACAGCTCAAAAACATCTGGGTTGGCGCGGTGTTCTTCGCGGGCTTGGGCCAAGGCGACACCATTTGTGTCATCGCCTACCGGCAGCGCCGGTGCTTCGCAATCACGCATGCGAATGTCACTGGCCCAAGAGCGGGCAAAATCCTCTCGGAAAACGCCGTTCTGATGCACCATGTGATAGGTGTCGTAGGGTGCCATTTCCGCGAATAGCCCAATCAACGACGGCGGCGATTGCAGCGCCGCGAGGAACTGGTTGGCGCCCATATAGGACCTGCCCACCAAACCCACCTGCCCAGAGCACCACGGCTGCGCCGCCAGACCTTCGATCACATCGTGGGCGTCGCGCGCTTCTTGCAGGCTGAAAGGCCCAGGCCACGTACCGAAAGACGCCCCAGTGCCACGAATGTCCACGATGCCAAACGCAAGCCCGTGTTCGGCGAGGCGCTCAAACCAAGGGGCCATGGTGATAGGGTCGGGCGTGCTGCCTGAAGCAAGTCCTGTCAGGACATCAGGGTCTATCTTTCCGAAATGACGCTGCCACCGCCGCAGATGATCGGGATTCGCGGCCGGAAGATTGTAGCGATAAAAACACAAAATAAGCGGCCAGCAAAGATCGCCGCCTGAAGGACCAGGCAAACGCAAACGCACGGCAAGACGAACCCCATCAGGCAGGGTGAAATAAAAAGAACGATCAACGCTCACAGACGTGCGGCTTTCCAAGCCAGCCCGGTTTGACTGGTTGCTGCCCTATTTTTTCTTGGGTTCCAAAGGAATGTGGGGCTCGATCTCTGCAAGGCGCTTGTTGATCGCAGCCTTGATATCGGGGTTCCCGGTGATCTCTGCGTCGATAATCGCTCCGATCGTGCGGATTTCGCGATCACTTAGCTTAAGAAGAAGTTCGGGACGGATGAATTGTGCAGTAATATTCATTTTAGTCCTCCGGATTTCTCTTCGCCTGATCTTACTCCCATCCGTTTAATTTGCAACACTTTGTTTAACGGTGGCGCACGCCTACCTGACCTGATGCTACAGGCATTTTCAGAGGAAATTGCTCGAGCAGGTGAGGTCGGTTTCGTAGTGTATTGGGAGGAGCAAGATCCATCCATTTCGCTGCTTCAAGACGTCCCCTGAAGTGATCCGCGTGGCGGCGATGCTATATGTCCGGTTTCCACTTTCGCTACGCAACGTCGAGGACCTGCACTGACGCGACGCCGGTGTTTTGCATGAAACGGTCCGCTACAGGTGGAACAGATTTGGTCCGCTCTTCGCTGGTGAGATCCGCAGGAGACGCGTTCAAGCGCTCTGGTCGAGCTGCTGGAAGTGGCACCTCGATAAGATGTTTGTGAAGATCGGGGTGAGACCCACCACCTTTGGCGGGCCGTCGATCGTGAGGGCCGGGTGCTTGACGCGGTTGTGACCAAAGTACGTGACTGCAAGGCGGCATTGAAACTGCTCAAGAAACTCCTCAAACGCCATGGTAAGCCCGGGGTGATTGTGACAGACAAGCTCCGCTCATGTGGTGCGGCACTGGCCGACCTTAGTCTTGCCGATCGCCATCTGACAGATGGTCGATGGATCAACAACCGGGCTGAGAACAGCCACCCACCACTGCGGCGACGAGCACAGGCGATGCTCCGGTTTCGGCGGATACGAAGTCTGCAGAAGTTCGCCGACGTCCATGGCTCAGTTCATAACCACTTTATTAACCAGGAACGACGTCTCTAGAGCCGACAGAACCTCAAGGAAAACCGAAGAGCCGCCATAGCCGAGTGGCGTCAACTCCTGGCGGCGTGGGGCAGGGCTCGTCCAGCAAACGGAAACTGGTTGACGTCAGTCTGACAGCAACCAGGCCTACGAGGTTGGGTTGCTAGGGCAAACTTTCTGGATCGTACACCTCAAACCGCATCGGCGGCAAAACGACATTCACCGACCGGTGGTCTGGTTCGAAAAAGAGGTGGCTGATTTCCAAGACTAGCGTTTGCGGTCAACAAGTGGAATGCCTGCTTTGTCCGTAAGCTGCCACTAGGTTTTGTCCGCTTCGCCGCCAACACCCGACACGCCTCCGGAGCGTTTTGAGTGTCCACTACACACCCTAAAGCGGTGTCCTTCCCCCTTAGAACTGGGCCACTACACTGGCCGCGAGAGGGGGATTTGGCATGGCGAGGAAACGACATTCGGACGAGGACGTTCTGAAGCTTCTGCGAGAGATTGAGCTGAAGTTGTCGGCTGGCGAAGATGTTACGTCAGCATGCCGCAGCGTCGGGATCAGCGACGCGACGTATTACAATTGGCGCAAGAATTTTGGCGGGATGGGTCGGTCTCAGCTGTCCGAGATGAAGAGTCTGGAGAAAGAGAACGCCCGGCTGAAGAAGATCGTCGCGGAGCTCGAATTGGACAAGTTGATCCTCAAGGAAAGCCTGAACCACCTAAAGCCCAGGGCCTGACCACAGAGGAGCTCCGTCAGGCCATCATTCATACACGCCAGAAGCTGGCGACGTCTGAGCGACGGACGTGCCGGGTGATCGGCCTGGCGCGGAGCTCCCTGCAATACCGACCAGCCCCGAGAGATGACGATGCACTACGGTTGGCAATCATCCGATTGGCCAAACAGTATGGCCGATATGGCTATCGCAAGATCACCGAGCTGCTTCACGTTGAGGGCTGGCGGGTCAATCACAAGAAGGTTGAGCGGCTCTGGCGTGAAGAAGGGTTGCAGCTTCCGCAGCGACACAAGAAGCGCAAACGGCTCTATCACAAGGACAGCTCGATCATCCGCTTGAGGCCCACGCAACCGAACCACGTTTGGGCCATCGACTTCGTCCACGACAAGCTCAGCAACGGTCGCAGCTATAAGATGCTCACGGTTCTGGATGAGTACACCCGGCAGGCCTTGGCAGTGATCGTCCGTACCAAGATGGGAGCTGACGACATTCTCGAGGCGCTCTATCCGCTGCTCCTGAGGCATGGCAGCCCGGAGTACGTCAGATCGGATAACGGGCCGGAGTTCGCTGCTGAAGCAATGCAGAATTGGTTGCGGCGCGTCGGCATAACGCCGATCCGGATCTATCCGGGTTCCCCCTGGGAGAACGGATACAACGAACGGTTTAATGGGACACTGCGCCGGGAGGTTCTCAATGCCGAATGGTTCACCACGACCGAGCAGGCACAGATCGTCATCAACCACTGGCTCAAGCAGTACAACTACACCCGGCCGCATCAAGCCCTCAATATGCGCCCTCCAGTACCAGAAACCCTATTAGAGAAACCGCAAATTACCGGCCCAGATCCCGGGGGCTAGACACGCGGCGCGGGCGCGGAGCAGGCAATCGGTGAGGGTGAAATCCCGAACCGTGCCTGGATCATTCTCGATCCGTTGGACGTTCTGAACGGCGGTTGATCCGCCCAAACATCACCCAAGTAAGGCCCACCGGGTCCGACCTCCATCTCTATGCCTAAGGGGCGCTCCGCAAGATGCGGAGCGCCCCTGATCGTTTGGAGGATCATCATGGCATCGAAGGGTTCGAAAGGTCTTGAGGACGAGGTCAATCCCAACATGCTGAGGGCCATGCTTGGCTTTGGGCTTGCATGGTTCGCTTGGCGGCTGACCTCGCCCGATTTTTGGATGCTCGGCTATGTGGCGCTGGTTTGTGCGGCCGCTGGTGCGTGGCGCGGCCTTCTGGGTCTGATTGGCCTTGGGCGGATATGCTTCGAATTTGGCTGGGGCAGGTTGAAGCGGTTCAAGCGCCGGGGGACGAAGGCGAAGGCCGATAGGCTGCCCAGCGACAAGGATCTCAAGGATTGAGGCCTTCTCAAATGAGGCTCCAGCCCAGCAAACTGTTTGCCCGGCCGATTGATCCCGAAGCGCGGCTGCCCCTTGGCCTCACACTCGAAAGCGGCCAACCAGTCTTTGGGCCTCGGGGAACCCATTCGAGCGCCTATGCACCAACGGGTTCCGGCAAAACGACCTGTGTCGCCGTGCCGAAACTTATCGGCGCTCTGCATGCAGAGCCGAAGAGGGCCATCCTGGTCCTTGATCCCAAAGAGGGTGAAATCGCTGCCCAAACCGTCAAGGCTGCCGTAGCGATGGGCCGGAAAGTGGCTGTTATCGACGACTTCGGTGTCCGGCCCGAACTTGCCGAATACCGGGTCAATCTCAATCCGCTGAGCCACGCCATCTCGACATGGCGGCAGGATCCTCGCGAACAGCTCTACGCCAATGAGACCATCTCTCATGCCTTGATCGAAGAACCGCCCGATCGGGACATGAAGAACTTCTACTACAGGGAGTCCCCTCGCAAGCTCATTCAATATGGGATCAGCGCGCAACTGCATCGATCCACAGCGCTAACCACGCCTGGCGCGGTTAGTCTCTTGATATCTGATCCGGCAATGCTCTCAACTTTTGCTGAGGTGGATGCCGATGAGGGTGGTCCGGCGCTGAAGGTGGCGGCGCAACGCGTCCTTGAGATGCGCAGCCACGAACACTTTGCCCAGCACATTGGCGAAGCAGTCAGGGCTCTCAGGCACTGGGGTCCGGGCACGCGTCTCGAAGAGACCGGGCGCGAAGCGCAACTGACCCACGAAGATCTGATCCGTGAAAACTATGTGATCTTCCTCGTCGGGCCGATGCGCCTCCAAGCCCGTCTAGGCGCTTACTACGCCCTTCACCTCGGCGCGTTTACGCAAGCGCTCTACCGCAAGATCGGTGGGCTGATCGTGATCGCCGACGAGTACTCGAACATCCCGGTCAAAGATCTCATCGGAGAGGCCATCACCACCGTTCGATCCTTTGGCGGCGAGTTCCATCTGATCGCACAGTCAAAGAGCGAGGTCCTCAGGCGTTTTGGTGAGCATCTGACGCAGACCATCGAAGACAATTGCGCCGTCAAGCAATGGCTGGCGTTTAACACCTACAAAGAGGCTGAAGAGATCAGCAATGCGATGGGCGAGGAGCACGCCGTCGCAGAAGCTCTGAGTGGCAATGCTTGGGGCGACAATCTCTCGACGAACCTCAGCCTGTCGAAACAGCCGATCATGAGCCCTGCCGAGCTTATGGCCATGCCGTTTGATCAGCAGCTCATCCACATCAAGGGCGTCGGCTTCTTCCTGGCCCAAACTCTCAGCCAGCAGCACATCGCCCCAACGAATGCAATGCTAGCAGACAACCCGATGGAAGGTGGCCAGTTCAAGCCAGACACCAAGATCACGCTAGCGACGCCGAAGGCAGCATCATGAGGGTTCTGGCTGCCTTTGCTTGGGTTCTCGTTCCGCTCGGCCTGTGGCTCGCTGTGATGTTGTGGGGCACGCCGCACGTGGTCTGGAGCTACCGCTTCCTCGACAATGGCGACCGGTACAATCCGCGTGCCCACCGCACCTACACGTCCTGCACCTATCTGGGTGTGCACGGGGCGGTCACGATCCGCCCACCCAACGCCCGCTGCCCCTGGGTGCGGATGATTAAGGTGGAGCAGTGATGCCAAGCTTAGTCGATCACGGTGAACATGGGCGGCGGTGCGGTCGGTCTGGGTTTGAGGCCAAGCTTGTCAGTCAGCTCCATGCGTACCAGCCACTTGGTGACGGTAAGCACTGTCGCATAGTCGGCAATGCCGTTTTGGATTGTCTGATCGCAATGAGCTTTGTCGTCGTGACCGAGAAGCCCATGGGCAAAGACCGCGCGCCAGAAGGCGTCATAGCCAAGCGGGTCCAGCCACTCCTTCACATCATCAATCGTCTCAAACGGTTGCACACGATCAAGATACCAAATCCGTCCCGTGCTTTGCAAATTTAAGAAGAAATATCATGACCTTAACAACCCGCGAAGCCATACAGGGAGCCTTTTTAGAGGCGACTCGCAAGGCGCTCCAACGGGACTTGGAAACACCCCAGGACTGGGATCGTTACATAGAAATTGTCGCAGAAACCGACGCGCGCCTCGCTGCGGAAGAGCATAGCCACGCGCACGACTATCAACGCCGCATCGCCGAGGCCAAAGAGATCATCTTGCGCGAAGAGAACGGCATTCGGCTCGACCGACCCTTACCGCCGGGCGTCGACAAACATTCCAATCCTGAAGAGCTCCGCGAGAAGGCAGATGCCCGCGTGCGCCAGGATTATGGTCGACGGCTCACCGCCATCCGGAAGGACGAACTCGAACAGTATCGCGACCTAACCGCAGAAATCCGCGCTCGGCGCACCCGCGAGAGCTCCCCTGACCTTCAACAAGACTGGAACCGGTCTGTGCGCCGATCTGGCCCTACCCAAACCTAGACCACGAAAGGAGACCAGTATGCCTGACACTGCAACCGAACCCGCTCCCAACAGGGCAGACGCCATCAAAGCGGCCCGTGAAAGCTTCTCAGGACGCACGCTTACCGAGCCGCAGTTCCGTGAAGCCTGGGCCATTGCTGGCATCTTGCACGGCGAGATCAAGAAGAGCGGGTCGTTCCACGAAAAGCTGATCGATTACGCCCACGCCTATGCACGCAATGAACGCTTCGATGCCATGCGCGGAGAGACGGTCATTCGCGACATCTACACCGGGCGCTTTGGCCAAAGCCTCAACAAGACCCGCGAAGCGCTGCTCGGACGGCAGGAGCATCTTCCGGCAGGCCTGGAACCAAAGATCGAGGCGGCAGCCGAACAGGTTTGCACACTCATCAAGGACGGCCCGACCCAGCCCTTCTACAAAGCCTATGACGAAGCCTCACGTGGTTTGGCCAAAGAGCTTGAGGTCACCCAGCAGGATGCCAAGCGGCGCATGGACGAGGCCTATGAAGCCCGCCATGGCACGAGCCTCTATGAAGACGGCAAGGCACTAGAAGAGGCCTACCACAAGCCGGTACGCGAAGCTGAGATCGCTGCCCGCAAGGCCGAGCAGGTCGAAACACGCCATCGTAGGCACTCCAGGTCCTGAAATACCCTAAAAACGGCCGCTCAGGCTGAAATTGCTTGAGCATTCTCAGTCTTTACGGCACTTTGTTCTACTTTTGTTCCGATGCGAGACGCCCGCACCGGGACGAAATCGGCACGCCGACACACCCAAAGAAAGGAGGTTCCATGCCGAACCAACACACACCACCGCCACCGACACGTCCACCGACCCAGAGCGGGCGGACCGAGATCGCGCCGAGCGAGAAGCCAGCCGGACGCCCGACCATCCATTTGGACCCTGACGAATGGCTGCCTTACCTCGACGATCCGGACGCCACCGAGAAAGAGAAGCGCGAGCTCATCGAAACCCTCTGGGGCATTGTTCTCAGCTTCGTCGATCTCGGTTGGGCTATTGAAACCGAACCGGCCCGTGATTCAAATCTACCCCCAGAAACGGGCGCTTCCTCCATCGATTTAACGCGGGCTCTGCACGCCGCCGTGGTACACTCAGATGATCACCAACAGAAGGGGGAGGTATGAATCCACAAAGAGAACCAAACCCAACAAAAGCGATCATCTACTGCCGAGTTTCCAGTCTATCCCAACAGAAAGAAGGTGACGGGCTCCATAGCCAAGAGGTCCGCTGTCGCCAGCACGCTGCCGCCAAGGGCCTTGAGGTCGCAGCGGTCTTCCCCGATACGATCAGCGGCGGCGGGGACTTTATGAAGCGCCCCGGCATGGTAGCGCTCTTGAGCTTCATCGATGCGCAACCCGATGAACGCTTCGTCGTCATCTTCGATGATCTGAAACGCTTTGCCCGCGACCGGGAGTTCCACTTCCGGCTTAAAGAAGCGTTCACCCGCCGCAACACGGCAATCGATTGCCTCAATTATCGCTTCGACGACACGCCTGAAGGCGAGTTCGTTGAAACCATCTTCGCCGCTCAAGGCCAACTCGAACGCAAGCAGCATGGCCGTCAGGTCGCACAGAAGATGAAAGCGCGGATGGAGAATGGATACTGGGTCCATACGGCCCCCATCGGCTATCGCTATGAGAAAGCTGAAGGCCGTGGGCGCATGCTGGTCGCAGCACCTCCCTTTGACGGGATCGTGCGAGAAGCCTTTGAAGGGTATGCGTCTGGCCGCTTCCAGACCGAGGCTGAGGTTGTGCGGTTCTGCGAAAGCTTCCCAGAGTTCCCACGCAACAAGAACGGAGAGGTCCGCCAGGAACGCGTCCGAGAGATGCTGACCAACCCGCTCTACACAGGACATATCTGTTCGCAGACCTATGGTATCCACTGGCTCAAAGGCAAGCACGAGCCGATCATCTCGCTTGAGCTGTTCGACAAGGTCCAGAAGCGCCGCGAAGCGAAGGCCCACGCACCACAGCGCAAGAACATCGGCGATGCCTTCGCTCTGAGAGGTGTCGTGGTCTGCGCGTGCTGCGACGCGCCGCTACGCTCCTCCTTCTCGCGCGGGCGCCATGGCGGGCTCTATCCTTATTACCTTTGCCAGACCAAAGGTTGCGAGGCCTATGGCAAGTCGAACAGACGTGATGAGGTTGAAGGGCAGGTTGGCGCTATCATCAAACAGCTCCAACCCACCGAGACCTTGTTCAAGCTCGCTACGGCCATGTTCAAGAAGGCTTGGGCGGCACGGCATGAGCAAGCCCAAGAGATCATCCGCACCGGCAAGCGACAGATCGCGTCGCTCGATAAGGAAATCGACGCCATCGTTGAGCGAATCCTCGGCACCCAGAACACGCGGGTGATTAGCCGCTATGAAGAACGCATCAGTGATCTTGAAAAGCAGAAGGCCTTGCTCGGTGAAAAGCTCGCCAATCAAGCCACACCAAAAGGAACTTGGGACGAGAAACTAGAACCCGTCCTCACATTCCTCGCAAACCCTTACAAACTCTGGGAAAGCGGCGATATCACCCTGCGCCGTATGGTCTTGAAACTCGCGTTTGCAGGGCAAATCCAGTATTGCCGAAATGAGGGTGCTAGAACCCCGAAAATGGCATTGCCATTCAAGGCTTTAGGGGCTCTTGAGACCATGCAGGTGACAAGTGGTGGAACTGGATAAAGTTACATCCGACCACCTCTTTGCGATTTTAGGCGCTTGGAACGCCGCTCTGGAAGCGCAAGCCGCTGAAGCAGAGCAAGCGGACGCTGATCCGCCTTAAGCCGCGTTTTCGCCCCTACGGACGCACTTTATCCATCACTGTTTTAGAACACCTGTCCGCTGACCGCATCTTTATGTGGTCGGCTTTTTTACGTTGCTAGAAAGCCATGCCACCGAACGAATCTGCCAAACCCTTTTCCATGCGCCTGACGCGGAAAGAACGAGCAGCGCTTGAGAAAGCTGCCGGGGGCATGGCACTCGGAGTCTATGTGCGCTCGTTGCTGTTTGGCAACAAGGCTTTGCCTCGGCTTTCACGGCAAAAGGCCCCGATCAAGGATGCAGATGCGCTTGCGCGTGTTCTGGGAATTCTCGGCGCATCGGAGATTGCGACCAGTCTTGCAAAGCTGGCGAAGGCTGCGGAGATCGGTGCGCTGCCTGTCACGGAAGAAACCGAAATGGAAATCCGCAACGCCTGCGCCGATATTCGCCAGATGCGCGAAACGTTGATGAAAGCACTCGGCCTGCAAGACCGGGGGCGCTGATGATCCTCAAAGGCTCGCAGCGCGGCGGTGCAAAGCAACTAGCGGCGCATCTGATGAACCGTGCGGACAATGATCATATCGAAGTGCATGAGGTTCGCGGCTTTGTCGCTGACGATGTGGAAGGCGCAATGCGCGAAGCCTATGCCGTAAGTCGAGGCACGCAGGCCAAGCAATTCCTGTTCTCGGTAAGCCTAAACCCACCCCAAAGCGAAAATGTCCGCCCCGGCGTCTTTGAGGATACTTTGGAGAAGATCGAAGAGCGTAACGGTCTGTCAGGTCAACCGCGCATTGTCGTGTTCCATGAAAAGGAAGGACGGCGGCACTGCCATTGCGTCTGGTCACGTATCGATCCCGTGGAAATGAAGGCGATCAATCTACCGTTCTTCAAAACCAAGCTGCGCGAGGTGTCCAAAGAGCTTTACCTTGAACATGGCTGGTCCATGCCCAAAGGCTTGCGGGATCATAAGGCCCGCGATCCGCTGAACTACTCGCTTGAAGAATACCAGCAAGCCAAACGCGCCGCGCATGATCCACGCAATCTGAAATCCATCATTCAGGAAAGTTGGGCCGTCAGCGATGGCAAGCCGAGCTTTGAAGCAGCGCTGCGTGAGCATGGGCTGTTTCTCGCGAAAGGGGACAGGCGCGGATTTGTGGTCCTCACCCATTCCGGCGAAGCCTTGGGGTTGAGCCGCTCATTGGGGAAGAAATCAAAAGACGTTATCGCCAAGCTTGGCGAGCCGGACGCATCCCGTTCTGTCGATAGCGCTCTGAGTGACATTGCCAAACTCAAACAAGGGCAAATCGGGCGGCTCATCATCGAAGCCCGGCACCTTGCCGCTAAGGAAATGGCACCGCTCCATGCCCAACTGATAGCAGCTAAAACCAAACACCAAGCGGAGCGGGATCATTTGGAACGCTCCCAGCAAGAGCGCTGGCAGGCCGAAACCACCGCCCGCGCCGAGCGTCTGAACACCGGGATGCGAGCACTTTGGGACCGTATAAGCGGAAAACACCGGCGCATCCAAAAGCAAAACGAGGTGGAAGCGCTGTTCGCCTTCGAGCGAGATCGCGAGCAACGCCAAGCGCTGATCGCCGCCCAGCTTACCGAACGCCAAGCCTTGCAATCGCGGATTGTCGCCGCACGCCAAGCGGACGCACAGCGCCTGCGCAAATTGTTCCGGGATCAGAAAGAAGCAAAACAGGAACAACCAGTACGCACTGCGCAAACGCGACTCGAAGAGTTCAAACGGGCAGCACAAACCAAGCCGCAAACACCGGAACGCCACGAGCCGCGAAAACCGCGCCCCAAGCGAAAGTCGTCGCGCTCACCGCAGGAACGACTTGCTACGCTTCGTAACGATCAATCATCGCCACCCGCTCCGCGTGATCGCGGCCCGACCTTGGACCGCTAAAGCCGCCCTAAATGAAGAAAAGAGCGCCTGAACTCCTGACCGTCTGGCGAAGTCCGAGGGTGCAGGCGCAAGGATTAGTGCGGCGGGCGCAGCAGATCCTTCGCGCAGCGAACAATCTGCGAGGCTCGGGAGACCGTACCCTTGTGCACGCGCGGAGCAGCGCTCCATTTATCTCACCAGTAACAAACAAGTACGCCGAGCGATACAAACGCACCTTACGCGAGACGATTCAAAACTTGGACGGTGATCAAACAACAATTATACCGCTCAGTATAGCGCAATAATCCCACAATCTATTTAAATAATGATTTGTTAAAGTATAGTATTAATCAGAAAACCGAAGATTAAAGAAATTATCGAAATTACGACAGCAGCTACAATTTGCACTTTATTTTCTTTAAATGCGTAAGAAATTGAGTGCGCACTTGCGTTTTTGACAATCAATTTATATTGATCGTCCTTCAAAACTTCCCAGAGCGCAGTTTTGATTTTTCTTTTATGTATTTCACTCCCATCCACTATGGTATTTTCATATGTGGCTAAAAATCTCTCTGCACCGTCGTGCTCATCCTTAATATTGTCAGAACTATATATTCTATCTAAGCTTTCGGCCACCGCTTCCACGCAAGCCGGATCGCGTTTTGTGGTAGCCCATTTCACATGGACTTTGCCAAGCACGAACGTCCAAAGAAATTGATCTCTAACGTTTTTCTGTTCGCTTGCTCGGCGAATCTCCGCAATAATCTCTCGCTCTGCGTCGGTAAGATCATCTCCGATCGCAACTTTTTCATCGTCAATAATGGCCAATTGCCCCCCCGGCCCTCGGCTGTAACCAGTTGATCGGTTGAAATCTTAGACGGCAAATGCCTTTGTAAAAAAGCTACGCCGCATATCGATTAAGCAGCTCGTGTAAAACTAATTTCTGCTCGCTCTCTGGCTCTCTGTTTCGAAAATAATCTAGACACTCGCAATCAATCAATACTTGTAGAACCTGCGCAACTTGTTTCTTATCTAGGTTCTTGTTCGTTTGTATGGCTCGATGCATCTTTCCAAAGTCAATGCGAGCAAACTCACCACGCTCGAGAAGCTCGTTTATTAGCTTATCAGGATCAGCCACTTCCGGCATTACCACACCCCTAAATTCATCTTGATTTTCGCTACGCATCACACTGCTCCTGAAGTTAACTATGAGCAGTGGAATATCAACAGCATATTGCTAAAAAAGTACTTTCCAAAACGCTCAAATCATAATAATTGCTAAATTTTATCGGCAAGAAACGGCATAAACAATGAAATCTTCCAATCAAACGCCTTGCCTGTGGATAGTTTGAGCGCATGATCGACACGCTGGCCAAACAGCTGGGTCTCTCAAGCGACGAACTAAAGGCGGAACTATATCGGTTTCGCAGGGATCGGGTTGCGGCGCTGGATGCTGACGCTGGCAGCTCGATACCTGCTGAACCAACAATCCGAAAATGGTTTTCAGATGGCTCCACACCTTCAAACGAGGGCATAGGATTCTTGCTTGAATACCTGTTCCATCATCACGGCAACTTAAGGACTGAGTTTGCCGACTGGGGAGCTAATCGCCTTGCTAGCTCTGTTAAATCGACAAAGGTGGAAACACTCCATACGACTTTCAATCAACTTAAAGAAAATGCAAGGCGAAAGGAGTACTGCCGACGCATATCCGACAACATAAACGAGAAATTTGGCAGTGCATTTGCCGTAATCCGAGAGCGGTCTAATGGAGTAATCGCTGTTGAATTGCTGTTGTTATCGTTGGCTGAAAGTGCTGCCTTCTACAAGCATCGTCGTAGCCTTTGGCAAATTGGCGGGCACCCTTTCATCGGCGACATGTTTTTTGGATATAAGGCCTATTCTTCAAAATTTGTGAGTTACACAACGGATATTATTTTGAATGAAGCATCCCTTACGATTTGCCCCAATTCTGTATTTTCTAACAGTGTTTATCTAGCTAAAGTAGTTACATCAGATCGCAATAATTTCGATATTTACTGTAAAAATGCCTTTGTTCTGAGGATACCTGATGAAAAAGGTCTAACATATACAGAGAATATGGATATAAGAGATCAGATTAACGATATATACATCGCATCAAATATGCTGTCATCAGGTTTTTATTTGGATGAGAAGATCGAACGGGTCCTTAGAGAGGACCCGAACAGAGTCACCGCGTCTGCAGCTGAGCAAGCGCTAAACGCAGTGAATGGGACCATCTTTCGCTCCAACGTCTTGGAGTTGATCAACGGGCAAGCTCGAAATGATTGACGTCAAATTGTTGCCAGCAGGGAGTTGCACAGAGGGCGGCACGCCCTCTTGCCGAGGCAGGCGCAGCCTGCTGAGTAGATGTGCCGTCATACGGCACACATCTTGCGGTCAGTTTTAACAGCCGTATTCCACGATACGTTTCCCCCACATACTCATTGAACTGCGTCGCATAACCGGGTCACCACGGTTCACTTGTGCTCAACCACGCGTACAAAGCCAACCCCAAATTTGAACCGGTTGGTCTATTTCTGGTATAATGTTGAAAGAACAAATACTTGGAAAGTGTGGCTGGTGGACAGAGGTTCAGATGATTTTCAGAGCTATTCGGAGTTGTTCCGCGTAAAGGCTGCGGCGCAGGATTTTGACGACCTACAGGATGCCATTTCAGGCCGGGATGTAGGACGACAGCGCAAACATATCCGCAACAACGATAGAGACCCGATCACAAATAAAAAACGCAAAGACGGTTCGGACGCTGTTCAGCGTACGCTCGATTGGCTGCTTCTCAACGATCCTGACTACGCACGGCTGCACAATGATGCGATGGATCGGTTGAGGGATGCCGAAGCGCGGACAGAACGCATCCTCAATCAAGCTACGACGGCGCTTAATGAAACGCGCGAGGAGATTGAAGACAGTCTTGCGCGGGCGGCGAAGCTTCCCGATGGAACGGCGGTGTTCCGTGATGATCAAGGCCGTGTCCGGTATGAGGACGGTTCATTCGTTGACGATGAGCTTGCCGCGCTTGTGGTTTGGACGGGCCAAGAGCCCGGCTATGAAGAACACAGCGCCCTGCTGGATCGCGAAAGCGAGCTTGAGTCGGTCATCGACCAGTTACGCGATTATCAGACAGATGTTCTCGGCACGGCGCGGGACCGCCTGATGGATAATGCAAATCCACTGTCACCGGATCAATTGGAAGACGTCATTGAAGGCACGGACTGGAACGTCCCGGATCGGCTTGCCGAAGCTATCGAAACACCATCGTTTGAAGTCACGAGCCCCATGCTGGGTGCCGTTCCCGAAATGCCTCCGCGCACTGGTCGCTAATCGTCTCCGAACGACCCGCATGCCTGCTGGACAAATCCTACAACCACGGCAGTCGGTGGGAATTCGCCAAAGTCCGGCATAGCGGCAAGCATCTCGATATGCCGCTGCTGGCGAAGGGGTTGCGAAGCGAAATACCACTCATTGAGACAAGCAACGATTTCAGGCTGGTTCTGCCGGGCAACATAGCCGGTCGCTGATATGGCGACGTGAAACAGGAAGTCTTGTTGCTCACGATCCCATTCCAAAAAATCAGTGGTCGTTGTCTGCGCCGAAGCAATCGATCCACATGAAAAAAACAATAGAATTACAGTAATAATTGCCAGTAAATGTATTTTCACTATCTTCAAAAACGAACATATTTGAAGATAGACAGATTTACAGACTATGAAAACTTTGATTCACTGTATGATGTGGAAAACCCGCGCATGCGAGCGCGGCGCTGGCATCAGGAGAACATGCAATGGCAAAGGCGCAAAAACCTTCGTTTTTGACGAAAGGTTGGCGCTATGAGCTTTTGGCCTTCTTTGGATATTGGCGGGCGGCGCATCGGCTATGCTCGCGTTAGCACCGCCGATCAAAAGCTTGCCATGCAGTTGGATGCACTGAACGGCGTGGGCTGCGATCTCATCTTCAAGGATCATGGCGTGTCGGGTGCGAAAGCATCTCGGCCCGGCCTTGATGACGCGCTTGGAGAACTAAAAGCCGGAGATGCGCTTGTCGTTTTCAAGCTAGATCGGCTGGGCCGCTCAGTTCTGCATCTCTCGGACCTTCTCGCCCGGTTTCAGAATGAGGGCATTCATTTTGTGTCATTGAGCGAAGGTGTGAACACGACGACATCCGGCGGACGCATGGTCTATCATTTGTTCAGCACCATTGCCGAGTTTGAACGCGATCTCATCCGTGAGCGCACGATGCATGGGCTGGAAGCGGCGAAGGCACGGGGGCAGACTCTTGGTCGTCCACGTCTACTTGATCCGTCTACCGTCATTGAAGCGCACCGGCATGTCGCGCAAAAAGACGTGGGGATTGGTGAAATGGCGCAGCGCCTTGGCGTATCGCACTCAACGCTTGCAAGGGCGTTTAAGATGTATCTCTCAAACCAATCTTGTTTGACCGCATGACCAACACTCTCGCCCAAACCGCTCATTCCATCTTGCAGAAAACCGCGCTTCAAGCCTCCGATATTGCAGGCGTTCCCATCCGCGATCTCATCATCCGCGAGCTAGGTGAAGCGCACGGCTTGATGATCGCGTTTTTGGAAGATGATGCTTTCAATCAAGGTATCGAAAAAGAACTGGTGTTCTTCCGGGATCATGCAGCGCATTTCCGCGACTTGCTGATTGAGGATCACAAGAAGCTTATCGCGTTCAAAGGGGGCGAAGAGCCCGTCTACAAAGCGGCGGCTGTCTTTTGTCACGACCTTGCTAATTTCGTGCGATCCATCGCGATGGCTCCTGAATGGGAAGAGCTCTACGCCATGATGATGAAACGCCTCGATGATTGGGCGTTCATCCTTTCAAAATATCCAGACGACAAGATCATATTTAATTGAATGTTGAGTAGCCAAACACTATAATGCATGCATGGAATTTGGGACTGCAATTGCTGGGCTATTAGAGGCATTAATAACACTTACACTAGCTGTGTTAGTGGCCAGTCCCCTTATAAAAAAAATCTGAATTAGTTAGTTAGACTTTTTTGGATTGCTAGGGAAAGTGCGTCTAAATTTCAATCAAAACGTCATATTTAGCCCGTTTTTGGCACTAAATATTTCCTAAAAGCTCTTGACACGCCGCTTTTCAAACACCTTTTGCTCGACAAAATTATTTCAAATTAGGAAACTGGCCAGTTTAACTAACTTGAGAAGAGCTTTTTAGTAGTTAGCGACTCTCTCATTTCACAAAACTATCGCTCCAAAACGCAGATTCCTAAAACCTCAGTGACGGAAACACGCTGCCGAACTAGCAATTCTCTGCGATCCCGGGTTTTTGGACACATTCTTCGCGTCAGTCACGGATCAGCCAGCTACCGATTTCCGTCTTGGGTCGGCTCAAAGCGGACTCTCGGAGAAAATCGTCAGCAACCGTTCGGCAGTGAAATCGCCTTGATCGACATCGAATTTGTTGCTCTTCGATTCCAAATTGGCCCGCAGCATCGCTTCAAAATAATGAGGCTTGAAGTTCGTGCGGGGAATGCCGCCCGCCCGTAATTCCTGATAGCCAAGATGGCCCCGCGCTGAAATATCCAAATCGAATGTGAGGGCAAGCGGGCAGCTTGTGCATTGGCTCCCGTGCTTTTTGACCGTGAAGGACAGCGATCTTTGCGTCTGATCGGCATCAGGGTCATAGCCCCGAAAATTCTTCACGAATTCCGGTGAAGAATAGGTCCGGTCTTCAACCAAGGCCGGGCAGTCCATCAGGCAGTCATAGAGCGCAACCCAGACCGGATCATCACCATCCGGCAATGTGCCGCCGCCCATCCATCCCGTCAGTTCTGCATCGTCTGCAAGGCGCTGGCGCAGCCGTGAAAACATCGTACGGACTGTTTTTTCTGAGCGTTCCATATCGCGCGACACCGCAGCCGCGCCCATCCCGGCAAGAAAGCCGGTTACCACCTGCTCGAACTCGGCTTCGGTGAGCTTGGTGTTTCGGCAATAGCGGTTCTTGCGTTGATAAGGCTTCGGCATTTGGAGGGATAACATTCTTCCTGAGTGATTTTTGCAGTTTGGCAAGACCCTCTCACATCACGCAACATCGCAATCAAGGAGATCAGCGCTGGTCGTCCCCAACCCTCAATCCCCGAAGGTGGAGACAGACCATGACCTTAACACTGTGTGCGTCCTGCATGACGCTTGGCTTTTGCCGCAAGAAATGCGTCCCGATTGTCCGGGACGGGCATCTTGATAACCCGGAATTTGTTCGTGATGTGCGGGCAAGCGCATACCGGCTGAAAGTCGGCTATCGCCGCTGGCACAATTTTATCATCGCCGAGTACATGGCGTTTGATGGCTGGATCATGGGACCGGACGGTAAAGAGATGTATCTCGATACATCGGTCTTTGAGCGGCCCAGCATCGACTACTGGTTTCGGGACTTTTGCTGCCGCCCTTGCTCACAGGAAACCCGCCCGCGTGTACGCCGTGCTGCCCGCGACAGGGTTATTGTGCTGGCGACCATCTTGAAAGCCAGATCACCGCGCGAAGCCCAGCTATGGGGCGTGCGCCCAGCGAACGACAACATACCGGCTGGAGGTGCAGGCCATGACTGACACGCTGCACGCCCGCAGCTCGGAGCACGGACGCATCCGCATTATTTACCGGATGGCGATTGGAATCGAACACGGCAAAGTCGAAACCACGCAGTTCATGAATGCGATCTATGCATTGGATGATGCGCTCACGCGCATCACCGGCGGCGTTGTCCGTTTGAATGGCAGCGGCACATGGACCAAAGATAGTGAAGAGGGCGATTTTAGCGGCCCGTTGGAGCGCAATGCCACATTCACTTATCTGCTGTCGGTGACGCCCGATCAGGAGTCCAAGGCGCTCGCAGATATCCGGCAAACCGCGCGAACGATCATTGAAGATTTCGCGCTGCCGGTGACCCATATCCATATGGAACGCTCGCTTGTCGAAGCCTGTCACTTCGTCGTGGCCAGCTAAATGCAGCTGCCCTCAAGCGCATTCACGTTACCGAATGACCAAGTCCCGGAACCTGCTGTTGATAGGTGCTGTGTGAGGCCCTGTTCTGAAGTTGTTCACTGGTTGCGCGTTATGAATTCTGCTCGCTCAAGCAGCTCGTCAAATGTCACAATGTCGATAGTCCTGCTCTCCTGCCGGAATAGCTCGAACGTGTCCCTCATAATCTGTGCCTCTCGGGTCTCGTTGGCAAATTCGGTTCGAGAACCGATGATCAAAATCGACTTTGCATTTCGAGTCCGTGCCACAAGTTTGGTTCCATCCTTGTTCCAGTGTTCTCCGCTTTGGGCAAACGACAACCACTCCGCTTTCTGTCGTATGATCTGAGATACCGCGTCTGTGAACTCTGCGCTGAATTCCCACGTGCCTGAGCGGCCACCCTTCGATTCTTTGAAGATTCTCGTGTCAGGCCGCTTTATCTCGACGAGAACGGTGTAGTCGGTGAACGTGGCGAGAAAATCGACAATCGGCTTGTTTCGGTTATCTGTCCCGCCGCCACTCCCTACGATCATCTCTCGACCAAACTGCCGCATGATCCGATAGTCGAGACCATAGCCAAAAACCCACTGTTCACGTTCGAAAAAGTCCTGCCAGTCGTACTCGGTCCAACTGGCAGTTTTCAGGTTTTCTCTAAATTCAAACAGGCCCTGACGTCGTCCCAAAAGCAAGTTGATTTCTTCGGAAGTCAAGGAGCCACGAAGGGCCTCCAAAACCGCGTCCCGTTGCCCTTCATCCAACGCCCGCACTCGCTCAACGATGCCGCGGTCAGAAGCGTCCACGATCGTCTTGGGGCCCTCATGTTGTGAGATGTCCTCAATCTGGAAATTGTCTTGGTTTGACAAATCTACAAACTCGATTTGCCGCAAGAAGGCCAATAAACGAGTAAACTCGTCGCTACGGAAGGTGAATTCATCCTTCTCATAGCCCTGAATCCAATCATTTTTGCGAGACTGGTAAGTCTGCAACGACACCCGACGAATTCCTTGGTCGTCTTGTGACACTAACGCTGTGACTTGTGTCTTTCGCTTCTCTCCGGTCAACCGCAAGCACATCGCGCCTTCGATCTCGCCGAAGTGCATGCTGTCTGATCCGTCCAGAACCATCCGAACCTGTCGAACGCGCTCCGTATGCTGCTCATTAAACTTGAAGACCTTCGAGATGTAAGTCTTACCCGCTTTTCGCAGCTTGAAGTAATCTGCATCATCCATAGGCGTCGACTGTAGGCATATGGGTTGCGTATGCAACCTTGCCTGAACGGCGAGTATGCCGGGTGAATTTGCAAGGATTCCGCGCGGCGGGCGCAGGTCACGGCCACCCGCCGAGACCGAGCCACGGGAGACCGCGCCCTTGCAAAGAGGGGCGGCGAAACGCCCCTTTTCCTCGATTGATCGCCTACCACACTCGCAAGTTTATCCCGGCTATCGCCCCGGCCTGCATTGCCAACGCCTCTAGCCTCAGCGCCGGGAGCGGCAATCGTGCCGCTCCCTCACCTGACGCAAAAGAGCGGTCATGTTGGGCAGCAACAAGCACAAGCAGGCGGGTCAGTCGATCTTCCTGTCGTCTGTCACCGGGCTCGCCAACACGCTTGCCTTGGTTGTCACCTTCATCGGTGCACCAACCATGTACGGCAAGACGATTGGCTGGGTTCAGACCTTCACGGCGAACCAATACGGCCATGGCTGGCATGACATCACAGCCTTCTGCTGGTTCTGCATCTGCGTGTGCCTCGTGTTCTTCCTCTCCCGCGCGTCAATCTCAACGGCCCTTGTGATGGGCGGGCTGGCTGTTGCCACCCGCCTGTTTTGAGTGTCGGACGTTGGAAAGGAGCACACATATGTTCACCAAGAAGAAATGGGTCGGGTCGGCCCACGCCTACAAGACCGTGACCGATTGGGGTGCGGTGTTTGGAGCGATCTTTTTGGCTGTCGTGGCGATAGCGGTCCTCGGAAGCCTCTGACGACCATCACAGGCAAGGGACACGGGCGGGAAGCAATTCCCGCCCGTTGTCGTTTCTGGCTTTCATTTCAGGAGAACAACAATGGACTACGGATTTAATGCCGAGTACCGTTTTGGCTCGGCAGCATGGGCGGATGAAACTGCCTTGTGCAGTGCCGGTCTGTTTGGATCGGACGGTGTGCAGATCGCCTATTTTGAGAACAACGCGCTTCGGATCGACGGCGACGCCCCGCTCATAACGGTAGGCGGTGCCGGATCGGGCAAGCTACGGGACCAGATCGGCGCGGTGATCTGCAACACGCCGGGTCAACCCATGCTCGCACTTGACCCGCGTGCGGAACTCAGCGCGGTCTCGTTTCAGGCGCATGCGCAACACGGCGAATACGCCTATCATTGGAACCCGGTTGCGCTGTGCGGCATGCCGCAATGGTCGTGCAACCCGCTCGACATTCTCGACGCATCCAGCATCAGCTTTACGAGCGATTGCCAGTTCATTGCCGAAGGGTTGATCGCTGCCAAGTCGCAAGGCGACGGAAAGTATTTTGAGCTCCGGGCACGCGATTGGGTCGCTTGCCTACTCAAATCGCGGGTTGAGCGGTTCGGTCAAACAAGCTTCCCGGATTTGTGGCGGACGATCAACATCATCGAAACCGACAATAAGGCATGGGCGGACGAGCTCGAAGCGATGCTGGAGTCTCGCTATGATGACGTCCGCCGCACCGCAGGCGAAATGCTCGCCAAGCAACAAGACAGCGAGCGCGAGTTTGGCGGGATCATGGGCGAGATTTACGCCTATCTCGGTTTTCTTGCCGATCCCGCCTTACGCGCCTCACTGGAACGCTCGGACTTTTCACTTGAAGCGCTGTGCGATCCGGGCCGCGCCCATAAAATCTTCCTTATCGTGCCATCGGAATATCTCGGGCTTTGGGCACCGATCCTGCGCGTGTTTTTCACCGTCACGATGCTCTACAAAACCCGCCGCCCGGATGCGCGGCGCGTTATGCTGCTGGTCGATGAGGCAGGCCAGCTTGGGAGCTTCGATGCGCTGCTTCGTGCCTACACGTTTGGGCGCGGCGCTGGCATTCGCACATGGGCCTTTTTTCAAGATGCAGGGCAGATTATCCGCAATTTCGGCCCAACCGGTCTGCAAGGCTTCTTCGGAAGCGCACAGACCCGCATGGTGTTCGGGGTCCGCGATATCCAAACGGCGCGGCTTGTGAGCGACATGCTCGGCAATGAGACGCTGAACTACCAAGACGAGCAGCAACGCAATCAGGCCAAGCGTGCCAAATGGAATGCCGCCCAGCAAATGATGACCGGCGGCGATCCCTTCGGCGCCGCTTATGACTATGCTTATTATGCCAAGGCCGAGGAAACCGACCAAAAGCAATCCCGGCCTCTGATGACGCCCGATGAGATCATGGCGATGCCGGAGGACAGGCTAATCGCTTTTGTCTCGGGCAAGAACGTCAAGCCGATCTACGGATGGAAGCACCCATACTTCCAACGGCGAGAGACTGCCGGTCTCTACATGGCCAATCCGTACCATCCACCACTGGACCGTGTGCCCATCGCAACGCGCTGGGGCGTGAAGATGCGATCTATTCACACCTGCGACCCTATCCCGCCCTTTGCCCAATACCCCCAATACCGCTCTCACCCAATGGCATGGGTGGATGGTTTCAAGTGGTTTTGAGCCCAAACAGGATTGGAGAGCACCATGAGCGATGATCGCAATGACAAGTCACCCAGCCATGTCGCCTATCAGGTCAAGGATGTCGGCGAAGACAAAGCCTATTTCAACCGGATCGGCGCAGCGTTCCGGCATCGGGATGGAGAGGGCTTCAATGTCGTTCTCGATTCCGTGCCCGTTGATGGCAAGATCACCCTGCGGACGCCGAGCGAGCGCCTGAAAGACACCCGCGAAGGTCGAAGCGACAACAATAAGGGTTATGATCGCGGGCGATAGAAGCGTGATCCAACGCCCACTTGCCGCTGCCCCGCATTGGTTATCCAGTGCGGGGCATTTGTATGTAAGCACCTTTTTTCTTGACGAATTTCAAAATATAGAACAAAATAGGAACAAATACCTAGTATTGCGTCTAGGTTTTGCTTGATCGCCCCATAGCGCGGCGACGCTTATTCACTATCCCAACATCGAAACTTTGATTGACGCTCTGCCTGCCGGAGCGAGCGAACCCTTTATGCCTATGAAACCTGACCTCGCCAAATATCTGCCCATGCTGGAGCGCTACAGCGCAAGCGATGCTGACAAGCGCTTGATGCTTGAAGCGCTCTACTCAAAGCTGGAGCAAATCGTTGATGCCGAAATCGGCAATCATCCCGTCGCCGCTGTGGATAGTGGAAAGCCGCTTTTTCTTGCACCGGATTCAGGCGATCTGGTAGGCTCAAAAGATCAAGAATAATCTGAACTACGCTCGGAGCTTTGCCGCCGAAAACTGAATGATTCAAAAAGGATAACCCGAACCGAAACGAAGCCTTATGTCACCACAACCCGCCATTCCAGCCGTCACCTATGCCCGTGTTTCATCGAAGAAACAGGTCGAGGAAGGGCACGGTCTGGACTCCCAAGAATCCCGCTGCCGGGAATATGCCGAGCGGTGTGGCTATGATGTTGTGAAGACATTTCGGGACGAAGGGGTGTCCGGCAAGCTGATCGAGCGTCCGGGTACGTCCGAGCTTTTGGATTTCCTTGCCAAGCAAGACACACAGCATGTCGTCATCATCGACGATATCAGCCGTCTAGCACGTGGGATCATCTCTCACTCGCATTTGCGGGCTGCCATCGAAGCCTCTGGTGGGAAGCTCGAAAGCCCGTCCATCGAGTTTGGCAGCGATCCTGACAGCCAGCTTGTCGAAAACCTGCTTGCCAGCGTTGCCCAGCACCAGCGCCAGAAAAACGCCGAGCAGGTGGTCAACCGCATGCGGGCGCGTTTTCTTGCCGGGTATTGGGTGAGCAATCCGCCGGTAGGCTACAAGTTCCAAGACGTTGAAGGGCACGGCAAGATGATCGTGCCTATGGAACCGAATGCGCAGATCATCAAGACGGTGCTTGAAGGGTTTGCCTGCGGCCATTTCGCATCAAAGGCTGAAATCAAACGCTATCTGGAAGCCCAACCAAGCTTTCCGAAGGCACCGCGCGGTGACGTTCAATTTGGGCGCGTTGAGACCATCCTGACATCGCCACTGTATGCCGGGTACATGAACGCGCCGAAATGGGGGATCAGTCTCCACCCTGCACAGCATGAGCCGCTGATCAGCTTCGAGACGTGGCAACGCAATCAAGACCGGCTCAACGGCAAGTGCGTTGCACCCACACGCAAGGATACCAGAGCGGATTTTCCGCTGCGCGGCATTGTTTCCTGTGCGTCTTGCGAGAAGCCCATGACGGCTTGCTGGAGCAAGGGCAGGAACCGGATGTATGGCTATTACTTCTGCCAAACGCGCGGCTGCGAAAATCGGCGTATCAATATCCGCAAAGAGGACATCGAAGGGGATTTTGAAGCGCTGCTTCGGCAGATGCGCCCTACGCCCGGCCTGTTCCACATCGCCACGCAAATGCTTCGGGAGATTTGGGAAGACAGACAAGCCGGGCTGCGCGTTAGCGGCAAAACGCTCAAGAGCGAGCTTGCCAAGCTGGAAGCCGAGACGACCCGGATTACACAACGGCTCGTCAAAGCATCCAAGGACTCGGTCATCGCCGCCTATGAAGCCGAGATTGACCGGCTGCACCTGCGCAAGACGGAACTTGTCGAACGATCTCGTACAAAGCGCGATGATGCGCCAAGTTTCGAGCGGGCTTACCGAACCGGGCTGAGCTTCCTTGGAAACCCTTGGAAACTATGGAGTTCTGATAGGCTCTCTGACCGCAGATTGCTTCTGCGGCTCGCCTTTGCCAATCACATACCATACTGCCGAGAAGCTGGTTATCGAACCGCAATTCCGACCTTACCTTTCAAGGTCTTAGGGGGCTTTTGTGACACCGAGTCAGGAATGGTGGGCCCGGAGGGACTCGAACCCCCAACCAAGCGGTTATGAGCCGCCGGCTCTAACCAATTGAGCTACAGGCCCTGCAGCATCTTAGCCGTGCGCCCTGCATACCGTGCCAAGCCCAAAGGTCAATGCGAACTTGTGCCCATACTGCGATGCGAGCCCTCTGGCGGGTCACCAAGCCTGTCACAATGGCGCCGCAATCGGGGCGCCCTAAGCACCCCTCACCCTTCCTGCCAACAGACATGGTTGCCCCCCAGAATGTCGTTCGCCTCCTCTCGCCTTCTCCTGGCTTTTTCGTTCATTGCCTTCATCCTGACGCTCGGCGCCGTTGCCAAAACCGCCGTCGCCCAAGACGTGCAAGGCATCAGCCATGAGCCCCTAACTGAGGCGACGATCACGATCACCGGTCACGGCTCAATCAACGCCGAACCAGATATTGCGATCGTTAGTGCTGGCGCTGTCACCGAGGCGCGCACAGCTCGCGAGGCCCTGGATGCGAACACCAAAATCATGGCCGACACCTTTGCCGCTTTGCAGGCGATGGGCGTCGAAGAGCGCGACATGCAAACAAGCCGACTCACCGTCGAGCCGCGCTACACCTATTTTGATAGCTCCAATGGCGAGCGCCGTCCGCCACGCATTGATGGTTACAGCGTTTCCAACCAGCTGCGTGTGCGGGTTCGCGATCTGACGATCATTGGCGAAGTGCTTGATGCGCTGATCACCGCCGGCGTCAATCAGATGGGTGGCCTTTCGTTCGCCATCGACGAGCCCGATGCGCTGTTTGCGCAGGCACGACAAGCTGCTGTCGCCGATGCCATGGCGCAGGCTGAAATGCTCACCGAAGCGGCCGGTGTGTCGCTCGGACGGGTCATTTCGATCAGCCAGAACAGCGCCCGCCAACAGCCACCGCAGCCGCAAAGGGCGCGTATGGCCATGGCGATGGAATCCGCTGATGCAGTTCCAGCCGCCACCGGAGAGCAAGAGTTGAGCGCGCAGGTCACCATCACCTGGGCGATCGACAACGGCGCAAACTGACACTGGAAAGTGACGACGGCCGGCCCAACCGCGGTTCAACGGCGTTAGTGAAACCTTAATCACATAAGCAAAATTGCAGGCAACCTGTGGCCGGTCTGTTTACCGGCCAGGCGTAGGATGCGGTTTGATCTGATCACGGAGTCAAGCCATGTCAATCCTGCAAACATGGACCGACCACTTTAAAAACTTTGTCTGCAATGAGCGTGGCGTCGTCGCCGTCATCTTCGGCATCGCAGCCATTCCCATCGTCGGAATGGTCGGCGCGAGCATGGATTACAGCCGCGCCGCCAATGTGCAAAGCCAGCTGCAAGATGCACTGGACGGTGCCATTCTCACCGCTGCCCATGAGCGTCAGCTCAGCGACACGCAGCTTGAAGCGGCCATCCGCACGCAGATTGAGGTCATGGTCAGCGGCGCTCATGGCGCCGATGCGCTGACGCTCCTGATCAATCGCAGTCCGGACGAAGAAACGCTGATGGAAATCAGCGCGACGATGAAAGTTGACACCACGATCCTGGAGATCATGGGGATCAGCGAAATCGAAGTTGGCGCCGACGCTGCCGTCGGTGTGGATTTCCAGTCGCTGGAAGTCGCTTTGGTGCTCGACAACACAGGATCAATGCGTTCGTCTGGCCGGATCGCGAGCCTGCGCGAAGCCGCTTCAGATTTCGTCGATGTGGTTACCGACGACGGTCAGTCGGACAATGTCCTGATTTCCCTCGTGCCCTACACAGCGCAGGTGAACATCGGCAACACGACGACGATGGAACAATATCTCGATAAGGAAGGGCTGTCAGAGCACCACGCCCAACTGATCGAAGGCCAGGTTATTGCGCGCCAGTCGGGTGGTAGCTGCGTGCCGCGGATCAGCGGTGTGGACGCGCCGGCCAATCCTCACCTGGATTTTGCCGGTTTTGACACGCCGTCGGTTCCAGGATTTGCTTCATTGAGTTTCTTGGATGCTTATGGCGACGTTCTGCGTGAGCTGATTGGCGTGAAAGCAGCGAACGCGCAGGCTGTCACGCCCTATGAGTACGTCATTCAAGGCGGTTGCATCTACAACCCAACCCAGATCAGCCATTGGCAACTCTATGAGCAGATGGATGATGTCGCTTGGAAAGGCTGCGTCGAAGCGCGCCCCGAGCCGTTTGACGTCACAGATACACCGCCAGATCCCAGCAACCCGGACACGCTTTGGGTGCCAGGTTTCTGGATCGATGACTCCGGCTCGCGCAGCACCAACGACTGGCTGTCTGATCGCGAACCCCCAGGGGCCAACTTCCACCAAAACGGCGAGCATTACAGCGTATTTAAATATGCCAGCTCATCTGGCCACAGCGTAGACGAGATACCCAACTCAACGCTGGGCCCCGCGCAGAATTGTGGCGATCCGATTGTGCCATTAACCGACAATTACTCGATGCTGGAAGACCGCATCGATGAGATGACCTATTGGCGAGGCGGCGGCACTGTGACCGCGCAGGGCGTGGTCTGGGGCTGGCGCACGCTTTCGCCCGAGCAACCTTTCACCGAGGGCGCACCCTATGACGAGGTTACCAAGGTGATGGTGGTGATGACCGATGGCCGCAACGAGCTTGTCAGCTCCAACAACAACGCCCTCGGATCGCACTACTCGGCCTATGGTCACCTGCGGACGGGTCGCTTCCCGTCGCAATCGGTCAATGGCGCGCGAACCTATATCGATGAGCGCACGTTGGCCGCCTGCGCCAACGCCAAGGCGACCGGCATTATCATCTACACGGTAACGTTCGGCTTGGATTCAGCCTCGCGGGCCATGTGGGACACCTGCGCGACGGAAACGGACATGGCCTATCATGTGAATTCCGCCTCAGACCTCGTCGGCGCCTTTAATGATATTGCCGATTCTGTCGGTGAGCTTCGCCTCACTCGCTAAACAAGTGATGGAAAAACAAAAAGCCCGCCTGGACGCGATCCAGGCGGGCTTTTTGTGTCTTGATAAAGCAAATCAGTTGAAGACCGCTGATCCCTGCTCGTCGATCACTTGTTTGGCTTTCATCACGGCAAACTCGGAGGCCTGATCGGCTGACGTGAAGAGGTCGGCACGGATCACGGTCGCCCGGCGTGCATCCTCAGCCTCGCTTTCGACGATGAAGGCGCGCAGCCTGTACTGCCCACCCTCGGCCATTGGTGCCGCTTCAATGATGAAATCTTTGTAGGTCTCGCGGGAGGCAACCTTGGGCGCAGCATCACCGCCACCGCCGCCAAACAGCTTATTCAAGAACGACATGGCGCTCTCCTAAATCGTATCAAATGTGATGGAAAAACCGTCGATCAGATGGGGGCGCAGCTCCGTGCCCCGCTCGCGATCAAACACTGTGCGATAGCCCGTCGGCGTCGGGTCTTTATGGATGGTCGTGATCATGCGCTCTGCATCCACCACCCAAAGTTCGCGCACGCCGAACGCCGCCATCACCTGGGCCTTGCGGCCCTTGTCATAAGCAAGGCTGGAAACGCCGATTTCAATGGCGAGCAGGGCCATATCGCCCTTCAGCCCTTCCAGTCCGTCAGCGCGACTGTAAACAAGGAAATCTGGCTCAAGGTAGGTGTCGTCGGACAGCCGAAAGGTTGTCTCCGGAATGCACTCACACGTGTCGGGCAGGTTGCGGATCAGATATGCGTTGAGCCATTGCTTCAGCCGTTCGTGTCGAATTCCCTTTGGCGACATCGGCACCAACTCCCCGCCAATCAACTCGAGCCGCTCGTCATGGCCAATGAGCCCGGCATCAACCATACGCTCCACATCCGCCGTGGTGAATGCACGGCGGGGGAGCCCCTCCGCAGCTTGGGTGATGTGCACGTTCATAGGGCAAACCTAGCACACCCTTACCAGGGTGTCAGTTATCCAAGAACGAGCGCAGTTTGCGTGAGCGGCTTGGGTGTTTTAGCTTGCGCAATGCCTTGGCTTCGATCTGACGAATACGCTCGCGGGTCACGCTGAACTGTTGTCCAACTTCTTCCAGAGTGTGATCCGTATTCATGCCAATACCAAACCGCATCCGCAGAACGCGCTCTTCACGTGGTGTCAGAGAGGCCAAAACGCGCGTGGTCGTCTCACGCAGGTTCGACTGAATGGCCGCATCGATGGGCAGAACGGCGTTCTTATCCTCAATGAAATCGCCCAAATGGCTGTCCTCTTCATCACCCACCGGCGTCTCAAGCGAGATCGGCTCCTTGGCGATTTTGAGAACCTTGCGCACCTTCTCCAAAGGCATCGCCAGCTTTTCTGACAATTCCTCTGGCGTCGGTTCACGGCCAATTTCGTGCAGCATCTGGCGCGACGTTCGCACGATCTTGTTGATCGTCTCAATCATGTGCACCGGGATACGGATGGTGCGTGCCTGATCGGCAATTGAGCGTGTGATCGCCTGCCGGATCCACCATGTCGCGTAGGTGCTGAATTTATAGCCGCGGCGATACTCAAACTTGGCAATCGAGATCACCAGGCGAAGGTTGGCTTCCACCATCTCCTTCTTGGCAATTGCCGCTTCGCGCTCGCCTTTCTGGACTTTGTTGACGATGCGGCGGAACTCACCCACATCAAGACCAGCCTGAGTTGCAAGTTCGCGGATATCCCCGCGAATTTCCTTCACGGCATCTTTTTCTTCAGCGATAAACGGCTTCCAGCCTGTGCCGGCCAAATTGGCGACACGGCGCACCCAGTTGGCGTCCAGTTCCGAGCCCTTGTGGGTTTTCAAAAACTCCGTGCGATCAACGCCATAGCTTTCGGCCAAGCGAAGCAGGCGGCTTTCCATCGACACCAAATTGCGGTTGATGGAATAGAGCTGCTCGACAAGCGCCTCAATGCGATTGTTGTTGAGCTGAAGGCTCTTCACCGCCTTGATCGTGTCGTTCTTTAGGCCCTCGAGGCGGCGTTCCTGGCTTGGCGTCAACGACGAGCCAGACTTGCCATCAAGATTGACGTCCTGAAGCTTGGAGAGCTTTTTGTAGTTGTCAGCGATGCTGTCGAAAATCTCGACGACCTTCGGCTTCAGCTCCGCTTCCATAGCCGAGAGCGAAAGGTTGATGTCGTCCTCGTCATCATCATCCTCATCATCATCGCTGTCGGGGTTTTCACCGTCCGGCGCATCATCATTGGCAGCCTTGGGCGCCGCAGAACTTGGTGGCGGCGCGTTCGGCCCGCCTGGACGGTTGTGGGTTGGATTGGTCGGCGGCGGCGGTGTAACCCCCTTGCCTTCCGGATCAGCGTAAGTCGCTTCCAGATCGATGATGTCGCGCAGAAGAACTTTTTCTTCGTTCAGCTCATCGCGCCAAATAATGATCGCCTGGAAAGTCAGCGGACTTTCGCACAAGCCAGAAATCATCGCTTCACGACCAGCCTCGATGCGCTTGGCAATGGCAATCTCGCCCTCACGGGACAGAAGCTCCACCGTGCCCATTTCGCGCAGATACATGCGCACCGGATCATCGGTGCGGTCCGTTGGTTCACGCTTGGCGGTGGTGGTGACGGCTTTGGTCGTCGTCTCCGCGACAGCCGTTGAAGGGCTTTCGGCCGCCTCTTCGGCTTCCTCGGCTTCGACCACGTTAATGCCCATATCGTTGAGCATGGCCATCGTGTCCTCAATTTGCTCGGAAGCAACTTGATCGGACGGCAGCACCGCATTGAGCTCGTCATAGGTGACAAAGCCGCGCTTCTTGGCAAGCTTGATCATCTTTTTGACGGCGGCATCGTTGAGATCGAGAAGGGGCGCGTCCGCGCCTTCGTTCGAAACTTTGGCTTCAGCCTGTTTTGCAGCCATATGGCAAGCAACTCCTGATCAGGATCGTACGACGCGGCGCAGTCTCGCGCAGCTCGCGCCTAGGAAAAATCGTACATCTGCGCACGCAGTGTAAAACGTCGGCGTAAAGCGGCTCTTAACCATCGCTTTGCGCTCTGACCAGACATCAGGACGACACAAAGCCCCCGTCCATCACCAGGTGATCAACGGCGTTCGGTTTAGAGGCGCCCTTGCAGAAACAAGTTTGCCGGATGTTGCGCGTATCGAAAAATGGGGCGCCATGGCGTTTGGTCGGCCCGCTGTGTCGCGCACCAGTTTATGTAGGCAATTGGGGCGCCGACGCAACCACCCAAACCCCGCAAAAAGGACGCTTACGGCAGGTTTTTCGTGCTTTTTTGGCGAAAAACACCGACCACCTAGCTCGCGGTCTTGACGTTGAGGCTACGCATCATGCTCGCCTCCTCATCAAGCTGGCGCTCCAACTCATCGATCTGCGCCTGCATTGACCGCGTTTCGTTCTGGATCGCGACCAAGCGTTCCATCGCAGCTTCGCTCATGGATTCAGGTTCGAGCGACAAGGTTGAGGCCGCTTCTGATTCGATGCAGCGCAGTTCCATCTTGGCAAACAGGAAGGCAAACAACATGCCGACAAAGCGTGGGCTCGCGTCTTGCTTCAGGATCGGGAACGGTAAGGCTTCCAGGCTCGTCTGATCGCCAACAGGCCCCTCGCCCTGCAAGGCGGTCTCAAGCCGACGCGCCAAAGCCTCATCCTGACAGAGCGAAAAAACATCGCGGTCGGCAAAGCGTACAGCCTCATCGGGATAACGCTGCGCCAGAGCAAGCAGTTGTATCTCCGGCGTCACGAGCTTGGGCGCAGAATGCGCCTTGGCGCCCATCGGCTGCGATTGCCCGGTCAACCGACCAGGACCTACCGGTCGCGAGCCTTGCGGATTCTGTGCCTGCCGCAACGCCCGCCGCATGGCGTAAAAGCGATCCTTCAGAGCCTGATCATAATGCTGGCGCACCGTCGCGTCTTCAATCCCGGCGACCAAGCGCGACAGGCCCGTTTGGAAGGCCGCCATACGCTCAGGCGTAGAGACGTCGAGGTCTGCCGTCTCGCGCGCCCACAAAGCCTCGATCATCGGCAAGGCATTGGAAATCTCGGCCTCAAACGCATCGGCACCACGTGCGCTGACGAAATCGTCCGGGTCCATACCCTTGGGCAAAAACAAAAACCTCAAACTCTTGCCGGGCTTGAGCATCGGTAGGGCTCGATCAATGGCGCGATGGGCAGCGCGCTCCCCGGCCCCGTCGCCATCAAAGCAGACAATCGGCTCGTCAGTGAAGCGCCACATCAGCGCTATCTGTTCCTCGCCCATCGCCGTGCCAAGCGAGGCCACCACCTCTTGGAACCCGGCACGATGCAACGCGATGGCATCCATATAGCCTTCCACGACGATGAGCCGATCGTTCTGATGCGCCGCTTGACGGGCGCGCTTGGCGTTGAACACCATTTCGCGCTTGCGGAAGAGATCGGTCTCCGGGGAATTCAGATATTTCGGCTCACCATCGCCAAGCACGCGTCCGCCAAAGCCAACGACCTTGCCGCGCTGATCCTCGATGGCGACCATCAACCGCCCGCGGAACCGATCATAGGGCGCACGCCCGCCATCCTCCGGTGCAATGACCAACCCGGCATCGATCATATCGCCGACGGGCACGTCATGGCCTTTGAGAAAACCGATCATCCCGTCGCGCCGGTCCGGCGCAAAGCCGATGCGGAAGGTTTTTTGGATGGCAGCGTCGAGCCCGCGTTTTTGCGCATAGGCCAGCGCGTGCTGACCTTCCGGCGCGTGCAAATGCCGCTCAAAATAGCTGGCCGCCAGTTCAAGAACATCGTGCAGCTTCAACTGCACTTTCTGGCGGCGCGCCGCTTCGGGGTCCGGCGCAGGCATCGCCATGCCCGCTTCACCGGCCAGACGTTCAACGGCTTCAGGAAAGCTCAAGCCGTCCAATTCCATCAAAAAGCGGAAATGATCACCTGATTCTGAGCACCCGAAACAGTGATACCGTCCCTTGCGATCATCGACATGGAAGGACGGTGTTTTCTCACCATGAAAGGGGCAGCAGGCCCAATGGTCGCCTTTGGCCGGGCGCGACTTCTTGCGATCCCACGACACCCGCCGCCCGACAATGTCGGACAGCGGGATGCGATCGCGGATGGTCGATAGGAAGCCATCGGTAAAGCGGATCATGGACGCACCTGTCCCGTCCGCTGGCGCGTCATCTTAACTGACGGCAGGGGCACACAAATGCTGCTTGGCAAGGCTGGAGGCCTTACAGGCATCGATCTGACCGGGAAAACGAGCCTTCAAAGCGCTCATGATCTTGCCCATGTCGCGCAGACCTTCGGCACCGGTCTCATCGATGACCTTCACCACGGCTTCGCTGACCTCATCCTCGCTCAATTGGCGTGGCATGAAGGTGCGGATGATGTCGATCTCATCGGCTTCCTGTTGCGCAAGATCGAGCCGACCAGCCTCTTCATAAAGCCGGTGCGATTCCTCGCGCTGCTTCACCATTTTGGCTAGCAGATCCAGGATGCCGGAATCCGACAAACGCTCCGACCCGCTGGTCCGCATCGCAATGTCGCGGTCCTTGATGGCAGCGTTGATCAAACGAAGAGTACAGGCCTTGCGGCTGTCTTTCGCCTTCACGGCGTCTTTCAAACTGTCATTGAGCGTATCGCGCATGGAGATCCCATAAGATGTTGAATGCTTTGAATTTTCAGTTAGCGAGCACCGGTCGGCGCCGCGTCTTCAACAAACTGACACACCGCCAAAGCTAGCGCAGGCGCGTCCCGAAGCAAAGCATCATTTCCTTTTCCACAGCCCCAACACAGCGTTCAACTGCGATTGACGGTGGAGTTTACAGTTGCGGTTGAGCGGCGTAGCAAACGCTTCAAAACCGTGCCGGCTTGATAACCGGCTCGCATTGACTTGCCATTTTCTTGCAATGTGACAAGCGCGCTGATGTAAGGGCTCGACGCCAAATTGCAAGCCTTGCCACTCCCCATTTGGTGCAGAGCTGACCAGTCGTTATTTCATGCCTTGTCCGCCCGCCACACCGCCTTGGAAAGATAGCGATGACCGCTGACACACTGACGAATTCAACCCACGAACCTGGCCATGAGCCAGCCGCCTGGGCGCCACGTTTGAAGACCGGTCGTTTGGTGCTGGCCGACGGCACCATATTTGAAGGTTTTGGTTTCGGCGCCATCGGGACAGCGCTTGGCGAGGTATGCTTCAACACCGCGATGACCGGGTATCAAGAAATCCTGACCGATCCGTCCTATGCCAGCCAATTCATCACCTTCACCTTTCCGCATATCGGCAATGTCGGCACCAATGCCGAAGATCAAGAACAGCTACCACCGGGCGAAGACTTCACCGGCGCACGCGGCCTCATCGTCAAAGCCGACGTCACCGATCCGTCCAATTGGCGCGCCACCCAGCATTTGGATGCCTGGTTGAAGGCACGCGGCATCATTGGCCTTTGCGGCATCGATACGCGCGCCCTGACGGCCCACATTCGCGAACATGGCATGCCCAACGCCGCCCTGGCCTATGCGCCGGACGGCGTGTTCGACATGGCCGCCCTTACAGCCGATAGCGCCGCCTGGCCTGGCCTGGTGGATCAGGATCTGGTGCCCGACGTAACGATCGAGGAGCCCGAGGGTTGGAGCCAAACCAGCTGGGTGTTTTCAGAAGGCTTTGGCGATGCAGCCAACACCGTTCGTCACGTGGTGGCGATCGATTTCGGCGTGAAGCGCAACATTTTGCGGCTGCTCGCCGACCGCGGCTGCAAAATCACCGTTGTCCCGGCGACGACCAGCGCGGAGGATATTCTTGCCCTCGATCCCGACGGCGTTTTCCTTTCCAACGGCCCTGGTGATCCGGCTGCGACAGGCCTATATGCAGTCGAAACGATCCAAAAACTGATGGAAACCGGATTGCCCATGTTCGGTATTTGCCTCGGCCATCAGATTTTGGCGCTGGCCGTTGGCGCAAAGACCAAGAAAATGCATCAGGGCCACCATGGCGCCAACCACCCGGTGATGGATTACACCACCGGTAAGGTTGAAGTGACGTCAATGAACCATGGGTTTGCGGTGGACGGCGACACGCTGCCTGACACCGTCGAGGCAACGCACACATCGCTGTTTGATGGATCAAATTGCGGGCTACGCCACAAGACGCTGCCGGTGTTTTCCGTTCAGCATCACCCCGAAGCATCGCCGGGGCCACGCGACAGCCACTATCTGTTCGATCGGTTTATCGACCACATGGCCAAGCGTTAGGGCCAGCCGCGCGTTAGGCGTTAGCGGCTAGTCCCCTCGGCCAACGGTTGTTAGAGCGACGTCAGCCCATCGATTACGCGGTTGGTTTCGGCAATCTGCTCATCAATGATGTCGCGGCGTGCGGCAAGCATGTCGCGCTGACGCTCGCAAAGACCGCGCACGGCGCTGGCGCGCTCGCGGTCGGTGAGGTCGCTTTCGACCAGTTGAACCAGTTCGCCAATTTCATCGAGACCAAGGCCCATCGCCTTGCCCTTAAGGACCAATCGCAAGCGTGCACGGCAGGCTTCATTGTAGAACCGTCGGTTGCCGATACGGCGCGGCTGCAACAATCCCTTGCTCTCATAAAAGCGCAAGGTGCGCATGGTGACGCCGAACGCGTCAGCGGTTTGCGAAATCGACTGCTCGGCCTGATCTGAGCCGGGGCGGTCAAGCTCTGCGACATCGCTTCCCGATGCCCGTTCAGCCGATGCGCTTACAGCGTGCGACGTGTCAAAAAACCAACGCATGTTGGACTCTCCAAGTTTGAAGGCAATGCAACAACCCCACATGAACCCGCGAGCGGTACTACCTGCAGAGGTAGCGCACGAAATTGCAACGTGAAGGGTTGAGCGGATGGTTTCCTTTACGGGCGTTCGCATTTGGGCGCTTTTCCGCAGGCGTCAAAAACTTGTCCTTTGCGTAAAGCGAACTATTCGACCGACGTCGCACAGTATAAAGCGCTCAGGCTTCTTGCGCCCGCACTTGCCGAGGCGACAGGCCAAACCAGCGCTTCGCTGCGCGCGTCAAATTGGCTTGATTGGCAAATCCCAGACGAAAAGCGATCTCGCCCATAGGCAGCGTTGTTTGCTTCAAGAGTTCGTCGGCGAGCGCTTTGCGAACATCATCGCTCAGCCTTTGATAGGTCGTGCCAAGTTCTTCCAGCCGCCTCTGCAAGCTGCGCGGGCTTGTGCCGAGCCGCCGCGCGGTCTCGTTCATATTCGGCCCTTCATCGGCCAGATGGTGCAAAATGTCTTCGCGCGCACGGATTGAGAGATCATCGGGAATCCGGCGTTCGGCCATCATGCGGTCGGCCAAAGCGATCGCGATTTCATGGGTGTTGGCATTGGCGTGGACATTGGGCAGATCAAGGTCAGAGCGCCGAAGAACAATCCGGTTCATCGGCGCATCAAACGTCAAAGTGTTGCACAAGGATTCTCGATAGGGCCGAAGATCCTTCGGTTTCGGCCGTTGCAGAAAGACGCGTCTCGGCTCCCAGGCCTCTCCAAACAGCACGCGCATGCGCACCTTGAACAAGCGTGCAGCCCGGTCACACAAAACATCGCGCGCCGCGATGAGCGGCGAATAGGCCCAATTGAACTCAACCTCCTGTTCGCCAATGACCGTCGCAGCGAAAGAAACGTCGGCATAGAGCCGCATATAGCGGCAAAGCACCTGAAGCGCTTGATCGAGGTTGGGCGCGCTGACAACTGCCATTCCGAACGCGCCCATCGAACCAAGATCGATGTGATCGGCAACGTGAAGGCCGACCGCTTCATCGTTCAACTGCTTGCCGATGCGGCGCATGAGCTTGGCGAACCGGTTCATACTGATGAAGCCATCAAAGGAATCCGTGCGCACATCGTTGAGGCGCAGCTTCGCCAGTTCCTCGGTTACAATTTCAGGCGACAAGCCTTGCTTTTCAGCATGGGCAAGAAGCCCGGCCAGCGCGCGCGCATGGATTAGAAACCGGTCGGCGTCGCTTTCTTGGTCGTTGTTACCACCGGTATGCGCGCGAGGATCTGCCCCCGACGAGGATGGCCGCGCGTCGTCTTTTCTGTCAGCAGGGGGCAATGCGTCCTTGGCCATTCACAACCCGTGCTTTACGCCACCGCATCCGGTAAGGCGTGCTCAAGAGATAAATATACGGCATGTTGAGACAATTCCGAAGCAAAGCTATTGCGTCATGCTTTTTTCTGTTCGGACCTTGGCCGCGCAACGAAGCGGCGGTGCTATGCCAGGCTTGCCGTGGACCCGTCTGAGTGGACTAGAATTTCATGACCTCAACGACCCTTGCAGAAGAGCCCTTGGAGGCCTTTTCCAACGCTTGGCGTGTCGCCGCGAGCGAAGGAGTTTTGCCGACGCTGCAGGCGCTTGGCGCCAACGGCGCTCCGCTGGATCATCCAGGCTTTGGGATGCTCGGCCGCTCTGAAAAACAACATCGCGGCAAGAGTGCGGCAGTGTTTCAGGTTTTGGCCGCCGGACCCAACCACTTTGAGCTGGGCGGCAGGGTCAAGGCAGGCCAATGGCTGGATGAAATCGTGCACCCAGCTCATCTGGCCTCGCTGATCGAGCTTTACGAGACGATCCACCGCGAACATTCGTTGCATCAATGGCGCTGCATAAACATGGTGCGCAATGCCGAACCGTTCAGCTACACCCGCGTGCTTGGCGCCATTGACGACGATGCCGGCGATGGTCGATGCCTTGCCGGCGTTTGGGTGTGGCACGACGCCGCCGTCGCCACGACGTTCGCAAGCTAACGGTCAAACGCCCCCATCAGGCGGCGGTTAAAGAGACCGGGCCTCGAAGGTATCGCACCGGCTCATATCGCCGCTTTCGAACCCGACGCTGAACCACCGTACGCGCTGGTCCGCCGATCCGTGGGAGAAGCTTTCCGGCACGACATAGCCTTGTGCGCGGCGCTGCATGGTATCGTCGCCAATCTGACTGGCCGCATTCAGAGCCTCATCAAGGTCACCGCGCTCCAACAAGCCGCGCGCCGCCGCGTCATGGCCCCAGACGCCAGCAAGACAATCCGCCTGTAACTCCACCCGCACCGACATCGCATTGGCATCGCGTTCCGACATCCGACGTCGGGCCTCATTGAAACGTCCCAGAATGCCCAATTGGTTTTGAATGTGATGGCCAACTTCATGGGCAATCACATAGGCCTGAGCGAAATCGCCCGGCGCGCCGAACCGCCGTGACAGCTCAGCGAAAAAGGAAAGATCGAGGAAGACGCCGCGATCCGGCGGACAATAGAACGGCCCGCTAGCAGAGCTGGCAAACCCGCAGGCTGACTGAACCTGCCCTGAAAACAGCGTCAGCGTCGGCGGCTCATAGCGCATACCCTGCTCATCGAACTTGACCGCCCAAACATCCTCCGTGTCGCCAAGCACACGCGAGGCAAAATCGGCCAACTCATCGCCTTGCCCCGGATTAAACGGCTCGCTGGTTTGCTGAGGGGCTGGCGCAAACTGGCCACCACCACCCGTCGTGCCGCCGGTCAGCAGGGTCAGTGGATTGATACCAAGCACCCAGGCAATGATCACCATGACCACGATGCCGCCAAGGCCCAGCCCGCCGCCGGCGCGCGATCCGCGGCCGGAGGGAATGCGCACCCGCCGCCCGGACGGAATGCGCATGCGTGATCCACCCATGCCGCTTGGAGAGCGCGAGGCGCGCCGTAAATCGCGCACCTTGGTGCTGCGTCTCATGTTTCGCCAACGCATGCCTGGGCCTGTTCCTTGTCATCAATGTCGGCGGCAAACTGCCAACCCCATGGGCCAAGAGCAAGGCCAATAGCAGCGCAAAAACGAAAAACGCCGCGCTAGGACCTGATCCTAAACGCGGCGCGTTTCACAAACTATCGATTGGGACTGGAGGAAACCCTACCAGTCGATGCCGACATAGCGCATGATCGCATGCCAAGAGCACGAGAACGTTGCGTGGCGATGCAAATCCGGACGGCGCGGTTCAACCATTGAGCGGTGAACAATCATATCCGTCAACATGGCGCCTCCTTTCTTAGTGTTGGGCGCGTGAACCATGATCATAGGTATCACGAGCCGTGGCTTGACCCGGCGCACTCAGTACGCTTTATCAGAGGGTATATGCACATTGTGCACCTTGTTCAAGGGCTAAAATGCACTCAGTGCACATTTTTGCGCACACAGTGCGACTCAACGGGTTAGGAATGGCAGACAAACACGGCAAAAAACCACAGGACGATGATGGTAATCCGATGCCGGCGGAGGCCTTTCGCGAATGGCGTAAACGCCTTGGCCTGAAGCAGAAGGACGCCGCCGACCTTCTGGGCCTGAAGAAGCGCATGATTCAGTACTATGAGACAGGCAGTCGTAGCGGCAAACACGTCTCAATTCCCAAATCGGTCCGCCTCGCTTGCTACGCGTTGGAAGCTGGTGTCAGCGATTATGACGGCGAGAATGTGCTCGGCGAGCCGCCGTTCGCGCGCACCTTTGTACCGCGAAACGCCTTGCATTCATCGGCCTCGAATGCGCTCCAGGACAGTGCCGCGGCAAACGCCGATGGCGCCAACGGTCACGGGCGGCCTCCGCCCCTTCCAACCGGCGAAACCGAGCGCGACTGACCCGTTCGTTGCAAGGCGTGCGACCAACGTTGCACCGAGCACCCACAGCTTCGACGCCCTGTCGCCTCTCCATCCCTTTCCAATCGCCGACTTGGTCTCTATAGAGCCGTTTCAGCCCCTTTGATGCGCCGATTTGGCCGCCACCATACGCTAAGACGTAGGCGCGCGGTTGGAAGGCGCGCGCCATACCAACCCAGCCCTTCCAATTTCCCCCTTACCGCGAGCCGACCGAACCGCCATGCCAAAACGTACCGACATCCAGTCCATTCTGATTGTGGGCGCAGGCCCGATCATCATCGGTCAGGCATGCGAATTCGACTATTCTGGCACGCAAGCCTGTAAGGCGCTGAAAGCCGAGGGCTACCGGATCATCCTGGTAAATTCCAATCCCGCAACGATCATGACCGATCCGGATCTGGCCGATGCAACATATATCGAGCCCATCACGCCGGAAATCGTAGCCAAGATCATCGCCAAGGAACGCCCCGACGCAATCCTGCCGACGATGGGTGGGCAGACGGCGCTCAACTGCGCGCTTTCGCTGCGCAAGATGGGCGTCCTCGACGAATTCGGCGTGGAAATGATCGGCGCCACGGCGGAGGCGATCGACAAGGCCGAAGATCGCGAACTGTTCCGCAAGGCCATGATCAAGATTGGCCTTGAAACGGCGCGCGGCGAAACGCTGAAAGGCTCGCTTCGCGACAAGCTCGACGCCGATGGCAATCCGATCACCGACCGGGCTGGCAACCCCATTCGCGAACTATCGCCAGAAGGCCTGGCCAAGGCACTGAACCTTCTGGACATGGTCGGCCTGCCGACCGTCATCCGCCCCTCCTTCACGTTGGGCGGCACCGGCGGCGGCATTGCCTACAACCGGGAAGAGTTTTTGCAGATCGTCGAAGGCGGCATCGACGCTTCGCCGACGAACGAGGTGCTGATTGAAGAATCCGTGCTTGGTTGGAAAGAGTATGAGATGGAGGTTGTCCGCGACAAAGCCGACAACTGCATCATCATCTGTTCCATCGAGAACGTCGATCCTATGGGCGTACACACCGGCGACTCGATCACTGTTGCCCCGGCCCTGACGCTGACCGACAAAGAATATCAGATCATGCGCGATGCCTCGCTTGCGGTGCTGCGCGAGATCGGCGTGGAAACCGGCGGTTCCAACGTGCAGTTCGCGGTGAATCCGGATGATGGCCGCATGGTGGTCATCGAGATGAACCCCCGCGTCTCACGCTCTTCTGCCCTGGCCTCCAAAGCCACCGGTTTCCCCATTGCCAAGGTCGCCGCGCGGCTTGCCGTCGGCTATACGCTCGATGAACTCGACAACGACATTACCGGCGGCGCAACGCCGGCTGCCTTCGAGCCAACCATCGACTATGTGGTCACCAAAATCCCACGCTTCACCTTTGAGAAGTTCCCTGACGCCGATCCGGTGCTGACGACCAGCATGAAGTCCGTCGGCGAGGTCATGGCCATCGGACGCACGTTCACCGAAAGCCTGCAAAAGGCGCTTCGGGGCTTGGAAACCGGCCTATCAGGTCTCGACGATGTGGAAATCGAAGGGCTGGGCGGTGATGATGACAAAAACGTCATCCGCGCGGCGATCTCTACCCCGACGCCTGATCGCTTGCTCAAAGTGGCGCAAGTCATGCGCGCCGGCGCAACGGACGAGCAGGTGCATGCCGCGTGCAAGATCGACCCTTGGTTCATCGGCCAGATGCGGCTGATCATTGATCTGGAAACGCGCGTCAAAGCCCACGGGCTGCCCGACAACGCTGAGTGGATGCGCGAACTCAAAGCCAATGGCTTTTCCGATGCAAGACTTGGTGCGCTGACGGGTCAATCCGAAGCCGACGTCAAAGCGCACCGGCTGGCGCTTGACGTCCACCCGGTCTTCAAGCGCATCGACACCTGTGCGGCAGAGTTCGCCTCGCCCACAGCCTACATGTACTCCACCTACGAAAACCCGTTCGGACAGGAGGGGGCGTCGCCCGCCAACGAAGCCCAACCTTCGGACCGCAAGAAGGTCGTCATCTTAGGCGGCGGACCCAACCGCATCGGCCAAGGGATCGAGTTCGATTATTGCTGCTGCCATGCCGCCTTCGCGCTGAAGGATGCCGGCTATGAAGCCATCATGATCAACTGCAACCCGGAGACGGTGTCGACGGACTACGACACCTCAGATCGGCTCTATTTCGAGCCGCTCACCGCCGAAGACGTGCTGGAGATTCTCGCGCTTGAGCAAACCAACGGCACGCTGCACGGCGTGATCGTACAATTTGGCGGTCAGACACCGCTGAAGCTTGCCCATGCGCTGCAGGAGGCCGGCATTCCCATTCTCGGCACCTCGCCGGACGCCATCGATCTGGCCGAAGATCGTGATCGCTTTCAAAAGCTGCTCAACGAGCTTGGCCTGAAGCAACCGCCCAACGGCATCGCCCGCTCCAACGAGGAAGCGGTGCGGATCACCGCGCAAATCGGCTATCCTGTGGTGGTGCGCCCTTCCTATGTTCTGGGTGGTCGGGCCATGGAAATCGTGCGCGATGATGCCAGCCTTGATCGCTATATGCGCGAGGCGGTGGTCGTCTCTGGCGACAGTCCCGTCCTCATTGACGGCTACCTTGCCGACGCCACCGAAGTCGATGTCGATGCGCTGTGCGATGGGAAAACGGTGACCGTGTGCGGCATCATGGAGCATATCGAAGAAGCCGGCATTCACTCCGGCGACTCGGCCTGCGCGTTACCCGCCCATACCCTCTCCAACGCCATACTCGACGAGTTGGAAGTCCAGACCAAAAAGCTTGCCTTAGCGCTCAATGTCGGCGGTCTGATGAATGTGCAATACGCCATCAAGAACGGCGACATCTATGTGCTGGAAGTAAACCCGCGCGCCTCGCGCACCGTGCCGTTTGTCGCCAAGACCGTTGGCGCCCCGATCGCCAAGATCGCCTCACGGGTCATGGCTGGCGAAGTGTTGGAGCCCACCCTCACCGCCTATGGACGCGCGCCGCAATCGCGCAACCTGCCACACATTGCCGTCAAAGAAGCCGTCTTTCCATTCGCCCGGTTCCCTGGCGTGGACACTATCCTTGGGCCAGAAATGCGCTCCACCGGCGAGGTCATGGGCATCGACACAAGCTTTGGCTACGCTTTCGCCAAAAGCCAGCTTGGCGCTGGCTCGAAAGTGCCACTGCTCGGCAATGTGTTCGTATCGCTACGCGACAGCGACAAACCCAAGGCACTCGACGCCATCCGGCTGCTTGTCGATCTCGGTTTCGACATTTTGGCGACGTCAGGCACGCAGCGCTTCCTCGCCGACCAAGGCATCGCGACTGAGCGGGTCAACAAGGTGCTTGAAGGCCGTCCGCACATTGTCGATGCCATAAAGAACGGCAATGTCCAGCTTGTCTTCAACACCACAGAGGGCAAGAAGGCACTGGAAGACTCCCGCTCCCTTCGCCAGACCGCTCTTGTGCAAAAAGTGCCCTATTACACCACAGTGGCCGGCGCCAACGCCGCCGCTCAGGCCATCGACGCGGTTTTGTCCGGTGACATTGCGGTCAAACCGTTGCAAGATTATATGTCAGCGCTGGCATAAGCGGCCGCTTTTCTTTCCCAAGCAGCCAAACACCCTTTCGGCGGCGAGCCTGCTCGCCGCACGCAATCGTTTTGAAGGATAGGACCCATGGAAAAGGTTCCGATGACCATCAAAGGCCATGAAGCTTTGAAAGAAGAGCTTCAGCGCCGTCAGGCCGAGGACCGCCCGCGCATCATCGCTGCGATTGCCGAGGCGCGCGCCCATGGCGACCTGTCCGAAAACGCCGAATATCATGCCGCCAAGGAGCAGCAGAGCCTCAACGAAGGCCGCATCAATGAGCTGGAGAGCGTCATCACGCGCGCCGACGTCATCGATCCGGCCAAAATGTCGGGCGACACGGTGAAATTTTCCGCCAAGGTTCTGATCGTCGACGAAGAAACCGACGAGGAAAAAACCTACGTCATCGTTGGCGACGTCGAGGCCGATATCAAGCAGAACAAGATCTCGCTGTCCTCACCCATTGCCCGCGCGCTGATCAACAAGAAGGTCGGCGACAGCGTGGAAGTGGCCGCGCCTGGCGGCAAACGCGCTTTTGAAATTCTCAAAATCAGCTACGGCTAAGGCTAAGGCCGATACAGAGCCGCACCCAGCAAAAAGTGCTACAGTCGCTCTCCAACAGTTTGGAGATATCTCATGCATCTAGGCGCGTTTTCCATCAGCCTACCGGTCAAAGACTTGGCCAAGTCCAAGGCCTTTTATGAGGCGTTGGGCTTCACCACCATGGGCGACTACTCCGACCAGGGCTGGATGATCCTGAAAAATGGCGACACCATCATCGGCCTCTTCAAGGGCATGTTTGATAAGCCGATGCTCACTTTCAATCCTGGTTGGGATCAGGACGCCAAGCCGCTGGAAAGATTCACCGATATCCGCCAGCTTCAAGCCGACTTGAAGTCCAAAAACGTTCCACTTGAATCAGAGGTTGATGAATCCGGCAGCGGCCCTGGAAGCTTCGTTGTCATCGATCCGGACGGCAATCCCATCCTGGTCGATCAGCACGTTTAGAGCATCATCCAATCGGTGCGACACCGGCGTCCTTCACCCGGCGAAGGGTAAGCGCGGTACGCACCGTCGAGACGTTGTCGGCCTTGGTCAGCTCTTCGATGATGAAGGTCTGAAAGGCGGAAAAATCTTGCGCCACGCATTTCAGGATGAAGTCCACATCGCCTGAGATCGCATAGCACTCGCGCACCATCGTCCAACTGGCGACCCGCGCCTCAAAGGCCACCAGATCGCTCTCAGACTGATTGACCAGGCCGACCATGGCGTAGGCGACAACATCGTAGCCCAGCGCCTTTTCATCCAGCAGCGCGCGAAAACCGCGAATGAGGCCAGCCTCTTCCAACGCCCGCACCCGGCGAAGGCAAGGCGGCGCCGAAATCCCAACACGGCGCGCCAGCTCGACATTGGTCATCCGCCCGTCGCCCTGAAGCTCGGTAAGAATGTGCCAATCGATATCGTCCAGAAGCGCCTTCATCACCGGGCCCGTTTGCCGTTTTAAGAGTGGTCGTCATTTTGAATGCCGCAGGCGCAACATTATTGCGCAAGTCTTTGATTGACAGCTTCACGGCAGGCTTTCAAGCAGAGCAAATGGCTGAATTTCGAGCAGACCAAATTGCCTCCGCCGCCAAGAAGCTGCGCGCACTCATCGTGACCGATGGCAAAATGGGCGACCTTGCCCAATGCCGCGGCGTCGCCGAGGCGCTTGGTACGACGGCTCAGGAAATCGTCGTAAAACCAGGGACCCTCGCAGCACTGATCAGCGCATCGGTTGGCGACAACGCCTTTCATGCGGAGCTGGCCGATATCGCCGATCCGCCTGACGTGGTGCTTGCCTCGGGCCGCCGCGCCGCTCCTTATCTGAAAGCGATCAAAAAGCGTTGGGGCGAGGCGACACTGACCGTCTTCCTCAAAGATCCGCGCACCGGCGCCGGCACCGCCGACCTCATCTGGGTGCCAGAGCATGACAGATTGCGCGGCCCGAACGTCATCACCACGGCAACAGGGCCGCATGGCCACACCGCAGCGCGTCGCGCCAAGGCCGCCAGCGCACTGCGCGCGCAGCTCACCCGCTACCCACGTCCTTGGCTCGGGGTCCTGCTTGGCGGCGCGACCAAACGCGTGGGCTACGAACAGGCCACCATTGATCGGCTGGTGGACGCGCTGCGCACCGCCAGCGAGGGTGCGGGCAGCGTTCTCATTACACCCTCGCGGCGCACCCCACCGACCCTCACCGAGGCCCTCGGCACGGTTCATCCGCACAGCTGGGTCTGGGATGGGACAGGCGACAACCCCTACCCCGGCATGCTCGGCGCGTGCGATGCGTTTCTTGTCACCGGCGATAGCCACAATATGGTGTCCGAGACGCTAGCCGTCGGCAAACACACCATGGTCTTCCGCCCGGCGGGCCTACCGAAAAAGTTCACCCGGTTTCTTGATGCCATGGAGCGTAAGGGCGCGATCACCGCGCCGCAAACGGCCAATTTCGCCCACACTCAGCCGCCCATCGACGCCACGCCGATCATCGCCGATGCCATCCGGGCAAGGCTAAACGACCTCAATCGACAGCCTTAGTCGGGGAAAAGCCATCACGACCCGGTGACCCAGCGGCCCCAACGCTTGGCAGCCTGCACAAGCGTGCCTATCTTTCTGCTAGAAAAGCGCCGGCCAAAGACTGGAAGACTCCACAGCAGTCCCGTGCCGCGCACCTGATCCGAATCTAAGGTTCACACTCATGTCGCAAACGCTTCACACCAAGGTTCTCATCATCGGGTCCGGCCCAGCCGGTTACACCGCCGCGATCTATGCTGCCCGCGCGATGCTGGAACCTGTGCTCGTCTCCGGTCTGCAGACCGGCGGGCAGCTCACCATCACCACCGATGTTGAAAATTATCCAGGCTTTGCCGATGTCATCCAGGGCCCCTGGCTCATGGAGCAGATGAAAGCCCAGGCCGAACATGTCGGCACGCAGTTTGTTCAGGACATCATCACCGATGTCGACACGAGGCAGCGACCCTTTGTCTGCAAAAGCGACAGCGGCACGCTCTACACCGCCGACTCGATCGTCATCGCCACTGGTGCGCAGGCCAAATGGCTCGGCCTGCCATCCGAACAGACCTTCATGGGCGGCGGCGTCTCGGCCTGTGCCACCTGCGACGGGTTCTTTTATCGCGGCAAGAACGCCGCTGTGGTCGGCGGCGGCAACACCGCCGTCGAAGAAGCGCTCTATCTCGCCAATCTCTGCAATGAGGTGACGCTCATCCATCGCCGCGACGAACTGCGCGCGGAAAAAATCTTACAGGATCGCCTGCTCAAGCATCCCAAAATCAAAGTGCTTTGGAACAAGCAGGTTGAAGAGATCCGCGGGCAAACCGGCTTCCCCGCCCATGTCACCCATCTGCACCTGAAGGACACCGTTACCGGGGAAACCATGGACCACCCAACCGATGGTGTGTTCATCGCCATTGGCCACGCGCCCGCCGTCAGCCTGTTTGAAGGCAAAGTGAAGCAAAAGGACAATGGTTATCTTTGGACGGCGCCCGATAGCACCGCCACCAACGTGCCGGGCATCTTTGCCGCCGGCGACGTGACGGACGATATTTATCGCCAGGCCGTGACGGCAGCCGGCCTTGGCTGTATGGCTGCCCTGGAAGCGGAAAAATATCTCGCCGAACATGAAAGCTTGCAGCAGGCCGCTGAATAGCTGTGCCTTAAGCCATCGCATCGGGTTTCGCCGAGGCGCTGCTTGAGGGACACTGCAAGCGAGCCTTGAGAGGAAACGACCCATGCCCAATTCTGGCCGCATCATCGTCCATGACGACACCGCTGCGGTGATGGATTGGGATAAGCTGCGCATCTTTCATGCCGCCGCCGAAGCCGGCTCCTTCACCCATGCCGGCGATGGGCTCCACATGAGTCAGTCGGCGGTCAGCCGGCAGGTGTCGGCGCTGGAAGCCGACCTCAACGTCAAACTCTTTCATCGTCATGCCCGCGGCCTTGTGCTCACCGAACAGGGCGAACTGCTCTATCGCACTGCCCATGAGGTGCTGCAGAAGCTCGATCGCGTTCGCACACGGCTATCGGACTCCAAAAATCAGCCGACCGGCACGCTGCGTGTCACGACCACGGTCGGTCTCGGATCGACCTGGCTGACGGCACGCCTGCAAGATTTCCGCGAGCTCTATCCTGGGATCCAGCTGGAACTCATCCTCAACGATGATGAGCTCGACCTATCGATGCGCGAAGCCGATGTTGCGATCCGGCTGCGCCAACCGACACAGCCTGATCTCGTCCAGCGACGTCTCTTCACCGTGCATTTTCACGTTTACGCCGCGCCGGAATACATCAAACGCCACGGCCAACCGACAACCGTCGCAGAGCTCGATGACCATGTGATCTTGAGCTACGGCTACCCGGCGCCGCCCTATCTGCGCAACATCAACTATCTGGAAACGGCTGGCCGGGAAGAAGACAATCCGCGCCGCGCGCATGTGCGCATCACCAATGTCTATGGCTTGCGCAAAGCCTGCCTGCGCGGGGTCGGCATTGCCATGCTGCCGGACTATATTGTCGAGGACGACAAAAACCTCGTGCCCATCGAGTTGGAAGGCGAAACCCTGCCCTTTTTCGACACCTATTTCGTCTACCCCGAAGAGATGCGCAACTCTGCCCGAGTCATGGTGTTTCGCGACTTCCTGCTGGCGAACGCGCGCCGCTGGAACTACTGACGGCGCGCGCCGCAAGCTCTGTGCGGTCCTGATTCTTAAGCAGAGCTTTGGCGGCGCTTTTCGATCAAGTTCAAGCCGATAAGCGTAGGTCTTTCACCACTGGTGCGCTTGACTTTCGATAGGAAGATGAGGGCATTTACGTATAACACTGCACATGAACCCCGCGATTTTTCGCAGTCATTTCAGTGGGCTATGCGAAAATGTGGATTCTATGTGTCAGTCATGCGCCAGGCGCATAACTGACATGCCAGCTTGTTCATTGCGGTTCGGCAGCAATCACTTAGATATCTTTCCGACACGGTCATAAAGGCGCGTCCCTCCCTGCGCCGACCGCTGTTCCCCTCGAGACGACGCTCCACCCCTCGGATGCGTCGTCCTCAACTCCAAACGCTGGGCTTGATCACACCTTCACGGTGACCGGATCGCCCGGCGTTTTTTTATGGCCCGACTGGAATGCCGAAATGGCCTCTGCTAAGCGACGGGCTCGTTTTGGCTTCTGCCCAAAGGACATCAGCGTGGCCCACCCCAACCTTGTCGGAACCTGGGAACTGATCCGCTGGTACAACGAAGATGCCACCGGCCAGCGCTTTTTCCCGTTCGGCGAGGATGTCGCAGGCTATATCAGCTACTCGCCCGACGGCTTCGTGTTCGTGCATATGTCAGCTGCCGACCGTCCCCATTATGCCGACGCCGATCCTTTCACCGGCACGCCTGAAGAGCACCAGGCGGCGATGATCTCCCACATCACCTATGCCGGCACCTACACCCAAGACGGCGATGTGGTGACTCACCACGTCACGCAGGCCTCATGCCCCAATTGGGTTGGCAGCAAGCAGGTGCGCCAGGTGGTGCTAGACGGCGACACGCTGGCCCTCAGTGCTGGCGGCGCGAAGTTTCAAGGCCAGGATGTCACGGCCTATGTTGATTGGGTCCGCGCGAAAGCCTGACCTTTACAGGTCTGCAATCGGGTCGTTCGAACGAGAGCGACCAACTAGCAAGAGCCTCCCAAAACACATGGAGGCACTATGCAACTCAACGACAAGACAGTTCTGATCACCGGCGCAAGCAGCGGCATCGGCGCATCCGCCGCGCGCCTATTTGCCAGCCAAAGCGCAAATCTGGTGCTGGGCGCAAGGCGGCGTCAGCATTTGACGGACTTGGCAAGCGAACTGGACAGCAACGGCGCGCGCGTCGCCGTCTTAGCCGGAGATGTCCAAGAAGAAGGCTATGCCCGTGCGCTCGTAGATCTCGCTGAGAATGAGTTTGGCGGTCTGAACGGCGCGTTCAACAATGCCGGTATCCTCGGCGAAATGGGACCGGTTCCGGACATGAGTCTGGAAACTTGGCAGAGTGTTATCGCGACCAATCTCACCAGCGGATTTCTGGCTGCCAAGCACCAAATACCGGCAATGAAAAAACTGGGAGGAGGCTCTTTGGTCTTTACCTCTTCCTTTGTCGGCCACACGATAGGCCTGCCGGGCATGGGTGCCTATGCGGCCTCCAAAGCCGGGCTAATCGGGCTTACACAGGTGCTTGCTGCTGAGCATGGCAGCGACAACATCCGCGTCAATGCGCTCCTGCCGGGTGGCACCAAAACACCAATGGCAGGCGATGATCCGGTGACTCATGAGGCTGTCAGCCAATTCCACGCCCTTAAGCGCATGGCGCTGCCCGAGGAAATCGCGCAGGCAGCCCTCTTCCTGCTGTCAGATCAGTCTTCGTTCGTCACCGGTAGTGCGATGCTTGCTGACGGGGGCAACTCCATTAGCAAGGTCTAGTGACGAGCCAAGCCGCCTACGATCGCGACCAAAATCGGAAATCCGATCTTTTGGACCGCTTGAGCAAACCTCTAGCGGTCCACCCGTGCCAATGCCAAACCAACGCCGGAGGCCATGAACAATCCGCCTGTCAATTTGTGGCGCAGCCTGCCGAGCCGCAATATCGCCGGGCGCGCCGATCCAGCAAACGTCACCCAGAGCATATCGCCGATCAGGATGATGCCAAGGTAGATCACCATCGGCAGCGCCAAACCTACCGCACCAGCGTTCACATCGATGAATTGCGGCAAAAAAGCGATGTGAAAAAGGAGCGTTTTTGGATTGAGTGTGGAGATGAACAGGCCTTGCAGGAACATGCGCCGCCCGCTCATCGGTTGTGGCGCCACCTCATCCAGACTGGCCGATCCGCGCCGCCAGCTCACTACCCCAAGATAGAGCAGATAGGCGACGCCCGCCCATTTCAGCCAGACCACTGCCGAGGCCGCCATGGTCAGCAGCGCGGCGAGCCCAACCAACACCAGTGACAGTTGCATAGCGACACCGAGCGCCGTACCGAACACGGTCACCGCCCCGGCACGAAAGCCGAAGGCCAACGTGTTGCCGACAAAAAGGGCGAGGTTCGGGCCAGGTATCGCGACCATGACAGCGGTGGCACCGACCAGAGCCAAGATTACATCCAGTGTCATTTCAGCGCTTTAGTTGGCGACACCGCCAAAGGCAGTCATATCAACCCAGCCGGTTTCACCTGCTTCGCCGAAAGGCACACGGCACCAATCTAGCGCCTCATTGCAGGTTTCGATGAAGCCGCCGCCGCCAGGCGCAACCGTTCCGGCAACCTCTGTGCCATTGGGCACCGTGTAGGCCATCACCGGCTCATCGGAGAGGTTGTAATAGGGAACGTCCGGTGAAAAGGCGCTTTGCCAATCGACATCAGCTGTCATCGCCTCGTCGGCAGCGGCGGCTAGCTCCTGCGCGGCCTCTTGCGTTGCCTCCACCGCATCACCAGCGGTCGTTGCAGCATCGCTGGCAAGATCCTGCGTGCCCTCTTGCACCGCATCGGCAGTCTCGCCGGCAGCACCGACTAAGTCGCTCGCCACTTGCGACAAGCCCTCGCTGGCGCTGTCTAGTTGCTCGCTGAGTGACGTCACCACATCGCTGGCAAGCTCCGAGGCCGCCTCATCGAGCGGCTGACCATCGGTCACCTGATTAAGCTGTTCGGCTGCCAAATTGGTCAGCGCGCCTGCCGCATCTTGAACGATATCGACGGCCTCTTCGGCAGGCGTCAGATCGGTGGGCGGCGCATCAGCCACCTCTTCTTCGGGAGCCGGCGCTTCGGGCACCGGTGAATCATATTCATTGAGCTCCGGGCCCTCGGCTTGGTCGGCATTTTGATCGTCGCACGCCGCCAAAAGCAGCGCAGCGGTCAAGGGGAGCAGGGCTAATAGGCGTGTCACGGTGAAATCTCCATGCTGGATGAACGGGACACGGCGCGCACCAGGCCCTCCGGCGCACCGCGCGCCGATCAAACAGCAAAGGGCGCGCTGTGACAATCACAGAACGCGCCCTTCAATAAGAGACTTCAGAAGAGATCGACGGTTCTACATAAAGAGACGTGGATCCTCGATCTGGCTGTAAAGTTCGGCCACTTCAGGGCCATAGCCATTGTAGATTTGCGTCGGCACGCGGTCTTCAACGCCGAGCAGCCGCTCGCTCGCCTGGCTCCATCGCGGATGCGGGACTTCCGGGTTCACATTCGCCCAGAAACCATACTCATTGGCATTGGCCTCTTCCCAGAAGGTCAGCGGGCGCTGATCGGTAAAGGTGAAGCGCACCAAGCTCTTGGCGCTCTTAAAACCGTATTTCCAAGGTGCCGCCAAGCGCAGCGGCGCGCCATATTGCTTGGCCACCGGCTTGCCGTAGACACCCGTCACCATGAAGGCCAGATCATGCGTCGCCTCTTCGATCGTCAGCCCCTCGGTGTAGGGCCACGAATACCAGCTCTGACGCTGGCCGGACGCCATGTCCGGATCGTTGAAGGTCTCCATCACGACATAGCGGGCCGACGATAGCGGGCGGGCATAGGCAACCAGGTCGCGCATCGGGAACCCGGTCCAGGGCACGGTCATCGCCCAGGCTTCCACGCAGCGATGGCGATAGACGCGCTCTTCCAGGCTCATGGCGCGGATCAGCGTGTCGATATCGACCTGTCGCTCCTCTTCCACCATGCCGTCAAACGTTACCATCCAAGGGCGAGTCTCAAGGTCTTGGGCGGCGCGCCAGATGCCCTTGTGCGAGCCGAACTCGTAGAAATTGTTGTAGGTCGCCGCGTCCATCTCATCGGTGAGCGCGCGACCGGCATCAGCAAAGCTCGGATTGGTGAAAGCTGGATAGAGATCGGCAGTTGGATCGCCTTCGACCGTCAGCGGCACGTCGCTGCCACCATCGTCCTCAAACAACCCAAACAGGGCCTGGCTCTCGCGGGTCCCCGCGCCCAGCGTGGTGCCGGCGGCGCCGAGCGCCAAGGCGCCCTTCATCAGCGAGCGGCGGTTGAGATAGACACTCTCCGTCGTTGCCGCGCTTTCGGGCAATTGCCAGCGTTTTTTCGATCGGATCAACATGGTCCTGCGCACCTTATCTGTTGGCTCAAGCGAGCTTGATGATCAACAGATAGGAGGGCAGCCCATCACCGTCCACTCACAAGGCCGTTAGAACCGTTGGGGCGCCACCAACGCGTTCGTCACCCTCGCCCCCGGAACAGGTCCGGGGCAGGCTCTTGTGGCGGGGATCCATTTCAGTGCGCTTTGCGGCCCAACAACGCATCAGGAAAACCATTGGAATGGATCTCTGTGCCAAGCACAGAGATGACGACAGACTACGCACTATTTATCCGTCATGGCCGAGGGTCCGCGCGTCACGCGCCGCGCTACCAACCCGGCCATCCAGTTGCAACAGATGCGATCGGCACCGTGGTGCATGTGGATCGAGATGTCTGGATAGCCGGGGCAAGCCCGGCTATGAGCTAAGTCTTTACTTCAAGTTCCCGCAAAACCGCTGGATGCGCATGCAGGCTTCTTCCAGCGCTTCATCGGACGTGGCGTAGGAAATGCGGAAATTCGGCCCAAGCCCAAACGCCGAGCCCTGCACAACCGCCACGCCTTCGGTTTCCAGAAGTTCGGTGACGAAATCCTCGTCCGTTTCCAGAACCCTGCCCGACGGCGCGGTCTTGCCCATCGTTCCCGCGCAAGAGGGATAGACGTAAAACGCCCCTTCCGGCGTCGGGCAGTTGATGCCGTCGGCCTGGTTGAGCATCGACACCACCAGATCGCGGCGGCGCTTGAAGGTCGCATTGTTGGGTTCAATGAAATCCTGGGTGCCGTTCAACGCCTCAACCGCTGCCCACTGCGAAACGGAGGACGGGTTGGAGGTCGACTGCGATTGAATTTTCGCCATCGCCTTGATGAGAGGCGCCGGTCCGCCAGCATAACCAATCCGCCAACCCGTCATGGCATAAGCTTTCGACACGCCGTTCACTGTCAGCGTGCGCTCAACTATCTGCGGCTCAACTTGCGCAGGCGTTGCAAACTGGAAATCATCATAGACCAGATGCTCATACATATCGTCGGTCATGACCCAAACATGGCTGTGCTTCACTAGAACGTCGGTCAGCGCCTTCAGCTCGGCCTGCGAATAGGCCGCTCCAGACGGGTTTGACGGCGAGTTGAAAATCAACCATTTGGTCTTCGGCGTGATCGCCGCGTCCAGCGCGTCTGGCGTCAGCTTGAAGCTCGTCTCCATCGACGTCTCGACAAAGGTCGGCGTGCCACCGGCAAGCAACACCATGTCGGGATAACTCACCCAATAGGGCGTCGGGATCAGCACCTCATCGCCCTCATTGAGGGTCGCGACCAGCGCGTTGTAGAGCACCTGCTTGCCGCCGGTCCCGACCGTAATCTGGCTGGCATCATAATCCAGGCCATTGTCACGCTTGAATTTGGCCGAAATCGCCGCCTTCAACTCGGGGATGCCATCGACGGCGGTGTATTTGGTCTTGCCCTCATTGATCGCGGCAATCGCGGCCTGCTTGATGTTGTCGGGCGTATCGAAATCCGGCTCCCCTGCCCCAAGTCCAATCACATCGCGACCGGCAGCCTTTAGCTCACGGGCCTTGTTAGTCACCGCGATGGTGGCGGAAGGCTTGATGCGGGCGAGCGAGTCGGCGAGGAAAGCCATGGTCGGGGTCCTTTTCGATATGAGAAAACCGCTCTGCTCTAGACCCGCCAAGGTTTGCGTGCAAGCAGACCGTTGATGAGGTCGGCCCAGCGCATAGGTGCGCCTTCAAGGAAACGTCCATGCACACGCTTTATTCCATGCAGAACTCCGGCAATTGCTACAAGCTGCGCCTGGCGATGGCGCAGCTTGGCATCCCCTTTGCGATCCACGATGTCGATATCTTGAAGGGCGAGACGCGCACCCCTGAGTTTCTGGCCCTCAACCCCAATGGCAAAGTGCCGGCGCTGCGTCTGGAAACAGGCGAATTACTCGCTGAATCCAACGCCATCCTGTTCTTCCTCGCCGAGGGCACCGAGCTTTTGCCGGACAATCGCTTCTGCAAAGCGGAGATGCTGCAATGGATGTTCTTTGAGCAGTACAGCCACGAGCCCTATATCGCCGTCGCCCGCTTTTGGCTGAAACTGCGCAAAGGTGGACGCGAGCTCCAAGCCCATATGCTCGACAATTGGTGGGAGCGTGGCTACGAGGCGCTCGGCGTCATGGAACGGCACCTGGAAACCTGCGATTTCTTCGCCGCCAATCGCTACTCCATCGCCGACATCGCGCTCTACGCCTACACCCATGTGGCCGGGGATGGCGAGTTCGATCTGTCGGATTTCCCTGGCATCAATGCCTGGATGGAGCGGGTACAGAACCAACCCGGCCATGTGCCGATGGACTGGCGACCGTAAGGTTAGTTTGCCGCGATTCTGGTGTTTTTGCGCAACACAGCCTCGGTAATGCGCTGGTTAACTATAACGTAAACCAAAGGTAAATTGCGCTTTCCAGCACAACGGCGTTGGTAGGCCCCGGTGGGGCTGGTTGTTGGTTGAAAGTTGGTCGTCGTGCTGCCTTTTTGCACACCCTTTCTGAGAAAGATCGTATGCCTGGGTTTGGCGTTGGCGATTGCGTCGCCAATGACAGGCCTGCTTGCACCCGGTTGGCTGTTGGTCCCGACGGCGCATGCGCAGTGCGCGCCGAACGGCACGCCAAATGCGGACGTAGTATGCGACGCTAATGACTCCGATGGATTTCTTCTTCCAGCCGGCGACCTTTCCTCCTTTTTCGTTCAGCCAGACGTAACAGTAAGTTCAGTGCTACCTGATGCTGTTTTCGTCGATGGTGTCGTCGGAACACTCATCAACCAGGGCCAAATTGCCGCGACCTTGGCCAATCAGGATGCGGTGGACCTGGGTGGAATTGGACCAGGAGGGTTTTCCAATTTCGGGACGATCGGTGCCAATGATGGCGTTGGGGTTTTCGTCAATGGGCCCGTAACTGGCATCATCAACAATGCCGGTCTAATCTTCGGAATCGGCGGGATCATCGTCAATGATGATCTACCCTCACTGATCAACTCAGGAGTGATCGACGCCAACGACGACGGTGTTTTCGCGCTCACTATCGACAACCTAACCAACACAGGAACAATCAGCGCCGGAGACGAGGGCGTCCAATCGAACGTCATTGCGAACCTGATCAATCATGGACAAATTTTTGGTGCCGAAAACGGCGTTGAGGCGTTCGATATCGGATCACTTGTCAATTTCGGGCGTATCACAAGCCTCGGCGACGGAATTGATGTCGATGGTGGTGACCCCAACGACGAAACAAGCGTCATCAATCAACTCGTTAATCACGGGACGATTCACGGCAACGACGATGGCATCGACGTCGGCACGCTAACAAGCCTCGTCAACACAGGTACGATTGCAGGTGGCACGACCGACGGCTTGGGCAACTCTGGCATCGCGGCAGCTGTCATCACCAACATTGTCAACTCTGGCATGATCAGCGCCGGAAACCCACAAGACCTCGGTTACGCAATTGAGGAGCGTGGGCCATTCTTTGCCGCAAATGAAGACACGACACTCACCCTCAATGCAGGCTCCGTCCTTATCGGCTATATCGATCTTGGTGGTGGAACGAATACGCTCAATATCGGTGAAGGGCGGTCGCTGAACAGCACGTTTGATGGCGATATCGGATTTGCGACGTTGCCGGTTCTAGGAAATACCAACGGTGCTTTGATCGCCTTCTTGGACACCACCGGCGCCCCGGATGAACGCCAGATCGTCGCGGTGGATCAATCAGCTTTCTTGAGTTTTGACGACGCGCTTCACGCTTTGGTGCTGGGCATTGGCCAGACGGTGCAAGGCCGCCAGTCGGCCCTACGCTCTGATCCGGCCCTTGGGTTTGCCAGCCGCTATGCCGCCGCTGAGGAGACAAGCCTTGCTGCTTTTTCCGATCTTGACTTGGACCGTGCACAGCACCTCAACCCCAACCGTTTTTGGATCGAAGGCTTCGGCGCCTATCGCCAAGATGATGGCGACCGGGTAGGCGGCAACTTTGATCATCTGACCGGCGGGCTTGTTGCCGGTGTGGATGTGCCGCTGGATGCGCTCACCAGCATTGGCTTCATGGCAGGCTTTGCCGCCAGCACCTCCGAGAATGAGATCGACACGCAATCCACCGACACCATGAGCTATTATGCTGGCGTGTACGCCTCGACGCAGGCGCTTGGTGTGGCCTGGGATGCGTCGCTAACCGTTGGCTACACCGACTATGACCAGGAACGCATCACCGCCAACAATCTGGTCGCCGGTGGCCTAGAAACGGCAAGCGCTGACTTTGGCGGTTGGTTCATCAACCCGCAGGTCACCATAACCCGCCAGGCGACCAACCCATTGGCTGGTAGCGCGCTTGGCACGCTGATCGCCACCAACACGCTGGAACAAAGCCTGACGCTTTCCTATGCAGGCCTGTTCTTGGACGGCTACACGGAAACCGGCACCACCAACCCGCTAACCCTGGATGATCGCGACATTCACGTCGCCTCAGCCCGCGCCGCCCTGGCCCTCCCTTTTGAGCAGATCGAAGCCGATGGCGCTCTCTCAACGCTGCGGCTGATTGGCGGCGTGGAAGCGCGCACTCAATTCGGCAATGACAGCGTATCGGGCGTGCTGCTGGGTCGGGCGGTTTCAACGACCCTGGACGATGATGACTTTTCCGGCGGTGCGTTTGTCGGCCTTGCTGGTGAGTATCAAACCACGGGCGGCATGACAGCCTACGCCAATGCCGAAGCTTTGCTTGAAACGAGTGCCGCCTGGCAGCTTTCGGCAACGGCAGGCCTGCGCATCGCGTTTTAAGGCCTGCCCTGACGGCATCTGTGTGATTGCCAGCACATCGGCTTTGCCACAATTGGGCCATCAAAGGGTACGCAAACGGCCTCACCGCCTCCCATGTCAGGCCACACTGCGCTGATCAAACGGCATCATCGAAAGTGATGATTCCAGCGTGAATGGCCCTCGTGATGACCACAACCTACAGCGTCTTCCAGACCGACACAGACCTCACCGCCGCCCCTAAGCCCAAACGGCGCCCGCTGCGCGCATTCGGCTTCATCGGGCGTGTTGTCGAAGGCACCGGGATCGTGGCCTTCTCCCTGTTCGTCGCGGTGCTGACGCTATCGACCGCGGCCCGTGCCGACACGATCTTGGCCGACGTCAACGCGACCACCGGCCCGTTGGTTGGTGTCGCGCTGATCGCCATCTTTGCGGTGATGCTTGCCATGGTGCGCCAAACCTGGCGACAAACCGCCAAAGGCATCCAAAACGCACCGCGCCGCCTTCACCGGGTCGGCTAGGCAAAAGCTATGATGGAAAGGGCCTCGCGCGTCAGAGCGCGTAGGCCGGGATGTCGGTGATGCCTTCAGGCGCGTCTTTGGTGATGCGGAAATCGACCATCCGCTGCATCGCCCGTGCCTTCTGCAGGCCACCAAATTTGAAGGCCGCCGCCAGCGCCATTTTCGGATAGATCATCGGCCCATCGATGCGCGGCGACAAGTTCTGCAAACCGAACCGCGAGCGCAGAATCCCATTGGCGTAGCGCACCGCATATTGCGTGCGCACATCGGCGGTGAAATGCTCCGTCGTGATCGAGATGTTGAGCATATCGAGATTCTCGACACGATGCGGCGCATTCAGAGGCCAATGCAGCATCTCGCCCGGCGCCAGCTCGATCACCTGCGCATAGTCGTCAAACCACGGCTCGTAATTGATCTCTTCTTCAGTCTCGCCAAGGATCACCTTTTCCATTTCCGGCTCGGGCAAAAACGGCGCGGTGTTCGGATAAAGATAGACCTTCTTGCGACCGCGCACTTGCCACAGTGACTGGCCGGGAATGTCGCAATGGTAATAGACCTGCGCGCCCGGTGAGGAGACCAGGATGCCCATATTGCGCTTGAACGTCTCAAAATCAGGGATGTGCTGCTGCATTTCCTCAAACATGTCATCGAGCAGCGCGGCGTAGCGCTCATCCACTTCCATCACGCGGCGCAGATTGATCCACATGCGCCCCTTTTCGATGGCTTCAAAGACTTCGGCGCCAGACGCATCGCCCTTCTCGCCTTCGCGCCAGAACGCTTTGGGCGCGCCGGGTTCGGCCATCGTGTTCAAATTGTAGTGCGAACGCGGATAGGTATCGACCAGCGCCATCAGCGCTTCGTTGGAGAACAACGCATGCTCATGCAGCGTGTGGTTCAGCTTGACGGTGTGACCGCCCCAAACGGCTTTGTCCTGGTCGGTGAATTCTTGGAAAATCATCGCGCTTGGCTCCCCTATCCTTCGGCGCAAGAAGGCCGTGTGACCTCTGGGATGCCACAGCGGTCATAAGCAGAGCTTAAGGTTCAAATGCCGCCTTTTTTCGCGGTTAAGCGTTAACCAAGCCGACCCCCAATTGCAGGACCGGCGGCACCACCTATGTGGAACCAAAGCCCTTTTGAGCCTGGAGCCCAAAATGAACCATTCTTCCCGCATCGTCGCTGCCGCCTTGGCGGTCTTCACCATCCCATTGCTAGCCGCACCTCTGCCAGCCATTGCCCAGACAAGCGTTGAAGACACCAGCGGCAGTTGCGCGCTTATCGCCGAGACCGTCGCCACCGGGTTTGAGAACCCTTGGGGCCTGGCGTTTTTAAACGCCAACACCGCGCTGCTCACCGAACGCCCCGGCGTCATGACTCTGGTCACGCTATCGGATGGATCGGTGCAGGCGGTCGACGGTGTGCCCGAGGTCGTCGATCAACGCCAGGGCGGCCTGCTCGACGTTGTGACCGCCCCAGACTTCGCTACGACGAGCCGGATCTTTTTCTCCTTTGCCGAACCACGAGACGGCGGCACCGGCACCTCCATCGCGCGGGCAACGCTTGAGGGATGGCGCACCGGCGAGCCCTCGCTCTCCAACGTTGAAATCATCTTCCAGCAGTCCGGCCCCGACGGCTCAGGCTTTCATTTCGGTTCGCGGATCGTCTTCCTGCCCGATGGCACCCTGGCCTTCACCATCGGCGATCGCGGCGAACCGGAACGCGCCCAGGACCCGTCAGATCATGCTGGTTCGGTCCTGCGCATCAATCAGGATGGCTCGATCCCAGCTGACAATCCCTTCGCGGGGCCCAACGAAACCCAACCTGCCATTTGGTCGCTCGGCCACCGCAACCCGCAAGGTGCCGCGCTCGATCCGGCAACCGGCCTGCTCTGGACCGTCGAACATGGCGCGCGCGGCGGCGATGAGATCAACCAACCGCAAGCTGGACGAAACTATGGTTGGCCGACCATCTCTTACGGCGTCAACTATTCCGGCACACCGATCGGCGTCGGCACGCAGGCCGAGGGCTTGGAGCAACCGGTCTATTATTGGGACCCGTCCATCGCGCCGTCCGGCATGGCGATCCTCGGCAGCGCCCAGCTCTTCCCTGGATGGGAAGGCGACATGCTGGTCGGTGCGCTACGGGCGCAGATGCTGGTGCGGCTGGATCGCATGAATGGCAGCATCGTATCCGAAGAGCGCCTGTTCGAAGGTGAGCTAGGCCGCATTCGCGATGTGCGCCAAGGCCCGGATGGAGCCATCTGGTTGCTCACCGACGACAGCGACGGTTCGCTGGTGCGTGTCAGCCCACAAGACGACGCCTGCTGACGCGCTTACGCTTCGTCGGCATCCACGACCCATGGTTCGGCCTTGCCGGCCGCCTCCCAGTCCTGCCAGGCTGGGAGCGCATTAATCGTGCGCATATAGGCGCGGGTGGCGTCCGACACGGGCAGATCATAAACGTCGAACCGATTGACCACCGGCGCGAACATCGCATCGCCAATGGAAAAGTCACCGAACAGAAACGGACCACCACTGGCGTCCAAGCATCCGCCCCAGATGGTTTCTATGCGCGCCATATCCTTGGCAATCTCCGGCGTCACCGTGATCGCCGCCTTTGGACGGCGCATATTCATCGGACAAGCGCCGCGCAGCGCGAAGAATGACGCCAGCATTTCGCAACTCAGCGCCATCGCCTGCGAGCGCGCATCGCCCGCCTCTGGCCAAAGGCCGCTTTGGGGATGCTTGCGCGCCACATGATCGAGGATCGCCAGCGATTGCCAGACCGATAGATCGCCATCGACCAAAACCGGAACCTGGCTGGTCGGCGAGAACGTGGCGTAATCGGGGTTCTTGGCGTCGGTGTTGAACGGCACCAGCCGCTCCTCAAAAGCGATCCCTGCCACGGTCATGCCGAGCCATGGCCGCAAGGACCAAGAGGAGTAGTTTTTGTTGCCGATGTAGAGAATGGGCATGGGAGGCCTCTTTGGTGCGATCTTTGGTCACTCCAAGCTTGCCCCTCCGTTGCCGCCGTCCCAAGTGAATTCGGTTGTCAGCTGCCTTCATGGGAATTGATAGGCTGGCGTTGAATGGTGAAGAGGATGCGTGCGCATGCTGTTGTTGGGGTGGATCACGGCGATCCTCGTGGTCGCTGTGGCGGCCTTCTTCATCGTTGGGCCTGGTCGGGTTTGGCAGCAGATTGCCGGCGACCCTGATACCGGTGCGCAGAGCTTGGGATCCCTGGAACGAACGGGCTGGGCTAACGACGCGTTGCTCGGGCCGCACGACAAAATGGCCGTTGTGCCAGACGCTTCAACGCCGGTGTTCCACGTTCCGCCGGCGGACCTGTTCGCGACCATCCTTGCCCGGATTGACGACGACAGCGAGGTCCGCTGGGTCGAACGCGATGACGAGGCGCTTTACGCCCGGGGTGTCACAGCCTCGCCACGCATGCAATTTCCCGACATCAATCACATCTGGGTGCTGCCCGTGGCGACCAGCGATGGGGCTGATCCAGGTTCAACGCTCGCCTTTTATGCCGCAGCCCAGCTTGGGCATTCTGACCTTGGCAAAAACCGGCAACGTATGGATCGCTGGCTCGCCCTTCTCGACGACCTGCCGCGCGCCGACTAAAGGAAGAAAGTGCGGCGCGTTGCGCCCGCTTTATCCCAAATCAACGCCGCGAAATCCCGGCCGGGCGACACTTGCCTAAAGCCCCGCCAGAGAACACAATCGCGCGGCCAATCAGGAGAACATTATGCGCCCGCCCCTTTCCGTCGATCTCGCCTTGGACCCGGCCAACGTGCGCCGGTTTATCGACAAGGCCAAGGCGTTGTCCGCCGATCTGAACCTGGAAAATCTCGACCAGTCAGCCGACACGGTGGAGTTCGACGAGGAACGCCTGGAAGATACCCATCACCATGACGGCTTGGCGGAAGAAGAGGCTGAGGATCTCACCAGCGAAGAGCTGCGCGAGTTGATCGATGATCTCAACACCGATGAGGCCGCCTCGCTGGTTGCGATCGCCTGGGTGGGACGTGGCGACTTTGAGGCCAACGACTTTGTTGCCGCCCTTGAAGCCGCCAAAGAACGCGCCGAGGGCTCCACCAGCGCTTATCTGATGGGCATGCCGCTGCTCGCCGAGCATTTGGAGTCGGGCCTTGATTCGCTGGGGGTTTAGCCTTCTGGCCCTGGCGGGCGCCTGCGCGACCAGCGCCTTTGCTGGCGAAGCGGACATCATTGCCGCGACGGCAACGCAAGACATCCGTGGCACCTGGACTGTCTCGGCCACAATCTTGCACGCCGACACCGGTTGGGGGCATTATGCCGACCGGTTTGATGTGCTGGCAGAAGACGGCACTTTGCTTGGCAGCCGCACCCTGTTCCACCCGCATGTCGATGAGCAGCCCTTCACACGCTCGCTCAACGCTCTGGCGATACCCGATGCGGTGACGACCATCACCGTGCGCGCCCATGACAGTGTCCATGAGCTTGGCGGCGCGACGGTCGAGATCACCCTTGAGCGCTGATCCGCTGTTTCCAGGTTTTGACGTTGGCGGTCACACCGGCCCGGACGGTGTCACGATCCGATATGTGACGGCGGGATCGGGCCCAGCCGTGCTGCTTCTGCATGGCTACCCGCAAAACCGGGCTTTGTGGGCCAAGGTAGCGCCCAAGCTAACCGACCGTTTCACCGTCATCGCGGCCGATTTACGCGGCTACGGCGCCTCGGACAATCCCGAACCGACACCCGACGCGGAAAACTACGCGTTTCGCGAGATGGCCGGTGACATGGCTGCGCTGATGACCGCTCTTGGTCACGATACCTTTCATCTGGTCGGCCATGATCGCGGCGCACGGGTGGGTCACCGCTTTGCGCTCGACCGCCCGGACCGTCTGCTGTCGCTGACCGTGATGGACATCATTCCGACAATCGATGTCTGGGCGAACATGGATACCAGTCTCAGCCTGGCCTATTGGCACTGGCCGTTTCTGGCCCAGCCCCTGCCCTTCCCGGCCAAGTTGATCGGCGCTGATCCGGATATGTTCTTCGAGACCTGTCTGCAAGGCTGGGGCAAGGCCAAGCTTGAAGATTTCGATCCCGCCATGCTCAACGCCTACCGGCAGGCCTGGCGTGACCCGGCGATGATCGCGGCCAGCTGCGGCGATTACCGCGCCGGGTCGATGATCGATTATGACCATGACCGGGAACATGACCAGCAACAGCCCAAAGGCAAAATCGCCTGCCCCCTCCTCGTGATGGAGGGGCTTGATGGCGTCATGGGTCAGCGCTTCGACGTCGCCGGCATTTGGAAGCAGGAAGCAACCGGCCCGGTCAGCCACGCACCGATGCCCGGTGGGCACTTTTTCATCGATCTCCACCCGGGAAAAACCACCCAGGCGCTGCTGGCGTTTCTGACCCGCCAGCCAGGCTGACCCAACCGCTAAATCCGCTTAGCGACGATGTAGGGGTGGTGCGTCTTACCGTCGGAACGATGGTTTTCGACGGTGACGATCTCAAACCCAGCCCGTTCGATCGCAACACCAAGCTGGTCCGGCGAAACGCTGGTGACCTGCGACGGTGCCTTGCCGATCAGCTGCATCAGCGGAATGGCGATCCACGTGATCAGCGGGTTCATCGCACCAAGGCTCGGCGTCTTGCTGATCAGCAGGCCGCCAGGCTTGAGGTTTGCCCGTAAACTCGCCAGCAAGGCATCCATGTCGCCAACAAGGTGGAGAATGTTGAAGGCCATCACGGCATCGAAGCCACGGCCTTGGTAGCGGGCATCGCCGGCCGAGGCGACGTCGAACTGGACGTTGGCCGTGCCCTCACGGCGGGCCTTGTCGCGGGCAATATCGATCATCGCGCTGGAAACGTCGCTGGCGGTGATGTGCGCGGCGTGCGGCGCAAGCTTGAGCGCCGTCGTGCCGGTTCCGCAGCCAACCTCAAGCACGCGGTAATCCTCATCGAAATAGGAAGCCGTGCGCTCCAGTGTTCGCTTGTAGCCGGCCTCATCACCGACCGGCTGGGCCGCATATTTCTTGGCGATGCCATCCCAGAAGCGGGCGTCTTTGCGGGTATCAGGTGTCATGGTCTGCGGCTCTAAGGTCAGTGTGGTCATAACGATCTCCTTTGGCCGGCGTCATATCATACGCATTCCAAGGGAAAATTGCCCATCATCGTAGTCGTGTTATGCATATTCGCATGAACGGATTCGATTGGAACCAGATGCGCGGCTTCATCGCCGCAGCCGAAACCGGCTCTCTGTCGGCAGCAGCGCGTAAACTCGGGCTGACCCAACCGACCTTGAGCCGTCAGGTTGCGGCGCTGGAAGAAGCGCTCGGCCTCACCCTGTTTGAACGTATCGGCAAAAAACTGGTGCTCACCGAGACCGGGCTCGATCTCCTCCATCATGGGACAGCGATGGCCGAGGCGGCGGATTCCTTGGCCCTTGTCGCCACCGGACGTTCGCAATCGGTCGCGGGCCTTGTCAGCATTTCCGCCAGCGATGGCATTTCCGTCAATGTCATGCCGGGCATCGTTGCGAAAATCCGCGAGGTGGCCCCGCAGGTCGGCATCGAACTGGTCGTTTCCAACGCACTGTCTGACTTGCGCCGCCGCGAGGCCGATATCGCCGTGCGTCATGTTCAGCCCACCGAGCCTGACTTAATCGGCAAGAAGCTGCGCGATGCCCAAGCCCATTTCTATGCATCAGAAAGCTGGATCGAGAAAAACGGTCACCCTGCAAAGTCGGACGATGTAAAAGGGCCGGTTTTCATCGGCTTTGATCGTTCTGAGCGGTTCATCGGCTATTTGCAGGCACTAGGGCTGAAGGTCTCAGCGTCCAGCTTTCCGGTATCCTCGGCCAATACGCTCGCCTGCGAGCATCTGACCCGTCAAGGATTGGGCATAAGCCCGTTGATGACCGATATCGCCGACAAAATACCAGGCCTGGTGCGGGTGCTTGAGGAATTGCCGCCCATCATGTTTCCCATCTGGCTGGTGACCCATCGCGAACTGCGTACGTCGCGCCGCATCCGGCTTGTCTTCGACATTCTGGCCGAGGAACTGAGCAAACCCTTTTAGGGCGCCTTGGGCATGCTCTTCCATTTGGCCAGCGCCAGCATCAGGCCCCCGGCAATCAGCCCCCAAAACGCGCCGGAAATGCCGAAAATCGACATGCCGGAGGCGGCCGCCAAGAACGTCACCGCCGCCGCTGGCCTTTCGGCCTCATCCTTGAAGGCATTGAGCGCCGCTGCCCCAAACGCCGAGATCAGAGCAAGGCCCGCCACAGCTTCGATCAGGATCGATGGCGCAAGGCTGACAAAAGCGATCACCACCCCGGCGAACAGCCCGAACACGCAATAGGCGATGCCGCAGACCACCGCGCCCCAGTAGCGTTTGTCCCGGTCAGGTCCGGCTTCTTCGCCCGCCAACATGGCCGCCGTGATGGCCGCCAGATTGGAGGAGATGCCGCCCAGGGGTGCTGCTAACAGTGAGAATGCACCGGTCGCCGTCAGCATTGGCCCGGTTTTCGGCACGTAGCCATTGGCCTTCAAGACAGCAAGGCCCGGCACGTTCTGCGAAGCCATGGTGACGATGAACAGCGGCAGCGCGATGCTGAACAAAGCCGGGACGGAAAAGGTCGGCATGACAAAGACTGGCTGCGGAACCAGAGACGCAGCAATTCCCGCCTGCCAATCGGGCGGAAACTCCACGCCAAAAAAGACCACAAGAAGAAAGGCTACAAGCGCCGCCGGCACGCCCAGAAAACGGTTGATCCGCGCCCCAATGATCCACGCGACCAGGATCGGCAGCCCAAGCAACGGGTCGAAGGCGATGGCGCGGAAGGGTGCCAGACACAGGATGAGCAGGATTCCAGCCAGCATTGCATTGGCAAGCGAGCCAGGGATCGCCTCGACCGCGCGTCCGAACGGTCGCCACAGCCCAGAGAGCACGATCAGGCCACCGCAAATGAGAAACGCGCCCACCGCATCGGAAAACCCGCCGGTCACCGCTGCCGACCCCGCCAGGAGCGCAGCGCCGGGCGTCGTCCAAGCCGCGCTGATCGGCTGCTTGGTGCGCAAGCTGAGCAGAATGCCGCAAAGGCCCATCGCAACCGCCGACGCCATCAAGCCCGACGCCGCCTCGGCTTCTGTTGCGCCACTTGCCGTCAGACCGGCCAAGACGACCGCAAAAGAGGAGGCAAAACCGACAAAGGCGGCCAAGAGGCCGATGAATACAGCTTGAGGTGTCAGATCGCGAACCATGATTGGCTCATGCCGACCGGACCGCTCGAAAGCAAGCCCACCATCACCAACAACCAGTACGCCGCACCTAATCGTGGCGGTGGGTGGACACGCAGAAAAGACGTGGCCGGGACAGAGAGCGCCCCGGCCGGATCAATGGTATCTTAAAGCGCGATGCGGAAACGGGCGAACCCATCGGGCCCATCGCCTGCCGGCTCTATCACAACGCCTGGAACATCCTCGGCATAGGCTTCCGCCGCCGGTCCAGTATCAAACAGCACCGTTGTGCCCGGCATCGGGGCAAACGACCAGTTAGCGTCAGCCCGTGGATTGATCGTGCCTTGCTCAACAATATAGCGCACGATCACATCGCGGTTGGTATCTGGCCCTTCAAAGATCGTCGTTTCAGGCGAGGCACCGGGGAAGCTCCCGCCGCCGCCAGCGCGATAATTGTTCGATGCGATGACGAATTGCTGATCCGGCGACACAGGTTCGCCATTGTAGGTCAGGTCCACGATGCGGTTGGCATCGGGATTGATCAGATTGCCATCGGAATCGAACTTCGAGGGCTGCGACAGATCGATCTGATAGGTCACGCCATCGATCACATCGAAATTGTAGCTTGGGAAATCCGGATTGAGCAAAACCTGATCACTGCCACCCGGCTCGATCTGGTTGAACATACCAGCCGAGCGCTCCAACCAGTCCTTCACCTGCGTGCCGGTGACCAGAACGGCCCGTGTGGTGTTGGGGTAGAGATAAAGATCAGCCACGTTGCGAATGGCCACGTCTCCGGCCGGAACGTCGGTGTAATACTCCGGTCCACCACGACCGCCAGCCTTAAATGGCGCCGCTGCCGACAGGATCGGCAGGCCCTCATACGGCGTGCCCGCCATCATCTGCTCAATGTACCAAGTCTGCGCAATCGACACGATCTGCACCGACGGGTCGTCGGCCACGAGCGCGAAATAGCTGTGCAGCGGCGCATCGGTGCGGCCCACCGCGCGACGCACATAGGCCAGCGTCTCGTCATGTTCCTGTTGGACGGACTCGAGAACCGCCGGAACGCTTTCCACCAACGGCGTGATCGAACGGTCCTCGTTGCGCATGGAAATCGGCCGCGCTTCGCTCGTGTGCGCAGCAATGCGCCATCGGCCTCCATCCTGCTCCAACATCAGGTCGAGCAGCCCCATATGGCTGCCCCAGAACCCACCCATCACGGCTGGCTTGCCCATGATGGTGCCCGCCGCCGCATCGACGCCTGGCGTGTCTTCATAGTCAGGGCCGGGGAACACACGGTGATGGTGCCCAGTCAGGACCGCATCGATGCCGTCAATCGCCGCCAGTGGAACCGACGCGTTCTCCATGCCGTCGATGGCGGTCGCCTCACCAATGCCCGAATGCGACAGCGCAACGATGATGTCGGCGCCCTCTTCTTGCATTTGCGGAACATAGGCCCGCGCAGCTTCTAAGATGTCGCGCGCCATCACATTGCCTTCAAGATGACGCCGGTCCCAATTCATGATCTGCGGCGGCACGAAACCGATCAATCCGATCTTGATCGCGTGCGCATCGCCCGCCCCATCGGTCACCTGGTGGTTGAGGATCAGGTAGGGCGGAATAAGGGTGCGGTCCTCTGTCGGCGATCCGCCCATCTCCAAGGCCACATTGGCGCAGACAAAGGGAAAGTTCGCACCGGCCAGCGATTTTTCCAGGAACGACAGGCCATAATTGAACTCGTGATTACCCAGCGTCGAGGCATCAAAACCGAGCACATTCATGGCGTCGATCACCGGGTGGGTGTCGCCATCGGCCATGCCGCGCTCATAAGCGATATAGTCGCCCATCGGGTTGCCTTGAAGGAAATCGCCATTATCCAGCAGCAGCGAGTTGGTGCTTTCATCACGCACCGATTGGATCAGCGCAGCCGTGCGCGCCAGCCCCACCGTGTCGCGCGGACGATCGGCGTAATAGTCGTAGGGAAACACGTGAACGTGCAAATCGGTCGTTTCCATGATGCGCAAATGCGCCTGGTTGGCGGATGCGCGCACCGAAAAGGGGTGCAGCGCCAAAAGCCCTGCCGTGCCGGCTAGAAACGTGCGTCTGTTGAGCGTGAAAGTCATGCCTTGGCCTCCTCAAAATGATGTGTCTAAGGCCAAGAGTGAATTCATTAGCGAACGCTTACAAGTTCCAAGGCAGGCAATCCGTAATCACACTTAGCGCCACCGTCCAAGTGCCAGGTCAGAGAATTGATTTGCAAAGTGCGGCGAGCCGCCGCAGGCTGTCCTTCTCCGCTCCCAAGGAAAGGATACGACAATGTTGCGTTCCCTTAGCCTTCTGATGGCCGCGCCGCTTGGCCTTGGCGTCGCCCTCAGCCTGCCCGCCATCGCCGCGCCTGATCTTCCAACCGGAACCTGCATGAGCGACACCGGCGGACAGATTACCTGTGATCTGCGTGCCGTTGTTCCGGCCACGCTTGATAAGATCGAGCGCATCAATGGCGCCATGCATGGCGAAAGCCTGATGGTGACACCGTTCGAGGGCACCGCCGCCTGGTTAATGTTGGTCGATGAAACCCACCAATCGCCCATCGGGCTGATCACCGACGACCGCTATGGCGGCATTCGCGCTGATCTGATGGACATGATCGAGCAGGCCGGCGATCGGCGCTTGATAGAAGTGCAAGCCTACGACGGTACGTTGGAAACCCTCAGCCCGTTTGGTGAAGACCCGGGTGAGGCCCTAGCGAGCCTTGATGATTTGCGGGCGCAGGACGTCGCCCCGCAGGATCGATCCGGGCTCTACCTCTCAGCGCTCTCAGCCATCGAACGGCTCGCCGAATTTGACGCTGACCGCAAGGCTCTGGTGTTGTTCACCGATGGTCTGCAGAACGCCTCAGCCTCCAGCGTCAATCGTCTGATCGATGCCGCCGACGAAGCCGGAGTCATCATCATCGGCATGGCCTATGCCGGCGGCGAGGCCGATCTTGCCAACCATTTGGACTTGCGGGAAATGGCATCGCGCACCCAGGGCACGACACTCTATCCCTCGATGACCAACCAGCGCCTTTCTGACGACAATCTGCGCGGGTTCTTCGCGACGCTTGAAAATGGCGGAACGCTGGAACTATCGATGGATGCTGCTGAAATGGACAGTGTGCGTGTCCGCGCGCTCTACTCCGATGGCCGCACCATGGATGGAGAGCTGACGCTTCCGTAAGAGTCAAAGTGCTGACAGGAAGAACAACGGCCCGCTGATCCTCCGGGACCAGCGGGCCGTTTATTGTGTTAGCCGAGCATGGCGATTGTGTTGATCAGTTCACAAGCGGCGTAGAATGCCGCTCGAAGAAGCGCCAAACCTGTTGATTGATGAGAGCGCCGTCAGCGTAGTACCAGTGACTGTGGTTCGGCAGAACCGTCAGTGTCACCGTGTGACCATTCTCGGCCATGGATTGCCCTGCCTCGCGGGCACCTTCCAGCGAAAAAAGATGGTCGTGCTCGCCAAGAAAGAAATTGATAGGCACGCTGTTCTCCGGTGAACCACGGCGTAACCCGCCGGGGTAACCAGCATGGGCGGCGACCGCACGAAATCCCAAGGCATTCTGTCGCGCCAAATTGGTTCCAAAGACTGCTCCGGCAGAGTGTCCGAACAGGAAAAGCCGATTGCGGTCGATCGGATAGTTCGCCTCAGCATGCTCAACGACACTGGCAAGAAAACTGGGCGAGTCGGCCAAGGGCGACCACCCGCCGCGCATCGCACTATCTGGCGCAATAAGGATGAGATTGTGCTCGTCGGCAACCCGGCGCCACATATCGATCATGGAACTGCCCGTGCGGCCACTGCCATGCAGAAGCAAGATCGCAGCCCTTTCGCGGTCGCTGGCGGACCGATTTCCGTCATAGGCGTGATAGGTCCGGTTGAGAAACCTATGTCGAAAATTGTGGGTCGGGAACCAGCCCTCCGGCTCTTCATACTCAAAGGGACCGCGCATCGGGCGGCTGATGATGTTGAGCTGTCGCTCGACAAACCGTCCCGCAACAGGCGCCGACGAATTGGCCCAAGCCGCCATTGGCGCGTGCGGAACCGCAAATTGCGGTGTGAATCCAAATCCGAGCAGCAAGGCAAAAACGACAAGAACGAACCGCATCTAAATACTCCGCACAACAAGACATCAGGAGTGTTCAGAAATAGCATAGCATTGGCGTCGAATTACTTTGGACTTCAAATATAGCTAACGGGTAGACGGAAAGGCGCAGATCACAACTATTTTAAGTTGCGGCACAAGCAATGTTGACCGCGAACTCTATGTGTCTTGTTCCAGCTCGATCAAATCTTCGCGCGGCTTGAGCTCATCTAAAGGGATACGCGTCTCGCGCTGAAAGCGCATAATGAGCAAATCCACCTTATCCTGCCGCGCTCCTGACAAACCTGACAGGATGCTGCCATCTGACCCTTTTCCTGGCCACATGATCCCGCCATATAGACAGCCATGAGCACCAAGAAAAAACCCTCCGGATTTGAAGAAGCCCCGCAGCCGAAGTTTGATTCTGGAGAAGCGGTAGACATCTTCGATCCGATGAAAATTGGCAGCAACTTCGCCAAAGAGGTGGAAGCTGAATCCAAAAAGAAGCCTGCTGCAAAGAAGAAGGCCAAAACCTCTGCCAAAAAACCTGCCAAATCCGCACGCGGCACCTCGCTTGGTGGCACCCATGATCCGAAAAAGCGTGCCGCTGCGGGCCTGAACCCGGTCGCCGGTATGGACGTTTCGCTGGAAGACGCCAAGAACCTGCCGTCCAATGATGGCGTGACAGCCACCGTCAAAGCGCTGGAAGATTTGATCGAGAACGGTCACCCGGCGTTCCGGGAAGGCACTTGGGAACCACACCGCCCAGAGCGGCCGGTCAAATCCGAAGGCGGCATCCCGTTCCAACTGAAGTCCGACTACGAGCCCAAGGGCGACCAGCCCACCGCCATCGCCGACCTGGTCGAGGGAATCAACGATCAGGACCAGACCCAGGTTCTGCTCGGCGTCACCGGCTCGGGCAAGACCTACACCATGGCGCAGGTCATCCAGCGCACCCAGCGCCCGGCGGTGGTGCTCGCCCACAACAAGACGCTCGCCGCGCAGCTTTATGGTGAGTTCAAGAACTTCTTTCCCGACAACGCGGTGGAATACTTCGTCTCCTATTACGACTACTACCAGCCCGAAGCCTACGTGCCGCGGTCCGACACCTTCATTGAGAAGGAAAGCCAGATCAACGAGCAGATCGATCGCATGCGCCACTCGGCCACACGCGCCTTGCTTGAGCGCGATGATGTGATCATCGTCGCCTCCGTATCCTGCATTTACGGTATCGGATCGGTGGAAACCTATACGGCCATGACCTTTGAGACAACAAGATCCAGGTGGAGCTGCAATCGCGCCTGCAGGAACTCAACGGCATGGGCCGGCTGCTGGAAGCGCAACGGCTGGAACAGCGCTGCAATTTCGATCTGGAGATGCTGCAAGCAACCGGTTCGTGCGCGGGCATCGAGAATTATTCGCGCTATCTCTCTGGCCGCCAGCCCGGCGAGCCGCCGCCTACCCTGTTTGAGTACATCCCCGACAACGCGCTGATCTTCGTCGATGAGAGCCACCAGACCATCCCGCAGATCGGCGCGATGTATCGCGGCGACTTCCGGCGAAAAGCAACGCTGGCCGAATATGGCTTCCGCCTGCCCAGCTGCATGGACAACAGGCCCCTGCGCTTTGAGGAGTGGGACATGATGCGCCCGCAGACCGTGGCCGTGTCGGCGACCCCGGCGGCGTGGGAGCTGGAGCAGGCCGGCGGCGTGTTCGCCGAGCAGGTGATCCGCCCCACCGGGCTGATCGACCCACCGGTGGATATCCGCCCGGCAACGTCCCAGGTGGATGATCTGCTGGACGAGGTTAAGAAAGTGGCCGCCCAGGGCTACCGGTCGCTGGTCACCGTGCTCACCAAGCGCATGGCCGAGGACCTCACCGAATATCTGCACGAAAACGGTGTGCGCGTGCGCTACATGCACAGCGACATCGACACGGTGGAGCGCATCGAGATCATCCGCGATCTACGGCTCGGCGCGTTCGACGTGCTGGTTGGCATCAACCTGCTGCGCGAGGGCCTGGATATGCCCGAGGTGGCACTGGTGGCCATTCTCGATGCGGACAAGGAAGGGTTCCTGCGCTCCGAAACCTCACTCATCCAGACCATTGGCCGCGCCGCGCGCAACATTGATGGCCGCGTGGTGCTCTATGCCGACCGGATGACCGGCAGCATGGAGCGGGCGATTGCCGAAACCAACCGCCGCCGCGAGAAGCAGGTGGCGTACAATGAGGAGCATGGCATCACACCGGAAAGCGTGAAGCGCGACATCGCCGACATTCTCGACAGCCCGTACGAGAAGGACCGCGTGCATGTGAAATCCGGCATGGTGGACGAAGGCAAGCTGGTCGGCGGCAACATGAAGGTGACGCTGGAAGAGCTTGAGAAGAAGATGCGCGACGCCGCTGCGAACCTGGAATTCGAGGAAGCCGCCCGCCTGCGCGACGAGCTAAAGCGCCTACGCGAGACGGAGTTGCTATTGGCCGATGATGCCTTGGCCAGCCAATCGGCGATTGAAAGCATCGCCGGTGGCTATCAAGGACAGAAAAAAGGCGGCGGGGCTAAGGCCCGCTCAAGACGGCGCCGTTAGAAAAAGTCGTCATCCTCGCCCTTGTGGCGGGGATCCATTTCAGTGAACTGTCCGCACTCCGATGAATGCCGAAAATGCAAAGGCATGGACCCCTGTGACAAGCACAGGGGTGACGGCTCATGGAATGGGCGGACAAGGCTACCGCATTCTCGGCATTTGCTGCGCAAACGCCTGCCATGCGCACGCCCTTTGCTGCGCAAAAGGATGCCTAAAGAATATCCATCGACACGCGGCAGGTGCCCGATGAAATGCAACCGATGGCACGGGCGGCACCCCGGCTGAGATCAAGACCGCGACCATGCACAAAGGGGCCACGATCATTGATGCGCACCGTCACGGTGCGGTTGTTGGCCAGATTGGTCACTTCGACCCGCGTGCCGAAGGGCAGTGTTTTGTGGGCCGCCGTCAGGCCATCGGGATTGAAGGCTTCACCGTTGGCGGTCGTGTGGCAGCACTGATACCAGCTGGCGACTGTCACGGTGTTGTTGGAGAAGCCAGGTGCAGCAAGACCGACAACGGCGAACAGGCCCAGAAGGGCCGCGAGGAAAGACTTATTCATGAGGGGGGAACCTTAATCGTCTGCGCGCGACGCTTGCGTGGAAGCGTTCGCTGTATGGGGGGATGTCATCTGCCCTTGGGTACGCTGCCCAAATCAGATGACGCGCTCAATAGCGGAGCGGCGCAGGTCGCCACTAAATGCGGCATAAGGATGGCCCCACTCGGAGAACACTAATGCCTGTATGAAACGGAGCTGCTGTAAACCGATGATGTTCTTGCCACACAGATACAAGTCGAGGCGCGTGTTGGCGGGTATGACGCCCGGAGCAGCGGCATAAGAGGACACTAGTGCCAAAAAAATGGGATTGGGAGCGAAGAGGCGAAGCCGGCGGCGGTAGTTAGCTAGCCGGAGCTAAAACCACGTCTTGATGGTCAGAATGCAGCACCAACCATCGCATAGCCTGCAGAACCCGATATCTGCGCGCGTTTGGCCGATCGAAGTCAATTCCCCAAGCCGCACAGTGATAAGCATTCTCTGGCTCTGGAGCGTAACCTACCTTCACCACCGTTTCCGGGGTGCTCTCTGCACGCAGGCAACCCGCGGAAATCGCGGCACCACCAATCTTACCGCCTCTGCAGTAGCGACCGCTGAGGTCAATCCCATCTTCAATAAGCAACCGAAGTAACTCGACCGAGTAACCTTCATATGGATCGGCCCTTTGACTACTCCGCGACAGGAAGGCTGACGAAACCCGCTTACCTCCACCCTTTGTTGGTGCAAGGTGGTGTATGGTCAGATGCCGCACCAATTCATCTTCATCATAGATCTCATTGTGATCATGAGGAAGTACGGCACCGTGCTGGTCACGCGGTGGCGGACTGAGCACTTTCCCACTCTCTTAGCATTAGACGAATTTCGGGTAATTTTTCCCTACCGCTGACAACGTTACCGTCATCGGTCATTGGCGCGCTAGAGTACCAAGCATGTATCTCGGTTGGTCCATTCACAAGAATTTCAAGATGCGCGCCCCCTGAACTCCATTCAAATTGCACACCACCGCCGGCCACCGGCACAACTGACGGCGCCTCCGAGTGGGCGCCGACCAGGTCGCTTAACACCGTGAGTGCGTAAGTGGCGGTCTGAACATCAATCTGTTTGGCGACATATCCATCCCACCCTTTTGGCAAGCGTACGAACTCCGTCAGCTTCTCATTGAGTTCTCTCAAAATGTCCGCTTTGATAGATACGAAGCCATCAGCCTGGCCGACGGAGCGATATGCTGCAATATCAACGATGGCCGAGCCAGTCTGCGCCCTGATATGCCCATCAAAGACGGAGTTGGTAGCCACCTCTGGACTAAGCATTTGCATTACCCGAAGAATCAGAGTTGAATTTTTCTAACATACCGTCAGACATAAGCTCGAAAAAGCTATTAACAATCGACCGTCTAGCTGCAAAAAGAAATTCCATAGCTGAATCTAGGGAATTGCCTTCTGGGTACCCTCGGCAGGTAATGTCTACTTTAAGACCTTGTTTACCGCTATTTTGTTGCACAGCAGTAGCTAAATCATGATAAGTTCGGCCAATAAAGCTTCCTTTCTCGGAAATCATTTTTTTTGTGAAGCTATATCGAAAACTTTCTTCACTCTCTATCGCTTTATGCAAAATCCGAAGCGGAAACATACTACTTCCTAAGTATGATTTTTCTTCAATGAAGTTGATATAGGAAACTTCTGCTTGATTGATATCCGCCGGGCCGATTCCACAGTCGGAAAAATATTCGTTTATCTTAGTAAAAACACGAAAAAATTCTTTTGCAGGCTCCTCAAAGAAAGAATACTGGTTGTCTCTAACCCCTAATCGACGCCAGTTAAATAAAACTCGATCTGGCTGGAACTGAACAAGTTTGTTCTCATCACGGCCGATAAACCAATGCCTTTGCAGAACTGGAAATCTGACCTGCTGCAACCGTAATTGCTGCGCCTCGAAGTCTATCTGTTCACCTTCAAATTTTGGGTCAATCGGTGGATGGGCATGCACAACAGGGTAGTCGGCGGCCAACTGTTTCCAAACCTCAGCGTTCAGAAATTCGGGAGCTTCGCCACGCAGCCGAAATTGGACACCTATGACAATCTCATCCAATGGCGGATTCAAAAGTTTTGGAAGATCGGCGGGTCTTTCCCACATATCCGAGTTTACTTCTTTTGTTGACGAATCTTTGAAACTCTAAACCGACGCTGCCCGTTCCCAAACCAGTTTGTTCCAATGGCTTCGAGAGAGGATAACGCTTCAGTTTGTCCCAATTATATCTCGAGTACCATGACTCTGCCATCGCTACCTGTCGGACAAATTGAGCGCCTGTGCGTCATGGTGGTGCATCACGCAACCATGACCCAGCCATCCAGTTCACCTATTCACCACTCGCGCTGAACACAGCCCTCAAAGGCCGAACCCAGATCACGCACGTGTGCGACGTCCTGGGATGACGATAGGAGTTATGAAGCGATCCCGGCTCGCGCAGACACGCGTGTCCGCTTGGCCGAGATGACATGTGGGGTTGGGAAGGGGCGACGCCCCGAAAAAGCGTCTACACCGATCCCGGCTTAGCCGGTCTGATCATCCACCTTCGCGTCCGGAGCATTTTTCGCCACTGACGCAATGCCATTGTCGCAGGAGGCTTCGCTCTCATACATTTCCGAGGTGCCGATCACCTGGCCGTTGCTGGCCTTCAGGTTGAACATCGACTTGCCGTTCTTCGACTTTTTCTTCTCGAAGCGGGCCTCAGAGGCGGAATTCTTGCGCACCGATTCAATGCCGTTCATGGCGCTGGCTTTCTTCTTGTAGCCTTCGCTCGCCAGGATCACTTGGCCGTTGCCCGCTTTCAGACGGAACCGCGTTTCGCCGCGCTTGTCGGTGTAGACTTCAAACTTGCCAGCCATGTTCGCTCCCTAAGATCACCTGTTTCGGCATGTGGAGGGCGTAGCAAGGCTCGGTTTGCCGGATTCGTCAACGCCCTTACGGCAATAAAGAGGGGATAGGCGCCCAACCTGTCCCCGGCCCGTGCGCTTTGCGCCACACTCACCTCGCCTTCGCCCGAGGAACAGCGTGTGCACCGTGAAACCATGTGGGGTGAAGGGCAGGTTGTGCCCGGTGGGTGAAGAGCAACGGGACGTGCCGATCTTGCGATCGGCATCACCAGCGTTCTTCATCACACCCCATCAGGCTCAGCGCACTTTGTGGGAGCGAAAGCTCCTAGCAGCGCAGCGTCCGTCAAACCGGCCGAAAATCCGGGGATGCGGCGTCGTCAGTACTGCCATCAGGCGAATTCGGGAGTCGCGGGGGCCGGTCAGGCCATAGCGGCGGAATAGGTGATGGCTGGGCAGACTCTCCCAGCCACATGACCGACACCTGAAGGCGGCAGGCGTCTGTGATCGGTGGCGATCCCACCGGCGCATAGCGTGCAGCACCTGCAAGCGGGGCGCGGCAAGCGTCATGTGCTTCACTACAGCGATCCGGCGTTTTCCGCGCCCCGCTTCGGTTCCATCCCGCGGTTGTTCCGTAGGAACAGAGCAACAAAGAAAAACCCTGATGCCCCTTTGGGCAGTCAGGTTTTTGGCGTTGGGGTGGCAGCGGAAACACTGGTTTCATCAGCGGTTGGGCCGCAGGCCCAGAGCGACCAAAAATGCTGTTTTCCGCGGCCGAACTCGCCCCTACCGGCCGTCATCCTCGCCTTTATGGCGGGGACCCCGGCGATGGTAGCGAGACCTGCGGCTCGCGGACCCACTGGGATGACGCTCCTGCAGAGGCGACGCAGATGTTGACGCGCAAGGCTTTGCCCGCCACGCTCACCTCACAACCAAAAAGGGAGAAGACCAATGAGCGTAGCGCGCGTCACCGAAATCATCGCATCCTCCACCGTCAGCTTTGAAGATGCCATCCAGCAGGGCGTCGCCCGCGCGGCCAAAACGCTGAAGAATGTCGAGGCCGTCTGGGTGAAAGACCAAAAAGCCACCGTGCGCGATGGCAAGATCGTCGAATACCGCGTCGGCCTGAAGGTAACGTTCGTTCTGGAAGATTAAGCACGCCAAAGTGCCAAGTCCCGGACGGCGACACCCGTGACGCCGAGCCGGGACCTCAAGGATCAATCGGCTCCAGGCCCCGGATCACGTAGAGCGTCCGGGGCTTGGTGCAATCCTACCCCTCAAATCCCTGTACAATGAACGGGTTACCGTCGCGCTCGGCCCCGAGCGTCGAGCCTGGCCCGTGGCCGGGCAAAAACTGATAGTCATCGCCCAACGGCAGCACCGTCTGAAAGATGCTTTTCATCAGCGTGCCATGATCGGAGCCCGGCAAATCGGTGCGACCGATCGAGCCCTGAAACAGCACATCGCCCATCACAATGAACTTGTGGGCGTGGTTGACGAAGATCACATGCCCCGGCGCGTGCCCGGGCGTGAACAGCACATCAAACGTCAGATCGCCCACCTGCACCGTCTCGCCGCCTTCCAGCCAGCGGGTGATGCCGGGAACCTTGACCCCAGGCGTGCCAAACATCGCCGCTTGCGTCGCCACGCCTTGGATCAGTTGCTCATCAGCCCGGTGCGGCCCGACAATTGGCACCGAAAAATGTGCCGCCACATCGGCCGCGCCGCCAATATGATCGATATGGCCGTGCGTCAACAGTACCTGCTCCAACGTCGCGTCGGCCTCGTCGACCGCCGCGATCAGCTTCTCTGATTCCCCGCCCGGATCGACTAGCGCCGCTTTGCGGGTTTGGGTGCAGATGAGAAGGGAACAGTTCTGCTGAAACGCCGTTACCGGAATCACAGCGACTTCCAGCGTCGGGGCGTTTTGGCTCGGGGTTTGGGCTTGATCGGTCATGGCGCCTGCGTGCCACGCGGGCCGGCCAAGCGCAACACCACTTCCAAAACGTCCTACGCTTGTGCCATGGTCGGCCAAACCAATTGGAGATTCCACGATGATCCGCGCCCTCGCCTTGGCTTTTGCAACCCTGATGGCCCTGCCGCTAACGGCCGCTCTGGCCGCCGACTATGGTCAGCACCGTGCGCCGGCCTATGGCGATATCCCCGCCTGTGATGCGCGCGGGGTGCTCTCGCAAGTGGCGGAGAAAGAGCGCTATCACGGCCAGCAGCCCTATCAGGAGCTCGTCGACGTGGTGCAGTTCGATCATGTCCGCCAGACGCGTTATGTGACGCCCGCCTATCTGGGCGCCCGTGAGCGCCGCTGGTGCCAGGCTCGCGCGCATCTTGCCACCGGGCACACCCGCTCGGTCTATTATCTCATCGAGAGCCATGCGAGCTTTGTCGGGGTCAGCTATGGCGTGGAAAGCTGCATGGCTGGTCGCGATCTCTGGAACGTCCATGGCGGAGACTGCAGCGCGCTCCGCCTTTGGTAACGGCCTCTGGTAGCCTCCTGATCCTTTGAACCGCCGGTTGGTCCAATGGGGCATTATCGCGCTCGCCATCGCGATCGCCGTCGCCACCGGCTGGCAAAATGAGGACGAGCAAACGGGAGGCGGCCAGCCGTTCGACTTTTACGTCCTTGCGCTCTCCTGGTCCCCAGCCTATTGCGCCACCGAATCCGGTCAGCGATCGCCACTGCAATGCGGCGCTGGCGCTGACTTTGGTTTCATCACCCACGGCTTGTGGCCGCAGTTCGAGGACGGCTGGCCGTCCTTCTGCCAGTCACCCCACGGCGACAGCATGCCGACCAGCATCGCCGAAACTCTGCTCGACATCATGCCCGATAGCGGTCTGATCGAGCACCAATGGAACAAGCACGGCACCTGCTCGGGCCTATCTCCGGCAGACTACGCCGCCGTCACCCGCCAAGCGAGCGAACGCATCCTTGTGCCTCCCCCGTTTGACGGCGCAACGCCGGCGCGACTTGATGCCGATTCTATCGAAGCGGCGTTTCAGGAGGCCAATCCCGGTCTCCTACCCGACGCCATCGCCATAGCCTGCCCAGGCGGTCGCTTTGCCGAAGTCCGCATCTGCCTCGACACAAATCTAACACCGCGTGCCTGCGCCCAAGTGGATCGCAATGGCTGCCAGCAGGCCGATTTGCCCATCGCAGCGCGCTAAATTCGGCAACCTGCGATCTCTTAGCTAGCTTATTTTGCAACCCAGATCATTTGAACGACACGCTTAAGGTGATGGTTACCGAAGCTGTGAGATACACCCACCCATGGTCGATTTCGATCCGAAAGCGCTGCGGCGCCCGCTGCCTGACCGCAAATTCAAGCTGTTTGTGGTCGGTATCGGCCTGTCTTTTTGGCTGGCTTGGGGGATCGCCACGATTTTCCTGGTCGACGGCCATCCCTTGCAGGGCGTTGAAGCCTGCGGGCCGATCGACGGCGCCGGCATTTTCTGGGAATGCGCGTCGAACAAGTTGGACACGCTGATCGCCAGCACCTCCAACGGCATCATCATTTTGACGATCGCCATGCCGATCTTTGTGATGGCAGCCAACATCGATCCGGCGGCCGTGCCGCTTGCTCTACCCGGACTGATGTTCCACGTCTTCGGCCTGCCGGCGGGTATGTTTGTCCTCGTGCGCTCGCTACGACGCCTCTACGAGCACGCCGTCCGCAAGTAGCGCCCGGCGGAAGAACCCCGCGGCGCCGCGCCCGCATTTCCGATCGAAACAAACGCCTGCGCTGACGCGACCAAAGTGCTTGGTCTGCGCATTGCACCGGCAATAGTCCCGAAACAAAAAGGCAGCCATTGCTGACTGCCTAGGGACTTCATCTGCTGTCGGAAAACCGGCGCTTAGCCGTTCAGGCGGCCGATCACGACCTCGAAATACCCATCCATGAACCGCAAGTCGCGGACTGCATCGACGCTCTGAACCGCATAGACCGCATCCAACGCGACCGCGCGCACATCATGGTGGAAGTTCACAAGTGGCACGTCGAGCGGCTCCGGACGCAGGTCTTCGAACTGGGGCGAACCCCAGGCAAAAGCAAAACCAACAAGGAGCAGCGTGCGAAACACCCAATCACCACTTTCTTTGTTGAGCAGCCTTCCAGCTACCTCTTTCCACTTGACGCTATCGGTTTAGCAGCGAAGTTTGAAGAGCTGTTCAATGCATTAGGTTAAGTTTTAGGGGAATTGTCTTGGCAATCTTACGCAGTGCCGCCGCCTCGCCCTTTGTGCGCAAATGCTCAATTGCCGCAATTGTGCTTGGTCTGGAGGGCCAGATCGAAACGCAACCTGCCAACACCGCCGACCCGCTCGACCCGCTGCGCCAGCAAAATCCGCTTGGCAAAATCCCAACATTGATCCTCAAGAACGGCGAGACGCTCTACGACAGCCGAGTGATCGTTGCCTATCTGGATCAAATGGCCGGCGGCAACAAACTCTACCCCGCCGATCCCGGCCAACGCATTGCGGCCATGAAGCTTGAAGCCTTGGCCGACGGCATCATGGATGCCGCAGTTTTGCAGGTGTATGAAAAGCGCTATCGGGCGGAACACGAACGCAGCCACAGCTGGGTGGAACGCCAAAGCGAACGCGTCGCCGCGGCGCTTGGCTATCTGGAAGACAAACCACCGCATACCACCGGTGCTCCAACGGTGGGAACGATCGCTCTGGCCTGCGCGCTCGGCTATCTCGATCTTCGCTTCGAGGGTGCCTGGCGGCGCAGCTATCCCGCGCTGGTTGCCTGGCTGGAAGCCTTCCGGGCAACGGTGCCGGCCTATGATGCGACCGCGCCATCATCCTAATCCCTGACCCAGGCGAAAAAGCTTGCGCCATGAGGGCTTAACCTCGCGTGGCGCCCTTGTTTTTGCCGATGCACAGCACACATGCACAGTTCATTCTCTGCCCAGTGCGGCATCACCCCTTTGATTTGCTCGATCGCTCGGACCGCCCTCATTGCTTGATTATCTGATCTTGGCTCTCGGCCTTGCCGGGCTTGTCATTGCGGGCGACGCGTTGGTGCGCGGAGCGGTTGGATTGGCCGAGCGGTTCGGAATCCCACCCCTGATCATTGGCCTGACTATCGTGGCGCTTGGCACCAGCGCGCCGGAACTGATGGTGTCGATCCAGGCCGCCTTTGACGATGCCGCCGACATCGCCGTCGGCAACATTGTTGGCTCCAACATCGCCAACGTTTTGCTGGTTCTGGGCGTGCCGGCCCTCATTGCCGCAACGCCGTGCGACCAGACCGGGCTAAAGCGCTCAACCGTCTTTATGATGGGCGCATCGCTTCTTTTTGCCGTGTTCGCGTTTTCTGGCCAGCTCGTCTTATGGCATGGCTTGGTCTTTTTGGCCCTTCTGGCCGTATTTCTGGTCGGCTCCTACATGTCGGCGCGCAAAGCAGGCGCCAGCGGCGATGTCAGCGAGTTGGAGACCATCGACGGCGTTGAAGGCGTGCCACATTCCCTTTGGCTGGCGCTGCTGTTCTTCGCGATCGGCATTGTCGGCCTACCGCTTGCCGCCGATGCGACGGTGGATGCGGCGTCCTCCATCGCCCGTTCGCTCGGCGTGCCCGAGGTGATCATTGGCCTCACCATCATCGCCATCGGCACATCATTGCCGGAGCTTGTGACCACCGTTGTCGCCGCGCTGAAAGGCCAGGCCGATGTCGGCGTTGGCAATGTGATCGGCTCGAATGTCTTCAATATTCTGTTCATTTTGGGTGCGACGGCCAGCATCACGACCGTGCCCATCGCCGAGCAGATTTTACGGTTCGATATCTGGGTGATGCTAGCAAGCTCGGCGCTCTTGCTGCCGCTCGTGCTGATGAAAATGACCATCGGACGGAAGATCGGTCTCGCCTTTTTGGCGCTCTACGCCATCTATCTGGGCCTGCTGATCGCCAAGGCCATCGGCGGATAGTTGCTCGTTCAGAAGGCCCGACATGCCGCCCGTTTTGACCGCCCTTCCCCCAACGCTGATCACCGGCGCGGCCAACCGCATCGGTAAAGCCATGGCGAGCCAGCTAGCCGCCGCTGGCACACCGGTTTGCATCCACTACCGAAGCTCTGAAGACGCCGCACATCAGGCAGTCGCGAACATCAAGGAAGCAGGCGGCACGGCGGCTGCCGTGCAGGCAGACCTGTTGAATGATGATGATCTTGCCGGCCTTGTAGGCAAAGCGTCGGACGCCCTCGGCGCGCCGCTTGGCTGCTTGGTCAACAACGCCTCACTGTTTGAATCCGATGCGGTTGGCGACCTTGGGCCGGGTCTTTTCAAAGCCCATTTTGGCATCCACGCCACGGCGCCAGCCCTTCTGGCGGACCGTTTTGTGAAACAGTTGCCCGGCGATGAAGAGGGCCTAATCGTCAACATCATCGACCAGCGTGTTTGGCAACTGACGCCCAATTTCGTCTCTTACACGGCCTCAAAGGTCGCTCTATGGGGCCTGACCCAGACACTGGCGCAGGCGTTTGCCGACACCACACAAGGCCGCGTGCGTGTCAACGCGATTGGGCCCGGACCGACGCTGTCCAACGACCGCCAGGAAGACGACGACTTCGAGAAGCAGGTGGCTGGCGTCCCTCTCAAGCGTAGCCCCGATCTTGATGCCTTTGCAGAAACCATTACCTATCTTTGGCGCATGAAGGCCGTGACCGGTCAGATGATCGCCCTTGATGGCGGACAGCATCTGGCCTGGGAAACGCCCGATGTCGCGGGCATCAACGAGTAGCAAGCCTGCTGCCCCAATTGGCAGGAGAAGTCGGTGGCGCCGACGGCGGCCGATCTGGCTTCGGCTGCGATTTCCCGACACTATGGAGCCCATGGACCAAAGCGATTCCAAACTTGCCGAACCCAAGCTGCGCGATGCAACCGGCCCAGGCCCGTTAGCGAGCGAAGTCTGGGTTGGCCAAGAGGCGGCCAACGCGGCAAGCCTCGACACGGCCGAACGCCCGGAATCCGGCTTTGACGTCATCGCAGCCTTTGTGAAGAAGCTGCCGAACACGCCGGGCGTCTACCGCATGCTGAGCGACAAGGGCGATGTGCTCTATGTCGGCAAGGCCGCCAAGCTGAAGGCGCGGGTGACCAGCTACACCCGGCCCACCGGCCTTTCCAATCGCATCGTCCGCATGATCACGCAGACCGCAGCGATGGAGTTCGTGTCAACGCGCACCGAGACCGAAGCGCTGCTGCTGGAAGCGAACCTGATCAAGCGCCTGAAACCGCGCTTCAACATCCTGCTGCGTGACGACAAGAGCTTTCCCTACATCCTGATGGCCGATCAGCACGAGGCTGCACAGCTCGTCAAACATCGTGGCGCGCGCAACAGCCAGGGCAGTTATTTCGGGCCTTTCGCCTCGGCTGGCGCGGTCGGACGGACCATCAACGCGCTGCAAAAAGCCTTTCTTATCCGCACCTGTTCCGACAGCGTTTATGAGAGCCGCACGCGCCCTTGCCTGCTCTATCAAATCAAACGCTGTTCAGCGCCTTGCACCGGGGAGATCAGCCTTGAGGAGTATGATGGGCTGGTCGATGACGCCAAAGCGTTCCTGTCGGGCAAATCCAAGCAGGTGAAGGCTGACCTGGCCAAGCAGATGGAACGAGCGTCGGACGATTTGGATTTCGAGCGCGCCGCCGTCTATCGCGATCGTATTTCCGCGCTAAGCCAGATCCAAAGCCATCAGGGCATCAATCCGCGCAATGTGGAAGAGGCCGATGTTTTCGCGCTCCACGCCGAGGGCGGCCAGTTTTGCGTGCAGGTGTTCTTTTTCCGCACCGGGCAGAACTGGGGCAACCACGCCTACTTTCCAAAGGCCGACAAGTCAGTGGAACCCGAAGAGGTGCTGCAAAGCTTCCTCTCGCAGTTCTACGACAACAAGCCGATCCCCAAGCTCATCCTGACGTCGCACGCATTGCCGGAAGCGGAGTTGATGGCTGATGCTTTTTCACAGCATGCCGGACGCAAGATCGAGCTGCTGAAACCACAACGCGGCGAGAAACGCGATCTGGTCGCCCACGCGACGACGAACGCCCGCGAGGCCCTGGCCCGCAAACTTGCCGACAGCGCGAGCCAGACCAAGCTTCTCGATGGGCTGGCCGAGGCGCTGAACCTGGACGCCACACCGCGCCGCATCGAGGTCTACGACAACTCCCATATCATGGGCACGAATGCCGTGGGTGGCATGATCGTCGCCGGGCCGGATGGGTTTGTGAAAAACCAGTACCGCAAGTTCAACACCAAGGATTCCACCCTCACCCCAGGCGATGATTTCGGCATGATGCGCGAGGTTCTCACGCGCCGGTTCTCACGGTTGGTGAAGGAAAATGGCGACTCGGAGACCACAGACCCAGAAGCATTTCCTGCCTGGCCGGATCTGGTCATCATCGATGGCGGCAAGGGCCAGATGTCAGCCTCCAAGGCCGTTCTTGACGATCTTGGCATCACCGATCGCGTTCAAATGATCGGTGTGTCCAAAGGACCTGACCGCGATGCGGGCCGCGAGACGCTGCACCCGATGGAGGGCGAGCCGTTCATGTTGCAGCCGCGCGACCCGGTCCTCTATTTCATCCAGCGGCTCAGGGACGAGGCGCACAGGTTTGCCATCGGCACCCACCGGGCCAAAAGATCGGCGCAGATGCGCGAAAACCCGCTCGACGAGGTGGGCGGTATCGGCCCAACGCGCAAACGCGCCCTTTTGAACGCTTTTGGCTCGGTGAAGGGCATCAAACGCGCCGCCTTAAGCGACCTGGAACAGGTTCCTGGGATCAGCCAAGCGCTGGCGCGGACGATTTACGACCATTTCCGCGAAAGCGGGTGACATTTTTCGGGCGTGCTGCTTGATTGACGGCGCCACCGCGACCGTGGTGAAACCGGACGACCCAAACGCCAGCGCGAGACGTTTCATGGCCTCGGCCCAAAGCACCGTTTATTCCGTGCCCAACCTTTTGACCTATGGGCGCATCGCGGCGATCCCCGCGATCGTTGCCTGCCTTTATTCCTCCCAGCATCTTTGGCTCTGGACGGCGCTGGTGATCTTCATCGTGGCTGCCATCACCGATTATCTTGATGGCTATCTGGCGCGCGCTTGGTCGCAGCATTCAAGCCTCGGAAAAATGCTCGATCCCATCGCGGACAAGTTGCTGGTTGGCGCCGTGCTCATTATGCTGGCCGCCAACGGCACAATCACTGGGCTGGCGCTGATCCCGGCGATCATCATTTTGAGTCGGGAAATTTTGGTGTCGGGCCTGCGCGAATATCTTGGCCAGATGAACCTTTCGGTGCCCGTATCCAATCTCGCCAAATGGAAGACCGCGGTGCAGATGGTGGCGCTGGCGGTGCTGGTGACCGGCCCGGCGGGCGACGCGCTGATCCCAGGGCTGACGCTGGTCGGCATCGCGCTTTTGTGGGCGGCGGCGCTGCTGACGGTCTGGACAGGGTACGATTATGTGCGCGCCGGAATAGGCCATCTCGTCGCCGCCGATCAGGCGTAACATGATGAAACTGCTCTATTTTGCCTGGGTGCGCGAACGCATCGGAACCGAAAGCGAAACCCGCGCAATCCCGGCTGACGTCACGACAGCCGGCGCGCTGAAAGCCTGGCTGGCCGGCATTGACGAGGGGTATGCCTATGCCTTCGAAGACCCGGCCATCATCCGCGTTGCACTCGACAAAACACTTGCCGATGACGACTCCCCGCTTGGTGACGCGCAGGAAGCAGCTTTCTTTCCGCCCATGACCGGGGGCTGAGCCCCATGACAACCTCTGTGAAGATCAAGGTTCAGGCCGAACCGTTTGATGCCGGCGCAGAAATCGCAGCCCTGCACGATGGCAACGCTGCCATTGGCGCCGTGATCAGTTTCACCGGCTATTGCCGCGACGAGGGCGGCCAGCTTGAAGCGCTGGAACTGGAACACTTCCCCGGCATGGCCGAGAGCCAACTGACCGTCATTGCCAATGAGGCGCGCGCGCGCTGGCCGCTGCACGGCATCACCATCATCCATCGGTTTGGCAGGCTGGCGCCAGGCGATCCCATCGTGCTGGTCGTAACGGCATCATCCCATCGCCGGGCAGCCTTCGAGGCCGCCGACTTTCTGATGGACTTCCTGAAGACCAAGGCGCCGTTCTGGAAAAAAGAACACCCAGCGAACCCGGATGAAGAGGCGCGCTGGGTGGACGCCAAGGCATCGGACGATGCCGATGCCGATCGCTGGTAAGAGAAACGCTTACGCCGCAGCCTTGGCGGCGTTGGGCTGAACCGCTTCGGCATAATCGGCCATCATCGCCTGGCAGATCGCGCCCGGCGTAAAGGTGAACGGCCCAATCTCCGACACCGGCGTCACTTCCGCCGCTGTCCCCGTCACAAAGCACTCGCTGAACGAGGCCAACTCATGCGGCAGGATGCGCCGTTCGACGATCTCAATGCCGCGCGCCTGCGCCAGTTTCATCACCGTGCGCCGTGTGATGCCATCCAGGAAACGGTCAGCAAGCGGCGTGTGCAGGACGCCATCTTGAACGAAAAACACATTCGCGCCGGTCGCCTCGGCAACATAGCCTTCCCAATCATACATCAGAGCGTCGGCATAACCCTTGGCCTCGGCGGCATGTTTGGAAAGCGTGCAGATCATGTAGAGGCCAGCGGCTTTGGCATGCGATGGCGCGGTACGCGGATCCGGGCGGCGGTATTTGGCGATATCCAGGCGAATGCCCTTCATCTTTTCTTCCGGCGCGAAATAGCTCGGCCATTCCCACGCGGCGATGGCGACATTGATGCGGTTTTTCTGCGCCGAAACGCCCATCATCTCCGAACCGCGCCAGGCGATCGGACGCACATAGGCATCGACAAAACCGTTGCGCTTGATCACCTCTTCGCAGGCCGCGTTCAGCTCTTCCACGCTGTAGGGCATGACCATGTCGAGGATTTCAGCCGATGTGTGCAGCCGTTCATGGTGCGCGGTTTGTTCAAACACCACACCGCCATAAGCGCGCTGGCCTTCAAACACCGCCGAACCATAATGCAATCCATGTGTGAGGACGTGGACCTTTGCGTCATCCCATTCGACAAAGTCACCGTTCATCCAGATAAGTCCGGATAACTGATCGAAGGGCACACCGGCCATGGTCTTCACTCCCAAATGAAAAACGTTTTGTGTTAAGCACTTGGCTCGGGCATCTCTACTTACTTGAAAAGCCCGATCCGTTCTTTGATCGTTGAGCAGGCGCACCGATTCCTTTCGGCCAAACGCAATTGCCTAACGATGCGGCACTGAAAGCAAGAAATGAAAACGCCAAGGCATCTTGAGGACCTTTTCTTTCGCCAACAGAGGCGGCGGTGTAACAACCTTGCCGAAATATGTCAACATGGCTGACATATCTTTCCGGCCCGAACCACATCGCGATCAGGACAATGATCCCGAAACGCTGGCGATCATTGAGCACCTTTTCTTCGCGTACCGGGATTTTGTCGGCGAGCCGGACGCGATCTTGGCGGAGTTGGGTTTTGGGCGCGCGCACCACCGCGTGCTGCACTTCGTCCATCGCAACCCTGGTATGACAGTCGCGGTGCTGTTGGAAATCTTGCAGATCACCAAACAGAGTTTGGCGCGGGTGCTCAAAAACCTGATCGAGACGGGCTACATCACCCAGGAAACGGGACCCGATGACCGCCGTCAGCGCCTGCTCTATACGACCGAAAAAGGCGCTGCGCTGGCAGAAAAACTCATTGCCATACAATCGTCACGGATCGAAGGCGCATTGCAGGCGCTCCCAGCGGGCGGCCGGAGCGATGTGCGCGATTTTCTGCGCGCCCTGATGAATGATCCGGTTATGCCGTTGGAAAGCTTGAACACCGCTGGCAAACCGGGCGATCGCGGCTAGACCGCCGGACCTGGACGCCGAACAAGGATGTCCGCTATGCCGTCTGCCGCCGCCACGCTGTCGATTCCCGCCGACACAGCCGCCCACATTCTGATCGTCGATGATGACGCCCGCATCGGCGATCTATTGAAACGCTATCTCGGCGACAATGGCTACCGCGTCACGGTCAGCAAATCTGCCGAAGATGCACGACGGGCAGCCTCCGGCCTGTCCTTCGACCTGATGGTGCTTGATGTCATGATGCCGGGCGAAAGCGGCTTGGACTATCTCGCTGAGCTGCGCAAAACCTCAGCCATTCCAGTGATCATGCTGACCGCGCGCGGCGACGCCGGCGATCGGATCGCGGGCTTGGAAACTGGCGCCAATGATTATCTCGGCAAGCCGTTTGAACCGCGCGAGCTGCTCCTGCGCATCGACAATATCCTGCGCGCCAGCCAGCAAACACGCAGCGGTAGCGCCGACGCGGTGGATTTCGGCTGCTTCCGGTTCGCGCTTTCCAAACGAGAGCTCACCAAGGATGGGCAGATCGTCCGGCTCACCGAGCGCGAACGCGAGATTTTGGCCATGCTGGCGGCCCGCCCCAACGCGACTGTGTCGCGTCTTGACCTTCTCGGCGATGACCCCAACAAGACTGATCGCGCCATCGACGTTCAGATGACCAGATTGCGCCGAAAGATCGAAGAAAACCCCGCTGCCCCAGCCCATCTTCAAACTGTGCGCGGCGTGGGGTATCGTCTGGTCAGCGACTAGCCGCAGCTCACGACCTTTAAGGACCGCCGCCCGCCAATGGCCGACTGGCAAGAAACCAACTCTGATGCCATTGGCCTTGCCGATGCGAATGGGCGACCACGACAAGGGTTGGGCGGGCTGTGGCGTCGTCTATCGGGACCTTGGTGGAGCAGCACGCGCAGAGCCAAGCAACGCGGCGAGATCGCACAAGACGCGCCGCCGGGACCGGAGCGCAGCGCTTTGGCGGCGATCTTTGCGCCGGTGATTTCCGTGTTTGGCGGCTTGCGTTGGGGTTTGCGTAAGCTTGGCCAGATCGCCAAACCGATCTTGCCCCAAGGTCTCTACGCCCGCTCACTGCTGATCATCATCACCCCAGTGGTGATCCTGCAATCGGTGGTCGCTTTCGTCTTCATGGAGCGCCATTGGGAGCTGGTCACCGAGCGACTGTCGCAGGCGGTGACCCGCGACATCGCCGCCGTCATCGAAATGGTCGAGACCTTTCCTGAGAACGAAGCCGACCAGACCGAAGTGATCCGGATCGCTCGCGATGCGCTCGACCTCAACGTTGCCTTTCTGCCCGATACCGCCCTGCCGACGGCTTTGCCGAAACCATTCTTTGACCTGCTGGATCGGACGCTGAGCCAAGAGATTTCCCGGCGCATTCAACGCCCCTTCTGGATCGACACGGTCGGACGCTCCAACCTGGTCGAAGTACGGGTCAAACTCGACGATGGTCAGGTTCTGCGGGTCTTTGCGCGCCGCAATCAGACTTATGCGTCTAACTCGCATATCTTCCTGGTCTGGATGACTGGCGCATCGCTGGTCTTGTTGATCGTGGCGGTGCTCTTCCTGCGCAATCAGATTCGCCCTGTCCTGCGGCTCGCCGATGCCGCCGACCGTTTTGGCCGTGGGCAGGAAGTGGACGAAGAAATGAATTTGCGCGGCGCGCGCGAAATCCGCCGCGCCACCATCGCGTTTTGGCGCATGCGCGAGCGCATCGAACGCCATGTCGATCAACGCACGGCGATGCTGTCGGGCGTGAGCCATGATTTACGCACGATCTTAACCCGCTTCAAACTGGAGCTGGCGCTGCTCGGCGATGAAAAAGCCGCCCAGGAAATGGGCCGTGACGTCGATGAAATGCAGGCGATGCTGGAAGGCTATCTGGCCTTCGCGCGCGGCGATGATGGCGAGGTCAGCGCGCCTTGCAATGTCGAAGAATTGCTCAGCGACATCGCCCAAACCGCAAGCGCTGGCGACCAAACTGTCGAGACACGCTTTGAAGGCGCGCCGGCGGCCTCTGTCAAGCCGCTCGCCTTCAAACGGTTGGTGACCAATCTCATCACCAACGCCCAACGCCACGCGAAAACCGTCACCTTGCACGGCGAACGCACCGCAGATGAACTGATCGTCACCATCAATGATGACGGCCCAGGCATCCCGAACGAAAAGCGCGAGGACGTGTTCCGCCCCTTCTTCCGGCTTGATGAAGCGCGCAATTTGGATGAAAGCGGCACGGGCCTTGGCCTGGCGATTGCGCGCGATATCGCCCGCGCCCATGGCGGCGACATCACGCTTGGCGACAGTCCGCTGGGCGGCCTTCAGGCCAGTATAACGATCCCGGCCTAAGGTCAGGACCCTAGTAGAGACGCCCGCCGTTTGGCACGGTGTCAGTGGGCTGCAGCAGTACGACCTCACCCTCCTCGTCCGGCACGCCGAGCGTCAAGACCTCCGACATCATCGGCCCGATCTGGCGCGGTGGAAAATTCATCACCGCCATCACCTGTTGGCCGACGAGGCTTTCTGGCGCGTAGTGCTTGGTGATCTGCGCGGAGCTTTTCTTCACGCCAATCACATCACCAAAATTGATTTTTAGCTTGTACGCCGGCTTGCGCGCCTCGGGAAACGGCTCAGCTTCCACGATGGTGCCAACACGCACATCAACTTTGAGAAAATCATCGAAGCTTATGGTTTCACTCATGACGCTCAAGCGGCTTCCGGTGTTGGCGCGGCATCATCGTTGCCGCCGCGACGGCGCATCCCTTCGCGCCACCGGCAGAGCGGGCCACCGCTCATGCCGCCTTCGCCGCGCAGCATGGTCATCATGCCATCCAGATCGCCAATGCGGCGTTCAGCCTGGCGCAACGCCTTGTCGAGCTCGGCCATGGTGCGCGCCTGGCCCTCATCGCTTTCTTGCAAGAACACGCGCATCACGCGGGCATACACCTGAAACAACCCGGCCCGCACGAGCGCGCCGCGAGCGCCTTCGACATCGATATCGGCGCTGGCCGCCATCCGCGCCATGGATTTCGAGGCAATGCGTGCAAAGGACATCGCCAATGCGGGATCGCGTTTGAGATCGCGCTCGAGCTGAATGATCGCTGGTTTGTGCGGCAAAAGCGCATCGAACCGGCGCATGAACACATCGAACAATCGCTCGCGAGCCGACTCCTCGGCCATATCGGGATCATCGCCCGCCAGCACCTTTTCGTCCAGCTGCGCGGCGAACGCTTCGAACAAGTCGAGACGCGAGGCGAAGGTCATGACGAGTTTGGCGAGCGGTACGTCAGCTTGCTCCGCCACATCGCGAAGTTTGACATCGGAAAATGACGTGGTTGCCAGCATCATCACAAACGCGTCGATAACGGCTTTGGTCTCGGTCTTGTTGAGCATGCTCTCTCCTGCGACTACCGCAGAAGTTACGGCGTCTCGTCGCTTTTGGATGCAGCAAGCGCCACTGATCTGTCAAACGCCGCCTGCGTCGTTTCGCGCATCAAGTCGGCAAGCCGCCCGGTGTCGCGCAAAACGCTCAATCCAGCGGCGGTGGTGCCGCCCGGCGATGTGACGTTGATGCGCAACTGCTCGGCGCTTTCGTCCGCTTCAGCAAGCAGCTTGCCCGACCCGGCAACCGTCTGCCGGGCCAGCGCCATCGCGGTTTCCGCCGGCAGTCCAAGCGCCTCGCCAGCCTCTGCTAGAGCTTCCACCATGTGGAACACATAGGCTGGCCCAGAACCTGAGACGGCGGTCACCGCGTCCATAGCGCGCTCAGTATCCACCCAAACAACCTGGCCCACCGCTTCTAAAAGCGCGGTGACACCGTTCTGCAGGGTCTGGTTGGCATCGGGCCCAAAAACCGCCGTGATACCCGCGCCAACGGCGGCAGGCGTGTTGGGCATGGACCGGATAGATACCGCTTTTGGAAAGGCACCTTGCAGGGTTGCCAGCGTCGTTCCCGCGGCGATGGAAAGAACGGTCAATCCATCATGATCAAGACCAGTCAAACCGGGCAGCACGGCCGGCATCATTTGCGGTTTGATTGCCAAGAGAACGAGCGCCGGATGCGTGATGTCGATCGCTTCGACGGAGCCAAAACAGGAGACTCCCCTGGCGGGCCAGCCTCGATCATCGGTTTCAAGCGCCGGATCAACAAGGCGAATGCTGGCCGGATCGACACCCTGCGCCAACCAACCATCGACAAGGGCGCCGCCCATTTTGCCGGCGCCGATCACCACGATGCTCTCAAAGCCAGACATCGAGCCTACGCTTCGCCGGCCGTCTCAAACAGTGCGTCGGACAACGCGTCCTGCGCGCTCTTGCCGGCCCAAACGACATATTGGAAGGCTTCATAATAGCGCTCGCAAACCTCGGCTGCGGATTCCAGCATCCGGGCGCATTGCTGCGGCGTGGCATCGGCGCCACCGCTCAAGAGCAGCGTGGCACGAAATACGATCGCCGATTGGTCACGCCAAAGATCAAAATGGCCGATCCAAAGCTGTTCATTGACCAACGCCAACAGCTTGGTGATCTCGGTCAGCCGCGTTGGTGGGACTTTGAGGTCAAACCCGCAAGCAAGATGCAGCGCCTCATAGTCTTCCATCCAGGAAAACGAGACATGGTAGGAGGACCAGGAGCCTTCGACCGAAATCGTGATCTCATGGTCACTCGAACGCTCAAACGCCCACTCGTTGAGCGAGGCAAGATGTTCAACAACATCGACGGGATGGTTGAGGCGATCGGCCTCGAAATCGGCAAGCGACATACTGCCTATCCTTTGCCCGAGCCTTGCAGAACCAGTTCGGGAGCCAGCGAATCTATTGACACGACAACTATAGGTGAGCGGCAAGCGCCGGGCACCCCACAATAGCCATTGGCAAGCGGTGCAGTGCAGTATTATCCGTGAACAACTTCGAGCCGCGGTGTGGATGACTCGGATAAAACGTCAGGCCGATTGACCTCTAGGCCGTTGACTCTTCTGCAGGTTTTCCGCCTGTCAGGGTCGCGACCTGGGCTTCGAGCGCTGCGACGCGCGCTTCCAAAGCCTCATTGGCCTCACGCTGCTTGGAGACCATGTCGCGCAAGACGTCGATGTCTTCTTCGCGGGCAAGATCCATCGTCGCGACCATCCGCTCCATCTGCGATCGGGCGACGGTTTCCACCTCGCGGCGCATACCATCGGCCAGACCTGCGGCGTCCGTCATCAAGCGGCCAAGATCGTCAAACAAACGGCTGTTCGATTGGGTCATGATGATGTGATCCTTTTTGCAACGTCGCGCCACCAGCGCTGCGAAACATATGGTTCAGCCCTCGCGTTCATGCAAGAGAGGGGCAAAATGAGCCATCCGATGATGGAACCGGACCAACAACGCTGCCCTGATGATCACCCTGACAACCCTGCCCGCGCTTGCCTTTCCGGTCATCGATCCCGTGCTGATCGAGATCGGACCGTTTGCGATTCGCTGGTACGCGCTTGCCTACATCGCCGGCCTTGTCGGCGGTTGGTGGTATGTCCGCCGGCTGGTCCAACGCCCGCCGCTTTGGCCACAAGCTGGTACACCCTACAAGCCTGAAGACATTGACGATTTCCTGACCTGGGCAACGCTCGGCGTCATCATCGGCGGGCGGCTCGGCTATGTTGTTTTTTATGAGCCAGCCCGGTTCCTGGCCGACCCGATCACGATTCTACAGGTCTGGAACGGCGGAATGAGCTTCCATGGCGGCCTGTTGGGCGTCATCGGGGCGATGATCCTGTTCGCCCGCCGGCGCCAGGCAAGCGCCCTTTCCCTATTCGACATTATCGGCGCAGCGGCGCCCGTCGGCTTGTTTTTTGGCCGCCTGGCCAACTTCATCAATGGCGAGTTGTGGGGCCGGCCCACCGATCTGCCCTGGGGCATGGTGTTTCCAATGGCCGATGAATTGCCGCGCCACCCGAGCCAGCTGTACCAATCCTTTGGCGAGGGGGTTGTGCTGTTCTTGGCCTGCGCGATCGCCATCCGCTTGGGCGGCTTGAAACGTCCTGGACTGGTCGGCGGCATCTTCACCGCTGGCTATGGCCTGGCCCGGTTTCTGGCCGAATATGTCCGTGCCTTCGACCCAGGCATCGGCCTAATCGGCGGGCTGATCACCATGGGCCAGCTTTTGTCCCTGCCGATGATTGTAGCGGGCCTCGTTCTCATCGCGCTGTCGCGCAAGACGCCTGCCAGCGCGGCCGCATGACTCATCTGAAAGATCTCATCCGCGCCGAGATCGAAACCACCGGGCCGATCACAGTAAGCCGGTACATGCAGCTTTGCCTAGCACATCCCGAGCACGGCTATTACGTCAAACGCGATCCGCTTGGGCGCGACGGCGATTTCACCACTGCGCCGGAGATCAGCCAGCTGTTCGGTGAATTGATCGGCGCGTGGCTTGTCGAAGCCTGGCGCCAACTTGGACGCCCGACGCCGTGCACCTTGGTCGAACTAGGCCCCGGTCGTGGGACGCTAATCGCCGACATTCTGCGCATCGTCAGTCTGGAGCCAACGCTACGAGACGCCATCGACATACACCTCGTCGAAACGAGCCCGGCACTGCGCGCCGAGCAGATCACGACGCTCGCACACCTCGGCGTCTCACCGACCCACCATGACACGCTCGATTCGCTGCCTGATAGACCGACGCTCTGGGTTGCCAACGAGTTTTTCGATGCCCTGCCAACCAACCAATGGGTGCGCACACAGAAAGGTTGGAACGCTCGCAAGGTCGGCGTTGATGGAAACGGCGATCTTACTTTCGGCGTTGACCCGACACCGCTGCCCGCGCCGAAGCCCATTGCCGAAGGGCCGCACGGCACGATTGTTGAACACAGTCCAGCGCAAGACGCGGTGATGCAGCAGCTCGCGAACCACGTTCAGGAGCATGGCGGTGCCGGGCTCATCATTGACTATGGCGCTCTCAAAACCGGGACAGGCGATACGCTGCAAGCGGTTCGCCGCCACGAAAAGGTCAATCCGCTTGCCGACCCTGGGGACGCCGACCTCACCACCCATGTGGATTTTGAGCACCTTGCGCAGATTGCCCGCGACCACGGAGTGACAAATCTTGGCGCGGCTGACCAGGGTGCTTTTCTCTTGGCACTCGGGCTTCTGGAGCGCGCCGGCCACCTTGGCGCTGGGAGCAACTCAGCCACCCAAAACGCCATCAGCCTTGCCGTGGAACGTCTGGCCGGCGACGCCGCGATGGGCAAGCTGTTCAAAGTGATGGGTTTTGCCAGCGCCGCCATTCCCCTACCCGGCCTTGAGCCGACCAACCGTCTAAAGGAACCTGCATGAGCGATGCGCTGAAGCCGCTTCTCGACCCAACACTTGGCGCGATGGAGGGCGTCCGCCACGGCTTTTTCACCCGCCAGGGCGGTGTCTCAATGGGGCTCTACAACAGCCTCAATACCGGCCTTGGTTCGCGCGACAATGTTCCGCATGTGAAGGTGAACCGCGCCCGCATTTTGGCCTATCTGGGCGGCAACGCGTTTTTGACGGTTTATCAGCATCACAGCGCCACCTGCATCCGCACGGCCGTTCCCTGGCAGTCGAACGCCGCGCCGCGAGCCGACGGCATCGTGACCGCCACACCCGGCTTGGTTATCTGCGCCCAGGCCGCCGATTGCGGACCGATTCTCTTTGCCGATGAGCAGGCCGGTGTCATCGGCGCGGCCCATGCCGGGTGGAAGGGCGCGATGACCGGCATCGTCGAGGCGACCATCGCGCAGATGGAAGCCGAAGGCGCGAGCCGAGCCAACATCAAAGCCGCCTTAGGCCCATCAATCAGCGCCAAAGCCTATGAGGTCGGCGCGGACTATCGCGCGCGGTTCCTTCAGGACGACGCGCAGAACACTCGCTTTTTCACGCCATCCCAACGCGATGATCATTTCTTGTTCGATCTGCCGGCCTACACAATGGAGCGGCTGGCGCGCGCCGGCATCGCCGCCAACAATTTGGGTCGCTGCACCTACAGCGAACCGGATCTCTTCTACAGCTACCGCCGCGCAACCCATTTGGGCGAGCCCGACTATGGCCGCCTGGCAAGCGCCATCATGCTGACACACAGGCAACGAACAGAAGAAAAGGCTTAACCCTAGACGTGATAAGCGATTGCCGCGATAAAGCCGGTCTGTCGCAGACCTTCCCGTAAGCCCTGAGTCGAGTACGCCTGTGTTGAACCGCGTCGCCATAATTGCCGCCTTGTTATTTCTTGGCGCGTGCGCATCGCCGGAAGGCCCCGGCTCACTGGAACGGGTAAGCCCGATTACGCCGCAGCCTGTGTCGCAGGTTCAAACCGCCCCCCTGCCCGGAACTGTGACGGCCCAGCCACTGGGAACGCCAGGTGCCCAACCAGTGCAAACGGCTCAGCCAACAACGATCCAGCCTGGAACACTTCAGCCAGGAACGCTGCAACCTGGCACCTTGTCGCCAGCACCGGGTACCCAGACGACGTTGCAGGACTTTTCGCGCATCGACCCCAATCAGGTTCCCGGCAGCGATCCCTTTGCTGGCCAAAGCACTCAAACCTTTGGGGCGTCCGACGGTTCATCCACCGAAACACTGCAGGACGCGGTGCAAGCCGGGCTTCAGCCGCAATCGGTTGCGCCGGCGCTGACACCGGCAACGCCGCAATGGCCGCGCGTTTCCTTAGCGCCGATCACGACAGCGCCGGAGCCGCAGGCAACTCAGCTTTTCGATGCCATCGACGACGCCACCTATCGGCGCGGCATGCAGCTGGCCTTTTTCGGCGATGAAACCGCGCAGTTTGTTGTGCGCTCGCAGGTCAGCGCGATTCCCGCCGATCAGGTCACCTCGGTGATCTATGTCTTCGATATCTTCGATGCACGTGGAACGCTGCGCCACCGCGTGTCCGGCGCCCGCTCAATCCCGCGCTCCGGCCCCGACGGTTGGGCCTTGATCGACCAGAACACGGTCCAGCTGATCGCCGACGACGTTGCAGGGCGCATGATGCTCTGGCTGCGGCAGAATCCGGCCTAACCGAAGGCCGCTTTTCGCCACCGTCAACAAATCGGTCACCTACGCCCTAAGCGGTGCATGGACTCGGCGAGACCCTTTCGCTAACACACGCGCGACCTACCCCGTTCAGGACTGCCCACATGAAGCTTGTCGCCGGAAATTCCAACCTCGCGCTGGCCAACGCCATTGCGGGTTATCTTGATGTGCCGCTGTGTAAGGCGGACGTCCGGCGCTTCGCCGACAAGGAAATCTTTGTCGAGATCCAGGAAAATGTGCGCGGCGAGGACGTGTTCGTTCTCCAGTCCACAAGCTTTCCGGCCAACGACAATCTGATGGAGATGCTGATTCTGGTCGATGCGCTGCGCCGCTCATCAGCCAAGCGGATCACGACGGTGATTCCCTATTTTGGCTACGCCCGCCAAGACAGACGCACAGCAGGGCGCACGCCCATTTCGGCCAAATTGGTTGCCAATCTGATCACCGAAGCCGGTTCGGACCGTGTGCTGACCATTGATCTGCACGCCGGGCAGATTCAGGGTTTCTTCGATATCCCGACCGATAACCTTTTTGCCGAGCCGGTGATCTCCAAAGACATTATGGACCATTACACGGCCAATGGGCCGCTGGCGGTGGTCTCACCGGATGTCGGTGGCGTGGTGCGTGCCCGCGCCATTGCCAAGCGGGTCGATGCGCCGCTTGCCATCGTCGACAAGCGACGCGACCGGCCTGGCGAATCCGAAGTGATGAACGTAATCGGGGAAGTGGAAGGCATGTCGTGCCTGCTGGTCGACGATATCATCGATTCAGGCGGCACCCTGTGCAACGCGGCCGACGCGCTGCTCGGCATGGGCGCCAAAGAAGTGTCGGCCTATATCACCCACGGTGTATTATCGGGCGGCGCCGTAACGCGGATTGCTGGATCGAACCTCAAAGAATTGGTGATTACCGACACGATCGAAACCACCGAAGCGGTGAAAAACGCCCACAATATCCGCGTCGTTACCGTAGCAAGCCTACTTGGCGAGGCGATCATGCGCACCGCCTTGGAAAAATCAGTCTCCAGCCTTTTTTCCTAGCGACCGACGCAGGACAGGCGGACCCAGCTTTCCCAGATCCGCCTGCTTGCATCCAGCATTGCCCACGCCTCAGCGCAGAACGACCACGCGATCCAAATCGTTGTTGTGATCAATGATGACGCGCACCTTGTCGCCGGCAGCAGCCTGCGATGGGATCGCAAACCATTCGATCGACTGATCGAGGGTCGTGCCGTTCGCCAGGTTCATCCGCCCATTGTCACGATCGACCGACAGAACAGTCGTATCTGTGTAGGTTTCAAAACCATCCGCAAAAGCTGGTGCGGCGACACTGCCGGCTGCAAGTGAGGCGGCGGCGAGGGTGAGAGCAAAACGTTTCATGGGTTCATTCCTTCAAGTGGGTTTCGGTTACAAAGTGAACTAAACCGTTCGGTTCAGTTGATAGACAAATGCCACGAGAATGCGCTACGGTCAATGAGAAAATGAACTAAACAGTTCGTTTTATTTTTGTGACCAATCGCCTGCCCTATTCCCAGCCAAAGATTTGATCCATGACTGACACCACCGCGCAGCAGACCCCATCGGTACCTGCCGAGGTCCTCCACGCGCTCGACGCGGCGATGACCCGCAAACCCGTCGGGCGCAAAGAAGATCAGCTTCTCGACGCCGCCGAAGAGATTTTCCTCTCGCACGGCTATGCTGGCGCGAGCGTTGATGACATCGTGCTCAAAGCGGGCATCTCCAAAGCCACGCTCTACAAATATTTTCATGACAAGGAGGCGCTGTTTCGCGCCGTCATCGACCGGCGCTGCGTGGAGCAGCGCGAACGCCTGCAGGCGCTTACACTCAATGCCTCGACCGAAGATGCGTTGATCGCAGGCGGCAAACTGGCGGTAACCTTCATGGTCTCACCACTTGCCCAGTCGGTCTACCGAACGTGCGTCGCTGAGGCCGAACGCTTTCCCCATGTCGGCCATGCCTTTTACCTCAGCGCGGCGGTGGCGATGAGCGAACAGCTGACAGCCTTGTTCGAACGCGCCGAAGAGGCTGGTGATCTGGAAATTCCAGACAAACCATTCGCCGCCAATCAGCTCTGGCAGCTCTCCCGATCCGTCTATTTCTATGAGTTGATGTTCAAAGTGCGCGAATCCGTCAGCCAGAACGAGCGCAACAAGGTGGTGAAGGAAGGCCTGGAGATGTTCGTCGCGCGCTACGGCACCGAAAGCTTCAAGCCACGCATGGCAGCGGCGCTGGCAAAACTCGACTAGAGAAAAAGCCGAAGGGCAACACCAAGCACAGCGCACACGCCCAGCGTCGTGAACAGACCGCGCTTCAGCCCGATCAACAGAACACCGGCGAGCACAGCGATTGCCAAGGCGGAGAGGTTGATACTCGACAGCATAGGCGCCGGCAGGCTTGCCGGTCCAAGGCGCGCCTCGCTGACCACATCAAAGAGAACCTGGATCGCGAACCAGACCGCGAGAGACGCAATCACGCCGACGACTGCCGCCGTCACGCCGCGCAGAGCATTTTTCAGCCAGATGATTTCCCGGGTACGTTCAACAAAGGGCGCGCCGAGAAAGATCCAAACAAAACAGGGTAGGAACGTGAACCACAGCGTCAGCGTGCCGCCGAGCAGGCCTGCGAGCACCGGATCAAGATCAAGCCCAGCTTGCGCTGCGGCAACATACCCGACGAAAACCAGCACCAGGATCAGCGGCCCCGGCGTGGATTCGGCCAAGCCAAGGCCCGTCACCATGTCGGCGGTGGAGAGCCACGCAAAATCCTGCACCACGACCTGCGTGATGTAGGCGAGCACCGCGTAAGCACCGCCAAACGTGATGATCGCCGTCCAGGAGAAGAACAACGCTTGCTGCGTCCAAAGGGATTGCAGCCCAAGGCCGACCACCAACAAGGCCAGCGGACCGAGCCAAAGAGCTGCGCAGATAGCGGCTGTGCGAAGCGATGAGGCATTGCGCGCGCTGTTAGCAGCGATAGGCGCCACAATGGCCGACCCATCGCCGCGCCCCCAGACGGCCATACCAATCAGGGCAGCAACAGCGATGACCAGCGGAAACGGCACATCAAACACGTAAAGAGCCGTGAAGGCCGCCAAAGCCAGCGCCGCCGCCAAGGACGAGGTCAGCGTCTTTTGCGACAATCGGATCAGCGCTTGCAGCACAATGGCGAGCACCGCTGCCTGCAAACCGAACAAGACGCCTTCGACCGCCGGCACGTCGCCCAGCGTCACATAGAGCGTCGCCAATCCCAGAAGGACGACAAAGCCTGGCAGGATGAAAAGCAGGCCAGCGATCAGTCCGCCCCGCACGCCCTGCAACAACCAGCCTATATAGGTGGCAAGCTGCATCGCCTCAGGGCCAGGCAAGAGCATGCAATAATTGAGCGCGTGCAGAAACCGGTCTTCCGGCAGCCATTCTTTCTCATCCACCACCACTTTGTGCATGAGAGCGATCTGCGCTGCCGGGCCGCCAAACGACAGCACGCCGATGCGGGCAAACGCGGTGGTTACATCACCAAGACTTGCGCGGGCATGATCGTCAGTTGCGTCTGAAGTGCCGGTGGTCATACCTCGTCCTAGGCGAGGCTCTATGACAGTTCAATGACACGGGCGATGTCAGCCGCGACAGCATTTGCATCGCACACAAAACGGCGTTATAGACCGGCGTCCGCGCCAGACCCCCCTGGAGGCACGCGCGGCTGAGACCGCCGGATTGTCCGGCGTTTTTTATTGTATCATTGGAGAAATGCCATGCGTGAGAGCTATGAACTGGCTGGCACGCGGCGCGAACGGGTCGGCAAGGGAGCTGCCCGTGCTCTGCGACGCGAGGCCATGCTGCCCGCCGTGATTTACGGCGATAAGAAAGACCCGATCCCCGTTGCCCTTCCCTATAAGGAAGTGAACGTTCTGATCCATGGCGGTGCGTTCATGACCACCGTTGGAACCATCAACGTTGAAGGTGAAAAGCACCAGGTGATCGCCAAGGATTTTGAGCTCGATCCCGTGCGCGACTTCCCCATGCATGTTGATTTCTTGCGCGTGTCGAAAGGCGCGACGCTGACGGTCAACATTCCGGTGCACTTCCTCAACGAAGAAACCTCACCTGGCCTGAAAGCCGGTGGCGTTCTTAACGTTGTGCGCCACGAAGTGGAGCTGAACTGCCCGGCCAACGCGATCCCCGAGTTCCTGGAACTCGATCTTGGCACCGCTGAGCTTGGCGACACGCTCAACATCTCCGCCATCAATCTGCCTAAGGGCGCAGAGCCCACGATCACCGATCGTGACTTTGTGATTGCAACGATCGCCTCGCCTGCTGCGCTTAAGAGCGACGAAGACGAAGCGGACGAGGATGCTGCAGAAGCACCGGCAGAGGTGCCGACCGTTGGCGAGGAAGAAGCCGAAGACTAGGCTTTGGAAGACTGGGTCCCGGAAGACTGGGCTTTGGTCCGGACCACCTGAACGAGGCGAGCCATGCATCTGCTTGTCGGCCTTGGCAATCCAGGCGGCCAGTACGCCAAAAACCGGCACAATATCGGCTTCATGGCCGTCGATGCCATCCATGCGCGCCACGGCTTTTCGCCGTGGCGTTCGCGTTTCTCTGCGCAAGTGAGCGAGGGGCGCATTGGCACCTACAAAGTGCTGCTCGCCAAGCCAACCACCTTCATGAACCTTTCCGGCCAAGCAGCCGGCGAGATCGCACGATTCTACAAGCTTGAAGCAAGCGACGTAACGGCGATCCATGACGAGTTGGACCTTGAGCCGGGTCGCACGCGCATCAAGGTTGGCGGCGGCCATGGCGGGCACAACGGCTTGAAGAGCCTAGATGCCCATCTGGGCAAAGACTATCGCCGGATCCGCCTTGGCATCGGCCATCCCGGCCACAAGGATTTGGTCTCAGGCTATGTCTTGAAAGACTTTCCCAAGCCTGATGAGGCGTGGGTGGACGCGGTATGCGATGAACTTGCCCGCTCCATCGAACTGGCACTTGACGGCAAGGACAGCGATCTCAATGCACGGTTGAACGAAACCACCGCGCAGTACCGATCTGAAAAGCCCGCCAAAACACAAAAGCCCAAGACTCCAGGCGCCGGAGGCAGCCAGTCTCACATTCGCCAGGCGCGGCAAACCAAACCATTACAGGCGCCAAAATCTGGCCCGATGGCCGACATGCTGAAAAAGCTGCTCGGCAGCAAAGACAGCTAAGAAAGAGAGAGCCCGATGGGTTTTAAATGCGGCATCGTTGGCTTGCCCAATGTTGGCAAATCCACACTGTTCAATGCGCTGACCAAAACAGCGGCAGCACAGGCTGCCAATTATCCATTTTGCACCATTGAACCGAACACCGGCGATGTGGCGGTGCCCGATCCGCGCCTTGATGAGATCGCCGCGATCGCCCAGTCGAAAGAAATCATCCCAACGCGGATCACTTTCGTCGACATTGCCGGCCTTGTGCGCGGCGCGGCGTCCGGCGAAGGCTTGGGCAATCAGTTCCTGGCCAACATCCGTGAAGTTGATGCCATCGTGCATGTGGTGCGCTGCTTTGAGGATGAAGACATCACCCATGTCGACGGCAAGATCGCGCCGCTTGCCGATATCGAGACCATCGAAACCGAACTGATGCTTGCCGACTTGGAAAGCCTGGAAAAACGCGTCGTCGCAACGCGCAAAAAAGCTTCCGGCAAAGACAAGGAAGCGCTGACCATCCTGCCGATCATGGAGCAGGCGCTGGAGATGCTGCAGAACGGCAAACCGGCGCGTTTGGTGGAGCGCTCGGCGGAAGAGGAAAAGGCGTTTCAGATGCTGAACCTCCTGACGTCCAAGCCCATTCTCTACGTCTGCAATGTTGAGGAAGACGCCGCTGGCGACGGCAATGACTATTCCGCCAAGGTTGAGGCGTACGCCAAGGAAACCGGCGCGCGCAGCGTTGTGATCTCAGCGGCGATTGAGTCCGAAGTTGCCGTGCTGCCGCAAGACGAGCAAGCGGAGTTTCTGGAAACGCTGGGCTTGGAAGAAGCGGGCCTTGATCGGCTGATCCGCGAAGGCTACGCGCTACTTGGCCTGGTCACTTATTTCACCGCCGGACCCAAAGAGACACGCGCTTGGACGATCACGACCGGCACGAAAGCGCCGCAGGCCGCCGGCGTCATTCACACCGATTTCGAACGTGGCTTCATCCGCGCGCAAACCATCGCTTACGATGATTACATCGCGCTGAAAGGCGAAACGGCGGCCAAGGAAGCCGGCAAGGCGCGCGATGAGGGCAAGGAATATGTCGTCCTGGATGGCGACGTGCTGCTGTTTAAGTTCAACACTTAAAGACTGACCCTAGTCGGTGTCACACACTGGTCATCATGGTGGTCAACGCTAGGTAGCATAACAAGTTCGACCCATCCCTTGGAGGCTCCCATGCGCTTAGCTCTCGCCACTGCCCTGCTTGTTTCAACCGCCATCGTCACGACGCCCGCATCGGCTGAAATCGTCGGGCATACGCATCTCTACACCATCGGTGACACGACCTTTGAAGGCTATGTGGCCACCAACACGGCGCTCGACGAACCCAAGGGCACCGTCCTTATCGTCCATGATTGGGATGGGCTCACCGATTATGAGATGCGTCGCGCCGACATGCTGGCCGCGCTTGGGTACACGGCCTTTGCCATCGACGTCTATTCCACCGATGTGAACCCGCAAGGGTTTGAGGAATATCGTGCCGCGTCCGGCGCGATGTACGCCGACCGAGAAACCTTCCGCCAACGCCTGCTCGGGGCAGTCAACGAGGCCGCGAACATTCCCGGCGCCAGCGAGGATATGGTGATGATCGGCTACTGCTTCGGCGGGGCCGCCGTTCTAGAGGCTGCCCGCGCCGGCGCTGAGGTTGATGGCTTCGTGGCTTTCCATGCCGGCCTCGGCACGCCGGAGGGCCAGGATTGGGCCTCCGTCATGGGCCCGATCCAGTTCTTCCATGGCAGCGCCGACCCGGTTTCCGGTCTTGCTGATCTCGCCCAGACATTGAATGAGCTTGAGGCTGCCGGCGTTGAACATGCCGCCGGCGTTTTTGGCGGCGCGCGACACTCGTTCACGGTGTTCAACTCAAACGACTATCTGCTGGAAGCCGATCAGGCCTCTTGGTCCGGCTTGCAGACGTTCCTCGCTGAAAACCTGTAGCGACCAACACGGCAGCAACGAGCCGGCATGAACACCCAAACCCACCTGCTCGTTGCCGCCGCCATCTTTGCCAAACCAGGTGCGCCCAAGCGCAACGCGGCCTTGATCGTCGGCGCGCTGCTGCCCGACGCCGCGATTTTTGCGCTGTTTGGCTGGGCAGTCTTGACCGGCGTGCCGCAAAGCGAGCTGTGGGGCCGCATCTATTTCTCCGAGCCGATGCTCACCTTCACCGCCATCGGCAATTCCGCACCGCTCTATGGAGCGATCGCCTTGCTCGGTTGGTTTTGGGCACGAGCGCGCACTGGTGAGCCACTGCCGACTCTACCAGCATTGACGGTGCTGGGCCTGGCGGCCCTTACCCATCTGGCGGGAGACTTCCCGGTTCATGTCGATGACGCCCACCCGCACTTTTGGCCGTTCTCCGACTGGCGGTTTCGCTCGCCCATTTCCTATTGGGATTCGGCCCATCATGGCCGCGCCTTCGGTGCATTTGAAGCAGCACTGGGCCTCTCGCTGGCCGTCATCCTGATGCGGCGGTTCAAGGCGCTTTGGGTGCGTGGCCTGTTGGCGATAAGCGTTGTCGGCTATCTCGCCATCCCAGTGTTCTGGTTCTTGCAATTCGGCGGTTAGGCAATTGTTCCGGAGGAACAGTGCAGACCCGATCTCGGCGGCGGCGCCTCGCCGCTAGTCGCCTTCAAATTCCATCAGCGCGTGCACCGGCACGCCAAGCGCCTCAATCTTTTTCCCGCCTTGCAGGTCCGGCAAATCGATGATGAAGCACGCTGCAACGACATCGGCGCCCATCGATTGCAGCAGCTTGATCGCCGCTTCGGCTGTCCCACCGGTGGCGATCAGATCGTCGACGACGATGACCTTTTCGCCCGGTTCGATAGCGTCCTTGTGCATCTCCATTTCATCAATGCCGTACTCAAGGCTGTAGGCGATGCGCACCGTTTCATGCGGCAGCTTGCCTTTCTTGCGGATCGGGACGAAGCCGGCCGATATCTGGTGCGCCACGGCGCCGCCGAGAATGAACCCGCGCGCCTCGATGCCCGCCACTTGGTCGATCTTCAGCCCGGCATAGGGTTGGACCAGTTGATCGACGGCCCGACGGAAGGCGCGGGCGTCGCCAAGAAGCGTTGTGATGTCGCGAAAACTGATGCCGGGTTTGGGGTAGTCAGCAATGGTGCGGATGGCCGATTCTAAGGTCGGATCGGGTTGGATAGCCAAGAGAACACTCCGTGTGGCATTGGCGGCGCAGCCGCTGCGGATCGTAGCGGCAGGAACGCGGCAAACCGGGCCACCCTAGTCGCGAGCCTTGCCGCTGAAAAGCTCGACCAAGGTCAAGCAGCCCTCGCCCACAAAAAAGCCGCCCGGCGGAACCCGTCAGGCGGCTCTAAAAGATAGTCGTATGGCGACCTTAGTGGTCGATGGTGCTCCAGACCCGGCGCTTGGTCATGTAGACCAGTCCGCCAAAGATCAGCAGGAACGCCATGACGCGGAAACCCATCTCCTTGCGCGCATTGAGGTGCGGCTCAGCGGCCCACATCATGAATGCCGCCACATCCTGGGAGTATTGCGACACGGTCTCCGGCGAGCCGTCCTCATAGGCGTGCATGCCTTCAAACAATGGCGGCGCCATCGCAATCCACTCACCGGCAATGAAGTACGGATTGTAATTCAGACCAAGCGGCGCTTCCTCTCCTTCCGGCGGATCTTCGTAGCCAGTCAGAAGCGAGTAGATGTAGTCCGGTCCGTTTTCAGCATAGCCCGTGAAAATATCGAAGACGAAATTCGGAAAACCGCGGGTCGGTGCGCGCGCCTTAGCGAGCAGCGAGAAGTCAGGAGGGTAAGCCCCCATCGCGGCAACCGCAGCTTCCTGGTTTGGGAAGGGCGGTGGGAAACGATCCGACAGGCGTGCCTCGCGCTCGAACATTTCACCGAACGAGTCAGGACCGTCGGTCACGAAATAGTTCGTGGCGATCGCGCGAACTTCAGCCTCTGAAAACTCAGGGCCACCCGGCTCCATAAGGTTGCGGAACGCGATGCGGCTAAGCGCATGACAGGCCGAGCAGTTTTCCGTGTAGACCTGGAACCCGCGCTGCAACTGAGCAGTGTCATAGGTGCCGAAGAGCCCGGCGAACGACCAGTCCTGCATGCCCGGCGCTTTGGAATCACCGGCAGCCAAGGCACCGGTCGCCGGCAGCGTCACCGCCAAAGCAGCGGCGGCCAAGGTCTTCAAGATGCGGCTTGAAAAGAAAGCCATGGATGAATGTCTCCTATTGGCGAAGTCGCCGATTAACCCTTGGTTTCCGGTGCCGCCGTGGCGCCAGCCGGTTGGCCACTGCCCGAAGCAACGTCTTTGCCATTCTTCTTCAGCACAGCCTCGGTGATCGATGCCGGCAGTGGCTTGGGCGTTTCAAACAGGCCCAGCAGCGGCAGGATGATCAGGAAGTAGGCGAAGTAGTAGACGGTCGAGACCTGCATCAGCGGCACATAGATGCCTTCAGCAGGCTTGGAACCAAGCCACCCCAGGAACACCGCGTTGATCGCAAACACCCAGAACGCAACCTTGAACCAGACAGAGCGGAAGGCGCCCGACTTGACCTTGGACGTATCCAGCCACGGCAGGAAGAACAGCACGGCAATGGCCGCGAACATCAAAAGCACGCCACCAAGCGCATCGGGCACCGCGCGAAGGATCGCGTAGAACGGCAGGAAGTACCATTCAGGCACGATGTGCGCCGGCGTCACCAGCGGGTTGGCGGGGATGTAGTTGTCCGCGTGGCCGAGATAATTCGGCAGGAAGAACAGGAAGTAGGCGAACAGGATGAAGAACAGGACCATCGCGAACAGGTCTTTGACCGTCGCATAGGGCGTGAACGGCACCGTGTCCGACTTCTGCTTCACTTCCACACCAGTCGGGTTGGTCTGGCCGGTGATGTGCAGCGCCCAAACGTGCAGGATCACCACACCGAAGATCATGAACGGCAGCAGATAATGCAGCGAGAAGAACCGGTTCAGCGTTGGATTGTCGACGGCAAACCCGCCCCAGAGCCACTGCACCAAGGTCTCGCCGACGACTGGGAACACCGAGAAGAAGTTGGTGATCACCGTCGCGCCCCAGAAGGACATCTGACCCCAAACGAGCACATAGCCCATGAAGGCGGTGGCCATCATCAGCAGGTAGATGACGACGCCCAGGATCCAAAGCACTTCACGCGGCTCTTTGTAGGAACCGTAATAGAGACCGCGGAAAATGTGCAGATAGACCGCCACAAAGAACATCGAGGCGCCAACGGCATGCATGTAGCGCAGCAACCAGCCATAGTTCACATCGCGCATGATGTGCTCAACGGAGTTGAAGGCCATGTCGGCATGCGGCGTGTAGTGCATCACGAGCACGATGCCGGTGATGATCTGCGACACGAGCATGATCATCAGGATGCCACCGAACGTGTACATGTAGTTCAGGTTGCGCGGGATCGGGAACTCGACAAACTGCCCGTGCATCATCCGCACAACAGGCAGGCGTGCATCGAGCCAACGCTCGATACCGCTCTTTGGAACGTAGGTTGAAGGTCCAGCCATAAAGGGGTCTCCTAGAAACCTTTCAAACGAAAGATAGGTTCGGCTTAGCCGATGCGAATGGTTGAATCAGAAATGAACTCGTAAACCGGAATGGCAAGATTCTCCGGCGCCGGGCCGCGGCGGATACGGCCAGCGGTATCGTAATGGGAGCCATGACAGGGGCAGAACCATCCGCCGAAATCACCGGCCTCTGACAGCGGGATGCAGCCCAAATGGGTGCAAACGCCAACCATCAGGATCAAAGCCGGATTCTCGGGAACCGAGCGGGCTTCGTTGGTGGCCAGAGCGGCTTCATCGGTGGCCAGACGCGCCACGGGATCGGGAAGATCGTCCACATCCACCGCCTCGGCCTCAGCGATCTCTTCCTCGGTGCGGTAGCGGATAAACACCGGCTTACCGCGCCACATCACCGAAACCTGCTCACCAGGCTGCATCGAGCCGACGTCAACTTCACTGGTCGAGAGAGCAAGCGCCGAAGCGTCCGGGTTCATCTGGGCAATGAAGGGCCACGCCAGGCCACCAACGCCAACGGCGCCCATGGCAGCCGTCGCAATAAAAAGAAAGTCGCGCCGGGTCGGCTCGTCCTGTGTTTGGGCTTCAGTCGACAACTTCGTCATCCTTCGTAGCAACTGTCCGGCAGGTCGCACCCCACATAGAGGCGACCCAGTAAAAATCCATACGCTGATGAATTGGCAAGCGATATAGAGAATCGCCTTCCCCTTGGCATGCTGGCATATCGCCGCATTCCATAAGGCTCAACAGATGGCTGCTCTTAGCGTTTGCACGGCGCGCTTGTCCACTAGTCCATGGGTGGGAAGCGCGTTGAGTCCATGCCGCGAATGCCGGAGCGCAACTGTGCGGCCAAAGGGTAAGACATCCAGGCCATCTTTGGTCTCGCACCGAGGAGCGGAACGTGTAGAAAGAGGACGCTTCGCCCTCACCTTTGACGTTTCGTGCGACCGTTGGTTTCTCTCGCCCTTTTCCAGCCTGAAATCCCGTCCAACACCGGCACGCTTATGCGCTTGTCGGCCTGTCTCAACGTGCCCTTGCACGTGATTGGCCCGACCGGGTTCTCGATGGATGATCGGGCCTTGCGTCGCGCCGGCATGGACTATCGCGACAAGGCGCTGACCTCGGTCCACGTTGACTTTGACGCCTATTGCAAAGCCATGGCCTGGGCGCCGCCTCGGTTGGTGTTGATGACCACCAAGGCGACAACCGCGCACACCGATTTTCAGTTTCAGCGCAGTGATGTCATCATGATGGGCCGGGAAACCTCAGGCGCGCCGGATTGGCTGCACGGCCGAGCCGATGCACGGCTGATCATTCCGATGATGCCCGATGCACGGTCCCTGAACATGGCCGTTGCCGCCGGCCTTGTTGTCGGCGAAGCTTTGCGCCAGACCAAGGACTTCCCAAACCCCATGCCGCAGACCCCTGTGGACGATGCGCCTGCGACAGGAAACACGACACCATGACAGCCTTCACGCCGCTTTTTTCGCCCGATCAGCTGAAACCTGGCTTGCCGGGCGATATCGACGCCAAGAAAGAGGCCGCTCAAGCTTGGTTTGCGCAGTTGCGCGACCAGATCGTCGGCGCCTTTGAACGCATTGAAGACGAAGCCGACGACAAGCCCGGCACGGACGGCCACGAGCCAGGGCGCTTCCGGCTGATTCCGCACGAGCGCACCAACCATGACGGCACGCCGGGCGGCGGTGGCACGATGGGGCTGATGACGGGCCGCATCTTCGAAAAAGTGGGCGTGCACGTCTCAACCGTCCACGGAACATTCGCGCCAGCCTTCCAGAAGCAAATTCCAGGCGCGGAAGAGGATCCTCGTTTTTGGGCCGCAGGAATTTCGCTGATCGCCCATATGCACAACCCGAACATTCCGGCCGTCCATATGAACACCCGCATGGTGGTCACGACACGCCAATGGTTCGGTGGCGGCGCTGACCTGACGCCGGTTCTCGACGCCAGGCGCAACCAGACAGACCCGGATACGATCGCCTTCCATGAAGCGATGGAGATGGCGTGCGAAGGTCATGCGCAGGCCGACTACCCAGCGCTCAAGGCTTGGTGCGAGGACTATTTCTATCTGCCCCATCGCGATGAACCGCGTGGCATTGGCGGTATTTTCTATGATTATCTGAACTCAGGAAACTGGGATGCCGACTTCACGCTGACCCAGTCGGTCGGACGTGGGTTCGCCGACATTTATCCCAAACTCGTTCGCGCCAATTGGGACACGCCGTTCACGCAAGAGCAGCGGCACGAGCAATTGGTCCGGCGTGGGCGGTACGTTGAGTTCAACCTGCTCTATGATCGCGGCACCATCTTCGGCCTGAAAACCGGCGGCAATGTCGATGCCATCCTGTCCTCCATGCCGCCGGAAGTCCGCTGGCCTTGAGTTTCAGCATTCGATTGGCCACGCTGAGCGATGTTCCAGCGCTTGTGCCGCTCTGCCTTGAGATGGAAACGCACTACCAAGGTGATGACGCGATTGACGAAAGCACAGCGCGTCGGCGGCTGACGCACTGGTTCGAAAAGACCGCCGACAGTGTGATGTTGGTGGCAGCCAAAGAGGACTCACTGGTGGGTCACGCGGTCATCTGTCCACTGTTTCCTGCCGGCAATCTCGACACCGCATGGTTCTTGAAAGACATTTTCGTTTCCAGCACCGCGCGCGGCGAAGGCATTGGCAAGGCTCTCATCAAGGCCTGCGCCAAAGAAACGCTACGCCGCAAAGGTGCGCGGTTCGATCTCACCGTCGATGCGGGGAACGACGGTGCGCGAGCGCTTTACGAGCGCATGGGCGCTAAGGACACCGCCAAAAGCTATCTGCGCTGGGATGGCGACGCGCTTGCATCGCTGGCGGAGCTCGACGGCTAGAACTTCAAGACCGCCAACAAATCTTCGCGTGTCATCGTAAAATCCGAGGCGACCCACGCTCCCTCCATCACCTTCAGTGCCGCTCCCAATTGCGGCCCGGCGGGGAGGCCGCGTCCCAGTAGATCGTTGCCGGAAACTGGCAAGTCCGGCTTCGTCCACGTATCGGAGAGGTTCCAGAGCCGAGCAACGCGGTCGGCGACTCCTTCCGGCAAGGGCGATTCCGGATCGGCATTCATTGCCCTGGCAGCCTGCAACACCAAAATATCCTGAAGCGCCCGCCCGCCATGATCGTAAAGCGCGGCGCGTAGGGATTTTGGTTCATCAAGCTGCAAAGTATCAAGCGCCGCATCGGCTTTCGTCGCCGATGCCAACCGTTCGCGCTCCGCGCCGGAAAGCTTCAGCCGCTTCGCCAAATCCTGCACGCGGTCCAGCGCGCGCGGCGGAAGCAGCGCCATCAGCCGCAAAAGGGGATCGGGTTTAAACCCAACCGCTTTTTCAAGCCGCATAAACCGGGCAAAGTCGTCCATATCGCCACTTTCAGGTAGCACGGTTTGATACACACTGGTCTGCCGCATCCAAAGCAGGGACCGGGTCACCTGCGGCGCGCCGAGAATCTTTTTCAGCTCCGCCCAAACCCGTTCGGCCGACAAAGAGGTCAGCCCGGACTTGTTGGCAACAATGGCCTTGATCGCCTCACGGTCCGGCGAGCCGTGGCCATACCAGCCGTAGAACCGGAAAAAACGTAGCGTGCGCAGATAATCCTCGCGGATGCGCGTGCCCGCATCGCCAATAAAGCGCACACGCCGGGCTTCCAGATCCTCAAGACCGCCGACCGGATCGTGCAGCGCGCCATCACGATCGACATAAAGCGCATTCATCGTGAAATCGCGCCGACCGGCATCCTCGGCCAGATCGCGGCTGAAGGCGACGACCGCGCGCCGGCCATCGGTTTCAACATCCCGGCGCAGCGTTGTGACTTCCAACGGATGATGGTCGACCACCACGGTGACGGTGCCATGCTCAATACCGGTCGGCACGGCTTTGAAGCCAGCGGCTTCGGTTCGAGCGGTCACGGTTTCAGGCAGCGCTTGGGTGGCGATATCGATGTCGCTGATCGGCTGCCCGAGCAACGCGTTGCGCACACAACCGCCAACCAGCCAGGCGTCATCGCCGTCCTGCGCGACAACGTCGAGAACCGGGCCAACGCCCGGCCTGTTCAACAGGTCGCGAAGCGGCTCACTCATTCAACCGGTTCGACGATCCGGCCCGGCACGATCTCGCCGTCCTCGAACCGGGGCGGCTCATACTGACCAGTCACATCGCCGGTTTCAAATTGCGCAAAGGCAACCATCGCGACCAACACCAGCGCAACGCCCGATCCGACCAGCCAGTAAAACGGCATGTCGGAGCGCTTGCCGCGCACCGTCGTCCACAAAAGGTAAAGGGCGAAGGGGACGAGAAACAGCGCCAGATTGATGATGGCTAAACGCAGCACGCGAAAACTCCAATGGCCGAAGCGTTAAGTGAGATGAGAGATCAACCGTTCTGACATGTGGTGCACGATACCCGCCGTCAAACCCCAGATGGCATGATTCTCAAAGCGGTAGGTATAAAAATAGCGCTCTTTGCCCTCAAACACGCGGCTTGTGCGCTCCGCATTGGCCGGGTTCAGCAGGAAAGCGAGCGGCACCTGAAAGATGCTATCAACCTCCGCCGGGCTTGGTGACAGGGACGGCAAACCATCAAGCGCACCGACGACCGGATAGACCCGGTATCCGGTTCGCGAGGCATAGCTGGGCAGAAACCCCTGGACGTCCACAACGCGCGGTGACAGCGCGATCTCCTCTTCGGCCTCGCGCAGTGCCGTCTCTTCGGGCACCTCGCCGGGATCCATCCGCCCACCGGGAAAGGCGATCTGACCAGCATGCGCGCTCAACGTGCTGGTTCGCACCGTCAGCGTCACATCCGGTTCGGCCTTGGCCATGTCGATAGCGATCAACACCGCCGCCGGTTTCAGACCATTTGTTGGCCGGAAAGCAGCAAAATCGGGGTTGAGAACATGGTCGCCGGACGGGTCCTTGGCCTGTGCATCAGTCGAGACGACGGGCTGGTCGATGGTCAACGAGGTAAACAAGGCGTTGGCAAGCCGATGACCATCAAGCCCGGCAGGCAGTGCATTGTGATCGGTGAAGGGTTGGGTCCGGTCGGACAAAGGCAATTCCTAAAAGAAGAACGAGAAATCTACCGATGGCTCAATCTGCCGGCAGAACGGAAAAGGTCGCAGCGCCAGAGCGCAGCATCGGTTTCTGACCATTCAGATCGACGAAACGCTCATCATTGAGAAGGGCAATTGTCGTGGCCCGATTGAGCAGCGCCTCGATCCTGCCACGCACCAGCACATAAGGCTTCACGCCCTCACTTCCAACTTCTAGGGCAAAACGCATTGGGTGATCAGCACCGACTTCCACCACATCACCCATTGACGTGCGCAAAACCAGCACATCGCCTTCTGGCCCTTGCTTGGACGCATAATCGACCACCATAAGCGGCGCATCGTCAACGGTTATGGCAAGCTTCTCGTGTGGCGTGACAAGATAGGTCGCGCCATCCTCATCCTTGCGCAAAAGCGATGAAAAGAGCTTGGCAAGCCGCGTCCGTTGGATCGCCCGGCCTTCATGAAACCAGGTGCCATCGGCAGCAATGCGAATATCGATGGCGCCGCACAGTTCAGGGTTCCAGCGCTCAACCGGCGGCGTGCGTTTGCCAGACCCAGCGGCAAACAAGAGGTTTTCGAACGAGGTGGTCGTCATTGTGTCTTTCGCTGGCCCCGTTGCGCTCGATCCAACCATCTGATGTTTCCATTCCCCATGCTGACCCTAATTATCACCCTATGGTGAGCGCAGAAGCGACCTTTGGACCTTGCGTCTGGCGAACAGATTGCGCAGCCTCCAATTAGTCGGCCTTTGAGAATCCTCCAGTGAGGCATGCAAAGGCCGACACTGGCGACGACAAAAAGGCGCCATGAACGGTGCCGATAAGGTGGCGCGCTGCCCAAGATTCGAGTGCAAGATTCGACTGTGCGCCAACCAATTTTACCAAACGACATGCCGCCCTTTAGGAGCATCACGTGCAGGATACTGAATTGGAACCCAAAGCCAATGCCGAAACAGCGTCGATAACCGATCGCGCTGAGGCCGTGGCTGGCCGGCTGGCAGCCGCCAAGACAGCCATCGGCAAAACCATTCTTGGCCAAGAACAGGTGATCGACAACACGCTGGTCGGGCTGCTCTGCGGTGGCCACGTACTCCTGGTTGGCCTGCCGGGTCTGGCAAAGACCAAGCTCGTCGAAACGCTCGGCACAGTCCTGTCGCTTGGCGCTCGGCGGGTGCAATTCACGCCCGACCTGTTGCCGTCTGACATTCTGGGCGCCGAAGTTCTGGAAGAAAGCGCGACCGGCTCGCGCGCCTTCCGCTTCATTGAAGGGCCGATCTTCTCCCAACTTCTGATGGCCGATGAAATCAACCGGGCGAGCCCGCGCACCCAGTCGGCGCTGTTGCAGGCGATGCAAGAACACCACGTCACGGTCGCCGGCACCCGCCATGATCTGCCCAGCCCCTTCCACGTTCTGGCAACCCAGAATCCTATTGAGCAAGAAGGCACCTATCCACTGCCCGAAGCGCAGCTTGATCGGTTCCTGCTCGAAATCGAGATCGGCTTTCCCGATCGCGACTCTGAACGCGCGATGCTGCGGCTGACCACCGGAGAAACCGAGACGCCGCCGCAGTCGGTCATGGGCCCGGAGGAGTTGATCGACGCGCAAAAACTTGTGCGCGCCATGCCGGTCGGCGAACAAGTTGCCGATGCGATCCTTGACCTGGTGCGTGGTGCCCGGCCCGGCGCAGGGGCGCATCCGGTGATCGGCGATCACCTCGATTGGGGGCCAGGCCCACGCGCCTCTCAGGCTTTGATGCTGGCGACGCGCGCCCGCGCCTTGCTCGACGGCCGTTTCGCACCGTCCAAAGACGATGTCGCGGCGCTGGCTGAACCCATTTTGCGCCATCGCATGGCGCTCACCTACGCGGCCCGCGCCGAGGGCGTCACCCGTCGCGATCTGGTTGCCAAACTCGTTGAGGCGCTTTTGTGATCACGCTTCCTCGGCGCAACACACAATCGGGCGGCCCCGGCGGACTAGCGCCCCTTGATCCGCTTGATCTGGGAACGCGACCCCGCGCGCTCGCCGATGCCATGCCCGATTTGATGGTGGAGGCGAAAAACCTCGCCGCCTCGCTGCTCGCTGGCCTGCATGGCCGTAAACGCGCAGGCTCAGGTCAATCTTTCTGGCAGTTTCGCCAATACGGTTCGGGCGATGCCTCAAGCCGCATCGACTGGCGACGATCCGCGCGCGGCGATGCCCTCTTTGTGCGCGAGATGGAGTGGGAAAGCGCCCACACTGTCCGCTTGTCGGTCGATATGTCATCCTCCATGCGCTTTGCTTCGCCCGACGCTCGCGAACCCAAGCGCGACCGCGCCGTCGTCATGGCGCTGGCATTGTCAGCATTGCTGGCCAAGGGCGGCGAACGGGTCGGGTTGATTGGCGGCGAGCGACCAAAAACCGGCGACGCGGCGCTCACCACCATGGCGCTGGAACTCATCACGCGCGACACCGATAAATCCGGCAAACATCGCTGGTCGGACATGACGGCGGTCAAGCCACGCGAAGATGTGATCATCTTGTCCGATTTCCTCTTCGATGAGGCAAGCCGCGAGCGGTTGGTCGAGCAACTCGTCACGCGTGGTGTGCGCGCCCATCTGGTGCAGATCGTCGATCCGATCGAAGAAGCCTTTCCGTTCAAAGGGCGCATGCGCTTTCAGCCGCTCAGCAAGACCAGCTCCGAGATCACCGCCGGACGCGCCGAAAGCTGGCAGCAACCCTATCAAGCGCTGTTCCGCGCCTTCACCGATGAGCTACGGCAGATCACCCGGGCGCGCGGTTGGAGCCATACGATCTCGCACACAGATCGCCCAGCCGCCACGCCCCTGCTCAGTGTGCACGAAGCGCTGTCGCGCGCGCGGGATCGCTAAATGAGCGCGGTGAGTTTTCTTGCGCCCCTGGCGCTTCTCGGTCTGCTCGCCCTGCCGGCGCTTTGGTGGCTTTTGCGCGCGACACCGCCGCAACCGGCGACAACGCCCTTCCCACCGCTGCGTCTGCTGGAAAAACTCACCAACGCTGAGGAAACGCCGGTCAAAACGCCCTGGTGGCTGTTGGCCCTGCGCCTTCTGCTTCTGACGTTGCTCATTCTCGCTTTTGCCGGTCCGATCTGGCGCGCATCGGACCCGATTGCCCTGCCCGGCGATGGCAACGCCCCTCTGCTCATCGTCATGGAGAGCAATTGGGCGGCGGCACCCAGTTGGGATTTGCGCCTTGCCCAGGCCACCCGCATCATCGATGCAGCGAGCGCCGAAGGACGCCCCGTCGCCCTTACGGCGTTTCCGCAGCCACTGGCCGCAACGCCTCTGCCTGGAGACCGCGCCGACGCACTGGCCGTGCTCGCCAACATCGCACCACAACCGGTCGCCACCGATCCGTCTGCCATGCGCGACCATGTCGAAACGCTGTTGGCCAATCCTGGATGGAGCAACGCATCCCTTGTCTGGCTGGCAAACGGGCTGGCGATTGATGAGGAAACCCAGGCTTGGCTGACCTCCCTTGCCGATGAACGACCCATTTCCATGGTACCGGGCAATGCGCCCAGCCTCGCGCTCAACTTGGACGGTGGGGGCGACGGACCGGCGGCCATCGTGACGCCTATCGCCAATGAGTGGAGCAACGCCGACCTGCGTTTTGTCGCTGCGCTTGATGGCGCTGGCCGCCAACTGGCGTTGGTCCCTTTGGTGAACGAGGACGGCAACCTACAGGATCGGGTCACCTTCGATCTGCCGCTTGATTTGCGTAATGACATCGCTCGCATCGCCATCGTGCCCACCCGCCAAGCCGGTGAAGTGGTTTTGGTCGATGACCGACTGGAACGACGTCGTGTTGGCATTGTTGGCGCCGAACGGCGCGACGAGGCCCAGCCGCTGCTGTCCGGCACCACCTATGTGGAGCGCGCGCTTCGCCCCACCGCCGATGTCGTTGTGCCGCGCTCCGGCGATACCAGCGGTGAAATCGACGCGATGATAAGCCAAGGCGTCGATGTCATCGTCCTAGTCGATGTCGCAAGCCTCATCCCGTCCACCGTATCGCTGCTCGAGCCCTGGATCGAAGACGGCGGCGTGTTGATCCGCTTCGCGTCCACCGGGCTCACCCAATCAAACGATGATCTCATCCCGGTGCCGTTGCGCGCGGTTGACCGGCAACTTGGTGGCGCGCTCACTTGGGAAGAGCCACAAAGCATCGCGCCCTTTGCCGCCAACAGCCCGTTTGCTGGCCTCCAAATTCCTGAAGATGTCGCCATCGAGCGCCAAGTGCTCAGCGAACCAGGCGCAGCGCTTGCCGCGCGAACATATGCCGAACTGGCCGACTCCACACCGCTGGTAACCGGCGAAGCGCGCGGCGGCGGCCAACTGGTCCTGTTTCATGTCACCGCCGACACAGGCTGGTCGAACCTTCCCCTCTCGGGATTGTTCGTCGATATGCTCGGCCGCTTGGTGGAGCTCGCGTCCACGCGCTCAGACACGCAAACGGCTCTGACGCCAAACGAAGAAACCCTCCTCGCCCCACGCACGACGCTCGATGCTTTCGGAACGCTCGGCAGCCCGCCGCAGCATGCCGAGCCTTGGACGGTCAACGCCGAGCCCTCGGCGCCGTCGGTTGAAAACCCGCCAGGTTTTTACGGGCCAGCGGCCAGCCCGCGGGCGCTCAATCTGTTTGCCGAACCGCCCACCGTGGCGCCAGCCGATACCGCCATTGCTGAGCAACTCGGCGCGGAGCTCCTGGAAATCGGTGCCGATCAATCGATCTCGCTGCGTCCGGTGCTTGTTACGCTGGTCGCCCTGCTGGCGCTGGCCGATGCAATCATCGTGCTTGTTCTATCAGGCGCACTTGCCGGATTGGCGGGTACCCGCCGCGCGGGAACCGCAGCCAGCATCGCGGTTGTGACAGGCGCGCTTTTGATTTCAGGACTTCTCGCCCCACCCGTGGCGGTGGCGCAATCCAACAGCGCCGAACAATCGCAGATCAGCCGGATGATCGCCGCCGCCAACTCAACGCGGCTCGCCTATGTGGTGACCGGCGATCGGCAGATCGACCAGCGCTCGCGTGAGGGGCTTTCCGGCCTGTCGCGGATCCTCACCCAACGCACGGCGTTCGAGCCGGGCGACCCAATGGCCATTGATCCGGCCGACGACGAACTCGCCTTCTACCCCCTGATTTACTGGCCGATGCCGGAAACGCCGATCGCGGTCTCCGACCGGCTGATAACCCGCATAGACGCCTATATGAACAATGGCGGCACGATCCTGTTCGACACCCGTGATGAGGCCTCCAACTTCGCGACGTCCTCCATCAGCGCGCAAACCGCGAACTTGCGCACGCTTCTGGCGGCGCTGGACATTCCGCCCTTGGAGCCAGTGCCCGATGATCATGTGCTGACCAAGAGCTTCTATCTGCTCGACAGCTTTCCCGGCCGCTTCGCCACGGGACCGCTTTGGGTGGAAGCGCTACCCGATGACCCAGCCAATGTGGATCGCCCGGCTCGTGGCGGCGACGGCGTGAGCCCCATCATGATCACTGGAAACGATATGGCCTCGGCATGGGCGCTCTCCTCGGATGGCCGGCCGCTTTATGCGACATCGCCGCCCAACCGACTACAGCGCGAGTTCGCCTACCGCACCGGCGTCAACATCGGCATGTACGTCATGACCGGCAACTACAAGGCCGATCAGGTCCACATTCCGGCGCTGCTGGAACGGCTGGTGCAATGACGGACTGGACGCTGCTTTTTGATCCGCTGGTTCCAATCTGGCTGATCATTGCCTTTGGTGTGATCGGCATTCTGCTTGTCGGTTTGGCCCTCTGGCGTGGCCGACCGGGGGCGCTTTTGCGCGCGGCAGCCATGGCCATCATCATTCTGACCTTGGCCGATCCGTCGCTGCGCTTGGAAGAGCGGGACCGCCTGCCGACCGTCGTGGCGCTGGTCACCGATGAAAGCGCCAGCCAAACGATTGAAGACCGCAGTTCCATGGCGCAAAGCGCCGCCGAAGCGCTACTGCCCGAACTGGAAGCGCTCGGCGCCATCGAAGTTCGCTCGATCCGCCTTGGCACCGATCCGCAAAGCGGAACGCGGGCGCTTGGCCCGATCCAGGCAGAACTCGCCGATGTGCCACAGGATCAGATCGGCGGCATCATCCTTCTCACCGACGGTCAGATCGCCGACGCGCCCGACGCAGGGACCACAACGCCGCTGGTTGAATCTGGCGCGGTGCCCGTCCACACATTGTTGACCGGCCACCCTGAAGAGGGCGACCGCCGGATCGAGCTGTTGCAGGTGCCGCGCTTTGCCTTGGTCGACCGCCGCGAGGTGGTGCGGTTCACGGTCGTTGAAGAAGGCGAGCCGCTCTCGGCCAATCCAAACCCAACGGTCAATCTCACGATCCTGCGCAACAACGCCATTCTTGCCGAGGCGCCTGTCCCGGTCGGCGTCACTGTCGATGTGCCAATCCAAGTGGACCGGGCCGGCGACAATCTGTTCGAGATTCGCATCGAACCGGCTGACGGCGAACTCACCGCGCTCAACAATCAGGCGGTGTTTTCCGTCGAAGGCGTGCGCGACACGCTTCGGGTTCTCCTTGTTTCCGGTGAGCCGCATGCTGGCGAGCGAACCTGGCGCAACTTGCTCAAATCCGATCCGTCGGTTGATCTGGTGCATTTCACGATTTTGCGTCCGCCGGAAAAGCAGGACGGCACGCCGATCAGCGAGCTTTCCCTGATTGCGTTTCCAACCCGCGAGCTCTTCGTCGACCGGATCAATGATTTCGATCTCATCATTCTCGATCGCTACCAGCGGCGCAGCGTGCTACCGCTCGTCTATTTTGAGAATATTGCCGATTATGTCCGTCGTGGCGGGGCGCTTCTGGTCGCGGCCGGCCCGGAGTTTGCCGACACCAGCAGCATCGCGTTCACCGCGCTTGCCGATATTTTGCCAGCCTACCCAACCGGCTCCATCGCCGAGGAGCCCTTTCGGCCACGGGTCACCGACTTGGGCCGACGCCATCCGATCACGCGGGGACTGCCAGGGGACGTTTCCGGCGATGTGGCAGGTGACGGCGATGGCGATCCAAGCTGGAGCCGCTGGTTCCGTCTGATCGAAGCCGAGGCCTCCAACGCCAGCACGATTGCGATGCGTGCGCCGACAACAAGTTCCATGCCTGGCGCGCCCCTGCTGGCGCTTGACCGTGTTGAAGAAGGCCGGATCGCCCTTCTGCTATCCGATCACGTCTGGCTCTGGGCGCGCAATTTCGAGGGCGGCGGCCCGCATGTCCAGCTACTGCGCCGTATGGCGCATTGGTTGATGCGCGAACCAGATTTGGAAGACGAAACGCTGACCGCCCGCACCCAGGGACAACGCATGATCGTCGAACGGCGCACATTGGGCGAGACTGTCGATCCGCTTCAGATCACAGCACCATCCGGCGGGGTCACCACGCTGGACCTGACCGATGAAGACGACGGGCTGTTTCGCGGCAGTCTGCCAGCCGAAGAAATCGGCCTTTGGCGGATCACCGACGGAACGCGAACCACTCTGGCCCATGTCGGCCCGCCCAATCCTGTTGAGTTACAGCAGGTTGTCTCAACACCCGATCGGCTGCTCCCACTGACCGACGCGAGCAACGGCTCCATCGCGCGTCTCGCCGACAGCCAGGGCGCGGACATGGAAGTACCACGTGTCCGGCTGGTCGGCGAAACGGCGCGTACCTCAGGCAATGGATGGATCGGCGTGAGACGCACCGATGCCAGTGTTCTGGTCGGGGCAAGGCAGCAGCCGCTTTCGCTCGGGCTATGGACGCTTCTGCCAGCCCTTGCCCTATGGGGCGCAGCTTGGTGGCGTGAAGGGCGCTAGAGCGTTTTCAGCAAAAGTGGACACCGGTTTTGCGTCCGAAAACGCGACAAAACAAATGATAGCGCCTATTCGGCGCTTCCTCGAACGGCACCGTTCGGCAAACTGGAGCAATCCGGGCTCATCGCGATCAAAAGCCTTGCCGGATCAACCGGGCCAGGCATTTGCATCGTCCCATAAGGCACCACTTTGAAGCCAGCTGGCGCGTAGTAGGGCAGATCTCCGACCAGCAGCACGAACGCTTCACCCGCCGCGAATGCCGCAGCGACGGCCTTGGCGAGCAGCGTTTTGCCGACACCGAGATCGCGCTTTGCCGGCAACACCGCCAGTGGACCGAGCAAAACGCCACGGGCGTCGCCGACAATGATCCGCGACATCGAGACCGCACCGATCAGATCGCCCTTCTCCTGCGCGATCAGCGACAGCGGCAGGAGCGGTGCCGCTTTCTCGCGCAGCCGAAAAGCCGTGCGGGCATAGCGCCCAGGGCCGAAAACCTCTACGTGCAGGGAATGCACGGGCAGGTCATCGCTGGCTTGCATGGTGGAGAAAGCGACATGGCTGGGCGCGACAAACGCACCAACGTTCGGTGGGAAATGGGTCACGGAAACGATACTCAGAAGAAAGCAGGCTCGGGCGAGCGGATAAGCGACAGCACATCGCCATGGGGGCGTGCACAAGGTGCACTATCGTCGCGAGCGTCGTCGCGCGGCCTGGAACCGGATCGTTTTCATGGCGTTGCGCTATCACGGGCAAACGGGCGATGCAATCGCTCAAAATGCAGCGTTGTTCGCCAATCGACAACAGTGCGTGTCACATCGGATCGCTAGGCAGAACGATCGACGCACTCTATGTCTTATCTCAACGGGACCGACCCCCAGGGAAACACGCCCAAACGCAATCGAAACGCAAAGGAGCACCCCATGGGCTTGCTGGTAGATGGTGTCTGGCACGACACTTGGTACGACACGAAAAAATCGGGCGGAAAGTTCGTCCGCAAAGCCTCGCAGTTCCGCAATTGGATCACAGCTGACGGCAGCGCCGGACCCACCGGCAAGGGTGGGTTCAAAGCCGAGGCTGGCCGCTACCATCTTTACGTGTCGCTCGCCTGTCCTTGGGCACATCGCACACTCATCTTCCGCAAGCTGAAAGGCTTGGAGGACATGATCAGCGTCGATGTCGTCTCGCCGCTCATGTACGACAAAGGCTGGGTTTTCGACGCCGACCAGCCCGATGCGACGACCGATCGTCTTTTCGGCGCAAACGTCGCCGCCGACATCTATGTGAAGGCCGATCCAACTTATTCCGGTCGGGTCACCGTGCCGATCCTATGGGACAAAACCCAGAACACCATCGTTTCCAACGAAAGCTCCGAGATTATCCGCATGTTCAACGAAGCGTTCGACGGCATCGGCGCAACACCGGGCGATTTCTATCCGCAGGCGTTGCGCGAAGAGATCGATGCGATCAATGAGCGCGTCTACCACGCGGTCAACAATGGGGTGTACAAGTCAGGCTTTGCGACGACGCAAGAGGCCTATGAAGAGGCAGTGAGCGAGCTGTTCACGGCTCTCGATGAGCTGGAAGACCGCCTTGGTTCAAGCCGCTATCTCGTCGGCGATCAACTCACCGAGGCCGATTGGCGCCTGTTCACCACTTTGGTGCGGTTCGACCCGGTCTATGTCGGCCACTTCAAGTGCAACATTCGCCGCATCGCCGATTACCCGAGCCTGCTTGGCTATCTGCGCGAGCTTCATCAGGTGCCCGGCGTCGCAGATACGGTGAACATGGACCATATCAAGCGGCATTATTATATGAGCCATGAAACCATCAACCCGACACGCGTTGTGCCGGTCGGGCCAGATCTTGATCTGACAGCTGCCCATGGTCGCGATAGCTTGAAAGCCGCCGCTTAACAGGCTTCAAGCCCAATAAGGATCGACGGGTTGCCCGGCTTGCCATTCGGTGAGCCGGGCTCTTGTGCCTTTGGTCGTGCCGTCGGGCAACGCATCCGGCGCAAAAAAACCGATCTCGGAAATTTCAAAGGTCGGCGAGACATCGCGGACCTTCTCGATGGAAGGCGCCAGGAAGACCGCGACGTGATCGCCCTTCCATTGGCGGGTGTTGTAGGCAAGTCCGCGCAAGGTAAGCTCACCGGAAAGCCGGTAGCCGGTTTCCTCTTCCAGCTCGCGCCTTGCGGCTTGTTCTGCGGTTTCGCGGTAATCAACGCCGCCACCCGGCAAGTGCCAACCAGGCGTGTAACCGTGGCGAACCAGCAAGACCTCGCCTGCCTCATTGAGGGCGATGATCCGAACGCCAAACGTCATGCCGCGCTGAAGCAGCATGATCCGCACCCAGGCCCAGCGCGTCAGCCTGCCAAAAAGACCTCTTGGCTTATCCAACTCTCATCTGCCCCGAAGCGCTTGATCATGTGTGAAGGAAGCGTTGTCAGTTACATGCGTGCACCGCATGGCAGCCCCGCTTTGCCATCTGTTGTTGGCGGCGATCAAACGCGTCATAGCGCCTGTCCCGATGCTTTTCCATGCGCGGCTGATGCCAGCGCTTCCCCCCACACCTAACTAGGGTGATAGAAATGTTCGCTTTGTTTTGGAAGGTCCTTTGGTCCGGCCCTATGAGTGCCCGCCACTCGTCAATGGACTGGTCGCGCCCCGGCACCTACGCCGCCCGCGATACGATGCCGCTCTAAGCGGAACGACAAGAACGGCCAGGGCGTTAGCGCCCTGCCGTCTGGCTGAGATGGCGGCGCAGCGGCTCAACCACAGCGAGGAACTGCGCCGCCACCGCGAGAAACAGAAACAGCACGCTTTTCAGCTTGGCGCTTTCTTCTGGAATATCCTTCCAGGCGACCGTGTCAGGGACGATGGAGTCGATGCCGGTGTGCAGCGCATAGAATGCGAACCCACCCAGAAACACCAAGGCAAACACGCGGCAGCGCAGGATTTCCCGCCCGAACAACGCCGCGATCGCCAGCGCCACAACACCGTAGCCAATGACGATGACGTCGTTCCAATTGCGGAACATCTCGGTTGCGCCGACGCTGCTGACCTCGATGACGTGGCCGCCGCGCTCATGCAGCATCAACTGCTCATCAAGCGCCAGAAACGCACAGCCGGCGGCAAGAACCAGCCAGAACAGCGCGCCGCTCTTCCAATCCTCGATCCGCAGATAGAAGACCGCCAAAGCCAGCGCACTGGCCATCGACAAGAACACGGTGGAAAGCGCGGTGATCGCGCCGTCTTCGCTGAAATGGTAGAGCGGTTCATCGCTTGGTGCCGCGATGATCGAGAGCGCGATGTAGCCGATCACCCCAAGGATCGCCAAACCCGCCAAACCGAAGAAGAAACGCGGTGGCGCCAACCCTTCGCTTGCAGGCGTCGGAGAAAGTTGAGCATGAACAAAAGTCATTGTGCGCGTATCCCTTGAGCGAAACCAGTATTCGGCAAGTCTGAACCTAACAACGCTCGCGCGTCCTGGCACGACAAACCTGGTTAAAGGGTTAGCGCCATCTTTTTGCGCCGCCATCAGTGGCCGTTTCAGGCCTTGCGCGGCGCGCAAGAATGGCCGATGTCCGCGCCATGACCTTCCGCATTGCCCACCTATCTGATTGCCACCTTGGACCGCTGCCACCGGTGCACCGTCGCGAGCTCCTGTCCAAGCGCGTGCTCGGCTACCTCAATTGGCAGCGCAATCGCGCCAAAGCCTTTGTCAGCGGAACGACCGAAACATTGGTCGACGACCTTAAAGCCCAGTCGCCCGATCATATCGCCGTCACTGGCGACCTGGTGAACATCGCGCTGGAAGCAGAATTTGAGAATGCTGGCCGTTTTCTAGCGACCCTTGGCTCGCCGGAAACCGTGACGGCGATACCCGGCAATCACGATGCCTATGTTCCGGGCGCGTTGGATCGGTTCAACCTCCATTGTGCGCCGTTTTTGGAATCCGACACGCCCGGTCCGATGCTCTACCCCGTGCTGCGCAAACGCGGGCCAGTTCAGATCATCGGCCTATCGACTGCGACTGCAACGGGCCCTTTTTTGGCCACCGGCTCAGTGGACCAAAGCCAACGCACACGCATGGCCGCAACCCTTGATTGCTCGAAGGATAAGTTTCGCCTGGTCCTCATTCACCACCCGCCGTTCGATCGGGCCGGGCCATGGCACAAACGCTTGATCGGCGCCAAACGTGTGCGTGAGATCTGGCAAAGACACGGCGCTGATCTCATTCTGCACGGGCACACCCATCTGCCGACGCGGCGAACTGTTCCCGGCCCTGCCGGCCCGATCCCAGTTTTCGGTGTGGCCTCGGCGGCCCAGGCCATCGGTGGCCATAAGCCTGCCGCCAGCTACACGCTGTTCGACATTGAGGAGAACGAGGAAGGCTGGACCGTCACCGCGACCCGCCGCGGCTACCCTGCCGATGGAGGTTCAGTCACCGAACTCTCGCAGGAAAGCTTCATTGCTTTACATACTAACCCGCCGGTCCAGCCTGAAGCCAGGCATAGGTGAACAGGGCGGTCGCCGAGCAGACGCCGCCAAGCACGAACCACCAAAACCCGACCCAAAAACGCGATTTTTGCGGCTGCGGCGCCTCTGCTGACGCTGGCGCAGAATTGGCGGCGGTTGTGGCAATGGGGGTCGAAGGCTGCGCTGCTGAGGTGGCGGGCGTCTGGGTAGCTCCAGCGAGCCCCTCGCGCTGCACAATGCGTTCGGCGATGTAGTCGGCCACGCTGTCGGCCATTGCCTCGCGCTCGGTCTTTTCCGTGATCACGTCCGGCCCGTTGTGGCCCTGCAGCACCAGCCGATAATCCAAGGATTCCGGATGCAGATCGACATAGCTTTGCGCATCGATCGTCAGCCGCTCGCCATTGTGCGACGGCACCAGCGCGAAGCGATCGCCTTCGCCGGAGGGCAACTCATCGGCCATGGCGCGCAGTTCATCGGCCAAAGCTTCTAGACGGCCTTCGCGCGCGGCCATGGCATCGCGGGCCCGGGCCTGCTCGCGGGCGCGAACCCGCTGCAGGGCATCGGCCAACCGACCGGCCCGGCTCACCATCGGCACAACATTGGAACCATCCTCACTCATGGCGCAACCCTAGCAGACCCGCCGTGTAACGGGCAATCATGCCCTCTTCATCGGTTGGCACCACAAGCACGCGGGTCGATGAGTCCCGCGCCGAAATCTCGTGCGCATTGGCCGCATTGGCATCGTCATCCAGTTTCATGCCGAGCCAGTCGAAACCTGAACACACACGCTCGCGGATCGGTGCGGCGTTTTCGCCAATACCGCCGGTGAACACCAAGGCATCCAGCCCGCCCAGAACGGCTGTCATGCCGCCAATCTCGCGCTGAATGCGGAAGACGAAATAGTCGAGCGCTTGCTTGGCGTGGGGATCGTCGCTGGCCAGCAGCACGCGCATGTCGTTGGTGAGGCCGGACATGCCTTTCAGGCCTGACTCCTTGTAGAGCAGCGTGGCTATCGCATCGGCGTCCATCCCGTGTTCCTGCATCAGATAGAGCAGAACGCCAGGATCGATCTGGCCGCAGCGTGTCCCCATCGGCAGGCCATCGAGCGCGGAAAACCCCATGGTTGATCCAACGCTCTGCCCAGCCTTCAGCGCGCACATTGAGGCGCCATTGCCCAGATGGGCGATGATCACCCTGCCAGCGCTCAAACCGGGGTCAAGCGTGCCCGAAACATAGTCGTAAGACAGCCCGTGAAATCCGTAACGCCGCACGCCCTCGGCATAAAACCGGTGCGGCAGAGCGAATGTGTCGTTCACAAACGGATGGGTGCGGTGGAAGGCGGTATCAAAACACGCCACCTGCAAGGCGTTGGGAAACGCCGCCCTCGCCTGCTCGACACCAGCCAAATTATGCGGCTGATGCAGCGGCGCTAAGGATGAAAGCTTGGCTAGATCGGCAATCACATCGTAGGTCAGCACGACGGGCGCCGCATGATCCATCCCGCCATGCACCACACGGTGGCCAACGGCGACAATGTCGCCAAAATCAGATTGCTGCTCGCACCAGGCGAGCACGGCAGCAAAGGCGCTTGCCAGTTCACCGGGCTGGTCCAGCGCCAAAACCGTATGTTTGCCGTCCACGCTGGTGATCGCAACCTCGCCGGGCGCACCGCCGCGATCGAAAGCGCCGGTGTAACGGCGCTCCGGCGCGTCTTCCCTAAGCGCAAACAGACTGAACTTTAGGCTCGATGAACCTGCGTTCAGTGTCAGCAACGCATCGCTCATCGCCGGCTACTCGGTTTCGTTGAAGAGGCGCGCATTGACGGGTTTGCCCGTCCGCAGCCACACGCCGTAGAGCACCGCCAGTGCGCAGGAGGCGAGCCGCGCCTTGTCATCGTCGGCGCGGCTGGTGAGGATCACCGGCACGCTGGCGCCGACCAAAAGCCCGGCGGCCTCAGCATGGGCGAGGAACGTCAGCTCCTTGGCGAGCATATTGCCAGCTTCAAGGTTGGGCGCGACCAGCACGTTGGCGTGCCCGGCCACCAAGCCGCCAATGCCCTTGGTGCGCGCCGCGCCGATATCGACCGCATTGTCCATCGCCAGCGGTCCATCGACGATGCCGCCCTTGATTTGCCCGCGATCAGCCATTTTGGAAAGCACCGCCGCATCAAGCGTGGAGGGTATCGCCGGGTTCACGGTCTCGACGGCGGAAAGAATGCCGACCTTGGGCGTCTTGATCCCAATAGCGAGCGCGATATTGATCGCGTTCTGCACGATGTCGACCTTGGTCTTAAGGTCGGGCGTGATGTTAATCGCAGCGTCAGTGATGATGATCGGCTGCGGACGACCCGGCACATCCATCACGAAAACATGGCTGATGCGCTTGCCGGTGCGCAGGCCACCATCGGCTTTCACCACATGTTTTAACAGGCCATCGGTGTGCAGATGGCCCTTCATCACGGCGTTGACGCGACCCTCATGGACCAGCGACACCGCGCACGCCGCAGACGCCGGCTCATCTTCGATGTCGATGAGCTCTAGGTCATCGATCGACGCGCCAAGCGTCGCAGCCGCCTGTTCGATGCGGGTTTTTGACCCCACCAAAATCGGCTTGATCAGACCTTCGTCGCGCGCCAACAAAACGCCGCCCAACGAATTAGGATCATCCGGCGCCACAACGGCGACCGGCAATGGCTCCAGGCTCTGCGCCACCTCCAGCATGGCGTCGAAATGGCGGTGCTTCTGCACCTGCAGGTCCGGCACCTCAATATCATTGAGATAGACCGGTGCCTCGGGCGCCTGGACTTGCGCCTCGCCCTCAACGAGCACGACGCCATCGGGGCCTTTGACCCGCGTCACCAACGTCACCCGGCGATCCTCGGAAAGCTCAGCAACGGTGACCTTGATGGTCAGCTCGTCGCCGACGCGCGCCCGGCCGGAGAAGGTCAGCGTCTGCGACAGGTACAGGCTGCCCGGGCCTGGCAAATGGTTGCCCAGCACCGAGGAAATCAGCGAGGCGAGCCACATGCCCGGTGCAATCGGCGCATCATCAACGCCGTCGCCCGTGGTGTCTGTGGATGGCAGATGGATCGGGTTCAAATTGCCCGAGGCGTGGGCGAACACGATCAGATCATTGGCTGTGCAAAGCCGCACAACCGAGGCGCTTTGCCCGACACGCAGCTGATCGAAGGGCGTGTTGGCAAGGCCGCCGGAGGTATCAGAGGGGGAGAGATTCATGACGGGTTCCGTTTCAACTCCCCGTTCCTAGCGCAATCAACGTGACGTCGCCATGTCACTTCCGATGTCAGGCAAACCCTAAATGCTGGTTTGCAGGCACGCCCAAATAGGTCGCCAAGGCGGGATGAGGTGGATCGGTGAGCATCGCCTCGGTGTCGCCAAGCGCCGCAATTCCCCCATCGGCGATGAAAGCGAGTCGAGAACACAACCCGCGCAGCTCGGTCGGTGCGTGCGAGACCGTCAGCATGGTCAGCCCGCGCGCCTTCTGCATAGCCCCCAAGAGCGCCGTGAAATCGGAACGCATGGACGGGCCAAGCGCCGCAAAAGGTTCGTCGAGCAGGAGGATGGGTTTGTCGCGCACCAAGGCTCGCGCTAGCGCAACCCGTTGCGCCTCACCGCCGGAAAGGCCCGACGGCCGACGATCTTCAAAGCCCGCCAGACCCACCTGGCCAAGCGCGTCGTTGACCTTCTCCATCGCCGCGCCTGTTCGCCGAAACCCTGGCGCGATCCCGAGCCCGACATTGGTGGCCACATCGAGATGATCGAACAAATTGTTGGATTGAAACACCATCGAAATAGGGCGCGCGGCTGGCGCACTGGCGCTGTGATCCTGACTTGCCAGGCGGATGGCACCGGCGTCGAGATCGACAAAACCTGCAATCATTTGAAGCAGCGTCGATTTACCGGCTCCACTGGCCCCGATAACGCCAAGGCTTTCGCCCGCACCGATCTTGAGGTCGAAACGGAAGGTGCCTTCCTGCGAAAAGCGTTTGGTCGCGCCGGAAAGTTCAATCATCCCAAAACCCTATGCGTGCGCTCGGCCAGCGCGATGAGCACAAAAACGAAGACCCCTAGCAACAAGGCGACGCCTGCCGCATCGTCGGTGCGATAGCTGCCCATCAGGTTGAGGATCAGCACTGGCAACGTGACCAAATCATAGGCCCCAAACAGTGCCGCCGCGCCCAGATCGCCGACCGAAAGCACCAACGCGAAGGCAAGTGCAACGGCAAAAGGCCGTGCCAGAACCGGCGCATCGACGCGGGCGAAACGGTGCAGACCAGTCATGCCAAGGCTGGCCGAAAGCGCACCATAGCGCCGCTCGGAGGCCTGAAAGGCTGGGCTCATGATCCGCAAAACAAAGGGCAGCGCCATCAACGCATTCACCAGAACCACCAGGCAACCAGCGATGAAAGTCGGTGCCGGCCAGCCGCGCATGGCCAAAAACCACCCGGCCCCAAGGACCAAGGGCGGCACAGCCAGCACCGCCGATCCGACCATGCCGTAGCCGGTTTCATAGATGCGCAGCGCTTGGCTTCGCGCGGCAAAGCCGCGCGCGCGGGCCACCAAAAGCGCGTAACTGGCGCTGGTGGCCAAAAGCGCCGCGACCGATGCGATCGCCAAACTGGTGCCAACCGCTGACCAAAGCCGCGCCATGCCAAAAAGGCGCGGCCATTCGGCAAACAGCCCACCGACCACCAGGGCCACGAGCGGCAGCACAAGAAAGAAAAGCGCTAACCCCAGGATCAACCGGCCCCAGAGCGGCAAAGGTCTGGCGCGCGCTTCGCTGGTCGGCAGCACACCGGCCCTGTCTTCCGGTGCGCCACCAAGCCGGGTCAAAAACAAAAGAACCGCACCCGCCAGTGTCAGTTGAACCAGCGTGTAGAGCGCCGCCAGTCCGGGATCAAAATCAAAGCGCAGCGCCTGGTAGATCGCGACTTCAAAGGTCGACGAGGACGGCCCGCCACCCAAGGTCAGAACGAGCGTGAACGACCCGATGCAAAGCATCATGATGAGCCCGGCAACGCCCGGAAGATGCGCGCGCAGCAACGGCCATTCCAGGCGGAAAAACCGATTCCAGCCTTCCAATCCCAGTTGGTCGGCCAACCGGAAGGTCGTGGCGGGTTGCCGCTCCAAATGCGTCAGCATTAGGCGCGCGGCCAGCGGCAAATTGAAGAAAACATGCGCCAGCAGCACGCCTTGCAGCCCAAAAATATCAAGCCGGACATCGAACCCAACCGCCTGAAGGATCGTCGAAATAAGGCCATTGCGGCCCCAAACATCCAACAGGCCGAAGACCGCCACCAAAGGCGGCAAGGCCAATGGCAGGGCGAGCAGGCGCACAAGCGCCGCCCGCCCAAAGAACCGTTGATGCCGGTGCAGCACGATCGCCAGCGGCAACGCGCCGAGCACCGAGAGCGTGACCGACAGCGTCGCCTGCAACAGCGTGAAGCCGAGCAGCGAGCGCGTATAGGGGCTGGAGAGGCGATCGACCGGCAAGCCGGAGCCGCCCGCCACGACAAGCATGGCGAGCGCCAGCGCGATGAACGCACCAAATCCGGCGACAACAATGACCCCTGGTAGGGCGCTGGCGCGCATCACCTGTTCCCCGGCGATGCCGTTATCGGCTCATCGCGTCGAGCCATTCATCGACCCAACCGGCACGTTGCTCGGCAATGGTCTGCGCGTCGATAGATAGCACCTGCGTCGGTTCGACAAGCCGGTCAAATACGGCTGGCAGAGGTTCAGACGGCTCACGCACTGGCATCATCCAGTGGTTGACCGGCATCGCCGTTTGCGCCTCAGCGGAGATCATGAAATCCAAAAACTGGCGGGCAAGATCCAGCTCCGGCGAATCCTTGATCGCAGCACCCACTTCGATCTGGATGTAATGGCCCTCATCGAAGGCAAGTGCCTGATACCGCTCCTCTTCTTCCACCAGCATATGGTACGCAGCGGAGGTGGTGTAGCTCAGAACCATCGGCGTTTCGCCTGAGGTGAACAGGCCATAGGCCTCGCTCCAACCGGGCGTCACGGTGAGGATACGATCCGACAGCTGCGCCCATTTTTCAGCGGCCTCGTCGCCGTAAACAGCCTTCATCCAGAGCACCATGCCGAGCCCCGGTGTCGAGGTGCGTGGGTCCTGAATGACAAGCGGTTGATCGGCAGGACCGTCGATCAACTCGGCCAGGCTGGTTGGCGGGTTTTCAACCGCCTGGGCATCGTACATCACGGCGAAATAGCCGAAATCGAACGGCACGAACGTGTCGTCGGTCCAGTCGACCGGCATCTCCAAGACCGACAAATCGGCCTCATGTGAGGCGAGCAAGCCGGTTTCCTTGGCGGCAACGATCAAGTTCTGGTCCAGGCCCAAAACAAGGTCAGCATCGGTCGTGTCACCTTCAAAACGCAAACGGCTGAGCACAGCAACGCCGTCGCCGGGAGCGACCCATTCGATGGTGCAGCCGCACTGTGCCTCGAACATCTCTTGCCAAACCGGGCCAAGACCCCAATCGGCGACGAAACTGTCATAGGTGTAGATGGTCAGCGTGCGCTCTTGAGCGCCGGCTGCGGTGGGAAGTATCATCGCGGCGGCAAGAGTTGCGCAAGCTGTAAACTGGGTAAGGCGATTGGCCATAGGTTAGGTCTCCACGTCAAAAGAGCGGAACACCAAACGGATGACAGATGTTGAGATAGCGCTTGGCCGAGATGGCAAGACGCTGGCCCAAATCCCTCCGCCGGCATGATCCGGATCAGGTTCTACGGGTTCGCGCGCAGCGCATCTCAGCCCTCGAAAAAGGGCACCCCGGTGAGCAGGAGGAGACATAGGCCGGGGCAGTGACCCTGTCCAGTGGTGTCCGTCCCTTGGGCGCTTGCGTCGCACTTTGCCCTGGTCCATTGGGTTGCGCCTATGACCCTCGAATCGACCCATTTTGCCGTGCTTCTGGCAGGCCCGGTGACACCGACAAGGCGCCTGCGCCGCCAAGTGGACGGCGCGCACACGATTGCCGCTGATGGCGGCATTGCCCATGCCAAAGCGCTTGGGCTGACCCCAGAACTCTGGGTTGGCGATTTCGATTCCGCATCCAGCGAGGATGGCGATGCCTATCGCAATGTCTCCCGCCAGGCCTTTCCGGCAGCGAAATCCATCACCGATGGGGCGTTGGCGATCCAGGAAGCGATCAAGCGCGGCGCCACGAAAATCACCATTGTTGGCGCTTTTGGTGGGCGGACCGACCACACTTTTGCAATTATGGCCGATGCCTGCGCCCGCGCCGCCGAAGGGCTATCGGTTCTGCTCAGCAATGGCGTGGAAGAAGCAACGCCGCTTTCACCCGAGCCGCGGACTTTCGACTATCCGAGCGGCACAGCATTCAGCGTGCTCGCCTTTTCGGGTCTCAAAGGACTGACCCTAGAAGGCGCGGTTTGGCCGCTCGACGCGATCACCATGCCGTTCGGGGACACGCTGACAATTTCCAATGAAGTCGATGGCAAGCTTACTGCCACCCTGACCCAAGGGACCGCCCTGCTGATCGCCCGGCTGGAAAACCCAGATGGCTAGGGCAGTGCCCGCGCTGCCTCAACCAGTGTTGGCGAGCCGTCCGATGCCCGGCGTACGAGCGTTGGCTTCAGCACGGCATTGAACTGGGCTGGGTCGGCTCCTTCCATCACCCGAAACAGGATATCGACAAGCTGTTGGCCGATGTCGCGGGTTGGCTGGCTCATCGTGGTCAGCGGCGGGGCCGTGTAGGCGCCAAGCGGCACGCCATCATAACCGGTAATCGAAACATCCCGCCCCACATGGTAGCCACGGGCACTGACGGCCTGGATTGCGCCGATGGCAACGACATCCGCCGGGCAGACGACAGCGGTCGGTCGGTGCGAGTTGCCGCCATCAAACAGCGTCGCGATCGCGCTTTGTCCACCGGCGGAATTGTGCGGCACGCGAACCATGGCGATCTGCTGTTCGGGCAATTGATTGCGTGAGACGCCTTGCTCAAATCCGGCGCGGCGAAGACGGGCAAAGGTCGCCACCTCTTCCAGATCGATATAAGCGAAGCGCTGATGGCCAAGCGCCACCAGATGATCGACCATCCCGGCGATCCCCGCCTCATTGTCCATGTCCAGATGCGGATAGGGCACGTCGCTCGAAGCACGTCCATAGACGACAAACGGCACATTCAATTCGCGCAGCAGACTTATGCGCGGATCATCATCACGCGAATTGGTGACGATAAAACCGGCGCATTTGCGCGCGGCGATCAGCCGTCGGTAAACCTCGATCTCGTCCTCATCGTCGCGGATCGTCGCCACAAGAAGATCGTGATCGCGTGCCGACAGTGCCGAGGCCAGAGCGTCGAGAAAGTCGGACAGGAACGGATCGTTCGATTTGCGGCTATTCACCGGCAGCACGAAAGCCACCGTTTCCACCCGGCCCCGCGCTAGCTGGCGGGCGCGCGACGACGGTTGATAGTTGAGTTCGCTGGCAAGCTTCAGGATGCGCGTGCGCGTCGCTTCGGCGATATCGGTGTAGCCGTTCAGCGCGCGCGACACTGTCGCCGGCGCCACGCCTGCGCGCTCGGCCAGATCATTGATATTGATGCCGATCCGGCGGCGTTTCAAACGCCCACCACCAGGACCGGTGTTCGGTGACTTGGTCACGCGTTTCCCCCGTAGGTGACCTTCACGGTCATCTTCAACGCAGCCGCCGGTGGAGACTTGGCGAAAGCGGTTTCGCTCAGCCTGCCCTATCCAAGGGCCGCCGCGCAAGGGCCAAGATCGTCGTAAGGGGAAAACAATCGGCGCCGAACCGCCTTGCGAAAGGCTGATCGTCGCCCGTTTGGCTCAGGTTGGTTGCGGTATGGCAGGCAGGCCGCGGCGTGACAACAGCACAAAACGGCTACCCATCGCGAGCAACGAGACCAGGCTTGAAACCAGGATCGCTTGGTAAAGACCGATCGTCCCGCCATCCAGCTGCAGCGCCAGTAGCCAGGCCAGCGGCAGCATCACGAACCAGTAGCTGACCATATGAAGCAGGGTCGGCACCCAAGTGTCGCCACGACCACGGCAAGCGTGGTTGAGCACGCTCTGACCGCCATCGGCGAGCAGCGCCATGACCATCCAGATCATCACTGGAAGGGACGCCGCGATCACCACTTGGTCGGTCGTGAGAAGCCCAACGAAAAAAGACGGAAAAACCAAAAACACCAGGCTGATCGCCGCTGAACAAACAAGCGACAATCCAAAGCCCGCCCAACCTGCCTGCGCCATGCCGCGCGCATCTTGCCGGCCCCAGGCATTGCCGACACGCACCTGCGTCGCGCCGGCGATCCCAAACGAGATCATGAAGGTGAGCGCGAAAAGCTGAAAGAGTACGCCCATGGCGGCCAGCCCGATCACGCCGAGAAGCCCGGCAATCACCGTGATCCCCGCAAAAGCCGCAGCTTCCAGACCATAGGACGCGCCTGCGGCATAGCCGAGCCGCCTCTGTTCGCTGCCGGAAGGGGGAACATCGTCTTTCTTCGCGCCGAAGCCGAAGGTCTGGCGGCCTGGCAAGAGGAACCGCACATACCCTGCCAGACCAAAGCCGAGACAAGCCGAGGTGATGACCGTCGCCAGCGCGCATCCCCAAGCCCCCATCGCGGGAATAGGCCCCGCGCCAAAGACAAAGAGAATGCTCAAAGCAAGGTTCAAGCCATTGGCCAGCAACACGGCGATGGTCGCGTGGAACGGTTTTTCCAACGCTTCTAACAGCATTGCCGAAACCAGAAACAGTCCAACAAACGGCAAGCTGAACGCCAGCAAAGCAGTCACCGCGCCGCCGCCACGCGCCAGGTCCGGCTCTTGGCCCATAGCCTCGAAAAACCAGGGCGCGATCTGCCAGAACAGCGCGGCGCCAAGGCCGATCACGATCGAAAAGATGAGACCTCGACGCCAGATCAAGGACGCCAAATGCGGTTTGCCCTCGCCAATCGAGCGGGCAGCCAGCACCGGGACGCCCAATTGCAAGCCAGCCATCACCGCGATCATGCTGTCGATGATCGCGTAGCCGAGCACGTAGTAGGCCAGTTCCTGCGCGCCGGCCCGGCCGACCACCACGACGTCCAGCGTGGTCATCATCAACACGCCAACGCGCGAGAGAATCACTGGCCAGGCAAGCACCAGCGTACGCCGCACATGCCAGCGCAGCGTATTGGGCGATTGGGTCAGCGGGAGCGGCGCATCAGACACTCATCGTGCCGCCGAGAGCGCATCATCACGCATTAGCCAGCCACTTGTCATAGTCGGACACCAGCAAATGATTGGGCTCCACGTCATCGTCGATGGCTGCAAAACGCGGGATGTCTTCCTGGAAGATGTTGTCGGTCTCATCATCGTTGACGGTGGAAACCTCACCGATCAAGACATCGCCGCCCTCGCCCCAAAAGGCGTGCCAGACACCTGGCAAAAGCGTCACACTCTCACCGGGATCAAGCTTCAAAAGACCGCCAGCCTCCAGGGTCCGCAGCTCACCATCAACCGGCACCGTGACCGGCTCTGTCGGATGGCATGAGCCGTCTTGGGCAGAGGTGAAAAGTTCCAGCACCAGCTTGCCACCACCACGATTGATGATGTCTTCAGCCTTGATGGCATGCTTGTGCATGGGTGCGAGCTGATCTTTCTTCGAGATCATGATCTTCTCGGCATAGACCATGCCGCCACCGGACTGCAGATCAGACAGAAGCCCGTTGCGGACGGTGAAGAGGAACAGGCCGGTCGATTCGAAATCGCCCTTGCCATAATCGGTAATGTCCCAACCCATGCGCCGGTCGATGATCATGCTGCCGCCAGGCCCGCGTCCGTGCGCAATCAACTCATCCGGCGACCAGTAGGCAAAGGGCGGCAGTGCATAGGAGAAGGATTTGAAGAAGGCATCGCCCTCTTCAAGAATGGCGTTTACCTGCGAGCGCTTCATGGCATTGGTCCCGACGATGAAGATCCAAATGGATCAGTCCAAACAGAGCTGCCTGTTTAGACCCATAGCATCAGCGGTCAATGATGTCGGCGCTGGGAAACGTTCCTCTCCCGCGATCAATGCAGGCTGAGTTCGCCGTCCACCTTGCGCCAAAGACCAGGCTTGATCAGCTTGTTGTGGGCGTATTGTACCGAGTGCAGCGGTCCATCCAACTCATCACGCCAGAAATCCAGAAAGGTGAACAGTCGTGGAAATTTCGGCGCGAGATCATAGTCCTGCCAGATAAAGGTCTGGAGCACACTTGGGTGGTCCGGCATGCGATAAAGAATGTTCGCTGTCGTCAGGCCGTAGCCTTTCAGCATCATCTCCATTTCGCTCAATCCGCCGTCAGGAGTGGCATCGCCTCCTGCGCCATCGACAGTTTGGTTCGTCATCACAGCAACCTCCATAGTGGCACATCGCCATGGTGGAAGCGTCCGCCTCTAAGGTTAACAAGTACTGAACGCGGTCTGCGCGTGTGCGCGTTTTTCTCTGTTTGCCAACATGTTAGCAGCCGCACCAGGCGAGTGATAACGCCGCCCGGCGCCCATTAGACGCCGACAATATTGCGGCGGTGCTGCACCCGGTAAGCGCGCGGCGTCATGGCATGATAGCGCTTAAAGAGCGCATAAAAATGGCTGAGATTGTCCAGCCCGACCTCCATCGCCACGGCGATGATCGGTTCATCGGTGGTCGCGAGAAGGCGCGCCGCCATCGCCATGCGCGCTTCGGCGACAAGCTGCGAAGGTGTCTTGCCGGTGTGGCGGGCGCAGGCCCGGGCCACATGTGAAGGGTGAAGACCGCTGACGGCGACAAAACCCCCGACGCCAGCGCGCAAAATGTCTGGCTGCCGCAGCGCACGGCAGGATTCAGCAAGCCAAGCCGGGCCTTGGTCTGAGCCTTCTGGCAACGGGTCGTTGCGGGCCAAGAGCGAGAGCAAAGCGAGCAAAAAAGCATCGAGCACCAACTGACTGCGCCCAGACTGCTCCAACTGGCCGGCCAAAACCGAAAGCTTGCGGTGATCGGCTCCATTGAGGCGATGAGAAGCAGAGAAGTCTTCCAACCACGCACCTATTCCTGCCAGCGTTTCGCCATACCGGTCTTGCAGATGCGCCACCGTTTCCGGCCAGAAGGCAATGTTGGTGATCGTTGCATCAGCACCCTTGGGACGCAGGCTGTGCACCGTCTCTGGACGGATGAAACAAAGCACCCCTTCCGCCAAGAGTTCCTCGTTGCCGAAGGTGCGATGCGATACCCGTCCGCGCTCGACCCAAAACATCTCAAAAAAGTCGTGCCGGTGCTCACCCGCCTTCGCGCCAGGGACGAGGCGGGTACGCGCAAAGTGAAACCGCTCGCTTGTGTCCAGATAGTCGCGAAGATGCAGCGTGATCGTACTCAAAGATCAAAATACCATATGAAAACTGACAACTAGAGGAAGATAGATCATCCAGGTAGATGCATCGTCAAGGTAAGCGCTCACCCTAGAAGAAAGCTGCCAGCCATGCTGCAAACCATCTCCGATCTATCCTTCGCGGCGGTCCAAACGCAGCACCCGCACACCCTGACCCGCGAGCAGATCGATCACTACAATCGCGAGGGCTTCATCACCGGGCTTTCTGCCTTTGGTGAAACCGGCGCCATCCAAAACCGCGCCTATTTCGACAGGCTCCTGGAGCAGGCCGGACCGCAGGGCGGCTATGCGATCAACTGCTTTCAAGCACGGCTCAAAGGCGTCTGGGACCTGTGTACCCATCCGGTGATTCTTGATCATGTGGAAGACATTGTCGGACCCAACATCATCTGCTGGGCCTCGCACTTTTTCGCCAAGCTGCCTGGCGATCCCAAAACCGTACCATGGCACCAGGACGCCAGCTTCTGGCACCTGGCACCTGCGCGCACGGTGACGGTTTGGCTTGCGATCGACGACACAGACGAGGGCAATGCGGCGATGCGATTCATCCCACGCACCCATGACAAGGGCCCGTTGCAATGGCAGGCTGCTGGCGAGGATAACGTTCTCGACAAAGAGCTAGTCGGCGCAAAGGACCTTGGCGAACCGTTCTCTAACAAATTGAAGGCCGGACAGTTCTCGCTCCACGCCGACATGCTGGCGCACGGCTCGCTGCCCAACGCCTCCGACCGTCGGCGCTGCGGTCTCACCATCCGCTATTGCCCGCCGGAGGTGAGGATCACCGATGCGCAATGGGAATCCGGCATCGAAGCCATCATCTGCCGTGGCGACGACCCCACTGGTCGCTGGCGCCACCACCCTCGCCCGTTGTCGGATCACTTTTCGCCTAAAGAGGGACCGCGCAGTGTCGGCGGAAACTAGAGTTGGGGCCCTAGCGCCCTAAAACCGTGAGAGCACCAGGCCGCCAAGCACCATGACCACGGCAAGAACACGCGTCAGCGAAATCTCGCGCGCCGCAAGCCCAAACGCCCCAATCGCATCCATCACCAGCGCCGCCATCAGCTGGCCGAAAACCGCCGCTGCCACAACCGTTAGAACGCCCACTTTCGGCACGCTCCACAGCGCCGCCAGCACATACACCGTGCCAAGAATGCCGCCGACCCAAACCCAAGCCGGCAGGCCGGAAAGCCCGGCAAGATCAGGTCCGCTGCTGCGCACCGTCAGACTGATCCCCCAAGCGGCAAGCAACGCGACGAAGCCGACAAAAAAGGAAATACAGGCTGTGAGAATAGGATCAGACAGGCCACGGCTCAACGTGGCGTTGATCGGCGCCTGCACCGAAATGGCAACGCCACCGGCAATCATCGCCAGGATGGCGACGATCAACAGCGCGGGAGAAGGATCGGTGGACATGGCGCATTCCTTTGCGGATCACAGCGCCTTTGGCTCACGCGAGAGGCCAAATTTGCGCTGTTGGACCCATAGAACAATCGGACCTTGCATACGCATTCAAGATGCGCGAACGATTCACCGCACCAAAACCGGGATTTCTCAATCATGCAACTGAAATGGTACGGCCACGCCGCCTTCCGCATCACCGCCGAGGATGGCACGTCCATCATCACCGACCCCTACACGCCCGAGGGCGTCGGCTACCGACCGATCAACGAAACCGCCGATCTGGTCATCATCTCATCCGACGATGATGACGCCCATTGCCGCGCCGATCTCATTGCCGGCGAGCCGGCCGTTATCAACGCTCTCGACACTGCGCTGGAGGGCGGAAGCGCAACGGCTACGGGCATCACCGTGAACGCCATTGAAGCCGCCGAATGGGTCAATCATCCGCGTGGCATACCGGGGCAAAACGGCATGTACCGTTTCGAAGTCGATGGCATCAAAATCGCCCATATGGGCGACGTCGGAAACCCGCTGACCGACGCGCAGATGGCGTTCTTCGAGGACGTCGATGTGCTGTTGGCGCTGGCCGGTGGCTATCTGACCATTGAACTGCCGGACCTTGATGCCCTCATCAAGAAAGTGCGCCCAAAAATCATCGTGCCGATGCACTTCCGCACCCTCACCTACAAGCCGCGCAACACCATGTGGATCGAGAGCTTCCTTTCCTACTTCGATGATGACGATGTGGATTTCGCGCTCGATCACGTCACCGAACTCACCAAGGCCGATATCCCGAGCGAAACCCGCGTCCTGGTGATGGACTACGTGCACTAAGATGTGGAAGGTGCGGCCACGATGCTCGCCTCCACCCTCTCCTTTTTGCTGGCTGCCTTGGCGCTCACCGGAAGCCCTGGACCGAACACGCTGAGCATGGCCGCTGTCGGCGCCTCGTTTGGGCGTCTGCGCGGGCTAGAATACATGGCTGGCCTTAACCTCGGCATGGTCGCGGTGATTGCGCTGGTCGGCACTGGGTTCGCCGGCATCGTGCTGGCGGTGCCCGGCATCGCGCCCGTCGTGACCGCCGTGGCGGCCGCCTATTTTCTCTATCTTGCCTATCGCATCGCGACCGCGCCGCCGTTGAAACAGGCCGCCGAAACAGAGGCGACGGATACCGCGACATCGGCGCCACGCTGGTACGAAGGCTTTGGTCTGTCGCTCGTTAATCCCAAAGCCTATGCCGCCATGGCGGCCCTCTTCTCCGGTCACGTCTTGGTCGACGGTAGCCAGCTTGCCGACAGCCTGTGGAAAGCCGGTCTGCTGATCCTGACGATCTGTCTGGTCAACACAGCTTGGCTGTTCGCTGGCGCTGCCATGACAAGCGCGCTGCAAGACCCGCGCACATCGCGCATCGTCAACATCGCCTTCGCCATTCTTCTATTGCTTTCTGTGGCTTACGCGACACTCGGCTGACGCTGGCGACCTCGCCCAATTTACCCAACGGCAGCACAAAAAACGTGCACCCTTGCATTCGTATTCATTCTGGACTTATGCTTGTCGCAAAATAGCTTCGTAAGAAGAGCGAGAGCCGGATTTGCAATGATCCCCGAAAAGGCTTTCGCCGGTTCCGTGAACCAGGTTCCAAGGGAGGAAACCATGAACCATTTGAAAGCCAGCCTGCTTGCTGGCACGGCCTTTGCCGTTGCTCTGACTGGCGTTGTCGCCGCCCAAGAGGTCGCACGCGAAGACACAGTCATCTTCGACATCGACCGCACAATCCGCGACCCGGAAAACTTCAATCCCTTCACACCGGGCGTGAAGCGCCAGCACGGCGCCCACCAGACAATGTGGGAGCCGCTTTTCATCCTGAACTATGAGTCAGGCGAGATTGAACCGTGGCTTGCCACCGGCTTTTCCTCCAACGATACCCAGGATGAATGGACCGTCACCCTTCGCGACGGCGTCACCTGGTCGGATGGCGAAACCTTTGACGCCGATGATGTGGTGTTCACCGTGCAGATGGCGCTCGACAATGAGGGCCTGTCGGAACGTGAGCCGGCAACCATCCGCGCCCAAGTCGCAAATGTCGAAAAAGTCGATGATCTGACGGTTCGGTTCACGCTGAACAATGCCAATCCGCGTTTCATTCTGGAGAACTTCTCCAACCGCATCTTCGGCTCGTTCCTGATCATGCCGGAACATGTCTGGTCCGGCGAGGACGCTGCAACATTCGCCTTCAACCCACCGATCGGCACTGGCCCCTACACGCTGGATTCCATCGCCACCAACCGAGCGATCTGGGATCGCCATGATGATTGGTGGGGCGCGCAAACCGGCTTTGAAGACATGCCAGAACCGCTACGTGTGATCTTCTTGGAGTCCGGCGGCGAGGAAAACCGCGCCCAGCTGATGGTCTCCAACCAGATGGATGCGGCGCAAGCCGTGACGCTCGGCACCTTCGAGGCGATGGGCTTCCAAAACCCCAACGTTATCGCCTGGTTTGACGATCTGCCCTACGCTTGGCCAGACCCTTGCGCCCGTCAGATGGAGTTCAACACGACAGTCGCGCCATGGGACAATGCCGACATGCGCCGCGCCGTCGAGATGCTGATCAACCGCAATCAGATCGTGAACATTGCCTATGAAGGCACGACGCAGCCTTCGCGCTCCATGTTCGTGCAGTATGGCGCGATGAACCCGTTCATCGACGCGGTTGAAGCCGCTGGTCACGGCTTCACGGCAGAAGCCGATCTAGAAGGCGCGCAGGCCATCATCGAAGCCCAAGGTTACACGCTGGGCGACGACGGCATATATGAGCTGAACGGCGAAGACCTGACGGCCAACATCCATGTGAACTCGGCCTCGACCGAGTACACGCGCACCATCGACATTGTGGTCGAACAACTGAACCGCGCCGGCATTTCCGCCCGCTCCGTTCCAGTTGAGAACTCGGTGTTTTGGGGCGAAGTTCTGCCGCTTGGTGGCTATGACATAAGCTATTCCTGGCTCTCCTGCGGGTCGGTGAACGAGCCTTGGGCGTCGATGAACCGCTACACCAACGCGACCATCGCCCCGATCGGTGAGCGCGCGCCGGGTTTCAACAACACCGGCCGGTGGGACACCGATGCAACCGCCGCCTACACGCAGATCGTGGAGCAAATGGGCACCATGGCCATCGGCGATCCGGCTATTCCAGCTATGGTGGCCGAAGCGCACGGTCACCTTGCTGATGAGGTACCATTCGTGCCGTTGGTGCAGGCCGCCAAGCTGCTGCCCTTCAACACCACTTATTGGACTGGATGGCCAACGGCTGAAAACAACTACAACCACCCGGCGTTCTGGTGGGGGTCGGCGCACCAGATCATCCACAATCTGGAACGCGCTGAGTAGCAGCCAAACCAAGGCGGGACGCAGCAACGCGCCCCGCCTTTTTTGCACCGAGCCCAACACATGACTGGGCTGGTGCGACATTGGACGAGGGGGAATGACCGATGAGCGATGCAACGGCAACCAGCCCACCGGCGAGCAAGGGATCAGGCGGCGCGACGCTGTTCGGTATCCCGCGCGACTACATCGTCAATCGGGCGATCACCTTCGTTGTTACCGTCTGGATCGCGGCAACGCTCATCTGGATCATTCCGCGCCTCTCCCCGGTTGACCCCGCCGAAGTGATGCTTGGCCGCATGGCCGCTGGCGGCGCCTTTGTGGAAGGCTCCGACCTAATCCTGGAACAATTGCGCGAGCGCTTCGGCCTCAATGAACCGCTCTGGGTGCAATATCTGCTTTATCTCAAATCGATCGTCACCTTCGATTTTGGTCTTTCCGCTGCAAGCTTCCCAACGCCGGTTGCCTCGCTGATTGCCCAGGCCCTGCCCTGGACCATCGGCCTGATGCTGCTCTCGGTGATCATCACCTTCGTTATCGGCAACGCGCTGGGCGCCTTCATGGTTTGGGAGCGAACGCCGAGGGTCTGGAAGGTGGTGATACCAACCTTGATGATCTTTACATCAGTGCCGCCGATCCTTTCGGGGCTGCTGCTCATGTACGTCTTCGCGGTGCAGCTGCGAGCCTTGCCGCTAACGGGCAGTTACGGCCTGGATGTCGTGCCCGAATGGTCCCTCGATTTTGCCCTGAGTGTGGTCGAGCACGGCACGCTGCCGGCGCTCTCCATAATCCTCGTCACCTTCGGCTTTTGGACGCTCGGCATGCGCGGCCTGATGATCACCGTGCAGGGCGAAGACTATGTCAACCTTGCCAAGGCCAAGGGGCTGAAACCGCGCTACATTCTCTACAAATACATGGTGCGCAACGCGATCCTGCCGCAGGTGACCGCCTTTGCGCTGAAGATCGGCCTGCTCGTTTCCGGCCAGATCCTGGTTGAGCGCATCTTCTCCTACAATGGCATGGGCAAGCTGCTTTATGATGCGATCCTTGATCAGGATTTCGCCGTCATTCAGGGCGTCAGTTTCATCATCATTTTGATGACCGCGCTCAGCGTGTTCCTCGTCGATCTGCTCTATCCGCTCATTGACCCAAGGATACGCCAATCTGCGGGAGGTAACAGCTGATGGCTGACACCACCCACTCGCAAGCCGGCACGGGCCCGGGCAAAGCAACGCTTGATGATCCGGCGCGTCTGCTCGGCGAAAAACCAGGTGAAGCAACCGCTTCCTTGGGTCCGACGACCGACAGCGCCGCCGTCGGCGTCGTCGATACCTCCACCGCCTCGGGCCGCTTCAATCGCTTCGACAATCCCTGGCTCAACCCAAAGCTGATCTGGGGTGTGGTGATCCTTGGTAGCATCTTGTTCCTGGGCTTCATGGGCGGGATCATCTGGAACACCGAACTGGTCTTCACCGGATCAACGCCTTTGAAGCTACCGCCGCTCGGCTTTGAGAACTTGCGCCGCCAGGAAGGCATCGCCGAATTTCCGCTCGGCACCGATGGCGCCGGCCGTGATCTGCTCGCGCTCCTGATCGTCGGCACGCCTAACACGCTGATGATCGGCGCCGTCGCCTCGCTCATCGGCATGTCGACCGGCATTTTTCTCGGCTTCTCCGCCGGATTTATCGGTGGCCGCGTCGATGATGTGATCCGCATCTTCTCCGACGTCATGATCACCATCCCGCCGCTGCTCATCCTGGTGGTGTTCCAGTCGGCGTTCGGCGATGTCTCGCTCATCATGATGGCGGTCCTAATTGCCGGCTTCATGTGGCAATCGCCGACCCGCCTCATCCGGGCGCAAGTGCTCTCGATGCGCGAATCCGGCTACGTCAAAATGGCCCAGCTTTCCGGCGCCTCGACGATGCACATCATGTTCCGCGAAATGATGCCGAACCTCATCCCCTATTTGTTCGGTTCCTTCATCGCCAACGTCACCACCGCCATCGTGACCGCCGTCGGACTGGAAGTGCTCGGCCTAGGCCCGCAGCGCATCCCGACCCTTGGCCGCATCATCTATGACGCCATCAATTCCGGCGCCCTCATCCAGAACCTCTGGTGGTGGTGGGGCCTGCCGACGGCGCTTCTGGCGGTCATGTTCATCGCCCTTCTGCTGGTGAATTTGGGCCTTGATGAAGTTTCCAACCCGCGCCTGCGGAAAATGTGAGGACACACACCATGGCCGTTGAACAATCTGGCAAGACCGTCCTCACGCTGAAGGACATTTCCATCGACTTCCCAACCTCGGCAGGGCTGGTGCACGCGGTGCGCAATCTCGACCTTGCCATCTATGAGGGCCGCCGCGTCGGGTTCATTGGTGAGTCCGGCTCCGGCAAGACCACGACGGCGCTGGCGGTGATGCAGATGCTGGCCGCACCCGGCTATGTGTCGTCCGGCTCGATCAAGCTTGGCGACACTGAAATCCTCGACCTCAACGAGGAGCAGATGCGCCGGACCCGTCTCCAACGGGTGGCTTACATTCCGCAAGGCGCGATGAACTCGCTCAACCCGATCATGCGCATTGAGGACCAGATTTGGGATGCTGTCCGCGCCCATGAGGGCGGTGTGTCGAAGGCCGAACTGAAGTGCCGCTCCGACGATTGCCTGGCAAGCGTTGGCCTGGCCGGCCATGTCGGCAGGCTCTATCCGCATGAGCTTTCCGGTGGCATGAAACAGCGCGTCTGCATCGCGCTCGGTGTCTCGCTGAACCCGGAACTTATCATCGCCGACGAGCCGACTTCCGCGCTTGATGTGGTCACGCAGCGCCATGTCATGCAGACGCTCAAAGAGGTGCAGGCCAAGATCGGCTCCGGTCTCATTCTCATCGGTCATGATATGGGCCTGATGGCGCAAAGTGTGGATGAACTGGCGGTGCTCAAGGATGGCGAGCTGGTCGAGCACGGCACCGTCAAACAGATCATCGAAAACCCGCAGCACCCCTACACCAAGCAGCTGATTTCCTCGGTGCCCTTGGTCGGCGGGGATAGTTTTTTGGACGAGGGTATCGGCGCGCCGCCAGTCAATCGCTCCGCCGGCGCAGAAGCGCTGCTGGAATTCGATGCGGTCTCAAAAACCTATGGCGATGTCACCGCCGTGCACCCGATGTCGTTCAAACTCGACGGCGAAGTGCCGAAGATCATCTCGATCGTCGGCCAGTCAGGCTCCGGTAAATCGACCATGGGCGGCATGATGCTCGGATTCACGCCCCCGTCCTCGGGCCGTGTGCTGTTTGAGGGCAAAGACATCAACAAAATGGGGCCGTCTGCCAGCCTTGCTTTCCGCAAGAACGTGCAGGCGGTTTTCCAGGACCCCTATGCTTGTTTCAACCCGTTCTACCGCGTCGATCACGCACTGAAGTTCCCCTTCAAGCGCTTTGGTTTTGCCAAATCCGATGCCCATACTGAAGAGAAAATGTTTGAGGCCTGCACGGCCGTTGGGCTTGACCCGAACCAGGTGCTGCGGCGCTACCCGCACCAGCTATCGGGCGGACAGAGGCAAAGGTTGATTGTTGCACGTGCCTTGATGCTGGAGCCGAAACTGCTGATCGCCGATGAGCCGGTGTCCATGGTCGATGCGAGCCTGCGCGCGACGATCCTGAAAAACATCTACGACCTCAAAGACCAGTACGGGATTTCAATCCTCTACATCACTCATGATCTGGCGACCGCCTATCATGTATCGGATTACGTCATCGTGCTCTACCACGGCCATATCGCCGAGGCCGGTCCGCCCAAGGAGGTGATCGGCAACCCGCAGCATCCCTATACACAGCTTCTCATCGACTCGATTCCATGGCCGGATGTGAGCCGTTCTTGGGGCGAGTCAGCGTCCGCCGATGAGGATGTCAAAACACTCGCGGCGCTCAGCCAAAACACCCAAACCGTGTTCCGTGGTCAGGTGCCGGGCTTTGATCTTACCGTTCCTGGGAGTATGTCGAAGGCGGCATAAACAAGGATGGCGCGAAAGGCGTAACCTTTCGCGTTTTGGCGCGTCGTAGAGTTCCTCTCCCATGAAACACAACATCTATTGGACGGTCGAGAAAATCGCCGCCCGTCTGAAACTGGTCGCGCCTCTGGTCTATCGGCGCCGCCAGCCGATCATGCCGTTCCGCTACACCACGCTGGACGGTCCGCTTGCCAAGGCGCCGGTGGAAGCAGGTCTGGATTTCAGCGATTGGCCGATGATCCCGTTCGACAGCTATTGGGGCAGTTGGGCGACGGATTTTGTGCTGCGCACGCGGCTTTCGGTCCCGCCAGGATGGGGGGAATTCGGACCATTGGCCCTGCATCTGCCGCTGGGCGTGGCGGGCGACATCTTCACCCACCCTGAGGCGCTTGCCTATATCGATGGTGAGCATGAAGCTTCGGTTGATCGCCACCATCACGAACTTTTCCTACCCAACCGCGTCAATGATGGGCAGGAACATGACCTGGCCCTGCACGGTTGGACCGGCCTCTCCGGATGGCCACCCAATCCCGATGCCAAGGACAAACTCTTCATGCGCGAGTGCTCGCTGGTGGAGATCGATCCGCCGACGCGCGAGCTTTGCCAATTGGCGCACACCGCGCTTGATGTGGTGAGCGAGCAGCCGGAGACCTCCACCGCGCGCAATGAAATCCTAAAAAGCCTCGATGCAGCCTTCAAAGCGCTCGACACCCGCGACCCGGTCGGCGGCGAGCCTTTCTATGCCTCGGTGCCCGAGGCTCTTGAGGTTCTGAAAGAGGGGCTCGCCCAAGGCGGCAATCCGCTGGACGTGGATATCATCGCCATCGGCCATGCCCATCTTGATCTGGCCTATATGTGGACCGTCGATCAGTCGCGCCGCAAATGTGGGCGCACCTTCGCCAACGTGCTGAAGATGATGGACACCTACCCGGACTATCACTTCAGCCAGTCGCAGCCACTGCAATACCAGTTCACCAAGGAAGACTATCCGGCGATCCATGAGGGCATGCGCGCCCGCATCGAAGAGGGCCGCTGGGAAGTGCTTGGTGGTATGTGGGTAGAGCCCGACTGCGTGATCACCGGGGCCGAAGCGCTGGCCCGCCAAATCGTTTATGGCCGCCTCTATTTCCGTGAAGAGTATGGGTCAGAAGCCGAGACGCCCGTTCTCTGGCTGCCCGACACGTTCGGTTTCACCTGGTCGCTACCGCAGCTGATGAAGGAAGCCGGCCTAAAATGGTTCGTCACCAACAAGCTCAACTGGAACCAGTACAACCAGATGCCCTACCAGCTGATGTGGTGGCAGGGCCTGGATGGCACCAAGGTGATGACGCACTTCCTGACGACGCCGCGCAAAGTGCAGTATCTGCCACATGCGACGACTTACAAAGCGGAGCTCACCGCCGAAGAGGTGTTCGGCACCTGGGAGAATTTTCGCCAGAAACCGTCCCACAATGAGCTGATCATCGCCTATGGCTATGGCGATGGCGGCGGCGGACCGACGCGCGACCTCATCGACACGCTGCATGCTTATGACCAGATGCCCGGCGCGCCGCGCCTGCGCCCCGGGACAGTCCGCGAGTTTTTCGAAAACGCCGAAAACGGGCAGGCCGTCTCCGATGTGCCGACCTGGAACGACGAGCTTTATCTAGAACTCCATCGTGGCACGCTGACCAGCCAGGCCCGCGCCAAATGGCACAACCGAAAGTGCGAGGTCTTGCTGCAACAGGCCGAATTCATCGGGTCGCTAGCCAACATCGCCACCGGGCACCCCTACCCCGCGCAAACCCTGCGCAAGGCCTGGGAACTGGTGCTGCTCAACCAGTTCCATGACATCTTGCCCGGCTCCTCCATCACCGAGGTCTACGAGGAGACCATGGCCGACTATGCCGAGGTGCGCCGCAGTGTCTCGGCAGTGCGCGAAACGGCGATCAAAGCACTGGCGCAATCGATGCCCGAACGTGCCACCGCTTTGGTCATCAATGCCCAGCCCTTCGGGGGCGGACGAACGGGCTTTCTGGCTGACGATATCGACACCGGTCTGATGGATTTGCGCGACGAGCGCAGCCTGCTCACCCAAGCCGTTGACGGCGGCACGCTGATCGAGACGCCGATCATCGAGCCCTACTCGGTGATTGCTCTCGGGCCCACCGCAAGCCCCGCCAACACCAACACCGGCCTTACAGCAGAACTCACTGAGACCGGCGCAGTCTTGGAGAACTTTGATCTCAAAGTTAGCTTTGATCTCAAGGGTGAAATCGCGTCCATCTGGGATAAGCGCGCCAAGCGCGAAGTGCTTGAAGAGGGCAAGACCGGCAACCGGCTCCTCGCTTTTGAAGACCGTCCGGTGGTCTGGGATGCCTGGGACATCGACATCTATTACGAAGACCGCTGCGATGTGATCGACGGGCTCGATTCGATGGAGGTCGTGGAAACCGGGCCACTGCGCGCAACCATCGCCATCACCCGTACCTTCCGGCACTCGACGATCACGCAGCGCATTTCGCTCGATCACCGTTCCAAACGGATCATGTTCGACACGGAGATTGATTGGAACGAAACCCACACCCTGCTGAAAACGGCTTTCCCTGTGGCGATCCTTTCGCCCACGGCCACTTACGATATCCAGTTCGGCAACATGGAGCGCACCACCCACCGCAACACCAGTTGGGATTACGCGCACTTTGAAAGCGCGGCACAGAAATGGGCCGATCTGTCAGAGGGCAATTACGGCGTCGCGCTGCTCAACGACAGCAAGTATGGCTACGACATCCACCACAATGTCATGCGCCTATCGCTGCTGAAGTCGGCCACCATGCCCGACCCGATAGCCGATCAGGGCGTGCACTACATGACCTACGCCCTGCTGCCGCATGAGGGCGACTGGCGCCGCGATGTGCCGCGCGCGGCTTACGATCTCAACAATCCGCTGATCGTCCGTCATGTCGAAGAGGCGGGCGGCCGCACCCCTTGGCGGCACTTCGCCATGCCGCATCAATCCAACCTCATCATCGAGACGATTAAGCAGGCCGAAGATGGCAATGGCGTCATCATGCGACTTTACGAAAACAACCGCGAGCGCGGGCCGGTGACGGTTCAGTTCGGCTTTGATGTGGCCGCCGTCATGCGCTGCAATCTGCTGGAAGATGTGCTGGAGCCAATCCCAGTGCGCCACAACCATATCGAGCTGGACGTCAAACCCTATCAGATCATCACGCTGCGGGTGATTCCAGCGCTTTCCGGCGGCGGCATTCCGCTGGAACTGGTTAGCCAGCAGAGTCCTGACGCTGAGCCGCAACCAAACTGACCAGATGCTCGCCAATAGGCAGCGACGAGGTCGCTGCCGGTGACGGCGCGTTGCAGACATGCAGCGTGCGCTGCGTCTGCTTGATCAGAAAATCATGCACCAACGTGCCATCCTTCATCACAGCCTGGGCGCGGACTCCAGCGGGATAGGGCTCCAAATCCTCAAGCCTCAGACCCGGCGCATATTTCTGGCAGAGCTTCAGATAACGCCGCTTGGAAAGCGAGTTACGAAACTCGGTGATGCCCGAACCAAAATTCTTGCCCATCACTTTCCAAAAACCTGAAAAGCCGAGCATCGCGGCGACATCACCGGCGTCGAACGAGCCCTTCGGGTAACCCTCGCGGGCAAAGCCAAGCACAGCGTTGGGCCCGACCGTCACTGACCCATCGATCATCCGCGTCAGGTGCACACCCAAAAACGGCAGATCAGGATCGGGGATCGGGTAGATCAGATGCTTGATGATCGCGTTATGGCACGCATTCAGGCGATAATACTCGCCTCGAAACGGCACGATCTGAAAGTCGACATCAACGCCCGCCATCTTGGCCAATCGATCCGCCTGCAACCCACCACAGACGACAAGCTGACGTGTTTCATAGAGCCCAGTACTGGTTGCCACCGACACAGTGTCCGGCCCTTCGGCGATCCCGGTCACCGTGCAGTTGAGCACAACCTCGCCGCCGGCTTCCTCCAAGTCTTTGGCCATCGCCCGCGCCATCGCCGGGTAATCCACGATCCCGGTCACCCGCACGAAGAGCGCGCCAAGCCCAGTGATGTTCGGTTCGCGCGCTTTCAGTTCGTCGGCTGATAGACGTTCCGGGTCCAGCCCATTGGCGCGGCAACGCTCTTCCAGCGCATCCATGCGCTCAAGCTCGATTGGCGTGGTCGCCACCAACAGCTTGCCGCACTGCTCGAACGGAATCTGGTGCCGGGTGCAAAACGCGATGGTAGCCGCAACGCCCGCGCGGCAGAACTTCGCCTTCAGGCTGCCCGGTGCATAATAGACCCCGGCATGGATGACGCCAGAGTTATGGCCGCTCTGATGGGCCGCCAGCCGGTCCTCTTTCTCCAGCACCCGAACGGTGGAATCCGGGTACGCCTTGGCAAGCTGCATCGCGGTCGAAAGACCGACAATGCCGCCGCCAATCACCAAAAAATCGGAATGCCTATCGTCAGACTGCAAGGCCTACCACTCGCCCGTATTGCCCATGGACGACCATGGCTCCTGCGCAGGCAGCGCGTCACCCTTCTGCAAAAGCTCGATGGAAATGCCGTCAGGCGAGCGCACAAACGCCATGTGCCCATCGCGCGGTGGACGGTTGATGGTCACCCCGCCATCCTGCAGCTTCTGGCAAAGCGCGTAGATGTCATCGACCACATAGGCCAGGTGCCCAAAGTTGCGCCCGCCGGAATAGTCTTCCGTCTTGCCGTCTTCGTCCGGCCAATTGTAGGTCAGTTCGATCATCGGGGCCTTGTGGGCGAGCGCGGCTTCCTTGTCCTCCGGCGCGGCTAGGAAAACCAGCGTGAACCGGCCGCCTTCGCTGTCACGGCGGCGAATTTCGACCATGCCCAAAAGGTTGCAGTAGAAGTTGAGGCTCGCGTCGATATCTTTAACGCGAACCATTGTGTGCACATAACGCATCGTTGCTCTTTCAATTTGTCTGGTTGATCCCGACATAGGACACCTGACGCGTTGAACCAAGGTCCCCCCATGCCGATCAAAACCCACACGCCACGCAACACCCAGCCGAAAAACAATCTGGAGCGCGCGGCCTACCCGACCCTGTCCGAAGAGCATGTCGCGCTTTTGGAGAGCGTTGGTGAGCGCCGCATCATGGAGCCGGGCGATGTGGTGTTCGAAGTCGGCCAGGACAGCTACGACTGTTACCACCTGCTCTCCGGCACGATGCATGTGATTGACCGCACCGATGGGCATACCGTGGTCACGGTATCGGCGCCCAACTTCGTCGGCGAGCTTGGTATGTTGATGGGCCAGCGCACATTCTTTGCTGCAGAAATCGGCGAGAAAGCCGAGGTCATCACCGTCAAAAACGAGGTGCTGCGCGAACTGATCGCGACCCATCCCGAGTTCAGCGACATCGTCGTTACAGCCTTCGCCGCCCGCAGACGCCTCATCATGGAATGGGGCGAAGGCCGCCTGACGATTGTCGGCGACCCGACCAACCGCACGACCCTGCGGCTTCTTGAATTCGCCACCCGTTCGCTGGTGCCGCACAGGTTCGTCGATCGCACCCAAGAGGGGTGGGAGGAGGCTCTTGGCCATCACTGCGCCTTGCCGCCGGCCGATTGCCTGGCGCTGATCGGCAAGGATGAAATTCTGGTCAATCCGCGCGCCCGCGAAGTTTCAGCCGCCCTTGGCCTCGATCTGGAAGCCAAGGCCGACCGGCTGTTCGATGTGCTGGTGGTCGGCGCCGGCCCGGCTGGGCTCGCCGCGTCCGTTTACTCGGCATCTGAGGGCCTCAACGTCATCACCATTGAGGACACCGCCATTGGCGGGCAGGCCGGCACCTCCTCACGCATTGAGAATTATCTCGGGTTCCCGCGCGGCATTTCCGGCGCTGACCTTGCCTATCTGGGTGAAGTGCAAGCGGTTAAGTTTGGCGCACGATTCACGGTGCCGCGCCGCGCGTCCAAATTGCACTGCAAAGGCGACCATTACGAGGTGGAACTCGATGACGAGACCTGCATTCGCGCGCGGGCGGTGGTGCTGGCCAATGGCGTACAATATCAGCGCCTGCCGCTGGATGACCTCGAACGCTTGGAAGGCCACGGCGTCTACTATGCCGCGACCGAACTGGAGGCGCGCTTCTGCAAAAACACCGAGGTGGTCATCATCGGCGGCGGCAACTCGGCCGGCCAGGCAGCCATGTTCCTGTCGCGCCATGCCAAGCATGTGCATCTGCTGGTTCGCCGCGATGGCTTGTCGGAGACCATGTCATCTTACCTTTCCACGCGCATCATGAGCGACCCGTCCATCACGCTGTGGACGCAGAGCGAAGTCTGCCACCTCGATGGCGATCAACGTTTGGAAGCCGTGCACATCAAGAACCGTCAAACCGGTGAGGTAAAACAGGTGGATAGCCAAGCGCTCTTCATCATGATCGGCGCCGCGCCCAACACCGGTTGGCTTAATGGGCAGGTCGACCTCGACCCCAAGGGCTTCATCAAAACCGGCGCTGACGTCAGTCTCGAAACACGCGGCTATGCGACGTCCATGCCCGGCATCTACGCGGTCGGCGACATTCGTTCCGGCTCAGTCAAACGTGTCGCCTCAGCGGTCGGCGAAGGTTCCGTGGTGGTGTCTGCGGTGCACAGCTATCTGGCCGCAAGCTAGCCACGCCGCTACAACCCCACCTTCAGGAACAACCATAATGATTGACCGAGACTACGCCATCACAATGGCGCGCTATAACATCTGGCAGAATGAAAACCTGGCATCCTCGGTTGGCAAGCTCGGCCCGCAAGAGCTTGAGAAAGACCGAGGCGCATTCTTCGGCTCTATACGGCAAACAGCCTCGCACATTCTTTGGGGTGACACGTTTTGGATGAGCCGGTTCACTGGCTCGCCTGCGCCCACAGTCAGCATCCAGGGGTCGGTAGACTTTGCGCCGACCTGGGATGCCTATCGGCCCCGCAGAGAAGCACTCGACACGACAATCATGCACTGGACCAAAACGTTGGATAGCAGTTGGTTCCAGGGAGAACTTTGCTGGCACTCAGCCTCACTAGGACGAGAGGTTTGCAAACCAAAGGCCACCTTGCTGGTGCATTTCTTCAACCACCAAACCCATCATCGCGGGCAGATCCATGCCATGCTGACGGCGGCCGGGGCGCAAACGCAGGCCACCGATCTTCCCTTCATGCCGAAAGAGTTCGCCACGCTGTAGTGTGGGTTGAGCCTTGGCCCACTTAAGCCACAGCCGTCGCTTCAATTTCCACCACAAACTCTTCGCGGGTGAAGCCGCCGACAATGATCAGCGTCGAGGCCGGTAGCTTCGGCACGTCGGCGAGCCAGGCATCGCGCGCTTTCATGTAGCCGGCCATGTGCTCGCGCGCCGTGACGAAGGCGAACAAATGGCAGACATCGTTCTTGCCCAATCCGCCCTCGGCGAGCACCGCCTCGATATTCGCGAACACCAGATGCGCCTGCGCCTCGGCACCCTCAGGGATCGTTCCGTCTTTGGCCATCGCTAGCTGTCCGGCGGTTCGCACCATCCTTCGACCAGCCTCGATCGCCACGCCGTGCGCATAGCGGGCGAAGGGCGGGGCCAGACTGTCGGGCAAAAGGGATCGGAAGCTCAAAACGTCACCTCATGAAGGACCAAATCGGCCAATTGCCTCCATAGCAAGCACAATGCGTGGGCATTATGCACAGCCAAAAGGCAAAGGCGCGTTGCGGCTAGATTTTAGGCGTTTTTGCGTTGACATCACAACCCGCCCGCCACCTAATCACATCAAGCGGGTTGGTCTGAGCGCACCGTGCGAACCAGACGACGCCCCAAAAATGGCTGACCTATTGTGGCAAGCCAAACAATGCGCGACGCATGCGCACAAAAAACAGCGGAGTCCTTGATGACACTTTCTTCCACGTCCCACCGCCGCACATCCACGCGCAAAATCGCCTTGCTTGCTGCCACGGCGCTTTCCGTCGGCGCGGTCTCGCCTGCGCTTGCCCTTGAAGAAGTGGTGTTCGGTACGAACTGGCTGGCACAGGCCGAACATGGCGGCTTCTATCAATCAGTGGCGGACGGCACCTATGAAGCCTGCGGCTTGGACGTTTCCATCGTCACCGGCGGCCCACAAGTGAACAACAAGGCTCTGCTTCTGGCCGGCCGCATCGACTTCCATATGGGCGGCGACCTGGTCTCGACGTTTTTGGCCGCTGAACAAGACATTCCGGTCGTCGCAGTCATGGCCGCCTTCCAGAAACACCCTCAGGTGATCATTTCCCACCCCGGCGAGGCCGATACCTGGGAAGAGCTCAAGGACCTGACGCTGCTCATCGGCGACAATGGGTTCGCCGGCTATTATCGCTGGATGGTGGAAGCGCACGGCTTCACCGACGATCAGCGTGTGCCCTACACGTTCAATCCGGCACCGTTCCTGGCCGACACGCGTACGGGCATGCAGGGTTTTCTCTCCTCAGAGCCTTATGTCATCGAAACCGAAGGCGGTTTTGAGCCGAACGTCTTCCTCATCGCAGACGCCGGGTTCGCCACCTACGCGACGGTGGTCGAAACTATGGCGGCTACCATCGAAGAAAGCCCCGAAGTGGTGGAGTGCTTCGTCAACGGGTCAATCCTGGGTTGGTACAATTATCTCTATGGCGACAACGCCGCCGCCAACGCGATGATCATGGCCGACAATGCTGAGATGACGCAGGACAAGATCGATTACGCCATCGAGAAGATGCTGGAATTCGGCATCGTTGATTCCGGTGATGCTCTCGAGCTCGGCATCGGCGCGATGACCGACGAGACCATCGACGCGTTTTACGCGCAGATGGTCGATGCCGGCGTGATTGACGCGGGGCTCGATTACACCGCCGCCTACTCGACCAATTTTGTCAATCAGGGCCTCGGTTTGGACCTGCGTCCCGAATAGCCCTTTCCAAATCCTCCCCCCGACGACACTGTAGTGGCGCGCCTGACACCATGGGCGCGCCGTTCCCCTGAAAAGACCTGGACATTGCGTCTTGCCTGATACCCAAGCTCAAACCTCGCCCATCCTTTCGCTGCGCCATGTCGGCAAGGTGTTCGGCGGTTCAGTGACGGCGCTCGATGATATGTCGCTGGACATTCACGATGGCGATTTCGTCAGCCTTCTCGGCCCCTCCGGCTGCGGCAAGTCCACTGCTCTGCGACTGATCGCAGATCTCATGCGCCCGACATCGGGACGCATCGTTTGGTCAGACACTGGCCGCAAGAGCACCGGCGGCCAGGACCTTGGCGTCGTGTTTCAGGAGCCGACGCTGATGCCCTGGGCAACAGTGGAAGACAATGTCTGGCTGCCGATGCGCCTGGCCAAAATCAAAAAGGGCGAGGTGAAGGATAAGATCGACGAAATCCTCGACGTTGTCGGTCTGTCAGGGTTCGAAAAATCCTACCCGCGCGAGCTATCCGGCGGCATGAAAATGCGCGTCTCCATCGCCCGCGCCATGGTCACCCGGCCAAAACTGATCTTGATGGATGAGCCTTTTGCCGCGCTTGATGAAATCACCCGCTTCAAGCTCAACAACGATCTGCTGGAGATGCAGGCCCGAATTGGCTGCACTGTCATCTTCGTCACCCACTCGGTGTTTGAGAGCGTGTTTCTCTCCAACCGCATCGTGGTGATGGCCGCGCGTCCGGGCCGTGTGGTGCAGGAGTTACGGGTCGATGAACCCTATCCGCGCCACGAAGACTTCCGCACGTCGCCGAAATATGCGGCCCATTGTCGTGAAGCGTCCGAGGCCCTGCACGCAACACTCGATAGCAGTGCGGAGGCGGCATAATGGCTGTGATCTCCAACGATGAACGCACACCGCATGTCGGCCCATCCGACGATGCTCAGGTGGTTGATCTGGAAGAACGCGCGCTGGCCCGCCGCGAGCGACTGGATAAGATCGGCGCCTGGCTGCTGCCAGCGATCATGATTGCACTGGGGATTTTCGCGTGGGACCGCGTCGTCGCGATCAACGATATCCCGCACTACATCCTGCCGTCCCCGGGCCGCGTTTGGGACACGCTGATCGCCGATTGGCGCGTGCTCTTCGATGCGCTCTCGATCACGATGATGATCACCGGCGCGGCGCTGTTTGTGGCCGTTATCGGCGGGGCGGGCCTTGCCATTCTGTTCAAGCAGTCGCGCCTGATGGAGATGTCGCTCTACCCCTATGCGGTGATCTTGCAGGTCACGCCGATTGTCGCCATTGCGCCGCTTATCTTTATTTATGTGGAAGACCGTCTGGTTGGCCTGCTCATCTGCGCCTGGCTGGTGGCGTTCTTCCCGGTGCTTTCCAACACCACGCTTGGGCTGAACTCCGCCGACCACAATCTGCGTGATTTGTTTAAAATCTACGGCGCCTCGCGCTGGCAGCGCCTGTTGCATTTGGAGCTGCCCTCGGCCCTGCCCTATTTCCTCGGCGGCCTGCGCATCGCTGGCGGTTTGGCGCTCATCGGCGCTGTGGTCGCTGAATATGTGGCCGGCACCGGCGGCATCGGTTCCGGGCTCGCCTTCACCATCCTGGAGGCTGGCTACAGGCTCAACATTCCGCGCATGTTCGCCGCCCTGATATTGATCGCTGCGACCGGCGTGGTGATCTATGCCGTCCTTAGCTTTCTCAGTTGGCTTTTGCTCCACAAGTGGCACGAAAGCGCCTTGAAGCGGGAGCGCTAGGTGTCGCGCGCATTTGCCCTACCTGAAGGCCCGGTTACGCTCGCCAATCTCACCCTGCCCGGCCCGCTGATCGGCGCCGATGAAGCTCTGGTCACGGATTCGGTCACGATCAATAACGGAGTGTTTTCCGACGAGCCAGCGGCGACGCGGATCGACTGCCAAGGCCGTATGGCGCTGCCCTCGTTCGTCGATATGCACACCCATCTCGACAAGGGCCATATCTGGCCGCGCACGCCCAATCCCGATGGAACGTTCGACGGCGCCCTGTCGTCTGTGGCCGGCGACCGTGAGGCTCGCTGGTCCGCAGAAGATGTTCGTGCTCGGATGAATTTCGCGCTGAAATCAGCCTATGCTCACGGCACGAAGGCGATCCGCACGCATCTTGATTCCATACCGCCACAAGACGACATCTCCTGGGCCGTGTTCGACGAAGTACGCGCCGATTGGAAGGGCAAGATTGATCTTCAAGCCGTAAGCCTCGTCGGCGCTGATGGCATCGAACCCGATGGAACGGGTCGCTATCAGAACACCGCCAACATCGTCGCCAACACCGGCGGCGTGCTCGGATTAGTGACCTATCCGCTGCCAGACCTGGAAGATCGGCTAGAGGCCTTTTTCCGCCTGGCGAGCGAACGCGGCTTGGATGCCGACTTTCATGTCGATGAGACTGGCGACCCGTCGGTCGCCACGCTGCGTCAGATCGCCAAAACCGTCCTCAAAACCGGCTATCAAGGTAAAGTGGTTTGCGGCCATTGCTGCTCGCTTGCCGTGCAGGATGAGAGCGAAGCCGACCGCACCATGGATCTTATCGCTGAGGCTGGCCTGACGGTCGTTTCCCTGCCGCTGTGCAACCTCTACCTCCAGGATCGCAAACCGGGAGCACGCACCCCACGATGGCGCGGCGTGACGCTGGTGCATGAGATGAAGGCGCGCGGCATTCCAGTCGCGTTTGCGTCCGATAACACCCGCGATCCCTTCTACGCTTATGGCGATCTGGATATGGTCGAGGTGATGCGCGAGGCGACCCGCATCGCCCACTTGGACCATTCGGACGCAGATTGGGTGACCGCCTTCTCGACGACGCCCGCAGCCATGTGCGACTTTGATAACGCGCCGTTCACCGCCGGCGCACCGGCCGATTTCAATCTTTTCAAGGCGCGCTCATGGAGCGAATTCATGGCACGTCCGCAAACTGATCGAACCGTGATCCGCGATGGTAAAGTGCTCGCACTAGCACCGCCCGATTACGCGGTTCTCGACCCGTTTATGGAGTAAACAATGACCGGAAACATCGCCGCCGTACGCGAAGCGCTCGACCATCTCGACATCGACGACAACCCGGCCACGCTGAAACAGAAAAGCCGTGACTTCTTTTGGTACTCGCCGGTGCTGAAAGAGAAGATGGATCATTTGATCGGCGATTTTGTCGTCTCGCCACGCTCAGAAGACGAGGTCATTGAGGTCCTAAAAACCTGCTTTGCCCACGATGTACCAGTCACCACGCGCGGCGCTGGCACCGGAAATTACGGCCAGGCCATGCCGCTCGCCGGTGGCGTCATCATGCACATGAAAAATATGACCAAGGTGAAGGAAATTCATCCCGGTCGCGTGATCGTCGAACCCGGCAAAGTGGTCAAAGACTTGGACGCTGAGACCCGCGCCCATTCCGGTCAGGAACAGCGCATGATGCCCTCCACTTATGGCACAGCGACCATTGGCGGCTTTATCGCAGGCGGATCGGGCGGCATCGGGTCGGTGCGCTGGGGCGCGCTGCGTGATCTGGGCAACATTTTGCGCCTGCGCGTCGTCACTATGGAGGCTGAACCACGCATTTTGGAATTCACCGGCGAGGATTTGGCCCGCGTCTCTCACGCCTATGGCACCAATGGCATCATTACCGAAATCGAAATGCCGTTGGCGCCGGCGTACGATTGGGTGGAGTTCGCGCTCGGCTTCGACGATTTCATGGACGCGGCAACCTTTGGCTATGATTTGGCGCAACAAGATGGCATCCTGGTCAAGCTGATCACGCCGATCGAAGCGCCGATCCCATTCAAGTTCTTCAAGCGATTCCAAGGCAATGTTCGCGAGGATCAATCGATCCTCATTTTGCTTGTGGCCCCGCAATCGCTGGACGGTTTCACCGCCTTTATGGGCCGGAACGACAATCCGGACGTGATCTACCGCTCGGACGCGTCAACGTTTGATCGCACACCGGGGCATCTGGCCGAATACACCTGGAACCATACGACCCTGCGGGCGCTCCAGGTCGACCCGACTGTCACCTATTTGCAGGTACGCTATGGCGGCCCTGATCCGCTCGCCAAAGTCGCCAAAGTCCGTGAGACGTTCGGTGCCGAGGTGTTGCAGCATCTGGAAGCCATGCGCGAAGGCGGCAACGTTATCTATGCCGGGCTGCCTATCGTTGACTTTTCCAACGAGGAGCGCCTCAACGAGATTGTGCGCATCCATGAAGAACTCGGTTGCATGATCTTCAATCCGCACCGCTATACGCTGGAAGAAGGTGGGCGCCAGAAGACCGACGATCGTCAGCTGAAATTCAAGAAAGAGGCCGACCCCAAGGGCCTTTTGAACCCCGGAAAAATGATTTCTTGGGATGATCCCAACTGGTCGTATGAGACCATGTACGCCTATCCAAAGATGAAGCAAGCAAGCTAGGCAACTGAATTTCAGTTAAACGAAGGAAAATCGCAGTGTCGAAAGACGGCAAAAGGGTGATGGTGATCTTTGCACACCCTGTGCCGGAAAGCTTCTCCTCGGCGCTGCACGGCCAGGTCGTCCAAACGCTCGAAAGCACCGGCTGGCAGGTCGATGACTGCGATCTGAACGCCGAAAACTTCCCAGCCGTCATGACCTGCGATGAGCGCCGTACCTATCACGACGAACAAATCAACAAAAATCCAGTTAAATCGTATGTTGAGCGCATCCAAGCGGCGCAAGCCGTAGTATTTGTCTATCCGGTTTGGAACTTTGGCTACCCGGCGATCCTCAAAGGGTTTTTCGACCGCGTGTTTCTTCCCGGCGTCTCCTTCAAGCTGGTCGATGGCCATGTGCGCCCGGCGCTCACCAACATAAAAAAGTACGCCACGGTCACCACCTATGGCGGCACACGGCTGCGCGCCTTTCTTGCCGGCGATCCGCCGCGTAAGCTCATGACGCGGCCCTTGCGCTACGTGATGGGCGGCGCGCCTATGCAATACCTCGCACTTTACGACATGAACCGAGCGAGCGATCAGAAGAGGGCGGCATTTCTCGCCCACGTCACCCAACAAATGGAGAGGTTCTGACCTTCAATGCAGGTAGCGGTATGAAAGCCCTGATCGTCTATTGCCACCCGAGCGCGACAAGCTTCAACCATGCGGTTCTTGAGACCGTCACCGATGAACTGACCCAGGCCGGCGCCGAAACCCGCGTCATCGACCTTTACGCCGAGCGCTTTCAACCATCGCTGACGCTGGAAGACTGGACCGACTATGAAGACACCAGCTGCAATACCGACCGCATTGGTCCCCATGTGGAAAGCCTGCAATGGTGCGACGCGCTGATCTTCGTCTACCCCACCTGGTGGTTCGGCCAACCAGCGATGCTCAAAGGGTGGCTTGATCGCGTTTTGGTGCCGGGCGTTGCCTTCACGATGCCATGCCCCGAAAACAAACGCTTTGGCCACACGCTCAAACACATCAAACATTTGGGCGTGTTCACCACCTGCGGCGCCTCCTTTTGGCTCACCAAGCTGATCGGTTCGCCAGGCAAACGCATTTTGATGCGCGGTTTGCGCGCACTTTGCCACGACAAGGCGCGCACCGTGTTCGCCGCCCATTACCGCATGGATTTCTCAACAGCAGATAGCCGCGCCCGGCACCTTGCCTGCGTGCGCAAAAAGATGCGCAAGCTGATTGGCGCACCCGTCGCAGCATCGGCAACCGGCGGCTATCCCAACAAGTTAAGGCAAACCGCATGACGACCATTCCCGTTCTCGACTACGCAACGTTTAGCGGCGACACCAAACGCGACTTTATCGAAGCCTGGGGCGCGGCGGCGCGCGGGCCGGGTTTTCTGGTGGTCAAAAACCACGGTGTGGACCCTGAACTCATCACTGCCATGTTTGCCAAGGCCGACGAGTTTTTCGCCTTACCTAGCGTTGAAAAGGCCAAGATTTCCATCGACAAATCACCGCACAATCGCGGCTATGCCGGCACAGGTTCAGAAAGCCTAGACGAGAAGAGCGGCCAGATGGACCAGAAAGAGGCCTTCAACATGGCCCTTGATCTGCCCGCCGATGATCCGCGGGTGATTGCCAAGGAACCCTATCGCGGCACCAACATGTGGCCTGATGTCGCCGGCTTCAAAGAGACGTTCACCGCCTACTTCGACCAGGTCCTCAACCTTGGCCTTAACCTCCACCGCGCCATCGCTTTGGATCTCAACCTTGAGGAAGACTATTTCGCCCAGCATTTTGTGGACTCCATGTCCACGCTACGCGTTTTGCGCTATCCGCCCGCGATCAATCCGCAGCCCGGTGAAATTGGCGCCGGCGCCCACACCGATTATGGCTCGATCACCCTACTGATGAGCGACGGCACCGCCGGCCTACAGGTCAAGCCGCGCGATAGCGCTGACTGGATCGATGTCCCGGCGGTCGACGGCGCCTTCATCGTCAACATTGGCGACCTTCTGATGCGCTGGACCAATGACATCTACGTGTCCAACCCGCACCGCGTTCTGCGCCCGGTGAAGGAACGCCGGTCCATCGCCTTCTTCATGGACCCAAGCCCCAGCGCACTGGTCGAAGCCCTGCCTGGGACGGGCGAGCACAAGCACTACGATCCGATCCTTTGCCATGAATATCTGACGATGCGCTTGACCGCGACCTACAGCCAGAAGGCGGCAAGCTGACATGGCAGATACCCCCTCTCGACGTTATCGCTGGGCCGATTACAAAACCACCGAGTTCGAGAACCTCGATCCGCAAAAGGTGATCGCGGTGCTGCCAACCGCTGCCATCGAGCAGCACGGGCCGCATCTGCCGGTCGGCGTCGATACGTTCTTGAACGAGGGCATGCTCTCAACGGTCGAAACGCTGCTACCCGAGCTGGCGCCGGACCTTGATGTGCGCATCCTACCGGTGCAAGCCATCGGCAAGTCCAACGAACATTTGCACGCACCGGGAACGCTCACCCTGCCCGCCGATCTGGCGTTGGCGATCTGGACCGAGATTGGTTTGTCTGTCGCCCGCGCTGGGGTGCGCAAAATGGTGATCACCAACTCCCACGGCGGCAATCTTGACCTTATCTCGATCTTGTCCCGCGAAATGCGCGTTCAGGCCCGCATGCTGTGTGTGAAAAGCCAGTGGGGCAATTGGGGCATGCCGGACGGACTCTACACCGAGGATGAGATGAAATACGGCATTCATGGTGGCGACGTGGAAACGTCGATGATGCTGCATTTCCACGAAAACCTGGTGGACATGAGCAAGGCAGAAAACTTCCGCTCCACCGCCGAGGATTTGCAGGGCGGCTTCAAGATTTCCCCCACCGGCATGCCCGCCTATGGCTGGATTTCCTCTGACCTCAACAGCGAAGGCACGGTGGGCGATGCCAGCATTGCCACCGCAGACAAAGGCCGACAAACCGCTGAGCACTACGCCCGTGGGTTCATCGGCCTTTTGAAAGATGTCGCCGAAGCCGACATCACGCGTTTTGATTAGAGCGCTCTAGTTGGTGCCACTCTGATCCGGCTCATACCGGATCAGATCGCCTGGCTGACACTCAAGAAACGCGCAGATTTTCTCCAGCGTCTCAAAGCGCACACCCTTCACCTTGCCGGATTTCAGCAGCGACACCTGCTGCTCGGTAATGCCGATAGCAGCGGCGAGCTCCTTGGAGCGCACTTTGCGCCGCGCCAGCATCACATCCAGATCGACGACGATCGCCATCAAACGATACTCGCGTGATCGTCGGCCACCCGCGCCGCTTCGCTGAGCACCAGGCCGAGCCCCCACAGAGCAAACCCTGCCGCAATGGCACCAATGTCAGACGTTGTGAAACCGATGGTTAAGACGCCTGGACCGTCGGGATTGGTCATCGAAAGATAGAGCGTTGTCAGCGTGTTGCTGGCCATCGCCAACACCGCAAACATCAAAAAGCCCAAGCCCGCACGCGATACCAACTGCGCATTGCGCGCATCAAGCACGGTGCCTTTGGCCAAGCGACGAAACAGCTGGAACAGCACCAGCATCGTCAGCACAAACACCACAACCGGAACCGTACGGAACAGCATGGGCCAGATCACGCCCGGATAGCTGGCAGCCTCTGCTGACATGTCGTTGCCCAGCATCCCGAGGGAGGAGCTGATCATCGTGGTGCGGATATCTTCGGAGACCCATTGGCCGATCAGGCCGATCAACAGTCCAGCAGCAGCGAGCAGGGGCACAATGGCCACCCAGCGGGCACGACGAGAGATGGGGACAAGGGTGGAAGGATGGGGGGAGGCATGCATGGGGCTGTCCTTAAATGTGGGAAAGATTGGGCGATAAAATTATCGCTTCCAATCTAAAAATTAATATAATACATGAATTTTATCGTGTCAAAGTACGAGTTAGTCAAACTATGAAATGTATTCCCCGCACTCCCCCTCTCTCCCACAAACTGACCGGTGTACTTCTTGGTGGCGCCACAGCGCTCGCCCTGCTGGCCGGTTGCAGCCATGTGCCGCTTACATCGGTCCCAGCGCTAGCGGCGATTGACTTTGAAACCACCGAATTTGGCGCCCTGCGTGCGGCAATTGAAATGCCGGCCGCCTTAGTGCCAAAGCTCGACGGCGTTCGGCTCAATGTCAGGCTGACAATTGAAGGTGCGGTGGCCGAAGAACGCTCCTATGCCCTGGTTGGGCAGGATCTGGCCTCGCTACAGACAGACCTTCCTAACGCACGCAATAACCGCCACACTTTCGTTTATGCGCTATCGCCGGACGATCAGCGCGGCATGGACGCCGTTCGCCGCGCCGTTGAGGTCGCCAAAGCGAACCAGCAAAGGGGTTCTTTAGGGGTCAGCGTCAGCGTCGATGAGATGTGCACGGCTGGAAACCTCCCCGATGGACCGCTGCACGTCGACATCTATTTGAAAACCAGCGAAACCAATCGCTTCGTCCGCACGCTCGATGGGTTTGATCTGCGGGAAATCTCAATCGAAGGCTTGGACGGTACGCTTCCGGCCTGCTGAAACCGGAGCGGGCAACGTGCATAGAAATGCCGCTTGCCAAGGTTGGAGGCGCGATGAAAGGGTGAGGGCATCAAACCAATGCTTGGAGCCCGATAATGTCCTCGCCTTCAACCGCCCTCACCCGCTTTTCCGTGGCGCCCTTGTCTGGCATGACCCGCCACCTCGCTGATGTGGCATCGGGGCGGGCAGACCCTGATGTGGTGATCACCGGTGTGCGCACGCTCAACACCTATTCAGAGCGGGTTGCCAGCGACAAAGAGGTCTGGATCGCCGGCGGGCGTATCGCGGCGGTGAAACCAGCCGGGACGTATCAGGGGTCGGCCTCACGCTATGACGGCCAAGGTGGCATTCTCGCCCCAGGTCTGGTCGATCCGCACCTTCACATCGAATCGTCCATGGTCACCGCCTGTGCCTATGCGGAGGCTGCGCTGCTCAATGGCACGACCACCATCTTTTGCGACAGCCATGAGATCGGCAATGTGATGGATGTCGAAGGCGTGGAAGCCATGCTCGAAGATGCGCGCCAGGCGCCGCTTTCAATCTTCCTCACCGTGCCCTCGACGGTGCCCGCGACGTCGCCAGAGTTGGAAACCGCGGGCGGTGATCTGACGCCTGAAAAGATCGCCGGCATCTTCGATCGCTGGCCAGAAGCGGTCGCGCTGGGCGAAAAGATGGATTTCGTGCCGGTCTGCATGTCGGACGAACGCTCGCACGCCATCATCGAAGCCTCTTTGTCACGCGGGCGCCCAGTCTCCGGCCATGTTTATGGCCGCGAGTTCGTCGCCGCCTACGCCGCCGCTGGTGTGACCGACACGCACGAAGCCATCGACCGCGATATCGCCGATGATCTGCTGGACGCCGGCATTTGGGTGTTTCTGCGCGGCGGCCCACCGACAACGCCATGGCACTCGCTGCCCGAAGCCATCAAGACGATCACCGAACTCGGCGCCTCCACCAAGCGCGTTGCCGTCTGCACCGATGATCGCGACGCCGATGACCTTTTGATGTTTGGCCAAGACTGGGTGACGCGCCAGGCGATGAAGGCCGGCATCAAACCGGAAACAGCCTGGTCCATGGGCTCACTCCACGGGGCGACCCGATTCGGCATGGAAAATGAGATCGGCGGTCTTGGCGGTGGACGGCGCGCCGATCTGGTGTTGCTCAACGATGATTTGGAACCGCAGAACACCTGGTATGGTGGCGAACTTGTCGTGGAAAATAACGCCATCACGCCCCGCCTCGATCAAGCGCTATCGACCCGTTACACCTACCCTGACGCGGCCTTCACCAGCGTGAAACTGCCCGAAGCGATCACCATGACGCCGGAGGTTCCGCCGCGCGACGTCACCGCCAATGTGCTGCGCGTCGCCCTGCCCGGCATCACGCTCTACCATGACACGGTGGACCTGAAAGCCAGCAACGATTGGGGCACCCATTTCGATGACCACGGTCTCTGCTTCGTCACCATCATCGAGCGCCACGGCAAGAGTGATGGAAACGTTGCTCATGGCTTGCTGAAAGACTTTGGCTTGAAAGACGGCGCTGTGGCCTCCTCGGTTGGCCATGACAGCCACAACATCATCATTGCCGGCACCAATGCCGAGGATATGCAGGTCGCGCTAGCAGCCCTCAAAGAGCATCAGGGCGGGGTCGTCACCGTGCAGGGCGGGCAGGTCACGGCTATGGTGCCACTACCGATCGCAGGTCTGCTTTCTGACAAACGCGTCACGGTCGTCGCCGAAGAAATGAGCGGGCTGAAGAAAGTGTGGAAGGACATGGGCTGCACCATCCCGTTCATGGGCTTCAACCTGATCCCTCTATCCGTGATCCCCGAAATCCGAATCACCGATAAGGGCATGGTGCGCGTTCCAGAGATGACTCTGGAGCCACTTTACGTTGGGGAATGAGAAAAAGCGTTGGGAATCAATACCGGTTGCAGAAATATTTGCCGCCCGAAATTCCTGAATGGCGCCAATGACTTTTGCAAAAAATGAAACAATAAAGCAAATTTTTGCCCCAATAAGCATCTAAGGGATTAAGGTTAAGTACGGACCAACTGGCCCTCCAACAAAGGAGTGTGACCATGCAAGCACTTTACCAAACGTCTCGGGACAAGCCGCCCAAGCCCCCCTTGGTGCGGTTCCTTGTCAAAAACGCTGCCATTGGCTTTGCGATGGCGGTCGTGTTCGTCGCCGCAATGCTCTACTTCAATGTCGGTAATCTGATGGCGATCATCGTGCAGTCGGATGTCGGCCTGTTTGCTATTGTGCTGATGACGCTGATGATCGGCTTAACCTTTGCCAGCCTGCAAATGGGCTTTGCGGTGATGTTCGCCTCGGACGATATCGACAAGGAGCAAACCGGCCGCGCCAGCCCGCTAATGTCGAACAAAGACATGCGCCGCCTCGGACTGCGCCCCCTACCGGTGAAACCCAAACCCGGCGCGCACCGTCACCTGAACTGAAGCTTCCTCCCGAAACTAAAAACGCCGCGCTGGGTCACCAACGCGGCGTCTTCTTTTTGGGGGTAAGCGATCGGCTGCGATCGCCGCAAAGAAAAGTTCTAAGCGTCGTCGTTCGGCTCAACCGTCTGGCGATAGAGATGCCAGGTGGCATGACCGATGATCGGCAGTGTGATGATCAGCGGGAAGAAGAACAAGAGCGCTGAAACGCCGACAATACCGGCAACCATCACGCCCCAGACGAACATCGGCCAAGGGTTTTTCGCCACTGCGTGCACGCTGGTCATGATCGCGGTCATGAAGTCCACCGGCTTATCGTGCAGATAAGGCACGCCGACGACCGAGATGGAAAACACCGTGCCGGCAAGAACCGCGCCGAAGGCGTTGCCGACAAACAGGAACACCAGGCCACGGGCGGTGAAGGCTTCCTCGATCAGTGAGCTGAGATCCATCTGCGCGAAGTAGAGCGGGTTGTAGCCAAAGTTCAGCGCATAAATGACGCGTGCAACCACCAACCAAACGATCAGCATGAACGCCAGCACGAAGCCATAAAGAAACACGTGCGTGACGCCGTGGCGTTTGAACGCGCCGAGCACATCCCAGCCGACGCGCTCGCCGGTCTCGATGCGGCGCGAAATCTCATAAAGCCCAATCGCAGCGATCGGGCCAATCAGCAGGAAGCCCGCGGTGAAGGGGAAGATCAGCGAATAAGATTCGGTGATCAGCAAGAACACCATCAAAAGCAGGCCCATGACGAAGTAGGCCGCGCCGAAGAAGGTGGAGAAAAAGGCGCCCTTCTTAAAATCTGAAATGCCCGCGTGCAGCGAGCTGAACACCGTGTCGAGGCTGATCTGATTCACCTTGGTCGGCGGCACATAGCCTTGCGGCACAAAACCTGCGCGGCTGTCCTCGGGCTCACCAATGATCTCATCAAGCTCGTTGATGTCGTTTACGTCGTTTGCACTCGTCATCGGTGTTTCATCCCTCTAGTGCCTGCATCATGCCAAGCGGGCGCGGCCAATTCAGCGCGCCAACACTCGTTCCAGTCGGACCACAGCGTATCCCAAGGCCAACCGTATGCGACAACCTGTCCAAGAGGCGCAAAAAGCGCAAGTCCGGGCAAGTGACTGCATACCAGCCCACCAGGTTCACGATGGGGTCCACCCCGACCGCTATACCGAAACCCGTTTCCTGGGATCGACATAGATCAAATGCGGACCCGACTTTTGTCGATCAGGGAACCACCGTGCGCAGCACCCCCAACTGATGGACGACAAGTGAGTTTGGCTACCTTTGATGTAGCGCAACGCCCTCGCGCCCACTTGAGGGTTTGTGGGCGATGCGTTGGGCCGCGAGTCCATGTCCGCCAATATCATATCGGTTTCGACCGTTTGACTGGCATCCGGCATCGCTTCGCCCGCACGCAGACGCGACATGACACGAATTAGGTCAAGGACACCAAACAATGTCAGCACAAGCCGTAGCTCAATCGGCTGGCAGCACAGAGGCCCCGGCCCGCCCGCTTACTTACGCGGATGACGCCGTACGCCTGTTTACCATCGCAACGGTCCTTTGGGCTTTTGTTGGGATGGCAGGCGGGGTCTTCATTGCCGCACAGCTCGCCTTTCCGGCCCTGAATTTTCACGAGTGGGTCAATTTCGGCCGCTTCCGCCCCGTTCACACCTCCGGCGTGATCTTGGGCTTCGGCGGCAACGCTTTGCTGGCCACGTCCTACTATGTTGTACAGCGCACCTGTCAGACGCGACTGTTCGGACCCAACTGGTTCCACATCCTACAATTCTGGCTGTTCCAGGTTGTGCTGCTCTCGGCTGCCGGCTCCTACGTGCTTGGGTTCACCCAGTCGAAGGAATATGCCGAGCCCGAGTGGTTTTTCGACATTCTCATCACCGTCTGGTGGGTTTCCTATCTGGTTGTCTTTGTCGGCACGCTGGTACGGCGCAAAGAACCGCACATCTATGTCGCGAACTGGTTCTTCCTTGCCTACATCGTGGCCGTGGCCATGCTGCACACGGTCAACAACATCTCGATCCCGATTTCGCTGTTCTCGCCGCATTCCTACTCGATCTATTCCGGCGTCCAGTCGGCGATGATCCAGTGGTGGTACGGCCACAACATGGTCGGCTTCTTCCTGACCGCCGGCTTCATCGGCATCATGTACTACTTCGTGCCGAAACAGGCCGAACGCCCGATCTACAGCTATCGCCTGTCGATCGTGCACTTCTGGGCGCTGATCTTCCTCTACATCTGGGCTGGTCCGCACCACCTTCACTACACCGCGCTGCCCGACTGGGCGCAGACGCTCGGCGTCGTGTTCTCGGTCATGCTCTGGATGCCCTCGTGGGGCGGCATGGTGAACGGCATCATGACCCTGTCGGGCGCCTGGCATAAGCTGCGCACCGACCCGATCATGCGCTTCCTGGTGGTGGCGGTTGCCTTCTACGGCATGTCGACCTTCGAAGGTCCGCTCATGTCGATCAAGGAGGTCAATGCCCTCTCGCACTACACCGACTGGACAGTGGGCCACGTGCACTCTGGCGCTCTTGGTTGGGTGGCGTTCGTCGCCTTCGGCGCGATCTACTACCTGGTCCCACGCCTGTGGCGGCGCACCATGCACTCGGTCGCCCTGATCGAGGTCCACTTCTGGCTCGCCTCAATCGGTATCCTTCTCTACATCACCGCGATGTGGGTGTCGGGTATCACCCAGGGGCTGATGTGGCGCACCTACGATGAGAACGGCTTCTTGCTCTACACGTTCTCCGACACGGTCGCGATGCTGCACCCCTACTATGTGACGCGCTTCTTGGGCGGTGTCCTTTATCTGGGTGGCGTGGTGGTCATGATGTACAACCTCTACCGCACCATCACCGGACCGATCGTCGCCCGTACCTCTCCCACACTGTCAGCGCCGCAAGCTGGCCTCACACCGGCGGAGTAAACGGCTATGTTTAATCACGGTATCATTGAAAAAAGCACGCCGTTGATGCTGCTCTTGATCCTGCTGTCGCTCATCGTCGGCGGCATGGTCCAGATCATCCCGCTGTACAAAGTGGAATCGACCATTGAGCCGGTGTCGGGTGTGCGTCCCTACTCACCGTTGGAGCAGATCGGCCGCAACCTCTACATGCGTGAGGGCTGCTACAACTGCCACTCGCAGCAGGTGCGTCCGTTCCGCGATGAAGTGGACCGCTACGGCCACTACTCGCTCGCCGCAGAAGGGGTTTATGACTACCCCTTCCTGTGGGGCTCCAAGCGTACCGGACCAGACCTTGCCCGCGTTGGCGGCAAATACTCCAACGAGTGGCACGCCGCCCATCTGCGCAACCCGCAGGCTGTGTTGCCGGAATCGATCATGCCGGACTACGCGTTCTTGGAACGCCCGCTCGACTATGACGATATCGAGCTGCACATGCGCACCCTGCGCTTCGTCGGCGTGCCTTATACCGACGCTGACATCGAAGCCGCCCGCGACGACATCGTCGCCCAGGCGGTGCCGACCATCGGTGACACGACTGCCCTGCGCGAGCGTTATGCCGACGCCCCGCTTGGCCCCTTCACCGGCAACGATGAAGAGGTCACCGAAATGGACGCGATGATCGCCTACCTGCAGGTGCTCGGCACGATGGTGGACTTCACCAGCTTCGATCCGGAAACCATGCTGCAAGGCCAGGAGGTGGGACGATGAGCTCCGAAGCTCTGATCGGCTACTCGGAGGCCGCCTTCCTCGCGATCGGCCTCCTCGCCATCCTCCTGTTGCTGGTGCGCGTCTTCCACCCGGCCAACCGCGCCAAAATGGACGACCACGCCAACATCATTTTCCGTGGCGAAGACGCCCCTGAACCTCGGATGCCCGAAAACCACGAACCAAGCCGCACGTCGGCAAGGCAGGACTGACATGGGTAACAAGATTGAACGCGACCCGATTACCGGCCAATACACCACCGGCCACCAATGGAACGGGATTCGCGAGCTACGCACGCCGGTGCCAACCTGGTGGATGCTGGTGTGGATCGCCTCCATCGCCTTTGCGGTTGTGTATGCTGTGTTGCTGCCTTCTATCCCGCTCGGTGACCAGACAACTGCTGGCACCACCGGCTACACGGCCCGCCTCGCGCTGGAAGAGCAGCTGGAAACGGTGCGCACTGCCCGTGAAGCGCAAGGCGCGGTTTTGGCGGAGATGGAGTTGGCCGACATCGCGGCTAACACCGAACTGGCAACGCTTGCCTTCAATGGTGGTCGCTCGGCCTTCGGTGTGAACTGCATCCAGTGTCACGGCGCTGGCGGCGGCGGCCAAATCGGTCAGTTCCCATCACTCATTGATGATGACTGGCTGTGGGGCGGTACGCTGGACGACATCTGGTATTCCATCAACCACGGCATTCGCAACGAAACGCTCGATGCGCGCTTCTCCATCATGCCGGCTTATGGCGATTTCTATGAGCAGGCCGACATTGAAGCCGTGACCGACTATGTGCTGGCGCTCAACCCTGCCGCACCCAACCATGGCACGCGTGATGAATTGCCCGGCGCTGAGATGTGGGCGCTGGAATGCTCAGCTTGCCACGGCGTGAATGGTCTGGGCGATGCCATCTTTGGCGCCCCTAATCTTTCCGATGCCGTTTGGCTCTATGGCGGCGAGCGCGAAGAAATCGTCGCGCAAATCACCAACCCACAGATGGGCGTGATGCCGGCCTTTGGCGAGCGCCTGGATGAAGCCACCGTCAAGATGCTGTCCATCTACGTCCACTCCTTGGGCGGTGGCGAAGAGGCTGGCGCCGACGAAACCGCAGCGCTGCAATAGGCACCGCCAACCGTGACAAAAAACCGCGCGGCAGAGGGCCCAGACCCTGGTCCGCGCGGTTGCCCTTAAGGGCTAGTGCTGACGACGAACCGCAGGCGGCTGTGGAACATTAGCGGCACATTATTCAAACCAATCAAAAGGCATGAAATCCATGGTCGTGGGCTACCAGGCAGACGAGTTTCCTGGCGTCAAAAAGGTCTACCAAAAATCCGTCACCGGCACGTTCCGCCGGATCAAAAGCGCGGTTCTGGCAGCGATCACCGTTTTCTTTTTCGGCGCAGCGTGGATCCCCTGGAACCGCCCCGGCGACACGCCCGACCAAGCCTTCCTGATGTCCTTCACCGAGGGCAAGTTCTACGCCGGCCCCTGGACCTTCTGGCCGCAGGATCTCTACCTGCTGACGCTGGTGCTTTTGTTCTCCGCTTTTGGCCTGTTCTTCACCAACACCATCGTCGGTCGCATCTGGTGCGGCTTTTCCTGCCCGCAGACGCTCTGGACCGATGGGTTCCAGATGATTGAGCGGGTGTTTGAAGGCGACCGCAACGAGCAGATGCGGCGCGCCAAAGAGGGCCTGACCCCGCAGAACCTCGTCCGCAAAATCGGCAAGCACACCGTATGGGTGGCCATCGGACTGCTGACCGGTCTGACGCTGATCGGCTATTTCGGTGGGACGCTGAACACCTTCACCCAAGTGCCAACCTTCCAGGCGAGCACCGCCGCCATTGTTATGGTGGGTGTCTTCGGCGGCCTCACCTACCTTCTGGCCGGCTTCGCGCGCGAAAAGGTGTGCCTCTATATGTGCCCTTGGCCGCGTTTCCAGTCGGCCATGCTCGACCCGAACACCAAGATCGTCACCTATCACGCCTGGCGTGGTGAACCGCGCGGCAGCGCCAAGAAGAAGGCTGCCGGCGCCGACATCGGCGACTGCGTGGACTGCAATCTGTGCGTCAATGTGTGCCCAACCGGCGTTGATATTCGCAACGGTCTGCAACTGGGTTGCATCGGCTGCGGCCTGTGCGCCGATGCCTGCGACGGTATCATGACCAAGCTGAAACGCCCGACTGGCCTCATCAACTTCGCCAGCCTCGCTGAGACCCACGATGAAGCCCATCTCTCAGCACCGCTCGTCGAAGTCGGCGGCCAAAAGCGCAAGCCGACTAAGGTTCGCTTTTACGGCTATGGCGCGCTGATGATCCTGGTCTCGGCGGCCATGGTTTTCACCGTGCTCAACCGCACCGGCTTTGACGTTGCCATCACGCCGGAACGCAACCCGGCGTTCGTAACGCTGTCGGATGGTTCGATCCGCAACATCTACAATGTGCGCCTGTCGGATCGCGGCTCAGAGGCCGAAATGGTTCGCTTTGAAATCGATGGCTTGGTCGGCGAGACCGTCACGATCAGCCATGCCGGCTCGGCGCTGGCCGAGGGCGAGAACCCGACCATTGCCTTTGGCGATATCGAAGCCGCCTCCTTGCGCGTCCTCATCACGGTGCCGCCGACCCGGCGTCCGGAAGGCCGCACGCCGATCACCTTCTCACTGGTCAATGGCGACAGCGGTCAGGTGATGACGACCAGCAACACCTATTTCTGGGGCCCAGAAAACTAGAAGCCGCACCAAGGCTAGCGGTCCATCCAGGATCGGAAGGGAAGAACGATCATGAGCACAGATGCTTTGCACAATGAGCCGCCCAAGCGCCGAGGCTTCATCGGCTGGCTGATTGGTTCCAATGGCTGGATACCGCTGCTCTTCGTCGGTGGTTTTCTCATTCTCTTCGCGGTCACAGGCAATTTCGTCCGCTTGGCCCTGACCACCTTCCCCGGCCTGGTCACCACCAACGCTTATGAGCGTGGCCTCGCCTATGACGACGTCATTGCCGCCGAACAGGCGCAGGCCGAGCAGGGCTGGCAGATGCAAATTCTTGCGCCTGAGTTCTCCGGTGATGGCCAGATCGCGGCGATTACGCTTGCCGACCGCAATGGCGACGCTCTATCGGGCGGCACCGTGATCATGATGGCCGAGCGGATGACGCGCTATGCCCAGCAGGTACGCGTTCAACTGAGCGATGTTGGCGCGGGCCGCTATGAAGCGCCGATGGAGTTCCCGATCTCGGGCCGTTGGTTCGTGAGCGTCTTGGCCGATATCGATGGCAGCAGGCATTTTGCCACCGAAGAGTTTTTCGTCCACGCGCCTGGCGTGAACTGAGAACGGCCTTCGACAACACTATGGCATCTCTCGACGCGTCCCTTGCCCCGCCTTCTGCCCGCGCCAACACGCGCGCTGTGCTCGATCTGTCGACCGCCGCCGAGACCGACGCCAAAGGCACCCACACGATCAACCTCCTAGTCGGCAATGTCCACTGTGGCGGCTGCGTGCGCAAAATCGAGGACCGCCTTGCAAATGAGCCCGGCGTTGATACGGCGCGCGTCAATCTTTCCACCCGCCGGCTGACGGTCAAATGGAACGGGGCGGAGGATCGCGCTAACACGTTTGCGCTTGCAATTGAGGATCTTGGCTACCCCGTTGCGCTTTACCGCATGGAAGCGGTCGTCGAACGCGACAAGAAGACCGAACGCGAACTGATCATGGCGCTGGCGGTCTCGTTCTTCGCTGCCGCCAATTTGATGATGCTTGCCTGGGCCGTATGGGCCGGGCATTTCGCCACCATGGGCCAAGCAACCCGCGACTTCTTCCATTGGATCGCCGCGCTGATCGCTGTTCCTTCGGTCTATTATGCCGGCCTGCCCTTCTATCGCTCCGCCATAGCTGCTCTGCGCAAGGGCCGCTCCAATATGGATGTGCCGATCTCCGTTGGCGTGACGCTGACGACGGCGATGAGCCTCTATGAGACCTGGACCGGCGGTCCGCACGTCTATTTCGACGGCGCGCTGATGCTCCTCTTCATCCTGCTGGTCGGTCGTTATCTCGATCACAAAGTGCGTGGAACGGCGCGATCAGCGGTGCACGATCTGGCGATGCTCGCCGGTCAACCGGTGCAGAAACTTCTGCCCGATGGCACACTGCAAGCCGTCGCGTCCGATAGTCTGGCAAGCGGTGATCGCATTCAGGTGGCTGCAGGCGAGCGGATCGGCGTTGACGGCATTGTACGTGAAGGCGGATCAAGCATCGACACAGCGCTCATCGATGGCGAAACCACGCCCAAAGACGTCGCTATTGGCGCGAACGTACTCGCTGGCACCATGAACCTCACCGGCCCGCTGATCGTCGAAGCCAAAAGCGTCGGCGAAGCCACGGTGCTCGCCGAGATCGTCCGCTTGCTGGAAGCCGCCGAGCAAAAAAAGGGCCGCTACATGGCCTTTGCCGACAAGGTGGTGCGCTGGTATTCTCCGACCGTGCACGCCCTTTCGCTCGGCGCGTTCCTCGGCTGGTGGCTCTTTGGCGGCATGGCAGTGCCCGAAGCTCTGATGATCGCTGTCTGCGTGCTCATCATCACCTGCCCCTGCGCGCTTGGTCTGGCCGTGCCGATCACACAAGTGGTGGCTGCCGGGCGTCTCAGCCGCCAGGGGGTGCTGGTGAAATCGGAAACCGCGCTGGAACGGTATGCGGCCATTGACACCATCGTGTTTGACAAGACCGGCACGCTGACAACGCTGGAACCACGACTTGTGGGTCTGCCAGAAGATGACGAAGCCCTTCAACTGGCCTCCGCTATCGCTGCCTCCTCCAAGCACCCGCTCGCCCAATCCATTCGTGCCGCTGCGCCCGATGTGCCACGCGTCAAAGGCGTCGAGGACACGCCAGGCATGGGCCTTTCCTGGATGCGCGATGATGGCGAGGTTCGCCTGGGTTCCGCGCGTTGGTGCGGCCTATCCGACGAAGATACCGCCAACAATGCCGCCTCCCATGGAGGCCTCGAAACCGAAGTCTGGCTCACCCGCCCCGGCCACGTACCGGCCCGCTTTGCGTTTGCGCCACTGCTGCGCCCGCAAACCCGGCAAGTCATCGACACGCTGAAAGAGCGCGGTTTCGAAATCGCCATCATGTCCGGTGATCGCGCCCGTTTCGTTGGCCCTCTGGCCGATCAGCTCGGCATCGCCGATTGGCAGGGCGACATGACGCCTGCCGACAAGATCGCCGCCATCGAAGCCATGAAGACCGACGGCAAGCATTTGCTGATGGTCGGCGACGGCCTCAACGACACCCCGGCGCTCGCCGCCGCGCACGCCTCGCTTGCGCCGACCAGCGCCGCTGACATTTCCCGCCGCGCAGCGGATGCTGTGTTCCAGGGCAATAGTCTCAAAGCTCTGCCCGAAACGCTGGCCACCGCCCGCGCGACCCGCCGCATCGTGGTGCAAAACATCACCTTCTCGGTCGGCTACAACCTTTTCTGGGTGCCAGTGGCCGTGCTTGGCCTGGTCACACCTTGGATCGCAGCCATCGCCATGGCGGCCAGTTCCCTGATCGTCACGCTCAACGCGCTGCGTCTTGATGGCACCGGCCCGTTCAAACGGATCGCCACGCGCCAACAACCACCAGCGCCAAGCCTAGCGACCGAGGGAGCCACCTGATGGATGTTCTCCTGTTTTTGGTGCCGCTCGCCCTGTTTCTCTCAACAATTGGTCTAATCGCGTTCTTTTGGGCGCTAAAATCGGGACAGTTTGATGATCTTCAAGGCGCGGCCGAGCGGATCCTCTACACCGATGACCATCCTGAGCATTCTCTGCCACCCGACACACCCAACACGATGGATGAAAAGCAATGAGCACTTCGAACGCGGGCCAATCGACCGCCGGTAAAACCCTAGGCGGCCTCATCGTCCTCCTGATCAACATCATCGGCTTTGGCGGCATCGGCTATGCCGTGGGCGGCGTCACCGGCGCCATCTGGGTAACGCTGATCGGCCTGGTTCTATTCGGCCTATTGTTCGCTTGGCCGAGCCTCACCTCTGGCGCCGAGCAAACGGGTCTGGCCAAAGTGGTCTCCGCGCCCTTCGCGCTGATCGCCAGTATCATTCTGTTCATCCCCGCCGTGATCGTCGGTCTTTTCCGCCGCCTGAAAGCGCAGCGCGACCGCAAAATGGGCATCGAGCCGACCATCGATGATGTCGATGAAAGCGGTCAGAAGCGCAGCTTCTTCTATGGTCGCTGGACCGACGCGACGACGCTGTCGCTATTCTTGGTCAACGCCGTTGTGGCGCTGATCATCGCGCTCATCGTCTTCGGCCCAATGGCGCTCATCGTCTTCGGCGTGATCGCCACACCGCTTGGGATCGTGATACTTTTTCTGATTGGTCTCAACGGCGCCAACCCTGAGCTGGCCAAGCCGCAGCCTGGCGAAGAGGTCGAGGAGCTGGCGATTTAGGCCAAGCAACCTCTACCCAAACAATTCAAAGGGCGGTGCCGCAGCACCGCCCTTTTTCACGTCTGGCTTTCCGGCGTTTCGTCAGAACTGCTCTTGCATCCGCCGCAGCCCAATCTGCCGATCCGAGGCCGCCAGCGCATCGGCAAGCGTGACCACCCCCTGCGCCTCAAGCAGCGGCAAAAGCTTGATGAACACCTCACCCGTCGCCAGGGCATCGCCAAGCGCCGTGTGGCGATCCTCAGGTGGCAGAACGACGCCAAACCGCTCCGATAGACCGTCCAATGACAGGCTCTCATCGCGCCCCAGCGCATGGGCCGCCAGAAGCAGTGTATCGAGAACGGGCTGGTTGAAGCGCAGACTGATCTGACTTTCTTTCAAGGACAGAAACTTCATGTCGAACGCGGCATTGTGCGCGATCAGCGCCCCCGGTCCAACAAAGCCGTGAAACCGCGGCAGCGTTTCGCCGATCCCTGGGGCATCTGCGACCATGGCATCGGTGATGCCGTGGATCTTTGTCGACGCCGCCGGGATGGTGCGCTGCGGATTGACGAACTCGTTGAAGATTTCGCCGCGCAACAAACGGCCATTGACGATCCGCACGGCACCAATGGAAATGATCTCATCGCCCTTGGAAGGCTCAAGACCCGTCGTCTCGGTGTCGAAGACCACTGATGTCAGCGCGCGCAGCGGTCGCTTGTCGAGCTCGCTGGCGTGGGGACGATGGAGCAGATCGAAGTCGTAGAACTCGCGCCGCGCCTCCGCCGGCACGAAGGAGCGCTCGGTACGCTCATAACGCTCGGCAGCCACCTTCAGCGGCAGTCGCAGGCGCGTGACGCTTTCCCCAACCTCCGCATCGACGCGCAGCTGCGTGCGGTGGCGGTGGAGAATGTCGCTGCCGGTGACCGCGCCGAGATCCGGCTCCAGTTGCTCGTCCAGCCAACTGGAGAGCGTCTCTTCGGACACCGCCTCACCGGTGTAAAGCAGATCAACAAACGCATCGCCGTCCGAGGCCAGAGTCGCGATGACGCGAAAATCCTTCACCTCAAAGTCGATGGCCAGGCGGTTGGCGAGCCGGTCTAATAGATCGGTGATCGAAGCGCTGTCGCAGTGCAGCCAGACCGGATCGCCTTCAACCGTGAACGTTAGTCCACGACCTTCAGAGTCTCGCTCAGCGATGCAGTGGAAGAGCGTGGTGGAGAAAACAGCGCTCATCGGCCATGCGCCGGCGAGCACGTCCAATAAGAACGTGTCGAGCCGTTCGATCTCTTCGGTTACCGCCGCCATATCGTCACCCATGTCGGCCGCATCAGCCTTGGCGGTCAGACCGGTGAGCCTCGAGCGCAGATCATCGCGAATATCAAACAGGGCGCGTTCCCGGTAGAGCGCCGTGGACAGCGCGTTGGTCACATCTTCAAACGTCACCACATAGCCAACCGGCACCTCGCCCGCATCGTCCATCATCAGCGACATGCGCCCCTTGATGGTGTGGCGCCCATCGACCGTTCCAGCAATCAACATGATGCTCAGACCGTCGGCATGCTCGCCATGACGACCAGAGGCGAACCGAGATTGAAGACGCAACAGGGCGTGTCGAAAGGGTCGTTCGGCCAGTGTCTCAAACAGCGGGCGATCAAGGCCGACGTCGCCCGTAACATGCAGAATTTCTAGCGCCCGGCGATTGTACAGCAGAACCTGATGTTCCAGTGTGCAAATCAGCACACCGTCATGCAGATCACGCAACACGGTCTCCAAGCGACCGCGCACGACCGTTTCGCGTTGCTTGGCATCATCTTGGCTCAGCGAAAGATGCGTCTCCAGCAGCGCGCTGACCTCGCGGACCACGCCGCCAAGAAGACCTGGATCGCGCAGCCCTGCAACGGCCGCAGCACCTTCATCAGGAACGCGGGCGAGTGCACCTTGCAGGCGTTGCGCGGGCGCAAGCGTTGTTGCCTGCACCTTGTTCATCAAGACAAAAAGCATGCCGATAAGGCCCAGCGAAGCAAGCGCAGCCAGCGGGGCCAATGTTTTGGCCAGTCCTCCGTCGCCACCAAAGGCTATGACGGCGGCCAGCAACATGACGACCACAGATAGGCCCATAGCGGGCATGAACAAGCTGCGCGCAGCGCGGCGCGGCTCAAAGGATGATGGAGTGTACTTGCTCACGGCGGTCCTCCCACGGGCACCCAATAGGTGTCACCGGTGTGTCAGGCCGCCATGTTGTTTTTGTGTGCGGCTTAGCCTGTTGAAGGCAGCAGGCTAAGCACAGCCCGCCGACCCTTCCTTGATCCTAGCCAATTGTACGGTGCCCGCAGCCCTATCCTTCCGTACAAGGCTGAGGGGTCGAAGGGACAACAAGCTTCTAGGAGCTTTGCGGGCCGTGACGCGCACAAGTGGCGGCAACCAATGGATCATCCATGCCGACCGAGGACCAGTCACCGTCCAGCGGCATGCCATTTTCATCAAGCTGGGTGTCATCGCCGACCAAAAGTCGCGCGCCTGCCTCACAGTCCACGAAATTGGTGGCAACGAAGGTCGGCGAAAACCGCTCCATCAAAATCACGTCGATGAGAACCAGATTTTCAACGTCAGGATTGGTGCGCACCGTCGTGTGGTCGATGGCGACGAAGCGGTTGATGCGCGGGACAAGGAATGTCCAGGGCTGATACGGCACCGAATAGTCAAACGTCTCCACCACCTCGATCTCTTCGGGCAGGCTGGAGCGCACCTGGTTGAACCAGCTATACTCGATGTGGATCGTGAGCAGCAGCATCCCAAAACCTGCGGTCGCCGGATAAAGCCAGCGCGGCAGGTTGAGCCGAAAGGTCTTGGAGATGATCAACAAAAGCGCGGCCAGGCCGATGCCACCGGCAACGGCGCCAATATATCCTAAAAACATTGATGCCTTTCGCGCATGCTGACTGAGAGACCAGGCGCCTGATGTAGCCTTTGGCGCTCAGAAGCGCCAGCACCCCAATTGGTCGAAGCTTTAGATGCACGCGTTGGGGCGTTTGACGGTCAGCCGACGCTTCGCCCATGCCCTAGGGCCGATTGCAGGCTTTTGATGACGCCGAAGGCATCTTTCAGATGGTTGCGCTCAAACGAGGATAGCCGCGAGGGTGCAAGGAAATTGTCCGGCTTCTCGCCGTCACGGATCTGCCGCGCCTGATGGCGCAACCGCATGGTTGAAATCAGATCATAGGCGTCGATGAGATCGCTCGCGCCGGACTTCGACACAGTGCCAGCCTCCTGCGCTGCCTCCAACCGCTCACGCGTGTTGACCGCGCCGATCGCGCCTTCCAGCGCGTACATGCGCGCCAGATCGACGATCGGCACCACACCATTGTGCTTCAGATCAACCGTGTCCTTGTGTTCGCCGGAGCGGATCAGGGCAAACCCACGGAACAGGCCAAGCGGCGGCGTATGCTTCAGCGAGTTGGCGGCCATGTGAGCGCGGAAGATCGAGTTCTTCGACGCCAGTTCCAAGGTCTTCTCTTGGAGGCCGTCAAATAGGCTCATCTCGCCATGAATGGCACGCAGATCGAACATCACCGAAGCAAGCATCTGCGCCATCGGGTCAGGCTTGCGCACCCAGCTCTCAAAATAGCCGCGCCATACTTTGACCGGCTGCCGCCAGCGATCATTCGTCGCCATCATGTCGCCGGGGCAGTAGAAATAGCCGGCCTCATCGAGCCCATCCGACACGAAGGTTGCCATGTCCTTGAAGTAGGCATCATGCTTGGCAGGATCGAAATCATTGTGGAGGATCAGGCAGTTATCCTGGTCTGAGACACCCGTCTGCTCGCGTCGCCCCTGGCTGCCGCAAGCCAGCCATAGATAGGGCACCGGAGGCAGCCCGAATTTTTCCTCGGCCATTTCAAGCAGGCGAATGGTGAGCGCATCGGTGAGCGAGGTGATGACCCGCCCGATCTCATGCGGCGGCACGCCCGACCCAACCAGTTGAACCAGGAGAGAGGGCGTCTGTTCGATCACGCCAGCAAGCTCTGCGGTGTCTGAAAGACGTTGAATGTCGCCGATCATGTAGACCGCCGACACCTGCTGACGGCGCACCAGATTGGTGCGGGTAATGATGCCAACCGGCTTGCCGTCCTCGGCAATCGGCAAATGGCCGATCCCGTTGCTGCTCATCGCCAGCATCGCATCAAAGCCCGAGGCATCGGGCGCAAACGCCATCGGATCGCGCGTCATAACCTCGTCCACCGCCACGCCAGGATCGCGGCCTGCCGAGACAACCCGCCCTGTGATGTCGCCGGTGGTCAGAAGACCAACCAGCCGTTCGCCATCGACGATGAGGACGCAGGAAATGTGCTTGTCCGCCATCAAAGTTGCTGCATCCTGGACACTGGTCCCAAGCGGCACTGTGACGGGATCGGGCGTCATCAGCTCGTGCAGCGGGATGCCGACAAGGCTCGCATCGGTCGTCGGCGCTGGCTCGCTCTGGTCCGGCAGGAAGCGTCCGAAAAAGGCCCTGAACGGGTCACTCGTTTCCACCAGCTGCATAAACGCGGCGGTCGGCACGGTGAACACGGCAGCCTCTTCGCCACGTGCACGGGCCGATTGATTGGCCACCCCGTCGTTGAACAGGGCGCGCGAGCCAAAACTGTCGCCGGCATGGACCTGGCTGATCACATCGCCATCGGGCGACAGCAAATCCACCTCGCCACGCGCGACGATCCGAAGGGCATCCACGTCCTGGCCAAAGCCATAAATGATCGCCCCATCGGCATAAGTCTCAACGCCAAGGCTGCCGAGCAGCGTCGCCATCGCCTCCTCGGACAAGGAATCGAACGGATGGTAGTTGCGCACGAATGTCGGCGCATTGGCGAGAGTGACGTCCATCGAGAATCCTTGAAGCAGGCATCGCAAATGAGGCGATCAGACCATGCGCCGTTGGCCGGTCAGGGCCAATAGGGCAAAGCGCGTAACCCCTTCGAACGGCGGAGATTTTACGGGCACAAACGAAAACGGGCCCCGCGCAAGCGGGACCCGTCGATTGATGTGTCGGGTTGGATCGCCTTAGTGGTCGATCGCAGCCGCGGCACCGCGTGGGAACCGAACCGATTCCACCAGCTCCTGAATGTGCTCTGGTGGAGCAGCCGTCGCACGGGACACCAAGAAAGCAGCAGCAAAGTTGAACACTGCACCAATTGGCCCGAAATGGGTTGGTGGAATGCCGAACAGATACTGCGAGCTGTCGAAGGTCGCTGTGCCCGGGATGAAGAACCAACCAAGGAACAGGAACAGGTAGAGACAGGTCGAAATCAGACCAGCCAGCATACCTGCAATCGCCCCGGCGGAGTTCATCCGCTTGGAGAAGATGCCCATCATCAGCGTTGGGAACAGCGTTGCAGCAGCAAGACCAAAGGCCAGCGCCACAACTTGGGCCGCAAACCCTGGAGGATTAAGCCCCAGATACACGGCCACACAGATCGCCACCGCCATCGAGATACGCGCTGCGAGCAGCTCGCCTTTCTCAGAGATGTCCGGATTGAACACCGACTTGATGAGATCGTGACTGATGGCCGAGGAGATAGCGAGCAGAAGACCCGCCGCCGTCGACAACGCAGCCGCGATACCACCAGCAGCGATCAAGGCGATCACCCATCCTGGTAGCTGTGCGATTTCAGGGTTGGCCAGCACGAGAATGTCACGGTTGAAGGTAACAAGCTCATTGCCTTCCCAGCCGCGTTCTGCAGCCAGTTCAGCCATCGCTGGGTTCGCATCATTGTAGTACTGGATGCGACCATCGCCGTTTTTGTCTTCGACACCCAGAAGGCCAGTGACCTGCCAAGTTTCAAACCAATCGGGCAACTCATCAACCGCAACCGCTTCACTTTCGATACCAGCTGGCCACATCGTGGTCGTGATGTTCAGACGAGCCATAGCACCCACAGCCGGAGCGGTGAGGTACAGAAGCGCGATGAACACCAAAGCCCAACCAGCAGACCAACGCGCATCAGCCACCTTCGGTACGGTGAAGAAGCGGATGATCACGTGTGGCAGACCAGCCGTACCGATCATCAGTGACAGGGTGTAAAGCGCCATCAACCAAGGGTTGGTTGTTGCGGTGTATTCCCTAAAGCCAAGATCAGTGAGCAATCCATCAAGCGTCACCAGCAAAGGTGTACCAGCACCGGCGTTCCCGTCCGTCATGGTCGAGAAGAGACCCAGACCTGGAATTGGATTGCCCGTGAGGTTCAACGAGATGAACACAGCTGGAATGGTGTAAGCGGTAATCAGCACCACATACTGCGCAACCTGCGTGTAGGTGATGCCCTTCATGCCACCAAGAACGGCATACACGAAGACCACGGCACCAGCGGTGAACAGACCTGCAGTGATGTCGATTTCCAAGAAGCGCGAGAAGGCGATACCAGCACCACGCATCTGACCGATAACGTAGGTAACTGAGATCACGATGAGGCAGATAACCGCCACAACGCGCGCAGCGTTGGAGTAGAACCGGTCACCGACGAACTCCGGCACCGTGAACTTGCCGAACTTACGTAGGTACGGTGCAAGCAGCATGGCCATCAGCACGTAGCCGCCCGTCCAACCCATCAGGAACAGCGAGTTGTTGTAACCAACGAAGGCGATGAGACCCGCCATCGAAATAAATGAGGCAGCGGACATCCAGTCAGCTGCGGTCGCCATACCGTTGATGACTGGGTTCACGCCGCGGCCAGCAGCATAGAACTCACTCGTAGACGCAGCACGCGCCCAGATGGCGATACCGAAGTAGAGCGCAAACGACGCGCCCACCACGATGAAGTTAAGGGTTGTTTGATCCATTACAGCGCTCCGGACTATTCTTCGTCCACGCCGTGTTCACGGTCGAGAGCATTCATACGCCAAGCGTAGAAGAAGATCAGAACCAAGAACACGAGGATGGAGCCCTGCTGGGCAAACCAAAAACCAAGATCGGTGCCGCCGACGGCGATACCGGAAATGAGTGGGCGTAGCAGAATGGCGAAGCCAAACGATGCCAGGGCCCAGATAACAAGGCAGATGCTGATAAGGCGGAGGTTCGCCTTCCAGTATGCCGTGTTTTCTTCTGAGTAGTCAGACAATACGCGTCCTCCCTAAAGACGTTTCCAGCCCTTGGATCGCGTGTGCCCGGGTGGGACTCCGTCAAGCAAGCCCGAAGGCGCGCCCATAGGATTACCGAATGGTAACGATCCAAAGCTGACCGGCAAACTATCGGAAGGTTTCGGATTCTTGAAGCGTGTACGTACGGACTACCCCCTATACTTCCGGGTAATCAACGAAGGGCGTTCAACCTTTGGCTAGGTCGAATATTATCAATAAATTTCAATAGTTTAATGAAGCATCGCCCAAAAAACATAACGGTGCGGCGCAGCAATTAGGTGCGCCGCAACCTTCGTCGCTTGGGAAAAGCCCGTAGCGGTCGGAACAGGCCGACAGACAGGCCGCCGGCCTTTCCCCATGCGCCGCGCGGGCCCTCAGACCGCTTCCGGTCAGCCCGTCATCGCTGGGATAATCGTGTCGCCATAGCGCGCGATGATGTTCTCTTCATCGCCATTATCCAGATAGATGTTGAACTGTGTGACGCCGACGCTTTCCAGCTCTTGTAGCTTGGCGATGTGGTCATCCACCGATCCAAGAACCGCAAACCCGTCAATGATGTCATCGGTGATGAAATCCAGATACGGATTGTCGCTCTGACCATGCTTGGAATAATCGTAGCCGCGGCGTTTTTCGACGTACGCGGTCAGGCTTTGCGGCACCAGATCGGTGTCGGCGCCATACTTCTCCACAATATCGGCGACGTGGTTACCAACCATGGCCGGGAACCATTTGGTCGCTTCGCGCGCCTCGGCCATGTCGCCAATATAGGCCGGTGCCGCCGACATCACCTTGAAGTTCGACATGTCGCGACCAGCTTCGTTACCGGCGGCGATGGCCTGATCGGCCAGCCATTTGCAGATGCCAGGTTCAGCGATCTGTAGGATCAAACCATCGCCAACCTTGCCAGCCGACTTCAGCGCCATCGGACCATAGGCGGCCACCCAAGCAGGCAGCTCATAACCGGTCGCCCAGGGAAACTGGATCGGCGCAGGCACATCGCCATAGGTCACCTCTTCACCGCGCACCATGGCTTGCACCTTGGTAATGAACTCTTCCAGGACCGCGAGCTTGGCTGGCTTCTTGCCCATCACACGCACGGCGCTGTCACCGCGTCCAACGCCGATGTCGAACCGGCCGCCCGACTGTTTGGCGAGCGAGCCGAACATGGACGCCGCCAGCGACCAATCGCGGGTGTTGGGGTTGGTCACGCACGGGCCAAACCGCATGGTTTTGGTGTGCTCCATACACATGGCCATGGCTGCAAAGCTCTCGCGCCACAAAATGTGACTGTCGTAGAACCAGCAATAAGTGAAGCCAGCGTTTTCCGCCTGACGCACCAAAGCACGCGCACGATCCGGCTCGACAAAGCCCTTAAATGTGATCCCAAATTCCATCGATTTACTCCCTCTTATCTGTTGAATTCAGTGAAGCTTAATGGGCAGGCGGCCAAATCTTCACACCGGCGTGGGTGAATGGCACCTGCTTGGAAATATTGATGCGGATGAGAATTGGCGTGATGGCTTCGATGCAGCGCGCCGCACTGGCGCTGCCCGCATTATAGGCTTCCACGCCAAGCGTCTTCACCAACGCGATGACCTCTTTGCGGGCGTCTAGCGAATTACCGCAGACCAGAACATCGCAATTGATGTCCCAGTCCAGCGTGTTGAGCGTGGTGGCCGAGACATTGTGCAAGGCGCCGATAACAGGAATGTCGTCGCCAAGGATAGCCTGTGCCGCCTCGGTGGCCGAGCCTTCCGGCGGCATCTCCACGGTCTTCGGATCGTTCGGTGAAAGCGGCACAACGATGTCGACCAGGATCTTGCCGGCCAGCCCGCCCTTGATCTGCTCCAGCGTTGCGTTGTGGCCAGCATAGGGCACCGACAGGATCACCATCCGGTCGGCTGCCGCGACGGCTTCATCATTGCTGTGGCCGGTGATCGGCGCGGCATCGCCACCCAACTGGGCCGATAGTTCGCCTGCAATTTCCGCTGCGCGCGCGCCATCGCGCGATCCAAGCGCCACCGGCACGCCTGCGCGGGCAAAGCGCAACGCCAGCCCTTTTCCTTGGGGGCCTGTGCCCCCCACAATCGCTATCGTCATCGAAACACATCCTCACCTTGTGCGCGCAGAAGGTCCGCCCCCCGCGCCTCGTCTGTTACTGGCCAATCAAGACCGCGAAAGAGCACGACCGGCGTCTGCGCGGCTTTGCCGATCACCAAGCCCGAGGCTGCCGCCACTTCATCGGCAAAGGCAGGTTCGGTCACCTTTAACTCGCGCCCGCGCGCGTCATGTCCACCGGCCTCACTGATCCGCGCAGGCACACCGGCCAAGCCGATGGCCACATTCACCTGGCCAAGCCGCCAGGGGCGGCCAAACGTGTCAGTTATTATGACGCCGATCTCGGCGCCAAAGCGCGATTGAAGCGCATCGCGAAGCTTTTGCGCACTGGCATCCGGGTCTTTTGGCAGCAAGATCACTTCATCCGCGCCGCCAGTGTTGCTTTCATCCACGGCGGCATTGGCCGAGATGAACCCCAGCCGATGCTCGCAGATCATAGTGCCTTCATTGGCGTGGGGGTGCTTGAAGGCGCGTACCACGCGGTTGCTTTCAGCGAGCACCGCCTGCACTTTGCGCGGGTCTTTGGAAAGCTCAGCGCCATAGCGAAGCGCCTCCTCACCGGGTGTGATGTCCGCAAGCTGCCGCACCTGCCCTTCGGCCTTGGAGACGATCTTATGCGCCAATGTGAGAATATCGCCCTCACCCGGCACCAGATCAGCGGCAACCAGCGCATCACCGATCATGAGGCCAAGATCATCGCCTGCCTTCACTTCCGGTATGCCTGGAACTGCCAGGATCTCTGCGCGCCTCATGGGGAAAACGCCCCCAGCGAACGATCCAGGCCTCGCGCCAAACGGGCGCCCAGATCAGAGGAACGATCCACATCGTAAAGCAGGCTCGGCAACGGCATCACCAAACAAGAGAGGCCTGCCTCTTCGGCATTGACCTGGTGGGCCACGCAGCTATCAGGCCCATAGGCAAAGGACAACGCATCCGGCGGCGAGACCATAAGCGCGTTCGTGCCACCATCATGGGCAGGCGCAATGATCGCGGAGTTGATCTCACGCGGCAGTGCAAAGAGCGCAGACAGATCCTCTGGCGCTGGGTCAGCAAGATCACCGGGCAGAATGCAAACGCTGTAAAAGTGATGGTGGACGGCATAATCCGCCCCAGCCCTCACCGCCTCGTTCAACCCACCACGCGGATCATCCAGCACCCGGACACGAAACGGCAGACAGATCTCGGCGATCGCATCGGAATTGGTGACCACCACCACATGCAGGCTCTGATCGAGCGTTTTCAGCACCCGCAGCGTTTGCCGAAACAAAGTGCGGGTCAGCGCTGCTCGGGTTTTGGCGGGCAGCGTGTCGCCGAGCCGCGTCTTGGCGGCATCCGGGTCTTTCATCGGGATGACCACGCAAAGCGAGGCGTCGGGCTTACTCACAGCGCCACCTCCAAAAGGTGAGCCGCCAGCTCACGCTTGCGGTCAGCAGTGGGCATAAGAATGTCGGTCGACGAAGCCGCCATCCCAAGCGCTTCAATCTCACTTTGAAGGCCGACGTCTTGGCTATCGATCACCAACGTGTCGACCAACCCTTGATAGTGCCGCGCGACACCAAGCGCGGAAGCCTCAAGGCCCAAGCTTGCCATCATCCGTGCCGCCGGCCCTTTTACCGTCTTGCCGGCTATCAGCGGACTAACAGCAATCACCGGCGCAGGTGCTTCCACCACCGCATCGTGCATGCCGGGGATGGCGAGGATTGGATCGATGCTCACCAGCGGGTTAGACGGGGCGAAGACGATAAGGTCAGCATCTTCAAGGGCTTCCAACGCCTCCGGCGTCGGTTTGGCGAACTCCACACCCTCAAACCAAACCTCTTGGACCTTCGGCGTGCATTTCTCGCGCACGAAATATTCCTGGAAACTCAACGGCCCAATGTCGGTCACCAGCCGCGTTTGCATCCAATCGTCGGTGGGCAGAACAATGGTCGGCACCACGCCCAAAGCCTTGGCGATGTGGCGCGCAATATCGCTGGGGCGATCCCCTTCATGGCGGCGCATGGTGCGGTAGATATGCAGTCCAAGGTCTTTGTCGCCCAGCGTCATCCAGGTGTGCTCGCCGAGCTTTTCCAGCACTCCTAACGCCCGCAAACCCTCGTCTTCAACGCCCCAACCCTGCTTACGATCGATCAGGCCAGCCAGCGTGTAGGTCACCGTGTCGATGTCCGGCGAGACCCAAAGTCCATGAAATTGCTCATCGTCAGCGATGTTGCCAATGATCATCAGCTCAACGTCATCGAGCGCGGCGAGACCCTCGGCCATCTTCGCGCCGCCGACACCGCCTGCAAGGAGCGTCACCTTAGGCACGCTTGCGCTCATCGCCATTCAGGAAGGCCAACGGGTCCGCACCGCCCCGATCCACCAACGGATCGAGCGCCAAAGGATCAACACTATCAAAGCGTTGGATCGTTCCGTAAAGCGTATTCCGCTGTACGGGCATCCGACCTGCGGAGCGGATGATCTGTACCATTTCGTGGGCCGTCACCTCCTGCCCATTCTTCGCCCCAGCTGCCCGAGAAATGCTTTCGTTCATCAGCGTGCCGCCAAGATCATTCACGCCGCAGGCCAGCATCGCCTGAGCCATCTGCGGGCCAAGCTTTGTCCAGGAAACCTGGATATTGTCGATGGTGCCATGAAGCATGATCCGCGAGACGGCATGCATCAAAACCACCTCTTCGCGGGTCGGACCAGGGCGAACAGCGGACGGGTCCTTGCGGTAAAGCGGCGCGTCCTCATGAACGAACGACAAAGGCACAAACTCCGTAAAACCACGGAAAGAATGCGCCCCTTGTTTGTCGCGACTACCGCCGGTTTTGTCGCGACTATCGGCCCGTTTGTCGCGACTAATCGCCTGAATGTCGCGAATACGCACCAGATGATCCGACCAGTGTTCTGGACCATCGACATGGCCGTACATGATCGTCGCGGTGGTCGGGATACCAACCTGATGCGCGGTGGAAATGATCTCCACCCACTCATCGGCGGTCAGCTTGTCGCGGGTCAGAATTTTGCGAATGTCGGGGTCCAAAATCTCCGCCGCCGTGCCCGGCATCGACCCCAAACCGCAGGCTTTCAGATCAGCCAAAAAATCAGCAACACTCATGCCGGTCTTTTTCACGCCATACCAAATCTCGAACGGCGAGAAGGCATGGATGTGCATGTCCGGCAGCTCGGCTTTGATCGCGAGCAGAATATCGCGGTAATGCGTGCCCTTCATTTTCGGGTGCAGCCCGCCCTGAATGCAGACCTCCGTGGCGCCGCGATCCCACGCTTGCCGGGCGCGGGCGACGACGGTTTCCAGCGACAGAAACTCCGCGCCTTCGTCCTCCATCCGCTTGGCAAAGCCGCAGAACTGGCAGCCCATGTAGCAAATGTTGGTGAAGTTGATGTTCCGGTTGACGGCGAACGTTACAGTGTCGCCGCACACCTGGCGACGCAACTGATCGGCCACGGCAACCACGGCCTCCAGATCGGCGCCTCGCGCCCGGAACAAAACGGTGCCCTGCTCCCGGCTGACATCTTTGCCGGCAAGCGCCTGGTCAAGGATCGCCCGCACCGGCGAGGAGGCAGGTTTAGGCAACAGCATGGGCAGCCTCCCGTTCTTGCTCTAACGCCTGGGAAAGCGCCAACCCATCCTCGCGCGCTATGGCCTGCGCGCGTGCGGCAACAGGCGATGTCACAAAGCCTTCGGCATCGAGGTAGGCCGGATAGACGGTCAACCGCTCCTGCAAGGTCAACCCTTTGTCGGCGCACGCTTTGGCCAAACCCTCAAGCTGCGGCCAGGGGCGCTCGGGATTGATAAAGTCGCGGGTCACCGGTGAAATACCGCCCCAATCATTGATCCCGGCATCGAGATAGGCTGCGTGGCGCGATGACAAGTTTGGTGGAGCTTGCAAGCTGATCGAAGGATCGAGAACGAGCCGCGCGGTGGCCAGCGTCAGCAGCATATCCTCAAGCGTCGGCTCGGAATGATCGGCCATGGCGATGCCCGGCTTGGCTTTGAAATTCTGGATGATCACTTCCTGGATATGCCCGTGGCGCTGATGCGCGTCGTTGATCGCCGCCAGCGCTTTCACGCGTTCGGCCCAGGTCTCGCCGATGCCGATCAGCAGCCCGGTGGTGAACGGCACTTTGCCCTGCCCAGCCACCTCCAGCGTGCGCAGCCGCGCCTTGGGCGTTTTATCCGGGCATTGATGGTGCGGCATGCCGGGTTGCATCAACCGATTGGAGACGGTCTCCAGCATCATACCCATAGACGCGGAGACGGGCTTCAACGTCTCGATTTCTTGGTCGGTCAGCGTGCCAGCGTTAACATGCGGCAGCAGCGAGGTTTCCTCCAGCACCAGCGCGCACATGGCCGCCAGATAATCGATCATGCTGGAATAGCCGCGGTTTTCCAGCGCCTTGGCGGCTTTCTCGTAGCGCCGCTCGGGCTTTTCACCCAGAGAGAAGAGCAACTCCTTGCAACCGGACTCTTCTCCACGCCGGGCGGTGGCAAGCACCTCATCGGGCGTCATGATGTACGCGCCGGGATCATCAGGGTGCTTGACGAAGGTGCAGTAGCCGCAGGTGTCGCGGCACATGGTGGTCAGCGGCGCAAACACTTTGCGGCTGTAGGTGATGGTTTCACCCCAATGGGCATTTCGGATGGCAGATGCCTGCTGGCCAAGCTCGCGCCGCAGGCTCTCACCCGCCTCACCATACGCAACCGCTTCTTGCAGGCTGACCATCTAACTCACCATGGGGCCAATTCCCTTGCGCCAGCGGGTGCCTGCCGATTGGCAAACCGCTTTCACAGGAAACTAGACCATTTGGTCAAATTTTGGTCAAGGGGGCGACTTAGGGCAATTCTTATGAACTTAATACACTTTTTTATATTTGAATTCTTCAGTCTATCAATTCAAAGTCTCAACTGAGATCCGAGGCCGCGATAGACCCAACCCAATCGACCTGTTCACACAGAGCTACCTATAAAGAATATATAACATGGATATTTTAGATATATTGACGCTTGTCATAACTCAGGCCACTAAAAGTATTACAAAAAATGGTATCGATGGAATAAGTAATAAAATTCAAAAAAAATACGAAGTTTTATCTAACGCTTCACAGTCAATGAACGACGCCAAAAGCGACGTCGACAAGAGTGATTTGCTAGATGTAGATCAAAAAAATATCAAGGAATATTCAAATTATGAAATTCGCGCTATCAATGAAGTAAGAAATATACTAAATGTATTTGACGACATTGATTTTCAAAATCAGGATGAAATAATCAATATAAAGTCGATAATTGATGAAATCGTCGATTCACAAAATTCGTTAATTAAGGATCATCTAGATAAATACAGGAATGTAATAGAAAAAGAATTACAAGAGATGCGTAACAAACTATCAAAACGGAATCAAGTCAGTTCGTCAAGACTTCATAGCTTTGGAATGCGGGCGATGGCGGAACAAGATGGCATTCCAAACACGAAAATTGTAATATCCTCTTGCGTTATAAGCTTTAGAAAATTCGATGAGCGTTATAAAACGTGTATTCGATCACCATCGAAACAACAAAAAAGCGAACTTGTCAAAATATACTGCACAGTAAGATGGAAGGTTTTTTTACTTTTTGTTTGTATAGAATATATTAGCGAAAAAATAATGGATATTGACGAATTAGCTGAAAGATATGTTGAATCATTCAAAAAAAATCACTACAATGTTTATAATCCCGCGTTGATAGAGAAGACTTTCGTTCAAATTGGCAAGAATTCCGAGAATCAAAACATTGAATATGTATCTGATTTAAATCAGAGTATTCTAATGCAAATGTTTGCATGTATCGTAGAATGTGGTGGTAATGTAGTTGATATCGTCAACGAAGAAGTAAGGAGGCACTCTAAGCCGATGGCTCGCGAGCGAGCCCAGCGAATAGCAGCGACATCTCCTACCTACTTGATAAGTATATACTTTCGAGATGAGCCAAGATCTTATCTGGAAATACTTAGTAAAATAGTGAACAAGAATTTTGACATAATATCTTCAAATAGTGAAACTTTAATACCAGGCGACGTAGCTAAATCAGACTTAGAAATAAGAATTATAGATCAAAGTGGCGGTTTTATAGATGAACTTGTCAGAAAAATTCATTCTGACCCCGCTTTAAATGATATATTAATACATATTGAATCAAAAAAACTGTGAAAATGCGGCTTATTATTGATAGAAATTTGATGAAATATTTTAATAGGCGTCACCGACGCGTCGAATGTTTAAAGGCCAATAACAAACAACTCAGAATTGCATTTGATTCAGGCGTCGATCGAGCGAAGCGAAAATCAGCAAGCCAGCACAAGGCAGGTGTTCAGTTTTCGATGTGGCTCCTTATGTTGCCCGTTTCCCCTCCCCCTGCGTAAACTCCGGCAAAACGGGGGACGAACCATGCTCAAGCGCTTTGCACCATCCGCTGCTATTATCGCACTACTCGCCACAGGCGCGAGCGCTCAGGAGGCACCCGAGCCCGTCGATCTGATGACGTTCGCCCAAGGGGTGCTGCCCGTCTCCATCACCACCAACGCCGACTTCCGCACCGTGATGGAGCAAGCGATCAAGGCCATCGATGGCAACCCCGGCAAGTATGTGATGACCCCACGCTTTGGTGGGCCCAGCGACACACTGGAGATCACCTACGCCCTGCCAGCGCCAACCCGGTTCGAAAGGTTCGCCGTGCCGGGCATTGCCGAGACGCCGAGCCCCTCGCAGACCTTCTTCAAGCACGTGGAGGTGCTGGGCTCCGCGCAAAGCGCTGACGGACCTTTCGTGACGCTCGCCACCGGTACGCTGGAAGAGCATGCCGAGCGCGGCCTCGTCACCGACCTCACAATGGTCGCTGACCAGCCCGATGTGCAGTGGGTGCGGCTGCGCCTTTCCGACGGCCTGGATGTGCAGGTGGAAAACACGTTTTTTGAATTCTCCGAACTGATCGGCAACGGCGTCCAGGCCCTGTCGGAGCCTTCGACCCTGTTCGATGGCGTTTGGGAAGGTCGTGGTGTCGATATCGAACTCGCACAGGAGGGCGCGACCGTCACCGGGTGCTATGATACGCGCAGCAGACTTGCTGGCACAGTCGATGGTCGGGTGCTGAGGGCTCTTGGCGCTGATGACGCAGGCATCCCCTCGCAGTTCATCCTGATTGCTGCAGAGGATGGCGCACTGCGCGGCCTGCGCTCCAGCAATGGTGGGCCGTTCCACCCCTATGATGGCGAAGCGTCAGCGGCCACGCCCGTATGTCTGACGCCTGATGTGCCAACGCTTGGGTGCGGTGACACAGTCTACGGGATCGGCTTTGACTTCGATTCTGACGCAATCCGCCCTGAGTCCGACACGGTGCTGGATGATCTCTATGCCGGGCTGGCGAGCAATGGCGAAGCTCAAATCCAGATCATCGGTCATTCCTCCAGCGAAGGCGCTGAGGATTACAACCGGGATCTCTCCCAGCGCCGCGCTGCTTCCGTGGTGGACGCGCTTGTGGCACGCGGGCTGGAAGCTGGGCGTATAGCAGCAGTCGGCAAGGGTGAAGACGAACCCATCGCCAGCAATGATGATGACGCCGGTCGCTCGCTCAACCGCCGGGTGGAAATCAGCTGCGCGGGGTGAAGCCGCAACGCTCGGTCAGTACGTGTTTCCATCGCAGCGTGGCTTGGCTATAGCCTCGGCAATCTTTCGCCACGCGGTGCCGCATGACATCCCCCAACGAGCTTGAAGACGCAGTGCCGCAAACCAGAGACCTGGTGTGCATTGGCGGGGCGGCGATCAACCGCAAAGTCCACGCCAAAGCCGCGCTTATCACCGGTACGTCGAACCCGGCGATCAGCCACCAAACCTTTGGTGGCGTGGCGCGCAATGTCGCTGAAACGCTGGCGCGGTTGGAAAAATCGGTGGGCTTAGTCTCGCTGGTTGGCGAGGACGCGGCGGGTCGTTCCATCTTGCGCCACCTGACAGAGTTGGGCGTGGATGTCAGCCAAACCATGGTCTCATGCACGAGCGCCACGGCGGAATACGTCGCTATCCTCGATAAGGCGAACGAGCTGCACATTGGCATGGCCGCCATGGACGCCTTTGAGGCCATCACACCCGCCATGCTGGATGCCGCCTGGCCGCACATCGCCGCGAGCGGTTGGATGTTCGCCGATTGCAACCTGCCGCAAGAGACCTTGCACGCCCTGCTGAATCGCAAAGCGAGCACGGATGCACGGCTCGCCGTCAACACGGTCTCCGTCCCCAAAGCGGTGCGGTTTCCACAAAATTTGTCTGCTATCGACGTGCTCTTCACCAACGCCGATGAGGCCCGCGCCCTGCTTGGCGACACCAGGCTGGCTCCCGAATGTCTCACCGCCCGGTTGCACGAGCGTGGGGCAAAAGGCGTGGTGCTCACCCTGGGCTCAGAGGGTCATTTGGTGCACGACGACACCGGCACCACATTTGTGTCGAGCCTGGACGCTCGCACCGTCGATGTCACCGGTGCGGGCGATTCGCTGATGTCCGGCGCACTTTATGGCATGATGAACGGGCAAACGCTGGTGGATGCCTCGCGTCTCGGCGCTGTGCTCGCCAGCTTCACTCTGGAATCCGAGCAAGACGTTTTGCCCGACCTCAACCCCGCCTGGTTGGAGGCGCAAACCGACCGCCTCAACCTGATCACCTCGCAAAGAATATGATGACATGACACACGACCTGATGACGTTGATCGATATCCACCCGACGGTCGCCGAGGCGCTAGCGGCGGGCCGCCCGCTGGTGGCGCTGGAAAGCACCATCATCACCCACGGCATGCCTTACCCGCAAAACATCCAGATGGCGCAGTCGGTGGAGGACATCATCGCTGGCGGTGGCGCGACTCCGGCGCTGATCGCAGTGGTGGATGGCCGCATCAAGGTGGGCTTGAGCGGAGAGGAACGCGCGGCCTTGGGCCAGGCCAAAGATGCCCGCAAAGCCTCCCGCGCCGATCTTGCCTTCGCCGTTTCCAGTGGCGGAAGCGCGGGCACCACAGTCGCCGCCACTATGATGATCGCCGAATGGGTCGGCATCAAAGTGTTTGCCACCGGCGGTATTGGCGGCGTGCACCAGGGCGCCAGCGAGAGCTTCGATGTCTCCGCCGATCTGATGGAGCTGGGCCGCACCGGCGTGATCGTGGTGGCGGCCGGGGCCAAAGCCATCCTCGATATTCCCAAAACGCTGGAAGTGCTGGAAACGCAGGGTGTGCCAGTGGTCGGCTATCAAACCGACGTGATGCCCGCCTTCTGGTCACGCACCTCTGATCTTCCCATACCTTTGCGCATCGACAGCGCGCAGGAGATTGCGGCCTTCCAAAAAACCCGCGATCAGATGGGTGTGGACGGCGGTATGTTGGTCGCCAACCCCATTCCCGCCGCCGATGAAATCCCGCAAGACGTCATGCAAGGCTACATCGCGCAGGCGCAAGCCGATCTGGAGAGCCAAGGCATCACCGGCAAAGAGGTCACGCCCTATTTGCTTGGTCGCATTCTGGAACTGACTGACGGCGCGAGCCTCACCAGCAACATCGCGCTGGTGAAGAACAATGCCCGCTTGGCAACCGAAATCGCCAAAGAACTGGCATGAGTGATCTGTCACCCATCATCGATGATCTGAGCCAACCAGCGCCATCGGCCAGCAATGGCGCAAATTGGCAGTTCATCGCCGACGGTGTGATGGGCGGCGTGTCGCAAGGCACCATGGCCCGCGAAACAGTCGGTGGTCGCGAGGCCTATCGCATGCGCGGACAGGTGAGTTTGGAGAACAATGGCGGCTTCATCCAGATGGCGCTGGACTTGGCCTCCGATGGTTCAGCGGTGGATGCAAGCGCCTTCTCTGGCATCGCTTTGGATGTTTTGGGCAACGGCGAAACTTACAATCTTCACCTGCGCACCACGGATGTGACGCGGCCCTGGCAAAGCTACCGCCAGAGCTTCATCGCCGGTCCGACATGGGAAACCCACCGCATCCCGTTCAACGACTTCGCCCCGCACCGGATTGGCGCGCCGCTGGATGTCACCAAGCTTCGCCGCATCGGCATTCTGGCGATCGGGCGAGCCTTCGAGGCAGATGTGAGCGTGGGTGGGCTGCGGTTCTTTTAGCGGCTTATAAGTCCCGGACGAACGCGAGCGTTCGTGCCGGGATCTCAATGACCATCGGCACGAAACCCCAGATTAGACGCTAACACCAGTCCGGGGCTTGGTGAAAAAAGGGCCGGTTTCCCGGCCCTAGTATTTTGGTAGCTCAATCTGCGCTGGATTCTCGGGTCAAGTCCGAGAATGACGCCATGGATGATATTTCAACCATTCATGACATCGTCTGGCTGAGCGGTTGTTCTGAAAGAACAGAGCGACCCAGACCAATAAACGGACGGCTTACAAGCCGTCCGTAATGACAGATGTCCAAGCCCCTGTTGGACGTTCGGTGATCACTGGGTCATCGCCACCGAAGAGCAGTGAATCCACGGTGGTTTCAGCAGCCGCCACATCCAGTGCGCCGGTCGAACCAGCGGTCAGATTGTTGATCTCACCCATCATGCGGACCTGGTGTGCTTCAGTTTGCGCGCCGGTCTGGTCATATTCCAGCACGATCATCGCTGCTTCTTCAGGGTTTTCCTGCGCCCAGTTCCAGCCCGCCATGGAGGCGCGCACAAAACGGGTCAGCTTGTCGACCATCTCTGGGTCTTCCAGCGACTCTTCCAGCACGTAAAGACCGTCTTCCAGCGTCGCCACGCCCTGATCGGTGTAGTTGAACACCACCAGATCGTCAGCGCTGAAACCGGCGTCGATCACCTGCCAGTACTCATTGTAGTTCATGGTCGAAACGCAAGCAGCCTGACCCTGAATGAGCGGATCAACGTTGAAGCCCTGACGAACCACCGTCACGCCGTCATCGCCACCATCGGTGGAAATGCCCAACTGGCTCATCCAGGAAAGGAACGGATACTCGTTACCGAAGAACCACACGCCCAGCGTCTCACCCGGAAAGTCTTCCGGTGAAGTCACGCCGCTATCGGCGCGGCAGGTGAGCATCATGCCAGAACGGGCAAACGGCTGAGCGATGTTGACCAGCGGCACACCGCGCTCACGCGCAGCTAGGGCAGCAGGCATCCATTCGACAACCACATCAGCAGCGCCACCGGCGATCACCTGTGGTGGTGCGATATCCGGACCGCCTGGGTTGATGGTCACATCAAGATCTTCAGCTTCATAAAGCCCCTCATGCAGCGCGACATAGTAGCCAGCAAACTGCGCCTGGGTGACCCATTTGAGCTGCAATGTCAGCTCATCAGCCGACAGCGCCGGTGCAGTCATCGCAAAGGATGAGGCAAGCAGTGCGCCCCCTGCGAGCAATTTGGTTGCGGTTTTCATAAGTTGGAACTCCTTCCAGTTTTCGTGAGCGCCTTTGCGACGCCCATTCCCCTTATTCTTCAAGTCTTATCGCGCCCGCCGGTTCGACGGATGCCAGAACGTGATGCGCCGTTCTATCAAAGCTATCGCACCATAGGTGAGCGAGCCTGCCAAGGCGGCGACGAAAATTTCTGCCCACACCAGATCGATGTTGAGGCTGCCAACGGCAGTGGAAATTCTAAAGCCCATACCGACAATTGGCGTGCCAAAAAATTCTGCAACGATTGCCCCAATAAGTGCCAGCGTGGAGTTGATTTTGAGCGCGTTGAAGATGAACGGCATCGCCGCAGGCAGGCGCAGCTTGATGAGCGTTTGCGGATAGGAGGATGCGTAGGTGTGCATCAAATCCCGCTCCATCTGCCCTGCGGCGTTGAGCCCCGCCAGCGTGTTCACCAGCATTGGGAAGAACGTCATCACCACCACGACCGCAGCCTTGGAGGGCCAATCAAAACCGAACCACATGACCATGATCGGGGCGATGCCGATGATCGGCAGGGCGGACATCAAATTGCCCACCGGCATGATGCCAGCTTTCCAGAACGGCGAACGGTCCACCAGGATCGCGACGACAAAGCCCAGCCCGCAGCCCATCACGTACCCAGCGATGACGGCCTTCAGGAACGTTTGCTGGAAATCAGCCCAGAGAATATCGACGCTGTTTGTGATCCGCTCCCAGACCATCGAGGGTGGCGGCATCACCACCTGCGGCACATCCAGCCCGCGCGTGATCCCTTCCCAGAGCACCAGCAGCGTGGCGCCGAAAAGCACCGGGATAAGAAGGTTCACCAGCACTTTCGGTGCGCCAGAGAGATTCAAACCGGCAAGCCGTTGGTTGGCGGCCCAGGCGACAACCCAAAAGACGAGCGCAGCCCACAAAATGCTGGTTCCGGTAAGGCCCATCATGCTGTGGCTCCGCGCGCGCCGGTTTGAGCACCCATGCGCTTGTTCACAAACGTGCCGATCCAGCCGATAGCGTAGACCAGCAACGCCGACATAAAAGCAGCGGCAAACAGCGCCGCCCAAATCTGGATGGTCTGGCCGTAATAGGATGAGTTGAGCAGCCGCGCGCCGATTCCGCCCTGCGCACCGGTTGGCAGCTCACCGACGATAGCGCCGACCAATGAAATCGCCACGGCGATCTTCATGGAGGCAAACAGATAGGGCAGCGAGGCAGGCAGCCGTAGCTTCCAAAAGGTCTGGCCGCGCGTGGCCGTGTAGGTGTGCATGAGATCAAGATGCATCGCTTCGGGCGAGCGCAGCCCCTTCACCATGCCAATCGCCACCGGGAAAAACGCCAGATAGGTGGAGATGAACGCCTTTGGGATAAGCCCCTGCACCCCAAGCGTCGAAAACACGATAATGATCATCGGCGCGATGGCCAGGATCGGGATGGTTTGTGAGGCGATGATCCAGGGCAGCAGCGATTTGTCGAGCACCTTGGAATGCACGATGCCGACGGCGAGCAAAATGCCAAGCAGCGTGCCCATGGCAAAGCCAAAAAGCGAAGAGGATAGCGTGATCCAAGCATGGAAGACCAAGCTGCGCGGCGAGGATGGGTTGCGCTCAAAAACGCTCACCTGAAACTCGCTCCAAACCTGGTGCGGCGCGGGCAGGATTGGGCGATCCATCGCCATGGTTGCTTCCACCATTTCCATGGTGGTTTTCTCCAGACCCATGCGCTCAAAACGCTCAGCCTCGATGCGCCAGTTCAACGCCACCGTACCAGCGTACCATGCGGCCAAGATGATGAAGAGCACCGTGAGAATGGGAAGGAGCGAGCGGGCGATCATCCGACCAGTTCCCAAGATCGCTGTTCACGGATCCGCAGCACGCCATCATTTCGCAACTTCTGCGCAGCCCACCTCATGTCATACTGCCAAGTGTAGAAATGATCTCCGCTTCCCTTGATATCTTCTGAGTGATTCTCCCAGACATGCTTGGCAACGGCGAGCACAGACGCCCGGCCATCATGAGCCTTCACCGCATCAACGACCCAGTCTTGGAGGTCACCTCGGAATCCCACCTAAACAACCTCCTCATAGGCATGGCCCGCGCGCAGGCCTTCCCTTACCCGATGCGCGATATCGAGAAACTCTTTGCTCTCACGGATATCAAGCGGGCGCTCCTTCGGCAGCGTGGATTCAATCACATCCGTCACCCGGCCCGGGCGTGGGCTCATGACCACGATCTTGGTGGAGAGATACACCGCCTCTGGGATCGAGTGGGTGACGAAACAGATGGTCTTGTTGGTGCGATCCCAGAGCTTCAGGAGCTGCTCATTCAAGTGATCGCGCACGATCTCATCGAGCGCGCCAAACGGTTCGTCCATCAGCAGAACATCCGCATCGAACGCCAGCGCACGGGCAATCGACGCACGCTGCTGCATGCCGCCGGATAGCTGCCAAGGGAACTTTTTGCCAAAGCCTGCAAGATCCACCAACGCCAAGGATTTTTCGGCCCGCTCGCGCTGCTCGGTCTTGGCAAAGCCCATAATCTCAAGCGGCAAGGTGATGTTGGCTTCAATCGTGCGCCATGGGTAGAGCGCAGGCGCCTGAAACACATAGCCATAGGCGCGGTTCAGCCGGGCCTGATGGGGCGTCGTGCCATCCACCGTGATCGTGCCGCCGGTCGGGCTTTCCAGATCGGCGATCACCCGCAGAAACGTTGTCTTGCCGCAGCCCGACGGGCCGATGAACGACACGAACTCGCCCTTGTGAATGTCCAGATTGACGTTCGCCAGCGCATGCACCGGCCCATCGTTGGTTTGGAACGTGAGGTCGAGGTCTTGAGCGGAAATAACAGGTGGCGAGGAGGCAGGAGAAGCTGTCACGCGGATTCTTTCATGTCAGTCAAAGAGCGCGCCAGCGTTTTGCACGATCCGTGCCACCATCTCAACGCGTCATCCCCGGACTTGATCCGGGGATCCAGGCTAAACTTGCCTCGCCTATTGGCTTTGGCCGGGCATGGGCTGGAATCTCGGGTCGAGCCCGAGGGTGACGACCGCAGAAGGGGCGACGATCCACTCATCCCTTGCCGCCATGGTCAGATACACCCTCACAAACGGCGAGCTGCCAACGCGGGTCGCCATCGGGAGTATAGACCGTCATGCGCGCACTGGGGCCATCACGATTAAGCTCAATGATGAACTGTTCCAACGAAGGAATGCCCTCACCGCTGCACAGACCCTGCACGCCATAGCCGCGATCATTGGGATAAGGCCAAACCTCGGCCCAGGTGCAGCCCCACTCATAGCCCCGGATGCTATCGGCATAGACATTGATGCCGCCCGGCTCGTCGATGTCGTTCGGACCCATGGACAGCCGCGCGCAGCCCAGCTCATCGCCAAAAACACCGTCAATGGGCAACTCGGCGGCGAGGACAGATGTCGCGCAAACCATAGCCGAAAGCATAGGAACAAATATGGAGCGGACTCTCAAGAATCGCCTCACGTTTTGTTCTCCTTCTTAGGAAAATAATCGTTTTTACTTATAAAGACGCTAATTATCGAATTAGATAAAATTAGAAAAAATAACGCATATTCATAAATAATTACATTGCCATCAAAATTTCTGTATAAAATATATAAATTGAAAATTAATACAATAAATATAAAATTATTTAAAAACCAATAAACGTAATACGGGCCTCTTAAGCGCCAAATTTCTTCTATTTCTCTCCATCTAGTCGAAATACCAATCCAAAAAATATCAATAAATAGCAATACAATAAAGGATATAACAAAAACATTTGTATCGAGTATATTGAATCCAAGTATAGCAAGTAAAAAACAATTTATCACAACAGAAAAAAAGTCTAAAGACATGACATTTCTTCTATCTTCTGTATACTCCAGTGATTCGCTATAATTATTGAGCATATAACTATCATCGATAAGGCGCCAATTTCCATGATAAAAGCGAACAACAAGCAAAACAAATATCACTAACTTTACATAGTCAAACAAATCTGGTGAGTATTCGTCTTCTGAAAAATCAAAAAAAGCTACAATTGGACTGGTAATAGCAAGGCCAGAGATGACCGTGATCAATGACCTTATTGACTCGGCTGCCGATATCTTGCCGCGGGCTAAAAACTCACTGGCCATGTTAATCGCCTCCTTCGATCACACACCACTTGCTGGGATGCCCGTCCGCTCTACTTTGCGTGGAGCGGTGACCTCTTTCCACTGGGAAAGCGCTTTGTTCACCGCCTGGAACGGTTCGCGCTCGACGAACTTGCCGTGCCCTTCCTGGGTTTTCACAGCGCCATCATCCACGGCCACCATGCCGCGGGTCAGCGTGTAGCGTGGCAGGCCCTTCACAGGCTTGCCTTCAAACACATTGTAATCGATGGCTGACTGCTGCGTGCCTGCGGTGATGGTTTTTTCTTTGTTTGGATCCCACACCACGACATCAGCGTCAGCGCCCACCAAAATCGCACCCTTTTTCGGGTAGATGTTGAGGATTTTCGCAATGTTCGTCGACGTCACGGCGACGAACTCGTTCATCGTCAGGCGACCCGTCGCAACACCATGAGTCCAAAGCATCGGCATGCGATCTTCCAAACCACCGGTGCCATTGGGGATCAGCGTGAAGTTGCCAACGCCGTTGCGCTTTTGCTCAGTCGTGAAGGCGCAATGATCGGTCGCGACCACCTGCAACGACCCTGAGGCGAGACCAGCCCAAAGCGAATCCTGATGTTTCTTGTCGCGGAACGGCGGCGACATCACGCGGCGCGCCGCATGGTCCCAATCGGGGTGCTTGTACTCGCTGTCATCCAGCGTCAGATGCTGGATCAGCGGCTCACCATAGGCGCGAATGCCGTTCTGCCGCGCGCGCCGGATCGCCTCATGCGCCTGCTCGCTGGACGTGTGCACGATGTAAACGGGTACGCCCGCCATATCGGCAATCATGATCGCGCGGTTGGTCGCCTCGCCTTCCACTTCAGCGGGGCGGGAATAGGCGTGCGCCTCCGGGCCGTTGTTGCCTTCGGCCAGCAGTTTCTGCTGAAGCTGAGCAACCACATCACCATTTTCAGCATGCACCAACGGCAATGCACCGATGGCCGCACAGCGCTGGAAAGATGAGAACATTTCATCATCATCCACCATCAGCGCGCCCTTGTAGGCCATGAAATGCTTGAACGTGTTGATGCCGCGTTTGGTGACCTCTTCCATCTCGTTCCACACCTGCTCACCCCACCAGGTGATGGCCATGTGGAAGGAATAGTCGCAGTTGGCGCGCGTGGACTTGTTGTCCCAGCGCTGGAGAGCTTCCAGCAGGCTTTGGTCCGGATTGGGCAGGCAGAAATCCACCACCATCGTCGTGCCACCGGCCAGACCAGCGCGGGTGCCGCTCTCAAAATCATCGGTGGAATAAGTGCCCATAAAGGGCATTTCCAGGTGCACATGCGGGTCGATCCCGCCTGGCATCACATAGCAGCCGGTGGCGTCGAGCTCCGTGCCGCCGGAGAGGTTCGGTCCGATCTCGGTGATCTTGCCGTCCTCGATTTTGATGTCGGATGTGTAAGTCAGATCGGCGGTGACGACATTGCCGTTTTTGATGATGGTGGTCATGATAGTTGCCTCCGGCTTTCACCTCTCCCCAATGGGGAGAGGTCGGCCGGCGCAAAGCGCAGGCCGGGTGAGGGGATGGTGATGCGCCGCCCCAACACGGCGAGAATTGTTTCTAGAACCGACTGACGCTTTTCAGCGACTTCATTGTTCCAAAACCTAAGAACGGCATAACCTTGCCGGTTAAGCCAGTCTGTTCGCGAATGATCTTTGTCGATCTCAGCGTGCTGGCTGCCATCAAGCTCAACGATCAGATTTTCAGCGCGGCAACAGAAATCAGCGATGAACGAGCCTATGCGCACCTGGCGATTGAAGCGGTAACCAGCAAGCCGACGATCACGAAGATCAGCCCAAAGCAGCGCCTCGGCTTCGGTTTGGCTTTTTCGAAGATCGCGCGCCAGCGGTTTTGTGTATGCGGGTGGTTTGGGTGCAAAGGCCCCCTCATCCAACTTCGACATCAGCTCGCTCCACTCACTGTGTCTGCGTATCCTTCTCCCCCATGGGAGAAGGTCAAACCCTCGCCCCTATGGGGAGAGGGTGACTGCGTAGCAATCGGGTGAGGGGGAACTCTCATCACCCCACAATCTCCGCCTTCTCGACCACAGCGTGGAACAACACATCAGCCCCGGCCCTCGCCCAGTCCTTGGTGATCTCTTCGGCTTCATTGTGCGAAAGTCCATCAACGCACGGGCACATGACCATCGCCGTTGGGTAAAGCTTGTTGATCCAACAAGCATCGTGCCCAGCGCCGGAGATGATATCCTTGTGTGAATAGCCCAGGCGTTCTGCTGCATCGCGGATCATCCCAACGCAGCCCTCATCGAACGCTGGCGGGTCAAACTGGCCGACAATCTCGTGTGACAGCTCCACGCCAATCGCCTCGCAGAGCTTCGGCGCTTCGGCTTCAAACCGCGCGACCATCGCATTCAGCCGATCCAACTCATGGGACCTGAAATCAATGGTGAAAACCACCTTACCCGGAATGATATTGCGGCTGTTGGGGTAGACGTCGATATGGCCAATCGCACCGACGGCGTTGGGCGCATTGTCCATGGCGATGGTGTGCACAAGCTCGGTGATCTGGGCCAAACCGCGCCCGGCGTTCCTACGCATCGGCATCGGCGTGGAGCCCGTATGGCTTTCCTTGCCGGTCACCGTGCATTCAATCCAGCGCAGCCCCTGTCCATGGGTGACAACGCCGATATCTTTGCCTTCGGCCTCAAGGATTGGTCCCTGCTCGATATGCAGCTCAAAAAAGGCGTGCATCTTGCGCGCGCCGACTTCTTCCTCGCCCTGCCAGCCAATGCGTTCTAGTTCATCGCCAAAAGCTTTGCCCTCGGCATCCACGTGGCTGTAGACGTCGGCTTGGTCGAGCACACCGGCAAACACGCCCGAGGCCATCATCGCCGGGGCATAACGGGTGCCCTCTTCATTGGTCCAGTTGGTGACGACGATCGGGTGCTTTGTCTTGATATCCAGATCGTTGAGCGTGCGCACGATTTCGAGGCCCGCCAGCACGCCCAGCACACCATCATATTTCCCGCCCGTCGGCTGGGTGTCGAGATGGCTGCCGACATAGACAGGCAGCGCATCAGGGTCCGTGCCATCGCGGCGCATATACATGGTGCCCATCTCATCGACACCCATGGAAAGCCCGGCATCCTCGCACCAATTCTGAAACAGCCTACGGCCTTCGGCATCTTCATCCGTCACCGTTTGGCGGTTGTTGCCGCCAGCGATTCCCGGGCCGATCTTCGCCATATCCATCAGCGAATCCCACAAGCGCTCGGGATTGATCCGCAGGTTTTCCCCCGGTTGATTGCCCACTGAACCCATTGCGTTCCCCTTTGGTTCAAATCGGTTTGGGGCAGTGAAGACCGCAAACGGTCCCACGTCAAGATTTTGACCATTTGGTCGAATGTTGACGGCCGTTCCAACAGCGTAGGGTTGCGTCCAGCCAGAGCAAAGCGCTAGCGTCGCGACCCGGAAACACCTGCGCATTGGCCGACACGCTTGAACAAACACAGCCGCATTCAATTGGAAAACCGTGCCGCGATCGCCGAGGCGGCGGTCAGCGAATTTTCATCGCGCGGTTATCACGGCGCCACCATCGACGCGATTGCCGATAAGGCCGGCATGTCCAAGCCCAACTTGCTTTATTATTTCCCCTCCAAAGAGGCGATTTATCGCACGGTACTTGAGCAAATCGTCGAGGAATGGCTCTCGCCGTTGATGACGCTTGATCCGTTTGCTGACCCCGTTGAAGAGCTGCGCCGCTACATCAGCTTGAAAATGCGCATGTCAGCCGACCGGCCGGAAGCTTCGCGCCTTTTTGCCTCGGAGGTTTTGGCTGGCGCGCCAATCCTCAAAGACTTTCTCGAAACGCGGCTGAAATCTCTGGTGGAAGAAAAATCCACCATCCTTCAAGGCTGGATTGATGACGGCAAACTGGCGCCCGTCGACCCGGTGCATCTGATTTTCATGATCTGGGCGACCACCCAGCACTATGCTGATTTCGAAGCGCAGATCGACGCGGTTACTGGCTCACAATCGAGAATGCCGGGCTTCAATGAACAGGCCTCGCAAGCGGTACTCTCTATCCTTCTCAATGGCGTCAGGCCGCGTTAAACAGATCCATTGCCTGACAATTCATTGCGCTCAAGCATCTGCCTAAGCATCGCGCGGACCTGCCCGCCATCGCCTGCGTTCAGCCCTGCGAGCAGTTGCCGGTTCACCTCTTCGACGATCGCGATCAGCGTTGGCGCAAGCTGCAAGGCCTTGGCCGTGGCGTGAACCGTGTTTGTCCGCCGCGAGGCTGGATGCGCACGCCGCATCACGAAGCCGTCCTTCTCAAGCGCATCGATTGACCGGGTGATCTTGTAGGCGGGCGAACGAAAGCGACCGCCAATTTCGCTTTGCGTCAGGCCATCATGTTCCAAGACAGTCATCACCACGGCGAACTTTTGAATCGTCAGGCCGTATGGCGCGAGTTTCTCGTCCATCGCGCGATCCAATTGTCCGGCTAAACGCTGGATCAACCAGCCGATGCTGCCTTCACGCGTGGCGCGAATGGCGTTGGAATTCCCAGCCTTGCGGTCTGTCATACGTCACCCATAATGGGCGGGCATACTTAAGATAGTCGCACTTCGCAACATTTGCATATTGCAACAATATAGGGATTGGACTAAGAACCGATCATCAAAGGTTTGAAAGGAGCTTCGCTATGACTCGGTACCACCCTGCCCTGGTGGCTCTGCATTGGTTGCTTGCCCTCCTGATCATCGTCGCATTGATCGTCGGAAACTTCCTTCTTGACGCGATCCCGGAGAGCGATCCGGCTAAGGTCGACGCGCTGCGCTCGCACATGATCGCCGGTGTCGTCATTCTGCTCCTGATGCTCGTGCGCTTGGTCACGCGGCTCCGCACAACACACCCACCTGAGGCTGATATCGGCGTTTCGGTGCTCAACCGTTTGGCCAAACCGGCCCACTGGGCGCTCTATCTTGCCGTTTTCGGCATGATCGGATCAGGCGTTGCTATGAGCGTGATGGCGGGGCTTCCCGCAATTGTTTTTGGCGGCTCGGGCGACCCTCTTCCTGCCAGTTTCGACGATCTGGCGCCGCGCGCCGCGCATGGGTTCTTTGCCACAGTCTTGGCGCTTCTCATCGCCGCCCACATTGCCGCCGCGCTCTACCATCAGTTCGCACGCAAAGATGGCCTGCTTTCGCGCATGTGGTTCGGCAAACGTACCTGACCCCATCGGGTCAGCGCCGCATAAAGGTAGGCGTTGACGCGCCTGCCTAATTCTTGGGCTGGACGAGGGAATTTTCATCGCCTACGTTTTCCTCCGAACCTCGATCAACGAGGTCGAGCGCGACAAGGCTTCGGCTCCGAAAGCGCTTCCAGTTCTAGGGAGAAAGACGATGAAAAGAACAACCCTCACCATCAGTGCGCTTTTGGCCGGCACATTCCTGGCCTCGGCCGCCAGCGCGGAGACGGTCCGCTTCTGGACGACCGAAGAGCAGCCAGAGCGCTTGGCCGTCCAAGAGCAGATGGCCGCTGATTTTTCCGCCGCCACCGGCAATGATGTGCAGGTCATCCCCGTGTCGGAAAATGAGCTCGGCACCCGTGCCACGGCAGCTTTCGCGGCTGGCGATCTGCCCGACGTGATCTATCACACGCTGCAATATGTCCTGCCTTGGACCGAGGCCGGCATCCTCGACCCGGACGCCGCCACCGACATTATTGATGATCTAGGCGACGATACGTTTGCTCCGGGCGCGCTGGAGATGGCCGAGATCGACGACGATCTGTACGCTGCCGTGCCTGTGGACGGTTGGACCCAAATGGTCGTCTACCGCACCGACCTCTTCGAAGCCGCCGGCCTCGACGCACCGACGTCCTACGCCAACATTTTGGCCGCCGTCGAAGCGCTCCACAATCCGCCTGAAGTCTTCGGTTTCGTTGCCGCCACCAAGATCGACGAGAACTTCATGAGTCAGGTGCTGGAGCATGTGTTCCTCGCCAATGGCGTCTCACCGGTGGACGATGACGGCTTCGAGCCGCTTGACGAAGACGCCACTATCGAAGTGCTGGAATTCTACAAAGCCATCGCCGAGGCCTCCCCTCCAGGCGATCTTTTCTGGCAGCAATCACGTGAGCTCTACTTCGCCGGTCAGGCTGCGATGATCATCTGGTCGCCGTTCATTCTTGATGAACTGGCCGGTCTGCGTGACAGCGCCCCACCCACCGTCAATGACGATCCAACCTCCCGCGAACTTGCCTCCAACACGGGCGTTGTGACCACCATTTCCGGTCCATCCAATCCCGATGGCGCGGCATGGGCGGACATCCGTTATCTCGGCATCACCTCGGGCGCCAACCTTGATGTCGCGCAGGACTTCGTCGCCTATTCGATGAGCGAAGGCTACATGTCGACGCTTTCGATTGCGCCCGAAGGCAAGTTCCCGGTGCGTCGTGGCACCGAGGACAACCCGACTGAATATGTCGATGGTTGGTCGATGCTGGATGTGGGCGTGGATCGCCGCGCGCCGCTGTCCGATCTCTACCCTGAAGAGGTCATTGGCAGCATTGTGGCTGGCCTTGAAACCGCCGACCGTTGGGGCGTGACCGAAGGCCAGCTTTCAATCGCCTCGCAGATCATCAACTCGCAAATCATCAACCGCTATGTGCGCGAGTTCATCGATGGCGAGCGCGATGCCGCCGCAACGGTGGCTATCATCAATGATGAGCTTGCAGCCGCCGTCGAATAGGCTGCCTTAAAAAACGCTGGATGCGGTGCTGCTCTCGGGCGGCACCGCACCTCCCCCCTCCGGCACCCCACTATCGCGACTATGTTGTGTCTGACCGCACCGGGTGAACGCCGTGTCGATTGCTGACTCTTCTTCTCTGGGACCTCCGAAAGGTTCCGGTCCCATGCGCAAGCGCGAGGCCAAGCTTGCCATCGGCATGCTTCTGCCGACCGCGCTGATCGTCATCCTGGTCGTGCTCGGACCGCTACTCGCCAACTTCTGGATTTCCGTCAAACCGGTTGAGCTGGCGGATCTGCGGGCGCCCGCCGCATTGGTGACGGAACGCTTTCGCGGCGATGCCGAAGCGGTCGGCGACGAAGTGGAGCTGGAGTACCGCATCCGCAATTCCTCGCCCAACCGGCCTGTGATCGAGGCGGCCTTCACTGACACGATTCCAGAGGGCCTGACTGTGACCGGTCTGGACGAACGCTGCAGGCTCACCGGCCGCGAGCTTTCCTGCGCTTTGGGTGATCTGGAAGGTGGGTTCCGCGAGCGGTTCCGTCTCCAGGCCGAGGTCACGCAAGCTTTTCTCGACGGCCCCATTGATGTGCGCCAGACCGAGCCGAACGTCACCGGCTCCGGCGTCAATGTTCTCACCAGCTTTGATTTCACGTTTGAGAATTTTCAGCGCGTTTTTGACAGCTCCGAATTCTGGTTCGTGCTACGCGTGACGATCTACTACACGGTGTTCTCGACCGCAGGTGCGCTGGTCGTCGGCCTCTTTGCCGCGCAGTTGATGAACACCGCCTTTAAAGGGCGGGGCATCCTGCGCGGGCTCTTTCTCTTTCCCTATGTCGCGCCGGTGATCGCGGTTGCCTTCACCTGGCTCATCCTGCTCGACCCCTTCTCCGGCACCATCAACGCCATGCTTGTCGAAATGGGGTTGATAGGCGCGCCGATAAACTTCTTCGGTACGCGCGAGGTGGATGTGACCATCTTCGGCTTCACCTTCGGGTTCCCGGTCGCGCTCTCCACGGTGATCGCGTTTGAGGCCTGGCGATACTTCCCGCTCTCCTTCCTCTTCATTTTGGCGGCCATGCAATCGGTGTCAGCCGAAATGTACGAGGCCGCTGAGATGGACGGCGCCACTCCGCTTCAGCAATTCTGGTATCTGTCGTTGCCGCAACTTCTGGGCATCTTGTCTGTCCTCTTTCTGTTGCGCTTCATTTGGACCTTTAACAAATTCGACGACATCTTCCTTTTGACCGGCGGCGCAGCAGGCACGCGCACGCTCACCGTCCAGGTCTATGAGCAGGGCTTTGCGCTCTCCAACCTTGGCGCTGGCGCGGCTGTCGCCGTGGTCGTGTTCTTCGTGCTCTTGGTCTTCGCGCTCGCCTTCTTCAGGTTCTCACCCAAAGAGGGAGGGGCCTAAGTCATGGCGATAGCAGAAACCTCCCCTGCCCCTGCCTCGTCCGGTTTTGCCTTCGGCACCGGCACGCTGATGAGTGCCGTCATCGGCGCCTTGGCGGGCTTTGTTGTGATGATCGTGGTCGGCGTAACGCTTGGCCTGATCACCGGCGCCTTCGCCTCTCCGCCGGCCGGCGCAGCAGCCTTGGCCGGCCTTATCGCCGGTGCTTACATCGGCGCCCTCGACCCGAAATCGCGCGCCACCAAACGCTCGCGCGCCATCGCTTTCATCCTCTTTTTGATCGTACATCTGCTGGCGACCTTCGCCATGCCCTTCGGCTTGCCGATGGAGACCGTCGCGGTCTGGCAGGGTGTCGCCCTTGCCATTCTTGGCATGCTGACCGTCATTGGCACGACGCTGATGATCGGCGATCTGCCGTCTGGCAAGGTGTCCCGCTACATGGCTGAGGCGGCTTTCATCCGCACCATGAAGGGGCTTGGTTATGTGATCTTCACGGTTATGGTCGCCCTACCCTTTTACGTGATGGTGATGACCAGCCTAAAGAACCAAGCCGAGCTTCTGGCCAACCCGCTCGACCTTTCGATCGATCTGAGCCAAGGCTTTGCCGGCCTCTTTTCCAGCTATTACGAGCTGTTCACCCAGTTCAATTTCGGGCGCTATCTGCTGGTCTCGTTCATCGTCTCCACGGCGACGGTGATCCTGACGCTGCTTTTCTCGATCCCAGGCGCGTATGCTGTCGCCCGGCTGCGGTTCAAAGGGCAGCACGCCTTCGCCCGCTCGATCCTCCTCATCTACATGGTGCCGGCCATCGTGCTGGTGATCCCGCTCTACGCGGTGTTCTCGCAGCTTGGCCTGCGCAACTCGCTCGTCGGGCTGTTGATCGTCTATCCGGCCACCACGGTGCCCGTGGCGCTTTACATGCTCAAAGGCTATTTCGAGGGCATCCCGGCGGAACTGGAAGAAGCCGGGCTGATGGATGGGCTGACGCGCTTTGGCGTGATCGTCAAAATCACCCTGCCGCTCGCCCTGCCCGCCCTCGCTTCGGTCTCGCTTTACGTGTTCATGATCGCCTGGAACGAGTTCCTCTTCGCGTTCATGTTCCTCGATGACCCGTCGATCTTCACGCTCTCGCGCGGTGTCGTCTCGCTCAACTCCTCCGAAGTACCGCGCCAGCATCTGATGGCGGGCGCCGTGGTGGCGACCGTGCCTGTGCTCGTCATTTTCTTGTGGCTGGAACGCTTCCTTGTCGCCGGGCTCACCGCCGGCAGTGTGAAAGGCTAGCCCCGTGTCCGCAGCAGAAAAACTGGACTTGGATGATGCCGCCCTGTCGCGCGAGGCGCAGGCGATCATCACAGGCAATGATCGCGGCGGCTACACGGTGCCAACGGCGGGGCTTTACCCCTACCAGTGGAACTGGGACTCCGCGATCGTCGCTATGGGCTTTGCCGCCTTTGATCTTGATCGTGCCTGGACCGAAATCGAAACGCTGGTCGCCCATCAATGGCCCGATGGCATGATCCCACACATCGTCTTCCACAAGGAAGCGCCGACCTATTTCCCTGGCCCCAACGTCTGGGACACGGGCCGCCCGGTGCCGACCTCAGGTCATTCGCAGCCGCCGGTTGCCGCCTTCTGCGCCGAAGAACTACTTGCCCGTGACAATGGCCCGCTTGGCCAAGCGCGCGCGGCGCGGGTGTTCGATGCGCTGATGCGCTGGCACCGCTGGTGGCACGACTATCGCGACCCCGGAAAGCTCGGCATCGTCGCCGTCACCCACCCTTGGGAATCAGGCCGCGACAATTCTCCCGATTGGGACGAGGCGCTGAAGGCCGTTGATGGCTCGAACGTTGCGCCCTATGAGCGGCGCGATTTGAAACATGTCGATGCGAAAATGCGTCCGACCAAGGAAGAGTATGATCGCTACATCGCGCTGGTAGAATTTGGCCGCTCGCTGGGTTGGAACGCCCGCGATATCGGCCAGCGCAACCCGTTTTTCGTCGCTGACCCCGGCACCACCTTCATTCTTCTTGCCGCCGACCGGGCGTTGCTGCGCATGGCGCATCTCTTGAAGAAAATCGACGATATTCCAGTGGTCGAAGAGTGGATCGCCCGCGCCGAGGCGGGCGTCGACCGCTTATGGGATGCCAGCCCAGAAACCTTTGCTGCCCTTGACCTGCGCACCTCCAAACATGGCGGCGGCGTCTCCAACGCAGCCATGCTCTGTTTCTTCGCCGGCGCCGGTTCGCCCGACCAACGTGCGGCCATGCTTGGGCATTTCAGGCGCATCCGCGAACAGACGCGCTATGGCGTTGCCAGCCACGATCCCGATCAGCCGAACTTTGATTCCATCCGCTATTGGCGCGGCCCGGTCTGGGCCTTCATGAATATGATGATCGGCAAAGGGCTGAGCGACCAAGGCTATGCGGCAGAGGCGAGGCAGGTCTGGGACGACACCCGCGCGTTGATGTCCAATTTCGGCTTCGCTGAATATTTCGATTGCAATGATGGCTCGCCGGCGGGCGGCGGAGCCTTCTCGTGGACAGCCGCCACATGGCTGCAGTTCGCGGCGAACGGAGCCCCTTGGGCTCCCCAGAACAAAGAGTAGAGGGTTCCGATGGGCGCGATTGAACTCAAGGCAGTCGAGAAATGGTTCGACGAGCTACAGGTCATCAAGGGTGTCGACCTGAAGATCGAGGACGGCGAGTTCGTGGTTTTCGTTGGCCCATCGGGCTGCGGGAAGTCCACGCTGCTGCGCATCATCTCCGGGCTTGAGGAAGCCTCGCGCGGCGACATTCTGATTGATGGCCAAAGTGTTGTTTCCTCGCCACCCTCGCAGCGCGGCCTTGCCATGGTGTTCCAGTCCTACGCGCTCTACCCCCACATGTCGGTGCGCGAGAATGTCGGGTTTGGCCTCAAAACAGCCGGTAAGCCAAAAAGCGAAATCAAGGAAAAGGTCGATTACGCGGCGGGCATTTTGAAGCTCGATGATTATCTTGATCGCCGCCCCAAAGCGTTATCGGGCGGTCAGCGCCAACGCGTCGCCATTGGCCGGGCGATCGTGCGCGAACCGGGCGCGTTTCTGTTCGATGAACCCCTATCGAACCTTGATGCTGCCCTGCGCGTGGAAATGCGTTTTGAAATCGCCAAGCTGCACCAAAACCTGAAAGCCACGATGATCTACGTGACCCACGATCAGGTTGAGGCGATGACGCTGGCCGACAAAATTGTGGTGCTGTCGGCAGGTAAAATCGAACAGGTCGGGTCACCGCGCGATCTCTACGATCATCCAGCCAACCTGTTCGTTGCGCAGTTCATCGGCTCGCCGAAAATGAACATCATTCCGTGCACGACGGTGGCGGAGAACTTCAAGATCGAAGGCCATGGCACAGGCAGCTTTCCGCAACACACCACCGGCCGCAAAGCGGTAAAGCTTGGCATTCGCCCAGAGCACATTCAGCTTGGCGATCCAGCCTATGCGCACATGCAAGGCCGTGTCGATGTTGTCGAGTATTTGGGCGCCGACACCTATCTCTACGTCACGCCACAAGGACATGAAACGATGATCGTGCGTGTCGCAGGCACCGAAACGGTGAATGTTGGCGATGAGGTCGCGCTGGTCTTTGAAAAGGACTTTATCTGCTTCTTCGACGAAGACGGCCAGGCAATACGCTAGACCGCGACCCATCAAGTCGGCATCAAGCGCCAGCCGCAGGCCCGTCCATCTCGCGCATGGACCAACCGGTCATGCGCTTTTCCACTGCGATGGCGATCACATACATGATAACGCCCATGATCGCGGTCACCAGCAGCCCGGCGAACACCAGCGGCACTTCAAAGCGCGAGCTCGCCACGATCATCAAGTGCCCGATGCCTTTGTTCGAGGCCACCGTCTCAGCGATAATCGAGCCGACAAACGCCACCGTGATGGCGATCTTCAGCGAGGCGAAGAAGTAGGGCAGCGAGCGCGGGATGCCGACTTTGACGATGATGTCGCGCTTCGACGCACCAAGCGCCCGCAACACGTCTTTCAACTCCGGTTCCACGGTGGCGATCCCCGTCGCCACGTTCACCAGGATCGGGAAGAACGAGATCAAAAACGCGGTGATGATGGCCGGCACCGTGCCGATGCCGAACCAGATCACCAGGATTGGCACAACGGCCACTTTGGGGATCGAATTGAAGCCGATCAGCACCGGATAGAAGCCGTTATAGATGAGGCTAGACGAGCCGATGATGATGCCGGTGACCAGGCCGAACACGATCGCAATCGCAAAGCCGACGACCGTGGTCATCGCCGTCTGCGCCGCGTTCTCCAGGATCGGCACGCGCCATTGCCAAATCGCCTCGAAAATCACCGAGGGTGCAGGCAGAATGAACTCAGGGAAATCGAAGATGCGAACGGCCAGTTCCCAAAACAGGAACAAGCCGATGACCACCGCCCAGGGCATGATCCGTTCCAGCGTCTTGGCGGACATGTGAAAGCCTGAGGGCGTCTTATCGGCTGCCGGAGTGGTCGCCTGCGGTGCAGTCGTATCAGCCATTACGCGGCATCCTGTCGAGCGGTGTAGATGTGATCACGCAGATCGTGCGCGATATCACCGAAGTCCGGGCGGAAGGTGATATCAAGCTCTCGCGGGCGCGCAAATTCAATGTCGCGCTCGTGGATGATGCGACCAGGGCGCGAACTCATCACATACACTTTGTCTGCCAAATAGACCGCCTCGCGCAAATCGTGCGTCACCAGAATGACCGTGGGATTTTTGGTCATCCACACTTCTTGCAGAACGCCCCAAAGCTCTTCGCGGGTGAACATGTCCAGCGCCGCAAAAGGCTCATCGAGCATCAACAGCGCTGGTTCATGGATCAGCGCCCGGCAGAGCGACACGCGCTGCTGCATGCCACCGGAAAGCTGCCAAGGGTATTTTTCGTCAAACCCTTCCAACCCCACCAACTTCAAAAGCGCACGCGCCTTGTCTTTGAAGTGGCTCTTCCGGCGGCTCATCTCCGAGCGGTAGGGCTGGGTGATTTCCAGCGGCAGCATCACATTATCGAGCGTCGTACGCCAAGGCAGCAAGGTCGCTGCTTGAAAGGCCATACCGACAATAGAGAGTGGGCCAGAGACGGTTTGCCCGGCGACGGAAACGCCGCCGGACGTGACGGGCCAAAGCCCGGACATGGCTTTCATCAAGGTGGACTTGCCGCAACCTGACGGGCCGACAACGGCGATGAACTCGCCCTTATCGACCGAAAGGTCCATGCCCGACAGGGCGAGCGTTCCGGTGGCTTCCCCACCATAGCGCAGCGCCACATTGTCGATGTCGACAAACCCAGTCCCCATGAAATCGCCTCCTCAACCAGCCTGCTTTTATGGCAGCATACGCTCTTCAGCTGGCGGCAGATAGGCATCGCTGAAGATGTCGTCCACGCTCAGCACATTGGGCAGACCGTACGCATCCTCAACAGACGCGATGGAACGCTGAAAATAGTCCGGATCGATGGTCGAGATGCCGCTTTCCACAACCGCAGGCGTGGTGATCATTTCGTTCATCGTGATTTGCCAACGACGCAGCTCGACCTCCGGGTCGGTCAGCGGCTCATGGTCAACCAGCGCTTCCATGGCGGCCTCTGGATCAGCCATGGCCATCTGCACGCCATTGATCATGCAGGCAACCACGGTGCTGACCGCCTCGGGATTTTCCTCAGCAAACGCACGGCTGGTGAGGATGGAGGTGGAGTAGAGCTCCACGTCGAAATCCTTGTAGCGGAACACGCGCTGCTCATCGGTGCCCATACCCAAGCGATCAAGAGAGATCGTCGAGGATGTGATGAACCCGGTGATACCATCGGCCTCGCCGCGCACCAGCATAGGTTCGCGCAGTTCCGGGCTGACCGAGATCCACTCAATCGTGGAATCATCGATGCCCGTGGCAGCCGCAAAGATCGGGAACAGCTGGCGGCCAGCGTCGAAGTCGGGCGCGGCAAGCGTCGTGCCTTCAAAATCGGCAGGCTCGGTGATCTCGCTGTCGGCGGCCACAACGGCCACGAGCGGCGAACCGGCAAACAGCACAGCAACCGCGATCAAATCGCTGTCCGGGTTTTCCGCGCGGAATTTGATGGTGGGGTTGATGTCGGCAAGGCCCATATCGTAATTGCCGCCAGCCAGCTCAACCGGAACACGGCCCGAACCGAAACCACGATCCATCGTGATGTTGACGCCACCTTCTTCAAAGCAACCTGCATTGCGCGCCATCAGCGCAAACGCCTGCGGCCCCTGCCAGGCCCAGTCCATCATGAAGCGAATGTCGGCGGCAGCGGCGGACGTTGCGCCCAATCCAATGCTCAATGTCGCGGCCAGTACGGCACGTCCCATCATCTTGCGACCCATCTCTGTTCTCCTCAAACTTTGTGATGCGGACCGAACTCGGCCCATGCGCGCGTTTTGCGGCCGCGCGCCTGACCCACGGGTAAAGGCCTGGAAATACGAGGACAAGCAGCGAAAAGCGCGAGCCCTGCACATTTATCCATCATGCCCAACATTCACGCCAGATGCACAGCCTTTTGCCAAAAAATCAGGCAGACATGATGCACGCGCTCAAGGAATGGCCGGAACATAGCTCGGCATCTTACCGGGGTTCAGCAGCCCGTGCGGGTCCACTTTGGCTTTAAATGCCAATTGGTCACCCGGCACCCGTTTGTGGCGCGAGCCGTCTTCGACGGTGAAGACATGAGGGTTGGCGACCGGAATGCCGGCGTCCTCGTGGAGGTTGATAATCTCGGCCAGCCGTTCCGGCGAGGTGTAAGGCCAAAGCTGCGCGCCATTGGCGGCAAGCTCGCCTTCATAGCGGATGAACTCCAGGTGGATCGGCAGTTCATCGCCCAACGCGCGGTGCATCTGCGTCGCCGTCTCGATGATACGCCCCGGCGGAAATAGCGTCTGAAGGTAAGAGAGATTGCGGGTCTCTTTGAGCGCATGCAGCGTTGTGTGACCCCAGGCCATCTCATAGATCGGCAAACGTTTGGGGTCGGCCTCGCGCTCGTCCGAGGATTCCGACAGGATGATCGGCTCCGGGTCGAGCTTCTCCAGATCGCGCTGGTCGATCATCAACAGCACCGCGCAGTGCCCAGCCTCCAAGCCAGGGATCAGTGGGCGCAGATAGTGCGCGCAGGCCGCCACATGAAACGACACCAGCCGCTTGGCGATGGCGTCATTGGCCGCCACTTGGTGGGCGAAGGCCAATGCCTCATCAAAATCAGCAAAGCTCGCCACAACATCCTGCCACGACCGTGCGGGTTCCAAGGGTGCCGACACATCCACCACGATGCCGGTGGACCCGAACGTGCGGTTCACAAGGCCGGTATCAAGACCGGCAAGCTCAATGATTTTGGGCTCTTTCTCCAGCGTCACGACGGTCGCGCCGTGCAGATTGCCCTCTTCGCGCAACCCACCCCATGTCACCGACCCAATGCCCCCGGACCCACCACAAAAATAGCCACCAATGGTCGCCATCTTCTTGGTGGACGGGTGCATGCGCAGCTCCAAGCCTTGCCCCCGTGCAGCCTGTTCTACATCGTGCACCTTGGCGCCCGACTGCGCCTTGAACCCATCAGGGCCGATGCGCTCAATCGCCGTCATCTCGGAGAAATCGAGCACGACGCCACCATAGAGCGGCACGGCCTGACCATAGGTGCCGGTGCCCAGCCCACGCACAGTAACCGGGATGCGTAACCGCGCGGCGGCTGAGGCAATGGCCGTCACCTCATCCACGCTGTGCGGCACCGCAATCAGGTCTGCCTGCTTACCATCGAGCGCCGCCTTGGCGATGGGACTGAACCAATAATAATCGCGGCTGCGCCGCTTCAGCGTCACCGGATCATCAAGCAGTTTGACGCCGGGCACCGCCTGGCGAAACCCCGCCAGATCATAGGCCTCGCGATCCTGCAAATAGGCCAAGGTCACGCCTCGCCCCCCGCGCGGTCACGCAGCGAGACATGCGCGGCCACCACCTTCCAGCCTTGCGGCATCCGCACCCAGGCCTGTGATTGGCGGCCGATCTTGTCGGTTCCCTCGCGGGTAAACTCAGTGTTGGCGGTCGCATAGTCCGTTCCAAAAGTGGTGATCACCGTGCGACGCAGCGTGCGGTCCAGTCCAGCGGACGGGCGCGCCTTGCGAAACGCCAGAATCTCATCCTGGCCATAGAGGCTTTCGCCCGGCCCATAGCGAATGGTGCACGGCGAGCCCCAGAAAAGCTCGTCAAGAACGTCCACATCATTGCCCACCAGCGCCGTTTCATAGCGCGCAAACGCCGCCTGAACCTCGGCCAAAACCTCCGGGTCGTTGACGACCATCAGGCGGCCACGGGCGCGCGCCGCGAGATCACGGCCAGATCATCTTCGCTCAACGGCACTTCTTGGCCGGAATGAATAAGCTCGGCGAACTCCTCATTGGGCACCATGGCGCAGAGCGCATAGAGCTTGCCGTCGCCGGTGTTCTCCACGACATGCTCCTTGCCTGGCGGGATGAGCAGCGAGGAACCGGGCGCAAGGTCAACCTCCACCCCGTCGCAATACCCCTTGCCGGTGCCTTCCAATATGAAGAAGAACTCGTGCGCGATGCTGTGCGTGTTCGGCGGCGTGGCACCGCCGAGCTCGTAGATCTCGACGATGAAGGTGAATGGCACACCTTCAGCCACCGGGTCGGCAAGACAGGCGAAATAGTTCGTGTCGTCGGGGCTGATTTTGTAGGCCTTCAGGTCCGACGGCGCCTTGGCGACAACCTTTCCACTCATGAATGCTCTCCTTGGATGGCCGCAACAAAGGCCGCCGACGTTAGCGTGAAGCCGAAAATCTGCCGCGCATTATGCAGCGTGGCTTGCATACAAAATTCGGGGTTGGTGGTGGCGCTGGCATCTTCAAAGAGCAGCGTGTCGTAGCCAAGAAAGCTGGCATCGGCGAGCGTATGGAGCACGCACTGGTCGGCGTTCACACCGCCAAAGAACAGCGTGTCGACCTTCAAATTGCGCAAAATGCTATCGAGCGGCGTGTCCCAAAAGCCGGACATGCGGAACTTGTCGACGAAGATGTCGCTGGGTTCCGGCTCAAGCTGTTCGACAATCGCCGCGCCCCAGCTGTCCTTTTCCAAAACCGGCGCTTTGCGCGGGCCAGCAGCATCGCCCAACCCAACGCCAGTACCCGCACCATCATAAACGTGCCGCAAGGCCGGCGAGATGTTGGCTAAGTCCGCACGGTTGCCCCAGTTGACCCAGATGACGGGCATGGCGACCAACCGTGCGGCAGATAGCACCTGCTGCAAGGGCGCGATGACGGAGCCCGCGCCAGCCACATCGACACCAATACCAGCGAGCCAGCCATCGGCGTGGCAAAAGTCGTTCTGCATATCGACGATGATCAGCGCGCTGCGCGCCAAGTCCAAGCGTACCGGCTTGGGCTGCGCGTCGATCTCAACCGGGCGCGGCGGCAAAGGTTCGCGCACCAGATCAGCGGCACCTTCCCCCACTTTCCAGCGGTTGCGCGGGTTGGGTCCAAGCGATGTCAGGCCATTAAACAGGCTCATAGGCCCTCCAAATCCAGACCAAGACCCAGCAAAACCTCATCAGCACCTGACCAACCGACGATGCCCAAACCGAGCGGGCCATCGGGCGTGGAAAGGGCTGGCACCGCAAGCTGCGGCAAGCGCCCAAGGCCGCTGGGTGAAAGGATGTCCAGCGCGCGGTTACGAATGTCGTCCAGCGCTGGGCCCTCCAGCCCTTTAAGCGGTGCGACGCCCGCCGCGCCGGGGACCACAAGCAAGGTCCCAGGCAACAGGGTTCCGGCGAGGTAAGCAGCGATGTCCTCGCGCTTGGACTGGGCTTGCGCCACCTCGTCAGCGTCCAACCCGCGCGCATAAGCAAAACGATCCTTGATGCCTGGACCCAGATCAGGCTGCTCCGCGATAACCCACGGCCCGTGGACCTGCCAAGCCTCTGCCGATTGGCACACGCGAAAAACACCGCGCCAGGCTTCAAGATCACCCAGATCACCGTCAGGTGGAGCGAGCGTCATCGTTTCAAGCACCAAGCCCAACCGCTCGGCCATCTGCATGGCTTTGGCCAGCAACGCATCTAGCGCGTCCTCGTCCACGCGCGCAAACATGTCTTCGGCCAACAGCAATCGATCCGGCGCCGCACCGGCGCCGCCTTCGGTCACCAAAACGGCGCCAACCTTGGCCATCAGCTCCGGCGACTTGGCAAACCAGCCGACCGTGTCGAAGCTCGGCGCCAGCGGCACAGCGCCGCCGATATCGATCCGCCCATGGGTCGGACGCAGGCCCCAAAGACCGCAATAGCTGGCCGGCAGGCGCACCGACCCGCCGGTGTCGGACCCAAGTCCAATCTCGACCAGATCGCCCGCGACAGCCGCCGCCGACCCAGCCGATGAGCCTCCCGGAATGCGCCCCGGCGCCACCGCATTGACCGGCGTGCCGTAATGCGCGTTCTCGCCATTCAGGCTCCATGCCAATTCATCGGTCAGCGTTTTGCCCACAAAGCGGGCACCTGCATCGAGCAATTTGGCAACCGCCGGCGCATGGACAGACGCGTCCGCTGCCCCAGCCAGCCAGACCGGCGACCCGGCGCCGGTCTTCAATCCGGCAACATCGAACAGGTCCTTAACCGCCAACGAATGCCCGCTCAGCGGGCCGTCCTGCGGTTCAACAGCGTAACCCCCAAGCGTATAGGGCGCGTGCGCCATGAAGGCGCCAAGCGGATCAGACGATATAGACGTGGGATGGGAAAAACGGATCATCGGGACTCTCTGAGAAGACATCGCAGCAAGAGGGATGCCAAGTTGGGATGAAGCGGATGGGGGTCTCGCCGGTGGAGTCATCTTGCTCTAGGAAGAGCGTAACATCTTTCTCTGCCTCCCAACTGATGGAATCCCATGGCTGACGCACCACGCTACACCCCCCTTGCAATGCTGATCGACGGACAATGGACCCAAGGTTCATCCGGCAAAACCCAGGCTGTGATCAATCCAGCGACGGGCGAATCCCTCGCCGACTTGCCCCATGCCGCTGCCGTCGATCTCGATCGCGCACTCGCCGCAACGGAAAAGGGCTTCAAGGCCTGGTCGGAGAAAACGCCCGCCGCGCGCCAGGTGATCATGAACAAGGCCGCCGATCTGATGGAGGAGCGCAAGACCCACATCGCCCAGGTGCTGACCATGGAGATGGGCAAGCCGCTGGCCGAGGCGAAGACCGAGATCGGTTTTGTTGTCGGCGTCACCCGCTGGTGCGGCGAGGAAGGCAAACGCGCCTATGGACGGCTGATCCCGGCCAGCGTGCCGAACACGCGCTATGCCGCGGTGCGTGAACCTGTCGGGCCAGCTTGCGCCTTCACCGCTTGGAACTTCCCCGGCTCCAACATCATCCGCAAAGTCGCCCATGGTTTGGGCGCCGGGTGCTCGGTGATCATCAAACCATCCGAAGAAACACCGGGCACGGCGATTGAAATCGCCAAATGCTTCGTCGAAGCCGGTGTGCCTGATGGCACCTTGCAGTTGGTGTTTGGCGTGCCCGATGACATCTCGCGTCATCTCATCGCCTCGCCGATCACCAAGAAGCTGTCCTTCACTGGCTCGGTGCCGGTCGGCAAGCATCTGGCCAAGCTCGCCGCCGACTCCATGATGCGGGTGACGATGGAACTGGGCGGCCACGCGCCAGTGCTGGTCAGCGCCGATGCCGACCTCGCACGCGCCGCCGACATGATCCACGCCTTCAAATACCGCAATGGCGGTCAGGTCTGCATCTCGCCGACCCGTTTCCTGGTTGAGCGCAAGGTCTACAGCGATTTCGTTGACGCCATGACAGAACGCTCCAAAACCGTAAAAGTCGGCAACGGTTTAGAAAAAGGCGTCACCATGGGGCCGCTGATCGCTGAGCGTCAGGTCGAACGCATGGAAACGCTGGTGCAGGATGCCAAGTCCAAAGGTGCCACCATCACGACCGGAGGCGAGCGCATCGGCAATCAGGGTTCGTTCTACGCGCCTACCGTGCTCGCCGACACCACCGACGAGATGGAGATGATGAACGAGGAGCCATTCGGCCCAGTCGTGCCGATCTCGCCGGTCGACAGCCTGGATGAGATGATCCACCGCGCTAACCGGCTGGATGTCGGGTTGGCCGGCTACGCCTTCACCACGAACGGCCACACCGCCGAACGTCTCTCCAAGGAGGTGCAGGTCGGCATGCTCGGCATCAACTCCACCGCGATCTCGCTGCCTGAAACGCCGTTCGGTGGGATCGATGAGTCCGGCTACGGGCATGAAGGTGGCATCGAAGGCCTCGACGCTTACCAGCGCACGCGGCTGATCGTTGAGGCACGTTAGCTCGGTCAGGCCCCTTGTTTTTGCCCATATCGGCAACGTTTTGCGGCCTCGCGCGTAAACCAACGCAGGAAATCAACGGTTGCGCGGCTTTGGCCACTTGAATTATGGAAAAGCACGCGTAGCCGCCCGGCTTCCGGGCGCTTGCGCAATAACAAGAAGAAAAAATCGCGCCAAATGGCGCGGCCGCGTCGTCTTCACAGGGAAAAACAACATGAAAAAAGTACTTCTCGCTGGCCTCAGCACCGCTGCTCTCATGACTGCCACAGCCGCAATGGCTGATGATCATGAAGTTAAGCTGGGCATCATCCTTGGCTTCTCCGGCCCGATTGAATCGCTGACGCCAGACATGGCTGATGGCGCTGAGCTGGCCATGAGCGAAATCAGCGACTCCGGCGCCTTCCTGGATGGCACAACGGTCTCATCGGTACGCGCTGACTCGACATGTATCGACGCCGCTGCTGCTACCGCCGCTGCCGAACGCTTGATCTCTGCCGAAGGCGTTGCTGCCATCATGGGCGCTGACTGCTCTGGCGTGACGACAGCCATCATCAACAACGCGACCGTGCCGCAGGGCATCGTCAACATCTCGCCCTCGGCAACCTCGCCTGCGCTGACCAGCATTGAAGACAATGGCCTGTTCTTCCGCACAGCCCCATCGGATGCGCGTCAGGGCATCGTGCTGGCTGAAGTTGTGATGGATCGCGGCATTGATGAAGTCGCAGTCACCTTCACCAACAACGATTACGGCCAGGGTTTTGCTGATGCCTTCGTTGCAGCGTTTGAAGGCATGGGCGGCACCGTCACTCTATCGGCACCGCACGAAGATGGTCGTGGCGACTATTCCGCTGAAGTTGGCGCACTGGCTGCTGCCGGTGGCGACGCGCTTGTCGTGCTCGGTTACGTCGACCAAGGCGGTCTGGGCGTGATCCGCTCCTCCATCGACACCGGCGCGTTCGACACCTTTGTTGGTGGCGACGGCATGTTCGGCACCTCGCTTGTCGACAATCTCGGCGCTGATCTGGAAAGCTGGTACGGCACCGTTCCTGGCTCAGCCGTTGGCGATGACAACCCATGGCCTGCTGTTGCCGAAGCGGCCGACGTCAACCACGAAGGTCCATTCGTCGGCCAGAGCTATGACGCTGCCGCGCTGATCCTGCTTGCTATGCAGGCCGGTGGCGAAGCAACATCGGAAGCCGCTGCTGCCAATATGATGGCTGTTGCCAACGCACCTGGCGAGCCAATTGCTGCCGGTGAACTGGCCCGTGGCCTGGAAATCCTGGCTGCTGGCGGCGACATCGACTATGTCGGCGCAACCGGTGTTGAGTTCAGCGATGTTGGCGAGCCAGACGGCGTGTTCAACGAGTTTGAACTGATGGACGGTTCACTCGACACTGTGCGCACGCGTTAAGCGCTGCCGTTTTTTTACACATCGTGATGTATGGCCGCTCCTTGCCGGGGCGGCCATACTTCTATTCAGTACCCAGCCAAATTGGGGAGAGTTCGAGTGTATTGGGGGCAGCCATGATCCGCGTCACGGATCTGCACAAGCGTTTTGGCGGTGTGCACGCCGTTGATGGTGCTTCCATCGAAATCAAGACCGGAACCATAACCGGTCTGATCGGGCCCAATGGCGCGGGCAAGACCACGCTCTTCAACGTTATCGCCGGCGCTTTCCCTCCAACCTCCGGCAAGGTTGAACTGGATGGCGAAGACATCACCGGTCTGCCGGCCCATGAGCTGTTTCACAAAGGCCTGCTGCGCACCTTCCAGATCGCCCATGAGTTTTCCACGCTCACCGTGCGCGACAATCTGATGATGGTGCCGCCAAGCCAGCCAGGCGAGTCGCTTCTAGGTGCCTGGTTCAGGCCATCTGCGGTGCGCAACTCTGAGAAAGAGATCAGCGACCGCGTCGATGAGGTGCTTGATTTTCTCAGCCTCACCCATCTGGCGGACGAACGCGCGGGCAATCTTTCAGGCGGGCAAAAGAAGCTGCTCGAACTTGGTCGCACCATGATGGTCGATGCCAAGATCGTCTTTCTCGATGAGGTTGGCGCCGGCGTGAACCGCACGCTGCTCAACACCATCGGCGATGCCATCATCCGCCTCAACAAAGAGCGCGGCTACACCTTCTGCATGATTGAACATGATATGGCGTTTATCTCTCGCCTCTGCGACCCGGTCATCGTGATGGCCGAAGGCAAAGTGCTGGTCGAAGGCAAAGCCGAAGATGTGCGCAAAGATGAGCGCGTCATCGAGGCTTATCTCGGCGTCGGCCGCAAGCAATCGGCCAAGCACGAGGGCGCGGCGCCCAGCCAAATTGGCGCTGCCCAAGCTCCCAGCAGCGAGGCGCCGGCATGACGCTCCTCAAAGCCAACAATATGCGCGGTGGCTACGGCGCTGCCGATATCTTGCAAGACTGCACCATCACCTGCGACCGTGGCGAGGTCGCCGTGATTGTCGGCCCGAACGGGGCCGGCAAATCGACCGCCATCAAGGCGATCTTCGGCATGATGGGCCTGCGCGAGGGCGACGTCAGCTTTGACGGCGAGACGATCAACAAAATGCCGCCGCAAGCACGAGTCGAAGCCGGTATGGGTATGGTTCCGCAGACCAACAACGTCTTCCCCGGCATGACGGTGGAAGAAAACCTGCAAATGGGCGCCTTCCTGCGCGAGGATGGCGGCGCAGGTGTCATCGACAAGGTCTATGAGCTGTTCCCGGCGGTCCATGAAAAGCGCAATCAATTGGCCGGCGAACTGTCCGGCGGACAGCGCCAACAGGTCGCCGTGGGCCGCGCCATGATGACCGAGCCAACGCTACTCATTCTCGATGAGCCGACAGCCGGCGTGTCCCCGATTGTGATGGACGAGCTATTCGACCGCATCTTGGAAATCGCTAAGACCGGCGTTGCCATCTTGATGGTTGAGCAGAACGCCCGCCAAGCGCTGGAGATCGCTGACACAGGCTATGTGCTGGTGCAGGGCCAGAACCGTTACACCGACACGGGCGCTGCGCTCTTGGCGGACAAAGACGTGCGCGCGACCTTTCTTGGCGGAGACCAATCCTGATGGAATTTGCCAACGCGTTCGTGCTGCTTTCCAATTTCGTCCTCATCCCAGCCGTCACTTACGGCGCCCAACTCGCCTTGGGCGCGCTGGGCATCACGCTGATCTATGCCATTTTGCGCTTCGCCAACTTTGCCCATGGCGACACCATGGCTTTCGGCACGATGCTCGCCATCTTCCTGACCTGGGGCATGCAAGCGCTCGGTTGGTCGCTCGGCCCCCTGCCGATTGCGCTGCTTGCCTTGCCGCTGGCGATCCTTGGCACGATCGGCATGGTGCTTGCCACCGACAAGGTTATCTACAAATTCTACCGCGACAAACGTGTCGATGCCGTCATCTTCGTGATGGTATCGGTGGGTGTGATGTTCATGATGAACGGTCTGGTACGCATTTTCATCGGCACCGGCGACATCAACTTTGCCGACGGATCACGCTTTATCATCCGCGCCCGTGAATTCCGCGAAATGACGGGGCTGGACGAGGGTTTGGCGTTGCGCACGACGCAGGTCATCACCATCGTCGTCGCCGTTGCTGTGATGGCGTCACTGTTTTGGTTCTTGCAGAAGACCCGCACTGGCAAATCGATGCGCGCCTTCTCCGACAATGAGGATCTGGCACTGCTATCCGGCATCAAGCCGGAACGGGTCGTCATGGTCACCTGGATCATTGCCGGCGCGCTGGCCACCATCGCCGGCGTCCTTTACGGCCTCGACAAAGGCTTCCGCCCCTTCACCTATTTCCAGCTTCTCTTGCCCATGTTCGCCGCCGCCATTCTCGGCGGCATTGGCCAACCGATCGGCGCGGTCGTTGGTGGTTTTGTCATCGCGTTTTCTGAAGTCGCCGTCACCTATGCCTACCGGCGCGTATTCGAATATCTGGGGCCAGAGGGCTTTGAGGTCGACGGCCTGATGCAGTTGCTTGAGACCGAATACAAATTCGCCGTCTCATTCATCCTTCTGGTGATAGTCCTTCTGGTCCGACCCACCGGTATCTTCAGGGGGCGCATCGTATGAGCGGATCAAACTCATCCCCAGCGCGCGTTGCCGCCGCCAAGCCGACGATCTGGCAGAACCCGATCCTGCTTTTCTCGATCATGGGCGCGCTTCTGGTGTTCACCGGTTATGCCCAAAGCTGGTTGCTCGCGCTCACCATTCTTCAGCTCTGCATCATCTCCGCCATCATGACGCTGGGCGTGAACGTGCAGTGGGGCTATGCCGGGCTGTTCAACGCCGGCACGATGGGCTTCGTCGCGCTTGGCGGGCTCGCCGCCGTGCTGGTCGCTGCCGACCCAGTGCCAGAGGCCTGGATCGCGGGCGGATCGGGCATCGGCCTGTCCGCGCTGATCATTTGCGCCACGATCGCCGCCATCATTCTTGCGCGCGCCTACCTAAAAGGGCTGGCCCGTTTCCTCGCCACAATTGTCTTTTTGATCATTGGCTACATCGTCTTTGGCCAAGTTTTTGGACCGGCCACCGACGCCATCGAGGCGGTGAACCCGGCCCAATCAGGCTATCTCGGCGGCATGGGCATCTCTATCCTGTTCGGTTGGCTGGTCGGTGGCTTGTTGGCCGCTGGTGCTGCCTGGATCATCGGCAAGATTGCAATAGGCCTGCGCTCGGATTATCTGGCGATCGCGACACTGGGCATCGCTGAAATCATTCATCGCAATTATCAAGAACGAAGACTGGCTAACGCGCGGCGTGAAGAACGTGATCGGCGTGCCGCGTCCGGTTCCTTATGAGGTCGATCTCCAGACTGATCCAGCCTTCATCGAACTGGCGACCAACTGGGGCATGGAACCCAACACGTTGGCAGGGATCGCCGTTAAACTTGCCTTTATCGGCCTTTTCACCGCCGTTCTGGTCGTTCTTGTTTATCTGGCTGAACGCGCACTGCGCTCGCCCTGGGGCCGCATGATGCGCGCAATTCGCGACCAGCCCAATGCCGCCTCGGCCATGGGCAAGGACGTCAAACGCCGCCATTTGCAGGCCTTTGTCATTGGCTCGGCCATTTGCGGGATCGCCGGCGCTATGCTGGTCACTGTCGATGGTCAGTTCACGCCGGGCTCCTACCAGCCACTGCGCTTCACCTTCCTTGTCCTGGTGATGGTGGTCGTCGGCGGGTCTGGTAACAATTTCGGCTCGATCCTTGGCGGCTTCCTGATCTGGTTCGTGTGGGTTCAATCGGAGGCGGCCGGCTTCGCCCTAGTCAACCTGGTTTCCAGCGGACTTGATCCAAGCAGTTGGCTGGCCGGGCACCTCACGCAAGCCGCTCCGCACCTGCGTCCAGTTTTGATGGGCCTCATCCTAGTGCTCGCGCTACGCTTTGCGCCGCGAGGCTTGATACCGGAGCGATAGGAAGAGGCAGGCCGGATGAACGACTTAGATCTCCTGCCGTCCAAACTTCTTGCTGTTCTCGTGCGGCCAGATTTTTGGCTCTGGCTCGGGCTTCTGACCGCGCTTTGGGCATCCTGGCGCGGCTGGCGCAAAATCGCCACATGGGTGCTGGTCTCGCTGGTAGTGGCCGTCACCTTGGTTGGCTTTGTGCCGGTGGGGCACGTATGGCTGACGCCGCTTGAAAGCCGCTTTGCCACCAACCCAGAGCTGCCTCGTCCACCCAGCGCAATCATTGTTCTCGGCGGCGGTGAAGACATCCACACCAGCGCGGCCTGGAACGCACAGAATGTGAACAGCGCAGGTGACCGTATCCTGCACGCCATCCGCCGCGCCCATGAATTTCCCGAAACGCCGGTGCTTTTCACCGGCGGCGCGTTTGATCCAACTGGCGATCCTCTTTTGGCAGGCAGCGCCGAGCGCGTGGGCGCCATGCTTCAAGCTTCTGGAATACCGCAAGAGCGCGTACACATCGGCGCCATTGCCCGCACCACCGCCGAACACCCTGCAGACATCACGGCCTTTTTGGACGATCAGGGTTTAACGCCAACCGAAGAGGCGCCCTTACTGCTCATCACCAGCGCGTTTCATATGCCGCGCGCCATGGGTGTGCTCTGTTCGGCTGGCTTTGAGCATATCGTGGCCGATCCAACCGATCACCGCACCGTGCCAGGAGCACGCTGGCAGGACAGACTTCGGTGGGCCTACGCCGGCAATCTCTCGGACCTTCAGCTTGCCATCCGCGAATGGGTTGGCCTGGTTGCCTATCAGCGAGCGGGGCATACCGACGCTTTGCTTCCCCCCGATGGCTGCTGACACGTTACACCCCGTGTTGCCGCCTCTCGCGCTCTCCGTGCGCCAACCGTCTGCCTGGGCGATCATTCGCGGCGGCAAGGTCATCGAAAACCGTTCGCTCGGCTCGATCCGATCAGGCAACATGGACTGCCGCCGCATCGCCATTCACGCGGCGGTAGGACTTACAGAAAAAGAGTACCGCTGGAGCCTGCATAAACTGCACGAGTTGGGCGTCACCTGCCCTGCCCCAGCTGATCTACCGCGCGGTGCGATCATCGGCAGTGTCGACGTCGTTGACATTGTGTCGGCCAGTGATAGCCCGTGGTTCAGCTCGCGGCCTGGCAATCATGGCTTGGTGCTGGAAAACCCGTTGCCTTGCGATCCGATCCCGGCAAAGGGCGCGCTTGGCTACTTTGCTTGGGAACCAGCTGGACAAATGGCCGAAACCGCGCCCTGGATGCGAGGCTTTGGTGCGCCGAACAAAGACGACCAAACACTAAGCCTGTTTTATGACCTGAAACCTGGCTTCAAGACGCCGCCTGAAAAGCCAAAGTCTTAGGGCGCGCGACGAAAACGCAGCGCGATATCGACGATATGGGCAGCCCCTGCTGCCGCCAGCACGCTTGCCACCCAGGTCCATGGCGCATCGGTCAGCGCAAACCGCACAGCCAGCATCAACAACGCCCCGGAAAGCAGCGTTGGCCACAACACGGCCAAATGCGGCGCGAACAGGCGCGGGGCATTCGGGACATAACGATAGAGCACCAGGAACGCCAACGCCTCGAGCGCCACCAACACCAATATCGCATCGATCATCGCGCCCGATTGCAAGAACGCCGCCATGCGAAATGCGCGTTAGGCTTGCGGTTTTGGTGAGGCGCCACTGGAGTCTTTGGGTGCCGGGGCAACCAGACCGAACAGATGGGCAAGGTCTTTGAAGAAGATGCGGGCATGGGCCATCGGATCGGCCTTAACCAGCTTCTTGTTCATATAGGCCTGCCAGGTTAGCCGCTGCACGTCCGGGTCCTCGCAGATCGATACGAACCGCTCGCGGCGTTTGTCGCTGGCGTACCAGAAATGCTGCATCATCCCCAAGATCCAGAACACGCGACCATGGGCTTTCATGAAGGCTCGGCGCGCACCGGTCAGCGCGCGCGCATCGCCGGTTTCCAGGAATTTGGCCGTGGCAAGACCAGCCAAACGCCCGCCTTCCATGGCGTAATAAATGCCCTCGCCCGAGGACGGCGCAACAATGCCAGCAGCATCGCCAGCTACCAGAACGTTCTTGCCATCGTCCCATTTCTTCAAGGGTTTAAGCGGGATCGGTGCGCCTTCGCGGCGCACAGTCTCAGCGCCGTCGAGCCCGGAAATCTCGCGCAGCGTATTGGTTGCACCGCGCAAGGAAAAGCCCTTGTTGGCACTTCCGACCCCAATGCTCGCATGCTTGCCATGGGGGAAAACCCAGCCGTAGAAATCGGGCGACACCCGGCCCTGATAATAGACGTCGCAGCGTGTCGGCTCATAATCCACGCCGTTGTCGTTGGCCTCCGGTGCTTTGACGATCTCATGATAGGCAAACACGCAAGGAACGCGGTCAGCGTTCTTCACCGCCTGTTTGGCCACAGCCGAACGCGCGCCATCAGCACCGATCAAACCACGCGTGCGGACCGTTGCCAGCGGCGCCTCTGGATCGGCATCTTTCGCACGGTAATGCACGGTGACGGTTCCATCATTGTTGCGCTCAAAATGATCGAACGTGCCGTAAGCGCGGTCGGCGCCGGCCAACTGGGCCCGCTCGCGCAACCATTCGTCAAAGTCCTCGCGATCGACCATGCCAACATAGCCACCCTCGATGGGCATCGGAACTTGGCGACCTGACGGCGCAACCATCAAGGCCGACTGAATGCGAGCCACCAACAGAGAATCGGGAATATCGAAATCTTCAACACAGCGCGGCGGGATGGCGCCGCCGCAGGGCTTGATACGGCCATCCTTGTCCATCAGGAGGACATTCCAACCCTGCCGGGCGAGTTCGGTCGCGGCGGTCGCGCCGCAAGGGCCACCGCCCACCACGACCGCGTCATACTCTTCGGCAAGGGGCGCCGACAGCGGCGTCAATGCATCCGATTGTATGTTCGTTTCCATCGTCTAAGGGCCTCCAACGCCCGAAAGATAACCGTCTCCGGCAACCGACAGCCGGTTTCGCTGTTCGGCCACATGGTTCATGCCAATGCGCGCGGCGAGCAGCGCGGAGATCAGGAACACGATGCCTTCCAAGGTGAAGACCGTGGTGTAGGAAAAGGTCACCGAACCGGTGATTGCGCGGGTTATGTCGATGCCCATGGTGCCAACCAGACCGCCAAGGCCGAACGCGATGGCCTGCGCCGCGCCCCAAAGCCCCATGCGCACACCTTCGCGGTTTTTCCCGCCTTCTGACGCCAAGCTCATCATCGATCCGATAGCCGCCACGGCAAAAGCGCCATTGGCAAATCCCAGCGCGAACACATTGGCCTGCAGAGGCCAAACCTCGGCAAAGCGACTCGACACGGCTAAAGCAAATAGTGCCAGACCGGAGGCCACGCAGCCGCCGACCGTCCAGGCTTGCAGACTGCCGAAGCGCCGCCCCTTGAAGCCCATGCCCGCCAAGGCCACGACGATCATGCCGAGAAGCACGCCGCCATGCTGGGTGCCAGCAAGCTGGGTCGAGGCGCCGGGCGTGTAGCCGTAAACAGCCCCGGCAAAGGGTTCGAGAATGAGGTCCTGTGTCGAATAGGCGAGCATCGACGCGAAAACGAAGATCGAGAAGTTACGCGCCTTCGGCTCAGCCCAGACTTCGGCGATCACCTGACGGAACGGCGGCTTCGGTTCTTCCGTGCCCGAGGATTCAACAACGCGCCGGTCCTGCGGCGCGCCCTCAAGGCCAATGACCGCAACGAGCGTTAGCGCAAAGGCAAGCGCAGAGACCACGGCGGTCACCACCACGAGGCGGGTCATCGAGAAGGGATCAAGCTGTCCACCGGCGATCGCCGCTGTCAGGATGAAGCCAACGATCATCATCACCCAGACGATCGTGGCCGCCGGCGCCCGGCGTTCTGGAACGACGCGCACGGCTAGAAGCGTGAGCAAGGAGGTGCCCGACGCGCCGACGCCAACGCCAATGGCGATGAAGGAAAGCGTGGCGGCGATTACGCCAAGAACCGTGTTCGATGCCATCAAGGCGACCGACAACGCCGCTGCGACGCCACCCAGGGCGAGAACCGCCATGCCGCCAATGATCCAAGGCGTGCGACGCCCGCCCATATCCGAGCCATAACCCCAACGCGGGCGCGACAGCTGCACCGCATAATGGATGCCGACCAGAATGCCCGGCAGCATGGCAGGCAACATTAACTCCACCACCATCACCCGGTTGAGCGTTGAGGTGGTCAGGATGACGATGGCGCCAAGGGCTGTTTGCACCAGACCAAGGCGCACAATGCCGAGCCAACCCAGAGGTTTGGGATCCGTCGCAGCCATCTAGAGGCCTCCAAGTATGAGGCCGCGAACGGCAAACGCGCTGATCATCATGCCGGACACATAGAGCGTCGTGCCGGTAGCGTTGTAGATCGCAGCATTGCGGTAAGGTTCGGCCAACAAGCGTTCGGTGTTGAGAAGGTAACGGATCATCAGAGCGACTTGCGCAAGGAGCACTACGACGATGGCAGCGGCGAACATCGGTTTGCCCCAGGCGAGCAACAGCCCGATCACAACGACCTGCGGCAGCGCCATCACCCAACAGGCAAGTTTGGCGGCGCCGGACGCACCAAGCTGCACGGGCAACGAATGCACGCCCATCTGCTTGTCGCCTTCGACCGCCTTGAAATCGTTCAGCGTCATGATCCCATGCGCGCCGATGCTGTAGAGCACGGCGAGCGTCACGATGCGCCAATCAGGAAAAGCGGCCATCAGCGCGGCAGCGCCGGTGAACCAGGCCAGACCCTCATAGGAAAACCCGACAGCGGCATTGCCCCACCAACCATTTTCCTTCAGGCGGAACGGCGGGGCACTGTAAGCCCAGGCAAGCGCTAGACCCACGATCGTCGCCACGACCACCCAGGTGCCGAGCAGCGAAGCCACGAGCAGCGACAGCCCGGACCAAAGGACGGCGATGTAGAGCCCCCAACGGCCTGGAATACGCCCAGAGGGAATCGGGCGATTCGGCTCATTGATGGCATCGACGTGCCGATCGTACCAATCATTGATTGCTTGGCTCATGCCACAGACTAACGGGCCGGCCAGAACAATGCCAAGCAGCGCAAACGCCCAAGATTGGGTGATGGAAACGCCGGAGGAAATCACGCCGCAGGTAAAGGCCCACATTGGGGCAAACCAGGTGACCGGCTTAAGCAGCTCCAGGACAGCCAAGGGATCAAGCCGCGGGCCTACCGGCTGAGCCGGCGCTGGCATGGTTAAGCTGCTACGTTTCATGCGGGCAGGCTACGCGCCGGACCAAAAAGTGTCAATTTTATTTGACGCTTTTTGCTGTCACTTCTCTAGGAAAAAAGGATCAGCTATCGCCGTTGTCGTTGGTCAGATCGCCAAGCCCGAAACGGTGCATTTTCGCGTAGAGACTTTGTCGCGAAACACCCAGCATTTGGGCCGCCGAGGCCCGATTGTCCCCGGTCAGTTTCAGCGCCGCCTCAATGCAGAGCCGCTCCACGACGTCCGTTGTCTCCCGCACCACTTCCTTCAGAGGCATATGACCAATGAGATCGGTTAGCTGTTCGGCCGACTGGGCAGGGAACCCCGTGATCGGCGTTTCGTCCGAGGACGACCGCACCGATCGGCGCAGCACCAAACCATACAAGGTGCCGTTGTCACCAGGCACGGCCACGGCAGTGATTTCAACATCTTCGGCTGAACCAAGCTCACCGCGCAAAACAGTCGGAAAACGCCGCACCAAACCGTGCTCGCGGACATTGGAAAGGAGCACCGTCGCATCGACGCTCGACCGCTCGAACCAGGTGTCGATGGCCACATCATTGATCTGTTCGTAATTGGCAGCCTGCACCAACTCCAGAAACGCCGTATTGGCGCTTTGAACGCGTCGCTGCTCGTCGATAATGACAAAGCCTTCCGGCAGGCGGTCGATCACCGCCATGATGCTGTCCGATCCGGCAGCAGAGACACTGGTTTGAAGATCGGCGCGCGGCAGCAAGCGAACAAGAATGTAGGTGACGTCGGCCTGGCGGAAGAGCGAGGCCTTCAGCTCAAGCCCACCAGTCGATTCGCTTGTCGCATTGGCGATCGCTTCAGCACGGCCTACCGACTGTGAGGATGCCAGAAGCGCGCGCACCGCTTCGCGGTCCTTGGCGCTGAACACATGGCTGGCCCGCCGCCCGACAATCTTGGCGACCGGCACACCCAACAGCGCAGCTGCAGTGGGATTGGCATCGGTCACCGCCATCGTCGAGGCATCGATGATCAACACCGCTTCGCCGACGATCTGGAACAAAAGCCGGTAACAGGCTTCGGCTTGGCGCAGGCGGGTATACTCGCGCTCCATGGATATTTGCGTGTTGACCAGCCGTTGCTGCAGCCTGGCAAGTCCGCGCATATCGCGGCCAAAAAGAACGATCCGGCCATCCTCGCCAAGACGAACCGCCATGCAGTTCATTGGCAGCGATTCGCCGCTCTCACCGACAAAGTTCAACTCGCGGCGACGTGAGACGAGGCCGGAGCTCAACTCGCCAAACATGATCTCGATCTTGTTGCGGCTGTCCTCAGCCACGCAAGCACCGAGCGGACGTCCGATCCACCCATCAATGCCTTCGCCGGTCAGTTCAGCGCCGGAATAGGCCATGTCGAGCACGGCTCCATCACTGTTGAGAACAAGCGTTAGGTCCGCGGCGGCTGACAGAAGATTGGCGGCAACGCTGGCGTCCATTGCCCCCAAATGGTTGTCAGCGTCATTGAAACTTCGGGCGATGTTGGGGCTAAGCAAAGCATCCACCAGGTTTCGTTGAATTGTTCACAACCCGCGCTCCGTCGGTCAATTGTAGGGCCGTTGCGGCGCCATGCGCGCGACCATGCGTTCGATCTGATCCAGTCCCTCGCGCCCATCGCGGGCGATCAGGTCGGCATCGATCATTCGGGTCGACATATTGGCTTCCTGTATTCCGTGGCCCCCAACAATGACCAGCATTTTGGGGTTCAATGATTCACTGCGGCATGCCTTTACAAGGCTTTGACACGCTTGCAAATCGCTTGCGTTGCCGACCGACAGGCCCAAGACGCTGTAGCGTGTCGTGCGCACCGCATCGAGCACTGCATTCCATTCGCTTGTTGCTGGGCTGCGAACCGTCCAGCCCGACCGCCGGAACAGTTCCTTGACGATAAGCAGGCCGAAAACGTGCTGATTGCCGGGCATCGGCGCAAGCAGCGCGGAGCGATCAACAGCCGATGACTGTCGCACAGATCCGGCAGGTCCAGCGCAATGCAAGATCACCTGCTCCAGCGCGGAAAGGCCAATGGTAACGTCGCAAAAGCTGCATTCGTCGCGCAGCCACATGTCGCCAAGCTCGCGCGCCGCCGGCGCGCACAAATCCAAAAGCAAGTCAGGCACGGCATGCCCGCCAATCACTTGGGTATCGATAAATCGCTTGGCCACATCGGCATCGAAGGTGATCAGAAGTTCGGCAAACGCGCTGACATCGGCCTTTGTCACCCGAAGCGGATCAGCATCGAAAGAATCGCTGCCGTCTGCGAGGTCCGGCTGGCCACCGGACCAGGTGACATCGCCCGAACGCGAGGCATCATCCACCGAATCGCGCAAGATGCTCTGGTGCGCCAACAAAAGGCGCGGAATGACCTCACCCTCAATCGTGTGGATGAGCCCGCCCACCGATGCGGACGGGGCCGATGCCGCGGAGTCTTCTTTGCGTGAAGCACCGCCACCTGCCGTTGAGCCGCCCCGCAGAACGATCCGCCCATTCAGCGATATCGGCGCGTCACCGGCCACCGGCACGCCGTTGATGCTGCCTTGCGGGTGCCGTGCACGATCTGCACGCCCCTTACCATGGATAGTCGCCATACCGCTGCTCCCCGTCGGCAGACCGGCGCCCGAACTGTCGAAGCGCCACCCCCGTTTGATTGTTGCGTCAGCGTGCGGCGGCCAGCCCCAAGGCTCGATCGCCGACGCCCTCATGCACATTTGCCAGACAGGAATTCAAAGGTCCGCTGCCCGACGACCCGCCCTAGATGCAGGTCAATCAATCTGGCCGACCGACGAAGGATCGACCTGTGCGAAACGCCTAAGGTAACCCACCTGATAGGCCAACACTTATTTGTTCCGATTCGTCAAAAGTACGCGTTATTATCGACTTGTTGTTTTTGCTGCGGGCTGTGCACATTAAAGTCCCGCACGCCATTTCTCCCGCAAAAATCCATAAGTGTCAAATAATTTTGACGTACAGTCTAATTGACATATTGGACATCCAACTCCTAGATTGTGCTTCAAGACGGGCGTTCGTTCGTCGCGCCACAAAGGCACAAAATCGGGAGAGCGCGGCACTTCATGACACGAGAATTCGGCACAGGATCAGCCTTCGCGCCGAACGCGTCAGCCGGGTCGGTTGAGGCGCCGTCAGCGCGCTCGCACGACCGCTCAAACACCTCCCAAAAAGCGTCAAGCCAGCTTTACACTCCCGAGCAACGCGCCCGCCGCGACGCCACGCCTTGGACGTTGGTCCAGGGCATTCTTGCGCCCGTGCAATTCCTTGTTTTTCTTGTCAGTTTGGCGCTGGTCATCCGCTATCTGGTGAGCGGCGAGGGCTTCGCTTTGGCCACCTGGTCGGTGGTGATCAAGACGCTTGTTCTCTACACGATCATGATCACCGGTGCGATCTGGGAGAAGGTGGTTTTCGGCCGCTATCTCTTCGCCCCCTCCTTCTTCTGGGAGGACGTGTTTTCGATGCTCGTGCTGGCGCTGCACACAGCCTATTTGGCGGCCGTCTTTTTCAATCTTTTGGGCGCACATGGACAGATGCTTTTGGCGCTCGCCGCCTATGTGACCTACGTGATCAACGCCGCGCAATTTGTGTGGAAACTGCGCCAAGCCCGTCTTCAAGGCCCCTCATCGCCCGCCGCGAATCCTTCCTTTTCGGTGGGGGCAACGTCGTGAACGAACTTTCTCCGATCCAAAATGCGCCCGCGCAAGGCTGCCTTGAGCGACCGATTCTGCGCGAGCGCGGTCAGCGCGAAGTCTTTTGTGGACTGACCGGCATCATTTGGCTGCACCGGAAAATCCAAGATGCCTTTTTTCTCATCGTCGGCTCGCGCACCTGCGCCCACCTGATGCAGTCGGCAGCCGGCGTGATGATCTTTGCCGAGCCACGCTTCGGCACAGCGATCATGGAAGAGAAAGACCTTGCCGGTCTCGCCGACGCCAATGAAGAATTGGACAAGGTTGTCGCGCGCCTCATCGAGCGTCGCCCTGATATCAAGCTCTTGTTCCTGGTCGGCTCTTGCCCATCCGAAGTGATCAAGCTGGACCTAGCGCGCGCCGCGGAGCGCCTATCGGGCTCCTATTCACCGGATGTGCGCATCTTGAACTATTCTGGCTCAGGCATCGAAACCACGTTCACCGAAGGCGAAGATGCCTGCCTGGCCTCGCTGGTGCCAAGTTTGCCCGAGGCTGGCGATGCGGCAGCTGACCAATTGCTGGTGGTCGGCGCGTTGGCCGATGTGGTGGAAGATCAGTTCTCCCGTCTGTTCCATGCGATGGACATCGATAACGTCAGCTTCCTTCCAGCCCGCAACGCTGGTTCGATGCCGGCCATTGGACCGGGCACACGGTTCCTGCTCGCGCAACCGTTTCTCACCGAAACTGCGCGCACACTTACCCGTCGCGGCGGCGTTCACCTGCCCGCGCCCTTCCCCCTGGGGGCGCAAGGCACCACGGCTTGGTTGAAGGTGGCGGCCGAAAGCTTCGGCGTCGATGAAACGCTCTTCACTGAGGTGACCGCTGCGCCTAAGGCACGGGCCGAAAAGGCTCTGACCCACTACCAAGAGCAATTGGCGGGCAAGAGCCTCTTCTTCTTCCCCGACAGCCAGTTGGAAATCCCGCTTGCCCGCTTTCTGCATGCCGAGCTTGGCATGGTCCCCTTGGAAGTGGGCACCCCCTTCTTGAACAAAGCGCTGATGGCGCCGGAACTCGACGCCCTGCCCGACGATGTGCTGGTGAGTGAAGGCCAAGATGTCGATAAGCAGTTGGACCGCTGCCATGAGCAGCGCCCGGACATCACGGTCTGTGGCCTTGGCCTTGCCAACCCGCTGGAAGTGGAAGGCCTGACGACCAAATGGTCGATCGAGCTCGTCTTTACCCCCATCCAAGGCTACGAGCAGGCTGGTGATCTGGCCGAGCTGTTCGCCCGCCCCCTTGTCCGTCGCACACGGCTGGAGGTGTAACGGATGCAGCTCACCGTTTGGACCTATGAAGGCCCGCCCCATGTCGGCGCCATGCGCATCGCCACCGCGATGAAGGGTCTGCACTATGTGCTGCACGCCCCGCAGGGCGACACCTATGCGGACCTGCTGTTCACGATGATTGAGCGCCGCAAAGAGCGTCCACCCGTCACCTACACCACCTTCCAGGCCCGTGACCTCGGCAAGGACACCGCTGAGCTGTTTCAGAGCGCTGCACGCGATGCCTATGCACGCTTCCAGCCGCAGGCCATGATCTGCGGCGCAAGCTGCACCGCTGAACTCATCCAGGATGATCCAGGTGGCCTTGCCAAGGCGATGGATCTGCCAATCCCGGTTATACCCTTGGAGCTGCCTTCCTACTCCAAAAAAGAGAACTGGGGCGCATCGGAAACCTTCTACCAACTGGTACGCGGCATCGCTGGCGCACAGGCACCGGAACCTGGCACAGCTCGCGCGCCACGCCCAGAAGGTCAGCGCCCTTCAGCCAACATTCTTGGCCCCACCGCACTCGGCTTCCGCCACCGCGACGATGTCACTGAAATCACACGGCTATTGTGCAGCTTGGGCATCGATATCAACGTGGTCGCGCCACTGGATTGCACACCCGCGCAGCTTGCCAACCTGGGTGATGCCGACTTCAACATCGTGCTCTATCCAGAGATCGCCAAAACAGCCGCCGACTGGCTGAAGCGCGCCTTTGGCCAACCTATGACCAAGACCGTGCCCATCGGGGTTGGCGCGACCAAAGCCTTCATCGCCGAGGTTGCCGAGATCATCGGCGCAGACGCCGACACGTTGATCGCAACCGAGCAAAGCCGCCTGCCCTGGTACTCACGCTCCATCGATTCCACTTACCTCACGGGCAAACGCGTTTTCATCTTTGGCGATGCCACGCATGCGCTGACCGCAGCAAAAGTTGCCGAAACCGAGATGGGCTTTAAGGTTGTCGGCCTTGGCACCTACAGCCGCGAGTTCGCCCGCGACATCCGCGCTGCCGCCAAAACCTATGGCGTCGAGCCGCTGATCACCGACGACTATCTGGAAGTCGAGCAGGCGATCATCGAGGCCACCCCCGAGCTGGTGCTCGGCACCCAGATGGAACGGCACATCGCCAAGCGTCTGGGCATCGGCTGCGCGGTCATCTCCGCCCCGGTTCACGTTCAGGACTTCCCTGCCCGCTATTCCCCCCAAATGGGTTTTGAAGGCGCCAATGTGCTCTTCGACACCTGGGTGCATCCGCTGGTGATGGGCCTGGAAGAGCATCTCCTTGGCATGTTCCGCGACGATTTTGAATTCTCCGATGCCAACGGCCCGTCGCACCATGGCCACGCCCCGTCGCGACACGCTCCAGAAGCTGAAGCCGTGTCGGCGCCAGTTCAGGTTTCACCTGTTCAAGATGCGGCCAACACGCTGATGGATACCCCGGCGGACCTGCCAACCGGTTGGACGGCAGAAGCTGAAAAGGAACTGAAAAAGATACCGTTTTTTGTGCGCGGGAAGGCGCGCCGCAATACCGAAGTTTTCGCCGCCGAACACGGTTTGGCGCAAATCACCTTGGAGACGCTCTACGATGCTAAAGCTCACTTCGGCCGCTGACGGCACGCCTGTGAAGGTCGTGATCGTCACGCTGGACAATCATTTGTCCGGTGCGGTGGAGCGCGCCCAAAAGATGCTGCTACGCGAGATGCCTGGCGTTTCCATTGCTCTGCATGCCACGTCCGAGTGGGGCGACAATCCCGACGCGTTGGAAGCCTGTAAGAACGACATTGCCACCGGCGATATTATCCTGGCCACCATGCTTTTCCTGGATGACCAAGTTCAGGCCATTCAACCGGCGCTGGAAGCGCGACGCGACCGCTGCGACGCGATGATCGGCATGATGTCCGCCGGCGAAGTGGTGAAGCTGACCCGTGTTGGCCAGTTCGACATGAGCGCCAAACAAAATGGCGCGATGGCGCTGCTCAAGCGCCTGCGCGGATCGAGCAAAAAGTCAGGCGCGCAAAGCTCCGGCGCCAAGCAAATGGCGATGCTCAAGCGTCTGCCGAAGATTCTGCGCTTCATTCCAGGCACCGCCCAAGATGTGCGCGCCTATTTCCTGACCCTGCAATATTGGCTGTCCGGGTCGGACGAAAACGTCGCCAACATGGTGCGCTATCTGGTGAGCCGCTACGCCGCCGGCCCACGCGAAAACCTTCGCGCCTCCATCAAGGCTGACATGCCCGCCGCCTATCCCGAAGTGGGTATCTACCATCCGGATCTGCCGACCCGCGTGACCGAAACAGACGCCGGCCTACCAACGCCGCCAAAGGCGCGCGGCACGGTGGGGCTGATCCTCATGCGTTCCTACCTGCTGGCCGGCAACACCGCCCACTATGATGGAGTGATCCGGGCACTTGAAGCACGTGGCCTGAAGGTGATCCCGGTTTTTGCAGCGGGCCTGGACGCCCGTCCGGCAGCGGAAAAATTCTTCATCAAAGATGGCCGCCCCATCGTTGATGCCATGCTGTCGCTCACCGGCTTCTCGCTGGTCGGTGGCCCAGCCTACAACGATGCCAAAGCTGCCGAAGAAATGCTCGCTGGCCTGGATGTGCCCTATCTGGCCGCCCACGCCATAGAGTTCCAGACGTTGCAGGAATGGGCGAAGTCCGACCGCGGCCTGATGCCGGTGGAATCGACCATCATGGTCGCGATTCCCGAGCTTGACGGCGCCACCGAACCGACGGTTTTTGGCGGGCGCGTCGATCCGGCAGGAGAAGCCTGCACCGGCTGTCACAAAGCGTGTGACTTCTGCGATCCCGAACTCGCCAAACTGATGCAGGTTTGCTCCGAGCGCGCCGAGCGCTTGGCCGTGCGCGTCGATCAACTGATTACGTTACGCCGCTCCGACCGCGAAGATCGCCGCGTTGGCATCGTGCTCTTTAATTTCCCGCCCAATGGCGGCAACACTGGCACGGCGGCGTATCTGTCCGTCTTCCGCTCGCTCTACAACGTTCTGCAAGGCTTACAGGACGAGGGCTACGACGTGGAAATGCCCGACAGCGTGGACGCGCTTCGCGATGCGATCATCGCTGGCAATGCTGGCCAGTATGGCGCCCACGCCAATGTGCATGCGCGCATCCCGGTCGACGATCATGTCCGCCGCGAGACGTACCTGAAAGATCTGGAAGCTGTTTGGGGCCCTGCCCCCGGCAATCAACAGACCGATGGCCAATCCCTCTTCGTGCTGGGTGCCCAGTTCGGCAATGTATTTGTCGGCGTGCAACCGGCCTTTGGCTATGAAGGCGATCCGATGCGTTTGCTCTTCGAGCACGGCTTTGCACCCACCCATGCCTTTTCCGCGTTCTATCGCTGGATGCGCGAAGATTTTGGCGCCGAGGCCTATCTGCACTTCGGCACCCATGGCGCACTGGAATTCATGCCCGGCAAGCAAACCGGCATGTCCGGCAAATGCTGGCCGGACCGCCTGATCGGCGATGTGCCCAACTATTATCTCTACGCCTCCAACAATCCATCCGAGGGCATGATCGCCAAGCGCCGCGCTGCCGCCACGCTGATCAGTTATCTCACGCCGCCTTTGGCGCAGGCAGGTCTCTACAAAGGCCTCAATGAGCTGAAAGCCTCCATCGAGCGCTGGCGCGGTATGAACGATGTATCAGGCGCTGAGGCGCAAAGCCTGGCAACGCTGATCCAGACCCAAGCCGCCGAGCTCGACCTGGCCGACGAAACACCGGCCTGGGAACAAAGCGCAGGCGCGCAGATCGTGGCGCTGCAAGAGGCGGTGCTGGAGCTGGAATATACGCTCATCCCGCACGGTCTGCATGTTGTCGGTGAGCCGATGAGCGAAGCGGAACGCGCCGATATGATCCAGGCCATTGCGGAGTCCGCCCATGGCATCAAACTCAGCAAAGACGACGCGCTGGCCATCGTGATGGGCGAGGATCCTGTCGAGCCGTTAGCGGTCGAAACGCTTCACGCGATCGCCCAAACCGACACTTTGCTTGCCGAAGATCATGAGCTGAAAGCCATCATTCACGCGCTTGACGGCGGCTTCATCAAACCAGCGCCCGGCGGCGATGTTGTGCGCACGCCGGAAGTCCTGCCGACTGGCCGCAACATTCACGGGTTCGATCCGTTCCGCATTCCATCGGCCTTTGCGATGGCCGATGGCGCGAGGCAAGCCGACCGCCTGCTTGATCGCTACCAGGAAGAAACCGGCGCCCTGCCCGCCTCCGTCGCGCTGGTGCTCTGGGGCACCGACAATCTGAAAACCGAGGGTGGCACGATCGCCCAAGGGTTGGCGCTGATGGGCGCTGCGCCGCGCTTTGACAGCTATGGCCGCCTTTGCGGCGCGCAGCTAACATCATTGGAAGAGCTTGGCCGCCCGCGTGTCGACGTCGTGATGACCCTTTCGGGCATCTTCCGCGACTTGCTGCCGCTACAAACCAAAGTGCTTGCCGAGGCCGCCCTGCTGGCCGCACAGGCCGACGAACCGCTGGATCAAAACCCGATCCGCGCCCATGCGCTGGCCTATGGCGAAAAACATGGCTGCGACATGGAAACGGCGGCGCTGCGGGTCTTCTCTAACGCCGATGGCGCCTACGGCTCCAACGTCAACAATCTGGTCGAGTCTGGCACTTGGGACGATGAGGACGAGCTGGCCGAAACCTATGAACGCCGCAAAAGCTTCGCCTATGGCGCGTCGGGCAAGCCGGTCCAGCAAGCAGCCCTTCTACAATCCATGCTGGCCGACGTTGATATCGCCTACCAGAACCTTGATTCCGTTGAGCTGGGCGTCACCACCATCGACCATTATTTCGATACGCTCGGTGGCATCAGCCGCGCCGCAACGCGTGCCAAGGGCGATGCGATCCCGGTTTACATCGGCGACCAGACGCGTGGCGAAGGCAAAGTGCGTTCGCTCTCCGAACAGGTCGCGCTGGAGACCCGCACCCGCATGCTCAACCCCAAATGGTACGAGGGCATGCTCCAGCACGGTTATGAGGGCGTACGGCAGATCGAAGAGCATGTGACCAACACCATGGGTTGGTCGGCAACCACCGGTCAGGTGCAGCCTTGGGTCTATCAGCAATTGACCGAGACCTATGTGCTCGATCCAGAGATGCGCCGCCGTCTGGCCGATCTCAATCCAACGGCCTCTGCCCGCCTGGCAGGCCGCCTGCTGGAAGCCCATGAGCGCGACTATTGGCAGCCCGATGACGCTGTTCTCGATGCCCTGCGCGATGCAGGCGAAGAGCTAGAAGATCGGCTCGAAGGCATTGGCATCCCCGCCAACGACACAATCAACCAACAAACCGCCGCCGGCCAATCGATCGGCATGGAGGCCGCAGAATGAACATCGTGACGCCACCGCCCACCGGCACCAAGACCACGCTACTGGATCGCTCGCCCAAGGGCTTCTCCACCGGCCATGAGGATGGTGAAGGCTCGGTTCAGGTCAAAATGGACCCTGCCATGACCATCGATACCGCCAAGGTGTTTGCCGTCTACGGCAAAGGTGGCATCGGCAAATCGACCACGTCGTCCAATCTGTCAGTTGCCTTCTCCAAGCTTGGCAAACGCGTGCTGCAAATCGGTTGTGATCCCAAGCATGACAGCACTTTCACGCTCACCAAAAGCCTCTGCCCGACGGTTATCGACGTGCTTGAAGAGGTGGATTTCCACTCAGAAGAGCTGCGCACCGAAGACTTTGTGTTTGAAGGCTACAATGGCGTGATGTGTGTGGAAGCTGGCGGTCCGCCCGCCGGCACCGGCTGCGGCGGTTATGTGGTTGGGCAAACGGTGAAGCTTCTGAAAGAGCACCATCTGCTGGAAGACACCGATGTGGTGATCTTTGATGTGCTCGGCGATGTGGTCTGCGGCGGTTTTGCCGCCCCGCTTCAGCACGCTGAAAAAGCGCTGATCGTTACTGCCAACGACTTTGACTCGATCTTCGCGATGAACCGCATCGTGTCGGCCATCAAAGCGAAATCGAAAAACTATGATGTGCGCGTCGGCGGCGTGATCGCCAACCGCTCCAAAGCAACCGATGAGATTGATCGTTTCAACGAGGTGGTGGGTCTGGAGCGCGTGGCGCATCTGCCCGATCTGGATGAAATTCGAAAAAGCCGCCTTAAAAAGCGCACCCTGTTTGAAATGGACGAAACACCGGCTGTTCTGGCTGTGCAGAAGGAATATCTGCGTCTGGCCGCCAGCCTGCTGGTGGATGACAGCATTTGCGATCCCTCGCCGATGAAGGACCGCGATATCTTCGACTTCCTGGGATTTGACTAGTGGCCGCTGATACCTATCAGACACGCCGCGGCGAGATCGAAGCTTATTTTGATCGCACAGCCGCCAAGACCTGGGAGCGTCTGACCTCCGATGCACCGGTCTCAGGCATCCGCGCCACCGTGCGCGCAGGTCGTGATGCCATGCGCGCAACCCTGCTCTCCTGGCTGTCGGACGATATGACGGGCCAGCGCTTGCTGGATGCTGGCTGCGGCACAGGTGCACTGGCCGTCGAAGCGGCCAAACGTGGCGCTGACGTCGTGGCCGTGGATCTCTCCCCCAATCTGGTGGACGTGGCACGCGAGCGCATGCCGCACAATCTGTCTGGCACCATCGCCTGGCACGCTGGCGACATGCTGGATGAAAGCTTTGGTCGGTTCGATCATGTGGTCGCGATGGACTCGGTGATCCACTATGAAGCCGGCGACAAGGTTGGTGCCTTAGCCCGTCTCGCCGAGCGCACAGATGGCCAGGTACTCTTCACCTTCGCACCTAAAACACCTTTGCTGGCCGCCATGCACACCGTCGGCAAAGCCTTTCCGCGCGGCGACCGTTCGCCCGCCATCGTGCCAATTGCCGAAAACAAATTGCGCCAAATGATTGCCAAGCGTCTTCCGGAATTTGCCGTCGCTGAAACCAACCGCATCGCCTCCGGGTTCTACACCAGCCAGGCCATGCAAATCATCAGAACGGGGCCGCGTACGTGAGCAGACGGCTTCCTCAGCTCAAAGATCAATGGACCAAAATCGGGCCACGCTTTTTGCCGTTTGCCGATGCTGCAACCGATGAGTTGCCGCTGCCGCGCTTGCTGCGCCTCGCGCTGTTCCAGATTTCCGTGGGCATCGCCGTTACGCTGATCACAGGCACACTGAACCGCGTGATGATCCTGGAACTTTCGGTGCCTGCCTGGCTTGTTTCCTTCATGGTGGCGCTGCCGTTGCTTTTCGCGCCGTTGCGGGCGCTCATTGGGCACAAATCCGACACGCACAAATCCATCCTTGGGTGGAAGCGCGTTCCCTACATCTGGTTTGGCACCATCTTCCAGTTTGGTGGTCTGGCGATCATGCCGATGGCCATTCTGCTCATGAGCGAAGGCGGCGGCCCGTTCTTCCTGGGTCACATGATCACGGGCCTCGGCTTCCTGCTCATCGGCCTTGGTCTGCACACCACCCAAACCGCTGGCCTTGCGCTGGCGACCGATCTGGCACCCCAAGAAAGCCGTCCACGTGTCGTGGCCCTGCTTTACGTGATGCTGCTGGTGGGCATGGTGATTGGCGCGCTAGGCTTTTCCTGGCTCCTGGCTGATTTCAGCCACCAAAGGCTCATCCAAGTCATTCAAGGGGCAGCGGTCGTTACTATCGTGCTCAACGTCATCGCGCTCTGGAAGCAGGAACCGCGCAACCCCGCCGCCACTGCACCAGATCTTCCTCGCCCAACATTCTTAGAGGCGTGGCGCGCTTTCACCAGCACCAACCGCACAGGCCGTTTGCTGCTGGCGGTTGGTTTGGGCACGATGGCCTTTTCCATGCAGGATATCTTGCTGGAGCCCTATGGTGGGCAGGTGCTTGGCCTTTCGGTCAGCGCAACGACCTTGCTCACCGCCCTGTTCGCTGGCGGCACGCTGGCAGGTTTTGCCTTGGCGGCACAACGCCTGGGCAACAGGTGCGACCCCTACCGCTATGCCGGTCTAGGCGCGGTTATCGGCGTGATCGGATTCACACTGGTCGTGTTTTCAGCCCCGCTCCAATCGGCCTTCATGTTCCGCGGCGCAACCGCGATGATCGGTTTTGGCAGCGGCCTTTTTGCCGTCTGTCTGCTCACCGCGACCATGCAACTGGCTCAAACCACAGCCGATGGCCGTTCCACCCCCCACCTTTCAAGCAACGGTATTGCGCTGGGCGCGTGGGGCGCGGTCAACGCGACCGCAGCAGGCCTTGGCCTGGCAGCTGGCGGCGCGCTACGCGATCTGTTCACCGCCATGGGAAGCTCGGGGATTTTTGGCCGGGTCATCACCGATCCAGCCTTTGGGTATGGCGCGGTCTACCATCTGGAGATTGGACTGCTCTTCGCAACGCTCATCGTTCTCGGCCCTCTTGTGGGCGCGCAACGACGAGCCACCGACAACAGCAACAGGCAGGGCTTCGGCCTTGCTGAATTCCCCGGATAACGGGTCAAAGGGAGGACTAGCCAATGTTCAGCCTGTTCAGCCGCGAAAGCTTCGATGTTGGCTGCACCGTCGATGTGCAGAACACCTTCGACAGCTTGCACGCCTATGTCGAATTGGATGGCGATATCGCCATCGCGCCGGGCGACGAGGTCATCGTCCATGGCCGCCCGGTCGAGGTTCCCTATGGCGAACGGGTGGTGCTGCAACGCACCGCCACCGTGCGCCGCGCCCACTGGTTGGAGCGCACCTGGACCCGCATGACCGGCGACTTTGAATTTATGGAACTTTGCGAATTCAGCTTCTCAGAAAGGGCTGCGCTATGAACGTCCATTCACCCGTCAAAGAAGGCACGCCCGTCACATCTGACGTGAAAGCGCGCGCGCCGATCAACGAAACCACGCGCATGGCGCAGGAAACCACCCTGCTTGACCCGCGCTTCTACACCACCGATTTCGACAAGCTCGACAAGGTCGATGTAACCTTGGTGCGCGAGGAATGGGACGCGTTGATCCAAGAAATGCGCGACGACCCGAACAAGGGCCATTTTAAGCGCAACGAGGATTGGGACGAGATCGACATCGATGCGCTTGGCCCGGAACTGAAGAAAGAGTTCATCGACTTTCTGGTCTCCTCGCTTACTGCCGAATTCTCCGGCTGCGTGCTCTACAAAGAGATGAAAAAGCGCGGCAAAAACAAAGAAATCTGCGAGCTCTTTTCGCTGATGGCGCGTGATGAAAGCCGCCATGCCGGTTTCATCAATGATGCGCTCAAAGAGTTCGACATCGGCGTCAATCTTGGTTTTCTGACCAAGGCGAAGAAGTACACTTACTTCCAGCCCAAGTTTATCTTCTACGCCACCTATCTCTCCGAGAAGATCGGCTACGCCCGCTACATCACCATTTTCCGCCATCTGGAGAAGCACCCGGACAAGCGCTTCCACCCGATCTTCAAATGGTTTGAAGAGTGGTGCAACGACGAGTTCCGCCACGGCGAAGCGTTCTCGCTGTTGATGCGCGCTGACCCGACCCTTCTGGAAGGACGCAACAAGCTGTGGATCCGCTTCTTCCTGCTGGCCGTGTTCTGCACCATGCATGTGCGCGACCAGGCCCGCCCGGCATTTCACAATGCTCTCGGGGTGGATGTCGAAGAGTACGACATGCAGGTGTTCCGCACGACGACCGAAATCACCAAGCAGTGTTTCCCGGTGCTTCTGGATTTGGATAATCCAAAGTTCTTGGAAGGTCTGCGTAAGCTCAACCGGATCAACCAAGCGATGGGCGAAGCTGATCGCGCCGGTGGCATTGGCGGCAAGCTGCGCAAGTTAGGCCTCGGCACGAGCGCTTTCCTTACGTTCGCCGGCCTCTATTTCATGAAGACCAAGTCCAACACGCTCCCGGCAACCAGCCGGCTTCAGCCAACCTGGTGACCCAAAACCCGTGACCAGCTGGCTCGCACCGATCGGTTTTGCCCTGTTCCTCTGGTGGTTCTCCACCGGGGTGATCCTGCTGGCCGACCGGCTGCCGCGCATCACACCACGCGCCACGATGGCGGCGGCGAGCCTTTTTGGCTTGGCTGCGCTGGTCGCCGTCTGGCTAACACGCGACATGATGACGGTGAGCGGCGCTTTTATCGCCTTCACGGCGGGCCTCGCTCTCTGGGGCTGGCATGAGGTGAGCTTTCTCACAGGAACGATCACTGGCCCGCGTCGTACGCACTGCCCGCCCGATGCCAAAGGTTGGCAACGCTTCGGCTACGCCACCCAAACTCTGATCCACCACGAGGTGGCCATCGCTCTGACCGTCGCGGGCCTAACCGCAGCGCTTTGGACGGCCGGCAACCAGACCGCGCTTTGGACCTTTGCGATCCTCTGGGCGATGCGCCTTTCCACCAAGTTCAACATTTTCCTTGGTGTGCCGAATATCACCGAGGAGTTTTTGCCGAGCCACCTGGAACATTTGAAAAGCTATTTCCGCAATCGCGCGCTCAACCTGCTTTTCCCGCTTTCAGTCACGGCCGGCACGGTCCTGACGCTTTGGCTCGGACAACAGGCCTGGGCGGCAACGCCTCCCGCCCAAACAACCTTTCTTCTGCTCACCACGCTCGCCGCGCTCGGCGTCATTGAGCATTGGTTTCTGGTTCTGCCATGGCGCGATGAGGAACTTTGGCGCTGGTACCTTCGGCACCCTGTTCCGGCCTCGGCAGAAAAGACTGACACGACTTCCACTGCACCTTCAACCATCACGCAAAAAGCCGATCAACGGCGCGCTTCTGACGCGTTTTCCGACGCGCAATCCAATCGGGGACTATTCATCATGACGGACACACCCACACCCAACGACAATGAGAATGGCACTGTTCCGTTCGATGGTCTGAGGTCAGTTCAGCGTTGCCCGGCTGGCAACCTGATCACCGAAACGCACGATCATCCCGTCGCCGCCAATGACGAGCAGATGGACTATGAAGCGTTCTTCAACGGCGCGCTGGATGGTCTGCGCGACAATGGCAACTACCGCGTATTTGCCCATCTGGAACGCAAGATGGGCGCATTCCCGAAAGCTGTGCGTCATACCGATGACGGTATCCATGATGTCACGGTCTGGTGCTCCAACGATTATCTCGGCATGGGCCAGGAGCAATGTGTGATCGATGCCATGCATGGCGCCATCGAGCGCTGTGGCGCCGGCGCCGGCGGCACCCGCAACATCTCCGGTACCAACCATTTTCATGTGCTGCTTGAGCAGGAACTGGCCGACCTGCACGGCAAGGAAGCCGCGCTGATCTTCACGTCCGGCTATGTGTCCAACTGGGCATCCCTTGGCACGCTAGGCTCGACGATCCCCGACTGCGTGATCCTCTCCGATGCGCTCAACCACGCTTCGATGATTGAGGGCATCCGCCATTCTCGCGCGGACAAGATGATCTGGAAGCACAATGATCCAGACGATCTTGATCGCAAACTGTCCGAAGTCGCTCCTGGCCGGCCCAAGATCGTCGCCTTTGAGTCGGTCTACTCCATGGATGGCGACATCGCCCCGATGAAGGAAATCGTTGAAGTCGCCGAGAAGCACGGCGCGATGACCTATCTTGACGAGGTCCACGCGGTTGGCATGTACGGACCGCGCGGCGCAGGCATTGCCGAGCGCGATGGTGTCATGGACCGCATCACGGTGGTCGAAGGCACGCTGGGCAAGGCGTTCGGTGTGATGGGTGGCTACATCGCGGCCTCGGCGGCCCTTTGCGATTATGTGCGGTCCTTCTCTTCGGGCTTCATCTTTACCACCGCCCTGCCTCCATCGATTGCCGCTGGTGCAACGGCCTCCATCCAGCATCTGAAGGAAAGCTCGGTGGAACGCGATGCGCAAAAAGACCGTGTGGCAAGGGTGCGCGCGGCATTGGACGCCAAAGGCATTCCGCATCTGCCCAATCCCAGCCACATCATCCCCGTGATGGTGGGTGATGCCAAAAAATGCAAATTTATCAGCGATGTACTGCTCGACCAGTATGGCATTTACATCCAACCGATCAACTATCCCACGGTTCCCAAAGGAACTGAGCGCCTGCGCATCACGCCAGGTCCGCTGCACACGGATGGCGACATCGCTCATCTGGTGGGCGCGCTCAACGATCTCTGGTCGCAATGCGCCTTGTCACGGGCCGTAGCTTAAGACCCGCTTAGGCCAGTCGGCGGCCCTTGACCGCTGCCGACTGCGCCCAATGTTGCAGGCACGTTGATGTGCTCTGCTTGAACCAATCATCACACAAGACGTAGAAGAAGAGTGCGCCGGAAAGCCCGCGGAAACCATCTTTCGATGAGGAAAGAGCAGTTCGCGATGCAATTTGACGTCTCGCCGCCTGCTGCCTTGACAGGGCTTTCAAGCTCGCGTCAGTGTTTCTGCGGAGTGGCATTTCAATGACGGCCCAATGGCCAAGGGAGAAAGAATGATGAAACGTTTCGCGATTGCGCTCGCTGCTGCAGCCTTCACCATGGTGGGCGGCGCCGGCATTGCTACGGCGCAGGACGCCCAACCCTATATCGACGCCGATGCAGAGGCAGGCGCTGCCGTCTTCCGCCAGTGCTCGGCTTGCCACATGGTTGGCCCCAACGCCATGCAACGCGTTGGCCCGCCGCTTAACGGCATTATTGGCCGTGACTGGGGTTCGATCGAGGGCTTCCGCTACTCTGACTCCCACATCGAAGCCGGCGAAGAGCAAGGCGGCGTTTGGACCGTCGCAATCATGTCTGAGTATTTGCAGAACCCACGCGCCATGGTCCCCCGTACCCGCATGGCCTTTGCAGGCCTTCGCCAGGAAGCACAGATCCAGAACGTGATTAAATATCTGGCCGGCTTTGATGCTGACGGTAACGAAGTCGACCCGGCCCCGGTGCTTGAAGAGCACTATGGCGGTGACATGTAAGCATTTGCTTATACATCGTTTTTCAGAAAAAGGCCGGTGCAACAGCATCGGCCTTTTTTCCTAGTGAATGGGACAAAAGAAGAACACTTTGGGCATTTTGACGCCTTAGCATCGGACAGAGCAAGAACAGAAGGCCCGCCGGATCAAACCGCCTTTCATTTGATACGTGTCAACGAAAATGGACGCTTTCAACTGTTCACTGTGATGATCAGCCAAATGCCTGAAACGATCACAGAACTGGGCCGGCCATGCGCATCCTCCTTATCCATCCCAACTATCATTCAGGCGGCGCGGAGATTGCCGGCAATTGGCCACCGGCATGGGTCGCCTATCTCACCGGTTCGCTGAAAAAGGCCGGATACACCGACGTCGCGTTCATCGATGCGATGACCAACAAGATGTCCGACGCGGACATTCGTGACGCCATCGCTGCCGAAAACCCTGATGTCATCGGTTGCACGGCCATCACGCCGTCAATCTACAAAGCCCAAGGCATCTTGCAGGTCGCCAAGGAACTGCACCCGAACGCGGTGACGGTGCTTGGCGGCATCCACGCCACCTTCATGTACCAGCAAGTGTTGGCCGAAGCGCCCTGGATCGATTGCATCGTGCGCGGCGAAGGCGAAGAGATCTTCGTCGATCTCATCTCCACCATCCATCAGGGCAATTGGCCTGGCGCCCGCGAAGCGGTGCAGGGCATTGCCTATTTGAATGACGATCAGGTGGTTGCAACGCCGGCAGCACCGACGGTCAAAGACATCGATGGGCTGTCACCCGACTGGTCGATCCTCGATTGGGACAAATACATGTACATCCCGATGAACCGGCGGGTCGCCATCCCCAATATGGCGCGGGGCTGTCCCTTCACCTGTTCGTTCTGCTCGCAATGGAAATTCTGGCGCGATTACCGCGTGCGCGACCCCAAGAAGGTTGTCGATGAGATCGAGAAACTCGTCAACGACCACGATGTCGGCTTTTTCATCCTTGCCGATGAAGAACCCACGATCAATCGCAAGAAATTCATCCAGTTCTGTGAGGAGCTGATCGACCGCGATCTGGATGTTCTGTGGGGCATCAACACCCGCGTCACCGACATCCTGCGTGACGAGGAACTGCTGCCCTTCTACCGCAAGGCCGGTCTGGTTCACATTTCGCTCGGCACCGAAGCGGCTGCGCAGCTGAAGCTTGATCTCTTCAACAAGGAAACCACGATCGAAGAGAACAAGCGCGCCATCCGTCTGCTAAGAGAGGCCGGCATCGTCACCGAAGCGCAGTTCATCGTCGGGCTAGAAAATGAGACCGTCGAAACGCTCGAAGAGACTTACCAGATGGCCCGCGACTGGCAGCCGGATCTCGCCAACTGGGCGATGTATACGCCCTGGCCCTTCACGCCGCTCTTCCAGGATCTGAAAGACAAGGTCGAGGTGTTCGACTTCTCCAAATACAATTTCGTCACGCCCATCATGAAGCCCGAAAGCATGGACCGCGCGACGCTGCTTGATCGCGTGATGCACAATTACCGGCGCTTTTACATGAACAAGGCGTTCTTCTCGTACCCCTGGAAGGGAACAGGCCAGCGCCGCAAGTATCTGCTTGGCTGCCTGAAAGCATTCTTGAAGGCCGGCTTTGAACGCACTTTCTATGATCTCGGACGCGTCAATTATTGGGGCCCGCAGTCGAAAAAGGGCGTCGACTTCAAGTTCGACACGACGAAGAAGCGTTTCGACGCCTCCCAAGTCGAATGGCAGACCAACCACAACCGGCCCGAAAGCACCATGCATGAAGCTGCCAAGGCCATGGCCTGCGGTGGCGCGCCGGTTCAGCTCACCGACGAGCAAATGGAAGAGGCCGAAAAGGTCGGCCATGTCACGGTGTTTGACGGCCACAAAAAGGTGGCGGGTCGCGCGGCTGAACAGAATATTCCTGCCTGATGGCGAGGACGGCGGCGTTGCAAACCTATGGCCGGGCCGAGCACGTCTCGCCACAGGCTTCGATCGGCCGCATCGGGCCGAATGCCGTTTTGCAGGTCTTCAACGTCTTAGATGACCTCCTTGGTCCTATTGAAACCAAGCGGCTCGCAAAGCGTGCAGGTCTTAGCCACCATGTTGCTGCACCGCCCTCTGCCATGGTCGATGAACGCGACGTGGTCGCCTTACACCAAGCGGTCCGTGCATCGTTGAGCGCAGACCAAGCCAGAAATGTGCTCATGCAGGCGGGCGATCGGACGGCTGCCTACATTCTGGCGAACCGTATCCCGAAGTTCGCACAAAGTGTGCTGCGCGCCCTGCCCGCCCGCCCCGCATGCGCTATTCTGCTAAGGGCCATCGCCAAGAATGCGTGGACTTTTGCCGGCAGTGGCCGATTCAATTTTCAGGCTGGCCGACCGATCATCCTGACTCTGCTCGATTGCCCTGCCTGCCTTGAGGTCTACCGACGCGAGGAACCGTGCTACTACTACACGGCCACGTTTGAAGGCCTTTTCCGGTCGTTGGTTCACCCGGATGCGCAGATCACCAATCAAGACAGCCCAAGAGCTGATGGGCGCGCGCGCATCTTTCGCCTAGACTGGTCGTCTTGAACGTCGCGCCAAAGCGCCACCACTTTATTCGACTGAGCCTTCATGTCCCAGATCACCATTCCCGCCATTGCCGACGACGGATCGCTCTATCCGATCGAGAAACTGCGCGCCCACGAGCTTGGCGCTTTGCATCTGGCAATCTCGGTCTTTGTCTTCAACCCAAAAGGCGAGTTGCTCATCCAAAGGCGCGCCGAGGAGAAATACCATTGCGGCGGCCTGTGGGCGAACACCTGTTGCAGCCACCCCCATTGGCAAGAAGATATCGCCGCTTGCGCTGACCGGCGCATGCACGAGGAGCTTGGCATCTCCCTGCCTCTACAACCCATTGGCGAGGTGACCTACCGCGCCGATGTCGGCGGTGGCCTCATTGAGCATGAACGTGTGCAAATGTTCAAAGGCACGGCCGATCCAAAAACCTGGATACCAAATCCCAACCCTGAGGAAATCGCCGAACTGCGTTGGGTCTCAATGGAGTGGCTAATCGAGGCGATGGACGCCGATTCTCAAGCCTTCACCCCGTGGTTCCGTCTCTATGTTCAGCGCTGGCGGGACGTTTGGGCTCCGGCTGCATAGCCCATCTGAGCCAGCTACCAGTTATCGGGCAAATGGCGTCCGTTTTTTCACTTGTAAACTCAAATCAACGTCCAATTTGATTGACACATACGCTGCGTCAATCATACTCTTAAATGACGTCGACCCTGTGGTTTGCTGCGGGTGCGACGCACCGGTGCATCCGCGCCGGATCGAACAGACGGACGAACCAGGTGATGCTCGTCAAACGACAGATCAGGGGCCTTGGACCGCACGCTTTGTGGCATTGCGAACTGACGCTTTCTCACCATCGCTCTTCTGCTCGGCCAACCGCATGGCAGGGCCCAATTGGCCTGCGGATTGGCCATTTTTCACGCACTCGGGAGCAATAGGAGGGCGCAATGGATTATACCCAATTCGATTTCGTCAACTTCACCACGCATTTGGACCTCGCGCAGGTTCTGCTTTACGCGTTCTGGCTATTTTTTGGCTATTTGCTGTTTTATCTGCAAAGAGAAACACGCCGCGAAGGCTATCCGCTTGAGTCGGACGAAACAGGCAATGTCTATGAGCACGGCATCTACATGCCCGAGCCGAAGACCTTCCGCCTGCCCCATGGCCATGGCGACGTCACCGTTCCCAACTATGAGCGTGAGGCGCGCGAGCTCGCGCTGCAACCCAGCGAGCCATGGTCCGGCGCCCCCAAGGACCCAACTGGCGACAATCCAATGCTCGATGGCGTTGGTCCTGGCGCCTATGCGCTGCGCGCCGATGTCCCGGATTTATTGAATTCCGGCGCTGTCAAAATCCGACCCATGCGCATGGCCGAGGCCTTTGCAATCCCCGACGGCGACCCCAATCCCATCGGCTGCAATGTGGTTGGCGTCGACAAGCAAGTCGGCGGCACCATTGTCGATGTCTGGATCGACCAAGCCGAAAGCGTCATCCGATACTATGAGATCAAAGTCTCGGACGAAGACGGCGCACGCACGGTTTTGATGCCGGCGAACTTCGCGGTCGTGAAAACCCGTCCCGACACCTACCTCTATGTGCATGCGATCAAAGGCTCGCAGTTCGCCGATGTCCCGCTGACGGCGAAAACCGACGAGATCACCATGCTCGAAGAAGAGAAGGTCATGGGCTATTTCGGCGCCGGCTATTTCTACGCCGCGCCTGACCGTCCGGAGCCACTGTTTTGAACTACATCCACAACCATGATGACTACGCCACCGAGCCTGTTCGCGGGCTTCCCGCGACGCTGCCGCGTGGCGAGTTCGTGTTGTGGCAAGGAACACCATCCTGGCGGGCCTTTGCTCGCCAGGTTTTTCGCACCCGCGCGATCGCCATCTTGGTCGCCTTGGCCGCCCTGGCACGCATCGCCTTTGCCATGTCGGGCGGCGCAAGTCTCGGCACCGCCATTGGCGAAGCCAGCGTAATTGTTGTGTTCGGCTTCGCCGGCATCGCCATCTTGATGCTGCTCGCCTGGTTTGTGCAGAAGACGACGGTCTACACGATCACCAACAAACGCCTGGTGATGCGCGTCGGCGTTGCCATCCAAAAGACGTTCAACATTCCTTTTGCCGTCGTTGAAGGCGCAGCGCTACGCGCCAACTCTAACGATGTCGGCAGTCTTTCGCTTCAATTGAAGCCTGGCGTGTCGCTCGCCTATCTCATTTTATGGCCGCATGTCCGGCCCTGGCGCATGCGCCAGACCGAGCCGACCCTGCGCGCCATTCCTCAAGCCTCCAGCGTCGCCAAACTGCTCACCGATGCCTATACATCGCACGTCCAGGCCACAGAGGCCTTGGAACGGTCCGGCGTCAACGTTGCCCCGCTGAGCGCGGATTCATCTGCCCAAAAGGTTGAGGCTGAACCCGACACCAAAGAGACCAAAGCGCGCGATCCGCACCATATTCCTCGCCGACTGGTGATGATGGCCGCTGGTGCGGCGATCTTGACGGTTCTGGTCGTTGCCTTTGCGCAATGGACCGGCACTGGCGACTTGCGCGCAAACGGTGGGTTGCCTGAATTTTCTCAAGAGATTCAATTTTTGCCCTTGGAAGGTGACCGCATCGCTGTTCAACACGTGGCGGACGGCAGCCTGATTACGACAGTCGAAGCCGGCACCGATGGCCTCCTGCGGGGCGCGCTGCGCGGCCTTGGCATGTCACGCAATCATTCCAACTTTGACCTGGCGGCGCCCTATCAGCTGCAGCGCTTTGCAGATGATGGTGTCTATCTGTCCGACGCGCTGACCGGTCGGTCGATCCGGCTAGACTCGTTCGGACCGTTGGAAACCGGCGCGACGGCTGACCTTCTGCGCTACGGCCATTCTGGCGGAAACTAATCCGACCACCAATCCACCACTTCAACTATGCTTGGAACGGCGCCCTGACGGGGCGCGGTTTTGCTTTGTCCGGCATCCACATGAAACGCTGCCACGGACGATCAGCCAAACTAGGTGACCGCGCCTCAGGCTAGGTCGGCTACGACCAACAGCGTGGTACGACACGTTCCCAGTAAGGACGAACATCGACGTGACGCTGCGCATCGAGGATGGGAGAATTCCCATTCGGCGGGATGAACGAGTACAATCGGACTGAGGCGATCATCTCAAAGAGACGTGGCTGCCTCCAGCGCTTTGCCGGCCCATCCCATTCACAACGAGCCAGCGCGGCATGGGGCTGAGTGTACATCGGGAGGGCGGCGCGCGGGCCAGTTAGCGGTAAGCCGGGATGAAGCTCCGAAACACAGACGTCCGTGATGTGAGACCGCATGTAGCCCGAGTGTTTCCCTCAAAACCGCGCCGCACCAGTCAATGAAGACTGCCGCGTCGGTTTAGGTTGGCAACGGTCTGACGCAACCTCGCGGCAATGCGAACGCCTTGCCTGCTATCGGCGACAGCGACTTGTGGCCAATCAGATCCTCAGATGCAAACGCAAAAACGCCGGCCCGGAGGCCGGCGTTCTTCTAAGTCATATGGAGAGACATCCGCAGTTTAGTTGGTTGTTCCCTCTGCAGCCGGCGTTGCGCCTTCTGCTGCAGGCATAGCGTCTGCGGCTGGGGCCGCTTCAACCGGCATGGGCGGTGGCGCTGGCTCGACATCCCACATGGAGGTCGTGGAATCCGGCGTGATCGGCCACCAGGAGAGATCCTCCGGCACAATTCCGTGCTTCATCCCCCACAGCGTCCAATCGTCCACCACGGTTCCGGTGATCAGGATGCCGATGCCGCCGGTGAGCGTGCAGAGCATCGCGAACCACCAGGCCCAACGGTGGATGGATTCCATCGAGGCGTTGAAGCCCATCGTCCAGCGCCAGAACAGAGCCGCGCGTTCCGACGCCGTCCCGCGATCGGTGATCTGTTCGATCTCCCGCTCGCCGCCATAGCGAGTGACCGCAAGGATCGTCGCGCCATGCATGGCGAACAGCAGGGCCGAGCCATAGAGGAAGACGATCGACAGCGCATGGAACGGGTTCCAGAACAAGTTCCCGTAGACAATGGAGAAATTGTTCGTCCAATCCAGATGCGGGAAGACGCCAAACGGCACAGCCTCGCTCCAGCTGCCCATCATCAGCGGGCGAATGAAACCGAGCACCAGATAGAGCCAAATCGCGGCTGCAAACGCGTAGCAGACGTGCAGGCCAAGCCCCAGGGCAACTGCCCGGCGATACATCCGCACCCACCAAAGCAGGATGGAAGCGGTGATGAAGAAGCCGGATATCAGCCACCAGCCGCCTTCACGCAAGGGAGGCAGAACGTCCAGACCATGCTCTGGCAACGGTGGATCGAGCGCCAGCCAGAAGAACTCCCGCACGAACAGCACCGGGTTCCAGTTCACATCGGCAGCCATATTAAGGCCGATGATGATGAAGCCGATCGAGAAGGTGATGATCGAGGCGACACCAAGAAAACCGAGATAGATCGGCCCAAGCTGCGCATTGCCGATCTTACCGATCCAGTAGCTGAGCACGCCACCTTTGCGCTCAAAATCGGCGTCGTCGCGGGGAATGTCGACGCCAGGCTCGACATGTCCCATGACCTGAACGCGGGTGAAGATGTTTTGATAGTTGTTCATCATACCCTCCTATGACCCGGCCCAAGTGAGCGTTTCACGGATGAACTCCCACCAATCGATCCAGGATCCGGCATAGATCGGGCCCGAAATGATGATGCAGATCGCACTCCAGAAGCCAGCATTGAGCGCCAGGAAAAGGCCCAAACGGTGGATTCCCAGGGTGCCGATCGAGTAACCGATCGTGTCGCGGAAGTAGGTGTCCTCGTGCTCGGGCGTCTTCACCTCTTGGCCGCGCTGCGGATTGACCGCCGACAGCACCATGCCGCCATGCAACGCCAGCGCGAACGTGGTGGTGAAGAAGAAGGTGATCGCCACCATATGGACCGGGTTGTAATGGAAGTTCCCGTATTGATAGCCGGTGAACCAAACCCAGTTGAGGTGGCTGAAAATGCCATACGGGAAACCGTGACCCCAGGCACCGAGCATCAATGGCCGGATAATGACCAGCGAAGCATAGGCGAAGATCGCCACGCCGAAGGCAAACGGCACATGGTAGCCCATGCCAAGCTTGCGGCAGATTTCAACCTCGCGCAGCGCCCAGGAAATAAAGGCCCCCATCGCGCAGATCGTGATGATTTGCCAAAGCCCGCCGTCATTCAGCGGTGCAAGCGCCAGGCGATATTCGACATCAGGCGGATTGATACTGATCAGCCAAATGTTCCAGGTGGGGCCGAGCGCCGCCCCATAAATGATCAAAGCTGTTCCCAGGATCGCGCAAAACAGCGCCGTGATACCGAAAAAGCCGACGTAGAAGGGGCCGACCCAAAAGTCGAACAGATCGCCGCCGATCAGCGTGCCCCCGCGCACGCGATACTTTCGCTCGAAGCTGAGCAAAGCCATGATGTCCTCCTTAGCCGAGCGTGGCAGATCGTCAGCTCAAGCCAGTAATCGTCGAGTGATGGGAGGCGGGGGGAGCCGAGACCAGCCCGGTGTTCCCTCCGCCGCCATTGGCATTTCAAACGCGCGAGCGCGCCTAGCCGAGCAGTGTCGGCTGTGCAGGTACGCTCATTTCGATGTGTGTTGTGCTGCCCATCATGGCTGAATCTTCCAGCCAATTGAACTTTTCGGTGCTGAGCAAAATGAAATGTATCAGCACTGCCAAAGTAAACAGGAACACGGCCAACGCCACGAGAACGCGGCGCGGATCGAAGAGAAGCCAAATTCTCCACATGTTTTCAGGTCCTTATAGGATGCGGCCGGTTAAAGCCAAGGATTGTAGAACCACATGGAAATGTGGGCGAGGAAGGGAAGAAGTGACATTGCAATCGCACTCTTTTTAAAGAGTCTATGAAACTCTTGCGCCTCCTCCGCGGAGAGACCCGACAGGGTTCCTTTGTCAGCGGCCATAGGCATGACCTCCATGTTGTGGCCGAAAACGACCGTTACCGCGCACCTCCCGCACGGCGGGGATTGCCAAGCCCAGAAGACTTGACGTTGGACCGGCGAACCGGGCCAACCCTTTGGCGATCCGGCTTGCCGGATCGAAACTCATGGACGCTGCCGGCTCTCATGAAAGCCGCGCGTCCGAGCTAGCCCATAAAGGCGTAGCCAATGGCTGCACTTGCCGCCGACCGTGCCTCGGCAATCACCGATGGGCGCGGCGCGCGCTGCTCGCCGAACACGCGCCAAGGCAAGAGCCTGGCCAGCATCACGATCGGCAGCGCCAGAAGGAAGGTGAACGCGAAGAGCAGCCAGAACTCGCGGCGGTCTCCGCCGCGCGTGCGCGCAGTCGAGATGGACGTGTCAGTCATGAGCAAAGCTCCCCGGTGTTGGAGATGATGGAAAAACAAAGCGGAATGCACGGTGTGATCATGGTCACGCGAGCTCCTTCTCACGGCGCGACCCGCTGACACGGACCACAGCCTCGAAACTCACATGACGAAGGCCTTCAGCGCGGGCGGATGCTTCAGCGGCATCGCGCAGGCGCTTGGCGGCAGAAATGCGGACCAGGACGGGTTCGGCTTCGACAATCTCATCGAGAAGACGTTTGGCATCCTCGTCCCAGCTCAGCTCTTCATGAACACGGGCCGGCGTCGCCTCAACCTTGTCCAGGTCGGTGCCAAGCGGCAGGATGTTGAAGAGCGCGTCGAACAGGCAGTTGCAGACCTCTTGAATGAGGTAGGTGGCGCCCGCATAGCCCATGAACGGCGTGCCAGTGTGTCGCCGGATGATGGCGCCGGGGAACGAGGCCGGGATGTATTGCGCCTGCGGGCCGAACCCGCCGCCTGGTTTCTCGGCCAGATACATCCGCTCATTGTAGGAACCGAACAAAACCAGCGGCGTCTTGGTGTGCACCATCTCGCGCACGGCCTCATTGTCCGTTTTTTTGCCCGTGTGCCGGGCCACCGAAAACGTGCAGGGCAGGCCCATCTCGTTTTCCAGGAAGTTGCGCAGGCCCCGCGCATAGGTCTCGCTGGCGACCACGGCAAAGCTCGCGGTGCCAAAAAAGTCCTGAGTCACCGAGCGCCACAAATCCCAGAGCGGCTTGATCGTGGTGTGCTTCTCTTGCTCGATAAAAGGCTCAGGATCGAGATCCAAAAGCTCACCGAGCTTGCGCAGGAACTTCGTCGTTGAGTGCAGACCAATCGGCGCCTGCAGATACGGCCGGTCGAGGCTCTCGCAGAGCAGGCGACCAAACTCGCGATACATGCAGACATTCACCTCTGCATCGGCAAGCTTGGGCACATCTGCCAGATGGCTGCCTAGCGGGAAGGTGAGATTGATCTCTGCCCCGATGCCTTCGATCAAGCGACGGATTTCAGCGAGGTCAGACGGTGTGTTGAACGTGCCATAGATCGGCCCAATGATGTTGACCTTCGGCTTCTCACCCTCTTTGCGCGGCTTCAGAGCCTTCACACGTTTTGGGCCATATTCGGTCCACAGCCACTTGATGGCGCGGTCGGCGCTTTCCCACTGATCTTCATCGATCGTGCGCGGCAGGAAGCGGGCAATGTTGGTGCCCTCAGGCGTCACGCCGCCACCGATCATTTCGGCAATGGACCCGGTGACGACAACAGCCGGCAAATCCGGATCGAGCACCTTGTGCGCCCGGCTCATCGCCTCTTCGGTGCCCTTTTGGCCAAGCTCTTCTTCGCCAAGCCCGGTCACCACAATCGGCAACTCATGCGGTGGCAGCGCATCCGTGTAGTGCAGCACCGACGTCACCGGCAGGTTTTCGCAGCCCACCGGGCCATCAATGATCACCTGCAAGCCTTTGATGGCCGTGAACGCGTAGACCGAGCCCCAATAGCCACCAGCGCGGTCGTGATCGAGAACTAGCATCCCACCGAGCCCTCCACGACTTTTTTGGTTTTAGAGGCGATGCGCGCGGCATACTTTTTCTTAAAGTCCGGGCGCACATTCGGCGTGCCTTCCCAGACTCCAGCAGTGTCACCTTTGCCAACGCCTTCAAAGAAGGCGGTCATGGTGTCGAAGCGCTCTTTGTTGGCAAGCGCAGCATTGATGACAGTGGCCAGGGAACCAGCACCAGCAGGGCCCATAAGCGGACGGGCGGAAATGAGATTGGTGAAATAAAGCGCAGGGATCGAAAGCTCTTTGGCCTTCTGCACAACTGGCGTCGTGCCAATCGCAAGGTCTGGCTCATACTCAGCCATCGCGGCCAAATCCTGCTCCAGCGAAGCACGGAACTGCACCTGCACACCTTTGGCTTCCAGCCATTCGCGGTCCGGATCAGAGAACCGTGTTTTGGGCAGTGCCGTGCCGACATAACGAAGGTCGGCGCCGCTTTCGACCAGGAGACGGCCAACCAAAAGCTCCGAACCTTCATAACCAGAGAGCGTAATGCGCCCATTGATCGGCATCGCCGACAGCGCGCCTTCAATGGCGGGTATGATGGCGTTTTGCGTCGTGCCAATGGTGTCGGCAGAGACGCCGCAGGCGCGGCCAATGGCTTGCAACCAATCGGCCGTGCCATCGCGGCCCACGGGCGCGGACCCAATCACAGGGCGACCCGCCGCTTCAAACTCGCGGAAAGAGGCCGTGTAGAAGGGATGGATGCCGGCGACAGCCGCGCAGTCGAGCGCTGCATAGAGCTCGCGCCATTCACGCGTCGGCACGACCGGTCCAGCGGCCAGGCCCATGGGCGCCAGCAATTGGCTGATCACCACCGGATCGGCGGGGAACATCTCGCCAACCAGCGTCACGGTCGGCTTGTCGGATTTGGGTGTGGACGGTGCCTGAACAGGCCCACTCATAGCCTCTTCGCGCGCATATTTCAGCATCGCGCCGGCGAGCACATCCTTGGCTTCGGCATGCGTTGGAATGCCAAAGCCCGGCACATCAATGCCGACAATGCGCACGCCGTTGATCTCTTTTGGCAGCAGCCGCAGCGGCACGCCGGACGCCGATGGCACGCAAAGATTGGTGACGACGATCGCGTCATAGTCTTCAGGCTTGGCCATATCGAACACCGCTTCGCGGATATCCTCAAAGAGCTTGCCCGTCACCAGCGTCTCGGAATTGAACGGGACGTAGCCGACCGAGCGCCGCGCGCCGTAAAAATGCGATGTGAAGGTCAGCCCATAAACGCAGCAGGCCGAGCCGGAGAGCACGCTCGCGGTGCGCTTCATCCGCAAACCAACGCGTAACGACCCGAAAGCCGGGCACATGCTCTGTGGCTGGTCGTGCGGGCCCACAGGATAGTCCTTGGCGAACTGATCCAACATCTCGCTTTGACCCGCCTGCTTAGCGGCTTCCAGCATTGTCTCTTTGCCAGCATGACAGCCATCAGCCTGGGTCACCGGCTGCTCAGAAAACTCCTCAGATGGCGCTGATTCCAGCGGCACACTTTCAAGTGGAACATTGTCGATCAACACCTGACCGGCATCATCATAGACGACCTCGTGCACTTCACGGTCATCGGCGGACAACCCGCCGTCTGGCCCCATGCTTGGTCTGTCGAGATGATCGCTCATATTCGCCTACACCTCGTCGTACACAACTTCGAGGGAAGGTTTTTCGACGTAGTTCACGCCGCACATGTCGGCATAGCTCGCCGGCTCCAGCGTGTAGCCATTGTCGCTCTCCTTGCCTTTAAAGAGATCGAGCAACTGCTCGTGGGTCAGCGGCGTTGGATGCTTTGGTGGCGCTTCAGCGACATTCATGCCGAGCTCCTCGAACAGAGGACCCCAATTGCCGCCGGGCTTACCGATAATGTCGTAATTCGCGCTCTTACGGCGAATGTCTTCATCGGCTGGAATGGATGCCAGAACTGGAATTTGCACCGATTCTGCAAAAGCTGCCGCTTCGCCGGTGCCGTCATCCTTGTTGATGACCATGCCCGCGACACCGACATTGCCGCCAAGCTTGCGGAAATACTCCACCGCCGAGCAGACATTGTTGGCCACGTAGAGAGACTGGAGATCATTGGACCCGACCACAATTACTTTCTGGCACATGTCGCGAGCGATCGGCAGGCCGAAGCCGCCACAGACCACGTCGCCCAAAAAGTCGAGCAGAACGTAGTCGAAATCCCAGTCGTGGAAGCCCAATTTCTCAAGGGTTTCAAAGCCATGGATGATCCCGCGTCCGCCGCAACCACGACCGACTTCCGGGCCACCAAGCTCCATGGCGTAAACACCATCACGCTTGAAGCAGACATCACCGACTTCAACCTCTTCACCGGCTGCCTTCTTCTTCGAAGAGGTCTCGATGATGGTCGGCGTGGAGTGGCCGCCAAACAGCAGAGATGTGGTGTCAGACTTTGGATCGCAGCCAATCAGCAGCGTCTTTTTGCCCTGCTGCGCCATCATGTAGGAGAGGTTGGCCAGCGTGAACGACTTGCCGATCCCGCCTTTGCCATAGATCGCAATGATCTGCGTTTCTTTGGTCACCGGGCCGGTGTGCACATCATCGGGCTCTTCTGCCGCTTCGGCGCGCACCGACGCCTGCGTGTCGATCAAAGTGTGCTGCGTTGGCGCTTCAACCGCATCCGCAATCGGGCTGGTATCGTCGAGCATTGACGTCATGCGGCGTTTCTCCAGTCGAGAACCATTTTTAGGCATTCGGGGTCGCCGAAGGCTGTGCGGTAGGCACGATCAGCGGCGTCTGCCGGTTCATTGTGGGTGATCAGCCCATCCAGCGAGAGCTTGCCGGCATCGATCAAGCCGAGGACTGCCTGCAAGTCGCTAGGCTGCCATTCAGCGGCCACGCGCAAACGGGCTTCGCGCATAAAGGCTGGGGGAAAAGCGAACTGCAGCGGCTTGTCATAGAAGCCGGCGAGCACAATCTGTCCGCCTCGGGAAAGGCGGCCAATCAGCGAGTCGAGCAGAGTATTGTCCCCGCTCACATCGTAGATCGCGCGATAGTCACGCCGCTCGTCTGTGTCGGGGTGCACAACTGTGTAACCCTCTGCACCCTCAGCGCGCTTTTCATTGGTTTCCCAAACCGTTGGGGCTTCATCGGCAAGATTAGTGGCGATTCTCGCCAACAATCGGCCAAGCACGCCATGACCGACAATCAGATCGGGCAATACCGCATCGCTGGCGGCAAGGGCGTGATAGGCCGTCGCGGCCAGCGCCAAGAGGACGCCGTCACGGCCAAGATGATCATGGATCGCCGGCGCCCGTTCAGACGCAACAACCACGCGGGCAGCTGAACCACCGAACAAGCCCCGCACGTCGCCAAAACACCGCGCACCAGGCACAAAAACAGTCTCGCCGATCCGATCAGCAGCCTCAGAGCCAGCATCGACCACGCGGCCGACCGATTCGTAACCAGGCACCAGTGGATAACCCATGCCAGGGAAGTCAGGCATGCGCCCGCTCCACAAAAGCCGCTCGGTACCCGCGCTGATCCCACTCCAATCCACATCGACCACCAGATCGTCCGATCCCGGCGCGGAAAGCGCCAGCTCACGGACGCTCAACGTCTCTGGAGCCTGAAGAACAACGGCTTTGGTGGAAAGAGTTAGGGCCACGAGATCAATGTTTTCGTTTCAGAGGGCATTTCAACGTAATGACACTCTAAATTGACACATCAATCTGTCAAGTATGTTTGACACTCAGCTTTCGGTTTTTCCCTTACACCGTACGGGCAATCAGCACCCGTGTGAGCAGCGGGTTGCCGGTGCGCGGGCTGCGAATGTGACCAAAACCGGTTTGTTCCAGGAAAGCGCGCAATTCGCCTTCTGTGCGCGGACGCCCGCTACGCATCGCAAGCAGATAAAAGCCAAAATAGGCGTCCCCCGCTTTTTCAGCCCCTGCCGTCCCTGCCATCGGCTCGGCAACGAGAAGTGTCTGGCCGACATCAAGCGCAGCACGCACCTGACGCAGCAGGTGCAGCGCCTTTTCGTCATCGTGATCATGAAGAATGCGCACCAGCGAGATGATGTCGGCGTCTCGGGGCAGAGAATCGGCGAAGAAATCGCCACCCTGCGCATCGAAATGGGCATTGTGCTCGGATGCTGCCAGGCGGGCGTTGGCGCGCTCGGCCACTGCGGGCAGATCAAACACAGTCGCATGTAGTCCGGGCGTTCGTTCCAGAGCCGCCTGGGCGAATCTCCCCTCGCCACCCCCGACATCCATCAAGCGTTGATGGTTGGTGAGCGGGTAGGCATCGAGAACCTCATCGCTGATAAAGCTTTGCGAAGCGGCCATAAGTCGGCTGTAGTCGGCCACCGATCCGCCCGGCAGATCATCCGGCGCGCCGCTCTGCGCATAGGCCCAGTAGCGCGACAAAGCGGTTGGACTCGCCTTGTCTTTCAACAACGCCAGGGGATCGCGCAAATCTTCATAGAGAATCTGGTGGTGCTCGATCATCGCCAGAACGCCGGGGTTAGCGAGCAACGCCGCGCCGAGATCGTCCAAGCCATAGCGCTCGCCGGAGCGCGATGAGATCAGACCGAGCGCCTGGGCGCCACGTACCAGCCGAATGGCGGCGTCCTCATCGAGATCGGTAGCTACCGACAACTGCGCAAGTGTTTTGGGTCCATCGGCAAGCTGCTCAAGCAGTTTCACCTTTACGCAGGTCGTCACGATTTGCGTGTAGACGAACCCGGCCACCAGATCGAACATCTGCCGGGTCTTTTGCCGGGAGAGCGGCCTGGTCAGGGGAAATCGCGTTGCCCAACGGATAAATTTGGGGTTCTGAACGAGGCGCGCACGCCATTCGCGAACACGGTCGCCAAGAGTGTCGCGCACCGTTTCTGTCACACTGTCAGGCCTTCAAATGCGTGGGATCAGGCAGCCACTTGGGAGAGGCTTTTCGGCTTCAGCCGCTTGGCTTCGCTCATGATCAAGGCCTCCAACGAGGCGCGTCCCCTGCAATCGGGAATGGCTGCGATTGCGCCAGCAACATAACCTTCGAGGCGACCAATCGTATCCTTGATGCCGCACTCGCTGACCAGACTTGGCCGGTCATGCGCATCGTCCTGGTGAGCCGGCTTGCCCATTTCTTGAGAATCGCAAAGCGCATCGCGAAGATCATCGGCAGCTTGGTAGGCCGAACCCAACTGGTCGCCGAGTGCGCGCCACGGCGCCGGGTCGGCCCCTGCGGCCACCGCGCCTGCCATCGAGGCACCAACGAACAACGCGCCAGTCTTGGCCCGGTGGTAGGTGTCCACCGGCACTTGTGTTTCGCTTTCCCATCCCTGACCGGCAACGATGCCATGCGGCATGCCGACGGCGCCGGCCACCGTTGTCACCAAAGGTGCGAGGCGATCGGGTGCCTGGGCGGCAGCTCGCGCTAGAATTTCAAAGGCCAAAACGATCATGCCATCGCCGGCAAGAAGCGCCAAAGGCTCACCATAGGCCGTGTGGACGGCCGGCCGCCCGCGGCGAAGATCGGCATTATCAAAACACGGCATGTCGTCGTGAACGAGCGACGCGCAATGCAGGAGTTCGACAGACGCCGCTGCGGCATTGGTCAACTCAGGTCGATCATCGCCACAGGCCGATGCAACGGCCAGACAAAGACGTGGCCGTACGCGCGCGCCACCAGGAAACACCGCATAGCGGATCGCTTCGGCAAGCTGGGGGGGAGAATCGGGACCGCCGGCGCGTTCGATGGCCGCCTTAAGAGCATGGTCGATGCGAGACTTGATATCCATGGGGACCATCCTTTTCACCAGCGGACCGGCGACCGCTCCGTTATTGTCAATCTACAACGACTTGGTTTAGTGTCAACATTAATTGACACTTCGGATAGGCTTTGCCAGTGACCACCCACCATGCCGTGATTGTCGGCGCCGGCATCGGCGGCCTTTCGGCGGCGCTATCCCTTGCTGGCCAGGGGCTTCAGGTTACTGTTCTAGAAGCTCAACCAGAGGTCGGCGGCAAGATGCGCGCTGTCCCGGTTGGCGGCAGCGCTATCGACGGCGGGCCAACTGTTTTCACCATGAAATGGGTGTTCGACGAGCTCTTCGATGAGGCGGGGCTGAACTTCGACGATGCCGTCGGTCTGACCAAAGCGGAGCTGCTCGCACGCCACGCCTGGGACAACAGTGGGACGCTCGATCTTTTTGCCGATTTGGACAAAAGCGCCGATGCCATTGGCGCTTTTTGCGGGTCGCGAGAAGCGGCCAATTTCCGCCAATTCGCGCAAGAAGCTGCAAGCATGTACGCCACGCTGGAACAGCCCTTTTTGCGCTCGTCCAAGCCATCCATACTTGGCATGAGCGCGCGGCTCGGACCGAAAGGCCTGGCAGTCAAACCCTTCTCCACGCTGTGGCGCGCACTGAAGGGGCGGTTTGACGACCCGCGCCTCATTCAGCTTTTCGGCCGCTACTCCACCTACACCGGAGCCTCGCCTTTTTTGGCACCGGCGACCCTGATGCTCATCGCCCATGTCGAGCTCGATGGCGTCTGGCTTGTGAACGGTGGCATGCGCGAACTGGCGCAGGTGATGCGCCGCGCCTGCGAAGCCAAAGGCGCCGTCATTCAGACTGGCGCCAAGGTCGCACGCATCGAAACCAACAAAGGCGCCGCCCGCGCGGTCATCCTGGACAATGGCGAGCGCCACAGTGGCGACGTCGTGGTCGTGAACGCCGATGCATCGGCCGTCGGGTCGGGTCTGTTCGGCACAGAAGTCCAGAATGCGGTGGAACCTGTAAAACCGGCGAACCGTTCCCTGTCCGCCATTGGTTGGACACTCAAAGCCAAAACCGACGGCTTCCCCTTGGCGCATCACTCGGTCTTCTTTGGGCAAGACTACCCTGAAGAGTTTGACGCCGTCTTCCAACGCAGCGCCTACCCTGGCGATCCAACCGTCTATATCTGCGCCCAAGACCGCGCCGACACCGGTGGGCTGGTCGATCCGGATAGCGCCGAGCGCATGCTTATGGTGATCAACGCCCCGCCCAATGGCGACCAGAACCCGGACCAATCGGAGATGGAACAATGCATGGAACGCAGTCTGGCGCGCCTGGAAGCTTGTGGCCTGAAGGTGGACGTAGAGCCGACAATGAGCGTACCGACCGGCCCGGAGGGCTTCAACCGGCTCTTCCCTGCGACGGGGGGCGCGCTTTACGGGCGGGCGAACCACTCGCCCTTCGCCAGCTTTCAGCGACCGGACAACCGGACCAAAGTTCCGGGGCTCTATCTGGCGGGGGGCAGCGTCCATCCGGGTCCGGGTGTTCCGATGGCAGCCCTTTCGGGCCGCCTGGCGGCAGCGCGGATCGTCTGCGACCTCGCTTCGACACGCCCGTCGCGCCGGACGGTTACCGTTGGTGGTATGTCGACGGCCTGAGCGATGATGGTCGCCACGGCCTGTCGGTGATCGCATTTATCGGGTCGGTGTTCTCGCCCTACTACGCCTGGTCAGGGCGCAAGGACCCCTATGATCATATCTCGATCAATGTCGCGCTCTACGGGCCAAAAGCGCGCTGGGCGATGACCGAGCGCGGCAGAAGCGCTCTCGATGATGGGCCGGATCATTTTGCCGTTGGCCCAAGCACCCTGCATTGGGAGGGCGACACGCTGGTAATCGACGTCAATGAGGTGACGGTTCCGCTGCCTTCGCGGCTCAGGGGCCAGATTCGCTTCACGCCTGACGTCTGCCAGCCGACCCATTTCGCTTTGGACACCAACGCGCGCCACCATTGGTGGCCTTACGCCCCGTTCGGTCACATCGAAGCGCACTTCGAGAAACCCGGTCTGTCCTGGCAGGGCCACGGCTATGCCGACACCAACACTGGATCAGCAGCCCTTGAGGCCGATTTCTCCGGTTGGACCTGGTCGCGCGCCAGTGTCGACGATGGTGCGGTGATGTTCTATGAACCGCAGGAGCGATCGGGCGCCCACAAAACGATTGCGATCCATGTCGATGGGCGGGGAAGGGTCACCGAGATCGACGCGCCACCTCGTGTGGATCTGAAAAAGGGCGTTTGGGGCGTTGCCCGCGACACGCGCTCCGACGAACCAGATCAGACGCGGATCACGGAGACGTTTGTCGATGCGCCGTTCTACACGCGTGACGCTTTGCAGATGGTTCTCGACGGCAAGCCCTGTCCGGCTGTCCATGAAAGCTTGAACCTTGACCGGTTCGCCAACCCCGTCGTGAAGCTGATGCTGCCGTTTAAGATGCCGCGCCGCGCGCAGTGGCGCCGTTGACGGCCGCGAGACATAGCATTTCGCTTGCGCTAGGCGGCTTGCTGCGGATTGAGCCGTAAGATCGTGAGATTGAGAAATGCCGCGAAGCTGACCCAGGCCAAGTACGGCACCATCAGCCAACCGGCGAGTGCGTTGATCGGCCAAAAGGCGATGATCGTGCCAACAATCGCAAGCCAAAGCAGCGCGACATCGACAAGCGCCAAATCCATTCGCTTCATGCCGAAGAACAGCGCCGACCAAAGCGCGTTGAGCACAAGCTGAACCAACCAAAGCCCAATCGGCACCAAAGCCGCCGGCCAACCGACCGCTTCCCAAACCAGCCAGGCCGCGACCGCCATCATGGCGTAGAGGATCGTCCACGCGATGGGGAACAGGAAGTCAGGCGGGTTCCAACTCGGCTTGGAAAGATCACGATACCAATCGCCGGGACGAAAATAGCCGCCAGACATCGCCGCAGCAAAGGTTACCGCGAAAAACGCGAGCAGAGACCAGGAGATCAAGAAATCCATCAGTATCCTCTTTGGAAGCCCTACGTAGCACAGACGCGGCCAGATGGCAGGTCAACGCGCAACATCTGCACGCGTTCAAGAGAGGAAAGTGTTAGGACGAGCGCGGTCCGGCCAACTGCCCCCGCTCTCGCCGCTCCATCTGCTCAAGGATGTGGACGATCCGGCTCATGGGCCGCGTGTCCTGCGGCGGCAGACTTCCGCTCACCGCATGATCAAAGGTCGGCACGGCATCAACCAGAAAGGCGGTTTCCGGCAGGGCAGGCGCCGGCTCGCTGTGCGGTGTCCAGACAGCAGCGTTGCATGCCGTACCCAACAGAACGAGCTTGCGGTGCTTGGAGACAACTGCCCGCTGATCGATCGAATTGTAGCCATTGTCGGCGGTTTTACGGCCGATTTCCCGGTAAATTAGCCGCGCGGCATGGATGGCAGGGCGGCAATCGCCTGGCAGTGCGGCAATGCCACCGACCGCGCGATCATAAAGCGTGTCCGCCGTTTCAAGCAACCGCTCCACACAAGAAGCCAGCCGCGCATCAAACACCGGATTGGCAAGAAAGCGCTCAATGTCGATGCCAGCCTCAACCATCCAGTCGCGCGGCAGATAGATACGGCCATTGCGCGCATCCTCTCCGACATCGCGGGCAATGTTGGTCAGTTGCATGGCAACACCCAGATCGCAGGCCCTTGCCAGCGTGTCGGCGTCGCGCACGCCCATAAGAACCGTCATCATCGCGCCAACCGCCGCCGCGACACGCGCGCTGTATGCATAGGTGTCGGACAGGGATTGCGGTCCCCAGCCCTGGCTATCCCACTCCAGGCCTTCGAGCAGGGCCTCAGGCAAGGCGCGCGGCATTTGATAGCGCTGCACCATCTCGGCAAACGCCCGATCGGCCGGTATGTTCTTTGGTTTCTCCGCGTAAGCCAGGTCAAGGCGTTCGCGCAGACGGTCCACGGCGTCCTTGGGCGCGTCTTCGGCGTCCACGGCATCATCAGAGAGCCGGCAGAACGCATAGAGCGCATAGGCGGGCGTGCGAATGCGCTGCGGCAACAAAAGCGAAGCGGCATAAAACGACTTCGACCCCTGACGGATCAAGGCGCGGCAGGCCGTCTCGTTCCACCCGCTTTGAAGACTGGCTTTAAAGGTTGGTGTGGGCAGAACGCATGGCCTTCATCTTGTGTGGAGGCAAAGCATAAACGCCGAAAAGATCAGGCGGCAACATCAATTCTGCGTATCCGCCGACGTCACGTCTTCCAGTACGCTGACTTCGCTTGCGAATTCGACAATGCGCGCGACGGACCTGTCCGGCGCTTCCTCATGCGCAAGATGCCCCAGGCCTGGCCAAAGCTCGATAGAGGCCTGATCGCAATGATCGGCAACATCTTGAGAAACCTTCGCGGGCACGGCCCGGTCGTTTTCTCCGGCGATGAGAAGCATCGGGGCGTTCATCGTGGGAAGTTCGCGCATCAGCTCCGTGAGCTCCCAATGGGCCATCATGCCAAGGACGCCGGCAATATGGCCCGGCGACTGCATCAACACTGAATAGTAGCCAAGGCCCTCATCGCTGATCCGTGACCCCGTGCCTTCGATCAGCCTGACGACACGTGATCGGCTGCGCCCGCCAAGCGCAAACAAGCGCGGCGTCAACGGATTGACGAACAAGAGCTTCGCCAGTGCAGGAAACACTGCGCCAGCGGCGCCATCAAACGGCTGGAACGCGCCGTTGAAACTCACAAGCCCGGCCGGTGCGATGCGATGGTCGAGCGTCATGCGCGCCAGCGTTGCCGCTCCCGCCGAGTGTCCAACCGCGAGCCGGATATCGAGCCCAAGCATCTGGGTCAGCTCGCCGAGTAAGACTGAAACCCTCTGCAATGTCGGGCGGTAAGAGGCAGGAGAATCGGAGAAAGCGTGGCCGGGCAGATCAACGGCCACAACGCGAAAATGCTGCGCCAGCCCTGGCATCACGTCGCGCCAACTGTGCGTAGAGGCTCCAGCGCCGTGCAGGAGGAAAACAACAGGCCCCTCACCCATCTCCTGCACATGCCACCGCACGCCACCGGCATTTACGAATCGGCTGTGCGTATGGTGCGGCCAGGTGCGACCGAGCGCGCGCCACGACAAGGCGGCACCAGCGCTTGATGTCGTTGGTTCACCCGACATCACTAACTCGCCCGCAACTTCGGCAGGCCACCATCGATCAGATTTTTCAAGCCGGCGGCATTCGGATGGGGCAAAGCAAGATGGATCGCGTGCATCGCGTTGGCAATCTCAAGGGCTTTTGAGGGCGCCGGGGCTTGCTTGCGCTTGCCACCGCGCTGCGGGCTCGTATCGATGAACAGCCCGGCGATCCGGTAAGACGCAATGCGCTGCGCCGCATTCAGCGCATCGGCATGGGCGCCCGCTCGACCCGATGTCGGGTCATGCCCGACATTCGCCTGCGCATCGCTCATCACGACGAGCCTTGGGCTGCGTCCTATCCTCTGACATTCCAGCGCCACTTCCAGGCCGGCATCAAGCCCGGCAGCCAAGGGTGTTCCGCCACCACCTGGGACTCCGGCAAGGCAGCGTTTGGCGCGCACCAGTGACCGGGTCGGTGGCAAGACCATCTCGGCACGCTCACCGCGAAATATGATCAACGCGACATAGTCGCGGCGCGCATAGCTTTCCGCGAGCATCATTTCGACGGCGCCTTTCACCTCAGCCAACCGGTGCAGCGCGGCCGATCCAGAGGCATCGACCAAAAAGATGGTGACGCTTTCTTCGTTCTGCTTGAACCGGCGCACACGAATATCATCGCTAGCAACCGATATGCGCGACGTGGTGTCCGATTGGCGCCGCAAGGTCTGCCACGGGGCCGCCGCGCGCAAGGTATCGACGACATGCAGTTTGGAACGCCCATCGAGGCGACCTCGCCGCGAACCAATGGGCCGCCCACGCATCAAGGCCTGCTGCTGAGCGCCCTTACCACTAGCACTTTGGGCGCTGGACTTGGCCATCGCCGCGCCAAGTTTGAGTTGTTCCAAGAGGTGCGCCGGGATCGCTGCTTCGACGGCGTCGAGCACCTGGTCCTCCAAAGGATCGTCCGGCAGCGGCTGATCGTCTTTGTCGTCCTCCGGTTGGTCTTCCGGCTCCGGGGGCGGCTCATCGTCCTGATCGTCCGGCGGGATCTCGTCAGGTTGTTGCTCTTCAGTTGGCAGGCGGGTGGCCCGAGGTGCGATTACCAAGCGCGCTGCCAATTCGATATCCTGGTCCTCAACCACATCGCGCTGGTCCAATGCCGCAAGCCCTCGAGCCGCGCGGATCGCAAACAAGATGGCCCGAACTGACGAAACGCCAAAGGCCGTCGCCAAGGCGGTCATCACCTCAAACAACCGATCATCGTCCGACACTGTCTCAAACAGCACGCGGGCAGCCGAGATATGTTCAGCATCAAAGGGCGATTCAACAATGTCTCGGATGGAGAGGTGGGTCAGATCGGCATGGAACGCCAACCGGTCGGCCAGCGCGTGGGACAGAGCCTCCTCGCCCAGCCCTTCATCAAGCGCGATCACACCCAGCCTTGCCGGCAATTGAGCGGTGATGCCATCACGCTCCAAGGCGACTTCTCCGGTGTCGAGAACGGCCGTCAGTCGCGAGGCGGTGAGCGCTTCCATCCGCTCGGCCATCGGCACCAAGACGAGCCCGCCATCAGCCTCCGAGAGCAGCCCGCGTTGGGTCACCGGTTTGCCAGCCTTGAGGGTCGCGGCCATTTCAAGCCCGCCCAAAAGACGCTCATCAGCAATGTGGCTTGGCACTTTGCGAAACGGCACCAACGGCGGCAAAAGCCCACGAAGCGCCGCGATCAATGCGTCGCGCACCGGTCCAGCATGCGCACGAACATGAAGGCCGCCGAAGGCCACCGGATCAAGCGCCACCAAGGCGGACGCGGTGAGCGCATCGGCCCAGACATGCGCCTTGGCGTGGGACGGCGAAACATCCTCGATCGAGGAGAGCTCCATCACGCCATCAACTCGTCCAACGCGCGCTCAACGCGTGTCGAGGCGCGTGAATCATCCAGCGGGTTACGCCGCAGACGATGGCTAAGCACCATCGGCGCGACCAACCGCAGGGCATCCATGGTCACTTCATCTTGCCCCTCTAGCGCGGCATGGGCACGGGCCGCCCGCATCAGCGTCAGTTCACCGCGCAGCCCATCGGTGCCTAGCGCCATGCAAAGCTCTGCCGCCTGTCCGAGCACCTCGTCCGATACCGCCACACCATCCAAGCGCTCGCGCGCACCAACGATCTCGCGGCGTACCGCACCGTCCTTGCGCTTCCATTTGGCGACAAAGGCTTGCGGGTCGCGGTCGAACGCATCGCGCCGGCGCACGACTTCGATCCGCTGCTTAACGTCGTCAGGCGTCGAAACATCAACCGACAGCCCAAAGCGATCCAAGAGCTGCGGGCGAAGCTCGCCCTCTTCGGGGTTGCCCGAACCGATCAGCACGAAGCGTGCTGGATGGCGAATCGAAAGCCCCTCGCGCTCCACGACATTTTCGCCGGACGCAGCCACATCGAGCAGCAGATCGACCAAATGATCTTCCAGCAGATTGATCTCATCGATGTAGAGAAAACCACGATTGGCCTGCGCCAAAAGTCCTGGCTGAAACGCCCGTTCGCCCTGCGTCAAAGCCTTCTCGATATCGAGCGCGCCAACCACCCGATCCTCGGTCGCGCCGAGCGGTAGATCGACCACCGGCACAGGCACCTGCCGCGTTTTGACGTCCGGATCGTCCACCTTGGCAGGATCGACATTGTAGGCCGACCCGGCAACCACCTTCATCTTCGGCAAAAGCTGTGCGAGCGCTCGAACGGCGGTGGATTTGCCGGTGCCGCGATCCCCGAAAACCAGCACACCACCAATCGTTGGATCAACGGCAGCGATCAGAAGCGCGCGCTTCATCGCCTCCTGCCCAACGATGGCGGAAAAGGGGAAGTTCACACGCGTAGACACAGGAGGCAGCCAATCACAGAATTCGGGTTTTCAACTCCTAACAGCGACCAAGCCTCCTGCAAAGAAGCGTCATGCAAAGTTGACACTTGTCCCTATCATGCCCGGTCATCGTGGCTGCGGACCGAACCAGCCGATATCATGGATCGCGGCTTCACCCAGCGAGCGCCCTTCGAAGATAGCCTGGCGCAGTAGCGGCCAAGTCGCCGGCGTCATGAGGAGGAACGGCAGCGGATCGCACCAACTCCATGTGACATCGCGGCTGGTCAGAAGCGCTTTGCCGATCTGGCGGTAACGCGGCCATTTGCCGATAGAACCCCAGAGCAGCGTGAGCGTTGGGTAGGCCTGCTGCAGACGGGTGTGTTTATTGAGGCGCGGAGCAAATGCGGCGTCAAGGAGGGCGCGGGCGATGTCCGCCGTTTCAAAGAAATGGATTCCACTGTTGGCGCGGGGATTACATTCGAAGGCCGTGACCTCGTCCCCGTCCACCATCATGTCGAATGACCGGAAGCCCGAGTGTCCGCTGCGCGACGCGATCTCAGCCACATAGGTCTCAACATCCGGCGCTTCGATACGCTCGAAAACCGTTGAAACCGTTCCATCTCGGATGACCGGTTTGTAGACAACGGTCGCAGAAACTTTTCCGCCATGCACGATGGAGAAACTGCTGACTTCCTCGCCCGACAGACGCTCCTGGACCAGAGCGCCATCACGGGTCGGCAGGACATCGCCTTTGTTGAGAAATGCGACATGGGAACCCGAAGCACCCCATCGGTCTTTGACCACCACGGGCCCTGAGTCCGCGATGGCCTGCGCCTGTGGGGTGCCAAGTGCGGCGGTCCTGGGCGCAGCCAGCCCCTCCCCCGCCAGCCAGTGTGCGAACTGAAGTTTGTCGTGCAGCCGCAAGACATCGTTCTGCGTCGACGTAAATAGTTCCACGCCATCAGGTAAGCGATCGGCCAAGGCCGAGACATGCATTGTTTCCTCGGAAATCGGCACGACCAGAGAGACGTTTTTCTGCGCGATTAATGCCAAAAGGGCCTCAAGATAAGCCTCGTGACTGGCGTTCGGCGCGGGCACACGAAAAGTCTTGGCAACAGATCGGGAAAGACCGCACAAATGCCAGCCAAACGGCTCGACCACCAGCACCCGCCAACCGGCGGCGTGAAAACTGCGCGCAATGTCCAGGCCCTTGGGAAGCCGGCCCAGCGTGAGCAATACAGTCTGTGTCCCCAATCCGGCGTCCCCTGCGGCTGCGCATCGCGTTGCCCACGATCAGCCAAGCTGGTAGCGTCAAACAAGTTCGACACACAAGAGGCCACCTATGCTTGACACCACTTCGGATTCCCGACCTCGGGCGATTGTGGTTGGTTCCGGATTTGGTGGCCTTGCCGCTGCGGTGCGGCTGGGGGCAAAGGGCTACCGCGTTTCGGTGCTGGAAAAGCTCGATAAGCCCGGCGGACGCGCCTACACCTATGTGCAGGACGGCTACACCTTTGATGCGGGGCCTACCATCATCACCGCGCCGCAAGTGTTTCACGAGCTGTGGGAGCTGTGCGGTAAGCGCTTTGAAGATTATATCGACCTGCGCCCCTCCAACCCGTTTTACGACATCCGCTTCGATGATGGCCGTGTGTTTCGTTACAGCGGCGATGATGATGAAATGCGCGCTGAGGTTGCCCGCTTCAATCCGGACGATTTGGACGGTTTTGAGCGCTTCAAAAAGGTTAGCGAAGACATCTACAAGGTGGCCTTTGAAAAGCTGGTGGATGTGCCTTTTCACAGCCTGTTGTTCACGCTGAAATGCGCGCCGGACCTGATCCGGCTGGGCGGCTACAACTCAGTCTACAACACCGTGTGTAAGTATCTCAAAGACCCTGCGCTGCGGGTTGTGTTTTCGTTTCACCCGCTGCTGATCGGCGGCAACCCGCTGACGACTACCGCGTACTATTGCCTGATCGCGCATCTGGAGCGGAAGTTCGGCGTGCACTACGCCGTGGGCGGCACCGGCGCGCTGGTGCAAGGGCTCGTAGACCTGATCGAGGATCAGGGCGGCGAGGTGATCTGCAATGCGGGCGTGGATGAAATCCGCGTGGACAATGGTACCGCCGTTGGCGTGATACTGGAAAGCGGCGAGCGGCTGGACAGCGCCGTTGTTGTTTCCAACGCCGATGCCGCCACCACCTACACAAAGCTGCTGCGCAACCACAAACGCAAGGTGTGGACAGACGCGAAGGTGAAACGTCGCGACTTCTCGATGAGCCTGTTTGTCTGGTATTTTGGCACGAACCGCAAATTCGAGGATTGCCAGCACCACACCATGGTGCTCGGCCCGCGCTATGAAGAACTGCTGAAAGACATTTTTAGCCGCAAGATACTGGCGGACGATTTCTCGCTCTACCTGCACCGTCCCACGGCCAACGACCCATCGCTCGCGCCGGAAGGGTGTGACTCGTTTTATGTGCTCTCACCGGTTCCGAACCTGAAAAGCGGCACGGACTGGAGCCATCAGGCCGAACCCTATCGGCAGGCGATTGAAAAGCGACTGGAAGAAACGGTGCTGCCGGGCCTCTCGCAAAGCATTGTGACGCAGCACATGCTGACGCCGCAGGACTTTCAAGACCGGCTATCCTCAGTTAACGGCGCGGCATTTTCCATCGAGCCAAAACTGTTCCAGAGCGCCTGGTTCCGCCCGCACAACAAATCACCAGAGGCGAAAAATCTGTTCCTCGTCGGCGCTGGTACCCACCCCGGCGCAGGCGTGCCCGGCGTGCTGCCATCAGCCAAGGTAATGGAGAAAGTGGCACCCCACGCGAGTGAGTTTGTGAAAGTCTAAGAACGGCGCTTTCTTTCAAGGAAATCGGCCACCCCACCGCTGGTCATCCTCGCCCTTGCGGCGAGGATCCATTCCAATGCGTTATCCTGAAACACTTGTTTCGCAATCACAGTCTCAGGCATGGACCCCTGTGACAAGCACAGGGGTGACGCGGCAATTCTGGGTGACCCTTCCTTCGTCATTCTCGGGCTCGATGCGAGAATTCAGTGGACGCTCGCATCGGGACTACTGTCACCTACAATGATATCCTAGCTTCTGGGGCTAGATCGAATCCTTATAGATTTAAGGCGGCACAGCGTGGATCCTGAAGCTCTTTTAACGGCATACCGCAAGAGTCGCTATCTTCGGAAAGCAAGCGACCGATCACTCAACAATCGTCTCGCAACTCTAGCAAACAACCTCTGGTCGACAGATCGCGATGGCAATGTAACTGCAACTCGAGATCAAAATCATAGGGCAGCACTTGTTGCGCTTTATTGCGTTACCCGGTTCGAGCAGCATATTCGCGCACCGTCGGACTTTGAGTTTGATGAGGCCAGAATTCGCGAATTATCATCTTCTGCTTATGAAGCTCCAAAGCTGCGAAATCCCATCACCTTTGGACCTAACTGCTTATCGAAGTTTGGAGAGCGTCAGCACATACAAACAGCACTTAAACATGGTCGCCTTCGAGTTTCTCCGGCGAGCGCATACAACGACCCGTCTTTAAATGCAGCCCAGGTTGATCAAGAACTCCAACACCAAGTTCGAACCCCTAACGAACGAATACAGATGAGACTACGGGGTAAGGACACCCCGAACGGCCCAGAGATTGAAATCGTGCCACAATGGGGCGAGTTATTTCGATATATGCAGATTCCAGACTTTTATGTTTGGTGTTGCGGACTGAGTTACGATGCGAGGCTCTTTCATGAGTTCAACGCAGACGCAGCGCTGATCGTGTTGAACCAGCACGCTTTTATAGACAGATTGTCGAGTGCGGTAGCAAAACAGAAGCCCACTGGGCGCTTCGAGCATCATGGGATCGGTTACTATGACCCTTACATCGCGCAACGAAACCAGTTAGTTCCCGCTTTTAGCAAGAACATCAAGTACTTGTACCAAAACGAGTACCGGTTTGTTTGGTGGATGCCAGCAGGCGAACAGCTTGAGGCATTCTTTGTCGAACTTGGCTCTCTAGAAGACATCGCGACGGTTGTGGAACTCGCCTAAAAGCGATGGTTTCTAGCCCCCTCACTCCGCAGCCTGCACGCTTTCTCTTCGCACTTTACGCTTAGGGTTTTTCACCCGGTACCATTGGTAGAAGATGATAGATAAACCGACGATCAGCGGAATCGACCAAAGCGTCGGTGTGAGCGCAGCCTCGGGCAGGAAGCGCACCGCGCCAAAGGCAAAAAACGCCGTGTAGACCGAGATGCCGGTGCCCACCAGCGCCTTGATGTGCTCCATCAGCCAGTCTTTCACCCAGGGCTTTGGCTTGTAGAGGAACCACAGGTTTGTCACCACCGTCGCGTAGCCGATGGTGGAGATGCCGATCATCAACACCTGCCCATCGATCACACCGTGATAGGTGCAGTTGATTGTCGCGATCAGCAGCGCCGCTTGAAGAAACAGGTTCAGTGGATCGCGGATCGCATCGCGGTTGGTTTTATGATTGACCGTCTGCCAGCCGTACCAAGTGAGATTGATGGTGAGGATGGCCAGATAAATCATCAGCCAGCCGAAAATATCGCGGATGACGGTCACATCGCCAAAATCCGGATGGGTCATCAGATGCGGGTGCGTGCCCGCCGGATCGTAGAGCGTCGTCAGGCTGATCAGTGTCGCAAAAACGCCTGTGATCAACATGCTGATCGTAAAGATGCGTCCGGCCCGCACATGCCACCAGCCACCCTTTTTACCGGCCACTGGAACCCAGAAGATCACAAGCCCCAGCGCGCCAAAGACAATGTGCCCCCACACAAAGGCGTGGAAGACATCGATGCTCGGGATTCCAAGGATCGTCAGCGCTTGCATGTCCACACTATGCGACAGTTCAGGGTGTCAAAGCCAGTAGATATGTGGTGAATACAAAGCGATTTTCGCCCGATTGGCCCGAATGAACAGTCCGTACATCCCACCTCGCCCGGTTTCTCTGCCAGCCATTGTCTCGCTTATTCGCGTGCTGCGGCAGGGCGACGGTGATCTGCTCAGCCTGTTGCCCAACACTGCCTATCGCGACCCTATTGGGCCGCTTGGCTATTCGCGCCGTTCCATCGTGATTGCCAATGACCCAGCCTTGATCCGGCAAGTTCTGAACGATGAAAACGAGATTTTCCCCAAAAGCGACCTGATGGTGAACGCCACAGAGGCGCTCATCGGCGATTCGATCTTCGTCTCCTCCGGCGATACCTGGAGACGCCAAAGGGCGATGGTCGATCCGGCTTTCACCGCGATGCGCATCAACCGAGCGTTCGGCGCGATGAGCGCTGGCGTGGATGAAGCCGAGGTGTTTTTCGATCAAACAATCTCCGAAGGACGTTCCTTCTCGCTGGACAAGGCGATGGGCCATTTGGCCGCCGATATCATCTGCCGCACGGTGTTTTCCACCTCTCTGAAATCGGAGATCGCTCACCAGGTTTTCGATGATTTTGTGATTTTTGAACGCTCAGTGGCGCAAGTGGAAGTCCTGCGGCTGATCTTCGACAAGGCGTGGAGCAAGGTGCCGCAAAAGCCCGACGTGCTGGCCGCCTGCGCCCGCATCCGCGCCCATCTGGGCACCTGGGTCGATGGCCACATGTCAGCGCCGCAGGGCACTTATGACGATATCGCCTCAGCGGTCATCGCAGCCCGCGACGAGCAGACTGGCGAAGGCTTCACCCGCGAAGAACTCATCGATCAGCTTGGCGTCTTCTTTCTCGCCGGGCACGAAACAACGGCCAGTGCGCTCACCTGGGCGGTCTATCTGCTCGCCATGCACGAACCGACGCGCGAGCGTATGCGCCAAGAGGTCGAGGCAGTGGCAGGTGATGATCCAATCACCATTGAGCACACAAAAAAACTCACTTTCACCCGCAACATGTTCCGCGAAACGCTGCGGCTTTATCCGCCGATCACCTTTCTGCCGCGCGTGGCACTGGAGAACACGCGGCTTGGAAAAAAGCGGATCAAAAAGGGCGCCCTGGTGATGATCGCCCCGTGGGTTGTCCACCGCCACCAGCGCTATTGGAAAGACCCGGATGTCTTTGATCCGGAACGGTTTTCGCCTGAACGCGAAGATGAAATGACGCCGGGTTGTTATATCCCCTTTGGACAGGGACACCGACTTTGTTCAGGCGCGGCATTTGCGACCATTGAAAGCACGTTGTTTCTGGCGCGGCTGGTCCGCAGCTACGACATTGAGATCGAAAACCCCGATGTGCGGCCTGTCGCCCGCATGACCACCCGTCCCAATGAGCAGATTAGGGTGAAGATGCGTCAGCGCTGAAGTGGTTGTTCCGCAGGAACAGAGCGCAGCGCGACCCAGGATGACGGTCTGTTGGTAGTCAAATCTCTTCGAAAACCTGCGGCACCGCCCTGCCCTCTCCGTCAAGCCAGCTTGGCACAGGCAGGCCCTTCTCCCGCAAGAAGGCTGGATTGAAGAGTTTCGACTGATAGCGTGTGGCGTAATCACAGAGGATCGTCACAATGGTCTTGCCCGGCCCAAGGTCGCGCGCCAGACGCATCGCGCCGGCAACATTAATGCCCGACGAGCCGCCCAGCACCAGCCCCTCATGCTCCAAAAGACCAAAAACGATGGGCAGCGCTTCGTCGTCAGGAATCGAATAGGAGCGGTCAGGCTTGAAACCTTTCAGATTGGCCGTTTCGCGGCCTTGGCCAATGCCCTCGCTGATCGAATTGCCTTCGGCTTTGAACTCGCCAGTCGTGTAAAACGAATGAATGGCCGAACCACCTGGGTCGGCTAGCGCAATGGTCACACCTTTCGGCTGAAGCGCCATGCCAACACCAGCCAGCGTGCCACCAGTACCAACTGCGCTGACAAACCCATCCACCTTGCCGTCGGTCTGCTCCCAGATTTCCGGGCCCGTCATTTCGATATGGGCTTGCCGGTTGGCGACATTATCGAACTGGTTGGCCCACACCGCGCCATTGGGTTCGGTTTTGGCCAGTTCGTCCGCCAAACGCTGCGAATATTTCACATAGTTGTTGGGGTTCTTGTAGGGAACCGCCGGGACTTCCACCAACTGCGCACCCGCCAGCCGAAGCATGTCCTTCTTCTCCTGGCTTTGCGTGTCGGGGATCACAATCACGCTTTTGAAGCCAAGCGAAGCGCCGACCAATGCCAAACCAATGCCGGTGTTGCCGGCCGTGCCTTCGACGATCGTGCCGCCTGGTTTCAGCGCGCCACGGGCCACCGCATCACGGATGATGTAGAGTGCCGCCCTATCCTTCACCGATTGGCCAGGGTTGAGAAATTCGGCCTTGCCCAGAATCTCACACCCCGTCGCATCTGACGGTCCGCGCAAGCGGATCAACGGCGTGTTGCCGATCATGGAAGCGAGATCAGAATGGATAGCGGACATGCAGAGGCTCCTTACAACAAGGCAACCGTGATAGGCCTGCCCACCGCAAAGCTCAAGGCGCGTAAGGTGATATTTGCAGCGTGTGGCGCAATGTCATTCGCTACAAACATTGTTTAGCGATATGATGTTGCGCCTATGACAGCCCCATTTGCGCGCGACCAAGCTCGGTTAGATCATCCAGCGTGGCGCGTCCTTTGAAGTCCACCTCATAGTTTTCGGCGGCAAAGTCCGGCGCACTTTCTCCAGCCAAAAACTTCTCGGCCTGTTTGCGGGCATAGGCTTCATTCTTGGCACACTTCGGCGAGGCGGCGATGTAGATCACGTTCGCATAGTCTTTGCCGTGATGCTCATCGCCTACCGCGTGTACGACATCGGGATGCCACCAAACGGTGTCACCCGGCTCCACCAGCGGAATGGAAACCAACCCGCCCAGCATCTCTTGGTGCCAGTTTGGGCTGCACGAAAGCGCACGACCAGGCTCAGCACCGCACAGATCATCATCGGCCACATCATCCTGAAGCGCCCGCAAAAGGGTGTAGGCGATGCCTCTGGCCGATGGGATCACCCGCAACGTGCCATCCTCAGGCCCTTGCGGTGTCAGGCAGGTCCAGCCCTGAAATGTGCGGAACATTGAGCAGACCGCAGGCGAAGCATACTCGCGCGTTTGGGTGCGGAACGTTGCTTTCCACGGATCATAGTCCTGCCAGCGCCCCTCATAGATTGTGCCGTAAATGCGCTGATAGGCCGGATCGAGCCAACGCTCATACGAGCCTGAATCCATATGCGGTGAGAGGCCCAAAGTCGTATCGCCTGGCTCACGGCGTCGGGTGCGATCAGCATAGGCGTAGTCCATATCGGGATCGAACTCATCGCCCATCGGGCCATCGACATCCCACAACCGATTGAGAAAGCTCTTTGTCGCCGCCATGCTTTCTGCCTGACGAGCCATCACCTGCGGCTTGGACCAATAGAGCCCGTAAATCTGCGGCGCACCGGCTTTCAGCTGGCTGAAATACTTGTCCATGCCAGCCTTTTCTTTTTGCTTGGACAGATAGTCGTTCTCAGCGATGTAGTCGCCCAACTCAGCGTTCCAGCTTTCCGCCTGCGCCTTTGGAAAAACACCGCGCACAATGGCTGTACCGGTCCGGCGAATGGCCTCGACGGTGTCAGCTGGAACACTGCCGGCCTCAACATCCGCATAGCGAACCTCGGGGATGTTTGGGCGGCCGTTGGCGTCATTGTCAGCAATGACATCCACCTCGCGCAGCATCGCCTCGCGCACCGAACCGAAGGCAGCTTTAACGTCCTGAAGCCCACGCAAATGTTGTTTCGTGTCGCGAATGTACGAGGCAAGATCAGCGCTCATTGAAAAGTCTCCCGGTTACCTGACCGCCCTGTGGTTTGAAACCTGCGGCTTCTTTTTCGCAGCGGAGTTGAGCACCGCAATCGATTGCAATCAAGTCGAGAAGCTGCGTTGAGTGGTACGAATGCCCCAACCCATAAATCCACGATCGTCCATGCGTCAGGCCGACAGAATGCAAAGACCCACCCTATGAAAGTTTTGGTGCTTCCAACTGCCGAACAAGCCGCCTCACGCGCCGCTGGACTTGTTGCCGAAGCCATAGCCGCCAAGGAAAGGCCGGTGCTCGGCCTCGCGACCGGCTCGACAATGGAACGCGTTTACACCGACCTGATTACACGACATGGCACCGGCGATCTGTCCTTTGCGACGACCACAACCTTCAACCTGGATGAATATGTTGGCCTGTCGCCGGACCATCCACAGAGCTATCGCCAAACCATGGAGCGGCTGCTTTTCTCCAAGGTCGATATCAACCAAAACGCCTGCCATTTGCCGCGCGGCGACGCAGAGGACCCGCAGGCCGAGGCCGATCGCTATGACGCCGCGATCACGTTGGCGGGCGGCATCGATCTGCAGCTTCTTGGCATCGGTCACAACGGGCACATTGGGTTCAACGAGCCGACCTCCAGTCTAGGCGCGCGAACGCGTATCAAGACGCTGACGCGCAGCACACGGCAGGCCAATGCCCGCTTCTTCGAAGGTCCAGACGACGTGCCGCGCTACGCGATCACCATGGGCATCGCCACGATCCTTGATGCGCGCCAGGCCGTGCTGTTGGCGGTCGGCACCAGCAAAGCCGAAGCAGTAGCCCGCATGGTCGAAGGGTCGATCGGTGCTGATTGCCCGGCAACCGCGTTGCAACTCCACCCGCAGGCGACCGTGATTGTCGATCAGGACGCAGCGTCAGAGTTGCGGATGATCGACTATTATCAAGAAATCCATCCCGGCGGCGCTGAGCCAATCCTTGACTGAGGACGGTCGCCCCGTCGACACGGTTGTAGCGCGCACGCTTTACGACGGCGTGGGCGATGGCCCGGCCCCCAATCAAATCATCACGATAATCAACGGCCTGATCGCTGACATTCGACCCAGGTCGGGCGACGAGCACCTACCGGGCAGCGCGTTGGAGGCTGATGTGGTCGCGCCGGGCTTCATCGACATGCAGATCAATGGCGCTGCCGATGCGCAATTCAACGACGACCCTACCGTCCAAACCCTTCAGACAATGGCAGCCGGCGCGCGCCAGGGCGGCACGGCCCACATGCTTCCGACGTTCATCACGGCGCCGGGCACCGACTACACAAGGGCGATCGATGCCACCAACCAGGCCTTGGAGGAGAAGGTACCCGGTATCCTTGGCATCCATTTGGAAGGACCGTTTCTTTCTCCCCGCCGCCCTGGCATCCATCCGGCCCAATACATCCGCACTTTGAGCCGCGATGATGTGCAGAACATCCAAAATGCACGGGGCACAGTCCTGGCAACGCTCGCGCCGGAGTGCCAGGATCATGACCTGATCCAGGAACTCGTCGAGAGCGGCATCACAGTGTTCATCGGCCATTCCGCCGCCGGCGTGGACGGTATCGACAAGGCCATAAAGGCCGGCGTCAGCGGCGTGACCCATCTCTTCAACGCCCAATCGCAGATCACTGCGCGCGATCCCGGCGTGGTGGGTTGTGCTCTGACGCGACCGGAACTGTTCGCCGGCGTCATTGCCGACGGGCATCATGTCCACCCGCAGAACCTCGCCATGGCTGCCAGACTGATGCCCGATCGGCTTTGCTTGGTGACTGATGCGATGAAAACGCTCGCAGGCACGACGACAAGCTTCGATCTCTACGGCACGCAGATCACGTTGAACGATGGCCGCCTGACCGGCCCAGACGGCACCTTGGCTGGTGCCCACCTGGCCATGGACGAGGCTGTACGCCATGCAATATCAATGATGCGCGTTTCCCCTGCCCAGGCGTGTCGAATGGCGAGCCGCAATCCGGCCCGCGCGCTTGGCCTCTCAGGTCAGTTGGGCGCGGTCAAGCCGGGTTTGCGGGCGAGCCTGACCCTGCTCGACGCTGACTTCCATGCGACGGGGGTGATCGTGGATGGCCGTCTGTTCTCGAACGCCAATCCTTAGATCACATCGACGGATAACTCACCGACGCCCTCGATAACTGCCTCTATTTGGTCGCCGCGTTCCACCGGACCCACGCCGGATGGCGTACCAGTCATGACCATGTCCCCGGGCTGAAGCGTAAAATAGCGCGACAAAATGGCGATGATTTCCGGCACCTTCCAGATCATCTGATTGATATCACCGGTCTGCCGCCGTTCGCCGTTCACATCGAGACACATCGCGCCTTCGGAGGGATGCCCGCACACCGTGGCGGGAACCAAAGGACCGCATGGCGCCGACTTTTCGAACGCTTTGCCGATCTCCCATGGCCGGCCCATGGATTTGGCCTCGCCCTGCAGGTCGCGGCGTGTCATGTCGAGCCCGGCGCCATATCCGAAGACGTGGTCGAGGGCCGTCTCAACGGTAATGTCGGCGCCGCCTTTGGCAAGGGCGACAACCATCTCCAGCTCATGGTGCACGTCGGCGGTCATGGTGGGGTAAGCAAAGCGCCCGTCGGCCGTCAGATTGCTTGGGCTTTTTAGGAAGAAAAACGGTGGCTCCTTGTCTGGATCATGGCCCATCTCCACCGCGTGGGCGGAATAATTGCGACCAATGCAAAACACGCGGTTGACCGGAAAAAGCGACGCGGTGCCGCGTACGGGCAGCGCCGCTTGCACGGGCGGGGGAATGACAAAGGCCATGGGAAACAGTCCAGCTTGGTACGATCTGACGCGGCGATGCTAACCACCGCGTCGCGAAAGATGACCTAACCCAGCGAGACCGCTGTCGCCAGTTCTAGCGTGTACCGGTTGTCCAAAACTTGGTTGGAATAGCGATCTGGGATTTGAGCCGAACGTTGATCCAAAATGTCCGCCAGACCGCGAAAAGTCGTAAGGGCACCGCGAACCGCCGCGTCCGCCTCTGAAGATGAAGGCGAGATATCTTCTAGACGCGAGAGCAGCGATCGCCACGCACCAAGACTGTCTTGGCATGGCGCGAAATAGGTCGAGCGCACGTCCGGAAGTGCTTTTGCAAGCTGGACGCCGAGAACGCGCCCACCAAACTGCGCGCCCAGCATCACATAAAGCGCACCAAAGCAGCTCGCCTCGCTTGTCGGCAAAACTCCGGGGGAAACAGCGGGCGGCGAGACAGCGTAGCACGCTGGGACGGTCGCGCGGTCGGCCGCCAGGGCGCGTGTTGGTGCCACCAGATCAACCGGTGCACACCAACCAAACTGTGCCCGACGCGCCTCGATCGCGGCGTACAGCGCCCAATAGTCGACGATCAACGTGGACAAGTCCGCTTCAGTGATGCGGCCGGACGCGAGTGGTAGCAGGCGCGGATGGTGATGCAGCACTTCGTGAAGTTCGCGCGTCTCATCGGCCAATCGTGTCCGCAACTCTTTTGAAGGCCAACGCATTGCAGATCGCGACCCGTCAGTCGTCATCAGGCACCCATCTTAGGTCTTCGGCCGATAGCGGCTTGCGAACAAACCCTTGAATGAAGGTGCTCTCCGAGGCCTTCTGCAGATCGTTGGAATTGCTGGCCGCCGACATCATGTAAACCGTCGGGCGCTCGCGTTGCCACCGTGGGATTTTGACCATGCCATCAACGGTGTCGAACCCGTCCATCTGTGGCATGCGCACATCCATCAGCACCAAGTCGCACCCGACGCCTTTTTTGTAACCGTCGATGGCGTCTTGGCCAGATGAAAACTGGTGCACGTGGACAAAGCCGTGGCGTTTCAACAGCATACTTGTGAAGAACAGATCCGCCTCATTGTCGTCAACGATGACGACATGGCGTATCGGCTCATCAAGCCGCCCGTACTGACCGGCGCTTCCCGCCGCCTCTGTCGGGCTGTTGGCCGCCGCCTGCACCCATTGCGAGCCAGCACTCATTCGAAGGTTGTCTGACTCCAGGCCGACTTGCGAAAGTCGATAGTGAACCTCGCGCCGTCGGTATAGTCCGGGTCGAGAAGAATGCTGGTTTTGTGAAGTTCGGCAATTCGTTTGCATGTCGCTAATCCTAAGCCGCTTCCAGGGATGTCATCCGCCCGATGCAAGCGATCGAACGGTTGGAATATGCGCGCCGCGAATTCCGGCTTTATGCCTATGCCATTGTCTTCTATGGATAAATGCACATACCGCCCTTGATCCGTACTGCGCACCTTGACCGCAGGCGGGCGATCGGGCGTGCGATATTTCATTGCGTTGGAGAACAGGTTCAAAAACAAAATGGTCAAAAGATCGCGGCTACCAGCAATGGTCGGCAACGCACTGCAATCAAACGTTGCACCATGTTCGCTGACCGCGTGATCCAACATCTTGAGAGCATCGGCCACCACGTCCTCGAGCTCAACAGGCTCAGGCTCGATTTCGCGCCGGCCAAGTGCCACGAAATTGGCCATCTGATCGGCAAGATTGCGCAACCGATCAGAGGAACGCATCGCATAATCAAGAGATTTCTTGACCACCGGATCGCCGCTGGTTTCTTCAACGGTTCGCAGAAGGTCCAAGGCGCTGGTGATCGTGTTGATCGGGTTTTGAATGTCATGCGCCGCAGCGTAGGCGAACTGCGCCAGTTCTTCGCGCGTCTCTTCCTGTGAGAGCGTCAATTCTTCTGTCATCCGGCGCAGGTTTTGAGCTTGCGTCGCGATGATATCAAGAACGTCCTTGAATATCTCACGGGCGGCTCTGATCTCAGGATCAGACCATTCACGACACTCGTTTCGATGCTCCTCGACCCATTGATCGAAGGAGTTGCGCGGCTGAAGAATGTGCGTCCCGTCAGCACGTGGCTCAAGCCTCTTGGCATGGGGATCACCAGCCCAGCGCACGGTTTTGGTAATCGGCGCGCGGAACCACACCAGTTGGCAGACACGGTGGATAATCACAGGTTGTACGAGCACGCCGCACGCTGTTTCCATATGGTCTTTGGCTGGCGGCCATTCCAGATGCAAAGCTTTGGAACGAAAGTAATCATCCGTTGATTCGCGCGATCCAACCCATTTGATCAGTTTTCGAATGAAGGGCAGAGGAGGCGTTTCACCAACACTGTAAATTTTTCCGTCAAATTGAAAAGCAAAACCGTCGGCGTCAAGAAACCGCTGCAATGTCGGCGCGTAGTCAGCCAAAACATCTTCGATTTGGCCTTTCTCGCGCAGCTGCACCGCAACGCTTGCTTCAAGATCGCGCATTTCTTTGATTTTGACCGTCGTCGCGGCCTCGCGATGCTGGTTGAGCTTGGCCATCAACGCTTCGGCGATGTCGCGCACTAGCCCCCAAACATCAAACGAGACAGCACTTCTGTTGAGGCTGTGGCAGGATACCAGCCCCCATAATTTTCCTTGGTCCATCAAGGAGCAACTAAACGCTGATTCGACGCCCATATTGCGCAGATAGGCGGTATGCATTGTGGATACTGAGCGCGTGAGACACCAGGTCAGGTCCAGCGCGCCGCCGACCTGTCCATCCTTACCGCGAACCGGCGAAATTGCGTCATCGACCGATAAACTCGGCCGAAAAGGTAAGATCGAGTAGAGGTGCCGCGCCTGCCTTGGAATGTCCGTCGCTGGGAAGTGCAGACCGCGATAACTTGGCAACGCCTCATCGCGCGATTCCGCCATAACCTCGCCTGAACCGTCCGGCAAAAACTTGTAGATCTTGACGCGACCGTAGCCGGTTAGCTCGCGAATGGCATCGGTTGCCAATTGTTCGGCATCGGCGAAACTGCGCGCCGCCATGATCGCGCCCGTTGCCCGCTGGACGCCCCTTAGTTTGGCCTTCAACTCACGTGGCGTTATGTCGACACTGGGCAAAAGCTCAACAAAAACAGAATCTTCGGTGCAGCAAAGAATGGCATCATAGCCCGCGTGGACGCCATCTTCACTCTGCCGGGAAATCAAGTCGCTAAGCGCGATGTGCTGATGGCGATTGGCGTCGTCGTCGGCCAACGCCAACAACTCGTCTTTGACCTCTGGAAGAATGTCGCCAATTGACTGGTTGGCAAAACCAGCCTCATCCTCAGGCGCGTCATCACCACGCGGCAGGAAGCCGCGCTCAATGGCATTTTCGCTCCAATGGGTGACGCTCTTGCTGAGGGGATCCAAGGCAAAAAAGACGCCCACCCCCTGAATGGCGCCGGACCGGTGGATCGCTTCCAAGTCGCAGTTGTTCAGCGTGACAGGCTCGATTTCATCGAAGAACCGCTGCAGAGACTTGGTCTGCATGTGTGAACCCCCGTTCATCCATCAGTTGATGCTTAATTAACTGGTGCACTCTTCTTAAAGGGCAATCGAATTACAAGCTTTTTTGCACCTTGAGGTTGATTTTCGTTTTTCTTGTGCAATGTGCATAAATCGACAATGATTGCCGCCATAACGGCACCTCTGGGGAAGGACATGCAGTCTATGGATCACCAACACAGCGTTGTCGTTCTGGACGATTGCGAAATCGACCAGTTTTTTGCCCGGCGGGCGATCGATGAAACCCCCTGGTTCGACGAAGTCGAGCAGTTCGTTGATCCAAGAGAAGCGCTGGCTTTCTTTGTGTCCAAACGCCTCAACGGCTCAGTGGAGTCGGTTGATCTTCTACTTCTCGATTTTCGAATGCCGCATATGAATGGCGTTCAATTTCTCGAGCAGATCAAGTCTTGCAAACTTGGACAGTTGATCAACAGCGTTGCCGTGATGATGACGGTCCCGCTTCTTCAGTGCGATGCGGACGCTTTCAAAAAGCTGCACCCTGATGTGCGTTTCGTGGCCAAGCCTCTAGGCCGCGAGGCCATCGGGTCGGCCATCGGCGTTCACTGATCAACGCTCTGTTTGGCTAACTCGGCCTAACTGCCGAGAACGCGCTGGGATAGTTCTGCGAGCAACTCATCCTCGGAGGCGGCCATCTTGGTGGCATCCACCTTGCCGTCGATCTGTAAGAACGAGTGGCCGTGCACAAACGACCAAAGCAAGTAGGATCGGCGCTGAATATCGGTCTCGCTAGCCCCCTCCGGCAGTGCAGCGGCAACCTCTTGCAACACAATGCCATAGGTCTCCTGGCCGGTGCACATAATCTCCGGGTCGCCTGCATGCGTTTCCGTCAGCCCGAACATCAGCCGGAAGACGCCAGGCTCTGCGCGCGCGAAATCAACATAGGCTTTTCCGATCGCATCGATCTTGCCGAAATTGGTCGCCGAAGCGCCTTCTGCCGCCTTTCTCATGACAGCGCCTAGGCGGCGCATACCCTCCAAGGCGACAGCGCGAACGATCTCCATCTTGTCGGCGAAGTGCTTGTAAGGCGCAGCGCTACTGACACCGGCGATCCGCGCAGCTTCTGAAATCGAAAACCCATCAACGCCCTTCTGTTCCACCAATTGGCGAACAGTTTCAATCAGGTGCGCGCGCAGATCACCATGGTGATAGGGCTCTCGCTTGTCGGAGGGTTGAGATTTCAAAGGCTCATTTCACTTTTTCACCCGCATGACCTTGTCAAAGTTAGCGGCGTTTACATATGTGGTCAGCGATGAAGTAAGTATCACTTACTAAAAAGGCAAGAGACCCCCATGCGCCAGACCACCCCCAAATCGCCGTTGGGCACCCGCATTGTCAAACGCTTCCTTACGCTAACCGGCACCAGCGCCGTCATTCTCTTGGCCGGCGGATTGGTTTTCGGTGGCGTAACGCTTCTCTCAGAGCGCGCCGATGCCGTTCTCGGGCCTGAACCAGCGCCATTGACAGTTGTCAGCGCGATGACGCTGTCACCGCAACAGGGACTGACAGTCACGCGCCATTTTCAAGGCCAGGTCGAGCCGGTGCAGACTGTCAATCTTGCCTTTCAGCAGGCCGGCGAGATCGAACGCCTTTCGGTCGATGAAGGCGACAGGGTACGCGCCGGGCAGATCATTGCTCAGCTGGATACACAGATACTGGACGCAGAACGCCGGCGCTTAGAAGCCTCAAGACGAGCCGTTGAAGCGCAGGTCGAATTGGCGGAGCTCACCACACGGCGCCAAAGCGAACTGCGCGACCGCGGCTTTGCGTCCGAACAAACGCTCGACACCGCAAGGCTGACGCTGGCCGACCTGGAAGCGCGCATCGCCGAGATCGACGCGGGGCTGACCCGTATCGATGTGCAGTTGGACCAAACGCGCCTGGTTGCGCCGTTCGACGGCATCATAGCAACCCGCCTGGCCGATGAAGGGACCGTCGCGTCGGTCGGCCAACCTATTGTGGAGGTTCTGCAATCCAGCGCCCCACTCTTTCGCGTCGGTATCGATCCATCCTTGGCCAATGACCGAGAGGCCTTGGAGCATGTCAGCATTACGATCAACGGGATCGACTACTCGGCCACGTTCGATGGCTTCCGCCCCGACCTTGACCCGCAAACGCGCACGCGCACCGCGCTGTTCCGGCTTGAGACCGAAGACGCCGTTTACCTGGAAGCAGGCACGCTCACCTTGCGACCGACGCTCAACCAGCGCGGTTATTTGGTGCCGTTAAGCGCCCTGCAAGACGGCGTGCGCGGCCTTTGGACCGTGCTTTCCCTGGCGCCGACAGGGGACAGCGACATCTTCACCGTTGGCCTAGAAGCCATCGAGATTTTGCACCTGGAGGGCGATCAAGCCTTCGTTCGCGGCACCTTCGAGGACGATATCCTGATTATTGACGATGGCGCCCACCGTGTGGTGCCGGGCACAGAGGTGCGCCTTGCCGAGCCGACAATCACGCGCGGAGAGGGTTGATGGAAAGCCTCACCTTCCGCCAGCCGCGCCTCATTGCGCTGGCTCTGCTGGTTGTTGTCGTCGCCGGTCTATCATCGCTGCTGGCCATTGGTCGTCAAGAAGACCCGACGATCACCAACCTGTTTGCAACCGTCACGACGGTCTTTCCAGGCGCAGGTCCCGCGCGCGTCGAAGCTTTGGTGACCTCCGAGATCGAAGATGTGTTGCGCGAAGTTGCCGAAGTCGACGTCATCAGTTCAGCCTCGTCCACCGGCATCTCCATCGTGTCGGTCGAACTTGGCGTCACGGTGCCAGACGAGCGCATCGAAGAAGTCTGGGCCGAAATCCGCGATGATCTCGCAGATCTCTCACCCACCCTCCCCGCAGACGCATTGGAACCGGAGTTCGAGACTGGCGGCGGCAGCGCTTACGCCGCCATCATTGCGATCAGTTCAGAAGTGGCTGGAGCCTCCCCAACCATCGCCGCGCGCTATGCTCGCGATTTGGCGCAGGAGCTGCGCAACATCCCAGGCACCGATGCCGTCGAGCTGTTTGGACTACCCAAAGATGAGGTGCTCGTTCGCCTCGATCCGGTGGCCACGGCGGCGTTGGGTCTATCGGCGTCCGATGTCTCGCAGGTCATTGCCCAGGCCGATTCCAAGGGCCAGGCCGGGCGGGTGCGCGGCACAGGCAGTGACTTTCTGATCAATGTCGACGGCGAGGTTGAGGCGCTTGATCGGCTCAGCCAGATCGTCGTACGGCAGGGCGCCGATGGCAGCGTTGCCTACCTCGAGCAAATCGCGCAGATCACCCGGGGCCAGCGCTTGCCCGTTGAGGAAAGCGCGCTTTACAATGGCAATCCGGCGATCCTGCTTGGCGCAAAACTGGAAGACGGTTTGCAGGTCGATGTCTGGGCAGAGTTCGTGCGCGATACCGTCGAACAATACCGCCCGACGATACCGGGCGGCATGGCGTTGGACCTCACGTTCGACCAGAGCCGATACACCTCCGACCGCCTCATCGAAGTTGGCACCAACATGGCCATCGGCGTGGCACTGGTGGTTGGCGTTCTGCTGCTGACGCTTGGTCTGCGCTCGGCCATGATCGTAGCGCTGATCCTACCGATTGTGACGCTGGCAACGCTTGCCACCATGAATTTCATCGGTCTTGCCATCCACCAAATGTCGGTCACCGGGCTCATCGTCGCGCTCGGCCTGCTCGTCGATGCGGGCATCGTGATGACGGACGAAGTCGGCCAGCGTCTGGCCAAAGGTATGGCGCGTGTGGAAGCGGTGCGACGGTCGGTCAGACGACTGTTCGCGCCGCTCTTGGCATCAACAGTCACCACGGCCCTCTCGTTCACACCGCTCATCTTGCTGCCGGGGCCTGCCGGTGATTTTGTCGGCTCGATCGCGATCGCCGTGGTCATCATGCTCTGCTGGTCCTTTGTCGTGGCGGTGACATTGACGCCGGCCATTGCTGGCCACCTGCTGCCGGACAATGGCAAACGCGGCGGCCTGCGCGGCGGGTTTGTCGCCGCTGGTTTCAAGGCTTCGCTGCGCTGGGCCGTTGCTAATCCCGTCCGCTCGGTCGCGCTATCTCTGGTGCTGCCGGTGATGGGATTCTTGAGCCTGCCGACGCTCACCGCGCAGTTCTTCCCAGGCGTGGATCGGGATCAGTTTTACATCGAGATCGATCTGCCGCCGGGCAGCGCCATCACAGCCACGCAAGAAACAGTCGCAAGGCTCGACGATCGGCTGCGCACCGATGCGCGTATCGACCAAGTGATGTGGGTGGTGGGCCGCTCAGCGCCTGCGTTTTACTACAACATCGTTGGCGCGCGCGAGAACGCCCCCGGTCATGCCCAAGCGCTGATCACAACCGCATCCGCCGACGCGACTGAAGCACTGCTACCAGAGCTTCAGCGGCACTTGGCCGACGTTGCGCCCGAAGCCGAAGTGCTGGTGCGCGGTCTGGTTCAGGGTCCTCCCGTTGCCGCGCCGGTCGAAATCAGGCTGATCGGCGACAATCTGCAAACGCTGCGGACCCTTGGCGATCAAGCCCAGCAGATCATAGCAGGCGTTGACAGCGTTGTTGTAGCGCGCGGCACCATCGGGCCCGGCGCGCCCAAGGCGATCATCGATGTCGACGAAGCCCAAGCACGGCTGATTGGTTTGGACCTGGGCGGCATCGCCCGCCAACTGCAAGCAAGCCTAGAAGGCGTTACCGGCGGATCCATGGTCGAGGGCGCTGAAGAATTGCCCATTCGTGTCCGTCTCGGCGACGCCAGCCGCACTGATCTCCAGGCCATCCGCGATCTGCCGATCCTGCTGCCTAATGCCGCTCAGCGATCAGCCGAGGGCCAATGGCCGGCCATGCCGCTGTCAGCCATCTCAACCATCAGATTGGAACCGGCAGCCAGCACGATCACCCGGCGCAATGGCGAACGCGCCAACACCATCCAAGGGTTTATCTTGCGCGGCGTCTTACCCGAGGAAGCGCTGGTCGAGGTGCAAACAGCGCTCGATGAGGCCGGATTCGCCCTACCCGCCGGTTACCGGTTGGAATTGGGCGGCGATAGCGATGCACGCGCCAGCACGCTGGGTGATCTTCTGGCCTCGCTCGGCTTGATCATCACGCTCACCATCGCGGCCATCGCGCTTACCTTCAACGCCTTCCGCCTGACCGCCATCGCGCTTGTCGTGTGTGGCCTCAGCGCGGGTCTGAGCATGCTTGCCCTGGCAATCTTCCAATATCCGTTCGGCATCAATGCCATCATTGGCGTCATTGGCTCTATCGGGGTGTCGGTCAACGCGGCGATCATCATCCTCACCGGTTTGCAGGCCGATGAGGGCGCCATGCGTCGCGACAAAACAGCCATGGTCGATGTGCTGATGCGCTCCAGCCGCCACATTGTGTCAACGACCATCACGACGTTCGGCGGCTTCTTGCCGCTGATCCTTGCTGGCGGCGGCTTTTGGCCACCTTTCGCGATGTCTGTGGCCGGCGGTGTGCTGCTCTCAACCGTCGTGTCGTTCTACTTCACCCCGCCCATGTTTGTGCTGGCCTACGCCCGCCAAGCGCGCAAGCAGGCCGACCTTTCGAAAGAACCAGACAACCGTCGCCCCCAAAAACCGGCCAATGACATGGAGCTACCTGCCCCTGTTCAGGTGGCAGCCGAATGAGCCAAGACGCTGCGCAAGTCTATGTGTCGATCACCGGGCTAGCCCTGAAGTCGCCCTTTCATAACCTTTTGTTTTCTTGGCACGCGATGCGATCCTTCTCGCAAGCGGCAGCAGCGACGGGCAACCTGTCCACCGACGCCCGAACCATCAACGGCGTTCATCACACGCTCACGGTATGGACATCGCGCGATGCCATGCTCGCCTATTTGCGCGCCGGGGCTCATCGGCAAGCCATGAAGGCCTATAAGTCTATGGGTACAGGCAGTGTTCACGGCTATCTGACCGACGCGCGACCATCCTGGGAGGAAGCGCTCGCCATTTGGCATCGCGAAGGCCGCGCGGTTTAAGTCCCCCGTCAATCTGGGGGAAGGTTTTCGCGCACAATGAGCTGCAATTGCAGCGGCTCGGGAGAATAATCGTTGCCATCAACGGCCTGGCGAAGTGTTGCCAGCGCGTGGCGGATTTGCGCCCGCGCGTTTTGATCGATCACCGCATCAAGCGTACCAGAAAGCAGATAGGCCTTGTTCTCTTCGGTGGCCTCATGGGCGATACACACCAAATCCTTCCGGCCTGCATCCTCCAGCGCAGCAGCAATGCCAACCGTTGCGCCGCCGGCATTGTAAAGGCCAACGAGATCACCATGCCCATCCATTAATTTGCGAGTTAGCCTGTAGGCTTTCTTGCGATCCTCACGACTTTCGCGCAGTTCCAAAACGTCAAGATCAGGGAACTCTTCCGCCAGCACCTGGCGAAACCCCATCTCGCGCTCCTGATGGCCGCGATAGCCAAGCGTGCCAGCGAAGAGCGCAACTTTGCCCTTGGGCGTACCACCCAAAAAGCGTCCCAACGCATAGCCCGCAAGACGCCCGGCCTGGCCATTGTCGATGCCAATGTAGGCCCGTCGCGGCGCATCTGGAATATCGGACGCGAGCGTCACCACCGGAACAGCCGCCCCAGCCAACGCGCGGATCGCTTCGCGGACCGCCGGGTGGTTGAGCGCCACGACAGCAACAGCATCAGCCGTTTCAGCGGCACGTGTTAGATTTTGCGCCAAAGCCAGAGGATCGAGGGCGCGACTGCGCACGACGTCAAGAATGATGGCGGGGTTGTTGGTCGTTTGGTCCTGCGCTTGGCGCGCCAGGTCCGCGATGTAAGCGTTGGTGCCGTGCGGCAGGTGCAACTCCATCCTCATTTGCTTGGCAGCGGTAGCTTCGGATTCCGGCAGATAACCAAGCTGGCGCGCTGTTGCCATCACCAGTGACCGCGTGCGTGCAGAAACGCCGGCCCGCGCATTCATCACCCGATCCACCGTCGCAGGCGAGACCTTAGCGGTCTTGGCAATGTCGCTTAGCGTTGGGCGCAATTGGATTGATCCTCACCGATCACAATGAGGTAAAATGATGGGTATTATTCGTCAATCCCAGAAAACTGGCACGCTATACATCATTATCCCTCACTACTGGATTGACGTACGATAGCCGCTGGCGCCAGATTTCCCGTCAAAAACCGGGAGATCAGCCGATAATGGCCGTAACTGAGGCAGCCAGCGCGTCATCATTCGTCAAACGCGATTATTCGCTCACCGGCCCTGAACGCGACCGTGCGATAGCGCGCGGTCTGGTTTCGGCGCAGTGGTATCACAGCGACATTCCGCGCGACGTGATGAAGGCACTGATGGTGCGCAGCGATCAACCTGCGATCCGCGACACCATCATCTGGATCGGCCTGATGGTCGTAACTGCCATTGGCGGCATCGCGACATGGGGCACGTGGTGGGCGGTGCCCTTCTTTCTCGTCTACGGCGTGCTTTACGGCTCAGCCTGCGACTCCCGCTGGCATGAGTGCGGGCACAACAGTGCCTTCAAGACCCCCTGGATGAACAAGTGGGTCTATGTGATTGCCAGCTTCATGGTGATGCGCAATCCAACCTCCTGGCGCTTCAGCCACATGCGCCACCACGTCGACACGATCATTGTCGGCCGCGACCCGGAAATTGGTTTCATGCGCCCAACAAGCATGCTGCGCAAAGCGCTGATGTTCATCGGCATACCCGACATCTTTCATCATTTCGCAATCCTGTGGCGTAACGCGCTGGGCCAATTCAGCCCCGATGAGCGCGATTATATTCCCGAGCAGCAATTGCCTCGCGCAGTGTTCTGGGCACGCATTTTTGTTGGCATCCACTTGGGCGCGGTCACCCTGGCGCTGGTCACCTGGTCTCTGCTGCCGATGATGATCATTGGTGGACCGCGCATCTACGGCACTTGGCACATGGTGATGACCGGCCTCTTGCAGCATGGCGGCCTTGCCGAGGATGTGCTCGACCACCGCCTTAACTCGCGCACGGTGCACATGAACCCGATCAGCCGCTGGCTCTATTGGAACATGCACTACCATGTGGAGCATCACATGTTTCCGATGGTGCCCTATCACGCGCTGCCAAAACTGCATGCGCTGATCAAAGATGATCTACCACCCGCCAACCCCTCCATCGTGGATGGCTACCGCGAGATGATCGACTCGCTCAAACGTCAGCGAACAGAGCCAGATTACTTCATCCGCAAAGAACTCCCCCCGAGCGCCAAGCCCTATCGCGAAGAGCTCCACGATGAAGCCAGCGTGCCACAGATATTGGTGGCTTGAGGGAGAAAAAGCATGACCCGCAAGCTACCAACAGTCGCTGATCTGCGCGCCGCCAAAGGCCAGCGGCAGATGACCATGCTGCGCTACTTTTCACTCGACGAAGCCGCCGCCGCCGAGGCCGCCGGTATCGATATCGCATCCGTGCCGCCGGAACTGGTGACCCACCCTCGGTACAGAAATGTTGCACCAAGTGTGTTTTCCATGACCGGCAAAACGCACTTGGAATATGGCAGCACGGATGAGTATCTGCGCTTCTGCGGTCAGATGCTGGAGGCTCGCGCCGACGCGCTCTACTGCTCAGGTTCCATGCAAACCGTCGAGCGGCTCGCTCGTGAGTTCATCCCCATTGTTGGCCATGTCGGCATCGTGCCAGCGCGCGCGACCTGGACAGGCGGCTTCCGTGCAGTGGGACGAGACGCCGACAAAGCGATCCGGGTCTTCGAGGAGTGCAAGGCATACCAGGATGCCGGCGCCATCGCGGTGGAAATCGAAGTGGTGCCCGATGAAGTGGCAAGCGCCATCAGCGAGCGGATTGATATCCTGCTCTGGTCCATGGGCTCGGGCAGTGGCTGCGATGCGCAATATCTGTTTGCCGAGGACATTTTGGGCGAAGGCAAAAGCCGGGTGCCGCGCCACGCCAAAATCTACCGCGATTTCGCGGTAGAGTATAAGCGGTTGCAGCAAGAGCGGGTCACCGCCTTCAAAGAGTTTTCCGCTGATGTGGAGTCCGGCGCGTTCCCAGAAACCAAACATTTGGTGCGCATGAAGGACGGGGAATACGAGAAGTTCCTCGATGGGATCGGCGGATGAACGTCGATCTCCCCGGCAAGATCATCCTTGTCACCGGCGCAGCGCGAGGCATCGGCGCAGCCATCGCCAAGCACGCGGCAGCAAGGGGTGCTGAAGGCTTGGTGTTGACCGACCGCGACGCGATTGACATTGAACTACCGACGGCCGTTGAGATCGTTCAGGCCGATCTGATGGACTCAGATGGGCCTACGACCATCATCCAAGCAGCAAAAGCGCGTTTCGGTCGCATCGACTCGTTGGTCAACGCAGCAGGCGTGACGACGCGCGCCGACTTTCTCGATGCCACGCCTGCCGTTTGGGATCAGGTGATGGCCATCAACGCCCGCGCGCCATTCTTCCTGATGGCGGGCGCTATCGCAAACATGAAAGTGCGCCAAGCGCCCGGGTCCATCGTCAACATTCAGTCGATCAACGCCCATTGCGGCGCGCCGGACCTCGCCGTCTACGCGGCTTCCAAAGGCGCCCTGCAAACCCTCACCAAGAACGCCGCCAACGCGCACATGGCCGATAGAATCCGGGTGAATGGGATCAATCTCGGCTGGGTCGATACGCAGACCGAGCGAGAATTGCACGAGGTCACGCTGGGCAAAGGCGATGGCTGGCTAGCGGGAGAGGGCGCCAAGCAGCCGCTTGGACGCTTCGTCAACGAGCAGGAGGCGGCACGCCTGGCTGTCTATCTGCTCTCCGACGCATCGATTCCGATGACTGGCGTCTCGCTCGACCTGGAACAAGCGGTCGTCGGGGCGCCCAAATGATAGGCGCAGTCAGCCAACCCTCAAACCTTCGGCGGCGCGGTGCTGTTGCGAACCACCAATGCGACGTCGATCAGATCGTCCGCCGCATCGGAGTTTGCGCGGCGCGTTGGGCCAAGCCGTTCCAGCAACCGCTCGGCAGCGCGCAAGCCCAGAAGATGGCGATCCTGATGGATCGTGGTCAGCGCGGGAATGTAATAGTGCGACATGTCGATATCGTCGAACCCGACGACCGAGATATCGTCCGGAACCAACAGACCGCCGGCTTGAAGACCCGAGATCAGCCCGAAGGCGACGGTATCAGCGGAGCAAAACACCGCTGTCGGGCGCTCGGCCATCGCCAAAATTTTGCGTGCTGCCGCGTGGCCCGATTCCACCGAAAAATCCCCTCGAATGATCCATTCCTCGCGCACCGGAAGATCGAGCGCAGCGCGTTCGCTGACCATCGCGTCACGGCGCGCTGTCGTCAGCACATTGCCTTCCGGCCCAGTGGCATGGGCAATCTTGCGATGCCCAAGCATGTGCAAATGGCGAATGGCAAGGCGCGCGCCTTCGCCATTGTCGCTGCGAATGGCGGGAAAGTCGGTCCCGTCGACCCACTCGCACAAGAACACGATCCGCTCGCCCAGACCCTGCCGTTCGCACGCCTCAAGAGCTTCGCGCGAAAGCCCACCATCGAGCGAAATTACGCCATCGATGCGCCCATCGATGAAGTACCCGGCCAGTTCACCATCCTGAAGCGGCCGGCTCTCTGTGTCGGCAATCAGCACAGCGTAATCGGTGGCCGCGAAACCCTCGCTGACACCGGCCAAAATCTTAGAATAGAACGGCTTGCCAAGATCCGGCACCAGGATGAGCACCGCGCCAGCGCGGCGCATACGAAGGTTTCGCGCCGCTTGATTGACGCGATATCCGGTCTGCCGAATGGCCGCAAAAACCGCCTCGCGCGTCTGCTCCGCCACCAGATCAGGATTGCTCAGCGCGCGGCTGACCGTTGCCGTCGAAACGCGCGCCGCGCGGGCGACATCTTGGATGGTGGCAGACCGTTGAACCATGCTCGCAATCGCTGGAATGTCGATTCTCGTCTTGACATCCATGTCACATTGCGACGAGTATGCAAAGGATTACATTGGTTGAATAAAATCGTTTGAGGCCTACTGCAATCGATTACATGACCCGAAAAGGGCGCGGCTCGAAAGAGCAAAAGGGAGGATGGCCTTGAATAGCAAGGCAGAAGATTTTGGGATCGGAGGCGCGTGTGGCTGAATCAGGCGGCTTCGACTTTACCGGGGCGACGGTTCTGGTCATCGGCGCGAGTCGCGGTGGGATCGGCGCGTCGATCGCCCGCGCCTTCCTGGCAGCCGGTGCTGAGGTCGCCATCACCGGCGCGGAACCTGCGCCCGATAAAGCCGACGCCGACCGATTCGCCTACACCCAGCTCGATGTGACCGACACAGACGCTGTCGAGGCTTTCGCCGCCGCTCACGCCCATGTCGACGTGCTGATCAACTGCGCGGCGATCACCAAGCGCGGCGAAGAAATGGCGCCGGAGTTCTTCTCGCATGTGCTCGACGTCAACCTCACGGGATCCTTCCGCTGTGCCAAGGCGCTGCATCCAGGCCTGAAGGCCGCCAAGGGCAAAGTGATCAACATCGCCTCCATGTATGCGCGCTTCGGCAGCCCACGGAACCCGGCCTATGGCGCCTCCAAGGCTGGCGTGGAGCAGCTCACCAAATCGCTCGCCATTGCTTGGGCAGAGGACGGCATTCGGGTGAACGCCATCGCGCCGGGCTTCATCGTGACAGATCAGTCCGCCCGCGCACGCCAAGACAAAACCTTCGTCAAAGCCATTGAGTCCCGCACACCCCTGGGTCGCTGGGGCAACCCGGACGACATTGTTGGTGCGACGCTCTTCCTCGCCTCGCCCGCATCTGCCTTTATGACCGGCACCTGTCTGCCGGTCGATGGAGGCTATTCCATTGTTTGAACGGACCAAGCCATGACCGACTTCACCAAGGTTGGCGCTGCCGTCATCGGCACCGGCTTTATCGGCGGCGTCCACATTCAAGCGCTGCGACGTTTGGGCGTCGATGTGCGCGGCGTCCTAGGTTCATCGCCAGATCGCGGCCAGGCGCGCGCTGCCCAACTTGGTGTGCCGCTGGCCTATGCCACGCTGGACGATCTGCTGGCCGATGATGGCGTTGATGTTGTTCATGTGACCTCGCCCAATCATGCCCACTACCCTCAGGTCAAAGCGATCCTAGCCGCTGGCAAAAATGTGGTGTGCGAGAAACCGCTGGCGATGACATCCGAGCAATCCGCAGAGATGGTAGAACTCGCCACTGCCTCCGGTAAAGTGGCTGCCGTTTGCTACAATGTGCGCTTCTACGCTCTCAACCAGCAAGCTCATGGCATGGTCCAAGCTGGCGATCTGGGCGACATTCGCTTTGTAACCGGCCACTATCACCAAGACTGGCTCGCCAAGGAAACCGATTGGAATTGGCGCCTGCAATCGGAGATGGGCGGGGAACTGCGCTCGGTTGGCGACATCGGTACCCATTGGCTGGACCTCACCAGCTTTATCACTGGGCTGAAGGCCGAAGCTGTCTTCGCTGAACTCTCCACGTTTTTCCCTGAACGAAAGAAACCCGTCGGGCCTGTTGAAACCTTCTCAAGCGCGGTCGGAAAAACCGAAACCGCCAAGGTCGATACCGATGACGCAGCGATGATCATCATCCGCTACGCCAATGGCGCGCGGGGTGTCATGTCCACCAGCCAAGTGAACATGGGTCGCAAGAATTCATTGCAGTGGGACATTGCCGGGTCGAAAGCCAGCGCTGCTTGGGACAACGAAACACCAGAGCACCTGTTCATCGGTCATCGTGACGAACCCAACCAAACCTTGATGCGCGATTTCAGCCTGATGAACGCCACGGGAACAGCCGCCGCAGCCCTCCCCCCAGGCCACGTGGAAGGCTTCGCCGACAGCTTTTTCGGGCTCTTCCGCGCCGTTTACAGCGATGTCGCCGCCGGCGGTCGTCAGCCAAATTCAACGTGGGCAACGTTCGACGACGGCCATTATGAAATGAAGTTCTGCGACGCGGTTCTGCGCTCGGCCCAAGAAGGCCGCTGGGTGAAATTAAGCGATGTTTGAGGGACAACTGCAATGAAACTCGGTCTTCTAACCGCCCCTTTCGAAGATAGCGACTTGATGGACGTGGCCAATTGGGCAGGGTCCAACGGCTTCTCCGCCTTTGAGGTCGCCTGCTGGCCGGCCTCAGGTGGCGAACGACGTCGCTATGCCGGCACGTCCCACATCAATGTCGATGGGCTGACGGCAAGCCAAGGCGCCGAAATCAAAGCAGCGCTGGCAAGCCACGGCATCGAAATCTCTGGCCTTGGCTACTACCCCAATCCGCTGCACGCCGATGCCGACCATCGCCAGGAAGTCATTGGTCACCTGAAGAAGGTGATCACGGCCGCCGGCGTGATGGGCGTCAAAGTGGTCAACACCTTCATCGGTGGTGATCGCACACTCAACGTCGATGAAAACTGGGCGCGCGCGGTGGAGATTTTCACGCCCATCGTCCAGCACGCCAAGGACAGCGACGTGACGCTGGCGTTCGAGAACTGCCCAATGATCTTCAGCTATGATGAGTGGCCTGGCGGCCATAACATCGCTTACAGCCCCAAAATCTGGCGGCGTATCTTCGAGCAATGGGGCGAAGATGTCGGCATGAATTTCGACCCATCGCACCTCATCTGGCAGATGATCGACCAGACTCGCTTTATCAAAGAATTCGGCCCCAAGATGGCCCATGTCCATGCCAAGGATGTGATGATCGACCGCGACGGCCTCTATGAAGAAGGCGTCATGAGCGTCGGCATGGGCTGGCAAATCCCCCGCCTCTGCGGCCTAGGCGACGTCGATTGGTCAGACTTTTTCTCCGGTCTCTACCGGGCTGGCTATGACGGCCCGGTCATTATCGAGCATGAAGACAGGCTGTTCGAAGGCACAGACGAAAAGGTCAAGCGCGGCTTTCTTTTGGCGCGCGACGTGCTCGCCCCCTACATCAAGTGAATTGGGCATGAAGCCTGACAAAAAAGACCAAAACCAACTGAAGAACCAAAACTGGGAGACCTACCAATGAAAAAACTTCTTTCAAGCGCAGCAGCGATTGCCATCGTTGCGAGCACAGGTGCAGCGGCCTTCGCCGCCGACTACACCATCGGCGTGTCCAACACCGTGCAGGGCAATGGCTGGCGCGAACAGATGATCTGCGCCATGCGAGCCCAGGCTGCTGCCGAAGACGATGTCAGCGGCCTCATCGTCGCTCACCGCAACACCGACAGTGCCGGTCAGTTGGAAGACCTCAACAATCTCATTGAGGCAGGCGTTGATGCCATAGTGCTCAACCCATCTAACCCTGAAGCGCTCAACTCCGCCATCGATACCGCCATTGAGCAGGGCATCGTAGTTGTGGCTGTTGACGCCGGAGTATCGGCCGAAGGTGCCTACATCCTGTCCAACAACCAGGAAGAATATGCCTATCTCGGCGCCAAGTGGTTGTTCGAACAGGTCGGCGGCAAGGGCGACATTGTCTATATGCGCGGTATCGCCGGCGTGTCGGCAGACAGCGACCGTGACAATGGTTTCAAGCGTGCTTTGGAAGAGTTTCCGGGCATCAACATCGTCCACGAAGTGTTCACCGGCTGGCAGCAGGACCAAGGCAAACAGCAGATGTTTGATTTCCTTGCCACGGGCATTCCCTTTGACGGCGTATGGACCTCAGGCATCGACAATGTGATCGTCGACGCGTTCACAGAGTCCGGCGCGCCGTTGGTGCCAATCGTTGGCGCAGACAATGCCGGCTTTGTTGAGTACCTCTCGACCGTAGAAGGTCTGCAAGGCGCGGCTGTCACCAATCCCGGCTCCGTTGGCGGTGCGGGTATTGCACTGGCTGTGGACATCCTGAACGGCGAAGCGCCCGACAGCAATCTGGTGTTGGTCGATCCAGTTCTTTGGGAAAACACCACCGAAGACGGCATGGCTGTTATCATGGCGGCGCAAAACCCCAACCTTGATCCTGAATGGCCGGTGTCGGTGACGGTTCCAGGTTGGACCGACTACTCCATGGAAGACATCATCGCCTGCGAAGGCCCTGGCGAGTGATCAATCTCAAATGATGTGATGCCATTGGCCCTCGCCCTTTCGGGCGGGGGCTACTTTTCCCTACTCCCGCTGCCGATGAGACTGAACCAATCCACATGACTGATCAGGCCCTTCTGGACGCCACAGGTGTGGCCAAAAGCTTCGGCGCCGTGCGCGCGCTCACCGATGCCAGTTTGCACGTCGCGCGCGGCCAGGTGGTGGCGCTGATGGGCGCAAACGGCGCTGGCAAATCGACGTTTGTTAAGATTATCACCGGGGCGCTGAAACCCGACACAGGCCATGTGCTGATCCAAGGCAAGCCGGCACGGGTTGGCTCACCGGCCCAGGCCCGCGCTTCTGGCTTGGTTCCAGTGTACCAGGAACCCTCGCTGATCCCGGACCTGGATGTCGCAGACAATCTACGGCTCGGCGACACCCCGGCCGATACCTTTCGCCATTGGGTCGACGAGCTCGGTATTGAGGGCTTGTCGCTCACCGACATGATCAAAGATCTGCCACTGGCCACACTGCGCATCGTCGATCTGGCCCGTGCATTGGCGAGCGAGCCGGATGTGCTGTTGCTGGATGAAATGACCGCTGCCCTACCAACCAATTTGGTGGAACGGGTGCTGCGCGTTGTCCGCGCGCAAGCCGATGAAGGGCGCGGCGTGATCTATATTTCCCACCGCTTTACCGAAATTTCGCAGCTTTGCGACAGCGCCACCGTGCTGCGTGACGGACGCACGGTCGGTGATCTTACGATCGAACCGGGCGTCGAAGAAAGAGTCGTCGAGCTGATGCTCGGCGCAAAGCTCGATCTTGGAAGCCGCGATGCCGGCAGCGCCAAGAAAGCCCAGCATGCCGCGCCGCGCCTGACAGCCAAAAATCTGGCCGCGGCCCCCAAGCTCCAGGACGTCTCCTTCGATCTTTACCCCGGCGAGGTGTTGGGCGTGGTTGCCTTGGAAGGCCAAGGCCAGGATGAGCTATTCAACGTTCTGTCCGGTTTCACCAAACCTACCGGCGGTTCGCTGGCGGTTGATGGCGATGCCAAGACCTTCTCCCATCCTTCCGATGCGATTTCCGCAGGTCTGACCTTCGTGCCGGGCGATCGGGCCGAAGCGTTGCTTTCGGAACGCTCAGTGCGCGAGAACATCGCCTTGCCATTCGCCGCACGAATGCGTTCCTGGGGACCATTGAAGTTGCGCCGCGAGCGCGAACGGGTTGGCATCGCTATCGATCGGCTCCAGATCGACACGCGGGCGCAGGGCGAAGTGCAGCGCCTGTCCGGTGGCAACCAGCAAAAGGTCACCATCGGGCGCTGGATCGCCAAAGGGGTTGAGACACTGTTGCTGTTTGATCCGACCCGCGGCATCGACGTGCGCACCAAACGCCAGATCTACCCGCTTGTGCGTGAGTTGGCCGACCAAGGTGCGGCGATTCTCTACTACACCTCCGAATTGGAAGAAGTGCCGCTTGCCTGCGACCGCGCACTGGTGATTTTCAACGGACGCGTGGTTGATCTGATCGATGCGGCCGACGCCGATGAGCAGACCTTGATGCGTGCGGCCTATGGCTTAACCGCCAACACCGGCGAGGACACCGCAGCATGAGTTTTGCCCAGAAACACGCCTGGACGCTTGGGCTGGTCGCGCTGCTGCTCATGCTGCTTGGCATCACCAAATTCATCCAACCAAGCTTTGGAGCATCCGGCTTAGAAAGCCTGGCGCGCGCCGCTCTGCCCTTTGCTTTTGCCACAGCCGCGATGGCGGTGGTGGTGATCGTCGGCGGCATCGATCTTTCCGTCGCTTCCATCATGGCGGTCTGCGCGGTGACCGCTGCCGTCCTGATGCAGAGCATGGGGGCTGTGCCGGCTGTCGCGATCACGCTCCTGGCTGGCCTTGCGATGGGCATGATCAACGGCGCGCTCATCGTGCTTACCCGCGTGCCGGACATCGTCGTGACCCTCGCTATGCTTTTCGTTTGGGAAGGCACGGCGCTGCTCATCCTCCATGCGCCGGGCGGCACGGTGCACGACTGGCTAGAAGACAGCATCGCAGGATCGATCCTGTTTTGGGTGCCCAAAGCCCTTATCATCATGACAATTGCCATTGCTCTCGTCTGGATACCGTTGAAGCGCTCCAAACTCGGCCTCTCCATCTACGCGGTCGGGTCGGATGAACTGGCGGCGTTCCGCTCCGGTGTGGCAGTCGGCTGGACCAAGGTGGCAGCCTATGGCGTCTGCGGTCTTTTCTGCGCCATGGGCGGCCTCAGCCTCATTCTGCTCACCGGCATCGGTGAACCTGTGCCCGGCCCTTACCTGCTCGCCTCCGTAGCGGCTGTCGTGCTTGGCGGCGTGGTGCTCGGCGGCGGCATCGGTGGCCTACTCGGGCCGATCATCGCGGTCTTCATTTTGCGGATCATCCGCACGATCCTCACATTGGCGGCGGTGGACCCCAACGTCACCACCATCGTTGAAGGCACGATCATGGTCGGCGTGGTGATGTTTGGTGCATTTTTGGTGATGCGGAGAAACAAGGCATGAGCATGAGCGATCAGGTGCATCCGAGTGACGAAGACGCCGTGCCCGCCCTGGTGCGCGTCGGGCGCTTCCTGGGCGACAATCCTGTTATCCCGCTGATCATCCTGCTGCTGGCTTTGGTCGGCGTATTGGAGATCATGCGCCCCGGCATCATTTCACCCTTCTGGTTCGGCAACACGATCAAGTTCGCCATTCCGCTGGCGATGTTGGCCGCTTGCCAGATGCTGACCATGCTGACCGCTGGCATCGACCTATCGGCAGCCGTGGTGGCGACGGTCTCGGCGTTCGTGGTGGCCTCTGTGACGCCAATCTATGGCCCATTTGCTGGTGTGGTGATCGCCCTTGGCGCGGCGATTCTTGTCGGCTTGGTCAATGGTTTCGGGGTTGGCGTAGCGCGCGTGCATCCGCTGATCATGACGCTCGGCACGGGCCTAATCGCAACGGGCTGTCTGCAGGTCTACCAGCGCTTTGTCATCAACACCGGCTCGGAAATCCCGGCCTTTCTAGAATGGCTTGGCACGGGCCGCACCGCGGGCCTGCCCAATGGATTGTTTCTCTTTGTGCCGTTCGCCGCGATCATTTTGCTTGGCCTGCGTTTCACTGGGTTCGGGCGACTGCTTTACGCCATTGGCTCCAACGAGCATGCCACCAAGCTATCAGGTGTACGCAGTTGGCAGGTATTCATGGCGCTCTATGCGCTGGTTGGCCTGATCGCTGGCATCACCGGGCTGCTCTATGTCGGCATGATCCGCGCGCCATCGTTGTCGCTGGCCAACCCGCTTCTGTTGCCATCCGCGGCGGCAGCCGTGATCGGTGGAACATCAATCTTTGGCGGACGTGGCAGCTACGCCGGCGCGATTGTTGGCGCACTAATCTTGACCGTCCTCGGCACGCTTCTCACGCTCTTACAGATGCCCGAAGGCGCGCGCATCGCGCTGTTCGGTTTGATCATCCTCGGCGTCACCGCACTTTATGTTCGCCTGACCAGCAGCCGTTAGAAGGAGGCTCTCATGGCCAAATTTCGCATTGTCGGCATCAGTTTTGATCACATGCATATGGGCGATCTGTTGCGGTTGGTACATGAGCATCCAAAGGCTGAGATCGCAGCCATCTTCGACCCGGATCGGACGGCGATGCAGGGCGCGATCGACAAATTCGCGATCGCGGACTCTACCGTGTTCACCGACTTCGACGCCTGCATGGGAGCCGGTCCCTACGACATGGCCATCCTCTGCTCGGCCACCGCAGACCATGCCGATTACACCGAACGCCTGGCACCTCACGGCCTGCACGTGTTCGTTGAGAAGCCTTTCGCTGCCTCTGTCGACGATGCCCGCCGGATGATGAAAGCGATGGAAGGTACAGGCAAACAGATGGCCATCAACTGGCCGCTGCGCTGGGTCGAAAGCCACGTGACCGCCAAGCGGCTGATTGACGAAGGGCTTATTGGAGAGCTGCGCGAGGTGCATTTTTATGACGGCAATCGCGGGCCGTTGTATCATCTGGCTGATAAGGAAGAAGTGAGCCCGCAAGAAGTGGAACGCCAGAAGCCTGACAGTTGGTGGTACAAAAAGGCCTCGGGTGGCGGCTCCCTGCTTGATTACCTCGGCTACGGCGCAACGCTCGGCACCTGGTACATGAACGGCGAAGCACCGCTGGAAATCACCTGCACAGTGGATGAAGCACCCGGCATCGAGGTGGATCAGCACTCCATCACCGTCTGCCGCTATGCAAGTGGTCTGTCAAAAATGGAAACTCGCTGGGGCACGTTCACCGATCCTTGGATGATCCAGCCACAGCCGACCTGCGGTTTTGTCTTCGTTGGCACGGACGGCACGATTGCGAGCCCAGATTATGCCGACCATGTGACCGTCCAGACGCGCGCTAGACCCGAACGCCACGACATCCCTGCCGACCCTCTGCCTGTGGGTGCAAGCAACGCCATCGAATATGTCCTTGGCTGCATCGAACGCGGCGAGAAGGTTGGCGGACCACTCGATCCCGAACTCTGTTTAACCGCGCAGCGCATCGTCGATACGGCGGCCCAATCGGCAACTCAAAAACGTACCTTGGAGTTGGTCTCGTGACCGACGATGCCGCCGACACCGACACCTATGCGCTTAAATCCGCTGACCTCCCGGAGATCAATGCGCCGGACGTGCCCTATCGCCCACCTATGCCAAAATCCTGTCGGCCTAAGATCGGCATGATCGGAACAGGTGGCATTTCGGCCAGCCATCTGGATGCCTATCGCACAGCCGGTTGGGACGTCGCGGCACTGTGGAACCGCACACGCTCCAAGGCAGAGGAAAAGGCCGCCGCATACTGTCCCGACGCGCGTATCGAGGACGATTGGCAGGTCCTGCTGGCCGACCCTGACATCGACGTTATCGACGTCACCCTCCACCCGGAGCATCGCGCGCCGGTTATCAGGGCCGCGCTTGAAGCGGGCAAGCATGTTCTCAGCCAGAAACCTTTCGTCACCGATCTCGATCTGGGCGAAGACCTTGTGAAGCTTGCGCAGGACAAGTGCGTCAAACTCGCCGTCAACCAGAATGGACGCTGGGCTCCGCACAAGGCTTTCATGCGCGAAGCTGTGCGCGCCGGTTTGATTGGCGATGTCCTGTCCGCCCATATCGCCATTCACTGGAATCATGGCTGGACGGCGGGTACGCCCTTCGATGCAATCGAAGACCTGGTGCTCTACGACTTCGGCGTGCACTGGTTTGATTTTATCGCCTCGCTGGTTGGCGACCGGGCGCAAAGCGTCGTCGCGACCACGGCGCACGCCAAAGGCCAGGCCAACAAGGTGCCGCTTCTGGCGCAGGCCCTAGTGCGGCTCGACGGTGGTCAGGCTAGCCTGACGTTTGATGGCGGCATCCCTCATGGTCCGCGCGACACCAGCTATGTCGGCGGCACGCTGGGCAGCCTGCAATCGGACGGTCCGGACCTTGGCGAGCAAACTGTCACCATGACCACATCAGAAGGCATTGCCCGTCCAAAGCTAGAAGGCACGTGGTTCAATGATGGGTTCCAGGGTGCGATGGGCGAACTGCTCTGCGCCATCGAGGACGACTACGAACCGTCCAACGGGGCGGCTGAAAACCTGCAAAGTCTGGCGATGGCCTTTGCGGCGGTTGAAAGCCGTGTCACAGGCAAAGAGGTGACGATTGGCAGCGTGCGCAAGCTGCCATCCTAGTTGGTTGAGAGGCGGGCATGCTGAAGGTTCTGATCATCGGTCTTGGCCAGATGGGTCAAAGCCACGCGCTTGCCCATCATGGCCTGGAAAGCTCGCAGATCATCGGGTTGGTGAACCGCTCACCGCGTGCGTTGCCCGACACGCTCCAAATCTACCCGTTGCTCGCAAGTGTCGAGGAGGGCCTCGCCCTCAAGCCCGACCTGGTGGTGATCGCCACCTACTCCGACAGCCATGCAGCGCTAGCGACCCAAGCCATGGAAGCCGGCGCTCATGTGTTCGTTGAGAAACCGCTGGCGACGAGTGTGGTGGACGCTGAGCGTGTTGTCGAAACGGCGCAACGCTTAGACCGTAAACTCGTGGTCGGCTACATCTTGCGCCACCACCCGTCTTGGACCCGGATGATCGAAGAGGCGCGGGTCTTGGGCGGGCCTTACGTCTTCCGCATGAATCTCAATCAGCAATCCACGGGCGAGCAATGGGACATCCATCGCGCGCTCATGCAGACCACATCACCATTGGTCGATTGTGGCGTGCACTACGTGGATGTCATGTGTCAGGTGACGGACGCCAAACCGGTGCGCGTTCAGGGCATGGGCTTGCGCCTGTCCGACGAGATCGCGCCAGACATGTACAATTACGGACAATTGCAGGTGGTCTTTGAGGACGGCTCCGTTGGCTGGTACGAGGCCGGCTGGGGACCGATGATGTCGGAGACGGCCTTCTTCGTGAAAGACATTGTCAGCCCCAACGGCTCGGTTTCCATCACGGACCAGGAAAAAGGCGCCTCCGCCGATATTGACGGCCACACCAAGGTGGGTGGGCTGGTGGTACACCGCCCTACCGGGGATCAGTGGATCGAACTGCCGGGCGAGCCTGGTCATCAAGAATTATGCGATGCCGAGCAGCGCTTTGTTGCCAACGCCATTGCCGACGACCACGATCTAACACGCCATATGAACGACGCCGTAGCCTCGTTGCGCATTTGCCTCGCTGCCGATGAAAGCATCCGCACCGGCAAGCCGGTGCAGCTTTAAACCAAGCGTTTTCCTGTTTCGGGATCAAAAAGGTGCAGATAGGCCGCATCGGGCGCCAGTCTCACCTCTTCATTGTGCCCGCTAACACGGTAGACGCCCGAAACCGCCGCAGTGAATGCCTCACCACTGCTGACAAGATTGCCGTGCAACAGCGTATTGGCGCCCAAAGGCTCGGCAAGAGAAACACGCAGGGCCAGCGGCCCCTGATCAGATATGGAAACATGCTCGGGGCGAATGCCGAGCTGCACCGGTGCGTCCGGCAGATCACGTTGGCCAAGCTCGATATCGCCAACGCGGATCGTGTTGCCGGCAACCGTCGCCGACAAAAGGTTCATCGAGGGGCTTCCAATGAACTGCGCGGCAAACAGCGTGTCGGGCTTTTCGTACACGTCAAGCGGCGAGCCAATTTGCTCGGCTATGCCCGCATTCATCACGATCATTCGGTCGGCCATCGTCATGGCCTCCACCTGATCGTGTGTCACATAAAGCGAGGTAATCCCAAGCTTGTACTGAAGCTCTTTGATCTCAACACGCATCTGCACGCGCAGTTTGGCATCCAGATTGGACAGCGGTTCGTCGAACAGAAACACCGAGGGTTCGCGTACGATCGCCCTGCCCATGGCCACCCTCTGGCGTTGACCGCCAGAAAGCTGTTTGGGCCGCCGGTCCAAATATTCCCCAAGCTGTAGCAGCGTGGCGGCCTCCTGAACCTTGCTCTCGATCTTGTCTTTGGACAGACCAGCAATCTTCAGACCATAGCCCATGTTCTGACGCACGCTCATATGCGGGTACAGCGCATAATTCTGGAACACCATCGCGATGTCCCGGTCCATCGGCTCAACCTCGTTGACCCGCCGATCACCGATGCGGATCTCACCCGACGACACGCTTTCCAATCCGGCAACCATCCGCAGCAGTGTGGACTTGCCGCAGCCCGACGGGCCGACAATCACGATGAATTCGCCATCCTGGATAGAGGTGGAAATGCCGTGCAACACCTGAGTGGTGCCAAAGCGCTTTTTGACGTCGTCAAGCTCAACGGTTGCCATGATGAAGTCCTATTTCTCGCTGTCCACGAGGCCGCGGATGAAGAGCTTTTGCATGGAGATAACGACGATCACCGGCGGGATCATCGCCAGGATCGATGTGGCCATAATCACCGGCCAGTCAGCCAGATCATCGCCGGAGGGGAACATTTGTTTCAGGCCCATCACGATGGTGTTCATCTCCGGATCGGTGGTGATGAGCAGCGGCCAGAGATATTGGTTCCAGCCGTAAATGAAGAGAATGACGAACAGCGCAGCAATGTTGGTGCGGCTCATCGGCAGCAAAATATCGATGAAAAAGCGCATCGGGCGAGCCCCATCAACACGCGCTGCCTCAGCCAGCTCATCAGGCACAGTCAGGAAAAACTGCCGAAATAGGAACGTTGCTGTCGCGCTGGCAATCAGCGGGAAAATGAGGCCTGAATAGCTGTTGAGCATGCCGAAACCTGCAACCACTTCGAAGGTCGGCACGATGCGCACCTCAACCGGCAGCATCAGCGTGATGAAGATCATCCAGAAAAAGATGTTCCGGCCTGGAAAGCGGAAATAGACAATCGCGAACGCTGACAGCAGCGAGATGATGATTTTGCCGATGGCGATGCCCAGCGCCATGATGAGCGAATTCATCAGCATCGTCGCCACTGGCACGTTGACGCCGGAGAACAGCGCACGCGTATAATTTTCCAGGAACTTGTCGCCCGGCCAAAGCGGCATCGGCGCCTGGGATATATCTTGCTGCGTTACCGTCGAGGCGACGAAGGCCAGCCAGATCGGGAAGAAAACGACCAGCACACCAAAGATCATCAACGCATGGGTCAACCAAAGACTGCTGCCGCGCTTCTCGACCATGCCAGGCGCGGGTTCTTTGATGGCCCGCTGGGTTTGCACGTCGGGTGTTTCCGCTGCGACCGCCATCAGTAATGCACCCGTTTTTCAACGAACTTGAACTGTAGGACAGTCAGAAGTCCGACAACAAACAACAGGATCACCGACTGCGCCGCGGACGAGCCCAAATCTTGCCCGACAAAGCCATCCGAATAGACCTTGTAGACGAGGATAGTGGTTGCCTGCTGCGGTCCGCCGACTGTGATGGTGTGGATGACACCAAAGGTTTCGAAAAACGAGTAGACGATGTTCACGACCAGCAGGAAAAAAGTTGTTGGTGAAAGCAGCGGCAACACGATGGTGAAAAACCGCCGCCAGAAGCGCGCGCCATCGATCGCGGCCGCCTCGATCACCGATTTTGGCACCGCCTGCAGCGCCGCAAAAAAGAACAAAAAATTGTAGCTGATGCGGCCCCAGGCAGAGGCGACCACGACAAGCCCCATCGCCTCGGTCTCATTGAGCACATGGTTCCAATCATAGCCCAACTGGCCAAGATAGAACGACACCACGCCGATGCGGGTGTTGAACATGAAAAGCCACAGCACACCGGCGACCGCTGGGGCGACGGCATAGGGCCAAATGAGCAAAGTCCGATACGTGCCCGCACCCTTGATCAACCGATCAGCGAGCACCGCCAGGAATAGGGCCGGCACCATAGAGACCACGGTCACCAGCGTGGAGAAAATTGCCGTCGTGACGAACGAGGCGCGATAAAACGGATCGGCAAGCAGAAACTCAAAATTGCCGAGCCCGACATACTCCATCGATAGGCCGAACGGGTCGGGAATGAACAATGACTGCCAGACGGCTTGCGCGGCTGGGTAGAAAAAGAACACAGCTGAGATGAAAACCTGCGGCGCAATGAGCGCCAAAGGCAATAGCCATCCTTGGAAGGTGACGCGTTTTTCCATGGTCACTGCCCCCGCAGCCGAAAAGGACGGGCGCCGCTGGTGCGCCCGTCCTCAACGTTATGAACGAAGCTTAGTCGTTGGCTTGCTCAAAGCGACGCAACAGCTGATCGCCACGCGCAACCGCTGAATCGAGCGCTTCTTGTGCGCTCTTGTCGCCAGCCCAAACGGCTTCCAACTCTTCATCGATAATGCCGCGGATTTGGTCGAACGACCCAAGACGCAGACCAGACGAGTTCGGCGTCGGATCGTTGGCCGTCATCTGCGTGACCGAGATATCCGTGCCTGGGTTCTCGTCATAGAAACCCTGCTCGCGGGTCGCTTCACCGGCTGCCAGAGTAATCGGCAGGTAGCCGGTGTCCTGGTGCCACTGCGCCTGGACATTGGTCGAGGACAGGAAGTTCATGAACGCCGCAACGCCTGCATACTCCTCCGACTCGTGACCTTCCAGGACCCAAAGCGAGGCACCGCCGATTATGGTGTTCTGCGGAGCATCCACTGCGCCTGCCCAATAGGGAAGCGGGCGAACCTCGAAATCGAACTCAGCCTCGGCGCTTATGCCGGCATAACCAGCAGAGCTTTCGGTGAAGAGGGCACATTCGCCGGCACGGAAGTTGGCGCCACCTTCATTGCGACGACCAGCATAGATGAAGCGACCGTCCTGCGCCCAATCACCGAGCGTTTGCACATGCTGCACCTGGATCGGGCCGTTGAAGGCAAGTTCGGTATCGAGGCCAGCAAAACCGTTGTCCTGCGTCGCGAACGGCGTGTCGTGATAGGCCGACAGGTTTTCAAGATGGATCCAGCTTTGCCAAGCTGTGGTCATCGGGCATTCGATACCGGCATCACGCACCTCGGCAAGCACATCGCCAACCTGCTCCCAAGTGGAGAGATCAACATCCGCGTCCACACCGGCTTCCTGCAACAGGTTGCGGTTGACCCAAAGCACCGGCGTTGAGGAATTGAACGGCAGCGAAAGCATGTCACCGTCCGATGTGGTGTAGTAGCCCGTCACTGCGCCGATATAGGCGTCTTGATCGAACTCGGCGCCTGTGTCCGCCATCACCTCATAAACCGGGCGAATGGCGCCTTCAGCAGCCATCATGGTGGCGGTTCCGACCTCAAACACCATCAAAATATGCGGCTGCTCACCAGCACGGAACGCGGCAATACCTGCGTTCAGCGTTTCTGAGTAATTGCCTTTGTGCGACTGAACGACGGTGTAATCGCTTTGGCTGGCGTTGAACTGCTCAACCTGCGCGGCCACCAGCTCGCCCAGCCGGCCAGTAAAGGCATGCCAAAACTCAACCTCGGTCTGCGCATAGGCGGCGATAGGTGTGAGGAAAGTGGCTGCGGCAGCGACCGAGCCAATGATCATCTTTTTCATCAGGTGTCTCCCTTGAGGATCGGCGCCTCAGTTTGGTCTCAGGAATCAACCCAAAACCGCGGACGCCGTGAGGGCCATAATGGTCCCCCGTTCGCGGCGCGACAACACCAATTTTTCAAGACAGTCAGATGACAGAATTTCGCGCGGCGAAAACCTTGGTCATCATTCCGCTGGAACGGGGACCGCCTTGGCCGAAACCGGGTCATCGGCTTGGTCTACGGCAGGTGCGCGCAGGCATAGACGCAACAAGGGCGGAACGGTCAGCAGCGTGAGAAACGCTGACATGGAAAGGCCGCCGACCACCACGGCACCAAGACCACGGTAAAGTTCAGCACCTTCTCCCGGGATGAGGACCAGAGGCAACATGCCCATGATGCTTGTCAGCGTGGACATGAAGATTGGACGAATACGATGATTGGTGGCTTCTTCAATGGCCTCAACCGGCGCCATGCCCTCTTCGCGCAAATTGAATAGCGTCTGGTGGACGATGAGGATCGCATTGTTCACCACAATGCCGATGAGAATGATGAAGCCGAGCAAAGTCAGCATATCGAGCGGCTGCACTTGGAATGTATTGAGAAGCGCCAGCCCGCCAACACCACCGGCCGCGGCGACCGGCACCGAAATCAGGATAACCAGCGGCAGGATGAAACTTTCAAACAGGATTGCCATCACCAGGAAGACGATGAGCAGCGCGACAATCAAATTGATCTGAATGGCGTCCCAAGTCTGGCTCAACTGGTCGGCGGTTCCCGACACGCTGAGTCGGATGCCAGGCGGCAGGCCCTGCGCTTCCAAAGGCGCAACCACATCGCTTTCCAGCAACGCAACGGCGCTCTCAAGCGCCAGCGCATCCGACGGACGCACTTCAAGGGTAACAGTGCGCAGCCGGTCTCGGTGGCGGATCTCCGTCGGCCCCGCCGTGACGACAACGTCGGCCAGGGCGGAAACCGGCGTGATCTGTCCCGAGGGCGTGACAACCGGGAAACCGCCAACATCCTGGGTGCGCAAGCCTGATAAGGCCGAGCGGTCGCCAAGCAGTACCAGGTTAAGCCGATCAGCCCCCTCAGTGATTTCGGCGACGCGCAAGCCATCATTGTAAGCGTCCACCGTGGCGGCGAGCGCGCGCGCGTCGAGCCCCGCATCGGCAAGCCGCAGTCGATCTGGGATCAGGCGAACCTCCGGCGCGCCAAGCTCCAGACCGGGTATCGGACGGAACTGATGGCCTTCGGAGCGCGGCAAGATGCCAGAGACCATGCCGGCGGCCTGCCCGGCGACGGCGAGAATGGCTTCCAAATCCTGCCCGGAAACATTGAGCTCAATGGTTCGCCCGCCACCAATGCCCTGCCCGAACAGCGATGGTTGGGTCATGAAACCAAATGTGCCTGGCTCCGCAAAGATCGGCATGGAGAGAACTGGAATGAGATCGCCAGCGCGCGTTCCATCCATGGCAGTTGCGCCCACAAAACTGTTGCCAGGCGTTGCCACGAAAAAGAAATTCTCGATCGCTGGTGTGCCGTCTTCGAGCTCTAAGGCAGGCGCTGCCTCCCACATTGGGCGGGCCGTCTGCTCGATCCGTTCGGCAATGGTCTCAGTCGTATCGAGATTGTATCCCGGCGGCGGAATAATCAGCCCAAAAACGAGGTTTCGGTTGCCTTCGGGAAGATATTCAAGCTGCGGCAGAAACAGCACGCTGGCCGCGATGGCCGTGCCCGCAATCAGCGTGACCATAACGATCCCGAGCGCGCGCATGCGCACCGTGGCGCGCACATACATCATCACCAGCGACTTGAAGCCACGCCCCAAATGATCCACGCCCGGCAATGGCATCATCTTTTGTTGGCCGCGTCCCAAGATTCGGCTCGACAAGGCCGGGATCACGGTCACAGCGACGAGCAGTGACAACAGCACCGACACCGAAATCGCGACAGCGATATCGCGGAAAAGCTGGCCTGCTTCCAGTTGCATCACCAAAATCGGCACAAAGACCAAAACGGTCGTCAGCGCCGACACGAGAATGGCGCCCCAAACCTGCTTGGCGCCACGATAGGCGGCTTCACGGCGCGGCATCCCGGCCTCGCGCAGGCGGTAAATGTTTTCCAAGACGACGATGGCCGCGTCGACGATCATACCGACAGCAAACGCGATACCGGCCAGCGAAATGACGTTTAGCGTCCGCCCGGTAGCCGCCATGACGACGAACGTTGCAACGATCGACACTGGGATGGCCAACGACACGACCAGTGTCGCGCGCGGGCTACGCAGGAAAAGCAACAGAACCATCGCGGCGAGCCCGCCGCCGATCCAGATATTCTGCGTCACCAGATCGATGGCGCCCTCAATGTAGACCGTCTCATCGTACACCTGCTGCAAGACGAGGTTTTCATCGGCGACAGGACCAGCAGCGAGCTCACCGAGCGTCTGGCGAACCTCTTCCATGGTCTCGATCACGTTCGCGCCGCGCTCGCGCACGACATTGAACGCCAACCCTGGATCGCCATTGAAACGCAGGCGGACCGCTGGCTCTTCGTAGGCAAAGGCAACGTTCGCGACGTCAGCAATACGTACCCTGCCCAGCGGTCCACCATCGGTCTGCGACCGCAGCACCACATCTTCAACCGCAGTGATGGTGTTGAGATTGCCTTCCGCGCGCACGACATAGCGCCGCTTGCCTTCCTCAACATCGCCAGCTGATAGCGAGACATTTTCTGTCCGCAGCCGATTGACGACCTCCGGCACGGTCAGCCCAAAGCGCGCCAATCGTTGCGGATCAATAACAATCTGAAGCTCGCGGCTTACGCCACCGAACACGTTGACGGCCGACACGCCCTCCACCCGTTCAAGCCGGTCCTGCACCACGTCTTCAATGAAATCACCATAGGTGGGCAGCGAGCGGGTGTTGCCTTCGCCAGCAAGCACAAGCACCCAGGCGATCGGACTATCATCATCGCCAGAGGTGTTAAGCACGGGTTCGGACGCCTCATCGGGATAGTCGCTCACCCGGTCAAGACGATTGGAAACCAGCAGCAGGGTCTGGCTCATGTCCGCGCCGATGGCGAACTCCAGCGTAATCTGTGCTTGGCCAGTGGAGGAGGAGGACGTCATGATGTCGAGGCCTTCCAACCCGCGAAGCACATCCTCTTGCGGGTTGACTATCTCGCGCTCGACTTCGATAGGCGCAGCGCCGGGCCAATTGGTCGTGATCGTGACAACCGGCGCGCTGACATCCGGCGCCAGTTGGACCGGAATGCGCGACAGGGCGAGGCCGCCGAACAGGATCGCCATGATCACCGTGGCAACCACGGCAATCGGTCGATCAATGGCAAAGCGGATAAGGTCCATCAGTTCCGCTCCTTAGTTGGTTGCCTGGATCGGCTGCCCAGGGAACAGGCGCTCGTTGCCGCGCACAACCACGAAATCGCCCTCGTTCAGCCCGCCAAGCAATTCAAAACGATCGCCCATCGCAACGCCGATTTGCACGGTGCGCGGTGTCGCCACGCCCTCCTCATCGACAAACACCGACCAGCCGGCCGCGCTTTGCGTCAGCGCATCCTTGGGAACAGTCAGCGCATCGCGCGGCGCGTCCGTTGGCACTGACACCGTGATCGACTGCCCAACGGCCACGCGCCGGGTCAGCGCTTGCAAATCAGTCGTAAAACGAACTGGCCGTGTGCGGGTGGCAGCAAACTCTGTCGGCAAGATAGCCCGCACCGTGAGGGCGAGCGGTGTCCCTTCTTCGGTCTCGCCACTGAGCACCAGTTCCGGCGACAATCCTTCAATATACTGCGCCGGCACGTTCGCCTCGATCTCAAGCGTGGTTACATCGAGAAGCCTGGCGACCGGTTCGCCAGCGGAGATGAACTGACCCGGGTCAGTCTCAACTGACAAAACGATGCCCCGAAACGGCGCGGTAATCTCCGCCCGTTCAAAGTTGTAACGCGCGCGTTCCAGCGCGGCTTGGGCATTCAGCAGCCGAGCCTGAGCCTCGGCCAATTGACCACGCGCTTCGGAAAAGGCGCCACGCGTGTCTTCCAGCCGTCCTTCTGAGAAAGCGGAACTACCACGCAACGCATCGGTTCGATTGAACACATCTTGCGTGCGTATGACCCGCGCCTCAGCCACCTCGATGCCGGCCTCAGACTCAGCAAGACTGGCCTCAGCCTGCGCAAGCTCGATCTCGATCAACTGTCGGTCAAGCACGGCCAAGACATCGCCTGGTTCAATCTGATCACCAACGAGGATCCGAACCTCATCGACGATCCCAGCGACCCGCGCTGCGATCGCGCTATCACGCTGGGCGACAACCTCGCCAAAAATCGGTCGGGTTTCGGCCAAGGTGCGCATCTCCACTCGCTCGGTGACAACCAGCGACGGCCCGCCTTGGGCAAGGCTTGGCGACACGGGGGCAACAGCGAAAACGAGGGCAGGCAAAACAAGCGCAGCAGCGCGGAACAGGTGCATGATCGAAAGCACTTCAAACTGGTGTAAAAACAAATGTCGGAAAACGCAGGCGAACGCGAAGGGCTCACCGCCGACGACGGTAACCTAGCGCCAAACGCCAATTGAGCAATCCGAACAGAAACGCAGCGTTCGACTCTCCTGCCAAACACCGCCTTGTCTATCTGGGGACAGATCAGAGCAACAGTAAAGGCTGAAAGTGTTCAAGCGGCGATGTTGTGTGCTGAATTGGTCTTGCTGATGACGAAACGCACCGTGCGCAGGCGCTGAACCCGCGCTGACGCCTGACTGCATTTGACAAGCGACATCAGACGGATTTTGCGCGCAGCACGCTATCTCCGAACTACGCCCAACCGTTGGTTGACAAAAATCAGCCAATCACCGGCGACCGCTTGCATTCTCCTGACCTTGAGACGGGCGGGAAGAATTGCATGGACACGATCTTTGAAAAAAGCGCCGAGGAACGGGCATCGGCGGCCATACCGGACCCAGAGAAGCTGCGCCAATCCTTCGATTGGAATGATGCGCTGGCGCTGCTCGACGGCTTGCCGGACGGTGGACTAAACATCGGCTATGAGGCCGTGGACCGGCACGTTGCTGGCGGCCACGGCGATCAAGTCGCCCTACGCTGGTTCGGCAAGGATGGCAGTACACGCAACCTGACCTACGCCGACATGGCGGCCTTGTCGGCGCGCTTTGCCAACGTCTTGCAAGATCACGGCCTGCACAAAGGCCATTCGCTGTTCGCCATGATGGGGCGCGTGCCCGAACTCTACGCAGCTGCCATAGGCACGCTGAAAGCCGGCATGGTTTTCACGCCGCTGTTTTCGGCGTTTGGGCCAGAGCCAATCCGTACGCGCATGGAGATCGGTGAAGCCGACGTTCTGCTCACGACGGCCTCAATCTACAAACGTAAGATCGCCGCGTGGCGCGATGACATTCCCTCGCTGAAGCTGGTTCTTATTGCTGGCGATGACGCGCCAGAAGGGTGCGTCGCCCTTGGCCCTGCGTTGCAAGCCGCCTCGGACACGTTCGAGGTCGTGCGCACCGAGCCGGAAGACCCCGCGCTCATCCATTTCACCTCCGGCACCACCGGCAAACCCAAGGGCGCGGTGCATGTGCATGGCGCGGTGATTTACCAGGCTTACTCCGGTCGCAATGCCTTGGAGCTCAAGCCAGGAACGATCTACTGGTGCACGGCTGACCCCGGATGGGTGACGGGCACCTCGTATGGCATTCTGTCGCCCTTTGTGAACCGCGTGACGATGATCGTCGATGAAGCCGAGTTCGATCTGGAACGCTGGTACACGACCATTGAGCGCGAAAAGGTTGAGGTATGGTATTCAGCGCCGACGGCGATCCGCATGATGATGCGAGCCGGCGATGACGCCGCTGCGCCGTTTGATTTTTCCTCGCTCAGCTTTCTGGCCAGCGTCGGCGAGCCGCTCAATCCTGAAGCCGTGGTGTGGAGCGAGAAGGTGTTTGGACGTCCATTCCACGACAATTGGTGGCAGACCGAAACCGGCGGCATCATGATCGCCAACACCAAGGCGACCGATGTGCATCCGGGGTCGATGGGCAAGCCACTGCCAGGCATCGAAGCCGGGATCGTCAAACGGGACGATGGTACGTTGCGCGAGCTTGCCGATGGTGAGATTGGCGAGCTAGCGCTGCGGCCTGGTTGGCCCTCCATAATGCGAACCTATCTCCACGAAAAAGCGCGCTACGACAAATGCTTTGTCGATGGTTGGTATCTCTCTGGCGATTTGGCGATGCGCGACGCCGACGGCTATTTCTGGTTCGTTGGGCGTGCCGATGATCTCATCAAATCATCCGGCCACCTGATCGGCCCGTTCGAGGTGGAAAGCGCGCTGATCGAGCATGAGGCCGTCGCCGAGGCTGGCGTTATCGGCGTACCAGATGAGACCGCCGGCGAGGTGGTCAAAGCCTATGTCGTGCTCAATCCCGACTTCAAAAAGTCTGACGAGCTGGAGCGCGCTATCCGCGGCCATGCCCGCAAGAAACTGGGGCCTGCGGTGGCGCCGCGTGAGATCGTCTTTCGCCAGACTCTCCCCAAAACCCGATCCGGCAAGATCATGCGCCGTCTGCTGAAAGCGCGTGAGCTAGGCCTGCCGGAAGGCGATATCTCAACCCTGGAGAGTGACGAAACATGAGTGTGATCGATCGACCGCGGCTGGACCATGCGCATGTGCTGGACCTGCTCACCCACATGGTTCGTATTCGCCGGTTTGAAGACAAGTGCGCCGAGCTCTACACCCAGCAAAAGATCCGCGGGTTCCTGCACCTTTATGATGGTGAGGAGGCCATAGCCTCGGGCATCATTCCGGTTCTGACGGCCAATGATCGCATCGTTGCGACGTACCGCGAGCACGGCCATGCGCTGGTGCGCGGCATCCCGATGACGACGGTGATGGCGGAGATGTATGGCAAGGCCGAAGGCTGCTCAGGCGGTCGCGGCGGGTCGATGCATCTGTTTGACAAGGCAACCAATTTCTATGGCGGCAACGCGATTGTTGGTGGCGGCCTGCCGCTCGCTGGCGGGCTGGCGCTGGCCGATGCCATGCAGGGCCAAGAACAAAACAATGTCACGGCCTGTTTTTTTGGTGAAGGTGCGGTTGCGGAGGGTGAGTTCCATGAAACGCTGAACCTTGCGAGCCTCTGGAATCTCCCCGTTCTCTTTGTGTGCGAAAACAATGGCTATGCGATGGGCTCCGCGATCGCGCGTACCGAGGCCGAAACCGACATCCACCTCAAAGCCGCTGGTTATGGCATCGAGTCCGAGGTGGTCGATGGCATGGATGTCGTGGCCGTCGAAGCAGCCGCACGGCGCGCTGTGCAGCGGATCCGCGAGACCGGCGCGCCGATGTTCCTGGAATGCCGGACGTATCGGTTCCGCGCCCATTCCATGTTCGATGCACAGCTTTACCGTCCCAAGGATGAAATTGAGCAGTGGCGCGACAAAGGCCCCATAGTTCGCTTCCAGGGGTGGCTGCTAGAAAACAAGCTGATCCACCAAGACGATATCGCGAAAATCGAGGCCGCTGCGGACGCTGAAATAGCCGAGGCCGTCGCCTTTGCCGAGGCAGGCACCTGGGAGCCGGTCGAAGACCTTGCAAAACACGTTCTTGGTGCGCAGCCGGCACCGCCTCCGCCTGCTCAACCGTCCGGGGAAACGGTTGAGACCACCTATCGCGAGGCCGTCAAGCAAGCGATCGAAGAGGCGATCGAGCGCGATGATCGCGTCTTTCTCATGGGCGAAGATGTCGGCGCCTATGGGGGCTGCTATGCAGTGACCAAGGGGCTCATGGAGCAATTGGGCGAAGACCGGATTCGCGACACACCGCTATCCGAGTCCGGGTTCACAGGTGCGGGCATCGGAGCGGCGGCGGCTGGTATGCGGCCCATTGTGGAACTGATGACTGTCAATTTCAGTCTGCTGGCCCTCGACCAAATTATGAACACTGCCGCCACCATGCGCCACATGTCAGGCGGCGCTTTCGGTGTACCCTTGGTCATCCGCATGGCCACTGGCGCAGGCAAGCAGCTTGCCGCCCAGCACTCTCATTCTCTTGAAGGGTGGTACGCGCACATTCCTGGATTGAAGGTCCTGGCTCCGGCCACTGTGGAAGATGCGCGCGGCATGCTTTGGACCGCGCTTGAAGACCCCGACCCAGTGCTGATCTTTGAAAATGTGATGCTCTACAACCGTACCGGCAGGCTCGACACCAATGCCGGGGCGGTGGACATCAGCAAGGCCGCCATCCGACGGCCGGGCAAGGACATCTCGTTGATCACCTACGGTGGATCGCTGCACAAAGTGATGGACGCCGCAGTCCAATTGGCCGCCGAGGGTATCGATGCCGAAGTGATCGATCTGCGTTCCCTGCGACCGTTGGATGACGAAACCATTCTGGGGTCGCTGGCACGCACGCGCCGGGCACTGATCGTCGACGAGGGCTGGCGCACCGGATCGCTGGCAGCTGAAGTGTCCGCTCGGATTATGGAGCAGGGCTTTTGGCATCTGGACGCGCCGGTTGGCAGGCTGTGTTCCAGCGAGGTTCCAATCCCCTATCCCAAGCATTTAGAGGACGCCGCGATCCCGCAGACGCCGAGCATTGTCGCCGCCGCAAAATCGGTCGTGGGGCGCTAGCGATGGGGGTGTTTGAGATGCCGTCTCTAGGCGCCGACATGGAAGCCGGAACGCTGGTCGAGTGGATGATCAAGCCCGGCGACGCGGTGAAGCGCGGTGATGTGGTCGCGGTCGTGGAGACCCAGAAGGGCGCCATCGAGATCGAGACTTTTCAGGCTGGCACAGTGCACCATCTGGAAGCTGACCTCGGGCAGAAACTGCCCGTCGGCGCGGCGCTGGCGGTCATCCTAGGCGATGGCGAGAAAGCGCCTGCCAAACCCGCAGCCGCTCAAGAAGAGGTTCGCGCAGAACCAGAGCAGCCACCTATTACACAACCACAGCTCAAGCCCGACGCTGAACCGGCGACGACTCCTCCCGCGTCAATCCCAGCGGTGCCACCACCGGCGGGGTTGATGGCCTCTCCGGTTGCCCGGCGTCGTGCCGCAGAACTGGGTGTCGAGTTGGCCAAGGTCACAGGCACCGGGCTTGGCGGTGCGATTCAGCTCGCCGATGTGGAACGTGCCCATGAAAGCCCGGCGGCAGGCAAGCGGGTCGAGGTAACAGAAGACAAGCCTTCATCGCCCATGGCGGAGATGCGCAAAGCGATTGCCGCCGCTATGACGCGTTCAAAGCGCGAGATACCGCATCTATATGTTAGCCAGACCATCGATCTTGACCCGGCGACGCAATGGCTCGCCAAAACAAACAACGGGCGTGATCCCGCCTCTCGCTTGCTGATGGGCGCCTTGTTCGTACGTGCGACTGCGATGGCAGCCGCCAAAGTGCCCGTCGTCAACGGGCAGTACACCGGTGACCCGTTCGAACGGTCCAAAAGCGTTCACGCCGGTGTTGCCGTCGCCCTGCGCGGAGGCGGACTTGTGGCGCCAGCGCTGATGGATGCGCAAGACCTCTCGCTCGACGAGACCATGAGCGGCATGCGTGATTTGGTCACCAGGGCCCGGGCCGGTCGGCTGCGCGGGTCTGAGATGACGATGGGTACGATCACGATATCAGCCCTGGGCGAAACGGGCGCTGAGTCGATGACGGGCGTCATCTTCCCGCCGCAGGTGGCGTTGCTCTGCATCGGCGCGCCGCAGCGTCGGCCTTGGGTGGTGGGCGACCAGGTGGAGCCGCGCCAGGCCGTCACGATCACCCTGTCGCTCGATCACCGGGTTGGCGATGGCCGGCAAGCGGCACGATTCCTTGAAGCCTTTGAGTCCTTCATGCAGGCACCGGAGACCCTATGACACCGCAAGACATCCGCACCGCTTTCCTCACTGAGCTAACCAAAGTTGCGCCTGACATCGATCCAGCTTCAGTGTCGGAGGATGATCATATTCAGGACGATCTGGAATTGGATTCCATGGACGTTCTCAATCTGGTCACGGCGCTACACGCGCGTTTCGGCATCGACATTCCAGAAAGCGACTACCCACAGATCGCAACGCCCAGCTTGGCCGTCGCCTATCTCGCCAAGGGCGTTTGACCAGAAGGCTAAATGGCCAACGTCAACCGAGATGCACGCTACAACAGCTTCGAGTGGACCTCTGGCACGAAGGTCTGGTCGCTCATGGGTGGCCGAACGTAATCATGTTGCTGCGGTCTTTCTTCCAGAACGATCGGATCTCGCTCGATCCTCTCATACGGGACCATCGACAACAGATGCGCGATACAGTTGATCCGGGCATGTTTCTTCACGTCCGACTCCACGACATACCAGGGGCATTGTTTGATGTCCGTATGCGAGAACATGACGTCCTTTGCCTCTGAATAGTCGACCCAGCGTTTGCGGCTCTCCAGATCCATTGGGCTGAGCTTCCATTGCTTGTTCGGATCCTTGATCCGGTTTTGAAAGCGCCGCTCCTGCTCCTCGTCGCTCACTGAAAACCAATATTTGATCAACTGAATATCCGAGCGCACGAGCATGCGCTCGAACTCCGGGCAGCTTCGCAGGAACTCAAGATACTCCTGCTCACTGCAAAACCCCATGACGCGCTCCACACCGGCACGGTTGTACCAGGATCGATCGAAGATCACGATTTCACCGGCAGCTGGAAGATGCGGAATGTAGCGCTGGAAGTACCACTGCGTCTTCTCACGTTCGGTGGGCGCAGGCAGCGCCACAACGGTACATCCGCGCGGGTTCAGCGCTTCAATGATACGTTTGATGGTACCGCCCTTGCCGGCCGCATCGCGCCCTTCGAACAGGATCGCCACCTTATGTCCGGTGGCTTTGACCCATTCCTGCATCCGCACGAGTTCGGTTTGCAGGCGCGCAAGTTCCGCCAGATAGGTCTTGTTGGATAGCTTGTTGTCGTGCGGGCCGTGTTTGTGGCTCATGGCACACCTCGGTGGGGCCAGATGTGAGTCCTAAGAGGCGCCCGACCAGCACCTCGTGACGGTCTGACGTCCAAAACACGGTTCGAAGCGCCCCGGTTGACCTGGCCCCAGCTCTGAAAAGGCGCCCGCCCGATAGCCATCAAGCTTTCACGTTCGCCAAGTCATGGCAACACAGCTCATAGCAACACAGCTCATGGCAACCGATCTTATGGCAGCAGCATCCCCCGCAGCATGAAATAGAACATGGCGGCCAGCGATCCGGCCAGGGGAACGGTAATCACCCAAGCCGCTGCAATGCGCAGCAACAGGTTGCGCTTCACCAATTCCACGCGGTGCACCCGACCAAGACCCCTGCGCTCTTTTTTCCTAAGCAACCGCTTGCCTGCGTCTTGCACCTTCATGGCGCGCAGCATCTCGCCCTTCACCGTGACGTTCGCAGCCTCAAAACGCTGAAGAAAGGCCTCAACCTCTTTAGGGTCGTTGTCCCGGTGATGGTCCCGGATGTCATCAAGCATGCGCGCATAATTCGATTTGATGTATTCGCGCAGGAAACCGACCCCGAACACACCGCCCACCGCGATATGGGTGGAACTGACAGGCAGGCCAAGCTGTGATGCAATGATCACGGTGATCGCCGCGGCCATGGCGATGCAATAGGCCCGCATTTTGTCGAGTTCGGTGATTTCGCTGCCGACTGTTCGGATCAGCTTGGGTCCATAAAGCGCCAGACCGAGCGCGATTCCAATGGCACCGACCGCCATCACCCACAGCGGAATCGACGCTCGTGTGGTCACGCCGCCTTGCAGAATGGCCTCGTTGATACCCGCCAGTGGGCCAACCGCGTTCGCAACGTCATTGGCGCCATGGGCAAAGCTCAGCAGAGCGGCGGCAAAGATCAGCGGGATCGTGAAGAGATCATTGATACTCGACTTGTGGTTATGAAGGCTGTTCGTCAGACGCGCGATGTAGGGCCGCATTAGCAAGTAAACCGCGACCGCAACCGCAAAACCGATCATCACAGCGCCCGGGAAGCCGACGGTGATCAGCTTAGAGACACCCTTCAGCATCAGATAGGTGCCGAACGCCCAAGCCATCGCAGCGACGAGGATCGGCACCATGCGGTTGGCAGACGCCAAGACATCGCTCTGGTAGGTGATAGATCGCTTAATAATGTAGAGAAATCCCGCAGCGATCAGCCCGCCCAGGACCGGCGAAATCACCCAGCTGGCCGCAATCAAGGCGACCTGATGCCAATCGGCAATATCCCATCCAGCCGCAGCGATCCCGGCGCCGAGCACACCGCCGACGATTGAATGCGTTGTCGAAACTGGTGCCCCAATGGCTGTCGCGAAGTTGAGCCAGACGGCCGCCGCCAGGAGCGCCGCGATCATCAACCAAATGAACGTATCGCGGTTTGCCACCAGATCAGGATCGATGATTCCCTTCTTGATGGTGCCGACCACGTCACCACCGGCGATCAGTGCGCCGCCCGCCTCAAAAAACGCGGCGATCAAGATGGCACCGGTCAGCGTGATCGCCTGCGATCCAACGGCAGGGCCGACATTGTTGGCCACATCGTTGGCCCCGATGTTCATCGCCATGTAGCCGCCGATCATGGCCGCAACGACGAGCAAGATGCCATCGACGCCGCCATCCGTGCGTACGATGGTGAACAACATTATGCCAACAATGAACATGAGCGCCGTTCCGAAGCGGAACAGCTCGTCACGATTCAATTGAATGGCCGATTCTACATTTTCTGTTTTGAGCATGGCCCACCCCCCGTTTGGCCGAATCCGCGACCACCAAGGCTCACGGATGGACGCGCTTGTCGTTGACAAACATCAGGCGCAGACTGTCCTGCTCTGGCGGTGTAAGCTCGGCGCGGTGTGGGCTTCGCCCGAACTATTGGGGGGAATGGCCATGCGGCCATCGTTACAAGAGAGCGGCGCCGTCGATCAGCGGGCGCAAGGCGCCGCAAATCTTACACTAAGTCTGTGCGAGCTTTACGGGCGCACCAGCGGCCCAGCCAAGCGGGCATCGCGCTCGGTCGACCCAGAGGCAACCGGCAAATGAGGAAGTACTACCTCCCCGTCGCGATCGCTTTGATCCTGGCTGCCTTTTGGTTCAGCGCCGATGCCCAGGAGATTGCCGCGGGCGTTGCCATTTTTCTGTTTGGCATGATGATGCTGGAAGATGGATTCAAGCTCTTCAGCGGCGGAACATTAGAACGCATGCTGGAACGCACCACCGGCTCCACGCCGCGCGCTCTTGCCTTTGGCATCGTCTCGACCACGATCCTTCAGTCAAGTTCGCTCGTCTCAGTGATCACCATATCTTTCCTAAGCGCCGGATTGATATCGCTGATCGGCGGCGTCGGGATCATTTTTGGCGCCAATATCGGAACGACAACCGGAGCCTGGCTGGTCGCGGGGCTTGGTCTCAAGGTCAACATCGCCAGCTACGCGATGCCGATGATTGCGATCAGCATCGTTCTGGTCTTCCAGAAACCCAAGCCGCTTCGTGGGGTGGGTTATGCGCTGGGTGGCCTGGGATTTTTGTTCCTGGGTATCCACCACATGAAAGAAGGTTTTGAGGCCTTCAAAGATCAGATCGACCTCCTGCGCTTCGCATTGCCAGGTCTGGTGGGTCTGGTGGTCTACACCCTGCTGGGCACATCAGCGACCGTCATCATGCAGTCAAGCCACGCAACGATGGTGCTGATCCTGACCGCACTTGCCGCCGGTCAGATCACCTATGAGAACGCCCTGGCGCTTGCGATCGGCGCCAATATCGGCACCACCATCACTGCAATCCTAGGATCGCTAAGCGCCAATTTCCAGGGCAAGAGGCTGGCCCTCGCGCACCTGATTTTCAACGTCACAACCGCTGCGGTTGCGTTGGTCTTCATCGCCCCACTGCGAGATCTGGTGGACCAGATCAGCCTCTTGGTCGGCATCGGTGATCAAGACTACGCGCTAAAGCTGGCGGTTTTTCACACTATTTTCAACGCGCTCGGCGTGGCACTGATGCTGCCGCTCCTGACCCGGCTCATCGCGTTTCTGGAACGGCGCATTGTCGAACCGGCGCCCGATGTCAGCCGCCCACGCTATCTTAACGAAGCGGTTGACGCCTTCCCGCAGACTTTGGAATCGGCGCTGCGCAAGGAGGTCCAGCACCTTAACGAGAATGCGATGGAGCTGATCCTGCACGGTCTGAACCTGCACCGCCATGAAATCTACAAGACCGACAAAATCGCAGAGACGGTCAGCAAAAGCCGCGCCCCGATGGACCTCGATATGGACGAGGGCTACGAACGCCGCGTCAAGACGCTTTACTCGGCCATTGTCGAATTCACGACGCGCGTTGGCGAAAGGAGCCTCGAACCCGACATCAACGAGCGGGTGCATGCCTTGCGCGATGTGTCAGGCGACATCGTCAAGGCAGTCAAATCAGTCAAGCACCTTCGCAAGAACGTCTTGCGCTTTACTGGTCGCAAACAAGGCACTGTAACCGACTTGTACGATGGCCTGCGCACCGAGATCGCCAGAATCATTGTGGAAATCCACAAGCTGGAGGCGGCCAATCCGGAGGACCGTAGTGCGCTCTGGCTCGATCAAGAGCGCGCTCAAATCGAGGACGATGCCCTGTCGACCACTCGGCGCATCGATGACTTGATCAGACAGGGCAAACTTCAACCCGCCGCGGCAACTTCGTTTTTGAATGATTCTGGCTATGCATACGCCGCCATGCGCGATCTCATCGAAGCCGCCCGCAAATACTATATCGAGCGCGATAGCGCGATGGCCGAGGTTGAACGGCTGCTCTCACTGGAGGATGAAGAACTGGACGAAAACCGGCTGGTCGCCGATGCGCCATCTGGCGTCGCGACAAGCGATCACCGTAATAAAACTGTCGCACGGAGGCCCTAGCATGCAAGTCTTTGCGCACGGATCGGGATCACGACAATGGGATTGAAAAAGCTCGCCGAGAAAGTTGTGGACTACAATGAGCGCTTCGAACGCGGCAAGGCGGAAAAGATCAAGCCAAGGCACGTGGAGAAGGTTCTTGGAAAGTTGCGCAAGAAAGCAATTGATCTGAAAGCCGACATCGCGTCAGCACACTCGGCCGACAAAAAGGCCCGGCTTGAGAAGAAACTCGACATCGCGAATACGCATATTGAGCGTGCGGAGTTTCTCATGAAAGCGATTGAATAGTTGTCTGCACTGTAGGGCAGACCTGACCCTATCCGGCCGCCCATTCCACATGTGAGAGTCCCCGCAGAGCGATTATAGCAACTAGGTTTTGGAGGGAAAATGGTAGCGGAGGAGAGACTTGAACTCCCGACACGCGCCTTATGATAAAGTCAATGATATCAGTTGCTTAGTCTCATGACGACCCAACTCGCGTCATGGACCGTTTGATCGGCTTGATGATTAAGCGTCTGAACTGCCTCAGACTTTTCCAACGCGTTGCATTCATTCCCAGCGGCATCGGCAGCCCAATTGAAACCCAGAACGTTACGGCGGTTCGACTGTTCGAAACGTCAGTGACAGGCGGCGCGAACGAGCGACCCGTGCACCGTTGATGGGGTCCGACTTGCGCGCCGGTATTTCATGGGTCCACTCAAAACGCGCAGGCCCGGTCAGTAGAAGTGCCGAACGGGGCTCGAGCCTGATGGACCGCTTTTCGCCGGAAACGCGCTCCCGCAAGAGCATCTCGCATTGGGACAGCAGACTGACTGAAACGATCACGTCGCCGAAACAGGGCACACAGTCGACATGCGCTGAGATGCCTTGCCCAGGCAGATACTCGTTGACGATTAGCTGATCCGGCACCGTTTTGAACCAGTCTATGTCTGCGAGCTTTAGGGCCAGATCAGAGGCCCACGCGGGCAATGATCCGAGGTAGGCATCTGGCGTGACCACTCGGGCGCGGTAGTCATAGCGATAGCCATAGTGCTGCACGCGTCGCTTGAGATCCACTATCCACGGCTGTTCGTCGATAGCGGCGACGAGTCTGGCTTCGAGATCTAAGGCAACAAAGTCGGGCAGATAAAAAGCACCGGGCGGAAGCTTTGCAACACTAAACATCGCGGTTTCCCTTGATGGGATCAGGCGACAAATGCCTAACCTTCAAAGACATAGGTCTGCAGCTTGTCCTGGGTTTTGAACTGCCCCGGGTTTGCCGGCGGTCGTTTGATTTGAGTTACGCTGCCACGGCCGGTTCTTCCAGCATGGCATAGTAGCGCTCCTCTGCTTCGGCCGGCGGGATGTTGCCGATGGGCTCCCGCAGCCGGCAATTGTTGAACCAGTCGACCCAGGTCAGGGTGGCGAGCTCGACGGCCTCGAAGGATCGCCACGGTCCGCGCCGATGGATGACCTCCGCCTTGAAGAGGCCGTTGATCGTCTCGGCCAGCGCGTTGTCAGAACTGTCTCCGACACTGCCGAAGGAAGGTTCGATGCCTGCTTCTGCCAAGCGCTCTGTGTAGCGGATGCTGACATATTGAGATCCCCTGTCCGAATGATGCACCAGGCCACCGCGATGAACGGGCCGCCGCTCGTGCAGGGCCTGTTCGAGGGCATCGAGAACGAAGCTCGCATGCGCCGTCCGGCTTACCCGCCAGCCGACGATGCGGCGGGCATAGGCGTCGATGACGAATGCCACGTAGACGAAGCCCGACCAGGTGCTGGCGTAGGTGAAGTCCGAAAGCCAGAGCATGTTCGGGGCTGGTGCGTGGAAGACACGGTTCACGCGGTCGAGTGGGCACGGGGCGGCCTTGTCCTGCACCGTGGTGCGGATCGGCTTGCCGCGAATAACACCGTGAAGGCCGAGATCGGCCATCAGCCGCTCGACGGTGCAACGCGCGACACCGAAGCCCTCGCGCACCATCTGCCGCCAGACCTTCCTCGCGCCGTAGACCTCGAAGTTCTCGGCGAAAACACGCTCGATCTCCGGTTTGAGCTCCAGATCCCGTTTTGCCCTGTCCGAGCGGAGTGTGGGATCGGCCTGCTTGGTCAGATGATCGTAATAGGTGGACGGGGCGATCGGTAGAACCTTGCAGATCGGCTCGACCCCATGCGCCTCGCGGTGATCGTCAATAAACGCGATCATCGTTTGAATGGGCGGTCGAGCTCCGTCCCATTGACCGGCAGGTGATTGCTTTGGCAATCACCGAGAGGTGGGGCAAAATAAGCGCTCGCCTTGCGCAGGATCTCGTTGGCCTGACGAAGCTCCCGGTTCTCCCGCTCCAGAGCCTTCATCTTCTCGGCCATGTCCGTCGGGACGCCAGCCCTTTTGCCGGCATCAATCTCAGCCTTCTTCACCCACTCGTTCAGCGTTTGGCCCGTGCAGCCAATCTTGGACGAGATCGACATGATCGCTGACCAGCGGCTGTCATGTTGCCCGTGATTGTCGAAAACCATGCGAACGGCACGTTCGCGCACTTCCGAGGAATATCTGCTCGTTGTCTTGCTCATGATGGCTCCACCTGCTCAGGTGTTGGAGCCTCCAGCAAACCCGGGGCGGTTCACTTAGCTCGAGAAGTTACCGATCAATCAAGCCGATTATCCAAGATTTAGGGGTACAACTACTGCACGCAACATTCGATGTCTCGACTTCACTTGTGACGGTAGGGAAGCGCGCGTTTTGATATGCAAATTGTCCAATTTAGAACTGTAGGAGACGGAGGTTTCCCGTCCATACGATTCGTTTTCGCAGCGTGACTGATGTCCGCTATGGGGATTCAAGCAGAAGCCCCCTTCGGCTCGGTCAAAGGTGTCAGCTTTAACAACCCATGTCTCTAATTGAGCCCAAACTGAACCACCCCATCGCATCCAAGCGCACGCTTTTGAAACCCAGAATGCAACCCCGGGCGTTCCACGCGCAGACGCACTCGCACAATGCAAGGCATAAATACCTGAAATATATGGAGAAAAATGGTAGCGGAGGAGAGACTTGAACTCCCGACACGCGGATTATGATTGAGGCTAAGAGCATGGGCAGCTTGCCCCAGATCGCACCATACTCATTCACAGAACCTTTGACTTCATTCGGGAAATACCTGTCGATCTGCTTCAGACTATTCCAGCGCGGTTCATTCGAGCGCAGCAATCTTGGCTCCCATATGAAACCCAGTGACCTCGCATGCGATTTCGAACGCGGACATTCGCGCTATTGATCGCGAACTCACACTTCAAGCCCAAAGAGTAAGTTCTGATCGATTGTGACAGACAGCCTTTTCCGACCGAAGTGAACAACCATCAGGACATGAGTAACGGTGGCACTGGAGCCACGTTAATCGCCTTCGTGTCGCGAAGATGTCGGCAGAAAGCGCACCAAGTTTTAGCGCTTCCTAGTCTGAGCCGGAAAAATCGACCGAATACTTTGCCGCTTCCAAAGAGCGCTTACCTGCTATAGTATTCACTCTTTGATTGAATAATACATCGGCCTTATCATGCTTCAGAAGTCGCGTTGGACTCTCATCGGTTGTTACCTTGCACTCTTGGTGTCGGATCCCAATGCGCAGGAAATCGGGCCCGCAGAGCTTGGGATCAATCTGGACCTGCAGTCGGAACTGTTAAATCCTCAAGAGGATTTGGCCATGCCTCCAGGGCTCGGAACTGTTGAGATCAACAGTGACACGATCGATCTCTTTTCAGCGGAAGCTTTGTCAGAAAGACTGTTGTCCCCTGCTGTCACGATTGATCAAGACTTCACGTTCGATCTGGACAACCCGCTGGGCGATAACCGGCCAGCTGAAGCACTCGATTTGGACGTAAGAGCGCAAATCCTGCTTCACAATCGTGATGTAGGCGGGCTTGAGGCACTGGCGAACGAGCCATCTCTTAGTACCGAGGTTGGCCAGACCGCACTCATCTTCGACTTCGCAGATGCCTACGCTATCACTGAAGCTGAAGACCTCTCGGCTTTTGACCCTGCAGATGTCGATGGCTTGCTTTCAAACAACCCCAATCTGACAGACACTGGGCGGGCGATTGTTTGGGAAAGGTACCTTGAGGATGGGCCAAGCGAATTCGCCGGCACTTCACTTGCGAAAATTATGGCATACGCGCCCGAAAGCGCCGACGATAGCTTTACAATTTTGCTGACTCAGTCGGATCCAGAGACGCGAGACGCGCTGATTGCTGAGTGGCTTAGCGTCAAGGACGAGACCACGGACCCGTTTGCGCTTAGCGCCTTGTACGACCGATCTTACGCTGGTTTCGAGCTGCCGGAGGGAGATGTTCCTTTTCTAGCCCCCGAAGAGATACTATTCCGTCTGAGTGAACCCGGCGAAGACTCGGTAGCAGATCACCTAAGAGCACGCATCGAACGAGATCGGGGCAATCTGAGCGATGCTGTAATGGCATTCCAACGCGCGACTGCGGCAAATGACCGACCGGCCACCGCTCTGACCGATTTCGCCCGCTTCAGCGCAGAAAATCCCACGCTTGATGGCGTTTGGTCTTCGAACGAGGTTGTTAGCGCGCTTTTTGATGGATTGGAGGCGGGAGATTTTAGAGCATTGCCGGACCTTGTCGCAAACGAAGCAACTCCAGACGCCACGCGTATTGCGGCGACGGTTCGAGCGTCTTCCATCGCGAACACCCCCGCTGAAAGGGCCATCGCCGCTCAGGCCGAGCGCAATCTTTGCGCTGCCTACGATGCCACAGCTGGTGGTGGCCTCTGCGAAGCGCCGTCGATGATGTTCTTCACGAATCGCACAAGGTCGTTGGGCGACGGATTCTCCAATGACCCATCATCTGGAGATGCTGTTTACTTTGGCCACCTGGAGGTTCCTTTGCTGTCGGAACTCTATCGGCAGCGCGATGATCTAGGGTTGATCGGGGCGGGAGCATGCTTGACGGAAACGAAAATCGCCCAACGATTCTTAGACTGCAATCAGAACATCGTTCGCAATGTCAGTAGTGGTGGGTCGCTTGCGTTTGAGGCCTCTGACGCATCAACATTCGGCGAGGCCGTCCAGCCGTCGGATCAGTTCGAAGCACCGCAGGCCGTGGTCTATATCCATGGCTTCAACAATTCATTGGAAGACGCAGCGCGCGACTTCGCGCGTGTCATCCTCACGGCGCGCTTACGCGGACAGTTCCAGCCGATCCTGATCAGCTGGCCGTCGCAAGCATCTGCCATCTTTGATGAAGACGGCAGACTGAGCATGCCCCAAACGCCGTATCGAATCGACCGCCAGCGTGTTCGGGAAGCCTGCTCCGAGATTAGAAGCGCCCTCAATGATGTCGAGACTGCCTACAGCGCCGAAAACGTTCATATTCTGGCCCATTCAATGGGCGCATACATGCTGCATCAGGTGTTGACCGGCTGCCCGAGTGCGCCAACGCCAGCAGAGCCGATTGTGGAGCCAATCGCGAGAAACATCATCCTGTCGGCCGCTGATCTTGCGACCAACGTCTTCGAAGCAGACCGAGACCTGATCCTCGGGGCGGCGCAGCGCGTTACAATCTACATCGCGCCCAGCGACCCCGTGCTCCAGTTTTCTTCGGAGATTGATCGGCAACAGGGCGGCGTGGGCGACGGTCCACGTTTGGGAAGCGGGTTCGATGCCTTGACGAACGCGGCTGATGATAGCCTCATGATCGTCAATACGCTGTTCGCAGAATTTGTCGAAACCGCATCAGGCCCCACACTTTATAACACCAACCATTCCTATCACATCAACACGCCCGCGGTTCGGCGTGACATCGCAATGCTGCTACGCGGGCATGAGCTTGATCAGGCCGAACGGTGCCTTGCAGGATCAGACGACGTGCTCAGCGAAGCCTCGAACCACCCTCGTAGGTATTTCATTGTTCCGAACTGCCTCTAGGGCCAGGTCCGCGAGCCGTATCATCAAACGTTGATTGGGATGGTGCGGATTCTGGCGAAGCTGCCTCGGAATGTAGCCCGAAACTGCTAGACGCCATACGGGAAAGTCGAGCGGTGGCTTGGGCCGCATTGCCAAAACTGGTCGACTGCGCGGCAAACCGCAGCTCTGAGCCTACATCGGCAAGTTATTCCCGTGCACAGACCTCTGATTAAAGGTCCCCAGCGGAGTTCCTACCGATTACAGATTTAGTTCATTCAATCTCTCTAACTCGGTAACGATAACCGAGAATTATGGTTCAATTGACCGACCTGCTCGGCCAGCGCGCAATAGCCGCCGATATCGTTTCAAGGTTGGCTGCACCGAAAGCACGCGTTTGGCTGCAGGGGCACTCAGGCACTGGCAAGTCTACAATCGCAGATTTGGTGATCACCGAGCTAGAGGAGGGCCGACCGGCGGTTCGCATCTCAGGCGACGCTGGCCACAGCGGCACCAAATTCCTGGCCCTTCATCGGGCCCTTGCGGGCACACGCAAACCAAAGGCGGTACGCGACGCTGCAAAAGCTAGCGTGACGGCTCCTTTGAGGGTGGTACCAATTGTAGGTTCAACCGCTGCAGAATTTGCAAAGATCGCTGTTGCTGCGAGAGGAAGCATCCAACCGGAATTCCTGACAGCTGAACAGCAAGACTTGCTTCAGGGACTACAGAGACTCGCTGGAACGCAGGACCCGGTAATCATCGTCGATGATATTGGTTGGCTAGATGTAGATACGGCGCAACTGATCTTGAATTTTGATCTCCCAGAGATCGAGGCAGCGTATCCTTTCGCAAAGAATTCTTCGATTTTGTTTATAGAAAATGTGGAGGCTACCGCCACACTAGACAAGGCCATCCTTGAGAGGCTGCGGCCACCTGAGCAGATTCAGGTCCCTCGCATATCACGCGCCGATTTCCCACCCGTGCTCAAGGCTTTCGGCCTAGAAACTCCCGTCGAAAAGGAATTGCTCGACGCCGTCTACAGCGTCATTCATGGTCACCTAGAAATCACTAGGCAAATTGCTGCCGCCCTGACTAAGAATCCGCTTGACGGAGATCTTGCTCAGCCGGACCCCGTCTCGATGATGTCAACGCTGCTGGCAAAACGACTGGCAGGGAGCGAACACTCCGAATATGTCCGTCATCTACTGTGCCTTGCAGCATGTGTTGGTTCAGCCTTTTCGAAAGCGGAGGTGCGTTGCGCCTACAAGGACGAAGAGGCCTTCTCCACGGCACTCGATATCGCCCTACGTGAACAGTTTCTGCAACTTGCCGGGACCGAGGTGAGGTTCGCTCATGACGCTGTACGATCGGCAGCTGAAGGCCTAGGTGCGGTAGATATTCGAGAAACTCACGAAAAGCTCGCCAACTGCATCAAGTTGCTGCGGCCCGGAGACTATGCCACGCGATTGAAGCACGCGAGCCTTTCGGGTGACCCCATACTTTCCAGTGAACTCGCCTTTGCAGTTTCAATGCAAGCGGTTCGGGGGGAGCGCATTCTAAGTGCCCCGCTGCAGGAGATCGGTCAACTGAGCGGCACTTTGGACGCTGCGAGTTTGGCATGCCGCCTTATGGATGCTGGCGAACATCAACAGGCGATAAATCTGCTGACGCCGTTCTATTCAGGTGATTTTCGCCTTTCTCAAGGAGAAATCGTTGCACTGATTGCACTGAATCAGATCAAGCTCAGGACGCCTGATGCCTATGCTGCTGCTGCAAGTCTGCTCGAGCATTGGCTTGAATGGCGCGACGAACTGGAAATATGGCACCGTCTGATGTCAATCCTTTTGGCGGCGTGGTCAGCTGCAGGCGAGACGGAGCAAGCATCCCGTCTTTACACGCGTCTTGCCGAAGATCTTGCGCGTCGGTCGAAAGGGGATCCCACTGCTCGTTCTCGCGTCGAAGCGCTGAATCGAAAGGCCGACCAGTTCTTTACAACCGAACTGGCAACCAAACACATCCAACGCGCTGTGTTATGGTTTGGTCCCGAAGAAGGTTCGGAAACGCCACGCAATGCGTTCGAGTATTCCGCAAGTCTGGTCAACCTGTCGGCCGCGCAATTTACACTTGGACAGTTCTCCGACGCCGTTGCGACGGCTTCCAATGCTCTCAATTGGATCGACGCGTTAGCGCAGCGCGGGTTTCGAACAACCGAACCCTATAAGGGTCTCAACAACTACGTAATTGCTGCTTTCCGCGCGGGTTTGGAAACTCCTGAGTCGGCCAGCAATGCGCTAGAGCATTTGCTCACAGATGGCAAAAGGAACTGGCACCTCGATCGTTCCCTGGTCGCAGTCAATCAGGCAGCCCTCACGCTGCTCGCGGGGCATTCGACACGGGCACGCGAACTGCTCGATGCGGTCTGGAGCCATGTAAGTGTTGAAGACCTGGATCCCTACTACGCACTGTATGCCGGCTCGAATCTAGCCGTTGCTCTTGCGGTAAACGGAGAACGATCAGAAGCAGTGAAGCTGCTGGAGACCGTCAAGCCGTATCTCGACGCAATCCCAAAGTGGTTCCGAAATGCGCATTCCCGCAGGCTTTCGTTCATGGTTGAGGCGTTTGGCGATATGTCCTTGAATACGGCCCATGATTTCGACACCTATCCCTGTTCGAGGCGGGCGCCCAATGGACATCAGGATGCGTGGTGGTCCATCGGTAGAGGACTTCTTATGTCCGACATCCAAGTTTGGTCGGAAGGTTGATCGTCAAATCCAGCCGAGATTGGCGGCATTGACCGCAATCATGCAAGAGAGCAACTCGTCATGGGACCAGCCCGCGCGTTCGAAAAGGTGCCAGTATGAGCTGTGCATGACGATGTGCGGACTGGTAGAGACATCGGTCACCCAGACATTCTGAGTATCGTCCATCCGAAAATCGACGCGAGCGAAGCCTTTGAGGCCAAGTACCTCGCATACGCTGGATGCTGCCTGGCGCATACGGGCAGCAGCTACCCCGTACTCCGCAGGACAGGAAACAAAGCCAAAGCGGTCATTTGCAACAAGATCATAGAGCAGCACTCTTTGGTCGAGTTGAGCATCGCCGTCAAAAGTGATCGAAATCGGATCCGCCGCTTCATGCCGATTCTGCAGGTTGATAACCGGTAGTTCGAACTCACGCCCCGAAATGAACTCTTGAACCACTAGCTGTTGCTGCAACTCGGCGGACTTGGATCGAAGAACGTTCTCGAAATCTGGAGCAAGAACTCCAACGGAATCCTCATCCAGGCCGATGCTTGCGGACTCATGTCCAGCTTTCGCAATCAATAGAACGTCCTCTGGCGGTTCGATTCCGCGGAGCCATCCACTCGCTGCATCGAATGCCCAAGTCTTTGGAGTTGGGATGTCGAACCTTTGAAGAACTGCGTGAACATGCAACTTATGGCGCGCGAGGGAAACGGCATAGGAATCAGAATTGCATGTCGGGATTTTGTGCAGTGCGCAAAATGCCGGAATCATCGATTTTCGGCCCGGGTCCGTCCCCGACTGTGCCGTGTTGTAAACGATGTTCCACTTGGACTTTGACAACTTTCCATTTGCTTCAAGTACGAACGAAATAAATTCGTTCTCACCTTCGAAATACAACGTTCGAAAGCCCGCCTCGCGCAGCCCCGATAGTATCTGGTTCGCCTCATAGTCTGTGAAGTACTCGGTCGAACGATCAGCGGAATCGCCTGACAAGCTTTTTTGCCTATTGGCTACGAATACGACGGTAATGTCGTCGGCAACTTCTCGAACCAGCGATGTGAGACGCCGGAGTTCGGTCCATAAGAGGGTTGCAGTCGTTA